>CAWEZD010000010.1:0-670335 GCA_963813465.1 Bryobacterales bacterium | reverse complement strand
GCTTATAATCCCCGCTTTTGCCGCCGGTCTTCTCAACCAGATACAGATCCTGAATCTCGATGCCTTTATCCAGCGCCTTGGTCATGTCGTACACGGTCAGAGCCGCCACCGCCGCGGCGGTGAGTGCCTCCATTTCGACGCCCGTCTGCGCCGTTGTCGCCGAGGTGGCCGTAATCCGCACGCCGCGCGCCTCCACCCGCGCCGTCACATCCACGTGCGTCAGCATCAGAGGATGGCACATCGGGATCAGCTCCCAGGTGCGTTTGGCCGCCGCGATGCCGGCAATGCGCGCCACTTCCAGCGGATCGCCCTTGGGATTTTGGGGGAGCTTCTTGAGCACACTGGGCCGAATGCGCACGAACGCATGCGCCGTCGCGGAGCGGCGGGTCTCCTGCTTTTCCGAGACATCCACCATCCGCGCATGGCCCTCGGCGTCGTAATGCGAAAGCTTCTTCATTTGATGAGCACGCGAATGTCCTCGCCCTCTTCCCAGCTTTCCCGGTCTGCTTCCGCCACCAGGAACGCATTCGCGCGAGCCAGCGACGCCACGTCCCCCGATCCCTGCCACGCTTCCGGGGCGACGGTCGAGCCATCCAGGCTCAACCTCGCCGGAAGAAATCGCGTCAACCCCTGCTTGTGCCCAAACTTCCTGGTCAGCCTCGCCCGCAGCAGCGGCAGCGGGGCGTCGTTGGCTCCGCCAAGAAACTCCACGGCGGCCCGGGCGAACACCTCGAAAGTAACCATGGTGGAGGCCGGATTGCCCGGCAGCCCGAAAAACTGCTTACCGCTCGCCGGGCCGCTTTTGACAAACCCATACACCAGCGGCTGACCCGGCTGAATCTTCACCCGATCGAAGAAAAACTCCGCGCCCAGATCGGCCAGAACCTTTTCGACGATATCGTATTTCCCGGCCGAAACACCGCCCGAGAGCAACAGCAGATCCGCGTCCAGACCGCGCTCGATCATACTCCGCGTGGACTCGTAGTTGTCGCGCGCGATGGGCAGGATCTCCGGCGCGCCGCCGGCCCGCTGCACCTGCGCCGCCAGCGACCACGCATTCGAATTGCGAATCTGAAAGGGCTCCGGCGTCTTCCCAGCCTCGACAATTTCATCGCCGGTCGGCAGAATGGCCACGCGCGGCTTGCGGAACACCTGCACGCACTCGCGGCCCACCATGGCCAGCAGCGCGATCTCCGCGAACCCCAGCCGCCGCCCGGCTTCGAGCACCACAGCGCCCGCGCGAGCCTCCACACCCCGCGGGCTGAAATTGTCGCCAGGGGCCTTCCGGCCCATTTTCACAAGCTCGCCGACTTTCTCCGTGTGCTCAATCATCACCACGGCGTCGGCGCCCTGGGGCATGGGCGCGCCGGTCATGATCTCCACGGCTTCGCCTGCGCCGATCGCGCCGTCGAAAACCTGGCCCGCGCGAACCTCGCCGATAATCTTCAGCTCGCCCGGCAGATCGGCCGCGCGCACCGCAAATCCATCGCGAGCCGAGCGGGCAAACGGCGGATAGTCGCGGTCCGCCGCGACGTTCTCGGCGATCACGCGTCCCGCGGCCGTGAGCGTTCGCACAGGCTCCGTCGTTCCGTGCTTGGTCCCGTTACACCTGCGGGCGTTGGCGAGCACGCACGCCCGAGCTTCCTCGAATGTCAGCGCCACCTCTTCAGCTTACAGGTTCCTCGCCAGGACGGGCTCTCTCTCGAGGGCCCGATCACGAATGATGCGGCCGGGTCATGCCCGCTGCCCTCAACGGCGATGCCATTTGTTGGCGCCTGAATCGACCGCTGCTGCGAAGGCTATGGTGCGCCCGGCGAGGCTGGATTGATTACCAGGTTCACGGGCGGGCTGGCAACGCCTCCCACCGTGACCACGACCGGTTGAGTTCCCAGCGGAGCGGAGGCCGGGACGATAATGTTCACCTGCGTGGTCCCAAGCAGCCCGGGGGAGACCGCGGCGAACTGCACAAAAGCCGGAACACCACCCACGCTCACAGACAGCGGCAGGACCGTTTTCGGCAGGAGCGAGATTGGCGTTCCTGAGAACGGAGAGTATGCTGTTTTCAGAGCGGGCGACACCTCTCCCGTACCGGTCACATACAGCGTCGCAAAGCCACCTAGCTGCGCAGCCGCGGTTGGAAGCAGATTCCCACTCGCGTCGGCGTAGATGCCCGGCGACGACGGAGCCATCTGGAATGGAAAGCCGGCAATCTGTCCGTTATTGTTTACACCGAGCACCGCTGGCCCTGCCCCCGCCTCATAAGGCACCTGAATGGTAAGCAGACCAGGCGAAGCATTCAGCACCGGAGCCGCCAGGCCATTCACAGCCGCCGTAACGCCGGCCGTGGAAAAAGGCAGTGGATCCCCGGAAGCACTCTGCGTGGTATTCGCCAGATTTGAGCCGTAGACGTTCAGAAGCATCCCCGGGCTGACCGCAGCGTAATCGGACGCTGGATTCGCGATCCGGGTAATGGCCGTTCCGGTGGAACTGCCGCCCAGCACGAACATCACCGGCACGTTGATGTATTGGGGTATGGAGCTGGCGCTTTGAATCACAATCGTGGCCCGATAGACGCCCGGCTCGAATCCCGTTCCGGAAGCAGTCAAAGTAATCTGGGATGTCCCGGCTCCCGAAAGCTGCGAGGCGCTTAGCCAGGCAGTGGTCCGATTTGCCGGATAGATCGAGGCCGTCCATGTTTGCGCCGGATCGGACAGATTCACAGCCAGAGTCGTCTGCGCCGGCTGACTAGGACTCGCCGCGAGACTGATATTCGGAGGGGAAGCAGAGAGCTTGGCCGGATTTACAGGCGGGCCGGCGAAGGAGACGACCAGATTAAACGAGGCTCCATCGCTAAGGGCCACGTCGATGGAGTCGCTCGCCGGAGGGGTGATTCCGCCGAAGCAAAGCGTACCCTGGATGTCGCCCCACGCATCCAAACGCGTCGTGCCGAAGATGGATACAATCTGGCTGGATAGGCTGGCATGACCGGCCGAGAGACTGGTAAGCAGATTGACTCCGAAACCACCCAAGTCATCGACGTTAAGCTGCACCGCCCACTGGCAGGAGGAAGCGGCGGCTGTGTTCTGCGTCACCGTGAGCGGTGTCGCCGAAAGGCTGAAGAAATTGTCCGTCGGAAGCGGGAGGTAGTTCACCTGGATTTGCCGCGACCAGGTGTTGCCCGCGGTGTCGACGCCGGTGAACCCATAAGTATGGGTCAGCGGAGCGGTCAGATTCCGGAGGACAAAGTTGGTGCTGACTGCGCCGCCCGGCGGGATGTCCGGCGAAGGGAAGTACTGCGAGAGCGCCTGTGCCTGACCGTCGATGATGAAAGCCGTAAGCATGGCTGGGACGCCCGCCACTTCACGCAGAGAGATGCTGGTCTGCCAGCTCAAGCCCTGCGCGTCCGGCGGCGAAGGCCACACCGTATTCGGCGCGGACGGGATGATGGCGGCTGCCCCGCTGGGGAGAGTGATTCTGATCGCCTTGGTGGCGCCGCCCGAGCTGAAAGAGGAATCGCCCGAATACTCGGCGGCGATCGGGACCGTGCCGGTGGCGCCGATCAGATACAGCGGGAATGTCAGGTTCGCACTGCCGTTGGCGATCGCGACGGTCCCGAGCGGAAGAGTGTCGAACGTGAAACTGACGGTGCCGGTGGGCGTACCGCTACCGCCCGCTGGCGCAACGGTTGCGGTGACTTGAACCGTGTCGTTGAGGGTTGCACTCGTAGGGTTCGCCGATAGCGTCACGACGACCCCGTTTGTTGCGTTGTTCCACTGTGTAAACAGCGCATTTGCGTCCACCGAACCGAGGCCGGTGGCCATGTCGTATCCGGGTACGGCTTGGTAGCCGAACGAGCCGGTGTCGCAATCCGGGCTACCCTGTGCGCAAGGGACGATATTGCTTCCCAAAATAGTGTCGTGAAACGCGGTGGGGCTGCTTTGCGCCAGCCGGTAGAGCTGCGGGTTGATGTTTCCTAGCCCCGGCTGCTTTTGAAATCCGTTGCTAACTTGGTAATGATTTAGAAGGGCGACAATACCGGCCATGGATGGAGCCGACGCCGATGTTCCCGCAACCGGGATATTCGAGCCGTCGATATTGATATAGTAAGCATCATGGCCGGCTGCACTGAGAGCGAGGTCTGGAACATGGCGCGCGGTGTCGGTGGGCACTCCGGGACCCGTCTGCCAGGCAGGCTTGGGATAGAGAAGGCTGACGCCGCCGCCGCTCGAACCTAGGCCCGTGCTGCTGGACTCGTTCCACGCCGCCTCCGGAATGTAGGAGAGCGCCGAACCAAAATTGGGCGAGTTGGAGAAAGCCCAGTAAGTGCCGCTGCCCTCGGCGAACTGTGTGCCGCCGACTCCAGTCACCTCGGGTACGGCAGCCGGGAAGTTAACCGCGCGGCCGCGCGACGCGAAGGGCTCAGCGGCCTGAGTGTCGCATCCGGCCGCGCCGGAATCGCCTGAAGCGGCCACGATCGTGATCCCTTGGGCATTGGCCTGTTGTGCGATGGAGCGGTAGGCGGAAGGAGCAAAGTTAATCTCGCAGGCTCCGTAACTTATGCTGACGACCGGGGCGAAATTCAGTTCCACTGCGACCACAATCGCGGTAATCGCGCTCGGTCCGTAGACGTAATAAATGGTCGCATTGGGTGCAATTGCGCCGGCCCATTCCAGGTCGAGGTTCCCCTCGATCTGGGCGCCATTAAGACCAGGGTCCACTGAGCTGTAGTTAAACATCTTAGGATCGTTCGCGGGCAGGTTGTACCGCGTGCGAAACGCGCGAAGATCGCTCAGCAAGACGTTGGATTGCCCGACCACCGCGATACCCTGTCCGGTTCCATCGATCCCTGAACTGTACAACGGTGTGAGGTCGTAAATGTTGGCGAAATCTTGCGGTACAAGGAAATGGGCCCCCCCGGCATTGTAATCGGGCGAAACCGGCATGACGAAGGAATTGAGGCGGAAGTCATTCAGTCCCAGGAATCCGCCGACGACGTCCGCCAAGGCCTCCGGTACTGACGGTTCGCTGGTGTTCGCAAAGTGAATTTCTCCGCCAATCTGAAACCGATGGACGGGCGTATGCAGAGCCGTCCCCACCTGCGCGGCGGTTCCGCTGAAAGCGATCCAGTTCCGCCCTCGAGCCAGATGATTCACGGCAAAACCCGCTGAAACGAGCCACGCGACGACTTTCGATTGATCGCTGGAACTCAGGCCGAAGCGATTGCCGAACGCCTCGGGCGTGAGCCATTCGCGAAAGTGGGGCGAGGAGGGGTTTTGCTGGGCCGCGAGCAATTGATCGAGATCCGCCTGCTGGGCCGCGGAGGGCTTCACCAGCAGGACCATATAGTCCATCTGCATCCCCGGATCAACCGCTCCTCGATCGAATTGCGGTTGAGCCAGCCCATGGAGATGGCCTGCAACGGCGGCGATCCGGCCGGGGTCCAGAGGCCGCGTGATGCGGTCCGGCGGAGCTGCCATCGCGGGGGCGGCACTTAACAACAGGATGCCGGGAAATAATCGAAATGCAACAGAAAGGCCGGGTATTCGGCGATCACCTCTGCGCGCCATAAGAGCGATCCTCCAAATGGTTCTTCCGTCCGGAGCCGCAAGCCGGAAATTAAATCAATCAAGCGTAGCATATAAGTGCGCGGCGTCAAGCGAAAAATCAAGTATCATTCTTTCGTCGGCCCGCAGCTCTGCCGGTGATTCCGGTTCAATGGGCCCCGAAGCCATTCTTCGACGCGGTGAAGTCGTCCTGATACGGATCGGCTTTCACGCGGCGGTCGCGGCGGAGGTAGACTGAAATTGTGCCGGACACGGACATCATCCAGATCGTCTCCAATGAGGCCGGGGAACCGACCGCTGTGATCGTCCCGATCGAATTGTGGCGGGAGATTGCCTCGGAGCGGGAGACCGCATATCTCCTGAAATCGGAGACGATGAAGCAGCGCCTGCTGGCAGCGGCGCAGCGCCAGGATGGGTTCTCGCTAGAGGCTGTCCTCGAGAAGCTTGGAATGTGAGAAGCTTGGAATTTGATCCCTCCGCGTTCGAGGATTTGGCTTGGTGGATTGAACAAGACCGCGCCCAGGCACCCCGGATTGTCCGTCTCGTACGCGAGGTTCAGCGGGAGCCGTTTTCGGGCTTGGGGCAAGCCGGAACCACTTAAGCACGAACTCGCCGGGTGCTGGTCGAGGCGCATCACCCAGGAGCACCGGCTGGTTTATCAGGTCTTCCCTGATAAGATCCGGATTCTTTCGTGCCGTTATCACTATTGAGAAGCCGCGCCGGGATCGCGGCTACATCTGCGGTTTACGCGGCCAAGTCGTAAAATCGCCGTTGCAAAAAGGGTCCTTTGCGGGACACGCTCTCAATCCGGTCCCTGATGTTCGATGGTGTTGCAAAACTCTGTTGCAAAAGTCAGGGCAGTCCACTTGGCCACGCACTCGGCTTAGCCGTGGAATTGACTCGGGCGCGGGCTCCTCCCCGTCAGCCTCGGCGTCAACCCAAAACTTCCACCCTCTTGATCGCCGCCGCCCGGCCTGTCGCCTCGTCCACTTCCACCACCACGCCATGCAACTCGGCTCCGCCCCGGGCCGCTTCCATGCGCACCGGCAATTGGGTCAGGAATCGGTCCAGGATCAACTGCCTCTCCACCCCGATCACGGAATGATACGGCCCGGTCATGCCCGCGTCGGTTTGGTAGGCCGTGCCGCCGGGAAGAATGCGCGTATCCGCGGTGGGGATATGCGTGTGGGTCCCGATGACTGCCGAGACGCGCCCGTCCAGGTGCCATCCCATGGCCATTTTTTCGCTGGTTAGCTCGGCGTGAAAATCCACGAAGCGCACCTTCACCTCCGCCGGCAGCGCCGCCAGCAGCGCGTTGGCCTTTCGAAACGGGCAGTCGGTGGTGGGCATATACGTGCGCCCCTGCAAGTTCATCACGGCGCAACGCGCTCCATTGCGCGCGTCCACCACCACCACGCCCGACCCGGGGAGTTCCTCAACGTAATTGGCGGGCCGCAGCAGCCGGGGCTGCTGGGGAAGATAATCGTAGATTTCGCGCTTATCCCAGATGTGATTGCCGCTGGTCAGCACGTCCACGCCGTAAGCGAACAACTCGTCGGCCAGCGGCGGAGTAATGCCGAAGCCGCCAGCGGCGTTTTCCCCGTTGGCGATGGTCAGATGGATGTTCTCCGCGGCCACGATCCCGCGCAGATGCCGCGCCACCAATTGCCGTCCGGTGGACGCAAAGATGTCGCCGATAAAAAGAAGATTGGTAATTCCGGCTCCTCTGACTTGCCCGACGCCTATTACTTAGAGTTGAGGTGGGAGCGCACCACCACGCCGCCGAAGCTTCCGTCATTTGACCCCGAACTTAACAGGGTGGAGTCCTCCGCGCACCTTCAGGCTTCTCCATGGCGGTTTCCCGCCGGAGCTTGCACACCGGCACGTAATCGAGCCGGACCCCATGACATTGACTGTTGGATCAATTTTTGGAAGCCGCTCGCGAACGCGGCAGGAACGCCCCCATCTGATGATACCAGGAGCGCAAAGGGTTACAATGGAACTCTAGTACATTTCGCCACGTCCAACGGCTTTTGAGAAACCCGCCCGCAGCATGCATCGCTCCCTCGGCAGACAGCCGCATTCTGAGCCGCCTGCCCGTGCCGGGCGACCGTGAGCGAGCGGTTGGTGGCGTGCTAAGGGACACAAAAGGAAGCGAATGAGGCTTTGTTGGGGATTGCTGGCGTGTGCGCAGTTGGGCACCCTGTGGGCGCAGAGTTATGTGATCTCGACCGTGGCCGGAGGCAGTCCCGCCCCAGCCGCTGCGTCAGCTACCAGTATCGCGTTAGGTTTGCCCGGCAGGATCGCGACCGATCCTTCGGGGAATGTGTACTTTACGGCCCTGAATTCGGTTTTCCGTCTGTCCGGGGGCGCCCTGACGCGGGTTGCCGGAAACGGCCAGCCCGGTTACTCCGGCGACGGAGGCCCGGCCCTCAGCGCGCAATTGAATAACCCGCAAGGCATGGCGATTGACTCCGCGGGCGACATTTATATCGCCGATATGCAAAACCAGGTGGTGCGTTACGTTGCGGCCGCCACCGGCATCATCACCACCGTCGCGGGCAACGGAACCCCGGGGAGCGGCGGCGATTACGGGCCGCCCACCCAAGCGCAACTGCAGTTGCCAACCGCAGTGGCGTTGGACGCCTCCAACAACCTGTATATCTGCGATTCCGCCAACAACACGATCCGCATGATCTCCAACGGCGTCATCGTTCCCTACCTGGGCAACTACATCCCTGGAAATACCGGAGACGGCACCAGCATCATTTCCATGAACGACCCGACCGACATCTTTTTCGATTCGTCGTGGAACTTGTGGATCGCGGACTTCGGCAATGGACTCATCCGCGAGTATGGCACCAATGGAATTACCAGTAGCGTGGTGGGCGGAGGCACCACTTATACAGAAGGCGGCTTTGCCACCGCCTCGGTGCTGGCCGGTCCCCACAGCGTGGTCGTGGACGGTGCCGGCAGCGTTTATATCGCCGACGCGGACGATAACCGTGTCCGCAAAGTGACCACCGCCAACACGCTGGCCGGCTCCGCCATCATCACTACGCTGGCCGGGGCCGGGGCCTATGGCTTTTCCGGCGATGGCAGCGCTGCTAACGCCGCCGAGATCAATACCCCCAACGCCGTCGGCGTCGATCCTTCCGGCAACGTTTATTTCGTCGATCTCTTCAACTTCCGCGTGCGCATGGTGAGCAAGACCGGCACCATCAGCACCGTGGCCGGCAATGGAGCGATCCGTTATGCCGGCGACGGAGGCTCGGCTCAAGGCGCCCAGATGAACGGACCCTCGGCCGTCGCCGTCTCCGCTTCAGGCGTCTATATCTCCGACACGAATAACCAGCGCATCCGCCAGATCAACACCTCTGGCGTAATTGCGACCGTGGCGGGAAATGGGACTCCCGGATTCAGCGGGGACGGCGGCGCCGCCTCCAGCGCGCAAGTCGCGTTTCCCGGAGGCATAGCCACGGATGCTTCCGGCAATCTCTACTTCGCCGACACCGGCAATCAGCGCGTGCGCAAGATCGTGAACGGAGCCATCTCAACCGTCGCCGGAAACGGCTCCACCGGCTATTCGGGCGATGGCGGCTCCGCCGTCAGCGCGTCTCTCAATTCGCCCTCCGGGCTGGCCCTGGATAGCGCCGGAAACCTGTACATCGCCGACTACAGCAACAACGTGATTCGCAAGGTGTCGAACGGCGTCATCTCGACCGTCGCAGGCAGTGGCTTGCAGGCCTATGCCGGCGACGGTGGCCTGGCCACGGCTGCCGGGCTCAACGGTCCGATGGGCCTGGCCCTCGACGCCTCCGGAAACCTCTACATTGCCGATTCGGGCAATCACGTGGTAAGAATCGTCACCCCTGGCGGCGTCATCAACACCTTCGCCGGCAGCGGAATCCTGGGCGATTCAGGCGATGGAGGCTTGGCCGTGAACGCCCAGCTCGCCAGCCCTTACGGCCTGGCCGCCGATGCGGCGGGAAATGTCTACATCTCGGATTCCGGCGCAAGCCGGATTCGCATGGTCACCCCGGGAGGCTTGATCGTCACCATCGCCGGCACCGGCTCCGCGGGATACTCGGGGGATGGGGGCCCCGGCGTCAAGGCCCGGCTGAGCAGTGTTGGGGGCATCGCGCTCGACCCTCAAGGGGACCTCTACGTGGCTGATCTGAGCAACAACGTCATCCGCATGCTGCAATTGGCTTCACCGGTCCCAACGGCCGGCGCGGTCGTCAGCGCGGCCACGAATGTAACCGGGCCGGTCGCTCCTGGCGAATGGGTCATCATTTATGGCTCCGGCCTGGGGCCCTCGACCCCCACCACTTCCCAGCCAGATCAATATGGAAACACGCCTTTGCAACTGGCCGGTACGGTGGCCTACTTTAACGGAATTCCCGCGCCCATTTCTTACACCTCGTCGCAACAGATCAACGCCGTGGTTCCTTATGAAGTGACGCCGGGCAACGCGACCCTCGCGGTCCGGTCCGGCAATCAGATTTCGCTGGAGTTCCCCGTCGCGGTGGCTGCGTCGGCGCCCGGCCTGTTCACCGCGGACGGCTCGGGCACCGGACAAGCCCTGGCGTTCGATCGGATCTCCGGAACGTGGATTACTTCGACCAGCCCGGCTTCCCAGGGCAACCTGATTACGCTGTACGCCACCGGTGCTGGCGAGGTAACGCCCGCTGAGCCCGACGGATTCCCCGACAACGCCGGCTTCGCGCAGCCTCTGCTGCCGGTGACGGCGACCATCGGAGGCGTTGCGGCCGGACTCGGCTACGTGGGCGGCGACACCGGGCTGCCTCCCGGGATGATCCGAGTGGACATGGCCGTCCCCTTTGGAATAACCAGCGGCGCGGCGCCCGTGGTGATCAAGATCGGCTCCGCCTCCAGCCAGACCGGCGTCACCATCGCGGTGCAGTAGCGGGCACGACCACGGAGGCGTTCAGAGCGCCCGAGAGGATATCGGCCGGCCGCGATACATCTCGTGCGCCTCGAAGACCAAGGTCGCGCCGCGGCCACTGCGGCTCTCCAGGACGAACTCGCGATTAAGCTGGAGCAGAAGGAGGTCTGGATTCAAGTCCTGGTTGTGGATCACGTGGAAAAGAGCGA
Source organism: Bryobacterales bacterium (assembly GCA_963813465.1). Taxonomy (GTDB): domain Bacteria; phylum Acidobacteriota; class Terriglobia; order Bryobacterales; family Bryobacteraceae; genus Palsa-187. The sequence continues at coordinate 659,653 of CAWEZD010000010.1, read as the reverse complement.
ACACCGCTGGTGCTTCGTTCCTCGCCGGCTCAAGAGCGGCCCGTTTAGAACAACTCCGCGTGGCTCTTCGTTCGAGCCCGGATCAGCTTGCGTTCCGTAATCTTGTAAAGGTTCTTGCGCCTCTTTCTCAGTTCCCGCTCAAAGGCGTCCGTGGAGAAGGATCAACGCCATCAGAGCCGGCCGCGCAACTCCCGGAACGAACGATACTGCCTCAACCGCGCTGGACGATTCGCCTCCGCCATGGCGGCGATCGTCTCTTTATTCGGGACCGATACCGGAAACGGCAACCCCCGGTGCAGCTCGACCTGTTTCAAGAACAGCCGGATCGCCTCCGCTGTCGAAACGCCGATCTCGGAAAAGATACGCTCCGCGGACCGCTTCAACTTCGGGTCGATCCGCGCATGAATCATCTCGGTCATCGGCTGCGGCATGTGGTGGGCCCTCGGTCACATTGTATCTCGCTTGAGATACGTCAGCCGGATTACGACCCCTTCAGCACCTCGGCGATCTCTTTCTCGGGGATGGCTCCCTCTTTGATCACGCGCCAGTACGGCTCGGTCACATCCACGGTGGTCGCGCCGGCTCCCGTCACATGCCCGCCGTCCAGAACCAGATCCAGCAAGCCATCCATAGCGCCGAACACCTCGATGCCGCTGGCGCACGTCGGTTGGCCGGAGATGTTGGCGCTGGTGGAGATCAAGGGCTGCGCCAGCCGTTCCAGCAGCGCCTTGGCCACCTTCGATTGCGCCTGCCGCATGGCCAGACGGCCGCTATTTCCGGTTACCTTGAGCGGCACACGCGAAGACGCCTCCAGAATGATGGTCAGCGGTCCCGGCCAGAAATGCCGAGCCAGAAGATAAAATCGCTTGGGGATCTCCTTGGCCAGATCTTCGGCCATCATCATGTCGCTCACCAGCAGAGGCAGCGCGCGCTCCTCCTTGCGGCTCTTAGCCGCGAAAATGCGTCCCACCGCTTGCAGGTTCAAGGGATCGCACACCAGCGTGTACAGCGCGTCGGTGGGGATGGCGACCAGGCCGCCACGCCGGACCACAGCGGCGGCGCGCTCAATGGCTTTCTCGCCCGGCTGCTCCGGGTCGATCTCGATCAGGTCGGTCGCCATTTCGTTAGTTTAGCGCTCGGTTCGACCTTAAGAGCTTCGGGGCTCCGGCCGCGAGTCAATCGCCTCCGCCACGTCGATGGCCATCTGGTAGAGCCCGAAGGGCGCGCTCAACTGCACCCCCGCCACCATGCCGCGCGCCCGCTCCGCCATTTCGCGCGCGATGGCCACTCCTTCGGCGCGAGCCGCTTCCCCGCTCTCGGCCACGCTCATGCGAGCCATGAATTCGTCCGGCACCGGCGTACACAGCTCGTTGATCAGGAATTCGGCGTTGCGGAAACTGGTCAACGGCCAGATTCCCGCGATCACGGGAAGCTTGTAGGCTTCAATCCGCTTCAGGAACCTTTCGAGCAGCCCCTCATCGAAAATCGCTTGCGTGACCACGTACTCGGCGCCGGCCTTTACTTTCAACTCGAATCGCCGAAGCTCCTGCTCCAGATCCGGCGCGCCGGGATTCGCCGCCACTCCGATCAAAAGCGACGTTTGCGAGCCCAGGGGATGGCCGCCCAGGTCCAGCCCTTGATTCAGGTGGGCCGCCATGGCGGTCAGGCCAATCGAATCCACATCGAAAACGGCGGTCGCATCCGGATAGGTTCCCGTATGGTTCGGCGGATCGCCGGTGAGGCAGAGCAGATTGCGGATGCCCAGGGCGTGCGCGCCCAGCAGCGCGCTCTGCAAGCCCATAACATTGCGGTCGCGGCAACAGACGTGGAGCAAGCACTCGATCCCGGCCTGTTGCTGGATCAACCGGCAAACGGCCGGAGCGCTCATCCGCGCGCTGGCGCGGGGCCCGTCCGGAACCGTAATGCAATCGATTCCGGCCTGCTTGCATTGGATCGCGCCGGCGATTTCGTGGGAAACATCCGGACCCCGCGGCGGCACAATCTCGACCATGGTCACGAAGCGTCCCGCGGCCAGCTTGGCGCCCAGCCCGCTGCGCCCGGCGGCCGGAATCGGCTCCAGCGCCTCTGGCGCTTCCGCTGGCTCAGCCACATTCGAATTCACCTGCCACTGCTGCGGTTGAATTTCGTCAACGGCTCCGCGAATCTCGCGGATGTGCTCCGGCGTAGTTCCGCAGCAGCCGCCCACGATGCGCGCTCCCGCGCGCAGGAATCGCCGGGCGTACTTCGCCAGGTATGCAGGGGAGCAGCTATACAGGTTGCGGCCGTCCACAGCCGTGGGGAGTCCGGCGTTGGGCATCACGCTCAGCGGCTTCGCGGTCCAGGCGGCCATGGCCTCGATGGTCTCCAGAATCGCTTTGGGCCCCGATGAGCAGTTCAGCCCGATCGCGTCAACCGGCCAGGCATCCATACTCTCCGTGAACTCCCGCGTGGAGGCGCCCGACGCCAGCCTGCCGTCGTCCTCGATGCTTACGTGCGCGGCCACGACCATTTCCGGACCGGCGGCTTCACGCGCGGCCAGGATGGCCTCGTGCAGCTCGCGCAGATCCTGAAAGGTTTCGAGCACCAGCAGATCCACGCCGCTCTCGACCAACGCCTCGATCTGCTCGCGAAACACAGCTCGGGCTTCCGCCGGCGTCGTCCGCCCCAAAGGCTCCAGACGAACGCCCAGCGGCCCCACCGCTCCCGCCACGAAGGGTGGGAAGGCGCTCGTCCGCGCGGCTTCGCGAGCGATCCACACGCCGGCTCGGTTGATGGCCCGCACCTTGTCGCCGAACCCGAACGCGCCTAAGCGCTTGCGATTCCCTCCGAAGGTGTTGGTCTCAAGAATCTGGGCGCCCGCCCGCGCATACTCCTGGTGAACGTCCCGGACCAGCGCGGGCAGAGACAGATTCAACTCATCCAGACACCGTTGTATGCTTGCGCCATTGGACGGCGCGCCCCCGGCGTGATTGAGCTTGGACATCAGCATCGTGCCCATCCCGCCGTCGGCGACCAGCGCGCCTGCGGCCGGAGCTCCCTCAGTCAGAAGCTTGCGGAACTCCGCCGCCCGGGATGGCGCTGACAAAACTCCCACGTTCCTCACTTTGGATCGGATCTCCACGCTGGAAAAGGGTCCGCTCGCCCGGCGCGGCAGTCTTGGATCAGATCCGCAACCCGCTTGCGGCGGGCCAGGAGGCGGTCCAGCAGGCGCTCCAGATCGACTCCCTCGTCCTCCAGCCAGGCCGGCGGAATCTGCTTCACCGCCTGATCCACAACCTCTTCGGGAAAGTACCGGATGCGCTCCAGCCAAGGCTCAAAGTCCGCCAAACCGCGCACTCTAGCATACACCAGCGGGCGGAAATACATTCCTTGAACCGGGGAATCCTCCAGCCGCCAGTGCGGCCCATCGAATACATATCCATTGTCCACCATTTGGGCGATGAATCCTAGCCGCTCCTGGTGCTCGTCCCGCGTCTCATTGCGCAATCGGGCGCGAAAGAAAATGGCCTGGCGCGAATCCGCGTTGCAGGCCCACTTGTCGAACGCCAGAACACCCGCGAAATCGCCCGCATTCTCCACCTTGTCGAGCAAAGAATCGGGAAGAAAATCGTACACTGCCATTCGGCCTGGATCGCCGGGAAAGCGCGAGCCGAAGTGCCATCCCACCTCCGGCGCGCGGCGCTCCCGCCCCAGTTGCAGATAGGCGTCCGCGTTGGCCTCCAGAAACTCTTCGGAGATCCGCACCATCGCTACTTCCGGGCTGGAGAGACCCAGATGTCGCAGGAATACCGCCGAGATCCACTCATTCACCAGGATGCGCCGGTGCTGCGGATTGTTGCTGAACTTGACAACGTAGCAGTTGCCGTCCGAGCCTTCGAGAAGATGCGCCTGCGCTCCGCCGCGCATCTTCCGCACCAGTCGGCGGGCATCAACGGGCATTCGTGGAGTAACCTTGAGGTTATATGACTGACGATAAGGAAGCAACTCCGCGCACGGGAATGAGCAAGGACGAGGTGGCTTTGGAGCTGACGCGCTTCATCGCCGCGACCACTGGATTGGGCAAGGCCGGCAACGCCACGGGATTTGGCGGAAAAGCCGCCGCCAGAACTCCAGAGGAGCAGGTCGACGTCCTCCTGCAACTGTACCAGCGCTGCCGCGCCGTGGTGGAAAAGTAAACCGCGAAACAAGGGGGCCCCACGGGTATCCCGTGTGACCCTTGCGCGCCCCCCCCGCGTGCCCTATGAGCCCCGCCCTGCCCGAGCCAGGGAACTGGGCCGCGAACGCTGTCCTCGCCCGACGCTCTTACTTCTTCTTGCCCTTTTTGGACTTCTTGGCTGCTTTTTTGGGCGCTGCCTTCTTGGCAGCCTTTTTCGGGGCTGCTTTTTTCGCCGCCGCTTTCTTCACGGCCTTTTTCGGCGTAGTTTTCTTCGCGGCCTTCTTTGCGACCGCCTTCTTTGCGGCCGCTTTCTTTGCCGGAGCTTTCTTCGCGGCCTTTTTGGGAGCGGCCTTCTTTGCCGCGGCTTTCTTCGCGGGAGCCGCTTTGGCCGGAGCCGCCGCTGGCGCTGCCGCAGGCGCGGGAGCGGCCGTCTTCGTTGGAGCCTTCTTGGCCGAGGCAGCCTTCTTGGCGGGCTTCTTGGCGGCAGGAGGTTCGGCCGGGGCGCCCTCGGATCCCGCGGGAACCGGGACCAAGACCGTCACCTCTTCGACCACGACCACATCGTCATCGTCGTCCGCGCCGTACTCGCCGAGATCGTCGTCCACGTTAATACCGGATTCCTCGTCGAAGTCGTCGATTTCATCGTCATCGACCGAAAGTCGATACTCTATCATTCTGTCTGCCTCCTCCACTCGTTCGGCGTCTCGCCGCCCTGCGCCTTTTCGCAGGTAACCAGAAATTAGAATATCGCGTTTTACACGGAAGGCAAGAAAAAATGTATTGAAGAGGAGGATAGACACGCGCCAAGCCGGCCCTACGAGGGCCTGCTATGCTCCGGGCGTGTGCGGAGCGGCGGCCGGCTTACGGGCTGGAGCCTTGCGGGGCGCTTGCGCCACCACCGGTTTCTTCGAGGAAGCCTTGACCGCGACCACGGCCGGGCTTGCCGGCTTGGAGGTCTTGACCGGAGCGGGGCCCGCCTTCGCCGTACGCTTCACCGGAACGCGGTCTCCCGCATAGGCCACCGGAATGGCCGCGAACATCCCCGGCTCCGGAAGTTCGCCGCGATTCACCGAGGAGATCGTCTCCGCCGTGGTCCCGTAGCGCTTGGCCAGCATCGCGGCCGTGTCCCCGCTTTCGACGCGATGCAACCGCCAGGAGTTCCGCTGGTTCGGCGGGATCGCCGCGAAGGCCTGCTCCAGTTGATCCAGGGTTCCGCTGGGCACGCGCAATTGGTACCCGCCCGGCGCGGTGTTCTTCAGCAGCGCGGGATTCAACTCTTTGAGTTCCGCGATAGGCCGATCCACCGCCGCCGCCGCCAAGGCCAGACTGGTGGGAGACTCCAGTTCCACCGTGTCGTAGCCCACCGGAGGGTCCGGATCGACATCTTCCAGGCCGTAATCCTTCGCATTCTTCGAGACGATGATCATCGCCAGAATGACCGGGACGTAGTTGGCGGTCTCCTTGGGCAGGACATTCAGGCGGCGCAGGGTCCAGAAATCGGCATAACCGGTGCGAGCCACGGCGCGGTCGACGCAGCCCGGACCACAATCGTAGGCCGCCATGGCCAGATACCAGTCGCCCAGATGCGAATAGAGATCGTGCAAGTGCCGGGCGGCGGCGCGGGTGGCCTTCTCAGGGTCCATGCGTTCGTCGACGGCCGCGGAAACGTTCAGCCCGTACTCTTCGCCCCGGTATTTGATGAACTGCCACAATCCCACGCAAAGCTTGTTTGAAACCGCTCGCGGGACGAAACCGGATTCGGCTTGCGCCAGGAAGATCAGTTCCTGCGGCAGGCCTTCCTCGGCCAGAATGCGCTGGATCATGGGTTTATAGCGTCCCGAACGGCGCAGGCCCGCTTCCAGGACCTTTTTCCCGCGCGGCGAAGAGAAGTAGTTGATGTAGCTGACCACCGCGTCGCTTTCCTCCAGCGGGAGCTGCGATACCGTGGCCTGGATCTGCTCATGCACTTTGTTGCGAAGACTGGGATCCACCGGGAAGGTCAATTCCAGAAGCTCGTCAATGGGGCGCCCATCGGAGGCCGCTTCGGCGGCTGGCTCGCTCGCGCCCAGTTCGCCCGCGTCGTAGCGGTAGATTGCGTCGATCATCTCCTGGAGGCGCTTTTCCAGGCGCGGGCGCTCGGCCGTGTCCTCGGGCGCGTTCAACAGGATCTCAATGGCCTTATCGAACTCGTTCCGCGCGTCCGCGGTGCGTCCATCCTGAATCGCCTTCTTGCCCGCGGCGAAGCGATCCTCCGCGCGCCTCAGGATAAAGTCGGTATCGGTGACGCGCGGAATCACCGGCAGCGAGGAGCCGAAATCGGGAGCTTCGTTGGCATACACGCCCGCCGTCAGCATGGGCGGATCGGCGATCAGCTGCACCGTGGGAACAGGCCGCGCCGGAGATGGCGGCAACAGGAAGGTGCGGAATTGCTGGGGCCTTGCGGTGGAGGTGGCTACGCAACTCGATAGCAACACGCTCGATAACAACACACCGCCGGCCGCTAAAGCCGCCCCAGCTACAACGCGGGACTGCGAACCTGTTCGCATGAATAATGTTTCGTTAATTTTAACAGGAACATAACACCCCCCGTCAACCGGGGTGTCGGGTGGGGGCCTTAGAGAGGGACTAGTAACCGCTCCCTAACCCGGCGGAGCCGGCACCAAACAGGCTTTCTGGAACATCGTGCAGGCCGCTCCATGACTGTCCCGGTTCGGTTTGGTTTTGCGAAAGTTGGAGGGTCCACCAACCCCCTCCGAAGGCCGGCAAACATTGGACGGAACGCTGGCCGCTAAAAATATTCTGCACCGTCACGGCTCTGTCTGCGACATTCTACTCCGAGACCAATGGTCGGTAATGTAATGGAAGAACTCACGGGTTTGTTGGTTTGAGAGCGAGTTCAAAGCCGAGGTCTGAGGCGGTGATTTTAAGGCGATTAATGCGAGAGGCGTGGTAGCGCTTTTCGTAGGCTTCGGCTCCTTCATCCACGTAGGCCTGCCCCCAACGGAGCAGGCGATAAATCAGTATGCCTAATTTTCTAGCCGTGGCAAAGGCTGCGACATCGGGTCCCAGGCGTCGGGCGGTTTGGCGAAAAAAAGCTCCGAGGGCGGTTTGACTGTGGCGCAACGATAGCGCTGCCGAGCGAAGTGCAGCCGACACACGACTGCTGGCGCTGCCGCGCTTCTTCTTTTTGAGCGCCTTGCCTCCGCTGAAGCCACCCCTGGGAACCAGCGTCGCGTGGGAGACGAAATGGCTCTCCGTCGGAAAGCAACTCAGGTCGGAACCATATTCAGTAAGCACACACTGAACCACCCCAACTCCTACGGCGTCGATGGCCGTGAGATCGACCCCGCTCATCCGGTAGAAAGCCTCGCGCATCGGTTCTTCGCCGCGTTGGCGGATCATTTTTGCTTTATTGGTGTTTTTCAGCTGGGGTGGTTGCTTCCCCTCATAATCGGCTCGCTCCATCTCCCGCAGCCGCCGCAGAGTCTCTTTGTCGTATTCCTGCATCGTTTCGCCTATGGCATCGTACATCTTCAGACTCTGCTTTAGGCTGAACAGATGATCCTCTCGCCAATGCCCGCTTAACTGTTCGGCGATTTCTTCCACGCTCTTGCGGCAACCGGGTTCCCGCAACCTCGCCAACACGGCAGGGTTCCGCTCTCCTACTACGATTGCCCGGATGATCGCCATACCCGTTGCGCCCTGGATGTCGGAGACCGCCCGGTGCACCCTTACATTCATCTGGTCCAGACTCTTCTGCATTCGTCGGAGCCAGTCTGCCCGCTCCGCTGCAAGCGTGTTTCTGTCGCGTACCAGAGTCCGCAACATGCACACCTGCTCAACCGGCCGGAACGAGCCTCGAAGCAGCCCACAGCTGTGCAGCCGCTGAATCCACTTGCAGTCTACCCGGTCCGTCTTCTTTCGCCCCGGCACCTGCGCGAATTCCCGCGTGCTTACCAACAACACTTCGAATCCCTGGCGCTCCAGGAATTCGTGCACAGGAATCCAGTACACACCCGTGCTCTCCATCGCCACCGATTCCACCTTCCGCTCCCTCAACCATTGCGCCAGCTTGGCCAACTCTGGTGTTGTGGCTCCGACTTCCTCTACTTCCCGCTCCGAGCCCTCTATCGTTGGCCCACATACCCAGTGGCTTGTGCTCCCCAGATCGATCCCCGCCACGTTTCGTCGCAACACCGGGAAACCGTCGCCTTCCATCCCTCGATCCGAATCCTTCTCCTGACCTCGGTTTCGCTTCATTTGTCTCCTGCCTTCCCGAACACGAACGCCCAGGCTGGCTGATCGCAAAATCTACTCCAGGGGAGTGTCATCAAGACCTCGCCAATGTTCAATCGCCTTCCTGGAGCCAAGCTGAGCAAGGGGCATCACGCTCCAATGAAAAAAGGGCCTTAACTGCAGTCGTGTTCTTTTTGAAGCCTACCCCAACAAGCGCCCCGGTGCATCCGGTCTCTTACCGTTCAATCCGGCAATGCCGGAGGCCCCGCTGAGCCGTGACCAGAGAGAGCGGCCGGCGGACCTTAGGAACAGCCCTTGACGCCAGTGGTCAGGCAGCGCGAATTGGTGGGCGGAGCCGGAACCGTCAGGTCCTTTTCCGTCATCAACTTGACCAGCAGCTTTTCGGCATCCGGGTGAGCGATGGCGGACTGCACTCCCACGCGCACCAGGCCACGCGCCCAGTCGATCGGAATCCAGGTCTGCCCCAGCATTCCTCCGTTGATACTGTCGCGGCTCCCGAAGTCATGCGCCTCCATGTTGGCGCCATGATCCACCAGCATCTGGATGACGGCGGTCCGGCCCTTGTGAGCCGCTCCGTGGAGCGAGGTCCGGCCCTCATCGTCAGCCTGGTTGGGATCGATGCCCAGGTCCAGGCACATCTTCACCGCTTCCACGTTTTCGGGCTCGGACCACTCGAAGGTGACGCCCTCGACCCAGCCGATTCCAGCCGCGACCGCCAGAGGCGTCACGTTGTGCGCCGTAAAGATCTTGGGATCGGCCCCGTGGTCGAGCAGGAGCTTCATGAGAACGACGTCGCCGGACTGGGCGGCGCGCAGGAACGGCGTCGCCCCATCCTCGAACAGCCACTGCATGGTGAAGTTGGTTCGCGTTTCCGTGGTGTCGCCGGTGCATTTTTCCGCGGTCGATTGCGGTCCGCAGATGCGGGCGTTCACGTTTGCGCCCTTTTCGATCAGCAGCTTGATGTAGTCCAGATGGTCCATATCGGGCGCGCGCACGGGATAGTCGCCGGCTTCGATGTTGCGATTGTCGGTGGCCAGATAGAGAGGCGTCCAGCCGCCTTTGTTGGAGATGTTGGGATTGGCGCCGTGATCGAGCAGATAGGCAGCCAGCTTGTAATGCTTGTTCTGAGTCGCCGTAAGCAGCGCGGTCCAGCCGTAGTTGGTGACCTGATTGACGTTAGCCCCGGCTTCCACCAGGACCCTGGCGCAATCGAGACAATCTTCGCGAGCCGCGTAAACCAGCGGGGTTAAACCGCCGCCATCGGTTGCGCCACCTCCGCGGCCAAAGCCTCCAAAGCCCCCTCCACCGCCATTGCCACGACCCGCCCCACGGCCGCCAGCGGCATTCGACGGAGCCGCGGGGTTTGCCCCAGGCGCATTCCCTTCTTCCGGCGCAAGGCCAGCAATGGCTGCCGCCTCGGGGTTGGCATCCGCGAAATCCGACGCGCCATTGGCGCCAATCGGCACCACCGCCGCCCCTTTCGCTCCGCCTTTCGCTCCGCCTTTGGCTCCGCCACGGCCGTTGACTCCAAAGCCCGAGTTCAGGCGTTGGCTCACGGGATTAGCCAGGTTGTTTCTGGGCTTGCCGCCGGTATCGGGCTTGGAAGTCGCGTTGATGTCCGCGCCGGCCGCGATCAGCAGCTTGACCGCGTCCGCATGGCCTTCGGAGGAGGCCCACATGATCGGCGTAGTGCCACGGAGCTCTTCTTTGCCGTTGACATTGGCCTTATGGTCCAGCAGAACCTTCATCGCGTCCAGATTGCCGTTGCGCGCGGCCAGCATCAGGGGAGTTTCTCCCTGTGGCCCGGCCTGGTTGGGATCGGAGCCGGCCTGGAGCAGCCTTAGGATCATCGGCGCGCTGCCCCGGATCGACGCCAAATACATGGGCGTGGCCCCTTCCCGGTTGGCTTTCTTGACGTCGGCGCCGGCGGCGAGCAGGAGGTCCGCCAGGGCCGGGTTGTTATCATAGGCGGCCCACTGGAGCGCCGTGGCTCCATCGGCTTGCGGAGCGTTTACGTCGGCTCTCTGAGAGATGAGGGCCTTCACGGCCGCCAAGTCGCCCTTCATGGCCGCGTCGGCCACGGGGCTCGAAGGTGCCGCCCCCGCGGTGAAGTACACCGCCAGCGCCGCCGCGCCCACTGCGATCAGGTATCGAAAACGCATGTCTGGTCAGTTCTCCGTTACACCAGACCCGACAACCGGCCCGTGCTGTCGCCGATCGAGTCCTGATGAATCCCGTACATATCCAAAATGCTGAGCAAAAGGTTGCCGCTGGTCACCGTCTTGGTCTCATAATGCAGGTGCCGGTCGCCCTTGAGCTTGCCGGAGGCTCCGCCCACCAGAATGTGCGGCACGTCGTAGTGCAGGTGCTGGTTGGAATCGCCCATGTTGGTCCCGTACAGGATCAACGAATGATCCAGCAGCGTGCCGTCGCCTTCCTTGGTGCTGCGCAGCTTCTCCACGAGGTATGCCAGGCACTTCACGTGGTACTGATTGATGTGCGAATACGTCTCGATGTTGCGGGGGTTCTCGGCGTGGTGCGAGGCTCCATGAAACGCGCTGTTGACCTTGCTCTCGGGATAACGGCGGGCCGTCAGGTCGCGGGCGTACAGCATCGTGGACACGCGCGTGATATCGGCCTTAAAGGCCAGCCACGTCAGGTCGGAATGCAGTTTGACGTGCTCGTCGAAAGACTCCGGCACGCCCGCCGGAGCGACAAAGCCGCTGTCGTCGGCCTGGCCGGTGGACAACTTGGCCAAATTCAGACGCCGTTCGATCTCGCGAATGTCGGTTTCCCATTCGTCCATGCGGGCGCGATCGCCCGGCCCCAGAACGCTCTTGAAGCGCGGCAGGTCTTTGGAGATTGAATCCAGAATACTGCGCCGCTGCTCCCGCCGAGCCGCGCGCTCTTTGGGGTCGGCGCCGCCGGAGCCGAACAGGCGCTCGAAGGCCACCTGAGGATCGAGCTCCATCGGGATCGGCTGAGTGGGCGAAGACCAGGAGATGGTGTTCGAATACGTGCAGCTATAGCCTTCGCCGCAGTTGCTCGAGTTGGCGCCCGGATCTTCAAGCGCAAGCTGGATCGACGGCATCAGCGATTCCTGGCCGATCTTCTGCGCGATGATCTGGTCGATGGTGGTGCCGTCATAGACGTCCGCGCCGGTGGTCTTACGCGGCTTGTCGGCGCACAGATACGCCGCGGCTACCCAGTGGTCGGCTCCGGTCTGTCCCGGAGGCGGCTCAGCCGACTTGGACCACAACCCGCTCAGGATCGTGGTCTGGTCGCGGAAGGCTTCGAGCGGCTGCATGATCATCGGATACTTGAAACTCTTGGCGCCCGCCTCCGACTTCGGCTCGCCCGGTCCGCCGCCTTCCGGAATCCAATATCCGGGAGCAGCGCCGTGCGGAACAAAGATGCCCGTAAAACGCGTCGGCATTACTGCCGCTTTGGCCATCGGCGTCTGCGCCGGGATCATGGAATCCAGAAATGGCAGGGCCAATGTTACACCCGCGCCGCGCAGAAACGCGCGCCGTGGAATGTGTTTCTTGGTGATGAACATTATATTTCCGCTCTCTCCTAATTAGACTCTAGCGCCGCCCATAAGGGTCCGGGAATCCCGCCCTAACGCGATGCGCGCTGCTGAGCCCCCTCCGCAGCACCCGTCATAAGCTTCTGATTCATCTGGAATTGCTCGCTCTTGACCACTCCCAAAACCAGGGATGAAAACTTGTAGTTATTCTTCTCGGCGTCGTGGACGATGGCGCGAACCTCGGGCATATCGAAATACTCGGTGCCGCGGCCCAGCGCGTAGATCATCAACTTATCCGCGATCACGCGCACGAACTGCGCGCTGTTGCGCACAAGCGCGGCCCGCAAACCGGCCACGCCGTCGATCTTGGTGCCGTCCACCAGCATTCCCGCGGGATCAATCGGGGTACCGTCGTCGGTGACCCGCCACTTCCCGATCGCGTCGAAATTCTCCAGCGAGAACCCGATCGGGTCCATAATCTTGTGGCACGTCGCGCAGGGCTCGTGCGCGCGATGCATCTCAATCTGCTGTCGCATAGTGGGCTTGGTCAGCGAGTGGGTCGCGTCGGCGCTGAAAGCCGGAAAATTTACATTTGGCGGCGGGTCCGGCGGACTGACGCCCAGGAAAATCTGCATCATGGTCTTGCCGCGCACGGTCGGCGTGGTCCGGTTCGGATACGCCGAAATGGTCTCGATCGCGCCCTTACCCAGCAACCCGCGGCGCATGTCGAATTCCGGCGGCAGCTCCACGCGCCGGAAGTTGCTGCCATAGATGCCGGGAATGCCGTAGTGCTTGGCCAAGCGTTCATTCAAATAGGTATAGTTGCCGTTGAGCAGGTCGATGACGCTGCGGTCTTCATGCACCACACTGCCAACAAAAAGTTCGGCTTCCTTGCGCATCGCCGCGCGCAGATTATCGTCCCAATCCGGGAACAACCCGGGGATGGGGAAGGCCGTCTGCATGGCGCGCAGGTTCAGCCACTGGCCCGCGAAGTTGACCACCAATTGGCTGGAGCGAGGATCCGCAAGCATTCTCTTGACCTGCTGCTCCAGAATCGCCGGATCGTGCAGTTTGTTCTGGCTGGCCAGAGTGATCAACTGATCGTCGGGAATGCTGGACCACAGAAAGAAGGACAAGCGCGAGGCCAGCTCCAAATCGCTGATGCGATAGGTCTTACCCGTAGCAAGGTTGGCCGGCTCGGCTTCGCGGCGAAATACGAATTCGGGGTCCGCGAGGATGCGCTCGAGCGCCCGTTCGATGCCCACGTCAAACTTTTCCTTGCCTTGGCCGTCGGAATAGCCCTGCTGATAAAACGCCATCAGTTTCTCGGTATCTTGCGGGGTCACCGGCCTGCGGAAGGCGTGGCGAGCCAGCGTGTTGACGATCTGCCGCGCGCAGGCGATTTCCTGGGTTGAACTGGGGGTGGCACCGGGAGCCGCGCCAGCCGGCTTGCACACGAAGATCTTGGCGCGGCTGATAGAATCCGTTGCTCCTTCGGGCTTGGTGGGGCCCAAAATATCCAGCTTGCCCACGTGCGGCCAGAATTTGAATCCCGGCAGGCCTCCGGTCTCGATGGTGCTGCGCTTAAAATGCTGGTTTAAATCGCTGCCCGGAGCAAGGTCGGTAGAAAGGAACGTCACCACCACCTTGTGCAGGCCGGCCGTCACCTTAAAATGCACGTCCGCGGTGCCGCCATGCACCGGCGCGCCGCTGCCGACTTCACGATCCCAGTCGTACAGCTTCACCCGCTCGCCGTCCACCAGCAGTTCCAGTTTCTCGCCGCGGATCTCGCCGAAAGCGCGATCGTTGTCCATCAGGCCCTGATTGATGGGGTAAATCTTGAACACGTAGTCGCCGTCGGCAGGGAACTCATAGTTACAGATGAGTCCGCCGCGGGTGGCGAAGGGCATTCCGTCAATGTGATAGTCCTGCGAGCTGTCTTCCGGCACGCGGCAGATCTTGGAAGTCGCCTCGTTGGTGTCGCCCAAGGCCAGATGGCTGATCTTCTCGGCGGCCGAGGCGTAGCCTTCGAGCAGGGCGGGCGAAAATGTCAGCGCGCCCGCGATATTGTCGAAGCCGCGGGTGGAATCGTCCGAAGGCAGGAACTTGGAAGGATCGATGTCCAGATTCAGCAGATCCCGAATCGCATTGGCGTACTCGGTGCGATTCATGCGGTGAATCCCGGGAGGAGGCAACTCGGTGATCTTGTGCTTGTCGAGCTCATTCTCCAGGTACACGATCATGGCTTCATAGGTTTTGGCGTCCGGACGGGCGTTGCCCGAAGGCGGCATCATGCCGGCGCGCAGCTTGAGCACCACCTTTTCCCACTTCTCCGCGTTCTTCTCGACATGCGCGGTGTCGAGCTTGTCGATCTCCATGCCCATCGGCGCATCCGGGCCGTTATGGCAGGTGATGCAGTACGCCTCTAAGTAGGAACGCTCGGCGGCGGCCGAGGCGATGGTCGTGACCGGGGGCGGACGCGGAATCGCCGGCGCAGCTGGCGCCGCCGCTTGAATCGGCCCAACATCCGCCTTGGCACCTTGATCCACCCAATCGGTGATAATCTTGATCTGATCCTTGGACAAAGGACCCGTGGGCGGCATCTGGCTGCCGCTGGTGTCGGAGATTCTCTGAACCAGCAAGCTATCCTGGGACTTTCCGGGAACGATCACTCCGCCCGAGGCGCTGCCCTTCATCAGACCTGCCGCAGTGTCCAGGTGCAAACCCGCCGGCGCGCTCACGCCCTTGTGGCACACGGTGCAGTTATCGGTAAGGATGGGTTGAACCTGTTTATTGAAGTCGATAGCGGGCTGCTGGGCGGTCAGCGGAATCGCTGTAACCACTAGTATAATAAGGAGATTTTCTTTAAATCGCATATTAATCTTGCCCTCGCACGAACGAGCACACGACACCTGTCTGGGGAAAATGCAGGTTTGCCCTCCATGGAAGCCTTCCACTTATATAATACTGGAATCGAGGTGCCCCTGGTTACATCCGGCAGAAAAGAAATAAAATCTGTTCATGGGACGTTGGCCGTTACTTCCGATCGCCACCCTTCTGCTGGCTATCGGGGCCTCTGTATGCGCCCCGGCGCAGACTGCCCCCGTCCATGTGTGGCAGGATTCCATTCAGCTCCCTACTTATCCGGAGGGCGATCCCGACCCTAATCCGCAGTTCGCCATCTACGGCGCCGACAATCCCAACTACCCTTATCCGATGCGCACCAGCATCCTAAGGGAGCGGCGAACCACGCAGAACTGGCGCACCCTCAATCTTGAAAACGAGTACTTGCTTTGCCGGATTCTGCCGGATCTGGGCGGGCACCTGTACAACTGCCGGGATAAACGCAACGGACGTGAAGTATTTTACGCCAACCCGGTGGTGAAGAAGGACTTGGTGGGCCTCCGCGGCGCCTGGGTAGCGATGGGCATCGAGTCCAATTTCCCGGCCGCGCACGCCCGCGACGGCGTCTCGCCGGTGGATTTCGCGATCCAAACCGCAGCGGACGGCTCTGGAAGCGCAATGCTCCAGGACATCGATCGAGTGACGGGGATGGAGTGGCGCGTGGAATTCCTGCTTCGCCCGGGAAGCACGGCGCTGGAGCAGCGGGTCACTTTCTACAACCGAAGCAACGTCCGCCGGCCTTACGATTGGTGGGCCAACGCGGGAGTCGCCCTCGACGATGACGGCATGCGCTTCATCCTGCCCAGCCACCTGGTGGCGGATCACGGTGGAGCGGATATGCGGACCTGGCCGCTCGATTCCAATGGCGTCGACGACAGCGTCGTGGTCGAGGCCAACCATGCCAAGAGCGGGCATTCCTGGTTTGCCTTTGGCTCCGAGGAGCCGTTCTTTGCGGTGTACAAGCCAGGCTCCCGTTCCGGGGTCGCGCATTTCGCCGATCCTAAGGTCGTGACCGGGAAAAAGCTCTGGATCTGGGGTGCCGCCGAGGACGCGAACGTGAAAAAGAACCTGACGGACAATTTCCCCTCTTACGTCGAGATTCAGGCCGGCCTGTTTCAGGATCAGGAGACTTTCCACTTCCTGGAGCCGGAGGAGGTCAAGTCTTTCTCGGAATCGTGGATCCCGGTTTACGATCTGGGCGGCGTCTCCAGAGCCACCGCCGACGCGGTGGTGAATCTGGAGCGCATAAGCGGCGGGACGCTCAGGGTGGAAATCAGCGCGACTCATGCCATTCCGGGCGCGACCGTCCGCGTGCTCCGCGACGGAGCCTCCGAGTTTGAAGAGCACGCGGATCTCGATCCCGCGAAGACGTACTCGCACATCCTTGAAGATCCCGGCGCAGCGGCCCTGACCCTCCAGGTGCTGGATGCGCACGGCGCTGTGCTGATGCAGCACACCGAAGGCCAGTACAACGCGTTGACCTCAGCCCAAATGAACGTTGGCCGCCAGCCTCCGCCTGACTGGACGCATACGCTCGAAACGGAAGCGTATCTGTTGGCGCGGGGCGAGTATAACGAGCTGAACTCGCACTTGAGCTTCGCCTATAGCGACTACAAGAACGGCCTGAAGCTATTTCCCTCCAGCGTCCCTTTACTAAAAGCCGCGGGGCGTTTGGCCTTGGAGCTCGACCGCACCGAGGAAGCGGCGCCGCTACTGTCGCGCGTGCTCACCGCGACGCCTAACGACCTCGAAGCGGCCTACCTGCTGGGAGTGGCTGAAGCAACGCTGGGCCGCGACGCAGAGGCCCGTCAAGCCTTTGAGCGCGTGCCGGCGGGCTCCGGATTTGCCAACGCGGCGGCGCTTCAGTTGACCTATATCGCGGCCCGGTCGAAGGATTACCAGCGCGCGCTCTCCTCTCTGAAGCCCTTGCTCGACGCGGAACACCTGCGCCCCGTCCGTCCCGGTGCGATTGAGGTCGCGCTGCTGCGGCGTTCCGGCCAAACCGGGCAGGCCAGGCAGAGACTGGCGGTGTGGCGTGCTCTCGATCCCGCCGATACGATGCTGCGCATCGAGGCATCGTTGCTAGCAAGTGGGTCGGGAGCGGACGAAGCCGCGCTGTGGACGCACCTGGGCGGGGACGCCGAGCGGGTGCTCAATTTCGCCGACGAATACATGAACCTGGGCATGTTCGACGATGCGCTGGCGCTGCTGACGCACGCCTATCCCGCGCTGCCGAAGGATCAATTGGAGCCGGGCGCGGTCCCGCCGGGCGCAAGCCCGCTGATCGCTTACTATCGCGCCTATTGCCGCAGCCGCCTGGGACGGGGTCTGGACCAGAACGCCGCCGCGGCAGATCTTCGCGAGGCATCGGCCGAGCCCACACGCTACGTTTTTCCCTTCCGCTCCAGTTCGTTGGCCGTGCTCACGGCCGCAATCAAATCCAATCCTTCCGATGCCACCGCGCACTTTCTCCTGGGGCGTCTCCTGCTGAGCCGCCTGATGACCGACAACGCGATCTTGGAGTGGCGCAAGGCGCAAGCTCTCAAGCCGCCTCCGGCGGAGCTGAATAAGGAGCTGAACTTGCTGTTAGCCAACTTGAAGGGCGACTCTTCGGCGGCCGTGGCATCGGGGCGCGCCTCGGACCTGACGGCGATCCTGCCGGTGATGCCCACGGGGAGCGCCAAGTCCCCCATCGAAGTCGCCTGGAACGCGCTGCTCCGGGCCGGCGCTGGCCGGCCCTCGGAAGCTGCGCCAATGTTCGATCCCAAAGTGTTTGCGGCCGAGAAACAACCCAACGAAGTTCGCCGGGCCTATATCGAAGTGCAGCTCCAAGCAGTGATGGTACAGGCCCGCGGCTCGCCGCCCCTCGCCGTGCTCACCAGCCTGGACAAGCTGGGAGCGGAGGACGCCAACCTCGCGTTCACCTTCAACGGCTTTAACAGCTTCATGGGCGCGCCGCATTTCGAGTACTTTTCCGCGCTGGTCGAGGCCGCCTGCGGTGACGAAAAAAACTCGCGCAAGCGCTGGACCAAGGTCGCCAAGATGAGCGCGCCGCTGGGCTCGTCGGAGTATGTTTACCCGCTGCTGGCCGCGGCGCGGATCGGCGCGGAGGAGGCCAAGTCGAAGATCGCCGCCGCTCTGGCGTCGGTTCGTGAAGCCAAGGGCAAAGCTCAAAACAAGGCGCAGGATAAGCTCGCGCTCGAATTCAGCGAGGCCATGCTGTTGCACGCCTCGGGTAAGGAACCGGAAGCCGCCGGGCAACTGGAAAAGCTGGCGCGTGAAAGCAGCGACGGATGGATTCAGTATCTGGCGCTGGTGGGATTGCGGGAAGTGCTGGACGGGAAGCAGTAACCAGCACAGTAACCGGCAAAGCCGCGGGCGGCTACGCCAGCCACTCCGTGGTCGCTTCCACCAGCAACGGCCCCAGCAACAGCGCGGCTTCGCGCTCCACCATTTGCAGCACCTGTTCGGCGCGCTTCTGATCCGGCGACACCGTCACCGCCGCCACCAGCCCGCGCTGCCAGAACGTCTTGATAATCGATCTCGGAGACAGCGACGTTGAACTTGCCGCGCAGCCGGTCTTTCAGGCTCTTGATGTAGTGGCGCTTGTCCTTGAGAGAATGCGCGTCGTCGAGCCGAAGCTCAAAAGTGATGACGCCGATGGCGGGCATCGGTTTTCACAAACCAAGGTGGGGCGGGCGATCGTTTTTTGTCGCCTGCCGCTTGGCTCGCACACAAGGCAGGCCACAAAAGGCGATGGCCCGCCCCACACCATTAAACAAAAGCCTCATTCGCGACCTTTTCGGTCACGAAGGCCTCGATCACGTCGCCGGGCTTGATGTCGCTGTAATTGGCGAGCGAGACGCCGCATTCGAAGCCCACTTTCACTTCGCTCGCATCGTTCTTGAAGCGCTTGAGCGATTCGATCTTGCCGGTATGCACCACCACGTTGTCGCGCAGCAGGCGCACCTGGCTGTTGCGGGTGAGCACGCCGTCGTCCACCTGGCAGCCGGCGACCACGCCGACCTTGCTGATGCGGAACACCTCGCGCACTTTCGCTCGGCCCTTGTAGACTTCCTTGAAGACGGGCTCCAGCAGCCCGGTCATGGCGCGCTTGATCTCGTCGGCCAGCTCATAGATGATCGTATGCAGCCGGATATCGACCTTTTCCTGTTCCGCCGTGGCCTGCGCGTTTCTCTCCGGCCGCACGTTGAAGCCCACGATAATCGCGTCGGAGGCCGAGGCCAGCAGCACGTCCGTCTCGGTGATGGCGCCCACGCCCGAATGCAGCACCCGGATCTTGACCCGGTCGTTGGAGAGCTTCTGCAAGGTGTCGGTCAGCACTTCCGCGGTGCCGCCCACGTCGGTCTTGAGAATAATGTTCAGCTCCTTGGTCTCGCCTTCCTTAAGCTGATCGTGCAACTGGTCGAGAGTGATGCGGCTGTTCTTGGACATGGCCACCTCCCGCGCCTTGGACTCGCGATAGATGACGATCTGCTTAGCTTTGGCGGTGTCAGTGACCACCTGCATGGTGTCGCCGACTTCGGGAAGAGACTCGAGCCCGATCACTTCGGCGGGCATGGAGGGGCCCACTTCGCGCGTCGGCTGTCCGTTGTCGTCGAACATCGCGCGCACGCGCCCGAATACCGATCCAACGATGAAATAATCGCCGACCTTGAGCGTTCCGTTGCGCACCAGCACCGTGGCCACCGGACCGCGCCCCTTATCCAGCTCCGCTTCCAGCACCGTGCCCATGCCCGGCCGCGCCGGGTTGGCCTTGAGGTCCTGCATATCCGCCACCAGAAGAATCATTTCGAGCAGCAGATCCAGATTCTGCTTGGCCTTGGCCGAGACCGGCACCATCACCGTGTCCCCGCCCCAATCTTCAGCCAGCAGGCCGCGGTCGGAGAGCTGCTGCTTGATCCGCTCCGGCTGCGCGTCCGGCTTATCGATCTTGTTGATGGCCACGATGATGGGCACGCCCGCCGCCTTGGCATGGTCGATGGCCTCGAGCGTCTGCGGCATCACCCCGTCGTCGGCCGCCACCACCAGCACCACGATGTCGGTGACCTTCGCGCCGCGGGCGCGCATACGGGTGAAGGCCTCATGACCCGGAGTGTCGATGAAGACGATGTTCTTGCCGTTCTTCTCGACGTGATATGCGCCGATGTGCTGCGTGATCCCGCCGGCTTCCCCTCCGGCCACGTTGGCCGAGCGGATGGCGTCCAGCAGCGACGTCTTTCCATGATCGACGTGGCCCATGATGGTCACCACGGGCGGCCGTCTCTCGCGGTCCTGGTCCACCTCGGCCTGCTCGATCTCGTGGGTGGTTTCCTGTTCGTAACTGAGCTTGTTGGTGGAAGCGCCGAAGTCGCGCGCCAGCTCCTCGGCCAGCTTCACGTCCAGAGTCTGGTTGATGGTGGCGAAGATTTTCTTCTCCATCAACCGCTTCACCACAAGGTTGCCCTTGACGCCGAGCTTTTCCGAAAGCTCCTTGACGGTAATGCCCTCGGCGATGGTGATTTCCCGGTCAACGGGCGGCGGCTCGAAGGCCTCGTGACGCCGCGCCATCGGACGCAGCCGCCCCTCTTCCTGATCCGGCTCCCTGCGCCGGTCGCGAGCGCCGGGTTTGGTGGCGTGACGGCGTCCCACATCGGTGGGCATGGGCGCGGGTTCGACGCGCATCGGCGAGGTCGGATGCTGAGGGCGACCGCGCCCCCGCAGTCCGGGAGGTCCGCCCAGGCCCGGAGGACCGCCCGGACCGCGCATCAAAGGCTGCCCCGGCCGCACCGGGCCGGTGTAAATGGGCCGTCCAGGCACCGGACTCGACGGTCTCGACGGCATACCCGGCCGCGGCGCCGCGGGAGCGCCCGGCATCATCGCCGGACGCGTAAGCTTCGCCACCAGATCGGGCCGCGGCGGAACCACCGGCCTCTGGGCCGGTTGACCCGCTAAATTCGGTTTGGCCGGAGGACGCAGCGGCATCCCTCCGCCGATGCTCGGTTGACCCGCTTGCCCCAAGCCCCCATGTCCCAAACCTGGAGCGCTTCCTCCAGAGGGTGCGCCGGGCGGGCGCGGCATGGGCGGGCGCGGCGACGGAATACTGGGAACGGGAGCACCGGGAGCGCCGGAGGTGTGACTCGCAGGAGTATAGCGGGGCGCCGCGGGAGCGGGCGCTCCCGGAGCGTTGCTTCCAGGAACGACCGGAGCCCTCGCCACCTGGCCGAGCCCGGGCGGCAGAGGCTGCCTTGGTCCCGAAAGAATTTGTCCCGGTTTGGGCGGCGGGGGACCGGGTCTGGCTGGGATGGGAATCCCTCGCGGCCCTGGCGCGGCCAGCGGCGGAGCTATTGGATGTCCAACCCCGGCCGGATGCCCGCCCATCGAGCCTGAGGCCAGCGGCGGACGTAACGGCGCAACCGGCCGTCCCGTCGCGCTTAGGGGAGTTTCCGCGCTCAGCTTGGAGGCTTCCCCGGGAGCTTCGGGGATCGCCGCCAGCGCGGCAAACTGCACCGCCTCCGGCTCGGTCACGCCATGTTCCGCGATCGGAGGTTCCCGCTCCAGGACGGCCACCGCTGAACTCTCCCGCCGCGCCGCTTCTTCTACTGCCGCTTCGCCTCCCAGGCGCCTGCGCACCAGCAGGACCTGATCGTCCTCCAGCGAACTGGAATGTGTCTTCTTGTCGGCGATGCCCAGGTCCGGAAGCAACTCCAGGATCGCGCTGGGCTTAACTTCCAATTCCCGAGCCAGCTCGTTGATGCGAATTTTGCTCATACTTTGCGGCTCTGGCGTGGAATTCCTTCTCCAGCCAGAAGTTTGGTATTTCCCGATCCTTCCTTTTCAACCTACAGCGCCGCCGCTTCGCGACGGCTCTCCACTTTCTATCGTAACAGATTGGTTTTCAGAGTCCTGCGCCGGCGAAATCTCATCCGCTGGCTCATCCGTTGCAGGCGGGGCGGCGGCAGCGGCCTGTTCCCCAGGCGCGTCCCCAGCCGCTTCGGGCGCGGCATCGGAAACGGTCTCGCCCTCCATCGGGCTCTCGAACTGGTCGTAGTAGCTCACCACCGCCTGCTGGATCAACTCCACTTCAGGACCGATCCCGGCGATGGCCTCGAGCTGCTCCGGAGTCATGGCCCCCAGCTTCTCCACTGTCGGCACGCCGCCGGCCATCAAGGTTTCCGCGATGCTCTCGGTGAGCCCGTGATCGAGCAGCACGGTAACCGGCGCGCCCGGCACCACCAGCTCCGCCATGCGGCTCTCCACTTCCTGCCGCTTCTCTTCCTCGCTCTTGATGTCGATGCGCCAGCCCAGCAGCTTCGCCGCCAGTCTTACGTTCTGCCCCTTCTTACCGATGGCCAGCGATAGTTGCGTGTCGTCCACCACCACTTCCATGTGTTTCTCGAGGGGGTCCATAATCACCACCCGGGAAATTTTGGCCGGGCTTAGGGCGTGCGTCGCGAACGCCACCGGATCCTCGTTGTACTCGATGATGTCGATCTTTTCGCCGCGCAGCTCGCGGATGATGGACTGCACCCGCATGCCCTTCATGCCCACGCAGGCGCCCACGCTATCCACGTCCCGGTCCCGGCTGGAGACCGCGATCTTGGTGCGCTCGCCGGCCTCGCGCGCGCAGCCCCGGATGGTCACCGTGTTGTCGTAGATCTCCGGAACTTCCTGCTCGAACAGGCGCATCACCAGCTCCGGAGCGGCCCGCGAAATGATCACACCCGCGTTCTTGCCGGCCTTCTCCACGCTCTTGATGACGCAGCGGATGCGGTCTCCGACGCTGAAATTCTCCAGTCTGGACTGCTCCTTCTTTGGAATCCGCGCCTCGCTCTTGCCCACGTCGGCGATCAGGTCCTGGCCCTCCACCCGTTTGACCACGCAGGTGACCAGCTCGCCCACGCGTCCCGAGTATTCCGAGTAAATATTCTCGCGCTCGGCTTCGCGCACTTTTTGCAGAATCACCTGCTTGGCGGTTTGAGCCGAAATCCGCCCCAGCGCCTCGGTGGGTTTGGGCGTGCGGATCTCGCCGCCGATCTCGAGCGCGGGATCGATCGCGCGCGCCGCATCGAGCGAAATCTCCTTGTCCGCATCCGTCACCGGATCGGCCACTTTCTTGACCCCGAAGATGTGAATCGCGCCGGTGCGCTCATCCAGCTCCGCCACCAGCTCTTCGGTGGTGTGGAAATGCTTGCGCGCGGCCACCAGCATGGCGTCCTTGACGGCGTCGAGGATAACTTTCGGATCGATCCCTTTTTCCTTGCTCAGGATCTCGATGGACTGATAAATCGTTCCCAGGCTGCTCATGTGATTGTCTGTCCCTGATTGTCTGTCCAATGTTCTAGGCGGTTACCACTCGAACTTGAGATTGGCCTTTTCCACTTGCTCGAGCGGAAACCGCACGCTCTTGCCGGGAGCAGGCTCGAGAGTGACGATTCCTTCGACGCAGCTCTTCAGCATCCCCGCCCAGTGCTTCTGTCCGTCCACGGCCTCGCGCAGGACCACCTTGACCTTGTGACCCGAGAAGCGCTCGAAATCCAGGGGGCGCGTGAGTTTCCGTTCCACTCCCGGCGAACTCACCTCCAGCGTGTAGTGCCCTCCCGGAATCACGTCTTCGACGTCCAGGATGGTGCCCGCGTTCTGCGACATGAACTCGCAATCGGCGTGCGTGACGCCCTGCGGCTTGTCGATGAAGATACGCAGAACCCGGCTGTTGCCGCCGCCCAGGAGCTGGACGTCGACAACCTCGACGCCTTCGCCGGCACCCACGCGCTCCGCGATTTCCCGCACTTTTTCCACCACCGCCGTCCTGTCCGCCATGCCGTCTCGCCGTCTTCTCGCCGTCTTCTCGCCGTCTTCTCAAAGACAAGCAATAAAAAAGTGGGCTTTCGCCCACTTCACTGGTTCGCCCTCAACTTGAGTATACACGGAAGTACAAGGGGCAACAACGTGAGGGATTTGGGAGCTTGGTTGTGACTTCGCAGCCTCGAAGCACGGAACCCCGCTTCTGCCGGGGGCCGGACAGGACTGTACACGCTCCAACCCGCCGTCTGCCGCCGCAGCGCTGACGCCCGCGTTAGGAAGCGCGTCGCGAACCCGGGTTGTAATGCAGGAGTGAATCTTTAATAGCGACGCGCTGAACGGGGGGCTTGCCCGCTACCCCGACGGGTTTCTCCCAGAAGCGCAACAGAGAGAACTTGGCTCGCCCCGGTACCGGTTCTCCACAGAGGTAACACTCCTCATCGTTCTTCGTGATAATGCCGCTGCAAGAGTTACATCGTGCCATGGCCCATTAGAGAACACCCGCCGCACTAGTTCCATGGAGCGGGTGTACCGTTGTCGCAATGGCACTTTTGTTTCTTGGGTTGAGTGTTTCACCCGAGGACCCGGAGCGTTCCCGCGCGAGCCGCCGGCCGCGGAACTTACACCAAATCCGCGGCTTTGATCGGCAGACTCCTGATCCGCTTGCCGGTCGCGGCGAAGACCGCGTTGGCCACCGCCGGAACGATCGAAGGCGTAGTCGCTTCGCCGACGCCACCGGGGTTCTCGTGGTTGTCCACGATGTGAACTTCCACCACCGGCATCTCGTCGATGCGCAGAGGATCGTAGTTGTTGAAGTTCTTCTGCTGCACGCGGCCGCGATCGAGCGTGATGCCGATCTTGAGCGCGGCGCTCAAGCCGTAGACGATGCCGCTTTCCACCTGTTGCGTTACTCCGGCCCGATTGACCACCTGGCCGCAGTCGATGGCGCAGACCACGCGATGCACCTTCACCTTGCCTTGGGTCACGCTGACCTCGGCCACCTGCGCGTTGAAGCTGCCCAGGTTGTTGACCACCGCGACTCCGTGGAAGTGCCCCGCCGGAAGCGGCTTGCCCCAGCCGGCCTTGTCGGCGGCGACATTCAACACGTTCAGGTAGCGCGTATTCTTCGGATCCTTGGAAAGCAAGCGGCGGCGAAACTCCACCGGGTCCTTCTTGGTGGCCGCGGCCATCTCATCCAGGAAGCTCTCCATGAAGAAGCAGTTCTGCGAGAAGCCGACGGAGCGCCAATAGCTCACGGGAATGCCGGCGTCGGGCGGATGATACTCGATGTGAGTATTGGGAATGTCATAGGCGATGCTGACAATGCCCTCGACTCCGGTGCTGTCCACGCCGTTGCGCAGTCCTGCGAAGGACGGGCAGGCGACGCGGCCGGTGAACGCGACGGGCCAGCCGTCGGCGTCGAGCCCGGCGGCGAACTTGGTGTAGGAAGCCGGGCGGTAGGTGTCGTGCTGCAAATCGTCTTCCCGGGTCCAGGTGAGCTTCACCGGAGTGCCCGTAACGGCCTTGGCGATCTCCACGGCCTCGCCGATGAAGTCCGCGCCGCCGCGGCGTCCGAATCCGCCGCCCAGGTACTCGGTGTGGATGTCGATCTTGTCCGCGGGAAGCTTGGTAATCCCCGCCGCGGTCTGCTGCGCGATGGACTGGATCTGCGTGCCGGCCCAAACTTCGCAATGGTCGGCGGTCACGTGCGCCACGCAGTTCAGAGGCTCCATGGGAGCATGCGAAAGATACGGCGCTTCGTACACCGCCTCGAGCTTCTTGGCCGCGCCGCCCATGGCCGCATCGGCGTCGCCGGTGTTGCGAGCCACGGCTCCGGGTTTGGCGGCGAGGTCCATGAACATCTGCCGCAGACTGGCCGAAGAAGTGTTGGCGCGCGCCCCCTCGTCCCATTGAATGGTCAGCGCCTTGCGGCCTTCCATCGCGGCCCAGGTGTTATCGGCCAGAACCGCCACGCCGTTGGAAATCTGCACTACGTTCTTGACGCCGGCAACGGCCTTGGCCTTCGTCGCGTCGAAGCTGGCGACCTTGCCTCCGAACACGGGGCAGCGTTCCAGGCTGGCGTACAGCATGCCGGGACGCTTCACGTCGAGCCCGAACGTCGCCGTGCCGTTGACCTTGCTGGCCGTGTCCAGCCGCTTCATAGAAGTCCCGATGAGCTTGTACTGGGCCGGGTCCTTCAGCTTGATGCCGGTGGCGGCCGGCACGGGAAGTTTGGAAGCGGCGTCGGCCAGGCTTCCATAGCTCAACTTGGCGTTGGTGGCCGTATTCACCACCGAGCCGTTGCCGGCCTTGCATTGCGACTTATCGACGCCCCACTTCTGCGCCGCAGCCGCGATCAGCATCTCGCGAGCCTGCGCGCCGGCCTGGCGCAGAGGCTGCCACGAAGTGCGAACGCTCAAGCTTCCGTACGCGCCCATCATTCCGCCGGCGGCATAGGCCGGCTCGACGCCCGGAAACTCAGTGCGGATCTTGCTCCAGTTGCACTCCAGCTCCTCGGCCAGCAGCATGGAGAGAGACGTCACGGTTCCCTGCCCCATCTCGGACTTGTGAATCATGAGCGTTACGCTGTCGTCCGCGCCAATGCGCACGAACGCGTTCAGCTTGGAAGGCTGGGTTGCGTTGGGCGCCGGCGCGGTTTGGGCAGCGATCGAGGATCGCTCCGGCAGATAGAAGCCGAGCATCAGCCCTCCAGCGGCGGTGGCGCCGGCCTGGAAGAAGCTTCTGCGATTCAGTTTTTTGGTGACGAGCGTGGTCATGCGATTGCTCCCTTCTGGCCGACTAGGCTCGAGGCGCGGCGGTAGCGCGCGGCAGTGTGCACCGCCCGGCGAATCGCCTGATACGTTCCGCAGCGGCATAAGTTGCCGTGCATGGATTCGTCAATATCGGCATCGGAGGGATTCGGAGCCTTGGTGAGCAATGCCGCCGCGGTCATGATCTGGCCGGACTGGCAGTAGCCGCACTGAGGTACGTCCTCCTCGATCCAGGCCCTCTGCACCGGATGGCTCAGCCCGTCGGCGGAGAGCCCCTCAATGGTGGTGACGGATTTGCCCGCCACGGTCGAGATCTGCGTAACGCAGGAGCGCGTGGGTTGTCCGTTGATATGAACCGTGCAGGCTCCGCATTGCGCGATGCCGCAGCCGAACTTGGTGCCGGTCATCCCCAGCGTGTCGCGCAGAACCCACAACAAAGGCATCTGGGCTTGCACGTCCACGGTCTGGGATTTTCCGTTCAAAGTGAACTTTACTGCCGCCATTCGAACCCTCCTTATAAGGATTGGGAGACTCCGCTCCAGTATACAACTCTAATCCAGCGCAATCACCACCGCGCCGGCCACGATCAGCAATCCGCCCAGGCCCTTGCCCCAGGTCAGCCGTTCGCCCAGGAATAGAGCGCCAAACAGGATCACCAGCACGACGCTGAGCTTGTCGATGGGGGCGACCCGGGATGCGGGGCCAACTTGCAGAGCGTGAAAGTAACATAGCCATGACAGACCCGTGGCAAAGCCGGAAAGCACCAGGAACATCCACGTGCGGTTCGAGAAGGCCTGGAAGCTGGCCGGTTGCCTCGTGATGTAAGCCAGCAGCCAGGTGAAGACGACCACCACCGACGTACGCACCGCCGTCGCAACATTGGCGTCAACGCCCGTCACGCCGAGCTTCGCTAAAATCGCCGTGGCCGCCGCGAAGAGAGCCGAGAGTAAGGACCAGGTGAGCCAAGTCATGCTCTGAAACTAGCATGAGAGTCCGACTGGAGGGTGAGTGATTTCGCCCAACTGCGCCAGAATCTTGGTCGCGCAGTGACCACCCGTCGTCACGAGACGTAAAACGTCCTGGATTGGGATTCCACTTGTTGCGCGCAAGCCTCATATTCCTTGAGAGTTGGCTTTGTGGACCGGCACATCCTCTCAGACGCCGGAAAAGGGCGCAAAAGTGCTGAACTGTAGCCAGAATGACGCACTAATCGAATTCATTTAAAGATATGAGAGCTAGCGAAGAAGAGGGCCTCATGAAACTACTATCGAGTCAATGGCGGGTGTTGGCGATCGTGGGGTTGGTCGCCGTGAGCCTGACCAGCGCTCCGCGGGCACCGTACTCACCGCACGAAAAAGCGTTTTACGCGGACCCCCAATTGGTGGAGTTCGTCCGGCCGGGGCTGACTATCACAGTCAACTCCGCTGCCATCGCGGCGGATGGCACGATCACGGTTACGTATACGCTGACGGATCCTAATGGTTTGCCGCTGGATTCGGCCGGCGTCACCACACCAGGCACGATCAGCCTCAGTTACGTTGCCGCGGTGATTCCCACTGGTCAGGAAGACTATACGACGTATACCACGCGGAGCGCGACCGGCACGGTGCTGGGCACCATCCAGCAGCCGGGCGCGGACTCGGGCGGCGTGGCCACGGGCGGACCGGGGCAGTACACCTACACCTTCCACACGGTTGCGCCTACGGGATTCGATGCGACGGCCATGCACACCATCGGCATTTATGGGTCGCGAAACTTGACGCCCTATGGCCTGACCACCAACTACGCCAGCGCGACCTACAATTTTGTTCCTAACGGGTCCAAGGTGACCCAGGTTCACGACATCATTGAAACCGCCAGTTGCAACGCCTGCCACGACCAGTTGTCGGCTCACGGGGGCTCACGCCGTGGATTGAACATGTGTGTGCTGTGCCACACTCCGCAGAACAGCGACCCCAACACCGGCGACACCCTGGACGCCAAGGTCTTCTTTCACAAGCTGCATATGGGCGCGAGCCTGCCCAGCGTATTGGCCGGCGGCCAATATATCCCGGCCATCAACTCATTCGGGAGCTTTAACTACTCGACCGTGGTCTTTCCAGCCGATCCGGGAGACCCGCGGCGTTGCGAGGTGTGCCATTCGCAGACGACAAAAGCCGCGCAGGCAACCGCGTTTCTTCTCAATCCATCGCGCGCCGCCTGCGGCTCCTGCCATGACAACGTCAATTTCGCCACCGGCCTGAATCACCCGGGCGGCATCCAGAACGATGACACGCTCTGTGCCGACTGCCACATCCCTCAGGGTGAAATGGACTTCGATGCCTCGATTCTGGGTGCGCACGTCGCGCCGACCGCCTCCACTCTGCTCTCGGGCCTGGCGGTGAATATCACGAAGGTCTCGGGCGGCACCGCCGGCAGCGCGCCGACGGTCACCTTCAGCGTGCTGAACACCGCAGGCGCCGCGGTTCCGCTGTCTGCGCTGGGCTCGATCTCGGCCACCATGGCGGGGCCCACGACCGACTATGGCAACACTAGTTTCGGGAGCGCTGTAACCACGCCGGGTTATGTCACCGAAAGCATGACGGGCGCGACTTGCAGCTCGTCGGGAACCTGCCTGTACACCTTTACGCATGCGATTCCGGCAAAAGCCACGGGCACGTTTGCCATCGGCATCGAAGCGCGGCGAACCGAGACCGTGCCGGAGTTGACCAATGGAGCCACGGTCCAAACCAGTATCGAGTACGGAACGCCTAACCCGGTGACTTACTTTTCGGTGGACGGATCGCCGATCGCGGCTCGGCGCACGGTAATCGCGCTGAGCAACTGCAATCAGTGCCACATAAACCTGTCCCTGCATGGAACGCTCCGCAATAACACGGAATACTGCGTGTTCTGCCACAATCCGATGGACACGGACGCGGCAACGCGCGCCACGGCGACCGTCGCCGCGGACAAGGCCGCGCCTCCGCAGGGCATCAACTTCAACCTGCTGGTACACCGCATCCATTACGGCATCAACATGCAGGCGTTCAACCGGACGTATGTCGTGGTCGGTTTCGGCGGCAGCCATAACGACTTCTCGAGCACGCTGTTCCCGGCGCTGAGCCCCACCGGCTCGGCGACCGATACGGAGAACTGCTCGCTGTGCCACGTCAATAGCTCGGAGCAAAACGATCTGACCCTGACGGGTCTGCTTCAGGTGACCGATCCACAGGGACCGATCAATCCGGTGGGGCCCTTTACATCGGCGTGTACGGGTTGCCACGTGGATCTACCGTCCGCTTCCCACGCACTCTCGAACACGACCGTGCTGGGCGAAGCCTGCGCGGTGTGTCATGCCTCCGGCGCAATCGAAGCTGTCGACCAGGTGCATGCGCAATATTGACGCAGCATTGCTGTGCATGGTTGTGACGCTGGCGGCCATCCCGGCATTGGGACAAGCGGCGGCGCAACCCACGGGACAAGCGCCGCTTCCGCCCGGCTACGCTGGCGTGGATACCTGTGCCGCTTGTCACGAAGATATCGCTAAGGCCTTTGCGAAGAGCGCCCACCAGATCGTGGATACCGACAAAAAGCGCGGATGGGAAGGACGAGCCTGCGAGTCCTGCCATGGCCCCGGCGAGGAACATGCGGAATCGGCGGATGCGACCAAGATCCGAAATCCGGCGAATCTGGCGGCCGCGGCGGCCGATCGGCTTTGTCTCACCTGCCATCTGAACACATCGACGCACGTGGGGCGCTTGCAAAGCAGCCACGCCAAAGACCAGGTCGCCTGCACCACTTGCCACAAGATGCACGAGAACGGAGGGAACAATCTGGTGGTGCGCGCGCCGGCCGCGATCAACCAGCAGTGCGCGGGTTGCCACCTCAGCGTATGGGCACAATTCCAGAGGCCCAATCATCATAAGCTTCCCGAAGGCGCGATGAGCTGCGTCGATTGTCACAATCCGCACGGAAGCATCCGGCCGGCGATGACCCAGGCGTTCGGCGCCAACGAGCCGGGTTGTCTCAACTGCCACGGCGACAAGCGCGGCCCGTTCACCTTCGAGCACGGACCGGTGCGCTTTGAAGGCTGCGCCACCTGCCACGAGCCGCATGGCTCGGCCAATCCGCGGATGCTCACGCGGCAGGACGTGCGATTTGTCTGCCTGGAATGCCACGCTAATCTGCCCACGGTAAACACCACGCGAACCATCGGCGTCGTGCCGCCGGCGTTTCACGATCTGCGCGTGCCGCAGTTCCAGAACTGCACGGTATGCCATCAGAAGGTCCACGGAAGTTACGTGGACAGGAACCTGCTGAAATGACCGCTCCGCGGCCCCTTCTTGTCTTGGCGTCTCCGGCGCTCCTTCTTGTAGCGGCGGTTGCGCCGCTGTTGGCGCAGCAGCAGCAGCAGCCAGCGCCAACTATTTTGGCGCCAGCTCCCACAACGCCAGCCCCCGCACCGCAAGCTCCCGCGACGCAAGCTCCCCCGCCGCCGGCTCCCTCGACAACTGCCGCGGTGACCAGCGAGGCCGCCTCGCCGGTGCCCTCGGCCGAAGCCTGGTTCAACGGCTCCATCGATGTGGGCTACACCTGGCGCAGCGACGTCGGCGGCAGTTTCGACGCCTACCGGAGCATCGTAAATTTGGGGTCGGGACCCAAGCTGATCGGCGCCGACTTCACCATCCTCGATCCCAAGCATCGCCTCTTCGATGAGATCCGCGTTCGCGCCTCCGGTTGGGGCGACGATCCGTACGAGCTATTCCATCTGGACGCGAAAAAATTGAAGCTGTACGAGTTCAGCGCCGACTACCGCGATATTGCGTACTTCGATTTCCTGCCTTCCTACGCCGATCCGCTGCTGGCGCGGGGCGTCACGCTCAATGAACAGTCCTTCGACACACGCCGACATTTCGGCAGCTACCGTCTCGATTTGCTGCCGGGCAGCCGGATCATCCCCTATCTCGCCTACGACCGCGACTCCGGCTCCGGAGCGGGCGTGACGACGTTCGTCACCGACGCCAATACCTTTCCGGTGCCGAACACGCTGCACGATGTGACCAATCTCTACCGCGGCGGCGTCCGGGTGGAGATGCGCCGGTTTCACGTGACTCTGGAGGAGGGCGGAACCACCTTCGCGGATGCCCAGAGCGTTTTCCAGACCCAAACGCCCGGCTCGAATTTCGGCAACGTGACGACGCCGATATTCGGGCAGACCACGGATCTGACGAATCTTCTCGCCAATTACGGAGTTCGCGGCTCGAGCATCTACAGCAAGGCGCTGCTTACGGCCAGCGTCGCGCCGTGGCTGGATATCTACGGACAGTTCCTTTTCAGCCAGCCCGACACTAACGTGAACTATCGGCAGGCCGATACAGGCAACCTGTTATTGCAGAGTCAACTGCTGTTCTACACCAGCCAGCAGTATCTGGTTTCCGCCGCGGCCGAACTGCCGCACACCACCGGAAGCTTCGGCGCGGAGATCCGCCCTTTCAAGCGTCTGCGCATCACCCAGTCCTGGCTCACGGACCGCCTGCACAACAGCGGTTCGGCGATGTCCACCAATACGCTGACCGGCTTGAGCGCTTCCGAACAGATGGCCGGCGTGCTGGCGTCCTCGCTGGTGACCAATTACAATCAGGCGGAGGTCGTCGCATTCTATGACGCCACCTCGAAACTCGTGCTGCATGGCGGATACCGTTACGTATGGGGCGAGGCGAGCGACGTGGTTCTTCCGGCCGAAGGATTAGCCAGCTCGGACCAGGGCCGGCTCCGGCGCAACGTCGGATTGGGCGGCGTGACGTTCCGGCCGTCGCAGAAACTCTCGCTGAAGGCCGAGGCCGAAGTAGGATCAAGCGGCGGCGCGTATTTCCGGACCAGCTTGTACGATTATGAAAAGGTCCGCGCGCAGGCGCGCTACCAGGCCCTCAAGACATTGAACTTCGCCGCCGATTTCCTGGCGCTCATCAACAGCAACCCTGCGCCTGGCGTGAACTATAGCTTTCGCGCGCAACAGGAATCGCTGTCTATGTTCTGGTCGCCGGGGAAGATCTTCAATCTGGAGGGCTCCTACACGCGATCCACGGTGTACTCCGACATCGGCTATCTGGACCCGGGAAGCTTGCAGTTGGAGACGTCCCTGTATCGCGACAACGCGCACATCGTAACCGCGCTGTTGGATATCAAGCTGCCAGGCAAGCTGGCGCTCGGCGCGAAACAAGCTGGCGCCGGGGGCGCCAGAGTCACCGCCGGAGGATCGCTCTTCATCTCCTCGGGAAGCCAGCCGACCAGCTACTATCAGCCGCTGGTAAAACTGCTGCTGCCGGTCGGAAAAAAGATAAGCTGGTTTGCGGAATGGCGCTATTACGACTACGGGGAGGTGTTCTCCCTGTACGAAGGCTTCCGCGCCAACCTGATGACCACCGGGCTGAGGTTTACGCCCGGACCAAGGTCCACACCATGACGACGCGCGCGCTGACGATAGTTTCTTTCTTCGCCGCCGGCGGCCTCCAAGCGGCCGCGGTCGCGGCGGATTCCGCGCGCGGAGCGGAGTTGTTCACGACGCTCGCCTGCGTTCAGTGCCACAGCGTCAACGGCAAGGGCGGAACGGTGGCGCCCGATCTGGGCGCCCGCGTCGATCGCGACTTCACTCCCGCGGCGCTGGCCGCGACGATGTGGAACCACGCGCCGGCAATGTGGGCTTCGATGCGGCAGCGAAATGTTAGCGCGGGCGATCTCCCCGCTGCCGATCTCAATGAGCAGGGCGCGGCCGACCTGTTTGCCTACTTCTACTCGGCCCGCTTCTTCGAGAGACCGGGCGACGCCGGCCGCGGGAAGCGCCTGTTTTCGGCCAGTCATTGCTCGGAGTGCCATGGCCTGACGGACGCGAAAGGGTCTGAAGCCCCGCCCGTCAGTCAATGGGAATCCATCGGTCAACCAATTGAGGTGGTGAATGCGATGTGGAATCACGCCGCCACCATGCGCCAGGAATTTTTGAGGAGAAAGCTGCGCTGGCCGGAGCTGACATCGCAGGACCTTACGGATATTTTAGTCTACCTGCGCGGCCTTCCCGCCACGCGCAACGCGGTTGCCCGCGTGGAGATCAGCTCCGGAGCGAATGGCCAGGCGCTCTTCGACTCTAAGGGATGCGCGGCCTGCCACACCGGCAAGAACACTCTTCCGCCAAGCCTCAAAGGCGCAACGCTCAAAGGCGAAACGCTGACCGATATCGCCGTTGCGATGTGGAATCACGAGCCCAAAATGCCGGCCGCCCCCAAGCCGCTCAGCGTGGACGAGATGCGCGAGATCGTGAGCTATCTGTGGGCCGCTCAGTTTTTTGAAGACCAGGGCAACGCCGCCGCCGGCGCGCGCGTGTTCACCGCCAAGCGCTGCGCCGTCTGTCATGACAACCCGTCGAGCGGGGCGCCGAAAATCACGGAAATGAAACGCTCCTTTAGCGCCGCCACGATGGTCTCGGCGCTGTGGCGCCATGGCCCCGGAATGCTCGACCAGATGAAGGCCAAGGGCATTGCGTGGCCGCGCTTCGACGGCGCGGAGATGGCGAACCTCATTGCCTATCTGAACACCCAGAACGGGGGTAAGTGAAAATGGCCGATCCACGGAAGCAGCCTCTGATTGTTCTGCTCACCAGCCACTGGATCACCATGGCGGGCGTCGCGCTGGTGACTCTTGCCGGATTCTCGTGGCTCTTCGTGCTGCCGAAAAACATTCGTGGCAATGTCAGCAATCCCTATATCGGGCTCTTAGTGTTCATCGCGATCCCGGCCGTGTTTTTCGCCGGACTGGCGTTGATTCCGATCGGGATCGCGCTGGGAAGGCGCAAGGCCGCCGCGGCCGTCAGTGCGGCGCCCGATCATAGAGCCGCGTGGCGCCGCGCAGGCATTTTCTTCGCCATCATGACCATGGCCAACCTGGTCATCGGAAGCCAGCTAAGCTATCGCGCCGTCGAGCACATGGAAACCGTTCAGTTCTGCGGACAAAGCTGCCATGTCATGCAGCCCGAGTTCACTGCCCATCTCCTCCAGCCGCACCAGGAGGTGAGCTGCTCCTCCTGCCATATCGCACCCGGTGCGGAGGGCTGGTTCAAGGCAAAGATGAACGGAACCAATCAACTGTTCGCGGTGGCGTTTAATACATTTCCGCGACCGCTCGAATCCGGGCTAGAGAGCAACAAGCTGGTCTCCTCCGCCGATACCTGTGAACAGTGCCATGCACGCGAGAGACTCATCGGCCCGCGCCTCCGCATCCACAGCGAGTTCAAGGACGATGCAACCAACACGCGCATGGAAACCGTCCTCATGATGCTGGTGGGAGGAGGGAGCTTCGGCGGCATTCACGGAGCGCACATGGGACCGGGCGTGCGTATCCGCTACGCCGCCGCCGACAAGAAGCGGCAGACCATCCCCTGGGTCGAGTACAACAACAGTGCGACGAATATCACCCGAGCGTACCTCGCCAGCGGAACCAAGCCCGATTCGGTCAGTTCACTTCCAACGTTTGAAATGCAATGCGTGGATTGCCACAACCGCGCCGCCCACTCCTTCGAATTGCCCGAGCATGCCGTGGATCGGGCCATGGCGAGAGGCCAGATTTCCGCGGAGTTGCCGTTCGTCAAGAAGACCGCCATCGAGTTGTTGAAGGCTGCCTATGTGAGCCAGGAGGAAGCCGCACAAAAAATCCCCGCGGGTCTCAATGCTTTCTATCAGCAAAAATATGGCGATATTTGGGCCAAGCGTTCGAATGATATTCAGCTTGCCGGCCAGGCGCTGGCGGCGATCTATGGCAGCAATGTATTTCCGGATCTCAAAGTCACCTGGGGAACCTACCCCAACAATCTTGGACACATGGACGCTCCCGGCTGCTTCCGGTGTCATGACGACAGCCACGCCACTTCTGAGAACCAAGCCACCGACAAGAAAACCATTACGCAGGATTGCAGCACGTGCCATGAGATGCTGGCCACCGAAGAAACCTCGCCCGCGATCCTGAAAACACTTGGCTTGAGTGCGACTCATTAGCCACGCGACAGCCATGTTCCCCTTTCGAAAAATCCTGTTCCCCATCGACTACTCAGAGCCATGCCAAGCCGTGGCGCCGTATGTGAAGGAGATGATCCGGCATTTCTCCGCGGATCTGACTCTGGTGCACGCGTACGGACCGGAAGCGCTCGCCAGCAGCGAACTTGCGCTCACCAACCCCGAGTTGCCCGCGCAAGTGCGAATCCTTGTGGAACAGCGTCTGCGGGACTTCGCTCTGGAAACATTTCCAGGCGAGCATGTCGAGACCATCGCGGAATTAGGCGAGCCCGGCGGCGTCATCCACAAAATCGTTCAACATCAGGGAACCGATGTGGTGATGTTGGCGACGCATGGCCGCGGACCGATTCGCCGGTTCCTCCTCGGGTCGGTCACGGCGAAAGTACTTCACGACGTTAGTGCCGCTGTGTGGACTGGCGCCGGTTCGGTTTTCACCGGCCACAAGCCGGGAATTCCCTATACCTCTGTGTTATGCGCTGTGGAGGAAGGGGAAGAAGCGGAAGCGGTCTTGACGGCCGCCGCAGCGTTCGCAGCCGGCTACAAAGCCCGGCTGTCGTTGGTCCACGTGGTGGAAACGCCGCCCTCGAATCTGGCCGTCGATTTCAGCCCCTACAAGAAGGATCTGATGGACACCGCCGATTTCAGGCTGCGGGAACTGAAGGGGAAGTTGGGGATCGACGCGCCGCACGCCGTGATCCACGCGGAGGTTCCGGAGGGCGTCCGACAGGAGGCGGTGCGAAGAAACGCCGACCTCATCATCACAGGCCGCGGTTTGGCCCAAGCGACGTTTCACGCGCTTTGGTCGCGGTTGTATCCCATCGTTCGCGAGTCCCCGTGTCCGGTCTTGAGCATTTAAGCCCAGCCCACTCCTGCGTGGCGGCCCCGAGAAGCCGCGTGTTAAACTGACCTTGAAGTCCTGCCTCAGATTGCGCCCGTAGCTCAGTTGGATAGAGCGTCTGGCTACGAACCAGAAGGTCGGCTGTTCGAGTCAGCCCGGGCGCACCACAAACAAAGAACTTAGTAGGCATCAAAAACTCTCCTTTGGGAGACATGGGTTCAATTGGGTTCAACTGCCTCCGAAACCTTTGGCCGCACGCTAGTCAACTTCTGATCCAGTAATTCGACGGCGGCGCGAACGTTCGCGGGGATTTCCTGCATGTAGACCTCAGCCGTAACGTTTGGCCGCGCGTGGCGCAAGTGCGCTTGGATGTCCTTGACGCTACCGAAGGGCTGCATGTGGGTCGCGCAAGAGCGGCGCAACGCCTGATGCGTTAGACCTTCGAGAAATCCGTTTGGAAGAGTAACGCCCGGTTCTTTGAGTAGCTCCTCCCGAGCTCCTTCCCCGGCCTTCTTCAGCACGCGCTTTAGAAAATTGTTAGCACTGAGCGGCGTGCCTTTCCGCGATGGAAAAATGAAAGCCTCTGGCCTTTTGTCCGTCTGCGATTCCATCCAGAAATCGAGCTCGATCACAACAGACTGAGGCATCCAAACGAACGCATTGCTCGCCTCGGATTTCGGATCAACGATCCCGACGAGCGGCGAGACGGACTGGTCGATTCGCAGGCAGTTGCTAGCCAAACGATCGTCTCGACGCAAGGCGAACAATTCACCTGGTCGCAGGCCATGCACCAAGAACATCCGAACGATTAGCCGATCACGCCCGTCCATATGCGCCAGGAGTTCGGCGATTTCCTCAACGCTCAGCGTTCGCTTCGATGCCTTCCGCGTGATCGGGAGCATCAGCTTTCGAGCGGGATTCTTCGCGATGAAATCCTGGTCAAGCGCTTCGTCCAGAATCGCCCTGATGTAGGTGCGAAAGTTCACGACCACCGACCGAGAGAACATCTCGGGCAGGCTGTTCAGATGAACCTGAATTTCAAATCGGTTCAGCTTGCCGAGGGGTACATCCTCGAAGGGCTTCACGACGTAGTCTTCGATGAACCAGACCATTTTCGGAGCCGAAGACGCGGCTGGGTTCAACTGCGCCTGGAGGCTCGGGTGCGGTTCGGGCGCGGGCGTGGTGGGAGTGGGTTTCCACCTCCGAAGCTGCCGGATCAATAAGTTCTGATCCGAGGTGAATTCGCAGATGACCTGGAGCTTGCCTCTCAAGGCGTAAATCGCTATTTTTTCGCCGGCTGGAATTGAGTGCAGCATCTTTAGCGCCTGCACCCTCGAAAGGCTGCTGCCCTCCTCGTTCATCGGATCGGAGCCGCTAAACAGGTTGTCGATCAGAAGGACTGAATAGCCGCTATGCGAGCCGGGGGACCCGGCGATTTGATTCGTGAAAGTATTCGGCGCTCGCAGGGCCGGTGGCGTAGGATTACTCACTTCAGCGAGGAATACACTGATCTTCTGCGGCGATCCGTTGTCGAGGGTCTGAAACTCCTCGCGTCGAAGATCGGCGACCGGCTTGCCCTGCTTTTCCTGTGCGACGACGCTGAGTTGAACCAGTTTGGTGGTCGCGCGGAAGATGGCATCAGGAGGCGACTGCGCTATCAGCGCAACGTCAGCAATGAAGAACAGGAAATCGCGCCCGCCGATTCATTGACATCGGTTATATCACGCTCGTGGTTGCTTGCTGTAACCAGCTCAGGACTTCATGGCACGCAACCGCGTGCCCGATTCGCGCCTAGCTGCCGCCGATGGTCCGGCCTTATGTAAAGTGATCCGGTTGCTAGATGACCTTGCGAATCGCGGCGAACAGGATGCAGTGTGCTGGGAAACGTTAATGACACTTAACGGGTTCCCAAACTTCCTCCTAAGACATCACGGGAGTGATCCCGCTCTGGACGACCTCCACGAAATATTCGCGGACCTGAGCGCGTTTTATCGGAAGTAATCTTAGACACCCGCGATCGTGCCGGTACTGTCGCCGAACTTGTCGCGCTCCACCCCAACCTTCTGAAGCAGGGTCAAGTGGAGATTCGCGATCGGGGTGCGCTCCGGCAGCACAATGTGCTGGCCGCCGAGCTTCATCCTGCCGGCGCCGCCGCCCACCACGATGTTCGGCTCGGGATAGTTATCGTGCCGGTCGCTGTTGCTCATGTTGGACCCGTACATGAAAATCGAGTGATCGAGCAGCGTTCCCTGGCCATCCGGCGTTCCCGCCAGTTTGGCAAGAAACTCCGCGAACTTCTCGACGTGCCAGGTCTGGATTTTGACCAGCTTGGCGATTCTCTCCAGATCGTTGGCATGGTGCGATACGGGGTGGAAGGAGTCCGGAACGCCGATGTGGTTGTAAGTCCGGTTCGTGCCTTCCGCGACCATGATGTAGGAAGCCACACGCGTGAGATCGGCCTGATAAGCCAGCGCAATGAGGTCGAACATCAGCTGCACCTGTTCGGGAAAGGAGTCCAGTTCTCCAACGGGAGCATCTGGAATCTTGACGGCGGAAAGATCTTTCGCCCCTGCCTTCTGCGTACGCCGCTCGATCTCGCGGACGCTTTCGAGATACCCGTCGAGAACGGCCTTGTCATTGCTTCCGAGATCGCTTTGCAGGCTCTTAGTACCGTCCAGGATCAGATCGAGGAGGCTGTTGGTCTGATGGCTGATGGATGCGCGCTCCTGCGGCGTGTCGCCCTCACCGAATAACTGCAGGAAAACTTTTCGCGGATTGGATTCCATCGGCAGGGGCGATTCCGCGTCTCGAAACGACAGGGTCGAATATGACCCGCCGCCTCCCGCCGCTGCCTGAACAATGGTCTCAGAGGAGACTTCGAGCGAGGGCAGAGGCGTGTCCTGGCCGATCACTTTCGCGATCGCCTGATCGAGAGTCGTGGCCATATGCGCGCGGGCACTGCCGGTGTCCGGACGGGTGGCGCTGAGCCATGTAGCCGGAGTGAACGCATGAACCGAGCCCGCCGTGGCGGCGTTCTCCAGATTGCCGAAAGACGAAACATACTTCTTGTACGGCTCCAGCGACGCCAGGATCGTGTTGAGCTTGAATTCGGCGCCGGAGCCGGATGGCGTCCATTTATCCGCCGCCGGACCATACGCCGTGTTGGACATGATGGCCCCGTGAGGAAGATAAAAGAAGCCCGTCCGCAGCCTGGGCGCCGCGGCGGTTTGGGCAAGAGCTGTGCCGGCAGGCACCATCGCATCCAGAAACGGCAGCCCCAACGTCACGCCGGCAGCCTTGAGCACCGCTCTGCGAGGAATGTGCTTCTT
Organism: Bryobacterales bacterium; assembly: GCA_963813465.1. Classification (GTDB taxonomy): domain Bacteria; phylum Acidobacteriota; class Terriglobia; order Bryobacterales; family Bryobacteraceae; genus Palsa-187. The sequence goes on along the minus strand of CAWEZD010000010.1, from coordinate 620,029 downwards.
TGTGATGAACATTTTTATCTCCTGGCCACTTCAGGCTTGGTCACCGAACACTGTTCACGGCGCCCTGCTTACGGAAAGCGTCGCTATTGACGATTCCCAAGATGAGGGAAGACAGCTTGTAATTGTCTTTCGCAGCCCCACGCACAATTGCGCGAACCTGAGGCATATCGAAGTATTCCAGTTGGCGGTTGACGCCGTACATCATCAATCTCTCGGTCACCGTCCGAGCGAACGTTCCGGGGCGGTCGACCAGTTGCGCCCCGAGTTCCACGACGCCATTGATCGGAACTCCGTTCGGCAGCACCGTGCTCGCATCGATCGGAGCGTTCGCCTGGCGGTCTATCGTCCGCCATTGCCCGATCGCGTCGAAATTCTCCAAAGCCAACCCGGTCGGATCGATCACACCGTGGCACATCCTGCAACTGGCCTTGTCGCGGTGTTGTTCGAGCCTTGCCCGGACCGTCTTCGGCTGCTCGCCGGCCTTTTGCGAGAGGTCGGTGGCAGTATCCGGGGGAGGAGGCGTCGGCGGAGTGCCCTGGAGCTTATCAAGGACCCACGCTCCACGCAGCACCGGCGAGGTGCGGTCGCCGTAGGAAGTCCGTAGCAGCACCGCGGCCTTGCCCAGCAGGCCCCAACGTTCCTTCGCGGCCAGCGTCACCTTTCGGAATTGATTGCCCGTGACGCGGGAAATACCGTAGTGGCGAGCCAGCCGCTCATTTAAGAACGTATAGTCGGCCGTCAGGAGTTCCAGAACGCTCCGGTCATCTGAAAAAATGCTGCCGATGAAGGCTTCCGTTTCCATCGAAAAATCGTGCCGCAGTTGGTCGTTAAATCCGGGGAACAACACCGGGTCGGGGATGATCTGATCGAGGGTGGTGAGGTTCAGCCATTTCATGGCGAAACTGGTGACCAGACTGGAGGCCCTCGGGTCCGCCAGCATGCGCTTCACCTGCGCTTCCAACACTCCGGGCTGGTGCGTTAACCGGCCGCTCCCGGCCAGCGCCAGTAGTTCCTCGTCGGGGCCGGTGTTCCACAGGAAGAAGGAAAGCCGCGAAGCGAGCTCGAGATCGGTGAGAGCGAATTCGGTGTCAGGGGCGGCGCCCTTCGGCCCCCGAATGGCCCGATAGAGAAACTGGGGGCTGACCAGAACCGCAGCCACGACCTGCTCGATTCCCTGGTCGAATGTTCCGCCGTCCTGACGTCCCGCCTCATAGAACGGCATGAGGCGCTTCATATCTTCCGCTGAGACAGGCCGCCGGAACGCGCGTCTCGCCAGGTTTTCGGTGATCTGGCGGGCGCAGGAGGAATCTCCTATTACCATGGGATTGCAAACGAAAATCAACGCCCGGCTGGGTGTTGTCGAAACGCCTGTCGGGTTGAACGGCCCGGCAACTTCGACGCCGTCGACAAGATGGGCCCTACGGTCGGTGGGGGCCTGGCTGCCGGTCAAGCCACCGTAGCCTTGCAGTTTTTCGAAGAGTTCGCCCGTCTCCACATGGGAACGGTCGATGAATGCCACGACGACGTCGCGCACCCCGGCTTTCACCGGAACTGGAATCTTTGAGAAGCGATCCATGATCCGGGCTCGTCCGGTTCCGGCCGTGCGATCGGCTAGAGCTAGATCCTCCGGTCCGCCGATCGGCTTGCGAAACACGGTCCTGCCATCAATCATGATGATCACCGTACTCTCGTTCTCGAGGGCATTGCTGTACGGGCCCACTGCAAGATTATTGATGGTGATGCGATATTCGCCATCGGCCGGGAAGTTGTGTTTGAACCTGATGCCGCCGCGCGTGCCGAGAGGCAGGGGGTCGTCGGGATTCTCGTTCGCCGCGATGGAATACTTCACGCTTGAAACGCGCGGGTTGGGATTGCCGACCGCGAGCCGGGCGATGTGCCGCGCCGCGGTAACGTACTGATCCAGGAACGCGGGAGACACGCTTAAGGCGGTCGCGATATTGTCGAAGCCCTCCACCTGGATGTCCTGCGGCAGAACCTCCTTCGCGTTCACGTCCACCCCCACCAACGCTTTCACCGTCGCGGCGTACTCGGAGCGGTTCAGGCGCTGGATCGGCACATAGCCCGCCTTGGGACCTTTGGCATCGGTGTCGAGCGTGTTCTCCATCCAGACAACAAACGAATCCACATCCTTCTGCATCGGTTGTGGACTGCCCGGCGGCGGCATCTGATGTCCGCGCAGCTTGCGCAGGGCCTTTTCCCAGATCTGCGCATCATTCGCCGCCGCTGCAAGATCCAGTCCGTCTAACGCAAGGCCGCCGGTCTTCAGGCGTGCGTTGTGGCAGGTGAAGCAGTAGGCGGTCAACATCGCGCGATGTGGATCTTCCACTGGACGGCCTCCGGCCGGCGCGGTTTCAGTTGGCGCTTTTCCGGTAGAAGCCTGCCCAAGGGCTCTGGTTTGCAGGATTGCAGGAAAAGCGATCACCACCACAACAGCACTCGCGGAAATGAAACGCTTCATGGATGGCAATTTATGCTCGATCAAAGATTTACAGAGATTCCGATGGGAAGACATTCCTTTTTTATCACAAACGTCAAAGGGCTGGAAGGGGGCAGGCAGCCGCGTGTTCCGGTTCTGTGTGCGGTGGGAGGGGGAGGATCTAGGAAGTTTCGCCGAATCGGTCCCGTGAAACGCGGTTGTCACCGGCTACGGCTTTCCACCTGGTTGGTTTGTCAGCTTCCCTGGGAAGCGTCCCGCGCGCCTTGCCCTGACTACACCTTCGCGGGAGGCAGGGTTGGGGCGGTGGCTAGGAGCGAATCCTCGAAGGACAGGTCGGGCTTGGGAAATTCGTTGTGGCGCAGATACCAGCGGTAGCCTTCCTTGAGGCCCGTGAGGAAGTCCGTCGGCTTGAATTTGAGGATGCGCTGGGCCTTGGCGGTCACCTGCGTAATTGGCGGCATGTCGTAATACACCGCGAAATACAGCTTGGGACCCATGGGATGCCCGCCCATGCGCAGAATATATTCGCGCGGAATGCGCACGAATTTCACCGGCTTCCTGGCGGCCTTGGCGAAGGCTTCCACGGCTTCGGCCTGGGAAATGGGCCGCGGGTTGGCGATGTTGAAGGCGTGGCCGGCGGCCGCGGGCTCATCCATGGAGCGCAAGCTGGCGCGCACCAGATCCTTGATGTAGACGAACTGCATCAGGCGGCGGCCGTCGCCGGGAAGAATAATTTGCCGCCCGGCGCGCAAGCGGTCCCAAAAGAACGCCTCGCGGTAATACGGGTTGCTCTTGCCGGGTCCATACACATAGGGCGGCCTCAGCGTCACCACCGGCAATCCGATGCGCTGATGCAGCCGGAACAGAGCCCGCTCGCTCATGGCCTTGTTGCGGGTGTACAGGTCGGCCGCGTCATCCGGGGCCAGCGCGTCGCCCTCGTGATGATTCAGGCCGTCGCCGTAGGCCGCCACGCTGGACATGAACACGTAGCGGTGCAGGTTGTTGCCGGCGGCGCGCACGGTGGCTTCGATGTGGCCCGCCGTGGTGCCCCGCTCCCAATCGTAGACATGATCGAAGACCACGTCGGGATTCTTGCCCGCCAGGGCGGCCTTGACCGCCTGCGCGTCGTTGCGGTCGGCCACGATGTTGGCGACGCGCCGGCCCAAGTCGTGCTTGGGACGCCGGTGCAGCACCGCAACCGAGTGCCCCTTCTTGAGCAGTTCGGCGACGAGCAGCCGGCCGACATATCCCGTTCCACCGATAACCAGGCAATTCATGCTGGCCGCAGCGCGGCTGTTAGTCGTAATACTCCAGCCCCAAGTGGGTGATCAAATCCTCGCCGCGCATCCAGCGCAGCGTGTTCTTGAGCTTCATAAGCTGGATGAAGATATCGTGCTCGGGGTACAAACCCGGCGCGGTCATGGGAGCCTTGAAATAAAACGACAGCCATTCCTGGATGCCGCGCATGCCGGTGCGCTGGGCCAGATCCATGAACAGCACCAGGTCCAGCACCAGCGGCGCAGCCAGAATCGAATCGCGGCACAGGAAGTCGATCTTGATCTGCATGGGATAGCCCAGCCATCCGAAGATGTCGATGTTGTCCCAGCCTTCCTTGGAGTCGCCGCGGGGCGGATAGTAGTTGATCCGCACGGCGTGATAGAAATCCTTGTACAGCTCCGGGTACAGCTTGGGCTGCAGAATCTGGTCCAGCACGCTCAGCTTGGTCTCTTCCTTGGACTTGAAAGAGCCCGGATCTTCGAGAACCTCGCCATCGCGATTGCCCAGAATATTGGTCGAAAACCATCCGCTCAAGCCCAGCATGCGGGCCTTCAAACCGGGCGCGATCAGCGTCTTCATGAAGGTTTGCCCGGTCTTGAAATCCTTGCCGCAGATGGGAATGTTGCGCTCCCGCGCCAACTCGAGCAGCACCGGTGTATCCGTGGTCAGGTTGGGAGCGCCGTTGGCGAAGGGAACTCCGCTTTTGAGCGCAGCGTAAGCGTAGATCTGGCTGGGCGCGATCTCCGGATCGTTCTTCATCAGGCCGCACTCGAAGTCCTTCAGGGTCTGGTGGACGGCGGCGGGTTTGTGATACACCTCGGTCGACGCGCACCACACCATCACCAGCCGCGCGCAATTGTGCCGCTTGCGAAACTGCTCGATGTCGTCCATGAGCATTTGCGCTTTGTCCATCTTGGTTCCCTCGGTCTTCACGTTGGGACCGTTGATGCGGCGGATGTACTCGGGATCGAAGACCGCCTTCATGGGACGAATGGCGGAGAGCGGCTCCTTGACCTGCTGAAGCAGGTCCTTATCCAGAACCTTGGCGTTGGCCGCGGCTTCAAAGGCCGTGTCCTCGAAAATGTCCCAGCCGCCGAAGACCAGATCGTTCAAGCCCGCCAAGGGCACGAAATCCTTGATCAGAGGCGACCGGCCATCGGTGCGCTTTCCCAAGCGAATGGTGGAAAGCTGAGTGAGCGAGCCCACCGGCGCCCCGAGGCCCCGCTTGACGGCTTCGACTCCGGCCATGAATGTCGTGGAAACCGCGCCGATTCCAGGAATTAGTACACCGAGTGTTCCGTCCGCGGGCGCAATCGGGACGTTATCTTTTGCGGGCAATGCCGTTGAGCTCCTTACGGGGTTCGTCGAGCGGCGCATTTAGAAAGCCGCCGGGAACGCGAGGAAACTACTTCGTACAGAATATCTTAACATTGTCAACCGGAACCGCGCGACTATCTATCCATCTGCCTTTACGGGAAAGCCGTGTAGCACGATTCTCGCGTTACACTTAAATCGTGGGGACGACGAAGACAAACGTGACGCTGGCGATCGAGGAGGATCTGCTGCTCGCGGCCAGGAAGGTCGCCCTCGACCGGCGCACAAGCGTGAATCAACTGGTGCGGGAGTACTTGACCTCCCTGGTGGAGCAGACCGACCGTCAGCGGATCGCCAAGGCGAGGCTGATGAAAATGATGGAAACAGGTCTGGTCGATGGCGACATAACCTGGAGCCGCGACGATCTGTACAAACGCGGATCGGAATGAGTGGCGGGCAGAGTTTCGTCGACACTAATGTGCTGGTGTATGCTTTCCAGAAGAGCCCTTCGGCCAAGCAGCAGGTGGCCCGCCGACTGTTGGCGGAGTTGATGGAAGAAGGCCGGCCGCGCTAGCCGGGGAGGCCCGCATTTCCTTCTGGGATGCACTGATCGTGGTGGCGGCGGCGCGGCGCGGCGGTGTTGTACACCGAAGACATGAACGACGGACAGGAAATTCTCGGCGTTCGAATCAGCAACCCGTTCGCCGGGTGAGCGATCCGGCGGACTCCAAGCTCGCCGGCCTTACTTGGCGGCGGCGAGGGCCTTCTCCGCGGGGAGATCCGAGGAATTCCAGCCGCCTCCCAAGGCCTGGATCAGCAGCACGCTGGCCATCAAGCGCCGCGTTTCGAGCGTCACCGCCGATACCTGGGCGTTCAACAGCGTCGCCTGCGCCGTGATCACGGTAAGATAGTTCGCCGTACCGGCCGTGTACTGCGCGGTGGATACCGTCAGAGCGCGATTAGCCGACTGAATGGTGTCCTGCAACTTGGCGGCCTCGCCTTCGAGAATCCGCAGCGCCGCCAGGTTATCCTCCACCTGCTGCAACGCGGTCAACACGGTCTGGCGATACTGGGCGGCGATGGCGTCGTAGGCGGCGCGATCTTCAGCGATGACGGCCCTGCGGCGGCCCGCGTCGAACAGCGTCTCGGAGAGCTGGGGACCCGCCGACCATACGCGCGCCGGCCAGGTGAACCACTTGAGCAGGCTGGAAGCTTCCAGGCCCAGCGACCCGCTCAACGTGAGGGTCGGATAAAAGGCGGCCATGGCGATGCCGATCTGTTCATTGGCCGAGGCCACGCGCCGCTCCGCCGCGGCGATGTCGGGCCGCCGCTCCAGAAGTTGCGACGGCACGCCGACGGGGACTGGCGGAGGCAATGTAGACAGCGCCGCCGCCGGGATGCTCAGCTCCGCGGGCGCCTTCCCGGTCAGAGTCGCGATGGCATGCTCGTATTGCGCGCGCGCCACGCCCAGGTCGATCAACTGCCCCTGGACGCCGTAGAGCTGCGCTTCCGCCTGGGCCACATCCAAATCCGACGCTATTCCGCCGTTGAAGCGGTTGCGCGTCAGCGTCAGATACTCCCGATAAGAAGCGTCCGTGCTCGTGAGCAACGCCGCTTCAGCTTCGTTCCCGCGCAGGCTGAAATAATCCTGCGCGAGCTCGGTCTGATACAGCAACTTGGCGTTTTCAAGATCGGCCTCCGTGGCTTGCGCCGTGGTTGCGGCGGCGGTGATGCCGCGCCGGATGCTGCCCCAAAGATCGGGCTCCCAACTCGCTGCGACCGGCAGGTTGAACACGCTGCGGGTGCCCGAACCTCCGGAAACGCCGCCGGACAAGACGCTCGAAGTGCCCGCCGCGCCGCCTGAACCCGTCACGCTGATCGCCGGAGTGGTCCCGACCGTGGGATACAGAGCGGCCCGCGCCACGCCCACGGCGGCCTTGGCTTGCCGGTACAGCGCTTCGGCCTGCAATACGTTCTGGTTCGAAATGCTGACCTGCTCCTCGAGCGCATTCAAGGCCGGATCGTTGTACACTTCCCACCACTTGCCTTTCAAGTACGCGTCGCCGGGCTGCGATTGCTTCCAGCCCTCCGCTTCCGCTTCCTTGAAATTCGGAGGAGCCTGCTCCTTGAACGCCGGCGGCGTGGGGAGCGGAGGCGCATTGGTGTAATTTGGACCCACTTTCACGCACCCCGCGAGAAGCGCAAAGCATGCGATGGCAACCAGGAGACGGAATCTCGCAGGCCGGGGGCCTGCGCCACCTGCTATGCTCATGCCTCCGACCCCAGCGGCTCGGCTTTGCCCGGCTTGCGCAGCCGCAGCACCCAATGTTGCAGGCGGTCGAAGTACAGGTATACAACCGGGGTGGTGAACAGCGTCAGCATCTGGCTGACGATCAGCCCCCCGATAATGGTGATGCCCAGTGGACGCCGCATCTCCGACCCGGTTCCGTGGCCCAATGCCAGGGGCAGGGCGCCCAGCAGCGCGGCCATGGTGGTCATCATGATCGGCCTGAAGCGCAGCAGGCACGCCTCGTAAATCGAATCGTGCGAGTTCTTGCCATCGTTGCGCTCGGCCGCCAGGGCGAAGTCGATCATCAGGATGGCGTTCTTCTTCACCAGCCCGATCAGCAGGATGATCCCGATGATCGCGATGATGGTCAGGTCGGTGTGCGTGAGCAGCAGCGCAAGGAACGCACCCACGCCGGCCGAGGGCAGCGTGGAAAGAATCGTGATGGGGTGAATGTAGCTCTCATACAACACGCCCAGCACCAGATACACCGTAAGCAACGCCGCGCCGATCAGGAGAGGCTCGGAGCCCAATGAGTCCTGATAGGCTTCCGCCGTTCCGGCGTAGCCGGTCTGAATGTTGGACGGCAGGCCCACCGACCGCGCCTTCGCGTCGATGGTGTTTTCCGCGTCGCCCAGAGCCACTCCGGGCGGCAGGTTGAAAGAGATGGTCGCCGCCGGAAACAACCCCTGGTGCGCGACGGCCAACGAGGTCAAACCCGGGGAGAAGCGCGCGAACGCGCTCAACGGAACATGCTGGCCGGAAGGCGAACTGACGTAAATGCTTCCTAGGATGCCGGGGTTCTGCCAATACTTCGGGGCCGCCTCCATCACCACGAAATACTGATTGAGAGACGTGTACATGGTGGAGACGGGCCTCTGCCCGAAAGCGTCGTACAACGTATTGTCGATGAGCTGCGGAGAGATACCGAGCCGCGCGGCGGTATTGCGGTCGTAATCCACATACACCTCCAGGCCGCGATCCTGCTGATCCGTGTTGACGTCGGCGATGATCGGGATGGTGCGTAAGGCGTCCAGCATCTTGGGACCCCAGGCGATCAAGTCCGCGACCTTGTCGCTGCGCATGGCGTATTGATAGTCCGCGTTGCTCTGCCGCCCACCCACGCGAACGTCCTGCGCGGCGGTCAGGTACAGGGTCGCGCCCGGGACGCGGGCCAATTGGGGGCGCAGACGCGCAATGATCTGCTGCGCCGTTTCAGTCCGCTGGCCCAGCGGCTTCAGCGACATGAACAAGCGCGCCGAGTCGGTGGCGCGCCCGCCTCCGCCGCCGGCGAAGCCCATCACCGTGTCCATGGTGCTGTCGGCGTGGAGAATGTTCTCATACTGGGTCAAAACCTTGTCCATTTGCTGAAAGGAAGTGTCCTGGTCCGCCTGGACATTTCCGTTCAGCCTGCCGGTGTCCTGCACCGGAAAGAAGCCCTTGGGAACGCGCACAAAAAGATACACGTTCAGCGCGATGGTGGCCAGCAGAACCAGCAGGGTAACGAAGGAATGCCGCAGCACCACGCGCAACGCTTTGGCGTACTGGGCCACGACCCAATCGAAGGCGCGTTCGGAGGCCTGGTACACTCTACCGTGCGTCACATTTTGCCGCAGCAGATACGCGCACATCATCGGCGTGGCCGTCAGCGAGATCACCATGGAGATGCCGATGGCCACCGAAAGCGTTACCGCGAATTCCCGGAACAGCCGTCCCACGATGCCCCCCATCAGCAGCAACGGAATGAACACGGCGGTGAGTGAAATGCTGATGGTCAGCACGGTGGAGCCGATTTCCTCCGCGCCCTTGAGCGCGGCCTCGAAGGGTTTCATGCCTTGTTCCAGATACCTCGAGATATTCTCGATCACCACGATCGCATCGTCCACCACGAATCCGGTGGAAATGGTCAAAGCCATCAGCGACAGGTTGTCCACGCTGAAGCCCGCCAGATACATCACTCCGAAGGTGCCGATCAGGGACACGGGAACCGCGACGCTGGGGATGAAGGTGGTCCGCGCGCTGCGCAGAAAAAAGAACACCACCAGCACCACCAGCACCACCGAGATCGCCAGCGACCGTTCCACATCGAACACCGAAGCGCGGATGGTCACGGTTTGATCCAGCGCCACCTGCATGTCGATGGCGGCGGGAATCGCGGCGTGAAGCTGCGGAAGCTCCGCGCGCACCAGGTCCACGGTGTCGATGATGTTGGCGTTGGGCTGGCGGTAAACGATCACCAGCACCGCCTTTACACCGTTCGCATAGCCCGAATTGCGGAGGTCCTGCACCGAGTCGATGGCTTCGCCGATGTCGGAGATGCGCACCGGGGAGCCATGCGAGTACGACACAATCAGAGGAGCGTAGTCGCTGGCCTTGAAAATCTGATCGTTGGCGCCGACCTCCCACATCTGTGAGTCGTTTGAAAAATGCCCCTTCGGAACATTGGCGTTGGTGCTCGCGATCGCCGTGCGGACCTGTTCGAACCCCAGGCCGAACTTGTCCACCGCGTCCGGATTCAGCTCAATGCGCACCGAAGGCAGCGCGCTGCCCCCCACCTGCACTTGTCCGACACCCGGAATCTGCGACAGCTTCTGCGCCATGATGGTGGAAGCCGCGTCGTACATTTGCGCCTGATCCAGGGATTTCGAAGTCAACGCGACGATCAGGATGGGCGAATCCGCGGGATTGACTTTTCGGTACGTGGGATTACCCGGAAGATTGGCCGGCAGGTAGCTCCGCGCCGCGGCGATGGCCGCCTGCACGTCGCGCGCGGCCGCGTCGATATTGCGGTTCAAATCGAATTGCAGCGTGATCGAGGTGGATCCCAGCGTGCTCGAGGAAGTCATCTCGGTCACCGCGGCGATGTGCCCGAACTGCCGCTCCAGAGGAGTGGCCACCGCGGACGCCATGGTCTCCGCGCTCGCTCCGGGCAGGCTCGCGCTAACCGAGACAGTCGGGAAATCGACCTCCGGCAGCGGCGACACCGGCAGCAAACGGAACGCCACTCCGCCGGCAAGAGCGATGGCCACCGTCAGCAAGGTGGTGGCGATGGGCCGCCGGATGAATGGCTCGGAGATGCTCATGCGTGCCTCGAAAACCTTTGCGCCAAGCGCTCAAACCACAGGTAAATCACCGGCGTGGTGAAGAGCGTCAGCGCCTGGCTGAAGATCAATCCGCCGATGATGGTGATGCCCAGCGGACGCCGCAGCTCCGATCCGGTGCCGCTTCCGAAGGCCAGCGGGACTCCCGCCAGCAGCGCCGCCATGGTGGTCATCATGATGGGCCGGAACCGCAGCAGGCAGGCCTGATAAATGGCCTCGCGCGGCGGCTTGCCCTGCACCCGCTCCGCCTCCAGCGCGAAATCGATCATCATGATCGCGTTCTTCTTCACGATGCCGATCAAAAGCACGATGCCGATCAGCGCGATAACGCTGAAATCGTTGCGGGTGACGATCAGCGCCAGCAGCGCGCCCACTCCCGCCGAAGGCAGCGTCGAGATAATCGTGATGGGGTGAATGTAGCTTTCGTACAGCACTCCCAGCACCAGGTACACCGTGATCAATGCCGCCAGAATCAGCACCGGCTCATTCGCCAGCGACGCCTGAAACGCCTGCGCCGTGCCTTGCCACTGGGCCTGGATGCTGAGCGGCATCCCGAGATCGTCCTTGGCCTGGTTTACCGCCGTCACCGCGTCGCCGAGCGAAGCGCCGGGCGCGAGGTTGAACGAAAGCGTGACCACCGGGAACTGGCCCTGATGATTGATGGTGATGGGAACCGTGGTCAGCTCCATGCGCGAGAACGCGCGCAGCGGCACCTGCCCGCCGCTGGCAAACCTTGTCGAGGAGGCCGACGGAGCGCTGAACACCGCCCCCGACGCCGACGCTCCCGACCCGATTACGATGGAATTCGACGCGGCGCCCGCCGAGTTGACCGGCCCTTGTGAAATCCCCGTCGACGAAGTTCCTCCGGACACCAGGCCCGAGCTTCCGCCCGAGCCGCCAGTGGAGCCGGGCGCCCCCGTGCGAATGTACAGATCCCGCAGATCCAACGGGCTTTTCTGAAAGCCGGGCATCAGTTCCAGCACCACGTGATACTGATTCAATTCCGTGAACATGGTGGAGACCTGGCGCTGGCCGTAGGCGTCGTAGAGCGTCTGATCGATCGCCGACGGCGTGATCCCCAGCCGGGAGGCCGTGTCGCGGTCGTAGATCAGCTTCGCGCGCAATCCCTGGATCTGCTGGTCGCTGGCCGCGTCGCTCAATTGCGGCAGCTCCTGCAGCTTGGCCAGGAAACGCGGCGCATAGGAGTTCAGCTCGTCCAGTCCCGGATCCTCCAGCGTGTACTGAAACTGCGTGCGGCTCACGCGATCTTCCACGCTCAGGTCCTGCACCGGCTGCATGAATAGCGTGATTCCGGCCACGCCGGCCAGTTGCGGCTGCAGTCTGCGGATCACGTCGGAAGCGTTGATCTTGCGCTCCGCCACCGGCTTCAGGTTGATCAGAATGCGCCCGCTGTTCAGGGTTGGATTGGTGCCGTCGACGCCGATAAAGGACGACAGGCTGTCCACCGCGGGATCTTTCAGAATCACCTGCCCCAGCGCCTGTTGCAGCTTGGACATCTCCCCAAAGGAGATGGATTGCGCCGCCTCCGATACGCCCTGAATCACGCCTGTATCCTGAATCGGAAAAAATCCCTTGGGAATGATGTAGAACAGATACACCGTCAGCCCCAGCGTGGCCAACGCCACCAGCAGCGTGACGGTCTGAAACCGCAGCACCACTTCGAGCATTCGCCCATACAGACGGATGACGGCGTTAAAGGCGTCTTCCGATATCCGATACAACCGCCCCTGCTGCTGCTCCGGCTTGTGGCGCAGCAGCTTCGCGCACATCATGGGAGTCAGCGTCAGGCTCACCACCGCCGACACCAGAATGGTCACGCTCAGCGTCACCGCGAACTCCCGGAACAGGCGGCCCACGATGTCGCCCATGAACAGCAGCGGAATCAGCACCGCGATCAACGATACGGTCAAGGACACGATGGTAAAGCCGATCTGCCGCGAGCCTTTGAGCGCCGCCTCCAGCGGCTTCTCGCCCTCCTCGATATAACGGGTGATGTTTTCGATCATCACGATGGCGTCGTCCACCACGAAGCCCGTGGAAATGGTCAGCGCCATCAGCGTCAGGTTGTTCAGGCTGTATCCCAGCAGGTACATCACGCCGAAGGTGCCCACCAGCGAAAGCGGCACCGCGACGCTCGGAATCACGGTAGCCGCTACGTTCCGCAGGAACACAAAGATCACCATCACCACCAGGCCGATGGTCAGCATCAGCTCGAACTCCACGTCCGCCACCGAGGCGCGAATGGTGTTGGTGCGATCCGTCAGCACCTCCACATTCACGTCCTGGGGCAGGGTCCCGGTGAGCTGCGGCATCAGGGCATGAGATGCTGTCCACAACGGAAATGATGTTGGCGCCCGGCTGCCGCTGGATGTTCACGATCACCGCGGGCGTCTGGTTCTTCCACGCCGCCTGACGGACGTTCTCGGCGTCGTCCTTGATCACCGCCACGTCGGTCAGCTTTACCGGCGCGCCGTTGCGGTAGGCCACAATCAGGTCGGAATAATCGGCGCTCGAAAGCAATTGGTCGTTGGCGCCGATCTGATAGGCCTGAAACTGGCCGTCGAAGTTCCCTTTCGCCTGATTCACGTTGGCCGCCGTAATGGCGCTGCGCACATCCTCCAGGTTCAACCCGTAGGAGGCCAACTGCGTCGGATTGGCCTGAATCCGCACCGCCGGCTTCTGCCCGCCGCTGATGCTCACCAATCCCACTCCCGGCAGTTGCGAAATCTTCGGAGCCAGCCGCGTATCCGCCAGATCCTCGACCTTCGAAAGCGGCATGGTGGAGGAGCTCAGCGACAGCGTCAGAATCGGGGTGTCCGCCGGGTTGGTCTTGCTGTAGAGGGGCGGCACCGGAAGATCCGGCGGAAGATACGTTCCCGATGCATTGATGGACTGCTGAACTTCCTGCTCCGCGACGTCGATATTCAGGCTGAGGTTGAATTGCAGAGTGATGATGGAGCTGCCGTCGGAGCTGGTCGAGGTCATTTGCTGCAACCCGGGAACCTGTCCGAACTGCCGCTCCAGCGGAGCCGTCACCGACGCCGCCATCACGTCCGGACTCGCGCCCGGATAAAACGTAATCACCTGAATGGTCGGGTAATCCACTTCCGGCAGCGCCGATACCGGCAGTTGCCGGTAGGCTACCACGCCGGCCAGCAGAATGCCCACCATCAGCAGGGATGTCGCTACCGGCCGCAGAATGAAAATGCGGGACGGGTTCACCTAGCCCTTGCCTCCCGGCTTAGTCGCTTTGGCCGATGCAGGTTTAGCCTGAGGCTGGGGCTTAGGCTGCTCGCCAAGAACCTGCACGTTCACCTTACTCCCTTCTTGCAGCTTGTCGGCTCCGGTCATGACCACCACGTCTCCCGCCGCCAGACCCGAGGTGATCTCAGTGTCGTCTCCCTCGCTGGTGCCCACCTGGATATTGCGCACGGTGACGTTGGAATCCGGCTGGACCAGATACACAAACGTGGTGCTGGAATTGCGCTGAATCGCCGCGGTGGTCAGCAGCACTACCCCGTTTTTCTGCTGCACCAGCATCTTGATGTTCACGAACTGGCTCGGGAACAGCGAGTTGTCTTTGTTGTCGAAGGTGGCGCGCATTCGCACCGTCGCGGTGGTCTGGTCGATCTCGTTATCCACCGTGGTGAGGGTCCCCTGCGAAAGCTTCTTCTTGTTGTCGGCGTCATACGCGTCGACCTCCAGCGTCTGCCCCGCGCGCATTTTTTGCAGCACCGCCGGAAGGAGGCCTTCCTCGATGGTGAAGATCACGCTGATGGGATCCATTTGCGTAATCACCACCAGCCCGTTTGTGTCGGAGGCGTGGACGATGTTGCCCGGATCCACCAGCCGCAAGCCCACCAGCCCCGTGATATGAGCCGAGATGTGGCAATAATCCAGATTCACTTTGGCGGCGTCCACCATCCCTTGATCGGTCTTGACGATGCCCTCGTACTGATTTACCGTGGCCCTCTGCGTGGCCAGTTGCTGCTCCGGGATGGCCTTCTGCGGAACCAGCAACTCATAGCGCGCCAGATCGATGCGGGCATTAGCCAGCAGCGCCTGGTCTCGCGCAAGCTGCCCTTCGGCCTGCATCAGAGCCGCCGCATAGGGCTTGGAGTCGATTTCGAACAGCGGATCGCCCTTGTTTACAATGCTGCCTTCCCGATACAGAACGCTCATCAGCTCGCCGTCCACGCGGCTTTTGATCGTGTCGGTATAGATCGGCGTAACCGATCCCAGTCCCGGGTCGTAGACGCCGATGTTGCCACGTCTCGCGCGGGCGCCCACCACTGGCGTGACGTCGCCTCCCCCTCCCTTCTTGCCCGACTGTGCGCCCGAGGTCGCGCTGGCGGTTGCGCCTTCGGTCTTGTGCCAGTATACGTAGGCTCCGGCCGCGGCAAGGACGAATAAGAGGAGCACCCACCAGCCGCCTCTTGACCGGCGGCGTGGGCTGGATGCTTTGCTGTCAGATTCGCCCGCGGCCGAAGGCTGCGGGTTCAGTGAAGGAGCCGGAGGCTGCGGATTCATCGAGTGGGAAGCATCGTCTTCCATTGAGTAGATGTCCCTATTATGCGACTAAGTTACGCACTTGTCCTTGCCTATTCGGCCAGGAGAACGGGGCTGAAACAAATGCTTGCCGGCGTGAATCTCCTTGAATCCGCGGCCGAATCTGCCTTCCGGCAGCCGAATCGGCGGGTCGGGGACCTGCCCCACTCAGCGCAGGGCGTAATCCGCGCTCGCCCGGATCCCCAGACGCTTCAGGCTGCGGTCGATCCACTGCCGCGTCAGCTTCTCCTGCACCCCGTTCAGCGCGAGGCGCGCCCGCAGGACGTCGAAGTCCACGCGATCCAGTGCCTGGTCCTGGTTGAAGCAGGAGAACACGACCGTTTCCTCGCCCGTCTCCGGATTCCGGTGGAGCTGCAAACACTGCGCGCAAATCTCCTTCATCATGCACTGCATCGGCGAGTTGATGCTGGCGATTCCGTGGATCTTGGGACTCAAGAACGGCTTGAGCACGCCGTGCCGCGCCCGCTGCACCGCGCGCATCATTCCATCCGAGCCGATCACAATCAGCCGGCTGGCCGAGTCGAGCGCAATCTCCGCCGGGCCGAGTTTGCCGCTGCCGTACGCCACGATGGCTTCCACGATGTTGCCGGTGAAGGTCATGTCTCCCGGACGATCGGGCGGGAAGCCGGGAGCCTCGTCGCAGCACCACACCACCACGTCGCTGGCGCGCTCGATCTCCTCCACCTTGAACCGGTCCGCCATCTTCTTGTATCCGGCGAAATACAGGACTCTGCTCCCCACCTCGCGCAGCCTTTGACCGATCGAGAATAAGACCGCGTTGCCCAGCCCGCCTCCGGCCAACACTACCGTCTCTCGCGCGGGTGTTTCCGTGGGCGTTCCCGTGGGACCCATCAGAATCACCGGTTCGCCCGGCTTGAGCAGCACGCACAGATCCGACGATCCGCCCATCTCCAGCACGATGGTCGAGAGCAATCCGCGCTTGCGATCCACCCAAGCGCCGGTCAGCGCCAGCCCTTCCATCGCCAGGCGGGTCCCGTTGTCGCGGGGAGCCAGCGTCTCGTAATTCTGCAAGCGATAGAACTGTCCGGGCTGGAACGAGCGCGCCGCCAACGGAGCCTTTACGATGACTTCCACCGTATTGGGCGTCAGCCGCACCACTTCCTGCACCACCGCCCGCAGCTCGGCATCTAGATATACCACCAGCTCCTCGGGCGAGGGACCGGCGGGCCGGCGCCGAGCCAGAATCCGCGAGATCACCGGATAGCCCTGCTTGGCGCTGGCCATCGCCTTCACCACGTTGCCCGCGAAAGACGGATGCAGATCGCCGAAGAAGCTGATGGCGCGGCCATCCGCCACGAAGGAAGTCAGCACCCGAACCTCGGCCGGCTTCGCGACCCTTTCGGGCTTCACGGGATGTCCGTCGTCGTCGACGGTTTCGTAATAACGGCCGTCCAACTTGAGCTTGCCGGGCTCCTCGCGTCCCAGCACCGTATTCGGCTGCGTTCCCGCCGCGACCAAAATCGCCTTTGCGGGCAGCACCACGCTCTCACCCGAAGGCCTCTTCAAGCGCAGCGCCGAGGCGTGGCCGTAGCCGTCGATTTCCACCGCCTCCGGCGTCAACTCCTCGGCGAACTGAACGCCTTCCTCCAGCGCCTTGGCCACCTCTTCGTGATTCAGCGTGTAACTCGGCGCATCGATCAGCCTGCGCCGGTACGCGATGGTCGCGCCGCCCCAGGAATTGAGCAGCGCAATCAGGTTCGCCTGGCGGCCTTCTCTCGCGGCAGCCCTGCGCTCAGTCCGGATGGCCCGCCCGTGCGCGAGAAATTCCTCCGCCGTCGCCGTTTCCTCGGCGCTCCAGCCGGCGCGCACTTCCGCCTCGCCGAGCTCGCCGGCCAGCGTTTCATAGCGCTCCAGGAACTTCTCCACTTGCACCACGTAATACGCCAGCGACTCGGTCGCCGTGTCGATGGCCGTCAGTCCTCCGCCGATCACCACGATGGGCATGCGGACTTGCAGGTTGGCCACCGAATCGCGCTTGGCCGCGCCGGTCAGTTGCAGCGCCATCAGGAAATCGGAGGCCTGTCTCACTCCGCGAGCGAGGCCATTGGCCATGGGCACGATGGTCGGCCGCCCCGCGCCGGCGCACAGCGCGATGTGGTCGAAGCCCAGCTCGAAAGCGGAATCGATGGTCAGCGTGCCGCCGAAGCGCACGCCGCCGTACATGGCGAACTCGCGCCGCCGCTCCACCAGCAGCCGTACGATCTTCAGGAAGTTCTTGTTCCAGCGGACCGTGATGCCGTATTCGGCCACGCCTCCGAAGCCCGCCATCACGCGATCGTCCAGCGATTCGGAAATCGCGGCGATATCGCGAATCAGGTGGAACGGCGCGCGCGTCCCGTGCGCGTCGACGCCCGCGATCTCCGCGGCCAAGGGTTCGATCTTCAATCCGTCGATGCCCACCACGGCGTGCCCGTCGTTCATCAGATGGTGCGCCAGCGTGAACCCGGCCGGCCCCAGGCCCACCACCAGCACCTTGTGCCCGGTGGCGGCGCGCGGCAGCGGACGCTCGAAATTCAGCGGATTCCAGCGCGTCAGCAGACTGTAGATCTCGAAGCCCCACGGCAGCTCCAGAACGTCCTTGAGCGTGCGCGTTTCAATCTGCGGAATGTCCACCGGGTCCTGCTTCTGAAACACGCATGATTTCATGCAGTCGTTGCAGATGCGATGCCCCGTGGCGGCCGCCATGGGATTGTCCACGGTCACGATAGCCAGCGCGCCTACGGCATTGCCCCGTTGCCGGACAACATTCATTTCCGAAATTTTCTCCGACAACGGACAGCCCGCCAAAGCAACGCCAAAAATACTCTTGCGGAATTCGCCGGTCTTCTCGCGCAGCCCCGTCGAGCAACTGTCCTTGGCCTGGTTATGGCACTTGATGCAATAGTGCGCCTGATCGAGCGCGGCCGTCACGTCCATGCCCTGATCCGTCAGCTTGAAGCCTTCGCGTTCGCGCCAGTGATCTTCACTCAGCCGCAGTTTCTCGGCTCCGCCGCTTATGAGGGACTCCACCGGCACCAGATGCAGCATATCCAGCTTATGCGGCGTCTTGAACAGGACCCCGTGCTTGTGTTTCGCGCGGCCTTGCGGAGCAAGCGTGGCCCACGCCGCGTAGCGCGCCGCCAGGCCGATTTCCAGCTCGTACTGCGACGCTTCTTGGGTTTGGGCCTCCAGCCAGTGGGACACGTGCGTCGCGAACGCCAACTCAGTCAGCGGCTCGCCGAAGCGCTTCGCCAAGTTGTCCGCGATGGCTTCGCCGTCGATCGCGGACGCCTGTTCCGCCGTCACACCACCGATGGCCCGCCTCTGCACGAATTTGCGCTTCACCGCGTACAGCGGCGCCAACTCGTTTTCTCGCGCTTGCAATGCGGCCAACT
This sequence comes from Bryobacterales bacterium, assembly GCA_963813465.1. Classification (GTDB taxonomy): domain Bacteria; phylum Acidobacteriota; class Terriglobia; order Bryobacterales; family Bryobacteraceae; genus Palsa-187. The sequence continues at coordinate 601,606 of CAWEZD010000010.1, read as the reverse complement.
CCGGCCCGATCCCGAACAGAGCCCCGATGAAGTCTTCCAAATGCGCCGCGAGCTCAATGATCAGCTCCGATTGCGCCTTAACCTCCATCGTCGAATGCTCGCGCCGGGCCGCGAGTAAGCGGTGATGCAGATCCGGACTCGCGCCTTCCAGATGCGCCAGAAACCTGGCGTCCAGACGCGCCAAACCCTCCCGAGTATAAAGGTCCTCAAGCACAGGAAAACTGTTCATGAAATTCGCGGCCGTACGCTACCGGCGACAGCCCAAAGGGGTTCTTTCTCCTACGATACCACGCTACTTTTGGAGCACTGCGTCGGGCGCCGCGTCGAGCGCCGCGAATACAGCCAGCCCCGCGTCCCCGGACCCGCGGAACGCCGCCAGCAGCTTGGCCCGGTCGCCCATCGCCGCGCCGGTGAAGGATCTCACTTGCAGCAGCCACTCCGCCGGATACTCGCGTTCGATGCCGCCCGACTTCAAAAACTCGACCGCGCGCGCGATCAACGCGTCGCGATCCTCACCCGGCGGAATCAATTGGAACAACCCGTGCAACACCGTCATCTTCTGATGGAACACGTCGATGTTCGCTCCCGCGGGCTTCCACTCCGAAAACTCGCGTAGGAAGCCCGCCAGCGTGCCCGGCGCCACGCGCGACGCATTCCGCAAGCCGGCGAAGTCATCTGAAATCTGCTTCGCGTCGCCGGACTCGAAGTAGCTCTGGGCCTTGAACCATCCCAGCGCCTTCGGCGGTTGCAGCTCCTCTTCCGCGATGGCCGGCAGCGCGCCCCGAAACTTTCCATTAAACCATTCGACGAACCGCTCCGCGTCGCCGAACTCCTCGTTGCAGCGCGGCGAGCTCATCTGCGCGATCGCCAGCTTCCGCGCGCCCTCCGCCAGCGGGGCCGTCAAGACACCGTCCTCTCGGACCCGCGCGGCAAGCCCCTCCAGCCCCGAGCGCAGCTCGTCCGCGGTCATTGTAAAGGAGCGGTAGTCCGGCGCCACCATCTCCATCTTCAGCGCCAACGCGCCCGCCAGCAGCCGGAGGTCCTCCGGCGGCAGTACCCGGTTCGCAGCCAGAATCTTCGCAAAGCTTGCCAATTCACCCGGCGAATTCGCGCGCCCAACGGCTAACATCAGGAGCAGCGCTTGACCGCCTGCCAGGATCCCTGCCGTCTCGTAATACGCCGATACATCGGCGATCATCGGGTCCTCGCACGGCCGCGCCTCCAGCGCCGGATGCTCGATGCTTTGGAACAACTCACGGGCCCTCGCGGCGTCCGTCGCCGCCATCAGCTTGAGCACGCGGCTCTCGAGCGAAAGCGCATCCAATCCCAGCGCCCCCGCGGAATCGCGCAGCGCGGCTCGGGTATCCGATCTGACTCCCGGGAGTGCCGTCAACCGCACCGGCTCGCGCGCGTGCTTTGCCGCTTCGAGGGCTTCTTCCAGCAGCGCGCGCCGCCCTCCTGAGGAAAGATCGCCTGCTGGAATCTCGCCTCGCCCGACCAGCTTGATGACCGTGTCGGCGAAGATCTCCGGCGGAGCCTTACGCGCCACTTCGATGACGCTCGGCGCTTGCGCCGAAGCAATCGCGGCGCACAACGCCAGACCCGCGGTTTTCCACAACATCAGAAATTAACAATGGACGCGAACGACGCCGGATCGAGGCTCGCGCCGCCCACCAGCGCTCCATCCAGCTCCGATTGCGCCATCAGAGCCTTGACATTGTCCGGTTTCACGCTTCCGCCGTAAAGAATCCGGCAGGCTTCCGCGGCCTCCGCGCCGAACCGGAGGCGGGTCTGCTCTCTCAGGAAACTATGCGCGTCCGCGGCCATCTCCGGCGTCGCGGTCTTCCCCGTTCCAATCGCCCATACCGGTTCGTAGGCGATCGCCACTCCCGCAAATTGCTCCGGCGTCAGCCCTGCGAGTCCTCCCCTGAATTGCGCCTCCAGCACCGCCTCGGTCGAGCCTGACTCGCGCTGCTCCAGCCTCTCGCCCACGCACACGATCGGCTTCAGTCCCGCCTCCAAAGCCGCCGCCGTTTTCTTGGCGACGGTCTCCTCAGTCTCGCCGAAATAATGCCGCCGCTCGCTATGCCCGACGATCACCCAGCGGCACCCGACCGCGGTCAGCATCTGCGCCGAGACCTCGCCGGTGTAGGCGCCTTCCTTCAGCCAGAACACATCCTGCGCGCCGATCTCGATATTGGTGGAGCTCGCCGCCTCGACCGCCGCCGGCAGATTCACGAACGGCGCGCAGACCACTATGTCGGCATGCCCTGCCCCCGCCACCATCGGAGCCAGCTTCGCGATCGCCGCCGACGTCTCCGCGGCCGTCTTGTACATTTTCCAATTGCCGGCCATCACAGGCTTGCGCATGATTCTTACAGAATACCAGCGCTGTCGGCGTTATCGATGACTCAGCGCGACGTTTGCGATGGCGTTCGATCCCCTTGCCCCCGAGCCTCTTTGCATCAGGTCCGGATCGGCGGGGCTGCCACAGCCGCCGGGGGTGCGCATAATCCAGGTGTCATATAATGTACAAAACCAGAAACGCAGAATCGAAGCCGAGCAGGAGGTGTAGAAGATGGCAAACTTCCAGAAGCCGACAGCCGGGCACCTGGACGGCTGGGACGAGGCGAATTACAAGATAACACTCTCCTTGAGTGAGTTCGCGACGATCTGGTTGTGGGGCGGTGGACCGAATGGCGAAAAACTGTCTGTCGAGTTGACGCCCCTGTTTCCCAAAATCCTCAAAATCCTCCCTAACCCAAATTGCCCCCTGCCAAACATCCAGGAATTCGACATAGAAGGCTTGGTGATCGGTCAAGCCCAACTGGATGCCTTCTTGGTTCAGGGCCGCAACAGGACTCCCTACTCAAAGCCGCTGGCGATCGAAGTCAAGTCTAGCCTCGCGGCCTATGCCGGACCTGGAATCACTGTCAGGTTCAAATCGAGCACCCTCGGTGCGGTAACGAGCTTTAGCATTTGGGAGAGATCGATATTGCACACCGATCCTGACGCTGAGGAGAGGGTCATCGGTGTTTCGGATTTGGCATTAAAAGCGGCCCTGATTTTCAAACGTTTCCAAAGACCCTTCCTTCGGCTCGACATTGTGGCGCACGGCAGCGAGGATTCATTGACCATTGGGTTGGATGAGGTTGCAGGCGGAAGCGTGACCGATTATGCGTCGGCGTTCAACGCGCTCCAGCAATACTTCCAGGAGGGCTCATTTGTTCGCATTCTGGGCTGCTCCTGTGGAGGAAACAAGGAATTTCTGCACCGGCTCGCCGGGATGCTGGGCGTCACTGTATGGGGTGGAATTGGCAAGCTGGACACGGGATTCAACTCCGATTCCAGCCAGTACGCCAGTTGCGACCCGGATGGACACTACGTTGTGACATCTAAATTTCGGGAATATTAATCCGCGCGAGGGCAAGGCCTGCGCCACGGCCCTACACCAGCCGCAACTGCTGGAACTGCTTCACCAGTTGGAAGTCCGTGCGCAGGCCGGCGATCTTTTCGCCCCGCTGCTCGATGCGCGCTTCTTCGGTGATCCCCAGCCTGTCTGATGCCATCTGCAAGTACTCGACCTTGTCCGGATCGATCCCCATGATGCGGCAGCAGGTCGCGTCCACCGCCGGAAGGTCGCTGCCCATCACCAGCACGCCCGCCGGCTTGGGAGTGCCTTGAATCGGCCCGTTTCCTTCCATACCCACGATCCCGTCCACGATGGCGAAGCTACGGTGGAAGATCCGCGTCAGCTCCACGATCGACTCCGGAATGCCCACCTGATGCAGCTCATTCTTGGGCCATCCATACACAGCGCCCGGCACCAATCCGAAGAAATTCTTCATCGAAAGCGTGGCTCCGGCCCAATGATGCGTCTTCATTTTCGCCAGCGATACCACCAGATCCGCGCGCATCGCCGTGTTGGGCAGATAGATCCGGTCGCGGTCGGCGAAGTTCATTACCGGACTCACGTCGTCGCGATTCAAATCCACGAACAGGGAATCGAACTTCTCCAGCTCTCCCCGGTAACGCGCCATCTCGGCCAGCGCGTAGGTATCGCGGCGATGCCCCGGCCCCTCGCCGATCAGCACCTCGGCCGCGCCCAGCTTCAGAAACGCTTCGTAGGCGGCCGCGATCACCGCGACATTGGTGTTGATGCAGGTGTTCGGATCGAACTCCACCAGGTTCGGCTTCAGCAGCACTCTTTGGCCGCGCACTTCCAGGCCGCACGCGCGGATTCCAGCGGTAATTTTGCCGGCCAGATCCACCGTATACGAGGCCGCCTTCATCACCGCTACCGCCGAGGTACCGGTGCGCTTTGGCGGCGCGAGTCTCCGGGCGTCCCACGCGGCGTATCCCGCCAGCGCCGCCGCGCCCGCCACCGGCAACAATTCCCGTCGAGTGATCTTCACGCCGTCGCCTTCAACCCGTCACTTTCAACAACGAATAATTTCCTTCCGGAGCGCCCAGCGCCTCCAGCGCCGCGATCAGCACGTCGGGCGTCGGCTTCGCCTCGTGTACGTCCACGAAGATTCCGTTCACGCGCAGCGCGATGGTCAGCCAGGCCCGCGCCATCGGCGAGGCGGTTTCCCGCAGCATCTTGCCCGCCAGGTCGAGCGCGGCCCCCATTTCCGGGCGCCCTTGCAGCCCCACCAGCGCGATTCCAGTGGTCTCCGGATACGACCGCAGCTCGTCGCCGCGCGCCGTCCGGTTTCCGTAGTTCCACCCTCCATCCACGCAGCGCACGTTGAGGAGCATCGCCTCGCCCAACCGCACCCGCTCGCGCAATTCCTTACTGGGGATTTTCGGAGCGGCCTTCTTGAGCGCGACTAAAGCCTGAGACGTGGGCTCCACCCAGGAAGATGTTTCCAACTTCCAGGGCCACCCTTTGAGGCTGAAATCGCGCTGATCTTCCACCATTCCAAACAGGGAGCCCACCCGCAGAATGGCCCGTTTGTACAGCCGCGATTCGGCCCCCACTGCGCCCAGCAGCCACTGCACGCCGTTTTGAAACGGGCTCCCGAATTCGCCTCGTGCCGCCGCCACTGTCACGGCCAACGCTGTCGTGGAATGCGGAAACCCGACCTCCGCCGACGGGTGCCAGCCCCCATCCTTCTGCTGCCAGGAGGACGCCAGCTCCCAGGCTCTGTCCGCCTCCGGCTCGCCATGCAGGGCCAGCGCCGCGTAAAGCGTCGGTTCCAGCCAGCTCTGCTTACCGGGGAAATAGGGCCATCCGCCATCCGGATTCTGCGCCTTCCGGAGCGCGTTCAGCCGTGTCCCGAGGTAGGAATCCGCCACGCCGGGTTAATCGGCAGTTTTAGCCGCTGGCTGCAGGGCTTGGCAAGAAAATTACTAGTACGTATGGTACTATACAGTTGGTCCTGATTTTTTTCATGGAGATAGCGCGACAAGATGGCCGGTTGGTCCCATTTACTCGCGTAAGGTGTTTCGATTAGAGTAGGTGGAGCAGCCGCCTGAGGACGGCAAGAGTGAATCAGCTAATTCTTCAATATTCTTACCTGCAAGTGCTGGACTTCCTGACTACGATCGCCTTCATGATCGCCGGAGTGCAAGAAGGAAATCCTCTGGTTCGCTTGGCAGTGCGCTATGCGCCGGACCCCTTGGGCGGCTTGCTTGCGGTGAAATTGGCGGCGGTTGGGCTGGGCCTGTATTGCTGGACGCGCGGCCGGGAACGCCTGCTCTTCCGCATGAACCTGCTGTTCGCGCTCCTGGTCGCCTGGAACCTGGCCGCCTTGATCATGGCCACCGCCCAGCACCGCGTTTTCTAGTTTAAGGCTCTCGCCACGCTACCATGAGGCATGTCCGTCTATGACGATCGCAAAGACGCGCTCGACGAGCACGAGTTCCGCATGGGCCTGGAGCGCGGGCGGCTGGCCGTCACCCTGGATCTGCTGACCGATGCGCTGGTGCTGGTGGGCCAGCACGGAGTCTATTGCCAGAGCGCCCGGCAGCCCGGCAAACCGGCCATGGACATCCAACTCATCAGCAAATCTCTGACCGACGCCAAGGAGCTGGTTGCGAGCGTGATGACCGAGTTGAAGCGGTCCAGGAGCGCATAGGTTAATTAACACTTCGTCTGTGGTGACGATGCGCGATGACGCGAGCTCGGCTGTGAGAACCAACGCCCGCTGGTGGGCGCTGTCGGCAAAATCCGCAAGCGCAACCCAGTAGAACGTGTCGGCGAAAAGAGCGGTCATGCCTCTTTCTTGGGCCAGCCGTAGATGTAGTGGTCGTGCTGGCTCGCGCCGTCCTTGGGCATGGTCGCCATGATTTCAGGCGGGACGTTGCGCATACGGGCGAGAACGATATCCGCCGCAGTTTGCAGGGGACGCCCGCCGCGTGGTTCCGGTTTACCGCCGGCCAACTGCTGAAGCCAAGCTTCGAGGGTAAGACCGGCCGCCGCCGCTTTCGCTTTCAGCGCCGCCGCCTGTTCGTCGGGAAGTTCGATCATCGCCATGGGCTTCTTCTCCAGGTTAACCTGTTGGCGCACGCTAATGGCGAGCCTTTGCGGTACGACGCAAACCTTCCCCCGGACGAATCCCGAACTCGCGGGCATGAGCGGCCAACCAACGCCTGTGCCGGAGGTTCGAGGGGTTGTAATACCGCGGAGACGATAATGTTAGTGTCGAGAACAACCCGGATCATGAGCCGGGCTGCGGCTTGACCTCACGCCTGGCCTTGCGCGCCGCCCGAATCTCGGCGTCGATCTCCTCCATGGAAAGCTGGTCCAGTCCGGCTTCCTTTGCGCTGGCCCACGATTTGCGAAGCCACTCCGGCGCCAGGTCCTGCTCCAGAACTTGCAAAACCTATTGCTCGGCCGAGACGCCTCGCGCCGTGGCCTTGGCCTTCAGGGCCTGTGCGTTCTCATTGGGCAGTTTGATCGTGAGATTCATCGCGGTCTCTTCTTGGGTTAAACCCCGCCGCGCCAGCGTACGCGAGCCAGGCCGCAGCCGTTGACGCCCGCGCCCTTTACCTGAGACCGGATCGGAAGCGATCCACGCCATCTGATTCGGTGGCGCCATTCAAGGACAGAACGCAAAGATCTGTCCCTCAGTTCTTTCGAGCCGTCAAAGTCACCCATCCTGCGGCGTGACCTTCTTGTTCAGTGGTCTTATGGCGGAGCCGTTCATCTTTTCCCTCCAACTGCAGTCCAAATTTCGTGATCGTCTCAACGAGGTAAGCAAATTGGTAGATTTCGAAGAAGCGCCCAAAAGCATCGACATGCGCTCTGCTCTCAACTGTCATTGTCAACGCCACTACGCCACCCGACGTAAGGATGCGACAGAACTCCGCCAGTAGAGGTTCAAAGAGAGCCTGGGGTAGATGCATCGCTGACGCACACGCCCAGATTCCCCCGAACGCACACGAGGCGAAAGGCGTCTCCAGCATATTTGAGAGCAAAAAGTCCGGGCCGACAAAATTTGCGCGTGCGAGCTTTAACTCTTCATGCGATAAATCGATTCCTATCGCTTCGTGACCAAGATTCTGGAGGTGATGTGTGTGATGCCCAGGTCCGCAGCCAGCATCGAGGACTTTTCCCCTCAGTCCAACCAGTTGTGAGAACGCTGCCAGGTGCCCTGTCGGTAAGTCGTTCCGCCATTTCTCAAAGTACATCTGGGCAAACTTTCTGTCGTTATACACGTTGATCGTGTTACGAAAAAGACGCGCTTCATTCGGCGTCAACAGATCGCGGTGGAACTGTTCTGCTATTGCCACCTACTGCTCCAGCTCCTTTTCAAGTTGATCGAAAATGCCACGAATCTGACCGTGCTTAAATCGCAGATATACAATGCCACCAAGATTGCTCGGTGGGTCGATCCCTTCTTCGAGCAAAAGCACAACGCGGTCTAAGCCCAGCCGGCCCTGAAAGTAACCCACCTCGTGCATCACGTTCTCTCGAACTCTTGGTGCTCCGCCCTCGGCTCGATCGTCGCCCGTCATTACGATAACTGCGTGCGAGCAATGGTCGGCCGCTTCGGCCAGTTTCGCAATAACTGTGCGTCCACGATTCGCGTTCTGGGCCAGCTCTATCGTTGGTCGCTGCATCTGCCCTTCGAGGAACAACTGCAGATCCTGCCAGATCTTGCTAGTTCCGTGGCTAATAAACACCTTGTTTCTTGAGAGCGGTACGCCACCGCGACTGCTCTCAATCGTATTCAGCAGCCTCAGATACTCCGAAGATGGCGATATCTGCATGAGTGGATCGTCGTCTCGATCCTTATGGAGTGTCCTCGCATCTAGCTTATAGAGAAGATTGAACTGATCGCTCGGTAAAAAATTGAAGTTCTTGTCAGTGTACACCGCAAGGGGCAATTCCGCGGGCGAGATGCAATCCGCCTCACGAATGCGTTGTAGAACATCAATTCCGGTCGCATCCAGGTGCTCTAACACCTTACGTTTCAAGCGAAGAAAGCTTTCCTTGAATTCGAGAAGCTCTCCGACGAATGCCCGCTCGATCGAATCTATACCGGGAAGAGGTTTCTTGTAAAACAGGTCGATCAGAATTAGGTCCGGGAGATTCCCCTCCTCCCTTAACCGTAGGATACGCTGGTATAACTTATCCACCGAGTCAAGGGGGTCCGTCTCGATGAAGCGATCCCCCTGTCGCGTTACGCCCGGAATCTCGAAGTTACCGAACTGACGGGCATAGAAGCGTTGCCGTTCCCGCTCCGAGTCATCGCAGATCATAATGCGATATCTTCTTGCCATACAAAGTCGGACGGGATCCCGCCGCCACAGCCCATCCCTAAAGAGCATTGTGCCACCCCCTGCGCCTCGATGGAACTTACCAATCGCGGCGCGACTGTTCTTCCGGCTTGTGTTAGTAGACGAAAAAGTACGTTGCCGTCTAAACGCGCCCCGGCTGAGCTCCAGCGCGTTCTCAAACCGGCCCACTCCCCGCCCCCATGTGCTAACATGCGGCTAGAAGATCGTTCATGCGTTTCCGGCGCACAATCCTTGCGAGCTTAGCCCCGCTCATCGGACTCTCCGCGCTCCTGGCTTCAATGTCAGCCGCCATGTCCGCCGAGCCTCAGGTTTCCGGCGGCGGCCGGCCGCTGACCCGTCTTCTTCAATCGGTCGTTCAACTGGTGACTCCGGCCAACGAGTACTCGCTGGCCGCGCCGAGCCCGGAGCGCCCCTCCGCGCACGCTCTTCTGACGTTCGCCGCTCTGGCGGCCACTCCCTTCCGCCACTCGCTGTGGATGATCTCCAGCCGGCCGGCGGTCAATCTCGCCTTCCGCCGCCATCAGCGCGCATTGCTGCGCTGCTGAACAACCTCCTCGCGACCTTTTTGCCGCAGATAGACGGGTAGGAGTTAGGCTGGAGGTTAGTGTTATGGAAATTGACAAAATCCTAGCAAAGATTTTTGGAACCAAGCACGAGCGCGAAGTCAAGGCCATACGGCCGATGATCGAGGCCATCAACGCGATGGAGCCGCAAATCGAGGAGATGAGCAACGAAGAGCTGGCCGCGCAGACCGTGCGCTTCCGCGAGCAGCTCGCGCAAGGCGCTGCGCTCGACGATCTGCTGATCCCCGCCTTCGCCACCGTGCGCGAGGCCGGCCGCCGCTTCCTCAACATGCGGCACTTCGACGTCCAGCTCATCGGCGGCATCGTGCTGCATCGCGGCAAGGTCGCCGAGATGAAGACCGGCGAAGGAAAAACGCTGGTCGCGACTCTTCCGGTTTACCTCAACGCCCTGGAGGGGAAAGGCGTCCACGTGGTCACGGTCAACGACTATCTGGCCCACCGCGATTCGGATTGGATGGGCAAGATCTACAAAGGCCTGGGCATGAGCGTCGGCGTCATCGTGCATGACCTGAGCGATGACGAGCGGCGCGCCAACTACGCCTGCGACATCACTTATGGCACCAACAACGAATACGGCTTCGATTACCTCCGCGACAACATGAAGTTCCGCCTGGGTGATTGCGTCCAGCGCACGCATCACTTCGGCATCGTCGACGAAGTCGATTCCATCCTGATCGACGAGGCGCGCACGCCGCTGATCATCTCCGGCCCCAGCGAGGAGTCCACCGACAAGTACTACAAGATCAACCGCATCATCCCCAGCCTCATCCGCGGCGAGGTGATCGAGGGCAAGGAGCCGGGCCAGAAATGGACCACCGGCGATTACACGGTAGATGAGAAGACCCGCAGCGTGGCTCTCACCGAAGAGGGCGTGCTCAAGACCGAGAGGCTCCTGGGCATGGGCAATCTCTATGAAGCGATCAACATGGAGATCAACCACCACGTGCAGCAGGCGCTCCGCGCGCACGTGCTGTATTTGCGCGATCGCGACTACGTGGTCAAGGACGAGGAAGTCATCATCGTGGACGAGTACACCGGCCGCTTGATGCCCGGCCGCCGCTGGTCCGACGGTTTGCACCAGGCCATCGAGGCCAAGGAAGGGGTCAAGATCCAGCGCGAAAATCAGACCCTGGCCACCGTCACCTTCCAGAACTACTTCCGCATGTACAAGAAGCTGGCCGGCATGACCGGCACGGCCGATACGGAAGCCGCCGAGCTCGAGAAAATCTATAAGCTCGACGTCACCATCATCCCCACCAACAAGCCGCTGCGCCGCCACGAGTTTCACGACATCGTCTACCGCACCGAAGAAGAGAAGTTCCGCAACGCCGCCAAGGAAATCAAGGAGCTCAATGAGAAGGGCCAGCCGGTGCTGGTGGGCACTGTCTCCGTCGAGAAATCGGAGCGGCTTTCCGGAATCCTCAAGCGCATGGGCGTCCGCCACGAGATCTTGAACGCCAAGAATCATGAGCGCGAGGCTTTCATCGTTTCTCAAGCCGGACGCAAGGGCGCGGTCACCGTATCCACCAACATGGCCGGCCGCGGAACCGATATTTTGCTCGGCGGCAACGCGGAGTACCTGGCCAAGGAGCGTCTGCGCAAGGAAAACAAGGACCCCGATACGCTTCAAACCGCCGCCGTCGGCACGCCCGAGCGCCAGGAATGGGAAAGCGTCTACGGACGGTTCAAAGCCGAGACCGCCAAAGAACACGATGAAGTGGTGGCGCTCGGCGGGCTGCACATTCTGGGTACGGAGCGGCACGACTCCCGCCGCATCGACAACCAGCTTCGCGGACGCGCGGGACGCCAGGGCGACCCGGGCAGCGCGCGCTTCTATCTCTCCTTGCAGGACGATCTGATGCGCATCTTCGGCGGGCAAAAGATGCAGAATCTGATGCTGCGCCTGGGCATGGAAGAGGATGTGCCCATCGAGAGCAAGATGATCTCGAAACGCATTGCCGCCGCGCAGAAGGCCGTCGAGGCGCAGAATTTCGCCTCCCGCAAACACGTCCTCGAATATGACGACGTCATGAATAAGCAGCGCCAGGCCGTGTACGGTATGCGCCGCCAGTTGCTCGAAGGCAAGGATCAGAAGCAGCGCATTCTCGATATCATCGAAGGCATTCTGGCCACCTTCATAGACGCCCGCTGCCTGGAGAAAACGCACTCCAGTAATTGGGATTGGCACGGCCTGGAATCCGACATCCTCACCGAGTTCGGCGTCAAAATCCCCACCGCGGAGCTCCAGAATCTGGACCGCCGCCAGATGGAAGAGGATATTCGCGAGCAACTGGTGAAGCGCTACCAGGAAAAGGAAGACATGATCGGCGCGGAGCTGATGCGCGCCACCGAGAGCATGATCATGCTCAATGTCATCGACAACCAGTGGAAGGATCACCTGCTGTCCATGGATCACTTGAAGGAAGGTATCGGGCTGCGCGGTTACGGGCAGAAGGATCCGCTCATCGAGTACAAGAAGGAATCCTACGTCATGTTCCAGGACATGATGGACCGCATTGAGGACGAAACCGCGCGCTACCTTTTCTTCATGCAGCGCGCCGAAGCGGTGCCCGACGAGGAGGCTCCTCAGAACGTCCCTTACCCCGAGCTGTGGGCCGGTTCACCAGAGGAAGAGGAGGACGATTCGCGGGACGTCATGGCGGTGGCCGCGCCTAGCCAGCGCCAAGCGTTGAGCAACGCCCAGAGCAAAGCCGCCCAGACTTCCGTGCTCGACCTGACCCGCAGTATCGAGCGCAAGAAGCAAAGAGAGCTGGATCAATTGCAGTTTGTCGGCGGGGAAGCCGGTACCCAAAAGCAACCCGTGCTGGCGAAGGCCAAAGCCGGCCGGAACGACCCTTGCCCCTGCGGGAGCGGAAAGAAGTACAAAAAATGCTGCGGAGCGTAATTATTGCGCCGGCACAAGGGAGCCCGATGCGGGCCCTGTGCCGGCTGATCGTCGCATCCATCCTGCTCGCGGCCTTGGCTCCCCTCCACGCCGCCATCTTCCCCGACCAAGTCGGTGTTTTCAAGAAGGGCCCGCCCAAGACCCTCTCCGCTCCCGATCTCGAGCTCGATGACGAGTACGGCATCCAGGCCACGGAGCAGGCCGACTACAGCTCGCCTGAGAAGCATTTCATCGCCACAGCCTGGCGTTTTCACGACGCCACCGGAGCGATGGCCATGTTCGAATACCGCCGGCCTCCCGGCGCGACACCTTCCAAGGTGACGAAACTCTCCGTTGCGACCTCCGACGGAGTCATCTTCGCCTACGGAAACTATCTTTTTCAACTCACCGGCGCGCTTCCAGATGAGGCCGATTTGAACCAGATCTACAATCAGCTCCCATTGTTCGAGAACTCGCCTCTGCCGCTCCTGATCGACGCTCTGCCGCCCAGCGGGCTGATTCCCAACTCCGAGCGTTACATCCTGGGGCCCGTGTCGCTCCAGCGCTTCGAACCGCGCATCGCCCCCTCGCTGGCCGCATTTCATCTGGGGGCAGAGGCCCAGTTGGGCCAGTACCAAACCCCCCAGGGCAAGCTGACTCTGGCGATCTTCAGCTATCCCACGCCTAACATGGCGCGGGAGCGCTTCGACGAGTTCCAGAAGATTCCCGGAGCCGTGGCCAAGCGCGCTGGATCACTGGTCGCCATCACGATCCAGCCTCCGGATGCCGATGCGGCCGAAAGGGTCCTGGCGCAAGTAAGATACAACGCCAATATCACGATGAATGAGACTCCTCCGATCAGTACCAAACAGGTCGGCGGTATGCTTATGAGCATCATCGCGCTGGCCGGCCTGCTCCTGGGATTGTGCTTGGTGGCGGGGATCGGCTTCGGCGCCTTTCGCGTGATTCTACGGAAGTTAGGCTGGAGCCTGGGCGACCCGGAGGCGATGATTACACTCCATCTCAGCAACAAGTAAGCCTCGGTGTTCCGGGCTCTTAGACCGGAAACGAGGTGCGTGCGGACAGGATTCCAACAGTTTTTCCACCGCGCATCCAAAACGGAGATCCCCTGTAACAGTCTGTATATACAGTGCTTAGAACGAAAACCACGAGCAGGATTTTTTTCTTGACTTCATTGTGCCCCACACCCTAAACTCCTATCACACAGGTTTTGACGGTTGCGATGCCGTTGAGCCTGATTCTCCCATGTACATCACCCTGCCTAAAAACAGGGGGGCGTAAAATGCTCACCCCCGGGGTGAGCATTTTCGTTTTCCTGGCCGGAACGGCTTTCCTGGCGGGAACCGCCGGGGCCGCCGACGCCCCTACTTTCTATCGCGACATCTTGCCCGTTCTGCAAGCTCACTGCCAGGAATGCCACCGCCCGGGCGAGGCGGCGCCGATGCCGCTCCTAACCTACAGCCAGGTCCGGCCATGGACGAAATCCATTCGCGCTCAGGTGCTGGCCAGGAAGATGCCGCCATGGTTCGCCGACCCCTGCTGTGGCACGTTCTCGAACGACCGCTCTTTGAGCGCGTCCGATCGCGATACAGTGGCTCGCTGGGCCGATGCCGGAGCTCCGGCGGGGGAACCGCGCCAAGCGCCTCCGCCGCGCGTCTGGCCACAAGGATGGAATTTGCCCGCGACTCCCGACGCGATCCTGGGAACCGCCAAACCGTTCTTCGTTCCCGCCAAGGGAACCGTGGAATATCAATACTTTATCGTTCCCACCGGCTTTACCTCCGATCGCTGGGTCACCGCCGCCGAGTGCAAGCCCAGCAACCGCGGCGTGGTGCATCACGCCGTGGTCTACATCCGCGAGCCCGGCGAGACCTGGACCCACGGCCCGACCAAATCCGATATTTTGACGATTTACACCCCGGGAGCCTCGGCTGACGTGCTGCCGGAAGGGATGGCCAAACTGGTCAAGGCCGGCTCCGACCTGGTTTTCGAGATCCACTACACCCCTAACGGAAAACCCACCCCCGAGCAAACCCAGGTGGCGATGATCTTCGCCAAATCGCCGCCCCAAAAGCGGGTGCTGACCTTGCAAATGGACAACGGGACGTTTGTGATTCCTCCCGGCGATCCCAACTACCGTGTGACCGCCTGGGGGACCTTGCCGAATGACGCGCTGTTGTTGGGATTTTTCCCGCATATGCACCTGAGAGGAAAGGCTTTCGAGTACACCAGAATCCTTGGCGATGGCCAGCCGGAGACTCTGCTCAAAGTGCCCGCTTTCGATTTCTATTGGCAACTTTCCTACAAGCTGGCCCAGCCCCTGCCGCTCAAGAAAGGCACGCGCCTGGAGTGGATCGCCTGGTTCGACAACTCGGCCAACAACCCCCGCAATCCCGACCCCAGCGCAGCGGTCCGTTATGGGCAGCAAAGCTGGGAAGAGATGATGATCGGGTTCTTTGACATCGCGGTCGATCCCGGAGTAGATAAGAACAAGTTCTTCGTACGCTGAGCGTGTTGAATTAATTATTGCTGCCCGGCCCACTTGGCGATGAGCGGAATCAAGTCCACGCCCACGCCGAGACGATAATAGTCCTGATCCGAGGGAGCCACCGGCTGCACCACCACCGACGGCTGGTCGAGCGTGGCGTAGCTGGCCGAAGGCAGCAGCAGCAGCGGGTTCTGGTTCTGGTTCGCCCGCAGTCTCAAATTCACCGAGCCGAAGACCCGCACCGATCCGTTGGTGCCCGGCAACGGATAGCTGGCCGCCAGGGTCATAACCAGCGGCGCCAGCCGACCCGCGGTGACGGTCTCGTCTTCGCCGAAGCGAACGTCGAAGGTGCCTGGAAAGGTATTGTCGAGCTTACAGCCGGATTCCGGGAGATGCAAGGAAGGATCCGGACAGGAACCCTTCAGGTAGAACGTCCGCAGGCGGATGCCGGCGTAGAAATCGCGATAAAAGCGCGCTCGCGCGGGGGACACGAACGCCACAATCGAGGGGACGCCGGACGGAATCGGCGAGGCCGGCGTCTTGGGGCAACCTGCTCCCGCGAAACCGTAGTTGCAAAGCGCCGAAGCCAACTGCGGATAGAGCGATGCGAGGGCCGGGTTCTGGTTGAACTGCTGCGCGGCGTTGGCGTTCAAGGAGAACTCGGGAGCGCCCGAGGCCGCGCTGAAAGGCGTGACCACGCCTCCACCGGCGATAAAGGAAATCGCGGTCCGGTCCCAGTTGCGATTCCGGCCGAATTGCGCGCCTTCCCATGGACTTTTGAGGTAGAATTCCAGGCCGCCCTGGAATTCGATGCTCTGCGCGATCTGGCCAACGGGTTGATTGGCGATGCCTAAGGACGAACGAAGCTCGAGCCCAGCGTGGTCACTGAGTTGGGATTCGCCGAGGGCACGCTGGCGATGCGCGGGTCGAGCCACAGCCAGCACTTGTGCTGAAGCGGGTAGGCGATCTTGCCGTCGCGGCAATTCCAGGGCGCGATGACGTCGAACTCGGCAAAGTATTGCTGGCTGGCTCCGGAGGAACTGGAGCCGGTGGCGTTGATTCCCACCAGTCCCAGGACATACAGGGTGGAGGTATTGGCCGTGGGAACGAAAATCGGGCCCAGGGTGATGGGAGGACCGGAGCCGGCCACCTGGACCGCGATCGTGTCGTTGGCGCTCAGCGGAGGCGTCACAGTCGCGCCGTAGATTCCCGCACCAGTGGCGGCAGCCGCGATTGTGGTGGATTCAGCGCTGCCCGCGCGGGTGAGCTTTACCGACACCGCCGCGTCTCCTGTTGCTCCGGCCGCGGCACGCACGGAAATCTGCGTGTCGCCAGGCGCGGGAGCGCCGATGCACGGTGGAAGCGGGTTAGCGGAGTCGCACACTTCCTGTGACACCGCTTGTGCCGCAGCCCCAACAGTCCAGAACAAAAGCGCCCAAACACCAATTACGATCCTCATGCATCGGCCTCCCTGCGATGCCAAGATACCTGAGGACGCGCCTCCGGCTAGGCCCGGAGAAACGCTAACTTGCGGAAATGATTTGGTTTATTTGCGATTACTGCACGGGTAACTGCACTGTCGCACTGGGCTTGCCGCCCACTGTAATCACGATGTTTACGTTGGTAGCCGTGGGAATGGCGCTGGTGATTTGAAACTGCACGATGGAGACGCCGGGAATGCCGGGCGCGGCGCCGGCCCAAGTGGTCGGGACCGACGCGGAGCCGGCGGTGATCGTCACTGCATCGGCTGTGGGATCGAGCGGGATATTCGGAGCCCCGTATCCGTCGCCGATGAGCTGACTGTAGGGTCCGAAGCCGGTTCCATACAGGCTGACGATTTCATTGCGCTTCGCGGGGCTGGCCAGGGTGATCGGCGAGCCGTCCTGATGCAGGGCCGCCGCGAGCTGAAGGTTCTGCGGATTGGTCTCGACGAAGATGCCCGGGGCGTCGCGGCTCACCGTGAACGATCCGGATACCGGATCTTGTCCCACCCATTGCGCCGTTAAAGTGTAAGTTCCAGGGGCAAGCTCCGTGGGAACCTGCGCGTTGATTTGTCCGGGGGACACGAACATCAGCGGCATCAGAATATTGTTCACTGTGACCGTCACGTTGCCGATGGTCTGCGCGAGCGGGTCGGTTGGCCCCACTTGCAGCGCTCCGGCCAGGTTCTGGCCGTAAATGGAGATAATCGAGCCGGGGGCCACCGTGCCGTCGGGGGTGTCGCCCGCGGCGCTGATAATGCCCGCCGGCGAGATCGAGGGAGCCGATTGGAGGTTGGCCACCACGCTGTGCGGTCCGCTCATGGTCAGATAGCCGGGGCTCAGCGTGCCGGAGAGATCGCCTCCCCAACCCGCGAACTTGTATCCGGAATTGGGCACAGCCGTCACGCCGATCGGGGTTCCAGCGGGAAAGAATCCGTCGGGGGAAGCCGGCGACAGCTTGAAGGTGGCGTCATTGGCCGGATTCGACGAGGTCATCAACAGATAGGAAGTGTGATAGTTGGCGGTGAAGACGGTGGCAGCCTGCGTGAGCGTCACCTGGAGCGAAGTCGCGGTCGAGGTTACTCCGCCCGACCAGGAATCGAAATCCAATCGCGAGGCCGCCGAAAGCGGGACCGAGGAGGGGATGCTGACGGCGAGTTGCGTCCCGCTGGGCTGGTTCACCGTGCAGGGTGTCGTGCAGGAGCTGCCGCCCACGGTGAACGTCAGGCCCGCGGGAGAACTGGTGACTTGCATCTGGCCCAGCAAAGTGTAGTTGGCGGTAACGGCGAACCCGGCGCCGCCGGTGGGACTGGTAGGAACGGTGAGGGTCTGCGAGGCCGCGCCCCCGTTGGACCAATTCGCGAATTGCCAGGTGCGCCCGCTCGAATCCACCTGGGTGGCCGGCGCGCTGACGGTGTGCGTGGTTCCTTGCCCCCAGACGAAATTATAGTTGGGCCAGGCCGTGGTGCCGTCCACCGCGATCTTGAGCCCGGAGGGATTGGTGAGGATCGCGCTCTGCATGCCGGGAATGAACTGCGCCGTCACCAGATCCGGCACATTGGTGGAGGAGTCGGTGACATAGGTGCCGCCCTGCGTCAGGTTCTGCCCCAGAGCGTCGCTGAACGCGCTGAAGACCCACCACGCGCCGTTGATGGCCTGCTGCGCGGGCGGAGCGCCCACAATGTGCGGGGAACCGGGCAGAAAATCGAAGTCTCCAATGCATAATGGCGTCACTTCAATGGTCGTGTTGGGCGGAATCGCAGTGTAGTTGGGAGTGCAGTTGTTGCTGATGTTGATCGACTGTTGCTGGCTGGTGGGCAGCGAGGGCGGCGTGTTGATGGAAGAGCGATCCACAAGCACTTGCAGGCCCAGAGGATCGGTGCGGAACGATACCCGTTTGGCGGGCGAGAAGACCGCTACAATCGCCGAGCCCGGCTGGACCAGGTTGTACCGGTAGAGATACGGGTTGGGCGAATTGCCGCCATACTCGAAGCCCACGAAACCATAGCCGGGGTAGGGAAATGCATTCAGGGTGACCTGCCCGGCGGGCAAGTATTGAATCGTCGAATCCGAATAGCACACGTTGTTGACGTACACCAGGCCCCATCCATAGGGGCCAGGCGGCACGCTGTTGGGGGGCGCGGGGCTGTCGGGCGCGCCGGAGCAAATGACGTTCGTGCCGCCGCTGCCTGTACCAGGAGGAAACGTAATTGCAAGTCCCATCAGCTCCGCAACGGTTCCGATCACCGAGGTCAGACCTGGAAATACCGTAATGGTCTGCACCGGCGAGGTGGAGGGGGACAGCAGTCCGAGGTTGTCGCTCCACCCGCCGAAGCTCCATTCCGCGGTGTTGCCGGTACCAGCTTGATATGCCAACGTGTTCCCGTTCAGATCGACGCTGAACGGAAACTGGACGAGATGTTTGCTGCCCACTGGCCACAGAAAAGTGTGGGTATTGCTATACGACTGGCCGTCCACATAGAAGACCGGGCCCACTTCCGACAGCCCGACCGTCACCCCAATCGAGGACTGGGCGAAGACCCCGCCTGAAGCAAGTAACATTAACGACGACAGCAATTTAACTCGTTTCATGCGTGCGGATCCACTCCCTTTGCCTGATCTTGCTTACGTTCCCGGGCATAGAACTACGAGATCCATGGTCCCAATGGGTGTATCGGCCGGGGTGGGATGGAGCTTTAGCGGGAACGGCGGGGATGGAACCTTAGATCGTTGAAGCTTGTGCCAAACTGGTGAAGAACTCTTATGACTCCCGCGACATCCGTGGCCGGGCCTGTTCTGTTTCTGGCATTGGCCCTGGCGTTGGCTCTGGGCGCCGTTCTGGCGAGGCTGTGGCCGCGTCCTCGCCCGCAACCGGGCACCGGCGGTGCGGAGGATTCCTCACGGCTGCTGGCGGATGCCGTGGTCCGTCTCGAAGCCCAGATCCGCGAGTTCGAGCTTCAGCGCCAGCACAGCCTGGGAGGGCTGGAGCAGCATCTCACCTCGCTGAGCAAGGAGACGGTCGCGCTGTCGCAGGCGCTGCGCTCGCCCAATACGCGGGGGCGCTGGGGCGAGCTGACGCTGCGCCGCGTGGCCGAGCTGGCCGGCATGGTCCCGTATTGCGATTTTGCCGAACAGGAGACGGTCAGCGGGAACCGGCCGGACATGATCGTGAAGCTGCCGGGAGGGCGTACACTTCCGGTTGATGCAAAAGCTCCGCTATCGGCGTATCTGGATGCGGAAGCCGCGCCCGACGACGCCTCCCGCCGCAGCGCTCTGGACCGGCATGCGCAGCAGCTTTCCCGCCACGTGTTGCAGTTAAGCGGCCGCGAATACTGGAGCGGTTTTGAGACCGCGCCGGAGATGGTGGTGCTGTTCCTGCCCGGCGATCATTTTCTGAGCGCGGCGCTGGAGCGGGACCCGGATCTGCTGGACCGCGCCCTGGCGAAGAAAGTTCTGGTGGCCACACCGGTGACGCTGGTGAGCGTGCTCAAAGGCATCGCCTACGGCTGGCGGCAGGAGCGGCTGGCCAAGAACGCCGACGAGCTGCGGCGCATCGCGTCGGAATTCTACGAGCGCATGCGCGTGTTCGCGGAGAGCTACGCGGCATCGGGACGCGAGCTGGCCAAGGCGGTGGAGGCGTACAACCGCTCCGCCCGCTCCTGGGAATCCCGCCTGGAGCCTTCGCTGCGGCGGATGCGCGAGCTGGGCGTGGGCGGCTCGGCCGAGGTGCCGGAGCCGCAGCGGATCGACACCGTTCCGCGCGAGTTGCCCGCGGCGGCCGCGGACCGCCGGAGGGTGGAACCGATCAAATGAATAGGAAGCCGCATTCAGGACGGCATCATCGCGAAAGGACCAGCGCTGGGGATCGAGGAAGCGTTCCGGCGTTCCCGCTATTGCACGGCCAGCGTAGTGGTGTTGGACGCGACGTTCAACAGGGTGACCGTCAGAGGCTGCGCACCGGCCGGGACGTTCGGAACCACCACGTCAATTTGATAGAGACCGGCGGATCCCGGGGCCAAGCCCGAGAACAAGACCTGTGCGGTCTCCCCGCCGATCGTGACCGCCGTCGCGGAATCGGTATAGATTAGCCGATCTAGCGGCGCGGGCACGCCATCCGTCTGCGGCACATTGACCGGCCCAAGACCGGTGCAATAGATCGAAACCACGGAGCCCGCCGAAGCCGGATTGGCCGGCCCGATCAGGCGCGAAGAAGCGTCCAACGCGGCTGCCTGATGTTGCGCGTTCATCTCGAAGATTCCGGGCGCCACCGCCGGCAAAGGGGAAAGCAGCAGGCTCGCGACCAGTTGTCCGTTCAGGGTGACGGATAGCGGAGTCTGGCGAGAACCGGTCACTCCTTGGAACTCCCACGGAACTTGAAAGCTAACTTGTGTGGGCGAGACGTAAAGCAGCGGTGCGCCGCCGCCAACGACTCCGGGAAACGTCACTTGAACACCCGCCAGAGACGTTGCCAGGCCTCCTGACTTCGTGGCAAAACCGGTGAAGCTCCCATAGATTGTTGCGAGGCCGCCGGCCGCAATCGAACCATAACCTGCGCCGCCGATCACCACCTGCCCGGCCGGGTCGCTTGCTTTCCATGAGCCCGGGTTGGCCGAAATGCTGTCAAGCGAAGGCGCCCACGGAAGAAACGTCGCTCTCGTTTTCGAATCCGGGCGCAGGCTCATTGACCGTTCGGATCTCGAGTATTTGGAAATGGGTTCGTGCCCAGCACCGAGTTCGTTCCAGTGGAAGCGTCGATGTCCCAGTTGATAATGTTGCCGTTGGCATCGGTAGTGAACGTGAGAGTATTCAGGATGGCGCCGCTGATTCCCTTCGGAAAGGTATTGGCTATGGTATTGACGCCATCGCTGATCTGCCAGGAAAATCCATTCAACTCGATGGCGGGATTCGAACATGCGGGAGCAAGCGACGCGATACAGGTGGTGGTTCCCGTGGGCAGCGCCATGGGCAGCGTGACCGTCGCGGTTACATGCGTTCCGGTCGAAGGATAGCTCACCGGCCAATGAGCCACCGAATTGAAGTTGTTTCCGGTGTAGGTGTAGGTCGCTTGTCCGGTGGCGACCGCCGCGGCGGAGGCCAACAAAAGCAATAAAATCGATCTCATTTTCCGAGTCCTTTGGAGGGTCGGGTTTTCCTACAGGGCAGCGGCGTCCCGCATGCCGTGACCCGAGCATCACTGTTCTATCGCCGTCTTTTGGCCGCTTGAAGATCGGGCGTTTGCCCTACTTTCCCGGGCCTTGGCACCGAGCTTCGAGAGAATCATCCGGGAGCGGGACCTCAAGGAGCGAACCACCCTCCCATTTCGGTATGGCCGCAGGTCTCAGTCCGTTTTCGTATCACCGAACATAGGCAGTTCCTGTTAGAGCATGGAGACCCAGAGCTACGGGAACCCCATGCTGTTTCTAAGGGAAACTTCGTGGAGAAAGCCTGCACCACGGATGCGCACGTCTGTCGATGTCCGTTTGAGGGAAGTCTCCTGTGGGAGGGACCCGTAGGCAAGTCCATGACCGACACTTTGGCGTACCAAATCGGCGCGGTGTTTTTTCTGGCCGTGTTGTTCATGGCGGGGACTCTGACACGCGATCTCTCCCCCAAGAACGGTTTTAAAAGCGTCAAGGTGACGATGCTTGTCGTGGCTGTCCTGTTGGTGGGATTCGTGGTGTATCGCAGGCTGCCGGATATTTCCGGCGTCCTCGATTACACGCCGTCGGGCTCCACTCAGACGGCCGCGCAAGGGGCGCCGGCCCCGGGCGTCGCGATGAAGCAAAGCAATGCTCCACGGCCCACAATAAAGACTCGGGAGGTGCAAAATATTCACCAGACTGCAACCGCGCTCGACGCTACGTCGCAGCCCCAAGGGACTCCGAACCTGGTGGTGAGTCCTCAACCACCGGTTCTATCTCCGCCACAATCGGATGCATATTCCCCGCCGAGCTCCGTCGGGGCGGGTTCCGCATCCGCCGGAAGTTGGCGGGTCACACCAGCGCTAGAGTCTGGGAATCGGGTGAAGCGGGCGATAAAATCAGTGGGCCATTTCCTGCACATCGGTCACGAGAAGTACCAGCCCCCACCAAGCGTGCCACAGCCCGCGCCACCCATCGATCAAGGGAAGGCTGACGGCGCACAATAAGAGGCGGATGCGCGAGCTGGGCGTGGGCGGCTCGGCCGAGGTGCCGGAGCCGCAGCGCATCGATACGGTTCCTCGGGAGCTGCCGGCGCCCGCGGCAGATCGCCGGAGGGTGGAACCGATCAAATGAACGGCGATGCTAGTGTAGTGTCCAGGAATTAGCTGGACAGTGGGGCAGGCCATCGTCTTTCGTGGCCTGCCTGTTCCGGAGCAACGCAGACGACGAAAAACGATCGTCTGCGCCACTACGGCATTGCCCAGGATTGTCCAGCTAATTCCTGGACACTACACTAGCATCCGCGTTTCCGCACAAAATAACTTGGCCACAGATGAACACGGATAAACACAGATGAGTCTCAGGCCCCCATTCGAGCGCATCACGATCGAGCCCGGCAAAATGGGAGGCCACCCCTGCATCCGCGGGATGCGAATCACGGTCAGGCGCGTGCTGGAGATTCTGGCTACGTATCCGGATCGCCTGGAACTGTTCAAGGATTTCCCGGACCTTCAAGAAGAGGATCTGCAACAGGCGCTTGCGTTCGCGGCCCATCAACTAGGTAGAGAGTTCGAGGGTTAAGCTTACACTAGGATCAGTCAGGCGGGGCGATGCGGCTCAACCGTTGTGCATGGGTCAACTGACACTCTGCTCTCGGCCGGCGCAGGAGGACACATGCGCACATCGATCTGTAAGCCGGCCTGGAAGCCGGCGATCTTTCCGCTCGCGCTCCTTGTGGGCGGGGGCACGGCGTTCGCCCAAGTCATCGATTTCGAGGCCCAGTGCCCTAACGGCGCGCAACCCAGTGGTTTCTGCTCGACCCTTTTCTCGACGGCCGGTGATGCCCAGACGCTGAACATCTCCAGCTCGATTGGCACGGTGACCTTCCAGGGCGGCGTTCTCTTAAATAACGCCGCCAATGTGCAGGCCGATGAGACAGCCATCTACGCCACGGCTGGAAACGGCGCCTCGACCGGTACCGGCTTCACCAATCCCATCACCATCACGTTTCCGCGAGCCATCGGCAATTTCTTCCTGACCGTGTTAAATGGGACCATCCAATCCGTCACGTACCGGTTGGCGGATAACGTGGGGAGCAGCGCCACGTTCGTTCTTCCACCGAACACGAACGGAGGGCATAATCAAATCGGTTTCACCGCTGCGGGCAGTGTAGTGACGATTGCGGCTACAACGGGTCAAAATGCCCCGAGCGGTATCATTTGGGACTTCGCCATCGATAATGTTACCTTCAATCAGCCTCTGCCGCCTGGCCTGAACCCAATATCCACCACGCCCGCTCCCAAGCGCGAAACCGGCAAGGCGGAAAATCCTCGGCCTGCGGTGGCGCAGAGCAGCCAGCCCGTCTTGGGCGGTACCTATTTGCAACTCGCCGCCACCAGCAAGCACGATGCCGACGCCTATGTGGAAGTGCTGCGCAAGAACAATTTTCCCGCTCTCGATGCCGAGATTCCCGAGAAACCGGGGCTGTTCCGAGTGCTGGTGGGTCCCATGGCTCCGGGTGACGCGGATAGGATGAAAGCCGGCCTTCAAGGCAAGGGCATTCGGGCGGAGGCCGCCATCCGAAAAACGTTTTAGGCATGCCACGGCCGATTCAGCCTGACAACTTTGTGCGAACATAAGCACGAGGTGCCGGATGCGAAAGCTTTACACGATTTGTTTGACGCTCGCACTGCTGGCTGCCGTCGCGTGGGCCAAGAAGTACCCGTTGACTGCCGCGTCTGCCGTTCCCGGCGCTCGGGGCGATGTCGAGATCAGCAAGGACAATAACGGCAACACGAAACTGAAGATGAAAGTTCAGCATCTCGCCAATGCCGAGAATCTAACGCCGCCGGCGGCGGGCTATGTGATTTGGTTGCGGGCACGGGGCTCAGACGCCGAGAATCAGGGCCAACTGAAAGTGGACAAGAACCTGGAGGCCTCCTTCGAAACCGTCACTCCGTTGAAGAGTTTCGATGTGTTTGTTACCGCGGAGCAGGATTTGAAGGCCAATAGTCCCAGCGGAATAGAAGTCCTGAAGGCGACGATTCAACAGTAACAAACACAGCGGATTAAGCGGACCGTGCGCGACTTCTTTCTCTTTCTATCCCGGCAGGGATGGCTCCGGAAGTGGATGGAGACCGCCGAGTCCCCCAGAAAGCTGATCCGGCGCTTCGTGGCCGGCGAGACGCTGGAAGACGAACTGGCGGCATGCGCCCGGCTCCAGAGCGAAGGTATTTTTTCTTCGCTCGATCATCTGGGTGAGAACGTGACTTCGCTCGACGAAGCCGCGGCGTCTCGCGACGCATATCTGGAAGCTTTGGATCGGATTGCGGCGCGCGGGCTGAGCTCGACGATCTCCGTCAAGCTGACGCAGATGGGGCTGGACTTCTCCGAAGACGCGTGTCTCGAAAACGTCCGCGCGCTGGCGCGCCGGGCCCAGCCCGCCGGCACGCGCATCGAGATCGACATGGAATCGACGGCGTACACCGACCGCATCCTCAAGACCGTCGAGCGGCTGGCGCAGGAGTGCGGCTGCATTCGCGCGGTGATTCAGGCGTACCTGTTCCGCAGCCCGGCCGACATCGAGCGCATGAACCAGATGGGCATTCCGGTGCGCCTGTGCAAAGGCGCCTACCATGAGCCGCACAGCGCGGCGTTCGCGGATAAGAAGGAAGTCAACCGGAATTATTTGAAGCTGATGAAGACGCTGCTCGATCGCGGCGCCTATCCCGCCATCGCCACCCACGACGAGGACATTCAGAACGAGGCCCAGCGCTACCGGCGCGAGCGCGGCATTGGCGCGGATAAGTTCGAGTTCCAGATGCTCTACGGCATCCGCCGCGATCTGCAACGGCGGCTGGTCAGCGAAGGCTACCGCGTGCGCGTGTACGTGCCGTATGGAACGGCGTGGTATCCATATTTTATGCGGCGGCTGGCCGAGCGCCCGGCGAATGCGATGTTTCTGATGCGGAATTTCTTCAAATGAAGTACGTGCCCCGCATTGCCGCCGGTGTGCTGTGCTGTCTCGCGGCGTTGCCCGCGCAGGACCGGACGCAGCCGTCTCAAACCCCCGCGGCTCAAACCTTTCGTGCGCAAACCAAAGTGGTGCAGGTGCCCGTGGTCGTCACCGGCAAGGACGGCCAGAATATCAACGATCTCATGGCCGCCGATTTCAGAGTGCTGGACAATGGCGTCCCGCAGCCCGTCACCATGGACGACTTTATTTCCGGTCTGCCCCCCATCTCCCTGGTGATCGCGATTCAGTTGTCGGAGACCTCGAAGCTGGCGCTTGCCAAGATCAGTCGAATCGGAAACATGATTCAGCCGCTGGTGACGGGAACCAAAGGCCAGGCGGCCGTGGTGACGTTCGACAAGGAGATCGCGTGGCTCCAGGATTTCACGCGCGAGTCGCGCAAGATCAGCGACGCGGTGAAGAGCCTGAAGCCCGGACCGGCGGCGGGCGCGCGGATGTTCGACACCGTCGCCGAAGTAGCCGGCCGCATGCGGCAGCGCCCCGGACGCCGCGTGCTGCTGCTGATTTCCGAAAGCCGCGATCGGGGCAGCGAGACCAAGTTCCAGGACGCCATGGAAGCGGTGGAGCGCGAAGGCATCGAGGTGTTTGGAGCGCATTACTCGTCCTACGCGATGAGTTGGATCTCAAAACCGGAAGATTTTCCGGCGCAGAACGAACTGAACGAGATGTTCTTCGCGCAGCTCGCGCGGCTGGGCGCGACCAACCAAGTGCAGGCGCTGGCGCTGGCTACGGGAGGCTCGGACTTTCCGTTCCTAAAGGAACGCGGGATCGAGGACGCGATCGAGAAACTGGGAGCGGAAGTCTACAGCCAGTACATCCTGAGCTTTCCGCAGCGCGGCGACGGCGCGGGAATGCACCGGATCGATGTCACCGTGCCGAATCGCACGGATCTGCGGGTTCGCTCGCGGCGGGTGTATTGGGCGGACTAGTTTAGTTATAGTTAGCAACCGCTCCCTCCGGTCGCGGCTCGGAATCAGTCCGGACAAATGGGCGTTCGGAGCCGTGACCACAGGGAGCGGTCAACTAGATTCTTTGGCCAGCGGCACCGTTCCTGTAATCTCGATACCGAAAGCGTCGGCGCCGAAGACCTTGCGGGGATGGTTGGTCAGCAGACGAACGGTGGTGAGGCCGAGGTCGGCCAGGATCTGCGCGCCGATGCCGCTTTCGTGGATCGGCCTGGTCTCCCCGCCGGGGGAATGTTTGCGCTCGCCCAGGCCGGTTTCGTGAATGTACACCAGCACGCCACGGCCCTCCTCGGCGATGCGTTCGAGCGAGGCCTGCAAAGCCGCGTGGCAATCGCATTCGGTCGAGCCGAAGACGTCGCCGGCGACGCAGCGGGCGTGCATGCGCACCAGCACGTTGTCGCGGCCGGCTACTTCGCCCCGCACCAGGGCGATGTGCTGCTCGCCGTCGATGGTGCTGACAAAGGCGACGGTCTTGAAATCGCCGAACTCGGTGCGCAGGCAGCCTTCGCCGCGGCGCTCCAGGAACCGCTCGGTGCGATGGCGATAGCGGATCAGGCTGGCCACCGAGATCATTTTGAGGCCGTGCTGTTCGCAAAAAGGCACCAGTTGCGGCACGCGCGCCATGGTGCCGTCCGCATTCATGATTTCGCAGATGACTCCGCCGGGTTCGAGCTTGGCCAGGCGGGCCAGATCGACGGCGGCCTCGGTCTGCCCGGCGCGCACCAGCACGCCGCCTTCGCGGGCGCGCAAGGGGAAGACGTGGCCCGGACGGGCGAGCTCGCGCGGGCGGCAGGCGGGGCGGATGGCGGTGCGGATGGTATGGGCCCGGTCGGCCGCGGAGATTCCGGTGCTGACCCCCTCGGCGGCGTCGATGGACTCGCAGAAGGCGGTGCCGAAGCGCGAGGTGTTCATGGGCGAGACCAGGGGCAGATGCAAGGCATCGCAACGCTCCGGCGCCAGCGCCAGGCAGATCAAGCCGCGCCCGTGCATGGCCATGAAGTTGATGGCCTCGGGCGTGACGAACTCGGCGGCCAGGGTCAGGTCGCCCTCGTTTTCGCGGTCCTCGTCGTCGACCACCACGAGCATGCGGCCGGCGCGGATTTCCTCGATGGCCTCGGGAATGGAGGAGAAAGGCATACCTTCGGTTCCAGGATAGCCAAGTCCGCGGCGTTGTATCTTGTGTAAGATGCCGGAAGCCGCCAGCGATCGACTCCCAGAGAAGTCCACCGGACGGCTGGAGGCCTTCAGCGACGCAGTCTCCGCCATCGCCATCACGCTGCTGGTGCTGGATCTGAAGGTCCCGCACCGAGCCCACGGCGGCGGCGCTCCGCGGCAGCTTGGCGGAGCAGTGGCCGGGCTACGTCAGCTTTGTCACCAGCTTCTTTACCATCCTCATCATGTGGATGCACCATCACGCCCCGTTCCGCCTGGTGCACCGGACCGATGCAAGGCTGCTCTTCGCCAACGGGCTGCTGCTGATGGTGACCGTCGTCCCCTTTCCGACGGCCGTGGTTGCGGAGTACATTCAGACCTCCGCGGCCGCCACCGCCGTCGAGCTCTATTGCGGTTGCTTCTTGCTGGTCGGCATCGCGTTTTACCTGCTGGCGATGGCCGCGTTCCGCAAGGAGATGCTGGACCCTAACGCCTCCGCCGAGACGCCGCGCAAGTTGCGCCGGAGTTACCGGTGGGGACCTCCGCTGTATTTGTTGGCCTTCGCGGCAGCCCCGTTCAGTCCCTGGCTGGCCATGTCGATCTGCAGAGTTATCGGGCTTTGTGGTGCCGCCACATCGATCGTCAAAGACCTCTAAAAGCGGTGAAGCAAGAGTGAAGCTGCAGGCGGGGAGAAAGGACGGAGACTCAAGTCAGCCTCGACGAGACCAAGACCTGCCTGCCAAGCTCAACAGCCCGAGACCCAGTACAGCGGAAAACCAAGTTGCCGGTTCCGGAACTGCGGCTGTAGTGCCATCGATCTGTAAGGCAATCGTGGCGCCAGCGCTACCAATGAATACCGGGGCGCTGTAGGGGCCGTAATTCGTATTGGGATTGACCAGACTCAGACCGTTTTGAGATAAAGAGATAGGCGAGCTGAAGTACTCGATATTCGCCGCCGTGTCGGGAATCACAGCAAAATAATAAGTGCTTCCGGCAAGCAAACTGAAAGACATGGGTGCCGTAAGGACCAACGCGGGTGACGAAGTGGTCGCCGCAGAATCGATCTGGCTAAAGAGAAGCGTGCTGTTGGTGCCGTTCCAGATCATGAATTCGAGATTGCCGCCACTGGGGGTGTCCAGATAAAAACCGAATTGCGTAACCGTCGTACTTACGGAAACGGCCACACCCTGGCCAGGACCTTCAGCAGAAGTTCTGGAGGTTAGGCTCAGCGCTGTTCCTGTATCCAGAATCGTACCAGCCTGTGCTACGGCCGCGGCACCCAACAGTACCATCACGACCAGAAAGTACCTGTGCGTCAATTCTCTCCTTGGCAACCGCATTGAACTTAACATGTTGTAGGATCCTCCGAAAGTTTCATGTTGGCTAGTACAGTTGGCTAGTACAATAGGGCCAGTATACTTGAAATTGGACCGGGCTGTCAAAACCATTTTTCGTCCGCAATGTTAAGGACGCAAAACGTTAAGGATCAGCGGCTTATGATTTGTTGGGGGCGACCCTCCGCTCAATGGCATACCTATATAATTACCCTTTATTGCTGCGCACTCGCTTCCACGCTTCCCACAGAACGTCACTCCTGTAGATCCGGTCGTACAGCGCGTGGAATCGCCGTGTCCTACTCTGCTTGGCACACACCCATAGCCTGCGTTGGAGTTGTCGTACTTTTTCATTGGGGTTTTTGGCCGTTTCCAGCATGCCCTCGCACTTATCCCCTTCCAGGCTCGATCAAAGCAGGGCCCCTTCCCTCCAGCGCGTTGTCTTGCACGCCTTCTCAGGTACTATGAACCCCTCGGACTCCCTCCCGGCTCCGTGCGCTTTCCGCCTTCCGGCCTTATACCCACGGTCTTTGTCCGACTCGACTGCCAGGTAGGGTCTCTCCTGTTCCGCGTTCTTCTTTGGAAACGTGCCACCGCCCCATACCCCGGAAAGGTCCAGCATTCGCTCCGGTCCAGAATGCTGTCTGTTGCCTTCGCCGTGACATGACCGGCTCGGCCCTTTCAAACACCTTTCGGCTGATACTATGACGTGGCTGCAGCGTTCACTTATTGTTGCGGCCCGCTTCCTTGCTCCCTGCTCTTTCACAGGCTTTCGACGCCCCGCTCTGGCCGTCAGGATCTCTCCTTCAGGCTGGGGCCTGCTACCGGGCGCTCCGGCGCTTACCCGGACGGATCTCTCATCCGCTAGAACAACGCGTCTTTCAGGACGCACCATGGTCGCATTATACCCAAATTGTGTCCGGCGTCAACCACCTCAGTTCCATTTTTTCTATACCGCCGACGCCCGGCAAGCGGAGCTGATTCTGCTCGGGGAAACCGGGACAGAGGACAGACGATAGGATGAGCGGACTGGCCTCGCTCCGATCGGCGCGTGTTTCCGATGCTCAGACCAAACAGGAGATGGTTCTTGGCGTAGACGAGAACACCTATGTCGAGCGACTATTTGGACCATCGAATGGGCTCAGGATTTCTATAAATTATCCTGTTACGAGATCGAACTGATCTTACCGTTATCTCTCCTTGGACTTCCCAGGGTTTTCTTGACACCCTGGGAAGTCCATCCTGCCTCACCTCCGAACACCTCATGCGTCGGCGACGAACTCAGACCCAGCTAGACCAACGCGGCAATGACTTGTCAAAAGGCATCAGGTGGAGTGTGCGCAGACCAGCGGGCGGGATCTCGCACTTGTGCCGGTATCGGAACAAAGTTTACGCAAAACAAGCTTACGCAAAACACTTGACGCCACCGCACCGCTAGGGCTAGCGTTGTACGAATGCCCACGCTCCAGGAGCAATTCGGTCACATCGACATCTATCTTTTCGACCAGCTTCTGAAAGGGCGCATCTCACCCGGAATGCGAATCCTGGACGCCGGATGCGGCTCCGGCCGAAACCTCGTCTACCTGCTACGGGAAGGTTACGAAGTTTACGCGGCTGACGCGGACCCGGAAGCCTTGGAGAGCGTCCGCTCCCTGGCCCGGATCTTCGCACCCGCGCTTCCGGCGTCGAATTTTCGAGTCGAAGCCGTCGAACATATGTCTTTCGACGATGCCTGCGCGGATGTGGTCCTCAGCAACACGGTCCTCCATTTTGCCCGCGACGACGCGCATTTCGAGTCTATGTTGCAGGGATCCTGGCGTGTTCTGAAGCCCGGCGGGCTCTTCTTCTGCCGCGTCGGATCCTCGATCGGCATGGAGAGCCGGGTGGAACGCATACAGGGACGCCGCCACAGGTCGCCGGATGGTTCGGAGCGGTATCTGGTGGACGAAGCGCTGCTCGGCTCGACCGCCGAACGGTTAGGCGGCGAACTGGCCGACCCCCTGAAGACCACGATTGTCCAAAATCAACGCTCGATGACCACATGGGTCTTGCGGAAGAAACTGCTTTGAGAGAAGCAGACCTATTTCAATCGCCTGCCCTCAGGCAAGAAAGCAAGAGCGGAGCGGCGAACTCAGACCAAGCCCAGCGCGAAGGCAGGCAGCAGCCTACTCGGGGGCGCTGGTCGGCGGCGTCACACCATTCAGCCTCAGGTAGACGGCCATATAACCATACATCTCATTCGAATGACGAACCAAATTGTAAAGAGTGGCAAGCCTGGAACGGGTTGGCTCCGGAGGGAACGGACCACCGAGGCGCGAACTAACCGTTTCGACGGCCGCTGCGTCGGTTAGCGCGTCGAAAACGCGGTCGCAATAATCGAACGATTCCTTGAGGGCGGCCACGAGTTCCGCCTTGGACGTTTTAGACGCTGCGCCGAGTGGCTTGCGCTCCCCATTGAGTCCGGCGCAAACGTTCATGTTTGCATCGGCGATGTGAGCGATACGCCGGGCGAAGGTTTCCACATCCGGCGTCGGCCGGAAACCGTACTTCTCAGCCGGCATCTTATCGGCCATCTTTACGAGGTTGTTCTTGATGCTGGTGTAGGACCACTTCACCTCGGCGCTTAGCGGATTCGGTGCTTGCGCCGACAGCGCACAGGCGCCGCCAAGAACGACCAGCATGAGCTTACGCAGATTATTCATCAGAGGTCTCCTATTGAAAGCGTAGCCGAGAGACGTGTTCGGCGACAGGGCGGGAAGCGACAGGCTAAAAAGCCTGTCCCACTATACGCCATCCGGGAGTATAATTATCTTGTGAAAGTCAAGACATCTATCACACTCCCGGCAGACCTACTCGTCCGCCTGGATCGCGTCGACAAGAACCGGTCCGCCGTGCTGGAGAGAGCCGCCCTCGCCTACCTGAGCCTCCTGGACCAGCAGGAGCGAGACCGTAGGGACACCGCGATCATCGAGCGTAATGCCAAGCGCCTGAACCGCGATGCCCAAGACACGCTCGAGTATCAGCGGACCCCGTGAAGCGCGGCGAGTTGTACCTGGTGCGGAAACCGGGCGCTGAAGACCCGCGCAAGCAACGGGTATTTGTCGTCGTCAGCCGCCAGGTTTTGGTCGATTCCCGATTCTCGGCCGTGATCTGTGCTCCGGTCTACTCCAGGCACGATGGACTGAGCACCCAGGTCCGCGTTGGCCCCGGTGAAGGTTTAAAGCAGGAGTCCAGTATTCATTGCGACGAACTGGTGAGCCTTCCCAAGTCTGTGCTGACTCGTTATGTCGGATCACTAAAGTCCGGCGCATTGGAGCAACTGAACACCGCGCTGGCCATCTCGCTCGGACTCGAAGACCGCGAACTGGGTGGTTCGATCATCAACTAGCCAACGCGGCGAGCCATGCCCTCGCCCCTCGGTAGACGCGCCCAGCCCGCGGTCATTTGTACACCTCGCCCATGCATTCCGGCGCCAGTGGCGCAAGGAACTCATGATCCCCGAGTTATAGATTACCGTTTCCAAAGGCGCCAAAGTCGCCACGCACTCCTGCGGTCCATTGCGCGCTCAGCATCTCCAAATCAATCCAGCTCTATCTTGTGAAGCGCGGGGAGTGTCGAGACAACCTTCGCCACTTTATCCTCGGCTGGAGTCTGTTCCACGGGCTTGATCACCTCGAAGACCTTGTCCCGCTCGACGATCAGAAGCCCGAATCCTCCCTGCTTCAATTTCCGATCCAGCAAGGTTGGGTCCCAGCGGCCAACGCTGGGGTGGTCAGCGTTCCGCTCTAAATATTCGGCGGCGAAAGCAGGCGTACAGGCAAGATAGACTGCGTGTGCGTACTCGGCGAACGTTCCCATCTGGTCGGGCCCACGCCGAAACTGCTCATCACTATTCTTCAGCTCCACGGCCGTCAACCGTGGAGAGCCAGTGAGGCCGGGTCTTTTGAGGCCGAGGACATCGATCCTCCGGCGCCCAAGCTGAATTTCCATGTAGGGATCTTCGCCTCGCGCTTCCAGCCACCGTGCAATTGGTCGCATCAGATCCTCCTCGCGCGAAACGTCATAGAACTTATCCGCGACGACCCGGTTGCTGAGACCGTACCCTTCGCTTCGTGCACGCCAAATCGAGGCGGCCAAAACTTCGCGTGCCGGCACTCCGTACCAAAAGGAATGAGGCGTTCGGCCGAAATGATCAATTTGGGCTTCGATAGCGGCCCGTTTCTCACGATTTCCCATTCGATTATGGGTTGCCTGCAGTCCGGGGACTTCAAGCTGTGACATTAACACGGAGAGAACGGCGGGGTCGGCGTAGTATTCCGTCAGCTTGCTGGAGCGGATATAGCAGTATCGCTGGCCTTCATCGTCGTTGGCGTCCAGTGGACTGGGTGCATCGCGGTCAAGATCTTCGGGAATGGGAGGCTGAACCGCAGCCTGCACGGGCGCGGCGGCCTGGGGATTCCGCAGTTTGGATCGGAGCGCTCCCAGCAGGGCTGCACCGCCCGGGTCAGTGCCGACTGCAATCTTCCTCGATTTGTTGCCGCGAGTGAGGACAACTTCGATTGAGTCGTCACGATGGTTGATTGCGCTCACGTGCCTGAAATACACTTCGTCGCCAGTCGTCGCCAACAGGAGCGTGCGATCCGGCGACGAGAATGACGAACCAGAGTAAATGGCGAAAAAAGCATCGCAGATGTAAATCGCAGAGATGCTGTATTCCGCGCTCGCACGAACTCCGAGGGGCGAAGGATGATTCTGACCAATAAGAATCACTTTGCAGTCGGAGGTTTCCGGATCGACGCCCACCCTCTTAGCGCCTGAGTTGGCGACGGCGTTAGTCGCAAGATCAGTTATGGTCTGCGATTTTCGGTTAATCAGTAGGGTCGCGCGCCACTGAACGACCGGGGCCACGAGAAAGAAGAGCAGCCCTACTGGGGAACGCAGGGCCACTGCCCCGAACACGGCGATTACCGCGCCAATCACGTAGAGTGGCCGGGGCCTCCATCCAAAATGCCAGAGCAAGCGGGATGTAAGAGCCATCCCTGCGTTGATCCGAAGGCACTCTGTATTGGCGGGCATGGAGAGTTGCTCCTCCTTACGGAGGGTCTTCTCGTTACAAATCGGCCGGTCCGAGATGAAACTTCACGAGGGAGAAGAATCAAAATCGTGACAAACCGGCCAAATGATGCCCTGAGCGGCGTTTAACAGATCTCCGGGTTCCGACGGGAATCCAGGCGGTAGAATGGAGCTTCAGAATGACCAGGTCGCTCGACAAGCCCCTTGCCAGAATAGGTTTGTTTCACTTTGTCACGGACCACAATGCCCCCATTGGGTCCTTGACAGATGCTCTCTCTAGGTATGACAACATCGGCAAGTCCCTAATAGTGCTCCCGGAAGCCTTCAACAATGGGGAGGTTTACAACGACGAGTACTATCGACGGCCCCTGATCCGGTCCGACGATACCTTGAAGGGCCTGGCCGCCATCGCGGAGGAGCGTGATCTCGTTTTTGTTGTGGGGCTGCTAGAACCTCCGAACAATTCCGCCTACCTGATAGGCGATGGGCGCCCGCGCTTGATGTGTCACAAACAAGCTCATTGCGACATCAGCAATCCGATTGAAATTGACGATGCATGCATCGGGGCCCTGATATGTTCCGACGCACGCGACAACTATCAGAGGGTCACAGACAAAGCCGAAAAGTCGTCCTGTGTTCATAAGGTCATCTGCATTCCTGCCTCGATGAGTTCAGGTACCCTTGACAGCGACCGCTTAGAGATCCCCGCATATCGGAACAAGTACGTAATCTTGGCGAACGCAAACCCATACGGATGCGGAAGCTTTCTCGCAAACAAGGCGGGTTGGAAGGTCGAAGGCGGCAACTTCAAATGGACCCACAACCAGATTTCTGTGAGGACATGGAGTCAACTGGACGATCTTGGCACATAAGGCGCACTGTAAAGTCCCACTCCACTCGCCGCGACCGTTACTCGACAGTTTCTTCAAGCTCGATCCGCTCAGCCTCCGCTCTTTGCCGTCGCCTGGCGATTCCGGAAAATCCGAACAGCCAGATCAGGGCGGCGGCGATCATGGCCAACATCAGCCAGCGTGTCGCGGAGGCGAGCAGCGCGGCGGTGATCTCCGGCCATTGGAAGTGAAACCGTCGCAGGCGGTCCGCGCGATCCAGCATCCAATGCCAGGCCGTGTGCGCCACCAGCGCGGAGAGGATGATGGTCCCCATGCGCTCGGCCACCACATACCGGAACAGCGCGTCCAGCACGGGAATCAGCAGCAACAGCACCAGAAGCTGCCCCAGCTCGACGCCGAGATTGAAGGACAGCAGCGACGTTAACAGATGAGACCCGGCGAACTGCATGGTCTCGCGCAGGACGAAGGAAAAGCCGAAGCCGTGGACCATCCCGAATCCGAACGCGGTCACCCAGCGACGCCGCAGAGTGCTTCCTCCGACGATGTTTTCCAGCGCCATATAGAGGATGGAAATCGCGATCAGCGTTTCGATCAGCGGCGGAAACCACAGCGCATCCGGCGCCAGATTGTACGCCGAGGCGATCAGCGTGATGGAGTGCGCCACCGTGAACGCGGTCACCACCGGAACCAGCGCGCCGAAGCGCCGGAATGGGATCACCAGGCACAGCAGGAACAGCAGGTGGTCCGTGCCATCCAAAATATGCAGGAACCCGAGCTTGACGAACCGCAGCGCGGCCTGGCTCCAACGCGGGTCGAGCCTGACCAGCCCCGGATCGCCCTCATATTCAAACGCGCGAATAACTCCGCTGGGCGGCAGGAATCGCAGGACGGTGAGCACTCGAACGCCCAGCCGGTCGAGCGCCGGATGAATGGAGAAGTCGGATTGATCGGAGCGAATTGGGTACTCGAACAACACATCGAGCATGGTCTGGTTCCAATAGACGTCGGTGCTTTCCGGGATTCCGGCGCCGGTGACGTGCGCCAGCGCCTGGTCATAGCTGGCGAAGGATTTGTCGGATTCAAGCGACACGCGCGTTTCCACGACGCTCGGCTTGGGCAGCATCGTGCCGTTCTCGTAAAACTGGATGGCGTCGGAGAGCCACAGCGTCGCGGCATCCGGCAGCAGGCGGCTGGTCTTCGCGAGATCCAGATAGCCCGCGCCGCGCGACGGAAAATCGATGTCGCGCATGGCCTGGAGCGGCACACGCATCAGCACATTCAGCCGGTTGCCCGACGGTTTGACGAACGCGCGCACCGTCACGTCATTGGGGATGTCATGGGCGAACGCCCCCGAGGCGAGGGCCAAAGTCATCGCCACCGATATTGCTGGTAGATGCACCGCGAAAGTGGGCTTCCGTTTCACAACCAATCGTGTATAGTAGCTTACATCTTATGAAACACGACTTCCGCATTGGCGTAACATTCTTGGCGGTAGTTTCCGGGCTCGGGGTGGCTTCCGCCATCTTCGAAAAGCGAGCCGTGGTGGAAGCTGCCGCGGTGCAGGCTCCGCGATTCGAAGTGGATCCGCTGTGGCCCAAGCCGCTGCCGAATCACTGGATCATGGGACAGACCATCGGCGTGTCCGCGGACGGGCAGGATCACATCTGGATCATCCATCGCGCCGGATCGCTGGAAGCGGGCGAGGTGCATGCCACCACCAAGCCTCAAATCGCGCAATGCTGCGCGCCCGCGCCGCCGGTGCTCGAATTCGATCAAGCCGGAAACTTGATCGGGCATTGGGGCGGGCCGGGCAACGGCTACGATTGGCCCGACTCCAATCACGGAATCACGGTGGACTACAAAGGCAACGTGTGGATTGCCGGCAATGGCCAGGGCACCGCCACCAGCGGTCGCGGCGCCATCAATGGCACGGATGACGAAGCCCCTCCGGCGGGCCGCGGCGGCGCGGCGAGTGCAGGCGCCAAAGGCGGTCCGGCTCCGTTCCAAAGCTACTACGACAACATGGTCCTGAAGTTCACCCAGGACGGAAAGTTCCTGATGCAGATCGGCAAGCCAAGGAGCAGCAAAGGCAGTAACGACGTCGAGAATCTGCGGCGGCCCGCCAAGACGTTTGTCGATCCCAAGACCAATGAGTTGTACGTCGCGGACGGCTACGGGAATCATCGCGTGATCGTGTTCGACGCGGATACCGGAAAATACAAGCGGCATTGGGGCGCCTATGGCCACAAGCCCGACGACACCGACCCGGGCCCCTACAATCCCGACGCGCCGCCCTTGCAGCAGTTCCGCAATCCGGTGCATTGCGCCGAGCTTTCGCACGACAATCTGCTGTACGTTTGCGATCGCGTCAACGATCGCATCCAGGTGTTCCATCCCGACGGGACCTTTATCAAAGAGGCTTTTATCGAGAAGCAGACGCGTGGTTCGGGGTCAGCCTGGGACATCGCGTTTTCGAAAGATCCGCAGCAGAAGTATATTTACCTGGCCGACGGCGAGAATGACCGCGTACACATCATGGATCGCGATTCGCTGGAGATCCTGACCACGTTCGGCGAAGGCGGCCGGCAGCCGGGCGAGTTTTACGGCGTGCATAGCATCGCCACGGATTCGAAGGGCAACATCTACACGACGGAGACCTACCGCGGCCAGCGCGTCCAAAAGTTCGTATATAAAGGATTGGGTCCGGTAACCAAGAAGGATCAGGGCGTGCTGTGGCCCAAATCCGGGGGAAAGTAAAACGCCGAGCCTCCCATGCTGACCCGCCGTCAATTTGTCCGCGCGAGTGCAATCGCTCCGGTTGTCCTCGCTGGGCCCTCGGCTTTATTCGCGGCTGGTCCTTTCGATCTGATCATTCGAGGCGGCCGCGTGCTGGACGCCTCGCAAAACATGGATCGTGTGGCGGATGTCGCGATTCGCGACGGACGAATTGCAGCGATCGAGCGGAGCTTCACTGCGCCCAAGGGGAAAGAAGAAGTAATCGACGCCCGCGGAAAGCTGGTGACGCCCGGCCTGATCGACATCCACACGCACTTGGCCGACAAGGAAATGCCGCCGGGGACATGTCTTGCGGACGGAGTCACGACGCTGCTCGACGCGGGCTCGCTGGGTGCCGAAAATGTCGACCCGCTGGTGAAGATTGCGCAGAGCGCCCCCAACCGTGTGCGCATTCTCCTGAACATCGCAAATCGCGGGATCGCACCCGGAGGCGTCGGTGAGCTGCTCGACATCCAGAGTGCCGATGTTGCCGCCGCCCGCCGTGTCATCGAGCGCAACCGCCAGTGGATCGTCGGCATCAAGGCCCGGCTCTCGCGCTCCGTCGCTGGAGAGAACGATTTGGAAGCCCTGCGCCGCGCGCGTCAGGTGGCCGATCCGCTGAAAGTGCCGATCATGGTGCATGTCGGCCAGACTGCATCGCCCTTGCCGGCGATTCTCGCGCTGCTCCGGCCGGGCGACATCGTCACTCACGTTTATTCTCCGCCTCCCAACGGCATCTTAGACGATAACGGCTGGGTGCTGCCGCAAGTCCGCGAAGCGAGACGGCGCGGAATTCTATTCGATATCGGGAACGGCCGGACCGGGCACCTCACCTGGGAGGTCGCCGAGCGGGCGATGCAACAGGACTTTTTACCGGACACAATCTCGTCCGACCTGACGGCGGCTTCGCGAACTTATCAAGTCTTCAATTTTCCGAATGTGCTTTCGAAATTTCTGCTGCTGGGGATGCCGGTGGACCAGGTGATCGCACGCGCGACCACGAACGCCGCACGGGCGATCCCCGAATTCAAGGCCTATGGCACGCTCCGGTCTGGCGCGGCCGCGGACGTAACCGTGCTCGACCTTCAGGAAGGCGACTTCGAGTTCGTCGACAACCTGGATGCGAAACGGCAGGGTCATCGGAAGCTGGTGGCCCATGCAGTGATTGTCGGCGGCAAGCGGCTGCAAGCGTGAGTTCAGCCCCTAACCTGCTATTGTTCCACGGGGTTGCCCAGGCGTGTCTACAATTGTGAAGAAGTGTCCATGCAAACCGTCCTGGTCATCGACGACGATGAAAGTCTCCGCGACACCATCGGCCTGATGCTGGAAAACGAGGGGTTTCGGCCCATCCTGGTGGCCGGCGGAGTGGCCGGACTGGAGCAGGCTTTTTCGGCCAAGCCCAACTTGATTCTGGTGGATCTGCGCATGCCCGGAATGAGCGGCGTGGATGTGTGCAAGCGGCTGCGAGCTTCCGGCGCCAAAACTCCGGTCATCGTGCTGAGCGCGCTGGGGGACGAAATCGATAAAGTGCTGCTGCTCGAAATCGGGGCCGACGATTACGTCGTCAAGCCTTTCGGCACGCGCGAGCTGCTGGCGCGCATTCGAGCGCTGCTGCGCCGCTCCACCCCGGAGGCCGCGGCCGCTTTGTCGTTTTCCGACGTCGAGGTGGACCTGGACCAGCGCGTGGTGCGGCGAGCGGCGGATGAGGTCAGGCTGACGCGGGCGGAGTTCAACCTGCTGGCGTTCTTCCTCCAGAATCCGGGCCGTGCGCTCTCACGCGACGTCATCTTGAATTCGGTGTGGGGCTACGAGTCCTTTCCCAACACCCGCACGGTGGACGCACATGTGGTCCGGCTGCGGCAGAAGCTGGAGCCCGACCCGGAGACGCCCCGGCACTTCCTCACCATGCATGGTGTGGGCTACCGGTTTCTGCCGTGATGCCGCCGCATTCCGAACACGACCCTCCCTTCATCGTTCTGCTGGTGGACGATGCCGAGGATTGCCTGGCTATGCTTGATGTGGCGTTGCAGACGTTGCCCGGCGTAGTGGTGCGCTGCGCCCGTAGCGCGGAAGACGCGCTGAAGGTGCTGGCGCTGGACCGGATCTCCGCTCTTGTCACCGATATTCAATTGCCCGCCATGACGGGACTCGAGCTCATTTCCCAGGTTCGCCAGGAGCCGGGGCTTCACTCGCTCCCCATCGTGGTGGTGAGCGCCGCGGCCGATCCCGCCGCGCCGCAGGCGGCCCTGGCATCCGGCGCCAACGCCTTCTTCCCCAAGCCATTCTCGCCGGCGGCGGTTCGCCGGAAACTGGAGGAATTGATGTATGCCTGATAAGTGGCTGATACTGTTGTTAGCGTGCGCCGCGTCGCTGGTGCAAGCGCAGCCCTCTCCGGATTTGCAGCAGGTGCTGGAGCGGCTGGACCGGCTGGAAACCCAGAACCGCGAGCTGATGACCGAAATCCGGGCGCTGCGCCAGCAACTCGATTCCGCCAAGCCGGCTCCGGAGAGCCCCCCGCCCGCCGCGGAAGCGGCAGTTCCACCCCCCGCGGAAGCGGCTGCTCCTTTGGACGAGCGCGTGGACGTGGCCGAGAGCAGAATCGCACAGCAGGATCAGGAGAAAATCTCCAGCGAGCACAAGCTCCCGGTGACGCTTACCGGGATGCTCCTGTTCAATAGCTTCTGGAACGGCCGCGGCGCCGGGGGCTCGAACAACCCCACCATCGCACCCCTTCTCGGCGGGCCGGTGGACGCCGGAGCAACCTTCCGCCAGAGCGTGTTGGGAATCAAGTTCGATGGACCCGACATCGCGGGTGGAGGAAAGATCACCGGATCGGCGTATATCGATTTCTTCGGTGGCAGCGGCGTTACTCTGAACCAACTGTTGCGCCTGCGCGTGGCTTCGGTCAACGCGGTTTGGAAGAATACCACGGTCAGCGTTGCGCTGGACAAACCGATTATCGCGCCCAGGGAGCCGGATTCGCTGGCTCAAGTCGGAGTCTCGCCGCTGACCTCCGCGGGAAATCTGTGGTTGTGGCAACCGCAAGTGCGGGTGGAGCAACGATTCGCGTTTGGCGATCAAGCCGGGCTGCGGGCGCAATTGGGAATTTATCAAACCTCGGAAAGCGGCACCGGTCTCTCCGCCGAGTATGCGAGTTCGCTCGCAAGCTCGCGCCCCGGCTACGAAGGGCGCTTCGAATTCTGGGGCTCCCGCGGCGAAAACCAGCGCATCGAGATCGCGCCCGGCTTCCACTTCAGCACCACGCAGGTGTTGGGCCGGTCCGCACCTTCCCAAATCTTCTCCGTCGATTGGTTGATCCGCCCGGTCCGCTGGGTCGATTTTACAGGAACGTTTTTCGCGGGTGAAAACACAGGCGTGGTGGGCGGGTTGCGCCAGGGCGTGAGTATCTTCGAGCTAGGCCAGTACGGCACCCAGGTCCTTCCGGTGCACGCCCAGGGCGGATGGGCCCAGCTCAAGTTCCGCCTTACCTCCCGCGCAACGCTCAATTTCTACGGAGGCCAGGAGGACGACCGGAACCGCGACTTGCAATCGGGAGGCATCGCCAAGAACCAGGCTTACGCCGGCAACTTTATGTACCGCTTCGGCTCCAATATTCTGGCGAGCTTCGAAGGCTCCCAGGTGCGTACCACCTACTTATTCTCCGGAACCCGGATATTTCCCCACTATGACCTCGCGGTTGCATACTTGTTTTAGAGCGGCCGCGATGGCGGCTTTCTGGATCGCCACGCCCTTGACCCTGCCACTGTTCGGGGGCGGCGTGAGCGGGCGCGTGGAATTGCGCGATTCCAAGGACGCCGCCGTGCGCAGGAAAATGGATTTTTCCGGTGTCGTGGTCTGGCTGGAGCCGGTGAATGGCAAGGCGCCGCTGCCGGCCGCCGGGCATGCCCGCATGATCCAAAAGGACAAGACCTTCACACCGCATATTCTCGCCGTTGCCGTGGGCGCCACGGTCGATTTCCCCAACGCCGATCCGATCTTTCACAACGCCTTTTCGAACTACGACGGCAAGGTGTTCGACATCGGTCTGTATCCTCCCGGAACCTCGCGCAGCGTGGTATTTTCACGAGCCGGGATTGTGCGGGTGTTCTGTAACATTCATGCCGCCATGAGCGCGGTGATCGCCGTGCTCGACACGCCCTACTTCGACATCACCAAGAAGGATGGCAGCTTCGAGATCCAGGCGGTTCCGCCCGGAGAATACCGGCTGCACCTGTTCCATGAACGAGCCACCGCGGCCACGCTTGACGCGGCCGAACGGCGTGTGACCGTGACGGGAGCCGAAAACGCGGCGTTGCCCTCCATTTCCATTTCCGAGAGCGGCTATATTGCCGAGCCTCACATGAACAAGTACGGCCATGACTATTCCGCCGCCCCGGACGAACTCGGCGTGTATCCGGCGGTACGCAAATGAGGCCGCTCAAATCGATGTCGCTGTTATGGAGAATCTTCCTCTCCACCTCCATCGCCATCACGGCGTTGTTCGCCGTCATGGGCTGGATTCTTCAAGAGCAGTTTGTCCGCAGCGCGTCGGAAAGCGTGGAGGAGGAGGTGCGGGCCGGCTTCCAGGCGTACGACTCGCTGTGGCGCGAGCGCGCCAATGAGCTCGCCAACGTGAGCCTGGTGTTGAGCCGTATGCCGCAGGTTCGGGCGGCGTTCGGCACCGGCGACAAAGCCACCATTCGCGATGCGGCGGGCGAGATGTGGGATCGAATCTCGCAACCGGGCACATTGTTTCTCATCTCCGATCCTAGCGGCGCGGTGATCGCGGATTTGGGAATTTCGGGAACCGATCGGGGCGGGCTCACCGATGCTCCCTTCGTGCGCGCCGCCGCGAACCAGTTTCCCAGCCAGGCCAGAGGATTCGTGGTGCTGAGCGGCCAGATCTACCAGATCGTCGTCACGCCGGTGTACGTGGCCAGCGGCCAGGGCGCCGCCTTGATCAACGTGCTGGTGGCGGGAATCCGGGTGGATGCGGCGTTGGGCCAGGATCTGAAGGCCTCCACCGGAGGAAGCGACTTCGTCTTCCTGGTGAACGGCAAGGTGGTGGCTTCCACGCTGGGGCCGCGGCCCCAGCACGAAATCGAGTCCGGCCGGCTTCCCAACCGGCAGACACAACAGGTCTCTCTGGCCGGATCGGATTACTATCAGTTCTCTTCGACGCTTACCGATGTGCGGAAGAACCCGGTCGGCGAGCTGCGCATTCTACGCTCCCTGGAGGCTTCGCAAACCCGCATCGCCGAGATGCGCGCACGGCTGGTCAAACTGTGGATCGGGGCCATGCTGGCGGGAATCGGCCTGACTTATTTGTTGGCCCGAAGGCTGCTCCGCCCGGTGCAGGAGCTGAGCCGCGCCGCCGCCGAAATCGGCAAGGGCAATTATGACGTGCGCGTGCCGGTGCAGCGTCAGGACGAATTCGGACGCCTGGCCGAGACGTTCAACAGCATGTGCGCCTCCATCCGCCAGGGCCGTGAAGAGCTGATCCGGCAGGAGCGAATTTCCACCATCGGACGCCTCTCCACCTCTATCGTTCACGACTTGCGCAACCCGCTTGCCGCCATTTACGGGGGAGCGGAGATGCTGGTGGACACGGAACTGTCGCCGGAGCAGGTGCGCCGGCTCTCCGGCAACATCTATCGCGCTTCACGCCAGGTGCAGGACCTGTTGCAGGAGCTTGCCGACGTGACCCAGGGCCGCGGCCATGCGCGCGAAATCTGCCGGCTGCGCGACGTGATTGCGGCCGCCTACCAGCCTCTGGCCTCCGCCGCGGAAACGCAGGGGGTCGCGGTGAGCATCCAGGTTGCGGAGGAAGTGGAGCTGCCCTTGGACCGTTCGCCCATGGAGCGCGTGTTTCAGAATCTGATGGCCAACGCAATTGAGGCGATGCCGGAAGGAGGCTCCGTATCCGTCCGCGCGGAACGCCTTAACGCAGAAGTCGTGATCAGCGTGGAAGACACCGGACCGGGAATTCCCGCCCCGATTGCGTCGCAGCTCTTCCAGCCCTTCGTCACGGCCGGCAAAAAGAATGGCATTGGCTTGGGACTGGCGCTGTCGCGGAAAACCGTGATCTCCCACG
This sequence comes from Bryobacterales bacterium, assembly GCA_963813465.1. Taxonomy (GTDB): domain Bacteria; phylum Acidobacteriota; class Terriglobia; order Bryobacterales; family Bryobacteraceae; genus Palsa-187. Next base: position 557,979 of record CAWEZD010000010.1, on the reverse strand, counting down.
GAGGCGATCTGTGGTCGGAGGAGAAGAATGGCGGAGCCAAGTTCGTGATGCGGCTGCCGGTTTAGATCGCCATGGTGGGGCAGGTCCCCGACCTGCCAATACCGGGACTGAAACGACTTCTACACGGGCTCCTAACCCAGGGAAGCAGCCGCCGCTTGGGTGCGGGTACGCATGGCTGCGCTCAATTTGCGTTTGGCGCTCACAATATAAGCCTTCGCGCCGCTCTTGTTGGTGAGCCCCAGTGTGCGGCTCACGGTGTTGAGGGGAAGCTCCTCACCATAGTGCATCAGCATCACCTTGGCCTCGGTCTGGTCCAGCGTGTCCAGAATGAAGCGCCAGTTCCGGGCGCGGGCCTGCTCTGTTTCTACGGCCGCATGGATGTTCCTGGCCGCGGCGTCGGGAAAGTCGGCAGTGATGGCTTTCGCCGTCCAAACCGGCTCGGAGGCGCGCTTTTGCAACGCGCTCATGCACAGATTTCTCGCGATAACGTAGAGCCAGGTGGAAAAGCGGCATTCCCCCCGGTAGCGGTCGAGATTGCGAAACGCCCGCATAAAGATTTCCTGCGCCAGATCCAGTCCCGATTCGCGATCGCCAGTGAAACGATAGCACCAGCGGACGATGCGAGCCTGGTAGCGGTGAAAGAGTTCTTCGACGGCCTCATCCCGGCTAGGCCCCCAGCCGTCGCGGTGCGCCGCGATCAATTCCTCATCGGTCAGCTTTTTCCAGTTCTCAAATCCCGTTGCGGCGAATGTGCAAGCTGTCATATAGGCATGCTAAGGAGAAAAGACCTTGGAGGTCGTATAGAGGTTGTAAAAATCTTGTAAAATCGGCGGGCGTCCCTGTTCTACAGGGGTTTGATCCGAGGTCTTACCTCACTCGGGAGGAACGTGTTCATGAGACAACGACTGACCGGACTTTTGCTAGTGTTTTCCCTTCCCGCTTTCCCGGCTTCCAACGCATACATTCAACACAACTTGATCGCCGACACTGCGGGTGTTGCGGACCTGACAGACCCCAATCTGGTGAACCCGTGGGGAATCGCACAATCGGCCACCTCGCCATTTTGGATTAGTGACAACGGCACGGGACTGGCGACCGTGTATTCGACCAGTGTGACTGCCACCATCGCGATCGCTTCCTTGAAAGTCACCATCCCGCCCGGATCAACGAGCGGAGCGGTGCCAGGCCCGGTCACCGGCCAGATCTCCAACTCGACCACGGTGTTCCTCATCGGGACCACCAAAGCCAGCTTTGTTTTTTGCACGGCAGACGGCACCATTTCGGGGTGGAACGGGGGAGCGGCGGCGACGGTCAAGGTCGACAATTCCTCCAAGGGAGCGGTTTACGACGGCATGGTCTTGGGTGGGACCACCACCGCGCCGCAGCTTTATGTGGCGAATTTCCACGCTGGAACGGTGGAAGTCTACGACGGCAACTTCGCGCCGGTCACTCTGGCCACGGGAGCCTTCACCGACGCCCAGATTCCTTCGGGATTTGCGCCATTCAATATCGTGAATCTGGGCGGCAAGCTGTACGTGGCCTATGCCAAACAGGACAGCACTGGCAAGGTCGACGTGGCCGGTCCCGGCAACGGATACGTGGACATTTTCGACATGAGCGGCAACCTGACAACCCGGCTGATCGCCGCCGGCGCACTCAATGCGCCCTGGGGCATGGCGATCGCGCCCGCGAACTTCGGGGTCTTCTCCAACATGCTGCTGGTGGGCAATTTCGGCAATGGCCTCATCAATGTGTATGATCCGTTGGCCGGGACTTCGATGGGTGCGCTCCAGAATCCCAGCGGGGGGGCGATCTCCATCAGTGGGCTGTGGGCCTTACAGGTTGGAAATGGCAAGAGCGGCGGCGACGCGAACGCAGTGTACTTCACCGCCGGACCCGGCAACCAGCAACACGGACTCCTGGGAAGCCTGCAAGCCGCTCCCGTGCTTCAGGCCACCAACCCGGTGGTCAACGGCGGGGACTTTCTGACCGGCATCGCCGAGTACACCTGGGTCAGCGTGTTCGGCTCGAATATGTCGTCCACCACGCGGACCTGGCAGACCAGCGATATGCCCAACGGCAAGCTCCCGACCCAACTGGACGGCGTCAGCGTGACGGTGGACGGCAAACCGGCGTATATCTCCTATATCAGCCCAACACAGGTAAACGCGCTGGTCGCCGCGGACTTCACCCTGGGCCCGGTGCAAGTATCCACGATCAACCAAAGCCTGGCCAGCAACAGCACCACCGCGACCATGCAAACGACATCGCCCGCGTTTTTCATCACGAAGAGCAACTACGCCGCGGCGCTCCACGCCAATAGCACCATCGTGGGCCCAACGACCCTTTACCCCAACAACTCCACGCCGGCGGCGCCGAGTGAGACGATCGAGCTGTACGCTACCGGCTTCGGTCCCGGTAGCACGCTCATCCCGGACGGCCAGACGATTTCGACGCCGATCCCGATCACCGGAGTCACGGTCACTATTGGCGGCGCCTCGGCGGTGGTACCGTTCGCGGCGCTGGTGGGTCCAGGTCTGTACCAGATCAACGTCACGATTCCTGCGGCGACGCCCAACGGCGACGCGGCGGTGACGGCGACCATTGGAAGCCAGACGACGCAAACAGGGGCATTGGTGTCGGTGCATAATTAGAGCGGCCCGGCTTGCCGCCACGGGCTTTCACTCCAGCGCCCTCGCTTCGAAGTCGGTCACCATGCCCTCTTCGACTCCATAGCGCAGTTCGATCGGATGGCAGCACACCTCGCAGTCCTCCACGTAAGTTTGGCTGCGCACCGACGTATCCAGCACCATTGAAATTTCCTCCCAGCAGTAGGGACAGGAGAAGAAGTACTCCATGCTCCCAGCGTACAGGTTGTCAATACGACGAAGCGGAATCTGCCAAGCTATGGTTTAGGTTCCGCCAACCGGCCGTTGGTGGGATCTCTTCCGATTTTTATGCCAAATGTCACCCGCCTGGAATGCAGTCTTTGCAGCCTCCGATTTGAAGCCGGCAGGACCCACAACCTATGCCACTGCGGCGGCGCCTTGCTGGTGCGATACGACCTGGACTCGGTTCGGCGCACCTGGAACCGGGACTCCCTTGCGGCGGAGGCGCCAACGCTGTGGCGCTATTTGCCGGTGCTTCCCGTCCGCAATCGCGAATCCGTTGTGTCGCTAGGCGAAGGCATGACCCCTCTGGTCTTCACAAAACGTCTAGGGACGTCGCTTGGCGCGGAGCAACTGTGGGTCAAGGACGAGGGACTCAATCCCACGGGATCGTTCAAAGCCCGGGGACTCTCGGCGGCGATCTCCATGGCGCTCGAATTGGGCATCCGGAAGATCGCGATTCCCTCGGCGGGCAACGCGGCCAGCGCCGCGGCGGCATATGCGGCCGCCGCGGGAATCGAAGCGCATATCTTCATGCCCGTGGATGTTCCTCAATCGAATTACATCGAGTGCAAGATGCTGGGGGCGCGCGTGACTTTGGTCCAGGGCTTGATCAGCGACTGCGCCCGCATGGTCGCCGAGCGCAAGCAGCAGGAAGGCTGGTTCGACATGAGCACCCTGAAAGAGCCCTACCGGATCGAAGGCAAGAAGACCATGGGATACGAAGTCGCGGAGCAGTTCGGCTGGGATTTACCGGATGCGATCCTCTATCCCACGGGCGGCGGCGTCGGACTCATCGGAATGTGGAAAGCCTTCGATGAGCTCGAACAACTCGGGTGGATCGGACGCAAGCGGCCAAAGATGATTGCGGTTCAGGCGGAAGGCTGCCAGCCGGTTGTCCGCGCCTTCGAGCGCGGAGATTCGCGCGCCGAGTTCTGGCAAGGTGCTTCGACGATAGCCAGCGGCCTGCGGGTCCCCAAGCCTCTCGGCGACGCCCTCATTCTCGATGCTGTAAGGGCCAGTGGCGGAACGGCCATCGCGGTGGCGGATTCGGAGACTCTGAAAGCCGCGGCGGAGTTGGCCTCTCTGGAGGGGATCTTCGCGGCGCCGGAAGGGGCGGCTTGCGTGGCCGCCTTGAGAAACCTGCTCGCGGCCGGATTCTTATCGCCGCGGGAACGCATCGTCATTTATAACACCGGGTCCGGGTTGAAGTATTTGGAGGCGTATGCTCCCCAAGCGCCGCGTTAAGGTCAACGCTTATGGGCGGTTTCCTGCGCTTGCTCGCGGGCGATCAATTTGCCGATCGCGTTCATCTCCTCTGCCAGCAGTTGGATCAGGTCGTCCACCGCGATGATTCCCGCAAGACTGCCTTCCTGGTCCATGACCGGCATTCTGCGGATACCCTTGAGTCGCATTTTTCGAATGCATTCGAGAACGCCTTCGTCTTCCAGGCACGTGGTCGGTTTATGCATCGCCAGATCGCCCACTGTGAAGATCGCTGGGTCCAACTTGGTCGCCACCACACTCACGACGATATCCCGGTCGGTCACAATCCCAACGGGAACTCTTCTGCCGTTGTGCTGGTCCACGACCACAACATTCCCGACATGATGCTGGCGCATCACCTGAGCGGCTTCTTGAATAGTCATCGCTCGATCGGCCACCGCTACCTCGCGAGTACAGATTTCACCTACAGGCATGCAAGAACCCTCCCTTTGTCAGGCTGCCGCGTGAAACACGACCCCTTCCGCCCGCTCGCCTGGGCGAGCTTCCACCCGCTCGCCTGGGCGGGCTTCCACCATGGATTGGCAGGCGACGCACAACCGCGCCCACGGAACCGCATCCAGACGCTTCGCCGAGATCGGCTCTTCGCACTGCTCGCACACACCGTAGGAGCCATCGTCGAATTTGGCCAACGCCGTCTGAACCTCGTGGACCGAGCGGGCTTGTCGATCGAGCTGACGGAGGACGATCTCACGGTCCAAGCCGGATCTGATCTGGTCGAGCGGGTCTGCCGCGTACTCAATCTGAATCTCTTCGCGCTGGCCGCCCAAACTGTATAACTCCTTGAGCTTTGCCGTCAGGGCTGTTTTCCGCTTAGTGGCGTCCGCCGATTGGATCGAGGTTACGTTGCTCATGATAGGCCCTCCCTTTCTCGGATTCGATCACCTTGCCGAGCACGTCACGAGCCAAACTCAAAAGCTTGAATGGGTTCTTGAAGACATCGCCGGTGAGCTCGGCTGAGCGCGTTGACCCAGATTCGACGGTCATTCGACGCACCCTCTGCATCGCCACACAACGCTTTCATTTACCGGGTGCGTCGCCGGCGCCTGTCAGGCGAGCCCGTGCTACGAAGCGCCGCGGAGCTGGCCCGATGTACTTGAACGGAAAGCAGGTGATCAATGTGGCGACGGTCTCGGACGGTGGCGCGGTCAACATAATACTGTCCGGCTCAAGCACCTGGATAGATTCGATCTCATAGGTGAAATGGCCTCGCGCGGTGCTGACCTCCAGGGTGTCTCCATGTTCCAGCTCGCGCAAGCTCCGAAAGAACGTGTCGCGGTGCCCCAGAATCACGAAATTCCCGGGTTCTCCAGGGAGCGCCGTCGTTGGCACGTGCCCGGCCGCGCGACGGAGAGTCGCGTCATCCACTCCCTCCCTCACCATTACGCTCAGGCCGATACGAGGCACCTCCAACTTGCCGATCAGCAGTGGGTCCGGTTCCAGGTGTTGGCGTAGAGTCGGCAGGAGACGGAATGCAGTTTCGGATCGCGGACGGGCCTCGGTAGGCGAAATCTGTTTCGCGATCCCGGGGTCTCCGTCCGCAATTCTTGTATCGAACCGAATCTTCTGCGTGTATTGGTAGTACGCTCCGTCCAACATCGCCCATGCGAACACCAGCAAGCTTGCTGCGCCCCCAACGATCAGCAGATCCGCCGTCAACTTCAGGATCCGCCTACCCTCGCGTTTTACTCGGATGCGCACGGCCAATACTCATTTCTTACAGCTCTTACGCGCGGCCAAGTCGCCGCAAATTAACTCCGAGAATCAACGTGAACAGCCCCGCTAGGCCGATCGCGAAAAACGGACTGGCGGTTCCGGGCAGCACGACCGGCTCAGACACCGCAGCAGGTTCCGCCGCCGGAGCAAATTCCTGCGCCGGTTGCGGCTCGGCCGCAGCCACTTCAACAGGCGCCGGCGCAGGTTCAACGACGGCCTCCTCGACGAACGGCTTTTCCTCTCCCGCTTTGTTGAATTCCGTCAGCGGAAGGGTTTCGAGCTCAGCTTCGGTTTCGGCGGACGTTGCTACAACCGTCGAGCCGGATTCGCGTGCGATTTTCGCCGCTAGGCCCTTCGGATAGACGAACTCCTGACCGAACCTGTCTCCCGGGTAAAACCACGCACGGAGAGCTCGCGGATTTCCGCTGGGCGTCTCCCAAAAACGGAGTGCGGTCTTATTTGTGGGGTCGAGCCGGTAATTCGCGATCGCCAGAACCGTGGTAAACAGCTTGTCCTGTCGCTCGTTGAAGATTCGAACAATATGGCGGTTCGAGTATGATTCCTCCAGCAACAGCACGTACTTTCCGGGCTCCAGTGTCACCACCGGGACGCCGGCCACAATCACCGGCTCAGTGAGAGTAACGACCGTCCTTTTGTCCGCATCGCTCGCGTATATAGCGGAGGCGAACGATGAGAGCAAGCAGACGGCAATAAGTGATCTAAACATAGCCTTTCACCTCCAATAGAACTCTTGCAATCCACGTACCGAAACCGTCCGTATTTGTCAGCTTCGATCTGCCGTAGACCGCCTCTTCCGGGTTGGGCGATATCGCCTATGAATGCGCCGAAATGCGCGTCTCGCCGAAACCAGAACGGCCGCTCATCGCTGGAATCGCCGGGTCCCGTCGAGGTCGCCATAAGCGCGAGATACTGCTTCCGATCGCGCCCGATACGTTCGAGCGTCCCCGTACGGCAAAAAGTGAGCATAGCGCGAGTGCGGCGGCGCCGGCGGACGCGCATGCTGGATGGGGCAGAAACGCTGTTCCGTCCGCGCGGCGATTTCCGTGATGTAGGCGAGCAATCCGTTGGCGTAGGAGCAATAGACGCAACCGACCTTCTCGATCGCATTCAGGTATGCCAAGCGCCCGCGATCGAAGACCAGGTAGTCTCTGCGCCGAACCTTGGGGATTCCATAGATCGGAAAGCAGACGAACTGATAGATGGCGACCGAAAGATCAAGCAGCAAGAAGGGAATCGCACAAGCGTAGATCAAGGGCACCGACAAGATCACCAGCAGCCGCGCAGTCCGCACATGGTCCCAGAGCGAGGTTTGGAACAGGTGGTGCTCTTCCGGACTGTAGTGTGCGGGTATCGGCTCGGACACTTGGCTTTTCACGGGAATGGGAGTGCACGAAGATGGCCGTGCTATGGAACCGGCAACGAGTGGGGCTTACGGCTATGGCCGGCGCTCAGAGTCTCCTGAACTTCCGCATCGCTCACCTGCCGGAAATCGGCGTACCATTGACCGACGGCGTAGAACCCTTCGGGCGCGGCCAGACAAATACACTCGTCCGCTTCTTCTCTCAATCGGCTACAGGCTTCCGAAGAAGCGACCGGGACGGCGACGATCAACCGCTGCGGGTGAAGGCCGCGGACATGCCGGGCCGCAGCCACCATGGAGGAGCCCGTCGCCAGGCCATCGTCAACCAGCACTACGGTACGGCCATGAAGATTGGGCGCCGGGCGGCCGCCCCGGTAAAGCTTTTCGCGACGTTTCAGCTCACGGGCTTCGCGAGCCACAACCGCCTCAACGTCTTCTTCGGAAATCCGGAGCTCGTGGATCAGATGCTGGTCCAGCACGGGAGTTCCGCCCGCTATCGCACCCATCGCGAGCTCGGGTTGCCAGGGAACGCCTATTTTGCGGACCACCACTACGTCGAGGGGCGCCTTCAAAGCTTCTGCGACCGCAGCTCCAACTGGAACGCCGCCCCGAGGCAGCGCCAGGACAACCGCATTGGCCGCGAGCTTGCGCGCGGCGAGTTCGGCTCCTAACAAGCGCCCCGCTTGGACCCGATCCTGAAATGGTAGATTGACCATCCTGCAAACGAGTATGCAATTGGCGTTCCGCGTTTGTCGAGAGGTGTCTCAGCGGCATGCGTGACCCAATCTTGCGCGCTTTGGGCCGTTTCACCCAGGTCCTATCCGTTCCGGAGTGTCGTTCCTTCGACTTAGTACTGATTAGTACTGGCAGGCTACGTGCTCCCGTTTTGGACGGGCTACCCCAATCCAAAAGGAGATTAGTTTATGGCACAAATCGCAGTCAAGAAAGTGAATGGAGGCGGCAAGGAAGCGCTGCCTGTCTTTGGGGAGATTGCAAGACGTTTCGAAGCGATTGAGCGGCGGGCGTTTGATCTTTTCGAGAAGCGCGGGCGCGAACTGGGCCACGAGTTAGAGGACTGGTTCCAGGCGGAGCACGAACTCCTCGGAAATGCCGCAGCCGAGTTGTGCGAAAAGGACGGCACATACGAAATGCGGGTTGCCCTCCCCGGCTTCGACGCCAAGGAAGTGGAAGTGACGGCGACGCCGTCGGAGATCGTCGTGCATGCCGCAACAAAGCAGGAGAAGAGAGGCGAAAAGGACAACGTCCTATGGACCGAGTTTGGCTCCAACGACGTCTACCGGCGTTTCGAGCTGCCGAATTCGATCGTTGCGGACAAAGTCACTGCCAATCTCGAGAACGGGCTACTGCGGATTAACGCTCCTGAAATTGCGAAGCCCAAGGCCACGGCAAAGACGGCATAGTGCCCTGAGGGATCATCCCGCGGCCGCGGAACCCGCACTATGTCCGGCCACTCAAGGTTATGCTTCTTGAGTCTGTAGCGTAAGGCGTCGCGGCCGATGCGCGGGAGTCGCGCGGCTTCACCGTGATCGGGATGAAACTGCAAATACGCCGGCAGGTCTGGGACATCGATCAAGTTCCCCATTCGGCGAACCGGACGGCTAAATGACGCTCGATCAAGGGAGATCTAGGCAGAGTCGGACATGCGGAACTCCGTGTAGCCCTATCCTGTCCGGTTCCGAGGATCGGCATCCAAATTGCTCAAGAGCGGTTGCTATGACCCAAGGAACTGTGGTTCTCGCTGGCAGTCTTCCCGTGGAACACCTGGCACTCGATGTTCTTGTCGCAGAGTTTGGGTGGTCACTCCACCAGGCGTCGAGCCTCCGTAGCCTGGCGGAGCTGAATGCCGATCACAACGTGGTGGCGGTTCTCTTCAGCCCGCGGAGTTTGGCGCTTACCTGGGAGCTGGCTTTGCGGGGCATCCTGGATGCCGCACCGAAAGCTCTTCCGATCCTCTGCCATGGGTTTGCGGACGCGATCGATTGGCCGCAAGTGGCTGAGGCCGGGGGCTTTCATTCGCTCCTTTTGCCGTTTACCAGAGGTGAGGTCCGGCAGAGTCTGGGGTTTGTCTGGGACGCGAAGTACCGTGCGCCAACCACCCCAATACTCCAACAACCGTGTCTAAAAGGAGTTGCGAGTGACGACACCCGCCCTCGCATCGTTACGGCCGCCAGAATTGTGGCGTAAAAGGCCTTTTGGCCACGTGGGGCATATCGCCCACACCAGCGCAAACCTGCGTCTGATACGCTGAAGCACAGTCATGCCGGATTTTAAAGTCGTCTACGAAGAGTTCAAGGTCCGCGGGAAGGAGCTCGTCGATAAGGTTGGCGAACTCATTCGCGAAGGCAACGTCCGCCGGATTATCGTAAAGGATGAGAAGGGGAACACGTTTGTCGAGATCCCTCTGACGGTAGCCACGGTGGGTGTGGTCGCGGCGCCCGTGCTGGCCGCATTGGGAACGATCGCCGCGCTGATCGCCCACTTCACCATCGGAGTGGAAAAAGTCGAAGAGAAACCGCCGGATGACGCTCCGCCGCCGCAAGAACCTCCGGCTGGCGGCAACGCCTATTGAGTTTCGCGGAATACCGTGACACGTCGGGTGGGGCAGGCGATCTTGTCGCCTGCCTTCGGCAATGCACGGCAGGCGGGCGACAAGATCGCCCACCCCACATTATGGTGCGGTTCCCAGCAGCTCCAGAATGGCGGACGACACGGCTTCCGGTTTTTCGCGAGGGAGAAAGTGGCCGGCACCTTCGATGACGCGCCGCCCCACCAAGGACGTGAAGGAGGCGCGCTCGGCGGGCGAAGAATCAGCGGAGGGCCGCGCGATCCCGTCGTTGGCTAAGACATGTGGGTTCGGGAGCGGCGCGAAGCCAAAAGGCCGCCCTGTACAGGGAAACTCCCCAAACGACCGGATTCTACGTGGGCCGGGTTGTCATCGTCCCAAGAGAGTTTTGCGCCGATTTCTTCCCCGCCTGCTCCCTCGCCCTGCTTACTATCCTGAGGGCCCCCAGGATGCGTTTTTTTAGGCATCGCGGAATCTATCGTTCCGATAGGGGTTCTTTCAAAAACCAAACCCGGGCAGGAGCGCTGCCTCCCGCTGGCAACTCCCACCCAGGCCCGAGAACGCGTCGGGAGGACCACGCTCTCCTCATCGTTCCGATGAGTTCCGGCCGGCTATTCCTTGATCGGGTTGCTCGCCAGCATGGCCCGTCTCCGCTTCACCGGCACGCACAAGATTAACATGCACTTCTCCCGGGCCAGGGCAAAAGGGGACATTCTTACTTTGCGCGCAGGGGGACATTTCTACTTTGCGTTGACACGCCCCCTTGCGTGCGACCTGAGACGGGAATATGATTTGTCCGGTTCGCAAAGGAGATGCTATGGAAAGAATCAACATTGGTCGGGTTATTCTGGGCGGTCTCGTAGCCGGGATCGTGGGCAACATTCTTGGATATCTCGTGGACGGCCTGATGCTCGCCCCGCAGTGGGCCGACGCTATGAAGACGCTTGGAAGGCCGGAGTTTTCTGTCAACCAAATGGTGGCCTTCAACATTCTCGGCCTGGTCTACGGAATTCTCGTAGTGTTGCTGTACGCCGTGATTCGCCCTCGCTTTGGTCCAGGGCCGAAGACCGCGGTATACGCGGGACTGGTAGCCTGGGCATTCGGCACATTCCTCCCCAACGCCTCGCTGATGGGTGTGGCCGGTCTCTTCCCGTCGAGCCTGACCGCGATGACGACTGCCGCTGCGATCGTTGAATCGGTAGTCGCGGCGCTCGCCGGGGCCGCCTTGTATAAGGAGGCTGCGGACTCGCCGCTGAGCAGAACTGCTCGCGCCTAAGCCTACGCGCGCAACCGTTTGAGCGTGCGGTAGCGACGGTAGACGCGGCAATACCGGAACATTAGATCGTCGCAGCGAAAAGTGACCCTGGACCAGAGCAGGAGCAGGAGCGTATCCGGCCCCGGCAACCGGCTCAGCGTTCTCTGTGTGCCTCGCGTCATCGCGAACCTTCCCTTCTCGCCCGAGCACAGCATATAAAGCCACAGAGATTCGAGCAACGGAACTTTCGGACTGAACGTACTTCCCCTAGCTATAGCCAAGTCGGGGAGATTGCGAGTGGGGTACTTTTCGTGAACCCTCTCGCGGGCCTTAGCTCCCCACGTAAGCGGCGTGCAACTTCAATGCACGTTCCGCTCGAAGCCAATCCTCTTCTGGCGCCCCCTCAGGGCAACCTCTAGCCTTCCACAAGGCGCGAGCCAGGGCGGGAGTCTTGTCTCCGATCGGGGCCGAGGCAGAGCCAAGAACCGATAGGCCGTCGAGCACTTCCCGAAGATACTCCAAACTTGATTCCACTCTGCTGCGTTCATCGTCGCGGATGTCGCCGGCCAGGCGGATCAAGCGGGAAGCTTGTGCGAGGGCCCTTTCCGCTAACAGGTAGTGACGTTCGGCGGAGGCCCAGTTTTCGGCGTATTCCAAAGCTTGGTGTGCATCGCGAATGCCGAGATCCAACTCGGTGCTGGCTAGTTGGAGCAATTGCCTGTCCGTCTTGAGACGCAGGTCGTCAAACTTGGATCGTTCAGTCATGGTAGGTTTCGTTCCCTGGGCTGGCACCCTGTATATTAGACGCTCTGAAGCGCCTAAGAGTTCATACCGGCCGATGAAAAGATGGTTACAGGGGCTGGACAGGTAGAAAATGAGTCGGTGCAGCGCCTCCCCATGCCACTCGCCTGCATGCAGAAGTCCGCGAATTTCGCAATACCATTTCGGTAAACTGAACTTATGAGTTCTCTTTCTCCGCCCCGCCGTTTTCTGTTTGGTCCCGGCCCCACGCAAATCGAACCGCGCGTGTATGAAGCCTTGGCCAAGCCTATGGTGGGCTATCTCGATCCTTTCTTCTTTCAGGTGAACGAAGAGGTCCGCGCTGGTTTGCAGCAGGTCTTCGGCACCAAGAACGACTTCACTCTCGCCATTTCCGGCACGGGCAGCTCCGGTATGGAGACGGCGGTTACCAACTTCGTCGATCCGGGCGGGAAGCTGCTGGTGTTCTCCGCCGGTTATTTCGCCGAACGTATCGCGGAGATGGGCCGGCGGCACGGCGCGGTGGTCATCCGCTGCGAAAAGCCCTGGGGCGAAACCTTCACCGAAGCCGAGGCTCGCGAGGCGCTGGAGCGCGAGCGTCCGCAGGTGGCCGCTTTTGTCCACGCCGAAACCTCCACCGGCGCCTTGCAGAACCCGTTGGCCATCACCAAGCCCGCGCACGATTTGGGCATACTGGTGATCGCCGATTGCGTCACTTCGCTGGGGGCCGCGCCGATCCGCGTGGATGAATCCGGTATCGACATGGCTTTCAGTTGCACCCAGAAGGGGCTGAGTTGTCCTCCCGGCCTTTCGCCGTTCACGGTCTCCCCGCGCGCGGAGGAGCTTCTGAAAGCCCGCAAGATGGCCAATTCCGTTTGGTATTTCGATCTGAAGCTCTTGTCCGAGTACTATGGCGCCCAGCAACGCTATCACCATACCGCTCCGGTTTCCAATTTCTACGCCCTGCGGGAAGGTCTCGCCGCGATTCTGGAGGAAGGCGTTGAGCGCCGCTTCGAGCGGCACGCCCGCTGCCACGCGGAGTTTGTCCGCCGCATCGAGGCCATGGGTTTGCGCATGCACGTGGCGCCAGGCCAGCGCGTGCCCAACCTGAACACGGTGCGGGTGCCGGAAGGCGTCGATGACGCTCTGGTCCGCCGCACTCTGCTGGCCGAACACGGCACCGAAATCGCCGGCGGATTCGGCCCTCTCGCGGGCAAGATCTTTCGCATCGGCGTGATGGGTCCGCTCGCGACCCCGGAAGGTCTGGATCAATTTTTTGGCGCGTTTGAAGGCTGCCTCGCCGTGGCAGGTGCGCCCGCCGCCAGAATGTGATACAACATCAGTCGCTGTCTTTGAGCACAAGTGGAGGAGCCGGCTGGGGGACTCTGTCTGAGTCCCCTCCCGGTTCTTTAGTAGACTTGCTAGTACGGTCGCGGGACACCGAGAACCTGCGGAGCCATTTGCACCGCCACTCGCAACGTCGTTAACGCCGGAGCCAAGAGCCGCCAGCGCCGCGAAACCGTGCCGCATACCAGCACCTTCAACACCAGCTAGAGAACACCCGTTACAGGCACCGGCGGGCCACGGATCGTGCGCGATCAGGTAATAGAACTGCCCGTCGAAGCCCTGGCTGTTCGCGAATCGGTAGACATTTTCACCCGGCAGGCCGGGAAAAGATACTACATCTTATAGCGGCCGAGATCCTCGTCGCTGAGGCTCTCCAGCCATTTGCGCAGGTCCTCGTTGTTGGTCACTTCGGCCACCGGTGTGTTCTCCTTGGAGGTCTTGAGCACCGTGTCGTCCACGAAGATCGGGCAGTCCATGCGCAGAGCGATCGCCAGGGCGTCGCTCGGCCGGGAATCCACGCTAATCAGCTCCCCGTCGCGTTCCAGCCAGATCACCGCGTAAAACGTGTCGTCTTTCAGGTCGCTGACCACGATCTTCTTTACGGCCGCCTCCAAACCGAACAACAGGTTGCGGATCAGATCGTGGGTCATGGGGCGCGGAGAGGCCTGCTTGTCGATCTCACTGGCGATAGCGCTGGCTTCGTAAATGCCCACCCAGATCGGCAAGATGGCAGTGCCGTTGACGTCCTTCAGAACCACGATGGGGTTGTTGGTTTGCGGGTCCATCAGCAGACCCCGGATTTTCATCTCCACTTCCATCTCGCCTCCTCAGGCAAAGCGGCACAACCGAGCCTGCCCGCGGAATCCAGTGCCCAGGTTTCTCGCTCCAGCGAATGCCGCGGGCGACCCTGTGCCGCTAAGTCCCGCCTTTAGTTTACACACTCTCCAGCGAGCGAATTCGGACCCGCGCGCGTGACTCGCGCTTCCACATAGCGCCCGCGCAAATCCTCCTCGCCGCGGCGCAGAAAATTCAGCGTCTTGTTCTGCGATGTTCGCCCGATCCACTGGCCCGTGGCCTGATTGAATCCCTCCACCAGGCATTCCTCCACCGAGCCTACGTAAGCCGCGTTACGCCGCATCTGGATGGCCCGCTGCATCTCCTGCAAGACGGCCAGCCTGCGGCTCTTTTCTTCCTCGGGAATCTGATCGTCCAGGAGCAACGCGGCCGTGTTCGGACGCCGCGAATATTTGAAGCTGAAGATCGAATCGTACTCCACCTCCTCGATCAGCGCCAGGGTCGCCTCGAAGTCCGCTTCGGTTTCGCCCGGAAATCCCACAATGATGTCGGTGCTGATCGCGATCGGCCGCCGGGCCGCCTTCATCCACGCGATCCGGTCCATGTATTGCTCGCGCGTATACAGCCGCTGCATGCTGTCCAGCACCCGGCTCGATCCCGACTGCGCCGGCAGATGTACGTGGTTACACAGCGCCGGGTTCGCGTCGATCGCGTCGATGATCTCCTTCACGAAATCGCGCGGATGCGACGTGGTGAAGCGCACGCGCCGGATGCCCTCGACGCGCCCCACATGGTCCAGGAGCCTGGCGAAATCCCACCCCGCCGCCGACGGATCCCGGTAGCTGTTGACATTTTGCCCCAGCAACTGGATCTCGCTGTAGCCCGCGCGCGCCAGGTCGGAGGCTTCCGCCATCACGGACGCGCTGGTTCTGCTTCGCTCCGGGCCTCGTGTGAATGGCACCACGCAATAGGCGCAGGACTTGTCGCAGCCCTCGATGATGGTGATGTAGGCCCGGTGCGGATTGTCGCGCCTGGTCACCGGGGTCTCAAACGTCAGGTCGGTATCCAGGCTCAGGCCGGTGACGCGCCGGTTGCCGGTTTCGAGTTGCACCAGCAACTCCGGCAGCTTGTTGTAGCTGGCCGAGCCGCAAACCAAACTGACGTGCGGCGCTTTCTCGAAAATCTTCTCGCCTTCCTGCTGCGCGACGCACCCGAGCACTGCGAAGGTCTTGCCCTTGCCATTCTTTTTGAATTGATCGAGTCTCGAAAACACCTTCTGCTCGGCTTTGTCGCGGATGCTGCACGTGTTGTAAAACACCAGCTCCGCTTCCTCCGGCGTCGCCACCTGGGAGTAGCCCTGGCTCAAGAGCGTCCCCACCACTTTTTCCGAGTCGTGGGCGTTCATCTGGCAGCCGAACGTTTCGATATAGAAGGTCTTCACCGTACTCTCCACCGCGCCCTTCACGCCGTCCACTTTCGCCGTGCACTTCGCCATGCACCTCAATTGTAACGCGGCCTTACCCTGACGCCTTTGCTCACGCGGGGATAAGGGGTTCACCCGATTGCGCAGCCTAAGCAAGACGCCTAGGCTGAAAGTGTGAGGCTCTACATACTGGCGCTGGCGGCGGCTGCTTTCGCCCCCGCTCAATCCACCACCACCACCTACACCGCGGATTTGCTCAACGGCGGCTTCACGCCCTCCACGGCCTCATCCTCCTCCGAGCACACGCAGACGCAGGTGACCCAATCCTTAAACGGCCGCGAGGTTCCGCTCGAAAAGCACGAGGAGCGGGTTCTCAGCCGTGCCGCCGACGGCACCGTGACGAGTGAGACCATCGTGCGCAAGTACGATCCCACGGGCCAGCTCGCTACCACCGAGCGAACGGTGACGGAGCAGCGCAGCACCCCCGGCGGAGGCTCCATCGTCAACTCCACCATCTATCGAAGCGACGTCAACGGAGACGAGAAGCCCGCCGAACGCCGCACCGTCAACACCCGCGTCTCCGGTTCCACCACCACCGTCAATACTCTCGTCGACCGACCCGGCCTGGACGGCTCTTTCCAGACCTCCGAGAAGCGCACACAGCTTACCAATGTCACCGAGAGCTCCGCAGCCAAGAAAAGCACCACCACCGAGTCGGTCTACCGCGGCAATCCCAGCGACGGCTTCAACGAAGTGGAGCGGAAGGTGATCACGGAGACGCAATCCGGCAACCAGACCGTCGTGAACACCACCCTTTATCAACCCAACGGCGACGTCGGCTCTTTGAAGTTCCAGGAACAGCGCGTGGCCACTACCGTCACAGCCCCCGATGGCAGCCAGTCCATCCAGGTCGACGTATACGCGCCTTCGGCCGACGGCCACGTGCGGAGCGCCGACGCCCCGCCGCAGCTCAAGCAGCAGCAGATCATCACGCACGAGAAGCGCCCGGACGGCTCCTACGCCGACGTCTTCAGCATCCGTGAACCCAGCGTGTCGGACGCCACGCGCCTCGGTCCTCCACGGATCGTCACGGAGACCGTGTGCACCGGCAAGTGCGACGGAACACCGGCGCCAGCGCCTGCTGCCCCGGCACCCGCCAAACCTGAAGCGGCCAAACCCTAGTTCGAGATTTGCGCCAGAAAGCTTTCGCCGTTCTCGATCTTCGTTCCGAAATTCTCGGCTACGGTTTGCCCCAGGTCCGATAACGACCTTCGCAACCCCAGCGCCACACCGCCCCGAGCCCGCTTGCCGTAGGTCAGCACCGGCACATACTCGCGGCTGTGATCGGTCGAAGGCGTCGTCGGATCGCACCCGTGATCAGCCGTGAGAATCGTCAGGTCGTCCGCGCCCATCTTGGTCTCGAGCGAAGGCAGCCACGCATCCACTTCTTCGAGCGCCCTGGCGTACCCTTCCACGTCGTTGCGATGCCCGTACAGCATGTCGAAGTCCACTAGATTGACGAAAATCAGGCCCCGTTCTACCCCGTCCATCGCCTTCAGCGTCTTGACCATCCCGTCGGCGTTGCTCTTGGTCTTCTCAGATTCTCCGATGCCGCGCCCCAGGAATATGTCGAAAATCTTGCCCACGCCGAAAACCTCGACGCCGCGCTCCGCCAACTTGTCGAGAAGCATGCCGCGCGGCGGCGGAACCGCGTAATCGTGGCGGTTGGGCGTGCGCGTGAAGTGGCCTGGCTCGCCGATAAACGGCCTCGCGATGACCCGCCCCACTTCATACTTTCCGTGCAGAATTTCGCGAGCCGTTTCGCAGATTTTGTACAGCTCGAACAAAGGGATGACGTCTTCGTGCGCGGCTACCTGAAACACGCTGTCGGCGGAGGTGTACACGATCGGCGATCCGGTGCGCACGTGCTCCTCGCCCAGTTCCTGGATGATCTCGGTCCCGGACGCGGCCTTGTTGCCCAGCGCGCTCCTCCCGATGCGCCTCTCGAACTCCTCCATCACCTCCGGCGGGAATCCGTGCGGGAACAGTGGAAACGGCTTGGCGAGATGAATTCCCGCCATCTCCCAATGCCCGGTAGTGGTGTCTTTGCCCGGCGAGGCCAGCGCGGCTTTGCCGTAAGCGCCTATCGGCGCGGCATCCGGAGTGAGTCCAGCCAAAGGCTTGATGTTCGCCAACCCCAGCCGGCACAGATTCGGCAAATGCAGCCGCCTGCCCTGGGCCAGCGTGGCGCTGGCCAGATTTCCCAGGGTGTCGCTGCCCGTGTCGCCGTAAGAGGCGGCATCCGGCATCTCCCCGATGCCCACGCTATCCAGCACAATCCACAGGATGCGCGGAAAGCTCACTGCGGCGTGCCATCCGATTTATGGCCGCTGGTTTCCGCCAGCGCCGCTTCAATCCGCTCGATCAACTGATCCTTGAACCGGTCCGGCGCGAACCCGTTCATGCGGCTGGAAATCTGTCCTTGTTTGTTCAACAGAATCGTTGTCGGAATCTGCGACACTCCCAGCACCCTGGTCAAGCCGTCGTCGAAATACACGTGCTGGTCCCACATCTGGGATTCGAGAAACGGCTGCACCACGGAGTGGTCTTCGTCGGTGGTCAGCGGCAGGAACACCACATCCGAGCGGTTCGCGTAGCGCTTCATCACTTCCTCGTAAATCGGATGCTGGCCGCGGCACGGCTCGCACCACGTCGCCCAGAAGTCCAGAACCACCACCTTGCCCAGCAAGCTCGCCATCTGGAGCTTCTTGCCGTCCAGGCCGCTGATGGTGAACTCGGTGGCGCTTCCCGCCGCGCCGTTGGGATCCAGCGCCAATAGCTTCTTGTGACGCAGCTCCACCATCGAATAGCCGCGGTCGTAGGCCGCCAGAATCTCGTCTCCCAGCCCTTGCTCCGACCCGTTATGGGCCTTCGTCCACATCTCGCCCAGGCGCAAGCGGTCGCCCAGCCGGTCGCTCGCCGACGCGCGCGAATCCGGAATCGCAAAAGCCTCCGCCAGACGCGCAATCGCTTCCCGGTCGCGCCCCAGCCGCATCAGGCTCTCCGCCGACGCGCGAGCCGTTTCCTCGTCTGGATACAGCGAAAACGCCCGCTCCGCCAGCCTCTGGCTCTCTTCCTTGTCTTCCAGGATTACCCGCGCGCGGGCCTGGGTGATCAGCATCCGGGCCTCCGCCCGGTCGCGCTCCTCTTGAACCTGGGGCGCGTCCGGGCCCGCCGGCGGCGCCATCCCGTCGATGATGTCCTCGAACGCCCGCGCGTAATTCAGAGCCTTTTGCGCGTTCTCTTTTCCGCCCAGCGCCACCAGTGACTGCGCCACTTTGTCCAGCGTCACCACGTCGTCCGGCGTGTGCTCCAGCACTTTCTCTCCGTACAGGACCACGCGCGCGTCGTCTTTGTTTTCGATGGAGGCCCGCGTCAGGTTCAGCTCGATGTCCGGCCGGTACTGCGTGTTGGGGTGCTTTTGAAGAAAGGCCTCGAACACGCGGACCAGATCCAGCGTGGAGTTGGACCCTTCGGAGACGGCGTGCATCAGCTCTTCCTGCTCCGCTTCGGTGGGTCTGGGCGGTTGGGGTTGATTAAGCTGGCCGGGCTGTGCCTGAGGTGGCGGCGCTTCCTGCGCCTGCGCCGCCGGCATCGAAGAAATAACCGCCGCGGCGATAAAGAGCAACCGTCTCATTGCTGCCGGATCTTACTTCGCGCTCCAGGCGCGCACTGCTTCCGCCAGCTCCGCGGCCCGTTCCCGAGCTAGATGGATGTAGGTGTCGTCGCCGGCCACACGATCGAACAGCGGAAGGAATTGCGGAGTACCCACCAGGCGCGAATCGGTCCACAGATCCGTGATCTTCAGCAGCGCGTCGTTTACGCCCAGCTTGTCGTGCCGCACCGTCCGCTTCAACTCCAAGTAGGCCCTCTCGCTGTCGGTCATCGATTCGAAGCACGTCCACAGGTCCTTCGCGCTCGGATCGGTCGAAAAGTTGAACTTGGCTTCGGCGGTCGCGCCGGCATCCTCCCAGCGGAACGTCTTGGCCCCCATATTCGCGATGTTTTTCAAGCTGCTTTCGATGGGCTTCTTGAAGTGATCCAGTTTGTCCGCCAAGTCGAAAATCCTATCCGTGAAATTGGGCTTCGAGCTGGAATGTGTCCGGGTCGTCGTCCGGCGTCTCCTTATAGGACACCATCCCGCTCCGCTCCACCGTAATGGCCACGTACTCCGGATCGGAGCCAGGGAACGACTTGGTGTAAACCACCCGCGGGGCGCTCTGGGCATACGCAAGCGCCGCCGCCAGACTCGCGATCAATCCCAGCCGGATCATCGCAGTCCTCCCGCTACTGTGCGCGCCGGCCGGGCGGAAAAGGTCGCGTGACAAATCGCCACCGCCAGGGCATCGGACACGTCCTCGGTTTCCATTTCCTGATCGAGCCCGGTCAGAATCCGCACCATTCGTCCCACCTGATGCTTCTCCGCGCGGCCATAACCCACCACGCTGGTCTTCACTTCAAGAGGAGAATACTCGCCCAGCGCCACGCGAGCCTCGGCCGCGGCCAGCAGCGCCACCCCGCGCACGTGCGCCAGTTTCAACGCGGTCTTGACGTTCTGCGAAAAGAACACTTCTTCCACCGCCGCCGCGTCGGGCTTGTGCTGCTCCAGAATCGCCCGCAACGCCGCCGCGATCTCTCTCAGCCGGATCTCCAGCGGGTCCCGCGCCGAGGTGCGAATCAGGCCGTGCGCGATCACCCGATGACTGCGCCCGTCGCTCGAGATCACTCCCCAGCCCGTGCGCTCCGTTCCACAGTCGATTCCGAGCACACGCACGCCGTCTCCTTTGTCGCCTTAAGAAGCCAGAGCTTCCAGTTCCTTCTCGTCGATGTCGAAGTTGGAATACACGTTCTGCACGTCGTCGTGTTCTTCCAGGGCCTCGCTCAGCTTCAGCATGCCGCTGGCGCTCTTGCCTTCCAGCTTGATCAAATTCTTGGGAACCATGGCGATCTTGGCCTCCTCCGTCGGAATCTTGGCTTTTTCGAGCGCAGCCACCACCGCCTCGTGATTCTCGGGCGCGGAGAGCACTTCCCAGTCGCCGCCGTCGTTGCGCAGATCGTCCGCGCCGGCCTCCAGAGCCACGCTCATCAACTGCTCCTCGGTGGCCTTGTCGCCGTCGATCAGAATCTGGCTCTTGCGCTCGAACATCCAGGCCACGCTGCCCTGTTCGCCCAGGTTGCCGCCGTATTTCGAGAAGACGTGCCGGATGTCGGCCACGGTGCGATTGCGATTGTCGGTGGCCACCATGACCAGCACCGCCGCGCCGCCGGGACCATAGCCTTCGAACATGATCTCGTCAATCTGCCCCCCTTCCAGCTCGCCCGTGCCCCGCATGATGGCGCGCTTGATGTTGTCGGCGGGCATGCTGACGGCCTTGGCCGCCACCACCGCCGTGCGCAGACGCGGGTTCATGTCGGGATCGCCGCCGCTGCGCGCGGCAATCATGATTTCCTTGATCACGCGGGTGAAGATTTTCCCGCGTTTGGCGTCCAGCGCGCCCTTCTTGTGCTTGATCGTCGCCCACTTCGAATGACCAGACATGCAAACCTCTCGCGTTCCACAGAGAACTTCGGGGGGAACCTAACTTTTGAGGATATCACGCGCCAGTGACACGCGTGCTCAGCGTTGCACCCGGCCGGAGCCGCCGTCCCTGAGCAAAGCGCGAACTTCCTCCCCGGTCACCCGGCAGAAATCGCCGGGCAAGGAGTGCTTCAGGCAACTCAGCGCCGCCGCGAACTCCAGCGCTTCTTGGGGACTCGCCAAGTGCATCAAACCGTAAATGAGACCTCCCGAAAAGCTATCGCCCGCCCCGACCCGATCCACGATATGGGTGATGTCGTAGGACCGGCTGGCGAGAAACTCGCTGCGATCGTTCCAGCAAGCCGACCACCCGTTATGCGAGGCGCTCTTCGATTCGCGCAGCGTGATGGCGACGGCTCGCAGGTTCGCGAAGCCGTCCAGAACCTTTCCGGTGAGCCGCTCATACTGGCCCAGGTCCAGTTTGCCGGAGTGCATGTCCGCTCCGGCCTCGATGCCCAGCGTCATCTGCACATCTTCCTCGTTGGCGACGACGATATCCACCAGCTTGGCGATCTCCGGCATAACTTCAGCGGCAGGCTTGCCCCACTTCCACAGGTTCTTGCGATAGTTCAGGTCAAGGGAGATCGTCAATCCAGCGGACCGGGCTTGACTGAGGGCTTCCAGTGACAACTCCGCGGCGGAGGCGCTGAGCGCCGGTGTGATGCCGGTAAGATGAAACCACCCTGCACGGTCAAAGACGCGGCCCCAATCAATCAGACCGGGCTGGGCCAGGGCGATTGAGCTTGCGTCGCGATCATAGACCACTCTGGAGGGCCTCTGGTTGGCGCCGGCCTCGAGGTAGTAGATTCCCATGCGCCCCTTGCCGCGCACGATGTAGTCCGTATCCACGCCAAAGCGACGCAATTCGGCGATGGCGGCATCGGCCACGGGATGTTTGTCGGGCAGCACGGTGACGAAGGCAGCAGGCGTTCCCAAGGAGGCCAGAGCTACCGCGACGTTGGCTTCGCCGCCGCCGAACGTGGCGACGAATTGAGGCGTTTGCAGGAAGCGCTCGAAGCCCGGAGGCGCCAGGCGCAGCATGATCTCTCCGAAAGTGACCACCCGGCCGCTCATACTCTGCGCGCTCATAGTCCACGAGCTCATAGGCCACGAGCTTGGCGAATCGCCTCAATGAATCGCCGCGCCAGATCGGTGATGGATTGGAAATCGCCGGTCTTGGCGCCGGCAATGAGATTGCCCCCCACTCCCAGCGCCACCGCTCCAGCCTTTATCCAAGTGGCCGCGTTTTCGATGCTGACGCCTCCGGTGGGCATCAACGACGCCTGCGGCAGAGGAGCCTTGACCGCCTTAATGAATTCGGGCCCCAGCGTTTCGCCCGGAAAAACTTTGATGATGTCCGCGCCGCACTCCATCGCTTCCACCACGTCGCGAACCGTGCCCGCGCCCGGCATATAGGGGATCTGGTAACGGTTGGCCAGGCGCGCGGTCTCCGCATTCACCGACGGGCTCACCAGAAACTGCGCCCCCGCCAGAATGGCCACGCGAGCCGGCTCAGGGTCCAATACTGTCCCTGCGCCAATCGCGATCTGCTCGGGCCGATGCCGCTTCGTTAGATCGGAAATCACCGCCGCCGCGCCGGGCACGGTGAAGGTGACCTCCAGAGCCGCCACTCCGCCTTGGGCGCATGCGTCGGCGATCCGCGCCGCCTGATCCGCCGAATCCGTGCGCACAATCGCCACCAATCCGGACTCCACCACGCGGCTCAGGACCTTCAACTTGAGGATCGACATGACCGAACCTGGAATTATAGCGTGCGGCCCCCATCTCAAAAACACACACTTGACTTTTTTCTCGCGATGGCTAGACTATTGGTACCCCCCGGCTTTAATCCCAGTGAACCTTCCTGGTTCGCCCTCACGGTGGGACCCAGTCACGAGCGCAAGGCTGAACGCAGCCTCCTGCATCAAGGCTTCGAGGCTTACCTGCCGGTCTATCGCGTTCGCCGCCGTTGGTCGGACCGGGTCAAGAATCTCGATGCCGTTCTGTTTCCCGGCTACGTCTTTTGCCGCTTCGCTTACCCCGACCGGCTCCGCGTTCTGAGTTCGCCCGGAGTGCGCTCCATCGTCACCACTGGAAAGGACGCGGCGCCGGTGGATGAGGAGGAAATCGCCGCAGTTCGCTCCCTGCTCGCATCCGGGCGGTCTCTGCTTCCCTGGCCGTATCTGCGAACGGGGCAGAATGTGGTGATCCGCGACGGCCAATTTGCCTCGTTGCGCGGCGTGATTGTGCGCGCCAAGGATTGCTGGCGCGTGATGGCGAGCGTCGAGGCCTTGAGCTGCTCGGTGGCGATCGAGGTGGATGCCGGTCTGGTCGCCCCCGACACCGCCTTTCATCTTGGTCAAGCCCATGCGGGTTGTCAAGCCTGCCTAGAAACAAAACCGTGATGTTTCGAATCGCGCAGGAAGACTACGCCCGCCTCTTGACCGTCGAGTCCGCCAGCGGCGCGCGAAGTTTTTCCGACTTCGCCCGCTCCCAGGTCTTGCGCGTGCTGGGCGAGCCTTCCCTCGCCGACGTCGGCCAACGATTGAGTGAACTAGAGCTCACCATTCAGCAGCTCACCGAGGCGCTACGGCAGTCAAAACCCAGCGGTGAACACTCACGGATAAAACCATGAACCTCAGATCCATGAACAGCATTCGGCGGCGGGGCTTTCGGCCTGCTCCCGCCGCCGGCATCGCGATCGCGTATCGCGACACGCCGTTCGTGTGGCCGTCGCTCCGCCTCGGCTGGACCGCGCTCCGCGCTGGTTCGCCGGGGCGGAGAAAATCGCGCGAGCCGCCGTCACCGGCCCCATCACGCAGGCGATCTATCCGCGCATCAATCATCTTCTGCTGACAGACCGCCGCGGCGCAGCGCAAACCGCGCGCCTGTGCCTGTGGCTGGTACTCTGTCCGCGCGCAGATGCTGCCCGCCTCTGAAGCGCCTTCGGTCGCTGAGATCGCAGCCAGGCTGGACGCGTTAATCGCGTCCCTGCGGAGCGCCGCGCTCATCGCCTCAGTGCAGCAGGCTGCGCGAGGCGCCGGTCAGGTCCGCTGAACGGCTTCGCGGTCGAACGCGCGCGAGACCAGCACTCCTGCGCAAATCACCACGATGCAGCCCACCACGTTGTACCAGAGGAAGGCGATCTTGGTGAAGAGGAAGGCGGCGAAGATCACCGCTTCGCCCGCCAGAACTCCGAAAAACGCGCCATTCGGGCCGACTTTCTTGAAGAAGAACGCCAGCATGAACACGCCCAGCAGCCCGCCGTAAAACAACGACCCCACGATGTTCACCGCTTCAATCAGCGCTCCGAAATTCCGCCCGTATTGTGCGAAGCCCACCGCGAACACGCCCCAAAACACCGTCGCCCAGCGCGACGCGGTCACGTAGTGATGATCCGATGCGTCCCTGCGCAAGTGCCTCTGGTACAGGTCGATCACGGTCACCGCCGCCAGCGAATTGATCTCTCCGGAAGTCGATGACATCGCGGCCGTGAAGATCACCGCGATGATCAGCCCCACCACTCCCACCGGAAGGTAGTTGGTCACGAAGGAGAGGAAGATGAAGTTGGTGTCGTGGAAATCCTTGCCCACAAGCTGCTCGCCGGCGGCGTGCGCGTCGTTCAGCTCACGCTGCGCGCTGGCGAAATGCGAACGGCTCTGCTCCCGGGCTTCCTGGGCAGTCGCTCCGCCCCTGCGCCCGGCTTCAAGATATTCTTCCGCGGCTTGTTTGCGCTGGGTGAACGCCTGGTCGTAACGCTGCTCAACCACGGCATAGCGCGGGTCGGACCGCACTTTGCTGAGCTCCACCGGCTGGAACAGCAGCGGCGGCTTCACGAAAATAAACAGCACAAACACCATCGCGCCGATGAACAGGATGAAGAACTGCATCGGAATCTTGGCCATGGCGTTGAAGACCAGGCTCAGCCGGCTCTGCTCGATGGATTTGCCCGTGAGATAACGCTGCACCTGGCTTTGATCGCAGCCGAAGTAGGCCAGCGCCAGGAACATGCCTCCGATCAGGCCGCTCCACAGGTTGTAGCGGTCGTCCCAGTCGAAATGCAGATTTACTGCGTTGAGCTTTCCCGCCGCCCCGGCCAGCGATATCGCGTTCGCCCAGGAAATATTCGAGGGAAGCAGATGCACCGCCATGAACAGCGCCAAAACCAGCGCGCAAGAGATTAACAGCATCTGCTGCACGTCGGCCCAGGTTACCGCCTTGTTGCCGCCGAGAGCCGTGTAGGCCACGATCAGCACGCCCATCAGCACCGTGGTCAGGCGATCCGGCCATCCCAGAATCACCGACAGCACCACCGACGGAGCATACAACGAAAACCCGGCCGCCAGCCCCCGTTGCAGCAGGAAGATCCCGCTCACCAGCGCGCGCGTCTTGGCGTCGAAGCGCTGTTCCAGGTATTCGTACGCCGTGTATACGTTGGCACGGTGAAAGATGGGAACCGCGGTCGCGCACAGCACCACCATCGCCAAAGGCAATCCGAAGTAGAGCTGCACGAAGCGCATTCCGTCGGTGTAGCTTTGGCCGGTGGTGGAGATGAAGGTGACCGCGCTGGCCTGCGTGGCCATGATGGAGAGCCCCATCGCGTACCAGGGCATGCTCCGGTTGGCCAGTAAATAGCTGTTGATGGTGTTGCTGCCGCGCCCGCGATACAGGCCATAGCCGACGATGAACGCCAGCCACCCGAACATCACCAGCCAGTCGAGGGGCTTCATGGGGCGTCAGTTGGAACGGCGGCAGGGGCTTGCGGCAACCTAAAAGGATAACGCTTTTCCCCTTGCCCTCAGTGCCTTCGGTGCCGCCCCTCGCCACACCCGGCCGGAAGGAGTTAGATTAGTAGAAGAGGAAGTCTCCATGATCATCCGCAAACAACCTGAACTTCGTTACTCCGATGTCACGCCCAAAAACGTTTATCTCAACCGCCGCCGTTTCTTAGGCGCATCCGCCGCCGCGCTGGGAAGCTTGGCCGGACCTTACTCCGCCCTCGCCGCTCCGACCAAGCTCAATGCCGTCAAGACGCAAGCGCCTTTCAGCGTCACCGACAAAGAGACTCCTCTCTCCACCATCACCAACTACAACAACTTCTACGAATTTGGCACCGACAAGCCGGATCCCGGCCGCAACGCCCCCAAGTGGCATGTCCCCGACCCCTGGACGGTGCGCATTGAGGGAGCAGGCGCCGGCAAGCCCCAGACGCTCGATCTGAACGCGATCATGAAGATCGCTCCGCTGGAGGAGCGCATCTATCGCCACCGTTGCGTGGAGCGCTGGTCCATCATAGTGCCGTGGATCGGCTTCTCCTTGAGCGCATTGCTGAAGCTGGCGGAGCCCAACGGCAACGCCAAGTACGTCGCCTTTCAGAGCTACTACGATCCCAAGGTCATGCTCTCTCAGGGCGAGGCCGGCATCCAGTTTCCTTACGTCGAGGGCCTGCGCATGGACGAAGCCATGAATCCTCTGGCGATGCTGGTAGTGGGCCTATATGGAGAAACGCTTCCCAATCAAAATGGCGCGCCCTTCCGCCTGGTGGTGCCGTGGAAGTACGGCTTCAAGAGCATCAAGTCCATTAACAAGATCAGCCTGGTGGAGAAGGAGCCTCCCACCACCTGGAACAAGGCCAACGCCCGCGAGTACGGCTTCTATTCCAACGTGAATCCGGAAGTGGATCATCCGCGCTGGAGCCAGGCCACCGAGGAGCGGCTGGGCGAGTTGGCGCGGCGCAAGACCCTCAAGTTCAACGGCTATGGCGACCAGGTGGCCGGCATGTACGCCTTCATGGACCTGCGCAAGAATTACTAGACTGAAGTGACCATCGCCTGAAGTGACCACAGCAAAGATTCTGTCCAGCAAGTGGACCAAGGCCGTGTTGTTTCTGGCCTGCCTGATTCCCTTCGCGCGTCTGTCGCCGCCGGTCCTGGCCGCGCTCAACGCCGTCCCGGATTCTCTAGCTGCGGCCATCTCGCAGAACAGCTTCTTCGTCACGATCGGCCCCAATCCGGTCGAATTCATCACCCACTACACCGGCGATTGGACCCTGCGGTTCTTGCTGATCACGCTAACCGTCACTCCGCTGCGCAATCTTCTGAACCGTCCGCAGTTGACGCGCTTCCGCCGCATGCTGGGCCTGTTCGCATTCTTCTACGCCATGTTGCATCTGGCCACCTGGGCCTGGCTCGACAAGGCTTTCGATCCGTCTGAGATGTGGAAGGACATCCTGAAACGCTGGTACATCACCGTGGGCATGGCCGCGTTGCTGGGGATGACGCCGCTGGCGATCACTTCCACCGCCGGATGGGTGCGCCGCATGGGCTACAAACGCTGGCAGGCGCTGCACCGCACGGTCTATTTTTGCGGAGCCGCCGGGGTCACCCACTATTATCTGCTCGTGAAATCCGACATCCGCCTGCCGCTGATGTATGGCGCGATCCTCGCCGTTTTGCTGGGCTATCGCGTGATCAAGCGCATGCGCAAGCCCAAAGTTGTACTGCGGCGCGCCCCGGCTCCCGTCGGCTAGAGACTTTCACATTGGTGGGCGGACGCCCCCCGATCCGCCGACCGCCTCGCCCCCGCCGCGACCCCTTTCCGGGCTTGTGAGAGCGGGTGTAACGCGACTCCGGGGGTCGCCGCACGGATCGGTGGACCCATCAGCGTCAACCAAGCACTCCCAGTGCATCCGACCTCCTACGATGCCGTTTGAGGCCAACTAAATGGGCAGATCGCTTGACTATTTCTTGGATCATCGGCGAGCGCTTTATACTGAAGAGGTTGCAGGTCAGTGAAATGCCGGAGCGTAACAAAATCTCGCGCGTGGTTCTGCGGAACTACAAGAGCATTCGGAGCTGCGATGTGCCCTTGGGGCCAATCACCTTCCTAGACTATCGTTCTGTTGAAAGCTATCCAAATAAGAACATTTCTGTGGCAGAGTGGCTTATATGCCATTCGTCACGAAGCGACAACCATTGAGCCTGTCGGCGGCGGACCGGGAAAGGCTGGAGGATCTTCGGCGATCCCGTAGCGCGGAAAAACGGCAGGTGCTTCACGCAGCCATTCTCTTGGAGTCCGCCAACGGCATGAGTGATAACGCGGTGGCTATTGCCAACGGCGTGAATCGCCACACGGTTGCGTTGTGTATCCGCCTGCCGCTGGCCAGGTTGGGTTCCTTCGGAGGGAGCTTGCCAAACAGAAGAAGCACGCCCCACTGCGAAAGCTATTCCGTGAATCGGGAGGTGTCATTTTGGATTTGACACCCTGCTTGCTCATGAGCCCTCTTTCTGTGGCGACGTTTCTTCCAAAGGATGCGATCCAGTTCGACTTGGTGATTTTCGACGAGGCATCGCAAGTTCCATCCGAAGAGGCGATCGGCGCCGTGCTTCGCGGAAAGCAGCTGGTCGTGGCTGGCGACGCGAAGCAGCTTCCCCCCACTCGTTTCTTTGAACGAAATCTAAGCGATGATGGCGACGAAGACGATGAGACCCAGGCGCCGCTCGACAGCCTGCTTGAAGACTGCGATGCAAGCGGTATGCAGTCGTGCCGTCTGCTCTGGCACTATCGCAGCAAACACGAAAGCTTGATTGCATTCTCCAATGCGGAATTCTATGGGGATCTCATAACCTTTCCCGCGCCGGCGGCAAGAGCAAATGTCGGTCTCGGAGTCCGGCTTGAGCACGTCGCGGATGGAGTATACGATCGCGGGAATTCGCGAACCAACCGCAGGGAGGCTCAAGAGGTTGCGCGCTTGGTTGAGGATCACTGTGATCGTTGGGGCCTCAAGCGGTCGCTCGGCGTCATCGCGCTAAGCACGTCCCAAGAAGCGGCGATTGACGAAGAAATTGAAAGACTGCTTCTTCGTCGCCCCGACCTGGAACCGCTACTCAAGCACGATAATGAGGAAGCGTTTTTTGTTAAGCCGCTTGAGAATGTTCAGGGGGACGAGCGCGACACGATCATCATCAGCATTGGCTATGGGAAGGACGCGGCAGGTGCTTTTTCCCTAAACTTTGGACCAATCAATGCGCAAGGAGGAGAGAAGCGATTGAACGTGGCCATCACCCGCGCCCGCTGGGAGCTGGTTATCGTCTCGTCAATTCTTGCCTCCGATATCGATGAAAATCGTGTTCAGAGCCTCGGACCTAAGCTTCTACGCCGATACTTGGCTTTTGCTCGGGACGGTCGACTGCCCCTTGGGACGGCCGCACCGGCAGGAGAGTCGGAATCTCCATTTGAACGCGCCGTTTGGGAAGCGCTGCGCACGCGGGGAATGGAGGTGGACCGGCAGGTCGGGACGTCCCGGTACCGCATCGACCTGGCGGTAAAGGATCCACAAAACCCGGGTCGGTATCTCCTCGGAATCGAGTGTGACGGAGCAACGTACCATTCTTCGTCCGTTGCACGCGACCGCGATCGGTTGAGACAACAGATTCTGGAAAGCTTGGGATGGCAGATCTATCGCATCTGGTCGACGGACTGGATCAGGGACCCACAAGGGTGCCTGCTTCGCCTAGTCCAGCGCATAGATGAATTGAAGAGTTCGCCCGCCCCGATTTCCAATGCCGAAAAGGCCGACGTAGAACGCAAAGTCAGCGGAACTGTACAGATTGCCGAAACTGTTCTCGCCGGCGCAGAGGTGACGGACCCATACGACGGCCATCCGGAGATCGGCGTGGTCCTTGAGACACAAGCAAGCTTCCGTCCCAAGGAGGAGTTCTACTCCAACGGTTCCCTCGTCGAAGACGACATCTTGCTTATTGTCGATCGGGAGGGCCCCATTCATGAGGAGGTGTTGGTACGCCGGGTGGCGCGCATGTTTCAGTTGATGCGGGCCGGTCACTTGGTTGAGAGCCGGGTGATTTCACAAATCGAAGCAGCCTGTCGCAAAGGGAAGGTCCGCCGGAGCGGCTTTTTTGTCTGGAGCGAGGGCAAGAGGGCCGTCATGCCACGTCGGCCCGCACCCGGTACTAAGCTCCGTGACATTGACCATGTGCCGCCAGAGGAACTGGAAGCGGCGGCGCTTCTCGTGGTCCGCTTGACTCGAGGTATCACGGAAGCAGAATTGGCGACGGAAACTGCCCGAGTCCTGGGATATTCGCGAATTACCGACAACATAAGAGCCGCGGCACTTACGGCGGTCAGAGAGCTCACGAAAGCAGGTGTCCTTGCACTCCGAGGTGAGCAGTTGTGTATCGATGCGCCTCCAGGCGAGGGGCTCACACCGGCGAGAGTCGAATCCTCACCGGAGGACCGCGTCATTGTGACATGTGAACGATGCCGCGCCAAACTTCGGCTGCCGAAGGGGCGGGTGGGGACGGTGACTTGCCCTTTGTGCGGTGGTACCTTCCATGCGCAGACGTGAGTAATGCTTTTCGTTACTTCGCCGCGGCCATCAGGGCCTGAATCGCCCCCGCGACTCCGCCCTTGGCCGCGAGCATGGCTCCCACCGCGCCGTCAGGCCAATCCTGCACGATCATGCCGGCGGGATTGATGGCGAACATGTGGGGCGTGTCGATTCTGGGGTTGGCGGGAGTGGCCTTGAAGTACGCGATGGCCACCTGGCTCTGATCGAAGACGATGGGCGAAGTGAGCTTGTTTTCGGCGGCGTAGCGGGCGCCGGTGCTATAGTCCTCCCCCGGAAGAAAGACGGTGAGCACCGCGATCTTCGAGCTCTGGAGCTTTTCGAGCTCCTTCGAAAGCGGGGCGCAGTGCGGGCAACCGGCGCTGCGGGCGAAGGTCAAAAGCAGCCACTTGCCGCGGTAATCGAGGATGTCGTGCTGGACCTGGTTGGAATCGGGAAGCGAGAAGCTGGGGGCGCGGCGGCCGGCGAGGGACGACTGTCCCACGAGCGTCAGCGCGCCGCACAGCAGAGTAGCGATAAAA
The DNA here is from genome assembly GCA_963813465.1 of Bryobacterales bacterium. Classification (GTDB taxonomy): domain Bacteria; phylum Acidobacteriota; class Terriglobia; order Bryobacterales; family Bryobacteraceae; genus Palsa-187. Next base: position 527,024 of record CAWEZD010000010.1, on the reverse strand, counting down.
ATGCGCATCATGGTCAACGTACCATTTTGTCAGCGCATATTTCTCAGCGATTCCTCATACGGCGGGCGGGCCACGCCGCGCTCGCAGACGATAGCCGTGACGTAGCGCGCCGGGGTCACATCGAAGGCCGGGTTTTCGACGGCGATGTTTTCCGGCGCGATGGGAACGCCGAAGACGTGAGTGACTTCGGAAGCCGAGCGCTGCTCGATGGGGATGGCGTCGCCGGAGGCGAGCGTCAGGTCGAAGGTGGAAACCGGCGCGGCCACATAGAATGGCACGCCGTTTTCCTTGGCCAGCACGGCGACGGAATAGGTGCCGATCTTGTTGGCAACGTCGCCGTTGGCAGCGATGCGGTCCGCTCCGACCACCACGCAGCCGATGCGCCCGGAGCGCAGGAAATGCCCGGCCATATTGTCGGTGATGATGGTGGTCGCGATGCCGTCCTGCTGCAATTCCCAGGCGGTCAGACGGGAGCCCTGCAGAAACGGGCGGGTCTCATCGGCGAACACGTCAATCTTCTTGCCCGCCTCGGCCGCCGCACGGATGACGCCGAGCGCGGTGCCGTAACCGGCCGTCGCCAGCGCCCCCGCGTTGCAGTGCGTGAGCACGGTTTTGCCGTCGGGAACCAGCGGCTCGCCGTGGCGGCCAATGGCCCGGCAGATGGCGATGTCCTCGGAGTGAATCTGGCGGGCTTCCTGAATCATGCGCCCGACGATATGCTCGCGGCTCGCGCCATTGAGCCCGCTTTTGTCAAGGGAGGCCTTCAGGCGCCGCATCCGGTCAATCGCCCAAAACAGATTCACCGCGGTGGGGCGGGTTTGCGCCAGGGTCTGGCACACGATTTCGAAATCCGCGTCTTCCTGCACGCCCAGCGCCACGCCCATGGCGGCCGCGACGCCGATGGCGGGCGCTCCGCGAATCACCATGGAGCGGATCGCCTCGGCCACTTCGCGATAGGTGGTGCAGGTGACGAAGACTTGCTCGCGCGGCAGGCGGGTTTGATCGATCATGACCACGCCCGCATCGGTCCATTGAATGGTTTCGACCATGAACCTCCATTGTCCGACAAACGTCGGATTGGAGGGCCTCGCCGGCCCCGTACGGGCTTCCTCAGCGTGCGGCCGAGATCCGTTCCAGCAGGCTCCGCGCCCTTTCGGCCAGGATGCCGGAGCGTGAGCCGCCGTGCAGCCGGCAGAATCCGTTGGCCATGGCGGGGCCGCGGCAGGGTTGGCCCCGGCGGGTCAAGCTCCCGCAGGCCGGCGGTGGTCCTCCCAGGGGGATGCCTCCGGACCTCAGCAGCCGCCGAACCCAGGGTTGGCGGAGCAGCGTGCGGGCTTTCAAGCCCCATGCATTTAAGAGCTTGCCGGCCGCACGGGTGAAGAAAGCCTGCACAAGCTGGAGCGGGTGAGCCTTTTCCGGCTCGACAAAACGATTGGGAGTTTCCGGGGGTTTGGAGGGCCGAGGCGGTCCTGTGCGGTCTTCTTCCGGGTTCAAGAGAACGTGTCCGCGCCTATGCTCGGTTGGCGCCGGCGATGGCTGGATTGCGTTCGCCCGTTTTAGGGCCTCGGCTACTCTGCTCATGCTGGGCCTTTCGCCATCCATTCATAGTCTGCTGGAGCCCCTACCAAGGATCAATGGGAAGATAGTCCAATCGATACTGAATCGCCCGCGCCGAAGGGAGCCAAGAGTCCTAGGACCGCAACGCCGGAGGGAAGCTCAGCCCAGCTCCCAGACGAACGCCGCAAAATCGCGCCGGCTGCGGAAGCCCATCCTCTCATAGAGCCGGATGGCGGTCTGGTTGGCGGTGGTGACGGTCAAGCTGGCGCTGCGGCAGCCTTGCGAAGCCAGAGCTTCAAGGGAACGCCGCAGCAGTTCGTAGCCGAGTCCGCGGCCCCGGTGCGACGGCGCGACGCAGAGTTGCGTGATGTGGCCGACATCGGGCGCCACCATGCTGGCCAGCGAGATTCCGCACAAGGCTCCACTGCCGCGGTCCCGCGCGGCGAAGGAAGCGGGCGCGGTGAACAAGCCGCATCCGGGAAACTGGACGATGTTCGCCAGGAAGCGGAGCGCGCCCGCGTGAGAGCGATACTGATCGTTGATCTGGCTGTCCACGTGGCCGCGGTAGGAGACCGCGATCAAACGCGCCGCCTCCTCACTCAGGTTCGCGGTCCAGGACAGGATGGCTGGAGCCGGCGGGCTCGCGCCGGGGCAACGCGTCCGCGATCGACTGGGGCTTCGAAAAAGCCGCGCGGAAAGATCCGGCACCAGCGCGGGAAAGGCATGGGCCGGTTCAGATGCGAACTCAGCATGAGCATTTGCGCCTCGACTCGCCGCATCCCCGGCGTCTTCCACATGGATTCGAGCACCGCCTCCAGCAGCCGATTCTCGTTCTCCACCGTGCGCGCGGCTTCGCGCACGTAGAAATCTCCGATGAGGCCCTTGCCTTCTTCGGCAACGTAGTAGCAGTAGCCGGTCACGGTGGCAGCTGCGGACGCCGCCCTCCAGCAGCGCGAATCCGTTGAGTGCGCGCACCTGCACGAATCGCCGCACCAGATCCGCCGACGCGCGGAAATCCCAGTCCAGGCCGCCGCGCCACGCCTCGATTTCTTCCTCCAGCAGCGGCGCCAGGTGCTCAGGCTGAAGATCGCGCAGATCGATCAGAGCTCCCCGTGGCGGGGAGTCCGCGTAGCGATCGGGAAGCGCTGCCATATGTCCGATTCCCCTAGCCCGGATTGCAACATACGCTTGATGCCGGCGGTCGCCTGACGGGTGCGGTGCGGGTTTTCGATCAGCGCGAAACGAACGTGCCCTTCGCCCAGCGGGCCGAATCCGATTCCCGGAGAGACGGCCACCAGGGCCTGCTCCAGCAGCAACTTCGAAAACTCGAGCGATCCCAGCGCGTTTGTATTTCTCCGGCAGCGGGGCCCACACGAACATGGTCCCCTTGGGCGGCTCCACCGGCCAGCCCGCGCGATTCAGTCCCTGAATCAGCACGTCGCGCCGCTTCTGATACACCGCGCAGATCTTCCTGGTGTCCTCCTCGCATTCCCGCAGCGCGATGATGGAGGCGATCTGAATGGGCTGAAATACGCCGTAATCCAGATAGCTCTTGATGCGGGCCAGGGCGTGAATCATGTTGGGCATTGCCCAGGCAGAAACCCACGCGCCAGCCCGCCATGTTGTAGCTCTTGGAGAGCGAAAAAATCTCCACCGCCACTTCCTTGGCGCCGTCCACTTGGAGAATGCTGGGCGGCTTGTAGCCGTCGAAGCCGAGGTCGGCGTAGGCGAAATCGTGCACCACCATGGTGCCGTGATGCGCCGCCAGCCGGATGATCTCCTTGAAGAAATCCAGATCCACGCACTGCGTAGTGGGATTGTGCGGGAACGAGAGCAGGAGCATGGCCGGCTTTTTCGCCGATTTGCGGTACAAGTCCTCCAGTCGTTCGAGAAACGCCGCCGGATCGGGCATGGGCAGCATGCAGGCGTGGCCCTTCCGCCATGATGACTCCGTACTGATGAATCGGATAACACGGATTCGGCGACACCACCGCGTCGCCGGGGCCGATCACCGCGAACAGCAGGTGCGCCAGGGCGTCCTTGGCGCCGATCGTGACGATGGCCTCTTTGTCCGGGTCGAGCTCGACGCCGTAGTTTCTCTGATAGCGCTTGACGATCTCGTTGCGAAGCTGCGGAATGCCCCGGGAGAGCGAATAGCGGTGATTGCGCGGATTGCGCACGGCCTCCACCAGCTTGCTGACCACCGCGCGCGGCGCTGGCGCCATCGGGATTGCCCATTCCCAGATCCACCACATCCAGTTGCGCACGCCCGTGCCTTTGCCTTCATCTCATTGATGACGGCAAACACGTACGGCGGAAGCTTTTGAATGCGGTAGAACTCCTGAGCTCGTCTCCATCATTCTTATCTTACGGCACCACGCATCTTATGGCACTCTACACTGAAATCGACGACCGCCTGCGAACGTTTCTTGAATCGCAGCGCATATTTTTCGTAGCCACTGCGCCATCCGGGCCGGGCGGCCACGTCAACGTTTCACCCAAGGGGGTGGATCTGCTCCGCGTGCTCGGTCCGGCAACGGTGCCTTATGCGGATTACACCGGCAGCGGCGTCGAGACCATCGCCCATCTGCGCGGGAACGGACGTATCGTGATCATGCTGTGCGCGTTTACCGGGCCTCCGCGAATCGTCCGCCTGCATGGACAGGGAGAGGCGATCGAGCCGCAGGACCCCGAATTCGCGGGGATGTTGGGGGAGTTGGGAGCAACCGGACCCGTGCGCTCGATCATCCGCGTCCGGATCGCGCGCATCAGCGATTCCTGCGGTTTCGGCGTGCCTTTGTTCCAATTCGAGGAACAGCGCACACAACTGCCGCGATGGGCCGCCAACAAGGGAGAATCTGGGCTGCTCCAATACCAGCGCGCTAAAAATGCGGAGAGCATCGACGGGTTGCCCGGGCTTCGGTGGGTGGAAGAGACGGAAGACATGGCATCATAAGACTTGCGCTCCTCGCCGCTGCTCCCCATTTTCCTGATCGTCGCCGTCGATGTGCTCGGACTGACGATCATGATCCCGCTGCTGCCGTTCTACGCCGAGAAGCTGGGGGCCAGCCCGTTTCAGGTAGGTTGGCTCATCGGCATTTACGCGATGTGCCAGTTGATCTCCGGGCCATTGCTCGGCCGTCTGTCGGATCACATGGGCCGGAAGCCGTCTGCTGATCGTGAGCCAGGTTGGCACGCTGATCGGGTTCCTGATCACCGCCTTCGCACCCAACCTGTGGATCCTGTTTCTGGCGAGGGCCATCGACGGGTCGACCGCCGGCAATCTTTCGCTCGCGCAGGCCTACATTTCCGATGTGACCAAGCCGGAGGAGCGCGCCAAGTCCTTCGGGATCATCGGCATCGCCTTCGGTATGGGGTTCCTGATCGGACCCGCGATTTCGGGCTTCCTGGCAGGCTACGACTATCGCTACCCGATTCTTCGCCGCGGCGTTTCTTTCCGCCACCAGCATCCTGGCAACGTCGCTGCTGCTGCCTTCGGTCAAGCCGGGCGGGAAAAGGCGACTGGGCCGGGTGGCGCGCGGATTTCGCTGGTCCAATGGGGCGCCTACGCCGAGTATTTCCGCCAGACCGCGTCTGGCCGCGCGGCTGTTCGAGTTTTTCGCCTTCGCCTTCAGCTTCTCCATGTTTGTTTCCGGTCTTCCGCTGTTTGTCGAGCGCCGCCTCACCTATCACGGGATGCCTTTCGGTCCGCGGCAACTGGGCTACGTATGGGCCTTCGCCGGATTCCTGGGCATTCTTCTTGCAGGGTCCGCAGACGCTGGGCCGCCTGGTCAAGCGCTTTGGCGAGAAAGCCGTTGCTGCGGGCGGGCTTCGCCGGATATGCCGCGGGTTACGTGATCCTGGCCTTGTGCCACAGCCTTCCGGTGCTGATCGCGGCCACCGTGGTGACATCGATCGGCGGCTTGGTCCGGCCGACTCTCACCAGCCTGATCACCCAGGCGACCTCGCGCGAAGAGCAAGGCGTCGTGCTCGGCCTGACCCAATCGCTCACTTCCGTCGCCCAGATCTGTGCTCCGCCGCTGGGAGGCTATCTGATCGAGCGCGGATTGTTGACCGGATGGGGTTTAGTGGCCGCGGCCGTGGCCGCTCTGGGGCTTGCGCTGGCGTATCGCTCGCTTACCCCTGACGTAATCGACACCTAGTACCTACACCCCCTTTCGTTCTCCGTCGATCTACCCCACCTTAAGGGAAAATCTGGTGGATAGACTCACAGTTTTTGCGTGCGAATCTCAGCCGATTGTCGTCGAAGGTTTGGCGAAAGTCCTCGGCGTGCTGCGAGGACCTGGAACTTCTCGGCGCGGTATCGAGCATGAGCGATGCGCTGGAGGCCATCCGCCAGCATCGCCCCGACCTGATTCTGGTGGATCAGACCTCGGGCCTTAAGATGGTCTTCCAGTTCATTACCGATGTGAAAAGCACCTGGGCTGCGTTGCCAGCCCGTGCTGTGGGTGAACGACCTGGCTGAGGTCGATTGCTTCCGTGCCCTGCAATTGGGAGCGCGCGGCATCATCAAGAAGAATCTCCCGGTGGATGCGCTGCGGGAGTGCCTGCGCTCGGTGGGCCGCGGCAACGTGTGGATCGAGAACTCGCTGCCGAATCCGGATGGGCAGCACTGATCGCCGCGCATCGCCGCGGCTGACCCCGCGCGAAAAGGAGATCGTGCATCACGTTTGCGGCGGCTTGAAGAACAAGGAGATCGCCGTGGCCCTCTCCATCACCGCCGGAACCGTCAAGGTCCACCTGATGCATATCTTCGAGAAGACCGGCGTCAAGGATCGCTTCGAGCTGGCAGTTCACGGCCGCCGGCTTTTGGGCGTCGAGCACGTCGGCGAAATCGTCCGCGTGGAGAACGCTTTGGCGTAACGCACAGCCGAGTCCGAGCCGATGGACGGCTCTGACGGATCAATTCAACGTCGGGACGGTGGGAAGCCGCCAATGGGCATCGTTACAGGCATAATTGTAGGGCGTGCTGACTGACGCGGGCTTGTGCGGAACCTGCCGGCATTCGCGGACCATCGTGTCCGATCGCGGAAGCGTGTTTTATCTCTGCCAACTGAGCTTCAGCGATCCGCGCTTCCGGAAGTATCCCGCGCTCCCGGTGCTGGAGTGCCCAGGCTATGCGGCAGTTAAAGGGGCGCCGATACCAGAGGGCGGCCGGCGCGGAGGATGATTTGTGCGTCGAGAATGGTTGCCCGGCGCCGGCACTCGGCGGCATCGGCGTTGCCAATCTTTCGCTCCGCGAGGTAATCGTCCTGTGTGATCTGGTTCGCCAATCGGCTGTTCACCAAAGAGCTGTTCTTACGACGAAGCTCCTTGCTCCACACCCGATTCTCGACTTGCCGCTGAAGGACTTCGTCCAAGCTGAAAGCCGCGACATCTTCACACCAGACTGGCACAGTTCTTATATCGGCAGAAGTACGGGAAAAACATTAGGCGAGCAAGCAAATTAGCCGGTCAACGGCCTGGTCTTCAGGGGAACAGCCGAAGGCGCTGAAGCCAGCGCCAGTTTCTGCTGTAGTTCCCGGGACTTAAGACGCCGGGCGATATTCTGCTTGCGCATCCGGTGATGGCGGGACTTGTCGCCGTTTCGGCTGGACATATTTGCTCAGTGGCCTGAATCGTCGTTCGAACGACTTAGGCTGAATGAGTTAAGCCAGCGAAACCTGTTCGGCTTGCAGGCCCTTGGGTCCGTTCTTTACCACGAAGGTGACCCTGGCGCCCTCATCGAGCGAGCGATAGCCCGACGCTTCAATTGCCGAAAAGTGCACAAACACATCTTCGCCATTCTCGCGCGCAAGGAATCCAAAGCCCTTGGCGGCGTTAAACCACTTCACAGTTCCTGTTTCTTTCATAATTCTCCTCTAAAATAATTCTAGCGATGGAAGTCCTGGAGTATCGATTGAGGAGGGCGGGCCCTGCGGGAAGGATCAAACGATGCGGTGGAACTCTCAAAAGCTTTTTAAAGCATAGCATGAAAGGGTCTTGCTTGCAATCAATAAGTCAACGAAGGGTCGCCGGTACCGGACCAGCGGGACTCGTACATGGATCGCGTCCCGCCTTGTGCCGCTTTGCCTAAGACGGCCCAACGGAGCCTCCGGCCCTGTGCCGCTTTACCTGGAACGCAGCGGAGCCTCCGGCCCTGTGCCGCTTTGTTTGGAACGGCACAACGGAGCCTCCGGCCCTGTGCCGTTATTGTGTGCCCTACTGAATGATCGCGGGATTCCGCAGAGCCTCGAGTTTTGGCCGCCATTTCCACGCGCTGGTCTCGAGTTGGACGACATCGTCGGGAGTGAGCTTCTTGATGACCTCAGCCCTCTTGTGCTCGGCCGATTTCAGGCCTTGTTTGGTGGCGAGCGTAAACCAGAAATAGGCCTGCTTGTTATCCTGCGGCGCTCCTTTGCCGTGCAAATACAGCAACCCCAGATGCTCTTGGGCATCGGCATAGCCTTGATTGGCAGCCGCGGTATACAACTTCACTGCTGCCGCGTCATCGTGAGCAACGCCGCGGCCCTGCTCGGTCAAGAGACCTAAGCGATACTGGGCCTCGGACAGCCCCTTGTCGGCGGCCTGCCGATAGCGCTCTGCGGCGCGCTTCAAATCGGGATCCTGGCCGTAGCCTTCCTCCAGCAGCTCCGCCAGGCTTTCGGCGGCCTCCGCATCGCCGCCATCCGCGGCCTTCTGGTACCAGCGTTGGGCTTCCGCGTAGTTGGGCGGCGCGCCCCAACCTTTCTCGCGCATCTCACCCACGCGAAATTCGGCTTGCGCGTGCCCCTGATCCGCCGCCATGCGAAACAGGCGGAAAGCTTCGTCGAGGTTCTCGGCCACGCCGAGCCCCTTCAAATACAGCACGGCGAGGTTATACTCGGCATCGGGTTGCCCCTTCTCGGCCCCAGCGTTGAATTCGCGAAGGGCGGTCTTGTAATCGGCTTCCTGGAAAGCCCGCAGGCCAGCCGACGCGTCGGCCGCCAACAGCGCGCAACCCGTTACCATCCCCAAAACAGCAACACTGGCATAGCGCTCGATGGTGTGATGCATAAAAGTCCCCTTTAGTCAGACTATACTCCTCCGCGCGGGAGGTTTGAAGCCGGCGTTAATCGTTGCTCGGCGGATCTCCTTCCAGCGGAGGCTCGTCAAAATGAATGGTTGTTTCGGCGGCGTACTTCTGATAGCGCACCACCTCGGTTTCATTTTTCACAAGGGACGTCCCGAAGCGCGCGCGCACCTCGAATCGCACCGGTACGAAAAACGCCCGTCCGGAAATATCCACGCGGCCGTAGTCGATGTTCATCTCCGCTTCCTGAATCGCGGAAGCGGCCGGAAGATCCATCCGGATCTCGAAGCGCCGGACCACCGCGCTGTTCGCGTCAACGAAAATTGCACCGTCGACTCCGGCTACGAAGGAATGCCGCGGGGTAGAAATTGTCAGCTTCGAATCGTCCGCGGGCAGGTGCACCGAAAACACCTGCACCCGCCGTCCATCCAGGGTGGCCTCGCGCATCCATTCGAACTGCGTCTGGGCCTGCGGTCCAAAGAGCCACGCGGGAAGGAAGCCCACGGAGTGCAACACGGTCTCCGAGAGAAAGCCGGTGAGCTGCTGATAGTTTTTGCGCGGAGGCATGCCGTTCAGCAGGATGAGCTTATGATTCACGAAGCCGCTGATGTAAACGTCTTCGACCTCCAACGTGTCCCGGCGCTTCCAATGCTTCCCAGTTCCAGTGTCGTCGACAGCACGGGTGGTCAACTGGGTGCAGAGGAAATCCGGAAGCTCGCGCTGATAGCGGAGCGCCTCCCGCCGCACCCGGGCGAGAAGCATGCTTTGATCGTCCGGGCTGGGCGGCGCCGACCCGCTGGGCAGTATCGGAACCGGTTGGGCGCCAGAGGGGCCCGTCATGAGCAACCAAGCGCAGAAAGCCCACGCGGGAGATCCCTTGAGACGCATCTTAATCAACTGTACCGCGAGGATCAAGAGTACTGCGAGGCGGGAATGTAATTTGGCAGCCCAAGTGCTTCAGAAAAAATGTATGTCACACAATGCCACTGTTTCGATTCCGGACTCATCCAGCATCGCGAAGTCATCTTTACCAGCGCTGCCGGCCGGCCATTTTTCCAGGAAAACGCGGAGGATTTTCACGCTCCCAGGCCTGACCGGCCCGGTCGTTCTGGTCGGTTCCCCACGTACAAAATCGCTTCAAAAAGGGACAATTTGTCACGACATCCTGTCCCTGCTCGCGGACATTTTTGACCTGCCGGCCTGGCGCAAGATGGATCCGCTGGCTTGCTTCATGCTGGCCGGCTACACCGCCGTAATTTCTCAGCCGTTGATCTATGGCAGCGTGGGCAACAGCATTGTAGCCCTCATGATGCCCACGAGGTAAAGCTTTATGCGCAAAAAGACTGCTCGCGATTCTGCTTCTCTTTTGATCGTAGCCAGAGCCTTGCTGCTGTTGGTGCCCCTGCTGCTGGCAACTCCCGTCCGCGCGTCCGCCTATGCCGATCCGGGTACGGGCGCATTCATGTATCAAGCCGCCTACGCGGCATTCCTGGGCGGATCCTTCTACTTGCGCAAGCTGCTCGACCGGTTCTGGCCCAAGCGCAAGAAAGATACCCTCTCGGGAGCTTAGCAGGCTAACCCGGCGACGGTCAGCGCGCGGGGTGCCCTTGGCACAGCTTGTCATCGATACGCTGGGCCGCGGCCAGTTTTCGAAGAGCGCTGGCTATTTCCACGTCAAGCAAATGCGGAACGATACAGGGGTCGCCGCGTCTACGGACGCCTCCAGCACAATCACCGGGTATCTCGCAATTCGCGCAGGACTTGCGCGCATCGTCGGACGCTCCACCGTACGCTCCAATTCCCTCTTGATGAAATCGGAAAGGCTCATGCCCTCCCGAGCCGCGCGAGCCTTCAGAGTGCTATGCACCTGTTCCGGCACGTCTCTAACCTGCACTTCGGCAGACGGCACAAAACGACCGCCTGCCCCACCATCCTAGTCCTAGTTGTTGGGTAGCCGGTAGGCCCGATATTCGGCGGTGTACTGCCCGCTGCCGATGGCGACACGACGTACTGCCTGCCGTTGAGAGAGTAGGTCATGGGTGAACCGGTCTGCGGAGCCGGCATCGGCACCGCGCCTGCGTCTTTCCCTTTGTGCTCAAAGACAGTCCAAGTGTAATATCACACTCTGGCGGAGGGCGAACTGCCTCGGCGAGGCTAGACGAGGACCTTGCGTAATCCGGCGATCCCCAAGCCGATGCCGAGCAAGCTCAGCGTGGACGGCTCGGGAACGCTCGCGCCGGTGGTACCGATCACCTGGGTGCCTTGGAGTCCCAGGAGCTGGTCCGCGTCGCCGGTCCCGACGAGAATGTCGATTCCGGCTGCGCTTTCAGGCGTGCAGCCTACGCCCGGGCCCTGGAAGCAAACCCAATCCTCGCCCGAGCCGATGGTCGGCGCCTGAAACAAAGCAAGGCTGGCAGCGCTGAAATTGAAGAGGAGTTGGGTTGCGCTTTCGCTCATTCCGGAGCCGGTGTAATCGAGTTGCGAATTACTCCCGCTCAAGGGACCTAACAGATCGAAGCTGCTGGCGCCGTCGTTGATTTCCAGGTTCCAGGTGAGAACGTCGCTTGGCGCCAGGGTACCGATTGTTCCATCGGTTTCGATGAAGCCGGTAACGCTTCCTAATCCGACCGTCTCGTTCACATTGTACGTTATATTGGTCGCTCCGCAAAAAACAGGAAGCGCAAGCAATGCAACCGCCAGCTTTCTCATATCGGTTCCTCCAACACCTGGGCTTCTCTCTCACAAAATCCAGGTTCTGTCATTATACACCGAAATGGGCCTCGCGCAAATTTCGTACCGGTTGTACCGGCAGCTTCCAGGGACCTGGCCCACACAACGGAGCGCGGGCTTTAGTTGTTCGGCAGCCGGTAGGCCCGATATTCGGCGGTGTACTGCCCGCTGCCGATGGCGACCACGATGTACTGCCTGCCGTTGAGCGAATAAGTCATGGGCGAACCGGTCTGCGGAGCCGGCATCGGCACCATTCCCGCGTCCTTCCCAGTGGCCTTGTCGTAGGCGCGCAGATAGGCGCCCGGCTGGCCGTTGGGCATAGTGATCGTCCCCTTCTCGCCCACCACGACCAGCGTCTTGGTGACCAATTGTCCGGCGGTGCCGGTGCGGCCCGTGCGCGGAATGTTGATGCCTTTGAGATCCGGGTGGTTGCGAACGTTGTCCGGGGTCTCGCCGTGAGCCACCTGCCACAGGATCTCGCCCTTGTTGAGATCGATGGCGGTGATCTGCCCGTAGGGGGGCTTGATCAAGGGCAGGCCTCGTACCGTCAATCCGCCACCGCCGGGAGGCGCGGCCGCTGGAACCGCCGGAGGTGGTTCATCTGCCCCTTGAGCTGCGGTAGCCGGTGAGGGCACGATGTCGGCTCCTGCGCCTCCACGGCCGCCGCGTCCACCCGCTGCTGCTGCTGGGGCCGCGCCACGTCCTCCACGTCCGCCGCCGCCACGTCCACCCGCGGGCGCCGCCGTTCCCGACATGTAGTCCACGTCGGTTCGTGCCTTGTTCCCGGGAACCAGCCCGATCTGCGTGACCGACGCCTGCGAAGACACGTACACGACGTGCGTTTCGGGGTCGTACGATCCGCCCGGCCAGTTCGATCCGCCGCCAGCGGTGGCCAATGTGAGCGTGGCCAGCGGGCCTTCGGGCCTGCTGAGCGCTCCGGGCGTGAACATCGGGCCGATGCGGTATCGCGTGATGAGCTGCTCGGCTTCGGCGCGCATCGCGGGCGTAAAGTCGATCAACTCGCTGATGGAGACGCCCTGGCGGTCGTAGGCGGGCGGCTTGGTCGGAAACGGCTGCGTGGGCGAGTACCATTCGCCCGGAACGTCCCCCTTGGCGACGGGCCGCTCCTCGAAGGGCCAGATCGGCACGCCGGTCTCGCGATTCAACACGTACAGGAACGCCTGTTTGGTGGGCTGCGCCACGGCTTTCACCGTGCGGCCGTTGACGGTGATGTCGGCCAGGATGGGCGGGCAGGGATTATCCATGTCCCAGATGCCGTGGTGAACGTATTGGTAATACCACTTCATCTTGCCGGTTTTCAGGTCCACCGCGACCAGGCTCTCGCCGAACAGGTTGTTGCCGGGGCGATGGCCGCCGTAATAGTCGCCCGTCGGCAGCTCGACGCCGAGGTAGACGAGGCCGAGGTCCTCGTCAATCGACGCCTGACCCCAGGAGCCGGTGTTGCCGGTGTAGGACCAGGAATCGTTCAGCCAGGTCTCCAGGCCCGGCTCGCCCGGCTTGGGAATGGTGTGGAAGGTCCACAGGCGATTGCCAGTGCGCACGTCGAATCCGCGCACGTAGCCCTTCACATTGGTCTTGCTGGTGGGCACGCCGCCGGGCTTGTGAGCCGCCCCCACCACCACCACGTCCTTGGCGATAATGGGCGCCGAATGCAGCCCGATTTCCGAGCTCATGGGATCGATGATCTGATCGTCGTCGTCCTTGAGATCGACGAGGCCGTTCTTGCCGAACGCGGTCACCGGCATGCCGGTCTTGGCGTTGAGCGCCACCAGCTTATAACCAGGGGTCACATAAAGAATGCGCTCCTCGCGGCCGTCGGTCCAGTAGGCCAGCCCGCGTCCGGAAAGCTTGCGCGGCGCGACGTTGCCGCGTTCGCCTTCATTCTCGCTGTGGGTCCACAGCAGCTCGCCCGTGGCGGCGTCCAGCGCGATCACCGCGCGCCGGGTTCCGGCCGTCGCGTAGAGCACGCCCTTGACCATCAGCGGCGTTCCCTCCAGATTGTTTTCGGTGGTGGGCCCGAGGTTGTCGGTCTTGAATTTCCACGCCACTTGCAGCCGGTTGAAGTTGCCGGCGTTGATCTGGTCCAGCGGCGAATAACGCGTGTTCCCGATATCCCCGCCGTAGGTGGGCCATTCTCCGTTCTTCGCCCCGGATTGGGCGTGTACCACGCACATTGTCAGAACCGCGCTGGCGGTCCAGAAAAAAGCTCGCTTCATGGCTTCTTCTCCTTGAGCACCCGCCGCGCGACCTCTGAACAATCGCGGCGGGCGGACTCGGCTCCGTAAGATTATAGTTGCACCGCGCCAGGAAATCACCCCCCCTCTGGTATCCTTGCGGAAGAAGGAGAGAATTGGAATGAATCGAATTTGCACGTGGGCCGTGGCCGTGGGGATCGCCGGCGCGGCATCGCTGGCCGCCCAGAGCAATCCTTTTAGCGCCGACACCAAGCAGAGCTACACCGGGATCAAAAACACCTTGCTGAAAGCCGCCGACAAAATGCCGGAGCAGTTTTATTCCTTCCGCACCACCGACAAGGTGCGTACGTATGCCGAGATCATGACCCACATCGCGGATACGCAAATGATGCTGTGCGGGATCGCCAAGGGCGAACAGAAGACCGGCGCCGCGGGCGCGAAAACATCCAAAGCCGACGTTGCCGCGGCGCTCAAGGCGTCTTTCGATTATTGCGATACGGTATACGATTCCATGACCGACGCGTCAGGCGCCGCGAAGGTCACTATGTTTGGGCGGCAATTGACCAAACTGGGCGTGCTGAATTTCAACACCGCGCACGACAACGAAATGTACGGTACCGCGGTGGCGTATCTGCGCCTCAAGGACATCGTGCCGCCGTCGAGCGAAGGCCGGCCCTAGGCGCAGAGGTGGCCTGGGTGCTGGACGGAGTGCGGCTCGGATTACGCCGTCTCAGACCGCGTCCGCCCCGCGCTCCGCCAGAAGTTCCCGCAACACGGAGCGGTGGCAGCGGCTCTCGTCCTGGCAATAGCAGCCCAGCGACAGATTCGTCTGGCGCGACAGCGCCGCGAGCACGTCCAGCTCCCGGCTCCGGTCGGGCTCGTTCATCTCCCGCCGGAACTTCCGCTTAAATGCGGTCCAAGCTCGCTCGTCCGCCGCTCCCAGGGCCTCGTGCACGAGCTCGGAGCTAGGCGCCAGGTTCGGGAACCAGACGTCATAGTAGTCCAGCCGGGCGAAGTCAGCCTTCGGAACGCCGCGCGGAGGCCGCCGCACCGTGCCGAGCCGCAAACCTTCCCCGCGCTTCCGGGGCGTGCCGAGTTGGACGATGAAGATCGGCATGCCGCACGCGCTACTTGGCGGGCGGCGCCACCGGCCAGTTGCCGTCGAAGGGCGGCCAGTTGGGCGCCATTGCCTCCTGCTCGGGATAAAACATGGAAGCGTAGATCGAGCGAATCTTACCCTGCTCGATGAAAAACCACTCGCTCAAAAGATTGCGGCGCATCGCGATGCCCGGCTTGCGCTCGAACAGCACCAGGCCCAGCACCGCGCCCGCCTCCTCGTCGACAATCGGATAGCGCCGCGCCGTCACCGCGAAGATGTTGGCCATCGCTCCATTGGAGGTGCAGTCGCTCGTGCCGCCGCCCGCAATCGGACGCTGCGTCGTCAGCGATCCGTTCTCCACCCGGACGCAGCCGGGGTGCGCCAGAATGATGGTCCCATCGTGCGCCGACAGCCCGTCGAAATAACTGTTGGCGATGGCGATCAGGTCCGCGCGGGAAACCCGCTCTGCTTTCGGAACTACGCGCTCGGCGGGAGCGTGCGCGATCAGGTAGTCCGTATTGTTGTACGCGGCATTCGCCTGCCCTCCGCCTTGCGGACCCAGGCCCGGATCGCCCTTCCGCGAAAGCACCCACTCGGCCTCGGTGATTTTGCGGTCCTCCACTTTCAACCGGAGCGTGACGATCGACGGGCCGCTGGCCTCTTCCAGCGTTCCGAAATATCCGGCCTGCCCGCTCTCCGCATCGAAATACCGGCGCTGCAACTTGCCCAGAGCCTTCGCGCTTTGCCATAGCCCCGTGCCCGTCCGCCGCACCATCGCGTTTTCGGTTTGCCGGAATCCCACGGAAAGCGGCGCGGCCGAGGGATTGTGTTGCACCACCGCGTTCAGATACTGGTCCAGCGTGGCCTTCAAACAGACCCGGTCGCAGGCGGCGCCGCGCGCGGTTCCCAGAACGCCCCAGAGCCCCACAACCGCAAGTACAGTGAAACGTAGCATGGAGGCATTGTAGCGCTGCGGCCGAATGTCTCGCAGCCGCCCGCCCTTCACAGCACTCACAAAATTTTTTTTCTCCAGTCTCTTCAACCACTTCGCGCTTAATCTCTCTCGCGCCGCGAACGCCTTGCGGCTATGATCGAGCCGTAAGTTACGTTGCTTGGCCGAGCAGATCGTTGTATTGGTGAATTCCGCGGCCGCCTTAAAAAAGCGGTCTTGCCGCTTCCGTCGAACCGGGGGGAGCGGGACAGGAGAAAGATTCGAATCTTTTGAGAGTGTGAGGAGGTTGAGGTTAGCTTGCTCCGTCGGACAGTGCGAGCCCTAAGAAAGCCGCATTGCCCTCCAAAACTTGTCTACGAACAATCGCAGTAACTCATGTTTTCCATCCCGGTGGGCCCGATCGCATGTGATCGGCCCACCGCGTAACGATTTTCCACGCCCGAAGTGTATTCTCACGTAAACTATTTCCTCCGATCGCCTCCCGATCCTTCGTTTTGAAGTACAATCATTCAGGATGAAACAACGCAGCATGAATCGGCGCAACGTGATCGGATCGATGGTGGCGGGGGCGGCCGCGGCCGCCAGTGTGGGCGTGGCCAGCGCCGCGGACCGCGAGATTGAGATTCTGGTGGAGCATTGGAAGAAGTCCAAGGATCTCACGCTGAAAGTGGCCCAGGCCATGCCGGCCGAGGACTACGCGTACAAGCCCTTCCCCGACGCCCGCAGCTTCGGGGGCGAGATGGCGCACTTGGCGCAGGCCGAAGGCTTCTACCTCGGCCAGCTCGGCAAGGGCCGGGCGCCGGCCGCTGCCGCCGGAGACGCCGGCAAACTGGCGACGCTGAAACTTCTCACCGACACGTTCGACTGGAGCATCGGAGTGGTGGGACAGCTCACGGCTGCGGACCTGACCAAGAGCTTCGGCGGCGGCAAGGGCCCTTCCATGACCGGCCTGGAGCTGCTGTACCAGGCCATGATCCATACGGCACACACGCGCGGATACGCGGAGATGTTCCTTCGCAATAAGGGTGTGACGCCTCCAAACTACGACGTGTAGGGAGTGCAGGCCAAAACGCTACCCTGGCTCGCTCCCACCTTTACTTCGCCGGGATCTCCTTGGGGCCGCCGTCGAGCCCGTAGATCACGATCTTGCCGCCGTTCTGCGGAGGCGCCACGGGTGTGACCGCGCTTGCGGGCGGCTTGGCCGCGGATGCAGGCCCTCCCAATCCGAGCATTCCCAACAGCGGCGTTAGTTGCGCGGGCAGCCCTCCCGAGGCTGCCTGCTGTTGCGCGAGCTGCTGACCCATCGCCAGCAGTTCGGGCGGTACCACAAAATGCAAGCGAACTCTGGAGCCGTCCTGCTTCATGCTCAGCGCCTTCGCGGCGACGCCGGCCATGGGAGTGGCCTGCGCTAGCTGCCCTATCCCGTCCTGGAACGTTTTGAGCATTTCGCCCGCCGCCGCTGCGTCCGTGGTGGTCAGCAGCATGTTGATCTCGGGGGCTTCTCCCAAATTGAGACCCAGGGAGACGTCGTGCAAGCTCTGGAAGACCGGCGGCGTTTGCTGGACGGCTGCATTCCCCGCCTGCGAGGAAGCCGCCGCCTGTTTTGCGAGAAAGCTGGAACTTGCCGAGAGCCAGATGTCGCTCTTTTCCATCTCATCTCCGGGCATCGGAGCGCCGGAGGCCATCCGCTCGGTTGCCTGCGCGAACGAATCTCCCTCTCCGATCAGGAGAGTGTGCGGACCCACTATTTTCACCTTGCTCGTGCCCGTGCTCGGAAAGAAGCCCGCGATCAACTGCGGATCGAAGCTGCCGGTAACCTGCGCCAGCACGTCCATGTCGGGCGCACTGCTGGCATTCGCCTTGCCGCCAGGACCCAATTTTTGACGCGCGGACACCGCAATGCGATCGACCGTTCTCAGCATCGCCAGCACCAGTTGGATCTGCATGGCGTTGTCCTTGGCCTGCGCTTTACCCTGATCGATGGCTTTCGCAATCGCCGGCGAGTTCAGGATCGCCTGGAGGTTCAGGCTGATCTTCATGTCGGCGTCGGGGTGAGCGAAACGCCAGTCCGTTTCGGGCGGCGTTTGAGCCAGCGCCAGGGAGCAGAATCCGAGCAGGAGCAAGGCCCGCACAGGGCCGGTTCGGCCCTCCAAACGACCAGACGACCGCAGCGGTTTCGTCGAACATGCTTTGTTGTAACAGCGCTCCGTTGTTCGGGCAACTTCCATAAATGTTCGGGCCACAAAAAAGCCCTCCTGAAGTAAGTCTAACCGGGATTCCTCCCGCGGGAAACGAGGGGAACGCCTTAGCGGATGCTAAAATTGAGTGCAGCCCATGAGAATCGCGATTGCCGCCGATCACGCCGGATTTACTCTCAAGAACGATTTGCGCGACGCGCTGCGCGGCGCCGGCCATGAAGTCGCCGATCTCGGGACCGACTCCACCGCATCCACCGACTACCCCGACTATGCGCTGAAAGTCGCCCGGCAAGTGGCCTCGGGCGAGGCGGATCGCGGCGTGCTGGTATGCTACACCGGCATCGGCATGTCCATCGCGGCAAATAAGGTCCACGGAATCCGCGCGGCCCTGGGCACCAATCCCGAGGAAGTCCGGCTGGTGCGCGCGCACAACGACGCCAATGTGCTGACCTTCGGCCAGAAATTTATCGATGCCCCTACCGCCGAAAGCTTGACCAGGATTTTTCTCGAAACACCGTTTGACGGCGGCAGGCATCAGCGGCGCGTGAACAAGATTGCGGCAATAGAACACGTGGCGGAAAATCTATGACAGAACAGGAATGCATGGCTCGGCCGCTTTCCGAAGTGGATCCGGAGATCTATGTGCAAATCCGCTCGGAGACGGAGCGCCAGAATTCGCGACTGGAGCTGATCGCCAGCGAAAACTTCACCTCCGAGGCGGTGCTGGAGGCAGCGGGCAGCGTTTTCACCAACAAGTACGCGGAGGGCTACCCGGGCAAGCGTTACTACGGCGGCTGCGAATACACCGATGTTGTGGAAAACCTGGCTCGCGACCGGGCCAGGAAACTGTTTGGGGCTGAATACGTCAACGTGCAGCCGCATTCGGGATCGCAGGCGAATCAGGCCGCCTACGCCGCGGTGCTCCAACCCGGCGACGTGGTGCTGGGAATGAACCTGGCTCACGGCGGCCACCTGACCCACGGGCACCCGTTGAATTTCTCGGGGAAGACGTACAAAATCGTGCCCTACGGCGTGCGCCGCGAGGATGAGCGCATCGACTATGACGAGCTCGCCCGCCTGGCTGGGGAGCATCGGCCCAAGCTGATCATCGCCGGGGGCAGCGCCTATCCCCGCACTCTGGATTTTCCGCGCTTCCGCCAGATCGCGGACAGCGTGGGCGCGCTGTTCCTGGTGGATATGGCTCATTTCTCCGGTCTGGTCGCCGCGGGATTGCACCCTAATCCCTGCCTCCACGCCGACATCGTCACATCCACCACCCATAAAACTCTGCGCGGCCCTCGCAGCGGAATCATCCTGGCGAAGGAAAAGTACGCCGCAGCCATCGACCGCAGCGTATTTCCGGGAACGCAGGGCGGTCCGCTGGTGCACATTATGGCCGCAAAGGCGGTCTGCTTTCGGGCGGCGATGACGCCGGAGTTCGTCGCGTATCAGAGGCAGGTTCTGGCCAACGCCACCACTCTGGCGGCCGCTCTGGCCCAAGCCGGCTGCCGTGTCGTCTCCGGCGGCACCGATACGCATCTGCTGCTGGTGGACGTCTTCGCCAAGGGAGTTCGGGGAAAGGAAGCCGAAACCGCGCTCGACCGGGCCTACATCACCGCCAACAAGAATGCCATCCCGTTCGATACCAATCCGCCCTTGAACCCCAGCGGCATGCGCTTTGGCAGTCCGGCGGTGACCACGCGCGGTTTTCGCGAGGCGGAGATGCGCGAAGTGGGCGCGCTGATCGTGCGCGTGCTCGAAAACATCGCCAACGAAAGTGTCCTCGAAGAAGTGCGTGGAAGGGTCGCGCTCCTGACCGCGCGGTTCCCTCTGTACGCCTGGAAGATGGCCGCCGCGGCCACGCGCTAACTCCGGTGGAGTCATTCCGAATGCCGTTTCATGCCGTCGCCCCATTTCATGCCGTCATCGATGTCCGCCGTTGGGGCGATTTTGGTATCGGCACCTACATCCGCAACCTGGTGAGCGCGCTGGCGCGGCTGGACCGCGAAAATCGCTATACGTTGATCGCGCGCCACGAAAACCGGCCGGCAATTTCCAGACTTGGCCCGAATTTCCAATCCGCCGTCTACGAACGGCCGGATACGGATCTCGCCCACAACATCACGTTCCCCCTCTTCTTGCGGCGCTTCCATGCGGATCTTTATCACATTCCGCTGAATTCGGTAGCCTACTGGATGCCGCGGCCCTATGTGCTCACCATTCATGACATGAGCAGCCTCCTGTTTCCGTCGCGGAGCGACCTGCGCGGCACACTCCACGAGGAACGCTACCGCCGCGGAGCCTTGCGCGCCGCCCGCGTCATCGCGGTTTCCAATTCCACCCGGCGCGACCTGGAGGGCGTGTTGCCGATCCCGCCCCACCGCATCCGCACCATCTACAGCGCCCCCGATCCTGCCTTCACCAGCAATCATGTCGATTCCGGCCATGAGCGGCAGGTGCTGGAGCGCTACTCGATTCAATGGCCGTTCATTCTGTATGCCGGCACCGTCCGTCCGCAGAAGAACGTTCCGCGCCTGGTGGAGGCCTTTGCCGTGCTCCGCGGCGAATTCGAAAACCATCCCGAGTACAAAGATCTGCGCCTGGTCATCATCGGCGACGAGCTGTCCGGGAACCCTTCTGTCCGGCGCGCCGTGATTGCTACTCGCGTGGAGCCCTTCGTGCGCTTCCTTGGGTTTGTCCCCACCGAAACGCTGCGCGTTTTCTACCGCGCGGCCAGCATTTTCGCCTTCCCATCGCTGTATGAGGGATTCGGGCTGGCGCCGCTGGAGGCGATGGCTTGCGGAACCCCGGTTGTGGCCTCCAATCTCCCGCCCTTGGTGGAGGCCGTCGGCGACGCCGCCGAACTGGTTATCCCCGACAATGTCTTCGATATCGCCAGGGGGTTGCGCGAGTTGCTGCTGGACAAAAAACGCCGGGAGGCCCTAGGTTGGGCGGGTCCTTTGCACGCAAAACGCTTCAGTTGGGACGCAACCGCCCGTGATGTCCTGGACGTTTACCTGGAGATAATCAACGAATTAGGAAATAATGTTTGACTTTTCAGCGGAGATAGAAGTACCATACCGTGTCGGTAGTTCCAGTACTCCTATAGGTGGGTGCCGATTGGCCGCTTTTATGTCCGAGGGCGGCCCTGACGGGAGGACATTTGGATGGACTGGTCACGGTCGGAAACATTGGCGCTCGCCATGCATCATTGCACGCACTGCCACGGGTCGGGATTGCGTTTGGGAAGAAAGGAGGTTTTGTCTCCTTGCAACTGCGTCTTACGAATGATTTTCCGGGTCTGCTATCGGCGCTTCATCGCCTGCGCGACGCAGGAGCGATCCCTCAGCAGGATCGGGTTGGAGCCGCAGATGGGCCGGCAACGCCCCATGACGTGGGGTAGAAAAGACGAAGAATATATGGCCGACTTCTGTCTGGTTTCACGCAGAAGTTTAGACGAGTTCGAATACCGCCTGTTCCGCTACCACTTCCTGCTGGCAGCGGATTGGAGGCTGTGCTGCCGCAGATTGGGTCTCGATCGGGGCAATTTCTTTCATGCAGTCTATCGGATCGAGCAAAAACTCGGCCGCATATTCCGCGAGCTGGAGCCATATTCGCTGTTTCCCGTGGATGAGTATTTCCTGGGCCCTTCACGGTTGCAGGCAACCCGGGCAACCGCGTCCAAGCCTCGGAGTCCCTCCGCACTGCCGGAACGCTTGCGCTTTCCGGCGATTGCACAAATCGCTTAGTCTCGCCGAGATTCGAAGAATCTCCGCATCAATTCCGCGCATTCCGCTCCGGCGGCGCCCTCAATCACTTCGACGCGATGATTGAGAAGGGCCGAATCGGCCAGGCGGAACTTGCTTCGGACGCCTCCAAAACGAAGATCGCGCGCGCCGAACACCAGGCGTGCGACGCGCGCCGCGATCAGCGCTCCGGCGCACATGACGCAGGGCTCGAGAGTCGCGTAGAGCGTTGCGCCTTCCAGGCGGTAATTGTGGATCGCCGCGGCGGCTTCCCGCAGCGCCAGGATTTCGGCGTGCGCCGTGGGGTCGGAGAGGGCGATGGGCGAGTTGCGCCCGCGTCCGATCACCTTGCCATCGAGCACGACCACCGCGCCGACGGGGACCTCTCCGGCTTGCTCGGCTTCGCGCGCCAGTTCGAGGGCCTGGAGCATGAAGGATTCGTCGTCGCCGGAACTCATTTATGAGTCACATCTATGAGTCAAGCGAAAATTTCGCTCAGCGGAACTTCGAGCGCGGGATTTTCCGTTTTGAGAATGCCGGTCTTGACCTCGCGCAGGCCTTCGGCGGGCGCGGCGGTATAGGCTTGCTTGGTCTCAGGGTCGAGGACCCAGACGTAGGGAACGCCCATCTGCAAATAATCGGTGATGCGTTCTTCGACGCGCTTCATCCGGTCTTTAGGGGAAAGAACCTCGATGCAGATAAAGGGGGGCTGAGTGAGGATCTGCTCATCCGTGTCCCCAAGGATCACGCAAACATCCGGAATGCGAAATCGGGTTGGCTTGACGCGGATTCGCAGCTCCGTGATGACGGTTATATTCCATTGGCGGCGCCGGTTGAAAAAATAGGCGGCAACCGCAAGTTGCAGCCAACCGTGGTCTCGCGTTCCCAAGTTTCTCTCGACGACCTCCCCGTCCACGTAATCGCAATCGGGACGATAGCTCGTCGCAAGGTATTCTTCCACGGAGATCAGCGTCCGGGCAGCCATGGCTTTAACGTAGCACGTCACTTCACGACAATGCTCACCAGTTTATCCGGCGCGACGATCGCCTTCACCACCTGCTTGCCGGCGAGGAATTCGCCGCCGGAGCCATTCCGAATCAGGCGAAAATTTCGCTAAGCGGAACTTCCATCGCGGGGTTTTCCGTTTTGAGAATGCCGGTCTTGACCTCGCGCAAACCCTCGGCGGGCGTAGCGGTGTAGGCTTGCTTGGTCTCGGGATCGAGGACCCACACGTAGGGAACGCCCATCTCCAAGTAATCGGTGACGCGTTCCCGGACCCGCTTCATCCGGTCTTTGGGGGAAAGAACTTCGATGCAGATAAAGGGAGGCTGAGTGAGGACCTGCTCATCCGTGTCGCCAAGGATCACGCAAACATCCGGAATGCGAAATCGGGTTGGCTTGACGCGGATTCGCAGCTCTGTGATGACGGTTATATTCCATTGGCGGCGACGGCTAAAAAAATATGCTGTGACGGCAGCTTGTAGCCAACCGTGGTCTCGTGTTCCCAAGTTTCTTTCGACGACCTCCCCGTCCACGTAATCGCAATCGGGACGATAGCTGGTCGCAAGGTATTCTTCCACGGAGATCAGCGTCCGGGCAGCCATGTGGAATCAGGCGAAAATTTCGCTCAGCGGAACTTCGAGCGCGGGGTTCTCTGTCTTGAGCACCCCGGTCATGACCTCACGGAGTCCTTCGGCGGGCGTGGCGGTGTAGGCTTGCTTGGTCTCGGGATCGAGAACCCAGACGTAGGGCACACCCATTTCCAGGTAGTCGGCGATGCGCTGCTTGACGCGGCTCATCCGGTCCTCCGGCGAGAGAACCTCGATGCAGAGGAACGGCGGCTTGGTGAGAATTCGCTCGCCTGGCTCGCCGAGGACAACGCAAAGATCGGGAATCCGAAAACGTGTCTTCTTGACCTGGACGCGCTGTTCAGGAGCCACGCGGATGCCATCCTTGTAATATCGGTTCCAGAGGTAGACCAGAAGCCTGCCCTGCAAACTGCTGTGATCCCACTCGCCCAAGTTTCTCTCGACAACCTCCCCGTCCACGTAATCGCAATCGGGACGATAGCTCGTCGCAAGATATTCTTCCACGGAGATCAACGTCCGGGTAGCCATAGCTTCAACGTACCATCTTTTACTTCACAACGATATTCACAAGCTTATCCGGCACCACGATCACCTTCACCACCTGTTTGCCGGCGAGGAAAGGCCGCGTGCTGGGATCGCTCAAGGCGGCACGTTCGAGATCCTCCCGCGACGATGCGAAGGGCATGAGGATCCGGCCGCGCACCTTTCCATTCACCTGGAGCACGATTTCGGCGGCGTCTTCCTTGGCCAGCTCTTCGTCGTAAACGGGCCAAGGCTGGCGAAACACGGGGCCCGCGCGGCCGAGCTGCTCCCATAGTTCCTCGGCGACGTAGGGCGCGAAGGGGCCGAGCAACAGCACCAGCGGCGGAAGGATTTGATCGAGCGCCGCGCGGGAAAGCTTGTCTTCCTGCGCGTACAGCTCGTTGACCAGCTCCATCAATCCGGCGATGGAGGTGTTGAAGTGCCAGCGATGATTGAAATCCTCAGTGACGCGGCGGATGGTCTGGTGCAGTTTGCGCAGGGAGCGGCGTTCGGCGTCTAATGAACTCGCCCGCACAACGGAGCCTGGCGCGTCGGAAAGCTCCGGAGTTCCTGACGGTTTGGAGGGCCGCGCCGGCCCTGTGCGGGCTTCGGCGTCGCCTGGTTTTGTCCCTTGATCCCCTGCGGCTCGATCGGCATTGCGAGTGACGAAGCGGAAGATGCGGCCGAGAAAGCGGTAAGCTCCTTCGGCGCCGGCGTCGGTCCAGTCCATGTCCTTTTCGGGAGGCGCGGCGAAGAGCTCGAACAACCGCCCGGTGTCGGCGCCGAAACGGTCGATCATCTCCTCGGCGCTGACGACGTTGCCCTTGTTCTTGGACATCTTGGCGCCGTCCTTGATCACCATGCCTTGCGTGAACAGGCGCGCGGCGGGCTCCGCGTTGGCGATCAGTCCCAGATCGCGCATCACCTTGGTGAAGAAGCGCGAATAGATCAAATGCAGGATGGCGTGCTCGACGCCGCCGATGTATTGATCGATGGGGAACCAATAGGCGATCTTCTTCGAATCGAAGGGCGCGGTGGAGTTTTTCGGGTCGCAATAACGGTAGAAATACCACGAGGAATCGACGAACGTGTCCATCGTGTCGCTTTCGCGGCGCGCATCTTCGCCGCAAACTGGACACTTCACGTGCATGAACGATTCAACTTCGAGCAGCGGCGATGCTCCCGTTCCCGTGAGCTGCACATCGGTTGGGAGAATCACCGGCAGATCGCGCTCCGGCACCGGAACCATGCCGCATCTGGGGCAATGAATCACGGGAATAGGCGTGCCCCAATAACGCTGGCGCGAAATGCCCCAATCCTTGATGCGATACGTGATGGCCGCCTTGCCGAAGCCCTCTTGCACCGCGAGCGCATTCATCCGGCGGCGGGCTTCCGCGCTGGGGAGTCCGCTGAACTCGCCCGAATTTTCGACGACTCCATCTTCGGTGAAGGCAGCCTGCGGATTCGCTTCCAGCGCGGCGCCCACCGGACGGATCACCGGACGAATCGGGATGCCGTAGGTTTTGCAGAAATCGAAGTCGCGCTCATCGTGAGCGGGAACGGCCATGATCGCGCCGGTTCCGTAGTCCATCAGTACGAAGTTGCCGATCCACACCGGCAGCCTCTGGCTGCTATATGGGTTAATCGCGTAGTGGCCTGTAAAATAGCCGTCCTTCTCGATATCGCCGGGACCTTTTGCCGCGCGGGCGTCGAGCATGTGGCGGGCGCGGGCTCGGCCGGCTGCGTCGAGCAACGTCTGCGCGACGGGATGTTCCGGCGCGAGGATAACGCAGGTTGCGCCGTAGATGGTGTCGACGCGGGTGGTGAAGACGCGGATTTTTTCGCCGCCGCCTTCAAGCGTGAAGTCGACCTCAGATCCTTCCGAGCGGCCGATCCAGTTGCGCTGCATGGTGAGGACTCGATCGGGCCAATGCCCTTCGAGCTTGTCGGTAATGTCGCGCAGCAGCTCATCCGCGTAGGCGGTGATTTTCCAGAACCATTGTTCCAGCGCGCGCTGCTCCACCGGCGTGGTTTCGTGACGCCAGCAGCAGCCGTCGATCACCTGTTCGTTCGCCAGCACGGTGGCGCACAGCGGGCACCAGTTCAATAGAGCTTTCTTGCGGTAGGCCAGACCGCGCTCCAGCATCTTGAGGAAGAACCACTGGTTCCAGCGGTAATATTCAGGCTCGCAGGTGGTGACTTCACGATCCCAGTCGTAGCTGAAGCCCATGCGGAGATGCTGGCGCTTCATCTCAGCGATGTTGGAACGCGTCCATTCGCGAGGATGGCGTCCGCGCTGGATAGCGGCGTTTTCCGCAGGCAGGCCGAAAGCGTCCCAACCCATCGGGTGCAGGACGTTGTAGCCTTGCATCCATTTATAGCGCGCGAGAGCGTCGCCGATGGCGTAGTTGCGGACGTGTCCGATGTGCAGGCTTCCGCTGGGGTAGGGCAGCATTTCGAGCACGTAATATTTCGGACGAGTCGAATCCGGGTCGGCTTTGTACAGGCCGGGATCGTTCTTCCAGCGCTCAAACCATTTCAGCTCGACTTGTTTGTGGTCGTAGACCGTTTCCGCCATAAAAGTTTCAGGGTATCCAGATTGCGCTTGTCGTCGCCATCTTTATCCACCGGCGTTTCAAGAATAAAGGCTTTGTTGCGGAGGCCGGGGTGGGCAAGAATGCGGCGAAACCCGTCAAGACCAATATACCCTTCGCCGATGTTCTCATGCCGGTCCGCGTGGGAGCCCAGCGGAGCCTTCGAATCGTTGGCGTGGATCACGCGAACATTGTCGAGGCCCAGCAGGCGGCCGGCTTCGGCGACGGTGTGGCGCAGGCCGGCGGCGGTCGAGACATCGAATCCGGCGGCCAGAAGATGGCACGTGTCGAGGCAAAATCCGATGGGGAGATCGGTCATCTTAGCCGCGTATTCGCGCATGACGTGAAGCTCTTCAAAGCGGCTGCCGAGCTGTGCGCCAGCTCCCGCGGTGTTTTCAATCAACAGCATGAGCTTGCCGAAATTCAGGCCTGCGGCCGCCGCGGCCACGCTTTCGAGGACATGGAGAATGCCCTGCTCGATGGTCTGGCCTTTGTAATTGCCGGGATGTGCGACTAGGTATTCCGCGCCGATGGCGATGGCGCGTTCGAGTTCGGCGCGAAAAGCCTGGATGGATTGCGCGCGAACGCCTTCGTGGGCCGAGGCGAGATTGATGAGGTAGTTGTCGTGGATCACCAGCGGAGTCAGGTCGTGCTTCTCCCGTGCGCGCTGGAGCAGCGCGATAGACGATGCGGCGGGAACGGAGGCTTTCCATTGCCTCGGGCTCGAAGAGAAAATCTGAAACGTGTTGGCGCCCAGTTCGGCGGCCTTGAGCGCGGAGCGTTCGAGCGACCCGGCAATAGAGGTGTGGATCCCGATGCGCACGGATCTCTCTATAGTACGTGCGGTCCGGGTTAGGAACGGGAAGTTGTGTGTGAGAAAAGTATCGTGTTACGATATAACATTGGTGGAGGTTTCGCATCAGCAGATTCGCGCCCTGGCCGAGTTTCGCCACCAGATCCGCGAATTTCTGCATTTCAGCGAGAAAGCGGCCAGAAGCGCCGGGGTGGAACCGCAACAGCATCAGTTGATGCTGGCAATCAAGGCGATGGAGCCGGAACCAGCCAGCATTCGGGATCTTGCGGAACGCCTTCTGCTCCGGCACCACAGCGCCGTTGGACTGGTGGACCGGCTGGAGCGCAGCGGAGCGGTTCGCAGAATGCGCTCGTCCGCGGATCGCCGCAGCGCGCAAGTCTCTCTGACTCCGAAGGGAAGCAGAATCCTGCACAAGCTGTCCCTGCATCACCGCGAAGAGCTGAAGTCCGCGGCTCCGGCGCTGATCGAGAGCCTCACCTTAATCCTTCATGGAACGGAACCCAAGCATGCGAAAGGCGCATAGCGCCTCAACTCACGTCAATCAAAGCAAGGAATTCAAGAAGCTGGGAGACTTCACCACCACGCCGCGCGTGCTGTGGGTTTCCCTGCTGGCCATCGGCATCGGAGTCATCAGCTCCTACGTCGCGCTGGGATTGCTCCGGCTGATCGGCCTGTTCACCAACCTTTTCTACTATCAGCGCTGGCGCACGGACCTGGTGTCGCCGGCCGATCATCATATGGGACCGTGGGCGGTTCTTGTGCCTGTTGCCGGCGCGCTGATCATCGGCCTGATGGCGCGCTACGGCTCAGAGCGGATTCGAGGGCACGGCATCCCGGAGGCGATCGAAGCCATCCTCATGAAAGGCAGCCGCGTGCAACCGCGAGTGGCGATCCTGAAGCCGCTCTCCTCGGCGATATCGATCGGCTCGGGAGGCCCGTTTGGCGCCGAAGGGCCGATCATCATGACCGGCGGTGCGTTCGGCTCGATTGTGGCGCAATTGTTTCACCTCACCAGCTCGGAGCGGAAGACGCTGCTGGTGGCGGGCGCGGCAGCCGGGATGGCGGCCACGTTTGCCGCTCCGCTGGCGTCGGTCCTGTTGGCGGTGGAACTGTTGTTGTTCGAATGGAAGCCGAGAAGCTTCATTCCCACGGCGCTCGCAAGCGTGACGGCGGGTACCGCGAGGCGATATCTTCTGGGCCTGGGTCCGTTATTTCCCGTGCCCGCGCACCCGCTCTTTATCGGCCTGGAGGGTTTGCTGGGCTGCCTGCTGGTGGGCGTGCTCGCGGGAGGTTTTTCAGCGCTTCTGACGGGCGCGGTGTATGCCTCCGAGGACGCGTTCGCCAAGCTCCCGATCCATTGGATGTGGTGGCCGGCCATCGGCGGCCTGGCGATTGGCTTGGGTGGATTGATCTTTCCCGAGGCGCTCGGGGTTGGATACAGCACCATCGGCGACCTGCTTCAGCATCAGCTTCCGATTCGAATGATCGCCGGAATCCTGCTGGTGAAGTCCGCCATCTGGGCCATCTCGCTGGGATCCGGAACCTCGGGTGGAGTGCTCGCGCCCCTGCTGATGATGGGCGGCGCGCTCGGCGCCGTGCTGACGCCCGTGCTTCCCGCCGAGGGCGTTGGTTTCTGGCCGCTGGTGGCGATGGGGGCGATTCTTGGCGGCACCATGCGTTCGCCGTTCACAGGCGTAGTGTTCATGATCGAGCTGACCCATGACGTGAACATGATGCTGCCCCTGCTGACCGCGGTTCTGGTTGCCCACGCCTTCACCGTGCTGGTGTTGCGCAGATCCATCTTGACCGAAAAGATCAGCCGGCGCGGATACCATCTGACCCGCGAATACTCTTCCGATCCGCTCGAGATTCTGTTCGTCCGTGAGGTCATGCGCACCAATGTCGTGGCCATCCCGGAAAACGTCGAGCACACGGGCTTGGCCCACCGCATTTCCAAGAAGCATCATCGCGGCCAGGTCCTGTACCCGGTCGTCGACCAGGATTTACGCCTCACGGGAGTGATCACGGGGCGTCATCTGAAGGAGTTCCTGGATGCAGCTTCCGGCAGTGGAGGCGCGAACCCGGCGACGCCGCTGGTGGCGCGCGATCCTGTCGTCGCCTATCCGGATGAGCCGCTGCGCGCGGTGGTCTATCGCATGGCCGAAACCGGAAAGACCCGGCTCCCGGTGGTCGACCCGGCCGATTCCAGGAAGCTTCTAGGACTGATCTCTCTGAACGATCTACTTCACGCCCGCGTGCGAGCCCTCGACGAAGAACGGAAGCGCGAACGAATCTTGCGCATTCGCCTGCCAGGCCCAGAAATCTAACATAACACTAATATAGTTCCATATATACCATTCTCTATCAAGATACTTGACAAGGCGCTGAGAGGAATGTACTATAAACTCTATCGGCACGGTAGAGTATTGCCAAGCGCCGGTTATCCAGAACTTCAAAATCGGAGTCAAGAAAGAGAATGTTCGATCGAAAACTGTGGCTGGCATCGGCGCTGGCCATGAGCCCAACCGTCGCGTGGGCGCAAGACCAGACCCCGCAGACGACCGACGAGAAGATCCAGCAACTGGAACAGAAGGTCGACGATCTGGAAAAGGCGGTCAAGGCCGAGCAAGTCACCGATAACGGCCAGAATGCGGCTTCGTCCACGGCCGACACCACCGGCTTCACGATCCGCTCCAGGGATGGCAATTTTGTGCTGCACATTGGCGCGGACCTGCAAGTCGACAATCGGAGCTTCTTCGGCGCGGGGTCCTCGGGGGACGTTGACTCGATCGTGCTGCGCCGCGTCCGGCCGACGATTTACGGCACGGTTTACAAGTATGTCGATTTCTTCTTCCGGCCGGATTTCGGGCTGGGCGCCACAGCTATGTATGACGCCTACATCCAGCTCAACTACTTCTCCTGGGCCCAAGTCCGCGTGGGAAAGTTCAAGCCTCCGGTTGGGATGGAGCGGTTGCAATCCGACGACGACACCAATTTCGTCGAGCGCGGGTTGCCGACTCAATTGGTTCCCCAGCGCGACATCGGCTACCAGATTGGGGCGAATCTGTTCCACCGGCGGCTCGCTTATCAAGTCGGCGTATTCAACGGAGTGCCCGACAGCTCGATCGGCAGCGATATAGCGGCCAGCAATCATCGCGATTACGCGGCGCGCCTGTTTCTTACTCCCTTCCAGCCCGATTCGTCGAGCCTGGGCGCCAAGAGCATACTGGGGGGGCTCGGAGTGGGACTTGCGGCCTCGGGCGGAAACACGGACGGGGAAGCCTTACCGGCCTTCAAAACCCTCGGCCAGCAGAGCTTCTTCACGTTCGCCTCGGGCGTGACGGCGGCCGGGCACAGGACCCGGCTGGCGCCACAGGGCTACTACTACGTGGGGCCTTTCGGCGTGCTGACAGAGTACGGCCTCAACGAGGAAGGCTTTCAGAAAGGCGCGGTGCGCAGGAATATCGCATTTCGCGCCTACCAGGGGCAGGTGACGTACATCCTCACGGGCGAGACCAAGAGCTTCGTGAGTCCCACGCCGAAGCGGCCCTTCGATCCGCTCCATCACGGCGGCTGGGGCGCCGTGGAACTGGCGGTCCGCGTGAGCGACTTTGAAGCCGAGAATGGCGTCTACACCTACGGTCTGGTGAACCCGGCAACCAGCCCGCGTCACCTGCATGAATGGACCGGAGGCGTGAACTGGTATTTGAACCGCCTGGTCCGGATCACCGGCGACTACGGAAACACGGCTTTCGGCGGGGGCGCGGCTGCCTCGGCGGGCGGCAACCGGCCCGCGGAGAAAGTGTTCATCCTGCGGTTCCAGATCGACTTCACTTAAGATTTGCGATCATGGCCGTAGTATGAGGACGGCGCGATTCTGGTTGTGCCCGGCGTTGCTGTTCGCGGTTTCGGCCAAGCCGGCGGCGATCGACTTTGCCGATTTCGGGTCGTTGACACAACTCAGCCTGGTTGGATCGGCGCGGCAGGAAGGCCGGGTGCTGCGCCTGACTCCGTCGCAGCACGATGTGGCCGGCGCGGCGTGGTTCCGCGACAAACAGCCGGTCGGCGGCGGGTTCGAAAGCGTCTTCCAATTCCAGCTCACCGAGCAAGGCGGGCTGGGACGCGGCGCCGACGGCTTCGCTTTCGTGCTCCAGAACAGCGGACCGACGGCGCTGGGCGCGGACGGCTCGGCGGGCGGATTCGCTCTCCGCGAGGATGCGCCACAGGGAGCAACCCCCGGCATCCCGCAAGGCATTCCTCAAAGTATCGCGGTGTTCTTCGACACTTTCCGCAATACGGAGATTGGCGATCCTTCCAACAACTTCGTCACCATCTGCACCGCCGGAACGCCCCAGGAAATGCGCTGGCCGCCGCCGCGCCTGGCTTCGACCAAGAGGCTCGACAGTCAATCTGAAGGATCGCAAGATCCACACGGCGCGGATCTCGTATCAACCACCGGTGCTCGCGGTTTATCTCGACGACACCCGCGTCCTGGTCTCCACCGTCGATTTGTCGACGGTGACCGGCCCGGATGGCGCGGCCTGGGCCGGCTTCACCGCGTCCACGGGATCGGGCTACGAAAACCACGACATCCTGAACTGGTCGTTTTCACGGCCGGACTTCTCCAGCAGTATGGTCTCGTCGATTGTCTCGTTCCCAAGAGCCGAGTGCCTCCCCGGACGCAATCTGTGTACGCCGGAACACGCCGTGATCGATGAGAGCGGCTCGGGCGCGTTTCATATCGTCCTGCCTGGGAATTTGGAATGGGGCGCGAGTATCCCCAATCCCGAGGGTCGTCCGGTGATCATCAGCGACGCGAGCGGCAGCGTATGCCATGACGTCGAGAGGCTCGGCGCGGCGGGTTGCGCCGGCCCCGCGGCATTGATCCAGCGCACTTCCGAGGGCCGAACATCGTTCTCGGTTAGCGCAGAAGGGCGCGGAAGCGTCCTCATTGATAACAGCGGCTACTTCGAATTCGAGGCGCAGATTCAGTGACGCCGCTCAAAGGATCGTTCTACGTCCTGATTCTGTATGACGTGGCGGAGCAGATCCAGCTTGACCGGCTGCGCGAGATCATCGGCGCCGAGCCCCCTCGCCGCGAACCGAGCTTCAAACATCGAGCGCCGGACTACGTGCGGTTCGAGCCGTCTCCGGTGGTGGAATACGCGGGCTCGCTCACCGTCTCTGGCGGCGACCAATTCGAGAGCCGCATCAAATATTTCGACTATGGCGTGGTGTGCGTGGAACTGGAGCTGCCCTTTACCGCCAACTGGGAGGATCTCACGCGTCTATCCAGCCGGCTGACGTCGGCCCCGGAGATCGAGGCCCGCACTCTGGAGCTGGCGCAGGCGCAACTCAACCGCGTGAAGGCCGCGCTGATTCAGCCCTACGAGCGCTGGCTGAGCGAAGACTACTACGTGATTCACATCACGGATGCGCGCGCGGATGGCGCCGGAGGCGGGGGCGATCCTCTCTCCGCCGCGTCCATGCTCCAGAGCCACGGCGAGCACGTCGCGAGAATCGTGCGCGGAGAATCGGTCGCGCTCTCAGAGTCCGAACGCGACGAAGCGCTGACCGCGCGGATTTCCTACTACCCCAGCGACCTGTTTGTGGCCGGGTGGGTGGCCGCGCTGGTCTATGACACGCCCGAAAGCGCCGCCGCCATCATGCAATTGCTGGAGTACGCCAACTCCCAGCTTCTCGAGTACCGCCATTATGACGAGATTCTCACGCGCGTGCTCAAGAACGCGTATGCAATGCTCGAGCACAAGGGTCTGCCTCTGATTCGTCACTGGAGGATGGCGCGCCAAGCCGAGCAGTTGAACGCCATGCGCCTGGATATCATCGAGCTGACCGAGCGGACCGACAACGCCATCAAGTTCCTGAGCGATATGTATTATGCGCGCGCCTACCGCATGGCATCCTCGAGAGTCGGCGTGGCGGATTACCGCAATCTGGTGGAGCAGAAGCTGCGCATCGCCGCGGATCTGTACCAATTCATGGTCAACGAATTTCACCAGGCTCGCGGATTCGTCCTGGAGGTGATGGTGGTGGCGATCCTGGTGATCGAGCTGATTCACGTCTTCCGATAACAACCGTGAAGCTGAGGACGCGACGAATCTTGCATAAGACCGCTAACCCCCTCCCGACCGCGTACACTAAGTAAATCGCTCGTATGCCGCTCCAGCCAGGCGACAAACTCGGCCCGTACGAAATCCTCGAGCCCATAGGCGCGGGAGGTATGGGAGAGGTCTACAAGGCGCGCGACCCGCGGCTGAATCGTATCGTTGCCATCAAGCGGTTGAAGGGCCAGCATGCTGCGCGTTTCGAGCAGGAAGCTCACGCCATCGCGGCGCTCAATCATCCCAACATCTGCCAGATCCACGATATCGGTCCGGGTTACCTGGTGATGGAGTATGTGGAAGGGAAGCCCTTATCCGGCCCTCTGCGTGTGGAACACGCTCTGAAGCTGGCCGTGCAAATCGCCAGTGCGATGGAGGAAGCGCACAGCAAAGGCATTCTGCATCGCGACCTCAAGCCCGCCAACATTTTGGTAACGGGGAAAGGCGCCGCTAAGGTGCTGGACTTCGGACTCGCGAAATTGGCAACCGGTGCCGATCCCGATACCACGCAGACCATCGAGGGCACAGTGCTGGGGACTGCCGCGTACATGTCGCCGGAGCAGGCTCAGGGCAAGTCTCTCGATGAGCGGTCGGATATCTTCTCGTTTGGCGCGGTGCTGTACGAGTTACTGAGCGGGCAGCGTCCGTTCACGGGCGGCTCGACGGTTGAGATCTTAAGTGCCGTACTGCGGGACGAGCCGGCTCCGTTGAATGCTCCCGCGCCAGTCGCGGCGATCGTGCGCCGCTGTATGGCCAAGCGCGCGGCGGACAGGTTCGCGTCGATGGTGGAAGTGAAGGCCGCGCTGGATCAGATTCGGCAGGTCGCGGACCTGCCCCAGTCGCCGCCGTCGATCGCCGTGCTCCCGTTCGCCAACATGAGCTCGGATAAAGAACAGGAGTATTTCTCCGACGGCCTGGCCGAAGAGATCCTGAACCTGCTCGCAAAGATCCCAGCGTTGAAGGTCATCGCCCGCACGTCGTCATTCGCTTTCCGGGGCAAGGACCAAGACATACGGAAGATTGCGGAGGCCCTGGGAGTGGCACACGTGCTGGAAGGCAGCGTCCGCAGAGCGGGCAACCGAATTCGCGTGACGGCGCAGTTGATCGCCGCGGCGGATGGGAGCCATATCTGGTCGGAACGCTACGACCGCGAGCTGACGGACGTGTTCGAAGTGCAGGATGAAATCGCATCGGCGGTCGCGGGAGCGCTGCGAGTCAGACTCGCCGGTGTGCCGCTGCGTCGACACCAGCCGGATCTGGCCGCCTACGAAGCGTTTCTCCAGGGGCGCCATCAGATGGAAAAACTGAATCCAGAGGGATATGAACTCGGCAAGAAATATCTCGATCAGGCGATCGCGCTGGACCCGGAGTACGCGGAACCTCACACTGCATTAGGGGAGTATTATTACTACCTCGCGATGGGGAACCTTCGAGTTCCCAGGGAAGCGATGCCCCTGGCTCGGGCGGCCGCGACGCGCGCCCTGGAACTGGATCCCTCCAATGCAGGAGCGCACGCAGTGCTGTGTTTCGTGGCGGCCTTTTATGACTACGACTGGACCGAGGCGGAGAAGCAACACCGCCTGACGACGGCCGGCCCGGCCCCAGCCTGGGCCCGTGCTGTTGCCGCCTTGCGTTTGCTCCCTTTGGGCCGCTTCGAACAGGCCGTGCGGGAGATCGAAGCCGCGCTTGCTCAGGATCCGTTGAATGTCGTTCCAAGGATCCTTCTGGGTGCGTCTCTCGCCGCGGCCGGACTGTACGACCGAGCCATCGTGGAGGCTCGGAAGGCAGTCGAAATGGATGAGCATCAATGGAGCTACCACCACGCCCTTGCCTGCGGATACGGTTACCAGGGAAGGCTCGCAGAAGCCCGAGAACCGGCCGAAAGGGCATTCCAACTCGCACCCTGGCACCCATATTCGATCGGAAACCTGGCGGGCATTCTCGCTTGCCTTGGGGAAAAGGATCGTGCGGATCAACTGCTCGCGCAAATGCCGGAAACTGCGGCGTTCGGCTGGGTACTGTACCACCGTTTTTGTTTGAACATCGACGCCGCGCTGGATTGGTATGAAAAAGCGATCGAGATTCGTCACCCTGGGGCCGCCTGGGGAGCGCGCTTCACATTCTTCAAACCTCTCCGCGAGAGCCCGCGCTGGGCCGCGATCGCGAAGACGATGAATCTGCCGGAGTAGGCGTATACCGCTGGCAGCTCAGCCGCTGAGAACGTGGGTCGCCCCGGTTCTTGTCCGCAACCCGGAAGTTTGTTTTCTTTCATCGCAACCTCCGGATGCGCCACACACCCGAGCGCTAACCGTTTCCCGAGGATCTGTACCAATTCATGGTCAACGAATTTCACCAGGCTCGCGGATTTGTCCTGGAGGTGATGGTGGTGGCGATCCTGGTGATCGAGCTGATTCACGTCTTCCGATAAAACCCGTGAATCAGCTCGATCGGCCCGCTTAAAACAGCAGCTTCAGGCTGAGCTGAACCTGCCGCGACGAGGTTGCCGTGCTGGTGATCAACCCCGCCGTCGGCGAGACGCCTGTGGGCGTGAACGTCACCGCGTTGGGCGTATTGAAATTGGCGCGGTTCAGGATGTTGAAAAGCTCGGCGCGGAATTGCAGATTCAACTTCTCGCGAATCCGGGTGTCTTTGTGCACGGCCAGATCCCAGGTGGCCAGCCCCGGCCCGATCAGCGTATCGCGCCCCAGGTTGCCAAAAAATCCGCTGTTGTTGGGCGGCGCGAGAAACGCCGCGGGGTTGAACCACTGATTCGGAGATCCCAGAATGACCGGGCCGGTAAACGCCGGATTCACGAACGGGCGCACCGGATTGCGCGTGTCGCCGGAATTGGAGGGATTGTAGCTGAGCTGCGGCGTGAATGGAAACCCTCCCTGCATCGTGAGGACGGTGCTGAGACTCCACCCGTTGGCCAGGGGATTGTGGGCGGAAGGAAGCTGGTACAGCGCGCTGATCACCGCGGCGTTTCTTACGTCGAAATTCGCGAGGCCTCGGTCCGCGCGAAGATCGAATGGGTTTGACGCCAGCGCCGGTTCGTTGCCGGAAGTGGTGGCGTTGAGTGAATCGCCGTCGTCGATGGTCTTGGACCAGGTGTACACGCCACGCGCGGAGAAGCTTTTACTGAAACGGTGGTTCAGGTCGATTTGCAGGGCGTTGTAGGAGCTGTCGGCTTCCG
The DNA here is from genome assembly GCA_963813465.1 of Bryobacterales bacterium. Taxonomy (GTDB): domain Bacteria; phylum Acidobacteriota; class Terriglobia; order Bryobacterales; family Bryobacteraceae; genus Palsa-187. The sequence goes on along the minus strand of CAWEZD010000010.1, from coordinate 490,620 downwards.
AAAAATAAGTCCACGTATTGGCGAGAGCGGGATTCGCCTTGGTTGCGGTCGGGTTGTAGTAGCTACCGGCGGGCACAGGCGTACCGGCGAGGCCCACGGGGAAATTGGAGGGATAAGTGGCGGGGCACGGCGAGGCCGGACAAATTACCGGAAAAGGCTCATTCGCGTCGATGCCGAGCAGCTCGTGATATCCGTGGGAGCCGACGTATCCGACCGTCAGAGAAGTGTTGGAAGTGATCTCCTGTTCGATCCGCAGGGACCAGGAGATGAGCGTCGGCGTCCGAAGATCGGGCTGCACTCCTCCGGGCACCAGCTTGGCCGCCGCCGGAACCGCCGCCGTGGTCGAAAGCGGGAGCTTCGATACGGACTCGTTCGCGAGGCTGTAGGTGGGATTGAACGGAGCGTTCTGATCCGTGCGATAGCCTAGCGCGTCTTGGAGATCGTTATACATGCCGAAGCCGGCGCGCACCACAGTTTTGTGTACGTTCTTCAGCGGACTCCAGGCGATGCCGAGGCGCGGCTGCGGCAGGAACTTCGCGTTGTTGACGGTGAATGCCGACGATCCGATGTTGGGCTGCGTATTGATGACGGGCTGCGTATTGATGACGCCGTTGGTGAACGTGTACGTGGAGGCGCGGCCGTGAGCCTCATTCCAGCCGGTGTCGAATTCGTCGCGGAACCCGAGCGTCACGGTGAGCTTCGGACTCAGGCGAATCGAATCCTGGGCGTAGAACGCCCCCATTGTCGTACGCCAGCCCAGCGGAGTCGGGGCGGGATCGTAGAGCAGAGTCCCGGTGCCTTGCAGGAAGGTTTGGAGACTGGTGAAGGTGTCTTGACCGTACTGGCTCAGGGCCAGTAGCTCATTGGATTCGAGACGCTGGAACCACGCGCCGACGCTTAACTGGTGGCGGCCTTTGGTCACGGAGACGTGATCTTCATACGTGAAGATGTTGCGGGCGACGCGGAGATTGCTCCCGTTGTTTGCTCCGGCCAGAGCGATCGTGGCAGCGGGGTTCGAGGCCGCGCTCCCTCCCACTACCAGCGCGCCGATTGGGTCGCCGGTGAGAAGACCCGGCAGGCTCGCGGCTGGAGTGCCCGGCGTCGGCTCCCCGGTGAAGAAATAGCCGGCGCGTGAGAATCCCAGGCTCGCCGAGTTGAGCAGCGCCGGCGAGAACACGTGCGTCTCATGCAGGCTGGCCACTTGTTCGCGCAAACTGTTGACGTTGGTGGTGTAAGAGTTGAAGCTGGTGGGCGTAAAATCCGCGCTGTCGTCGACCGTGTAGATCGCGCTCAGCCAATCCTTCTTCGAGACGATGTGATCCAGACGCATCGTTCCGAAATCGTCGCGGATGGTCTGGAGCGGATTGTTGAACGCCTCGGAGATGCCGCCGAAGTCGGGGGTGCCGGGCGTGGGCGCGGGCCACGCATTGATCAGCGGCGATACGCCCACGAGCGATAATCCGGAGGAGCAGTTGCTCGGCGCGGGAGTGACCAGTGCGCAGGGCAAGGAGCCGTTGCGCGCGCTGTTGTCGGGCACCAGATCCACGCCGGTCTGGTGCAGATGCTGATTGAAGCCCTCGAAGTTTCCGAACAGGAACGTCTTGTCCTTCTTGACCGGCCCGCCCAACGCGACTCCATATTGGTTGCGCTCAAAGCCCGGCGCGGAGCCGGGATCGAAGAAATTGCGCGCATCCATGGCGTTGTTGCGCAGGAACTCATACACCGAGCCATGCACTTCATTGCCTCCCCCGCGAGTCACGATGACTACCTGCGCGCCGGGGCGCTTGCCGTATTCGGCCCCATAGGAATCGCGAAATAGGTTGAACTCCGCCACCGCGTTGACGCCCAGAAGCTGCTGGCTGGTCCCACCGGGCTGCATGTTATTCTCGGCCGCGCCCGTGAATTCGATGCCGTTCAACAGGAATAAATTCTGCTGCGGACGGTTTCCGGAAACCGCAAAATTGTTGCCACTGGTGGAGTTCGATACGCCGACGCCTCCGAACTTCTCCCAGGTGAAGTTGACTACACCGGGATTGAGAGTCATCAGCTCGTCATAGCTTCTTCCATTGAGCGGAAGATCGCGGATCTGTTGGCCGCCCACCAGGCCGGAGATGTCGGAAGTGGTTACGCTCACCAGCGGAGCATCGCCAGTGACGGTGACCTGCTGGCTGGATTGGCCCACGCTTAAAGTCAAATCCACGGTTGCGGACTGGCCGACCACAAGATTGACGCCGGCGCGGATTTGCTCGGCGAATCCGGTCTTGACGGCGTGAATCTCGTATTGCCCGACCGGAAGCGACGGCACTTGATAGCGTCCGGCGGCGTCGGTGGCCGTGTTGCGCACTGCGCCGGTATCGACGTTCTTGATCGTGACCTCCGCGGCGGAGACCACCGCGCCGGAGGAATCCGTCACGGTGCCGGATAGGGTCGCGGAAGTTTGGGCGCAGACGGGCGAAAGGGCCGCCAGAAGCCAGAGCCAGGAGAAGCGAGCTGGTGTCATGCCTGTGCTACAGTGTATCCCACACAAGACACAAAGGGGAAGCGCTTCCGGCTCTTTACCCGAACCCGAAACTGTGATAGCGTGGGCCCCATGCGCTGGCTCTGTGTATTCGCGACTTTTGCGGCTTTCGTTTTCGCTCAGCTTCCGGCCCCGAACGCCATGGGCGTGACGCCGGGACACCTCCACTTCGTGGTGCCCGACGCCGACGTGATGACTAAGGCGTGGGTCGATATGTTCGGCGCTGTGCCGACCAAGGCCGGGACTCTAACGCCGCTCAAGATCCCGGGGATCTATGTAATCGTCAGCGGAGCCCGCGGCGGCCGCGGCGGCGAACCGGCTGCCAAACCGCTTGGAACCAAGGGCTCGGTGGTGGACCACATCGGCTTTGAGGTGAAGGACTACGACGGCTTCAAGGCCAAGGCCATGGCCGCCAACATGCCATGGCAGGAGGTCACTGCCGGTTCGCAGGCGTTCCTCACCATGCCCGACGACGTCATCCTGGAAATTATGGCCAACAAGGATCTCAAGGCGCCGGCGCAGTTCCACCACATCCATATGGCGGTTGCCGATCAGAAGGCCGGCAAGGACGCCCAGCAATGGTACATCAAGGAATTCGGAGCGGGCGACGGCTCGCGCCGCAACTCTCCCGCCGCGATGTTCACCGTCGGAGAAGTCGATTTCCTGGCTGGTAGAGGAGCCCGCGGCGGCGGCGCACCTCCGCCTCCGCCCGCCGGGACCAAGGGCCGCGCGCTGGACCATATCGGGTTCGATGTTGCCGACGAAGAGGGAATGTTCAAGCATTTTGCCGATGACGGCGTCATGGTCAATATGGCGGCTCGCGACATGACCCAGCAAATCGGCCTGAAAATCGGCTTCATCACCGATCCGAACGGCGCCTACATCGAGGTCACGCAAGGCCTGCGGGCCCTCAACGACAAGTAGATCGGGCACTACCGCAAAGCGCGCCCCCCGTGATCCGTCCGTTAAGCCTGGAAGTCTTGAGTACCGCTCCGTTACCGTCGCGGCTCAGTGAGTAGCGCATTCGCTCGAAGGCCCATTCCGAACCGCGACGGTAACGGAGCGGTTACCCTTATCGACGGATTACGGCCCCTCTGATTCTCTGCCACTTCCCTCCCGCGCCGCGCATCTGTTACTCTGAGCTTCGGTTACTCTAAGTGTCTGTTGTTTTGACCCTGGACAACCATTCCGATGGAGTCACCTTGCATGGAAGCAGCTTGTATCCGCCTCACCGACCTCCCCGGAACCTCCAGGCTGTTTGCCGATTTCAGCTATCATTTTGACCGCGTGGCGCGCTTCTACCGCCACGATCCCCACAATCCCGCCGCCTTCGCCGCGGTTGCCCGTGAAATCGAGTACCCGGATGCCCGCCGCGCCGCTCTCGTAAGCGCCCTGGCCTCTCAAAATAGCGGCAGCAACAGCGCCGGCGATTCCCTTGCGCGCCTGGCTCAGCCGGGCACGGTGGCCATCGTCACGGGCCAGCAGGTGGGCTTGTTCGGAGGCCCGGCCTACACGATTTACAAGGCGCTCACCGCGGTTCGGCTGGCTCGCGATCTCACCGGGCGAGGCATTCCCGCGGTGCCGATCTTCTGGCTCGCCTCCGAGGATCATGATTTTGCGGAAGTCGCCAACAACTTCAGCTTCAACGCCGAGCACCGGCCGGTGCGCCTGCACATCGAGCCGCCGGCCGAGGCCAAAGGCGTCTCACATCACGACGCCAAAGGCGGCTCACATCAAAGCGGGCAGCGCCCGGTGGGGCCGTTATGCATCGCCAATCCCCCCGTCGCCGAGCTGCGCCGCTCCCTCGCGGGCTTTCCGCATGGCGAAGAGGTTGCGGCTCTAGTGGAGGCCGCCTATCCGCCCGGCGTCACCATGACGCAGGGGTTTCGCGCGCTGCTGCACAAGATCCTTCCGAAGACTGACCTGCTGACGGTGGATCCTCTCGATCCGAACATTCGCGCGATCGCCGCGCCGCTGGTAGCCGACGCCCTCTCGGCCGCGCCCGAGCTCAAGGCGCGATTGCTGGAACGCAACCGCGAGCTTACCGCGGCCGGCTATCACGCGCAGGTTCATCTGGAGCCCAAGACCTCGCTGTTCTTCCTGCTCAAGGATGGCGAACGCACGCCGCTGCGCCGCAAGGACTCCGAATTCGGTTCGCTGCGGGATCGGGCCGCGGAGATTTCGCCCAACGCGTTGCTCCGCCCGGTGATGCAGGATTATCTGCTGCCGACCGCGGGGTTCATCGGCGGCCCGGCTGAGCTGGCGTATCTGGCTCAATCGAGCGTGATTTACGATCGTCTGCTCGGCCGCACGCCCGTGGTTCTGGCGCGCGGCGGATTCACGATCCTGGATACGCGCGCGGCCAAGCTGCTGGCGCGCTATAAGCTAACGCTGCCGGAAACACTGGTGCATGAGGAAGCCCTCAAGGAACGCCTGGCCGCCGCGCTGGTTCCCGAGAACATCGAGCGCTCCTTTGTCGACGCCGCCGGCGAGCTGGAGCGCCGCCTCAGCCGCCTGGGCGAGGAGCTGGAGCGTTTCGATCACACGCTGGCCGCGTCGCTTTCCAAGAGCCGCGCCAAGATGCTCTACCAGCTCGAAAAGGCGCGCCGCAAGACCGCCCGCGAAATTCTCCGCCGCGACGCTCGCGCGGAGTCCGATGCGCAGCATCTCAACGGTCTGCTGTTCCCGCATCGCCATTTGCAGGAGCGGTTCTATTCGATCCTGCCCTTCCTGGCCAAGCACGGCCTGGATCTGGTGGACCAGTTGCAGGAGAACGTGATGCTGGGCTGTCCGGATCACCGCGTGCTCACCGTCTGAGATCATGCATATAAATCATGTGAAGAAGGCCCTGCGAGAGGGCCGGCTCCAACTGGGATGCTCCTTCGCGCAACTGCGCTCGCCCGCGGTGGCGACCATCCTCGGCAAGGCCGGCCTGGATTGGTGTTATCTGGACGCCGAACACGGCCCCTTCGATTTCGGCATGCTGCAAGACTTGTGCCGAGCCTCCATCGCCGCCGGGATGGCGCCCATCGTGCGCGTGGCCGACGTGCAGTACCACTTGATCGCGCGCTCGCTCGATTGCGGAGCCATGGGCATTCTGCTGCCGCGCGTCGAATCGCCCGAGATCCTGGCCCGCGCCGCAAGCTGGACCTTCTTTCCACCGGTAGGCATTCGAGGCTACGGCTTCACGCAGCACAATGTCGATTATGAGCCGGTGACGATTCCTCAAATCATCCAGCACTCGAACGACAACACCATGCTGGTTTTCCAGATCGAGACCCAAGCCGCGCTCGACGCTCGCGACGAGCTGATCTCGGTTCCCGGAGTCGATGCCGTGATGGTCGGCCCCGCCGATCTTTCCATTTCGCTCGGCATTCCCGGTCAATTCGAGCATCCCAAGTTGATCGACGCGATCGACAAGATCATCGAGACTTGCCAGCGGCGTCACGTCGCTCCCGGCATCCACATTCGTTCTCTGCATCTGGCCAAATTCTGGCGCGACCGCGGCATGCGCTTCCTGAGCACGGGCGGCGATGCCCTGTTCCTGTTCGATAAAGCCTCAGAGACGGTAAAGGCGCTGAGGGAATAGCGCTGATGTGGCGCACGCCGTCGCGCCCGCACCCGTGTGTTCCGCGTCGCCCACTCTTGGCGACGCTCGGGCTTAGCCCGTCTTCGAGCGTGTCGCCGCCCTCCAGATAGTCGGACAAGGTCTGGACCGGCACTCGTGTCCCTCGGAACACGGGGGTGCCATGCATTGTCTCCGGATCTCTGGTGATTGCCTGCTCCATCGCTCTCATGGTCGCTCAGTTCGGCTGAGATCCATATGGCCAATCGCACGAAGCAACCGTCTACCAATTAAGGAGACCAGCACGCCGGCTCAGTTCCTGGAATCTGTTCGCCAGCCATATTGACCTGACGGTGGCAGATCAAGTTCCAGGACATCAACGCCAACTATGCCGGCTTCCAGGTCGCAACATTGAGTCCGCTTATGCGAGAGCCAAGGCGCACGGCGCGATCACCGTCTTGGAAGGCGGCACTATTGATTAACAGGAGCAGAAGGTCGAATCAACCGCTAGAGGCGGTGGACACAGTATTACTTCTGGTTGTCAGGTGCGGCGCCCTTGGGCGCGCCTTTGCCCTGGGCGCCCCGGCCCGGGCCATTCGCCTGCAATAGATGCGTCAGCGTGTGGACGTAACGCAGCTTGCCGTTCTCGACGCGGAAGAGGTGGGTATCCGGCGCTCCGCTGCCGCCGGTGGCGTTGCCGGCGCCGAACGTGCAGAAGGCCACAACGGCTCCAATCGTCTCATCGACCACGAAGTGCCGGTTCGCGATGTTGACGCCGCTCGGAACGCCAGCCTGGCAGGAATCACCCGGAATGCGCGTACCGCCTTCGGTGCGGTTGCAGGGGGAACCCCACGGCACCAAGTCCATCTTCCCTTCAAGGAACGCATCCAGATAAGCGCTAGCCGCGGACACCAGCGTCGCGCGGGTGTCGCGCTTGGCCGCGGGGATGGTGCCCCAATCCTCGGAGGACGAGTACTTCAGGTAGTTATCGACGTCAAACAACCAGTAAGCCGTCGTGGTCCACAGCATTTCGATTTCGGCAATCAGCCCGTGATTCACGCGGAGCCGCGTGCCCAGCACATACGGGTTGGCCTTGTCCGAAACGATCACCTCCGTGAAAGTCTGACACGTTGCTGTGTCCAGAAGGCTGCGCTGGTGGTCGATCTTCATCGCCTTCTGGATCAGGCCCTCATTGATGTTCATCGTCTTAAAGTTCTCGACGTAACCCAGCCCCTTCGCGAGTGGCAAGCCGGCAATGTCACCCTTGGTTTGAGCGGCAATGTAGAGATCGGCAGCGGCCTTGAGTCCTTCGCGCGTGCAGGAGACCTGGGCGTAACTGATGGCCGGGGCGAGCAGCGCGCCTGCGAACGCCATCCATTTAAAGGTGAGACGATTCATTAAGAGTCCTCCTCAGGCAAGTGGCCGAGCGGGTGCATACCACGGACTCTAGGGTACCCAATTCCGTAACGACGGGCAGCTTACGTCGAAATTGGCCACAAACGGCGGTGCCGGAAACGGACCAGCAAACTTCCGAGACTTCTGGACCGGAACGCCACGATCGCTTCCGTAGGCACATACTATTTAGCCTGAGCTAGTCCCCGGCGACGCCGGCTGTTATTATGTCTGGGCAGGTAGACATTCCGTAAAACGCCGGCCCGAATTTAACGGCCGAGACGCGAGGGAGGACCGATGCACAAGCTTGCGATGATCCTGTGCGTGACGGGCGTTTCTCTGACAGCGCAGTGGCCCAATCGCCCAACCCCGGGAATGGCCCGAACACCCGACGGTAAGCCCGACCTCTCGGTCCCTGCCCCGCGATCCGCGGATGGCAAGCCGGACCTGTCCGGGGTCTGGATGGTCAGGAATGGAAGTTTCTATCTCACGTCGGACCTCAAGCCGGAGGAGATACGTCCGTGGGCCGCAGCCCTGTACAAACAGCGCGAGGATAATTTTCGAAGGGAGACGGACGGAATCGAGTGCCTCCCGCCGGGTCCGAAAGCCGGTATTGGCCTCGGCAACTTCCCGATGAAAATCATTCAAACGGCGGACCTCGTCGTGGTCCTTTACGAGTATCAGACGATTTTCCGTCAGTTTTTTATCGACGGCCGTGCGCTGCCGGAAGATCCCAACCCGACCTGGATGGGCTACTCGATTGGACACTGGGACGGAGACACGCTGGTTGTCACCACAGCGGGTTACAATGACCGGACAACGATCGATCTGGCGGGGCATCCCCACACGGAAGCATTGCGCGTGACGGAGCGCTACCACCGCCGCGATATCGGTCATCTCGAAGTTCAGGTGACGCTCGACGACCCCAAGGCGTACACCAGACCGTGGACGCTCCCGATGGAGTTCACCCTGATCCCGGACGGGCAACTGATTGAATATGTCTGTGAAAACGAGCGCGACAAGTCACACCTGGTCGGTACCAGCGGGGAGGAGTTTCATGTTCCGGACCAGGTGCTGGCTCAATACGCCGGCACTTACCAAGGGCCCGCAGTGGCAACGGTCTCCTTGGAAGGGAACCGCCTGATGGTCGATTTGGGAGGAGCGGGAAAAATCCCGCTCATCGCGCGCTCGGAAAACACGTTTACCATGGAAGGAACCTTTGTGGAGTTCGTCAAGGATGCAAAAGGCGCAGTCATCTCAATGATCCAGAGCTGGGTGGAGGGCGATCGGAACTACGCCCGCAGGAAGTAATCTTCGGCGATAACGATCGCGGGTGCGAATTACCCCTTCGCTAACTGCCGCAGCACGTACGGCACGATTTCGTCACGCCCCTCGCCTTCGCCTCACTGTTGAGGCGAGCCAGGAGATCGTCGGGGAGCCTCAGCGAAATCGTCTGCATGAACAATACGCACCGCGCATAACGCAACGCGCTATGCGAGAATCAAGGCGTGGCGACGTATTCTGTGGTGATCCATGAAGAAGCCGGCGGCGGGTTTTGGGCGGAAGTGCCCGCTCTCCCCGGTTGTTATTCGCAAGGCGACTCCATTCCCGAACTGATGGACAACATCCGCGAAGCGATCGCAGGCGTGCTTGAGGTGATGAATTAACCATGAAGTTTCGCGTTGTTCTTGAGTACGACGCAGAGGCAAAGGCATTCTCGGCCGTTTGCCCCGAACTACCTGGGTGTGCCTCGGCAGGCGATACCGAGGAAGAAGCGCGACGGAATATCAAAGAAGCAATCGAGCTTTATCTTGAACCATCCGATATCGAGCTTCCGCAGGACGCTAAAATAGCCGAGGTCACGGTTGGGTGAGCGGGGAACTCCTCGCCTCACTGCCGCCCAAGTCACTACGATTCTGAGGCGCCACGGCTTCGGATTGATCGGGCAATCGGGGAGCCATCAGAAATGGAGAAATCCTGCGACCGGGAAACAGGTCATCGTCGCCGATCACCACGGCAGGACGCTCCCGCTCGGGACGATTCATCGCAGGCAGCGGCATCCCCTTGGACGACTGGCGGGGATGAACTAACTAATCGCTTCGATCATCGACAAACCTACAGGTACAGATGCTTTGAGATGGATTCCAGGTATTCGAGGGGGAAGCAACGCTCGGCTAGTTCGCCTGCGGTTCCCGATGTCGCACCCGTGCGCCTAGCAAGTCCTGCATCCAAAGCCTGACCAAATTCAACGGTGTGACGATCATGAGGCCGGGTAGAGTTGTGCTTGAGTCAATCCGGTTCGGCAAGTAGGCGGAAACAAGTCCAACCATAAGGCCTGAGCGATCAAAAGCGGGCCCGCCGCTCACACCGTTGATCGCGACGCCGTCCACAAGATAGATTGGCGGCTGCTCCTGGTACCCCGAGACAAAACCCTGGAAAAAGCAGAGTTCAGGAAATACGAGCCCGGGATATCCCAACCATCCAAGGGCAGCTCCCCGGGGCAGCATGGTCTCCAGCGGGATGGGCAGCAACTGATCTTGCGCAACGAGGGCTTCCCTCGTCGGAATTTCGATCAGCGCACTATCGCACTCCGGTGGACCTACGGGGTAGATTTTGACCGGCCCATCGACCAACCTGCTAATGACCGCACCGTCGCTCCTGACGAGTTCGAGGGGCTGATCATTTCCAAGGATGTCTTGCACGACGTGGAGAGCCGTGACCAACATCGTGTGGCGGCCACCATCGGCTTGCGTAGTTCCGATAACGAAGGCTGTTCCGACCGAGTCTCCAGCGTGAACGCGAAAGCAGAGCGGCTCAAGCGACGGTATTATGCTAGACCAATCCGTGCTCATCGCGTGATCGTACCAGAACCGACGAGCCCCGGTGCCGTCCAAGCTCACAGCGGTCCGAAAGCATCGCTCGATCGGCCCCTCTATCTCCCCGCCAACTGCCGCAGCACGTACGGCAGAATTCCGCCGTTGCGGTAATATTCCGCTTCCATCGGCGTGTCGATGCGCACGCGAGCCTCGAACTTCTTCCCGTCGGCGCCTTGCAAAGTGGCCGTCACCCGCACGCGCGATTTCCCGCACGATTCGACAGCCGCCGGAATTCCTTCGATGGCGAACGACTCGAACCCCGTCAACCCCAGCGCCTCGCGAGTCTGTCCGTCCACGAACTCCAGAGGCACCACGCCCATGCCCACCAGGTTGGAGCGGTGAATCCGCTCGAAGCTCTCGGCAATCACCGCGCGCACGCCCAGCAGCAGCACGCCTTTCGCAGCCCAGTCGCGCGACGATCCGCTGCCGTACTCCTTGCCCGCAATGATCAGCAGCGGCGTGCCTTCGCCGCGATACTTCACTGAGGCATCGTAAATAAACATCTTCTCGCCCGAGCCCACGTGAGTGGTCCAGCCGCCCTCGGTGCCCGGAGCCATCAGGTTGCGCAGCCGGATATTCGCCAGCGTCCCGCGCGTCATCACCTCATGATTGCCGCGCCGCGCTCCATACGAATTGAAATCCCCCGGCTTCACGCCCAGCGAAATCAGATACTCGCCGGCGGGCGAATCCTTGGCGATATTGCCCGCCGGGGAAATATGATCGGTGGTGATCGAATCGCCCAGCACCGCCAGACACCGCAGTCCGGTAAGATTCTTCACGAACGTCGCCGGGTCGGGCATTTCGTCGAAGTACGGAGCCCGTTTGATGTATGTCGACTTATCGTCCCACGCGTAGCGGTCGCCCTTGGGAACCTTGATGCCGTTCCACTGCGCATCGCCCGCGAACACTTCCGAATATTGTTTCGCGAACATCTCCCGCTTAACGGATTTCTTCACCACCGCCTGAATTTCCGCGTTGGTCGGCCACACATCGCGCAGATACACGTCGCGGCCGTCGGAGCCCTGGCCCAGAGGCTCATGCGTCAGATCGATATCCACGCGTCCGGCCAGGGCATACGCCACCACCAGCGGAGGCGACGCCAGATAGTTCGCGCGCACCAGCGGATTCACGCGGCCTTCGAAGTTGCGATTGCCCGAGAGCACCGCGGCCACGGTCAATTTCTCCTTGGTCACCGCCGCGGCCACTTCATCCGGCAGAGGCCCGCTGTTGCCGATGCAGGTGGTGCAGCCGTAGCCCACCAGGTGGAATTTCAGCGCCTCCAGCGCCGGCATCAGCCCCGCGTCTTCCAGATAATCCATCACCACTTTCGATCCCGGCGCGAGGCTCGTCTTCACCCACGCCTTGGATTTCAACCCGCGCTCCACGGCCTTCTTCGCCAGCAGCCCGGCCGCGATCAAAACGCTGGGATTAGAGGTGTTGGTGCAACTGGTGATGGCCGCGATCACGACGCTGCCGTCTTGAATGGTGGTGCGCTTCCCATTGCTGCCCAGTTCCGCGGTCTTCGGGGCCGCGCCCAGCCCCGTCAAAAAATTCTGTTTCACATCCGGAAGATTGATGCGATCCTGCGGCCGCTTCGGCCCCGCCATAGACGGAACCACAGTTGCCAGGTCCAGCGCCAGCGTGTCCGAGAACACAGGCTCCGGCGCGCCATCGAAGCGGAACAATCCTTGCTCCTTCGCGTAGGTTTCCACCAGCGCGACCTGCTCCGCCGAGCGGTTGGTCATGCGCAGATAATCGAGCGACATGTCGTCGATCGGGAATACGCCGATGGTGGCCCCGTACTCGGGAGCCATGTTCGCGATGGTTGCGCGATCCGCCAGGCTCAGCGCACCCACGCCGTCGCCGTAAAATTCGACGAACTTGCCCACCACGCCTTTCTTGCGCAGCATCTGCGTGACGGTCAGCACTAGATCGGTGGCGGTGGCGCCCTCGGGCAGCCTTCCGCTCAACTTGAATCCCACCACGGCGGGCAGCAGCATGGTCGCGGGCTGGCCCAGCATGCACGCCTCGGCTTCGATGCCGCCCACCCCCCAGCCCACCACGCCGAGCCCGTTGATCATGGTGGTGTGCGAATCCGTCCCCACCACGGTATCCGGATACGCCGCGCCGTTTCTGTGAAACACCACCGGCGCCAGGTATTCGAGATTCACCTGGTGCACGATGCCGGTATCCGGAGGCACCGCGCGGAAATCCTGAAACGCGGATTGGCCCCAGCGCAGGAACGCATAGCGCTCGCGATTGCGCTGGTATTCCAGCAGGGCGTTCGCGTCGAACGCACCCTTGGTGCCGAACTCGTCCACCTGCACCGAGTGGTCGATCACCAGATCCACGGGAATCAGCGGATTCGCCTTCTTCGGATCGGCGCCCATCTCCGCGAGCGCATCGCGCATCGCCGCCAGATCCACCACGCAGGGCACTCCCGTGAAATCCTGCAACAGCACGCGCGCCGGACGGAAGTTGATCTCTCGCGCCGCGGCCTTGGGGTCCCAGGCGCCCACGTATTCGATGTCGCTGCGCTTGACCGTTGTGCCGTCCTCAAACCGCAGCAGGTTTTCGAGCAAAATTTTGATGGAAAAAGGGATACGTTCGAGCTTGGCCGCGCCCGCGCGTTCCAACGCCGCCAAGCGATAAATCTCGTAGGTCCGGCCGCCGGCGTGGAGCTTCCCCGCCGCGCCGAAAGAGTTCTCATTTGCCATCGGTACTCTTATTCTAACCGCTGCGCGATAATGACCACAGCAGCGCGGCTCAGAGAGCGTTTCCGAGCCGTGACCGTTAGGGAGCGGGTTCGAAAGCCGGGAAAGGGAAATGTTCAGCACGGTCCGCGAACAGATCGATACCGTATTCAAGCGCGACCCCGCCGCGCGCAGCGTGCTGGAGATCGTGCTGTGCTATCCCGGCTTTCACGCCATCCTCCTGCATCGCGTGGCTCACCGCCTGTATGTCGGCGGCTGGTTCACGCTGGGGCGCGTGGTCAGCCAGTTTTCGCGCACTCTCACCGGGATTGAAATCCACCCCGGCGCGCGCATCGGCCGGCGATTCTTCATCGACCACGGCATGGGCGTGGTCATCGGCGAGACCTCCGAGATCGGCGACGACGTTCTGCTGTATCAAGGCGTGACCCTCGGCGGCACCGGCAAGGATACCGGCAAGCGCCATCCCACCATCGGCGACGGCGTGGTGATCGGCACCGGCGCGAAAATCCTGGGCAACATTCGCATCGGCGATCACGCGAAAGTGGGCGCCGGCTCCGTCGTGGTGCGGCCCGTGCCGGATCATTCCACCGTCGTCGGCGTTCCCGGCCGGGTCGTCGGCGGCGCGGAAACCGATCCGCTGGAGCACGGCATGCTGCCCGATCCCGAAGGCCAGGCGATCGACGATCTGGCTCGCCGGATGGCCCAACTTGAAGCTCTTGTGAGGACTTTAGCCCATGAAAAACCCTAGCCGAAGTTCGTCACCACGCTGATCGTTTCAGGCTTTTTCGACGTGGCGATGAGGTTAAGTCGTGGCGGATCAGTGGCGCATTTGGAAGATAGCGATGTAGTGCAGACCTACCGTCTTGAAAGCGAAGGGGCATCATGACACGATCGACTCAGAATGTTTTTGCGGTCGCACGGTCGCAACAAGGACGGCAAGGACCATACCTATTGGTCTCTGGTTGAAACGGTACGCACACCGGACGGCCCGCGTCAGAAAACTCTCTGCTACCTGGGGGAGCTGAACAGTTCGGCGCAGACACGCTGGCTGAGAACGGTTGAGGTTTTCAATGAACAGGGCGAGGCGCAGCAGTTGAAACTGTTCCCATCGCATGTGGCGCCGCCCCCGGACGATCCGCAAGTAGCGCGGGTGCTATTGAACAAGGTACGGCTGGAAAGAACACGGCAGTTCGGCTCCTGTTTTCTGGGGCTGGATCTGTGGAAGCGCCTGGAACTGGATCGCTTCTTCCAACAGACCGTGGATCGCGAGGCGGCCGATGTGCCCTGGTCGCGCGTGACCGCTTTGCTGGCAATCAATCGTCTCTGCGCGCCGGGCAGCGAACTGGCTATCGAGCAACGCTGGTATCCGTCCACCGCGCTGGACGATCTGTTGGAGATCGAGGAAGGTAAAATCAACGATACGCGCCTGTACCGCTGTCTGGACCGCATTCTGCCGCACAAGACGAGGCTGGAGCGGCATCTGAAGGAACGCTACGGCGCTTTGTTCGGAGCCGAGTTCGACGTGCTGCTTTACGACCTGACCAGTACGTATGTGGAGGGTGCGGCGGAAAAGAATCCGATGGTGCGCCGCGGTTACTCCCGGGATCACAGACCCGACTGCGAGCAACTGGTGATCGCACTGATTGTGAACAACGAAGGCTTCCCTTTCAGCTATGAAACATTCGACGGCAATCGAAGCGACGTCTCGACGATGGAAACGATCCTGCGCATGGTCGAACGCAAGTATGGCAAGGCGCGAAGGATCTGGGTGTTCGATCGCGGCATCGTCAGCGAGGAGAATCTCGCGGCAATCCGCAAACGCGATGGGCAATATCTGACGGGCACGCCGCGCAGCCAGATGAAGCAGTTTGAAGCGGACCTGTTGAGGCAAGATTGGACGCAGGTCCGGCCCGAAGTGGAAGTGAAGAAGGTGGCCATTCCGGAGGGTGAGGAGACCTACATCCTGTGTCGCACCTCGGGCCGCAAGGAAAAAGAGAAGGCGATCCGGAATCGTTTTTCCAACAGCATGGAAACCGCTCTGAAAGGTCTGGAGAAAACCATCCTCGCGGGGCGGCTGAAAGACCGCAACAAGATGGAGCGGCGGCTGGGAAAGATCCAGGCCCGGCATCCGCAGGTGAACGATCTGTATGATCTCGCTCTGCGGGATACAGCCGAAGGCGTCCGCTTGTTCTGGCAGATCAAAGAAGATCGCAAAAGCTGGCGCGAATCCCGTGAGGGCGTCTATCTGCTGCGCACCAATCTCAAGGCGGAGACGGCCGAAGAGCTGTGGTCCAAGTACATGCAGTTGACCGAAGCCGAAGCGTCGTTCCGGGCATTGAAGAGCGAGCTCTCCATCCGGCCGCTGTTTCATCAATTGGAGCCGCGCATCAAGGCTCATGTGATGGTGGCGTTTCTCGGCTACGCTTTATGGGTCACGCTCAAGCATGTGCTGAAACGCCGGCCCGCCGTGGTTCCCAAACCGTCGGCGAGTGGAGTCGATAACGCTCAACCCATGTCGCCGATGAGAGCCATCGCCCTGCTTTCCACTCTCCAAAGCGCCGACATCGTTCTTCCCACCACCGACGGGCGCGAGATCCGCCTGCGCCGCATCACCGAGCCAACCGTAGAGCAAAAATCCCTGCTCCACCAACTCGGCCTCCGCCTGCCCGAGCATCTCCAATTTAATCGCCAATGTAGTGCAGACTCCGCTATAGCCTGAACTGATTCTGAACGGGTTAACTGGTTTTTGACCTCAACCGTGACGAACTTCGGCTAGTGGAGCAGGTCTGCGACCTGCCTGCCTCTTGTTCCTTGCGGCCGCTACTTTAACCGCCGCCGACACGTCCTTCTATATCGCTCCTTGCACCGATCCCTCCACCGGCTGCGAGCCCGGCGACCTCGACCTGGCGCGCTGGGCTCTCGAATCCTGGCAGGCCGCTTCGCAGTCCGCCTCACCTCAAAGCCGTCTGCACTTTGTCGAAAGCAAGGAAGAATCGAACGCTCTTTTCCGCTTCGTGTGGACCAGCCCCACTGGCGGTCTGTATGGCGAGACCGTCCCCATCGACGTGCACGGCCAGCGCGGCGCGCAGATCTATATCGTCAATACCACTCGCGGCCTTACCGACCATCTTCTTCGGGACACCATCGTCTACCTGACTTGTTTGCACGAGTCCGGCCACGCCCTGGGCCTCAGCCACACCGATCAGTTCGCCGACATCATGTATTATTTCGGCTTCGGCGGCGACATCGACGAATATTTCGGCCGTTATCGCCGCAAGCTTTCGACGCGCGACGACATCCGCAAGAACTCCGGACTCTCCGAGGCCGACCGCAAGCGTCTGCTCGCCCAGCTTTCGGCGCGTTGAAATCCGCTCGCAGAAATCTGGGATACTGGCGAGTGGAATCGGGGAGGGACAGTGAATACGAATCGAGTCAAACGCGCCGCCCGAGGGTTCGCATGCGTCGCCTTCTTGTGGATCGCGTGCGTCGCGCCGGTTTCGGCCCAGAGCGACATGCGGGGCCATTGGAGCGGGTCTATCGATACGCCGCAAGGTCCGCTCGGGGTGGAAGTCGATCTGGACAAACCGGCGAGTGGCTGGATTAGATCGATTTCGATTCCCGCGCAGGGTGCAACAGGAATTCCGCTGGATGCGATCTCCTTCGACAGCGGAAAAGGTTCGTTCCGTCTCAAGGGAGTGCCTGGCAACCCGACCTTCGCCGGAACGCTTTCCGCGGACGGCAAGAGCCTGGAGGGGAACTTTACTCAAGGACCCGCGTCCTTGCCCATGAAACTCAGCCGGACCGGCGAGGCGAAAGTCGAAGTGCCGAAAGCCAGCCCCGCGGTCGCGGCGGAATTCCTGGGGACCTGGGAAGGCGCGATTCCAGGCGGCCCGCGAATCGTGCTGACGCTTTCAAACGGCAAAGCTGGGGCAGAGGCTCAGTTGGTGAGCCCTGACCAAGGCAATGCCCAGATTCCCGTGGGAGCTGTCACCCAGAGCGGCACGAAGCTGACACTTCAGGTGAACGCTGTCGGTGGCGGGTATGAAGGCGACATCAACAAAGAAGGCGCCGAGTTGAATGGGACCTGGACCCAGCGTGGCAACAGCATTGCCTTGCAGTTCAAGAAAGCGCCGTCCGCCAAGCCATGAACGCGTTGCGATAGAATCGTCCTCATAGTTTTGAGAGGAGAAAAAAAGTGCGCTCAAAATTCCTCGTCCGAAGCGCCCTGGTTCGAAGTGCCGTGGTCCTAGGCGCTGTCGCCCTTCTGACCGCGGCGATCCTGGCCACCTATCCGGTTCCACGAGCCGCCGCGGCCACCGGCCCGATCCCGCTCAATTGCAATCGAGCCTGTCTGGAAAACTTGATCGATCAATACTGGGCCGCTGTGGTAGCTCACGATCCCAAGCGCCTGCCGCTCTCGGCAGACGTCAAGTACACCGAAAACGACCAGGCGATGGACATCGGCGACGGCTTCTGGAAAACCGCGGAAGGCCGCGGCAACTACACGCACATCTTTGCGGACCCGGAATTCGGCCAGGTGGTGTTCATGGGTACCATGCGGGAAGCCGGCGCGCCGCTGCTGGTGAGCCTGCGCCTGCGCGTTGAGCTCGGCCGCATTACCGAAATCGAGGGGATTTACTTCAAGCCGGGCGGCGGCGGACCCAACAACATCGCCGATATGGACAAGCCCTTCAAGCCCGAGGACATTTGGTTCAAGTCGATTTCTCCGGCGCAGCGGCCGACCCGTCAGGAGCTGATCGCGACCGCCGACGGATACTTCACCGGCCTCCAGAAGAACGACGGCAAGGGCATCAACGGAACCGGCACCTATCCTTTCACCAACGATTGCCATCGCATCGAGAACGGATCGCCTACCACCAACGTTCCGCGTCCGCCCAACGAAGCTCCCGGCACCATCAACGCCTTTGCGATGGATTGCCTGTCGCAATTCAAACTGGGCTATTATTTCGTGGTCCAGAGCATTCACCACCGGCGCTACCCAGTGGTGGACATGGAGCGAGGCGTGGTCTGGTCGCACGCCGTGTTCGATCAGGGCACGGTGAACAAGGGCGTGCTCTCGGATGGCCGCGAGTACGCGTTCAAGGGCTTCAACCGGCCTTCCAGCATTCTGGTCACCGAGGCCTTTCTGATTGAAAACGGCAAGATCCGCCGCGTGGAAATGATCGGGCCTTCGTCACCCTATCACCTGAATTCGGCCTGGCCCGGCAGCCTCAGCGGCAATTAGGATCTGGCGGGGCTATCTTTTCAACTCCGACCGCCAGTTCAGCACCACTGTGATCGGCGATGGCGCAGCCGTCTCACGGCCCGCGGACGATTCCACCAGGAATCTCTTGCCGTCCGGCGCGGCATCCCAAGTGTAGTAGTTCGGATTGATATTCGAAATCGGCGCATTGAACAGCCGCTTCGGAATGCCGACCTTGAGCGACGGCGTATCCGTAACATCCACCGCCATGACGTCGCCTCCATCGGTGACAAAGAACAGCTCCTTGCCGTCCTGCCGCCAGCGCGGCATCACGCCGCCGCCCGTCGAAACCGGCACCTTGCCCCCGCCGCCCGCGCCGAGCGGAAATGGCTGGATGTAGACCTCCGTTCGGCCGGACTCATCCGAAACATACGCGATCCAATGTCCGTTGGGAGAAAACTGTCCTTCCGTCTCGTTGAACTCCGAGTTGAGATACGGCTCCGGCTTGCGGGCTTCGCCTGCCTTAATCGGAGCCATCGGCAAGATCCACAAATCCGACTTGGTCTTCGAGTTCACTTCAGAGTAGAGCAGAAAGTGGCTGTCGCGCGACCAGTCGTTCAATTCCCCGATGCGGCCGCCGGGTGCGAGCAACGTTTCCTCGCCGCCCGAACCGTTCGACGGCATTTGATACAAGCCGGAGCCGCCACTGCGGAATGAGCCATAGGCGACATGTGCTCCGTCCGGGGACCAGACTGGGTCATATTCGTTAGCAGCGTTAGTCGTGAGCCGGGTGGAAGCTTTGCGCGCGAAATCGTACAGCCAGATGTCGTCGTTGCCCGTGGGGTCGGTACGATCCACGGCCACGCGCGCCGCCGCCGGACCCAGCCTCAAGCTAAGACCTTCGATTCCAGCCGCGCCGAGATTGGTCCCGGCACGGTCCAGCCATACCAGCGGAGGCGCAGTGAAGCCCTGTGCCGAACCTTTCCGGTAAGCCAGAACACCGTTGGTGGAGACTCCAAAGCTTCCGAATTCGAGTTGGCTCCCCACGCCCGCGGCAACGCGCACCGGGTCTCCGGTCATCTCCAGTTTAGCCAGGTCCAGAGGCTGGGCTAGCAAAGCGTTCTCGCGAAGGAGCAGCAGAACCACAGAGCCGGGATCGGACGAGGGCGCAATCACCGGATTGAAGTTGGTGGCCACCAGCCGCTTCAATCCCTGCTGTTCAGGCTTGGCATCCAGAGACCCGATGTAGATGCCGCTGTTTTCGGGAACGCTGGAAAGGCGCAGATAGACGAAATGCTTTCCGTCCGGCAGAAAGACCGGGCTGTAGTGACCTTGCTCCTGGCGCGATGCGTCAACAACGGTGAGTGGAGTAGCAGCGGCGGCGCCCGCGGCGGATACGCGCCACAAGCCTCCCGGAGCGACGCTGCCGAAAAGGATTGTCCCGTCCCGATTCCACGATCCTCCCACGATGATGCTCTTAATCTCGCAGACGGTCTGAGGAGGCGCGCCCGTCAGATCCACTTTCATCAGCTTGTTAAAATTGTCGCCCCCGGGGAATGCGAGGAACCGGCTGTCGGATGACCAGAAGAAAGTCGGCAGGCCCCCCGCCGGGGCGCCCGCAACGAGCTGCGATTCGACAGAATCGAGCGAGCGGACCCATAACCCTCCGCGGCCGGAACTTTCGGTGTAGAAGGCGATCTTGCGGCCGTCCGGCGAGACGGCGAATTTCCCGAAAGTTGTCTTCTCAGGCGGGAGGATTTCGAACTTCACCACCTCGGGCGGCGCGGGCGGCTTGCGCCACGGCGCCCACAAGGCAATAGCGGCGAGGATCGCCAACAGCCCCGCAGCTGCCGGCCAGAGCCTGTAGAGCAGGCCTTTGGCCTGCACCGGTGGCAGGCCGGAGGCCTGCCCCACTAAAAGCAAATCCAGATCGGCGATGTCTCGCAGACGATTCTTCGGGTCTTTTTCCAAACACCGCTGCAACATCGGCCTCGCGCGTTCAGGCACCTTGCTGAAATCCGGCTTCTCCTTGATCACCCCGGCCAGAATTTCGGAGACGTCATCGCCTTTGAACAAGCGTTCCCCGGCGAGCAGTTCGTACAAGACCACGCCGAACGCCCAGATATCGGCCCGCTGATCGACGCTCCTGCCCTTGGCCTGCTCCGGCGCCATGTATGCCGCGGTTCCCAGAATCACGCCCGCTTGGGTCGCGCCCATGGTCAGCGTGGGCGAGTTCTCCGCGATCTCGCCGGCTGAAGCCGTTGTCCCCGGATTTTGGAACGCCTTCGCCAAGCCGAAATCCAGCAGCTTGACCACGCCCTCCGGCGTCACCTTCACGTTGGCGGGTTTCAGATCCCGATGCACCACGCCCTTGCTGTGCGCGTATTCCAACGCGGTGGCAATCTGCGAGGCAATCTTCCACGCATCGTCAAACGCCATGGGGCCTTTGGGAGATTCTCCCTCCACGAACTCCATCACCAGCGCCCGGTCTTCCACCCCGTAGATCTGCGCAATGTTGTGATGATTCAGCGAGGCCAGCACCCGAGCCTCGCGCTCGAAGCGAGCCATGCGGTCCGCGTCGCGCGCGAAAGCCTCGGGCAGCACCTTCAGCGCCACGTCGCGCTTCAGCTTGGTGTCGTGGGCGCGGTAGACTTCGCCCATGCCACCCTTGCCGATGGGCGCGAGAATCTCATACGGGCCGAGGCGGGTTCCAGCGGAGAGGGCCATGGGCGTTGGAACAATTCTACTCCCACGAGTGTGCCCAGATCCCGTGCTCCCTTGGGTTTATTTGCCGCGCTCCTCTACCCCTTACGCTGGAACAAGTCGAACTGCTCAAATTCCCCATTGAGGATTGAGCGAGTATCGTGGAGCCCCATCCACCCGCCGATCATGGTCGCGTAGACTCTTCGGAAATCCGTGGTGTAGATCAGGTTGTCGCCCGGGTCGAGTTTGGTCAGGCTGGGAATCACGCCGTATTGACCGCCCTTGACTGGCTTTCCCGCGACAAACATCAGGTTCGCGGTGCCGTGATCGGTGCCCAGGTTCACATTCTCGGGAACCCGCCGTCCGAACTCCGAGAAGATCATCACCACCACGTCGTCCCCGCGTCCAATCCTATCCAGATCCTTCAAGAATGCCGACACCGCGTCGGAAGCGTAGGTGAGCAGCCGCTTGTGCGTGTCGTTTTGATAGACGTGCGTGTCAAAGGCATTATTGCGATAGGAGGTGTAGTAAAGGCGCGTCGGCATGCCCGCGTCGATCAGCGCGGCCACCTTGGGCAAATCGAGTCCCGTGATGCCGTAATCCACAGGGGAATGATATTTGGACCATGCCTGCCGCACCAGCGCCGAAGCATCCTTGGCGCTCCTGGCGGTATTCAGAAGAAACTGGCGCGATGGATTGTCGGCCTTCCCGCCGTCCGGGACGGACCCCAGGATCTCCTTCTCCTCGTAGAATTTCTCCTGAGTAAATTTGTTGGGGTCGTCGAACACCACGGGCACATGCTTGCGGCTGCGAACCGCCAGCGACTGCCGCGCCCCGATGTTCACCAAAAAATTCGGCGCCACCGCGGGAGCCAAGGTATCCGCCAGACGGCCCACCCAGCCGTACTCTTCGCCGCTGTTGGGCGCTGCCGTATGCCAGTAGGCCATCGATGTGAAATGAGAAAACGAGGGGTTCTCGTATCCGCAGCCATGCACGATGGCCAGCTTGCCCTCTTTGTACAGGCGCTCGAAACCCGCCATGCCTCCGCTGAACCCGAAGTGGTTGTCGATGGTCCGGAGCTCGTTCTTGGGAACGCCGAGATTCGGGCGGAGTTTGTAATAGGCGTCGTCTCCGTAGGGAACCAGCGTGTTGAGTCCGTCGTTGCCGCCGGAGAGCTCCAGCACCACCAGGATCTTGCCGTCGCTCTTGGCTTGCGCGGCGAGTTGTGCCGCGGCTTGTCCGAACACCGGCACGGGAAGAGACGCACCCGCGCTCACGCACACGCCGTACATGCCGGCGCGCAACAAATCCCGGCGGCTCGACCGTGAAAACGAAAACCGTTTCGTGGACATAATGACCTCCCCGCTTCTCGCCTAAGACAGTTGATACTCCGGCTGGCTCATGATCAAATGCAGAACCAGCCTTAGCGACTCTTCCATATACGTCTGCGCCACGGCAACCTCCGTGGCGCCTAAATCCTTATTCAGGAAAACAATCAGATTCTGCCGGGCGTCCTCGCCCGGTGGAACGCGCATGAATCGGTGAATCAAATAATCGACAATCTGGGTGGTGTTCTGGAGCTTGGCGTCCAGAACCATGCGCGATAGATTGATCTGAGCAAGGTCCCGCGGAATGGGTTTGACTCTTTCGATGGCCATCTGCGAGCCCCGGAAACTACCGTACCGCGTATTGAAATCTTCATCGCGATCCGCGTTCTTGTTGGATTCCGCGACGTCCATTTTATTGTCGTCCTTGGTGGCAGTGCTGATGTCCATTCCCTGCCTGATGCGCTCGGCCACTCTGCGAACCTCGCCGCCGCCGGTGTAGCGGTCGGGCGGAAGGAAGCTGATGTCGGGAAACAGAATGTCGCGCGCGAAATTGCCGCGCTCCAGCAGCAGGCCCGGCGTGATCCAACTCTGGCCTCCGGCCCAGCCCGCCACCGTCGGAGGAGCAAACAGTTGCTGCCCCAGCGCGCCCGTCGCCAGGTTGAAATCCGGAACGCCGGGAACGCTCTTCAGGCCGAGTTTGCGGTAGGTGGACACGGCCAGCTCTACCGGACTCTTGATCTGCGTGCCCACCGAAGCGGGGCTGTAGAAATCGCGCGACAGGAAGATGCGTTCCAGGAACGGAGTGATCTCGTAGTGGTTCTCGCGCAGCACCGAGCCGAGCTGCTTCTGAAGCTCGGGGGAGAGATCCTCGCGCACGAAGAAACGGTAGATCTTGCCGGCAATATAGTCCGCCGTAGCCGGCTGCTGCATGATGATGTCGATCACATCGACGCCGTCAAAGCGCCCGGTTTTGCCCAGGAAGGTTTTCTCCCCGTCATCGTGCTGGTCCTTGTTCACCACGAATTTCGTATCCACGTAATTCCAGCCGGTGAACGCGCGGGCGGCCTCGCGGATGTCCTTCTCCGTGTAGTGGCCGACGCCCATGGTGAACAGCTCCATGATTTCGCGGGCGAAATTCTCGTTGGACGCGCCTTTCACGTTGACGCCCGCGTCCAGGAAGGAAAGCATCGCGGGACCTTGGGCCACGGCCACCGTCAGATCTCTGAAGTTGCCCATCCCCTGCTTCTGAAACAGTTCCAATTGCCCAAGTAGCTTGCGGTAATCGCGGACCTTGGCTTCGTTGGAGGCGAAATGACCATGCCAGAACAGCGCCAACTTTTCCTGGAGCGGCCGCGGGCTGGCCACCATCCGGTTGGCCCACCAATAGGCCACGCGGTTGGTTTCGAGAGCGCTGGCGCGGAGCCAGTAAAAGAACTCATCCACGATGGGCTGGAGGCGGCGGTTGCCGGATGGCTTCACCTTAATGCCCAGCGCTTCGCCCTTCTCCTTGGCCATATCCGTCACGGCTGGGCGGCTGGGAGGAAAAGGTTCGAGTCCAGGGTCATGAATGGGCGACTCATCGAAGGGCGCCAGATAGCTGGCGTCGGTTCCCTCAAATCGAACCAGGCGAGCGATCGCCTGCGCCGGGGTCATTTTCGCAAGTGACGCAATCTCCTCCGGCGTTCCGCCGAAGCCGGCGCGCTCCAGCAGGTGCGCCGCAAAGTCGTAGTTCCAATCCGCGGCGCCGATCGGAGTCAAGTCGTTCTGCCACGCGGCTGGCCCGGCGGTCTGCGCCATTCCAATGCTCGCCGATAGCGCAACAAACAGTCCCAGACTTCGAAGCATGTTCCCGCTCCTCCCGGCTACTGACGATGTTCCCACAAACGCTGGATCGCCGCCACCCCATCTGTCAGAATGGAGCGCATGAAGACCTATGTGTTCGTTCTGGCTTGTTGCTCGACGCTGGCGGGACAGACCGCCAGCCGCCCGATTGTGCAGGAGCTGGTGCTCGCCAACCGCATCCTCTCCAACGAGGGCGTGGTGGACGCCTACGGGCACGTGAGCGTACGGGATGACCGCAATCCCAACCACTACTTTCTGGCCCGCCACGTGGCCGCCGCAACGGTGACGGCGGCCGACATCATCGAGTACGACCTCGACACCAACCCTGTCGGCGGCAGCCACGCCGACGGCTACTCGGAGCGCTTCATTCACGGCGAGATCTACAAAAGCAGGCCCGACGTGATGGCCATCGTACACTTCCACGCGCCCGAGGTGATCCCCTTCGGAGTGACCGGCGTGCCTCTCCGTCCGGTGTTTCACATGGCCGCGTTTCTGGGAGAAGGCGTGCCGGTATTCGAGATTCGCGATAGCGGCGGCGTGACCGACATGCTGATTCGTACTCCCGCGCTGGGGCACGCGCTGGCGCAGACACTGGCGGACAAGCCCGCCGCGCTGATGCGGGGACACGGCGCGGTGGTCGTCGGCGGCTCGCTGCACGTGGTGGTGGGCCGCGCCTACTACATGATGATGAACGCGAAGATCCAACAGGACGCGATTCTGCTGGGCGGCGGCAAGGTGACCTATCTCGAGCCCGACGAAGCCGGGAAGGCCGCTCCGCAGGATGGTTTCGAGCGGGCCTGGGATCTGTGGAAGCAAAAGGTCAAGCTGCGCTAAATCCTACCTGTGTTACGCTACCACTGTCCGTCACACTGGGGGTGAGTGTCGATGCGCGCGAATTCCGCTTTCACTGTTTGGATCTTTTTCGCGGGCGCGATGTTCGCGGTCCCGGCGGCAACTGCCGCGACCCTGTGCGATGCAGTATCCGGGTCCGCCGTGGCGTCAGCGCTCGGCGCGCCGCGCGCGTTGAAACCGGAGGTGAACGATAACGGCTGCACTTACCGTACGGGCCCCGGTGAACAGTTGAACGTGACTGGGATCGTCGAAGAGGACACGGGGCCCGTCAAGGCGTCGTTCGATTCCGTGCTCCAGTCGATCATGTTCAACAAGCTGCCTGGCGTCGGCGCCCCGGCGGCCACGCACAGCAGACAGATCGGGAGAGAGTGGTCTCAACTGGTTCAGTTCCGAGCCAAGGGCAAGATTGTGACGGTTATGGTCAACTCCTACGCTGACAGGCTGCCGGACGCGACGCTGACCAAGCTTGCCGCTTTGTTCCTTTCAAAGCTCTGACGCCGGTTCGGCGTGAAGCGAAGCGAGCCGAGAAGGCACTGCGGCGGGCGAAATGACCCAATTTGAGTCGTAGCCGGTAGAATCCACCCTCCGGCGCCTGCCGAGTGAGCCTGTAATCTATTGATAAGACATCGCGACCGATGGGCATCGAATTGCATCTAACTTAGGGTGGAGGCGCTAATGACAACATCTTCCGAAGTGCTCGACAAGGGAGTGGAACTCAGCACGCTGCGTCCTGGTTCGCTGATCGATGTAGAGACCAGGAGCCGTCACTATCGCATCGAATGCCTCGGCGGGGACGCGATCCGCATTTCCGGCCATCCTGAGTACTGTCCCAATCCGGTGCCGGCGCACCTACAGGGCGCCATCGACAAGAAAGGCGAGTTGGAGTTCGGGTTTATCGAGCCCGGAATGCGCTTGAGGTTTTTTCTGAACGACCGCCCGGTGGTCACTTCCAAGGTTCTTCATGTCCACGTGGACCAACCCAGAGCCGTAGAGCCCAGTTCAGCCCAAAGGATAAACTAGCTACCCGACCGTGAGACCCAGCGATTCCAGATACTTTCTGGCGATGAGACAACTCCCTTTGGCGGTGGTGCCGGTGCGGTCCAGTTCCACCGTCCACCAGCCTTTCCAGCTATTGTCGTCCAGGATCTTCTTGATCCCCGGAAAATCGACGCCGCCCTTTCCCAGCTCGAAGAAGATGCGGTTCTCAACGGTGGTGTTGTAGGGCTGCTTTAGCTCGCCCTTGAACCCGCCCTTGTTTTCGGGGGCCACATCCTTGATGTGGTACTCGATGATGCGATGAAGGTAGGTGCGCGTGAGCTGAACGGGGTCCATGCCGGCCATGGTGGTGTGCCCGGTGTCGACAATCAAGTTGACCAGCTTCGGGTCGGTCATCTCCATGATGGCTTCGGTGTCCTGTTTGGTCTGGAGTGAGCTGCCCAGGTGCGGATGAACGCCGAACTTAAGCCCCATGTCCGTGATGCGCCTGCCAAGTTCGTTGAACGTCCGGGCCATTTCCTTGTAGTCCGCGGTGCGGTCGCCGGGGCCGTGCCGTCCTCCGATGTTGATCTTCAGATGATCGCAGCCGAACCCCTGGATGAAGCGGACCAGTTTCATGTGGTCTTCGATGACGCCGTCTCTTTGCGCGGGATCGACAAAATCGGTGCGCATGCGCCCGCCGTTGGAGACGGTTTCGAGCGACAGGCTGCGCCCCGAAAGCTCGTCCTTCAGACCCTGCGGGTTGTCGGCCCAGCGTTCCACGTAATTCCAAAAAGTCTCGATGCGGCGATAGCCGGCCGAAGAAGCTTCGTCTATGGAGCGGATGAAATTCTCCGCGCCGTTCCAATCCGGGCGAGTGTCGACAGTGATCCCAACCGTGATACTGGCTTGGGGAGCGGCCAGCGCTCGGGTCTCCAGAACGACGGGCAGGGTGGCGGCGGCAAGAAAATCGCGGCGAGTGATCGGCATCGTTTGCTCCCCTTCGAGAGCAAGCTATCCCGAAGATGCGGCGGTGTCAAGCAGCCTCGTGGCGTCCTCCGGCAAAAACGGCCGGCGTGGCGCAACCCCAAATCGCGATCACTTCATCCCCGAAAATTTCTTTTTCTCTTCCCTTCAACCACTTACCGCTTTTCGCCGGCCCCGTATCGCGCCTCCCCCGCCTATGCTCGAATCGTAAGTTACTCCGTGCACGGAGCGTTGTAGTTGAGGTGGTACTGAACTTTCGCTGGGCGGCTTTCGTCCGGCGGAAGAATTTGAGGATCGATCCTTATAATTCCGGCCAACGGGTAAGTACGGGGGTCCGGACATCAGAGAATTGGTATTCGAGGCGGGCAGACGGAGCGCCATCCAGCGTTTCCAAGAAAGCCCGTTAGAAACGGTTCAAATCATTGGCGGTTGGCACGCACGGCGATAAGTCCGAAGCCCCAACCGCCGCAACGAATTCTTTTTTCTTTCCGCTCCTACAGCCGAAGTGTAATTGTTTTCGCCCGATCGCGGCCAGCGAATCGGGCATTTACTTGATGTGACCCTCGGTAAAATCTCGATTGTTTTCCTCGCAAGAGTATTCGATCAATTCCTCGCCGGGCTTCATGCGCGTAAAGACTCGGGTATTCTTCCACGGCTTGGTGTACGCCTTGGGATCGTCGATGGTCATCTCGTAGGCGATGTGTTGAGGGTCGGTGAGCTGGTAGCGTTCCGTGAGATGCAGGGCGTCCGTGTGCGGATGGCCAATGGTGTCGAGCCTGGTCTTCCCGTTGAACCCGACCGTATCGACCACGAAAGTATCTCCATCCCACTTACCGAAGGAAGTCCCGAACCAGGTGGGTTCCAGAGTCTTGGGACGATCGCGCCCGTCCGCGTAGATCACGTGAAACCAGGTATTCTGCTCAAACAGCAGCGCGACATACTGGTCGTTCTGCATGATCTGGATGGGATAGCCGCCCACGTTGATGGAGCGCATCAAACCAAACGGCAGGCAATGCCCCGTGTAGTCGAAGTTTGCCGGGTCGTAGGTTTTGAAATTGTCCGCTCCAAAGGGTGTGAAGGGAAGCGGGCCGGCGCCCTTCTGGTCCTTCCCGTCCTTGCTCATGTCCGGGACGTAGGGATGCTGCCAGACTCCGTTCAGGTTGGGCTTGCCGTTGGGCATGCGCACGATCGACTGAGCCTGGGCTAACCCATGGGTCAAGCCCGCAAGCAGGCTCGCTAAGCAGATCATTGAACCAATAAGACGCTGTTTCATTCGGTGTAAACAACCTTTCCGTCGACGACTGTGAGCGCGACCAAATCGCCCAGTTTGCCGGGCTCGATGGTTCCCAGTTTATCCTCTTCGTGCAAGAACCAGCCGTTGTCCGCGGTATAGAGATTCCCCAGCGGACCCACGGCGGCGAAGGTCAACCTCAGGTCGCGGGAGCCTTCGCAGGCGTCGGCGGCGAAGGCCGGCGTTCCCGCCAGCACCGCGGCCGCGATCAAGACGCCGGAATGCATTCGCCGGTTCATGTTCGTTGGCGATCCGTCGCTGATTATACACCCCTGATCCGGCGTGTCGGTGGCAGGTGGTTCGTTTTCGGGTTGGGCGTTACACGTCAAGTTGACGTGACGACTACTTCACGGGACTAACTCCCCACAACGCCGTTTGATCGGCATAGGGGCGGCGGTCACCCGCCGACCCAAGCCACACCACCGTGCGGACGGGTCCGTACCTGACGCTTGTCCGTGTTCGCCAGCACTGGCAGGATCACTGGCGATCATAAACACGCGCTTGCGAGGAGGGTCTGCCATCTACAGTGATTGTTAAAGTCTTGCCGTCTTTTGAAATCGTCTTCTTTCCTTGCAAGGTCACCTTGCCGGCCTCCTTGTCCGTCCATTCCGTGACGTAATCGTCAATTACCTTCTCAGAATAAGTACGCGGCGTTTGTTTGCCTGCCGCTATCATGTCCGCCATAAGCTGGTCTGAGTACTCCGGATAATCCTTCCCGTCACTTTTCGCCGTGAACTGCAAATAATGATAGCCTTGCGCATTCACCGTAATGAGCAGACCAATCAGAAACCCATCCGGCCGCAGGTTGTATTGCCTAATCTCAAGGTAATCGGGCGGAAGGCGCAGATTAGATTTCTCAGCGTTGAGCTTCCACTGGCCTACGATCAAAGGTGTAGCCATACCTGCAGAGGTTTGCGCCTGGGCCAAGCGCGCCTGGCAGATACTCACTGATGCCAACTTGATCACCTACGACAATGAACTTGAACGCTACGGGGTTCTCTTCCGGTTGCTCGTACTGGGCGGAATCTATTCAGATTTTTGCGACGCAGCATGGGAGGAGTATTCCGAGCCTTCATACTCATATTGGGCCGAGCCCCTGGAACGAACGCGATCGAGTGGCAGGGGCTCTAAGGGCAGGACTTGGTGGCGTGAATGGATTGTACATGGCTCTCTGGAAGAGCAGAAGCACCGCTGACGCACAAGAACCAGAAGATGATGATGCTTTCGACGCCGGGGAGTCACAGATGGCGGCCTATAACTGGGTCAGCGACGGTTGCGGTCGTTATCGTTGAGGTGTGCGATGCAAGGGCAGGAGCACCCTTAGTAGGCAGTCCTCACTTCGTCGAATGCTTCCTGGTTTTACTACGCTGCCCGGTCGGGCCCTTCTCAGTATCCTTGCGCTTCGCCTCTCTCGCCGCAACCGCGTTGCGAGCGATTTCGGAGCGCTGTTCAGGCGTGAGCTTTCTCATCCGAGCTTCGGCGCTGAGTTTCCCACCCTTTGAGCCCTGCTTTCTGAAGAGCTCCAGCATCTCCGCCGGAAGTTTCATTTTAGGCACACTGTTATCTTAAGCCGGTTTGGATGTCGTAACGATCGGGTCTTGACATCTGAAGGGGGTTCAGATCATACTGTTGATGTGCTGCCCCGGAATGCTCGCGAAGCCGGAATAGTCTTGAAAGCCGCCATCTACGCCTGAGTCTCCACGACCGACCAAACCAACGCCATCCAGGTCCGCGAGCTGCAGGGATTACGTCGAACGTCGTGGATGGACCCCGGCGGAGGTCTACCAGGACCAGATGAGCGGCGCGAAGGCGTCTCGTCCCGGACTCGATCATCTGATGGCGGATGCGCGGCAGCGGCGATTTGATGCCATGGTCGTCTGGAAGCTCGACCGCTTCGGGCGCTCTCTCATGCACTGCATCTCGGGCATCCAGGAACTGTCGAGCCTGGGGATTCGGTTCCTTGCGACCTCACAGGGCCTCGACACTGACGAGTCCAACCCGGCCAGCAAGCTGCTCCTACACATTCGCGCGGCAGTCGCGCAGTTCGAAAGGGAATTGATCCACGAGCGGGTGAGCGCTGGAATGAAGGCTGCCCTGAAACACGGCACCAAGACCGGGAATCCAATCGGTCGCCCATGCCGGATCTTCAATCGCGATGAAGTAGTCCGGCTTCGGGAAACAGGACTCTCCATCGAGAGGATCGCGCAGCAGATGCGGATTGGCGTTGGCACGGTGGTGCGGGTCCTTCGAGGTGGTAGAGCGGCCTGACATCCGTTTCCCCTGGCTTTCCCGCGCGCAGAACAATTGTGCATGATCGGCCTGGAGGCGCAAACTAGGAGTACATGGCTCGCTTCAAGGTGACATTCTTGGATCGCTCCACCGTGGGCGCTTTTCTTGACGGTGGCACTGCCTGGTGATCCAGCCTACCTATGCCGGCGCTCAGTTGGCGGCCGCTCGGATTCACCGCTATTTGGCGGCTCATTCCGTCCCAACGAAATTCTCCACCGAGCACGCCGCGACGATACCGGATTCGGCGACCTTAGCCGCCTTAATCGATGCCGCTTTCTGGACCAGCCTGCGCCGGGAGGAAGGCTATATTCCTCGCATTTCCCTCGCGTTCGTTGCGCCAGGGCAAGTGGACGATGCAGTCGCTTTCGCCACCTCGCTTTCGTTAGAACCTAAGGATCTCACCAAACTTGCGGCAGCAGTGGAAAGGGCCGGTCTTCATCTCGGCGTTTGGCCGCAGCAGGATGAACTGCGTGTATGGGGCATCACCCGCGACCTTCCGGCGTTCTGTTTAGTTCTGGAAGTTCTTCTTCCTGGCTTGCTGGTTGTGAAACAGAGTCCCTCCGAGGAATTCGGCAAATTCATTAACATCGCGGTGCTCCAGGGGGACGAGATCAAGATCATCAATCGAGAGGCCGCGATTAGCCCAGCCTATCCAACTCTGGCCCCATCCCTCCTCCGCTTGGAATCACAGTTTGCAGCGGGTTCAGAAGTGAACGTCCTGCTGCAGCTTGCGGTATCGATCCGAGCGCATGGCCGTGGCGGCACGCTGCTAGTGGTGCCGGCGGGTTCAGATGCCTGGACCGAGTCCATTCTTCGACCGATCAACTATTCGGTTGTACCTGCGTTCTCCGGCCTCGCGGATCTAATGCGGAAGTATACCGGGCACAAGCCAAACCGCCGGTGGGAGGATGCGCTGGGCCGCGCCGTGGATGGAATTGCGGGCCTTACTGCCGTTGACGGCGCTACACTGATCACCGCGGATTACCATCTGCTGGCATTCGGCGCCAAGATTGTCCGCCGCAACGGCTCTCCTCAAGTTGCGCAGGTTATCGTCACGGAGCCTATCGAAGGTGGAAGCCGGGTACTTGCCGAGCCGGCCCAGTTCGGCGGTACCCGCCACCTGTCGGCGGCACAGTTTGTCCACGACCAGCGCGACGCGATCGCGCTGGTTGCCTCTCAGGATGGCCGGTTCACGGTCTTCGCCTGGTCCCCAACAGAAGAAACGGTACACGCGAACCGCATTGATGCACTGTTGCTGTAACTCTCGTTTCTTTGCGGAGTTCGAACCTCTCGATAACCCAGAAAGGTACGGCAGTGCGGGTCCTGCGGGCTGGGAAAGCGGCCTGATCGAGCCGCCAGCGAGCGACATCCGTCATCCTCATGCCCGGTTTTCGGACAGAGACTGTCCACTGAGTTCTACCGGTAGAATCGCTTGGAGTTTTCGCCACACCCCTGCCGCAGCTAGGGAGAATAGCGGCGAAGAATCATTTACCGATGGGGGCACTCCAACAAAACTAAGGACGTAAGGGGATCGCAGGAGTAACAATCTATTGGTGCCGGGAGCGTAACCAGCGCGGGCGCACTCGACAGGGCGGCACGTCACACGACCTCCACTTACTCAACCTGCTAACCTAAACTAAGAGACCGTGGTAATCTTGGAAAAAGCATGTGACCTCAGGAATGTTTTGAGTGTACAGCTTTATTTCGATGGGCACTGGGCGCAAGCGAGAGCGGCAGCAAACTTTCCAAGGGAATCGGAACGATAGGGGTACGTGTGTGTCCAAGTTTCCTGACAAGGACGCCAGCTTGGCTCAATTCAATACCCTAATGCGGGAACTCCTCCAAGGAGGCACCCACCGCGGCAAATTTCGACCTTGGGAAATCGACATTCTCCTCGACATCGAAAGTTGCAAACACTGCAGCTCTGCTAAGACTCTATTCGAGTACCAGAACGCAGTTCAGGCCGAGTTGGAGAAGGGAGCCTGCCTTCCACTGAGGTTCTCGGAATACATGGAACGGCAAGAAACAAATCGCACGCGACGCAAGCCCGCCAAGGGAGCATCCCGCACTGTGGCTAACCTCCGGCTGAATATCGCTTAACATCACCGCCCTTGCCGATCAGCGACTGGATCTTGTAGTGGCCGAGTTGTTCGCCGGGAGAGAGCGGCATAAGTATGAACAAGTCTATCGCGGTTGGTCAGAAAACGTGCCCAACTTCCGGATGGCGTAACCGGAAAGTATCGGGGTTCCCATGAGCGTCCGGTGGTCCGTTCGGGGGACGTTGGGAGCCTGTTCGTTGCGGCTCTACTGCTTTGTTTGCACTGGCTATGGCCTTAAGTTGCGGCCTCGGGCAAACGTGGCACAATGATGAGGCTAGTCTTCTTCATTGGAGGCTTGCGTTCCTACCGTGTAGGACGAGGAAGCATATATGAAAATTCTGACCAGAGCCGCGGCGATCGTTGCTGTTGGCATTTCCTTATTCCTGACGCTGTCTCTGATGGGGCAGCAGCCGCGCAAGGTGGACGACGCCGCGTTGAAGAGCGCGGGCAAGTCCGGCGACGAGTGGCTTTCCTACGGGCTGACGCCGGGCGAGACGCGGTACAGTCCGTTGAAACAGATCGATGCCACCAATGTGAGCCGGGTCGGCTTGGCGTGGAGCTACGAGATTTCCTTCGGCGGCGGCGGCAACCAGGAAGCAACGCCGCTGTTCTGGAACGGCACGATCTACAGCCTCACCAACTGGAGCATCGTATACGCCGTCGATGCGCGCACCGGCAAAGAGAAGTGGCATTGGGATCCGGAAGTGAATCAGGAAAAGGTCCGCTCCAAGGCCTGCTGCGGCATCGTGCATCGCGGCCTCGCCCTGTACAACGGCAAGATCATCGCGCCGATCCTCGACGGGCGATTAGAGGCGCTGGATGCGATGACGGGCAAGCCGGTGTGGGAAGCGCGCGTGTCCTATACGCAGGACAACTACACGCTCACCATGGCGCCGCGCATCGCCAACGGAAAGGTGATCATCGGCGCGGCGGGTGCGGAGTATCCGGTGCGCGGCTTTATTGCCGGCTTCGACGCCGAAACCGGGAGATTCGCCTGGAGATTCTATACCGTGCCTGGCGATCCTTCCAAGCCTTTCGAGAACGAAGCCATGCGCAAGGCCGCCGCTACTTGGGATGCCGACGCGCTGAAGAAGTACAACGGCGTGGGCGGAAGCGTGTGGGATTCAATCGCCTACGACCCCGACACCAACCTGATCTACTTCGGTACCGGCAACGCCGGTCCATGGCCCGAGGATCTGCGCGGCGGTCCGGGCAAGGACAACTTATATGCCGCTTCGGTGCTGGCGCTCAACGCTACCACCGGCGAGTACAAGTGGCACTTCCAGATGGTCCCCGGCGACGAGTGGGATTACGATAGCGTGCAGCAACTGATCCTGGCCGACATGACCATTCGCGGGCAACAGCGCAAGGTCCTCATGCAGGCCAACAAGGACGGCTTCTACTACGTGATCGACCGCGTCAGCGGCAAGTTCATCTCCGGCCAACCGTACGCGCAAGTCAACTGGGCCAAGGGTCTGGATGAAGAGACCGGCCGCCCCATCGTCAATAAGGAAGCCCATTACACCGAAAAAGAGTCTGTCACGGTGATGCCGGGCGCCGGCGGCGCGCACAACTGGTCGCCGATGTCTTTCAACCCGAACACGGGCTTGGTGTACATTCCGACGAGTTCGAGCAGTTCCGGCACCTATTCGGTGTCGACCACCTTCAACTACGATCCCACCAAGTCGAATTCGGGCGTAGCGTTTGGCGGCCGGGGAGGAGGCCGCGGTGCTGGCGCGGGCGCGGGCGCGGGCGCGGGACGCGGAGGAGCCGAGGCGACCGATAGTCCGGAAGCGATTGCCAATCGCGCTGCTGCGGCTGCTGCCGCGGCGGCTGCTGCTGCTGCGGCCCCACCCAAGCCCGTGCAGCGCCCCGAGATGCCCAAGATTGGGCCGGAGACCACGGGCGGCTCCCTGGTCGCCTACGACCCGGTGACGCAGAAAGAGCGTTGGCACGCAGAAGGCGGCGGCGGCATCGGTGGTGGCACCGTGACTACGGCCGGCAACCTCGTCATTCAGGTGTTAAACACCGGCAAGCTTCGCGCCTACACCGCGGATAAGGGCGAGAAGCTGCTGGATATCGACACGCCCGCGCGCAACGGGATGGGACCTCCCATTACATTCATGCTCGATGGCAAGCAGTACATCGCGCTCAACGGCGGAATTGGGCAAGTCGCAGGTGGCGGCCGCGGCGGTCCAGCCGGACCTCCGCCCGCTCCCAACGCTCCACCGCCGCCCCCGCCGGCCAAGCCGCAGTTGATGGTCTTCATGGTCGACGGCAAAGCTACGAAGTAGGGCAAGCCCCTGGCCTGCGCCGGACCCGCAACCGGAAACTTGCGAGATCCTTTCGCGGGGTGAAATTCGATTGTGCCCGAGTGGCGTATCCGGACAGAACTTGCGACTCCGCTGATCCGGCGATGGTTTCCTGGCGGCCGCCTACCCATACTGACCAAAGGAAAGTTTCGGAATATCACGTTGTGCTTGGCTCTCGGGCTGGGCTCGCTCATGGGCATGCCCATGCGTGCCGAGGAAATTGAGGAACTGCTACACGAAATGAATCAACCGAAGATTGCTCACACGCTTCCGGATGAGAACGACAACGGCGATCCCCCGGAGACCGCTGGACGCGCCTTCGCTTCCGGCGACTGTGATTGTCCCCGATCGGCTGCACACCCGTGACGACCGGCGTTGTCGAAACCGGCTGGGCTCTGTGTTGACAGGCGGCTGCGCGCGGATCAGCGCCCTTGTACACAGCCGAGTGAGGAAGCGACGACTCTAGTACAGTGGGGGCCAGCTTCGACTTCTAGGTTCTGCTTAGGATGGATTTCTTCGCTGACATTGCTCGCCGGCATTTCGAGATACAGTCGAAGAGAGAAACATCAAATGCGTAGCCTCGCCCGCACCTGTCGCCGAATTCGCTTCCTCCTGTTCCCACGAAAGCGGTGGCAACCCCGCTACTGCAAGGAAATCTCGACGCCGGAAGGAGTCTGGACGCCGCCAACGGTTGCCTGAAGCGACACGTCGCCTGTTCCGAGACCCGATGGGACTGTCACATTGAGCTGGTAGAGGCCTGCGCCGGACAAGCCCGCAAACGTCGGGATGACACTCACATTGTTGATGCGGAGGGTTACCGGATTGCTGGCCGGCGCGGCGCCGGAAAATGTTCGGCCAGCCGGCACTGCCGGATTAGTTGGGCCAAAGCCGGTGCCGAAGATCTCGATAATATCGCCGGCCTTCGCGGCGACGGTTGGATATCCGAGCGAAGTTCCCGTGGGCCCGAGGATGTCATAGGCGCCTCCTCCATCGGCGCCCGATCCGCTGGTTCTCAGAATAATGGCGGCCACGTGTTTGCTATCGAGCAGGAAGAACGAAGGGCCGAACTGAGCCAGCGTTGCGGTGGAGGTTGCGCTCCCACTGGGGGTGGTGACCACCAGGGACACAGGGCCCGTGGCTGGGTCATTCGGGACTTGCTGGTCAATCTGCGTTGGGCTGACATAGGAGAGATACGCCGCACGGCCGTCGATGTCCACGCTGACGCCGCCGAGGGACACCGGAAAGTTGCCGGTCCAGGTCGAGGCGGCGCCGGCGAAGTTGGTTCCGTAGATCGAGATCCACTCTCCGGGTTCAATCATGCCCGTGGTGCTCAAGGTGGGTCCGATGCTGCCCGGAGTGATGGCAGGAGAAGGGGCGAGGAGAACCACCGGCTCGGCGATGGCCAGGAGCTTCGGGCTGGCGAGGTTGAGTAGCTCCTGCGCCGACATGTTGACGCTCGATCCACTGGTCTGGACGACCTGGGCAGGAGCATCGACGTTCGCCTCCGCGTATTGGATGTCCTCCCGGTAGATTTGCAGGTAATTGAGCGGGGCAGAACCTTGGGTTGCGCCGAAGGTAGAAGCGGCCGCGGTTCCATTGAAGTAGAAATTCAGCACATTGTATTCGGCCTGCTCCGGCGGGATCAGGTCAGCGGTAGGGACTTTATTGTATGTCTTATAGATCGCCAAATTCGTAGAGGTGACGCCGGGGGCGAGGCACGCCTGCGGGATGCACTCGACCGGAACGCACCCCTGGCCGGTGCAGGTGGCCGGAATGATGCAGTCGGCAGGCGTGTCGCTGGAGTTGGGCGGAAACAAATCTTCGCAGCCTTCCCCCACCGGGTCATTCGAGAAACGAGAGCGTGCATTATGGAACAGCCCATCGTTTGCCTCCTTCCCTAATCTACCTTAACCTTATCCGGCATCACCGTCGCAAAGCAAAACAATTGAATTCTTCGTCCACGTATGGTCAAAAAACTCATGTGGCACGCACATAGAACTTGAGCAGGCCTACAGCCGCGGGCGGCACGCAACGTTGAGGTCGCGTCGTTTGGGTTGATCGCTAGCCTCGGGGAAAAGCAGTTTGTTCCCTCATGGTCAAAAAACTCGAACCATCCGTGGCCAGAGTTAAGACAAAACCCGCAACACGGAAGACGGTTGAGCTTAGAAGACCGGGACCAAAGTAACTCAAACTTTTCGCCACCGGACGCCGCGCTGGCAAAAATAATGCTCGGATGGCGACGCCTAAATCGATCACTTTCGGAGTTGGTCGTCCATCCTGCTCCGTGAAGAACCTTGGACGGCTCAATGTCCTGCAAGCAGTGGGGCGCGGCAACGAATTACTTTTGTGGAGCACTCTCGATGAGGGCCTCCGACTCGCACAAGACCTGTTGAACCCTCTGTGGCGAGGAGCCCAAGCCCTAACAGCCTGTGTCTAAACCGCCCGTTTTTTGCTTGACCTGCAAAGGAATTGATAGTTCCGGAATCGGTGAGCGAGACGCGGCGGATCGGCGGAGTTCGCGGATTGTGGCTGAGCGACGCCTTCTATGGCTTTCATGAAGTCTAGCCACGCAAAAACAGCTTCGACGATGTAATCATGGGCGGCTCTTCTAAGAGATGAAACGCAGGGACATCAAATAGTGCGCCGATGTCAAAAACAGAGTCCGCTCGGACATGCGAAAGATCGCTTGGACTATCGCGTAGCTCTTGATGCAGCGTTATGCCGCAAGTCAGCGCTGCCGAAAAGCTCCTCTCTCAGGCTTGCCAGGGCGGCCCGTCGGTTTGCCCAAGTCGCCTCGCCCCGACCTGTCCACCGATGCGCGTCTCAGAGTCTCCGCGGAGGGTGTTCGTTTGGTTAACGGTAGTCCGCCCGAGTGGATGTCGCCGGAGCGGTCGGGAATCTTTGTGTGTCAACCCTTTCCCTCGGGAACATATTAAACTGGACTCGAAGGACCGGACACTTGGGTCGCAAGGGCCGTGTGGGTTCAAGTCCCACCGTCCCCACCAATTCAAGAAACGGTTCGTTTTTCTGGGACACCAAATGATGAGGCGGCTATGCCATTAGAAGATATTGCAAACCCGTTGCTGCGCCTTCCAGAGATGCGGACAACGGACAAGACGCTGCTTAGCCACAGTGGGGGGAAGCTTCCACTCGGCGCAGGGCAGCGGATGCTCCTCTCGATAGTCAGCCCGGTGGAGTTCATTTTCCGCGAAACAAAGGATGGCAGCAGTGCACGTGGTTCGCGGCCGCTGGACAAGTTCTACCGATTGCGGCAGAATTCGACGATGACCAAGATTTGGAGTTTCGTTGGCGATCAGGGATGGGTGGGACCGTGGGTGCGCGGGCTTCAGAACGATGATCCGACGGACAACCTCGCGACTGTGCTGAGCTTTCAGACGGCGCCGGATCCGCTAATTTCATTCTATGACTCGCCCGGCTTCGACATGCCGCCACACACTACGGTTGGCGTGAATCCGAAGGCCACAAAAGTTTATTTGTTGCAGAGTTTTCAGGTATGGTGCGAAATCAGTCCATCGTTCAGCCGCGGTGTCTTCCAAGCGTCGCCGGCGAAGAACTGGAACAATATGCTTTGTGTGCAGCGTGACAGCGCAGATACGATCCAGTGGAACGTTTCTTCCGGCGCGTTGGTTGCGGGCCGAGCCGTTGTAGACCGGCCGCTGTGCGATTAGCGGAAAGCGCGAGCTTTTCGGCCAGGGACGGAAGCGGTTTGTTGTTCACCGATAGAACGCTTTGCTCTGCGGCGTTTGAGCGAGAGAACGTCGTCAGAGCGCGGATGACGCTCTTGTCCAGGCCACGCGAAGCGCGATAATCGATCTCTTCAACGCAGGCTCCCCTCAGGGTCCCGCGATCCTTCTGCTGACTCTAACCGCTTTGCACCCGCAGCGCTACTTCTGAGTTTATGTTGTACAACGTTTTCCTGAAGCAGAAAGGCATCGTAGGACGCATGAAAATTAATCCCACAACCGCGAAACTGCTTCGCGGCGGCCCCACCCTTGCGCCGGTAGCAGGGAAGAACAGAGCAACAAAGACCATCCGGCTTTCACGCCGACATTGTATCGCGAAGCACGTTCCCTTTACTGGTGTTGTCAGAGCCTGGGGTTACGGATGGGCGCTCAATCTTCACCACCATCACGATGTAAGAGAGCCGATCACGGGTCCAGCCACCCGCCCACGTCACGACCCAGTCGCCGAAGCGCGAGCCAATCGTGACCGGCGTGCGAAGGCGGAGGAATTTGGTTTCTGGCTGCATGGCGTTGACCACTTCGGGTCAACACATCCATTGCTCTTCAGAAGAAGCCAGTCAAGTCGAGAATCTGTGAGCCGCGGACTCGTGGCCGCCGATCTATGCTGCGTCCGCTTCCTGATCGCCGCGGTCCTCTCCTCGAACGATCCGGGCATACGGAGAATCCACCTCTCCTGCATCGCAGGCTTTCAGGACGGCCCGGAACGCCTCTAGCTACTTTCCCACTTAAAATTCCCCACGGGATCTCCCTGTTTTCATGGGCGCTGTGGGTGGCTGGTTGTTAAACCGAACTTCCCCCTTTGCCACGAGAGGCCAGCCGGCCAAGTTCCATCGTCGGTCATTAGAACATTTTATTTTGCAAAATGTATTGACTTGTCTTGTCGGAAGTTGTATCATCAGTGTCGATGACACGAGAGCAAGCCATTCGCAAACGGGATAAATTGGCAGCTCAACTCTCCTCCGCCAATGGGGTCCTGCGCGGCTCTCTGCTCCAGCGCACCGTCCATCACTCCTCCGGATGTTCGAAGTGTGCTCGCGGCGAGGGCCATCCGCTCTGGGTCCTCACCGTCGGCTATCCCGGCGGCAAGACCCGTCAGGTGAGCCTTCGTCCCGAGCAGGTTACGCAGGTTCGTAAGGCGCTCCTACACTATCGCGATTTCAAGCAGACCCTGGAGGCCATCAGCGAGCTGAATCAATTCCTGTTGCGCCTGGACCGCGAGGATTTCAAACAACCGGAGCGCAAACCGTGATTGCCGCTCGCCGCCTGCAACGGAAATTCGCCGATGGCTTCATCGCCGAGGCGGTGGAAGATCTCTGGGAACCCTGGATGCGACATGCCGATACAGCGTTGGAAGACGACACCCTGCTGCTGCTGATCCAGCAAGAGTTAGCCAAACGCTGCAAGAAGAGTAAGACACGTGGCCGCAAGGCGACGCCGGCCGAAGTCGTGCTCCGCATGCTGTTGTTGAAGCACGTGCGTGACTGGAGTTATGAAACGCTGTCGCGGGAGGTACGCGCCAATCTCGTCTATCGCGAGTTTACCCGGGTCGGTGGCGAAAAGGTTCCCGATGACCGGACGATGGGAAACCTGGCGCGGCAACTGGGTCCGGTGGTAATCGAAAAACTGCATCGGCGTGTGGTAGAGATTGCACAGGAAAACAAGATCGCAACGGGTCGTAAGATGCGGGTCGATACGACCGTGGTGGAGACCGACATCCACTACCCGACCGACAGCACTTTGCTGGGCGACGGCGTGCGCGTCCTGCTGCGCATCATGAAGAAAGTCTCCGCTGTGGCGGGCAAGGTCGGCACGCAGATGCGGGACCGAAGCCGGTCTGCCAAGTTGAAGGTTCTGGCGATCGCTCGCGCCAGCCGCAACAAGACGGAGCAAGGCCGGCAGAAGATGAAGCAGGCCTACCTCCAACTATTGGAAATCACCAGCCGGGTTGTCGGGCAAGCTAAAAAGTTCTCGCGCGAGATTGCCAAACGCGTCAAGCGAGGCAATCTCTCCGTCATGCACAAAGCCAAGAGGCAACTGGATGAAATGATTCCCCGAGTGCAGCAGGTGCTGCGCCAGACCCGGGAGCGGGTGCTCCGCGGCAACACCCAGGCCGACGGCAAGTTGCTCAGCGTATTTGAAACGCACACCGAGGTGATCCGCAAGGGCAAGGCGAATAAGCCCAATGAGTTCGGCAAACTGACCCTGATTCAAGAGGCGGAGAACCAGATCGTAACGCATTACCAAGTGTGCGAACAGAGGCCGGCCGACTCCACCTTGCTGGAAGGATGTCTACAACAACATGTCGAACAGTTCCGACGCGCTCCGGAGCATGTGGCTGCCGATCCCGGATTCTTTTCAGCCGCTAACGAATCCAAGGCCCAACAGATGGGGGTGAAACGCGTATCGATTCCGAGCCATGACACCAAGAGCCCCGCCCGCAAGCAGCGGCAGAAGCAGCGTTGGTTCAAGAAGCTGCAGAAATGGCGCACCGGCTGCGAAGGCCGCATCAGTGTGCTCAAACGCCGGCATGGGTTGCGGCGATCGCTCTATAAAGGACCGGACGGCATCCGGCGTTGGGTCGGACTCGGGGTGATCGCCGACAACGTCATTCATATCGGTACCCACCTAGCCGCGCACGCACGCCCCCGTGGTGCGGTTCCCTCTTAGACCCTCTCAGCACCCTACATTGTCCCCTTCCCGCTGTCTTTCACTCCGTTCCCCCCTCGAAGATCGCTCGTCTGGACAATATTTGCCGGAACACTAACTCCGTCTGAGACAGCTTTCAGAATTTTAAGTCGGAAAGTAGCTAGCGGGATGAGACCAGGGAGCGTCTCCCGAGTCAGCTCCCCGGTCATATAGTTGCCCATCTGCTCGGTCCAGTAGAGCGGCCACTTGCGGGTGTAGGGTGCGAGTTTGCTGTTGTCTGTCAGCGAGGCTTCCAGTTTCTTGAGCCGTTTCTCGATCTTCGACCTGGCAACCTGATTCGGCATGCACCTGATCCTCAGCCTATTTCCTCTGCTGCGAGGCGCCTGCCGAATGCGGAGACTGGTTCGGCCCTGATAACCTGACTCTCATGCCCGTGGAG
The DNA here is from genome assembly GCA_963813465.1 of Bryobacterales bacterium. Taxonomy (GTDB): domain Bacteria; phylum Acidobacteriota; class Terriglobia; order Bryobacterales; family Bryobacteraceae; genus Palsa-187. The sequence continues at coordinate 448,825 of CAWEZD010000010.1, read as the reverse complement.
GGGCAAAAGGAATGGACAAAAGCGAGGTAGCAATGCTTACGATGGTGCTACAATCACCACAGAGAAACATGGATTCAATCAAATCAATCAAGTTTACAAGCGGCCAACCACCGCCCGATGTTGATGATTAGATTGTAGCTATCGAAGTCTCCGTTCAGCAGATCCTTAACGTGGTTAATAGGATCGTTAGGCAGCTAGCAACAATAACATGAACAGCTACGGCTTGGCGTGCGGGAGGATGGCGTAGTTCCATTCGCCGTGGAATGCATCGGGCTTGAGTTGGGACGAGCTTCATGGTTTCATCGGATACCGTTTGTCCCTTGGGATAGGAAGAGGCGTCGATTTCGGCGCGGATCTTCAGGCCTTTCTCGGTGGTGGTGTGACCGATCAGATCGACGATGACCGCAAGGCTCTCCAGTGGTTTGCCGCGGCAGTTCTGCGTAATATGACAGAACATGCGATGCTCAATCTTGTTCCACTTGCTGGTACCGGGTGGCAGATGACGGACCTGCAGGGTGATGCTTGTTTCGTCGGCGAATCGCTGTAGCGCTACCTTCCACAGGCGCCTCGGAGAAGTCCACCACGCTGAAGACGCCGGGAGAGCCAGGCAAAAGCCACACTCATCGAGGATCTGGAGGCACCTTTCCTGATCTAAGGCCAGTCCCCAACCTTCACAAGACAAAATCACTCGATGGCACGGCCTGTCGTCCGTAAACCGACGCAAACTTGCTGGAATAAAATCACTTCGGGTTTCCCGGCCAACTTGGTCGCCGAGAAGCCCCTTTCGGCCGCTGAAAGGCTCCGTGGCGCGCTCGGTCTGCGCGCAGAGTTGGACTCCATTTGGACTCCAGCGCTGGCAGGCGCTGGGCGGAATCGGCTGTAAGTTTTTGAGAAGTATGGTGGGCCCGGGAGAACTCGAATCTCCGACCTCTACCGTGTCAAGGTAGCGCTCTAACCAACTGAGCTACGGGCCCGTGCAAACAACAGCCTAGGGTTGTTGAGGGGCAACAAGAACGTTTCTCTGCGGAACGCAAGGGAACGCTGTGACACTCGAACAGCTTAACACGGATAGCGTTCGTTGGCTCCGCTGGACGGGAGCCAAGCGGTTTGAACCGGAGTCCTGCCTGCCGGAGAATAGCTGATCTTGACACCGCGATGTCGAGGCCCTTGCCGCGATCTTCGCGGAAGAGTAGACTGTGGCCGTGAGGACGCTCTGCATCACGCTGGCGGCGTTGGGGATGGCGGGCGGCGCGCTGGCGCAACAGGAACAGGCTCCGCCGCCGGGACGGTTTTTCGGACCGTTGGTCCCGAGGGATGGGGTGTCGAGATTTTTCCAGGGAATCCCTAAACCTGGAGTCCTCCCGCTGAAGTTAGTCGCGCCGCAACCCGCGAAGGTTGCGCCGCAACCCACGGTTTCGCGATGCGCGGTTCCCTTGATCGAGATGCAAGCTCCCAAGGCCGGCGATTCCGCACTCCTGTTCGTTCCGAACTTGACTGCGGTGGCGCCGATGCCGCAGGCGAAACTCCCGCCTGCCTGCGAAGCGCCATTGACCCGCTAAAGCAGGCGCGCGCTAAAGCCGGGTATAATCGTAGGGCTCATGCTCGAAGCCTTCGGCGCCTCGGACCCAGGGTGTGTCCGTGCCAACAATGAAGACTATTACTTGCTGGCGCCTTCGATGGGCCTGTACGTCGTGGCCGACGGCATGGGCGGAGCGCAGGCCGGCGAATGCGCCTCCAAGCTCGCCACCGAAACGCTGTGGGAAGTGGTGCAGCAAAACCCCAGCGCGGCCGATGCCGGAATCCTGATAGAAGCCTTTCACGAAGCCAACCACAAGGTGATGGAAGCGTCCACGGCGGACCCGGCGCTGGAAGGCATGGGCACCACGATGGTGGCGGCTCTGGTCAAGAACGGCGAGCTGTGGATCGCCAGCGTCGGCGACAGCCGCGCGTACCTGTTCGACCACGGCGAGCTCCACGCCATCACACAGGATCAGACCTGGGTGAACGAAGTCGGACGGCGGCTGGGGATCGACGAGGAGATGCTCAAAAATCATCCCATGCGGCATGTGCTGACCATGGCCATCGGGGTTTCCGAACAACTGCGCGTGCTCACATACGTGGTGAAACCCACGCCCGGCATGCTGGTGCTGTTGTGCAGCGACGGATTGCACGGCGTGGCTCCCGAGGAAGAGCTGCGCAATGTACTGAGTTCCGATACCTCGCTCGAGGCCAAGTGTGAGGCGTTGATTGAAGCGGCCAGGGATCGGGGCGGGCCGGACAATATCACCGCAGTGCTGCTGAGGGAGGTATAGGCTCGCAGCAGCGGGCGAATGGCAGGTCGGAGAGGTCGGAAACCTGCCCCACTCATAAGGTCAAAAGCTTCTCTTGGATTTCGCCGGTGACGTGGGCGCGATGGTCGTCGACGAAGACGTTGACCTCGCTGCGGATGCCGAACTTCGGAAGGTAAATGCCGGGCTCGATGGAGAAGCAGGTCCAGGGAATCACCTTGCGCTCGTCGTGGGTTTCGAGGTTGTCCATGTTGGCGCCGGTGCCGTGGACCTCCGCGCCGATGGAGTGGCCGGTGCGGTGGAAGAAATATTCGCCGAAGCCGGCTTCGCGGATGTGCGACCGGGCCGCGTCGTCCACTTCGTATCCACATAGAACGCGCTTTCGCGCGATCCCATCGGTGACGCATTGTATGGCTTTGTCGCGGGCGTCGCGCACGAGGGTGAACACCTTTTCGATTTCCGATGGCGGAGTGACGCCGCAATAGCCGGTCCACGTAATGTCGTAATAGACGCCATCGGGTTGATCCAATTTGGCCCACATGTCCATGAGCACCAGGTCGCCGGAACGGATCTCCGAGCAGGCATCCTGCTTGGGATCGTAGTGCGGATTGGACGCGTTGGCGTTCACCGCGACATCGGGGCCGTGATCGGCGATCAAACCGTTTTCGCGGAAGCGGGCCAGGATGAACTGCTGCATCTCCCATTCGGTGACGCGATCACCGGCGCGGACCTTTTCGGAGACGCGGGCGAAGGCCTCGGCGCGAATGCGATCCACTCTGCGACCGGCTTCGAGATGCGCTTCGAGCTGGCGGGCGCTCCAGCGCGATTCGAAGAGTTGAATGAGGTTGGCCGCGGTGACGACGTTGACGCCCAGCCCGCGCACCAGTTCCACCGTGCCCGCGTCGACCATGGCGACGTAAGGCACGGCGCAATCGGGCGAATACTGCATGGCGACGCGATGGGCGCCTTCTAGCATCTGGCGCAAGCCGTCCGTGAGCTCCTTCCAGCCGGCGTAGAGCGCGTGCTTACCGGGCAGCGCCGCGAGGGTCTGCGCTTCGATCTTGTGGACCAGTCCTTGGGGCTCTCCGCGAGCGGGGATGAAATAGAACCAACGGCGCGTGACCATGGAGCCGGGCGTGAACTGGAGCACGCGGTAGGCGATTGGGTCGCGGTGGTGATGGTCGAAGAACAGCCAGCCGTCCAGGCGTTCCTCGCGGAGCGCGGCTTGAATTTCTTCGAGCCTCATACGGATATTTTCTCGGTTACTGCCTTGCGCCAGGTCACTGTGGTCTTGAAATTCGCAAGGCCGGCGACGTCGCGCGAATCGACCACGGAAAACGAAATCGCGTCGTCGAGCCAATCCTGGCTGTAGCCTTCCGCGTACTGCGTGGCCACGGTGAGAGTGTAATCCTGGCGCGTTAGCAGGCAGTCGAAAGTGAACTCGACTTCGAACGTTTCTCCGGCCGCGACTGCGCCCAGATCGACGCCCTCGATGCGCGTGTTGGTGCCGAAGACGTCGATGCCGAGCCGGTTGCGGATCAGGAGGCCGACCACGGGATTGTCGAGGTCCTTCACTGCCCGGGCGCGGACGTGGATGGTGACCGGCGATCCCGGTTCGAGGCTGCGCGTGGATGCGCCGCGGGCATCGCACAGATCGGCTTCGAGAACGCGGCTGGCTCCGTCGCCATGGCGGAAGGTGCCGCCGGGAGTGGATTCGAGTTTCTCTCCAAACGCCTGGCGTTCCAGCACCAGGCCGACATAGCGGTTCACTACTTCACTGGGCGCGCCGTAGGCGGCCACGCGTCCGTCTAGCATCAGCGCGGCCCGGTCGGAGAGGCGCTTGACCAGGCCGAGGTCGTGAGAGACGAAGAGCACGGTGACGTTGCGGGCTTTGAGCTCCTCGAATTTCTTGATGCAGCGGTTGGCGAAGATGGCGTCGCCGACGGCAAGGGCTTCGTCGACGATCAGGATTTCGGGATCGACGTGAATGGCGGTGGAGAAGGCCAGGCGCACGTACATGCCGCTGGAATATTCCTTGACCGGGCGATCCATGAACGCGCCGATCTCGGCGAATTTCGCGATGGCGGGAAAGACGCGCTCCATTTCGCGGCGCGGAATGCCGAGGATTTCGCCGTTGAGGAAGACGTTTTCGCGGCCGCTGAATTCGGGATTAAAACCGGCTCCTAGCTCGAGCAGGGCGGCGATGCGGCCTCGGGCGATGACGCGGCCTCGGGTGGGGGCGAGGATGCCGCTGACGATTTGGAGCAGCGTGCTCTTGCCGGAGCCGTTGGGACCGATGACGCCCAGGACTTCCCCAGGCTCGACCGTGAGGTTGACGTCGCGAAGAGCCCAGAATTCGGAGGGAGGATGGTGGTGGACGAAAGGGAGCAGCTCGGTGATGCGGTCCACCGGGTGGCGGTACAAACGGTACATCTTGGAAACGTTTTGGATGTGCAGCAACAATTAATTTTAGCAGTGGCGGGGAGAGACACTAAGGCTGTAGACCTGTTTTGAAACCGGCAGGTCATAGACCTGCCCCACGATGAGTGTCGCGGCGGCCGGGGCTCTCGGACTTATCGCCGTGCGTTACCGGCCGCCAATGATTTGAATCGCAACTAACGGACTTTCTTGGAAGCGCTGGATGGCGCTCCGTCTGCCCGCTTCGAATGCCAACTCTCTGATGTCCGGCAGCCTACGGTCCACTACCGGAATGATAAGGATCGATCCCTAAATTCTTCCACCGACGGCGAATTGCCCGCCTGCGAAAGTTCAGTATCAACTAACATGCGACGCTTCCTGGCCAGGAAGAAAACCTACTCACGCTATCAGTGTAGCGCTCCCGATCTAGCGAACTGCGGTAAACCATTGAAAGGATTTGCGAAGTAGCGTGTGACTGGGTTTGAGGGACAAAAAACTCTTGCCTACTACACACAGTTGTAGTAGTGTAGATCCGTGGACAAACCGAAGAAGCTGACCAAGCTGGAAATGCAGATCATGAACGTGTTGTGGGACAAGGGCTCGGCGTCCATTCGAGAGATTCAAGAGACGTTTCCCGAAGCCGACAGGCCGGCCTACACGACCATCCAGACCACGGTGTACCGGCTGGAGTTCAAGAAGGCGGTGCGGCGGGCCAAGATGGCCGGCGCGGCGCATATTTTCGAGCCGGCGGTTTCGCGCGGTGCGGCGCAGCGGCGATTGATCGACGATCTGCTGGGAATGTTCGGAGGGCGGGCGCAGCCGATCATGGCACACCTGATCGACTCGGGCGATCTGACGCTGAAGGATTTGGAGCAGGCAACGAAAACGCTGCGCAAATTGGGAAGAAAGTGACGGGGAGGAAGCATGCAGGCGATTCTTAACCATTTGTGGCAATCGACGGTGTTTGCGGGCGTAGCGTGGTTGCTGACGCTGGCGCTCAAGAGGAATCGGGCGCAGACGCGGTATTGGGTGTGGTTCGCGGCGTCGATGAAGTTTCTGGGGCCTCTGGCGCTGTTGGTTGCTGTGGGGAGTCAGGTCAGATGGCGGGAGGCTCCGCCGCCTTCGGCGCCAACCGTGGTCGAGCAGATCGCGCAGCCGTTCGGCGACACGTCGCCCTTGGGTGCTGTGAGAGTAAGCGCACCGGCGGGGACGAATCCGATTCCGGAGTTGCTGGGGCTGATATGGGCGGCGGGGTTCGTTGCCATCGGGATTAAATGGGGCCGCGAATGGACGCGAATGCACGCGAATGTTCGGAGCGCTCCGCCGCTGGACCTGGGGTTGCCGGTGCCGGTGAGGTCGTCGGCGGCGCTGCTCGAGCCAGGGGTGTTCGGGGGCCTCCGGCCCATTTTGCTACTACCCGAAGGCATTACAGAACGACTGACACCGGCGGAGTTGAATGCGATTCTCGCGCATGAGATGTGCCATGTGCGGCGGAGGGACAATCTGGCGACGGCGATGCACATGGTGGTCGAGGCGGTGTTCTGGTTTCATCCGCTGGTGTGGTGGATCGGGGCTCGGCTGATGGAGGAGCGGGAGCGAGCCTGCGACGAAGAGGTGCTGCGGACGGGCAACGATGCGCAGACGTACGCGGAAGGCATTCTCAAGGTATGCGAGCTGTATCTGAAGTCGCCGCTGGAGTGCGTGGCCGGAGTGAGTGGAGTGAATCTCAACAAACGGATCGAGGAAATTATGACGAATCGAATCGTATTCAAGTTGAACGCCGGCCGAAAATTGCTGCTGGCCGGCGCGGGCGTGCTGGCGGTGGCGGGGCCGATTGCAATCGGTCTGATGAATGCGCCGCCGATTCGGGCGCAGGCGCAGCCAACGGCGCAGCCCAAGGAGACCGTGGCCTTCGAGGTGGTGTCGGTGAGACCTCATGCGCCGGGAGACAGGAACCTCGCTCCCCCTGGGCTCGTCGGCGGAAGATTTGTGTCGAAGGCGCCGCTCCAGTTCGTGATTGCCCTTGCGTATAACGTTCCCTCCACCCCCAGCGCGAGCGAGCGGATTAAGGGGCTCCCCGACTGGGCAACCTCCTTCGACGCGGCTTACGATATCGAGGCAACTGGAACATTCCCGGCCGGTCTCTCGGGAAAGGCTCGTGATGACAAGGCCAGGTTGATGCTTCAGGCGCTGCTGGCCGACCGGTTCAAGCTGAGGATTCACGCTGTGTCAACGGAAATTCCGGTTTACGCGCTGGTGGTGGCGAAAGGCGGGCCGAAGCTTGAAAAGGCGGACATCGAAGAGAAGGATTGCCCGGAGGGGCAGCCCGCACCCGTCCTCGACGAGCCCGTCACGGCCTGCCACGTCTTCAATGGCGGCAGGGGACGAGGACTGCATGCGCGGGCCGCGGATATGTCTGACTTGGTGGGCTACGTCGAGAACTGGACGGATCGCCCGCTGCTGGATAAGACCGGGATTAAGGGGCTTTACCACATCGAGACCTCGGGCTGGCAGCCGATGCAGGTGGCTCCGTTCGCGGCCGGAGCGAAGCGGGATGGCGTCGACATTGCCGACATACCCACGATCTTCACGGTGTTCGAGAAACTCGGATTGAAGATGGAATCGACGAAGGACAAGGTGGACGTGTACGTGATCGATCACATCGAGAAGCCGACGGCGAATTGATAGGGAAGATTAAACGGACGCGGGTGTCTCGAAGCGGCGGCTCTCCTCGTTATACGCCGTCACGGCGCCGGAACCGATGTGATAGACCCAGCCGTGCAGGGCCAGGCCGCCTTGTTGCAGCCGAGCCGCAACCGCGGGATGGGAACGCAGGTTCTTCAACTGCGCGGCCACATTCTCTTCGGTCAGAGCAAGAAGAAATTCGGGGCTCGGGTTGTGCTCGCGGTGTTGCACGTTGGCGTAGCGCAGCCAGGCAGCGACGTTGGGATAGGCTGTCAGCGCCTCGGGATGGAGCGCGCCTTTCATGACGCCGCAATCGGTGTGGCCGCAGACGATCACCTCGGGCACCCGCAGCACGCCCACCGCATATTCGATGGTGGCCGAGACGCCGCCGACGGCGTCGGGGTAAGGCGGCACGATGTTGCCGATCACGCGGCAGATGAACAGCTCGCCCGGCTTGGTCTGGGTGAGCAGGCAAGGGTCGATGCGGGAATCTGCGCAGGTGATGAACAGCGCTTCGGGGCGCTGGCCCAGCGCGAGCTGTTCAAAAAGATCCTGATGCCGCGGGTAGACGTCCTTCTGGAATCGCGAGACGCCTCCCAGGAATTTTTCGACGGGCACAATTTCTAAGGTACGCTATGCGCCCATGCCGGTGAGGGGAGTGCCACACTGTTTGGTGGCTATGGATACATTCCCCGAGTTCATGAGACACCCGGCGAACATGATCGACAAAGGCAGTCAGGCGACACCGGGAGTCGAAGGGCGGGCCGACCGCGTCAGGTGATATCGAGGCGTGCGATCTATTCTTTTGACGCCGTTCTGCCGAGGTTCTCACTGAGAAACAGCGGCCGAGAGGAATCTCGCTCCAGCGCCCGGACCTTTCGAGCCGGCTGTAGGTCTCGGGGGTCTGTATGTCGCGCTCGACATCATCGAACCGATTTCGGCGGAAGGCGATTTGCTCCCTGATTGTAGCCGTGGGTCCTTTGCTCGGCTCGGCGAAACTGGAGGTTCGAGAGGGCTGTCCCATTGTGGATGGAGTATACGTGAATGGTCACGGGCCCTACCGGTTCCTGCTGGACACCGGGACGCAGTTGAACCATCTTGATCCGAAGCTGGCAAAATCGATCGGACTCAGGGCGAGCCTTCGGGTGGAAGTAATTTCCGCGTTCGCGGTCGCCCAGGCGCCGGCGGCCGAGGGGATCGAGATTGCCCTGGAGTCGGTCAAGGCCGGCGCACAGAGACTCGTGTTTTCGGACTTGGAGACGGTTCACCGGCTCGGGTACGACATCAAGGGTGTGCTGGGGCAGGACTTTCTGTCGCGCTTCGATTATCTACTGGATTTACGAGCCAAGCGGCTCGAATTCAGCAAGCAGGATCGCACCGGGACCCGCGCGGAGTTTCAGACGATACACGGCCAGCAGGCCGTCTCGACTAGCCTCGGCTGGCTCCTTCTCGATTCGGGAACGGCTTGGGTCGTTCTGTTCGGCGTTCCGGCGGCTCCCAGGACGAATGACATCCTGACGCTGGCAGGGTCTGCGAAGGCGGGCACGGTGCCTCGCAAGCCGCTGATCATCGAGGGCCGAACCATCCGCTACGACGAATTGGTGGCAGTGGCGGGAGGCAACCAGGCGGGCGTGGCGGGTCTGCTGCCAGTCAGTTTGTTCAAGAGCGTCTACTTCTGCAATTCGGAGGGCTACGTCGTCCTGGATTGAGCGGTTACGGGATCGTTGTCGCCGGACGGCCCTGGCTCGGCGTGAGATTACCTCCGGCCTTGGCGTACTGTATATTTTAAGGAAGAGGTTCTAATGGATTTGCAGAGCCAGCCGGCAACGAAAGCGGATTTACACGCGCTTCGAACGGAACTGAAGGTAGAGCTGAAGGCGGAACTGGGTGCCCTCGATCAGCGTATTGAGGGCCGGATGGATACTCTCGAACAACGCGTGACGGACCGGTTCAGAGAGGCCCTTCGCGACACGGAGACCAAGTTGCTTCAGGCTTTTTATGGGTACGCGGAGACCAACAACAAGAGGTTCGTCCAAGGAGAAGCGGCCACGGCCATGACTGTGTCGCGTCTCACAACTTTGGAAAGCCGTGTGCTGGAGTTGGAGAAGCGGCTGAATATGCCTCCTGCGGCTTAAGCAACGGCAACGCCGGTGAGAGTCTGTGGGTCGGGGTTCCACCGCGTAGATCGAGATCGAACCCGAACCGCCCTCCGCGACGTATTTCCCCGCCGGCGAGAGCGAGAGCACGAAATTGGTCTTCTTCGTTTGAGCGCTCTTGAGGTCTCTGCCCCAAAGTTCCTTTTGTCGGAGCGCCCCCCCAGGATGCAATATCTTTCCCGGTGCGAAAACTCCAAATCAGTTCCCGTCTCGGCACCCAGTCGCTGTATATATCGAGGGCTTGCCAAAGGCCTCCCTCGCGCGATATGTACTTATAATCCGTCATCGCCAATAGATCGCCGCCAGCGCTAGCTATCGGTCCAATCGCGTCGAGTGCTACTCTTTGATTCTCCGCAGCCTTTGCGCCGGTCTGTGTGTCCCAGCAGGCTTCGTCGGGAAGGGGTTTTCCTTGGCGGAGGTTTGCATGGCAGACTAGCCTTCCTTGGTCGGCGAAAAGAAAGTTGCCGACGAAGGAGTTCCACGTCCAGCGCTGCTTGACCTCATGTTTTCGGGAGTCCACCAATTCGATCGTCGTCTGCCATTGCCCCTTCGTTTCTGCCGAGGTACCGATCGCCAGTAGGTCTCGCTCCGGCGACGTGTCGATGACACCGGCTGGCCCGTCGGCCTTCCAACTGTCGGCAAGAGAGCAGTCGGGATTAAGAATCCGTATCTCCGTCGGGTCCTTGGGGGCCGGGTCCTCTAAGCGAGATCGCCATGCGATCCCCACTCAGAAAGCCTCCGAACGCTGATTCCGGCGGAAACACGCACGGGGCTCTTCCGTCGAGCCAAAGCATGACCGGCGTTTGAATCTCGATCAAAATCGCGCCCAACGGCGACCACGCGATGTTGCGCCCGGACGGCCAGGGCGATCCTTTGGTATTTAGTTCGAATTCGCGAAGCGCTGTTTGAGGGTGATCGACCGCCACCACGACTACATACCGAGGATCAGGATCAAAATTCCAATTCGATCCGAAGCCAATGGCCACCTTGGTTTCATCGGGCGAAAAGCGGATTCCCCAAACTTGCTCCGCTCGGTGATTCGTGAATTTCGACAGATCCCACAGCTTGCGCCGGCCGTCCGCGCTCCAGAGGAACACGGCGGTGAGCCCGATGAGAACCGCTGCCCGGATCTGCCTCATGCGAATTGATTGCCTACCGCCGGATGGGTTGCGGGGAGGCGCGGATGGCGCGCTCGAAGGCCCAGCCGCGAATGTGATTGATCTGCTCCTTCATGGTGCGCGAGAGCGGCACCTGCCTGACCGCGATATCGATGAGATCCTGGCCGCTGATTTCGCGATCCGCCAGGCGCGCGCGGGTGATCGCGGAGATGACGCACTGCTCGATCTCGGCTCCGGTCCAGCCCACGGTGAACTTGGTCAATTGTTCCAGGTCGAATAGCGCCGGGTCGACGCCGCGGCGCGCGAGGTGAATGCGAAAGATCTCGATCATCTCGTCTTCGTGCGGCAGATCGACGAAAAACACTTCGTCGAAGCGGCCCTTGCGGATCATTTCAGCGGGTAAGAGATCGATTCGGTTGGCGGTGGCGGCAACGAAGAGCCCGCGCGTTTTCTCCTGCATCCAGGTGAGGAAGAAGGCAAAGATGCGGCCCTGTTCGCCGCCGGCTTCGGTGGAGGTGATGCCCATCTCGATTTCGTCGAACCACAGAACGGCGGGCGCCATGTCCTCCATCATTTTGCAGGCGGCGACGAACACGCCTTCGGGCTTGCCGTGGCGGCCGGAAAAGATCTCGATCATGTCGATGCGATACAGCGGAAGCTGGAAATGCGAAGCGATGGCCTTGACGCACAGGCTCTTGCCGCAACCGGGGATGCCCATCAGGAGCAGGCCCTTGGGCACGATCTCCGCGCTCAAACTGTCGCGCTGCTCAAACAGCTTGCGGCGTTCCAGCAGCCACTGCTTGAGGCCCTCCAAGCCGCCGACTTCGCCCAACTCGGTCGCGGTGGCGATAAATTCGATCACGCCGGTGCGGTTGACCAGGAGCTTCTTCTCTTCGAGCAGGGCCGGAATGGAGTCGGACCCAAGACGGGGAGTCACGGCCAGGGCGCGGCGCAGAGCATAGCGGGCTTCGTCGAGCGTGAGGCCTTGCAGGGCATTCGCGACCAGGCGCAGAACGGCTTCGCCGGTCTCTGGAGGAGCTGGCCCGCACAACGAAGCGCTCTCGCTACCAAGCATAATCGGCAGCGTAATCGCGAGTTCCCGGTCGTTCGGAAGGCCGAGCCGGCCCTGTGCGGGCTCCGCAATTTCGCCGCGCAGAAACTCCATCAGCTCGATGAGATCGGGCGGACGGAGATCCAGAAAGACGACGCTGCGATCGACTTCCTCGGGGATGAAGCGGACGGGCGAACTGATGACGACGAACTTGCGCCGATCGAGACTGCTCTGGTAGACATCGCGGAGGCGGCGGCGGATTTCCGGAGACTCGCGCAGAGGCTCGTGGAAGTCTTGAAGGTGGAAGATCGCCGCGCCTTCATACGCCACGATGAAATCGAGAACGCCGCGAGGAGTTTCGGCGCCGGCAGGAGTTGCCTCGCCGGCATTGTCTTCAATGCCGCGCAGGCCTTCGGTCAGGCTCCAGGTAAAGATGGGCATGCCGCCCAGGCTGGCCGCCACTTCGCGCAAGATGAGGACCACGCGATGCTCCTCGGCGGAGCGGATATAGGTGAGGGGACGCCCGGAGAGGAAGACTTCGCGAACCGTCTTGGCGGCTCGGCTCATTGCAGACTTGGGCGGCGCAACTGCGCCGGGGGGCGCGGACTTGGGCGGCGCAACGGCGCCGGGGGCCAGGGGCTGAGGAGAAGGTTTCACGGAGACTCTACCATTATGACGAGCCGAGCGGGTGTTTTGGCCGGAATCTTAAAGGGTGGCCCGCGGAAGGCCGATAAGACAAGGGAGATGCTGCGAACCCTGCTCATTTGCGCCAACGACCAAGCACGGCGGGAGACGGCCGGTTTGCTCTCCCGGATTCCCGAATTGGAGTTGGTGGGTGAGATCGCGCAGCATCCTTCCGCCGACGAACTGCTGCGCACGGTCCGGGTCCGCGGCGTCAACCTGGTGCTTCTGGACGTGGACGATTTCGAACGCGCCAGGGTCCTGGCGGCTGTGATCGACGATCTGATGTCGGGGCTTCCGATCATCACCATCGGCAGTCAGGACGGGCTGGAGTTGCTGCCCCGCTTGATGCATATGGGCGTGCGCGATCACCTGAGCCTGCCGGTGAGCCCGGCCGCCCTGGCGGAGGCGGTCCGATCCGCCCGGCGGCGCCTGGAAACGCATCCGCTGGCGCGGATCAAGTTGGCCGACCTGTACACGTTTCTTCCCGCGAAGCCGGGGGTCGGCGCCACCACCATCGCGCTCAGCACCACCTGCGCCCTGGCCGAGGAAGTGGGCGCACGTACTCTGCTGCTCGATTGCGACCTGGCCGCCGGCGCCATCCAATTCCTGCTCAAACTGGGACCGAGTGCCTCGTTTGTGGATGCCGTGAGTCACGCGGGCAATCTGGATGAGGATCTGTGGTCCCAGATGGTGGGCCATTGGGGCCGGCTCGAGGTGCTTCACGCGGGCCTGCTGGACCCTCCGCCGGCGCTGGACTCGGATGGCTTACAGCGGGTTCTGAACACAGCGCGGGCGCAGTACGAAGTCATCTGCGCCGATCTCCCCAGCAGCATGGATTGGTTTTCGGTGGCTCTGATGAAGGAGTCCCGCCGGATTTTTTTGGTGACCACTCCGGAGGTGGTTCCGTTGTACCTGGCCACCTCCAGATTGCGGCGTTTGCAGGAGCTCGGGCTGGAGGATCGGGTCAGCCTGCTCCTGAACCGGAAGTTCTCGAGCAAACTGGGAGACGACCAAGTCGCCGCCATGGTGGGCATCCCGGTCATGCACCGGTTTTCCAATGACTACAAGGGGGTCCAGAACTCGATCCTGGACGCGGCGCCGGTCGCGCCCGAAACCGATCTGGGCCACAGCATTTTGAATCTGGCGCACTCGCTCGCGCCGCACTTGGAAACCAAGCCGCTTCACCCGCAACGCAAGTTCCTGGAGTTCTTCCATATCCAGCACGCCAGCGAAGAAACGATGGCGATGCGCGATTGGACGAATCCCGATAAAACGCGAAAGTCCGGTCTGGGCGGGCGCCCCGAACATTTGTTAGTTGAGGCAGGGAGGGGAAAGCGAAGCTAGGCACGATCTCGTTGCTGGCTTCCACCCTCCCCTGGACCTTCTAAAAACTCGGCCTTAGCTCACTTGAACAGTTTTTTGACCGAGGCCATTGGTAGAACGAGACGACGTGGATATGGAAGCGATGGCGTCTTGAATCGAAGGAAAACGGCGATGGCTAACCAAAGGCTGCGCACTTGCCTCTGATGGAGGTCCCTAAAGCCGTACTCTTTATAAAGCGCGTACGCCCTCTCGTTCTTCGCGTCTACCACAACAAGTGCCGACCCGATGTCTTCGGACAATCTAAAACTGGCTGTGAGCGGGAATTCGACTGGCTTGACGTATGCGCTAGCCTGAGGGCATGAAGGAGCGTGACTGGACAAGAGTCCTGGGATGGCCCGGATACCAGGTGTATCAGAGGGAAATCGATGAGTCGGGCAAAAAGCTGAAGCTGTGGGTGCGGCGGAAGAAGACGGGGCTTAAATTGATTTGCTCCGGGTGTGGTCAGCACATACCGGCCAGCCGGATCCAAGAGATCAGCGAGCGGGAGGTACGGGACCTGCCGTGCTTCGAGTACTCGACGACGATCGTGGTGGAGACGTATCGGATGAAATGCCCCCGCTGCGGATTCCGTGCAGAGAAGGTGACTCAGTTGCCGAGCAAAGCGCCATTCAGCAAACGATTCGAAGAAGCAGTGGGGCAGGCCTGCGAGAGTGCGTCGGCGCGACAAGTCGCGCGGCGATTGGGCATGGCCGAAAGCACGGTGCGCGCGATCGATCTGCGGTGCCTGGAGCGTTGGGAGGCCAAGCGTCGAAAGCCGCCGCTGCGGCAGATGGGCGTCGACGAGTTGTACCGCGGCAAGAAGGACAAGTTCCTCACAGTGGTGTGCAATCTGGAAACCGGCGAACCGCTGTGGTTTGGCAAAACGCGGAAGAAGGAAACGCTGGATGAATTCTTTCGAAGCCAGTTACGGAAGCCGCAGCGCAAGCGGATTGAGGCGGCGTGCCTGGACATGTGGGAACCGTTTCGGTTGAGCATTGAGGAATGGGCGCCACAGTGCAAGATCGTATACGACAAGTTCCACATCCTCCAGCATGCCAACGATGCCATCGACGAAGTGCGGAAGGCGGAGTTCTTCCGGCAGGGAAAACAAAAGCGCGGACTGATCAAGGGAAAGAAGTGGCTCCTGATGAGCCGGTGGAAGAACCTGACTCTCTCTCAACGCGGAGAACTCAACCGGCTGTTCCAACTGAACCGGCGCGTGTTCAAAGCCTACCTTCTCAAAGAGAGCTTGGAGCGGCTTTGGGACTATCGCTACGAGGGCGCGATGCTCAACTACCTGCAGAAGTGGATGGACCAACTGAAGTGGCAACGGCTCACGCCGTTCGAAGAACTCGCCGACATGCTGGTGAAGCATCTGGAGGGAATCTTGAACTACTGCCGGACCAAAGTTCGCTTCGGTGTGGTCGAAGCGCTCAATGGAAACATTCGGATGCTGATCAATCGTGGTCGAGGCTATAAGAACGTCCGCTACCTGCTGCTGAAGGCCAAACGCATGGCCGTGACCAATGCCGAATTTGTCGAACTTCAACAAGTCACAAAGGCGGCATAGAATGGCCCTCCGTCGAATTCCCGCTCAGAGCCCTAAAACTTACATGAAGCGCATACAGCAAAAGTGCTTCGCCGATCCCACGACCACGATATTCTTTGTCCCGCGCTAGACGCCCAATCAATGTTGCTGGTACAGCAGAGTGCTTGGTTATTTTCTTGGCCACGTCTTTGGGCAGATTGACGAGAGGTACGTTCGCACTAACTATAGTGCAGTACCCAACTATGCGCTTGCCTCCAGCCTCGACCATGACATGGGTTGCGGAGACGCCTTTCCTTTGGTCCTGCCCTGCCTGTTGGTGGAGATAATTTGTTAAGGCGTCTTCTTCACAGACAAACAGAGCTTTGTTGTGGGATTCATCAAGGCGTTCAATCGAGTACCCCTCGGGGCATTTGAATGGCACCTAGCTATGATAACGATGGAATGCCTCAGTAAGTTTGTCGGTTGGTTCGGAGAGCTCAAAAAGAGAGCGGATCAACTTAGCTTGATCGCGTTCGGTCAATAGGATGGTTGTCGAGCCCTCGGTACGTATGGATTCGATCAGCGCACCCCATTCTTCCGTGCGACGTTCAAGCTTCTCAATCAGAATGTCATAGAACGATCCTTCGAGTTTATCCTTCAGAACCTCTACGACACGCGAAAGCCTCTCGTGAGTGGACTCCATTTGTGCGGCGAGGCACGCTAGCTGTTCTGTGCTCGCGTTTTCGAGCATTCGGGATCTTACGACAATAGGCGCATGATAGAGGCCCAGCAAGCTCCGCACTTGGACTTCCAAGGTAACTAAGTCCCACGTGAGGCTCAAGTGTCGTTTGAGGAAGGAGGACCTGTTCCTTAGGGCAATGGAGGTCCGGGCAGTCTTAGCCAAGACCGCATAGTTCCGGTACTCGATTTCTTCGTAAGTGACAGCACTCATACAGTGCCTTTGGTGCCCTGACGTTTTCTCGGCTTTCTTCTCAACCCGGACTTCTCCATCTCTCTATCGGCTTCCTCTTTGGGAACCGACACGATCATTCGCGCGAATTGTACAAAACGCTCGGAGGGACTAGAATCAGCCTTCAGCCCCGGTACGCTCGCGGTCGCGTCAGCGACCACCAGCACGCACTACGGCCCGTTCAATTGTTATTCGTTGTACTAAGATCTTAGGACACCATCAAACCGTTTCCCAAACCCGCGATCAGCCCCTGGCAGGGCTACCGCCCAGTTCAACAATGCCAGTTGGCAACCTTCCTTCCAGGGTTGCCTGCCTGTCAAGTATTATACTAAATTCACAACACAACGCAACAGATCGCAACACAGCCGTGGAGGCCAGCCGCGCATCCGTAGACGCATCGGTAGTGCCCACCGGTGGGAGGATACAGGGTATCACGGGTGAGTTTTTGCCTTTGTACAGGGGCGGCATCGCTTGAAGCATCCCTTGAGCCTGCGGTCACGCCATCACTTTGCGCATACCAGCGCGGCACGCTTCACGTGCCATCTCCGGCAGTGTGAGGTCCAAGCCCCGATGAACGCTTCAAGCTCCGCCGCCCCCTTCGTTGTCAGGCTCCATCGTCACCTCCTGGAGAAGCTCGCCGCCCCCGATTGGGCGGGTCCTGTTCGCTTGATTTTCCGATACAGATTATGCGCCGGCGGAACGCGCGTGTCAATCGCTTTAACCGGGTGCTAAAACCGGGCGGCCCTTAACCGGGATAGGCGCCCGTGATATAGCTTTGCAACTGCTGAATGGTCTGCTCGTGGGACAGGATGATCCAATTCACCAGATCGCCGATCGAAATCATCCCCACCACACCTTCCCCTTCGAGCACGGGCAAGTGGCGCACGTGGTGAGCGGTCATCGTGCGCATGCATTCATCGATGGATTGCTCGGGCCGGACGAAGAGCACCGGCGTGGTCATGATCTCGCGCACGCGGGTTTCCTGGGAATGCTTGCCCTTGAGGATGACTTTGCGGGCGTAGTCGCGCTCGGAGACAATACCCTCCAGTCTCCCCGCTTGCAGAACGACTAACGCGCCGATGTGCCTTTCCGCCATCTGCTCGATGGCTTCATACACAGTGGAGTCGGGTGAAATAGACCAGACGGCCGGATTCTTTCGCCGAAGCAGGGACAACACCGGCTCATTCAGATCGATCTTGGGTTTGTTGGAAGCTCCGACGGGTTGCATGGCAGCCCTCCTGGCCACATAGTGAACCCGCAGGAGACGGCCGTCAAGGCCAGCGCGGCCCGGGAGGAAATCCCCGAATGGGCCCAACCTGTGCGCTGCGGTGGAACTAGGCGCGGCGACGCCGGCGGATGAAGCCAAGTCCAACTAATCCGGCGCCGGTCAGGATCAACGAGGCCGGCTCCGGGGTAGTCGTCCCGTTAAGATCCAGCACCAGTTGGTTGCCGGAGTTGAACGTCAGGGCATCGAAATTCGCCGTAACCTGCTGACCTGAGAAGGCCAGATCGCCGGCGACAAAGCCCGACAGCGTCGAGCTGCCGTCGATGGTCGCGCCGGTGAAGGTGACATTTGGCACATCGAAAACGATGCCATTGAACGTATAGCCCGGACTGAATGCGGTGGACCCACCCGCGGACAAGATCGTGATCGTATTGTCGGTATACGTTACGGAAAACGTCCCAGACGTGGAAATGCCCGGGTAGCTTGCGATGGTTCCCGGCGCGACCGTAAAGACAGGCCCCGCATAGATTCCGAATCCGGTCGCGTCAAAATACGATTCGACCGTTTCGCCGGTGAGAAGGGTGGACGCCGATGCCACCGAGGCGAGGGCAAGGGCCGATAGGATACCAACAACGATTCGATTCTTTTTCATAGATTCCTCCGTTTCGCTAATGCCTCCGATTAGGCATGCCTTACAAATCTAACATATTTGGCCGTGCCGTGGACGGGAGAAGAGGCCAGCTACTTCTTCGCGGCGGCCTCGATGGCTTCCAGTTCCTTGCCGGCCTCGGCTAATTTGCCTTGCGCGGAGAGCTGCTTGTAGCGCTCGAAGTGCGCGCGGATCTCGTTCAGGCGGACCTCTGCGGAACCTGCGGCGGCGGAGCTCGCGGCCGGCTGCGCCGGAGCGGGAGCATTGGTTTGCGGCGCAACATTCGTTTCCGTGGCCGACTGTCGAACGGCAGCGGGCAGGGGAAGCCCGGCCTGAATCGCCGCCAAGCTCGCCAGAGCCTTCTCGTAGGTGTCCTCGTAGACCAGCGTGTTGCCCATGGCCAGCGCCACCTTCTGCAACTGCGGCATGCGCGCCTGCACCGCCTGGATGAAGATCGGCGCGACGTACAGGAACGTATGGTCGATGGGCAGCACCAGAATCGGAGGACGCAGCACCTGTGAGCCTTGCTGGCCCCACAACGTCAGGTCCTTGGAGATCACCTGATCCTGATTCACCAGCGCGTCGATCTGCAAAGGCCCCGAAATGATTTCCTGCTTGGGGAGCTCCAGGAATACGATTTCGCCCAGATGATCGCCGTCGCAGCGCGCCACCATCAGGGCGATCAGGTTCTGTTTCCCGCGCGGCGTATAGGAGATGGTCAGGACAAACTCCGGAGCCGCTTCCCCGGGCAGGGTCATCACCATGTAGACCGGCGTAACGCTCTGCGTGCCACCGCCGGCTCCCTGGGTTTGCGCGGAGGTGGCCAGGTCCCACAACTCCGCGCGATTGTAAAACGACTCGGGATCGCGCATGTGGTAGGTGCGGTACACCTCGGCCTGAACGCGGAACAATCCCTCCGGCGAGCGGGTGTGCGCGCGAAGATCGGCCGGCATGGCCGAGGCGGGCAGGAAAAGATCCGGGAACAGGCGCTGGTAGGCCTGAATCAGAGGGTCTTCGGAGTCGAAGACGTACAGGCGTCACCGTGCCGTCGTAGGCGTCCACGGTGGCTTTGACCGAATTGCGGATGTAGTTGAACGGCTCCTCGTCCTGCGGCTGGACCTCGCGCGAGTAGGGATGCGCGTCGCTGGTCATATAGCCGTCCACAATCCACTCCAAGCGCCCGCTCTCGGTGATCACCATGTACGGGTCCGGGTCCCAGCGCACGAACTCGGCCAGAGTGCCCAGCCGGTCCAGCACCTTGCGATGAATCATCATGCGGCTGTCCGCGGTGATGGCGTCGGAGAGGAAAATATTCCAGTCGCCTTCGGCGATCGCGGCGACGGTGCGCAGCGCCAGCGAGGCGATGGAGAAGCCGCCCTGGCCGTCGTAGTGAATCTTGACGTCGGGCGTGGCGGGGTAGTTGAATTCGAGCTGCTTGGTGGGCGCGAAGACCGGCTCATGCGCGGATTCGCCGAAGTAAATCTCGGGGCGGGTGAGCTTGAGGCTGGGCGTCTCCACCTGCACCGGCGCGTTGCGGATGAGCAGCTCGGGAAGCCCGGTGGGGGAGATGCGGCTGGCTTCGGCCAGCACCAGTCCGTAGCCGTGCGTGTAGGTTGTGCTGGTGTTGATCCAACTATTCTGCGCCTCGCCCAACTGGTTTAAGTCCAACTCACGCGGAGCCAGCAGTGTCTGGCGCAGCTTGCCGTCGATCATATAGCGATCCACGTCGGTATCGGCGTAGGCGTAAGGACGCAGAGGCTGGCTCTGGCTGAGGGTGTCGTGGAAAGCGCGCCAGTCCCACAGGCGCACGTTGTCGAGCATGGCCTGGTTGCGGGTGAAGTCGATGCGGCCTTCCTTGTGCGCGTCGAATTGGGTTTCGCGAACCTTCTGGGCCAGGCCGAACGCCGAGCGCGTGGCCTCGATGTGGCGCTGAAGATACGGCTTTTCCAGCAACAGCTCATTGGGCTTCACGTACAGGCTGCTGACCAGCGGAGGAATGGCGACGTCGAACACCAGGACGATGGCGCAGGCCAGAGCCCAGCGCCGCATGCGCGCCAGCACCAGCAGCGCCGCCAGAATCGCGGCTCCGGCTTTGGCGTACTGCAAGGGCAGGCCGATGTTTTGCTGGATGTAGTCGATTCCCACCAGCAGATTGCCGTGATCGGAATACAGCATCTCGTAGCGGTCCAGCCAGAAATTCACCGCCAGGGCGATCAGAAATCCGGCCATCAGCGCTTGGAGCATTCCGGTTTCCAGGCGTCCCAGCTCCTTCAGGTTTTCCATGTCGATGCGCCCGGAGC
The DNA here is from genome assembly GCA_963813465.1 of Bryobacterales bacterium. GTDB lineage: Bacteria > Acidobacteriota > Terriglobia > Bryobacterales > Bryobacteraceae > Palsa-187. Next base: position 428,391 of record CAWEZD010000010.1, on the reverse strand, counting down.
TGGCGATTCCGGGGAACTCGCGGCGGATCTGCCAGCCTCGCGCCGTGAGATAGTAGGCCAGCGCGCCGGCGATGGCCAGGGCTTCGAGAAACCCAACCAAGCCGGTGTAAAAGGGAAGTTCGAAGAAGTAGAAACCCAGCGGGCGGCCAAACACGGGATCCACCCACGTGGAGGCGAGGCCGCTGCCCGCAGCGTAACGGGCCACCACCCAGCCGTTCATCGAAGCGGCCGCGATCACCATCGCCACCAGCGCTAGCGCGACCGTGACCAGGCGCGAGTACAGCCGATTCTCGCGCAAGCCGGCGCCCGCGTACTTCATGCCGCGGGCGTGCCCGATCCACAGCACCAGGAAGGCGATCAGCCACTCGGCTATATTGGTCGCGTAGAGGTAGGCCGAGGCGCGCAGCCACGTCGAGACCTGGTTCATCTCGCGCCACCACAGGTAGTCGACGATGAGGGAGCAGAGGGAGCGCCCAAACACCAGCAGTAGGATTACGGCTGCCGCGAGCGCGATCCAGCGGCCTCGTCCGCGCCGGTGTTCCGGGAAAGAAAGCATCTACATCATGCTAGCAATGTTGCGTGCCATTTACCGCTTGCTGCGCGCGCGGTTCAGAACCGTGACCGTGAGGGAGCGGTTGTCGGGATTTACAGCAGGCGGAACGTGACTTCGATTTGCGCCTGCACGGGGACTGGCTTGCCGTCCTTCATGCCCGGCTTGAAGGTCCATTTCGATACGGCTTCGACGGCTTTTTCGTCCAAGCCCAAGCCCAGCGGCCGAATCACTTTGATGTTGATCGGCTTGCCGTGTTCATCCACAACCAGGGAAAGCATCACGGCGCCTTGCCACTTGGCCTTGCGGGCTTCCTCGGAATATTGCGGTTCAGGATGGTCGATCGGGACCGGGTTGGTAACACCGCCGCCCGGGCGATACGCTCCGCCGCCGCTTCCTCCGCCAGATCCGGGCCCAACTCCATTGCCATTGCCGCTTCCGATTCCGCCGCCCTTGCCGCTACCGAAGCCGCCGCCGGATCCGGTGCCGGCCATGAGATTCTGTCCCGTCTGGGCGCCGATGTCCTGGGGATCGATGCTGGGAGTATAATCCAGCAGCGAAGATGGAAGCTCAAGCTTGGTTTGAACCGGAGTTGTCGGCGGTTGGACAAATTTGCGAGGCTTGGGCAGATCGGCTTTCTTCACGATCGGCTGCCTCGCGCCGCCGCCTCCGCCACCCTTGCTCTCCAGCGGCTTTACCGGCTGGGGAGGAAGAATCAGCACGCTCATCTGTTTGAGCGCCTTCTGCACCGGCTTGAGCGAACCGATGTAAAGCAGCAGCGCGATAATGGCTGCGTGGACCAGCAATGACACCATTCCCGCGCGCGTCTCGTTTCCGCCGTACAGCCCGCTGAGGCCCTTCAGCTCAGAGGGGTCCACCGGCTTCGATGTAAGTACGAGAGGCGGCAGCGGGGGGGGAGGATGAATGATGTTCTGGAAGGTCTTGACGATGCTTTTGTAGAAGGGCTCATCCAGATCCTGCGGCGCCAGCAAACGCTGCAAATGGATGTCGGGATCTTCTTCCGGTACGTGGAATTTTGGGTCCAACTTTATTGGGTCTGGCTTTACTTCGTCTGGCATGCTTCTACCCCCGCCTGGTTTCGGCAATCCTTCACTGAATCCAACGCCTCAATGCAACTGACGTAGTCCGGTAGGCGTTCGGTTACCATATCCGGGATACTTCCATCTTGTTTACATTTTATCACAGGGATAGGAAAGTGGAACTCTCAGCCCACAGGTCTTCCAGGACATCGGTCAGCTCATGGCCGGAATCAAACAACCGCAAAGTGACGTTGGGATGGCGCGCCGCGTAGCCTGTGGAAATCGAGGCCGGCACCACCGGATCCCGGCTTCCGTGGAGCACCAGGGCGGATTGGGTGAACTCAGGCTCGTCTTCATAGTTGCGGGAGTCCTGCATAAGCCGATAGCCCAGCGGGACCTCCCGCTGGTAGCCGTAGTGGAACACGGGGACAGTGCCATCCCGTTGCCAGCGCGTCAGTTCCTGAGGAGAATAGCGCTCGCGCCAGCGGCTCGGGAAATGGAAGGCGGGAGCCATCAAAACCAGCTTCCCGACGTTGGCGTGACGGGCCGCATAGAGCGCCGCCAGATATCCTCCGAGGCTGGAACCAATCAGGACGGTGGGTTGATCCATGTGCCGTCCAGCGACGGCGGCGTCGATGATCTGAAGCTGGCCGGTGATGGTCAGGTGGGTGAAATCGCCTCCATCCAGACGCGGAATCTCCAGCTCTAACCCCTTTTCTGCAAATCGTTTCCGGAAAAACTGCGCTTTGTTCGACTGGGGGCTGGAGGCGAAGCCGTGGAGGTAAATGAACTGGGTCATTTGCCAGCGCCAAACTGAATCTCGAAGTCCGCGCCGAACTTATGGAAGTCACTATAAATAAAAGAGTTCTGGACCGTCAGTTGGCCGCCGCGCAGCTCCTTGTGGTCCACGGTGGAAGGCGCCAGCGTTCCGAAAGCGGTGGGCGAGTAATCCACCGACGCCTCCTCGCGAACGGCTTTGACGCCCTGGCCTTCGCCGACTCCCACGGTGATCCGGAGTGGGAGAAAATTGTCAGCGCGAACCCATATCTCGCCTTGCACCTTCATACGGTGGGGCATGCGCTCAGGTTTGCCGCCGGAGCTGGTCTCGAATACGGTCAGCAGCTCCGGCCCGTCGATCTGGGTGTAACGGAACACCAGAGCCCTGGAGGCGCCCAGCAACTGGGGACCCTTGAGAGAGAACTCGAAGTGCTCGATCTCGCGGGGCGTGAACAGCATCAGAAGCGGTCCGAAGTCCATCACCGCGCCCACCAGGCCGTACTTTTCGAACTCTTTGAGGAGCTCCTTTTCCCGCTGATCGTCCTTGAGCGCGATGATCCTGGCCAAGGATTCCTCGGCCTTTTGGGCGGCGTTAACGGGACGGCCATCGACCGAGACGACGCGGCGCAACTCGTGCAACGTTTCGGTGTCGCCGGCAAAGGCCACAAAGCCGTATTCGGAGACGACCTGGCGGTCCTGCCACACCGCCGGCGGAGGCGTTTGCGCGTCTTTGCCGACGCGCGGGCGGAAGCGAGGCTTCGGCTTGTGGGCCTTCTGCTCGAGCGTTTCATGGCCCAGCAGCGAGGGCGCGATGCGGCGAAATGCGTCGGCTTCCTCGGAAAGGCGGGAGAGCATTTGTTGGGTCTGATCGGCCGCGCATAGATTCAGCGCCAGGAAAACCAACGCAAGCGCCCTAGCCATAACTTGAGCATACCCGCATCTGCTAGCATGAGACTTTCACCCTCCCTTATGCTTCGCAGTTTTCGCGGTGTTTGGCCCCGTGTCGCCCCCTCCGCCTATGTCGATCCCGGCGCGGCCGTTATTGGCGACGTAATCATCGGCGAGCGCTCCAGCGTGTGGCCGTCGGCGTCGGTGCGCGGGGATATCTCGGTGATTGAGATCGGAGAAGAAACCAGTATTCAGGACGGCACCGTGGTGCACACCGACGCGCAGTATCCGGCCATCATCGGCAATCGCGTGACGGTGGGGCACATGGCGGTGCTGCACGGCTGCACGGTGGAGGACGAAGTCCTGATCGGCATCGGAGCCATCGTACTGAACGGCGCGCGCATCGGCAAAGGCGCGGTGGTGGCCGCGGGAGCCCTGATTCCGGAAGGCGCGGAGATCCCCGCCGGGATGCTAGCCATGGGAATGCCCGCCAAGCCCAAGCGTCCCGTGACCGAAGAAGAGCAGGAGCGGTTCCGCCAGAACGTCAACAATTACGTCATCCGCGCGAGGGAGTACCTGGAAGAACAGCGATGACTCTCAAGAAGGTCAAAGGCATGCGGGACATCCTCCCGACTTCAAGCGCCTACTGGAGCGACGTAGAGGGCATGGCTCGCCGGGTTTTCGAGACCTACAACTACAACGAGATCCGCACGCCAATCGTCGAGGAAACTGCGCTGTTTGCGCGCGGGGTGGGCGCGGAAACCGATATCGTGGGCAAGGAGATGTACACCTTCGAGGATCGCGACGGCAGCTCGCTGACGTTGCGCCCCGAAGCGACGGCATCGGTGATGCGGGCCTACATCGAGCATCGGATGGATCAACTTCCGGGCGTCAAAAAGCTGTACTACATGGGGCCGATGTTTCGTCGGGAGCGCCAGCAGAAGGGCCGCTACCGGCAGTTCTATCAGATCGGCGCGGAGGCGATTGGTTCGGAATCGGCACTGGTGGATGGGGAAGTGATCGAGTTGGGCGTTGAGCTGTTGCGCCGGGCGGGCCTCGAAGGATTCGTAACGCTGCTGAATTCTGTGGGGGATCACAAGTGCCGCCCCGCGTTCGTGGAGCTGCTGAAAGAAAAGCTGGCCGAGGTCGCGCCGCGAATGTGTACGGATTGCCAGCGGAGGGCGGTCTCAAATCCGCTGCGGGTGCTCGATTGCAAGGTGCCCGAGGACCAGCCCATCATTGAAACACTACCGTCCATCCAGGATCATTTGTGCGCTGAGTGCGCAACGCACTTCGCTTCGGTGCGCAGCTACCTGGACCATCGCGGCATCGCGTATGAAGTCCGGCCGCGGCTGGTGCGAGGTTTGGACTATTACATGCGCACGACGTTCGAGATCACGCATTCGGGATTGGGCTCGCAGAACACCGTGCTCGCCGGTGGACGCTATGACGGCCTGGCGGAAAACATTGGCTCCAGCTTTCCCGCACCGGGTGTCGGCTTTTCGATGGGCGAGGACCGCCTGGTGATGTCAGTACAGGGGCGAGTTATCCCCACTCGCCTCGTGATCGTGACGTTCACTCCAGGAGAGCTCACGCGGAATGCAGCTATATTGGCCGCCAAGGAATTGCGTGATGCCGGAGTCCGCGTGGAATTGAGCGAAGGCAAACTCAAGAAGGTATTCGAAGTCGCCAATAAGCTGAATGCCCGCGTGGTGGTGGTCTGCGGAGAGGATGAAGCCGCCGCGGGCACAATTTCAATCAAGGACATGGAGAGCCAGGAGCAGAATCACTATCCTCGTGGTGAGCTGCTTGGACAAGTCAAAAAATGCCTGAGCAAGTACCATTAGATTTTTTGGGCGAGCTGCGCCGCACGCACAACTGCGGCGAGCTGCGCGCCTCCGACGCCGGCAAACGCGCCGTGCTGATGGGCTGGGTGCACCGGCGCCGCGATCATGGCGGAGTGCTCTTCGTCAATCTGAGGGATCGCGAAGGCGTCACGCAAATCGTCTTCCGCGCCGACGGCGACATGGCCGTGCACAACAAGGCCGATCAACTCTCGTCGGAGTATGTGATCGCCGTCGAAGGGCCGGTGACGTTGCGCACCAAGGAGACCATCAATCCATCTCTCGACACCGGCGAAGTGGAGGTAGTCGCCGAGAAGCTGTGGATTCTGAACGAATCGCGCACGCCTCCGTTCCCCATGGAAGAGGCGGTGGACGTGAAGGAAGACGCGCGGCTCAAGTACCGCTACGTGGACCTGCGCCGGCCGCACATGCAGCGCAATATCATCCTGCGCTCGAAGATCGCCTTCGCGGTGCGCGAGGTGCTGACGGGCATGGGGTTCCTGGAGATCGAGACGCCGTTCATGACGCGCTCGACTCCGGAGGGCGCGCGCGATTACCTGGTGCCCAGCCGCGTCAATCCCGGCCATTTTTACGCCTTGCCGCAATCGCCGCAAATCTTCAAGCAGCTTCTGATGATCGCGGGATTCGAGAAGTATTTCCAAATCGTGCGCTGCTTCCGCGACGAGGACTTGCGCGCCGACCGACAGCCGGAGTTCACGCAGATCGATCTGGAGATGTCGTTCCCGCAGCAGGAGCGCATCTACGAGGTCATCGAGCCTTTGATCGGCGCGGCGTGCAAGGTGGCCGGATTCACCGTGCCCGCGACTTTCCCTCGGCTGACTTACGCACAGGCGATGCGCAGCTACGGCAGCGACAAGCCGGATCTGCGCATTCCTCCGTTCCATTGCGTCGAAGATTTGTTTGCGGGCCAGAACCTGGCTCATAACTTAACAGCCGAGGGTCTGCCGCTGGTCGCGATTGTCATCCCGAAGACTGGTACGGTGTCCCGTAAGGAACGCGACGAGCTGAAAGCCGTCGGGCAGGAGCGCGGGCTGCGCGTCTATGACGACGCCAAGCGCCTGGAGCGCGATTTCCCCGAAGCGATGATGGAAGTCCGCAAGCGCACGGGCGCCGGCGAAGAGGATCTACTGCTGTTGGCGGGCTGGGCCGGAGAACCGAAGGGGCAGCGTCCCGAGGAAAGCGTGCTGATGGCCTGCGGGCACCTGCGCCTGCACGCCGCGCAGAAATATAACGACCGGCACAAGCTGCTGGACTGGAAAAATTTCCAATTCCTGTGGGTGGTGGATTTTCCGATGTTCGAATGGGACGAGGAAGAGAACCGCTGGAACGCGGCGCATCATCCTTTCACCTCGGTTCACGACGAGGATCTGGAGAAGCTGACCTCCGATCCGGCGCGCTGCCGCGCCAAGTCCTACGACCTGGTGCTGAACGGCACGGAGCTGGGCTCGGGCTCGATTCGTATCCATCGCCGCGACGTGCAGTCGAAGGTTTTCTCGGCGCTGAGCTTCAGCGAAGAAGAGGCGCGCAAACGCTTCGGCTTTTTGCTGGAGGCTCTGGAGTACGGAGCGCCTCCGCACGGAGGCATCGCGCTGGGCCTGGACCGCCTGGTGATGATTCTCTGCGGCGAGTCCTCCATCCGCGAGGTCATCCCTTTCCCCAAGACCGCCAAGGGAACCGACCTGATGTGCGAGGCCCCGGCGGAGGTGCCGGAGCGGCAGTTGCGGGAATTGGGGATCAGCATCCGGAAGCAGTAGAGGAGGCGCGGGCGGCCGGATTTCATCGGTCGATATTGTGTGATTTTTAGAGATATACTTTTAGCCATGTCTTGGACTTACAGCCAATCAACAGGAACGCTAACCGACCCGTCTGGGCGTGTGGTGGGAACTGGCTATTCCGGACACGGAACCGGCGTAAACAATCCCAACCTCCAGAACCAACGCTCCGTCGGGCCGACCCCGCAAGGAACCTATACCGTCGGGCTCGCGTATCATGATCACCACCGCGGCCAGAACACGATGAGGCTAATTCCGAGAAACGGCTCGCAGACGTTTGGACGCTCGGGGTTTCTGATCCATGCCGACAACCGCCATCACGATCACACAGCCTCAGAGGGTTGTATTATCCTGAGCCCGGCACTGCGGGATCGAGTAGCGCACAGCCATGATAGGGAGATTAGGGTAACGCGCTAGGGAGCATCATGCATAGGATTATTATCGTTTGCGCTCTTGCCGTGTACGCCGCTGGCCAGCCAGCTGGCACCAAAATCACGGCACAATCGGTTTTGGATGGGATTAAAGCAAAGGGGCCAGCGGCCGCGCTGCGGGAATACACGTCGGGTTCCGCTCAGGGATGGCACTTCATCCTGACGCAAATTGAAGCAGGCGATTCAAAATGGCTCACAGTGGCCAGCGAACTTCGCGCCGCCTCCGATGCCTCATACAGCCAGGATCTGGACTTTTCAGTAGCCACTGCGCTAACGAAAAATCCGTCCGGCGTCCTGCGCCTCAAGAATTTTGAGCTTGCGCACGTGTGCGATGTCCCGTTCTTGGAGCCGTCAGATAAGGTGATTCACGACTTTCAGGCCAAGGCCAGCGCGGCGCTGGCGACTGTAAGAGACGCCGATTTGCAAGAGCGAAAGAAGAAGTGCCAGTCTGTCCTTATGGCACCGTAGACTGAGGCTGATCTTCAGGCGGGTTCAAAAGCGCGCAGCGTAAAGCGCGCCACTGAAAGCGCCTGTCTCAAAACCCTATTCGAATAGGCCGGGTGGGGCGCTACTGGAGCGGGATTTCCACCTCGGTATAGCTGCCCGGCGTGGCTGCGTTCACAGCGGCCACGACCCTTTCAACGTAGCGGCGCAAAGTGGGCCATTGCTGATTGCCGATAACCACAAACGCGATGTTTCGGCCTTTCAGATTTTGCTTATGACGGATGTTTTTGTCAGTCGTCAGCAAAAGCTCGAAACCTGCCGCCTCAGCCGCCGCTATCAGTTCGCCATTGGCAAGCCGGTCCCATCCGCGTTCAATGGCTTCAACAACGATGTGGCCCTTGAGTGCATATCGAAGCGGGGCAGGGGTGCCGTTATCGAAGAGTATGCGCATCGACCGCTGGGGCGGGCTGCGGGGCGACAGTAGTTGCGTCGAGGCTCCGCGCCGCGAATTCGATCACCGCTACAACCTGCTCATGCGACAAATGGAACCAATCCATGATCTCGCTGATCGAGGCTCCCACTTCCAGATTGTCGAAAACAACGGAAACTGGCGTCCGCGTGTCCCGGAACACCCATGCGCCGCTTCGCTTGCCGGGGACGCTCTCCACGGCGGGGCACTGTGACCAGTCGAGAGTTGATGTTCCCATAACCCGTACTCCTTGTCTTAGCGTACGTCAAAGTGAACGGCTTGGCGAAGCGAGGCGTTCCCGCGGCTGCGGCGAGTCCTCCATCCGCAAGGTCATCCCGTTCCCCAAGACCGCCAGGGAACCGACCTGATGTGCGAGGCTCTGGCGGAGGTGCCGGAGCGCCAGTTGCGGGAACTGGGAATCAGCATCCGGAAGCAGTAAGACTTGATGCGCGGGGTGTACCGCATCTCAGCAGTCCCTTTGCGACAGACTTACGAGAAATGCGGGGGCCTGATTTAAGCTTCGTCAGAAGAATTTGTGGGCCAGGATTGGCTCCGGCAGCTTGGCAAGTGAGTGATACAAGGCGAGTTCGAGGACGCGAAACGTGCGAAAGCCGTAAGATCTTCTCATGACGACTTTGGCTTTGTTGTTGAGGCCCTCGACGACACCGCTGGAAAACTCCTTGCGCGCCCTGAAATAGTTCAGCAACAACTCCCGGTGTTCACGGAGAGTTCGGGCGAACTTCTTCATCGGCTCGATGCGGCTGCGCATGACTTGGTGACACCAGAAGTCGAGGAACTTTCCGGCCCAGACCGGAGAGCTGTAGGTCCAAAACTGCTGGAAGTCCTCCTTTAATAGGTAGGCTCGAACGGTTTGCAGGTTGTAGCGGAGTAGGTCTCGCAACCGCACCTGTTGTTTGTCGGTGAGGTTTTCCTTACGCTTGAGCACGCACCAGCGCGATTTCTTCAGCAGCGGCTGATAGCCGTCGCGGATGAGGCGCTTGGTTTCCTGGGCCCGCACCTCGTCGAGAGCCTTGCTCATCTTGGCCATGATGTGGAAGCGGTCGAGGATATGCAGGGCGTTGACGCACTTCTCGCCGATGACGTCCAAGTAAGGCTTCCACATGTCGGAGCAAACAAACAGAATCTCCGCGGCCACTTTCTCGCCGATCACCCGGAAGAAGCCCTGAAACGATTCGATGGTGCGCTCCTTGCCGACCCACAGCAGCCGAATGCATTCGCGATCGATCTGATAGACCAGCGTCAGATACTTGTGGCCCTTGGCGTACTGAATCTCGTCCACGCCGATGGCAAAGATCGATTCCAGAGTCCGCCGCTGCAGGCCCCATTCAACGACATATTCCACTGCGTCATGCACCCGGTCCCAACTGCTGCGGAAGCTCACGGCCACTTCCGTCCAGGAAAGCTTGCGCGCCCAATGTGCCAGAAACAGCAGGTGCGCCTGGGTGGAGTGCTGCTTACCTGCGGACCAGGGAAGCTTCTCGGCCCCGATGCCACAATCGGGGCACTGCACCCGCCGCCGCGCGTAGATCAGAAAAACCACAAATCCCCAAAAGGGAATGAACTCGAACAACCGCGCCGGCAATGTGTCATAGCCCGGCGCCGGTTTCTCGCACCGCCCGCACACCGCTTGAGATCCCTTGCGCGGACGTACAGGCACTTCGATGGCTTTCTTGTCGGGGCGGAAACGCGCCTTGAGGAAGACGAAGCCCGGCTGCGGGTAGCATTGGTTTAGAATCGTGGTCAGTTCCATGACGGCGAAGAGAACATCTTCCACCGTAAAACGGCCACAGGCCGCCGTCGATGTCTCGGCCTACTGCCGGGATCTCGATCAATGGCCGCGCTCCTGGATGGGAATCGAGCAGGACCTCTCGCCCGGTGAACAACTCCTGCCATACTTTCGCCGGTTCATCGAACACTTGGCCTCGTCGAGTCTCTCACCGAAAACCATCCGCAACCACGTGGACAACCTCTGGAGCCTTGGCGGCGAGATCATCCGCGACCTGCACTATGACAAAACTCGTCGCAAGCTTCCCGCTGACCGGCTCCTCAGACAGTCTGTCCATGAACTTGGTGGTCCCGCCATTCACAACGGCTCAGAGGATCAGCAGCGTTCCTTCGACTCCACTTGCCGCAAGTTGCATCGGTTCCTTGAACCCTGACCCACGAATTCCCCAGACGAGCCTGATTTAAGGGCCCTCCGAGTACGTTGCAAAACTTACCTTTGTGAGACAGTGCAAGGGTTTGATTTCGCTACTCTGAATTGGCCCCTTTTGATCGTCTGATTAGGCCCCACCTTGAACATTGAGCCGCTACTCTGTCATGGGCTGAGCCCAGGATGGAGGCGAGAGTACGAGCACGGGGAGGGAACGATTCGAGGAGTAGCGCGGAAGTTTGGTGTCCATCGGCGGATGGTGCGGGAAGCCCTGGCGAGTTCGCTGCCGGCGAAGCGGAAGCAAGCGGAACGAGCCTGTCCGAAACTGGGGGCGGTCAAAGATTTCATTGATGCGATCCTGGAGTCCTACCGCAAGGCCCGCGCAAGCACCGCAAGCACCGGCACACGGCCCATCGGATTCATCAACGCCTGAAGGAGGAGTTGCCCAACTGCGAGGTCAGGTCGGCAGCGGGGGATAGTCTACAGCGGATTAGTTAAAGGAGCGGTGTTGCAAAAACAGGCCCTAAATGGTGCAAGGTCGGCAATGCTGGAACGGATGACGTACCGATTCGATGTGCTCCAGACGAAAATCTTTTCACGCTGTCAGCGAACAGTGGTGTATGATCAAGGCTGTTCTTGAACGAAAAAGGAGATTCCGGTTAAATTGACCAAGGACTAGCCGTCTTGGAGGTGACGATGTCTTCGATTCTGCGACCCATCGACATTGCGACTGCGAGGACGCTTCGCCAGCCCACGAAGGGCCCGGACGTTCTTCTTCTCCATGCCTTGTTGAACTACCACTTAAGACCGCCGGACGATCAGCTTCCTGTCGAAGGTGCGGGCGCGGACGACTTCGGTCCCCGCACTGAGGCGAAGGTGAAGAGATTCCAGGAGATCAACAAGATCGATATCAGCACCAAGTATTTCAAAGACGGTGTCGTCGGGCAGCACACGTGGAAAGCGCTCAACGAAACGCAGCAAATCACAATGAACGTGATTGCCGCTCCTACTCTCAAGCTCACTCCACCTACTTTTCCCAGCTTCCCCGGCACGTTTCCGCCTCAGTCCCCGGCCGCCATCCCCGCGCCCAGGCTGACTCTTGACAACATTCAGATTCAGGCCGGCGAGCAGGGCACGTTCCCGCTCACAGGTGGCGGCGTCACGGTTTCGCACGCGCTGCAGGTCGTCGCGGTCCTGCTCAAGAAGAAAGACAAGGACAGTTTTCACCCTGAGATCCAGGTCGGGCCTACCATTCTCTTCAACCGCGGTCCCGGCGCGGACGGCCCCGGTGGCAGCAAGACCGACTTCGGACTCCTCGGCATTTTGAACCTGGCCAACATGCCGGGTTCCGGGGGACGCTTCAACTGGTCGGTGCAGTCGCAGTTGGCCTTAATCAAGAGTCTCAGCAACCGCGGAGGATCTGGGCAAGCTTCCATTTTCGGCGTAGCGAACCTCAATCTGGATAAGGATGGCATCATCCAGGCAACCACACAACTCGGTCCCGTTTTTGAAGCCGATCCTCCCGGTTCCGACAACGGCAACAAATGGGGGTTAAAAGCCGGGATCGGCGCCTTCTTCGGCCTGACCGGCACCATCAACCTGTTCTGACGGGCAGCGATTTCCTGCCGGCTCGGTCGCACGCGAATTTTTCGTGCAGCCAAGCGCAGCGTTGACTCCTTGATTTCGCCGCTTCCACAACCGCTAGCAAGATCGTGCTGCGAGGGGACCACTTCGTCGTGTGTTTGTCGTAGTCGATGAGTTTCCTAATCGCCTTCGCATTTGTTGCACGCACAAGTATAGTGCGGCTTCCGCTTGAACGCATTCAGAAGTATTCTCTCCATCAGATGATCAAAAGGGGCCAAACCAAATTGAAGTAGATTGACCTTGATGCGTCTACCAATATCGCGGCGTTGAGCTACGCCAACCATCGCCCTTACTTCGCCATGCAAGTCTTTCAATTGGGTTCTCGAACAGAACCCGAAGCACCCGATAGCAAACTTCGACCTCGCTATGCTTGAGGAACAACAAGACTTCTGCAGGTTGAACTTTAAAGGGGAGAAGGAGGAGGGGTGCCTTCAGGGCATTAAAGAAATGTTCAAGATCGCTGCTCAGAGCGGCCTGAGGAAGCACTGAGCCGGGCGCACTGGTAGAACATTATTAGGTGTCCATGTTCTGTTCGCAAAGACCTTTGTGAAACACGTCCGGCAGCGTTCTCGAAAGCCGCATCGTTGTCTGGCTGACATTGAGCCTTTAAGACTCCAGCCTCGGTTTTCAGCAAACCGCCGCCAGGGCCGATGCTCGTCGCGCCTCAAAGCTCGTTTGTGAAATATCAAGCACCGGTGGCGGCCGGCCCGCCCGTTCAGGCGAGGCTCATGCCTGGAACCCGTTCGAAGTGACGCCGCTTTTGAGTTAGCAGCGTACCGCCGTTGCCGATCACGATGCCGGCGATGAGACTGTCGGCCATCCCAATGGGATGGCCCGCTCGTTGGAGGGATCTGCGAATCCTTTGAGGAGTTCGCCCGCACAACGGAGCCTGACTTGGTGGAACGTTTGCGAGTTGCTGATACTTGGACAGCCAAGTCGGCCCTGTGCGGGCTTGCTGGCTGGCAGCGTCGGCGGCAGTGTCGTCCAGCGCAAGGGACGGCACCGCCTCGAGCAGTTGAGCTCCTCTGTTGAACCAGGCGGGCAAGTTGCTTCGGGTTCCTGGCGCCCGAGAGGAGCTCAAACCGGCTGATGACCGTGGTCCTCAAGTGCGCCACGACCAAGCAACCGCTCCACTGCGTCGGCTTCGCCTTTACCCGCGAGGTAATCGATGAGGACGTTCGTATCGGCGATGGTCATCGCCAGTTTGCCCGTAGTTTCCGGGTTTGAGTCAACAGCGCGGCGGCTTCCGTCTCGCTCATGGATCCCGCGACCAGTACGAGAGTTGCGGATGCCATAACTCGTATCCTCATAGTTGTAATACCATGCCTGGAGATCGAGAGTCAGAACGACCGTGGCTTTCCGTGCTGGAACGGCTCGCTCCGCTCATCGCACTCGCTGCGGTCGTCGCGGCCTCGGCGCGCATCGTTTCCACTTACCAGGTTTTGAGCCACACCACCGACGAACCGGGGCATCTCGCGTGTGGCCTCCATTACCTTGAGGGTTCGATTTGTCCCTATGAGTATGCGCCGCTGGCGCGCGCGGCGATCGCGGTGGGTCCCTACTTGGCCGGCGCCCGGCCGCTGGGGATGGTGGACGTTCCGCGGGAAGGGTTGGCGATTCTAGCCGACCATTACACGCGGTTCCTCGCGCTGGCGCGCTGGGGAGTTTTACCATTCTTCTGGCTGGCCTGCGGCGCCCTGTATGGGTGGGGCCGCCGCTATTTCGGAAAGGCCGCGGCCGCGATGAGCGTGCTGTTTTTCAGCTTGCTGCCACCGGTCCTGGCCCACGCCGGACTGGCGACCGCGGACATGGCGGAGACCGGCTGTCTGACCGCTGCGTTTCTAGCATGGCTGATGTGGGCCGAGCAGCCAACCTGGCGGCGCAGCGTCGTCTGCGGGGTGCTCACCGGGCTGGCGGTTCTGGCGAAGTTCTCCACGTGCGGATTTCTCCCCGTCATCCTGGGAATATCCTTAGCCTGGTATGTCCTGGTGGAAAAACCGCCGCCTGGCTCTCTGCCGGCCGCCTTTCGCGAGCGCCTGACGCCTCTCTGCGTCATCGCATTGGCGGCATTAATGACCTGGTGGGCCGGATATCAGTTTTCAGTGGGCCGGGTGCATGGCGTCCCGATTCCGGCTCCACAGTTTATCGCGGCTTTGCGGTACATTGTCGATTTCAACGCCGGAGGCCAGCCAGCCTACCTGCTGGGAGAAATCAGCGACACCGGCTGGTGGTATTACTATCCGGTGGCGCTGGGCTTCAAGACGCCGATCCCCTTTCTGCTCCTGCTCGGCTGCGGACTTCTGGCCTGCGGGAGAGGCTGGCGACGAACGGAGTTTGTATCGCCGTTGATCTTCGCGGCCGGAATTCTGCTAGTCGGATGTTTTAGTCAGATCAATGTCGGAGTGAGGCATGTTCTGCCCGTGTACTGCGGTCTGGCGCTTCTGGCCGGCAACGGCGTCATCCTGCTGGCGGGCGGCAAAAAACACCCGGCGTGGGGAATTTCGGCGGCGGCCGCCCTGCTGGGCTGGCTCATTTGGACCGGGGCGGCGAAGCATCCGGATTATCTTGCGTATTTTAATGAGCTGGCCGGCAAGGAACCGGAGAAAGTACTGGTGGACTCCGACCTTGACTGGGGGCAGGATTTCAAGCGCTTGGCGAGCCGTCTCCAGGTCCTGGGCGCCACCGAGGTCCACTTCAGCACCTTGGTCCCGGCCGACCTGGAGGGCTTCCCTCCCTTATTAAGCCCAATCGATCCTGTAATGCCCGCTCCGGGTTGGACGGCTGTGAGTCCCACGTGGTGGAAGCTAAGGCAATTCGAATTTGGGTTGAGCCCGCTGCTCCAGGACGGCCCTTTTTGGATGGATCGCACCAAGCCCACGGAGCGCGTAGGGTCGATCCTGCTGTTCCACTTCCCCGACTGACAAACACCCGCCAGTCCGTGAGGGCCGTACGCCAGCGTGGCCGGGCTTTCCCCGGCATCGCAAACCTTGGTCCTTGGTGAGAACGCCCGGAAGCCGGTGGTGCTTCGCGGCTACCAGCGTGAACCGCGGCCACGGCCTCCGCCGCCGCCGCCGCGATTACCATAGCCGCCTCCGCCTCCGCCTTGCGGCTTGGGACGGGCTTCGTTGACGTTCAGGGCGCGGCCGTTCATATCCGCACCGTTCAGTTGCGCAATCGCGGTCTCAGCCGCGCTACGATCTGTCATCTCGACAAAAGCAAAGCCGCGAGGCTGCCCGGTGTCGCGATCCGTTACGATGTTGACGCGCTCCACGCTGCCGTATTGCGCGAAGGCGGCCTGCAACTCGTCCTGTGTGGTCTGAAAACTAAGGTTGCCCACAAAGATGTTGGTCATGAGAAATGCTCCTCTAATAGTTGAAGTCGTCTTTGTCAGACTGCGCAAGGGAACCGTGACCAGGAAGGAGGCGGCACAGAGGCGGCCGGAAAGCACTCGCGAATAAGTCGGATGCGGGCAAAGACGCTAATACTATAGCAGCATTTTGAGGATTCCGCGCAAGAGAATTAAGGGGGCCATCATGGCTGTGACGCTACTCCTTGGACACCGCGACGGCAAGAACGCTTCGGGCCTCCTCGGAGTCCGGATCGAGGCGCAAGGCCTGCTCCGCGTCTTCGCGGGCTTCTTTCCACCTCCCCAGCGCCGCGTCGGCGGAGGCGATACTGGCGAGGGCTTCGGCGGAATCCGGCGTCAATGCCAGGGCTTCCCGCGCCGCGCGGATGGAATCCTCATTGCGGCGGCTGGTGGCGAGCAGCAGCGAAAGATCCAGATCGCTGCGCGCGTTGATGGATCGGACGGCGCGTTCATCTTTTCCCCCGGGCGGAGCAGGCGTTTCCAACTGAGGAGGGACGACCCACAAGAGGGCGCACGCCGCCAGCGCTACGCCCGCGATTCGCCACCCCGGCGCGAGCGGCGGGAACGGAAGCATCCTCTTCCAGCCCGCGGCGAGTCCGATGCGCCTCCAGGACGCGCCCAAGGCCACCAGCACGGAAAGCCAGCAGATTACTTGGGCATGGTCGAAGTAGCCGGCATAGTCTCCGACGCTGATGCTATCGGCCAGGTACCACGGAAAGCCTTGCGCCCAGAAGTTGTAAACCAAAAAAAGAAAAACACCGCTGGCGGCATAGAAGAACGCGGCGGGCGCCCAACCCAGTCCGGCCACCCACGGCGCCAGCCAAGCCAGATATTGCACGCCGAATCCGTTCGAAACGGAAAGAAATAACAAGAAGACGAGTCCAGCTTGGGGAAAAAGCCGGGGCCTTGGGGCCGCCCGGTTCATGCGCCACGAGACGATCAGCACCAATCCGAGCGCGAGATAGCTTCCGAAACTCTCGAAAGCCAGGTTGAGCACCTCCGCCCATGGCGCGCTATCGGGCAGTTGGAGCGCCAGGTAGGAAAGTCCCCAATGTCCGTACAGGCTCCGGTATCCGAAAACCTGTTCGATGACCGCCGTTGGATCCTGAAACAGGAAAGGCGACCAGCAGGCCAGCAGCACCGCGCCCGCCGCCACGCAAAATTTTATCTTCCGTCCCCAGCCCGAGAGACTCAGAAGGATGACCGGCACGACGATCACCGGAAACACCTTGACGCAAAACGCCAGGCCCAGGGCGGCTCCCGCGGACCAGGCGCTCGCGCCGCGTTCGATCAGATAGATCGAGAGCAGCACGAAAAAGATCACCACCGAGTCCGTATTCCCGTGGAATCCCGAGATCAGGATGAGCGCGGGAGCGCCGGCCAGAAGAACCAGCGGCCAAAAGACGGAGCGCTGGTGCGCGCGCTCGCCCGCAAGCTTCCAGACGATCCAGAGATTCCCAGTGTCGGCCAGAATGCCGGGGAAACGAAGCCAAAACGAAAACGGCAGACCCGTTGAGCTCGCCAGCCAACTCAGAAAATGCAGCACGTGAATCATCGACGGCGGGTGATTGAATTGCGGGTCCACGCGATATAGCAGCACGCCAAGATACCGGGACCAGACCGAGAAATGGCCATAGACGTAAACGTCGTTGGTGCCGTAGGTCTTCAAGGCCAGCAGGATCTTGAGGAGCAGAGCGAGCGAGGCTACAGCGGCAAGGGCCGTACGCGCGCGGCTCGGCATACGCGTTGGTTCCGGCGCGGCTGGATCGGGAAGCAACGGTTCAATGGGAAGGTCCATCGATTAAGAGCGCTTTCATCGGGATGGTCCCGCTCACCAAAATTATGCCATTCGCGCGGTTCAGCTTTTGAGTCGCGACTGTGTTATAGTGTGCCTGAAACGAGCTTGGAAGAGCCAAGCGGACAGCGCGGGCGGGAGTAATTCAGTGGTAGAATGCCAGCTTCCCAAGCTGGACGTCGCGGGTTCGAACCCCGTCTCCCGCTCCACTAATTCAACAAGTTGCGAGCATCCCGGATTTCCTGAGCACCATTTGAGCACTGTTTAGCGCCCACGAAGGTTTCAAGCCGGTTCACCGCCGCCTGCCGCAGTTCCACGCTGGTTAGCGTGTACGTATTGATATCTACATCGACCTCATGGCCGAGTTGATCCGCGACCAGCTTTGCATCAACCCCGATTTCTTTCATCAGCGTTGAATGCGTCCGCCGCATGACCAAAAAATTCGCCCAACCAAGACCGACCGCCGCCAGCTTCGGCAACATCTCCCGCCGCCAGCAGTTGTCCTTCGATAAAGGCGTCATCCGCTCGGACGGAAACACCCAAGCATCATCCGCCGTAGTGACCGCCGCCGCCCGCCACGTTTCGACATCGTTCAGAAGCCCTTCGGAAAGAGCCGCCTTTCGCGTGCTGTTCGTGGTTTTGGGGCTATCCAGCTTGCGCCGGTAAACCCGCTGCCGGATGTCCGCGTGCGTGGTTGCCATGCGGCCCCATGTCAGCGCGAAGATTTCTCCCGGCCTCATTCCTGCCAAGACCGCAAGTTTCGCTATCAGCCGCTCACGCTCGCCGAGAACGGCAAACATCTTTTGCACCTCCTCAATCGTCATCGCACAGCGAACCGGCTTTTTCGCTTCCTTCGGCGTGAACAGCAACAGCGCGGGGTTCCGTTCGATTTGCCCCTCTGCCAACGCCATGTCGAAGATTTGCTTTAAATCCCATCTCAGGTGATCAACCGTCGAAAACGACAGCCCATCCTTCTTGGCCTTCAGGTCGAGCAAATCCTGAAGCTCATCGCGCTTGAAGCTGACGAGTTGCCGTTCCCTGTACGCTTCGACCAAATGCACTTCAATCCGGTTCACGTTGTTCTCTCGCGTCGAATGCTTCCATTTCCGGCTGTAGTAGGGGAAATAGACCGCATCAACGAAGTCCCCGAACTTCCGGGGCATTTCCTGTCCTCGCGCGGATTTCGGCAACGATTTTCGCTACCGCCTCCCGCGCTTCGCCCTTCGTCATATCCTTGACGAAGCCGACGACCTTGCTTTTCTTCACGCCGCCTTCGTACCACAATGCTCTCCAGCGGCCACGCTGCTTTCTGACACCTCCTGTTGAGTGCCGTGTGCGCATAATCATTTCTCCTTATGCGCTTTTGCGGCCTCGTTCTGGCGATGACCGAATCTTAGCAGGAATGGCCGCGTGTTCGTTATCGGCAAGCCACGCAACGAGGCTTTCACGGCGCACCAGCTTGCGGCGACCGAGGCAGACGGATGGAATGGGCGGGCAACCCTCGACACGTCCGGCGATGACGTTGCATACATGCGCTTTCGAGCAGTGCAGGAGTTCAGCAACCGCCGCCAGCGTCAACAGCCCAAAATCATCAAGGCCATCCATCGGAAGACCCTCCCTTCCGCTCCCCACCAAATTGAACGCCACCCCCCTAAAGCTAGCCGCCGGTTCGACAACCGGGCAGGGGGATGCCCCGACTTACCGGCTGTCAACGAAACGCGCCAGCGGCCATCCTGACGAGAAAAAGCATTCCGCAGGCGGTTTGAATTGCTCACCTTGCCGACCCGCTTCATCGCTTGCCGCCCTTACCGGCAGGGAGCAGGAGCCGCGCGGGACCGGCAGCAGGGCGGGAAGGTTGCAGGGGAGCACGCGCGGGCGCAGACAATTCACGGCGCATGGTGACTTGTTGCAATGGCACGCCGACCCACGAAGCGCCGCAGCTTTTCCGGCAATGGAACGTATCGCCCTTCATGCGGCCGCCGCAGACCAGAGCGCCGCAATACAACGCGCAATGGTGAAAGTCACCATCACCGCACCATGCGCAGGGCGTAGGCCCCCGCTCGAAATACCTCAATTGCTGTATGGCCCATCCGCCGCCGTTGCCCGCGCGGGCATTGTCGGGCAGCGATGACGGCTTACCCTTCACGCTTTCCCTGAAGCGCAGCAGTCCGGAGGCTTGCCGCTCAAAGCGCAGCGTATAGGGCTTGTCATGCACCGCGCAGACGCAATAGAGATCGAAGATTTCAGGGGCAGGGGAGAGGCCCCGGCCTTGCAGCAGCGCCATGACTTCCGCCACGTCCTTGCTGTAACCAGCCAGCCCCCCGCCGTGTTTCACTATCGCTTTACTCATGGCTGTTCCCTCTCACCGCGCGACCGCCCGCCCCATGTGCCGCCGCCCATGTTTCCGCCGCTCCATTCGCTCCGGCCTTCGCGCTCCGTCTGTTTCTGGTAGTAGGTAGGCCGCGCCACGTCCCGGTTATCGGCGAGGCCGCGACCCTCGATAATCGCTATGACCTGCTTGACTTTTTCTTTCGTGCTTTCCGTCATGGCTAGAACCACCCCCGCGCCACATGAACCGGATGCGACTCCCAGATATGCAGCCGTATCAACCCGCCGAGCCATGCGCTTACCTTCGTCAGCGTCAGCACCAGCGCCACGGCGAGAACAAGAAGAAACACGGGCGGGCGGGCGGATGCGTCCGCATTGTCAATCGCCGCAGAACCGGCCAGCAGCACCGCGCCGTAGACCAGCCACTTGAGCAGCATGTGCCCGAAGCCGAGCTTCCGAAACGCAGCAACGCTCCAGCAGCCGAACAGAAAGAGGCACAGCCAGCCGAAGACCGCCGCCAGCCCTTGCAAACGCGCTTCCCCGGCCCCCGCGCCCGCTCCGATTGCCACGGTGAGAACGAACAGCCGGAATTGCCAGAAGCGCCACCACCGGCGCAACCGCCCCGGCAAATCTATGACGTGTTCGCCCTCCGGCGTATCATCGGCCCTTTCCTCCAGTTGCGCCCGGAGATCGTCGTTTTCCTGCCGCAGCTTCAGCGCCGCTTGCATCATCTTTTCCACTTCCGCGTTGAACTCGGTTTCAAGCTGTTGCCTCACCGCGTCCGCGTTACCGAAGGCCATGCCCGCCGCGTCACAAAAGCGCAGCCCGTGCTTTCGGCACAGCAGCACGGCTTTGGTGAATGCGTTTTGCGCTTCGCCTACCTTGTCGCTGTCAAACAGCGCAACGATTTTGCCGAACCCTTCCACATCAAAATCCGTTTCCATCGTTCACCTCACCTGAAAATCGCTTTCCAAATTCCGCCGCCGTTGTAATAGGGATTGCGCCCGTAGCCCGTGCAGTCCTTCCAGTAAACCTTGCGCTTCGCCCAGATCGGCCCCGGCACCTTTTCGCAAAACACGATCATTTCCCCGTCATTCATGCGCCGGACCTCATGCGGCTGGATAAGCCTTTGCACTGACGTAGCGGCGCATTCGCTCACGTTCACGTCATAAAGACCGCCGCCGTAATCCTTGTTCCGGTCCTCGCTCACAGTACGGGAGAGCGTGACCATTTCGCGGTCTCCACAGAGGCTCGAAATGTATTCCGAGGTTTCCCTGTCACCATGCCCGCCGAAGAAAATTTTCACGGCGGTATTGGACAGGAAGGTGCGCCAGCCCTCGCGCGGATACATGGTTTGCAGTTGCGCCAGGTCTTGCAGCACCGGCCACAGTTGAAGGCCCGCAGCCCCGGCAGCTTGCGACATTGCCACCTGAAACGCTTTCAGCGGCCCGATGGAAAAGAACTCGTCAATCACCGCAAGCACCCCCAGACCGCCCGGACCCGCTTTCAGCAGATCGCCGAGCGCCGCCGCGATGCAGAGCCGGAACCACTTGCCGCAGCTTGCCAGCTTGTCGAGAGGGAGGATGATATAAACCGTCATCCGCTTGCGTTTCGCGTCCGCGAAGCGCAGCCCGGAGGAAGTCAGCGAGGCGCTTATCCCTTCCATCCCGATGAAATCCGTTTGCGTCACAGCCGTTGAAATCACGCTGTTAAGCTCGCGGCTTTCTTCCGCGCCTTTCGCGGTGTAGCGGCCCAAGGCTTGCCGGACGGCGCTATCGCCGCAGTTGACGTTACGCCGCGCAAACTCGAACACGTTGCCGCAGATCACATCACGGACGGCCAGCAGGTTTTTCACGTCGCCGCCGCACCCGGCACCCCGCAAGGCCCGGAGATACATTTCTTCCCCCCGCCCGTGTTTCACCAATACCCGGATGACCGCCGCGACGAGCTGGCGGGCGCTATCGGTCCAGTGCCGATCACCGCCGCTGCCTTCTTCGTCCCAGACAATCGCATCGGCCAAGCTCTCAACGTCGCCGCCGAAGGACACCGATTTCGGGTCAAGCGAGGCGAGGGGATTGAGGCCCACGGTTTTGACGCCACGGACGCCGATCTTTTTGAGAAGGCCGAAAGGGTCTATCGCTACCACCTTGCTGAATTGCGCGGCCCTTGCGTGGGTGATGGCGCATAACTCGCCCTTCGGGTCAATGATGATGCGGGACGCCTTGCAGCGTTCCAGCAGCGCCGCGACCAGCACCGTTACGGCCTTGCCCGACCGCGCCGGAGCCACCAGCAGCAGATGACCCGGCCCGCCGTAGCGCATGACCTTTTTCGATTGCGTATAGCCGATGCGCCAGCCGCCGCCCTTGAACAGGCCCGCCGCCTTTAGCAGCTTGTCGGAGGCCCACCGCGCCGAGGCCGCGCTTTTCGGGTTGTCGAAATTGACCGGCGCAAATTCGCGGGCCTGTTCCCCCCGCCGCTTTACCCTGTTGCGTTCGGAGGCGTCCCCCAACCCTGCGACCATCAAGAAAAAGACCAGTACACCAACCAGCACAAGCAAGAAATCCATACTATGGCCGTCCTTTCACGGCCCACACCGCCAACCACCTGTCAGCCGTCGGTATCAGATCATCGACACCGAGAACCCGGCCCCTCTGCCATGAGCCGACCGCCCAGACCACGGCCCACCAGCACACGAGCAGCACCATGTATGCGCGGAAAACCGCTTTGACCCGTTGCCAAAACATTTCAGATCCAACCTTTCGTGCGCAGAAAGTTTTTGTCGCTCTCGACCACGGCGCATTTGGCGAGGCGTTCGCGCAGATGTTGAGCGAAGGCCGTATCTTCCGCCGCACTTGCCAGCAGAGCGCCGCCGATGATGTTTTTGAGCCGTTCAAATTCCTTGAACTCGCGCTTTTTGCGCTTCACCGTTTCGGCAGCGATAGCCGCGCGTATCTGCCGTTCCCGTTCGCGCAGGGCTTCAATCCGCCCCTTGCCGTTGCTGTTGCCGTCCGTGCCGTTTTCCATAAATCAATGAACCTTCCTTTCAGTCGATTTGTTGTCCCGGATTTCGGCGTCATCGACGGGCATATCGAACAGGCACGGCAGCAGCACCGGCACCCTGTGCGATACGCGCGTAGGCGCTATCAAAATCAGGCGCTCCTGCCCGACGTAACGCAGAACCTTGCCCGATTGCGAATAGCCGAGCCGGATGCCCTTCCCGTTGAACAGACCCTTCAACGCGGCTATGCGCCCCTTGCTCTTCGTTCCGTTTGTTGTGTCATTCATAAAAACCCGTGGCATCCGAGCGCCAGTCAGCGCCCGGTGTGTCTCTCCTTTCGTTTGGTGATTGGAAGGGAGCGGAGCCGGTCAGCTTCGCTCCCAGGGTTTGAACGCGCCCCGGTAAGGGCGACGCTCGCATGTGACCCGAGGCCGCCGTTTTCCGGCTTCCCTTGGTCCGTCGAGATTGTTTTTGAAACGCTCGCCATAAGCATCTTTTTTACTATTACCATTAACGGTTCTCAAAGACCGTTTCTGTTTATTGAAGATGCTTCGTGCTGCGCAGAGGTTTCAACCTTTTCTGTACGGTTGACCGATAATGGTAATTACAATGCCATCAGGACGACAGCCCCGCACCCGGCGTACCGCCCCTGTTCAACCTGCTCCCGCAGAAATCACGATTGCCCGTCAGGCGGAACTGGATTTGTTGACTGAAACCTTGTTGAAAGACCTCGGCATGACTCCCGAATCCCTTCGAGGCATCACTGAGCGCCAAATGCTTATAAGGCTCGCTCTGGTTCTGGGAGAAGATGGGGGCGGCAACGCATTTCTGCCCCGCGATCTGACGCCGAGCGAAAAGGCATGGTTTACGGCTGAGGCCAAGCGTCAGGACATTCCCGTCTTCGAATCAATGTCCCGCGCAGGAAGGAAGGTATCCGCAATTGCCGGGGCTGATGCGTTCTTCAAGCTATTGAGATTTGAGCGTCAAGTCTCCAACGATAAGGAACGCTTTTTTTGCGCCGCGCTAATCGCACGCAAACTCCAGCAGTGGCATCGGGATCAAAACCGTGATATTGAGCAGCCTCAGCCTCAAACCCTTGAGCGGCGGATGGTCCAGCACGACGATAAGAGTTTCGTTCAAGACGGGGTACGCTGGTTTCCCCTGTCGGCTGCCGCGCCCGTGATTCAGGCACCGCGATCAACGCTGATGCACTGGATAAACAAAGAAACGAAATTCGACGGGCGGCCCCTTCAAACCTACTACTTCGCGCCAGCGAACCGATATTTCATCAGTGAAGAATCCATCGACAGAGCAGCCAACCGTTTCATCAAGTGGCCTTCCCAGGAGCCAGCCGGACCCGTTACGCTCGGAGAACAACGCGACCAGAGCGGCTATGTCGGATTAACGGACGCGGCACGGACACTCGGCGTGGATCACCACACCATGTGGAGATGGACCACCAAGGGGACAGCCCCGACCGATAAACCGCTCGATGTCATCAAGTGTCCCGCTTCTGACCAGTTCTATATCCGGCAGAGAGACGTTGCAGCCCTAAAGAAAATCGTTCCACGATCCGGGCTTCATGCTGGCCGCCGCGCTCAACCTGGGCCACAGCCGAACTAAATTACCAGTTGTGGTCAATGCGCGTCGATAATGGTAGTATTGAAGCGTGGACCTCTGGGATCGAGTTTCACCAGCCCGGTTATCTTCCAATCCCCCCGCCCGTGCTTCCCGCGCGTTGCCTTGGCGGCCTGTTGCACCGCCTGACGTAACTTCCTTTCGCGCTGTTCCGGGCCGCGACTTTTCGGGAGAGGGCTTGCTGTCCGATGCCGTTTTCCTCCCCTGTTGTCAGCGCCGCATAATCGCAGTCTTATCCGATGCAAGGCTCGCACGCGCGGCGTGTCCCGTCCAAAGGTTGTTTCTCGGAATCTTGTTGCGTGCTCGCTGCGCTCCTCGCGCAACAAGATTCCTGCGATACCCGCAAGAGGCGGCTTTGGACATGCCGCGCCTGTTTCGCGTGCAAGAGCCGGTGCATCGGCTGCGATCATGCAGCCCATCAACGAAAGGAAAACACCATGAGCAGCAAACCAACTCACCGCGCCTTTGTCGTCAGCACGCCGAAGAAAGAAGGCGAGAAAGGCATCTGGCGGGAAATCGGAGCGGTCTGGCCGCACAAGAACGG
The DNA here is from genome assembly GCA_963813465.1 of Bryobacterales bacterium. Classification (GTDB taxonomy): domain Bacteria; phylum Acidobacteriota; class Terriglobia; order Bryobacterales; family Bryobacteraceae; genus Palsa-187. The sequence continues at coordinate 403,668 of CAWEZD010000010.1, read as the reverse complement.
CAAAGGCTTCGATGTAGTCATTCACGAAGGCATCAGCGTGCATGGCCGCATCGTCTGCACCGAGCCGAAGAAGGACGAAGACAGGGAGTAATCGCCTACCGCTCGCCGGAGCTTCGGTTTCGGCGGGCGGTTTTTATCCGCCGTGTGAATGAGCGGCAGAGCATCGCTGCATCGCATAGTATGAAGTCTCGAAATTCAGCATTGCGCTTCTTTTCCTACAGCCCGCGCCTACAGCCCCCCGCCGTGTTTCACCCGGCGCGAAGCGCCGTCGAAAGTTTTTCGCGTCAGCAGCGTGAGGCCGGAGGCGAAGCCTCCCGCCTCACTCCGTTAACCGGGCGGAACGAGCTTCGATCATTCCGCCCGCGAAACGCAAAATCGCTTGTGGCATTCGTGATTCTCGGATTCCATCCATTCATGCTTTTGTCGAATAACGCAGGCAGCAAGTTGTCCGCGTGTACCACGCGGCAATCGGAGATACGGCCTAGTGCCGCATCTCTGATTGAACTTGGCAAGGGGGGAACCCCCATTGCATCCCCCGTGTGCCGCCTACGGCGTCATGCGGAAACCGTGCCTGTTTCCGCGCCTTCCGGCTTTCGCGCGGTTGCGTCATGGCTCCCCTCGACTTGCGCCGAGGTGCGCCCATGACGCCGCCTTACGATCATGCGCCGCCCGTTTCCCCGCCGAGCGGGGAACCCGCCAGCGCCCAAGCTCCCGCGCTCAAAGGCAGTGGCAGCCAGAAGCGGAAGCGTGACCGCCGATGGCAAATTGCGCTCGACGAGCAGGAAGAAGCCGCCGCGCTCGAACGCGCCGCCAATGCCGAGCTTTCCAAAATGGCCTATGGCCGCGCGATGCTGCTAGGCAGCCCCGGCCCCCGTGCCCGCCGCAAGCCGCATGTTCACAAGCAGCTTATGGGCGACGGTCTGGCCGACCTCAACCGCAGCGCCAACGTGCTTAACCAATTTCTGCCTTTCCTTCACAGCGGAAAGGCTATCACCTTAGGCCGCGAGTGCGCCGAAGCTCTGGCCGCGAACCGCCGCGCCGCCGACGCCATTCTTGAAGCCCTTGGGCGCAAGGAACCCGACGATGATAATCAAGGGTAATCGCCACGGCAACGGCTCGAAACTCGCCGCCTATCTTCTCGACGGCGGCAAGCATGGCGAACGTGTCTTTGCTCCCGAACTTCACGGCTTCGGCCTTCACCCCGATGATCTTTCCAAGTCGCTTTCCGCGCTTGATGCCATCGCGAGCAGCAAAGGCATACAGAACCCGCTGTTTCATGTTCAGATACGCTTGCCGCAACAGGACCACATGACGCGCGAGCAATGGGACGCCACCCGGACGCGCGTGTTGAAAACCCTTGGGCTTGAAGGCCAGCCCCATGCGTTTGTTTTTCACGCCGACGAGCTAACCGGCGAGCTTCACGGTCACCTTGCCGTAAGTCTCATCAATGAGCAGACCCATCAGGTCAAGGCCGTGCCGTTCTATAAATTCCGGCTCCGGGCGCTTGCCCGCAAGCTGGAAAACGAATTTGACCTTACGCGCGTGAGCAGCCAACGCGAAGGCCCCATCAAATACGCGGCCACCAAAAACGAGGAGCAACAGGCGCAGCGGCTAGGCGTTGATAAGGACGCGATCAGAAACACGATACGCGACTGCCACGACCGCACCGGATGCGGGCGCGATTTTGAAAACGAGCTTGCCCACGAAGGCTTGATACTCGCCCTCGGCAACCGGCGCGACTATGTTGTGATCGACCACGCGGGCGGGATGCACGCCCTCGGCAAACGCCTTCTCGACATATCGGCGGGTCAACTCCGCGAGAAGCTGGCCGACCTTGACCGCGACAACATCCCGACTATTGAACAGGCGCGAGAATTTCTGCTTAACCTTCCGCGCGACCAGATGGACAAATTGACGCGGGAGCTTGCGCAGGTTCAGGAGCAACTCAAGGCCGAGCGTGACTATGCGAACCGCGACCCTGTACGCGAGGAGGCGGACTGGCTCGACCGCCTAGGCAAGGCCGCGATTGAGAAAGAGAAGATCGAGCGGCAATTTGTGGAGCCGAAGCAGCGGGAGAAGGAAGCACGGGCCGCGCGTGAACAGGTCAAGACTGGCGGCAGGAAAGAAAACCACTGGCCGATCAACCCCCCGCAGCCGGAGCGCAAAGCGCCGGAGCTTTTCGGGAAGGCCGCGACCGAAGCGGGACGTGACGACCGCATGGAGAATTTAACCGGCCCCGCCTCGAAAGTGTGGCAAGCATGGCAGCACAGCGACAGCGCCAAAGCGTATACCGCCGCCCTCGACGATAAAGGAATTACGTTCGCAAAGGCGACGCATGACGAAGCCTACCGCAGCAACAGGGAGGCCGACTTTGCCAGAGAGGTAGGCAACCGGGGCCAGCGGTTAAAGGAAGGCGAAATCGTCATCGTCACCGAAGCCCGCCCGGAGTACCGGCGCGATGGTGAAGTCGCAGGGCGCAGCCGCGTTTATAAACTCGATCAGTCCCTTGCCTACAAATTTGTGAAGGGCCTTGACGGTCTGGACAAGCTGCAAGGCATCGACGCCACGATTAAGTCATCGGACCAGCGAGCACAGCAACGCGCCGCCGATTGGGAGGCTATCCGGCTTGAGAGAGCCACCAACACCAAGGGCCGCGCACGTCCCCTGCCAGCCCGCGCCATAGCCACCGCTATCGCCAAAGGCCCGCTCACCGTGGCGGCCAAAGCGCCGGCCGTTCTCAAGCCTGTTTCCATGGGCCTCAACCTCGTCGGCAAAGCGCTTGAAATACTTGGTGGCGTATTCGAGCCGCCCGTGTTGACGCCGGAGCAAAAACGCGCCGGAGCGATAGCCGCGCGGGAGCGTCAAGCCGATGTCAGGGAACAGCTTGAGCATTCCAACGCTATCAGCGAAAGCGCACAAGAACGGCAGCGCGAGGAACAGGAGGAGGCCGCGCGACAGCGACAACGGGAGAAGGAGCGAGAGCGCTAGACGCTCGGAGGCCCTCCCCCATCCTCCAACCGGGCAGCGAAGACAGGGACACAGCCGGAAAAGAAAAAGCCCCCGGCCAGCCCGCGCCGCGTCCTTCTTTCGGCCAAGCGATCAAGGAACTATTCGGCAAAGTGGCGGAAGCCATCACCGGCAAGCCGACGAACGCGCTTGCCCTCCGCCGCAAGAAGCGCGAAGAAGGCGCACGGGGTTTCAGGATGTATGCCGCGCCAATCGCGGAACGCCTGCCCCCGCCTATCCAACGCGCCACCGATTTTGTTTGGGAGGTTCTCGACTGGCTTAACCCTACAGCGAATTACAACCAGCCGCACCCGCACGAATACGAACAGCTTGACCAATGCGCCAGCGTTGCGCAGAATTATCCGACCCTCGACCTCTGACAGAGGTTTGTTTTTTCATGACGCCATTCCCGCCCGAAGTGATCCACCAGCTTTATGCCCGCTATCGTTTCCGCAGAAACTTCAGCCTGGAACCGGCTGGCCGCATCACCTACGAAATCGACCCGCAAACCGGCCTTATTCTCGCCTCACGCGCCATCATGAAAATGATGCCGGTCGGAGGCTTTGACGGTCTGGTGCTTGGCATACCTCTTGACGCTCCCCCGCCCCCGCGCCCGCAGCCGAAACCCACGCCGCAATCGCAGGACGAAGAAGCCTTGCAAGATGAGGCTCTCTATAATTCGCTCTACGGCCAACGCTAAGTGTTCATCTTCCTCTTGACCAGCCGCACGGAGCCGCTAGCATTCGCGCAATGGTCCTTCTGATCCGCTCACAGCCGCAGCGGAATATCCGCCGCTTCTATGCCGTCGATGTTGTGCCCACCTTGTTCGGCGAATGGTCGGTTTGGCGCGAATGGGGACGCCTCGGGCAGCTCGGCACAATCCGCAGTCAGGTTCTTGAACGCGCGCCCGCCGCAGCCGCAGTACAAGCCCGCAGTATCAGCCGCAAATTACGGCGCGGCTACATCCGTAACCAACCACGGGAGTTTAGCCAATGACGGACAAGCAACCCGCCATGGAAGAAGAAACCGACGACGATCACCCCGGCCCCGGCTACGAACTCGTTTGCGATCACGATGCGTCGTGGAAGGTGTATTACAACAAGGCCGAGGGCTGTTACGCCTTCTCGATGCCGGAGGAGGATTCGGCGCAAATCGAAGCCCAAGCCAGGGCCGAGGGGGTTTCCGTCGAAGTTTATTTACGGCGCAAATTCGGCTTGCCGGATGAGCCGCCGCCCGATAGGCCCTCAGATAAAACCTGCCTCCCGACCAACGACAACCGGGAGCAGCTTTATCGCGAAATGCCGCACGTCAAATTCTTCGCCAAGGCTTGGAACGTGAGCGCCTCTGAAATCATCGAGGAGGCAGCAAAAGCCATCGACAATGACTATTCTTTCGAGGACATTCAGTACCAAATCGCGGTCACCGTCCAGCAGTGCGAAAAGCTGTTGCGCCGCGTAATGGCTGGAAAGACACCGCAACCAAGTGAAATTGTCAGGGCCATCGAGAGGTACGGCTGGCTGTTGCTTCTTCTTGGGGAGATGGCCCGCAGGCTCGGCACAATCGACGCGATGAAGGATATAGCCGCCCAGGCGGAGAAGTTTCAGATAACAGTAGACGCCTTCAAAGGAAAAGCTCGGTCAAACTCATGACAAAACTGACCGCATGAACAGCGCCCAGGAAAGCAACGATCTCCGTGAACATGAAGAAAGGCTCAAATTTCTCAGGGCGCGGCGCGCCGAGATAGCAGCCGAGCGGTCGCGCGATGCAACCGCCTCCACATTGAGGCCGTCCCGCAGCTTCGTTTACACGGACGGAGGACGGCGGGATTTCGTATATCCAGCCTTACCCAATGCGCTTGACACCCAAGCCCAACTAGACCTTTGCAGCGCATGGATTGAGAAAGAACTGACCAGCCGTGGCATGATATGCGAAGCCACCCTCTATGAAGACGGCCCGATATTCAGTTGCCCCACTCGCAAGCTCGGCCCGCAAGGCTTTGGTAAAGTCGTTGACGAGTGGTGCACGCTTGAGTTTTTTGCCCGGTTGCAGCAATCCTTCACGCAAGCGGTCAATGACGAACTCGAAAAACGCGGATTGCCCAGGGACTTCACTTTTTGAACACCTCGCCGTGTTTCTATCGGCCCCCCTCGGAATTCTCCAAAGGCGCAGCCGGTCCACCGCGAGACAGCGCTGCCGCCGCGATATGGGCCACGTCGAGATAAGCAAACCAGCGTTGCCGGTCGGCATCCGCCACTTCTTGCCCCGATGCCGCGCGGTGATCCATCAGAGCCTTTTGTTCGTCGGCCTTTTGCACAAGGCGTGATAACCCCGCCGCAAACCGCCTCGCGTCGAACAAGAGCAGCGCCATGCCTCTCTCTGGCGTGAACCGTTCCCCGCCGTAAGGAGCGGTTTCATTCCAGTAGGCTTCCGCCTGGGCCAGTGTGTCCGATTTGCGCTTTTCGGCAAGCTCGCCGAGGGTGTTCCAGTCGAATGTGCTTTTCAGTTCCATGCGCTCGATTTTAACGCCGCCGCGCCTCACACGTACCGCCGTTTTCGGACCCCTGTATGCCCTGTATGGTTAATCCGCGTTTGGCAAGTTCTTACCCGATAAAAAATTGCTTTGCCCGCCTTGTCCTGACTTGGTACTGACATTGCGCTACGTTCCATGATCTCAACACGGTGAGCCATGCCCCACGACCATTCCGCTTTCGATTCCGCCGCCGACACGCAGCCGAAAACCGGAGGGGGCATCCTCGCGCAGATGAAAGCGGCGGGACGCTCGCTCGTCGCCAGGGTGAAGCACGGCGCGGCGACAAAAGTCCTCTCGGCGACGCTCGTAGCCGCCGCCGCGCTCGCAGCGCCGCAGTCAGCGAAGGCGCAGACTGTCTATACCGATATTGCGTATGGCCTTGGAATTCCCAGTGTGTCGGGCGGCATCAACACCCAGGGGCAGGCCGTCGGCCAATCGAACAACGAAGCCGCGCTGTTCAGCGAGGGCACCACGACCTTGATAGGCCCGCGAGGTAGCACCAGTTACGCCTACGGGATCAATGACAGCGGCCAGATCGTGGGGCAGTTTACCGCGACTAGCGGGTCCAATCACGCATTCCTGTATAGCAACGGAACCTTTACCGATCTTGGCGTTCCTTGCCCCACCGGCATGAATTGCAGCAGAGACGCATCCGGCGCCTTCGACATCAACAGCGCGGGGCAAGTTCCGATCTACACCAACGGGACAGGTCACCTGTTTTTGTACGCCAACGGAACCACAACCGATTTGGGAAAGCTCGGGAACGGAACCTCGGTCACTCCTTACGGCATCAACAAGACGGGAGAGATCGTCGGACAGTTTGTGAATAGTGCCGGGGCGGCGCACGCATTTCTTTACAATAGCGGCACCACGACCGACCTGGGCACGCTCGGAGGCGCGACCAGCACTGCTTACGCGATCAACGACAACGGGCAGGTCGCAGGTTATTCCACCACCGCAGCCGGAGCCACGCACGCGTTCCTTTATAGCGGCGGCGTCATGACCGATTTGGGTACGCTGAGCGGCGGGACATACAGTTATGCCTCAAGCATCAACAACAATGGCCAGATCGTGGGGCTGTCCGGAATATCGGGCGGGTCCAGCCCGTTCATCTACAGCAGCGGGGCCATGACAAACCTGAATAACGATTTGCCGGGCACTCAGGTAACTTCCGCCCCAGGGATTAACGCCTCCGGGCAGATTGCCGCAGGAGGGACTGCACAAACCTTCTTTGTATTGACACCGGCATCGCCAGCTTTGGTCAAGACTCTCGGCGGCGATTGCAATTACCCAAACAAATGCGTTGCAGGCGATCCGATTAACGTCGGCACGGGCAACGTGTTCGAGCAGGTGACGGACTACACCACCGCCGGACAGAATCCCCTCACCTATACGCGGTATTACAACAGCCAGGGCTTTTCAAATTTCACCAACCCGTTTAATGCGCCGCACGGCGTCAATTGGTCCTCCAATTTCGACCAGTACCTGGTTCTTTCCCCGGCATCCTCTCCCACGACGGTTCTCGCCGCGCGACCGGACGGGCAAGTGCTTTCCTTTTCCCTGAATGGCGGCGTCTGGAAAAGCGACACCGATGTGGACTACACGCTTACCAACGCCGGGACGACCTGGACGCTGAAAGATCGCAACGACACTGTTGAAACCTATACGAATGCTCCCGGCTCCTCAGTCCATGCCCGGCTCAACACGATTGAGTTGCGCGACGGCTACACCCAGACGCTTTCGTACCAAAGTACTTACGGCTACCTTCAGTCTGTCACCGACTCCTACAGCCGCACGCTCAACTTTGGCTATAACAGCGCTGGCACACTGCGGGAGACATTGACCCCTCCCGATGGCCCGATCCTCACCTACAATTACAACACTGTAGCTAATGGTTCCCTGCTTACTTCGGCCTCCTATTCCACGACGCCCGCCACCAGCATCACCTACCAATACGGGAATACAAGCTTTCCCTTCGCGTTGACGGGCATCCTTGATGAGAACAGCAACCAGTACTCCAGTTGGAGCTATGACACCAATGGACGCGGCCAAAGCAGCCAGCGAGGCGCGGGCGCGGACCTGACGACGGTCAATTTCGGAACGAGCACGCCTGTCGTGACCAACGCCTTTGGCGTCCCGGACACCTACACCTTCACAACCCTTCAGGGCGTGCCGAAGGTTACGGAGATCAGCCGCGCCGCGACTTCCACCACGGCGGCAGCCACGCGCACCTTTGGTTACGACACTAACGGTTTTCTCAACAGCGAAACGGACTGGAACGGCAACCAGACCACCTATGTCAACAATGCCCAGGGCAACCCGACAACCATCAACTACGCCGTGGGATCGCCGCAAGCCTATAGCGTCACGATCAGCTATGACCCGACCTTTATTCGCCTGCCGCACCAGATCGTTACGCCGGGGCTGACGAGCACGTTTGTTTACGACGGCAGCGGCAATCCGCTGTCCCGCACCGACCTCGACACCACTACCAACAGCATTCCCTACAGCACCAACGGACAGACGCGCGTCACGCAATGGACGTGGAGCAGCACGGGGGAGCAACTTTCGGTGCAATTGCCGCGCACGGACGTGACCGCCAAAACGAGCTTCATGTACTACCCCGACGGCTCGATGGAGCAGATCACCGACGCGCTCAGCCACCTCACGAAGATCACGGCGCACACGGGGGGCGGCAGGCCGCTCACGATCGTCGATCCCAACAACGTCACCACGACGCTGACCTATGACGGGCGGCTGCACCTCAACACCAGCACACTGGCGACCACGGGCGGAAACCTCATCACGACCTGGAATTACGACCCGGCAGGGAACCTGACCAGCGTGCAGCAGCCCGACAATTCCAAGCTGACCTTCGGCTACGATACGGCGCACCGTCTCACCAGCATCACCGATCTTTTCAGCAACACCACGACCTATACCCTCGATGCCCTCGGGGACAAGACGCTGACGCAGGTGAAGAACTCCGCGAGCACGCTGACACAGCAGCATTCGGGCGTGTTCGATGCGCTCGGGCGCATTACCAGCGATATCGGCGGCATGAACCAGACAACCACCTTTGCTTACGACAATATGGGCAACGCTCTGACGATCACGCCCCCGGCCCCCTCGGGCGCGGTAACACAGACCTTCGACGCGCTCAACCGGCTGGCTACGCGCGTGGACCCCTCGCCCGGAGGCACGACGACCACGGCTTACGACGCCCATAACCGCATTCTCAGTATCAAGGATGCCAACCTTAACACGACCTCTTACGTCTATGACGGCTTCGGCGACCGGACGCAGACCGCCAGCCCGGACAGCGGCACGACGGTGTTTCATTACGACCCGGACAGGAACCTCACGCAAAGGGTACAGCCCGGCAGCCTGACGGTGAACGCCACCTTCGATGCTCTCGACCGCACGCTCACGACTTCCTATCCGAGCGACAGCACGTTGAACGTCTCGCGTACCTACGACCAGACAACCGGCCACGGCTTGGGCGTCGGACGCCTCACAAGCGCGACCGATCAACCCGGCAGTCTCGGCCTTACTTACGACGAACGCGGGAACGTGACGGCGGAAAGCCGCGTTGTGACCGGCGCGGGAACGCTGAACACCTCGACCGCATACGACGCGGCGGGAAATATATCGTCGATCACCCATCCGTCCGCTACGCTTGTCGCCTACACCCGCGACAGCATGGGCCGCGTGACCGGCATCACCGCGAAGCCGCCCGGAGCCGGAAGCCCGAGCAACGTTGCCACAAGCATCACCTATGAACCCTTCGGACCCGCTACGGGCCTGACCTTCGGTAACGCCATCGCTGAAAGCCGGGGCTACGATCTCGATTACCGGCCCACCACCATCACGGCCACCACGCCGACAGTCCAAAGCCTCAGCTACACGTATTTCGCTAACGATAGCGTGCAGAAGATAACGGACGCCGTAAGCTCCCTGAATACGCAAACGCTCGGCTATGATGCGCTCGACCGCCTCACCTCCGCGACGAGCGGCAGCGGCGGTTACGGTACCTTCGGCTGGACGTGGGACAAGGTGAACAACGTCAAGACGCAAGTCGTCAACGGAACCACAAGCACCTTTAACCTCAACCCCGGCACAAATCAGCTTGCAAGCATCGTCACCGGATCGACGACGGAGAACGTCGCAAGCACCCCGGCAGGCAATATCAACACGCTCAAAATCGGGACCACGACGCAGGAAACGCTGACCTACAATCAGGCGAACGAGATGGCGAGTTCGCAGACCACATCATCATCCGCCAGCTACAAGTACGACCTTGCGGGCGAGCGCCTTGAGAAATCGCCCCCCGGCTCATACCCGATCCTGTATCAGTACGGGCAGGCCGCGAGAGAACTCCTTTCGGAAAACGACCTGCACAGCGGCCAGACGGCGGACTATATTTACCTCAACGGCAGGCCCATCGGCGAAGTGAACCCGACGAACGGCAAGATTTATTTCATGCACACGGATCGTTTGGGAACGCCGGACACCGTGACGGATTCAACCAAGGCGGTTGTATGGAACGCCTTCTATCGGCCCTTCGGCGACAATGGCATCGGCGGCGTGAGCGGCACTCTCGCCAATCAGAGCCTTCGGCTTCCGGGCCAATACTTCGACCCCGAAACCGGCTACAACCATAACGGCTTCCGCGATTACGCAGGTACGCTGACCCGCTACGTAGAGAGCGATCCGATTGGGTTAGCAGGCGGAACGAACACGTATCAATATGCCAACGGGAATCCGTTTAAGTACGTTGATCCGAAGGGCACCGAATTTCTAGGGGCTGGCATCGGCTTTGTCGTTGGCGGAATTGCCGGTTATGAAGCGGGTAATACTCCAGCGAACAAGTGGAAAGGTGCGGCGATTGGTGCAACGCTCGGTTTTGGAGTTGGTCTTGTCGCACCGCCGCTCGTAACAGTCGTTTCGGACTACGTAGCTGCGGCCACAGGCAGTACTGCTACCGGGGTTATTGCCGGAACCGCAGCTTTCTCAGGTTTGAATGGTGGTGTCGCTGGTGCAGGAACCGTAGGTTATAACTTCTGGACAGGCCAGCCATTGTCACAGGACGTTGGGATGAATATGTTGCTTGCCGGTGGTGCGCCCTTACTAACTTTCGAAGCTCCTCTGGCCGCCCTGGGAACGGCGGATGCAACGGCTCTTACCTTCTTCTCCACAAACACAGCGGTTCTAAACATAGCGGGCAGCTTTACGTATTCCCGTTGGCAAGCGAAACAGCACATGCTGAACCAATTCTGCACACCCAAATAGTTGGACCAGTTGTCCAGATGCCCGTTTCCACAACACAAGACATCAACACAAGCACTTCACCAGCGCGTCGTTTTGTCTACAAATGGCGTGGTCTGTGGGTGGTGAGCAGTCTTCTTATAAGTCTCATGATGATCGGCCTTAGCGCTGTTACGTTTCAACCTGATGAGGGTTGGGACATTGCAACGCGGCTTATGATACTAACCTTCGCTGTTTTCCTAAGCTGTGCATTTCTAATCAGTATTTTCATGAGGTCCGATGTCGTCTTAAACGATCACGACATAAGCTGGTCACTCATGGGGAAAACGTGGAAACGAATAAAATGGCAGGATGTGACAAAGATCAACGTGTACTCCCTGCCTACAATCGGTTTTGTAACCCGATATCATACATGCATTAGTATCGAATGTGCCGCCAAACCACTATTTTATCGTCGCAATACTCACGGACTCAGTTTTAACGACACTATACAACGCTTCCCGGAGTTGCTCGCGCTGGTGAACCGCTACGTCGATCTCTACCGCATAGACATTGTGGATCACCGGACAGGCGCAGTTGTTCATCCTCCACGACTTTGACCGGCCCCTTGCCTCTGGCGCAATTACCGCGCTCGGTTTACGAAAGCCAACCCCACCCGTTTTCGTTCCCGGATGGCTCACTCCTTTACCGTTGAAAAAATAACGAACACATGGCAAAAGACGAGATTATGATAAGCGCCAAGCAACCAAACCTCTGGAAGCGTAACCTCTCTTTCGGCCTGATTGTTCTTTCAGGCATAGGCGTATGCGGGTTCCTGCGCGGCGTGTGGCCTGAAATTGTGGACGGCCACAACAGTCAAAGCCTTCTTCTAGCCGTTCTCATTGCTGCCGTATGGATTGCCGCCGCGCTTCTTCACCTCGCGAAGAAATATGCCCTCTCAATTTTCGCACTGCTCTGCTTGACGGGCCTATATGCACTGTCCTGGGCCGTTATTTCTGCCCTCTGACACGCACAGGGTAGAGCCATGCTCGAAGTTCCTAGCCGCGCTTTTGATAATGTGGCCCATCCATGCTAATGTCAGCCGCCGCAAACGTAGCCGTTAAACTTTTGGCATTAGTTCTAGTCATGCCTCTGGCGGTGCTGGTGCTATACGCTTGGCTCTCTGCTGTGAATATCAAGACCCCCTACGGTTTGATTGCAGCGGTGTTGATTACGGCCATTGCGAGCTTCTACTTTTTGAAGAAAAACACAACGTTACTCTTAGCTGGCGTTGGCTCAGCCGCTATAACAGGACTGGTATTCTTCTTGTCCATGCTTTTGCTCCTCAACGTCTTTGGTTCATAATAGTTGTTGCGCTGACGCTGCGCGCCTGCTTTTCGCCGCGACATCAGTTTTGGTCCGCCTGCTCTCGAAAAGGCTAAGTTTTGAGACAAAACACGCAGGCCATGAAATCAAGGGCTTGCAAGTCTTATAAGTCTGTCTCAAAATGCGCGCATGAAAACATACCGCCGCGACCGGGTTGCAACGCTTCGGCTTCAAGGTGTCGCCGCCGCCTTGGGTGAACTCTCCCGCGCTCACATGGAGCCGGATTTAGCCCTCATGGTTTTGCATAGCCTCGGCCTGTCCGTTGCCGATCTTGAAGCAGCCGGAGCGGACCCTTACGACGTGGAGCCACTCAAACACGGATAAACCGATGCCCCGTCCCACCGACGCAGAAAACCAAACCCCGGAACAGGAATTGCGCGGCCTTCTTAAATGGGCCGAGCAGCAGGACTTCAGCAATGTGGCCGCAGTCCTTCGACGCGTTCTCACAAAACTGGAGGCGCGAGGTTCAGAGTGAAATACGGCTATGCCCGCGTCTCCACCGACGACCAGAAAACGGCCTTGCAGCTTGCCGCCTTGAAGCGAGCCGGATGCAAAACCGTGTTTAAGGACGAGGGCCTATCGGGAGCGACGACCAACCGCCCTGCCCTGCTCCGTTGTTTGAAGAAACTTAAATCCGGCGATACGCTCATTGTGTGGAAGCTCGACAGATTGGGGCGCAGCCTGAGCGACCTGATAAAGATGCTCGACGGCTTCAAAAAGCAGGGCGTGAAATTCCGTTCCCTCACGGAGGCAATCGACACCGACACCCCGACAGGCCGCGCCATGTGGCAGATGATTGGCGTCCTGGCCGAGCTTGAGCGCAGCCTGATAACGGAACGGACGCGCGCCGGCATTGAGGCCGCAAAGCGCCGGGGCGTGAAATTCGGGCGCAAGCGGAAACTGACGCCGCAGCAGATCGAGCACGCCCGGAAGCTGATCGACGGCGAGGAGTCCCCCCACGATGTTGCCGCCAGCTACCATGTTAGCCGTGCGACACTGTACCGTAACCTGGCGGCACCAGCAGGAAATGAAGCCGAGAGAGTGTGAATTGTGATGGCTATCAACTGGCAAGACGTAATCACCACGTTAGGTGGAAACGCGGTATTACTTGCCGCCGCCGCTTGGCTGATAAAGGCGGTGGTCTCAGATCGCCTGACGCGCGACGCCGAGGCGTTCAAGATACAAGTGAAGGCCGATGCTGACATCGAGATTGAGCGGATGAAGGCATTTCTCATGCGTGCGTCACATGTACACGAACGCCAAGTTGAGACCCTCACGAAGCTCTATAGCCACTTTTACGAAGCGCTCGGATACCTTCAGCGCATGGCGGCTACCGGACGGTTCGAAGGGGAAGTGTCGGTCGAGGAGTATGGTCGCTTGTGCGCCGTGGCTATCGTATTGGCCCGCGACGAACTTTCACAAAATCGGCTGTTGATACCCCCGGAGCTTGCGCACCAGTGCGACGGGTTCTTTAGAACGTTGTTTGAAGGGCAATCACATCTCGCCTTCGCGCAGCATCCCATGGTGGTCGATGGACTTCAGCGCGCCGAATTTTGGGATAAGGCAAAAAAGACCGCATATGAGGAAGTTCCAAAACTTCTGGAGCAGATCGAAAAAGCCGCTCGCAGCGTGATACATGGTGAGCAGCCGTAGCACAATGGGAGATCGACGAGGAACCCAGGCCATGGATGCCCCTGCCCTACCTTACCAGCTATCATCCCGGCACGACTCCATTGACATCTGTTACGTGACGCGTTACGGTACAGAATGGTCCGGTCAATACGCCACAAGGGGCTGAAGCGCCTTTACGAGGAAGACGACCCGCGAGGGCGTGAACCGGGAACACGCGGAAAAGTTGCGTGACATTCTCGCGCGGCTTGATGCTGCCGGTGCGATTACGGACATGGATTTGCCGGGCTTCCGGCTTCATCCCCTCAAGGGGGAGTTGAAGGGCTTTTGGGCGGTGACGGTTCGGGCAAACTGGCGGGTGATTTTCCGCTTTGCTGACGGCGACGCCCTGGACGTTGACTATATCGATTACCACTGAGGAGGTTGAACATGCCGATGAAGAATCCGCCACATCCCGGAGGCGTTGTGTTGCGCCAGTGCATCGAGCCTTTGGGCCTGACCATCACGGACGCCGCCGCCGCCCTCGGTGTCACCCGGACAACCCTGTCGGAACTCGTGAACGGGAAGCGCGGGATTTCTCCCGAAATGGCCGTGAGGCTATCGCAGGTCTTCGGCGGTAGCGCCGAAAGCTGGCTGACGCAGCAAGCGCACTACGAGCTTGCGCATGTCCGCGCCGACCGGATCAAGCTCAAGCGGCTGGAATTAGCTTAAAGGGCGGGTGTCGCAAAAGTGTCGAAAAACGGGAGACTGAATGCGCCTTAGCTGGAACGAGATCAGGGCACGCGCCGCGCGTTTCGCGGAGGAATGGAAAGACGCCCACTACGAGCGGGGCGAGAGCCAGACCTTCTACAACGAGTTTTTCGAGGTCTTTGGCGTAACCCGCCGCCGCGTCGCCAGTTTTGAAGAGCCAGTCAAGAAGCTCGGCGATGAGCGAGGATTCATTGACCTGTTTTGGAAAGGAGTGCTTCTCGTTGAGCAAAAGAGCGCTGGCCGAGATTTAATCCGGGCGAAGCAACAAGCTCTCGACTATTTCCCCGGCCTGAAAGAGCACGAACTTCCCCGATACGTCCTCGTGAGCGATTTCCAGACCTTCGAGCTTTATGACCTCGAAGACAACACAACGAGCCGTTTCACTCTCCGCCAGCTACCGGACCATACAGAAGAATTCGGCTTTATTCTTGGCGTCCAGAAGCGCTCGTTCCGCGACCAAGACCCGGTAAACATTGAAGCCTCAGAGATCATGGGCAAGCTCCATGACGCACTGAAGGAATCCGGCTACGAAGGCCACGAGTTGGAACGATTTCTTGTGCGACTGGTGTTCTGCCTTTTCGCCGATGATACCGGCATCTTCGAGCCTCGGGACATCTTCTCTACACTGATTACGCAGCGCACCAACCCGGACGGCAGCGACACCGGATTGTGGCTTAGTCAGCTTTTTGATGTGCTGAATAAACCTGTCACGCAGCGTCAGAAAAACCTCGACCAAGACTTGGCACAGTTTCCGTATGTCAATGGTGACCTGTTTCAGGAGCGCCTTTCCCTCCCCTCTTTCAATACCGCCATGCGCTCGCATCTAATTGATGCTCTCGATTTCAGTTGGGACGCCATATCCCCGGCCATATTCGGTTCGCTCTTTCAGTCCGTCATGAATCCGCGAGAGCGCCGCGCTCAGGGAGCGCACTACACCACCGAGCAGAGCATCCTGAAGGTGATCGAGCCGCTTTTCCTGGACGAATTGCGCGACGAGTTCAAGCACCTCACAGAGCGCCGCGATAGCGGGCGACGCAAGGCTCTCGAAGCATTTCACCAGAAGCTTTCCGCACTTCGGTTTTTTGACCCTGCCTGCGGATGCGGAAACTTTTTAATCATTTCCTATCGAGAACTCCGGCTTCTCGAAATCGACCTCTTGAAGGCACTTCGCAAAGACACTCAGTTAAAGCTGGATGTCGCGGCGTTGTGCCAGATCGACGTGGACCAGTTTTACGGCATCGAGCTTGGCGAGTTTCCTGCACGCATTGCGGAAGTCGCCCTTTGGATGATGGACCACATCATGAACAACAAGCTCTCGCTGGAATTCGGCGAAAGCTACGTCCGCATTCCCCTAAAGAAGTCTCCCCACATCCTCCCTGCTGACGCCTTAGAAATGGACTGGGCAAGCCTGATCGCCCCCGCCGAATGCTCATATGTTCTCGGCAATCCGCCATTCGGGGGAGCGAAGTATCAGAGTGACAAGCAGAGAGCGCAGGTGCGGCGCATCGCCCAGTTGGGTGGCAGCGGCGGAACCCTCGATTACGTGACGGCATGGTTCATCACTGCCGCCGCTTATTTGCGGCAGTCACGGGCACACATCGGATTCGTTGCCACCAGTTCTATCACTCAGGGTGAGCAAGTGGCGCAGCTTTGGCCTGTTCTCTTCGACCGTTACGGGCTTGAAATCAGCTTCGCTCACCGAACCTTCGCATGGGGCAGCGATGCTCGCGGTATGGCCCACGTTCATGTCGTGATTATTGGGCTGACTCGCCGCGATCAGGAGCCGCCTGTCAAGCGATTGTTCAGCTATAGCGACATTCACGGTGACCCGACCGAGAGCGAGCATCAGGCACTCACGCCTTATTTGTTCGACGCGGGCACCGTGGTCAACCGCCATCTTGTGGTCGAGGAAACCAGCCGCCCCCTGTGCGATATCCCCCAACTTGTTATTGGCTCCAAACCAATCGACGAAGGACACTATATCTTTTCTGGCGAAGAACGCGGGGAATTTCTGCACCGGGAGCCAAACGCAAAAAAGTTCATGCACCCATTCATCGGCACCGACGAATTTCTCTATGGTCTTGAGAGATGGATTCTGTACCTCGACGGCGCATCGCCAGCAGACATCCGCGCCATGCCCGCAGTAAAAGAACGCATCGCCGCTGTCCGCCATTTTCGGCAAAAAAGCAAAAGCCCCGGTACGCAAAAGCTCGCTGAAACGCCCACGCGGTTCCATGTGACCGTTGTTCCAGATAGACCTTTCCTCGTTATTCCAGAAGTAAGCTCAGAGCGCCGCGACTACGTACCTATCGGCTGGCTCAAACCGCCGACGATACCGAGCAACCTTGTCCGCGTGCTACTTGACGCCGACCTTTGGCACTTTGGCATCCTGACATCCACCATGCACATGGCATGGTTGCGGCAGATTGGAGGACGCCTTGAGAGCCGTTACAGGTATTCAATCGGAATTGTTTACAACCCCTTCCCTTGGCCCGAACCCACGGACCAGCAGCGGGTGAAAATACGCTCACTTGCTCAGGCGGTCCTCGATGCCCGCACTCAGTTTCCGAACTCAACGCTGGCCGACCTGTACGATGTCGATGCCATGCCGCCGCAATTGCGCAAGGCCCACCATGCCCTTGATGATGCCGTGGACAAGCTCTACCGTTCTGCGGCCTTCACTGGTGATCGTGACCGCGCAGAGCATCTGTTCGGCCTTTACGAGAAGCTTGTAGCGCCGTTGGTTGCCGCAGCTTTTCAACCGACCCGCCGACCAAGGAGAAGACGAACGTGAGCGTGGGAGAAACGGCACCATGAACGTGATGTGACGAGATTTGAAGTGAATGAATTGCAACTCTTGATACTGGATCGACTGCACGAGCGCCATACCGGACTGACCCCGGCTCTGGCCGAATCGTACCTTGAAGCTGCGTGCGTTTGCTTGTCGCGGCATCACCAGCCGCCGGTAACGATGTCATTGACGCACGGCGACAGCAACGAGGTTCGGGTGATCCATTTTGCCGTTCCAGATGCGCGCGTTCTCAACGCACACGCGAACGAGATTGACGCAACAGAGACAGGAGCCTACGCCGTGTCCCTCGCAGCCGTCGAAGCAGTTGCCGGTCTGGTTGCGGTTCGGAGGGCTGCCACGCTAAGCGGCGCGGATTGGTATATCGCGCCCAGTGGGACGGACAGCGAGGACTTGGAGGACTGCATCCGGTTAGAGGTCTCAGGTATCAATGCAGGTCTGGGCAGCGACATCAAACGGCGGCTTAAGGAAAAGCTCGCGCAAGCGGCGCGTGGGGTGAGCAACTTGCCTGCAATTGCCGCCGTCATTGGATTCAAGGCGCTTGTAATCGTCATTGCTCCGCTCGGAGTCAGCGAATGAGTTGGATAGAGTTTCACAGAGCAAGTGAGATTGCCGCAATTGAAGCAGAGCGAACGTTCCGCGAGGGCAACGCTTCGCGTGCCGCCGCTCTGTATTCAGAAGCCGCAGAGAATGAGCAGCGGGCGCTTGGCGTTGTTGATACCACGAAGGCACGCACCAGAGGAATTACTGCGGTTAGCGCCGTGTCGCTCTGGTTCAAAGCAGCCGAGTACGAACGCGCCGAGCAGTTGGCCTATTCGGTGCTCGCCGATCCTTCGGTGCCAGAGTTCGCTAGAGTGGACTTGCGAAACCTTGTTCAAGCGATCTGGACGGAAAGTTCCAAAAAAGCCGCGAACGTAAATTTTCTTCCGGGGCAGGTGTTTGTTTCAGTGAAGGGCGGCGACGTGATTACCGGAGGCGCGCCGCTCGATTTGATCGTTGAGAAAGTACAGACCATTCAGGCCATGTTCTATCGAACAATTGAGTTCGTAAGGGACATGCCGCTCCGTCGTCGCGGAGGGCCGATCCGCGAGATTCAGGAATCGTGCCGCCCTTGGCTTTTCCAGGCAGCACCGGGGAGCTATCAATTCTCTGTAGCCATCCAGGAGCCTAAGCAACTTGATTTCTTCAAGCAAGATGTCCGGCCCGATCTGGTCGCACGGCAGTTCCTTGACGTACTGAAGGCGACGGCGAGCGATAACCAAGAGCAGCTACAGGCTCTCGTTCCGAATGCGGAGTACCGGAACGTTTTCTTGAAACTGAGCCGCAACCTTGCCCCAACTGGGAAGACCTTCGGCTCAATAGAATTGCGAACGGCGGTCGATGACGATCCAATTGCGCTCACACCTGAGGCCAGAACTGTAATCAATCAAGTTTTGAGACAGAGTCGTCCTGTTGACCCGCAGGATGCCCCCGGCACTGAACAAGAACTTGTCGGAATTCTCCGCGCAGTTGATCTCGACAAAGACTTTCTTGACGTAACCGTGGCTGGACAACCGGTGCATGTCGCCGGACTTGGAGATGCAATGGATGATGTGATCGGGCCGATGGTGAATAAGCCGGTAAAGGTTCGGGTTGTGCGAGAGCACAAGGGCACCATCCGCTTCCGGGACATCGAACTCGATGACTAAGGGTTCCGCCCAGATTTCTGCTTGAGCTGCATTCCTCCTAACCGGCAGTCGCTTTCGTTCTAGCCCTCTCTGCCATTGCGGTTTCCAGCGCGCTCGCAGCACGCACCCCGCCGAGGCGCATTATTCTCACCGTTTATCCGCTCGCATTCGTGATTTTCCATCTTTGTGCCGCGACCCCGAACACGGACGGGGCGAAGGCACTGTAGCCGCCGCCGCTCGCTGTCAATGACGCTGTTTTGGCTCCCCCCTGCCCTGCGGTCACGGTCCCCCCAAAAAGCTATGACAGCCGCGCTCAGTTGCGGCGGCAGGCGTGCCCTCTTTCGCCCCCGCCGTGCGGGTCACTCAAACCAAAGAGAGGCAGATCATGACGAACGCAACGCAGCCGAAAACGGTTTTCACTCTGACCATCGACGCCCAGGAGATGAGCGTTCACTATCACCCGTACTGGACCAAAGGCCTTGCGCCATACGGATTCTTTGAGTTCAGAAGCCCGTGTGAGCCGCGCCGCCGAATTCCCGTCAGCGAGACCGGCTACCGCAGCTACTTCGCGCCCATGCACGAAATCGAGGACGCGCCGAGCGTCGAGGAATACGCCCGCGCGGTTGCCCTGGCGATCATGGCCCAAAAGTCCGGCCCGTCCGCCGAGGACTCCGATCAACTCCCGCTGTTTTGATCGGAGGTTCAGCCATGACAAACACAGCCCCCCGCAACACGATCATCAACGGCGACTGCCTTGAGATCATGCAAACACTACCAGCGCGAAGCGTCGATTTCATTCTCACGGACCCGCCTTACATCGCGGCCTACAAAAGCCGTGACAATCAGACGATACGCAATGACGATAACGCCGCGTGGCTCCGGCCTGCATTCGCACATATGCACCGCGTCCTGAAACACGATTGCTTCGCTATCAGCTTTTACGGCTGGCCGAAGGTGGATCTGTTTTTCTCGGCTTGGAAATCAGCGGGTTTTCGCATCGGCGGGCATATCGTTTTCCGCAAGCGATACGCCTCAAAGACCGCGTTCGTGCAATACCGGCACGAAGCCGCCTATCTGCTGATTAAGGGCAATCCGGCATTCCCGGCGGCTCCCCTGCCCGACGTGATGGATTGGGTTTACACCGGCAACAAGCAGCACCCGACGCAGAAATCCATCCATGTCCTGAAACCGCTGATCGAGGCTTTCAGCAAGCCGGGCCATGTCGTCCTGGACCCGTTCGCCGGTTCAGGCTCCACATGCGTAGCCGCGCATCGCACGGGCCGTGATTACATCGGCATCGAGCTTGACGCCAAACACCACGCGACCGCCACGCACAGACTGGCGAAGGAGAGTGCGAACGTATGAAGCCATTTGCCCGCGTCAGCATACCGGCGCGCGCTTTCTTCTCGCTTCCGAAACATCTTTCTGAAAATTCGTCTGGACGCGAATCAGAGAAATATCCACACTGCGCGTTTACGCGGCGCGGTTGCCGCGTCTCGCCTCACCAATGTTTACGGAGAACGCGAAGCCCACAAACAGCAAAGCCCGCCAGTGGCGGGCCGTGATGCCGGTCGAAACCGGGGAAATTCGTGTTCTAGACAAACCGACTCTCCCCAAAATCAGGCCCCAAGTCAAGCGGAAAAAAAGACGTTTCCGCAAAGGGCAGTTTTGCGCCGATTTTCCGGCCTTTCCGGGCGGGTTGCCATGCAACCCAGGAGACACCCATGCAGAACCACAGCCTTGTTCGCCCGACCCGTCACGCCACCCGCCCACGGTACAAAACTCAGCACATTTCGGCCTGCCTGCCCTTCATGGCCGACTTGAGAAACGGCACCAGCTATGCCTCGTGGAAGGTATGGTCAGGAAGCACGACGAACGAAGTCCGTTTCGTGCCGATGGCAAACGAACCAGCTATGGCAAGGAAGGCCGCCGCGCGACTTTATCGCAAGGCAGTCAAATGGAACGGAAGCGGCAAGCTCGCAGGGCGGCACGGCGGGCTGGTCGGCAGCCACGTTTTGCTGGTTCTCCATACGCTCATATTCGACTTCCTCCATCATGCGACAGGCCGCCTGGACCCGTCCTACAAAGCGATCCAGAGAAAAACACGGCTGTGCTACCAGACTGTCGCCAAAGCCCTGGCCCGGCTCAAGGAACTCGGCATCCTCAATTGGCAACAGCGATCCGTGCCGGACCACGACGAACGCGGAGGTTTCATACTGCGCCAGATCAGCAACGCCTATGCGATCCTGCCGACGACGCAATGGCACGGTTATACGGAACTCGACGCGCCGGAGCCGCCACACCCCGGCACATGGGGAGCCTGCCCGCCCCTGCCCTCTCTCATTGAGCAGGCGTGCGCCGACATGCAAGACGGCGACAGCGCGAGATCGGTTGTCAGCCGCCTGGATGCTGATCCAGATGATAAAGCGGCATTGGCGGTCGCAAGCCTCTTCCGCGAAGTTGGCGTCTAAAACCCATGTTTTTACGCGAGTCTACGGCCCAGATAGAAACCAAAGAAAGCTCTTAACTTAAAGAACAGCCCATCCAGAACCACCGACACTATGCGGCATCGCCGCTGAAGCGGCGATAAACCATATCCCCGCGCTCGCCCACTCACGCGGGTAAGCAATGCGGAGCGCCGCCCAATGGCGGCGCAACTATTCAGTTGTGATTGACGGCACAAAACCAAATCGCTGTAATCACACCGAAGCATCTAAACAAGAGAAACACGGCGGGGCATGACGGAGAACGACACCACCAAAGAGACGTCGACCGCGAAGGCCCTTGCCATGCTTTCGGCGTTCGCCTCCGTAGGCGCTCGGGCGTTCAATAAAACAATCCTCGACATTCGCGGCGAGGAAGTGAAAGGGTTGTATCGCGCCAATCGCAGCCTGGAGGAATTGCGCCGCACGATTGCCCGCGATCTTCACGACGCGGAACGCAATCAGCATAGCGTTGTCATCCGCCCGCTGTTCAAAACGCCCCTGTTGATCCAGCTTGACGACCTCGACCGCGCAACCGTTGAGAAGATAGCGCCTCTTGCATTCATGGTCATTCGCACGTCGGCGGGCAAGGACGGCACCGGCAACTATCAGGCATGGGTTGCCGTGCAGGACGCCCCGGCAGAAAAGGAAGCCGCCAAAGAGTATGTTCGCCGCGTGAAGAAGGCCAGTGATGCCGATGGAGAGGCCAGCGGATCGACGCGCATTGCCGGAAGCGTGAATTTCAAAACGGCGTATTCGCCGAATTTTCCGCGTGTGGAGATCACGCACGCCAACACCGGACACAAGACGACCATGGCCGCGCTTGAGCAGGCCGGTTTCGTGGCACCTCTCGATAAACCGCGCCCTCCCCGGCCCGCGCTTGCGCCTCGTAATAGCCGCTATCCATCGAAGCCCGCAGGCTGGCGGCAATGGCCTAGCTATGAAATGTGCCTGAACGGAGCGCCCAAAGGCACCAGCGGAAATCCGAAGCGCAGCCTTGCGGATTTTACGTGGTGCCGCACGGCTATTGAATGGGGATGGAGCAAGGAAGCCACGGCAAGCCACCTGATGGAAGTCAGCACAAAGGCGAAGGAAAACGGCACAGCCTACGCCGAGTTGACCGCCGAACGCGCCGCCGAGTCCGTGGCGAGCAATCCCTACCGCCAAAGGCCGACGCCCCTGCCCGCCTGACATTTTGGACAATCAGACTACCGAACTAGCGCACATCTCTGAAAGTCCACATGTGGACAAGTATCCATCTAATACGGTTCAACAAATCCCTTGCCGATCCAAGCCGAATCAGTCACAAGTAAACAAACCCACCAGTCGGAAAGTCCACATGTCGGAAAGTTCGTTTGTATTGGGGATCATTAGCCAGAAGGGCGGCCCCGGCAAAACATCCATCGGGATCAACTTGGCGAGCGCCGCAGCGGAGCAAGGATTCACATCCGTCATCATCGACCTTGACCAGCAGGCGAATGCCGCCAACTGGAAGGACCGCCGCGACAACTTGGAGGAACTCACTCTTGAGAATCCCGCCGTAACTTTCTCACCGCCAAGCCGCTTACGTCAAACCTTGGAAACCGCCGAGGCGCACGGAGCAGATTTCGTGATAATCGACAGTCCCGGCAAGGCCGATAATATTTCGATTATCGCAGCTACCTACGCCGATCTTGTTTTAGTGCCTATGGAGCCGCGCATGTCGAACCTTGAAACTATACCCGGCGTTCATGGCCTTCTACAAGCGGTTGACGGCAAACTCCGTAAGGAGCGTGGTTTCCTGAACCAAACCCCACCGGCCTTCCTTGTCCTTAACAAACTGCATCCATCTGCAAAAACACAGGCCGACAAGATCAAGCGGATGGTAGCTGACGCTTATCCGCAAATTCCGATATGCCCCCATCATCTAACCCAATTGGATATTTACGGGACATCGCAGGACATCGGTAAATCAGTTTTCGACGACGACCCGGAGGACAGAGCAGCCGAAGAGATCCGACAACTTTACAAGTTTACAATCTCACAAACCCACAAGTTGGAAGTACAACATGTCCAAAATCGCAAATCTGCAAAGCGCACTTAATTCAAGCAGCGGAAGGACAGCGCGGGTTGCCGTGGCTGATCGTCCGCCCGTCCCACCGTCAACCAAGGCAGCAGAGGGGAGACAGCCGAGCAGGGCGAGCCAAGTGAATATCTCGGCGTGGTTACACAAGGATTTCAAAAAGAGCATCCGGCTGGTTCAAGCCAAAAAGACAGAGAAAGCTACGCTCCAAGACCTGATGGCCGAAGCGTTCAACGATCTATTTAGCAAGTACAACGTACCCGCTGTCAATGAGGAATAGCCGGTGGATCACAACGAAATTCGGCGTATCAAGTGAAACGCTTATGAAAAGGCTTTAACACGAACAGGGGAATTTCCGTGTCCGCACAACGCCAATGGAAAGACACCGACCAGCCCGGCCTCGCCGTTTGCCCCGGCTGTCAGTTCTGCGGATGCCGGACAGCGTTTGCCGACCGAGCACCCGCCGCGCAATCTCCGCTCTATCGCTGTTGTCAATGCGGACGCCGCCGCGACGACCTCAAGCAGTTCGCGGCCTGACCGGGGGGCCTTTGCAGCGGGCAGTACCGGCCAAATCGTGAGCACTATTTGAGCACTATTTAGGTTCGCGGGAGAACCGAACTCCAAAACGCTATAACTTCAATCGCCAGAATGAAGCCAACAAAAACGCCATGTTCTTTCGTTTCAATTGACGCCCCCTTTCCCAAGCTGGACGTCGTGGGTTCGAGTCCCATCTCCCGCTCCATCTTTTCAATTACTTACAAATATTTCCGACACCCTCCAAGCTCTCCGTTTGGCTGTAAGTATCGTATTCTTAGTCACTTGCGGTCGATTCCGCCTACTTAGCACGGATTAGGCTTGGGGTAGACCCTCCGATTTATTAATAAAGGTAGCGACCTGAACCTTGCAAGCTATTGATTTTAAAACGCCTAAACTTTGACGTCCAGCTTGGCCAGTTGGCATTCACGAGGGCTGAGAGTCGAACAAATCATCGATACCGACCCGCATCGGATGACCCTCTGCTTCCAAAACCCGACGGAGCATTACCTTGTTCACGTTGTTCTCTCGTGGTCAGCTTCTTGGCCCGCGGCTTGCGTATGCTCTGGTATGCCATCCACGATTACAGAGCAACTTGCGACCACTATAGAAGAGCCTCTCGCGCGGCTGCTGGCTTTCGAGCCCACCACGTTGCCGGTATTGAGCGTTTACCTGAACACTCAGCCTGATCAGCATGGACGAACGCCCGACACGGTACCGTATCTTCATCGCGAATTCAAAGCTCTGGCCCGGACCTGGGAGCCGAATTCCCCGGAGCGTCACAGCTTTGATCGAGACGCGGAGCGAATCGTTTCCTGTGCCACTGACAAAATCGATCCCGAGGCCAATGGGGTCGCGATATTCGCGTGCTGGGGCGTGGAAGAATTTTTCGAGGCAATCCAGTTAACAACCCCTGTCAGCGACAACCGCGTCTACGCCTACAACCAACCTCATCTGTATCACTTGGCCCGTCTCGACGAGCAATACCCGCGGTACGCCGCAGTGCTTACTGACACGAACACGGCGCGCATCTTCGTCTTCGGGCTTGGCCATGTCATCGACGCCGAGGCGGTGAAAGGCAAGAAAGTTCATCGAGTCAAGGTCGGCGGATGGTCCCAAGCCCGATATCAGCGGCGCGTGGGGAACGCCCACCATGAGCACGTCAAAGAGGTTATTGAGCGGCTGACTCAGATTGTCTGCGAAGACCATGTAAGTCACATCATCCTTGCTGGAGATTCGGTTGTGATTCCGCTCCTGCAAGAACAATTGCCTCAGGAAATGGTCCCCATGGTGGAGGCAATGAAACTGGATATTCATGCTTCCGATCAGGATGTTCTGACCGCAACTCTCGCAAAGCTACAGGAACAAGAAGCCAAAACCGCCGGGGAAAAGGTGGACAGGCTGATGCATCAATATCGCGCTCGCGGATTGGCTGTAGTCGGGGTGCATGAGACGCTCGAGGCCCTGGCCAACGGGCAAGTCGAAGAACTGCTCATCAGCAGCGCGCTCGACGAGACCCATCCGCTCCCGGAGGAGATCGAAGCTATACTCGCGCCGGAGATCCCCGATGCAGACGGGGGTACGAAAAGCGAAGAACCACGGCAAGCGTCCCTGCCCGATCTGCTGGTGACGAAAGCCAAGCAGACCGGAGCTACCGTAACGTTTATTGAAGACCCCGCTTTGCTTGAGTCGGCCGGCGGTGTCGCCGCGTTCCTGCGATGGCGTGCGTAAATTGGCAATTGGTTTGCTAGTCAAGAAGCATGTCCAAGATCACCGAGGCTGGCCGCGATCATATCGCCGATGAAAACTTCGCGTTCCCCAAGGAACGTAAAGAACCCATTCATGACGCCGCTCACGTGCGCAACGCAATCGCCCGCTTCAAGCAGGTGCAAGGAGTGACCGAGGCTGAACGAGACGCGGCCTGGAAACGCATAAAAACCGCCGCGAAAAAACACAAGGTGGAGTTGAACGAAGAAGACTGGCGCAAACTGAGTTAACCGCTCGTATGCGGGTCCCTCCGGCTGCGCGGCTCGGAGGACCGCCGCGATTCACGTTGAGTAGTTCACCTTTCGCCTTCAGTGCAGTTCTTCCATCCTTCGAAGACAGGTTCAATAGCCGGCAAACTCTTCCGCGCGAATGTTGTCATCGTCGACTCCCGCCTCATTGATCATCGTCGCGAGGCAGGCGTGTCTTCGCGAGGAGCGCTCGCGATGGAAAACGACCGCACGTTTCCTTCAGCATCCATCCCTGAAGGATCAAGCAAAGTCATTTCGAGATACTGGCCCGACTTGAATGTCCAGTTCGATGGCTTTTTAAGCTGGAATGCGGTCGTGCGTTGAGCGACCTCATGCCTGCTCAAGAGTTTGGCCATAGTGACTGGCGAAGCTGTGGTAGTCGACATAAGTTCTTCTTCTCGCGTATATCTTCCGGAGTCGGCGTTTCAACAGGTGGGAGGAGAGTGATTTTGTTTCGGCGGTCTCCTTCGGACGTTTCACCCAGACCTGCGTGACTAGCCGACGTGCTCCGCGGAGCTTTCCCGGTTTTGAGTGTTCTGAATGACGAAGACCATCAGCATGCTAACGATATTCGTGACCGTATTGATCACCAACTGCCAAGTGTTGCTCCAGTGAAAAATCGGTCCGGTCACGAGCCAGACGAAAGTTATTAAGCAGATGGCGACAAATGCGGAACTTGAGCCGGCCAGCTTCGCAGTATTCTGCGCCATGCTGGCAAACTCGCGCTTTTTGGTCACAGTCATCCGATGGAAGCGGATTCTCACACCGAGTGCGTCGATTTCCTCACAACGAAAAACCTACACCGCCGCGTGCCTTCGTTTACTTCTCTAACACCTTTTCGACCTGGCCGACCTTCTTTTGGACCTTGCCTGCCAGCTTTTCATCCTGACCTTTCGTCTCCATGTCTGGATTGTTGATTGCCTGCCCGACCTTCTCTTTTACTTTTCCGGCTGTGAGCGGGAATTCGACTGGCTTGACGTATGCGCTAGCCTGAGGGCATGAAGGAGCGTGACTGGACAAGAGTCCTGGGATGGCCCGGATACCAGGTGTATCAGAGGGAAATCGATGAGTCGGGCAAAAAGCTGAAGCTGTGGGTGCGGCGGAAGAAGACGGGGCTTAAATTGATTTGCTCCGGGTGTGGTCAGCACATACCGGCCAGCCGGATCCAAGAGATCAGCGAGCGGGAGGTACGGGACCTGCCGTGCTTCGAGTACTCGACGACGATCGTGGTGGAGACGTATCGGATGAAATGCCCCCGCTGCGGATTCCGTGCAGAGAAGGTGACTCAGTTGCCGAGCAAAGCGCCATTCAGCAAACGATTCGAAGAAGCAGTGGGGCAGGCCTGCGAGAGTGCGTCGGCGCGACAAGTCGCGCGGCGATTGGGCATGGCCGAAAGCACGGTGCGCGCGATCGATCTGCGGTGCCTGGAGCGTTGGGAGGCCAAGCGTCGAAAGCCGCCGCTGCGGCAGATGGGCGTCGACGAGTTGTACCGCGGCAAGAAGGACAAGTTCCTCACAGTGGTGTGCAATCTGGAAACCGGCGAACCGCTGTGGTTTGGCAAAACGCGGAAGAAGGAAACGCTGGATGAATTCTTTCGAAGCCAGTTACGGAAGCCGCAGCGCAAGCGGATTGAGGCGGCGTGCCTGGACATGTGGGAACCGTTTCGGTTGAGCATTGAGGAATGGGCGCCACAGTGCAAGATCGTATACGACAAGTTCCACATCCTCCAGCATGCCAACGATGCCATCGACGAAGTGCGGAAGGCGGAGTTCTTCCGGCAGGGAAAACAAAAGCGCGGACTGATCAAGGGAAAGAAGTGGCTCCTGATGAGCCGGTGGAAGAACCTGACTCTCTCTCAACGCGGAGAACTCAACCGGCTGTTCCAACTGAACCGGCGCGTGTTCAAAGCCTACCTTCTCAAAGAGAGCTTGGAGCGGCTTTGGGACTATCGCTACGAGGGCGCGATGCTCAACTACCTGCAGAAGTGGATGGACCAACTGAAGTGGCAACGGCTCACGCCGTTCGAGGAACTCGCCGACATGCTGGTGAAGCATCTGGAGGGAATCTTGAACTACTGCCGGACCAAAGTTCGCTTCGGTGTGGTCGAAGCGCTCAATGGAAACATTCGGATGCTGATCAATCGTGGTCGAGGCTATAAGAACGTCCGCTACCTGCTGCTGAAGGCCAAACGCATGGCCGTGACCAATGCCGAATTTGTCGAACTTCAACAAGTCAGAAAGGCGGCATAGAATGGCCCTCCGTCGAATTCCCGCTCAGAGCCACTTTTCCTTTGGTCTCATGAAGCTTGCCTTCCAACTCGTCCTTCGTGCTCGGTTTCATTTGTGCTCTCCTTTAAAAGATATATATTGATTGCTTGCCCTGGGGCGAATGGTTCTGGGACTTCGGCCACTCCCGTTGGGTGTTATCCGTACCCGAACGACCTGGGCAGGCGGAGCCTCCGCCACCCGCCCCGACACAACTCTACCGGTGCGACGCGACCTTGCTGGTCGCGGGATAGTCCGCGCTGGCTTCGCCAGACGACGAGATATCCTGAGCGCCCGTGTGCTTCAGCAAATCTTTGGCCCGCGTTATCTGGTCTGACGTGTCGCAGTGCACCGAAAGAAGAACACCACCTTCTTTGATGTGCCCTTCATAGCGCTTGGCTTCATACTCGGGGATACCCATCCCCACGAGTGCGCCAATCAGACCCCCTACGGCGCCGCCGACTCCGAGCCCGGCAAGAGCGCCCATGATCGGGCCGGCCGCGATAAACGGACCGACCCCCGGAATCGCAAGCGCGCCGATCCCGGCCAGCAAGCCCAGCGTTCCGCCGATCACGCCGCCCGTCGTAACGCCGGTGGTGGTACCTTCCGGAGCTTTTGTGTTCTTCTCGTGGGCAAAGTCTTTCGATCCTTGGTTGTCCTGGAGCAGAACCGAAATGTCGTCATTGGAGAAACCTTCCTCCCTGAGGCGGTCGACGACCCGTTCTGCCTGATTTGCGTTGTGGTAGATACCAAACACCGCTGTCTTTTTTCCTGCCATGATTGATCTCCTTTTGACTGTGAACGAACGTGGAACTTCGGGTGAGGCCTTACGGCTTCACTGACATTTGGTTAACGACCTTATCCGGGCTGCCAGCCCCTTCGGTGGCCTTTGCCATGATCGACTTCACCTCATCGTCAGAGTGGACCGGGCCTTTTAAAGTCACGGTGCCGTTTTGACTGATGATTTTGACGTTATGAGCATAGCTGGAGAGATTCTTGTCAGCAATGACGGCCTTGCGGATCTTCGCGGTCAAAGCGCGATCGGCGGCATTCGTCTTTTGTTGATCCGCGGTTGCTTCGCCGGGATTCCGATCGCGCTTGTTGACAGCCGTATTGTCAGGTTTCGTTTGAGGGTCCGTCGATTGTGCATAGACCGGGCCTACCAAAGATGGGAACAACAGGGCAAATGTGAGTATGTTGGCTTTTGTGGACTGGAAGAGATGCATAACGCCTTACCGCAAGCATGTGGAGGCCCAGTCCGCAGGTCGAAGGACACAACCGGTCGCCGCGCGTACTGGGAACAGCCGCCGACACGCTCAGCGGACTTCATTCTGACCATACCTCAAGTTCCGTGATGGCAAGCGGAACTCAACTGCCGCTGACTGAGTCACCCCCGGCAGCGAATCGTGGCATCATCCAGATGTGAACCGGCGGTGCGGGGTAATCAGGGATAATCCAGGCGTATGGGTAATCTGATGTGTCTTTCGGAGCGGACTCTCCCGCCGAAGGTGCTCACTGTGGCCATCCACGGTCATTTGACCTTATATTGTCATGCGTGAAAACCCTCCCAGAGCACGGTACAGCTACTGAGGGTAGCCGGTCGCCTGGCCTGATGGCATTCTTTCCCTGATGGGGACGGGGCTGCGCTAACTTCCGTAAACCTCCAGCTTCTGCTTTGTGCGCTCGCACACATCAGGTTGGCCCCCAATCTGCATCCTCTAGATGGAGAAGAGGTAAACAAATGTCGACGATATTGATTGTTCTTCTGGTGTTGTTTCTACTCGGTGGTGGGGGTTGGGGATATTCTCGTTTCCGCCGGCGACGCCCGCTGGCCATTTGACCTAGTTCGGGAAATGAAGCCAATGATGCCGATGATGAGGTCCCCAGAGCAAGCGCAACGAGAAGGTCGTTCTGCTCGGTGGCGAGCGACTCCAAGTTGCCTCGTCGAACTAAGCGCGATTTAGCAAGTTAGGAAAGACACGACCCATGACAAGAATCGAACTGAACGCATTCAGAAGCATCTTGGAAAGCCGACAGACTGATTTACGAAACGGAAGCAGGAGCCGCGAGGCTTTGGCCATCGAGACGAGTCCGGATGAGCTGGACCGAATCCAGCACGCCGGCGATCGCGATATAGCGATCGACAATCTTGTGCGCGAGTCCACCCAGCTTGCAGAAGTGCGAAGCGCACTTCGCCGCGTCAATGCAGGCACCTTTGGATTCTGCGTTGGCTGCGAAGAAAAAATCAATCCGAGGCGCCTTGCCGCAATCCCGTGGGCTTCATTCTGTATCGTCTGCCAAGAGGGTTTGGATCGTGAGAAAGCCCTCTGGAGCGATATCGACACATCGCTCGACATGGCGGCCTGAACAGCGCTCCGGGCTCTTGCTCGCGCGGCGTGGTCGAAGTTCGGAATAAGCGGTGCTTAGCGGTTTAGCTGGCTCGAGCACCGCTATTGTTCATCACCAACTGATCCTTCCGCATCTTGAGGCCGCGCCTCTTTCCATAGCGTCCATCATCGGCAAGACTCCGGCTTCCCACAGCACACCTGCACCTTCCAACGTGTCCTCTAGGCCGCCGGCTTCCTGGATCGACGGGGAAGGGAGAAACGCACAATGCCG
This sequence comes from Bryobacterales bacterium, assembly GCA_963813465.1. Lineage (GTDB taxonomy): Bacteria > Acidobacteriota > Terriglobia > Bryobacterales > Bryobacteraceae > Palsa-187. Next base: position 372,667 of record CAWEZD010000010.1, on the reverse strand, counting down.
CCTCAGCCACAAGCTCAGGGCGGCTCCTGGAAAACGGACCGATGTACGGCGCGTGCCGCGTGTCTCAATGGACGAACAGCGCGATCAGAATGACGATGGGGATGGGTATGCCGAGCATTAAAAGTAAAATTGAACGCATGGTAAGCCTCCGCTAAACTATTACGACACGATCTCGTTGCCGACCCCCGATGGTCGCGGCGAAACTCGCGCAAAATGCGCCAATCAAAAGAGCAACGAATACCCACAACAATGAATGCGCCACAGTTTTGCGGGCAGTCTCTACGGTTTGTTGAGCCCTCGCAAAAACATCTGATACCCGTTTGTCGGCATCTGGTTGACTCAGTCCCGTTCTTGCCGCTACCAGCTGGGCTAGATAGCTTCTGTCCGGCGCCGGAACATCTCCCTGCCGAAGCGCATTCGCAAGAATGAGTCCAGCCTCGCCGCGCACCGCGGTGCTATTCGCGTCCGGCCTTGCACTATCCGAGCGGAACAAGGAATCGACGAAATACTCGTTGGGATCGACCGCCCGCTGTTCAGCCTGAACACCCGCTGCGCCCCTCTCTGCAGCGGATGACGCCGTGGCACCCACCATCGACGCCGCTGCGGATGCGAGGAAAGCGGCTGTGATAACCAGGGCTAGCGCCCACGCCAGGAAGCCGTGCGCAGTATCACGGAAATAGACTTCGTCCGTATGAATATTCGCCCATTTCGTGCGTAGCCGCCCTGCCAGATAGCCTCCCATGGACGAGCTCATGATCTGCATGAGGATCAGCCACAGAATGGCTGCCGTACCGATCGTCGAGGAGGACATGCCGACGTTCGACCAGAACGAAACCGAGGAGAGGCCCAGCCCGGTGCCCAACGCCAGCAAGATAAGCGACAACGCGGCAGTCACTAAGGCGCCACCGATCACTGCCGCCCAAGACACACCCGACGCGTTGGCCTCGTTGTTGACTGAAGTCTCGGCAATGCCAGCTTGATAATGCGTTGCGGATGTTGGAGCTGTTGTTTGTTCCATGCGATTTTCCTTCCTTCGTGTTTGAACTATCAGTGGTGAACAACCATGCCTCTTAGACCCCAGGAACCGCTTGTCTTCCCGCGTGGCTTTTCGCTGCCCGAGGTTTTGTTTTATGTGCCGCTTGGGCAGGCGAGTCGCCTTTGCCGTGGCTGGAAGCGGCCATCGCTTCGCCGGCTCCCGGCGGAACGCCGTTGGCGAGTAACATCTCTTTACGCGGCATGGATCGAGGTTGATGTCGACCCGGCTCAGGCGACTCGCCTGACGGCGTGGTAAGCAACCAGGAGGACGACGGAACCGATCACAGCGACCAACAGGCTGTACAGATTCAGTCCGGTGACCCCGGAAGCGCCGAAGGTATTGAAGAGCCAGCCTCCAGCCATAGCACCGACGATCCCCAGAAGGATGTCGAGTACCAGCCCCTCGCCTTGTTTATTGACAATCTTGCTCCCGATGAAACCGGCGAGCAAACCAAGCACAATCCACGCAAGAAACGACATATAATCCCGCCTTTTTGCAATTGGAACTCAACAAGGGCCGCAAACCCCAATTGCATCGGTGGGCGGCCCTCTATCGTACCTCTGATCGACTCTAGACCTTGGTCGAAGCAGTCTCAGTATGCACACCGTGTGAATTGACTAATTCTTCGCCGGCGGAGGAGATATCTTCCGCTCCGGTCTGCTTCAGCAGGTCCTTCGCCCTGGAGATTTGGTCGGATGTGTCGCAATGCACCGATAACAACACACCGCCGTCTTTGACGCGGCCTTCGTACCGCTTGGCCTCGTACTCCGGGATGCCCATGCCGACGAGCGCTCCGATCAAGCCGCCAACCGCCCCGCCGACTCCCAAACCCGCAAGCGCAGCCATGATCGGACCGGCCGCAATGAACGGGCCGAGGCCCGGAATGGCCAAGGCGCCAATACCGGCCAATAATCCCAGAGTCCCGCCCACGACACCTCCGGTAGTCACGCCTGTGGTTGTTCCTTCAGGGGCCTTGGTATTTTTCTCGTGTGCGAACTCTTTCGAACTCTTGGTGTCAGGTAGCAACACCGAAATGTCGTCATGCGTGAACCCCCCTGCTACTGTCCGGAATTCAACGATCTGATCGACGGCACGTTCCGCCTGAGCGCTGTTTTTGTAAATGCCAAATACCGCTGTGTTTTTGCCTGCCATGTATAGCTCCTTTTAGATTGAAGTTTTCTCTACTACTTGACCGAAATCTCATCGGTCACTTTGTCCGCGCTGCCGGCGACGGCGACAGCCTTCGCCATGACGGACCTTTTTTCGACCTCGGACTTGACAGGTCCTTTTAAGGTCACAGACCCGTTTTGACTAATGATCTTGATGTTGTGGGCGTAGGTGGAGAGTGATTTATCCGCCATGACCGACTGCCGGATCTTCTTGGTCAGATCCCGGTCGGTCGCATTCGCTTTCTGCTGGTCGGCTGTTGCTTCGCCTGCGTTCCGATCGCGCTGGTTCACCTTGGTGTTGTCCGGCTTGGGGGTGGTGTCAGATGTCTGGCCGTAGCCGATGACGGCCGTAGTGCAGAACAGAATGGTAAAAGCTAGTTTTGAGTGTTTCATTGAATTAATCCTTTCGAACATGCAATCAATATCGGTTCGGTTGAGTCCGATTTAAGCTTTCTGCTTTCTCGCCCGGACGGTTTTACTCTCCGCCCCGGCTTCCTCTGAGCTGGCCTGCTGCATCAGCGGCTTTGAGAGTTCGGTCAGTCCGGAGTCCGCAGTTTCCTCTTCGCCGAGCGTATGCGCAAGCAGAGTTACGACATCGCGTTCACCTATTTGCCGGGCAAGATTTCGCGCGCTGCCATATCCTGAAATCTCATAGTGTTCCACCTTTTGGGCGGCGGCGATGAGTCCGAGGTCGGCGGCGATTTCCGTTTTTTCCTTGCCCTCCTCGATTGTCTCCTTGCCCTCCTCGATCAGACCGATCATTGCCTTGCACGGCTTCGGCTGCGCTTTTTCGCCGAGCAGCTCCAAGGCTTCTTTCAGCCGTTCGACGTGTCCTTCCGTCTGTTTGAGGTGCTTCATAAAGGCTTCTTTGAGCTTGGGATGATGGGCAGCCTGGGCCATTTTGGGCAACGCTGCCACCAGCTGACCTTCTGCATGGAGCAGGTCCCGGAGTTCTTCGACGAGTAATTCTTTTAGTGGATTCATCTGATTAGATTCGGGTAGGAAGCAGTGATATTTTTGATACCGCGCAGAGGGCTCGCAGCGTGTGAGGTAAGCGGGCTGTGTTCTGGCCGCGATCTAGCATATCGCCTCTGCAAGGTGCACGTTCAGTACCAACGGGGGAATAGCTGCCCGCGGCACGCCCGATCACATGGAAGTATCAACGTTCTGCGGTTCAAGCAGCGCTGTGGGTGTTCTGGCAATCCAAAACTGTGCAGGTTGCCCCGACTATCCGCCGTCAACTGACGACTGCCCGCAGTCACCTGACGCGGCTACCCGCAGCGCCCAGACCCGGCATGGCCAATGGTTTGGTTGCGTGAAATGCCAGTGTGTCCCTCGTGGAGCGCTTGGAACGAGTTCCATGGCACCGGCGCACCCGGGGCAAAGGGGGTTCGGCGGAGAAATTGCTACGTGAACCTGTTCTAGCGGTGAGGAAGATTGGGGTGCACCTATGGCAGCGTCATTCCAGGGATTTCAGTCTCTTATCGAAAATAGCCCCGATGCGATCTCTCTGATGTGATTGATACGGACGGAGAAATTCTGTACGAGAGTGCATCTATGACCAGACTTTTCGGATACGGGCCGGAAGAGCTCCTGGGCCGAAACTGCCTGGAACTGATACATCCCGAAGATCGTGGCCATTCAAGCCGGGCGCTGCAGGACGTGCTCGCTAAGCCACCAGGTCCATTCCAATGGGACGCCCGGGTCCGCCATAGGGACGGCAACTATTTCCTGGGTGGAAAGCACGGTTTCCAACCTGCTGTTTGACTGTGAAGTGCAGGCGAATCGTCCTGCACCAGCGGGATATCGATGCGCGGAGAGCTGTGGAAGTGGGAAGGCAGCAGCACGCTGAGGAAATAGCCCGCTGCAACTTGAGGCTGGAGGAGTTTGCCTATGCCGCGGCGCACGATTTGCGGGAACCGCTCGGGGCAATTTCCGCGTTCACAGAAATGCTTGTCCGTCAAACAGTAATGGACGCGAATGCCAAGCAGACGGCCAAATTCATCGTAGATGGCGCCGCGCGCATGTCCACCTTAGTTGACGACCTTCTTTCCTTCGCCAGCACCGGCATGCACGTACCGCCTCGATGCGTTGACCTGCAGGATGCCGTGGCACAGGCGAGGCAAAATCTGGCACTGGACATAAAAGCAAGTGGCGCAACGGTGACGGTCGGTCGGCTGCCGATCGTCCTGAGCAACGAAATTCATCTGGTACGCCTCTTCCAGAACCTGATGAGTAACGCCCTGAAATATCGGGGCGAAATCCCTCTCGAAATTCACGTCACCGCCGGGCAGCGCGGACCGGACTGGGTCATCAGAATCGAGGACAACGGCCTCGGCATCGCGCCGGGGCACCAGGCTCGTATATTCATGCCTTTCATTCGACTGGCAAATCGGGATGTCCCCGGTACCGGTCTCGGTTTGGCGGTATGCAAGAAGATTGTTGAAGGATTCGGGGGCACGATCTGGGTAGAATCCGAGCTCGGGGCGGGATCAACTTTCTGTTTCACGATCGCGACAACGGTGGGGATCTCGGTTCCCCTGTTCTCTCACGCCGCTTGTGTTTGAGCGGACTGGCCGACGAATTCCATTGAAAGATGGCAACGAACGCCGCTCCGCCCGGGGGGTCTCTTCACTCCGCCCCTGATACCGCGTGGGCAATTCTCACAATTTCATGCGCGATATCCTCAGGCGAAAGTACAAAATCTATGCACCCGCTTTCGATTGCGCTCTCAGGCATATCCGGCTGCACGGCTGTGTTGAGCTTCTGCGCGATGGTAATCCCGCCCACTTCTTTTATGCCGCACAGTGCCGCCGCCCCATCGCCATCATAGCCAGAGACAATGACAGCGATCAGTTTGCCGTCCCAGTTATGCGTGAGGGAACGCAGAAAAACCGTAATCACGTCGGGCCATCCTCTGGGCTTTGATATCGGTTTTAGACGGAACTCTCCGTCAAGAACGTGCAAATCTCGCTGTTCCGGGATGATGAACACATGGTTGGGCTGGATGAGTAATCTTTCGGTGATCAGTTCAACCGGCATTTCGGTGTACCGCGGCAGAATCTCGTGGAGCAAGGTGGCGACGGTTCTCAAGTGATTAACGATGACGATAGCAACACCCATATCGGCCGGCAGGTGCCGTAGTAACCGCGTATAGGCGTCGAGGCCACCGGCCGAACCGCCCACGCAAACGACAGGAAAGTCTTTTGCAACACTCGTAGCTTCCATTGGAAATCAGTCCACTTAGGATTTTAACTCCGGTATGCAACCTTTACCATCCGCACTCCGACCGCGCATCGTCAAAGGTCGTCGCGTGAAATCCTCAGCTTTTTCATCAGGGAGTGCAAGGTCGTCCGTGGTATGCCGAGACGGTCGGCCGCAACGCTGATCACGCCGCCGGTTTCCCGGAAAACGTGCAGGATGTGATTTCGTTCCATATGATCGAGCGTATAGTCGCCGTCGGCTTCTGGAGTATCAGCCCGCAATTCCGACAGGGGCGCGCGCAGGCTGGGACCTCGCGAAAGGATCACGGACCGCTCGATGAAGTTCTCCAATTCGCGTACATTGCCGGGCCATGACCAGATCTCCAAGGCTTTGATCGTCTCGGACGGGATGCTATCAATTGTCCGATCCATTTTCGCGGCATACTTCCTGGTAAAGTGCCGGGCGAGCACAGATATATCTTCGGGATGATCCCGCAACGGTGGTGTAATAATGGGGAACACTTTCAACCGGTAGTAAAGATCGCTGCGGAAGAGTTTATCGCCCATCATCTTGGTCAGATTCCGGTTGGTTGCCGCCACCAGCCGGACGTCGATGGGAATGGTTTTGGTGCCCCCTAATCTCTCGAAGGCCTTCTCCTGCAAAGCCCGGAGCAGCTTGGGCTGAAGATCCAAGGGAATGTCGCCCACCTCATCCAGAAACAGAGTCCCGCCATGCGCCATTTCAAAGCGGCCGATCTTTTGCCCCAAGGCGCCGGTAAAGGCTCCCCGTTCGTAACCAAACAATTCGCTTTCGAGCAGCCCGGTGGGAATCGCGGCGCAGTTCAAGGAGATGAAAGGACGATTCCTGCGGGGACTGATTCTGTGGATGGCTCGCGCGACCAATTCCTTTCCCGTGCCGGTTTCGCCCAGGATCAACACGGTCGCATCAGTCGGCGCAACCACTTCCACCTGTCCCATGACCCGCTTCATGGCCGTGCTGGTTCCTACAATCTCCTCAAAGTTGCGCTGGCCCTGGACGGCTTCCGGGTCGATCTTCTCTTGCCGGTCTCGCTCCCGCAAGTCGGTGACGAACGCGATCCAACGGAAGGGGGATAATTTCAGGACGGCCGTAGTCACAACGACGGGGACCCGAGTGCCGTCCTTCCTAATCAATTCTTTTTCGAAAGGCGTGCAAGCCCCGAAGCGCAAGCCTTCTTCGTGTGCAAATTCATCCGAGGCCACGTATTCCCTTGGCGTGAGATCGGACCATACCAGCCGTCCGGCGAGCAGATCCTCACGGCTGTAGCCTACGAGTTCCAGAAACGTGTCGTTCGCCTCGGGAATGCGGTCAAACTCTCCGGAAACGACGCCGGCAATGGTCGACTCCCCCGGCACCCCGCGCACGCGTCCTCGGCTGCGCCGCAACTTCTCATCCCTTTGGCGGCGGTCGCTAAAATCGCGCACCACGCCCGCAAAGCCCTGCAAGTCTCCATTCTCGTCTTTCAGGGCCACTGTGATGACGTTGGCCCAGAATCGCGACCCGTTCTTTTTCACTTGCCAGACTTCATCGCCCACATGGCCTTCGCCAGAGGCTCTCTTTAATTGTTCCTGCAGCTTGCCGAACGCGTCTTCGCCGGGATAGAGAACCGACAGGTGCCGGCCCAGAGTCTCCCCGCGCGTGAAGCCGTAAATGCGTTCCGCACAAGCATACCAGGCCGCAATCTGCCCGTCCACATCCAACAGGAAAAGCGCATAGTCCTGCACCGAAGACGGGAGGGGATTCCGGTCTTTGCCCGCCTCGGCTTTGGTCTTGTCACTTAACAACAAGAGGTGGCGGACCGGCAACACGTTCCCTTTCGCTGTGTACTCGACATCCCTCGCGGTTCCGTCCGGACCCAGTAACTGAAGAGTGCCTGCCTGCTCGCCCTCTTCGAGAAAAGCCTGCCAGCGCTCGGAAATCACCGGCTTTAGGGCGGGTACTGCAAAATCATCCAAGCTGCGACCGATGATTTCTTGGCGCGGCAGACCAAGGAGCTTGCTCGCCCCGGTACTGGCTTCCCGGTAACGACGATCATCGTCTGTAATCAGAATGGGCGCGGAGGGGTGGAAAACGATCGCGCGGAACAGTGACTCGAGTTCCTTCGGGCCATTCTCCGCGAGCCAGCGGGCGGATTGTGGCTGAGAGGCCGTGGAGTTCACAACACGCTTCTCCTTGCCCCCGTCGATCCAGGGGAGCCGGTTGCCGGGAGAACCACGTTCAGGCGTGTCCTTCCGAGACTGGCGGTAAGCAACTACTCTATCACGGGCGCACCCGGAGCGCCGTCGGTTCGGCCCATGAACTGCAAGACAATCTTCCCCTGCTGTCGGCGCACAAGATATGAACGAAGAGAATGGGACGCATCTTGCTCGGCGTGGGCGTTCGCATCCTTGCGAGGGTGCTGGTGCATTCTGGCGCTCTATAATCAAGTTTGCCGGACGGCTAGCCTCTGGAACGTGATGCGCCTTATCCGGGTGGCAAAAGGTGAGCTAGCGGAAATCGAAGGAACGGGATCATGGCCGAAACAAAGCCCACCGCGAACGCGCCGGGCGAAATAGTCAATCCAGAGCAAGTCGAGCGACCAACTGAGCAACAGAGCGCCGGATTCCCGATCGTCGGCATCGGCGCGTCTGCCGGGGGGCTGTCGGCGTTCGAAGCTTTTTTCTCCGCCATGCCCGAGGAGGATCCTGGCATGGCCTTTGTCTTGGTGCAACATCTGGCCCGGGACCACAAGAGCATCCTTTCCGAGTTGATCCAGCGCTATACCAGGATGCAGGTCTTCGAGGTGGAGGACGGAATGGTGATAAAGCCTAACTGTGCTTACATCATTCCGCCCAATCGCGATATGGCGCTTGTGAACGGCGCGTTGCAACTGCTGGAACCCACCTTGGCCCGCGGTATCCGGCTTCCCATCGATTTTTTCTTCCGCTCTTTAGCTCAGGACCAGCACGACCGCGCCATCTGCATCGTGCTCTCCGGCACTGGCAGTGACGGCGCCCTTGGCGTCAGGGCAGTGAAGGGCGAGGGCGGCATGGTGATGGCGCAAACACCCGAATCCACCGAATATGATGGCATGCCCCGCAGCGCGATCGCCACAGGTATGGTGGATTTTGTGCTGCCTCCAAACGAGATGCCCGCCAAACTCCTCGCCTACGTGGCGCACGCGTTCGGGGCTTACCACGTTCCAGTCTCCTCGCAGGCTGCGCAGCAACCTGACGGGCTGGAAAAAATCTTTCTCCTCCTTCGCTCCCAGACTGGTCATGATTTTTCCCAATACAAACGGAGCACCATCATACGCCGCGTCGAGCGGCGTATGGCCGTCCACCAGATCGATGGGCTGGAAGACTATCTCCGCTATATGCAGCTCACCCGGGGCGAAGCGGACGCACTTTTTCGCGAACTCCTGATCGGCGTCACCAGTTTCTTCCGGGATTCCGAAATTTTCGAGGAGGTTCAGAAACAGGTCATCCCCCAACTTTTCGCCGGCAAGGCGGCAAGCGCGGTTATTCGTGTCTGGGTCCCCGGCTGTTCCACCGGCGAGGAAGCCTATTCCATCGCCATGCTGCTTCGGGAACGCATGGAGGACCGGAAAGAGAGTTTCAAGGTACAAATCTTCGCCACCGATATCGATCGTGAAGCCATCGATCACGCCCGCGCTGGCGTTTACCCCTCCAGCATCATCGCTGACGTCTCGCCGGAGCGACTAGCCCACTTTTTCGATCAGGAGCAACCAGATGGCAGTGCCTACCGCATCCACAAGACCATCCGCGACATGCTCATTTTTTCCGAGCACGACCTCATCAAAAACCCGCCCTTCTCGAAACTCGATCTGATCAGCTGCCGCAATCTCTTGATTTATATGGGTGCGGAGCTACAAAAAAAACTCATGCCTTTGTTTCATTACGCTTTGAACCCGGGCGGCATGCTTGTGCTGGGTTCCTCCGAGAGTGTGGGAGACTTTGTGAACCTCTTTACGCCGATCGAGCGCAAGGCAAGGATCTTTCAGCGTAAGGCACATGATTTCGGCCCCCACCGCCTGGGCATCCCGGGATTATTCGAGCGCCCGCCGGGAAACGAAATCGCACGGCGGGCGGGGAGCGGCACGCTCAGCGACAACAAACTTCCGCTGCACCAGATTGCTGAACGCGCGCTCCTGGAGCACTACTCCCCGGTTGGCGCGCTGGTCAACGAACGCGGCGACATCCTTTACCTGCTGGGCCGCACCGGCCGGTACCTGGAACCGACTCCCGGCGAGGCCAGCCTGAATATCTTCAGGATGGCCCGCGAAGGATTGCGCGGCGATTTGACGATCGCTTTGCACCGGGCCGTGTCGTTGGGGGTTCTAACGCGCCACCCCGGTTTGAGGGTTAAGAACGACGGCGATTTTACGACCGTCAACCTGATCGTCTTTCCGGTGCCCACGGACCCGGAAGGAGCCATACCGCACGGCCTGTTTCTGGTCATTCTGGAGGAGGAGCTGGCAGCGGACTCCAAGCAGTCCGTCGAGGCTGCCCTGGATACCGCGGAAGGCGCGGCAGCCCTCGCCACGGATCTCGACGCGTATATTGTGAAGCTGAAGCAGGAGTTGCGGGCGAAAGAGGAATACCTGCAGACGGCGAACGAAGAACTGGAGACCTCCAACGAGGAGCTCCGCTCCGCCCACGAGGAAATGCAGTCGGTCAACGAGGAGATGCAATCGACCAACGAGGAACTGGAGACCTCCAGAGAAGAATTGCAATCGGTCAATGAGGAACTGGCCACGGTCAACAGCGAACTACAAGCCAAAGTGGTCGACTTATCGCGCTCCAACAACGACATGAAAAATCTGCTGAGCGGCACCGGCATCGGCACCATTTTTGTGGACCATCTTCTGCGCATTCTTCGCTTCACCCCAACCGTCTCGGCGTTGATCAACCTGATCGAGTCCGATGTAGGTCGTCCGGTGGACCAAATCCGCTCCAATCTGGTGGGCTATGACCACCTGGCAGCGGACATTAGGGAGGTGTTGGAAAGCCTGGTTCCGAAAGAACTGGAAGTGCAGACCAATACGGGAGAGTGGTACCTGCTGCGCGTCCGGCCATACAGGACCCTGGAAAACGTGATTGAGGGCGCAGTCATCACGTTTACGGAGATTTCCATCATGAAAAAGGCGCAGGCGGCGTTGCGGGATTCCGAAGCCCTGCGACGCCTGGCCGTGGTGGTTCGCGACGCGCGCGATGCCATCCTGGTGCAGGACATGACGGGTCGCATTGTGGCCTGGAACCCCGGGGCGGAAAGGATGTACGGATGGAGCGAAGCTGAGGCGTTGGCCATGAATATTCGGGAGCTGATGCCGGAAGGCGAGCGGGAACAGGCGCTGGCCATTGTCCGGCAACAATGCAAGGCCGGCGTCCTGGAGCCGCAGCGCCAACAACGAATCGCGAAAGATGGGCGAACTTTACAGGTGTCAGTTATCGTTTCTGCGCTGGTGAATGACGGCGAAGAAACGTACGCCATCGCCACCACCGAAAGGAGTGTGGCTCCCTGAGCGTACCCATTGGGGGACGAAGGCCTGTTATGAGGATCAAACTGTGCGGATCAATCGGACGGGAGAGCTGGCAACAAGCAGGCGGAAAAGGGAACCCACTGAATGACATGGTCGTTTGAGCGTCGGGTTACATCCTCATTGGTGGAGTTGAAATCTATGCTCCGGAAGAACAATGGCAAAGACAGCCGCCAACAGAAAACAGCATGAATTTGTGGACCGGCTCACATTTTCCATCGTCCCGGTTGCGCCGTTTCGGCTGGATTTCACAGCGTGGGCTCTCCGGCGCCGTCGCCAAAACATAATAGATCGCTGGGACGGCACGACTTATCGACGGGTACTGCCGTTCGGTGATATGCCGATCGAAGTAGCGGTTATGCAAAGCGGGCCGTGTGAAGACCCCCGGCTGCAGGTGGTCCTCACGGGCCCAGGGCTGCGCTCCGAATTCAAGGAGCAAGCAAAATCCCTGATAGAAAAAATGCTCGGGCTTAGCGTGGACCTGGCGCCGTTCTACCAGATGGCCCGTCATGACAAGAAGCTGCTGTTATTGGTGGAGAAGTTTCGGGGCGTGAAGCCGCCGCGTTTTCCGACTATTTTCGAGACGCTGGCCAATGCTTTCGCCTGCCAGCAGTTGTCCCTTACAGTGGGGCTGGGAATGCTCAGCCGCATGGCTTGTGCCTGCGGATTGAGTCTGAAGCAGGACGGTGAAACCAGTTACGCTTTCCCCCGCCCGGAGGATCTGCTTGAACTCGGGCCGAGCGGAATTCGGGAATTAGGCTTCAGCGACAACAAAACCCGCGGCTTTCTTGAACTTGCGAACAACATCGTCAGCGGCCGGATCGATTTTGATTCCCTGGAAAAGATGGACAACGAAGCAGTCGTTGCATCGTTGCTGGAACTTCGCGGTGTGGGCAGATGGACGGCCGAATACGTCCTGCTCCGCGGATTGAAACCGCTCAATGTGTTTCCCGGCGATGACGTCGGCGCCCGGAACAGGCTCACCAAATGGCTGCAGCGCAACGAACCGCTGGACTACGATGGGGTCGCCAGGGTAACCAGGCAGTGGAAACCCTATGCCGGGGTGGTGTATTTCCACATGCTGCTGGAAGGTCTTTCCGAGGCCGGCGAGCTGAAATGAAGCGGGATGTAGAAATCGCGAACCTCGTATTCGTCACGGATCAGGATGGATGTCTGGCATGAAAGGAGGCGCATCACCAACGAAGCTGATTGTCATGACCGTCGGGCACTCCACCCGCGCGTCAAAGGAATTTATCCAGCTTTTGAAAGCGCACCAGGTACAGAGGCTGGTTGATGTACGAACCGTCCCGCGTTCGCGGCACAATCCGCAGTTCAACCGAAGCGAACTATCGCCCACCTTGCATTCGGCCCGTCTTCATTACACGTACATGCCCGGACTGGGCGGCTTCCGGCATGCGCGCCGGGATTCGCTCAACACCGGCTGGCATAACGCAAGCTTCCGCGGCTTCGCCGATTACATGCAGATGCCCGAGTTCCGGAAAAATCTGGACGACTTGATAAAGCTTGCGAAGTCAGAGCGAGTTGCAATTATGTGCGCCGAAGCCGTTCCCTGGCGCTGTCACCGCTCCTTGATAGCGGATGCGTTGCTGGCCCGCGGAATTGAAGTGCGGGAAATCACGAGCGCTACCCGCACCCAGCCGCATACGCTTACGCCCTGGGGCAAGATCACCGGAAAGCAGGTCACCTATCCTGCTGAACACAAAGATTAGAGCAATGGGAGATCACGCCGATGACAGACGATTTTAAAGTAGGAGACCACGTCGAATGGAATTCAGAAGCAGGCCGGGTCCGGGGTACGATCAAGAAAAAGCATGTCTCCGAAGTCACGTTCAAAGGCTACACGGTTCACGCTTCCAAGGAAGAGCCGCAGTACCTGATCAAAAGCGACAAGACGGACCACCTGGCTATGCATAAAGGTTCGGCTCTCAAAATGATTGCGAAAACCAAACTCTGACCAAAATGCCGACACAGCACGCACCCTTCTGCTTTAGCCTTTTCTCTGCCGCACTCAACTGCCGGGAAGGACGCGCCCACATCGTGCCCGACGCCTGAGCCATGTACATTCCTCAGACATACCCGGCTGCTCTAGTAATGATGCTCGTCAGCATGCTGTGCTGGGGCAGCTGGGCCAATACACAAAAGATCGATAAAGCTTGGCGATTCGAGCTGTTCTATTGGGACTACACGTGGGGGATTCTGATGTGCTCCCTTTGTTTCGGTCTCACCATGGGGCGGACGAATCCGGAGGCTCCCGCAAGTTTCTTCCACAATCTCGCCAGCGCGAGCGCTCGGTCTTTGATTGAGGCGTTCATCGGCGGGATGGTTTTCAATCTGGGAAATCTGCTCCTGGTCGCCGCGATATCGACCGCTGGAATGGCCGTGGCGTTTCCCGTCGGCGCCGGTTTGGCTCTGGTGATCGGTGCGATTCTCAATTATGTCGTCTCGCCGGCCGGCAACCCGGTGTTTCTTTTTGGCGGAGTCTTGCTGATCTGCGCTGCCGTTGCCGTCAATGCACTGGCCTATCGTGGGTTGTCGAAGGGCGCAAAGGCGGGCACGAAAGGAATTGTGCTCAGTCTGCTGGCTGGTGTGGCAGTCGGGCTTTTCTATCCTTTCGTTGCGAAAGCTCTGATCGGAAAGGACCACCTGGGGCCGTACACGGTGTATTTCGTATTTGCCCTTGGCGCTCTCGCGTCCAACTTCCCGCTGAATTACGCGTTCATGCGGCACCCCGTGAGCGGACCGAAACTCTTGATCAGCGACTATTTCCGGGGTGGACCGCGTGTCCATGCCTGGGGAGTCCTGGGTGGTCTCATCTGGGGAATCGGAACCATTTGCAGTTTTGTCGCGGCCTACACGCCGGTAGTGGGACCCGCAACGTCGTTCTCGCTCGGCGAGGGCAATACAATGATTTCCGCGCTCTGGGGCGTGTTCGTGTGGAACGAGTTTCGTGGGGCCAGCGGTAGGGTGAAGCAGTTGCTTGGGCTGATGTTCGTCCTCTTCGTCCTGGGCCTGGTTTCGATAGCCCTGGCACCGGTGTTCGAATAGGATATGGCCACGGAAACTCACTACGACGTCATCATCATAGGGACGGGAGCCGGGGGAGGAACGTTGGCTTACCATCTGGCGCCATCGGGCAAACGAATTTTGCTCCTCGAACGGGGCGGGTACCTGCCCCGCGAGAAGGCCAACTGGGATTCTCGCGCCGTCTTTATCGAGTCACGATACAGGGCCAAAGAGACCTGGTATGACAAAGACGGAAAATTGTTTTATCCGGGGATTCAATACTACGTAGGTGGCAACACAAAGGTCTTTGGTGCGGCTTTGCTGCGATTTCGGCCTGAGGACTTTGGGGAAGTCAGACATTATGCCGGAATCTCACCATCCTGGCCGCTGAACTACGAAGACTTCGAGCCTTATTATACGAAGGCTGAGGACCTGTATCATGTCCACGGCGAGCACGGAATCGATCCTACGGAAGGGCGCTTCAGTGCACCTTACCGATATCCTCCCGTAAGCCATTCACCGCGGATTCAGGAACTCTATGACGATTTCCAACGCTTGGGTCATCACCCGTTTCCTTTACCCCTCGGCATTCTGCTCGATGAAGAGAACGGGAAGGCTTTGCACTCCAGCGCGTGTGTGCGATGCCCTGCGTTCGATGGATTTCCATGCCTCGTGAACGGCAAAGCGGACGCGCAGATCATTTGCGTGGACCCAGCTCTTAAGCATCCCAACGTTCAGTTGATGACGGGCGCTTACGTCAACCGACTCGAAACCAACGCGTCCGGGCGCTTGGTGACCAAGGTTCTGGTTGACCACAATGGCTCTGGCGAGGAATACTCCGCGGACATTGTGGTGGTCTCCTGCGGAGCGATCAATTCCGCTGCTCTTCTGCTGCGCTCGGCAAACGAGAAACATTCTACTGGGTTGGCCAACCGTTCGGATGTGGTGGGGAGGCACTATATGCGTCACAACTGCTCCGCGTTGATGGGGATTTCGAAGAACCCCAACCCAACCATCTTCCAAAAGACACTCGCCTTAAATGACTTTTACTTCCGCTCCCCCGAGTGGGAGTACCCATTGGGAGAGATACAGATGCTGGGCAAGTCGGATGGCGAAATGATCAGTGGAGAGGCACCCGGCTGGGCCGTTTGGAAGCCGGAGTTTGCTCTCGATTTCCTGGCGGAGCATTCCATCGACTTCTGGTTGCAGTCGGAGGATCTGCCCGATCCGGCCAATCGGGTGACCATCGATTCCGAGGGGAAGATTACGCTCGCCCTTGAACATGTCGACCTGGAGGGACACAGCAGGCTGACCGCAAAGCTCAAGGACATGCTCACGGACATCGGCTGCCACGATCATCTGATGTCACGAGGACTCTATCTGGGCAAGGACATCCCGATTGGGGGAACGGCTCATCAGGCGGGAACTGTGCGCTTTGGCCACGACCCCAAGACATCGGCGCTCGATCTCAATTGCAAAGCGCATGATCTGGATAATCTCTACGTGGTCGATGCAAGTTTTTTTGTATCGATCGCAGCGGTGAATCCCAGTCTGACGATCATCGCCAACGCGCTGCGGGTCGGCGATCATCTGTTGGAGAGGCTCAAATAGACTGATTATGAAAGCAATTGCAATCGTCCCGGGTACGGCTGGAGCGCGCATGGTCGAACGGCATGAACCTTCCGTCTCCGCGGCAGATGAGGTCCAGGTCCGGATCATAAGAGTAGGAATTTGCGGCACCGACCGCGAAGAGTTGTCCGCAGGACGCGCGCAAGCCCCGGAGCGACAGAAGGAACTTGTCATTGGGCACGAAATGTTCGGCCGCGTAGTGAGCACGGGGCCCTCGGTCACGCGCGTAAAGGTTGGCGACTACGCCGTATTCACGGTCAGGCGTGGGTGCGCCGAATGCAACCCCTGTCGCATGGGCCGCTCCGACATGTGCGAGACGGGGAAATATCGTGAACGAGGTATCAAGGGACTCGATGGCTATCAAACGGAATTCGTAGTCGACAAAGAGCAATACATCGTTCGAGTGCCGCCGGAATTGGAATTCGTTGGAGTGCTGATGGAACCCCTTTCCATTGTCGAGAAGGCCATCGACGAAGTGCTTCGTTTGCAAACGGTACGTTGCCCCGAAGCCGCTACGACACCGGACTGGCTTTTTGGACGGCGGTGCCTGGTGGCAGGATTAGGACCCGTTGGACTCCTGGCGGCAATGGTCTTGCGCCTGCGGGGCGGCGAGGTCTACGGGTTGGACGTGGTTGATTCGGCCAGCGCGCGCCCCACATGGCTGAGGGGCATTGGCGGGCAGTATGTGGACGGCCGTCAGGTGCCGGCGGAACAGGTCGAGAAGAGAGTCGGCGCTATGGATCTGGTTTTGGATGCCAGCGGAATTCCGGAGCTGGAGTTCAACCTTTTGGAGGCTCTGGCTGTGAACGGGGCGTACGTAGTGACGGGTATCCCCGGCGGCGACCGGCCCTTGAAGATCCCTGGGGCTGAGCTGATCCGCGAACTGGTACTGGACAACCAAGTCATGCTTGGGAGCGTCAATGCCGCCCGTGGCCATTTTCAAATCGGCGTCCGCGACCTGGAGCAAGCTCACTTGCGATGGGGCGCGCACCTGGATGGATTGATCACGCAACGATATTCGCCAGAGGAGTTCGCGGGATCGGCGAACCGCCATGAGCCCGATTCTATTAAGCAAGTCGTCGAGTGGCCCAAGCCCGCCTGAATGCCGCCAGAATGGTTGCCGTAAACCCAGCGAGGAGAAACATTGCCCGACTTTACATGCAGTTTTTCGCAGGCCGCCAAGGCATTTCCGCATTTTTGGGAGCACACCGTCGGGAGTGGACACGCACCGCTCGCCCTGCGAGCGGACTGGCAAGCGCAGATGCTGCGTTGCCACAACGAACTCGGCTTTCAGCACGTACGCTTCCACGCGCTGCTTTCCGACGAGATGGGAACGCTCATATGCGAAGAAGAACAACTCCTTTATTCTTTCTTCAACGCCGACCAGATTATCGACTTTCTCCTGTCGATCGGAATGCGGCCGTTCGTCGAACTGTCTTTCATGCCTGAAACGCTCGCGTCGGGACACACCACGGTTTTTCGTTACCGGGGAAACGTGACCCCGCCGAAGGATTACGATCAATGGGCCACGTTGATCCAAAAACTGACAGCACATTGGGTGAACCGCTATGGCGCCGCCGAAGTGCGCAAGTGGTTCTTTGAGGTTTGGAATGAACCGAATCTCCAGGCTTTCTGGACCGGCCCGCAGGAAGATTACTTCAGGCTTTACCGCTGCACTGTCACCGCCATCAAGAGTGTGGATGAATCATTCAGAGTTGGAGGGCCTGCGACCGCGGACAATCAATGGATTCCTCAGTTCCTCGACTACTGCAAGAAAAACGTAGTTCCCGTTGATTTCGTCAGCACACACCACTACCCGACCGATGCGTTCGGGACACCAGGGGCGGATACGATGACTCAGTTGGAGCATGCGCCGCGCGACCTGATGAAGGACGACGTGAGTAAAGCGCGCGGCGAAGCCGGGGGATTGTCGCTGTACTATACGGAGTGGAATATTTCGTCGAATCCGCGAGATCCGCTGCATGACGAGCCGTTTGCCGCCGCATTCGTCACCCGAATCATCATGGAAGCGCGGGGACTCGTCCAGGGTTATAGTTTTTGGACCTTCAGTGACATTTTCTCGGAGAACTATTTTCCTTCAGTCCCGTTTCATGGCGGGTTCGGTCTCCTGAATCTGCATGGGATCGCCAAGCCGGCCTATCGCGCCTTCCAGTTATTGCACGGGTTGGGAACTGAACTCCTGGAAGTCGAGGGAGCTCACGCCACCGTGGACGCGTGGCTGGTGCGCAAGAACAACGCCGCGACCATGGTAGTGACCAACCTCGCTATGCCCCGGCATCCGATACAAACTGAATTGGTCAACCTGCGATTGTCGGGCGCGCCGCTGCCGCGCACCGCCTGGATCGAAAGGATTGACGAAGATCACGCCAATCCACGCCGGCTCTGGCGGACGATGGACGAACCTGAATATCTGAGCCCGTTGCAAGTGGAACAACTCGAGAGCGCTTCGGCTCTGCGGAAGGAAGCGCAACCCTGGACACACGAACAAGAACATATTGATCTGGCCGTCGCCCTGCCGCCGCAGAGCGTCGCCGCCATCACGATTGAGTTCGCCTGAACGTGAACGAACCATTATGAGAGTGCCAGTCACGAATCAAGGGTTGCCTCATTCGAATCCGCAGGGGACGGATTCAGAAATGCTTGACGCCCTCCGGCACGCCACATTCGATTATTTTCGCAATGAGATCAACCCTCGAAACGGTCTGATCGCTGACAAGACCCAGCCTGGATCGCCGTCGAGTATCGCGGCCGTGGGCATGGGGCTCAGCGTCTACATTGTGGCCGCAGAGCGAGGCTTGTTCTCACGAGCCGAGGCAATCGACCGGACCCTGACGCTTTTGAGGTTCTTCCAGTCCAGCCATCAAGGCACCGAAGCAGATGCCACAGGATACAAAGGGTTCTACTACCACTTCCTCGACATGCAGACCGGTCGCCGAGCTTGGCAATGCGAATTGTCGACGGTCGATACTGCCATATTCATGGCCGGCGTTCTCACGGCGTCAACTTATTTTACCGCGAAGAGTGAAGAGGAAAGTGAGATACGGGAGCTCGCGGAGTCTCTTTATTGCCGCGTTGATTGGCAATGGGCTCTGAATGAAGGGGCCACGATCTGTCATGGTTGGAAGCCCGAATCGGGGTTTCTGCCATACCGATGGGATACTGGCTACAGCGAAGCTCTGATCCTCTATGCACTGGCCTTAGGATCGCCGACGTTTCCGATCAATCCCCAAGGCTACAGCGAATGGATCTCCACTTTTGAGTGGAAGGAACTCTACGGCATAGAACACTTGTATGCCGGCCCGCTTTTCATTCATCAGATGTCTCATCTGTGGTTGGATTTTCGTGGCATACACGACGACTTCAATAGGAAAAAGGGAATTGATTATTTTGAGAACAGTCGACGGGCCACATACGTTCAACAGCAATATGGAATAGCTAATCCGCTCGGATTCGCACACTATCACAAATACGGTTGGGGGCTCACCGCGAGCGACGGACCGGGACCAGCGGTTCTCGATGTGAACGGCGTCCGGAGGGTCTTCTACGACTACGATGCAAGAGGGGCGCCATTTGGTCCGGATGACGGCACCATTTCGCCTTGGGCGGTAGTCGCCTCACTCCCGTTCGCGCCTGAGATCGTGGTTGACACAATCCGTCATGCCATCGAGCGTCTCAATTTGAAAGGGCACAGCCCGTATGGATTTGATGCCAGTTTCAATTCGACCTACCCTGAGACGAGCAGAAATCCGCACGGTTGGGTGTCTCCCTGGATCTTCGGGTTGAATCAAGGCCCGATCATTCTGATGATCGAAAACTTTCAGTCCCAGCTTATCTGGAAGACTATCCGGCGATGCCGCTACATCGTGGAGGGCCTTCGGCGCGCTGGCTTTCGCGATGGGTGGCTCGACAATGAACATCTTTAAACTCGTCGAAGCGCCGGCCTTGAGCCGCTACAGCTTCCACACCGTCGCTGTGCCGGGTAATCGGCACGGGCGGAAAGGAACGTGGAAATAGCATTACCGACGGATCGAACGCTGCCGCTACACAGCGGCTTCTCGTGGCTGTCCGGAGAACGACCGTGGCTCTACGAGTTATGACGGACCGACACGGAAATTCACGAGGTTGGGGGAGCAGTGATGCGGCAGTGAGAGGCTGGTCGCCGTGGCACCACTTCTTGCCGATCCTTGCATTCATCTTGCAAGCCCGTAAATCAGATTCCCGCCTCCTGGCTGAAATACTGATAATCCGCCCGCCATCCTCCTTGGCCCTGGCCGATGTGCGCGTAATTCTCGACGAATTCGGTTGCGCGAATATACTTGACCATCGTGAAACCGAGCTGTGTCTCCACGCGCAGGCGGAGTGGCGCTCCGTGATCGATCGGGAGCGGTTGACCATTCATTTCATAGGCAAGAATCGTCTGCGGATCTTGCGCCAACTCCAGGCGAATCGCGCCGTAGAAATATCCCGGTCCCTGGGCGTGCGGCTCCGATGTGGATTTGTTGTCAAACGCATAGAAGACAATGTATCGGGCCCCCGGAAGCGGCCGGCAGAGTCCAACGATATGACGCAGGGGGACGCCGCTCCAATCCGCAACGCCAGACCAGCCCTGGATGCAGCAGTGCTTGGTGATCTGAGTTTGCGTCGGCATGGCGTGGAGGTCTGCCAGCGTCAGCGATAAAGGCCTTTCGACCAATCCGCCGGCCTCCAGAGCGCGCGCCATCGCCACATAAGTCTCTTCTTTCGGTGCGCGGCCGTTGACCCAGAAGTAGGGCGAGATGTCCGCGCGAGAGTAATCCTGCGCGGAGATTTCATGGCCGAAAAAGCAGCGTGCGCAGCGGATCGGTGATCGACTGCGTGACCTTCTGGACCAAGCGTGGGCGGCGGTGCGAGCACATCGTTGTGACGACATGGGTGACCAGGATGCCGGTCAGCCCGGACAGCCAGACGATCAAAGCGCGTGTCAGGTGCGGAGCATTCGTTTCCCCCAGAACAATCACGGCCAAACCTTTGCGGAAACCGTGCAGGACGACGAGCGCGACATGGCCGACAAAGAACAAGCTGAACGTGCAAAGAGCCAGGAAATGCAGACTCCGCGCGGCCTGCCGCCCGTGAAAGATTTTGATGTACCAAGGGAAGCGCGCGGCGACGGCAAAGGACATCGCTACTCCCGTCGCAATGCTGAACGGCGCGAGCAGGAATACGACCGCCGCATAGCTCAGTTGTTGCAGCGCGTTATATTGTCTCGGCGTTTCCA
The DNA here is from genome assembly GCA_963813465.1 of Bryobacterales bacterium. Lineage (GTDB taxonomy): Bacteria > Acidobacteriota > Terriglobia > Bryobacterales > Bryobacteraceae > Palsa-187. The sequence goes on along the minus strand of CAWEZD010000010.1, from coordinate 351,752 downwards.
CGACGTGAAGAGTCAGGTAACTGAGCATGGCCTGTCCGGCATCTGGCACAATCTGCCAGGAAGTCGGAATCAGACGCCGCCACTCCGGCGCGGCAAACAGCATCGCGACGTAGACCAGCCCTGTCAGCAGCCAGCCGACATCGGCGAGAAAGTGCCAGTGCCGCCCGAGACCCAGATTCTCCGACCCGGCAACGCGATCGCGGGCGGGAAAGAACTCTATTCGTCACTGGCCGTTCAGAGCCTATCTGTGGGCCGTCGCTTGTTCGTGAATTTGAGCCATTCGCTGCTGGGCGTGCAGTGATCGTTCCAGTAAAGTCGCGGATGGGCGCTCAGGATTTCCACACCGCTCCGAACGAGAAGCGACAGGAAAAGAAAGTTGAAGAAGTGCGTTGCCCGCAGCCACAACGGATACTCAAGAAGCATCATTGAGCACATCCGCAAGCCGCAGTTTTACCGGTCGCCAGATTTTCTCTCGAAAACGAACTTTGACGGTTCCATTCAAGGGCACGACGCAAGGACGCTCTGGGCAAGACAGACCGTCGCCGCCGGAACTTGGCGCGGATTGAGTAGCACCGCCCACTTGAAGTGATCACGCCCATCATCATTCCTCGCTTAGATGGGTAGTATAGGCGTTAGACGACCAAGCGGAACCTTGCGCCGTCTTGTGCGTGCGGGGATTCTGGGCCAACGAAAGCGAACTGCCGTCGGAAAATCATTGGTCGGCTCTATACCCAGACTCACATTCCTTAGGACGAAACCCAAAGATGATAACAAGGCGCGAGTGGCACCCGAAAGAGCCTTAAGGAAGCCTCGGGATCGGGTAAATGGGAGTTGAACGGGAGTCGAAATTAAATTAACTACCTAACGATTGCCCGGACGCTCATAACCCATTGAGGTCAACTCGGGACGGTTTCGTTCGGAGCCCATCGCCATCGCCCGTTACCTCAATGGTACCGTCATTCTCCGAAAACCAGGACCGAAAAGCTTCCGGGAACCGTTGCCCCTCTCAGTTGCTTCCCGCCCGCGGCTGGGGCCGACAGCGGGCCCGAACTCACCGACAGAAAAAAACGCTGTTCCAGTCTTGTGGTCGATCGCCATGGTTCTGGCTCCGACTTGGGTCTTCACGGTTTCGACCAAAGTATTTGTCGGGCGAGTGCTCGTAGAACACCACATGGCGCCGTCGCCGCCCGCCGAAAAATAGACCAAACCTCTGTCGGTCGAACTCGGCGGCATCAATTCCACGTCCGATTGACTGAGTGGTGACAATCCGGCCCGTCGTTCCGTCCACCACCGTCATGACGCCACTTCTGCATTCTATGAATACGCGTTGATGAGCGCGTGCTATGTCCATGCTGCTTCGCTGCTCGCATGGAGCCAGTTTCATGTATCCGTGACCTTTAGAGCCTGTGCGTCGATCCTAAGCAGCGTTCCGAGGCTCTGCATATTCAAGAACACGTGCCCGACATCGTCAGACACCGCATGCTCCGTCATCCCTCCCACATCTTCGACGGTTCCGACAACTTTACCGGTCTTCGGGTCGATTGCGCTGACGCGCTTGCTACCCCGATCGATCATGAAACTCGTTTTGTCTTGCGGTCGTAAAAAATTGCGTTCGGGTCTTCGCCGACCGCCCTTTATCGATCACCGCAAGGGTCTTCAGATTGAAGATACTTACAGAACTAGGATCGGTGGCACTGATGAAGCGGCGCCCGAAGTCCCTAACGACTGCAATGCCATGGACATCGCTGCCCGGGATTTTCCGAATGATCGCCCCGGAATCGAGATCGATCACGACAACTTCTTTGTCATGGGAGACATAGAGGCGGCGGCCGTCGCCATCGGCTGTCAGGTAATCCCATCCGTAATCGCCAGGGACAGGAATCTTCCTGATCAGATTGGCGCCCGCCCGCTGCCACCAGCGTCGCCGCGAGAACAATGCCAGCCATCGGGCATTCGAACGGTAGGTATTGAGCTGCATCACGTTTACTCCTCCTGGGCGCTGGGTGCCTACCATTGTGCAAGAGACACTCGTCAAACCCACGTACATGCAGGACTGAAGGTTGGTCGCGCCTTCTCCCAAACAGCGTAACAGGCGAGCTGGCGGTCCAAGCTTGCGGGATTCACGACTTGTCCGATCTTGCCCGATCGAGTCTCTTATCCGGTTTGACTCTATTAGGCTGCAGATTGGGAGTATAATTGGAGTGAATATATGTCTCGGGAATCTGAAGGTAGGCAATGGCTCTGAAGACCAGAAAAAAACGAATTGAGGCTCCAGCGCCTAGTCCGCGGCGGAAAGCCAAGTTCCAGGCTGACCTTGCTCCAGCGGAAGATCGCTCGGTGCGATTGCTCAAAGAAGAACTGCAGCTCAGCAGCAACACCGACTTCCTGTCCGATGCCGTAGCGCTGTTTCGATGGGCCGTGTCGGAGCGGAAATTGGGGCACCGGATCATGAGCGAGAGCGCGAGCGGGGAGCGAAACGTGCTGCTCTTTCCGCGGTTGGAACGCGTGGCTCCGGACCTCGTCCTGCCCCGTGTGGATATCAAATGGACTGGGCGCGAGCTGGAAAGTCTTGCTGAACTCGTAACTGCAGGGGAAGCGAACCGCCCTACGGATGCCCTGATTCGGGCTATGCGGGACTGAATGGCCATTGTCATTCGCCGCCTCGAAGAACAGGATGAGGTGGAGAATTTCGATTGCGGTGACGACGCCCTCAACAATTATCTCAAGCGTCATGCCTGGACCAATCAGCAGAAGAGCTCGATCGGTGTAAGCTATGTGGCTCTCGATGAAGACGCTCCACGAACCGTGCTTGGCTACTTTACCTTGGCCATGGCAAGCGTGCCTCGCGATACGTTTCCGAAAAAGGGCTCTGAGCGGGAATTCGACGGAGGGCCATTCTATGCCGCCTTTCTGACTTGTTGAAGTTCGACAAATTCGGCATTGGTCACGGCCATGCGTTTGGCCTTCAGCAGCAGGTAGCGGACGTTCTTATAGCCTCGACCACGATTGATCAGCATCCGAATGTTTCCATTGAGCGCTTCGACCACACCGAAGCGAACTTTGGTCCGGCAGTAGTTCAAGATTCCCTCCAGATGCTTCACCAGCATGTCGGCGAGTTCTTCGAACGGCGTGAGCCGTTGCCACTTCAGTTGGTCCATCCACTTCTGCAGGTAGTTGAGCATCGCGCCCTCGTAGCGATAGTCCCAAAGCCGCTCCAAGCTCTCTTTGAGAAGGTAGGCTTTGAACACGCGCCGGTTCAGTTGGAACAGCCGGTTGAGTTCTCCGCGTTGAGAGAGAGTCAGGTTCTTCCACCGGCTCATCAGGAGCCACTTCTTTCCCTTGATCAGTCCGCGCTTTTGTTTTCCCTGCCGGAAGAACTCCGCCTTCCGCACTTCGTCGATGGCATCGTTGGCATGCTGGAGGATGTGGAACTTGTCGTATACGATCTTGCACTGTGGCGCCCATTCCTCAATGCTCAACCGAAACGGTTCCCACATGTCCAGGCACGCCGCCTCAATCCGCTTGCGCTGCGGCTTCCGTAACTGGCTTCGAAAGAATTCATCCAGCGTTTCCTTCTTCCGCGTTTTGCCAAACCACAGCGGTTCGCCGGTTTCCAGATTGCACACCACTGTGAGGAACTTGTCCTTCTTGCCGCGGTACAACTCGTCAACGCCCATCTGCCGCAGCGGCGGCTTTCGACGCTTGGCCTCCCAACGCTCCAGGCACCGCAGATCGATCGCGCGCACCGTGCTTTCGGCCATGCCCAATCGCCGCGCGACTTGTCGCGCCGACGCACTCTCGCAGGCCTGCCCCACTGCTTCTTCGAATCGTTTGCTGAATGGCGCTTTGCTCGGCAACTGAGTCACCTTCTCTGCACGGAATCCGCAGCGGGGGCATTTCATCCGATACGTCTCCACCACGATCGTCGTCGAGTACTCGAAGCACGGCAGGTCCCGTACCTCCCGCTCGCTGATCTCTTGGATCCGGCTGGCCGGTATGTGCTGACCACACCCGGAGCAAATCAATTTAAGCCCCGTCTTCTTCCGCCGCACCCACAGCTTCAGCTTTTTGCCCGACTCATCGATTTCCCTCTGATACACCTGGTATCCGGGCCATCCCAGGACTCTTGTCCAGTCACGCTCCTTCATGCCCTCAGGCTAGCGCATACGTCAAGCCAGTCGAATTCCCGCTCACAGCCCGAAAAAGTATGTCCGCGGGCTGCCTCCGTACGATCTGCCGCTGATTTTACTGGCGCGGCTCGCTGTGGATCGGCGATTCGCAGGCCGGGGACTTGGCCATGCGCTGATTTCGGAAGCGCTTCGCATCAGCTTGCGCGTGGCCGATGAAGTTGGCTGTCGCTCGATCATCACAGACGCTTATCGGGATCGGGTCAGCTGGTACGCACGATATGGTTTTGTGCCCATCGAGGGTGCTGCGGCGACGGGACCACAAAGGATGTTTCTAGACCTGCGGACGGTCCGCGCAGCGCTCCAGCGTTGAAGGTGTCGAAGCGACCTTCCCGAGGGTTGACTTAACCCTCCAAAAACCCTCCATTAGCACGCCGGCCGAAATGGGACACTGTTTTATTGGCGTTTTCCATACCCTGAATCAACGCCCTGGCGCAGTTATATTACTGAAAACAAAACATGGCCCATTTTCCCAAGCTGGACGTCGCGGGTTCGAGTCCCGTCTCCCGCTCCATATTTTCAATAGCTTACGAGCGTTCGCCGCACCCTCCAAACCCTCCGTTTATCTGTAAGTGCTTAATTTTAGGTTACTTGTGATGGATTCTGCCTACTTAGCACGGATTAGGCTTAGACCCAGACCCTCAAATGCATTAATAAGGTTGCGACTAGAACTTTGCAAGCTATTGATTCTAGGAGGCTCAAACTTTGACTGTCCAGCTTGACCAGTTGGCATTCATGATGTCGCGAAGTGTGTTTCACACACGGGATCTGATCCGGAATGTCGAGTCGGTCCCCAGGCTCCTACGATGTCTTGACTGCATGAATCGAACTGCGCGCCTGCCTACCTGGCAGGTGCGTTGGCCACGCGACAGAAGCAGTGAATATGTGAGAAAGCGAAACCCAGCAGAGTGTCGCCAGGAGTCCGCTGCTTCTCGGCAAGGACCGCATTATCCGTCCCGTGTCCGGTTCACGGGCACTTTGTCTTCACAGCGCGCCACAAATTTAAAAATGCGCTCGACCGGGGAAGCAACTTCGCCGAACCGCCGCAAAAAGCCCCACATCACAGTTGTCGCGGCGCTGGACACCAATGCCGCGCGGCGGGCATTTCGCGGCGATGGAAGAGCCCGAATTGCTCGCCGAGGATATACGCGCATGGTTTCGGCCGTTCCGCGCACAGACTAGAGGGGCGAGCTTGAGATGTTCTTCTGTTACGATCAGCCGTGGCCCGTCTAAGAATCCTGTCCACACCGCAGAGGGATCGCGGTGGTGTCAGCGCCGCTGTCTTTTACATCGTGGCGGGCGCGCTGCATTTCATCAAGCCCGTGCCCTACTTGAGGATCATGCCGCCCTATATTCCGTGGCACGTGGCGATGGTGCGGGCCAGCGGCGCTTTTGAAATCCTTGGCGGGCTGGGGCTGCTTGTGCCGGCAACGCGCAGGGCGGCGGCGTGGGGACTGGTGGCGCTGCTGATCGTCGTCTTACCGGCCAACCTCTATATGGCGATGCATCCGGCCGAGGCCGGTGCCGCCTCGATCGCGCCGGTGCTGACGTGGGGGCGTGTTCCTTTACAAGCGCTCCTGATCTGGTGGCTGCTGTGGTGTACGCGGCCTCGTTACGTGCTTCGTTGACGGGCGGCCGAGGCTCGCGCCCGGAAGACCGCAGACATCGGTCCTGGCGTACAATTTCGGGAAGACTCCTGCGACGACCTATCAGGCCACGCGCCACGCGGAAAGAGTTGGCAGCGCCTCGTTGTTTGTCAGGTCCGGCCTTATCACAGTTCCAGGGCCGACACGCCATCCAGATTGACTTCATAGTCTTCGAGCTCGCTGGTCGAGCTCGCAGGATTGAAATTCCACTGCTGGCGTACGATCTCTCTGGACTGGCCGCCGTCTGCCGTCACCCTTCGAACGGTGAATTCCTGCAGGTGGTCGAACGTTGGCTCCAGAAAATGAAGCTGTATCCGCCGCACCGCCTGAGCCTGATCGCATAACTGCGGGACAGGGAACCTACTGGATAACATGGCCGTTGTTGTTGCGATTAGATCCTCATTGATGGAGTTGAAATCCGTACTTCCGAAGAACATGGCAAAGGCAGGCACCAGTAGAAGGCAGAATGAATTTGCGGACCGGATCACATTTTCCATCGTCCCGGTCGCACCGTTTCGGCTGGATTTTACAGCGTGGGCTCTCCGGCGTCGTAACCAAAATGTAATAGATCGCTGGGACGGCACGACTTATCGACGGGTACTGCCGTTCGGTGATATGCCGATCGAAGTAGCGGTTAGACAAAGCGGGCCTTGTGACGTTCCTCGGCTGCAGGTGACCCTTAGCGGCCCAGGGCTATGCCTCGAGTTCAAGGAGTAAGCAAAATCCCTGATAGAAAAAATGCTCGGGCCAGCGGCCGGATCAATTTTGATTCCCTGGAAAAGATTGACGACGAAGCAGTCGTTGCATCGTTGCTGGAACTTCGCGGTGTGGGCAGATGGACGGCCGGATACGTCCTGCTCCGCGGATTGAAGCCACTCAATGTGTTTCCCGGCGATGACGTTGGCGCCCGGAACAGGCTGGCCAAATGGCTGAAGCGCAACGAACCGCTGGACTACGACGGCGTCGCGAGGGTTACCACGAACTGGGAACCCTATGCCGGGGTGGTATATTTCCACATGCTGCTGGAAGGTCTTTACGAGGCCGGCGCGCTGAAATGAGGCAGCATGCGAAGATGACAGGCCTTGTATTCGTGACGATTCAGCATAGATATCTGGCATGAAAAACGGCGCATCACCGACACAGCTGATTGTCATGACCATCGGGCACTCCACCCGCCCGGTAAAGGAGTTCATCCGCCTTCTGAAAGCGCACCAGGTACAAAGGCTGGTCGATGTACGAACCGTCCCGCGTTCGCGGCACAATCCGCAGTTCAACCGAAGCGAACTATCGCCCGCCTTGCATTCCTCCCGCCTTCATTACCGGTATATGCCTGGACTGGGCGGCTTCCGGCGTGCAAGCCGGGATTCGCTCAACACCGGCTGGCATAACGCCAGTTTCCGCGGCTTCGCCGACTATATGCAGACGCCCGAATTCCGGCAACATCTGGACAATTTGATAAAACTGGCGAGGTCGGAACGGATCGCAATCATGTGCGCTGAAGCCGTTCCCTGGCGCTGTCATCGCTCCCTGATAGCGGATGCGTTGCTGGCGCGGGGAATCGAGGTGCGGGAAAGCACAAGCGCTACGGGCACCCAGCCGCATAATCTCCCATTGCTCTAATCTTTGTGTTCAGCAGGATAGGTGACCTGCGTTCCGGCTATTCGGCCCCAGGGCCTAAGCGTACGCCGATGACAGACGATTTTAAAGCAGGAGACCACGTTGAATGGAACTCGGAAGCAGGACGTGTCAGGGGGACGATCAGGAAAAAGCATCCCTCCGAAGTCACATTTAAAGGCTACACGGTTCATGCGTCGAAGGAAGAGCCACAGTACCTGATCAAGAGCGATAAGACGGACCACCTGGCTATGCATAAAGGTTCGGCTCTCCGAAAGATCGCAAAAAGCAAGAGCTGAGCAAAGCAACGCCGGGGCATGCTGGCGGAGCCTCCGAGGTTGCGTTCAGGGGAAGGCGTCAATGTCTTCGTGCTGCGATAAGCGGCAACCGGAACGGAGACGACTATGTCTTTGCGGACACAAGCTCGGACAAGGCGGAGATTCACTTCCCGGCAGCTTTGAATCCGGAGACCTTCAATGCAATCGAGGCAAGCATCTCGTTCCAGTCTCTCACAAACGATCCGGCGGCTTCGCGCTGCAGATCGGTGGCGAGCTTGTCGCAGTCGATGCCCGCTTTAGCGAACTTTGCAATCATCTCTTCGGCATCGCCTCCGTCAGCTTCCATGAGCTCACCCACTGAGCCATGGTCCGCGAAAGCAAGCAACGTTTTGTCAGGAATCGTGCTGACGGTGAAGGGCGCGGCGAGCGCCTTGATATAGAGTCTCCGTTGACATACTGGAGTTTTGCCGAAAGCGGGTAAAACGCGCGAGGGTCCAGGCCCCCGTGCTTCTCCAGGCTTTCACGAGCACGAGCCCGAAGCCGGTCAAGATTCCACGCAGACTTTGCCACCCCGATTGATCGGCATATCGAAGTGTCCACGGATGATCATTGCCTGAAGTCCAGGGAAAATCTGCTCGTATGCCAGATCCCCAGTGGCCCCAAAAAAAACAAAAACATCCGATTCGAGATTATTCATTTCCAGCCGCCTGCTCTCACGCCTGTCCGGTTCCCCCCTTTTTTCGCATGTCCTCCAAACCCCTGCCTCGCGGCGGGTGTACGGAGTGTCAGGAAGGAGTATCGGCTCAGTAGCCGCAAATTCTTCCGCCCAGTTCGTGGGCCGCCTGAAGCGGACGGCCATCGTACCCTCCGCGGCCTTATGTCGGCTCAAGAGTCTGGCTGTAGTGATCGGGGGCGTTGCGAGGGTGATCATATGTTCTCTCTCCTCTTCCCTGAGCATTCTGCGTACGATTCTTCCAGATGCGGACATGCGCGGACGCGCCTCTTTCCGGCATCCACGCAACAAACCGCACGAATCATATCCCCGCCTCCTGGCTGAAATACTGATAGTCCTCGCGCCATCCGCCGTGGCCCTTGCCGATATGTGCGTAGTTCTCGACGAACTCAATGGCGCGAATGTACTTGACCATCGTGAAACCGAGCTGCGTCTCCACGCGTAGGCGGAGCGGGGCGCCGTGATCGACCGGAAGCGGCTGGCCATTCATTTCGTAGGCAAGAATCGTTTGGGGATCTTGCGCCAGTGCCAGGCGAATCGTGCCGTAGAAATATCCCGGTCCCTGAGCGTGCGGCTCCGATGTAGATTTGTTGTCGAACGCGTAAAAGACGATGTACCGGGCCCCCGGGAGAGGGCGGCAGAGTCCAACGATGTGATGCAGGGAGACGCCGCTCCATTCCGCAACGCCCGACCAGCCCTGGATGCAGCAGTGCTTGGTGATCTGGGTTTGTTTCGGGATGGCGCGGAGGTCAGCCAGCGTCAGGCAAAGCGGGTTTTCAACCAGTCCGCCGGCCTCCAGGATGTAATTCGCGAAGTGATCGCGCGCCATCGCCCAATAGGTCTCCTCTTTCGGTGCGCGGCCGTTCACCCAGAAGTATGGCGAGATATCCGTACGCGCGTAATGCTGCGCGGAGATTTCGTGGCCGAAAAGCAACGTGCGCAGCGGATCGGTGATCGCCTGCGTGGCGTTCTGGACAAAGCGCGGGCGGCGGTGCGAACACATCGTTGTCACGACATGAATGATCACGATTCCGGCCAAGCCGGACAGCCAGACGACCAAGGCGCGCGTCAGGTGCGGAGTGTGCGTTTCCCCCAGAACAATCACCGCCAGCCCTTTGCGGAAACCGTGCAGGACCACGAGTGCGACATGACCGATGAAGAACAGGATGAACGCGCAAAGAGCCAGGAAATGCAGGCTCCGTGCACTCTGCCGTCCGTGAAAGGTTTTGATGTACCACGGGAAGCGGCCGGCGATGGCGGGGGACATCGCTACCCCTGTCGCAATGCTGAACGGTGCGAGCAAGAATACGATTGCCGCGTAACTCAGTTGTTGCAGCGCGTTGTATGTTCCCGACGTCTCAATGATGTGAAGGGTCAAGTAGCTGAACATCGCGCGTCCTGCATCCGGCACAATCTGCCAGGACGTCGGAATCAGCCGCCGCCACTCCGGCGAGGCAAACAGCATCACGACGTAGACCAAACCTGTCAGCAGCCATCCGAAATCGGCGAGAAAGTGCCAGTGCCGCCCAAGACCCAGATTCTCCCGGCCCGGCAGGGCGATCGCGGACGGGAACGAAGTTTCCTCGTCACTGGCCGTCCAGAGCCGGTTCACGGGTCTCTGCTTTCTCGTGAACTTGAGCCATTCGCTGCCAGGCGTGCAGCGATCGTTCCAGTAAAGTCTCGGATGTGCGCTCAGGATCTCAAGACCGCTGCGAACGAGAAGCGATATGAACAGAAAGTTGAAGAAGTGCGTTGCCCGCAACCACAACGGATACTCAAGAGGCATTATTGATCACTTATTGATCACATTCTCAAGCCGTCGTCTACCGCCGTATTGAGGTGCTCAGCACTGCTTCGGTTGGCCGACAAACCGTCGAGCACTATCTGTACCACGGCTGTATCACCCATAGTGGAATTGATCATCAGGTGGAAGAAATGCCGGGCAGGCCACTCGATTCCGAAATATCGGTTGATGAAGTCCGCCCGGTCGCGGTCAACAGTGTCGGCGAGTTGAATCGCTTCCTCCTCACTCTTTCCCGCCCGTTGCAACCTGCGCACCCTCTCTTCAAACGGCGCATAGACAAAAACATGGAAGGAATCCGGTCGGTCTCGTAAGTAGTAGGCCGAACCACGCCCGACGATCACGGCGCTACCTTCACTGGCCGCCGCCGTCACAAGTTGCTCGGCCACCCGGGGGATGCCCTCCGCATCAGCCCTCTGCATCTGGGGGTTGCTTAAGTTTCCCTCGAAGCTGCCTCGCAGGAAGGATTTGAGGAGACGATAGTACAGGGGGTCTCTTCGCTCTCCGTGTTTTTCGGGCTCTGAGCGGGAATTCGACGGAGGGCCATTCTATGCCGCCTTTCTGACTTGTTGAAGTTCGACAAATTCGGCATTGGTCACGGCCATGCGTTTGGCCTTCAGCAGCAGGTAGCGGACGTTCTTATAGCCTCGACCACGATTGATCAGCATCCGAATGTTTCCATTGAGCGCTTCGACCACACCGAAGCGAACTTTGGTCCGGCAGTAGTTCAAGATTCCCTCCAGATGCTTCACCAGCATGTCGGCGAGTTCTTCGAACGGCGTGAGCCGTTGCCACTTCAGTTGGTCCATCCACTTCTGCAGGTAGTTGAGCATCGCGCCCTCGTAGCGATAGTCCCAAAGCCGCTCCAAGCTCTCTTTGAGAAGGTAGGCTTTGAACACGCGCCGGTTCAGTTGGAACAGCCGGTTGAGTTCTCCGCGTTGAGAGAGAGTCAGGTTCTTCCACCGGCTCATCAGGAGCCACTTCTTTCCCTTGATCAGTCCGCGCTTTTGTTTTCCCTGCCGGAAGAACTCCGCCTTCCGCACTTCGTCGATGGCATCGTTGGCATGCTGGAGGATGTGGAACTTGTCGTATACGATCTTGCACTGTGGCGCCCATTCCTCAATGCTCAACCGAAACGGTTCCCACATGTCCAGGCACGCCGCCTCAATCCGCTTGCGCTGCGGCTTCCGTAACTGGCTTCGAAAGAATTCATCCAGCGTTTCCTTCTTCCGCGTTTTGCCAAACCACAGCGGTTCGCCGGTTTCCAGATTGCACACCACTGTGAGGAACTTGTCCTTCTTGCCGCGGTACAACTCGTCGACGCCCATCTGCCGCAGCGGCGGCTTTCGACGCTTGGCCTCCCAACGCTCCAGGCACCGCAGATCGATCGCGCGCACCGTGCTTTCGGCCATGCCCAATCGCCGCGCGACTTGTCGCGCCGACGCACTCTCGCAGGCCTGCCCCACTGCTTCTTCGAATCGTTTGCTGAATGGCGCTTTGCTCGGCAACTGAGTCACCTTCTCTGCACGGAATCCGCAGCGGGGGCATTTCATCCGATACGTCTCCACCACGATCGTCGTCGAGTACTCGAAGCACGGCAGGTCCCGTACCTCCCGCTCGCTGATCTCTTGGATCCGGCTGGCCGGTATGTGCTGACCACACCCGGAGCAAATCAATTTAAGCCCCGTCTTCTTCCGCCGCACCCACAGCTTCAGCTTTTTGCCCGACTCATCGATTTCCCTCTGATACACCTGGTATCCGGGCCATCCCAGGACTCTTGTCCAGTCACGCTCCTTCATGCCCTCAGGCTAGCGCATACGTCAAGCCAGTCGAATTCCCGCTCACAGCCGTTTTTCGATAGCTCGGAGTCACACTCCATGTGGCGGGCTATTTCGTCGGTCAGCAATTGATCCCACAATTTCCAGCCCAGGCGGTCCGCGAGCTTCTGGGCTATCTCGGCCGCGCCGCTTCCGTACTCGCGCTCGATCGTCAGTATCTTGATCAGCTCCTCGCCTCCTGCTCATTCACTCCGCCGGCGACACGTCGAACCTCTTAATCAGTAGTGAAATCGCCTGCCAGGTGCTCGATTCCGTCATAGGCATAATACCGAGCTGCCAGGGGAGACTCCAGTTGAATGACGTTCCATGCTTCCTTCTTGGTCTTTTCGTGCGGGCAATGCACTGCCACAAACGCGGCACCGTGCTGAGCCAGATCCAGGTCGCTGTCGTGAGACATCTGCTCGGTTGCGAAGAATCGTGAAAGCGCTTGCATCAGGAAGCTTCCCAGCCCGGTCTCTTCCTTCGCAAGTGCGATGAAATCCTGTCCCGCTGCGGCGATCACCTCATCCTCGGCGAACCCCGCGAATCGCAATTTCTTGACAGTCTGTTGCGCTGTCTTCAGATTACGGAACACTGCGATCAGGTAGTGGTTGGGATAGAAGACCCCCAACTGCGTATCGGATTCTTTAAAAAACTTAGTAAACAAGCTCATAATGTCCTCGCGGGTGAGAAGGAGGCGCGTTTCACTACAGCCAAATGCTTAACACAATTAATCAGTCCGCCTTCGAGTACGATCTGTACTTGACGCGCAGAAAGGTCATGGCAACCTTCAAACGTACGGCTCCGAGTGCGATTTTGGATCAAGACGCGACCTTGAGGTAGCTTCTCATGGAGATTTGTGAAGATAAGAATATCGCCGTTCTCGAGCTGATCGTATTCTGCCGGATCAACAAACTCCAGTGGGAGGATTCCGAAATTCACCAAATTCTGCCCGTGGATCCCCTCTGGCAAGAACGACACGAAGTCCGAGGTAACGGGGCGCGAGCGCGGCATGTTCGCGGCTAGATCCCTGCCCATAGTTGCGGCCCCCCACCACGGCATGTCCGTCAGCTCCCTCCAGAGCCTTCGCTCTTTGCCAATAGGTCCGGTCCAGCATGTCGAAGGCGAATTCGGCGATCTTCGGGATGTTGCTGCGGAACGGCAAGACTCTCGCTCCGGCCGGCATGATCTCGTCCGTCGAGACGTTATCGCGCAGTTTTAGAAGCACCGGCAGTTGAAGCTCGTCGGGTAGCGCTTCGAATTCCGGGAGGGAGGCGATGTTGGGTCCTTTTTCCAGTGTCAATCTGCGTGCTTCCTCAATGGAAAGTGGCGGAATCAGCATCTGATGATTGAGGATCGGTTGGTCCGTATCCGCGATACGCGGATACGGCATGTCCAGATCACGAGGATCTGTAATTACTCCCGCAAGCGCCGAAGCGGCGGCCGTCTCCGGGCTTACCAGGTAGACTTTGTCTTCTCGCGTGCCGGAGCGACCTGGAAAATTGCGAGGAACCGTGCGCAAACTGATTTTCTCCGTGGCCGGAGCCTGGCCCATTCCGATGCAGCCGTTGCAACCTGTCTGATGGACGCGAGCGCCCGCGTGGATCAGATTCAGCAAATGTCCGTCGCGAACCAAATTCTCTAGGATCTGTCGCGAGGTTGGGTTGACATCGAATGAGACACGATCATGAATTCGTTTTCCTTTGACGATTTCGGCTACAACCGCGAAATCCCTGTATCCAGGATTGGCGGAAGAACCCACGTATGCCTGATAAATCTCTCGTCCCGCGACCTCGCGTACCGGAACCCCATTTCCAGGGCTTGAGGGCACGGCGATTAGTGGCTCAAGTCGCGTCAGATCGATTTCCTCGTGTAGGTCGTAGTCGGCATCTGGGTCAGCTATCAGTTCGATCCAGTCCGCTTCGCGCCCCTGCGATTTCAAGAAGCGGTGTACTTCTCCATCGGAGGGAAAGACCGTAGCCGTCGCTCCCAGTTCCGCTCCCATGTTGGCGATTACGTGGCGATCCATCGCGGAGAGTCCGGCAAGGCCTGGTCCGTAATACTCGACGACACAGCCGATGCCGCCGCTAACATTGTGGCGCCGCAACATCTCAAGGATCACGTCCTTCGCGCTGACCCAGTCCGGGAGTGATCCGGCAAGTTTGACACCCCAGACTTTCGGCATCTTGACGTGAAAGGGCTGGCCCGCCATCGCAAGCGCTACTTCGAGTCCGCCGGCGCCGATCGCCAGCATACCGATGGCTCCGGCGGCGGGGGTGTGGCTGTCCGAGCCCAACAGCGTTTTACCGGGTTTCCCGAATCGCTCCTGGTGCACGGGGTGGCTAACGCCGTTACCGGCGGGGCTAAGCCAGACGCCGAAACGCCGACAGGCGCTGCGCAGGAACAGGTGATCGTCGGCGTTTTTGAAGTCTTCTTGAATCAGATTGTGATCCACGTATTGCACGGAGACGTTGGTGCGGACACGATCCAGACCCATCGCTTCTAACTCGAGCATCACCAAAGTGCCGGTGGCATCTTGAGTCAACGTTTGGTCAATGTGAATACCGATTTCCAGGCCGGGCAGCATCGCCCCTTCAGCCAGGTGGGAGCGAATTAGTATCTGCGCGACGTTCAATCCCATGCATCCTTCGCTATCTCAAGGGAAGCTTTAACAACTTCCGCCAACCCTACCCTGCCACGGCCTCGGCGGCAGCGCGCCATCTCTCACCGTGGTCCGGCTTCAACCCCCGCTCCTTTTCGACATTCTTTCGATCAAGTATCGAGAGTACGCGGCTGGGTTCTCCGAGATCGCTCCAGCCAAGGCCGGTACCGCGGAGCACGGCGAGACGATCCGGCCGCACCGATAGGACGTCCGCTGAAAAACTTGTGGCATGAATTAAGGAATAAAGGTCGCGTACCGATACGGGTTCGGCCGTCGTGAAGAACGATTGGCGAATAGATTCAAATAAATCGACTAGATCGGGAAGCGTATGCCGGACTAGATTCAGGAAGGCGTTCACGTGACCGATCATGACGAAGCTATTCCACAAGCAACCACGCTCCATTAAGGCCGAAGCAAGTGCTTGGTGTGGCTTTTCCCAGAAGCGGCCGACGCGGCAAACGGAGTTCGGTGGCTGATTCCCCAGTGGCGCACCAGGCTCGATCCAACCGTACTCCACCTCCGGGGTCTCGGGGGTGATGCCCAGTAGGAAAACAACCTCGGGTTGGATTGCCGCGAGTGCATAAGCCGAACCGATTTGGCGAACGAATGCCTCATCGTCAGAAAAATAATGATCCGAGGGGAAGAAGGCGACAACAGCTTTAGGATCCATTTCGCAAAGATGCATCAGACTGTAAAGAATCGCAGGTGCCGTACCCCGATTGGAGGGCTGGATTAGCACGCTAGAGGATGGCAGTCCGGCAACTTGATCGGCATAGAAAGGTTCGTGCGTCCTCGTCAGCATCAGTAAGGTCCGCCACCTCGGAACCAATCGCGAAACTCGGCGTCGAGTCTGCTGCAAGAGCGTTTCATCACCCACTATGACGCAAAATTGTTTAGGCCGATCGTCGCCAGTGATTCTTCGCGTGAGCGGAAGCAATCGTTTGCCGTCACCTCCGGCGAGAATCAGCCCCCAGCGATGGTAGTGCGAATCGCTTCTATGGAATTGTACAGGTTTTACCACCTGCATCCAGCACTCCTGTCAGCATAGCATTGGTAGAACCACGGTTGAGGTGTCCTCTTCAAGCCGTCTTCGCTGTAAACGCGTTTCGGGAGTTCAACACGCTCGATGAACCTCGATTGCGAGGGGCATGCAACCTGGATGTCTCATGCCCTACCGCTATGTTTAACCTATCACGAAGAATGTCAAAATACCGTCAAGAATAGACACCTCGACGAGGATGACGACATATTGACGTATTGTTCGTGCCTCTTGACGGGGCCTTGACGCTTCTTGCTCCACACTCGTCTTGGGTTGATATCGACGGCGGCGTCTGATCATGCCGAGTTCTTGAAAGGTACGCTTGGAGCGGGTTTGTTTGCCGCGCTTACCACGGATCGATCTCGGAATTACGATGCGGAACAATGAGGGGCTTCGCGGGGAGGCCAGGTTGCGCAGACAGCCCCCCAGAGCTGGTTTAGGGAAACTGACTCGGCCGTCCTAGGATTCTGAAGATGAATGCTACATAACGTGTTCGCGTTGTTGGGCGTATCAATTCTGGCCAAGGACGGGAACATCGGACATGTGCGCGATGTGCTCTTTGACGATCGGAGCTGGGTGATCAGGTATTTCGTCGTCGAGAGTGGAAGCTGGCTTTCGGGCGGCGAGTTCTCCTCTCCCCGACCATCTTCCTTCAGCGAAATGAGACAGAGAAGTGAATGAAAGGAGATCATCATGCCCATTAAACTCCAGGAAGAAAACGGCGGGAAGATGCTCGCGGTTCACGTCACCGGTAAGCTGGTGAAGTCAGACTACGAGAAATTTGTGCCCGAGTTCGAGCGGCTGGTCCAGCAGCATGGAAAACTACGCGTGCTGTTCGACATGACCGGCTTCCATGGCTGGGAAGGCGGCGCGCTGTGGGACGAAATCAAGTTCGACATCAAACACTTCGCGGACATCGAACGGATCGCAGCGGTGGGAGATAGGAAATGGCAGCACGGGATGGCGGTATTTTTCACGCCGTTCACGAAGGCGACGACCTGCTACTTTGATCACGCCGACGCCGCGGAGGCGAGGAAATGGCTGGACGGAGCTTCCTAGCGGGAAGGTTAACGAGCGGCGCGACGGCACGCCGCTGCATCTGTACCTTCCCGGCCAGCACCGCGACGTGTGGAATGAGCAGGCGCTCGAAAGCTCCAAAGAGAAATCATCCCGTGCGATTCGCCGATCAAGCGGTGTTCATGGGATGCATACTAATTGTGGGCCTTGTGAGATCGGCCCTCGGCTAGAACCAAAGCAATGCACACGCTCGTTATTCTCTCCCTGGCCTGGCGCTGGTCCGCCCCGGGTCTCTTCTGCTGCGGAGTCCTGCTAACGCTCTACGCTATTCTCGCTGGCTTCTACCCATCCCGTACACTCGCATGGTTCCTCTCCGGTGATGTTTTTCTTGCGGTCGTAGTATGCTCTCCGCTCGATCTTCTTGCGCGTCAATATTTGTTCACCGCCGAAGCGCTCGAACAGGTGCTAATCGGCCTCCTTGCGGCGTATCTGCTTGTGCGGGGGGCGCCGGAGAATGCCGTTCGGCGTTTGCATTTGGATCGCCTGCGGGTTTCGTATTACCTCACCTGGGTTACCGGCATGGCCGAATTGTCGATGTGGTATTTCCCCCACCTGCTTAACGCGGCTCTGGCCAGCGATTTCGTGCGCTGCTCGGAATATGCCACCTTGGTAGCCGGTGGCGCGGTGTTCTGGTGGCCGCTTCATTCTCCATTACGGGAACAGCGTATTCTTCTGGTTCCGAACTCCCTTCTCTATCTCGCGGCCGCCACTGTCTGGTGCTCGCTGATCGGGCTCTTTCTCGCGTTCGGGCCGTTATGGTCCAGTTCGCATTACCTCAGGTCCATCGATACGCTGGACATCTCCGACTCGCTCGTAAAGGATTGGAGCTTTACACGCGAGACCGATCAAGAGACGGCCGGTCTGCTCTTCTGGATCAGCGCCACAACCGTTTTGCTGGCGGAGGTGATGCTAGTTTACTATCGGTGGTACATTTCTCCGGAAGTCCGAAACGAATCTACCGGGGGTGTCGAAACAGTCCGCCTGCCGCCTGGACCCAGCGCGCGGTAGTCGCAAGCGCCGGCATGCATATGACCTTCGGTTAGTCTCTGAGTTTCACCGGAGAGATTTAAGGTAAGCTAGGACGGCTTCAGCGTCTTCCCGTGTCATGCGAAAAGGTGGCATCGGCGGGTTGGGGGGGCGGCCGGTACGAGAGATTCCGCTGGTGAGCAGTCTAACGAATTCAGCATCCGTTCCGGGGGGAGCGCCGGCAATGCGCGGCTCTCTAATCGCCCACGCCGGCGAAGGATAGGTTGGTCGAGTCTGGGTGGGGCCGCCCATCAGCCAATGTGCCCGGTCGGGGTTGCCATGTTCGTCGCGTTGCGTATGGCAGCGTTCGCACATCGCCACGCCCTCGACGATGTATTTGCCGCGTTCAACCAGCGCCTGGTCCCGAACGGTTGCATCTCTCGAGTTTTTCTCTTTTACTTGGGCTTGTGTGGGCCGTGAGCCGTCCCCTACATACACCAAGAAAACCATAACCGAAAGGCGAGTAAATTTATGCATATCCGTCTGCATCCGGACCGGGTTTCACCACCACTTCGGCCCCGGCAGCCATCCGCGACTGAGATAATCGCTCAGCACGAAGACGAGCAAGATCGCCAACCAGAAGAGCCCGGCGCCGACAAATAGCTTGGTCAACGAGCTGCCGCGCCTGACATCCATGAAAAACCAGACCACCAGGCTCCCCTTCATAACGGCGATGGTCATCGCGACCACGAAGTTATACTCGCCCAACTCGATCCTTGAGACGCCCACGGTAGTGGCGGTCAGCGCGATCAAACACAGGAATACCGTGGCGTAAGTCTTAACGGAAACGACCTTGTGAGTCATGCTGGCCTCATCCTCCCCATGATGATGTGTGTCCTATCAGGTATAGTAACGGGAACAGGAAGATCCAAACGATATCGACGAAGTGCCAGTACAAGCCGATCATCTCCACCGGCGTGTACCACTCCGCGCTGAAGCGATTGCGCGAGGCCATTACGATTAGAGTGGTGAGCAGCCCCGCGCCGACGATCATATGCAAGGCGTGTAATCCGGTCATGGCGAAGTAAAGAAAAAATAGAATCTGAGCCTGGTGGAAGTACTGCGGTTCCGCGTACCGAAAGCCTGGACCGGGGATGTGATGATCCTTCCACTTCTCGTAATACTCGACATACTTGAGGGTCAGGAACACACAGCCGAGAATGAGCGTCAGCACGAGAAAGGTAATAGTCGATTTCTTTTTGCCTAGCTGCGCGGCTCGCACCGCCAGCACCATCGTGAAACTGCTGCAAATGAGCACGGCGGTGTTGATCGAGCCGATGGCGAGATTCATGAACTGGCTGGTGCTGGCGAATGCCCCGGGGTACATGTTGCGATAGACGGTGTAGCCGCCGAACATGCCGCCGAAGAACATGATTTCGGTCAGCAGGAAGACCCACATGCCGAGCGTCGACGATTCGAGCTGCTGTGCGCTGTCGTCAAAATGGTGCTTCAGCCCCTGCGCATGCGCCGCGGGATGCGTTTCGATATCAGCCAAGCCCCACCTCCGCCCCTTCCCCGGAATAATTGTATGCCGGTTCAGTACACACCGGAGGAACGTCGAAATTGAATGCGGGTGGAGGTGTGGGCGACTGCTCCCATTCGAGGCCCTTGGCGTTCCATGGGTTCTGGGGCGATATCGGGCCCTTCCGCCAAGCCCAGGTCAGGTAAATGATCGGGATCAGATAGCCTACTCCAAGGATGGAGGCGCCCGCGGATGACATCACGTGCAACATCTGGAATTCAGGAGCGTAGCTCGCGTAGCGGCGCGGCATCCCGAGATATCCGAGAATAAACTGCGGGAAAAAGGTCAGGTTGAACCCAATGAATACAATCGCCGCGCCGATCCGTCCCCAGTTTTCGGGGTACAGCCGGCCGGTGATCTTTGGAAACCAGAAGTGAATGCCTCCCATGAAGGCCATCACCATTCCGCCCACCATGACGTAATGGAAATGGGCAATCACGAAATAAGTGTCAGTGACATGAACGTCGAACGCCATGGTCGCCAGGAACAGACCCGTGAGGCCCCCGATCGTAAACAGTCCGATGAAGCCGAAGGCATACAGCATTGGCGTTTCGAAAGAAACCGATCCCTTGTACATGGTTGCCGTCCAATTGAACACCTTAATCGCCGATGGAACGGCGACGACCATGCTCATGAAGGAGAAGACCATGCTGGCATACATCGATTGGCCGGCGACGAACAGATGATGGCCCCACACTACGAAGCCGAGTACTGCGATGCCCAGGCTCGAAAACGCAATGAATTCGTATCCGAAGATCGCTTTTCGCGAAAAACACGGTACGATCTCGCTGATCACGGCCATTCCGGGAAGAATCATGATATAGACGGCTGGGTGCGAGTAGAACCAGAACAGGTGCTGAAACAGAACGGGATCGCCTCCCAGGGTCGGATCGAAGATGCCGGCGTGGAACAGGCGTTCCATGCCCAGCAGGAAGAGTGTGATTGCGATCACCGGCGTGCCGAGAACCTGGATCAGACTGGTGGCATAATGCCCCCAGACGAACAGCGGCAGCCGCGACCATGTCATGCCCGGGCAGCGCATTTTGTGGACCGTGACTATAAAGTTGAGACCCGTAAGGATGGACGAAAAGCCGGAGATGAATATCGCGACCGCTGCCAGGATGACATGGGTATTGGAATAAGTGGTACTGAAGGGAGCGTAAAACGTCCAACCGGTGTCGACGCCGCCCTTGACGATGGCAAACAGCGCCACGATCCCGCCGACGATGTAAATATACCAGCTCAACAGATTGATGCGCGGAAACGCGAGATCGCGCGCGCCGATCATGATCGGAATTAAAAAATTGCCCAGCGTCGCAGGAATCGACGGGACCAGGAAGAAGAACACCATGATAATCCCGTGCATCGTGAAAAGCTTGTTGTAAGTGTCGTGGGAAAAGACTCCTTCGGGCGTGAGCAGATTAATCCGCATTCCCACCGCGAAAAGGCCGCCCAGGAAAAAGAATGCCGTAACGGAGAAAAGGTACAGCAGTGCGATCCGTTTATGGTCGGTCGTGAACAGCCATGATTTCCAGCCGTAGTCGACGTTGAGGTAATTGATCCGCTCTCCAACGTGAAGAGGGCGCGGCAAGGTCGTGCTCATAGTAGGTGCCTCATTGCTTTTGAACCGGTTGGGCAGGTGGAATCGCTCCGGCCGGGTTGTTGCGGGAGACCGCGGACGCCGCATCCGAACCGGCCAAGCTCTTGATGTACAGGATCAGTTGCAGCAAGCCGTCTTCGTTAATCTGTCCCTGGAAAGCCGGCATGACATTCCGCTGGTATCCCTTAGCGACTTTTGCGCCGGGATTGAGAATCGACTCACGAAGGAAGGCTTCATCGGCGATGACGGTCCGTCCGTCTTCGAGTTCCACCGGATGTCCGAAAACATTGGTCAGCGAAGGAGCGTGCCCTTGCTGATCGGTTACGTGACAGGTGACGCAGGCGTACTGATCGAACAGCTTTTGTCCCTGATCCGCCATGGACTCTTCCGGAGCGCCGTTCTGAAGCCAGGCTTGATAGTCGTTCGGACTCATTACCGTTACCCAGCCTTTCATCTCCGAGTGATTGGTTCCACAGTATTCAGCGCAAAAAATGTGATAGCGGCCCGGCTTGGTTGCCTCAAACCAGTAAGTCTCATAGCTGCCGGGCACCACGTCGTGCTTGAGACGAAACGCCGGAATATAGAAGCTGTGGAGAACATCTTCGCTCGCGAGCGTGAGTTTCACCGCCCGGCCGGTGGGCACGTGCAGCTCATTAATCTCACGCTGGCCATCGGGGTATTGCACTTTCCACATCCATTGCTTGCCGACCACGTAGATATCGAGCGTGTCCTTTCGCGGGGGCGTGTAGTTCTGGAAATAAAGCTTGGTTCCCCATGCGAACATCACCAGCATCACGAAGAACGGGATCACGCTCCACGTGATTTCGAGAGGGAGCGAGCCGTGGATCGCCTTGGGGCGGTAATGCGGGTCTTTACGGCGGTATTTGAAGGCGAAGAACCCGACGACGAAAAAAATTGCAACCGTCATCACGATTCCTACCACAAGCAGGAATGTGTAGAGCAGGTCGACTTGACCCGCCGTGGTGGAGGCGCGATCCGGGAATATGGAGAAGATGCTCATTCTAGGCCGTCATACCTCCTTCTCCCTCATAATGGCGGAATGCCGCGCGCGGAAGTCGCGGCGGAACATAACGATCATGAAACCGGCCAGCAACCCCAGGGTCAACAGGCCGCCGAGACGCAACACGTTCATGATGACCAGACCATACTTGCCGTTGGCCGGGTCGTAATGGAAGCAATACAGCTCTACCTGATCGATCGCCGATCCGATGCGATTGTGAGAGGCCTCGACCAACCCGAGTTTTACGTCGCGCGCCGGATAGTCGATGCCGAAGAAGTAGCGAGTCGTGCGCCCTTCCGGGGTCAGCAGGATGATGCCGCTGCCGTGCGCGTACTGATTGGTCATCGTATCGTAGACGAAGCGAAAGCCAACCGAGTCCGCCAGAGCCTTGCTGGCGGCCTCATCTCCAGTGAGGAAGTGCCAGCCCTTTTCGGCGCCGGGCCGGTTGTACTCTTTCATGTACGTTTGTTTCTTGGCGCGTGCCATCTCCGGAGTCTCGCGCGGATCGAAGCTCACCGCGACAACGTC
Source organism: Bryobacterales bacterium (assembly GCA_963813465.1). GTDB lineage: Bacteria > Acidobacteriota > Terriglobia > Bryobacterales > Bryobacteraceae > Palsa-187. The sequence goes on along the minus strand of CAWEZD010000010.1, from coordinate 329,201 downwards.
ATAATCGTCGCCCGCGGACAGCGTGAGGTCTTTCACGCTGCGAACCAGGCCGTTGAGAACCAAGTTGCACAGCGACGGGCATTGGTAGTAGACCAGCGCCAGAATCACCGGCTTTCCGAAATACTGGCGCAGCGTGACGAGTTGTCCGGCTTCATCGTTGAACGCCAGATCGAGGGGCACTTGCGCGCCCATCCTTTGATTGATGCCGACCTTTTTCAACAACGGCGACGGGGACAGTTGCGTCGGCGCCGGAGGCTGATAGATCTGCGCTGGAAGGAGTGCGCCGCAGGCGAGCAGCGTGAACGGGATCGCGAGAATAGAATGTTTCATTTTTTGACTGCCTCTTTCCGCACCGGGAACCCGCGTTGCAGTTCCAGATCGATAGCGCGATCTATCGGGATCCGCACCACGCCGGCCGCTTTGTCAGTCCAGCCATAGGTCGAAAGAAGGCTGTCTTCCTTTGCGTGCAATTCCTGTATTTCGACCGCCGGATGCTCTTCGACGCGCGGCGCCGGCGGAAACTGCTGGACGCTGGTTTCCGCCATGGGGTTGGGCGGTGCCGTGGTTACCGGCTGTGTCGAGAGATATTGAAAGATTCCATAGACGATGGAAAGCGCAATCGCCGCGCCGATGGCCAGACCCAGGCCGGTGAGGACAATCCCGAGAACACTCGCATCCTTGGTTTCATGGCCTGTTGCTTCGGGGCTTGGCGTGGGATGCTTCGTTTCCATAAGCTCGAACCTCAGAACGACACGGTCTCCCGCGGCGCGCCCTGTAGGCGCGGATCTCTCAACGGGAGCAACGGTCTAGACTTGAGTTGCCAAAAAAACGCAGATAACCACAGGCCCCCGACGGCCAGCGGCGTTATAAAATCCATCCAGTGAATCCTGAGCTGCTGATTGTAGAATGCTGGCTTGATAATCCAATAATCGTCCACCAGACGGATGATAATCATCAGTACGCAGACCTTGAACAAGCGGCTGGCGTCGCGCTTAACCTTGCGCAGCAGCAGCAAAGCGAAGGGCGCGAAGAAGTTGAAGACAACGATTGTGAGCGCCACCCATCCCCAGCCGCCTTTGAGCCTGCGCAAATACCAGGGAATCTCCTCCGGCAGATTGCCCGACCAGATGATGATGAACTGCGAGAACGACAGGTACGCCCACAAAACCATCCACGCAAACATCATGTTGCCCAGGTCGTGAAGGTGCTGCTTGGTAAGGTAATCCTTGATCGGAGACACCTGCGAAAGCACGATCACCAGCAGAATCACGAACGCAAACGCCTCGAGCATCTGGCCGATCAGGAACATCGCTCCGTAGATTGTCGAGAACCAATGCGGTTCCAGCGACATAATCCAGTCGATGAATGCAAACGTGGTCACGAATGTGAAAACCACCAGGCCCGCCCCGCTGACGCGGCGCATCTTGTTCGTGTAGTGTTCCTCTCCGGTGCGGTCCTGCCCGGCCGACCACTTGCTTAAAAAGTACGCGTAGAGGGTCCAAATGACGAAATAGAACACCGCGCGGGCGAGGACGCTGGGGACATTGAGGTACGCCGATTTCGCCACGAGATTGGCGTCATGCGCCGCCTCCGGACGGGCCCACGGATACAACGTCGGAAGGCTCAACAAGACCGGGATGAGCAATACAATCATGTAGGGCAGCGTGCGCGCTCCCGCCTCGCACATGCGGCGGATCATCATCCCCCATTTGCCGCCGACGGTGTGATGCAGCAGGAGTATTGCCAGACATCCGACCGCCATCCCGAGCCAGTACAGGTAACCGAAGAGATAGGAGCGCAGGAATTCTTCGCGGTTCAGAATAAAGCCGGCGATCGCCAACAACGTGGCGGCGATGCCCACCAGCAGCGACCTTCGCTGCCATTGCCCAATCCGCGTGATGGCGGAATCGGCGGGAGTCATTGTGCGGCTCCCGATGTGATGGGCGGCGTCACCGGACCTTTGTCGATCTGCGAGCGCTGGTCCGCGGGCACATCCTCTAGCGTGGCGTTCTGGCTAAGTTGCAGCGTCCGGATATAGGCGGCAATGCGCCACCGGTCGTCAGGTTCAACGCGAGCGGCGTAGCTGGGCATCTTTCCGAAGCCGTTGGTGATAACGTCGAAGAAATGACCGACGGGCGCTTTTATCAGCTTTTCCGTGTGATAGGAGGCGGCCTGATGGAAGCCGCGAAGCACGATCATTCCATTGCCGTCACCAATCCGGCTATGGCACGGCGAGCAGTAAATGTTGAAGCGAGCTTGGCCGCGCAGCAGGTCGGCCCTGGTAATCGGGAACGGAAAATAATCGACCTCCTGGCCGTCCACTTTACCGGTGAACCGCGCGGTGTCGATGCGCAGGTGGCCGCGCGCGACGGTTCCCTCCACTTCCGGCCGGGCCGAGCGCCCATCTCCGAAAAAGTCCGTGCCCGCAAGCGGCTTGTATCGCGGTTGATTGTGCATATCCTGCCGGCAGCCCGCTAGCGCCGCGGCGCACGCCAGAAGTGTGATTTTACGGTGCAACCTCCAGCACCTCCTCTGGATTGAGCTGCTCGAGAAAATCGCGCGTGGCTTCCCGGTCGAATTTCGGATCGGAGGCCTCGATACACAGGAAAAATTTGTCCCGGGAGGCGCGCTCGAATTGAGGCACATTGAAAACCGGATGGTAAGGCTGCGGCAGCCCGTTGAGCGCCAGCATACACACAATGGCCGTGATGCAGGCCACCAGCACCATGCTTTCGAAGGTGATGGGAATGTAAGCCGGCCAGCTATTCAGAGGTCTTCCGGCCACGATGTGCGGAAAAGCCACCACCGTTATCCACCAGCACAGCATGAATCCGCCGGTCGCGCCCAGCAGCCCGCCCACAAACACGATGCGCTGCACCGAACTGCTGCGGAAACCGATGGCCTCCGCCAGGCCTTCCACGGGCATCGGAGAATACGCATCCATGTTCCGGTAGCCCTCCGCGTGGGCGCGCCGGGCCGCGCGGAGCAGAGGCTCCGGCTGGCTGAACTCGGCCATCAGGCCGTACAGTTCGACCTCATACGAAACTCTAGTCTCCGCGAGCATGTTCTGGCTCCAAATCATGCACCACCTCGCGCATTTCGAAAATCGAAATGGCGGGCAGGCCGCGAACAAACAGGAACATCAGGCTCAAAAATACTCCGATCGTTCCCAGGTATGTGCTCCAGTCCCATATGGTTGGGTAGTACATGCCCCAGGATGACGGAACAAAATCGCGGGTCAGGCTGGTCACGACGATGACGAAACGCTCCAGCCACATGCCCACATTCACCACCAGCGCGATGAGGAAGACGCCCAGGACGCTCATACGCACCTTGCGCCACCACAACAACTGCGGAATTGCGATATTACAAAGAATCAAGACCCAGTAGGTCCACCAATAACCGCCGGCCCACGTGCGGTTCACAAAAGCGTAGCGCTCATACACCCCGCCGCTGTACCAGGCCATGAATGCCTCCATCGCGTAGCCGTAAGCGACGATCAAGCCTGTACCCAGCATCACCTTCGCCATGCACTCGATATGGCGCATGGTGATCATATCCTCGAGGTGATACCAGCGGCGCACCGGGATCGCCAGTGTCAACACCATGGCAAAGCCCGAGTAAATGGCGCCGGCCACGAAGTACGGCGGGAAAATCGTCGTGTGCCAGCCCGGAAGGATGGCCACCGCGAAGTCGAAGCTCACCACCGAGTGGACCGAAATCACCAGAGGCGTCGAAAGGCCGGCCAACAACAAATACGCCTTCTGATAACGAGCCCAGTGTCTGGCCGACCCGCGCCACCCCATGGCCAGCACACCGAAGATCTTCTGGGCAACCGGGTTGCCGGCTTTGTCCCGCATGGTGCCGAAATCCGGGATCAGGCCCGTGAACCAGAAAATGAACGACACCGTGGCGTAGGTCGACACGGCAAACACATCCCAGATCAGGGGGCTGCGCGGCTGCGGCCAAAGCCACATGGTGTTGGGGTAGGGCAGCAGCCAATAGGCCAGCCACGGCCGCCCCAGGTGAAGAATCGGGAACATGCCGGCGCAGGCCACGGCGAACAGCGTCATCGCTTCCGAAAAACGGTTGATCGAGGTGCGCCAGTCCTGCTTGAGCAGCAGCAAAATGGCCGAGATGAGCGTGCCCGCATGGCCGATTCCGATCCACCACACGAAGTTCACGATGGCGAATCCCCAGGCGATCGGAATTACGATGCCCCACACGCCCACTCCCCTCGCGAAGAGCCAGGTGACGGCCACCATTAGAAGGTTTACCAGCAGGAAAGCGCACGCAAAGCCGATAAACATCTGCGGCGGCGTCTTCAGGAAGGGCCGGTACACCACGCCGGCGATTTCGTCGGTTACCGTGCCGAAATCGTGCCCGGGGCCCAGGACTTTGTTCGGCCCCGGGTCTATGGTTGCCACCGCTGTCGATTCTTGATCTTCGGGTTCCACTTGGGGCTATCCCTTCTCCAGATCGGGATTCGGATTGCGCAGCCGCGCCAGATAGGTCGTGCGCGGACGCGTATCCAATTCCTCCAGCAGCCCATAATCGCGTTGTTGGAGCTTCAGCTTGGAAACCCGGCTGTTGGGATCGTTCAGATCGCCGAACACAATCGCTTCGGCCGGGCAAACCTGCTGGCACGCTGTGACAATGTCGCCATCGGCAACGCGCCGGTCCGCTTTCTCGGATGCGATCTTGGCGCGGTTGATCCGTTGCAGGCAGTACGAACACTTCTCCATCACGCCGCGGCTGCGCACGGATACATCCGGATTGCGCAAACCGAAAAGACTTTCCGTGTTCCAATCCGCGTAGAGGAAAAAATTGAACCGGCGCACCTTGTACGGGCAGTTGTTGGAGCAATACCGCGTGCCCACGCAGCGGTTATAGACCATTTCATTGAGGCCTTCCGCGCTATGCACCGTGGCCGCGACCGGACACACCAGCTCGCACAGCGCGTTTTCACAATGCATGCAGGGCACCGGCTGGAAATACATGTCGGGATCGTCCAGGTCGCCCCGGTAATAACGGTCGATGCGAATCCAGTGCATGTGGCGGCCCTTGGCCACTTCAGCCTTGCCAACCACCGGAATATTGTTTTCAGATTGGCAGGCGATGGTGCAGGCTTGGCACCCTACGCAAGCGGTGAGGTCGACCGACATGCCCCACTTATAGCCTTTGCTGTAATCCCACAGGGGAAACAGTGTGTGGTCGTTCGCGACGCGCTTGTCTTCGGGATTGGCGAATGCCGGGTTCTGGTGATATTCGGCGAAGGTGCCCGCGCGGAAAGGATCGCGCTCCTCCATGGTCTGTGTGTGTTGCGTGGTGGCAAAGGGATAGCCGCCAGATTTCCGCGTAATGCTTAGGCCCGCGTCATGCCACACCGCATCGCTCGAACGCAGCGCGTAGGCGTTATAGCCGATGTCGTTGCCGACCTTGCCGGCGCGGGTGCGGCCGTAGCCGAATTGTACCGTCACCGATTCGTCCGCGTGCCCCGGCAGGATCCAGATGGGACCATCCACCTTGCGGCCGCGGTACTCCATCGTGACGATGTCGCCGGCGGTGACTCCGTAGCGCTCCGCGCTCTTGGGCGAGATCCAGACCGCGTTGTCCCAGGTCATCTTGGTCTGGGGTTTCGGCATTTCCTGGAGCCAGCCACTGTTCGACATAGCGCCGTCGCCTACGGCAGGGTCGGGCCGGAAGACAATTTCAAGACCGCTGCCGGGCGCAGGAGTGGAGTCGGGCACCTTGGCCGCGGGTGGTATCTTCTCGGGGAAGGCCGTTCCTTCCACGATGCCGTCGTGAAGGGAGATCTGCCAGAAATCGCCGAAGTCCGAACCCTTATGCTGGGTTTGCCAATACGCGCGCACCGTTTCGTGCGGGGATCGGTCGGATGCGCCCGCAAGCACGCTCATAACTTCGTGGAAAGTCTTGCCGTCGTAGAGGGGCGCGATTAAAGGCTGCACGATACTCGCGGTGCCGTCATAAGCCCGCGCATCGCTCCAGGATTCGAGATAATGCGCCTCCGGAACGTGCCAGTGGCACCAAGCCGCGGTTTCATTCGAATACAATCCCACGTGGGCGCGGAGTTTCACCTTCTTCAGCGTTTCCAGAAAATTGAGATCGGCGGGCGCGTCGTACGCTGGATTGCCGCCGAGCATCAGCAGCGTATCTACTGTGCTGCTGTTGATGTCCTTGACCAGTTCGCCGATCGAGGCTATTTCATCGACTGGGCTGACTTCCACTGGGCTGGTATACGTCACCGTCTTTCCCACGTTGCCCAGAGCCTGATTGATATCGTGCGCGATGGCGTGGACGCGGGCCGGCTGATACTCGCCCGCGATAACCAGACTCGACCCGCGATTCGCGTTCAGGTCCTTGGCGACTGCCGTGACCGCCTCCGAGGGCGTGCCCGTACCACTCACCCCGACGTTCAACGCCTGAGCGAGCGCAACGGCGAACGCTTCCACTTCCGAAGTGCGCATGCGAAATCGATGTTCCGCCATACCCCCGCTGATCGACGGCGTGCCTTCCGCGACGTAAAGCCGCGGCGGCGTGGCGCTCGCATTCAGGGCGGCGGCGCGGCGGCGGTTGCTGTAATCCCTGGCATAGCGCAGCCCCCCAGGTATTCCCGAGCACAGAAAATCCGCATCCAGCGAAACCACCACATTCGCGCGGTCGAACCGGTAAATCGTGTTAAGCGGCTGGCCGAACGCCGTCATCGAGCCGGCCCGCGCCGAGTGCCGCCCGCAAGGCTCATACTGGTGCCATTTTGCCGAAGGAAAAGCAGTCAGGAACTCCTGTATCTGCGCTCCCAGCGTCGGCGAGGTGACGGTTCCCGATAAGATGCGGAACCCCGCTCCCTTCTTCAACCCTGCGACCTCCCGCGCACCAGTCAATGCCACCACGAAATTCGCCCAAGTATTTATATCGCCGTTGCGCGTCACCGACCTCGACCGGTCCGGATCGTAGACAGTCAGCACGCTCGCCTGCATCGTCGCGTCGGTAGCGCCGAGGCTTGCCGGATGTTGCGGATTTCCCTCGATCTTGGTCGGCCGCCCCAGATTGCTCTTGACCAGCAACCCGGTCGCGATACCGCCAATGCTCATCGCCGTGGCGTAGTACAGCGGCTCGCCGGGAATGAATTCTTCCGGCTGGCGGACGTAGGGGACGATCACTTCCTTGGGCTGAACCGTGCACGCCGACGCGCCCACCAGAGCGATCGACGCGCCCATCAGCGTCAGGAAGCGGCGCCGCGAAGTCGGATCGTTCCAGTCGGGAGTACGATTGGGAAACTCGTCCTCGACGTAGGCGCGGAATTCTTCGGTCTGCGCCAGTTCTTCCAGGCTGCGCCAGTATTGAGGGATGTCTTTGTTCATGGTTTTACCGGTGGCACGTCGCGCAGTCCGTCAGATTGCGAGCATCCTTGATTTTGTATTCCGCTACCAGGCGCGGTCCGATCTCGTCCTGATTTGGCGCCGGAGTCTCATAGGTGGGGTTGAACACCTGGTCCCGCGGGCGCACGTTCCTTTCCGGATTGCGGTGGCAATCGATGCACCATTGCATGTAAAGCGTATTTACCTGGTACATGAGCGGCATCGTGTCTACCCGGCCGTGGCACGTGGAGCAGCCGATACCCTTGTTCACGTGAATGCTGTGGTTGAAGTAGACGAAGTCGGGCAGGTCGTGAACCCGCGTCCACTCGATCGACTTGCCCGTGCGGAAGCTTTCTCGCACCGGCTCCAGAATCTCAGCGTTTTTCCAGATCTGCGAGTGGCAGCTCATGCACGTCTCCGTGGGAGGGAGTCCGGCGAAGTCCGACGTCTCAACTGAGGTATGGCAGTAGCGGCAGTCGATGCCATCGTCAGAGACATGGTGTTTATGGCTAAATGGAACGGGCTGATCGCGAGCTACGCCCACCCTGGTGGTGAACGATCCTGCGTTCAGCTTGTACGCAGCCCATACGATTCCACACACCGCAAGCAGCACAGCGAAGATGCTGACCTTCGCAATGCTGTTTGCGCTACGATGAAAAACTTGCACGCCGCATCCCTTCCGCTCGCTTGATAGACCTGACGGCAGGACATCTGCTACACAATTCTTGTTATGGATTCACTGCGTTCTCCCCAGATTGTTCTTGCCGAGGACAATCCCACGAATGCGTGGCTTGAGGGCGAGGCCCTTGGGGAACTCGAAATTCATACCGAGCTTCTAGTAATCTCCGGCTGTGGTGAAGTCACCGCACCTCTAACTGCTCCTCGCCGCCAATATCCTAGATTTTATCCGTCGCGATCTGGCCACCGTCGGCCTGTCCGGCTAGATGGGCAGCACGGACTGCCAACTGAACAGGCAGAATCGGTGCGGCGAGCGTGGCCCCCTTGCGCAGAGTCGCTCTCGGCGACCAGCCTACATTAGCTTTAGACTGGCAACCTTGATCGTGTCACCCTTGACATCCCCGGTGACCGTCACTTTGAGATCGTCCTTCTTCTTGGATTTCTTGAGCGCCGCGATCGCCTTGGTGTTTCCAGCGTCATCGAAGGTAAGATACTTGTTGTCCGCAGTGAAGACTCCATACCCGCTTTGCTGACAAGGTGGCATCAATGCGCAGTCGCGATCATGCGCTATAGCTGCTGCCTGCCCTCCCTTTACCGCTTTGGCCGAACACATCTTATCGATAAGGACTCCCTGGACGTCTGCGGCCGAGGCCAGGCCGGCAAAACCTGCCAGGAGGGCGAAGAGGCTAAGACTTTTGAGTAAATGTTTCATTTTCTTCCTTTCTTCTCCTTGTACAGCGCTCATTATACTTTTGCTTGCGCCGAGCCTAATGCGCGTGCCGCAACCGGCCGGAAACTACGTCGAGTTTACGCTCCGAGACATCAGGCTGACATACACCTCCACACTCTAACGTGGACTGAGTCAAAATGGCGTCAAGAATGGCGGCGAGCCTGTCAAAGGGCCGTCAAGGCATTCTCCTCGATGGGTGCCTTTCCCGGCAGCTTTGCCGTCGGTGGGACGCAGGGAAGATTCACCTCGCTGTGGATTGGCACCACAACGACCAGGTACAGAAAGCCATCACGCATCGGAGGGTAAGTAATATCGGTGCTCCAGACTTGGTAGGGCCGCTTGATCGCAACGCCGCGCAACAGGAACGGGTGGATCTGGTGACCGGGGGCCGGACGACTCAGGTGCGGTTTGGGGTAGTGAGCTTTCGATTCCCAAAATGCGCATCAGGGACCCGGCGCGATGGCGGCCCACGCCTAACTTGACGGCCATCTTGCGGCTGCCGTAGAACGGCAACTTCAGGTACAACTGGTCGAGCGCGCGCAGCAGCCGCAGGTTTCCCCGCTCTCCGGCCGCGCGGCTGATAGGAGTGGGTCGAAAGCCGCACTCCCAGCAGTTGGCACTGCCGTTAAATGCTGAGGCGCAGATGGGCGGGATCGATCCAGGGACGTTTGTCTTCAGTCGATGAGGCGCTCTTTTTTGAGAAAGTCCAACTCCGCTTTCAGTTGGCCGATCTGTTTGTAAAGTTCGTCCTTTTCGGTGTCGGACTGCTGGCGGGTCTGCTCGCGGCCGTTGCCGAAGATGTTGGACCTTCCGGCCAGCGCCTGTTTCCTCCAGCCTCCGACCTGGTGGACTCCGAACATCTGCGCGATCTGGGCCGCCGTTTTCGCGTCCAGAAACCAGGACTACCGCAAGAGATCTGCGTCTTGGAACGAGTCCTCATCTTGCCAACCTGCGGCGATCCTCCTAAACTTTTAGAAGCACTAGATGCCGTAAAATGCCAGACGATGTCCCGTCCACCGCGGTTCCCAACCTGCTGACCCACGTCAGCACCGACGAGGACTCTCCGACCCGATCGGGGCTTTCGTGGAAGGATCGCGTTCTCCGGCTGGGAGATGTGTCGACGGAAAATAGATGGCGTGGAGTTCTAGCCAGCTTGGCGATTGCGGGCCTCATCACGATTTTGGGCTTTTGGATCGAGCCGGTTATCCGAGCACCCAATCTTGCGGTCCTCTACATGCTTGCCGTTGTTTTTAGCGCGGTGCGATGGGGGCCCTGGGCAGTCACTATCAACGCTATTGCGAGTGCGCTCCTCTTCGATTACTTTTTCGCCCGTCCACTTCAGAGTTTTGTGATCGGCAACGTTTGGTATTTGATCACGCTCATTGGGCTCCTGACGGTTGGCTTGATTGTAAGCACGCTGATGGTCGCCACTAGGGAAGAGGCGCGGGCTGCACGGCGCATGGAGATGAGCGTATCGGCGCTTTACTCCTTCACGCAGTCCTTGGCCTCGGGAAACGAAGTAGATCAAATCCTGGACGCAGTTGCGCGCCATTTTATCGAGATCTTTCAGCGACCCATTGTCGTATTATTGCCCGCCGCTGAAGGATTGATAGTGCGCTTTACCAGTACAGAGTTGGTCTTCGACGAAGATGAGAACAAGACCGCGTCTTGGGTATTCGAGAATGGACAAGAGGCGGGTTGTGGAACTGCCATGTTTTCAGGTTCAAGGACACGCTACCGGCCCCTCAAGACAGGACGTGGCATCGTCGGCGTGATCGGGTTCCAGACAAAAAGTTCGAAGGGCCTGCTTCCTCCTGACCAGCGTCAGCTATTTGGCATTTGCTCGGATCAAGCTGCCTTGGCCCTCACGCGAGCCGATCTCGCAAGGAACGCGAAGCGTGCAGAGGTACTTCAGGAAGCCGATAAACTTCAGAGAGCTCTTCTAAATTCTGTTTCACACAACCTGCGGACACCACTCGCCTCGGTCCTTGGTGTCCTGAACACCATATTGGAGGATGCGTCGCTGCTCGATGTGTCCACACAACAGAGCCTTTTGAAAACTGCTCAAGACGAAGCAAAACAACTAAACTGGCTCGTTCAAAACTTGCTAGACATGACGCGTCTGGAAGCTGGGGCTATACGGGTGAAAGCCGACCCTTGCGATATGCATGACGTGGTCGCGGAGGCACTGCGTCAGCTTGGAGAATCAGCTCGTAGCCAAGCGATTTTAGTTACCATCGCTCCGGGTCTGCCTCTAGTGCCTATGGACAATGTTCTAGTGGTGCAGGTGCTCGTCAACTTGCTCGACAACGCGTTAAAGTATTCTCCAGGAGACGGACCGGTCGAAATCCAGGCTCGGCTGGATGCTGGCCAACTGGAAATTCGGGTTCTCGATCATGGGAGGGGGATTCCAGTGGGTGAACTCGAACGCGTGTTCGATAAATTTTACCGTGTTGCCGTCCCGGGAGCGCCCAAAGGGACAGGTCTTGGCCTTTCGATCTGCAAGGGATTCGTGGAAGCCCACAATGGCCGCATCCTCGCGAAGCGGCGTACAGAAGGAGGAACGGAAATAGCCGTATTCCTGCCATTGGAGAAAAGACGTGAGTAGTCCGGGACTGCGGGTACTGATCGTTGACGACGAAGCCGGTATCCGTGGTTTTCTCCGCGCTTCACTTGAGGCGCACGGATATTCGGTCAACGAAGCTTCGACTGGGGAAGAGGCATTGCAAGTCGTTCCCGCTTTCCGTCCGGATCTCATTCTTCTCGACCTCGGTCTCCCCGGGGTCGGTGGAAAACAGGTCACGAGCTGCCTTCGGGAGTGGACTCAGACGCCGATTATCATTTTGTCGGTTCAAGCCGATGAGTCCGAAAAGATTGCCGCGTTAGACGCGGGCGCAGACGATTACCTCACCAAACCCTTTGGATCGGGGGAGTTGCTGGCGCGCATTCGTGCAACTTCGCGCCGCATTGGTCAACAAGACAGCGGGCCAGTGTTTGTGACGGGCGACCTCACGGTCGATCTTGCCGGTCGAGCGGTGCGACTCGGCGAGAAAGAGGTACAGCTTACGCCGACTGAATACAGTCTGCTCAAGGCTTTTGTGATACATGCAAACAAGCTCCTTACCCATCGTCAGCTGCTTCGCGAGGTTTGGGGTGGCGCACACTACGAAGACCCTCAGCATCTGCTGCGAGTCAACATCAATAACCTGCGGCGGAAACTGGAGGCCGACCCAACACGCCCGCAGTACATCATCACCGAACCGGGCGTGGGATACCGTCTTAGGACAGAGCCTCGCGTCTCTGTGGCGCCTTCAAACATTTGACGAATTCTTGACGCCCATACACCGTTTTTTGAGGCGCTCTTGACATCTTATACGACTAGTATCTAATTGTGGAATATTGTTGCAAGAATCCGATCTCGATCGAGGGTGCGTGAACGGCCCGACAATTCTGCTAGTTGATGACGAGGCACCGCTCCGCCAGGTTCTCCGTGCTCGGCTGACTGCACGGGGGTACTCCATTCAAGAGGCAAGCAGCGGCGAAGAGGTCCTTCGGACGGTTCCAGTCCTGCAACCCGATGTTATCCTCCTCGATATTGGGTTACCGGGTATCGATGGAATCGAAGTCACCCGTCGTCTCCGGCCATCGGTTCAGACACCGATTATCATTCTCTCCGTTCATGCTGCGGAATCCGACAAGATCGCAGCTTTGGATGCCGGCGCAGATGACTACCTAACTAAACCTTGTGATCTCGGAGAGTTGCTCGATCGCATTCGCACAGCACTGCGCCAAGCAACGCTCAAAGATGGGGACGTTTTCACAGCCGGTGATCTCGTAGTTGACGTGAACCGCCAGACGGTTCACGTCGCAAATGAGCCAGTCCGACTCACGGAGACGGAATACAACCTTTTGAAAGTACTCGTTCTCAACGCCGGCAAACTCTTGACACAGGGCAGGCTGGCTAAGAACATCTGGGGCCAGAGAAGCGATGACGACGCCGTACAAATGCTGCGAACCACAGTCAGATCGCTCCGCCAAAAACTAGATACCAATTCGTCGCAACCTGGCCATATCGCGACCGAACCCGGTGTGGGATTTAGGCTTCGGGTCACGCCACCGGATTAAGCGTTGCTCTTACTCGTCCTCAAGCCGTTGCTTGCAGAGTAAACCCAGTCGATGCCCAGATCAAGAAGCGGTAAACCCAACATTTCTAGGCTCTGAGCGGGAATTCGACGGAGGGCCATTCTATGCCGCCTTTCTGACTTGTTGAAGTTCGACAAATTCGGCATTGGTCACGGCCATGCGTTTGGCCTTCAGCAGCAGGTAGCGGACGTTCTTATAGCCTCGACCACGATTGATCAGCATCCGAATGTTTCCATTGAGCGCTTCGACCACACCGAAGCGAACTTTGGTCCGGCAGTAGTTCAAGATTCCCTCCAGATGCTTCACCAGCATGTCGGCGAGTTCTTCGAACGGCGTGAGCCGTTGCCACTTCAGTTGGTCCATCCACTTCTGCAGGTAGTTGAGCATCGCGCCCTCGTAGCGATAGTCCCAAAGCCGCTCCAAGCTCTCTTTGAGAAGGTAGGCTTTGAACACGCGCCGGTTCAGTTGGAACAGCCGGTTGAGTTCTCCGCGTTGAGAGAGAGTCAGGTTCTTCCACCGGCTCATCAGGAGCCACTTCTTTCCCTTGATCAGTCCGCGCTTTTGTTTTCCCTGCCGGAAGAACTCCGCCTTCCGCACTTCGTCGATGGCATCGTTGGCATGCTGGAGGATGTGGAACTTGTCGTATACGATCTTGCACTGTGGCGCCCATTCCTCAATGCTCAACCGAAACGGTTCCCACATGTCCAGGCACGCCGCCTCAATCCGCTTGCGCTGCGGCTTCCGTAACTGGCTTCGAAAGAATTCATCCAGCGTTTCCTTCTTCCGCGTTTTGCCAAACCACAGCGGTTCGCCGGTTTCCAGATTGCACACCACTGTGAGGAACTTGTCCTTCTTGCCGCGGTACAACTCGTCGACGCCCATCTGCCGCAGCGGCGGCTTTCGACGCTTGGCCTCCCAACGCTCCAGGCACCGCAGATCGATCGCGCGCACCGTGCTTTCGGCCATGCCCAATCGCCGCGCGACTTGTCGCGCCGACGCACTCTCGCAGGCCTGCCCCACTGCTTCTTCGAATCGTTTGCTGAATGGCGCTTTGCTCGGCAACTGAGTCACCTTCTCTGCACGGAATCCGCAGCGGGGGCATTTCATCCGATACGTCTCCACCACGATCGTCGTCGAGTACTCGAAGCACGGCAGGTCCCGTACCTCCCGCTCGCTGATCTCTTGGATCCGGCTGGCCGGTATGTGCTGACCACACCCGGAGCAAATCAATTTAAGCCCCGTCTTCTTCCGCCGCACCCACAGCTTCAGCTTTTTGCCCGACTCATCGATTTCCCTCTGATACACCTGGTATCCGGGCCATCCCAGGACTCTTGTCCAGTCACGCTCCTTCATGCCCTCAGGCTAGCGCATACGTCAAGCCAGTCGAATTCCCGCTCACAGCCCATTTCTAGATAGGCATCCTTTCTTACTTGTAGGCTCTTGATGGGGATTCCGGCGAAGCCGAACGCTAAATCCGGGATGATCCCGAACACCATCGGGGCGTAGCGACGCTGGCACTTCGATTGTGCAAGAAAGTGTTCGGCTTCGTCAAGAGAAACCTGCCCGAAGTGCAGCGAAGGAAATATGCCGCTGGTGGAGAAAGGGGTGCGGGGAAAGGGGCGTACCCGGCGTACCCCTTGTCCCCGCCTCAGCAAACAGTGACTCGGAGCGCTGTTCGCGCTCCGAATCGGAACCTCTACACATTCGTTATCACGATCTAAAGGGCGGCCCGCTGCCGGATGGTGTGTGATAAACACGCGTTCTCACACTCTAAAAACAGATCGGCAAGGGAATGTTGTCACTGGTACCGTAGCGAAGCCGGCACCACTAAGCTCAACCCTGCGCGACAAGGCGGGAGTTATCTCGCTGGAGTGCTGGAGAAAGCCCGCAGGGCGTGGGTGTATCTTCCCGCGCTTTCGGCGGCAAGCTGGCAGCCTTCGATTCCCGTGCGGTATACGCGCGCCCAAACGATGCTATTATTCGTGCACCGACGACCATTGGTGTCGCCACGGCGGCAAGGAATTACGCATGAACGATGTCAAGCTCGCTCGTGTCATTGTCGGCAGCACGAGATAATGGCGGCGGTGGAGGTGGCCAAAGATGAGTTCGCAGCAGGCACAGAGTAAGGCTGAAATGCCCATCGCGGAAGTCGTCCGCTTGATAGACCTTGTGAATTACCAGGAAGGAGCCGTTGTCAGCCGGACAGTGGTCAAGCGCACGACGGGAACTGTCACGGTGTTCGCTTTCGATGAAGGCCAGGGCTTAAGTGAGCATACGGCCGCGTTCGACGCCGTGGCACATCTGCTGGAGGGCGAAGCGGAAATTACGGTCTCTGGCAGGCCGCTGCGGACGACGGCAGGCGAGGCGGTTCTGATGCCAGCAAACCAGCCGCACTCTCTGAGGGCCCTCAGTAGATTCAAGATGCTGTTGACGATGATCCGCTCGTGAGCGACGCGGACAAAGAGTATTCACCCGGCAAAAGCGCCCTGCGAGTGCGGGCCAACCCGCGAGCGGAAGCGAGAAGGAGGATACCTCGGCGGATGGGGGCCCGCGCAATGCTGGATAACATTATTGGGAACCAACACGGTGATAGCGCGGGTCTGGTTCAGATTGCGAATCCTCAAGTTCAAAGTGCGGACCATGATGTTGTAGATGAGTGCTCAGAGGAGTCCTTCCCCGCGAGCGATCCTCCCAGTTAGACGCTCGGCGTTAGCGGCCACCAACATGCCCAGGAATCCGCGAGTCTGGTATCGAAGGAGAAAAGAGAGAAACATGCCTGAGACAATTCGAACGGCACCACGAGAGGACCGCGTCCTATCTGGACCAGCAATTACGTTCGCGATCGGCGAAGAAATCAACCTGTTGAGGCAAGAGCCAGAGTGGATTTCCGGTAAACGCAACTCAGTCACCGTCGTGAAAATATCCAATTTGAGCCTCGTCTTGACAGCCACCCTATGCAGACATGAAGTTGACGGACCGATCACCGTGCAAGTGCTCTCCGGCGCCATCCAGTTCGGCGTAGCAGGCGAGCCCCGAAGACTCGCTGCCGGCAAGGTAATCGCGTTGGATAAAGGCATTCCACATGACATCCAGGCTCTGCAAGACAGTGAGCTTCTACTGACGTTTGTGAAGGATGTCAAATGAGCGAGTTGAGAGTAGTTCAAACTCATGAGGCGGTCATTCAGAAGGTCGGATGAACCCATGAAGATCACTATTCCCCGCGCGCGCTTCATATGGAGCAGGGGATCGCAGAGCTGGCCCATGAACGCCACTAGCCAGATCGCTGCGGGACCGGCTGCTCTCGTCGAGGTGAAGTAAAGATGCAACGCATGTTGGTCGCCTACGTTCTTACAGGTTTCCTGTTCCTGCTGCTGCCAGGTACGTTTCTGGGGGTCTGGAACCTGATCTCGATCAGCAGTCGGCAGGCGCTCGATAGTCTCTCTCCGGCCTTTCTGCAGGCCCACGGACACGCACAGATTTTCGGGTGGATCGGGACGTTCATTCTGGGCATCGGGTTTTATTCGCTGACCAAGATGGGTGTCGGTAGTAAGTCAAGATGTCCGGTTTTATTCACACGTGATCTGTCCGGTTTCATTTATTCATCCCGTTGAACCTCTACGGCTGGCCGAAGGGGGTTTTCGGAGTTTGATTCTCTGGATAGGACTCGTCGTCGGAGCGGTGGAAAAGTGGGAATCCCGCCGGGTTTGCGGGATTTCCACGGGCCCGCCTTTTCCACGGCTCTCCGGTTTCGGTTTCGTGGGGGAGGCTGGTTGTCCATCCGGGCCGTAGCGACCCACCACATGCGGGCCGAAACGGATGGACACAGTCGCATCCAGATGCTGGTGGATGGTCACAGTGCATCCGGCCAAGGAGCTCCGGAACCGCATTTTCTGCAACTGCCAGTTTCGATCGGCGATGGCCACGGTGTTGTCCTTGGCGACCACGCGCTCGGTTTGCACGGTGAAGATCCAGTTCAGATCCGCGCGGGCAGTCTTGCGGAAGGCCGTGCCTTTCTCCTGGGCCGCGACCGTGAACTTCTGGTTGAACTCCGCGATGTAACGCGTGCGCAGAAACGCGTTGGCTCCTTCGACTGTCTCGATCCCGGCCAACCGCAGCTCTTGCGGCAGGCACCCTTGCCAGGTGCCAAAGCTACGCTCGCTGCGCCCCCGCGCTTGCGGGGAATAGGCCGGAATCATCTGCACTCCCAGTTCCTTCATCGCTCGCCCCACTTGCGTCAGCCGATGCTTGTCCACCTTCTCGCCCGCTTTCGGCGTCACAAAGAAGTGACTGCCGCGGTCGCTGTACAGCGCACAGAACAAGCCCTTGGCCTCGATCACCTCGCGCAGGCCCGTCATGACCGTTCGCGTCGATTCTTCCTCCACCAACTGCGCGTAATAAATCTCGCTGGTGGCGTCGTCGAGGATCACGATGAGGTCGTACCAGCGGTCGTCGCCGAACCACCGGTGTTTGCTGCCGTCGATGTGCAGCAGCATCCCCGGCAAGGGCCGCCGCTCTCGCCGCCGCCGGTGTTTGCCTCGCCGCTTGCCTCGCGCCACGAGCCCGGCTCCCTGCAACGCTTTTTGCACCCACGTGTAGCTCAGCTCGATTTTGTGTTCCTCGCTCAGCTTCTCGTGGAAGTGCCGGATGTTCAGATCGAAATACACTTCCCGGTATCCTGCCAAGAGATGAACGATCATTCATGAACATGCGAGATGTAGAGGCGAGCCGGGTATGGCTTCGGCGTGGCTGAGGCGACGCGTGGCAACTCGCCATTCGAGGAGTTCGCAAGCCATCCACGCCGCTGAAAACCTTTGCCACCGGCGATTTCCGGATCGAAGTTGCAAACGGCAATTCGCAGCGGAGTCCGGGGTTGTCGGGTTTTACCTCGTTTACCTCATTAACCGGGAACATTGAAAATGGATCGTTGAACAATATAAACTTACATGACCAGAACACAGCGCCATAGACGCCTAAGTCATTTATTTACAATCGACGCTCATATTCCCAAGCTGGACGTCGTGGGTTCGAGTCCCATCTCCCGCTCCAAAAAATCAAGCACTTAGCGCCACCAGTTCCAACCTGTACTCCGTTGTACTCCATTTACATCACCAGCGAGTGTTCCAACTGGTCGACAACTATCTTCCGCCGCTCGACCGGTGACTTGGTGTAGACGTTTTGGTTTACGTCGAGGGAATGCCCCAGTTGATCGGCAACCAGCTTCCCTTCGACCCCTAGATTGTTCATGAGCGTCGAGTGTGTCCGACGCATTACCTGGAAATTGACCCAGGCCAGCCCAACGGCCTTTAGCCGCGGGCTAATACTGCGCCTGAGGACGTTGTCTCGCGACAACGGGGTGTTTCTCTCGGAGGGAAAGACCCAGGCCTCAGGATTCGTGTTCATGCTGCACGCCTTCCACTGTTCCAGGGCGTCAACCAGGCCGCCCGACAGAGCCGCATGTCTGACCGATTGCACTGTCTTTGGGGAATCGATCAGCCCTTTGTAGACCCGCTGCCGGATATCGGCGTGGTCGGTTCCGACGCGTTTCCAAGTGAGTCCGAAGATCTCGCCCGGACGCATGCCAGCGATGATCGCAAGCTGAACGATGAGCAACTCACGTATGTCAAGAACTGCAAAACATCGTTTCACCTCCTCGGTAGTCATCACAAGCCGTTCGCCTCGCTTGGCTTCGCTCGGCGTGAACAGCAGCATCGCTGGGTTCCTTCCGATCAGATCTTCGGCAATTGCCATGTCGAGCATCTGCTTCAGGTCCCAGCGAAGATGGTCCACCATGCTGAACGAAAGCCCGCCCGCGCACTTCGCATCGAGAAACCCCTGGAGGTCGTCCCGGCGGAAACTTGTCACCCGCCGGTCGCCGAACACGGGAACTACGTGGGTGTCCACTCGATTGATGTTGTTCGCGGCCGTCGAGCGCTTCCATTTCCGCTTATAGAACGGATAGTAGACGCCCTCGATGAACTGGCCTAGGCTCATGTCTTTCGTCACACAGCCCTGGCTGGCTTTAAGGCCGGCCAGGATTTGGTCCAATGCGGCTTTGGCCTCGGACTTCGTCATGGTCGAGATCGGCCCAAGCGCGCGATTGCGCCTGCGCTCTCCCTCCCACCACTGCCCGATCCACTTGCCGCACCGCCTCTTCAAACTTCCCGACTGATACCGCCTTCTGCGCATTTTCAGATTGCTCCTTATGCGCGTCTGCCGGCATCGACTTCAAACGACGATGCCATCGTAGCACCTTGTTCGCGTTCGGACATCCAACGAAGGAGCGACTGCCGACGGACAACTTTTCGCCGGCCGAAAGCGATGACAGGAATCGGGGCCGTGCCTTTGACCTGACCGTTGATGATCTTGCACACATGGGCTTTTCATCCTGGTGATCTTTGGCATCGTCCATTTCAAACCCACCCGGTCTTGTGGTCTTCGATCCACTTGTCAAGGTCGAGCCGGTCCAGAAATACGCGGCCGTCAACCAAAACCGTCGCCATCTTTCCTGAATGGGCCAACCGCTGCACGTCCTCCCAGGCTCGGCCCAGGTAGACGGTTGCTTGGTCGGCGGTCAGCAGCCGCGGGTACTGGCGGCTCGGCTCTTGGGAGAGCTTGGTGGCCAGTTTCTCTGCCAGCGCCTCCAGCACCCGGTCAAAGGTCAAATCCTTCGTCTCGCTCATAGCAGCAGACTACTGCACCGGAAACTCCCGCCGAACTTTCGGACAACAGACACCAAAAACAACTGGCTCGGAAAGAAGACGAAAGTTTTCGAGCGACCTCGGCTATCAAGACGAAAGCCACTTCGATGCCCTGGTGCGAATGTTCAACCAGGCTGTTGCGACCGCGAACCGGCTGCCGGTCGGCAGGGTCGGCAGCCGCGACGCACTGATCGCCAGACTGGATCGGGTCCGGAGCATGAGTCACAAGTGCGGTTATGGCGTCGGAGACGCCATCGACTCCATCTTTGCCAACTACACCAAGCGCAAGGACCGTCCGTCGCAGCGTCGATAATCCTGATTCCAGCTCCGATATCACCGTTCACGCAGCCTTGCCGGAAACTCACTCGTCACCCGCCCCGCGCGAATCAAGAGCGATTGTCCGAGAAACCAGATGAACCAGCTCGTAAGAATAATTCCGTGTGCGTATAGATAGGCTGGAATCGGAGGAACGACGAAGAGTGGGCGGAGGTAAAGTGTCGGGACAAATCCAGCAACGACCAGCAGCAACAGGGCTCCCGCGATGATGGTGAAAACGCCGCTTCGCTGTGTGCGCCGCGCCCTTGTCAATGTCTTTTCCAGGGTTTCCATTGTGGCTCCCGGCTTGCGAGTAGGATACAGGATTCAGCTAAGTGTAGCCGATCAGAAAGCAACTACGTCCTGAATGACGGCGGACCATCCCATTACTCACTTTTTCAAAATCGCGGTTTGGCGTGGAGTTGAGGTGCCGCGAAAGGTAGATGAAGGGTGCCCGACCATCCGGGAGTTGGGCGACTTTGCTTATGACACCGCTTCCGGCAGATTCATCATCTTCGCCAGCTTGGGCCAACGCGGGCTGGAGGTGAGAAGGTCACCACACATATGAGGAAAGATCCATGGCGCTCTGGTATCGTGCTGCTCGATGGCCTTCTCGAACCAGTCAGCGGCCAAATTCATCTCCCCGAGCGCCACGTGATAGGCAATGAATCCACCCGGAGCCCCAAACGCAGTGCCGTCGCCAAGTCTATCTAGTAGGCCTTGCGCACGGCTCGTGTCTCCGGCTGCTCATCCAAGCCGTCGCCTGCAATCTCGTAAGGTGATATCCTTGGGGTAATTGCACCAGTGTGAGATCGCTTTTCGGCCTGCTACTGATTTCGATATGCGCGTCGGCTCAACAGCCGAACGTTAGTCTGAAACTCAGCGCTGCCGGAGGGCAGACTCAATTTCGCATCGGTGAGCCCATACCAGTGGAGCTGGACTTCGAAGCGCCTGGCGCTCAAGGATTACGAATCTGGACGGGTGCCTGCTCCGACAAGCTCAGCGCCGCAACGCTGGATCAGTTTGCGGTGGCTCCCGATAGCGGGTGGCGAGTCCCCTGGGCGGGCCGCTGCACCACAATGAAGCCGGATCGGATTTCGGCCTTGCCGATTCGTCCCCAGCAACTCGACTCCTCAGGCAGCCATATTCGAGAAGACTTGAATGACTACATCGCCTTCCTTGCTCCCGGGCGCTATAGCGTTCAATTGACAACCTCCCGCTTGGCCGGAACCGACCCGCTACAGTCCAACGCAATTGAGCTTGATATTCTTGCCCGGGACACCGCTGCCGACGAAGACCGCTTCAATATGGCCATGGGCTCTCTCGACGCAGCGTTGCGCTCCAACACATCCGACGCCGCCGGCGAAGTTGTGGCAGCCCGCATCTTGCGCTGCCTGCAGACAGAATCCGCCGCTCGTTATCTCGTGTCGATCTACGGCCGCCGTCAGAGCACAGATGAAGCGATTTATCTCGCGCTTCGGACATCGCTGTTTCGGGAGCGTGTCCTTACCGATCTTGAAGCGCACCTCGCCGACGCCGACTTTCCGGTTAGAGCGCCCTACATTGACACGATGGTTGAGTTATCGTCGGATCTTGGGAGGTTCGGGCCGGGTTTGGCGGTGGCAAGCGAACAGGACGCACTCACGGCCTACTATCAGACTGTTCTTCAATCCGCTCCTCGTAAGACAGGTGAAGCTCGCGCCGTCACGTATTTCACTGTTTTCAATAGTTTTTTTGCTTTCCGCAGTTCTCCTCTGCCGATTGGGTTTAGCGTAGCGGCTCGGCGCGGCCTCGTCGACTCTCTTCTCCAAGCGCCGGCGGATGTCTGGAGATACGTTCTAGGCTCCGGCTGGAACTTCATCGCCGATCCCGGAACAGAGCTCATTCCCGCGCTGAAATCGGCGTACTCGAGAAGCGATATCGCGGAACGCGTTGTTCCACGCTTGGCGGAGGTCGATCCGGACTCGGCTGGGAGGATCGTACTCAAAGCTTTACTCGACAATATTCCTCGATTGGACGGCCCCTGGCCCTCGCTCGATCAAGCGGTTCCACGCCTCTCAATCCCATTCTCGCAGGAGCTAGAAAATGATTTACTGGGTCTTTATGAGCACGGCTACGTCGGTGTAGAGGCACGTCTTGTGCGTTATGCCAGCCCACGCATTGCCAAGTCGCTGCTTGCGGCCTATGACCGCAACTTTGAGCGGAATGCAAGCCTGTCGAACCCCACGAATGCGAGTCAGCCATACCCCATTTGTACCTCGCCGCTCCTGCTGTACTTTTTCCGGGTCGATTCTAAGGCCGCGGCTCAACGAGTCGCCCGCATCCGTCAGTTACACCACTACCCGGACTATCAGACCTTTTGTGGCGGACTCATATTTGGGGGTGCGGTAAAGGGCGACTTCACGGGTTCAGACTTCCTAGTAGGGGATTTCATGAGTCCAGGATTAGAGCGCCAGTTGATTGAGGATCTGCGATCTTCCGACCCGATGATTCAGATCGCCGCGGCATCCAGCCTCGGGGCTGGCTCAGCAGTCGCGAAACAGCCGCTGTGGGATGCGCTGAAGCTCCTCGCGAATCCTCCGCCAGACAAATCGTCCGTGCGCGACACGCTGGTCCGGGCGCTCCTCGGCGGGTCTGGCAGGCTGATGCCGGCCGATTATGATCTACTGGAACGCCTCTGTGGCACCAGCCCCTATTGCTCGGAAGTCAAGCGGGATCGGCAGTCGCTTCGAGAGCCGTACCGAATCCGTTTGCAAGAGTCGCCATCGACGGGCTTCTGGATCTTGCAACACGCGGTGGATTCCTTGGCGGAGATCGAGAGGCAAATCGCGCTCTTCCCGAGGGGCAGTTCCTTCCAGTGGATGCGATCGAGCGCTCTCCCGATTGACCTGATTCCGGTCGAACTGCGGCGCCGGGATCAAGTTCGCGCGCTGGTGCTGGGGCACGGCATGAAGTGGGCGCCGGATTACGAACTTCCCAGGTAAGATC
Source organism: Bryobacterales bacterium (assembly GCA_963813465.1). Classification (GTDB taxonomy): domain Bacteria; phylum Acidobacteriota; class Terriglobia; order Bryobacterales; family Bryobacteraceae; genus Palsa-187. The sequence continues at coordinate 306,270 of CAWEZD010000010.1, read as the reverse complement.
TCACTCCGGTCGAGCCTTCCCCGGCACCACCAGCGCCACTGCAATCACCACCACGCACCCGACCACGTTGTACCAAAGGAACGCGATATTGGTGAACCTGGCGGCCGCGAAGATCGCGGCTTCACCCGCGAGTACCCCGATAAAGGCGGCAGAGCCGCCCACGCGCTTCACGAAGAATGCGAGGATGAAGACGCCCAGCATCCCGCCGTAGAACAACGATCCTACTTGATTCACCACTACGATCAGCGCTCCGAAGCCTTTGGTCACACCGGCAAACCCGGCGGCGTAAATCCCCCAGAAAGCAGTGGCGATTCGAGACGCTACCAGGTAGTGATGGTCGGGCGCATCCTTCCGGAAATGCCGCCGGTAGATGTCGATCACAGTCACGGTGGCCAGCGAATTGATCTCGCCCGAAATCGCCGACATGGCCGCGGAGAAAATCACTCCGATCACCAGCCCGACCACGCCGACCGGCAAGTAGTGCGTCACGAAGGAAAGAAAAATATAGTTGGTGTCGTCGCCGCCCAGCTTCCGCGCCCAGCCTCGCGCGGAATCCATGTCTTGCTCCGCGCCGCGGAAATCAGTGATGGCCTCCGTGCGCGTCGCCGTCTCCGAGGCATCCTTGATCCGTCTCGCCGCCGCTTGCCGAGCCTCGAACGCCCGGTCGAATTGACTCTGGACGCCCGCATATTCCGGCGACGCCTGCACCTGCTTCAGCTCCACCGGTTGAAACAACAACGGCGGTCGCTCGAAGACAAAAAAGACAAACACCATTGCGCCCAGAAATAGAATAAAGAACTGGACCGGAATCTTTCCGATGGCATTGAACAGCAGACTCAGCCGGCTTTGCTCAATGGATTTGCCGGTCAGATAGCGCTGCACCTGGCTTTGATCGCAGCCGAAGTACGCTAACGCCAAAAACATCCCTCCAATGAGTCCGCTCCACAGGTTGTATTGATTGTTCCAATCGAAGTGCAAATCCACGGCGTTCAGTTTGCCCGCGGCTCCCGCGATGCGCACGGCATCCAGGAAAGACACGTCGCTCGGAAGACGCCACACCGCGACCGCCAGCGCCAGCGCCAGGGCCACCAGGATCACCATCATCTGCTGCACATCCGCCCAGGTCACCGCCTTGATGCCGCCGAGCGTGGTGTACGCCACCACCAGCCCGCCCATGATCAGGATCGTGACGCGGAAAGGCCAGCCCAGGATCACCGACAAAACAATCGCCGGAGCCGAGAGCGCCAGGCCGCACTGCAACCCGCGCGAGATCAGGAAGACCGCGGTCACCAGCGCGCGCGTCTTTGCATCGAAGCGCTGCTCCAGGTATTCGTAGGCGGTGTAAACTTTGGCGCGATGAAAGATGGGCACGGCGGTCGCGGAAAGAATCACCATCGCCACCGGCAGTCCGAAGTAGAACTGCACGAAGCGCATCCCGTCCACGTAGGACTGGCTGGTGGTGGAGATGAACGTGATCGCGCTGGCCTGCGTCGCCATGATGGAGAGCCCCATGGCGTACCACGGCATGGTCTTGCCGGCCAAAAGATACTGATTGATGGTTTTCGACCCGCGCCCGCGCCACAGCCCATAGGAGATCAGGAAGATCAGCCACGCCGTGAGAACCGCCCAGTCGGCCGCTCTCATGGAGCGAAGTGTACGGTAAATACGTAGAACGCGGTGATCAAGCAGGCCAGGTAGACGATCACGAAAAGATACACCCGCCGCCACGTACCGAGGACAGGAGGCGCTTCGTCGATCATTGTCGCGTCGTCACTTTTGTGTCTTGGCCGCGCTGAGCATGTTCGCGAACAGGCGGTATGCGCCGGGAACTCCCGAGGGCAGTTCCCGGAACCAGTCGTAGGCGGAGAACACGTAGGCTCCCTTGCCATACTTCGTGTAGAGCATTCCGCCCGGCAAAGGCTCCTCGCCCGGATCGTGCGATTCCAGCACGCTCACGTACCGAGAATCCCAGCGGTCCGCGAAGTACAACCCGCGCTCCTGCACCCAGCCGTCGAAATCCGCGCTGGTGATTTCGTTGGGAGCGTGCAGCAAAGCAAGCTGTGGATTCGGAAACGTCACAGGAGCTTCCTCCACGGTGACGCGGTCGTTGCCGATGTGAATCGGATACGGACCCAGGTGCTCGATCAAGCCGGCCGCCTCGACCAGTTCGGGCGCCACCGGACCGCGCGGAGTTGGCGGAGGCGTAGTAGCGGCCACACCTCCCGGAGCCGCGCCGTTTGCCGCGGCCTGTCCAGCGCCGCGTCCCGCTCCACCACGGCCGCCGCCTCGGCCACCGCCCCTTCCATTGGCAGCCGGGGCAGCGGCAGCCGGCGCTTGACCAGGACCGGCCGCGGCAGCCTGGGCCTGACCATTTGGAGCCGCGGGAGCGCCGCCGCCCCGTCCCCCTCCGCCTCCGCCACCTTCCGGACGGCTATACTCCACCACCACCGTGCCGCCGCCGGATGCGTAATCGTATAGGCGCTGGTAGTTCGCGCGCAAATCGGCGCGCGTATTCCACGCGCGAACACCGGTGACGACAGCGTCGTAGCGCGACAAATCTCCGTGCGTCAGGTCTTCGGCGCTCAACATGGTTACCTCGCAGCCGATCTGCCGCAGAGAGCCGGGCACTTCGTCGCCGGCGCCCATCACGTACCCGATATTGTTCGACAGGTTCTTGATGTCGGCGCGAACCAACGAAGCTTCCGCCGGTGGAAACAGGGTCTGCACCGGGAAGTGCGGATACTGAATCACCTCGGTGCCGCTCGATACGCTGCGGCCTCCCACCATCGCCACCGCGCGAACCGTTCCGCGCGCCGGCGCGGCCGGAGGAGTCAAGTCGAACGCCACCGTGGTCTGCTCGCCCGTGCCTCCCAGCTCGAAGTGGCGGGTCGCCGGTTCCACCTTCCACCCGGCGGGAACTTCCAGATGCGCCTCGCCCGAAGGCTTGCCGGCGTTGGAGCGAATCGGCACCTCGATCTTGCGTGGCTGCGTGTCCGCGAAGACCAGCGAATGTTCCGGCAGATCGATCGATACCGGAGGCACCACCGCCAGCGGACGAACCAATTCCCCGTACACCTGATCCGTGTAGCGATTCTGCACCGGCCGTGTCAGAGTGATGTCCGCGCCCGCTATCTTCACCGTGAAGTGCGCCTCCAGCACCGGCGCATTTTCGGCCAGGCCGATGTTGCGCGGATCGCGCACCGAATACAGATTGCCGTCCTTGGGTTGCTCCAGCCAGTACGGCTGCGAATAGGGCTGGTCGTTGGGAACGCGCACGTTCAGAGTGTAATTGCCGGGTTGATTGTCGGCCAACACCACTGGTTCGAGATTCAGCGCCGGCGCCCCTTCCATCCCCGATAGATTCACGCCCGTCAGCGTCACCGGAGCCGTGGAACGCCGAATCGCAGTGATATTCACGCGCAACATCGAACCCGGCGTCACCGTCGCGCTGGCAGCCTGCGCCTCCAGCGACAAGCCGCTTGCCAGCGCCATGGTTTCGTCCAGCTCCTGGAGCTTGCGCGCCGCCAGCGGATCCTTGGTGCTGTCGGCCCGGGTTGCATCCAGCAAAGCCGCAACCATCCCGCGAGCCTGCGCCAGCGCCGGAAGCAGCGCTTCCGGATGCGCGGGCACAAACGAATCGAGTGTCTGTTTCAACAGCGCGCCGACCGGCCCCCCGCCCGGAATCCGGTTCCAGGTGATGTCGATGCCGTCGAAAATATCCTTGGTTGCCTTGTCGCCGGCGGCTGTGATGAACGCCTGCTTCTGCGAGCCTTTGCGTTCCGCGGTGCCTTGCCCCTGGCTGCGATTGGTGCTGCGGCTGATCGCGCCGATCTCGCCGTAAGAATAGCCCAGCTCCGGCGAATACTCGCCCACGTCGATTTCCAGCCGCGCTTCTTCCTTGCCCTTTTGATCGCCCTTCTGATCGTTTTGCTGAATCGCAATCGGGTTCTGCATCAGACGCTTGGGCTGCCACGCCTGCACATAGGCAAGCTGCTCGGGAAACTTACTGGGGTCGGCGGCGGCGCTGAACGCCTCCTGGCCCAGGATGGCCGAAACCTGATGGTGCCCGTGCCCATCGCGCGGCGTGCCGGTGAAGACGTCGATCACCACGTCCGGCCGGAAGCGGCGGATGTCCCACACCACGTCCGCCAAGACTTTATCGCGCTGCCACTTCTGCAAGCTTTCGTCCGCGGTCTTCGAAAATCCGAAATCGATGGCGCGCGTAAAATACTGCTCGCTGCCTTCGATGCGCCGCGACGCCAGCAGCTCCTGCGTGCGGATGATGCCCAGCTCGTCGCCCTGTTCCGGGCCGATCAGGTTCTGGCCGCCCTCGCCGCGCGTCAGCGAGAGATACGCGGTGCGGACGTGCCGGCCGCGCGACAGATACGCCAGCACCACTTCACGGTCGTCGTCGGGATGCGCGCCCACCATCATCACGCTGCCCAGCGTGTTCAGCCGCTCCAGCGCCTGACGGATCTCGATTTCGCCGGGAAAAAGCCGCTGCGCCCGCGTCGGCGCGACGATCGCAACCAGCACCACCGCGGCCGACAAAAACAGCAGAACGTGTTTGGATCGCGTAGCCATAGGCGTGGAACTATTATCCAATACTCCAGCGGGAGCGGCGGGTCTAGGGCGCCTGGGCAACGGCAGAGCAACGTACCGCGTCACCGCTTTGGTGCGGCGCCCTCCATAGCGGCGATCATGCGCTTGAGGGCGACCAGGCGATAGCTTTGCGCAGCAAGATCCCCCACCAGGCTCCAGTCGAAGGGAAGATCGGCCCATAGGCTGATCCATTGACCGCGGCCGTACGGCGTAACGAAGAATTGTTTATCGCGAGCCAGCCGTTCGACATCTGCGTGATTGAGCCGGAACGCGATCGAAGGGCGCCCCTGGATGAGCTCGAATGTCACAAACGTTTTCTTACCGGCCAAAAAGTTGGGATGGTTCCACGACGTTCGTTCGCTCGTCTCGGGTAACGAGAGGCACAGCGCACGAAGCTTCCCCAACATTCCTTCGACCGGTGGATGCGCACGGGTCATTGCAATCCGCCCGTGAACGCCGTGTGTTCGTCAACGAAACAAAGTTTGTTGCCAAACGGGTCCACGCAATAAAAACTACGCTCGCCCCAGGGTTGTATCTCGATCGGCCGCAGGATGGAGCCGTTCGGCCGTTCGCTCACGCGCCCGAAGTATGCCTCGAGATCGTCGACGGCGAAATAGACATGGTCCGGATTCGGCCTGGCGTCCCAAGCGTCGCCGTCGGCCCGTGGATCAAAGCATGCGAGGATGGCGCTGCCGCACCCGAAGTAATGCCGTCCAGGAGAGATCCGAATTCCTGGTTGCTCCAGGACCGCAGAGTAGAAGACGGCGGCGTCATCGATACTTGTTACGGGAAGGATTACGCGGAATAAGCGAGCGGTCGCCATGCTGCGACAACAGTGTACGTCCGTATCGAACCCTTCCACAAGCAGGCACTTTGAAGTACCCTGTTGGCTGGGAGTACCGACATGAGCAAACAGGGTGCAAGCCACATTGAGCGCGGCCGGTGTCCCGTTTACACGGCGATCCGCGTGATTGAGGGTCGCTGGAAACCAATGATCCTTCGCCGCCTCGGCGAAAGCCGCCTTGGATTTGGCGAGCTTAGGAGAGCAATGCCCGGAGTGACGGTGAAGGTACTGCGGCAACACCTGCGACAGCTCGAGGCTGACGGTGTCGTCGCCCGATCCGTGCTGCACAAACCGGCCCTGCGAGTGCGGTATCAGCTAACGCCGCACGGCCGGACGCTTGGCCCTGTCTTCGAAACGTTGTGGGCGTGGGGTGTGCAGCATCTCACGCGCTCGGAAGACGCGGGAGTCGAGATTGGCGAACCACCCGAGCCTGCGACAATGTAAAAACCTGGAGGCGGGCATGATTCGGAAAACCACGCTGCCCCTCACCCTGCTGGCGCTGATCGGCGGGGCTGAGTGGACCAGGGCCCAGGATCTGCCGGCTACCACCGCGGAAACCATCGCCGGAAAGAGACTCGACTTCCCGGGCGTGTTGCGTGGCGGCATCGCCACCTGCGTGTTGGATTCGGCAAGGATTCAAGCGATAAAGTCGGCGTCTGGCTGGAGTCGCTCTCGGCCGATAACATCAACGCCTGGTCCGTGGTGAATCTGGAGACGGTGCCGTCGGTGGCGCGCACGGCGATCCGCATCGGCATGCGCAAAGGCACCCCCAGCGCCCTTCAGGGCCGGAGCCTGATCATCGCTAAATATTACAAGGAGTTGAAGAAGATCCTGGAAATTCAGCAGGACAATCTTCCCGTGGTGGTGCTGTTCGATGCCAGCGGAAAAATCGTCCAGAAGCGCAGAGGCACCTTCAGCGCCAGCATCGAGGATGAACTCAAAGCCCGCATCGCGGAACTGTCGGGCCATTGATGTAAGAGGCCGGCCCCACAGCGCCGGCGAGAAGCTCCTCCGAGCAGTTCCGCCTCTGCCAGGCGGAACCGTCCGACTCCTCGCCGGCGATCTTTTACGCTCTTCGTCGCTGGCTTCGTATTTTCAAGTTTTAAGCATACAGCGCGGCTGCGGCAAAGCTGTGAACGGCGCGTTGAATTTCCGTTGAGTTTCCGTAACTGTATAATTACGGTAGGCCGTCACGAGCCGAAATGAAGATCTTTCCCCCATTCCGGCTAGACACGGCCAACCAGTGCCTATGGCGGGATGACGCCCGTATCTTGCTGGCTCCCAAGGCATTCTCGGTTTTGCGTTACCTTGTGGAGCATGCCGGATGCCTGGTCAGCCAGGACGAGATCCTCGAAAACCTATGGCACGGCGTGTATGTCCAGCCCGAGGTTCTACGCAAATACATTCTGGAAATCCGCAGGGTGCTGGAGGATCCTCCCAAGAACTCGCGCTTCATCGCCACCTTTCCCAAGCGCGGCTACCAGTTCATCGCTTCAGTATTGGAGGGAAGTGTTTCAGCCGATCGGTCTCCGGCGCATGCTCCGGGCAAGTTGGCCGGCCGCGAGCGGGCTCTGGAGCAGTTGAACGGCTACCTTGATTCCGCGCTGCGCGGGAACCGGCAGATCGTGTTCGTGACGGGCGAATCCGGCATCGGCAAGACCACCCTCGCGGACGCCTTTCAAGCCGCCTGCGAACCCCGGCCAGGGCTGAGCGTCTCCCGCGGCCAATGTATGGAGGGCTTTGGGGGCAAGGAAGCCTACTACCCGGTGTTGGATGCGCTGGGGCAATGGATGCGCGGTAAGGATTCCTCCTCGGTAACCGAGGTCCTCGCAAGCCAAGCTCCCACCTGGCTGGTCCAATTTCCCGGCGCGGTTAAGCCGGAGCGCCGCGAAGCCCTCCAAAGAGAGATTCTGGGGGCCACGCGCGACCGCATGGTGCGCGAATTCTGCGAGGCTGTGGAAAAACTGGCGGCCGAGCGGCCCTTGGTCATGATCCTCGAAGATCTCCACTGGGTGGACGGCTCCACGCTGGATCTGATTTCCGCCCTGGGACGCCGACGCGGAGCCGCCCGGCTGATGCTGCTGGCGACCTATCGTCCGGTGGAGGTGATCCTGTCGGGGAGCCCCCTGAGACTGCTCAAACAGGACCTTTTGGTTCACCGCTTGTGCCATGAGATCAGCCTGGAGCGGCTGAACGAAGGCGAAGTCGAGCAATATCTGGCGGGCAAGTTCCCGGGCAGCGGCCTGCCGCAACTGCTGGCTCCGCTGATTCATCGGCGCTCCGACGGAAATCCGCTGTTTATGGTGGCGGTAACCGACCAACTGACGGAGAAGGGGCTGATTCGCGAAGACAACGGCCGCTGGCTGGCGACGGCGAGGATGGACCGCCTGGACCCCGGCGTGCCCGAGACGCTGCGCCAGATGCTGGAGGCGCAGGTGGAGCAACTGACACCCCTGGAGCAACGCGTGCTGCGGGCCGCCAGCGTCGCGGGCCGGCGCTTCTCGGCGTGGGCCGTGAGCGCGCTGGTCAACAATGAGGCGGACGGCGACGCCGGAATGGTGGAGGAGATATGCGAGGGCTTGGCCTCGCGCCAGCAGGTGCTGCGGCGCAGCGGCGCGCAGGAACCGGCGGGCGGGCCGCCCCCCCTTTATCGGCAGGGGGCCCAGTATGAATTCCGCCACATCCTCTACCGCGAGGCGTTGTACGCGCAATTGCCGGCTACCCGGCGCAGCCTGTTCCATCTCCAGATCGCGGAACGAATGGAAGGTTTGCTGACCGACGCCGATCCCTCGCTGGCGGCCGAGCTGGCTTCGCATTTTCAGGCCGGCCACGATTACGCCCGCGCCATCCGCTATTTGATCTTGACCGCCGCGAACGCCGCGCGGCGCTACGCCCATGCCGAGTCCATCCTGGTGCTGCGGCAAGCGCTGGATCTGCTCCCCTATCTCGCGGCGGATGCCCGCGCCGCGCTGGAGGTTCAGATTCTCGAACGCATCAGCAACGCGCTCTACGCGCAGGGCGAGATGGAGCAATCCGGCGACGTCGATCAACAGGCCGCGGAGCTGGCCACCAGAGCCGGCCTGAAGGCCGCCTACGTCGACGCGCTCACCCGCCTGGCGCGAGTGCTCGCGTTTCGCGATCCGGACCGCTGCATCGCCGTGTGCGAGCGCGCCCTGGAAGTCAGCCGCGCGCACGGCGACCCGCTGCTGGAGGCGCGCGCCGAGATGCTGGCGGCAAGCTGGCGCATTGTAGGCACGGGCTGGCGGGCGGAGGATGCCCGGATCTGCGAAGCCGCCCGCGACCGCATCCAGACTCTTAGCAATGAGGTCCCAGCCTACTACGAGATTCTATACGCCCACGCCGAGTGTGTGCAGGGGCGATACGAAGATGTGTGCGTCACCACCGAAGCCGCGATTTCGAGCGGTCTCGCGGCGGACAGTCTGGTGGTCTATCTTTCCGCGCACTCCTCGCGCGCGCATGCGCTGCTGCACTTGGGCCGGTGGGGCGAACTGCTGCGCGTCATTGCCACGGCCCAGAGCGTGGTGGAAAAGAACGGCACCGCTCCCTGGCGCGGAATCTTCCAGGCGCTGCTGGCGTGGCTGAAATATCAGGCGTGCGACTTCCCTGGCTCCGTTGCCCTCGCCGGGGATCTCTTGGCGGTCCATACGGAAGAACCTGCGGGCCAGGTCCGCACCATGGCCATGGTCACTTCCGGGTTTGCTTCATTCGCCTCCGGCGAGCCGGATCGCGCCATCGAGCTTTTCTCCGGAGTGTGCGCTCGCCAGCTCCGCCCGCGCTTCTTTTTCGATTGGTATTGGCGCATGCTCGCGGGGCTGGGGCTGAGCCATGCCCTGCTCGCGCTGGGCCGTGACGCCGAGGCTGGCAGCGAGGCCGCCATGTTCTTTGAAGCCGCGCGCTCCACCGCCGATCCCGCGCTGAAGGCGGCGGCGTTCCACCTGGACGCGTGCATCGCCATCCGCGGCCAGGACTGGGACCGGGCTTGGGCTTCCCTCAACCAGGCCTTTTCGATCATGCACCTTCGCCCCGTGCCGGGCGTGGAATGGCGAGTGCATGCCACCGCGTCTGAGCTGCACCGCCGCACCGGCGATGGCGCGGCGGCCGCCCATCATCGCGCCCGCGCCGCCGCCATTCTTGTGGATCTGGCGCATTCCCTCCCGCCGGAGGAACCTTTGCGCGAAGCCTTCCTCGGCGCCCCGGAAGTACGCGAGATTCTCGGCAACGCGCTCAGCACCGTCGCCATATAAGATAGGACCGTAGCATGAAGCTTCTACTGCGCTGGCTCATCACCAGCCTTTCGCTCTTCGCCGCCGCGGAGCTGGTTCCCGGGATCCGCGTGGGACGCGACGCTTGGACCGCTTTCGCCGCAATGGCCGTCATCCTCGGATTGGTCAACGCCATCGTGCGGCCGATCCTCAAGCTGCTGTCGTGCCCCCTGATCATTCTCACGCTGGGATTGTTCACGCTGGTGATCAATGGGGTGACTCTGTGGCTGGCCTCGGCCATCGCCGTCGACTGGTTCCATGTGAGCTTCCACGTCGATGGCTTTATGCCGGCTTTTCTGGGCGCGCTGATTGTGAGCATTGTCTCGCTGGTGCTGACGGCGATCCTGCGCGACGAGCTGAGTTAGGGTGCGGCGGGTCCCCGACCCGCGCGCGATCCCCTGGTCGCATTAATTAAGAAAACAGCCCCTTCATAACCTCGACGAACGGGCGGGCGAACACCAGGCTGACGCTCAGGCTTACCAGAAGCGGCGGCGCCAGGGCTGGCCACGCCTTACGGGAGACCGCCTCCAGCATGATCCACAACAGCAGCGGCGAAACCGGACGCCCGAAGCCAAACGCTTCGGTCATGTGACTGGGCGCGCCCAGCACCAATGCCAGGCATGCGAAGAAACCGGCGCACAGCGTCACGGGCCCCCAGCCGCGATTCCGTATCCATCGCGCCGCCAGGATGATGCTGACGGCCAGACCCAGCACTGCCAGAACATCGGTGACGCGCAGCAGCAGTTGCACGCGAAGATCGGGGTATGGACGGAGCCAAAACAGCCGCCGAAGGAGCCCCCAGGCCGGGATGGCGAGGATCGTTACCGGCCCGTCCCGCGGTAAATGCGCGGCCAGGTACGCGTACCACGCGACGGCCGGACCCGCGCTCAAGCTAAACCACGCGGCCCGCCGCCAGTCGCGGCGCCACAAGCGATCCGTCACCAGCGCGGCCGCCAGCAGCAGCCCCGTATCGCGCGTCAGCGCCGCCAGCATCGCCAGCACCCAGACTCGGGTCCAGCGCTGCTCCTCGCAGTACAGGAGAAACCCGGCAAACAGCGCAGCCAGCGGCCCGTCCACCAGCATGCGGTCGAAGGAAGCCAAGGTGGCGGGGACTACCACAAACACAAGTCCCCACAGCGGAGAGCGGCCGCGCCGCGCCAGCAGGCGCGAGCACCAGTAAACGCCCAACCCCACGAAGAGCATCTCCACCGCAATGTAGGCGGGGTCGATCCAAGCGCGCTGCCCCAAGGCCAACGCCCACGCCGCCAGCGGAACCAGAACCCGGCGAAAACGGAGTTGCGGCGCATCCACATACCGGAAGTAACCTCTTTGAAGACCTGGATCGTGCGCCAGGTATCGGTAGAATTGGCCATCGTAGCCGGCGCCTTCAAAGCGATACGTCCCCGCGTCCAGATCCGGCGGTACGATGAAATTCGCGCCGGTGCAGAATACCGCCGTCCAGTTTCCGCCCAACGCGTAGTGGATTCGGGCGGCAGTCCAGCCGAAAACCAGAACCACCGCCAGGATCGCCACCAGGGCGCAAGCGCCTCTACGCGTGCTCGGCCCGGAGGCCGTGGAGGACTTGGGCACCTACGGAGCTTTACACGAAAAATTCGCGGCGTCGTCGGTGCTTCCGGAACCCTTGTACACCCCGGTCTGCGGATACGGGCACAGAGGCCGGGTGCGGTCCACTTGACCTCGTGTCGCGTGTGCGGCGACCATCTGATCCGGCGCCTTGCCGTGCTCCACCCACTCCGCCAGCGCGGCCATCGAGTTGAAGGTGTTGGGTCCGTCGCCGCCGGCGCAATGCCCCATGCCGGGGACCATGAACAGGCGAATCGACTCCGCCGCTTTCTTTGCTTTGTTGTTTTGGGCGCCTCCCTCCTTCTCCACGACGCTCTTGAAATACTCGACGCTGAACATGGGCGGGATGCCGGGGTCGGCCCAGCCGTGATACATGATCAGCTTGCCGCCGTGCGAGAAAAACGGCTTCAGGTTCGGGTCGGCCGAATTCATGATCGCGCCGACGGCCTTGTCCGCGGCGGCCACGTCCTTGACAGGGTCCAGCATATGGTAATCCCATTTGGGATCGTTGAAGACCAGATATTGATACGTGTCCACCGCCAGCCCCAGCGGCTGCGGGCCGGATAGAGAAGCCCACCCGGATTCACTGCCCGGCTCTAGGCCCCACAGCGTGGATTTGCCGGCATGCGTTCCGGCGTACGTCTTCTTGGCCGTCTCAACTTGCTCGGGAGTTAAACAGGTAGGCGCGGAAGCGCCCGTGCAGGCGATGACGCCTGGATCGAACTTGCACCGCGTGGGATCTTCGATCACTGCGTCCTTGACGCCATCCAGCGCATCGCACGCATCCAGCGCCGCCTTGTGCAGAGCCGCATAGTTGGCCGGCGGAATATAGCTGACTTCGCTCGCGTGCGTCGCCTGCCCGATGAACAATTGCGCCGCCTGAATGTGAGTGGCGTAGAAATCGGGATCACCGGCGACGATGCCGTCGTAATCGCCGGGAAATCTCTGCGCCTCGGCGATGGCCTGACGCCCGCCGGTGGAGCAGCCGTTGAAATACGAGTGCTTCGCGGCCTGCCCGTAATAACCCGCGGTGATGGCCTTGGCGGCGACCGTCATCTCATGCACGGCCCGATAGGCAAAGTCGACCAGCTTCTCCGGATGCCCCACGACGAACCTGACGCTGCCGCCGGCGTGACCGGTATCCGTGCCGGCCGCGGCGTAACCGGCCGCGACCGCAGTGGCCATGGCCGCGTAGCCGATGGTTCCGGCCCATGCTCCGTTGCCCACCGATTCCAGGCCGCTGTTCCAATTCGCGGCGGGCAGCCACACCTCGATCTTGATCTCGGAATCGCTTGTAGGTTTAAGCGTCGCCGCGATGCGGCAGAACGCAGGCAGGCTCGCAAAGGCCGCGCCACCGCCTCGGCCGCCGGCTTGCGTGAACCCTCCGGGGGCGACCGCTTCCGCGGTGGTCACTGCCGCCCCCTTTAGCGCAAGCGAGGCTAGGCTTTCGCAGTTCGTTGCTGCGGCCACTTGTGAGGCGACCGCAACCGCGATCACGGCGAGAAAACTACTTCGCTTTGCAAGACCGGCGAAGTTACTTCGCCTTACAAGAAAAGTTCGCGGCATCGTCTGTGCTCCCGGTTCCCTTGTAGACCGCGACCTGAGGATACGGGCACAGAGGCCGCGTGCGGGTCGCATTGCCGCCCGCCACGTGCGAGGCGATGATCTGCTCCGGAGCCTTCTTCTGTTCCACCCACTGCTCCAGAACCACGCGCTTGTCGAACGTATCGGTCCCGTCACCCCCGCCGCAATGCCCCATTCCGGGCACCATGAAGAGGCGATAGTTGTCCATCACCTTGCTCGCGCCGCCCAGCTTCTCCAGCACGCTCTTGTAATACTTCGGGCTGTTGCCGGGCGACATTTGCTGATCCGCCCAGCCGTGGTATTGCAGGATCTTGCCGCCGCGATCGAAGTACGGCTTCAGATTGGGGTCCATGGCGTTCATCATGTTGTTATCGGCCTTGACCGCCGCGGCTACATCAGAATCGAAGTTCATGGTCTTGTAGTCCCAGTCCGGGTTTTTGAAGACAACGAACCGGAACTCATCGAGTCCAGGCCCAAACGGGTTCGGACCAACCTGTGTGCCCCATCCCATTTCGCTTCCGGGCATAAGACCGGGGAAGATCTGCTCCTTGGTTCGAGGGTTGATCACGCCCGAATAGACCTTCCTCGCCGTCGTCACTTGTGCGGCGGTCAGGCAATCGTTGGAATCCTCGCCGTTGCATTGCATGACCACCGGATCGAACTTGCACGCTTCCGGATTCTCGATCACGCCGTCCTTGACTCCGTCCAATGCGTCGCAGGCGTCGAGCGCGGCCTTGTGAATCGTCGCATATTTCGCCTGCGGAATCGCGCTGCCCTCGGTTTCGTGCGTCGCTTGTCCCATCCAAACCGCGCCGAGCGCCCGGCCGACCCAATCGCTCACCGGAGTGCCGGCGATGATGCCGTCGAAATCGCCGGGAAACATCTGCGCTTCCTTCAAGCCCTGCTTACCTCCGGCCGAGCAGCCATTCCAATACGAGTACTTCGGCGCCTGGCCGTAGTACGCGGTGATGATGGCCTTGCTCTTCACAGCCAGCTCATGCACCGCGCGATATCCGAAGTCGATCTGCTTTTCCGGATGGCCCAGCGCGAAGCTGGCGCTGCCGCCCTCATGCCCCGTGTCCGTCATGGACGTGGCATAGCCCAGCGCGACGCCGGCGGCGAGAGTGTTTTGAGTAATCGAACCGGTCCAGGCGCCGTTTCCATCGGCTTCAAACTTGTTGTTCCAGCCGGTGGCCGGCATCCAGATTTCAATCTTGATGTCGGAATCGGTGGAGGGCTTGATGGTGGCGGCGACGCGGCAAAACGCCGGCAGATTGGCGTACGGGTTCCCACCGCCGCCCTTGCCGCCCCTGCCGCCTCGAGCGGGCGCTGGCGGCGCAAAAGCTCCCGCCGCCACGGCTTCCGCCGCGGTGATGGTGGTGTCCTGCAACTTGAGCGAGCTCAAGCTTTCGCACGTCGCCGCGGCAGTTGCAGTCGCGGCGAACACCAGCACTACAAGCGTCAGCGCGATCGCGCTAGCGAACTTTGCACGTGAAGTTTTGATCGTCATCTGTACTCCCCTTTCCGTTATAGACCGCTACTTGAGGATACGGACACAGCGGACGGCTCCGGTCCGTCTTGCCGTCCCGTACGCGATAGGCCACGATCCGGTCCGGCGCCTGGCCCTGCTCCACCCACTGCTCCAAGGCGCTGAGCATATCAAAGTTGCTGGGTCCGTCGCCGCCCTGGCAGTGGCTCATGCCCGGCTCCATGAACAAGCGGTAGGACGCCCGCACCCGGCTTCCGCCGGTCTTGCTGGCACCGTCCATCATCCTTTCGACGCTCTGATAATAATTCACGCTGTTGAGCGGCGCAATCAACTGATCGTTCCAGCCATGATATTGCAGCAGCTTCGCTCCGCGCTCGAAATAGCTCTTCAGGTTGGGATCGGTGGCGTTATTGGTTCCGTTGTCGATCTTATCCGCCAGCGCGATGTCGCTATCGAAGTTGAGCGTCTTATAATCCCAATCCGGATTCTTGAACACGACAAACTTGAACAGGTCCGTGGCGAAGGTAGTGGGTGTGGGGCCGGCCACAAACTGCCCCCAGCCCGATTCGCTTCCGGGTTCGAATCCCGGGTAGATCTCCTGCTTGGTGCGCGGATTCTTGAGGGCCGAATAAATCTTGCGAGCCGCCTCCACTTGTGGCGCGGTCAAGCACGACGGCCCGTCCGCGCCCTTGCACTGAATCGTCTTGGGATCGAATTTGCACTTGGTGGGATCGTCGATCACCCCATCCTTGACGCCGTCGCGGGCGTCGCACGCCGCCAGAGCCGCTTCGTGAATCGCGGGAAGCTTCGCGGGAGGGATAAAGCTGGCTTCGTCCTTGTGTACCGCCTGCGCCACCCATACGATCTGCGCCATCATGTGGGTCCAGTTGTTGCCGGGAGCGCCGGAGATGATGCCGTTGTAATCGCCCGGGAACAGTTGCGCCTCGGTCAGCCCTTGCTTGCCGCCGGCCGAGCATCCGCTGAAATACGCGAGGTTCGGAGGACGCCCGTAGTAAGCCGCGATGATAGCCTTGGCCTTCACGGTCATCTCATGCGTGGAGCGGTACCCGAAGTCGATCAGCTTCTCGGGATGCCCCAGCGCGAAGCTCCCGCTGCCGCCCTCATGACCCGTGTCGGTCATGGCGGCCGCATAGTGCCGCCGCAGTCCGGTTGCCAGCGTGGCGGGATTGATCGAACCGGTCCAGCCTCCGTTGCCGTTGCCTTCCAGCTTGCCATTCCAGCCCGCCTCCGGCATCCACACTTCGATTTGAATGTCGGAATCGTCAGTGGGCTTGATGGTCGCGGCGACGCGGCAAAATGCGGGCAGATCCTGATAGGACGCGGGAGCCTGCTTGCCCTGCGCAGCCGCCGGAGCCGAGGGAGCAAAGGCCCCCGCCGCGTAAGCCTCGGCCAGCGTGATGGTGGTTTCGGGAAGGTTGAGGGACTTCAGCCCTGCGCACGGCTGGGCGAAAGTAGCCGCTGCGAAGAAGGCCGCTGCGGAGGCAACCCGGAAGGGTACGCCCAAACTACAAGGTTCCATCAATATGTCCGATCTGCCCCACCGGCTGGCCGCCGCCTACGCTGATCTTGACCTTGTCCTTAGGTACGTCGGCCGAGCCGAGCGCGAACTCGACCTCGCGCGTTTCGCCGGCGCGAAGGTGAATGCGCTCAAACCCGCGCAAGTTGCGTATGGGATCGCCGGCGCCCCCGGCTCCGCTCACATACAGTTGCACCACTTCGTCGCCGTCGCGCGTGGAATCGTTCTTCACGCGCACGCTCACCTTCGCCCCGGTTGCGTTGCGCTGCGTGCGCAGCCCGGAATAAGTGAACTTGGAATAGCTCAATCCGAAGCCGAACCCGTACAGAGCATCGCCCTTAAAGTAACGATAGGTCCGGCCCTGCATGTCGTAGTCCTCGAACTTGGGCAACTGGTCGGCGCTCTTATAAAAGGTAACCGGCAGGCGGCCCGCCGGATTATTCACGCCGGCCAGCGTTTCCGCGATCGCCGTGCCCGCTTCCTCGCCGTTGTACCAGGATTCGAGCAGCGCCGCGGCGTGTTCGGCCGCATAGTTCGCCGCCACAGCGCTGCCGCTGGTAAGCACCACCACCACGGGCTTGCCGGTGGCGATGGCCGCCTCAATCAGGCGCTCCTGCTGCGCCGGCAAGTTAAGATCGGTGCGATCCCCGCCCAGGAAGCCGGGAATGTTCACGCTCATCTCCTCGCCTTCCAGATTCGGATTCAGTCCCACGAAGGCGATCGTCAGATCGGCGTTCTTCACGGCCTCGACGGCTTCGGCCAGCAGCGGCGCTTCCGGCGGAATCCATTGCAGCCGGACCGAGCCGCCCGCCGCCGGAGCCCGATACTCGACCCGAAGTTTATAGGCGTGGTCCGCTTCCAGTTGCGTGCGGATGGGAGGCGCGGGCCGGCCTCTCGGCGGGAGAAGCAGCGGCAGTTCTTTGTCGTCCAGAAAGATGTGCGTCGAGGCGTCGGCGCGGATCGCGTAATCGCCCGTCGCCGGCGCCCTCAATGTTCCCGTCCAGCGCACCGAAAATCCGCGCGCCGGAATCCCCGCCGCGGCAACCGCCGGATCGACGATGCCCGCCTGCAAATACGGCCGCGGCTCGGCGCGCCGCAGTTTGGGCTGCCCTTGCAAATCGGCGTTGTCGAAGTACTCCGCCGTGATCCCTTCGAGCGCGTCTCCTTGCAGCGCATTCGCCGGCACCATCGCCATGGATTGCGCGGTGTAGGTGGCGCCCAGCGCGTAGCGAATCTCCGCCTTTCCGGCGAACTGCTTCTGAATCCCTTCCAGCGCGGCAACGTCCTTCGACGAAAATCCGTTGTAGTTCCCCCTCTGCGCGTCCACATCGTCCGCCGACGGCCCGATCACGGCGATCTTCTTCACCGCCGCCTTCACCGGTAGCGTCTGATTCTCGTTCTTCAGCAGCACAATCGACTTGCGCGCGGCCTCCAGCGCCAGCTTGCGATGTTCCGCCGAATCGTTTTCCGAGTACGGGATCTTCGAAAAGGGCACGCGCTCCGGCGGATCGAACATACCCAGCTTGAAGCGCGCCACAAAGAGGCGTTCCAGTGATTTGTCGATCTCGGCTTCCGTAATCTGGGCCGCCTTCACCGCGTCGGCCAGCGCGCCGTACTCGTTGCCGCACGCAAAATCGGTGCCCGTCTTCACCGCCGCGGCCGCAGCCGCTGCCGCATTCGGCTTGTACGCATGGCCGCGGAAGATGTCGCCGATCGCGCCGCAATCGCTCACGACGTAGCCTTGAAAACCCCACTTGCCGCGCAGGTAGGTTTCGAGCAGATCCGAATTCGCGCAAGCCGGCGCGCCGTCCACACTGTTATAGGCGCACATGACCGAATCCACTTTTCCCTCAACCACGGCGGCATGGAACGCGGGCAGATAGGTCTCCTCCAAGTCGCGTGTGCTGATTTTGGCGTCGAACTGGTGCCGCGAAGGCTCCGGTCCGCTGTGCACCGCGAAATGCTTGGCGGTCGCGATGGTCTTGAAGTAGTGCGGATCCTCGCCCTGCATCCCTTTAATAAACGCGACTGCCATGCGCCCCGTGAGAAACGGATCTTCGCCGTAAGTCTCCTGCCCCCGGCCCCAGCGCGGATCGCGAAAGATATTGATGTTCGGCGACCAGAACGTCAGCCCGTGATAGCGGCTGTGGTCGTTGTCGCGCATCGCCTGGTTGTACTTCGCGCGAGCTTCCGTCGAAATCGTGTCCGCCACACGATGCATCATGTCCGTGTCCCAGCTCGCCGCCAGGCCGATGGCCTGCGGAAACACCGTCGCCTCGCCCGCCCGAGCCACACCGTGCAGCGCTTCGTCCCAAAAGTCGTAGGCGGGAATGTCCAGACGCGGAATCGCCGGCGACCCGCTTGCGCCGCGCCCGCCGAATCCGTCCTCCATCTGCAATACTTTTTCTTCCAGCGTCATGCGTGAAACGATATCCTTGGCGCGCTGCTCCGCCGGCAGATCCGGATTCTTATAAGCGGGCGTCTGCGCCCACCCGGTCATGGAAGACGCAGCGGTGAAGGAGCATGCAAGAAAAGCTGCAACGGTCTGTCGTGACGCCATGGTCTAATTACTTCCCCACAAGGTGCGGAACGTCCTTTTCGTTTTCCGAACAATAATAGTCCAGCAAGTCCGTGTCCAGCGTTAGGATCTGAGTCAGCTTGACGGTCCAGGGCTTGGTGTAGGCTTTGGGATCGTCCACCGTAATCTCAATTTCAAGCTTTCCGTAATTCACGCGGCGGATGCGCTCCGTGATTTTGCCGGCCTCTGTCAACGGGCTGCCATTGGCGTCCAGCCACAATCCGTCTCGAAAACCAATGCTCTGCACCACCAAGGTATCGCCCTCCCATTTGCCCGAAGAGTATCCGTTCCAGGATGGCTGCGGATCGGCGGGAAGGGGACGCGCATCCGTGAAGATCTGCCGGTACGCAGCCTCACGCTCGTTGAGGATCACAACCAGCCCGGGAATCTGGACGATCTTGCGGAACAGCGGCGTCGTGTACATTCTCACAATCCCCACGGGCCGACACTGCGAATTGGGATCGTCCTTCCTGTTGTCCTCGGTTCGCTGCTTGGCGATGGCGGCCGCCCAGGGCTGATACGGCAAACCGCCTTTGAGACTGAAGCCGATGTCGATGAATTCCTGCGGGATGAGCATGTCCCCACAGCCTTCCGGAGGGCAGGGCCGGTTGTGCAACACCTCCCACATTCCAGAGAGGTCGGGCTTGCCGTCCGGAGTGCGCGGCGCCGGCGCGGAAAGGTCGGGCTTGCCGTCCTTGGTGCGCGGAATTCCCGCCGTGGGATAGTGCAGCCACTGCCCCAAGACAAGCGGCGCTGCAACGGAACTGAGAAGCATCAGGAATTTCGCGCTCAAGATTTCAAGCCCCGCTCGGGTTTCAAGCTCTCCTCAGATTTAAAGCCCCCTCAGATTCAAAGCCCCGATGTTCATTGTTGTACGATTGGAGCAATCATGCAAATCCGGGACATCCGGGCCACCACCGTCACGGTGCCGCTCGAAGCCCCGCTCCGCCACGCCAACGGCTGTCATTGGGGCCGATTTGTGCGCACCATCGTCGAAGTCGAGACCGATAACGGCTTGATCGGACTGGGCGAGATGGGCGGCGGCGGCGAATCCGCCGAAGCGGTGTTTCGCGCCATGAAGGCGTACTTGATCGGGCACGATCCGGCTCGCATTGAGGAAATGCGCTTCCTCATCGCCAACCCCACCGCATCGCTCTACAACAATCGCACCCAGGTGCTGGCGGCGCTGGAATTCGCGTGTCTCGATATCCTGGGCCAGGCTTGGGGCGTGCCCGTGTGCGACATTCTGGGCGGCCGTTTGCGCGACCGCGTTCCCTTCGCCACGTACTGCTTCTTCCGCTATCCGGACCCGCGCACAGGCGCTGGCGAAGTGCGCACCATCGAACACATGGTTGCTACTACGCAAGCTATGAAGAGCCGCTTCGGCTTCACCACCCACAAGCTGAAGGGCGGTGTCTTTCATCCCGACTATGAGCTCGAAGCTTACCGCGCGCTGGCTGCGGCGTTTCCTGGCGATTCGCTCCGCTTCGATCCCAACGCGGTCTGGTCCACCGAGCAGGCCATTCGCTTCGGCCAGGCCATCGAGCCTCTGCGCAACGATTATCTTGAGGATCCCGTCTTCGGCCTGAACGGCATGCGCCGCACGCGAGAGATGGTGCGCATTCCGCTGGCGACCAATACCGTGGTGGTGAATTTCGAGCAACTCGCCGCCAATGCGCTCAATACCGCGGTGGACGTGATTCTGCTGGACACCACTTTCTGGGGAGGCATTCGCGCGTGCCTCAAGGCCGCCGGCGTGTGCGAAACCTTCCAGCTCGGCGTGGCGGTGCATTCCTCGGGCGAGCTCGGCATTCAGCTCGCCACCATGCTGCACCTGGGCGCGGTGCTGCCCAATCTCTCCTTCGCCGCCGACGCGCACTATCATCATCTGACCGACGACATTATCGAAGGCGGGCTGATGAAGTACGAAGGCGGCGCGATTCGCGTGCCGGACGGCCCGGGCCTCGGCGTCAAGCTCAATCGCGAAAAACTGCGCGAGTATAGCGAACTCTACAAACGCCTCGGCGGCTATCCTTACGACCAGGACCCCGTTGCGTCCCGGCTGGACCCCGATCGTTCCCAACGACCGCTGGGCCGATCCCAAAGACGAACGCGCGCCCTCGATGCCGTTTTAGACAATGCCTCCGTTTTAAACATGTCGATCCTTTTTGATTTATCCGGCCGCGTCGCCGTGGTCATCGGAGCGACCTCCGGCATCGGCCGGGCCATCGCCATCGCACTCACCGAGCATGGCGCCGACGTTGTCCCCACAGGCCGCAGGAAGGACGGCGTCGAAAGCGCATGCCGCGAGATCGAAGCCCTCGGCCGCCGGACCCTGGCGCATACCTCGAACGTGGCCCATCGCGGTTCCATCGATGTTCTTCGCGACGCAGTGCTCGCCCATTTCGGCCGCGTCGATATCCTGGTCAACGCCGCCGGCTTCACTTTCCGCAAGCCCACCATTGAGGTCTCTGAAGAGCAATGGACCGGGTTGATGGACACGAATCTGAACGGCGCTCTGCGAGCCTGCCAGGCGTTTTATGAACCGCTGAAATCGAGCGGACAAGGGCGCGTGATCAATATCGCCTCGCTGGGATCGTATCTCGGATTCCACGAAGTCGCCGCCTATTGCGCGTCGAAAAGCGCGCTGCTGTCGCTCACCCGCGGGCTCGCCGTCGAATGGGCTCGCGACGGCATCATGGTGAACGCCATCGCCCCCGGCATCTTTCCGACCGAGATGACGCGGCACATCGTCGAAGGCACTCCGCGAGGCCAGGAGCTATTGCTGCGCACTCCCATGCATCGCTTTGGCAAACCCGAGGAGGTTACAGGCGCGGCCGTGCTGCTCGCCTCCGACGGCGCCAGTTTCATCACCGGGCAGTGTATCGTGGTTGACGGAGGCTTTCTCGCTTCCGGAGTTAATTCATGAGGCCCAATTCATGACGAAGCTGACGCTCCTTTTAATGCTGCCCGCCGCGCTTTGGGCCGAATCCGGCGCCGACGCATGGCTGCGTTATACTCCGCACCCGAATGTGCCCATGACATTCATGCTGAACTCGACCTCTCCTATTATGGAAAGCGCTGGCCAGGAATGGACCCGAGCCGTTCGCGCGATGACTGGGCAAGAGCCTCGCCGGGTGGACACTCCGCAGGAAGGCACGGTAGTATTTGCGACCCGTGAGGACGCAAAACTCGCGCCGGACGCCTACTGGCTTAAGACCGAGAACCGCAACGGAAAGCGCGTCACTCTTGTCGCAGCGCAGAATGAACGCGGCGTGCTCTATGGCACTTTCGCCCTACTGCGGAAAATCCAGCTTGGCGACCCGATCGACAATCTTGACGAGCAACAAGCCCCCTACGCTCCCGTCCGCTGGGTAGACCAGTGGGACAATCTCGACGGCTCCATCGAGCGCGGCTACGGTGGGCGCTCGATTTTCTGGGATAACATGCGTGCCCGCGCCGATCTCACCCGAGCCGGCGAATACGCGCGCCTCCTTGCTTCGCTCGGCATTAACGGCTGCTCCATCAACAACGTCAACGCCAATCCGAAGCTCTTGTCTCCCGACCTGCTCCCCGACATCGCCCGCATCGCCGACGCGTTGCGCCCGTGGGGCGTGCGCATCGCGCTCTCCATCGACTTCGGCAGTCCGCAAAGCGTGGGCGGCCTCGACACCTTCGATCCTCTGGACCCTCGCGTCGCCGGGTGGTGGAAAGCGCGCACCGATGAAATCTATCGCGCCATCCCGGATTTCGGCGGCTTCGTTCTGAAGGCCGATTCCGAGGGCCGCGTAGGACCCTCCACGTACGGACGCACGCATGCCGATGCCGCCAACGTCGTGGCTCGCGCGCTCAAGCCCCACGGGGGGCTTATCTTCTATCGCGGTTTCGTCTACGACCATCACATGGATTGGAACAATCCCAAGAACGACCGCGCCCGCGCCGCCTACGACAATTTCAAGGACCTCGACGGCAAATTCGACGACAACGTGATCGTGCAGATCAAGAACGGTCCCATCGACTTCCAGGTGCGCGAGCCCGCCTCGCCTCTGTTCGGCGCGCTGGAGCACACCAATCAAGCCATCGAGCTGCAAGTCACTCAGGAATATTTCGGCCAGGCGCATCACACCGTCTTTCTGGTTCCCATGTGGAAGGAGACGCTCGATTTCGATATGCACGCCAAACCCGGGGGCCCAACCCCCGTGAAGTCGCTGGTGAAGGCCTTCGTTGGAGTGGTCAATATCGGCCTCGATGAGAACTGGACCGGCAATCATCTCTCGCAGTCGAATCTCTACGGTTACGGGAGGCTCGCATGGAATCCCGATCTGAGCGCGAAAGCCATCGACGACGAATGGATCAAGCTTACATTTGGCTCCGATCCTGAGGTGCTTCGCGTCATCTCGCAAATTCAGCTCACCTCCTGGCGGACGTTCGAAAACTACACCGGGCCGCTGGGCCTGCAAACATTGACCGATATCACCGGCAACCACTATGGTGTGAATGTAGAAGCCTCCGAGCGTAACGGCTGGGGCCAGTGGCATCGCGCCGACGATAAAGGCGTGGGCATGGATCGCACCGTGGCCACGGGAACTGGCTACGCCGGCCAATACCGGCCCGAAGTCGCGCGAGTGTACGAATCGCTCACTTCGATGCCGGACGATCTCGTTTTGTTCTTTCATCACGTGCCCTACACGTACGTTCTGCACTCGGGTAAGACGGTGATTCAGTCTATCTACGATTCGCACTACGAAGGCCAGGACGCGGTCGAGCAGTACGCGCGCGATTGGAAATCGCTCAACGGAAAAATCGACGATCAGCGCTACAAAGCGATTCTTGCGCAGCTCGAATATCAAGCCGGACAAGCCGAAGTTTGGCGTGACGCGGTCACGAACTGGTTCATGAAGGCTTCCAACATTCCCGACGCAAAAGGCCGCGTGGGCCGCTACCCCGGCCGCACCGAAGCCGAAGCGATGGCGCTCGATGGATACACCGTCGTAGCGGTCACGCCAGCCGAAGACGCCTCCGGCGGCAAGGCCGTATCCTGCGAAGCGAGGTTTTGTCAGGCCAGTTTCGTCTTCGGGGATCCCAACGCCGGTTTCATCCTTAATCTGAAACAAGAACCACCTGTTCCCTATGACATTCGGGTTGAATACTTCGACCAGAACAACGGCGCGGCTCACTACAGCGCCTTCGTGAATAACCGCATGATTGACGAATGGACCGCGGATCTGCATCTGCCTTCGGCGCGTCTGGATTCAACTTCGTCCACTCGTCGGCTGATTCCCGGCGTTCCGCTCAGCCCAGGCGACACCATTCTCATTGAAGTCTCGCCCAACGGTCGCGAAACCGCCGCGCTCGATTATATCGAGATAGTCGCTCCGCGCTAGATGAATAACAACGTCTTATCCGTGTTCATCAGTGTTCATCTGTGGCCAATTAAATGTGGCTAGGTCTCGATATCGGCACCGGCGGATCGCGCGCCCTGTTGATTGACGCGCAGGGTAAGCAGATCGCCGCCGTCACCGCTCCGCACGAAGACATGCGCATGGAGCGGCCCATGTGGGCCGAACAGCGCCCCGAAAATTGGTGGGACGCCGCGCAGTCCGCGATTCGCGGAGTTCTAGCCGAAGCTGGCATCGCCGGCGCGGATGTTCGAGGCGTCGGGCTCTCCGGCCAGATGCACGGCCTGGTGATTCTGGATCGCGCCAACGCGGTCATCCGCCCGTCGCTCATCTGGTGCGATCAGCGCTCCCAGGCTCAGGTCGATTTCATTCACGCGAAAATCGGCCGCGAGCAAGTGGTCGCCGCCATCGCCAACCCGGTGCTCACCGGCTTCACGCTCCCGAAGCTGTTATGGGTACGCGATCACGAGCCGCAACATTTCGAGCGCGTCCGCAAGCTGCTTCTGCCGAAAGACTACGTCCGCTTCCAGTTGACCGGCGAGTTCGCCACCGAAGTCTCCGACGCCTCCGGCACCGCCTTGCTCGATGTGCTGCATCGCCGCTGGTCGACGGCGATGACGGACGGCCTCGGTCTCGATCGCGATATTCTTCCGCGCGTGTATGAATCGAGCGAGATCACCGGCGCGATTTCGCCCGCCGCGGCCGCGCTCACCGGACTCGCCGCGGGCACGCCGGTTGTCGGCGGAGGCGGCGATCAGGCCGCCGGCGCGGTCGGCAACGGCATCGTCGAGCACGGCATCGTCTCCTGCACTCTGGGCACCTCCGGCGTGGTCTTCGCGCACATGGACAACGTCGCGTACGATCCTCAGGGCCGCGTTCACACCTTCTGCCACGCCGTGCGCGGCAAGTGGCACGTGATGGGCGTGACCCAGGGCGCGGGCCTGAGTCTTCAGTGGCTGCGCAATCAACTCGCGCCGGACGCAACTTACGACCAGCTCACCGCCGAGGCCGCCACCGCGCCCGCTGGATCGCAGGGCCTGTTCTGGCTCCCATACTTGATGGGCGAGCGCACGCCGCATCTCGACGCCCTCGCGCGCGGAGGCTGGATCGGGCTCACCGCCCGTCACACCCGCGCCGATCTGATTCGCGCGGTCATTGAGGGCGTCTCTTACAGCCAGAAGGATTGCCTCGATATCATCGAGGAACTGGGTGTCGCCGTTGCCTCGGTCCGCGCTTCCGGCGGAGGCGCGCGCAGTCCTTTCTGGCGCCAGATCCTGGCCGACGTATTTGGCAAGCGCGTGGCGAGTCTCGAATCGCAGGAGGGCTCGGCCTACGGAGCCGCGCTGCTGGCGGCGGTCGGAACCGGCGAATTCGCGAGCGTTCCCGAAATCTGCCGCGCCGTCATCCGCGAGCGCGAATCCCTCACGCCGCGTCCGCGCGAGGCCGCGCTCTATATAGAGGCGCATAAGATCTACCGCGCCCTCTACCCCGCGCTGCGGAATATTTATGAGAGGATGAATAACGTCGAACGGGAGTAAGTTCCATGTGGATCCTTCGAAGCGCACAGCGCGGGACGCGCTCGCCTGTGGAAGAAAACAATCGCGGCCCGCTGCGTTGTGCGCGATGGTTAATTCGAAGCGCTACTTTGCTCCTGGCCGCGGGCGCATTGCTCGCCCAGCACGCCTACACCGCTGCCGATATTGAAGACGGCGGAAGGCTGTTTCGCGGATCTTGCGTCACCTGCCATGGCGTCGATGGCAATCTGGTTCCGGGCGTCGACCTCATGCACGGCAAGTTCCGCCGCGCCGCTTCCGACGAGGGCGTGATCGAGATCATCCGCAAGGGCATCTCGGGCACGGCCATGATTCCCCAAGGTCTCAGCGAAGTTCAAGCCGGCGACGTCGTGGCCTACTTGCGCTCCATGGCCCTGACGCTGGGAGCCGGCGTATCGCTGCCCGGCGATCGAGGCCGTGGCAAGGCCATCTTCGAAGGCAAGGGCGCTTGCCTTAGCTGCCATCGCGTCCTGGCCGCCGGCTCGCGCGTGGGCCCCGATCTTACCGAGATCGGCGCGCTGCGCCGCGCCAGTCAACTGGAAACCTCGCTCACCGATCCCGACGCCGAAGTGCTGCCGCAAAACCGTTCCGTGCGCGTCGTCACCAAGGATGGCGCAACCTTCACCGGAAGACTGCTCAACCTCGACACCTTCCACGTCCAGATTCTCGATTCCAAGGAGCAGATGCGGACTTTTGACAAATCGCGCCTGCGCGAATTTACGGTGCTGGATAAATCCGCAATGCCTTCCTATCGGGGCAAGCTGAGCGCGCCGGAAATTGCCGACGTGGTGGCCTACCTCGCCTCCTTGAAAGGAATCGACAAACAATGAAACCTGCTCTGTTGCTGCTGGCCTTCTCCGCCGCTTGCGCCTCCGCTCAAGTCTCGTTTGACCGCATTCTCAACGCCGCCAAGGAGCCGCAAAACTGGCTGACTTATTCCGGAACCACCCTCAGCCAGCGCCACACTTCGCTCGCGCAGATCACCCCGGATAACGCCAAGAACCTGGAGCTTCAGTGGGTGTTTCAGGCGCGCTCGCTGGAGAAGTTCGAGGCCACGCCTCTGGTGGTGGACGGCATCATGTACACCGTGCAGCCGCCCAACGACGTGGTCGCGCTGGACGCCGCCACCGGCCGCATCTATTGGGTGTACTCTTACGCTCCTTCGCAGGACGCACGCCCCTGCTGCGGACGAGTGAACCGGGGGCTCGCGATTTTGGGCGACACGTTATTCATGGGCACCATCGACGCCCATCTCATCGCCATCGACACTAGAAGCGGCAAGCCTGTGTGGGACACCGCGGTCGCCAAGGACGCCTCCGGCTACGCCCTGACGCACGCGCCCCTGATCGTGAAGGATAAAGTGATCGTCGGAACCGCGGGAGGCGAGTTCGGCATCCGCGGCTTCATCGCCGCCTACGACGCCAAGACCGGCAAGCAGGTCTGGCGCTTCAACACCATCCCCGGGCCCGGCGAGCCCGGCAATGAAACCTGGAAGAACGACGCCTGGAAAACCGGTGGAGGCTCGGTCTGGGTCACCGGCTCCTACGATCCTCAGCTCAACCTCACCTATTGGGGCGTCGGCAATCCCGGGCCGGATTGGAATGGCGATCCGCGCCCCGGCGACAATCTGTACAGCGATTCGGTGGTCGCGCTCGATCCCGACACCGGCAAGCTCAAGTGGTTTTATCAATTCTCGCCGCACGACGAGTTCGATTACGACTCCGTGCAAGTGCCCGTGCTCGCGGACATGCAGTGGCAGGGCAGTCAGCGGAAGGTCATGCTGTGGGCCAATCGCAACGGCCTCTTCTACGTGCTCGACCGGACCACTGGACAGTTCCTGATGGGCAAGCCCTTCGTCGAGGTGAATTGGATGAACGGCTTCGATGAAAAAGGCCGTCCCATGCGCATCGCCGGCAAGACCCCCACCGCCGAAGGAACGCTGATCACGCCCGGCAACCAGGGCGGAACCAACTGGTATTCGCCGTCCTTCAGCGCCCATACCGGACTGTTCTACATCCCCTCCTGGGTCAATTACACTACGCTGTACGTCAAGCAGAACGCCGAATATGTGGAGGGAGGAAAGTATGCGGGCGGCGCGCCTGTCTCTCCCGTTCCGATGATTCGCAATGCGGTGGTGAACCTGAAGACCGAAGCCGACGGCTACGGCGCGGTGCGCGCCATCGATCCCAAAACCGGGGATCTCAAGTGGGAATTCAAGATGAGCGACTTCACCGATAGCGGCATTCTCACCACCGATTCGGACCTGTTGTTCACCGGCGACCGCGACGGATACTTCTTCGGCCTCGACGCTCGCAACGGCAATCTCCTGTGGAAAGCCGCCGTCGGCGGCGCTGTGACCTCCAGCCCCATCAGCTTTTCCGTCAGCGGCCGCCAATACGTCGCGATCTCCGCCGGCAGCGTACTGTTTTGCTACGCCCTGCGGCAATAAGCGGCTATGTGCCCGGCTCCACCAGACAGGGTTTACCGCGGGAAAGGCGCACTGCGGGAGCCTGGTACACGATGGTCTTGGCCAGCACATCTGCTGGATGCTTCACGCTAAAGGTATGCGTTCGTCCTCGGTGTCCCTCCGCAGCCCGCGCTTCATCCGCTTCGTTGGATCGATAGAGTAGCGCGATATGATGTACCAGCCGGGGTGATCGTAGTGCGACTGAATCGCCCAGGGACGGGTGCCGCCCTTCGATTCCAAAGCATCGTTTGGCGGCGGATGGAGCTTGCCCCTCAAAGAAAGATCCGGGAAGCGCTGCTGCGCGACATCCGGGTGCCTGTGCCGTTTGTAAGGGCTGAGAGAATCAAGCGCCCGAACGCCCATGATGCCGATGACTGCACTGAAGATATTGGCCTGTTCATAATAGCCAGGGGGCAGCGATACCGCTTTGTCGAAGCCGTCACTAGAAGAACCCAAGCTGGGATCTGCCTCTCGCGTTCAAGGATACAACATCCTTCGTCTTAACCACGCGAGGTTTTCCATTCACGGGGAGCGCGGACAGCTTGGGGATTCCGTCTACCGCAACATCGAAAAACATTGAGTCGGATTCGATTCCGATGCTTCGATAACCCACCGCGACGGCAGCCGCAACTGTCGAGCCGGCCCCCATAAATGGGTCCAGCACCAGCCCCTCTCCCAGCGGCAGAGAAGCCCGTACAATCTGCCGCATGAATGCCTGGGGTTTCAAAGATGGATGCGGAGCGATCATGCGCTCCTCGGCTCGCGTCGGTGCGGACGCAATGACGTCTGTGAACGGAACATCCGCGGATGGCCTCCTGAGGCCGCCCGTTTTCCATTTGCGCAGATTGTCCTGGACTCGGCCTTCGCAGGGTTTGCGAAACACGCCCCATGGTTCCCAGCCCGAGCGCGGCATCACAGTTACATCGGGAAATTCGTTGTGCGCATTCTTGGGCCTGTCCCCGCCCCGAAGCGTTTGCACGAGTCTCATGATTTCCCCGCGCTTCTCGAATCCGGCGGCCATCAGCGGCAAATAGACCAGATGCGATAGCAGCGGGCTGCTGGCAATAAACAGATGGCCACCTGGAACCAGAATCTTGAAGGCCCTCGCAGCGAACGATACGAAGAAAGCTTTTAGACCGGAGAGATCCGATTCCGTGAGAACGGTAAATCGAGGGACGGGGCTGCGCTTGCATCCGTCATACGACGGCGGAATTCTCCAGACGCCGCCGCGTCCGCTCCGAAGTTTTCGTTTTTCGTCGGGCGTATACTCCTTCAGGCCATAAGGAGGATCGGTAACAATCGCCTGCACGCTGGCTTCGGAATGGCGATCCATCCATTCCAGACAATCCGCTTGATAGAGAGAATAGCCGACTCCGCCGATCTTTCGGTGGATGGAACAGCCCTCCATTTGCGGTGTGACGGCAGCTCCATTCATCTCTCTCATAGGCTTACACGAATCCTCTCTCAAAACAAACATTGGGGGAGGAAAATGTTTCGCGCCTCGATTAGGGACACAGTATGTCGCGCGCCACCCAGCCACTACCGCACGCGGGCTAAACTAGAGAAGTATGTGTGGGATTGCCGGATTTGCCGCCCGGACCCTGCCGGAGTCCGCGCTGGAATCCGTGCGAGCCATGTCCGATTCGATGGCTCGCCGTGGTCCGGATGCCCAGGGAATTCACGCCTGGCCCAACGCCGTTTTCGGCCACCGCCGCTTGGCCATCTTCGATCTGAGCGACGCCGGCCGCCAGCCCATGCTCTCCTCCGACGCTCAGGTGGGCGTGGTCTTCAACGGCGCCATCTATAATTTCCACGAGCTGCGCGCCGAGCTCGAGCAGCGCGGCCACCGCTTCCACACCCAAACCGATACCGAGGTTCTGGTCGAAGGCTATCTCGCCTGGGGCATCGACGATCTGCTCGCGCGCCTGCGAGGCATGTTCGCGTTTGCGCTCTGGGACAATCGCAGCGCGACTCTGTATCTGGTCCGCGACCGCCTTGGCGTAAAACCGCTGCTGTATTTCGAGGACGGCAACGCCCTCGTCTTCGCTTCCACCGCCGCCGCCTTGCGCGCTTCCGGGTGCGTGGACGAACTCGACGATCGGGCGGTGGTCGACTTTCTGGAGTTCGGATTCGTCACCGACCAGCGCGCGATTTTTCACGGCGCGCACAAGCTCGCCGCCGGCCACCTCCTCGAATGGCGCAATGGCGTGTCCCGCGTGCGCGCCTACTGGTCGCTGCCCGCTGTTGACCAAGGAGTTGACCAGGGAGCCGATCGGAACTCGAAGATCGGCTTCGAGGAAGCCGTGGAAGAGACCCAGCGCCTGCTGCTCGATGCCGTGAAGGTGCGTCTGTTCGCCGACGTCCCCGTGGGCGCTCTGCTCAGCGCGGGCATCGATTCCACGCTGATCTGCTGGGCCATGTCGAAGCTGAAGGCCGATATTAAAGCCTACACCGTCGGCGCGCCGGGCGACCCCGCCGATGAGAGCGTCCAGGCCGCCGCCACGGCCCGCCAGTTAGGCATCCCCCATGAGGTCATCGAGCTTCCCTCCGATCAACCCCCCTCGCTCGACGATCTGACCTCCGCTTACGCCGAACCGTTTGCCTGCTCCTCGGCTCTGGGCATGCTCAGCGTTTGCAAGGCCGTCAAGCCCGCGGTCACGGTTCTTCTTACCGGCGACGGAGGCGACGACATCTTCCTGGGCTATCCGTATCAACGCCACATGTGGATGGCGCAGCGCGCCGCCCGCGCTCTTCCACGGCCTGCGGCGAGCCTGTGGCGGGCGCTGCGTCCGCTAGTGGACCGCCTGCCCGGCCTGCGCCGCCCCAAGCATTTTCTGGATTACGCCACCGGAGGCCTGGGCGCCGTCATGCGCGTTCACGACGGCCTGCCCTACTATCAACGGTCGGGCCTGCTCGGCGACCGCTTTGCCGGCGTCTCGCCTGCCCAGCGCGATATCCCGCTCTCTTTCGACTCCGCCCGCAATCTCCTGCCGGAGGTTCTGGCCTACCAGCAGGACACAGTGTTCGTGGGCGAATTCATGACCAAGGTGGATGGCGGCGCGATGCATTACGCGCTGGAAGCCCGCTCCCCTCTGCTCGATCAGACGCTGTGGGAATTCGCCGCCCGTCTGCCTTTCTCGCTGCGCCTCCGCGGCGGCGAGCTCAAGGCGGTCCTGCGCGAAATCGTGCGCCGCCAGATCGGCCCGGAGGTGGCGCGCCGTCCCAAGCGCGGCTTCACGGTGCCGGTCGAGCGCTGGCTGGCGACCCGCTGGAGGGCGCAGTTGGAATCCATGCTCGACGCGTCCCTGCTTCAGCGCGAAGGCTGGATCCGCCCCGGAGCTTTAGAGCCGCTGATCCGCTCCAGCCTCGCCCGGCAATACGCTCCCGTGCAACTCTGGTACCTGCTGGTTTTAGAAAATTGGCTGCGCCGCAAAGCCGCGACGGTCTCGCCCCGGCCCGCTCCCGCTCTGTGCTGAGCGAAAACCATGACTGAACCGCGGCCAAAGGGAGCGGTTGCAAAACTGGCCCGAGCCTACGTCTGGTTCGCGCTGCTGTTCACCACCTACAGCGCCTTCGCGGCGTTCACGCCGTTCGCGCCCTGGTATGCCCGCATCCTGGCGGGCGATTGGACCGATTCCGATGGCGACGTGCTGATCGTGCTGGGCGCCGACGCAGAACCCGATGGTCTGGTGGGAGGCTATTCGTACTGGCGCTGCGTGTATGCCGTGCGCGCCTGGCGGGAAGGACATTTTCAACGCATCGTCGTCAGCGGCGGCCCCATCCAGGGATCTCCGTACACCATCGCTTCCACCATGCGCGATTTCCTGGTTTCGAGTGGCGTCCCGTACACCGCGGTCTTTCTCGAGGACCGCTCGCACAGCACCCGTGAGAACGCGTTGTTCACCAAGCAGCTCATCGCCGGCTGGCCTGGGAAGAAGGTCCTGCTCACCAGCGATCGGCATATGTTCCGGGCCCTGCGGGTGTTCCGCAAGATTGGACTCGACGTCACGCCCCGCCCCGTTCCGGATACGCTCAAGGGATCGCGAACCTGGTTGGCTCGCTGGAATCACACTTGGGACCTGGAGGTGGAGACGATCAAGATCGTCTACTATGCGGCCCGCGGCTGGATCTAACCCTTCACGGCCGCGCCGCCGCTTCGTGAGGGTTTGTTTCGGCCCGCCGCACCCGGACCTTCACCTCCACGCGCGACCCGAGCCGGTTGAGAATCGACATCAGGCGATCGACGGTGAACCGCCCCAGATCCGCATTGCGAATGCGCGAGAAGTCGGCCGCCGCAATGCCGGTCCGGCCGTGAGCCGCGCGCACAGTCAGGTGTTCCCGGTCGAGAGCCTTGATGATTTCGGCGGCCAGGATGGCCTTGAATTGTACGGCGTCGGCGTTCTCGTGCCCCAGGTCGCGAAACACGTTGCCGCTTCCCCGGACCACTTCCAGCTTTTCGCTCTTCATCGCAGCATCTCCTTCAACCTCTTCAAACGGTCCTTTATCAGGTCGAACTTAGGGTGGGACATGCTTTAGCTCTGATCCATGCAACGGGCCGTGTATTTCGGGTCACTGGCGTCCGCTATCTTACTTCTTCATGTTGTCACATATGACAACACTTGTCAACAAAGCCCGCCAGCAGTCGTTCACACGTGGAACGCACCACCATCCATCCTGGCTTGCCCCAGAACGGTCAGGGTTTCGAGGATCGCCGTAACTTCCGGGACACGCGCACGGATGAAGTTGCGAGCGACGGTCTCGGGTGCAACTGCGGCGGGCGTTTGCATAAGGTAGTCGCGCACGGCGCGGACACGCTCGGGAAGGGCAGGTGGCCAAGGAAGGCGCGCGGCACGGGCGGGCCGCTGCTCCTCCTCTTCCATCTCCACGCCCAGGCCTTCCTGAGTCGCGGCGGTTCGTTGAAATTCGGGCCGGAGCCAGCGCACCAGGCCGGTGCGTTCTTCGGCGGCGCGGGCAGCGTTCAGTTCGACCAAACGGAAGAGAATGTCCTCAGTGGGAAGATCGATCCGAAGGCCAGCCGTAGGCTTCGGCGACAGCGCGATCGAGGTCATCGTGGAGATCCCGGAGGACAGAGATGAGGCCACGGTCGTGGATAAGTCGGCTGGCGTCACCGAGAGGCTGGCCGTCACGGAGCTCTTCGAGGACGTTGTACATTTCGGTGAGCGTCAGATTGGGGTGCGCTTCCTGGCGGCGTTTACGGTGAGCGTCGAGCTGTTCGCCAAGGAATCGGATGCGCTCGCGCAAGGGCTCGGAGACATCAGGAAAAGGGAACGGTTCGAAGCAGCGAGTTTTTGTGTATACGGGCCGGTCTTCCAGCGTGCCGCCAGCGGCAAGCGCCCAAGCGACGTGGAGCCGACTGGAAAGAACGCCGAGGACATAAGCGTCGCTGGATGCGATGTTGATGAGTCTGTTATCC
The DNA here is from genome assembly GCA_963813465.1 of Bryobacterales bacterium. Lineage (GTDB taxonomy): Bacteria > Acidobacteriota > Terriglobia > Bryobacterales > Bryobacteraceae > Palsa-187. The sequence continues at coordinate 272,916 of CAWEZD010000010.1, read as the reverse complement.
GGCAGCACGGACGCGCCTAGGAATACGAAGAAGCGGTGTTTGGACGTTTCAACGGTCGCAATGTAGCGTCGTAGGTCTTTCAGAGCGGGGCGGAAGTTCGCACGCGGCTCGCCGAAAATCCACCAAGTGTCCCGGTAAGAGGGACGGTTGTTCTGATCCCGCTCCGGCTTCACGTGGTCCACGACGTACTGGTAAACGGCAGAAAATCTGTCGCGCACTTCGTCTGCCGATAATCCGAACATGTCGATGACCATCACCCCGCGGGGGCGAGATGTAATGTCGCGGCCGTTTCGGTATTCCCGTATGTGACGATCAAGGCCGGGAATCTTGCCCAAACCAAGTTCGCGCGCCTTCTCCGGAGTGACAATAAAGCCCGAGCCGTGCAACTTCACTCCAGGACAGCTCAGTCCTTGATTCGCTTGGAGCGGAACAGCCGCGGTCATGTTGGGTCCGATGGTCAGATCGGAATGGATCAGGCCGTAGCGTTCGGCGAACTCGACCTTGGAAGCTCCTTCGCCTTCGCCGGGCTCTTCGGATTCCACTCGCAAGAGGCGGCCCTCGCGCGTACCGGCCTCCCCCACGGTCATGGCAATGCGAACGGCGGCGCCGTCGGACGAATCGACCCATGGGTGGTCGGGGATCGCGAACACGAGGGAGGCGGGACTGTACGGATCATTTAGATGCGGCTCGATCACCCGGCGCTGAAAGGTCTGGCGCAGGCTGTTAGTAGTGATGAACCCGAAGCGGCGGGTTTTCCCGGCGCGGACGCGCTCGGCGGCGCGATGCCACCAGTACATGACATAGTCGGCGGTTTCGGGAACTTCGCTGTATACCGAGCGGAGCGTCTCAGCGTAGCCGTCGCCAAGCTCGCCGCGCATTCTCCAGTTGCCGAGAAAGGGAGGGTTGCCGACGATGAAATCCGCGGAAGGCCATTCGGCGCGACGGGAGTTGACGTATTCGAGGACGGGGCGGCGTGCGGACTCGTCGGGAACGTCTTCGCCGGTGGCAGGGTGTCTCTTCGTGGTGCCGTCCCACACGGTGCGTGCGTTCCCATCTTCGTCCACGGCCGGTTCCACCTGATCGAATGCGAGAAGCGCATCACGATGCTCAATGTTGTGGAACCGTTTGATAACCGGTTCGGGAGGAAGCGTAGAGGCGCCCCACGTTCGGAAGTACCACTGAAGATAACCGATCCACAAGACGAGATCGGTAATTGCGGCGGCACGCGGATTGAGTTCAAGTCCCTTCAACTGGTGCGGGTCGACGGTGAAGCCGGTTTCGTGCAATGCCTGCTGAGTTTCCCCGAGGCCTTCAAGCGCGTCATTGACCTCCGCCTCCAAACGCTTGAGGTGTTCGAGGGTGACGTAAAGGAAGTTGCCGGAGCCGCACGCCGGGTCGAGAACTTCGAGCGAGCATAGACGATGGCGGAAGTCGGAAAGGACGGTGATCGCGTCAGCGGTTTTGCCGGCGCGCTCCAGCGTATGCGCGGCGGCTTGTACGTCGGCCCAATCCTGGCGGAGAGGCTCGACGATGGTAGGAATGACGAGGCGTTCGACGTAGGCGCGGGGGGTGTAGTGAGCGCCGAGGGAGTGGCGTTCGAGTGGATCAAGGGCGCGCTCCAACAGCGTGCCGAAGATTGCAGGCTCGACGTCTTTCCATTCGGCGGCGGCGGCGAGACAGAGAATATCGAACTGCCCGCGGTTGAGCGGGAGTGCCTCGATGGATTCGAAGAGGCCTCCATTGAAGCGAAGGACGTGCTCGCGGAGGATAGGCGAGAAACCACCGGTATCCATGGTTCGCCAAAGGGACTCGACCATCGGCTTGAAGTTGGACAGATTCTCGCGAAGGCTGGCAAGGAGGTTGGAGAAGCTGTCGCGCGGGAGGAGGTGAATGTCTTCGGCGAAGAAGGTAAAGATGCAGCGCATCAGGAAAGGCGTGACGGCTTCGGCGGGGTGGTCCTGTTCAAGAGAGCGGGCGAGGTTGGCGAGGTGCCAGGCGACATCCCGCGTGACTCTGGCGGAGATGCGGCTGGGGTCGAGGGCGAGGGGGTCGAGCCAGATGGCGCGGAGACGGTCGCGGATTAGCTGCGCTTCCAGTTGGTCGAGCGGGATGCGGTGAGTGAGGGAATCCGGGAACGGGACGTAGGCCTTGCCGGTGCCCGAAAAGTCAGAGAAGAGCTCGATGGAATAGCCGACGTTGACGACAATCAAGAAAGGCGGCCAGCCGTCAGAAGCAGGAAGCGCTTTGGCATATTGCTCGGCCTGGTTGCGGGCACGGAGCATCGCTTGATCCCAGCCAGTCGTTCCGCGGACCGCTGTTCCCCGACGGCGCGGCACTTCGAAAAGCAGCGAGGGCTCCGGGGCTTCGCTACCCTGCTTGGCTTCGAGGACGAAGCAGCCTCGCTTGTAGAGATCGATGAAGCCGACGCTGGAGAGGCCTGAAGGATGGCGGAACGTGACGGGGCGTTCGAAGACGTATTGGTTCTGCCTTTCGTCCGCTACGGCTGGATTGGGTCGAGGCACTTCCAGGTAGTCACAGAGTTCAGAGAGGAACAGCGCGTAGTTCGCCCGCTCGGCGGCGGCCGAGTTCTGCCAGCGTTCAATAAATGGATTTGCCGACATGAGATGGCCGGGGTGTTCTGCTCAATGAGAGTTTAGCTGGTAAACCGGCACTGGGTCGTGGCCGGCTTGCTTAGTTCCCCCCGCTCCCGATAAGCGGGCCTCTTGCGTCCACTACGAAATATTCGCTTCCGCTCTTGGCCCCAGCCACGGAACGAACTTGCGCAGCAGTTGCTCCCGATGTTGCGGCGTCAGCACCAACCCGGCGGCCAGCGCCACGTAGAGCGACCCGGCGATGGCCAGCGCGCCACCCACTTGCAGCCAGGAATCGCCAGGCAGCCAGGACCTTCGCAACAGCCACAGCGCCAGCGCCATCAAGGCTCCCAGCCCCACCGGGCGGGCGTAGATCTGGGCCACGTACACAAGCGGGTTGATCTCGATTTCACGGCTGAAGAGCACGGCCACCACCAAGCCCCGGTCCAGCGCCATGAGGCCGGCGATCACCCATGCCGCCCCGGCCAGTCCGTAATGAGGGAGGATCAAGATCAGCCCGCCGATGGCCAGCAGCGCCTCCCCCAGCAAGCACCGGACATAGGTCTGATGCCGGCCCAGTCCAAACAGAATGGACGCTGAATTGAACTGCCCCGCCACCACCGTGTAGCCGATGACCAGGATGGGGATCAGGAATCCGCCGTTGGCCACGACGCTGGGCTTGTGGGACCACAAGACATACGCCTGCTGGCCATAGACCAGCAGGAACGCGGCGTAGGGCGCGAACAGCGTCAGACAATAGCGGTTGCTGTAGACTCCCAATTCGTGCAGCCGCTCCCGCTCCCCCTTGGCTGCGAATTCGGCCGAAGCCGGCGTGGTCACCATGCCGATGCGGCCGATGGCGTCGAAGGCGTATTCCATCATTTTTACGGGAATCGCCCAGTAGGCCACGTAGCGCAGCGGCAGCATGACGCCGATCACCAGAGGCACGCTCTGGTTCAGCAGCCGCAGCGCGACCTGGCCAGTGAGCATGTTCAAGCCGTAGTGCGCCAGGTGCCGCAGCATCTTCGCCGTGCCGGAGAACACGGAAACTCGCGTACCCGAAACCACCCGGCGGAAGGCCAGCCAGGTAATCAGATAGATCGCCATTTGCGATCCAAACAATATCCACCCCATCGCCAGGACGCCGTAGCCCAGCTTCAACACCATCACAATGCCCAGACTGCGCAGTACCGATGTCAGAATCCAGATTTTGCTCAAAATGTCGAAGCGCTGGAAACCCTCCAGGCAGCCGCCGAAGATGTTGAAGACCATCCCGATGCCCCAGCTCACGCCCACGATGCGTAGCAGGCCGGGCCGGTCCAGGTGCCAGATGGCTGCCGCCCGGCCGGCCAGCAGCAGCGAAGCCAGAATCACCGCCGTGGCGGCCATCGAGGAGTACAGCACGCCCGTGCTCAGCAGCTCGCTGAGTTTTTCGCGATCCCCCAGCGCGTTGAACTCGGCCGAATACTTGACCGTCGCGGAGCGGAAGCCCAGATCGATCAGCCAGTAATACTCCACCAGGGACAACGCGATGGTCCATTCGCCGTATCTTGTTTCTCCCAGGTAGCCCAGGATGATGGGGGTCAAGAAGACGCCGATCAGCAGGAGCACGGCGACGCTGGCGCTGTTCCAGACGACGTTGGAGAGGTACCGCCCCGCCCGGCTCACGCGTGAACTCTTTCGCCCGCCGCCACGGCATGCCGCTCAAACCACATCGCCAGCATCAGCAGCAGCCACAGATACGGCGAGTTGTCGTAGCGGCGCCGCTCGTGTTGCGCCACCAGCGTCTCCAGTCCCGCGCGGGAAACCATGCCGCGGCCCAGGAAGGCATTCGAGAAAAGATGATCCCGCAGCATTTCGCGAAGGGGGCCCCGGAACCAGTCCGCCAGCGGCACGCCGAACCCCATCTTGGGCCGGTCCAGCAATTCCGGCGGAAGCCGGCCGCCGAGCGCTTCCAGCAAAATCAGTTTCCCCTTCCCGCCGCGGGTCTTCCATGCGTTCGGAATCCGCCCCGCCAGCTTGGCCAGCTCCGAATCGAGCAGCGGGCAGCGGACCTCCAGCGAATTCGCCATGGACATGCGGTCCACCTTGGTGAGAATATCTCCGGTCAGTTTCGCCGTGGCTTCAAAGTGCATGGCCTGGGAAAGAGGATCGCGCCCCTCCGCAAGAACCGCGCCGTCGAAAATCTCACCCAGGCGTCCGGCCCCGGGCTCGCCGGCCCACTCTCGCGAAAGCACCTTCCGGCGCGCCAGGAAGCCCGAATAACAACCGAATTCCAGGTATCTTTCGATGGAGGTCGGACGGCTCACCGCGAACAGATAGTTTCTTCCGTAGGTCCCGTCCGGAAGCGTCTTGGCCACGCTTCCCAGCGCCGCGCGGCAGAAGCGCGGAAGGCGGTCGGCGTAACGGTACTGCTCGGTCATGAAGAAGGAGAGGTAGCCGCCGAACAGCTCGTCGCCTCCATCGCCGCTGAGAGCCACCTTGACGTGCCGCGCCGCGAACTGCGAAACCAGATAGGTCGGAATCGCGGAGGAATCGGCGAACGGTTCATCAAGATGATCGACCAATTGGGGAACCAGCTCGATCGCGTCCGGGTGGACCACGATTTCGTGGTGCTCCGTGCCGAATCGCCGCGCCGCCAGGGACGCGTAGGGAAGCTCGTTGTACTCCGGTTCCTTCCAGCCGATGGAGAAGGTTCGAATGGGCGCCGCGGATTGACGAGCCATGGACGCCACCACCAGGCTGGAATCGATGCCCCCGCTTAAGAACGCCCCCAGCGGAACGTCGGCGATCATGCGCAGCTTCACCGCTTCGTCGAACACGCGCCGGATCTCTTCGATGGCATCCTGGCGCGAAAACCCCGGCTCGGCCTGCTCCACCGGCTCCGGCACGCGCCAGTAACGGCCCTCCCGCACCGCTCCGCCGGGACTGGTCTGGAGCCACGCTCCGGCGGGTACCTTGCGCACTTGCCGGAAGGGCGTCCACGGGTCCGGAATGTAGCCGAACTGCAAGTACAGCCGCAGGGCTTCTTCATCCACCTCAAAAGGACCGGTGACCGCCGTGAGGCACTTGAGCTCGCTGGCGAAATAGAAACCTTCGCCGGTTTGCGCATAATATAGCGGCTTCTTGCCGAAGCAATCCCGCGCCAGGGTCAGGGTTTGCGTCTTGCGATCCCAGATCGCATAGGCGAACATTCCGCGAAGCCGGGGAATTCCCCCGACGCCTTCTTGCTCATGCAGATGAACCAGCGTCTCGGTGTCGCTGTTGGTCGCAAAGCGGTGGCCGCACCCGCGCAGCAACTCCCTCAAGCCTTGATAGTTATAGATCTCGCCGTTGAAGACCACCCATACCGTTTGGTCTTCGTTGGAGATGGGTTGATGCCCGGTGGACAGATCGATAATGCTTAACCGGCGCATGCCGAGGCCGCAGTTCCGCTCCGTGTGTATGCCTTCATCGTCCGGCCCGCGATGGCGCATGGCGGCGCACATCGCCTGAACCACGGAAGCGTCGGGCGTCCCCGACTTTGGCAGATAACCTGCGATCCCGCACATTCTAAAATCTCTCCCATTATCTCAGATCGGCTTCCGGCAACCCTCGCGGTAGACTGGGATAGCTCCCGTGATTGGCATCCTGAAACACTTGGCCCTGGCCGGGCTGCTGGCGCTGGCGGCGTGGTCCTGGTCGCGTTATCAGATCGATTCCTCCGTGTACGACTATGACGAGGCGGATTATATGTACGCCGCCTCGCGAGGCTTCCTGGCCAACTGGTTGGATTCTCCTTCGTTTTCTCTCCCCGAATTTGTGCGCATCGGGCTCACCCGCGGCGCCGATCCGTCGCAGAGAGGCGATCTTTCCGCCCAACTGCGGGATTCCGGCGACATGAACGGATACCGGCATTGGCACGGGCCGCTCTATTATTACGGCCTCGCGCTGGCGCCGAAGGATGCGAGCGAGCACACTGTCCGGGTGCTGGCCCTGGCCGCGCCGCTGGTGGGGCTGGCGGGGGTTTACCTGGGATGTCTTTGGCTGTGGCCCGCGGCGGGGGCCGCGGGGGGGATGTGGCCGGGCGCGGAGGGAACCTTGGCGGCGGTGATTTCTTCCCTCCTGTTCTTATGGTGCCCCGCCGTGATCAAAACCACCGAGATCGCGCCGCATATCCTCTTCGCGGCCGTCTCTCTGGCGGCCCTGTTCGCCCTGGCCAAATTCCGCGAGACCGGCAAGCGGCCGCACTGGTACGCCGCGCTGGCTCTTTCCGGAGTCGCCTTTTGCACCATGGAACTGGCCTTCGCTCTGATTGTGACGGTCCTGATCTGCGGCCATCTGGACCGCGAGCGGCTGTTTGGCTCGGACGGATGGGGCGGGCTGGCTTGGCGGTCGATCGCGGCTTTTATAGCGCCGGTGCTGCTGCTGTGGCCCGCCGGGTTATACAAACTCAACTTCATCAAGTCGTACTTGTTCATGGCGTACCTGGCCGTGTTTCGCAAGAACGCCTGGGGCGACGTCACCTTCGCCGAAACCTGGGCCTACCGGTTCCGGGCCATGCCGGTGGAGTGGGCGGCGCTGGCGCTGGCACTGATTCTGTTTTTCTCGTGGCGGGATTTGCCGGGCCGGCGGCAGATGTCGGTGTTCCTCATTTTCGGTGCGATCATGCTCGCGGCGGTGCTTCGCGTAAATTCTTTCGGCCTGCGCTATATGCTTCCGTTTTTTCCCGCGCTGATGGTGTTCACCGGCTGCGTGCTGGCGGCTGCGATGAATGGACTGAAGGCGCCGGTGCGCTGGACCCTGGTCCTTGTTCTGGCTGCGCTGGTTTTCCTGGATACGGCGCGCCAGGTGAATGCGCGAGCGCCGGAGCCCGACCCGCAGTGGCTCGCGCGGCTCGACGCCCTCCACGATCCACGCTGGCAAGGCAAGACTCTCCTGGTTCCGCAAGGCGAAATCCCCACCCTGCATTTCTACTTTCAGGACATCGTGTTCCGCGGCTACACGGACGCCTCCGCGATCCCCGCGCGGCTGTCGGCGCAGCACTTCGACGGGGTGATTTATTCCGGCGAAACCTCCGTGCGCGTTCCCTGATCGATGTTGGTTCATTGGTGTTATGCTCGTCGGTAGGTACGATGGCGGGGAAAAAAACAGCGTGGCTGTTAGCGGGCGTCGCCTTCCTGGGTTGCTGCGCCTTCGTATCCACTCTGACCGCCCAGATGCAATGGCGCGTTTACGTCAGCCTGGAAGGCTACGATAACATCCCGGTGCCGGCGGACTATCAGGAGAAGACCGAGTGGATCTTCGCCCGATTGATGTATCCACCTCACCCGTTTGGGCGGTTCAGCAGGCCAGGCTTCGGTTTCGGCGGCGGCGGAGACTGGACTCAGGGCGGCACCAGTTGGAGCCAGGACTATCCTCGAGCGGACCGGCACTTCGCGCAGGCGCTGCGGCGGCTGACGCGCCTCCACGTGCGCTCGGTGGAGCAGCCCGTGAACCTGGACGACGGCGATGACGTGTTCAACTGGCCCTGGCTGGCCGCCGGAGAGATGGGCGATTGGAAGCTCACCGACGATCAAGTGCTGAAGCTGCGCGACTACCTGATGCGCGGCGGCTTCCTCTATCTGGACGATTTCTGGGGACCGCAAGAATGGGCGCGCTTCGACGAGAGCATGCACGCGGTTTTTCCGGACCGCCCGAGCGTGGAGATCGAGAACGGCGATGCCATTTTCCATTCGGTCTACGATCTGGACGACCGTTATCAGATTTTGGGACAATGGGCGATTACCGGCGGGCAGCGAGACCGCTGGGTGGGAACCAAGGCTCAGTGGAAAGGCATCTACGACGATCACAACCGTCTGATGGTGGCCATGTCGTTCAACTCCGACGTGGGCGATTCCTGGGAGTGGGCCGACGATCCGCGTTATCCGGAGAGGTTCTCCGCCCTGGGCATCCGCATCGGCGTGAATTTCGTGATGTACTCGCTGACCCACTAACCAGCCCGCAAATTCAACCGGAGGAGCCGCGATGAATCGACGGAACTTCTTTCGCATCGGCGCCGTGGGCGCGATGGCGCTGCCTCAGTTTCCGGAGCGCCTGCTCGCCGATGAGGACGCCGAAAACGATCGCCGCCACGGCGTCTCTCCACTGGACCGTGCACCCGGCCTGGTCCGAAAGGCCCTGACATCCGCCATCACGGGATTTCCAACCATCGAACCGGTCTTCGGCGGAATTTTTCTGCCCGGCGGGAATCTCACCCAGTTGATCGGCGCGAATGGATTCGCTTCGTTGAACACGCAGGTGCAGACTTTGGCTGCGCAAGGGTACCGGCTGACTTCGCTGACGGCGATTCGCAACATGAATGCCACTTGGTACTACGCTTCTTTTTCCTTTGAGCAGGGCGGTGTCAACTACGTGCTGCTGAGAACCTCCGATCCGAACCAGTTTCAGCAGACGTTTACCATGAACAAAACCGGGTATCGCCTGGTGGACTTCACGGTTACCTGGGAGCAGAACGAATTGTACTATGTCGGCTACTGGCTCGCCGTTACGACTCCGGTGAATCAGACGCTGGTGTGGGATCTCCTCTACCTCGATTTAATCGCGCAGTGGACCACGCTTTCCAATCAGGGGATGCGCATGACGCGAATCCAGCCTTTTCCGCAGCAGGACGCGGCAGCCTTCTCCGCAGTGTTTGAAGCGGGCAGTGGCTCATATGCTTTGTGGGACGCCCCCCTTCCTGACTTTTCGGCCGACGCGACCGTCAAATTCGCCGGCAATACTTTAGTGGGCTTAGGCTACGACACGGTGGATGGCAATATGATCGGGTGTTGGCGGGACAAAGTCGCTTCGGCTCAATTTGTCTGGAATCAGGATTGGAATGCGTTGCAGGCCACGGCGCAGCAGATGGCGGCCAGCGGACTGATCCTCAGCGCGATCTCGGCCTATCCCAACGCGCCGGACTTCGACGACTATTTCGCGGCCAACCTGGCGCCGTTTGTCATGGGCTACGCCTACGCAGTCGGATATAACGGTCAAGTCGCGGCCAACGGATACGGATTTGCCAGAAGTCCCAATCAACCGCAGAACGGGAACGCGGCCTTCACGCCCACCACGCGTTGCAACCTCGCGAGCATCTCCAAAGCCGTCACGGGCATCGCGCTGGAAGTGCTCATCCGGAAGTTCCCGAGCGTTACTCTCGACACGCCGTTCTGGCCGCTTATCTCGAGCATGGTGCCGAATCCCGATCCTTCCGTGAAGCCGGTTACACTGCGCAATCTGGCCACGATGAAGAGCGGCATGCTGACTCCGCCGAACGAAGGCCCGCTCAGCGGAAATCTGTGGCCCTACCTGAACACATATCTGGCGCAGCCGCTGGTTGGCACGCCAGGTGTGACCTATTCCTATAACAATGAGAACTTCACCATCCTGCAAGGAGTGATCGATCAGGTGACCGGCCAGGATTACGTCACTTGGGTGACTCAGAATGTGCTGGTGCCGGCAGGCATCGACACTTCGATTTTTAACCCCACTCCCGGACCCGAGCGCGACGGCGACTCTCCTCTATGGCGGACCGAGCGATACGCGCGATGGGGATTATTTCGGGCCCCTTAATTTCGTGGCGCCCGGCGGCTGGATCTCGACGGCAGAGGAGCTTTTGAAAATTCCGCTGGCCCTGCGCAACACCAGCGTTCTTCCGGCGGCCGCGATCAGCGAGATGCTGAACGACGGAATCGGTTGGTTTTCCTACGCCGGCAATTTCGGAACTTACTATGACAAGGACGGAGGCCTCTCCAACGGTGCGACGCCGCCGCAAACTCTGAATACGTGCATCGTCCGCCTCGCCGAAGGCTACGATATCGCGCTGGTGGCCAATACCCAGCCGCCCATCGACGTCGTGAACATCTGCGCACGCGCGTTCGATTCCCGCGGCTTGCTGACCACGGACCTGCCGCCGGGGATTGCCACCGTGATCGGCGCGGCGACCTATCTTCCGAAGGCGGCGCCGGCTGCCTACTGCTCGATAAAAGGCTCCGGCTTCACGGATCAGGCGGCAACCGACTGGACCAGCTCGATTACCGGCGCGACGCTTCCGACGTCCGTCGGCGGCATCAGCGTCAACGTGAACGGGAAACCCGCGTACGTCGAGTACATCAGCGCGACTCAAGTAAATTTCCTGCTGCCGTCGAGCGCCGCAGCCGGGATCGCCGACGTGGACCTGATCACGCCCACAGGAGTGATGAGCTCGACGCTCGAGATCGACGCCCTGGCGCCCGGCTTTTTCTGCTACACGCTGAAAGGCGTGCTTTACCCGTCTTCGGTATACGCCACCGGAAGCGGCGTGGTTTACGTGGCCGCGGCCGGCGCATTGCCGGGATATGCCAGCCGTCCTGCAGCCGCCGGCGACATCATCGAGTTGTACGCCACGGGATGCGGACCCACGAATCCCGCCGCACCCGACGGAGTTGTGTTGTCCACGGCGTATCCCGCGGCGAATCTCGCGGCGTTTCAGGTGACCATCGCCGGAAAGACCGCTTCCGTGCTCTTCGCAGGTATCGTCGGCCCCGGCTTGTGGCAACTGAATGTTCAAATCCCGTCCGGCCTCATCGGCGGAGATCAACCTCTCGTGTTATCGGTGAACAACGTCGCGTCGCAGCCGAACGTGATGCTCACAATGCTGGGCGGTTAATCTTTCAGCCTCTTGGCGCGCGGCCAAGCACCGCTCTAAATTTCCGGATAGAACCCGAAGAACGCATCCAGCGACTGCTCGAGCTGCCCGCGGATTTCCTTCTCGCCGCCTTCAATCAAGTGCAGGGTCACACCGGCCGTGTTGCCGTTCTTGAGCCGGATCCCGCCGTCGGTCAGCTCTTCGATATCGTCGGCCGGGACCAGCCGCATTCCGTACACCAGCGCAAGTTTTGCCATGCCCTCATTGTTTCTCGAATACCTGCTTGACGTCGATCTCGCCTTGCTGGGGGATGGTCAGGTGGGTAAGGATGGTGAGCGTCCTGCCGTCGGAGGAAAGCGTCCAGGCCTCGCGCGACTTGATCTCCGACGGGCCGTTCTGCTGGGAGCTTTCGATGATCAGCGTGTCGCCTTGCCAGCGCGCCGTGCCCTTGGCCTCACCGTTGGACACTTTATTGACGCAGACTTTTCCGTCGGTGGTGTATTTGAGCTCGGTGGCGCCTTCCCGCTGGGAGGTCTTCGTGTAGGTGGACATGGAAAGAGCGACGCCCTCGAGCTTGATCTTGCGCGTCACTTCGACCGGTGCGGGCATCAGTCCGTACTGGCTCTTGGCGAGGTTCAGCTTCCAGTCTCCGGTCAGGTTGGGAGCGGCGAAAGCGGTGGAAGCCAGCAGCAAAAAGGCGGACGAGAATCTTCCCATGAGGGCAGAATATCAGGTGCGGGGCTCAAAACCGATCAGGGAAACGCCCTACGTGAAGACACACTGAGGCTAAGGAAAATCTGGCAAATCGCTACGCGGTGGGCCGACCGCATGCGATCGGGCCCACCGGGGCGGAAAACGTGAGTTACTGCGATTGTTCGTAGACAAGTTTTGGAGGGCAATGCGGTTTTTTAGGCACGCACTGTCCGACGGAGCAAGCTAACCTCAACCTCCTCACACTCTCAAAAGATTCGAATCTTTCTCCTGTCCCGCTCCCCCCGGTTCGACGGAAGCGGCAAGACCGCTGGTTTAAGGCGGCCGCGGAATTCACCAATACAACGATCTGCTTGGCCAAGCACGTAACTTACGGCTCGATCATAGCGGCAAGGCGTGCGCGGCGCGGGGAAGATTAAGCGCGAAGTGATTGAGGCTAAGGGCAAAATAAATTTTCCGGAATGCTGTGACATGCGCGAATCGCGCCGCATGATAGACTCCACGCATGAGCGCTCAGGAGGCTCAGGCCGCCGCTTCCCCGATTTGTTTTATGAGCACGGAGGAGATGGCCCGGCTGATCCGCACGAAGAAGCTGTCGGCGCGTGAAGCACTGGCCGCTCATCTGGAGCAGATCGAACGCGTAAATCCGAAGGTGAATGCCATCGTGACGCTGGCGGCGGAAATGGCCGCCGAGGCTGCCGCGAAGGCCGATGAGATGCAGGCGCACAAAGAGCCTTTGGGGCCGCTGCATGGTCTGCCCGTCGCGCATAAGGATTTGCTGGAAACCCGGGGCATCCGCACAACATTTGGGTCGCCGCTGTATCAAGACTACATCCCCACCGAAGACGATGTGGTTGTAGATCGGATGCGGCGCGCGGGCGCGATCACCATCGGCAAGACCAACACGCCGGAATTCGGCTCGGGATCGCAGACATTCAACCAGGTCTTCGGGGCGACGCGCAATCCCTACGACCTAACCAAGACCTGCGGAGGGTCCTCCGGCGGCGCCGCCGTCGCCTTGGCGTGCGGGCTCGCGCCCATCGCTACCGGCACCGATACGGGGGGTTCTCTGCGCAATCCCGCCGCATTCTGCAACGTAGTTGGCTTCCGGCCGTCGATCGGCCGCGTACCGAACCCGAAAGCGGCGTTGGCGTGGTCGACGCTGAGCACCTCGGGATGCCTGGGCCGTTCCGTAGCCGACCTGGCGCTCGCGCTGAGCACCATCGCCGGACCCGATTCCGGCGCGCCGCTCTCCATCGACGAGCCGGGGGAACTCTTCGCGCGCCCGCTCGGCCGCGGCTTCAAAGGCGTGCGCGTGGCCTGGTTCAAGGACCTGGGCGGGGCGCCGTTCGACCCGCGCGTGCGCGAGGTGGTGGACGGGCATCGCCGGACATTTGAGTCGCTGGGATGCATCGTGGAGCAGGACGAGCCGGATTTCGCCGCCGCGGAGATCGCTTTTCGCACGCTGCGCGCTTGGAATTCCGCGAGCACGTACGGCGCGCGGCTCAAGCAGCATCCGGACGCTTTCAAGGACACTCTCAAGGGCGAGATCGAACACGGGCTGCGCCTGACCGGCGCGGACCTCGCGCGCGCCGAGACCGCCCATGGCCAGCTCTGGCGGCGCTTTCAGGCATTCCTCGAAAAATACGAATACTTCGTTCTGCCCACCACGCAACTGCCGCCCTTCGACGTCAACATGCCTTATCCGACGGAGATCGCGGGCGTCCAGTTCGATAACTACATCGACTGGATGAAGTCCTGCTGGTATATCTCGGCAACCGGCAATCCAGCCTGCTCGGTTCCGGGCGGCTTCACGCCGGAAGGACTTCCGGTCGGGGTGCAGATTGTCGGCCGCGACAAGGAAGACTTCCGCGTCCTGCAAATGGCGTACGCGTTCGAAGAGGCCACCGGCTTCGGCAAGGCGCGCCCGGTTATTGCGTAGATGACGCGCTGTTCACCGGCGGCTGGTCCTGGCAGGTACGTTCGGGGCAAGTACGTTCGGGCAGGCCGGAACGCCCTTTGCAGGGGCAAACCCGGCCCGCCCTGTTCGCGTACCATGTTTCACCGTGCCGCGACGAGGATCGTGTCCGGAGCCTCTCGCGAGTCTTGCGCCAGCTTGTTTTCCTGCGCCGTCTTTGGAAGCTGGCTGCCTGCGTCCCGGTCCGTTCCCCAGACCTCCGACAGGAAATAGCGATCTCCGTAGCGGTGAAAGACAAGGTGCCCGATCTCCTTCTTTCCCGAAGACCCAACTCGGTTTGCGAGGATGGCGACGCCCGGCGTGCTTCCATCGGATCGAATGACGACGGCGCCCGAGTTGGCAGGTTGTGAGACTGTGTATTGACCCGCGGGAAGAGTTCGGCCTCCGGCAACAAAGTCGAAAGGAACAACTACTTTGAGTTCTTCCCCGCTTTGCGCATAGCCGGCGGCGGCTAGCGTGAGAGCGGCGAGAGCGGTCTGAATCAGGTGCGTTTTCATGGGACCTCCTTTTTGGTCGAAGCAGTATCGGCTTCCACCTGAACAGGCGCAAATGGGAGCTGGAGCCCGCCAAAATCTGCGAAAAAAGTTTCCAGGGGTGGAAACTATTTCTTCTTTACTGAGCTTCGCCAAATACAGTGACAGGCAAGAGGACCATGGCTGTGGGGTGGGCGATCTTGTCGCCCGCCTGTCCGTGCGTTGCCGAAGGCAGGCGACAAGATCTGCCCCACCGGACCTGTCACCGTGTTCTGAACGCCCCCCGCCTCGCTGTTACGGCAACAGGACGGAACGGTGGATCCAGAGGATGTTGTCCCAGCTCAGGACCTTCTCCGTGCCGTCGAAAAGCTTGGCGTAGCTGCCGCCGGAGCCCTTGAAGGAGAATTCCTTAACGCGGTCGGCGGGGTTGGTGGTGACGTTGCGCAGAATGTCGAGCACCTGTTCCTGACGCGAGATCTGATAGAAGCTCGGGTTCTTCGCCGAGTAGAATTTTGTATCGGCGGGGTTGCCCCGGTTGCCGACGCCGCGCTCGTATTTGATGTGCAGCTCGAGGTGCTCGCCAGTGGCGGCGGCGAAATTCCAATCCTGCGAATCGAGAACGGGGCCCGCGCCCGATGAGGTCGTGCGCTGCATGGTGTGCGTCGTGGCTTGCAGGTAGTTGCCGAAGGGGCCGGGCGAGTCGGCGGGATCTTCGGTGAGGCCGGCGATGACCAGTTGCACGTTGGCTCCGCTGGGGTCTTTGACGGGAGCGACGAGGTAGACCAGGCGGTTGGAGCCCTTGCCGACGGGGCGGCCGTCGGGGCCGTTGATGGTGACGCGGTCGATGAAGACGGCGCGGAGATTGCAATCCTTGGCTGCGCCTTGCGCGGCTACGTTGGGCCTGAAGCCGGCGGGCAACGCTGCGGCGAGGGCGGCGTCGGGAACCTTGAGATCGAGCTGGAAGCGGGTTTCGGAACTGGATTCGACCATGGTTTCGGCATGCGCGGGGAGCAGGCAGCAGGCGGCGGCGAGCAGAGGCATCCAAAAGGCAGGGCGGGCGGCAAGGTTGTCGATCGGCATTCTTGCACTATACAGCACTTCGCTCGGGACACGCGCCGCAGAGCATGACCGGTACTACTGAGGTTCGCCAAATAGAGTGACAGGCAAGAGGACCATGTCTGTGGGGTCGGCGATTCTTTGAGTTAAACCGCCCCAGCAATAAATTCTGGAGCATGAGCTTGAACTGATCCGGTGTGAGCCAACTGGGTCCCGAGAGTTGCTCGTACAGCAACCCGTATGCCCTAAAAATGAGGCCTCCAAGCGATATCCCTTTGTAAGCGATCTGCCGGGGGTCCGAGGTTCCGGGACCGCCGTGCAATATTGACACCGGTACCGCGCCGGGCGGAGGCCATGCGGCGGCGGCGAAAGCCTCACCGAGCATCAACGGCCTCGCCTTGCAATGTACAAGACGCGTGAAAAGCGGAATCGTTGAGTGTTCAAAACAATCGGGAGCCAGCCGCCAGTGTGATAATGGATGGTTCACCCGAACTCATGGCGCGCTTAGAAGGGATTTGGGATAAACAGCGCCGGACGCAGATGCTGCTGCTGAGCGGCGCGGCGATCTGCGTCACTGCTCTGGTGGATTGGTGGACCGAGCCGTATGTCTCTTTGGGCTTTCTCTACTTGTTCCCGGTTATGCTCATGGCCGGGTTCCTGCCGCGATGGCTGGTGGTCCTGGTGGGAGCGGGTTGCGCGATCCTGAGCGAAATCTTCAGCTCCCTCCCGCACGAGGGCGAGTACATTCGCTTATCCTTTGAGACGCTGGCGATTACGGGCTGCGGATTGTTCGTCGGCGAGCTGGTCCGGAATCGCCGGCTTACCTCGGAGGCGCAGGAGAGATTGCGCATTCTGGTGGAAACCAGCCCGGCCGCGATCGTGACCATTGACGACCGCGGATTCATCGAGTTAGCGAATGGCGCGGCGACTCAACTCATCGCGCCGCGGGACGGGCGGCTGGAGGGGCACCCGATCGCCGCATACCTGCCGGATCTGCATCACGCGGTGCGGCGCGAAGCCGGTCCGCAGTTCCGGGCGAGCATGCAATGCCGCGGGCGCCGGGATAATGGAGAATCCTTCATGGCGGATGTGTGGTTCTCAACATACCAGGATAGAGCTGCCCCGAAGCTGGCCGCGATCATTGGAGAGGTTTCTGAAGAGGCCGCCACGGCTCCCGTGAACGCCTGGTCGGACGGCCAGGAACGCAGCCCCCTGAACAGCCGCGAGGCGGATGTGCTCCGTTTCCTGATTCAGGGCTTGGCGAACAAGGAGATAGCGGGAAGGATGGAAATCTCGGAGAGCGCCGTCAAGAACACGTTTCAGCAGCTCTTCGCCAAGCTGGGAGTCCGGAGCCGCAGCCAGCTTGTCCGCGCCGCCCTGGAAGGGTACAGGGATCTCCTCTGAGTTTTCATGTTCCTTTTATGTGCGTGGTTATGCCATCTGGCAGAGTGTAAATCGTAAGATTACCACTGGTCGTCCAGAAAAGTGCTTAATCGAATGCATAATCCTTTTGATGGCTGAATCGCTAGCCCTCCGCCGGGGAGCATGCTAGAGTCGATAACAGATCACCGTCAGGTGCGCTCAGCCACAGCACCGATGTGGAGCTGTAAATGATTGAAGGACTAGTCGATTTCTCGCTCAGCAACCGCTTTCTGGTTCTCACGGCAGCCATCCTGCTTCTGGTTTGGGGAGGGATTTCCTTCCATAATCTTCCGGTTGAAGCCTATCCTGACGTGGCCAACAACTACGTCACGATCATTACGCAGTGGCCCGGGCGGGCGGCGGAGGAGGTGGAGCAGCAGGTGTCGATCCCGATCGAGATCATCATGAACGGAGTCCCGCACCTGCAGAGTCTTCGCTCCGTCTCGCTGGCCGGTCTTTCCAGCGTCAACATGATCTTCGACGACGATTCGGTGAACGACTGGAATCGCGCGAAGGTGGTGGAGCGGCTCACGCAGGTTGTGCTGCCGCCGGGCTTGACGCCGCAGATCGGAACGGATTGGAGCCCGGTGGGCCAGATCTACTTCTTCACCCTGCACAGCACCAACCCGAAGTACGACGTGATGGAGCTGAAGTCGATCGAGGATTGGGTCATCGAGAAGAAGTTCAAGTCCGTAAAAAACGTGGTGGACGTAGCCAGCTTCGGCGGTCCCACGCGCGAATACCAGGTCCGCATCGATCCCAACAAGCTCATCGCATACGGCCTGAATATCGGCCAGGTGGAACAACAGATCGCCAACAACAACACCAACGCGGGAGGCAACTTCATTCAAGAGGGCTTGCAGCAGATCAACGTGCGGGAAGTCGGGCTGGTGAACGACACCCACGACATCGAAAGCACCGTGATCGCCACCAAGAACGGGACCTCGCTGCGCGTACGCGATATCGGCATAGTACAGCAGGGGGCCAAGGTGCGGCTGGGGCAGTTTGCGCGGGCGCGGCACCTGCCGAATGGAAAGATCATCGATAACGACGATGTTGTCTCCGGCATCGTGCTTTTACGCAAGGGCGCGGAGTCCGACGCCACGCTGGTTGACATACACGACATGGTGGAGCAACTGAATGGGGAGGGGCCCTATCGGAACGCGGGCATCCTTCCTCCCGGCGTCAAGGTGGTCCCGTTCCTGGACCGCAGCGACCTGGTGCACCTAACCACGCACACGGTGCTGCACAACCTGACCGAGGGAATCATCCTGGTCTCGGTGATTCTGTTTGTGTTTCTGGGGAACATCCGCGGCGCGCTGATCGTGACGCTGACCATTCCCTTCGCGCTGCTGTTCGCCTGTATCTGTCTTCAGCTCGCCGGGATTCCGGCGAATCTGCTGTCTCTGGGAGCGCTCGATTTTGGAATGATCGTGGAAGGCGCGGTGGTCATGATCGAGAATATCGTGCGCTTGCTGTCGCATCCCGGGGGAGAGCATGCGGATGAAACGGTCGGCGGGAAGATCCGGCGCGCGGCGCATGAAGTGCAACGGCCGGTTTTCTATTCCATCGCGATCATCATTACGGCGTATTTGCCCATCTTCACGTTGCAGTCGGTGGAAGGACGCTTGTTCAAGCCAATGGCCTGGACGGTGGCATTCGCTCTGCTGGGCGCACTGATTTTCTCCATGCTGGTGGGCCCGGTCATCGCCGCGGTGGTGTATCCCAAGGGCACCAAGGAGTGGCACAACCCGCTGATGGGTTTCCTCACGCGCATGTACGACAAGGCGCTGGGCGCGGCCATCCGCTGGCGTTGGGCTACGGTCGGCCTTGCCGCGGCGATTCTCGGCGGAACCATCGTCGTGAGCAGCGGCATAGGAAGCGAGTTCTTGCCGCACCTGGACGAAGGCGCGATCTGGGTGCGCGGCACGCTGGCGCCAAGCACCGGCCAGAGCCAGGGGATCGCGATCGCGAACCGGACTCGAGCCGTGCTTTGCTCCTTCCCGGAAGTTCCCCAATGCACCAGTCAAACCGGACGTCCCGACGACGGAACCGATACAACCGGCTTCTTCAACACCGAATTCTTCGTGGATCTAAAGCCCAAGGAGGAGTGGCGTCCGGTGTTTCACCAGAACAAGGACGAGCTCATAGCCGGGATGAACAAGGAGTTGGAGAAAATCCCGGGCGTCATCTGGAACTTCAGCCAGCCGATCGCCGACAACATGGAGGAAGCCGTCAGCGGCGTGAAGGGCGAGCTCGCGGTCAAGCTATATGGGAGCGATTTGCGGACGCTGGAAGCCACGGCTCAAGAGATCATCAATGTGATGCGCGGGGTTAAGGGCGTCGAGGACCTGGGTTTGTTCCGCGTCATCGGGCAGCCGAACTTGAATTTCACGGTGGACCGCGACAAGGCCGCGCGCTACCAGATCAACGTCGCTGACGTGCAGGATGCGATTCAAACCGCCGTGGGAGGCAACGCGTTGACCCAGGTCCTTCAAGGCGAGCAACGCTACGACCTGGTGCTGCGGTATCTTCCGCAGTACCGCGACACGAAGGAGGCGATCGAGAATATTCGCCTGTTATCTCCCAGCGGGGAGCGTGTATCGCTCGCGCAGCTCGCCAAGGTGGAGATGGTGGACGGGGCCGTCGAAATCTATCGGGAAGGCAGCCAGCGTTATGTCGCAATCAAGTACGGAGTGCGCGGACGCGATCTCGGCAGCACCGTGCAGGAGGCCATCAAGAAGGTGACCGAACGGGTCAAACTGCCGGTTGGATACACCATCAACTGGGCCGGAGAGTTCGCCAGCCAGCAACGCGCGCAGCGCCGGCTGATGCTGATTATTCCGCTGACGCTGCTGCTCATTTTCTTCATTCTCTACACCATGTTCAACTCGATGAAGTGGGCGGGCCTGGTGCTGATGAACGTCGCCATGGCTCCCGTGGGAGGGCTGCTGGCGCTGCTTTGGACCGGGACGAATTTCAGCGTGTCCTCCGGAGTCGGATTCCTGGCGTTGTTCGGAGTGTCGGTGCAGACCGGGGTCATCATGGTGGAGTACATGAACCAGTTGCGTTCGCGCGGCCACGCCGTTCTGGATGCGGCCAGAGAGGGCGCGGTCCTGCGCTTCCGCCCCATTCTGATGACCATGCTGGTGGCGTCGCTGGGGTTGGTGCCCGCGGCCACCTCACACGGAATCGGGTCGGATTCGCAGCGGCCCTTTGCCATCGTCATCGTGGGTGGTCTTATGGCAGTCCTGGCGATGAGCATCTTCCTACTGCCCACGCTGTACGTCTGGTTCGCTCGCGAAGGCGATATGGCTCCGGAGTCCAACGCGCCTCACGAAGAGGCGTGAGGACCCTGTTACCAAGTTGCGAAACTAGCGTACAACCGGATCTCAAAACCGGTCCCCTATAAGTGGCCGCAACCGATTGATTCTGCATGTCCAAAGCCGCGGCCACGTTTATACCGCGATGGTGAGCCGAAGGATCATCTGTAAACTTGCTAACGCGCGCGGTTCAGAACGCGTTTCTGAACTTTGCAACTTTCGCTGGCACCCGAGGCCAGCTCGCAGATATGGCAGGGCGATGAAGGCGAGGATCTCCCGACAGATTAACTCCGCTTTGAAGTGTGCTGGCTGAAGTGGCGGCAACAAGCGCAAGGTGAATCTTTTGGATATACGGGAGCCATTGTTCCCAGCCAAGGGAGCAATCCTTAGATTTGGGCTAAATCTCAAACACCGATGGGATAATGTCTACTTCGAACCGAACTCATGCCGCACATGGAAGCGATTTGGGAGAGGCGAAACCGGACCCCCGTGTTGGTGCTGAGTGGCACGGCGATCTGCGTAACCGCCTTGGTGGATTGGTGGACTAAGCCTTATTTTTCTTTAGGTTTTCTCTATATATTCCCCGTCATGTTGATGGCAGGGTTCGTGCCGCGATGGGTGGTGGCCTTGGCCGGGGCGGCCTGCGCGATCCTGAGTGAAGTCTTCAGTTCGCTCCCACCCAACGGTGCATCCATTCGGTTGTCCTTTGAGACACTTGCGATTGTCGGCTGCGGATTGTTCGCGGGCGAATTGATCAGGAACCGCAGGCTTACCTCAGAAGCGCAGGAGAAATTGCGGATTCTGGTGGAGACCAGCCCCGCCGCAATTGTGACCATAGACGACCGCGGATTCATCGAGTTGGCCAATGACGCGGCCACTCAACTGATCGCGCCGCGGGAAGGCCGCCTCATCGGGCATCCGATTGCGGCGTTCCTGCCAGATCTGCATCGCGCGGTACGAACGGAAGCAGGCCCGCAGTTGCGGGCGAGCATGCAATGCCTTGGCCACCGGGACAATGGCGAGTCCTTCACGGCGGATATATGGTTCTCTACATATTACAGCGATAAGGGCGCACCGAAGCTGGCAGCGATCATCGGGGAAGTCGCGGAAGACGGCGCCGGGCAGGGATTTGCCGGCCCGGCAGTGGACCGCCTGGAACGCGTCCCGCTGAACAGCCGCGAAGTGGAGGTGCTCCGCTTCCTCATTCAAGGCATGAGAAACAAGGAGATAGGGGTAAGGATGGGAATCTCGGAAAGCACCGTCAAGAACATCTTTCAGCAACTCTTCTCGAAGGTGAGAGTCAGGAGCCGGAGCCAGCTTGTGCGCGCGGCGCTTGAAGAGTACCGGGACCTCCTCTGAGTTTTTATAAATCCTTCAGCAGGCCTGAAGAGTAGGTCAATTCAAAGATTAGTCGCCTCATTGCCGCGTCTGGACATGAATTCTCGCTCCGCAGCAACCTATCCGAGAGCCAATCGAATGAGGTAACCTCTTGGAGACAAGATCACTGGCTCCGCATTCGCCGTCGCGTTAGTGTTGAATCACACTCAAGGACACGCGCTCTTCGTTGCAGCGCTTGGTGTCGAGCGCTCGTAATATCGAGTTCCACAATGATTCAAGGACTAGTCGACTTTGCCCTAAGCAACCGCATTCTGATCATCGCCTTTGCGGTCCTCCTGTTCATTTGGGGAGGCATCTCCTTCCACCAGCTTCCGGTGGAAGCGTACCCGGACGTGGCCAACAACTACGTCGAAATCATCACCCAGTGGCCGGGCATCTCCGGGGAGCAGATTGAGCAGCAGGTCACCATCCCCATCGAGATCGTGATGAATGGTATCCCGCACCTGAGCTCCTTGCGGTCCTTCTCGCTTTTCGGCCTGTCCGACCTGAAGCTGACTTTCGACGACGAATCGGAGAACGACTGGAACCGGGAAAAGGTTCTGGAGCGGCTTCAGCTGGTGACTCTTCCGCCGGCCGCTCAGTCTCAAATTGGCACCGACTGGAGCCCGGTAGGCCAGATCTACTTCTTTACGCTGCACAGCACCAATCCGCAGTACGACGTAATGGACCTGAAGTCGATCGAGGACTGGGTGATCGAAAAGCAGTTCAAGTCGGTGCCGAACGTGGTGGATGTGGCCAGCTTCGGCGGTCCCACGCGGGAGTACCAGGTGCGCATCGATCCCACCAAACTCATCTCCTACGGACTCAGCATCGCGCAAGTTGAGCAGCAGCTTACCAGCAACAACGCCAACGCGGGGGGCAGCTTCATCGAAGCCGGCTTGCAGCAGATCGACGTGCGCGAAGTCGGCTTGGTGAGGAACGTGAAGGACATTGAGAATACGGTCCTCTATACCAAATCCGGGACTGCGCTCAAGGTCAAGGATATTGGAATCGTGGCTCAAGGGCCGAAGATCCGGCTGGGCCAATTCGCCAGGGCGAGGCATCTTTCCAACGGCAAGATTATCGACAACGACGATGTTGTATCGGGGATCCTGCTGCTGAGGAAAGGAGCCGAGTCAGACGCGACGCTGGAAGGAATCCACAAGAAGGTGCGAGAACTGAACGGCGAGGGAGAATACGAAGGCGCGGGAATCCTTCCTCCGGGCGTCAAAGTTGTTCCGTTTCTCGACCGCAGCGATCTGGTGCATTACACCACCCACACGGTGCTTCACAATCTGACTGAAGGCATCATTCTTGTCGTAGTCATCCTGTTCCTGTTCCTGGGCAACGTGCGCGGCGCGCTGATCGTGGCCCTGACCATTCCGTTTTCGCTGCTGTTCGCGGCCACGTGCCTCCAGCTCAAGGGGATTCCGGCGAACCTGCTGTCGTTGGGCGCGCTCGACTTCGGCATGGTGGTGGACGGCGCGGTGGTCATGGTGGAGAACATCGTGCGCCACTTGTCGCGCCACAGGGAGGGCGATAACAGAACTCCGATGGAGAAGATTCGCGCCGCAGCGCACGAGGTTCAGCGTCCGGTGTTCTACGCCATCGGCATCATCATCACGGCCTACCTGCCGATCTTCACGCTGCAACGCGTGGAGGGCCGCCTGTTCAAGCCCATGGCCTGGACCGTGGCATTCGCGCTTCTGGGAGCGCTGATGTTCTCCATGTTGCTGGCGCCGGTGCTGTCGAGCCTCTTTTTCCCGAAGGGCACCAAAGAATGGCACAATCCGGTGATGTCGTTCCTCACCAAGCACTACCGCAATGCGGTGGGGATGGCGATTAAGTGGCGCTGGGTGACGCTAGCGGTCGCACTCTGCGGTCTGGCTTTGACGGTGTACCTGGGCGGATGGGTGCTCGGCTCGGAGTTCCTTCCGCACCTGGATGAGGGCGCGATCTGGGTGCGCGGCACGCTGGCTCCTTCCACGGGGCAGAAGCAGGGGACTGACGTTTCCAATCGCGTGCGAGTCCTGCTGTGCTCGTTTCCGGAGGTTACGCAATGCACCAGCCAGGTGGGGCGGCCCGACGACGGAACGGACACAACCGGGTTCTTCAACACCGAATACTTCGTGGATTTGAAGCCGAAAGAAGAATGGCGGCCGGTTTTTCACGAGACCAAGGACGAATTGATTGCGGCCATGAACAAGGAGCTGGAGAAGATCCCAGGAGCGATCTGGAACTTTTCCCAGCCGATTGCGGACAACATGGAAGAGGCCGTCAGCGGAGTCAAGGGAGAACTGGCCATCAAGCTCTACGGCGACGATCTCAAGACCCTGGAGGCCAAAGGAGACCAGATCGTCGCAATCATGCGCACGATCAAGGGAATCCAGGATCTGGGACTGTTTCGAGTGATCGGCCAGCCTAACATGAACCTGACCGTGGACCGGGCCAAGGCCGCGCGCTATCAGATCAACGTGGCGGATATTCAGGACGCGATTCAAACCGCCGTGGGCGGAAACGCCCTCACCCAGGTCCTGCAAGAAGAGCGGCGATACGATCTGGTGCTGCGCTATCTGCCGCAATTCCGCGATCAAAAGGAAGCGATCGAGAATATCCGCTTGTTGTCGCCGAGCGGTGAGCGTGTTTCGCTCGCGCAACTGTGCGACATCAAGATGGAGGACGGCGCTTCGGAAATCTATCGCGAGGCCAATCAGCGTTACGTCGCGATCAAGTACAGCGTCCGCGGCCGCGATCTCGGCGGCGCGGTCCAGGAGGCGCAGAAAAAGATTGCCACTCAGCTCCCGCTCAAGGCGGGCTGCACGCCCGAGGCGGCTTGCTTGCCGATCGGTTACCACATCGATTGGGCCGGCGAGTACGAATCCCAGCAACGCGCGCAAAAGAGACTGGAGATCATTATTCCCTTGACGCTTCTGCTGATTTTCCTGATTTTGTATTCGATGTTCAAGTCCATGAAGTGGAGCGCGCTGATTTTGACGAACGTCTTCATGGCGCCGGTGGGCGGCTTGCTGGCGCTGTATTTCTCCGGCACCAACCTGAGCGTATCGTCGGGCGTCGGATTCCTGGCGTTGTTCGGCGTCTCCGTGCAGGTGGGCGTCATCATGGTCGAGTACATCAATCAATTGCGCGTGCGCGGACACACGATCATCGACGCCGCCAAGGAAGCCGCGGTGCTGAGGCTGCGGCCCATCATGATGACGATGCTGGTAGCCATGTTGGGATTGCTGCCGGCCGCGACCTCGCACGGGATCGGCTCGGATTCGCAGCGGCCGTTTGCCATCGTCATCGTCGGCGGGCTCATGGCCGCGCTTCTGATGAGCATCTTCCTGCTGCCGACCTTGTATGTGTGGATGGCGGGGGACAACGACATCCTCCCGAAGCCGGAGTCCACCGAAGAGGTGTGATCTAGCTAGACCATTTTCGCAGGTGCGGTTTCGCGGGTCTAACCGTCTCTAGCGGTTGTCCAGGTTCTTGCGGGCGCGAAGGCGGGCCAAGCCCAAGGCGGCGAGCCCCGCGCCGATCAGGCCGAAGGTGGCGGGTTCCGGTACGGACGACGCCGGGTCTGTATTCAGCTCAATCACGACGTCGTTGAAGTCGCCATAGCCTTCCAATCCGAGCCCGGCGGCGAGGCCCCAATCTTCCACTGCAATATAGTAGATCCCTGCCGTCGAGGAGTCGAAGATCGCGAAGTGCTGGTGGCCGGCATCGGTCGAGTCCAGGCTGGAATTGCTGAACCAAGTGGTGTACCCATTCGTACAGCCGGCGATAGCGCCATAGCAGGCGCGGGTGATGTAAAAACCGTATTGGTCGTTGTTCGCCATCACCAGGGAAACGCTATTTCCAATATCCGGTTGCAACGATCCCGGTCCGAAGAGGGGAAACAAGGTAGGGAGAGGGTTGAGATCCAGATCATAGAAGCCGAAGGTGATGGTCGTATCTCCGGTGTAGGTTCCCAACAAGGTGACAACCGGAGCCGACCCGGTGTGAGCAAGAGTGATGTTGGTGGGAGCATCGGGCTGGCCGGAGCCGTTGTTTTGGGACAGGTATTGAAGCGGGCCATAGTTCGTATTACAATCGCCGCTGACGCCGCAGGTACCCGTCAGAAAGAAACCAGCGTTCATGTGGGGCCCGTCCCCGGAAATGTTGTCCCAGTACGGTTGGTTTGTACCAAGGGAACTGCTGATGCTCACGGGCATATTTGCCCAACTCTCGCTGCCCAGGATGACAGAATCAGCCCGCGCGATGCCGGGAGCAAGCGCAAGTAAGATCGCCAGACTCAGAAGTCTGATCATCATCTCCGGGTTCTCCGATAGGCCTACAGTAACACCGGCGGGTCCAGCGGCAAACAACTCTTTTGGCCAATAGAAGTGCCACTGGCCGCGCGTTGAACCTCAAGATCTAGCGCAGGCCGGGACGGTTTTATGAATGGACCTCACAGACAGCCTGAACTCCGAATCCCACGCCGCCGGTGCGCTGTACCCTAATAGGCAATCTTTTCATCGAATGCCTTGCATGGGATTGAAAAAGGGGTGGAATACGGTATTGCGTTGGCGGATCTTCACAGTGCTGCAGGCTTGTTTTCGCAACCTAGCGGCTAATCGTTAGATTGTGAGAGGGGCGATGAACAACGGTGGGATAATGACTGCTCCAAAGTCCATGTTGCATTTAGAGCGAGTTTGGGAAGAGCAGAACCGAACTCCTGTCCTGCTCGGCAGCGGCATCATTATCTTGATCGTCGCCGTGGCGGACTGGTGGACGATGCCGTACGTGTCGCTGGGCTTTCTTTATTTATTCCCTATTATGTTGGCGGCGGGGTTTCTCCCCAGACTTCTGATCGTCCTGCTCGGCGTTGGCTGCGCAATCCTGAGCGACATGTTTAGTTCGCTCGACAAATCGATGGTTCGTATAGCGTTTGAGACTTTGGCCCTGGTGGGCTGCGGGCTGTTCGTAGCGGAACTAGTGCTCAACCGCCGGCTGACCATGAAGGGGCGAGAACGATTGAAGGCACTGGTGGAGACCAGCCCGGCCGCGATTGTGACGGTGGATGAGCGCGGCATTATCGAGCTGGCCAATAAGGCCGCGGTTGACATGATGGCTCCGCGGGATGGCAAACTGATCGGAAGCCCGATCGCGGCGTTCCTGCCGGAACTGCACCATGCGCTGCGGTGGGAAGAAGCGCCGCAGTTTCGGGCAACGATGCAATGCAAAGGCCATCGGGACAACAGCGAAACGTTCACCGCGGACGTTTGGTTCTCGACGTATAAAGAAGGACCGGAACCCAAGCTCGCCGCGATCATCGCGGACGTTACGGAAGAGGCCGGTCCGCCTAATCATTTAGCCCGCTCCGATCACCTGGAACGGCGACCCTTGAACGATCGGGAAACGGGTGTTCTGCGCTTGCTGGCGCAGGGCCATTCCAACAAGGAGATCGCCATTCGGATGGAAGTCTCGGAAAGTACCGTCAAGAATACCATTCAGGCGCTTTTTGCCAAAACCAACGGGCGCAGTCGCGCGCAACTAATCCGCGTGGCATTTGAGGAATATCGCGATTTATTGTGATCGCTGTTTCGGTAACCAATCGGCCAATACGGCAGGTGACCGCAAGATCACTGGCTTCATAGGGCCGACTGGTTTAGATTCGAGGCAGCAATGATTGGAAAAGCAGTCGATTTCGCGTTGAAGAACCGCTTTCTGGTCCTGGCGATGGCGGTTCTGCTGTTTGGCTGGGGCGCGTATTCGTTCCACCAGCTTCCCGTCGAAGCGTATCCCGACGTCGCGGACAACTACGTTGAGATCGTCACGCAGTGGGCGGGAATCTCGGCCGAGCAAATGGAGCAGCAAATCACGATTCCGATTGAGATCGTGATGAACGGGATCCCGCATGTGACGCACTTGAGGTCCTTCTCGCTCTTCGGTCTCTCCGACGTGAAACTCATTTTCGACGACGAGGAGCTGAATGCCTGGGACCGCGAGCGGGCGCTGGAACGGATTACGCAAGTCACTCTTCCGCCCGCCGCGGTCGCCGCCGGCGTGGCGCCGCAAATACAAACGGACTGGAGCCCCGCCGGTCAGATCTATTTCTTCACGCTGCACAGCACCAACCCGCAGTACGATGTGATGGCGCTGAAGTCGATCGAAGACTGGGTGGTGGAGAAGAACTTCAAATCGGTTCCCAATATCGTCGATGTGGCCAGCTTCGGCGGCCCGACGCGCGAATATCAAGTTCGCCTGGACCCCAACAAGCTGATCTCCTACGGATTGAGCATCGGCCAGGTGGAGCAGCAACTCACCAGCAACAATGCCAACGCCGGGGGCAGTTTTGTCGAAGCTGGGTTGCAGCAGATCAACATTGCCGAGGTGGGGCTGGTCCGGGATGTAAGGGACATTGAGAACACGGTTCTTTTCACCAAGGCCGGCACGCCGCTGCACGTGCGGGACATTGCCGTTGTCGAGCAGGGACCGAAGATCCGGCTGGGCCAGTTCGCGCGGGCGCGTCACCGCGAAGACGGAAAGATTATCGATAACGACGATGTGGTCTCGGGCATCGTGCTGCTGCGCAAGGGAGCCGAAGCGGATGCGGCATTAGTGGGAATTCACGAGAAGGTGAAGGAGCTGAACGATTTCCTTTTGCCCAAGGGCGTAAAGGTGGTTCCATTCATCGACCGCAGCGATCTGGTACATTACACGACGAACACCGTTCTGCACAACCTCAGGGACGGCATGATCCTGGTGATCGTGATTCTGTGTCTGTTTCTCGGAAATATTCGCGGAGCCATCATCGTCGCTCTGACCATTCCGTTCTCGCTCCTGTTCGCCGCGACGTGTTTGAACTTGAAAGGCATTCCGGCGAACCTGCTGTCTCTTGGCGCGCTGGATTTCGGAATGGTGGTGGATGGAGCGGTGGTGATGGTGGAAAACATCGTCCGCCACCTCAGCCGCAACGGCCAGGACAACAGACCGGTGAGGCAGAAGATTTTCGCCGCCGCGCATGAGGTGCAGCGGCCGGTGTTCTACGCGGTCGCCATAATTATCACGGCCTACCTGCCAATTTTCACTTTAGAGCGGGTGGAAGGGCGATTGTTCAAGCCCATGGCCTGGACCGTGGCATTCGCTCTTTTGGGCGCGATCCTCTTTTCGATGCTGATCGCGCCGGCGCTGGCGAGTCTATTCTTTCCGAAGGGCACGAAGGAGTGGCATAACCCGGTGATGGTGTGGCTGACCAAGATATACCGCCATGCCCTTCGATTCGCCATCCGCATGCGCTACCTTACGCTCGCTGTCGGCGTGGGAGGGTTGGGCTTGGCGCTGTACCTGTGGCTGGGTGGGGTGATCGGCGCCGAGTTTCTGCCGCACCTGGATGAAGGCGCCTTGTGGGTGCGCGGCACTCTGGCTCCCAGCACCGGCCCCACCGAGGGCATCCGGCTGATGAATCAGGCCCGCCTGCTGCTGTGCCGCTGGCCTGAAGTGACGCAGTGCACCAGCCAAACCGGGCGGCCGGACGACGGCAGCGACACAACCAGCTTCTTCAACACCGAGTACTTCGTCGACCTGAAGCAGAAGGAAGAGTGGCGTCCCGTTTTTCACCAAAACAAAGAAGAACTGATCGCGTCCATGAACGCGGAGCTGGAGAAGATCCCGGGCGTGATCTGGAATTTCTCCCAACCCATCGCGGACAACATGGAGGAGGCGGTGAGCGGAGTCAAGGGGCAACTCGCCGCGAAGATCTATGGCGACGATCTGAGAGTTCTCGAGGACAAGGCCGAAGAAGTCGTCAAGATCATGCGGCAGGTACCGGGGATTGCGGACCTGGGGGTGTTTCACGTTCTGGGTCAACCAAACGACAGGTTCGAGGTGGATCGCAACGCAGCCGCACGGTACCAGATCAATGTCGCGGATGTTCAGGACGCCGTTAATACCGCCGTGGGAGGGAATGCTCTCACGCAGGTGCTTCAGGGCGAGGAACGTTACGACCTGGTGCTGCGGTATCTCCCGCAGTACCGGAACACCAAGGAAGCCATCGAGAACATTCGCCTGCTCGCGCCCAGCGGCGAACGGGTTTCTCTAGCACAACTCTGCAAGATCGAAGAACGGGACGGCGGTTCTGAAATTTACCGCGAGAAGAACCAGCGGTATGTCGCCATCAAGTACAGCGTGCGCGGGCGCGACCTGGGTGGGGCAGTCGGAGAAGCCCAAAGGAAGGTGGATTCGCAGCTCTTCCCGAAGACCGCCAAGGTTCAGTTGCCCACCGGCTATCGCATCGGCTGGGAGGGCGAGTACGAAAGTGAACAGCGCGCGGACGAGAAGCTGCAAAAAATCGTTCCGTTGACCATCTTTCTGATTTTTATCATTCTGTACAGTATGTTTCGCTCGTTCAAGTGGGCGATGCTCATTATGGTCAACGTGATGCTGGCGCGCGTCGGCGGCTTGCTCGCGCTGCTGTTCACGCACACCAACTTTAGCGTGTCCTCGGGCGTCGGATTCCTGGCGCTGTTCGGGGTGTCCGTGCAAACCGGTGTCATCATGCTCGAGTACATCAATCAGCTCCGGGTGCGGGGACACACCATCGGGGATTCCGCGGTGGAGGGGGCCGTCTTGAGGCTTCGCCCCATCATGATGACGATGCTGGTGGCAACCCTGGGCCTGCTGCCGGCCGCGATGTCGCACGGGATCGGCTCGGATTCTCAGCGCCCGTTCGCAATCGTGGTTGTAGGAGGTCTCATCTCCGACCTGGTCATGAGTATCTTCCTGCTCCCGACGCTGTATGTGTGGATGGCCGGCCAGGACGACGTACTCCCGGAGCCGGAAGCGGAGTTCGACGAGCACGTGTAACCAATGGAGACGGCAATAAACCTGTTCGTGGGCGCGGCTGCGATGGCGCTGGGAGTGTTTGTAACAACCTCACCCGCCCGTGCGGCGGAGGTCTGGTCATCGGAGCGTCTGGAGCGGTTGGCTCCCCAGAACCGGGCCTCGTTCTTGCGCTGGTTCCGGGGATTCGGGATCATTCTTTGTCTGGCCGGCGCCCTCTTCGCGCTCGATGCGCTCGATCGCGCGACCTAACGGTTGTCCCACTTGGCGGTAATCTCGGCGATGGCGTCGTCAGGACGAGTGGTGTAGAGCCAGAAGATCTGAACGGCGTGGGCGCCGCG
Source organism: Bryobacterales bacterium (assembly GCA_963813465.1). Classification (GTDB taxonomy): domain Bacteria; phylum Acidobacteriota; class Terriglobia; order Bryobacterales; family Bryobacteraceae; genus Palsa-187. The sequence continues at coordinate 242,174 of CAWEZD010000010.1, read as the reverse complement.
AACCTGCATCTTCAGTCCGCCGCTGACGGGCATGAACTTCAGATGCTCCGGACCGGACCGGAGCGGGGTGATGACGCCCAGGGCGATCTTTGTCACGTGCGGGCAATCCCGGGCGGCTTCGACGGCGGGAATGGCGCTGGGGATGACCGTCGAATGGCGGCCGTTGAACTTCGCGCCCCTGAGAAGACCCTTCTCGTGACTCACATTCAATTTTACTGCGTGGAATCGCCTGCTATAATAAGCGCTGCGCATGCCTGTGATGGATATTCAGGCGATCCGCGACATCCTCCCTCATCGCTATCCCATGTTGTTGGTGGACCGCATCGAGGAGCTGGAGCCAGATCGCATCGTCGGCATTAAGAACGTCACGGCGAATGAGCCGTTTTTTGCCGGCCATTTTCCGGATTTTCCGGTGATGCCAGGGGTCCTCATCATGGAAGCCATGGCGCAGGTGGCTGGAGTGCTGGTCCTGAACTCGATTCCCAACCGCCACACTAAGCTGGTCCTGCTGGCGTCGGTCGAGGAAGCCAAGTTCCGCAAGCCGGTCCGCCCGGGCGATCAGCTTCGCATCGAAATGAAGGTGGCCAAGCGCAAGGCCACCCTCGCGAAGATGTACGGAACGGCCACGGTCGACGGAGAGATCGTCGCCGAAGCCAACATGCTGTGCGTACTCACTGACCGGACTTAGGCGCGTGTCGATTAATCCCACGGCGATTGTGGACCCGCAGGCGCGCATCGCGGAATCCGCTGAAATCGGCCCGTATTCGATCATCGGAGCGGATGTCGAAATCGGCGCGCGCACGGTGGTCAAGGGTCACGTCTTCATGGAAGGGCCGCTGACGATCGGAGAAGACAACGTCTTCTTTCCTTATTCGACCGTCGGCGTCGCGCCGCAGGATCTCAAATACAAGGGCGAACGCTCCGAGCTGCGCATCGGGCATCGGAATCGCATCCGCGAATTCTCGACGCTTCACCGCGGCACCGAGGGCGGCGGCATGATCACATCCATCGGCGACGACAATTTGCTGATGGCGTATACGCATGCCGCGCACGACGTGCAGCTGGGCAGCCACGTTGTGTTATCGCATGCGGCGACTTTAGGGGGCCACGTGATCGTGGAAGATTGGGCCTGGATCGGGGCCGCCACGGGAGTCCACCAATTCTGCCGCATCGGGCGTCACGCGATTGTGGGCGGATATAGCGTCATCACGCGGGACGTGCTGCCGTTCTCGAACACGGTTACCGAGCGCGAGGCTAAGGTATTCGGCGCAAATTCGACCGGTCTCGAACGGCGCGGCTTCTCTTCCGAGACGATTGATGCGCTTCGCAAAGCCTTCCGCCTGCTGACGCGCGCCGGACTCAACACCGCGCAAGCCGTCGAACGGATTCGCGAGGAAGTGCCGCCGGGCGAGGAGGTCTCCGCCCTCCTGTCCTTTATTGCCTCCAGCGAACGTGGTTTCATCAAGTGACCCGATATGGACTCATCGCCGGCAACGGGCGCTTCCCGGTCCTGGCTCTGGAGGCGGCGCGCAAGGCGGGGATGGAGATTGTCGCGATCGGGATCAAGGAGGAAGCCTCGCCTGAAATCGAGGCTCTGGCGGCGCGCTGCTACTGGATCTCGCTGGGGGCGCTGAGCAAGCTGATCGAAATCTGCAAGAAGGAATCCATCACGGAGGTCATGATGTGCGGGCAGGTGAAGCACGTCAAGATCTTTTCGGCGATCGTTCCGGACTGGCGCCTGGTCAAGCTGCTGGCGTCGCTGGACGCGAAGAACACGGACGCATTAATCGGCGGAATCCAGAAGGCGCTGGCGGAGGAAGGCATCACGCTGGCGGATTCGACGCTGCTGCTGAAGGATCTGCTGGCCGAAGAAGGCGTGCTGACGCGGCGCAAGCCTTCGAGCGAGGAAATGCGCGACCTGGACTACGGACGCCGCATCGCCGCCGCGCTTTCCGCGCACGATATCGGGCAGAGCGTGGCCATTGCGGAACGAGCTTGCGTCGCGGTGGAGGCGATGGAAGGCACCGACGCCATGCTGCGGCGCGCGGCGTCGCTGGCCCAGGGCAAGCCTCTGCGGCTGGTGAAGGCTTCCGGCCGGCGCGGGCATCTTCTGTTCGACGTGCCGGTGGCCGGTCCGCAGACGATCGAGGTGATGCGCGAGACCGGAGCCACCGCGCTGGCCGTCGACGCCGGGCGCACGCTGCTGCTGGACCGGGAGGAGTTGTTGGAGAGAGCGAACGAGGCGGGGGTCGCGGTGATTGCCGTCGGTTAGTTCGGTCCCGAATTGGCAGGTCGGAGACCTGCCCCACTACGGCTGTTACAGCAGGCGCTCGCCGGCGGCTCTGGCGTCGTAGCCGCCGAGGCTTTCCAGTTCCCTGCGGTAACTGGAGCGGTTGAGCGTATCGAGCATGGCCTCGATTCCAGGCAGATCCAGATGCTGGCGGCGGATCGCCAGATCGTAGCGCTCGCTCACCAGGGGAATAAAGCCCAATCCGAAGGCGCGCGCGGCGGCTCGGGTGGCGATGCAGCAATCGGCCGCGCCGCTGTGTACCTGCCAGGCCGCCGGCAAGTGTCCGGGGGCGATGCGCTCGTAGCCTTTCACGTTGCGCGGCTCGATCTTGAGCCGCTTGAGGTGCGCGTCCAGCAGCGCGCGGCTGCCCGCGCCTTTTTCGCGATTCACCATGGCGATGTCGCGGCGAGCCAGGTCCTCGATTCCGCGAATTCCTTTCGGATTCCCGGCGGCGGTGACGATACCCTCTTCCCAAACCGCAAACGAAATCACGGCGACGGCGTTCTTGGAAAACATTCGTCCGATCTCGGGAAGATTCGACTCGCCGCTGGCTTCGTCGCTCAAATGCGTCCCAGCCACGTGAACGCTGCCTTCCTTCAACAGCGCCAGCGCCTGCGAGCTGTTGCGGTGCGCCAGCACCAGGTCAACGCCGGCGGCTTGCACGTGCCGCGCCAGCACTGAAATCCCTGGGTCGCATCCGGCGATCAAAATGCGGTTACGGAAATCCTCGGCGGGGTCGAAAACCTGCACGGCGGTCTTGCCGCCTTGCGGCTTGCCGGCGACCACGGCATCGCTGGCCGGGAAATACCAGGGCATCGGCGACGGCGCGGAGGCCATCAGGCGCTTGTCCACCTTGCACAGTTCCACTGGTTGTCCCGGCTGGAATGGTCCCGGCTGCGCGGCTGCGGTTCCGGCGAGAAGATGCGCCTGCTCGGTGCGTACTTCCGCAGGGCCGGATTCCCGGGGAAGGGAAAACAGGTCCTCGACAGAAGTCTCCAAGGCTCTGGCCAGCCGCAGCGCCACCGCTGTATTGGGGATGTAGCTTCCGGCTTCCATGGCGTAAATGGTCTGCCGCGTGACGCCGGCCGCCTTGGCCAGCCGCGCCGCCGGGATGCCGCGCTTCTGGCGCAGGGTCCCCAGATTGTTTTCGATCCCGGACATTGTCTTTTCCACTGTACCGCAGTCCTTGCGCTCGGCCGCTGCAATCCGATACCTTGAATCCAAGACAAGAGCATGTATACGCGACGGACGGCAATGGCAGGCCGGAGACCTGCCCCACCAAAACTACTGGCGGCTTGTATCGTCTTGGTCCTCGGTGGTTGCAGCCGCGAATCCGGCGCGAACCCTTCTCTCTCGGTAGCGGCTGCGGCTAATCTTACCGCCGCGCTGCAAGCCGCCGGACCGAAATTCGAAGCCCAGACCGGCATCCATCCGGTTTTCAGCTTCGCCTCCACGGTTCAGCTCGCCCAACAGATCGAGAACGAAGCGCCCTATGATGTGTTCTTGGCCGCCGACGCGTCGCATGCCAGTCAGCTCGATCAGAAGCGTCTCCTCGTCCCGGGCACGCGGGCGGTCTATGCCATCGGCGTTCTGGCGCTGTGGCTGCCTCTCGGCAGTCAGGCCGCCGTCAGCCGGATCGAGGACCTTGTGTCGCCCACGGTCCGAATCATCGCCCTCGCCAAGCCTGAGCTGGCGCCTTACGGCCAAGCCACCATCGAGTCGCTCAAGGCCGCCGGCGTGTGGGATCAGGTGCAGGGCAAAGTAGTGTACGCGGAAAGCATCGCCATGGCGCGCCAGTATGGGAGCTCGGGCAACGCCGATGCCGTCTTCACCGCGTATTCGCTGGTGCTCCACGATCCGGGCAAAATCATCACGGTGGACGAAAAACTGCATCAGCCCATCACTCAGGAACTTGGCATCCTGGCGTCATCGCAACATCAGGCGGAGGCGCGCAAGTTCACCGCATTTTTCCTCACCGGCGGGGGGCGCGATATTTTGCGGGAGTACGGCTACCGGTTCCCGAACTAAACGGCGGAACCACTCCCTCCGGTCGTGGCTCGGAAAGGCTGGTCGTGGTTCAGAAACGTGTTTACGATACAATGACCGTTATGAAGTACGCTGCCTTCCTGCTACTGGCTTCCTCGGCGCTGGCCCAGGCGCCTGCTGCGACGCTCACCGTCACCGGCGATGTTCCGATGCCCTTGACGCTGACGCTCGCCAACCTGGCGGCGATGCCGCGCCAAACCGTCCGCGTGCCCAACCCCGACGGATCGATGGCGGTTTATGAAGGCGTCGCCCTGATCGATGTGCTCAAGAGAGCCGGCGTACCCTTCGGCGGCGAATTGCGCGGTAAGGCGCTGGCGAGTTACATGCTCGCAAAAGCCAGCGACGGCTACCAGGTGGTCTTCACCCCCGGCGAGATCGATCCATCCTTCGGCAACCAAACCATCCTGGTCGCGGACCATCGGGATGGTGCACCGCTTTCCGGGAACCAAGGCTCCTTGCGCCTGATGGTTGCTAATGACAAAGAGGGAGCGAGATCGGTCAGGATATTGGAAACATTGGAGTTTGTGCGGCTGCGGAAATAGCGGGCGATTCTTGTCAGACTCCAAAAATTGCGGTCTGAAGATTGACCCGCGCCATTCGGCTGTGATAGTGTAACTCTTATGGTGGAGGGTGGCTGTCCGGCCGCTCTTTAGCTCGTTCGTTCCCTGCACAATTTCTGAATGGAACAGACCTTACAGGCCCTTGGCGGCATCTTAATCAAAGCTATCCCCACCGCGATCTTTTTGGTGTTTCTGCACTTCTTTTTTCGCAGCATGCTGTTCGGGCCGCTGCGGAAGGTGCTGAAGCAACGGGAGGAGTTGACGGCCGGCGCGCGCAGGGCCGCTGAAGCCAGCCATGCGGAGGCCGACCGCAAGACCGCGGAATACGAAGCCCAGTTTCGCGAAGCCAGGGCAGAGGTTTACAGGGAGCAGGAAGAGACCCGCCGGCGCTGGCTTGCCGATCAAGCCACGCAGGTGGCTGAAGCGCGATCGAGCGCCGAAGCGGGGGTTGCGCGGGCCAAGGTGGAGCTTGCTTCCGAAGCCGCCGGCGCCCGTCAGAACCTGCTCGAAACCAGCGGGGCGCTGGCGGATCAGATCGCGACCGCGGTGCTGGCGCGGAGGCCTCTATGAGGCGGCTGGTTCCGCTGTTTCTTTTGGCTTGCACGGTCTGTTTCGCGCAAGTGAAGGGCGGGGAATCGGGCGACGCGTTGGGGATGTGGCGGTGGGTGAATTTTGCGATTCTAGCCGCCGGCATCGGCTACCTTCTGGTCAAGAACCTGCCTACGTTCTTCAGTTCGCGCACTTCCGCGATCCAAAAGGAGATTGCCGAGGCGCAGAAGCTAAAGCAGGAATCGGAGCAGCGCTCGGCCGCGATCCTGCGGCGGGTGAGCAGCCTCTCCGGCGACATCGAAGCTTTCCGCGTGCAATCCCGGGCCGAGATGGAGCGCGAGGGCCAGCGCATCCGCGAGGAAGCCGCCGCGCACATCCGCAAGCTCAACGATCAGGCGCAGATGGAGATTGAATCCGCGGGCAAGACCGCCCGTAGGGAGCTGCGCGCTTATGCCGCGGACCTGGCTTTGGATCTGGCAGCCCAACGCATCCGCGCGCGTCTGGATGCGGGCACCGAAGCGGGCTTGGTAGACCGTTTCGTGGGAGATCTCAAGCGGCAGGAGTCCAAGAACTAGATGCTCTCCGCGGTCGCAACCCGCTATGCCAAGGCGCTGGTGGAGGTAGCCGCCGCACCCGGCTCCCTATCCAAACCAGCCGCGATCCTGGCTCAGTTGCGGGCGGTGGGGCAGGTGATCGCCGAATCGCCCGAGCTGCGCACGGCGCTTCTGTCGCCTGCCGTGCCGCCTTCGCGAAAGCGCGCCATTGTCTCGCGGGTGCTGCACCCTCTCGGGCTGGACACGCAGGCGCGCAATTTTCTTTTTGTCGTCATCGACCATCGCCGCGTCGCCGAATTCTCCGCGATCGTGGACGCCTTCGAGGCGTTGCTGGACGAACGGCTCGGCTTTGTGAGGGCCGACGTGCTGAGCGCGCGATCTCTGGACGCCCCCCAACAGGCGGGGCTTGAAACCGAAATCTCCCGCATGACCGGGAGAAAAGCAAAACTGAAGTTCTCCATCGATCCAGCGCTGATCGCCGGGGTTGTGGCGCGCATCGGCTCCACCGTTTACGACGGCAGCGTGCGCGGGCAATTGGATAAATTGAGGCTGAAGCTCGCAAAAGGGTAACGGAATTCTATGGCTCAGATTCGGGCGGATGAAATTTCGCGCGTGTTGCGCGAAGAGATTGAAAATTACGAGGGCACGGTCAACGTATCCGAGACCGGCTCGGTCATTTCGGTGGGCGACGGAATTGCCCGCGTGTACGGCCTCGAAAACGTGATGGCCGGCGAGCTGATCGAATTCAAAGGCGGCGTTTCCGGCATCGCCTTGAACCTGGAGGAAGATCAAGTGGGCGCCGTGCTGCTGGGCGACTACTCGAACATCAAGGAAGGCGACGAAGTGCGCCGCACCGGCCGGATCATGTCGATTCCGGTGGGTGAGCACATGCTCGGACGCGTGATCGACGCGCTGGGAGTACCCATCGACGGCAAGGGCCCGATCGAGGCTAAGCAGTTCAATCAGATCGAGCGCCTGGCGCCGGGCGTGGTGGACCGCCAACCCGTGAAGGAGCCTTTGCAGACAGGCATCAAGGCCATCGACGCCATGATACCCATCGGCCGCGGCCAGCGCGAGCTGATCATCGGCGACCGCCAGACCGGCAAGACCACGGTGGCGATCGACACCATCCTGAATCAGAGGGGCGGCGACGTGATTTGCATCTACGTCGCCATCGGACAGAAGCGCTCGACGGTGGCGCAGGTGGTCAAGACCCTGGAAGATCACGGGGCCATGGCGTACACCATCGTGGTGGCCGCCACCGCGTCCGATCCCGCGCCGATGCAATACCTGGCGCCGTATTCGGGCTGCGCGATCGGCGAGTATTTCCGCGATAGCAAGCGTCACGCGCTGTGCATTTACGACGATCTTTCGAAACACGCCGCCGCTTATCGCGAGATTTCCCTGCTGCTGCGGCGTCCTCCCGGACGCGAAGCGTTTCCCGGCGACGTGTTCTATCTCCACAGCCGGTTGCTCGAGCGCGCCGCCAAGCTCAACAACGAAAGCGGCGGCGGATCGCTCACGGCGCTGCCGTTTATCGAAACCCAGGCCGGCGACGTCTCGGCCTACATTCCGACCAATGTAATTTCTATCACCGACGGCCAGATCTATCTCGAGTCGGATTTATTCAACGCCAACGTCCGGCCCGCGATCAACGTGGGCATCTCAGTTAGCCGCGTGGGCGGCAACGCGCAGATCAAGGCCATGCGGCAGGTAGCAGGAAGCTTGCGCCTGGACCTGGCGCAGTACCGCAACCTTGCGGCGTTCGCGCAGATGGGTTCCGAGCTCGACAAAGCCTCCACCGCGCAGCTTGCCCGCGGCGCCCGCATGGTGGAGATCCTCAAACAAGGCCAGTATTCGCCGATCCCCGTGGAAAAGCAGGTGCTGATCATCTACGCCGGGACCAACGGTGTCCTGGACGATCTGCCGGTGGATCAATGCCGCGCCTTTGAGACGGAACTGTACCGCTTCGTAGAAAATGCGCATCCGGGCATCCTGTCTTCCATCCGCGAAAAGAAGACGCTGGACGACGACTTGAAGAAGCTGATGAACTCGGCGCTGGCCGAATGCAAGGCGCGTTTCGTCCAAGACCAGGTAAAGAAGTAAATGCCCAGCCTGATCGACATCCGGCGGCGCGTCCGCAGCGTGAAGAACACGCAGCAGATCACCAAGGCCATGAAGATGATCTCGGCGGCGAAGCTGCGCCGGGCTCAGGATCGCGCGCTGGCTTCCCGTCCGTATGCGCGCATGCTGGACCAGGTGTTGTCCAACGTCGCCGAGGCCGCCGCACAGAGCGCCGAGGCCGAAGTGCATCCGCTGCTGGCAGTGCGGCCGGAGAAGCGCATCCTGGCAATCGTGGTGACCGCGGATAAGGGGCTGGCCGGGGGCTTCAACTCCAACCTGCTCAAGATGGCCCAGCGGTTCCTGGACGAGCATCGGGCCAGCCAGTTGAGCCTGGAGCTGATCGGCCGCAAGGCGCGCGACTATTTCCGGAGGCGCACCCTGCCGATTCGCGGCGAGCACCTGGATCTGTTCCGCAACGTGCGCTACGACGACGCGGAGAAAATCGCCGAGTCCGTGATCGAGCGTTTTTCCAAGGCTGAAGTAGATTCGGTGTACCTGTTCGTCAACGAGTTCAAGAGCATCATGGCGCCCAACCCGATTGTCACGCGGATTCTGCCGATCGAGGTTCCGAAATCGGCTTCGCCGGCCGATTACATCTACGAACAGAAGCCCGAGGAAATGCTGGGGACGCTTTTGCCGCGCTACGTGAGAGTACGGATATACCGGGCGTTGCTGGAGTCCGCGGCAGCCGAGCTGGCCGCGCGCATGACCGCGATGGATGCCGCGACGTCCAACGCGTCCGACATGATCGACAAGCTCACGTTGTATATGAACCGCGTGCGTCAAGCCAGCATCACGCGCGAGATTATCGAAATCGTCAGCGGGGCTGCCGCTTTAGGGTAGGGGGCTTTGGGTTAAAGCCGCGCCCGGTTGGGATTTTTTGTTTTTGCAGGGGCCGGGAGGCTCAAAAAGAGGATTGTCTATGACGCTAGGAAAAGTGATCCAGGTGGCCGGACCGGCCGTGGACATCGAATTCCCGGAGGGGCAGATCCCCGTCATCCGTACCGCGATTCGCATCACCAGCGAGGGATTCAACGTTCCCGATCCCATCAGCATCATTTGCGAGGTGGCGCAGCACATCGGCGAAAGCCGCGTTCGCACCATCGCGTTGCAGCCCACTGACGGTCTGGTGCGCGGCATGCGCGCCGAGAGCCTGGGTGAGCCCGTCACAGTGCCCGTGGGCAAGGAGACGCTCGGCCGCGTGCTGAACGTGATCGGCGAGCCGGTGGACAAGATGGGTCCGGTAAACACGGCCAAGCGCTACCCCATCCATCGCCAGGCGCCCGCGTTTGATGAGCAGTCCACCGAGCTGCAGATGTTCGAGACCGGAATCAAGGTCATCGATCTTCTGGAACCCTACCTGCGCGGCGGCAAGATCGGGCTGTTCGGCGGCGCGGGCGTGGGCAAGACCGTCATCATTCAGGAGCTCATCAGCAACCTGGCCACCAAGCACGGCGGCGTCAGCGTGTTCGCCGGCGTGGGCGAGCGCACGCGCGAAGGCAACGACTTGTGGCTGGAGTTCCAGGAAGCCGGCGTGATCGATCCGCACGATTACACGAAATCCAAGTGCGCCCTGATTTACGGCCAGATGACCGAGCCGCCCGGAGCCCGCTTGCGCGTGGCCTTGAGCGCTCTCACGGTGGCCGAGTTTTTCCGCGATGAAGAGCACCAGGACGTGCTGCTGTTCATCGACAACATTTTCCGCTTCACGCAGGCCGGCTCGGAAGTATCCGCGCTGCTGGGACGCATGCCCAGCGCGGTCGGCTATCAGCCCAATCTGGCCTCGGAGATGGGCGATTTGCAGGAGCGCATTACGTCCACCAAGTCCGGCTCGATCACTTCGGTGCAGGCCATCTATGTGCCCGCCGACGACTATACCGACCCGGCGCCGGCCACCACGTTTGCGCACTTGGACGCCACCACCAATCTTTCGCGTTCGATCTCGGAGATGGGAATTTATCCGGCGGTGGATCCGCTGGCCTCCACGTCCCGCATTCTCGATCCGCTCATCATCGGCGCGGATCACTACAACACGGCGCAAGCGGTCAAGCAGACCCTGCAACGTTACAAGGATCTTCAGGACATCATCGCGATTCTGGGCGTGGATGAGCTTTCCGACGACGACAAGCTGGCGGTGGCCCGCGCGCGGCGCATCCAGAAATTCCTGTCGCAGCCGTTCAACGTCGCCGAGGCGTTTACCGGCCGTCCGGGCAAGTACGTCAAGGTCGCCGACACCGTGCGCAGCTTCAAGGAAGTGGTCGAGGGCAAGCACGACGAGATTCCGGAGCAGGCGTTTTACATGCAAGGCTCCATCGACGACGTGCTCGAAGCCGCGGAGAAAATGAAGCAGGCGGGCTAAGGGTCGCATGGCGGATTTATTGCAGATCGAGATTGCCACGCCGGAGAAACTGGTGGCGTCGCAAACCGCGGAATACGCGCAGATTCCAGGCAAGGACGGCTACATGGGCATCCTGCCCGGCCACGCCGCGCTGTTGAGCGAATTGGGCGAAGGCGAACTTTCCTATACGCTGGGCGGTAAGACCGAGCGCATCAAAGTCTCCGGCGGCTACGTCGAGATCCGCGACAATCACATCCGCGTGCTGGCGGATAAAGTCGAGTAAGGCTAACTTAACTAAAATCGGCAGGTCGGAGACCTGCCCCACCGCGCCTTCATTTCCCGCGCTTTGGAAAATTGAGCAGCATTCCGGCCAGACCCAGCAAGAGAAACACGTAGTAGTGCGACGATCCGATCACCATCCGGAGCGCGAACCCGGTGATCGCGGCGACTTCGCACAGCACCAGCGGCACCACAATCGCGGCGCGCCGCAAGGCGTCGCTATCGATCTCCCGAGCCTGCACCAGCAACCATCTCTTGGCTGGAAAGGAGGCAATGACGTAGGCCACGGAAAGGGTCATCAGAATGCGCTCCAGCGTGGGGTTTTCCGCTATCGCCACCGGCATGACCCATAGGGCCAGCCCAAAATACACCAGGATCGCCAAGGTCATCGCGGACCAAACCTTCACCCATAAGCGATACTCGCCATCCTCGAGTGGACGCTTGCCTTCTGCCTTCATTGCCGCCAGCTTAGCATATGGATTCACAACTGGATTTGTTTCACAAGGTCACCCAGGACGGCGGGAACAAATCCTTGGGGCTGACGGATTCGCCGCGAAACCATCTCCGCGGACCCGCCACCAGCTTTGTTTCATGGCGAGCGAGCCATGCGGCCCACCACGCGAAGGTGCTGTTGGAAATCAAAAAGTGCTTGCACAGACTCATGAGGTGAAGCTTTGCGCCGAACTTCCATCCCGCGTACTCATAATCCAGCCAAGTGGTGGGGAGGTCGAACTTCAAGTTTTCCCTGCACCAAGGAAGATCGTCCGAGGAGACGAACAGCCGCGGATCCCGGACGTTGGCTTTGATCCAGTCGATGCCGCGGCGATAATAATCCTCGCCCACGAACCCCAGCGCGTTCCGCGAGGACTCCACCGCAATATAGTCGCCGCGGCGGACATCCACGGATACCGAATTCACGCTCGCGATGGCTTGGGCCATCTCGCGCCCCAGAAGCGATAGAGGCGTTCGAAACTGAAAGGCACAGCGAATCTCGTCCGCAATGCCGGCGAAGTAGGACTCGCTCTGCCAATACCCATCCAGATACACGTTAGGCGCGGTCAGATCGAGGACCTCCGGATGAAATCCGAAGTCCTCCTGGTGGACGAATGTCTGTTTCTTGGGGACGGCTGCCGCCTCGCTCAGCGGCCGGCCTTGCGGATACAGAATTCGCCCCGGAGAAGCGCGACGCAGCATACGCGGAATGTAGGCGAAGGCGGGCTGAATCTGAAACACGTCCAGATCGTATTCGCGAGGCACGTCCCAGGCGAAAACCGAGTTGCCCAGCAGATAGGTCACATCCAGGCGCAACTCGTCGCCGCGGCGATGCTGGAGAGCCCGGCCCATCGCGTACTGAAACATCTGGTTGCCAAGGCCACCCTTGAGCCTGACGACGATCATTAGGCGTATCTCATTTCACACGGATGCCTCCAAAGTAGTTTATCCTGGAGCCGCGACTACTTATTATGAAGAGATTCCTTCTCGGCTTCGTTATCGGGCTCCTGTTCGCCGGCTTGCTGGCTGTGCTGCTGGTGTTCGCCGCAATCCGCTTTGGCGGGAGCGGCCGCGCTCCCACTGTGGCCGCCAATTCGGCCCTGGTGCTGCATCTGGAGGGGGATGTGCCGGAGCAGGCGCCGGTGGACGTGGTGGTGCCCTATTTCCAGCAGCAGCCGCCGCTGACCGTCGCGGATACCTGGCGTCTGTTGCAACAGGCCGCCGCCGACAGCCGCATTAAAGCTCTGGTACTGGAGCCGCAGGGATTGAGCACCGGCTGGGCCAAACTGGAGGAAATCCGCGCCGAAGTTCTGGCCTTCAAGAAATCCGGCAAGCCGGTCTACGCCTACCTGCGCGGCGCCGGAACGCACGAATACTACATCGCCACCGCCGCCGACAGTATTTATATGGCGCCGGAAGACGAACTGGACGTCAAAGGCCTTCACGCGGAGCTGCTGTATCTCAAGGGCACGCTCGACAAGCTGGGCGTGAGCATGGAGTTCGAGCACGTCGGTAAGTACAAGGACTATCCCGACCAGTTCACCAAAACCGGGCCGTCGCCCGAGACCCTGGAACAGATCAACCCGATCCTGGATCAGTATTTCGGAAATTTGATCGACGTGATCGCGCAAGGACGCAAGAAGCCGCCGGCGGCGATCCGCGCGCTGATCGACAATGGGCCCTTTGTCGGCAAGGAGGCGTTAGATGGCGGTCTGGTGGACGGCCTGCTGTTTGAAGACGAGATGTACGACAAGGCCGGCAACCCCTCCAAGATCGGCGACCGGTCCTACGCCAAGGCCATGGCCGGAAGCGAGCAGGGAAAGCGCATCGCGCTGGTGACGGAGGAAGGCGACATCACCCGCGGCGACGACTCGGATGGCTTTCAGGCCACTGGCATCGCGTCCTCCAGCGCCGTCCGCGCCATGCGCGAGGTGGAGAACGATTCGTCCATTCAAGGAGCGATCCTGCGCATCAATTCGCCCGGCGGCGACGGCATCGCCTCCGACGACATCCTGCACGAAGCCAAGCGATTGAGCCAGAAAAAGCCCACGGTGATTTCGATGTCCGACGACGCGGCATCGGGCGGCTACTTCATCGCCATGACCGGCGACCCGGTGCTGGCGTATTCCAATACGCTGACAGGTTCCATCGGCGTGTTTTTCGGGAAGGTCAACCTGAAGGGCCTGTATGACAAGATCGGCTTGAAGAAAGAACTGCTGACGCGCGGGCGCTTCGCCGCCATCGATTCCGAGAACGGCCCGCTCACCGACGAAGAGCGCGCCAAGCTGCGTAAGGAGATCGAGGAGTTCTATCGAGGCTTCGTGCAGCACGTGGCCGACGGGCGAAAGCGCAAGTACACCGAGGTCGAGGCACTGGCGCAAGGCCGCGTGTGGCTGGGCTCGCAGGCCAAGCAGAACGGACTGATCGACGAGATCGGCGGCCTGGACCGCGCCGTGGAGATGGTGAAACAGCGCGCCAAGATCGGAGCCTCCGACAAAATAACGCTGGTGAGCTATCCCCCGCGCCGAACGCTGTTCGACTTGCTGTGGAACAGCCATCCCGCGGATTCCGAGGTAGAGTCGCAAATTCGCATGCTGCTGGGCAAGATGCCGGTTCGCCTGCTGGCCCACGGCGGCGTGATGCGGCTGATGCCGTTTACGATTGTCGTGAAGTAAGGAGTTAAGGTGAGGGTTGCGCCGCTGCGGGCGCTCCTGTGACCCGCAGCCCGCTCCACTCCTCGCAAATCAGAATCGAGTTGGCCGGATTCCTGGGCGAATATTTGAGATTGGCGACGCCCACCAGGCGCCCCGGCTCGGCCGGCAGCAGATCCCGCAGCGCGGCGATCTCCTGGGAGGCGTGGTACTCGACGCCATGCACCGAATAGGTGTAATACAGCAGCGTGTCGGTGGCTTCGGTGATGAGCGCGTCGCCCAATCGCCCGTTGCGATGCACGTGCAAGCGGCGACGCTTTTCGCGCTTCTCCGGATTGCCCTGCGCCACCCGCAAGGCGATCCAAACACCGAGCGCGATCAGAGCGAGCGCTACTCCGACTAACACCGCGAGCTGGCCGTTGGGCGGCATTCACAGCAGCTTAGCGCAATCCTTACCCGCTGCGCCAGTATTTGATAACCGCTCCCCGCGGTCGCGGTTCTGAAGCCCATTCCGAGCCGCGCGCGTCAGCAAGCGATAGGCAGGACTCCACTACCTTGCCACGGGGGCGTTGTGAAACACCTTGTCGTAATCCTTGAGGAACATCGCCACGCCCTTGTCCGTCAGCGGATGGTTGAACAGCGAGTCCATCACCTTGAAGGGCATGGTTCCGATGTGCGCGCCGGCCTTGGCGGCGTCGATCACGTGGCCGACGTGACGCAGCGAGGCGGCCAGTACCTGGGTGGCGTAGCCGTAGTTACGGTAGATCAGGACGATATTCTGGATCAACTCCATGCCGTTCCAGCCGGAATCGTCAATGCGGCCCACGAAGGGGCTTACGAAATACGCTCCGGCCTTGGCCGCCAGCAGTGCCTGCCCCGGGGAAAAACACAGCGTCACGTTCACGCGGATGCCTTCCCGGTTCAACGTGGAGCAGGCGCGGATGCCGTCGCGCGTCAGCGGCACCTTCACCACGATGTTCTTGTGAATGCGCGCCAGCTTGCGGCCCTCCGACTCCATGCCGTCGGCGCCGGTGGCGAGCACCTCGGCGCTGATGTCGCCGTCGATGATCTCGCAAATCTTGGCCACCTGCTGTTCCAGCGGTACGCCTTCCTTGGCAATCAGCGATGGATTGGTGGTGACTCCGTCCACGATGCCCCAGCGGGCGCCTGCTTTCAACTCTTCCAGATTGGCTGTATCGAGAAAGAAACGCATAAAGGTTTAAACTCCGACTTGAGTATATAATAGAGGGGTTCGCGAGCGCCCGCGTTCCGTATACAGCGCCCGCGACGGTACTCCATGATCGTTAGCACCCCTATTTCCTCGCTTCTGGCGGCGAGCCGCATTTCCGTCTGGGCGGGGAAGATCGCGGACTCGCTCCCCGACGACACCTTCAAGGGCATTCATCACCTGGCGTTGTTCGACTGGGCGATGCTGATCCCGTACTTCGGCGTTCTCCTCGTGTTGTCCTGCTACGGGATGCATCGCTACGCCATGATCCGCGGGTACATGAAGCACCGCAAGAGTTTCGCCGGCGAGCCCCCCGGCCGCTTCGATGCCCTGCCACGCGTGACAGTACAGCTTCCGATCTACAACGAGCGTTACGTGGTGGAGCGCCTGCTTGAGGAAACCGCCAAAATCGACTATCCGCGCGAGCTGCTTCAGATCCAGGTTCTGGACGATTCCACGGACGATACGCATCCCTTCACCAGGAGCCTGGTGGAGGACTACCGCGAAGCCGGGCTGCCCATCGAATATATCCATCGCGAGAACCGCCACGGCTACAAGGCGGGGGCGCTGGAAAACGGATTGAAGACGGCCTCCGGAGAGTTCGTGGCCATTTTTGACGCCGACTTCGTTCCGCCGCGCGACTTCCTGCACCGCACCGTGCATCATTTCGTGGATTCCAAAGTCGGCATGGTGCAGACCCGCTGGGGTTACCTCAACCGGCACCACAGCGTGCTGACCGAGGTGCAGGCGATGCTGCTGGACGGCCACTTCGTGCTGGAACACATCGCGCGCGCCGGCGGCGGGCTGTTCTTCAATTTCAATGGGACCGCGGGCGTTCTTCGAAAGTCGATGATCCAGAACTCCGGCGGCTGGCAGCACGACACGCTGACCGAGGATTCGGATTTGAGCTACCGCGCCCAGCTCAAGGGCTGGAAGTTCGTGTACGTGCCGACGGTCGAATGTCCTTCGGAGCTGCCTGTCGACACTTACGGATTCCAGGTGCAGCAGTCGCGCTGGGCCAAGGGTCTGACGCAGGTGGCGATGAAGCTGCTCCCGTCGATTCTCAAGTCGGATCTGCCTTTCCGCGTCAAGGCCGAGGCGTTCTTCCACTTGACGCCCAACATCAGTTACCCGCTGATGATCGTGATCAGCCTCATGATGCTGCCGGTGATGATCGTGCGCTTCTACATGGGCTGGCTGGAGATGCTGTTGATCGATTTCCCGCTGATCGTGGCGTCGTTCTGGTCGATTTCGGCGTTCTACGTGGTGGCGCATCACGAGCTGTTCCCCAAAACCTGGAAGCGGGCGTTTCTCTTTTTGCCGGCGCTGATGGCCGCGGGCGTCGCGCTGACCATCATTAATTCGCGCGCGGTGTTCGAGGCGCTGATCGGATACAAGACCGAATTTGCCCGCACCGCCAAGTACGGAGCGCAGCCCCGGCTAAAGATTCGCGACGACAAGTATCGCCGCCGCAGCGGCTGGCTGCCCTATGCGGAGATCGGAGCCGGCAGCCTCTTCCTGGCCATTACGGTGTACGCCCTCAACTCCTACAACTACCTTGCGGCGCCCTTCCTGTTGCTGTTCGTGGGCGGCTACTACTGGGCCGGGTTCACGACCCTGTGGCAGGAGTATCAGGGCAAGCTCGCCTTTGAGCGCCAGCGCGAGCTGGCGGCCGATCAAGCCGAAGCATAGCCCGCGATTCCCGGAGGGTCGAGTTTCAAGCGGTTCTATGTGGCGCCCTGGGCGCTTTCGACGATTTCATCGGCAATAGCAAAACGAGGGCAGACTTAGGCTCAGCCTGCGAGATGAAAGCCCAAGAGCTCGCTATTGTCGTGGTTCGAATCCAAGCTGTGGAGCCACTCAAAATCGTGGTTTCAATTCTGCTTTTACGGGTGACCCCAGTTCAACACTCGAACTTTTTGGGCGCTTTGGGCCATCTTCCGGGTGCCCGACGACCCAGGAGTTAAGCGAACTCGCTCCACACCGCTCTGCGGCTGGTTGCCTTTAAATCTAAAAGCTCTGCGTTGACACGTCCAACGGTCTTTCAGTGCACAACGGACACCTGTGGAAATAGGCGATCCCAAATTTCCGGATATCGAGCCCAGTCGCCTCCTTACGTGCTTCGCCCCTTGTATTCGATAAAAGCCAGCCCCATCGCCCGCCCGAATCGGGGTATTCGATAGTCGCCAGACTGAATAGGTGTTCCATGACGCTTCCGCATTCACATGTGGGAGTATCGTTATTCCAAAGCCAGTGCGCGTACCCGCCTGCCTTGCTCGAAGGCGATGGACCAAACTCGAACTCATAGGCCGGAGGACCATCAGGCGGACCGGACTGCTTCGATAGCCATTTGTCGAAATCACGTCTGACCTTCGAAGGCAACGCCGCCCAGGATGGGTACTCGACTACCATTTCGGGAAGGAGACGCGCGCGGTGTAGTGCCCATCCAGGTTCGGCGCCTTCGGCGGATGGAATTGGTCTCATCGTTTCCATTTCGGACGGCGTCCTCCAATACGCTCTCGCGACGGGATGAGGGCCTGGATTCCACACTACTTGGAGAAGTTCTGTCGCACCGGGGAACTGGAGCAAAGCGAAGTCCTGCTTGTTAAGATGGACCACGGGAAACATGTTGGGCCTGCTGTGGGCGCTGGAATCGTCCGTCACCAAGGGGTCTCCCGGCCAAAGCAATGGTTCGCCGATTCGGCTTTCCCGAAGTGCCACGTCCGTCGCTGGCTGCGGATGAAACAAGCAAGCCGTCCGTGCCTTTCCGTCAAACCACGGAATTGAGTGCGCAAGATCCCACCGCGGCTTCGCACTGTTGGGAGAACCTGATGACATAGTATTGATTTTGACAAAGTAAGGTTAGTTGGCTCACGCATCGAATCGATAGACCCTTAGGTCCTATGGTGCGGCGTAGCGTTTACTGTACAATGCCGGACGGTGAAACGTTTGTTTCGAGAGATGTCTCTGCTGGGCACCCAGTCACGATGTTCGTCCGCATCAATGTGTATCCCGGTAGATAATTATACATATTAATGCGCTCCCGGGCCCGGTCCTTCGCCGCCTTTTGGCTTTCGCATGATGAGAATCAATGGGATCATCGCCAGAAACGCGAGAGTGAGCAAATAAAACACATCCACGAAAGCGCGCATCGCGGCTTGACGTTGCACGATGCCGAACATCGACGCGTAGGCCCGCTGGTCCGCCAAGCCGGGGCCGGACCCGCTCGCAAGAAACATCCCGCGCAGCGCGCCGAACATCTGTTCCGACTGCGGGCTTGTCGAGGTGACGTGCTCGCCCAGAATGGCCGTGTACTTCTGCTGAAAACGCGTGTTCATCAGGGCCACCGTCGCGATCCCCACGCTGCCGCCCAGGTTGCGCATCAGGTTGAACAGGCTGGTGGCGTTGCCCATGGCCTCGCGGGGAACCGGATTCATGGAGATGGTGGTCAACGGAACGAACACCATGCTCAGCCCGAAGCCCTGGATCGCCTGCGGCCAGAACAGGTCCCAGTAGCCCACGTCGAGGCTCAGCCGGGCCATCTGAAAAGTGGAGACCGCGCCCAGAAGCAAGCCCAGCGCCAGAACCTTGCGCGCATCGAAGCGTCCTATCGTCATGCCGATGATAGGCATACCGAGCATCGAGCCCATCCCGCGCGGCGCCATCGTCCAGCCCGTGGTCATTGCCGGATAGCCCAGCAGCGTTTGCAACCAGATGGGAATGATCACGATGCTGCCGTACAGCACAAACCCCAGTACGGTCATGAGAAACACGCCGGTCGAGTAACTGGGCAGCTTGAAGACGCGCAAGTTCACCACGGGGTGGCCGGCCATAAACTCCCGCGCCAGGAACGCGATCAGGGAGCACCCGCAAACCGCCAGCAGGATGTTAATGAAGCGCGAGCCGAACCAGTCCAGCTCCTGCCCTTTGTCGAAGACAATTTGCAGCGCGCCGACCCAGACTGCAAGCATCCCGATGCCCCAGTAGTCGATGCCGGCTTTGCTGCGCTTGATGTAGGAAGGATCGAACACGAACATCTGCACCATGACGATGGAGAGAATGCCCACGGGAAGATTGATGTAGAACACCCAGCGCCAGCTATAGGCATCGGTCAGCCAGCCGCCCAGCACCGGCCCCAGCACTGGAGCGACCACGATGCCCAGTCCCCAAAATCCCATGGCCTTGCCGCGCTGGTCCGGCGGGAAAGACTTCGAGCAGCACCGCTTGCGACAGCGGTTGCAGCGCTCCTCCGCAGGCGCCCTGCATCAGGCGGAACAGGATCAGGAAAGGCAGAGTCGGCGCGATCCCACACAAGAACGACGATGCGGTGAATCCCACCACCGAGAACATCAGCAGCCGCTTGCGCCCGAAATAATTCGAGAGCCATCCCGTAATCGGCAGAACGATGGCGTTGGCAACCAGGTACGACGTCAGCACCCAGGTGACCTCGTCGATCGTTGCCGAAAGATTGCCGGCGATGTGCGGAAGCGACACGTTGACCACCGTGGTATCCAGCACCTCCATGAAGGTGCAAAACATCACCGAGATGGCTACGATCCAGGGGTTGACGTGTCGGTGCTCGGGCATTGCGGACGGTGTTGCGGGCAAGATGCGGAGCGAACTCTTTCAGGATACCCTGCTCCGCGGCTGCTGGTGGGTCAGCCTGGCTTCGCGGACAAGCACGCCAAAAACACTCAGGCACGCCAAGGGCGCCTGTTTCCGGCAATGCCTGCCATATGTGATGTATTCCAGGAACGAACTTCAAGTACGTTTGAGGCGAACGGGGTTTGGCCGGCAGTTACGGTGTTTTCTTTTGGCGAAGCCGTGCGAGTTGTAGGCGTTCGAAGTAGCTGTGAGGGGTTACACCAAAACGCGATCGAAATGCTCGGCAGAAATTGCTTGCATCGTTGTATCCCACTCGATATCCAACCTGCTGGGCCGTTACCAAAGGGTCACAGAGCATCTCTTTGGCTGCTTCCATTCTCACCGAGAAGAGGTATGCGTGAAAGCTCTGCCCCGTCTCCCGGTGAAACAGCTTGCCCAGATAATGCGAGGATACCCCTAACTCTGCGGCTACTTCGGCCAACGTTAGCCCTACTTTAGAGTAGCGCCCGTCCGCAATGTTTCGCGCCGCCACCACTCTCCAATGCATAAATCTAGCCCTAAGTGAAGGTCGTTTATAGTTTACGTTGGCATGCAGTTACCGCACCTCGAGCCGGCTTCCGAGTCCTCGCGCTCTATGCTAACACAGGTAGGGGCTATCGAGCACTAAGGTAATGACCTTAGAGGCGGTCTGATACGTTGAAATATTTCGGTTGATTACGCGGGATATCTAATCTCCTGTTAAAGCTAGTTATCCCCGAATGATCCGGGCCGTCCCCGCTGACCAACCGGTGTTTTTGCCTTCATGGCTTCAATTCAGTTCAATTTTTAGGGACTTCAATGTCATCCCGAGAGTGGTCCTGTGCCACGGAACGGGGCTTAGCCTGAGGTGTGAGGTGCACTAACGACAAGAGTCGGCCTGTTTATACAAGAAACAGTCCCAAGTACATATGATGTGACTGTCTCAACAATTGAATTGATATCGCGTTTGACCTATTTTAATAACCAGGAACATAAGCGGAGATATAAATTTCGAATAACTGTTCAGGATTACGGATGCTGACGCCAAGGGGATCGCATCTTAGTCCGATGCGTACGTTTTTTTGGATCTCCTCGCTCATGATGGGCGTGTCCAGCCAATAGTAAGAGGTTGAAATGTTAGAAAGGAAGGCAAAGATATGATTGCAGTTCGTGGCGTTGAGCGTGTTCGTCGTGTAGCCCAAAGGCGCGGAATCGCACTAGCTGTGCTAGCGAGCGCGATGCTTGTCCCGGGGACAGCATCAGCTCAATGGTCTGGGACCAATCCGATCACAACCAGTAGCAATGTCGGCATCGGAACGTCGAGCCCCGGCCAGGCTTTGACGGTTCTATCGGCATCAGCGAGCCCGTTTTTAGTTGGCGACGGCGGTTATGGCGACTATATACTGTATTACGGCTTCGGCTATAACGACCTTGACGCGTACGGCGCCGCCCTCCGGCTCTATTCGTCGACGTACGGGATTCAGTTTAGGACGGGAGGCGCAGACCCCGCTGTCACAATCAATAACAACGGAAGTGTGGGCATTGGAACCGCAAGTCCGCAACACCTGTTGCACGTTGCTGGAACCATCGGGGCTGAGGAGGTGATTGTTTCCTCCACCGGAGCCGACTACGTGTTCGATCCGGGCTACCGGCTCCAGCCCCTTTCCGAGGTGGCGGATTACGTGAAGGAGAATCACCACCTGCCGGAGATCCCATCGGCGGCCGAGGTCAAGGAAAGCGGGGTGAGTCTGGGCGAGATGCAGTCGAAGCTGCTCGCCAAAATCGAGGAACTCACGCTGCACATGATCCAGTCGGAGGAACGAAACAACCGGCTGGAGCAGCAGAATCGGGACCTTCAGGAGAGGATCGGGCGACTGGAGTCGCACGATGCGAAGGCCGAGGTTGCCGTGGATCACCTAGCTCGCTGAGAGCGAGCCATCGAGATTCCAGCGATCAAAACGCGGATGAAATGTGCGGAGTGACAATCATGAGCAAAAAGACGATGCCGGTATGCCGTTTTGGATGCAGCCTATGGGCCCCCGCCTGGATCTTTCTTGGGCTGGGTCTTCTCGCGGACGCCCAGAACCTGACGGGGAATCTCGCGTCCACCTCCGCGAACATCGTCACGAACTGTGCGACGCCGCCAACGGGCTGTATCAACGCCACCCTCGGCATCAGCTCAAATGTCAGGCTGCTGGGCGGTAGCCAGATCGTCCTTGGCCCAGGTTTCAAGGCCGTTGCCACAAGCACATCATCGCTCACGGCGATGATCGGTCCGCCCTTGGCCATTACAAACTCAGGCACCTCAACCCAACCCTTCAACCTGCCCAACGGCAACGCCGCTGCGCCCTACTCCTTCTTGTTTACCGCAACCGGCGGGTTCGCCCCGTACATATTCGGCTGGAACGACACGAACGCCCCGGATTATCTTGTCCTGTCGTCAGGGGGGCTCCTGGGCGGGACACCGCCGTACACGCTCCCCACCAGCACTCTCGGGATCTGGGTCATGGACGCGACGGGTGCGTACGCTACCGGGTACTTTGCCCTCAAAATCAACGGTCCTGGGACCTTGTCGGGCGTGAGCTGCTCGGCCTCGGGTTCGCGAATCGGCAGTCCAGTTTCCTTCACCGCCTTGCCTAGCGGGAGCGGAGGCCCCTACACCTACTCCTGGTCCGGGTCGGTGAGCGGCGGCAGCGGCTCGACCGTCTCGTTCACTCCAAGCAGCGGCGGCAACTACTTCGAGTCGGTAATCGTGTCGAACTCTTCAGGTGAGGGCGTAGCGCAGTGTGAGGCCACGGTCACGGGCCAGAGCGGGAGCGGACCGCCCATAACGGCAATGCCGTCCTCGCAAGTGGTTGGACCCACCGCGACAGCCTCCTTCCCGATCACGGTCAATGCGATCGCCGGGTTCAGCGGCCCGGTTAACATGAGCGTGTCGGGGCTTCCCGCCGGAGCGGGCTTCTCCTTCAGCACGCCAATCAACTCGTCCGGCACAACGACGCTCACCGTCACCCCGTCCGCCACGTCGCCAACCGGAGCATTCCCGATCGCGATTACCGCGCTTGGCAGCTCGCGCGAGTTCACGGCTTACACGGTTCTCAATGTCGGCCAGCCGTTCCCCGCCAACTTGCTCACGCCAGCGCCCGGGGCATTCTCGGGAGGTGGCAGCGCGACCTTCACGTGGAACGCCGGAGTGGGTGCGACCGCCTACCAGCTCCAAGTCGGGTCGACCCCCGGTGGGTCCGACATCTACTCCGGAACCCCGACCACGCTGCAAACCGCGACGGTCACTCTTCCATCGACGCAAATGGTCGTGTACGCTACGCTGAGCTCGCTCTGCGGTGGAGTCTGGCAGCCGAGCCCCGTGACGCCCATTCCCATCTCGCCGATTTCACCCTCAGGGCCGTTCCCCTATGCAGCCTACGTTCCTGGGCTCTCCTATTCCGTGCCGAACGACGGAACCCCAACAACCTTGACCTTTTGTCTGGCCGGCCCCGCGACGAACTTCACAGCCTGTGACGCTACGGATTTCGGCTTCGTAGCGCCCTACCTGCAGGGCTGCAGCGTGACCGACAGCGGCTACAATCCGGTATCCAGCGCAACTGTGAAAGGCATGAACCCGTACGATCCGAACTACCCCGCCGCGTTCGACGTGACGCTCTCGCTCGCGCAAACCCCGCCCGGCACGTACCACGTGGGCTGCACCTTCTGGCCTGCCGAGCCCTCGGGGGATTATGTCTGGTGGCAAATACAGGTGGTTGACGGCCCGCCCGTCGTAAGCTTCTTTCAGCAATATCCGGCGAACCCGGACGGCTCCTTCTACGCGACCATTTGGGGCCACAACTTCGGTCCCGATCAAGGCACATTACAGGTGTGCATCCAAAGCGGTTGCTCAGGTGGGCAGATGAACGTCTGCCTTTCCGCAGCCTGCGACAACGCTTATTATCTATGGAGCGATCAGCAAATTAACGCGCTGATACAGCCGGGCAGCGCGCCGGACGGCACCTACCAGTGGACCCCCTGCTCATACGGAGAGTCAGGAACGGCGCCGATCTGCCTACCCGTCATTTTCCTGGTTCCGTTCCCCGAGACAAGCCCTACCGCCGCGATCTACGGGTACAACAATTACTTCAACGGCCAAAATCTCTCGAACCAAACGCAGACCGTGGTGGTCGGGCAGCAGATTCAGCTGATCGGCGTCAGCAATTTGCCAGGGGCGTTCCAGCAGGCGTGGAGCGTCAGTAGCAGTTCGTACGTTGGAGGGTACAACGTGGTATGCACGCCGAACCAGGACTGTGAGTCGCCGACAGCCTCGCAATCCTGTCTGGTGGATCAGAACGCGATGAGCGCTTCCAACCCGAACGGCTGCCTCCCGCAGGGCACTACGAAGCTGATCATGGACGCGCAGACCCTGACGATCTATTTCACCCAAGTCCCGGCGGGCCCGGTAACGGTCACCTACGCCCTTTACGGTCAAGGGTATAACCCCGTGGCAATGGCAACGACGACCTTCAACGTCGTTGGACCCACAGGCACCGGTGTTTCGGTATTTCTCCTCAAGGGGCCCGCAATTGCTCCCGGGCCCCCTCCGCTCCTGCAACTCGGGAGTTCTAAGCCCGGAATCGGCTTTCAGGGCTCCGCGACCCCGCCGACGGGGTACGCCGGCAACTTCGGGTTCGTCCAGATCGTTTCTTCGGCGTCCTTGGTTTACGGATATCCCAACGGTACCTTCAGGACCTGCGGGGGCAGCGGCCTCGACACGACGTACCCTTACGACGAGTTCCCCAATCCTCCGCAGACCGCCAGCGTGTACGATACTCCCAGCGTCCAACTCAACTCCAGCACCTACACCAGCCAATCGGACTTCAACACCTTTGTCATGTTCTTGATGTGGCAGCCAGACTTTGCGAACTCGATACCCGTGCCGCTGGGGTACGTCAACTGGGGGTGGGGCGGCCTCGCCACCTACACTTCTGGCGCCTGGGTTCTGACGAACGCGCCTGAGGCCTACTACACGGTTATTCAACCAACGACCACGTACCCCCTGTGGTCGCAGCTGAACCCGAACCCACTAATCTGCGGCTCGCCGCAATGAGGCCTTGCGCGGGTGGTGCCTACGGTCCGAAGGGGATACAATTCAGGTGGAGGGAAATATGAAGCTAGCTGCAACGGCTTTGATCGCTCTGGCGGTTCAAACTACACTGTTCTCGCAGGTGACGCCTAAGGTTTCGCTCAAAGTGGAGCGGATACAGGGCAAGGGCATCAGCGACAATGAGATCTTGGTCCGGGTCCGGGTCACTAACATCTCGCAGCAAGCCGTCGATGTGTTGCTTACAAGCGATCCCGTTCAAAACAAGTTCGCGGTCGTTGGGCCGGATGGAAAGCCGGCCCCGCCTTTAAGAGACGCGGAGGAGCGCAGCGTCGGGCTGTCGGCTGGGAGCAAGCCAACCGTTTCGCTCGCGCCGGGGCGGAGCCGCGTCTGGGGCTATATCTCGCTGAGCGATCTGGTGGATTTTTCAAGGCCGGGGACGTATCGCATCACAGCAACCCGCCACTTCGACGCGCCGCTCGATGAGACGGACTCGTCCAACGTGCTCGAGGTAAAGGTTCCCTAACCGGCTTCGGGCAAGCGCGGCCGTTGGCCCCTAGTGCCTGTCGAGGGAAATATGAAGCTAGCTACCACGGCTTTGATCGCTCTGGCGGTTCAACCCGCGCTGTTCCCGCAGGCGACGCCCAAGCTCTCGCTTAAGCTCGAAGAGAACCGACCGAAGACGCCCGCGCGGTCTGGGTTCGCGTCCGAGTAACCAACATCTCGCAGCAGGACCTTGAAGTGCCGGTTTCCGCCGACGCTGATTTCGAGTACGCATTCGCGGTTGTTGGGCCCGATGGAAGGCCGGCGCCGCCCGCCAGAGACGCAGAGAAGCAACGCCGGACTCCAAGGGGGAGCGGGAGCAGAAAAGTCGAAAGGCTGGCACCCGGGCGGAGCGATGCCTTCGGGAATTCCCTTCTGAGCGATTTTGTGGACTTCTCAAAGCCCGGGACGTATCGGATCACGGCGACGCGCCGCTTCGCCCCGCCGATCGATGAGACGGACACGTCCAACGTGCTCGAGGTAGAGGTTCCTTAACCGGCTTCGGGCAAGCGCGGTGCTCTGACATTGCGGGCGGTGTTGCGGGCAAGATGCGGAGCGAACTCTTTCAGGATACCGTGCTCCGCGCCTGCGGGTGGGTCAGCCTGGCTTCGCGGACAAGCACGCCAAAAACACTCAGGCAAGCCAAGGCGGTCACGGAGGTCCAAGTGTAAAGGGTGGCATGCGATATCAACTTCCAACTCCCATCCTTCATGGCCAGGAATCTGAGGATCTGAACCGGCGCCGGATAGAGCAGCGCGCTCAACGCCAGAGCGCCCGCCAGCAGACCCCACCGCCGCGACCGCCACGCATGGCCGAGCAAAAGCGCTACGCCGGGGTACTGCATTACCTGGTAGTGGGTCCAGCAAACCGGCGAAGCCGCCAAGCTGAGCGAGATCAGAGCCGCCATCGCGAAGGGCGTCTGAGCCGGAGAGAGCCTTCCCTTCGAGGCGAACACCAAAACACCGAATCCCGCCAGTAATGTCAGCAGCGATACTCCGATCGAGATCCAGCGCCGTGAAGCCGGCAGATGCAAGTTCGGCAGATCGTTTCCGAACTCCCAATCGGGAGGTAGCGGGCCTCCCCGCGGCGGCGAGTCCACCATCCGTAAAACCACGGACGGGAGCGACCAACTGAGGATCGCCGGCGTGCCGGTCCAGGTGTCGGTACCGGCAGGCGTCTTGGGGCCGCTCAGACAGCAGGCGACAAACGACCACGGCAGCGCCAACAGCACCAAGCTTCCCGCGGCGAGCACGGCGAATGCGCGCCATTGCCGGCGCAACAGGAACACAATCCCCAGCGCTCCGGGGATCAATTTGAGCGCCACGCCGAAAGACAAGGCCGCCGCCTGACGCCATTGGCCTTGCGTGCAAGCGAGAGCCAGCAGCAGCGTCAGCGGCGATCCGATTTGCCCCAGCCCCAGGCTTTCCGACGCGGCTCCGCCCACGGCCCACACGAACGCAATCGAACAGGCGCCGATCCAGTCCCGCGCAGTGGCTCGCCACATCAACCACGCGGCCGCAAGCAGGCACGCTTGCGAGAACAGAAACCAGACCCATCGCGCCTTTAAATAAGACAGCGGCGCGAGCGGAGTAAGCAAGCACGCCAGCAGCGGAGGGTAAATGTAGCCTTGCGTGGCGAACGGCGTCCGTCCGGCGAGGATGTCGCGAGCCGCTTCGTGATACGGCTTGAAGTCGCTGGGGTCGCCCAGAACCGGGACCACCTGCACGACCGTCTGATCGCAGTACCAGGCCGCGCAAAGCAGGCAGAAGAGAATCGCCGCGCCCTTGGTGATCCTGTTCATAGCAAGCCCGGAATCGGCACGCCCGCTAGCGGAACGCGGCCGCCAGCTCCTGCATCTCCTCCGGCGTTCCTTTGAACATGCCCTCCGGGAAACGGGCATAGTTGCCGATCTGCTGCCGGATCTCGGGCGCGTTGTTGTAGTTCAATCCCATGCCCGCCATGTATTGCAGGCGCAGATCCAGGTCCGTGTTGACGTACGCGTCGGTGAGCCAGGGGCGCAGATCCGCCGCGCGGCCCGCGTAAGTGGCCAACAATTGCGAAACCGAGGAGAACCCGACCTGCCTCAGCGACTCCGCCACCGGACCCGTAAAACGCCTGGTCATCTGGTCGAGGTCGATGGGAGCGTCCCCATTCTGGCCCATCAATACTACGTCGTAGCCCTCGCCGTTGTTGTCGTTAGCCCACACGGTCCCGTTGGGAAACACTTCGAAGAAGGTGGCCAGCTCGCTCTTGATCGTATCGGGATCGCTTTCGTACAACGGCACCCATTGCGTCACGATGCCGCCGGGATTGAGGTGCTGTTTGCAGATCTCGAAGTACTCTTTCGAATACAGAGTCGCGGTGCCCTTCACCCAGGGATGGATGGGATCGGAGGTGATGATGTCGAACTTGTCTCCGGTGGTCAGCACGTAGTGGCGCGCGTCGTCGTAATGCACCGTGGTGCGCGGGTCTGTGAGCACGTGATAATTCTCCGCGCCGAAATAGCGCGAGGTCGCCGGCGGAATGATTTTTTCGATCTCGCAGATGACGATGCGCTTGATTTCCGGATAGACCACGAAAGTTCCGGCGGTGACGCCCGCGCCGAATCCCACGATCAGGACGGATTGCGGATCGGGGTGGATCAGCGCCGGCAGGTGCCCCAGCATGCGTTGCAGGCGCATGTCGAACGGCTCATTAGACGCCTCCACTTTGCCGCTGACGTGAAAATAAATCTGTCCTCCCGGCAACTGCGAGACGATGACCGAGGAGTTCATGCCCTCACCGCGGAACAGCGGCTTGCCGGCGTCGGTGATGGTCAGCATGCGCCGCCCGTAGCCGATGGCCATCCACGGAACCTCATCCACCTTCCACGCCAACAGGACCACGGCGGCGGTAGCTGCGGCCAACGCCACCGCGCGTTGAAGCGATACCATTCGCAACAGCATCAGCAATCCGGCGGCCAACGCGAGAGCGATCAGCAGCCGCTGAGCGTTCTGCGACCCGATCCAGGGAATGAACACAACACTGAATAGAATGGCGCCGAGGATTGCCCCCACGGTGTTGGCTGCATACGTGCGCCCCACCAGCCTGCCGGGATCTTCTTCCCTGCCGTGCGCGACCGCTGCCAGAGCCAGCGGAAAGCTCGCGCCCCACAGGATTGCCGACGGGAGGATGGCC
The DNA here is from genome assembly GCA_963813465.1 of Bryobacterales bacterium. Classification (GTDB taxonomy): domain Bacteria; phylum Acidobacteriota; class Terriglobia; order Bryobacterales; family Bryobacteraceae; genus Palsa-187. Next base: position 213,631 of record CAWEZD010000010.1, on the reverse strand, counting down.
CACAAACAACGCACGATGTCGATCTGGAAGTTGAACCATGGGCTGGCGGAGAGAAGTGGATTGATGGGCCAGTATGGGATCGAGTCCGAGAGCGCATACGCGGCCCAGGCGATGGCCGCGGCTAGAGCCATCTGGCACCAGCCCAGCGCCGCTCGCGATCCCGATCGAGCCAGGATCGATCCGGCTCCGCTGCCCAAGCCGAGCCCCAGCAGAAAGACCGCCAGAATGATGGAGAAAGTGTAGACTGTCGCGCCGATCATTACCGAGAGCAGCCGGGTCCAGATCACCTCGGCGCCCAGGGCGCACATTCCCGAGAGAGCGATCGCGATGTAGACGTCCCACGGCCTGCCTGTGGAAATGGGCGGCGAAGTGGCCACCGAAGCCTGGGCGGGCGTCACCGCGTGCGCTTGGAACGGAGCGCGCTTGGCCAGCGCAAAGCTGATCGCAGCCACGGCGAAATTGATCGCTGCCGCGGTATAAGTCGCCACCGCCATGTCGAAGACGCGGAGCAAATAGAAACCCGCGAACAAACAACCGAACACCGCTCCAGCGATGTTTCCTCCGTACAGGAACCCGAGCCAGGAGACGCCTTGCGGCGTGGCTTCCACCCAGCGCGCCACCGCCGGTAGCGAAGCGCCCATCAGAAATGTGGGTGGAAGCAGGCAGATGGCCGCGACCACGGCGCGCAGAAACACGCCCTGCAATCCGTGGCGGGCAATCGCGGCGTACAGCGAATCGAGCATGGGAATCAGGAACAGCACCACAATGGCCATGATCCCGATGCCCAGCTCCAGGCGCGCGTAGACTCGCAGAGGATGCTGGCTGGCGGAGACGAATCGCGGCAGCAGCAGGCTCCCCAGACACATGCCGCCCATGTAGGTCCCCAGCAACACGCCCAGGGACACCGCGGAGGAGCCGACGGCGAGTTGCAGCAGTTGCAGCCAGACGATTTCATAGATCAGCGCCGCGCAGCCGCTGCCCATGAACAGGAGCAGCAGCAAGGGCAGAAATGGCCGCAGGTGGCGAGTGGTTGAACCAGGTTGTGGTGTACTCATGAGCGAGGATCGGATTTCGAGGGCCGGTAGGCCATCATACCGCAGCCGTTCCCCTTACACCAATTCAAGTGGATATCATCGAGAGCCGTTTACTCAACCCGCAGCGCGACGAGGGTGGCTACTCGATCGGCCATTGGGACGGAGACACGTTGGTTGTCGAAACCGCTGGCGTCCGCGACGACGTGTGGCTTGATATCAACGGCAGCCCGCTGACCAACTCGGGTAAAATGACGGAACGCATGCGCCGGTTGAATTCCGGCACGCTGCAGACCGACGTCACCATCGAAGATCCGAAAGCCTATACCAAGCCGTTCACTGTCCGCGTGAACCACCGCCTGATGCCGGACACGGATCTGATCGAGTTCATCTGCGCGGAAAACGAAAAGAGCGACGCCCACTTGGTGGGAAAGTGATCACCTCCGTGTGAACTTGTCGAAGACCGTCATCACCGGCAGCGCGTTGAAGCTGTCGTCAAAGAATCCGCGCGACGCGAGGTTCCCGGTCACCGCCGGTTCCCACCAGAACACGCCGATGCCGCGGCCGTTGGGCGCGCCTTGCACCACGCGGTTCAACTCCTCCAGAAATTCCTTTTGACCCTCCGGAGTTTCGGGGAACGGAGCCGGCTTGTTGCGGTACTCGGCCGGCTTCCAGTTGTAGGCGGCCTCGACGACCATGATGTCCTTCTGATACTCGTTGGCCATGAAGATCAGATTCTCGCGCAGATCGTTCAGGCTACCGTGCCACCACGGATAGTAGGATTGGCCGATGACGTCGAAGTTAATGCGGTAGGAATTGATCTTGTCGAAGAAATTCTTGGTGGCGTTCTTATCGCCGCCCTTATCGATATGAATCATGATACGGGGGCGCGGTTGGTTGCCTTTCCCCGCTTCCACGCCTGCGATCCCGGCTTTCAGCAGGTCCGCGAAATTGTCCCAGTTCGCCGGAGCCTTTCCATCTGGCCACAACATACCGCCCGGAATCTCGTTGCCGATCTGCACCATGTCCGGGAGCACGCCGGCCTCGCGAAACGCCGCAATGCTATCGCGCGTGTAATTGAAGACGGCCTCCACTAACTGCGCGTGCGTCAAGCCTTCCCAGGCCTTAGGTAGGAACTGCTTGCCGGGGTCGGCCCAGGTGTCGGAATAATGGTAATCCAGTAGAAACTTGAAGCCTAGCTTCTTAGCGGCTTGGGCCGTGGAAATGGTGTATTCCAGATTGTTGGGAAGCTGCGTAGGCGTGTGAAACAGGCGCAGGCGAATCCAGTTGTAGCCGTGGTCTTTGAAGATTTGTAAGCCCGGCTTGGGCTGGTTGTTGTCCTTAAAGACGGCGCCGCGATCCTCGGCCTGCTTCAGGAAAGAGAGATCCGCGCCGACGGCATAGTCGGCCGCGTGAGCTTGGGGGAGCGCACAGGCGAGGAGCAATGCGGTGAGAAGGCAGCGCATAGTCGTAGGGTAGCGCGATCGCGCGCACCCGCGGCTCGGGCCACTGAGATAGAATCTTGGCAAGACAAGATTTGGAGGGAACCGCATGAACGACCATTTGACGAAATCCAAAATGAGCCGCCGGGCCATGTTGGGAGGCGTCGTCCAGAGCGCCATCGTCTCCTGTGTCGTCTCCAGCGATCTCGCTGCGGACGAAGCGCCACTCAACGGAATCGCGGGCATCGATCGCGTGACGGTGTTGCAGGGCAAGACCTACCTGAGAGGATGGGCCGGATATGGAAATTCTCCCAGCGCGGTTCGTGGCCGAGGGGCAGCGGCACCTGCTCCAGTTTCGAGTGGTCCCGCACCGACGGTCGCCTGGAGCAAAGCCTTGGGTCCCGGAGCGGTCACCTTCGCGGACGCCAAGTCGCTCATCACCACCGCGACCTTTTCCACGCCCGGCGACTACGTATTGAAACTCACGGCGGACAACGGCCGCACCACGGCTTCGTCAACGTTGAATGTGCTGGTGGAGACGCCGCCTCCCGCCAAGCAATTGGATGCGGTCTACACCAAGAACTTCAAGATCGACAGTCCACTGTGGAGCGCCAAATCGAAGGCTCTGATGGTCAATTGGATTCCGCATTGCATCGACCAGATCAACCGGACGGATTTGACGCTAGGTCCGGGCGGCATCGATAACTTCGTCGAGGCGGGCAAGGCTCTGCGCGGCGAGCCGCATGGCTATCACAAGGGCTATGTGTTCTCCAATGCCTGGGTTCATCAAACCGTGGAGGCGATGAGCATCGCGCTTATGATCGATCCGCAGGGCGACCCCGTGATCATCCAGGCCCACGCCAAAATGCGCGCGACGCTGGATGACTGGATTCCGATCATCCTCGCCGCGCAGGAACCGGATGGGTACTTGCAGACGGCGTTCACTCTGTCCCGGATCGGCGGGGACGGCAAGATTACTGCCGGCCCGTTTCCGCATTGGGAGCGGCGCGGCGATCACGAAGGCTACACCGGCGGCTACTTCCTGGAGTCGGCCATCAATCACTATTTGATGACCGGCAAGAAGGACGCCCGGCTGTACAACGCGGCCAAGAAGCTGGCCAACTGCTGGTACGACAACCTTGGTCCTGCTCCCAAGAAGGCCTGGTACGACGGCCACCAGGAGATGGAACAGGCGCTGGTGCGCTTCGGCCGGTTCGTGAACGATATGGAGGGCAGCGGCGGCCAGAAGTATATCGAGCTCGCCAAGTTCCTGCTCGACTCGCGCTATCGCGCGGCGGTCAATCCCGACCGTGACAGACAAGAGTACGACCAGAGCCATCTGCCGGTCATCGAGCAATATGAGGCGGTGGGGCACGCGGTGCGCGCGGTCTACACGTACTCGGGGATGGCCGACGTCGCGGTGGAGACTCACGATCCGGACTATCAGAGCGCGGTAAAATCGCTGTGGCACAACATCGTGAACAAGAAATACTACGTGACGGGCGGTGTCGGAAGCGGCGAAACCTCGGAGGGGTTCGGCCCGAACTACTCGCTGAGGAATAACGCGTACTGCGAATCGTGCTCCAGTTGCGGAGAGATTTTCTTCCAATGGAAGATGAATCTGGCTTACCACGACGCCAAGTACGCGGACTTGTACGAGCAGACCATGTACAACGCGCTGCTGGGCGGCACGGATCTGGAGGGCAAGAATTTCTACTACACCAACCCGCTGAGCGAGAATTCCGTCCGCACGCCCTGGCACCAGTGCCCATGCTGCGTGGGAAATATCTCGAGGACTCTGTTGATGTTGCCGACTTGGGTGTATGCCAAGAGCGCCGACGGCGTGTATGTCAACCTCTTTGTGGGAAGCACCATCACGGTGGAAAACGTGGGCGGCTCGGATATCGAGATGGTGCAGGCCACCGAGTATCCCTGGAACGGTAAAGTTTCGATCACCGTCAATCCCAAGGTTGCCCGAAACTTCAGCGTCAGGATCCGTGTGCCGGATCGCGGCGTCAGCAGCCTGTACCACGTCACGCCCGATGCCAACGGCGTCACGTCGATTGCGGTGAATGGGTCGGCCGTGAAGCCGGCGATCGACAAGGGCTACGCCGTGATCACGCGGGCGTGGAAAGCGGGGGACAAAATCGACGTCGTTCTTCCGATGAAGGTGCAGCGCGTCCGCGCCAGCGACAAGATTGCAGCGGATCGCGATAAGGTCGCGCTACGGTATGGTCCTCTGATGTACGACATCGAAAAAGTGGACCAGGACATTTCCAAGGTTCTGAGTCCCGAGTCGGTGCTCACGGCCGAGTGGAAGGGGGATCTGTTGGGAGGAGTGATGGTCATCAAGGGCGTGTTCGCCGATGGCAGCCCGATGATAGCGATTCCTAACTATGCGCGTACGAATCGCGATGCGGCGGCTCGGCCGCCTTCTCCTGCCCCGTCGGCTGTCGCGGATGGCGCAGCCCCGCGTCCCGCTCCTCGTCCCGCGACTTCCACGGTTTGGATCAACGAGCGCGCCTAGAGCCGGCGCCCGGCGGAAATGGATGACGCCCCGCTCCCTGTAAGGAAGTTGTCGCGCGCTTCGACAACGGCGGCTGCCCGATCCGCAGCACCGATCTTCCCGATCTCGGTGCCAGAACCGTACGCGAACGCTGCAAGTAGAATCGGGAATAGTGGGGTTTCGCGGAAGACAGGTCGGCATTCCTTCCGAAGGTAACGGGACTTCCGATGTATAATCAAAACTCCAACGCGCTGAGGGCGCTCAGTCGAATACTCTGTGAACACAGCAACGTTGCAACCCATCCCCGCACCTGGAGTCTCGCGTTCGGACGCCTATCGCCTCATTGGGGCAACGGGTCCGGATCTGGAGGATCTCTTCCAGGCAGCCGCGCAATTGCGCGAGCGGCGCACGGGATCGCATCATCAGTTACTCGCGTAAGGTCTTTATCCCTCTTACGAACCTGTGCCGCGATCGATGCGGATATTGCACCTTTGCGCGCGACTTGGCGGATCCTCGCGCTCACACGATGACTCCGGAAGAAGTGGTCGCGGTTGCGGAAGCCGGTCGAAGGGCCGGGTGCAAAGAGGCTCTCTTCAGCCTCGGGGAACGTCCGGAAACGCGCTATCCCAGCCTATCGAGCGTGGCTCACTGGCAACGGGTACGCTTCCACCATCGACTATCTCGCCGCGATGTGCCGGCTGGTTTTGGAACAGACCGGTCTTCTTCCGCATGCGAATCCCGGCACGATGAGTCGCGACGAGATTGAGAAGCTTCAACCGGTCAACGCCAGTTTGGGCATGATGCTGGAATCGGTCAGCAATCGGCTGCTCCGGCCCGGCGAGGCGCATCACGCCTGCCCCGACAAAGTGCCCGTCGCGCGACTGGCGACTCTGAAAGCCGCGGGCGAACTCGGAGTTCCCTTCACCACCGGTATCCTGATCGGTATCGGAGAGTCGCTGGAGGAGCGGGTGGATTCCCTGTTTGCCATTCGAGAAATCCATGAACAGTACGGTCACATTCAGGAAGTGATTGTTCAGAACTTCCGGGCCAAGCCGGATACGCGCTTCGCTCGATGGCCCGAGCCATGCGCGCTCGATCTGGCCCGCACGGCGGCGGTGGCCCGACTCATCCTCGGATCCGAGGTGAACCTCCAAATCCCACCGAACTTGATGCCAGACGACTATGGGTTCCTTCTCAGAGCGGGTATCAACGACTGGGGCGGAATCTCCCCGGTGACTCTGGATTTCATCAACCCGGAAAAAGCTTGGCCCCAAGTCCGAAGACTGAGGGAGGTCACAACGCAAGCCGGGTTCGAGCTGCGCGAGCGGCTAGCCGTATACCCCGAGTATGTGCGCGAACGCATTCAATGCTTGTCTGAACCGCTGCGCGCGCGAGTTCTGGCGTTATCGGACGAAACGGGACTGGTTCGCCGGCCAGAAGAGCGATGGTAGAGCGATGGTAGACCTCGCAACCGCGATTTCCGAGTGTGATGCAGCGGTCGCCTCTATTCTCGAGAAAGCGCTCCTTGGCGGCGAAGTCGACGTGGCGGAAGGAGAGCGCCTATTCACGGTGACGGGTGCGGACCTGCGTGCGACGCTCGCGGCCGCCGATCATCTGCGGCGCCAGAGGTTGGGTGAGCGAGTCACCTACGTGGTGAATCGGAATATCAACTTCACCAACGTCTGCGTCAAGCGGTGCGGCTTCTGCGCATTCAGTCGCGGCCATCGCGCCGAGGAAGGTTATTTCCTGCCTGTGGAGGAAGTGGTTCGCCGGGCCAAAGAGGCTTGGGACCTGGGCGCGACTGAAGTGTGCGTACAGGCCGGCCTGCCGCCGCGCATGAAGGGATCGCTTTATATCGATCTGTGCCGGGCGATCAAGGCAGAGGTTCCCGGCATCCATGTGCACGGATTCTCACCGGAGGAGGTCCTCTACGGTGCGGAACGTTCGGGCTGGAGCGTTCAGGACTATCTTTCCGCCCTGAAGGACGCGGGAGTGGGCTCGCTACCGGGCACGTCGGCGGAAATCCTCAATGACCGTGTTCGGAATCTGATTTCCCCCGGCCGAATTTCAACGGCGGACTGGATTCGAGTCATCACTACCGCGCATCGGCTGGGCATTCCAACCACGTGCACCATAATGTTTGGGCACATCGAAACGGCTCGCGATTGCGCGGAACACATCCATCTGATCCGGGGAATCCAGAAAGAAACCGGCGGCTTCACGGAATTCGTGCCGCTGAGCTTCATTCATACGGAAGCCCCCATGTTTCAGAAATCGCTGGTTCCAGGAATTCGTCCCGGCGCGACCTCCGGCGAGGTTCTGCGAATGTACGCGGTGTCCAGGTTGATGTTGAACGGCTGGATCGATCACGTTCAAGCCAGTTGGGTGAAGCAAGGCACGCGATTGGCGCAAGCTTGCCTGGACGCCGGAGCCGACGACCTCGGTGGAACTCTGATGAACGAAAGCATCTCCACCGCGGCGGGGGCTCCGCACGGACACTTCCTGAGGCCGGCGGAGATTCGGGCGCTGATTTTTGAAGCGGGACGGCTGCCCGTGGAGCGATCGACCACGTACCAGATCCGGCGAGTGTTCGAGCGGGAACCCGAGCAACCAGACGCGCTGGATTTGGTCGAATCGGCGGGCACACGCTTCGGTTCCTATCCGAGCTTGATCTCGTCGGACGAGTTCCGCTATCGAAAGGCATCGCAAGCATGACGATCGCGATCGTCGGAGGAACCGGGGCGGAAGGTACTGGGCTCGCCTTGCGGTTTGCGCGAGCAGGCGCCCGAGTGCGGATCGGATCGCGCGACCATGCGCGAGCACAAGCTGCCGCTGGGCGGATCGGCGAAACGGCTCAATCGACCCAGGTCGAAGGTTGCCTAAACAGTGACGCAGTCCGCGGCGCCGATGTGATCGTGCTGACTGTGCCCTTTGAGAGCCAAATCGATACACTCCTCGGTCTGAGCGCGAATCTCCCGCCCGGCGCGGTAGTGGTGGATGCCACTGTGCAGCTTAAGGCGGAGTCCACGGAATCCTCCGCACAAAGAGCCGCGCGGAATTTGCCGGAGGGAACCCGTGTTGCGGCTGCGTTTCATACCCTCGGGGCGGACCTCCTGATGCAGCTCGATCATGGGATCGATAGCGATGTGCTTATCTGCGCCGACGACCCCGAAGCGAGACGCGTAGGCGCTGAACTCGTGGCAATGCTTCCGGGCGCCCGCGCGGTCGACGCTGGACCGTTGCGAAACGGACGGCTGATCGAGAATCTTGTGTCGTTGCTGATTGCGATCAACCGCCGTAATAAGGTGAAACACGCCGGTATCCGGATCACCGGTTTATGATCGTGGCGTTGGCGGGCGGGGTAGGCGCCGCGCGCTTTCTGGACGGCTTGGCGCGGGTGATCCCGCCGAAGGACGTTTTCGTAATCGGCAACACGGGAGACGACGCGGAGATTCATGGCCTGCACATCTCGCCGGATCTCGACACGGTCGCTTACACGCTAGCCGGCCTCGCGAACCCGGTTCACGGTTGGGGCCTGCGGGGCGATACATTCCACAATCTCGCCGCCCTCCGTAGACTCGGGGCTGAGACCTGGTTCCAACTCGGCGACCGCGATCTCGCGACTCACATCTTTCGAACGGAGCGTCTGCGAGCCGGAGCGAAGCTCAGCGATGTGACTCGAGAAATAAGTACGGCGTTAGGAGTGAAACCCGCGATTGTGCCCATGAGTGACGATCCTGTGCGCACCCTGGTGGAAACCAGGGCAGGATTATTGGAGTTCCAAGACTATTTTGTCCGGCGCCACGCCAGGGACGCCGTTCGTGCGGTTCGTTTTCACGGCTCGGAAAGAGCAAAGCCGGCTGCGGGTGTGCTCGATGCAATTATGCACGCCGACGCGGTTGTTTTATGTCCGTCGAACCCCATCATCAGTATCGGGCCAATCCTCGCGGTTCCCGGCGTTCGTCAGGCCCTGGAACGCCGCCGGGGTCCAACGCTGGCGATTTCTCCGATTGTAGGGGGACGCGCCTTGAAAGGACCGGCCGCCGGAATGATGAGAGGCCTGAAGATGAGCGCATCGGCCCTCGGTGTGGCCCGATTTTATAGAGGAGTCGTGAACGTGTTCGTATTGGATAAAGAGGATGCAACCCAGGCCGCGAAGGTCGAGTCACTTGGAATGCGTGCGATCGTCACGGACACGATCATGATCGGATTAGTCGAAAAAGAAAGCGCTCGCTCGCACTGTAATGGAAGCCGATAAGATGATCTGTGCTTTGCTGCCCGTCAAAGCCCCGATAAACGCGAAGCAGCGGTTGAAGGGTTCGTTATCTCCCTCTCAGAGGGAAGCGCTGGCCAGGCTCATGTTTCAAGAAGTCTTTTCGACTCTTTGCGCCGTTCGTGGCTTGGATAGGATCATCGTGGCGACCAGCGATCGAGCGGTCGCGGATCACGCCAGCCACTCGGGTGCAACCGTCTTTGAAGAACAGGAACAACGCGGACATAGCCATTCGGCCGACGCAGCCGCGCGCCGCGCCATGAGCCTGGGAGCGGCCACCGTTCTCCTACTGCCGATTGACGTGCCGCTAGTCACAAAAGCCGAGATTGAAGATCTCATCGGCGCGGCAGAGCCAGGCGTGATCATTGTTCCGTCTTCGGACGGGACCGGAACCAATGCGCTGGTTCGGACTCCGCCGGATGCAATCGCCAGTTGCTTCGGTCCTGGAAGCTTTCGAGCACATTTGGACCAGGCGCGACAGCGCGGCGTCCCGGCGAAGATCTTGCGTCCCGCCGGCCTGCTCTTCGATATCGATACGCCGGAAGACGTAGATGAGTTGCTCAGACGAGCGCCCGATTCGCGCACCGCACAATGGCTGCGAACGCAATGGACATCCGTATCGTAGGACTCGACAGCTTACCTGAGGTGCGTCCGGGCGATGACCTTGGGGGGCTGATTCTGGCCGCAGCGGCTCATGCTCGGGAGACGATTGCGCCAGAGACCGTCGTGATCGTCGCGCAGAAGATCGTCTCGAAGGCGGAAGGCGCGATCGTGGATCTTCGTGAAATTCGGCCCTCTGAATTTGCCATACAGTGGGCCAGGCAGTGGGGCAAGGACGCGCGTGTCATCGAGCTGATTCTTTCTCAGTCCCGCCGCATCGTTCGCATGGACCGCGGCGTCCTGATCGCTGAAACGCATCGCGGTTTCGTGGCCGCAAACGCCGGAACAGATCAGTCCAACGTGCCCGGCGAGCACTTCGCGACGGTTCTCCCCTCCGATCCCGACGCATCGGCCCACGCGCTGCGGAACCGGCTTAACTGTGGAGCCCTGCTTATCACCGATAGTTTCGGACGGCCGTGGCGGGAAGGACTGGTGAATGTCGCCATTGGTGTCTCCGGCATGGAGCCGATTGAGGACTGCAGAGGCACGCTCGATCGCGATCGCCACGTTCTGCAGGCTACCATCGTCGCGCGCGCCGACGAGCTCGCCTCGGCCGCCGGGCTCGTGATGAAGAAGGCCGCCGGCGTACCCGTTGCCCTGATCCACGGGTTTCAATGGCCGCCCGCGAAGGGTTCTTCCTCGCCCCTGATTCGCCGGCCAGAGTTGGATCTGTTCAGGTGAGCCTATTGGATCAAGTGAGCCTATTGGACGTTGAACCGGATGCCAGCGCTTTGCAGAGCGCCCCTCAGGTTGCCGCGACACCCTTCTTAACTGGGTGTGCGACATAAAAGTGGAGGTCAAGCGGCACGGCGCGACTCCCAATAGTCCTCAAAGTGTCCGTTGAGGTGGCAGCAGCGCAAGGCGATGATGGCGTTGGCTCCGCGAACTGTCCAGAACATACCGGACTGTTTAAGGCGTGAACCGATAAGGGTCTTGCAACCGGCTTCAATGACGCCCGAGCCGACAAAGAGATGCTGGTGCCGGAACTTTGGGTAGCGCAGGCGCTCGGCATTCTTCTCGAAGTAGTCCGCCTCGATGCGAATTTTGTCGATGACATCCGGGTTGATTGACTCGATGGACCGCAGTGAGAGCACCAGCTTTTCGATTTTTCCCTTGTCGAGCAGCCGCTTCTGGTGGATCTTCATCCAGGCTTTCTGGCTGGCTTCGTCGTGGGGATGCAGCTGGCGGGCAACTTCCCACAGGTGTTGGCGGGAGTGATAGAGATCGACGATCTGAATCGCACCGGGGAAATACTGGTCGGCGTTATTCCAGATCCATTCAGCCCCGTCCGCGATGACGACCTTCTTTTCGGCGCGGCTCCAGCCACGATTCCAGGCTTCCAGATAAATGCGTTTGCCAAACTCCTCGGCGGTCTCGATGGCCCCCGTATAGGTGGTGGAATCGGCATCGCGAATCGCATAGCCTTCCGAGTCCCAGCCGGCCTGCGTGAACACGCATCCCAACTTCACCTCCCGCGTAGGGGCCGGTTGGCCGGCAGTCTTGCCTTTCCTGCCCGCTGTTTCTTTCTTGACCACGGGTACTCCGGTCCGGTCCATTTGCACATACAGAATCGGGATGGGTTCGCCGACGACGATCGGCAGGTCCAACTGCATTGCCCGCTGGATTTGCTCTCGCTCGCCTGAGTCAACATCTTCTCCAATGGCTTCCGCCGTCCGCTCCACCGCTTTGGCCGTGACGTCCAAGCCGGCCAGCAGTGCGATCTGGCGGCGGCCATGATCAAACGGCGCTTCCGAACCAACCAGCGCCAGCATGCGGCGAACACCGGGTGACAGGTCCACCTTCTCCATGTCCAAGGCGGCATCGGCGGGACACTGTCCGTGATGACATTGCGGACATAAATACCAGGGCCGCAGGAACTCGATCTGGCCCACGGCGGTCAGCACCCGCCGGGAACGCATCTCGCGGTAACGGGCTTTCTGGCCGCAGGGACAGAGTATTTCGCGCTCGTCCGGACCGGGAGGTTCGCATCGAAGCAATTGGCTCAGCGCGGCCGCCCCGGCCCGGTGCATCGCGGATCGCATCGCCATCTCGACCGCTTCCAGATCGAGCCTGCCGGTCTTGCGCTGGTCCTGAAAGACGAGCCGGAGCAGCGCGCTTATTTCCCGTTCGACTTCCTGCCGGATCGCTTCCGCCGTTTTTTTTCCTGCGGTGTCAGAGTGTCTTGGACCGGTCTGGCGCGGCAGATCTTCTCATTGGTTTCGATCAAAGTCCGGCTCAGTTGCTGATAACTACGGAAACCGGCGACCTCGCGTTCGGCTTTACGCTGCGCAGCAGGATTGGGAAAGCTTTCCGTAACGGTCGTGCCTTCGACCTTGTAGGTGAGCCGGTAGTTGGGGCCATGACCGGGATCGTCCGGCTTATGACAGTGGCAATTCGGAGTGCCGCAACGGCCTCCGGTGGCTGAAATCGAACCACCACGGAAGTCGCCCAACGCAGCGATCTCCGCCAGCACTTCGGAACGACGCTTCTCTAATTCCAAAAGGGAATCCGGCATGGGAAACAAGCCTCCTCGCCTAAGCGTACTACATACGCTCGGGTTTGAGGCGCAAAAAAAGAAAACTCCGTCGCTTCCTCTTTCATCTCGCACACCCGGAAGGCTCTAGGTACAGCGGCACTTGACATACGATCTACAGGAGTTTATCATTCCTGCTAGAACATCTTTAAACGGACCACCCAGCAGTAGGTCTGTTCTCCGCTAGGCTCCCGGTCTGCAGCCCTGGCTTTTGCGCGGCCAGTCCACCGGCGCTTCCCCGATAAAAACCTCGACTTCAACCGGAGTGTCACAACTCCCAGGAGATTTCTGCGCATGATCCTTACACGTAAGACCCAAGAATCGTTACTTGAAAGAGGCTACTCCCGCCGGCAGATCGGCCGAATTTTGGGGGGAGCCGCCGCCGCCGTTCCCTTCTTCAATGAATTTGCTATGGCACAACAGGCCGAACAACAGGCCCGCGGCAACCGCAGAGGCGGCGGCGGAGGCCAGCGCGCCCCTTACGATCCGGATGTTGTCCGCATCACCTCGAATGAGAACCCGATGGGTCCTAGCAAAGAGGGCATCGAGGCCATGGCCAAGGTGGGACCGCTGGGCTGGCGTTACGACCCGCAGGGCGAAAACATGGATTTCCAGTCCCTGCTCGAGAGCACCGAAAATGTCAAATCTGGCTATGTGAACGGCTATCCGGGCTCCAGCGTTCCGCTGGCGGGCTGTGTAGCCGCATTCACTTCGCCCACCAGACCCTGGGTGATGGGCAGTCCGGGCTACGGCGCCGGCGGAGGCAAGTTTGTCGGCAACAAGGTCATCCAGGTCCCGTTGCGGAAGGACTTTTCGCACGATGTGCAGGCCATGATCAAGGCCGACCCGAACGCCGGGGCGTACTACATTTGCAATCCCAACAACCCCACCGGCACGCTCACCTCGAAGGCGGATTTCGAGTACATCCTGGCGAACAAGCTCAAGGACGCCGTCCTGGTGATCGACGAGGCTTACGTTCACTTCGCCGGCCCCGAGATCTATTCCACCGCGTTTGTGCGGGACGATGAGGATGTCGTAGTGCTTCGGACGTTCTCGAAAATCTACGGCATGGCGGGCCTCCGCGCCGGCGCGCTGTATGGACGCCCGGACCTGCTGGCCAAGGTCGCCGAGTTCGGCCGAGGCGGCCACCTGCCGGTCACGGCCACCGCGTGCGCCGCGGCGAGTATGAAGGTCAATGCCACGCTTATGCCGGAACGGCTGGCGATCAACAAGAAGAATCGCGACCTGGCCTTCGAGCACATGGAGAAAATCGGCGTGTCCTACATCCCGGCGGTATCGAACTTCTTCATGATGTCGGTGAAGGGTATGACGGCGGCGGAGATCGGCACGGCGATGGCGGCGAAGAAAGTCATGCTCGCCGGAGCCAATCGCTGGCCGGAGTGGCCGGACCGCATCCGCGTGACCGTCGGCACTTATGAGGAGATGGGCAAGTTCAACGCCGCCCTCTCTGAAGTGGTAAAGGAGGGACCGTCGAAGGCTTAGAGTTGTGGGGCAGGTCTCCGACCTGCCGTTCATCACACGGCCCAGAAAGCGCCCGGAGCGGGTCAAAATGACGTGTTCCGGGCGTTTGAGTTATACCCGCCCCCGCCCCGGCACCACCCCCGGCCTCAGGGCCAATTCCGAGCAGCGCCGTGCCGCCAGCACCTTCTCCTTCACGCCCGCCGGAGGACCGTCTTCCGGAATCGCTCCCGCTGGTGCTGAATGCTGTTCTTGAAGCCGCCCTTGGAGCCTCGCCTTCCGGCCCGGGCTCGCGCTTTTTGACTGCATCCGGCAACGTGTAGGATGGTGTTAGATGTCTGATCTCACGCTTCACATTCCGGACGATCTGGCCGGGCGCCTAGCCGGCCGGGAGCACCAGATCCGCGAAATCCTTGAACTGGGACTGCGCGAGCTCTCCGCCGATCCTGGTTTTCCGGGGGTTGCCCCAGTCCTGGAGCTACTCGCAACGCTACCCAACCCGCGGGAGATCCTCGACCTTCGTCCCTCTGAACAACTCCAACAGCGGGTTAACGAGCTCCTCGAAAAGAGCCGCGCCGGTCCCCTCACGCCCGCCGAAGAATCCGAGTGGGACCGCTACGAATACATCGAGCATCTGGTCCGCCTGGCGAAAGCTGCCGCGCAGTCAAAAATTCGCACGTCCTCTGGGAATGCCTAAGACACTGTGCATCAATAAGTGCTCCGTTTGTGATATCGTGGACTAGTGGCTGGCTCCCTTGGTTCAGAGCAGAGTATTGCGCAGCGTTATAGGGGCCTTGCACCGGTTCTGAACGAACAGGGGTTGCGGCGGTTCGCGGCGACCGAAGCGCAGTCATATGGTCGAGGTGGAGTGAGCGCGGTTTCGCGAATAACCGGAATCGCTCGCAGCACGATCAGTCGCGGGATGAAGGAAATCGCGGAATCGCGGCAAGTGGAAGCCGGGCGAATCCGCAGGCCGGGCGGTGGACGCAAGGCAAAACTCACCGAAGACTCGACGTTGCTGGCGGATCTTGGACGGCTGGTGGAACCGGCGACGCGCGGTGATCCCATGCGACCTCTGAGATGGACCTCGAAAAGTCTGCGACACTTATCCGAGGCTCTGCGAAGCCTGGGTCATTCGGTTTGTCCTCACGTGATCGCCGACGGTCTGCGCAAACGGGGATTCAGTCTGCAGGCCAACCGCAAGACACGGGAGGGGAGCAGCCACGTGGATCGGAACGCCCAGTTTGAGTACATCAGCGATCAGGCCAAGGCGTTTCTGGCGGCGGGTGAGCCCGTAATTTCGGTTGACACCAAGAAGAAAGAGTTGGTGGGCAATTTCAAAAACAACGGTCGCGAATGGCATCCCAAAGGAAAACCGGAAGCGGTCAATGTCCATGACTTTATCGATCCGAAACTGGGGCGGGCGATCCCATACGGTATCTACGACATCGGCGACAACAAGGGATGGGTCAGCGTTGGCACCGATCACGATACCGCCAGTTTCGCCGTTCACGCGATTGGCCGCTGGTGGTTGAGTATGGGACAAGGCCGCTATCCCAATGCCACACGACTGCTGGTGACTGCCGATGGCGGCGGTAGCAACGGACACCGTGTCCGCCTGTGGAAAGTAGAATTACAGGAGCTAGCCAACATGCTTCGCGTTCCCATCACGGTCTGCCATCTGCCCCCGGGTACCAGCAAATGGAACAAAATCGAACATCGCCTCTTTTCCTTTCTCACGATTAACTGGCGTGGAAAACCCCTGCGGAGTTTTCAGACCATCGTTCAACTCATTGCGGCAACGACGACCACCACCGGACTTACCGTACGCGCCGAACTCGACGAAAACAAATATCCCAAAGGCGTCAAAACCTCCGATGCCAAATTTGCCGCCATCAATATCGCGCGCCACCCGTTCCACGGGGACTGGAACTATACCATTTCCCCATCGACACAATGAAGCGGTTATTTATGCACGAACGCTAAGCGAAAACCGCGCGGCGAGCGGACTCCGCCCGTAGCCCGCACAGGGCCGGCTCGGCCCTCCAAACCGCCAGGAACCCGCCAGCATCCTGCCGAGCCAGGCTCCGTTGTGCGGGCGAGTTCTTTCAAAGCCGCTCCGCCCCGGCCTTCGTCAAAGAACCTCGCCTTGCTGCGCGAGAAGGTGGCCGACCGCGCTTCCTACGCTTGCGAGTACTGCCAGACACCCGAACCGGCATCCTTCGCCCCTCACCAAGTCGATCATATCGTCTCAGTCAAGCATGGAGGAGAAAGCGGTGTCAACAATCTCGCGTTCGCCTGCACCTTGTGCAACCGCCGCAAGGGGAGCGACCTTTCTTCCTTCGATACTGAAACAGGCCAACTCGTGCCTCTATTCCATCCACGCCGCGACCAGTGGCATGAACACTTCATGCTTAAAGGCGGCGAACTCGTCGGTTTGACGCCCTCCGGCCGAGCCACCATCCACCTGCTGCGCCTCAATCATCCCCATCGCGTCCAGGAGCGCCTGGTCCGCTTCGGCTGGCGCTGGACCCGCGACAGCGCCTAAGCAAGGCGGCGTATGCTGAAGCCAATGACAGTCGGTGCTACCGTCTCGACAAACGTATATACATTTGTATAGAGTGCGATATGATGGACTTGCGGGTCAGCGGGTTCGATTGGGATGAAGGGAACCGGGCGAAGTGCCAAAAGCACGGTCTTTCACTTGGGCGGATCGAAGCCTTATTTACCCACAGTCCCCGCATTGCCCCTGATCACAAACACTCGGCGGATGAGGATCGTTTCATTGCCGTGGGGAGAATAGAAGGGCGGCTCGTGTTCGTGGCCTTCACGATCCGGGTCAAAGACAAGCGCCGTTTCATCCGCCCTGTGACGGCGCGGCTCATGCACGCGAAGGAGGTGGCCGCTTATGAAGAAGAAGGTTCCACGGCTGAAAACGAATAGGCAGGCCCAAGCGTTTTTAGCGCAAGACCTGTCCGGCCTCGATTTCTCGCAGTTCAAACCGGCGAAGTTTGAATTCGAGAAGAAGGACGAGCAGATCAATATGCGCGTACCCAAGCCGCTGTTGGCTGCGGTGAAGGAGAGGGCGCGAGCGCGCGGCATTCCGTACACGCGCTTCATTCGGGAAACGCTGGAACGTGCCGTTGCCCCGAAGTAGCTTTGCTGCCGCGTCTCGAAATGGGCCCTTTTCGCTTGCTCAGTAGTCGAGCTCGACCGTAGGACCCGCGGCGCCCTAGGCCAATTCCGGGAGGCGTGCCGCACTCCGGCTTCAGGGTTGTCTTTGGCGATGTACTGGACAACCCGCGACAGATCCTCGGCGGCTGCCTCGGTCCATCGGACGCGCATCACGGCCGGCACTCAGGACAGCAGGATTCGCTCAATGCGGTCCACGACTTCCGCGTGGTCCAGCAATGCGCCTCGACGGACGTCGGCTCGGCCTTCCTCGACCGCTTCGATGAGTCGGGCATCCTGTTCCAGCATCCGATCGACGGCTTCCCCAACAAGAGCCGAGGCCTCTTTACCCAAGCGGGTCGCAATGTCGCGAAGGCGCGCTTCCTTATCCGCTGAAAGATGGACTTCCATAAGGTTCCCCTGCGCTGCACCGCTGGTCTCTTCAAGTATACCGGTGCCAATCGAAGAAAAGTGGATGGCCGGTGGTGGCGACTTAGCTGCGAGTCGCGTGGATCATGATCGGATCTTCGCCGCGCTGAAGCCGATCCATCCGATCCTCCAGAGCCTTCTCTGACTTGCGTGAAAGTCAGTATGCGACTCCACTTAAGATGGCCGCGAGCACTCCAGGTGGCGGAAGCAATACGGCGGCGGCCGCCGTACTAGATGCCAGCAGTGTGACTATAAGCGCCGGTTCCGGTACATTCCGAGCCAGCGGAAAGCCCGGCTGATCCTGTGCTTTCACGCGTCAGTGCTCGTCGTGCTGCACGGGTTCATTAAGAAAACGCAGAAAACGCCCACAGATGACCTGGCCCTGGCGAAACGGAGAATGAAGGACGTTACGAAATGAAAAAAGCGCAACAAGCATATCGGCTCGTCTCTGGAGGACTTCCTGAAAGAAGAAGGCGTCCTCGAAGAGACCCGCGCGGTCGCGCTGAAAGAGACGCTGGCTTGGCAAATTCAGCAAGCCATGGAGAAGGACAAAATCAGCAAGGTAGAGATGGCGCGGCGCATGAACACAAGCCGCGCGGCGCTTGATCGCCTTCTCGATCCTGGCAATGCCTCGGTGACGCTGCAAACCCTAACGCGCGCGCGGCACACGCTATCGGTCGTGATCTGCGTATCGAGCTGGTTTGAGAAAATTATAACCCGTCAGCACGTTCGGCCAAGTACCCCCAAGATAGGCGCGGATTAGCCCGTTTCTACAGGCAGGAAGGGGATTTTCGATTGCTTCGAATGCTTGCATATACTTCGGATACGTGCTAGATTGATAGTTAGGAAGACACTGAAAACAAACGAGGTGCGACGATGACACATCCCGCGCTGGCGGCAACACTTCCCTCCGAAGCGGAGGCTGTAGTTGCCAAGGAAACCAGCCGTTTACTGGCAACCCGCCTGGAAAAGGGCGGCCCGATGCGGCTTCGGATACTCGATGACGAATCGCCGGGCGGCACGGTGAAGCTGCCGGCCGCGGCGGTGGCGCTGTTGGTGCGCATTCTCGAAGAGATGGCGCGCGGCAATGCCGTGACGCTCATCCCCGTGCATGCGGAGCTGACGACGCAGGAGGCGGCGGACATGCTGAACGTGTCGAGGCCGTCGCTGATCCAGTTGCTGGAGGAGGGGAAAATCGAATACCGGAAGGTGGGCACGCATCGCCGTGTCCGGTTCGAGGCGTTGATGAAATACAAGCGGCGCGCTGATGCGGATCGCCTCGCGGCGCTCGAAGAGTTGGCCGCGTATGACCATGAACTCGGGCTTTAAAGGCCGTGGCCAACTTCACGGCTTTTTACGATGCGAATGTCCTGTATCCCGCCGAGCTGCGGAATTTGCTGATGCATCTGGCGATGACGGGACTGTTCCACGCCAGATGGTCGGCCGGCGTGCATGAGGAATGGATAACCGCGCTGCTGCGGAACCGTCCCGATCTCTCGCGTGAGAAACTTGAGCGGACCCGGATGCTCATGGACAAGCATGCGCCGGATGCTCTCGTTACCGGCTATGAAGATTTGATCGAAGGGCTGGAGCTTCCCGATGCGGACGACCGGCACGTGCTGGCGGCGGCAATCCGGGGGCGCGCCGACGTGATTGTCACGGCGAACGTGCGGGACTTTCCTGCGGAAATTCTGACGCCCTTCGAAATCGAGGCGCAGCACCCGGATGAATTTATCGCGCATCTTCTGGACCTGGCCCCCGGCGTCGTACTTGAGGCCGCGCGGCGTCATCGGGAGAGCCTGAAGAACCCCGCGAAGACCATTGAAGAGTATTTGCTGACGCTTGAGACGCAGGGAAGGTAGAGATGGCGCGGCGCATGAACACAAGCGGCGCGGCGCTTGATCGTCTTCTCGATCCTCGCAACGCCTCGGTGACGCTGCAAACCTAACGCGCGCGGCACACGCTATCGGCCGTGATCTGCGCATCGAGCTGGTTTGAAAAATTAACTTCGCCTAGAACGGGGGTGGGCCGACCGCGCGGCTGAGGACACGCGGGCGCATGTGACCAGCAAGTCTCTGGGCTGAAGAAAGCCCGTCTCTGCCGGTTTGAACCCGGAGAGAATTACGCCTGTTCGGCGGGCTTCTTCCTGAGCCTCACCGCCTCGATGCAACAAGCTGAATATGTTCTTTACAACATATTATCTGCATGACATACTATAAGAGTGAAGTGGGAAGTTGAATTCCATAAGGACTTCGATCCCGAATTCGACGCGCTGCCGGATGACGTGCAGAGCGAATTACGCGCTCATGCCCTGTTGCTGGAGCAGTTTGGCCCGCAGCTCGGCAGGCCCCGCGTCGACACGCTCAAGGGTTCGCGCCACGCGAATATGAAGGAGTTGCGCTTTGACGCGGCAGACGGTGTCTGGCGCGTCGCCTTCGCGTTCGACCCGAAACGCAACGCGGTCCTTCTGATCGCGGGAGACAAGTCGGGCGGCGGCGAGAAGAGATTTTATCGCCAGCTCATAGCAAAGGCCGACGAAAGATTTGATGAGCACCTGTCACGAATGAAAAAGAAGGGGACATAGCCATGCCAATCACGCTGAAGGACAAAATGAAGGAACTGAGCCCCGCCCAACGCAAGAAGGTCGAGGCCCGCGCCGCCGAGCTGATCGCCGAGGAGATGACCTTGCGCGAACTGCGGCACGCGCGCAAGCTCACGCAGGTAAAGATGGCCAAGACGCTCGGGGTCACCCAGGACAGTGTTTCGCGCCTCGAAAAGCGGAGCGATCTCTTGCTGTCCACGCTCCGAAAAACGGTCGAGGCCATGGGCGGGAATCTTTCGCTGGTCGCCGAGTTTCCCGACCGTGCGCCAGTGGTTCTGTCCGGCATTGCCGAAGATGATCCGAGGCCAAAGCCGACAAGCCGGAGACGTGTCGCCTAAGATTTGGCTGCCAAGTACCGGGCCGTCAAGGACGTTACGAAATGAAAATGCGCAACCAGCATATCGGCTCGTCACTGGAGGACTTCCTGAAAGAGGAAGGCGTCCTCGAAGAGACCCGTGCGGTCGTGCTGAAAGAGACGCTGGCCTGGCAAGTTCAGCAAGCGATGGCGAAGGACAAAATCAGCAAGGTGGAGATGGCGCGGCGCATGAACACAAGCCGCGCGGCGCTGGATCGTCTTCTCGATCCGGGCAATGCCTCGGTGACGCTGCAGACCCTAACGCGCGCGGCACACGCTATCGGTCGTGATCTGCGGATCGAGCTGGTGTAGGGGCAGGGAAGGGGAGGCGAAATTTGTCGTAACGCCGGATTTATCAGCAGAGCGCACCCCTCTCGCTACGCCTTCGGTGTTCCCTTTACTGGCTCCTCGCCGGTCGCACAGCCGTCGATGTCTGGCTAGACAGCAGAGCCTCCAGCGCGGCCAGGCGATCCTCCAGTTTGCGATTCTCCTCCTGCTGGAACTGAATGGCTTCCGCCTGAGTCTGGATCTGCGCGTTCTGCTTCTGCACCTCATTCAGCAGCATGGGGGTGAGCAATTGATACTTGACTGACGTGGGCTGGCCGTCCTTGTCGTATCCCACCATATCGGGATAGACCTTAGCGACTTCCTCGGCGATGAGGCCGTATTGCAGCGCATGGGAGCCATCGTCGTACTGTGGCTTGTAGAAGAAAGTGACGGCACGCAATTGGAGCAGCTTGCTGCTGCTGTCACCCATGTCGGCGATCTGCTGCTTGAAGCGCTGCGAGGAGGGGGTGCTGCTGCAACCTGTGGTTCCAAGTTGCCCATTCCCGTCCACGCAGATCAGTAAGTTGGGGGTGCCCGGAGTTGCGCCGTTAATACCCGCGATAAACGTGCTCGTGTGCGCGCCCGCTGTCCCGATCCGTATGACGCCGCTGTCGCCCGAGGCACCCAGGCTGCCTATGTCAATGTTGTTGCTGTTGCCGCCCAAGACGTTGAAGGCTGCGTCTGGCCCGATGGCAATATTATTGCTCCCGGTGGTGTTGTTGTACAACGCGTAGTAGCCGCTGGCAGTGTTGTTGCTCCCAGTGGTGTTACCACCCATCGCGCCGACGCCGCCGGCCGTGTTGTAGTTCCCGATGCTGTTGCGGTACAGCGACAGGTAGCCGCTGGCCGTGTTGCTGTTCCCGGTGGTGTTGCTAAGCAGCGAGTTGAGGCCGCTGGCCGTGTTGTCAATCCCTATGGTGTTGGCATTCAGGGCGTTGCTGCCGCTGGCCGTGTTGGAGCTCCCAGCGGTATTGCTTCCCAGCGCGCCTGAGCCGCTGGCCGTGTTGTTGTTGCCGGCGGTGTTGGCCTGCAGCGCGCCTGAGCCACTAGCCGTGTTATTGTTGCCGGTGGTGTTGGCCTGCAGCGCGAAGTTGCCGCTGGCCGTGTTGTCGCTTCCGGTGGTGTTGCTCTCCAACGCGTAGTAGCCGCTGGCCGTGTTGCTGTTCCCGGTGGTGTTGTTCGCAAGCGCGCTGGCGCCGGTAGCCGTGTTGTAGTTTCCGCCAGCGAGGCTTCCCAGAGCCCCAGTCCCGACGGCGGTATTTCCGCCTACGTCGGTCGGCGCGGCGTAGTAGCCGTTGATATCGATGATGACGTCTGTAGGATTGCTCGCCAACATCTGGATCGCCCCGCTGGTCCCCGCCACGATGATGGCGGCGTTGGCGATGACTCCGCCCGCAACTGGATCATTGAGGGTTGACACCCCCGGATACGGTGCACCCGCAGGCCATACCGACAGAAACGACATGGGTCCCGGCGGTACAACTGTGATGTTCAGCGAATATGCTCCGGCGTTGGACGGAATGCTGCACGTCGTGGACGTGGGCAGCGGCACCTGGCGCGCCGTCCCAAAAGCCGCAAGCGACGGAGGACCGAACGCTCCCGTGAAAGGTTGGGTCGAGCGTGTATCCATCACCCTGCAGGGCGTCACCGCGATGAACGTCATCGGTCCCGGCGGCGTAAATATGGCCGCTTGCGCTATCGCCGGCGAAGAAGACTCGGGGTGAGCGATGCGTTGTTCGAGGCGCTGCTGCTCGGCCTCTCGCGGCGTGGGTGCCCAATATAAAGGGGCTGCCCAATTCTTGAGAGGCGGGTTCAGAGGCTGAGGTTGCTGCGCATAAACCGGCGCTAGCGCAAACGCGAGCGCGAGCGCGAGCGCGAAAACAACGATCTGGCGACGCATGGTGTCATTCATCTTCTTTTTCTCCTTGTTGGGCCACTCAGTGATGCGCATGGGGTCACCTCCCTAGAGCCCAGACCAGACTACCGGAAAAACGACGGAGAGAATTTGCCGGGGGCTGCAAGTACCCGGGCCAACACAGCATTTATCTTCATCACCTACAGTGCGGCTGACAAGAAGTCGCTGGATAAACTTTAAAGCTGCCCCACGGGGATCGCTTATTGGGCTTATTGGATAGCGGGTAGTTTTTGAACTACCCGCTACCGCTTATTGCATGTCCGGCCCTTTCACGTACCGTGCACTTGCACACCCATCTATTTCGCTTTTGCCGCTCGCGCGCATGTGCAGCACGCGACGTTTCATCATTAAATCAATTACAACCCGGACTGTTTCAAAGTCCTCGCCCTCGATCGCCAGCCCCGCCGTCCTAAGTTCGGTGGCCACTTTTTCTAGCACCTTCACGCCGTCGGTGAAATCACCCTGTGCCACGGCAAGGTCAATTGCCTTTGCCTCGCGCTCGCGAGTACCAAGATTATTGTTCACTAAAATCTCCTTTACTCTTTAATTGTCTCACCAAAAACGGTCCTGTCTAATACATAATCGACCAATGTTTTAGGGGGACAAGGGGTACAACGCGGCAAGCGCCCGGTAAAGCGTCGTCCGGCCCACGTTCCAAAGCGCGGCCACGTCCTCAAACCGTTCGCCCGCCTCGATCAGCTTGCGGGCTTTGGTGATCTGCGCCGGGCCCAGCTTCTTCCTCCTCCCGAATTTCACTCCCGCTTCCTTGAGTCCTTCACTCCGGCGCGGGTCCGTTCGCTGATAAGGCTGTGCTCGTACTCGGCCATCATGCCAATCATCTGCCACATAACGCGGCCCGTGGGCGTCTCGGTGTCGATCGCCTCCGTGATCGATCGGAATTTCACGCCGCGATCGCGCAAGCCGTCGAGCGTCGTTATCAGGTCGCGCAAGCTGCGGCCCAGCCGGTCGAGTTTCCACGCTTTTTTTGAACAAAGCCGAGCGTGTCGCCGCGTTCGAGTTTCTTCATGCAGCGGAGCAGGGCAGGGCGCTTGGTGATCGCGCCTGACAGTTCATCTGTGAAACTCGTTTTACACCCGGCCTGTTTCAGCGCCGTGTGCTGCATGGCGGCGTTCTGGTCTTCCGTGGAGATGCGGGCGTACCCGTATTTCATGCCCTCCATAGTGGGACAACAAAGCGGGACTCTGCAAGCCCTGAATTCATTGGCTGCGGTTTTCGTCCCGAAACCTACCGTCTGCGACACACGAGTCTGTGTCTTTTCGCGCTCAAATCGCAATCCGCTCGACCTCATCGAGAGAAATCTCATCCTGTCGCCGGTCGTAAAGCTTCGTCGTGCCCGGCGACTCGTGGTTGGCGACGTGCTGCGCGGCTTCAAGCGTGCCCTTGTTCTTCAGATACGCAGTGATGCCGGTGCCGCGCGCCCGTCTCGGGCCGTTCTTCTGGCGATCGCACGGCGTCTTGCCTTTTTTCACGCCGTACTTGGGGCCGCGCACGGCGTGGGCGGGGTTTACGCCGCCCTTGGCCGGCGCCACTGGGGTGCACACCACCCCCGGCAGCATCTCCGCGATCACGTCCTCCACGCGGTCCGCGAACAGGAACTCCATCTCGCTGCGGACCTCCTCGGGCAAATCGCGCAAGTCTTTCTGATTGCCGCGCGGCAGGATCACGCGCTTCAATCCCGCGCGCCGCGCCGCCAGCACTTTCTCCTTCACGCCGCCGATCGGCAGCACCAGGCCGGTCAACGTCACCTCGCCCGTCATCGCCGTATCGTTGCGCGCCGGTTGGCCCGAGTACACCGACGCCAGCGCCGTGGTCATGGTCACGCCCGCCGATGGACCATCCTTCGGAATCGCGCCCGCCGGCACGTGAATGTGCAGCCCGGAATTCAGAAACTTCTCCGGGTCCAGGCCGAACTCCCGCGCATGACTCCACAGATAGCTGCGCGCGGTCTTGGCCGATTCCTGCATCACTTCGCCGAGCTGTCCGGTGATGGTCAGCTCCTTGCCGCTGGGCAGCAGCGCGGCTTCGATATACAGGACGTCTCCGCCCGTCTCGGTCCACGCCAGCCCCGTGGCCACGCCCGGAGGCAGCTCCTTGCGGGCCTGCTCCGGCAGAATCGCTTCCGGTCCCAGCAGCTCCGGCACGTCCTCGCCCTTCACGATCACGGCGTCGGTCGTACCCTCGGCGAACCTCACCGCCACCTTGCGGATGATCCGTCCCAGCACCTGCTCCAGCCGCCGCACTCCCGCCTCACGCGTGTAGGAAGCGATCAGCTTGTGCAGCGCCTTGTCCGTGTGCGGAGAGCTGCTCAACCCTGCGAAACCGTCAGGTCATCACGAATGAGGCCAATCGCAGCCGGTGATTTCAGTTCAAATCAGGCCCGCCTGTACCAAGCCATCGTACCAAGCGTTGATCTCAGAATCCTTGAACTTTTCGCCTTTGATCGACTTGAATTCACGGATGACAGAACTCTTTGAGGATTCTCCCTTGATCTGAACCTGCCGCTTTGCAATGAAGTGAAGGGTAGCGATCAATTCAAGATCCTTGGGTGAAAACCCCCCGAGCGCTTTGACCGCCCGGCTGATACGGCCCTCGTATGGCAGTATCTCATTCGCAAATTCAGAAAGAAGTTCTCCTGAGTTTGGCCCGAGTCCGTAGTTCGAATACTTTGGGTTTGTGCTCCGATCTTCGATCACATCGTCAGCGAGGAGTGACTCTACCGCGAAAGTGACCTTGTCCGAATAGGGCCCGTACGTGTAAATGCCGAACGAGCACGGAACAGGGGCGCCGAGCACCTTCACGAAGTACGTCAGCTTCTGCATCGCGGTTCGTCCGAGGTAAGTGCTCGGATGATGGGCCTCGAAAGCCTTCACGATTGCCGTCAGAAAGGCAGAGCACAAGTCATTGGAGTATACAAGCTCACTGCTCGTATTCATAGCGTCTTCTCCAGATTCTTGACGTTCTCACGTATCTGCTTCAATGTACTCTCTTCCCCATCTGCGAAGATGCGAACTGTACGGACTCGTTTCGGGATCTTGCTGATGATAGCGCTTTCGTGGGCCAGCACGGTGAGGTTCCCATTGCGCTCTTTGATATAGAGATGCTGCACCATGGGCTCCTCCTGCTCTCCGCGGATTGAAAGCTTGTAGATTGAGACCGGCGAATCATCCAAATAAAAATCAGTCCCTGGGAACGATTCCTGCAGCTTCGCCAGAATCCGTCTCGCACGCTGAAGCAGAGCATGGTCCGCATTGTCACCAGTCTCATGAACCACCCGATGATGCCGCCGCTCCGTTATTCGCTGCGCCCATTTCTGACGCGGCCCTTCCTGGTTCGCATCTCGGCGGATCTCCATCATCACCGACATGTTGTCGTGCTGGAGGACATCGTCAAGGTTCTTGTAGTTTTCTGGCCCCCAGAGGCCGCAGTATTCTTCAAGATAGTGATCATAGATCCTTCGGATCTTGTGAAAGTACACTTGAGTGTTCATCTGGTAACGAGCGAGGATGAGAGCTTCGAAGGTGTGTTCTCCACCACGATTAAACGCGAGCTGCAGGCGGCCGCTGTCCGGGTCTTCGACCAGGGTCAAGGACTCGACCAGCTTCGCGGAATCATACAGCCCGTAGCTCACTCCACAGTGCAGTGAATCTCGGAGGAGGTAGTCTGCCCTATCCGCATCAACTTCTCCTGAGACGAGCTGACTGAGAAAGGCGAGCTCTGGCGACTTCTCCATCAACCGAACCAAGACGGCAGATGTGCCAGGGAAAAACACTTGGTCGAGCAGTCCGTTCAAAACATTTGCGATTACGTGGATTGATACCTTCTCGTGATCCTTGCCAGGAATACCCTTCTCGCCGGCGTGCGCAAAGGCGGGGTGCCCAATGTCGTGAAGGAGTGCCACAAGGCGAACGAGCTGTCTAGCTTTGGCAATGGTATTTTCAGCAAGCTCAGGAACCTGCTTAAGATCCTTCTCGATCTCACCACGGTTGTACTGAACAAGGTGATCGAAGACCTAGCTTGCTAATTCTATCACACCCAAGCTGTGTTCAAAGCGCGTGTGAACCGCACCGGGATAGACCAAATACTCCATCGCAAGCTGGCGGACGTGACGTAGTCGCTGGAAGACGCGGTGATCAATGATCTTCCTTTCGTTTCGCGAGTATCGAATAAAACCGTGCACAGGACACCGAACTCGTTGCGTGGGCTCGTTATCACCCGCCAGGTAGTACATAATATTCTAGGCGAACAAAAGGCAAAAGTCTAGAGGCAATGGACGGCTTCCCTTTCGAACGCGGTGGACTCCTTGTATCCTAACAAAAACAAAGCAGAATGTTTCAGGATGCTGTCACAGCTCCTTGCTTGTTGAACAATCCGCTTTGATTTCCATAGCTAATCCAGGCGTTCCGCTGCTGTCGCGCGAATAGTTCGACTTTCGATCCTGGGCAGGAGATCCAAACGATTTCGTAGAATTCCTCGGGCTTCCGTGAATGCTCCCGGCCGCGCAGCTTCAGGGTTATCTTTCGCGATAAACCCAACGATCCGCGCAAGATTCTCGGCCGCCGCTTCGGTCCACCGGACCCGCATTAACGCCGGCACTTAGGACTGGAAGATTCTCTCGATCCGGTCCACGACCTCTGCGTGGTCCAGCAATGCGCCTCGGCGGGCGTCGGCTCGGCCCTCCTCGACGGCTTCGAGGAATTGGGCATTCTGTTCCAGCATGTGATCGACGGCTTCCTCAACAAGCGCAGAGGCATCCTTACCCGCGCGAGTGGCAAAGTCGCGAAGGCGGGCTTCCTTATCCGCTGAGAGACGTACTTCCATGCGTCTCCCCAAGTATACCGGCGTCTGCCGAAGGACAAGGGATGGGCAGCCGTTACGCAGCCTTGGCGGGAACCACCGGCGAGCGCCGATCGTGGCTGCCTCTTTAGGGGTCCTTATCCTGGTTCCGAACCACCGCGCTCCCTTGCCCCAATTTGAGCTGAGCGAATGAGATCTTTCTCTCAAAAAAAAGGATTACCACGCCGCAGAGAAAAACAAATCCTAACGACCACGCCGGACCCACATTCGTGAAGCGGTTCGCAAGGAGGAAGGCCGCCAGCAAGACCAAGGCTATCGCGATCACCTTCGCGATGCTCCTCAGGTCTCTGGTGGTCGCATTCAGCTCGCCGCTCTCCAGGGCCTGCACCTTCTGCGCGAGGGCCTCGCGCTGAGCCTCGGCAGTGCGACGCAGTTCAGACTCGCGCTCCAATCGCTTCGCCAATTGCGCGACCGACCCGGACGACAGCCTAAGGGCCTTGATCGCATACACGGAGCTCGAAGCAGTAGTGCGAGATTTGGTTGAATATGAAGTCCGTATTCATTGCGTCCCGCTCCCAATAGTCGGCAACCCCGGATCGGACGCATTCGACCAACTCAGCTGTTTTGACTCGTTGACCCGTAAACACGATGACCCTCGTGGCGTCGCACGCGGCCGCCAGCCGCTCAAGGATCTTCGAGATGCTGATGGCGCTCCAGTTGTGGTGCAGAAGGATAAGATGAGGAACTCGGCTCTCGATCTCAGTGAACATCCGCGCAGGTGTGGAGAGGGGCTCGAAGCTGATGTTGACCCGGTCCCGAGCTGCGACGGCGTTGAGGGGGGCGCAGAATCCGCCGGCATCCTCGGCAACGACAAAGACGAGACTGATAGGAGTCCTCCAATCTCGATCGGAAACTTGATGCTGAACATGTAATTCTTTGGCAGCAGCCTGATCCCAAGCCGCTGCACTGCCGCAAGGACGTTGGCCCGCTCAAAATGGTTGGTGACCAAAACGGCTCTACTTTCGAGGTGGAGTTCCTCTATCAGCCCTATCCCGGTCACGTCCTCGCCGTCGAATTTGTAGTCGACGAAAAAATCTGTTCCCACGCTCAGCAACTCGCCCCTCATCCTCGGGTCGTCGGCTCGCCTGACCAGGACCAGCCGCGGACAAAGGCCAGTTGGTAGGCTTATCCCCTCGAAGCGCTCCTTGAACCGTTTCTCCCAATAATCGCAAACGGGACCCTCATCGTCCACGACAACCAGCACGCTCCCTGCCTTTAGGGTAACCTTGTTGACGAACCAAGGCGGCGTCGGGCGTCTGGGGACACGAAGCTCCATCTGAGTCCCCTCTCCCGGAATTGACGCTAGGAGCGTAAGGTCCCCGTCCCACTTCCTCGCAAGCTTCTGGCAGCTACTTAAACCCTTCCCGCGCTCCTTGCCCTTCGTCGTAAAGCCGCCAACGAAAAGCTCCCTCTGGCGTGCCACCTCGACTCCGCAGCCATTGTCGGCGACCCGTATTCTAATGTCCCGCCCACTTGCCTGAATCGCCACCGAGACCTCGTCGGTGCCAGCCGCGTGGCACGCGTCGATCGAATTGTCGAGCAGGTTCGAGACGATTCGAGTAAGGTCTGTAGCACCGATCCCCCCGAACGGCTCGTCTCCCGCTGGATCGTCGGATACAGCCAACGGAATGGACCGCTTCAACATCGCAGCATGCTGTTCGATCACGTTCTCGAGAATTCCGCGCACGTACGCAGTTGCCTCCACCTGCGCGGACACGGCCCCTCCGGGGACCTCCGGAAGAGCGAACGTATCGGCGACCAGGCTCCGCGAAAGGTGGTCTGCGTAGCCCGTGATGTCGATGATTGCGCCCTCTAGTCGCTGCAGATCCAAGGAATCCAGCTTATGGGAAATGCTGTCCTTCGTCGTACGCAGCATAAGCAGTCCCTTGCGGAAATCGTGAGCGAGATCCTGCGCCGCTCTCTCCGTCTGAGCCCGAAGGTGGTTCCGCTTCCACTGCTCGCGAGTGAGCCACAGAAGTACTCGGCGGACGATGAGGAGCATTAGGGCGAACGCAAGTATGTATGTGGCGATCGTCGCAAGGAAACCGACCTCGATTGCGGCCCTCACCGGGGAGTTAGGCGTGAGCGTCACCAGGGAGTAGTCCAAGCCACCGATCAAAACGGATGAGTGACTTGCCCGTTCCCCTCCAGCGGGCGCGCGGCCCGCGCTGGCGGCGAGGAGCGCTGCCGGATCGCCCGCATACATCAGTATCTCGCCTTGTCCGTCGAAAACGCCAAAGCTTGGCGAGCCGCCCGGGAGCTCCCGGACCGTGGGGACCCTGGGCCCCAGAGTGAGCAAGAGGTAGTAGATCCCTGTGGCGCGCTCAAACGGAACAACGATGCTGAGAGCCGCTGGGACCCCTCCACCGGACGGAACACGAAGGAACAGCGCCCGTGCCTCCGCGCCTGATTGGAGAGGTCCGACCGTGGGGCGAAGATTGAATGTCTCAAGAGTGAGTTGGACAGCGTAGGGCGCGAGGAAGACAACGCGTCCCCGTGAATCGAGCTCCGCAATGCTGGCAATCTCTGGGTTCGAAGAGAGCGTGTCAGCGACGAGCCGCCTTCTGCCCTTCGCTAGCAGCGCCCCGCCAGGGGACCTTATGGGCAGGCCGCGCGCGAGCTGCCAGACCGCAACTGATTTCGGGAGCTTTCTCCAGTCCAAGAGCGGAACCGGAGGTCCACTCTCCGACTGTAGCCATGTGGTTATGTGATCGTACAGGGCCATTTGGCCACCCTGCTCACGGTCACGGTCCATGTACCTGGCGCCGTCCTTATCGTGGTCTGACGGATTCCTGAACTCCGAGCTGCTGGCCAGCGATTTGGCGAGCGCGGCGAAACGATCTACGCGTTCCGCGATCGCACGCCTAGACTCAACGGAGGCCTGGCTGCTCACCGCGTCCTCGAACTGGTCCGACTTCTGGACCTCCCGCTGGCGCGTCATATCAGCCACGAGAAGCGACAGCACCAGGGCGAGACCAATAACCGCTGAGATCGTCCAGTAGACTCTTCGGATCGCAGGCGAATAGCCTAACGTCGAAGGCACTTCGTTGATCTGGTCGTCCTGACTCAAACCTACGAAAATTGTAGCAGGACGCCAAGGGCGGACTTCACACTTGCGCGGAGAACAACGCCACCAATCGCCCCTACGCCGCCTTCGCCGGAGCCACCGGGGTGCACACCACCCCCGGCAGCATCTCCGCGATCACGTCCTCGACGCGGTCCGCGAACACGAACTCCATCTCGCTGCGGACCTCCTCGGGCAAATCGCGCAAGTCTTTCTGATTGCCGCGCGGCAGGATCACGCGCTTCAATCCCGCGCGCCGCGCCGCCAGCACCTTCTCCTTCACGCCGCCGATCGGCAGCACCAGGCCGGTCAACGTCACCTCGCCCGTCATTGCCGTATCGTTGCGCGCCGGTTGGCCCGAGTACACGGACGCCAGCGCCGTCGTCATGGTCACGCCCGCCGATGGACCATCCTTCGGAATCGCGCCCGCCGGCACGTGAATGTGCAGCCCGGAATTGAGGAACTTCTCCGGGTCCAGGCCGAACTCCCGCGCATGGCTCCACAGATAGCTGCGCGCCGTCTTGGCCGATTCCTGCATCACTTCGCCGAGCTGCCCGGTGATGGTCAGCTCCTTGCCGCTAGGCAGCAGCGCGGCTTCGATATACAGGACGTCTCCGCCCGTCTCGGTCCACGCCAGCCCCGTGGCCACGCCGGGAGGCAGCTCCTTGCGGGCCTGCTCCGGCAGAATCGCTTCCGGCCCCAGCAGCTCCGGCACGTCCTCGCCCTTCACGATCACGGCGTCGGTCGTGCCCTCGGCGAACCTCACCGCCACCTTGCGGATGATCCGCCCCAGCACCTGCTCCAGCCGCCGCACTCCCGCCTCGCGCGTGTAGGAAGCGATCAGCTTGTGCAGCGCCACGTCCGTGATCAAGCACTGCTCCGGCGTCAGCCCGGCGTGCTTCAATTGTCTCGGCAACAGATACCGCAGCGCGATCTGCATCTTCTCTTCTTCGCTATAGCCCGACAGGTGCAGAATCTCCATTCGGTCCAACAGCGGAGCCGGAATCGTCTCCAGCGTGTTGGCCGTGGTGATGAACAACACCTTGGACAAATCGAACGGCAGGTCCAGGTAGTTATCGCGAAACGCTTTGTTCTGCCCCGGGTCCAGCACTTCCAGCAGCGCCGCCGCCGACTGCTATTGATACGCGGCTTCGCGCTTGACAATCTCGGAGCGCGGTACGGCGAGGATGCGACCAAGCAAGCCCTTGAAGGCATCGTATTCGGATGACGTTGCTGGTAAACCTTCATCGGATTCATGATATCGCATGTTCGCGCTCAATCAGGTCGTTGACGATCTTTACGAACTGTGTTGTGTCCAGGTAGTAGCTCGGATAAGCCGATCTCAACGCCTGAAGCGAGTCCACAGATACAAGAACACTTTGAATGTGGGGCTTGTCCAAGTTTTCCTTCTCCAGTTCAATGTACTTTTCAGCAGCCTCCTCGTTGGAAGGAAAATCGAATACCCTGATCGTTTTGCCCTCGGAATCTAACAGTATTATGTGGGCGATTGCGCTACTCCGTCCCTTTTGTGCCAAGAACTTCACGCCGAAAGAAAGACCATGAAATACATCCGGTATGTGAAGTTTCACACAGATCGGCTTAAGCTCTTTAATTAGATCAGCATAGTTGTCTGGCGTTCCCGGCACTATCGGGCGTTTTTCCCTCATTGCTATCATGGTTCCCGTCAAAGCAAAGAACCGCTTCCAGAGATCGCTTCCAAACCCTGATTTGAGAGCTTGGCTCGTGAACGTATCAATCGTCTCAAGCGCTGTTGCCCAAGCATGTTGCAGCCTTGAACGTATTTGTATCTCAATCTTCAAGCCACAAAAGGCTCCGCTTTGACTTGTGCCCTGATATTGGTAGATCAAGTGTACACTGCGGTAACCATCAGCCTTTGGCTCTTGGATGTAGTCCTTCTTGCCGACAAAGAGAGCGGCGTTGGTTGGATTATTTTCATAGAGCTTGACTAAACTCTCCACATTTCTAACTGAGCGCAGTACGGCCCGACATCCACCTAGATCCTGCATCGTAGATAACTGCATTGCATGGAACCGCTGAAGTTTCGCAATGATAGACGGGAGGCGTTTCTGCCGCTGATACACCAAAGCCCGTGAGTCTATCTTCTTAGCCCTACCCCGCAATACGGTTTTGAATACATGGAGTGGATACCCATGCGAGGATCGCCAATTACCAGCAATGCTAAGCGCAGTGTCCATGTCCAAGTCTTCACTCGACGGCCTTCGACCGGATATGACCTTGCCAGCGGCTGTTACGCGGGCTGGTCCATGCAAGGGGCGACTCCAGGGCATGGAATCATCATCCCACTCTTGGCGCGGGTGCGTCAACGATATTGTTGCCCAAAGATTTGCAGGGTATCACGGGAATAGGCCCTAAAATCAGCTCCCTCTACTTAAGAGATTTGGTCGATATCTACGACTTAAGAAAGCAGGATTGCGCCCGAAGACCTCCGACTCCTCCAGCCTATCGACGTGTGGGTGCGGCGGCTCGCAAGCAAGACCGGCATCGTCGGGGTTGAGCAACTGTCGGACGCGGACATTCAGAAAAAGATTGTGCGTGTCTGCCGCGAGCTCGGCGTTTCCGCTCTCATGGTGCAGTTTGAATTGGATCTATTGGTCCGGAATCGAGGGTTTCCGCCCGATAACAACTGCTAGGAACTGCGGCCCAAATAGATTGGACCGCAGTTTGACGGTAGCAGAGACGTTAAAACCTTCGGCCCTAAGCCAGGAAGCAACGGCATCCGCTGCTTTGTCGAGAGAGGGCGAAGGCGGCAGATCGCTTACAGCAACCCACGCTCCTCTTGGCAAGCGGGCATCATCGGACGACTTGCCCGATACAAGTTCATTCAGTTGTATCGCAGACCGTTCGATGCCGCGACTGCCTGGGTACCCGAACGCCACTGTGAGAGCCGCGCGAAGGTTTTCCATGAATTCGATTGACTCAGGATCGGTTGGCCAGATCATCAGAAACGGTTGCCCAGGAAATGGCTTTAGTGCTTGGATGAGACGCAGCCTTTGTTCTGGCGTGACTTCACGCCATGAGGTGATCAGTTGTAGGTACCTTAGCTCCGTTTGCGCGGATATCGTTTTCAGTTGCTCGCTCCGGAGCTCGATTCCTAGCTCGGCGATCCGCGACCTAAACCCTTCGGCCTGCGCGTGCGCATTCTCCGCGTCTGTCTTAAGCCCCTGGGTTGAATTCTCTAGTGTGGCAATCTTCGATTTCTGTTCAGTGTCTTGGATGCTTGATAGCGCATCATTGCGACGGCTATATGGATACGCAAGCGCCTCGGATAATACTGCAACCGCAAAGCAGACCAACCCGGTCCTTTCGAGACTTCTGGCGCGGGTTTTATTTTCTTCTGCGAAGTGTGCAAGGACGTCAAACAAGACGAGCAACCCGAAGAACACAAGCGCCCATCCCTCCAGGAAACTATGGACTCCCCTTACCGAATCCAAAGTATTCCAATCCCAAAGGAGGTGCCAGTAATGCATCATCTGCTGGTTGTGCTTCTCCTTCTGCCGGTTCTTATCTCCAGGACCTCAGTGGCCACCTTTGATCCGGCCATAGGTGGCCACCTAAGATGCGGCCAACGAAAATCATCTGAGCGGTCTTGCCGCGCCACCTAACGCCGTCTTACGCCGCCTTCGCAGGCGCCACCGGCCGCGATTGCACCACCCCCGGCAGCATCTCCGCGATCACGTCCTCGACGCGGTCCGCGAACACGAACTCCATCTCGCTGCGGACCTCCTCGGGCAAATCGCGCAAGTCTTTCTGATTGCCGCGCGGCAGGATCACGCGCTTCAATCCCGCACGCCGCGCCGCCAGCACCTTCTCCTTCACGCCGCCGATCGGCAGCACCAGGCCGGTCAACGTCACCTCGCCCGTCATCGCCGTATCGTTGCGCGCGGGTTGACCCGAGTACACCGACGCCAGCGCCGTGGTCATGGTGACGCCCGCCGACGGACCGTCCTTGGGAATCGCGCCCGCCGGCACGTGAATGTGCAGCCCGGAAGTCAGGAACTTCTCCGGGTCCAGGCCGAACTCCCGCGCATGGCTCCACAGATAGCTGCGGGCCGTCTTGGCCGATTCCTGCATCACGTCGCCGAGCTGTCCGGTGATGGTCAGCTCCTTGCCGTTGGGCAGCAGCGCGGCTTCGATATACAGGACGTCTCCGCCCGTCTCGGTCCACGCCAGCCCCGTGGCCACGCCCGGAGGCAGCTCCTTGCGGGCCTGCTCCGGCAGAATCGCTTCCGGTCCCAGCAGGTCCGGCACGTCCTCGCCCTTCACGATCACGGCGTCGGTCGTGCCCTCGGCGAACCTCACCGCCACCTTGCGGATGATCCGCCCCAGCACCTGCTCCAGCCGCCGCACTCCCGCCTCGCGCGTGTAGGAAGCGATCAGCTTGTGCAGCGCCACGTCCGTGATCAAGCACTGCTCCGCCGTCAGCCCGGCGTGTTTCAATTGTCTCGGCAACAGATACCGCAGCGCGATCTGCATCTTCTCTTCTTCGCTATAACCCGACAGGTGCAAAATCTCCATCCTGTCCAGCAGCGGAGCCGGAATCGTCTCCAGAGTGTTGGCCGTGGTGATGAACAACACCTTGGACAAATCGAACGGCAGGTCCAGGTAATTATCGCGAAACGCTTTGTTCTGCTCCGGGTCCAGCACTTCCAGCAGCGCCGCCGCCGGATCGCCGCGGAAATCGCGGCCCAGCTTGTCCACCTCATCCAGCATCAGCACCGGATTGGCGAACCCCGCCCGCCGCATCGCCTGAATCAGCCGGCCGGGAAGCGCGCCGATATACGTGCGCCTGTGCCCGCGCAGTTCCGCCTCATCGTGCATGCCGCCCAGGCTCATGCGCTCGAACTTGCGCCCCAGAGCCCGCGCGATGGATTGCCCCAGGCTGGTTTTGCCAACTCCGGGCGCGCCCACCAGGCACAGAATCGGAGCCTTCGCTTCCGGATTGAGCTTCAGCACCGCCAGTTGCTCGATGATCCGTTCCTTCACCTTGGCGATTCCGTAATGGTCTTCGTCCAGCACCTGCCGCGCGCGCGACAGATCCAGGCGGTCTTCGCTTTTCTTCTTCCAAGGCAGCTCGATCACATACTCGAGCCAGGTCCGGATCACGCTGAACTCAGGCTGAGCCGCCGGTAGCTTCTCCAGCCGTCCCAGCTCCCGTTCGGCCTCCTTGCGAATGTCCTCGGGCAGATCCGCCTCGGTCAGGCGCTCGCGCAGCTTCTCGACCTCGACCTGATCTCCATTCTTCTCGCCCAGCTCCTGCTCGATGGCGCGCTTCTGCTGGCGCAGCACGTATTCGCGCTGCTCCTTGGACATCTCCGTCCGCGCCTCATTGGCGATCTTCTGGCGCAGTTCCAGCACGTCCACTTCGTGCGACAACCAGCCGTGTACCATGCGCAGCCCCTCCAGGCGCGTCGGGGTTTCCAGCAGCGCCTGCTCCTTGGCCGCGTCCAGGTTCATCACCGAGGCGATGGTGAACGCCAGTTGCAGCGGGTCCTGTTCGGCGCCGAACATCTGCGCTAGATCCGGCTGCCCCGCGCCGCCTTGCGCCAGCTTCACGAATTTGACCCCCAGCTCCACCAGCGACAGCGTCAGAGCTTCGGTCTCGCGTGTGGAATCGTCCGGCAACGGCAGCGTCCGGATGCGCGCGTGCATGTGCCCGTTCTCTTCCACCTTCACGATCACCACGCGCTCCATCCCGAGCACCATGATGTCCAGTTGGTCCGGCCTTGCGTGATGGTACCGGCGGATGGCCGCCCTGGTCCCGACGGTATACAAATCGTCGGCATGCGGCGCATCCACCGACGCGTCGCGCTGAGCCACCACCACCAGTTCCTTGCCCTCGGTGGCCAGCGCCGCTTCCACCGCGGACACCGAACCCTTCCGTCCCACCGAAAGCGGCATCATCACTCCCGGAAATAGCGCCGAATTCTTCAGCGCCAGCAACGGCAGCATCCGCATCGAACTTTCAATCGCTTCCGCCATATTTTCCTTTCCGTGTTCCTTATGATGCAGCCGCCCGCACCGGCGACTCTACTTCGAAAACCAACCCGCCCTTTCGAACGTCTACCCGCACCTTCTGCCCGTCGCGGACTTCGGCCGCTACCAGCTTCCTGGCCAGCGGCGTCTCAATCTCCTTCTGAATCGCCCGCTTCAGCGGCCTTGCGCCGAAAGCCGGATCGTAGCCCACCTCAATCAATCTCTCCCGAGCCGCGTCCGTCAGCTCCAGCTCGATCCTTCGCTCCGCCAGCCGCGCCTTCAGCAGGGCAAGCTGGATGTCCACGATCTTTTTCAAGTCTTCGCGAGTCAGCCTGTGGAAGTCGATGATCTCGTCCACCCGGTTCAGAAACTCCGGCCGGAACAGCCGCGGCAGCTCGTCCTTCGGCGCGTTCGAGGTCATGATCACAATGGTGTTCTTGAAGTCCACCGTGCGGCCCTGGCCGTCGGTCAGGCGCCCGTCGTCGAGCACTTGCAGCAGCACGTGAAACACGTCGCTGTGCGCCTTCTCGATTTCATCCAAAAGCACCACGCAGTACGGTTTTCTGCGCACGGCCTCGGTCAGTTGCCCGCCCTCGTCGTAGCCCACATAGCCCGGAGGCGCGCCCACCAGCCGTGAAACCGTATGCTTCTCCTGGTACTCCGACATGTCGATGCGGATCAGCGACTTTTCGTCGTCGAACAGGAATTGCGCCAGCGCGCGAGCCAGCTCCGTTTTCCCGACGCCGGTCGGCCCCAGGAACAGGAAGCTGCCGACCGGCCGCTTGGGATCTTTCAATCCTCCGCGAGCCCTCATGACGGCGTCCGCCACGGCATCGACAGCTTCATCCTGCCCGACGACGCGCTTATGCAGCTCCTCGGGGAGGTGCAGCAGCTTCTGAATCTCGCCTTCCAGCAGTTTCGACAGCGGAATCCCGGTCCAGCGGCTGACCACTTGCGCGATGTCCTCTTCGGTGACTTCTTCTTTCAGCAGCACCGGCTCGCGCACTGGCTTTTCCAGCTCGCGTTCGAGCCCCGTCAATTTCCCGTACTTGAGCTCAGAGGCCTTTCTCAGATCGTAGGCTCGCTCGGCCTTCTCAATGTCCTGTTTCACCTGCTCGATCTGCGCGCGCAGCTCCCTCTGCTTCTTGATGGCTTCCTGGTCGGCCTGCCACTGGGCCTTGAGCGACGCGGATTCCGTTTTCAGCTCCGCCAGCTCCTTTTCGATCTTCTTCAGCCGTTCCCGCGACGGCGCGTCGGCTTCCTTCTTCAGCGCCTCGCGCTCGATCTCCAACTGCATCTGCCGCCGCAGACTCTCGTCCAGCTCGGCGGGCATGGAGTCGATCTCCGTGCGCAGCTTCGCCGCCGCTTCATCCACCAGATCGATGGCTTTGTCGGGGAGAAAGCGGTCGGAGATGTAGCGTTGGCTGAGCACCGCCGCCGCCACCAGGGCCGAGTCCTTGATGCGCACGCCGTGATGGCCCTCATAGCGCTCGCGCAGTCCGCGCAGAATCGAGATCGTATCTTCCACCGACGGCTGATCCACCAGCACCGTCTGGAAGCGCCGCTCCAGCGCGGCGTCTTTTTCGACGTATTTGCGGTATTCGTCGAGAGTGGTCGCGCCGATGCAATGCAGCTCCCCGCGAGCCAGCATCGGCTTCAGCAGGTTGCCGGCGTCCATCGATCCTTCGGCCTTGCCCGCCCCCACCACCGTGTGCAGTTCGTCGATGAACAGGACGATCTTGCCTTCCGCGGCTTGGACCTCTTTTAGAACCGCCTTCAGCCGTTCCTCGAACTCGCCCCGGAACTTCGCGCCGGCAATCAGCCCGCCCATATCCAGCGCGACAACTTTTTTATCTTTCAAGCCCTCGGGCACGTCGCCGCGCATGATGCGCTGCGCGAGCCCCTCGACGATGGCCGTTTTGCCCACGCCCGGCTCGCCGATCAATACCGGGTTGTTCTTAGTGCGCCGGGACAGAACCTGAATCACGCGGCGAATCTCCTCGTCGCGCCCGATCACCGGATCGAGCTTGTTCTGCGCGGCCAGCTTGGTCAGATCGCGCCCGTATTTCTCGAGCGCCTCGTAGGTCGCCTCCGGATTTTGCGTCGTCACCCGCTGCGTGCCTCGCACGTCTTGTAGAGTGCGCATCAAGCGCTCGCGTGTCAGGCCCAGATCCTTGAAGGATTTTTCGTCAGTCGCGGTGAGCAATACATGCTCCACCGAAACATACTCGTCCTTTAACCGCTTGGCTTCGCCCTCCGCCTTGGTCAGCAGCGACTGCAACCGCGGCGTGACGTAAATCTGGTCGATCCCGGTTGCCCCGCCCGAGACGCGCGGCAACTTGTCCAACTGCTCCGTCAGGCGGCGATGCAAATCTTCAAGCTTTACTCCGGTCTTGGCCAGGATCGACTGCGCCAAACCGCCATCCTGTTCCAGCAAGGCCACCAAAAGGTGATCCACGTCAAGTTGCTGCTGGCCTCGCTGGCCGGCGAGAGCTTGCGCCGCCCGGACGCCTTCCTGAAGCTTCTCCGTGAAACGATTGAAGTCCATTTCCCACTCCGTCAATAAAATTTTAACACATTAGTCTTTGACAGTTCAATAATCTTAGCGTACTATTATCAAGTATGGAAAGCAACCTGCCCCGCCTCATTACGTCGCTCCCGGGCCCCAAGGCAAAGGCAATCATTGAGCGGGATCAACAAGTTATCTCGTCTTCCTACACGCGCTCCTATCCCTTGGTGGCGGAAAGCGGCCAAGGCGCCATCGTCGAAGACCCGGACGGGAACCGATTTCTCGATTTCGCCGCCGGGATTGCCGTCGTCGCCACTGGGCATTGCCACCCCAAAGTCGTTCAAGCCATTCAAGACCAAGCCGCTCGTCTGATCCATATGTCGGGCACCGACTTCTACTACGAAAACATGGTCCAGCTAGCTGAGAAGCTAGCAAGTTTAGTGCCGGGGGGTGTTCCGAGGAAGGTTTATTTCGGAAACTCGGGAACCGAGGCCAACGAGGCCGCCATCAAGCTGGCCCGTTATCACACCGGCCGGAGCCAGTTCATTGCCTTCGTCGGGGCATTTCATGGCCGGACCATGGGGTCGCTCGCGCTGACTGCGTCTAAGGCTATACAAAAGAAGGGGTTTTTCCCCATGATGCCGGGCGTGCATCACATCCCGTATGCGAATTGCTACCGCTGTACATATGGAAAAACCCCGGATGCGTGCGCAGTCGAGTGCGTCGATGTCATTGAATCGGAGCTATTTAGAACTACTCTGCCGCCGGACGATTGCGCCGCCATCTTCGTCGAGCCGGTTCAGGGCGAAGGCGGGTATATCGTGCCTCCCAAGAAGTTTTTCGACGAGTTGCGCCGGGTGGCCGACGACTACGGCATCCTGTTGATTTTCGACGAGGTCCAGAGCGGCATGGGACGCACCGGCAAGATGTTCGCCTGCGAGCATTTTGACGCGGTTCCGGATGTCATCTCTTTGGCCAAGGGCATCGCCAGCGGCCTGCCTCTAGCCGCGACCATCGCTCGGGCCGAGCTGATGAACTGGCCGCAGGGCGCGCACGCCAGCACGTTCGGCGGGAATCCCGTGGCGGTTGCCGCCGCGCTGGCGACCATCGAGCTCCTGGAGCGGGAATTGATCGACAACGCCGCTCGCGTTGGCGCGCACCTGATGGGGCGCTTGGGCGATCTGCCCCAGCGCTTCCCGCATGTCGGCGACGTCCGGGGGTTGGGCCTGATGATTGGGATCGAGCTGGTTCACGATCAGCAAACCAAAGAACGTGCGCCGCTGCTGCGCGACGAGTTGGTGCAAATGTGCTTTGAGCGCGGACTCTTGGTTCTGGGTGCCGGTCCGAATTCGATCCGGTTGTGCCCGCCGCTGGTCATCACCAAGGATCAAGCGGACTTCGCCGCCGGCACTATCGAGGAGTGCTTGCAGGCGATAGGATAGCCCAGAAGGGTCTTACTTTTCGTCTTCGCCGGGGGGCGGGGCGTTGGGGTTGACGGCGCCGCGGCCACCGCGGCCGCCGCGGCCGGGGGGAGTGTAGCCATCGTTGGACGGGCCGTTCTGGAAGAACTTAGCGTCCTTGCTGAGCGGGTTGCCGGTGGCGTACATGGCGTTGGCCTGGCCAAAAATCTTGCCGGCGCGCAGAACATCGTCGTGGACCTTGGTCATCATCGCCTGATATTCAGGGGTGCTTTGCGCAAATCCGGAGAAGGATGCCAGATCGTTGTTGCCGATAATCACGACATCGACGCCAGGGACGGAGGCGATGTCATAGGCATTGGCGACGCCGGTGGGAGTCTCGATCATAATCACCACCAGCATGTTGTCATTGATGGTCTGGCGGTAGTTGACGCCCTGGATGCCCCAGATCTGCGGGGCTTGCCCCTGGCCGGAGCTGCGGCGGCCGACGGGAGGAAAGCGAGCCCACTTGGCGCCTTCACGCGCGCGGTCGACGTCATCGACGGTGGGAATGATCACGCCCAGCGCGCCGATATCGGTGGAATGCTGGATGTGCCATTCCTGCGCGTCGGGCAGGCGGATCATGGGCGTGGCGGCGACGCGGGGACAAGCGGCGATCATGGCCTCGACGTCGCGGAACTCCAGCGTGCTGTGCTGCATCTCGAACCAGGTGAAGTCGTAGTGCTTGGCCGTTTCACAGTAAGCGGCGGGATCGGCCTTGGATTGGGTGAAGCTAAAGACCTGCTTGCCATCGAGCAGTTTCTGCTTGGCGGTGTTGTAGAGCTTCCAGCTCCCGTTAGCCTGCTTGGCGAGCGGCGGCGGCGGGTTCTGGGCGGCGCTTCGTGAAACCAGAGCCCAGGAAACAATCATCGCCACGATCATCGTCGCCGACGCTGCGAGAAACGCGAACTTCTTCATGAAGGGTCCTCCCGATTCGCAATCAGGACAATCATACGTCAAACAATCATACGTCAAACCTGGGGCGAACGGTACAGGCCGTGAGCGTGAATGTATTCAGCCACCGCCGGAGGCAGATCCGGAGGGGTTCGCCCCCGGGATAGCTCCTCGCGGATCTCCGAGGAGGAAACCGGCAGCGCGATCGTCTCAAGCCTGCACACGCGCGCGCCGGGCGGGCTGTCGTAGACGTGCCCAGGGCGCGTGACCACGATGAATTCGACGCCCGCCACCACGTCCTCCCAGCGGCGCCAGGAGCGGATTTCGGCGAACGCGTCGGCTCCGATGATGAAGAAGAGCGTCTCTTCCCTGGAGCTCGCCCGCACAACGGAGCCTGACGGCCCTGTGCGGGCTCCGGGGGCGCGCAAGCGCTCAATGGTGAGAATGGAATAGCTCACCGCACGGCCCTCCTCCAGGCGCGACGGAAGGAAGCGGGGATCGGCGGCGCAGGCCAGCTCGACCATCCGAAAGCGGTCTTCATAGGGCGCGCCAGCCTCTTTGTGAGGAGGGTTGGCCGCGGGGATGAACAGCACCCGGTCCAGCGCAAAGGCTTCCGCGGCTTCATGCGCCACCACCAAGTGGGCCGAATGGATGGGATCGAAGGTGCCTCCGAAGATGGCGGTCCTCATAATAGACGGGCGAGCAGTTCGTCCTCGCGCTCGATTTCGACGCCGATCTTGAGCCAGTAAAGAGGATGCGGCGCAAGCAGCGCGGAGGCGCCCTCGCACAGATTCATGACGTCTTTTTCCGTGGTCACCAAAGCTTCCACGCCCTGGGCCGAAGCTTGCGCGGCCAGGCGGCGCAACTCGGAAGGGCTGTAGGGATGATGATCGCTAAACGCCCTGCGGAACGCAACTTCAAGCCGCAACTCCTCCAGTGTGCGCCAGAAGGAATTCGGCGAACCGAGCCCGCAAAAAGCACCGACGCGGCGGAATGGGGAGGGGCTGGAACTGTCGCTGCCGAAACGAATCCACTCGCGCGGGAGCACGCGGCTGCGGAAGATCGGCGCGAGCGGGTTATAGCGGCGGATCAATCGTTCAATGCCGGCGATGCTTCGTTCGCGATCCACGCGAGTGACGATAATGGCGGTGGCACGGGCGATGTTTGCAAACGGCTCGCGGAGGCGGCCCAGGGGAAATACGCCGCCGGCCAGAGGATCGAGGGCGTCGATCAAAACGATATCTTCGTCACGCCGGAGGCGAACATGCTGGAAACCGTCGTCCAGCAGGAAGATGCCGGGGTGGAGGGCTTGTTCCAGTTGCCGGCCTGCTTCGAACCGGTCCGCTCCGATGCCGAGATGGGCGCAGCCCGCACGCACGAAGATTTGCGCCTCGTCGCCGGTTTGAGCGATGGGAGCGGATTCGCCGCGAGGAACGATGACGATGCCGCTGGATTTGCGGCGGTAGCCGCGCGTGAGAATGGCGGGATTTCGTCCGGCGGCGTGGAGCCGCTGGGCCAGATGCGCGACCACCGGCGATTTTCCCGCGCCTCCCATCACCAGCGCGCCGACGCTGACGACCTTGGTCTGGAGGGAATAGGCAGGTCGAAGACCTGCCCCACTTAGCATGTTGATGCTGTGGCCAGCGCGCCAGATCCAGCTCAGAGGCGTCAGAGCGGCGCGGGCGGCGAGGGTTCGCAGAGGGTTGGGG
Organism: Bryobacterales bacterium; assembly: GCA_963813465.1. Taxonomy (GTDB): domain Bacteria; phylum Acidobacteriota; class Terriglobia; order Bryobacterales; family Bryobacteraceae; genus Palsa-187. The sequence goes on along the minus strand of CAWEZD010000010.1, from coordinate 170,385 downwards.
ACGCCTCGGCCGGCGTAGACGCCGATCTCCGTAGCGATTCGCTCGACCGCGCCGCGCTTGGCCATCGCCAGCTCGCGAGCTTTTGCTCCGATGGAGCGGGCGAGTTCGGGATCGTCGAGGAGGGTTGCGACGGCGGCAGCCAGATCGTTTCCACCGGCGATTCGCACCAGCGCGCGCTGGGCGGAGAATTCATCCGCGATAGCAGCGAAGTTTTCCATGTGCGGGCCGGCGATGACGGGCTTGGAGAAATACGCGGGCTCCAGAATATTATGGCCTCCGCGGGAGGCGAGAGTTCCGCCCATGAAGACGACGCCGGCGCGCTCGAAACACGCGGCCAACTCGCCGATGGAATCGAGCAGGAGGACGCGAGCGTCGTTTGGCGCGGATGCCAGAGCGGTGCGGCGCGCGAAGGGAATGCCGGCGCGCTGTAGCTTTTTCGCCGCGGCGTCAAAACGCTCCGGCCGGCGTGGCGCAAGGATGAGCAGCAGGCCCGGCCGGTTGATGGCGGTGAACGCAGCGAGCACCGCGTCGTCCTCATCGGGATCCGAAGATTCCTTCGGAGGCATGGTGCTGGCGGCGATCCAAAGCCCTTCCGGGCCCTGCCTGTCCAGGAAGCCGACAATATCGGGAGGGATGCCGGAAGCCGGCGGAATGAAATCGTATTTGAGGTTGCCTGCGCTGGAAACCCGGCCTTCGGGAGCGCCGGCGATGATGAAGCGGCGGGCGTCTTCCTCCGACTGGGTGAAAATCGCATCGGGCCAAATCAGGACGTGGCGGAAGAAGCCGCTGGCGGAGCGGTAGCGCGGCAGTGCCCGGCCGGAGATGCGGCCGTTGACGATCAACAGGGACGCTCCGGCGCGCTTCGATTCGCGGTACAGATTGGGCCAGATCTCGGTTTCGAGAATCACCACGGCGGCGGGGCGGAGGCGGCGCAGCACCCGGCGAACGATCGAACGATAATCGAGAGGCGCGAAGAAGACGCCCTGCGCGAGGCCGCCATGCTTTGGGCCAAGCAGACGCCGCTCAGCCGTGGTGCGGCCCGCCAGAGTGCTGGTGGAGAGGAAAACGGCAGCGTCAGGCAGATCTGAACGCAGGCGGCGGATCAGCTCGACCGCCGCCAGGACTTCTCCGACGGACACGGCGTGAAACCAGATGACGCCGGAACTCGTCGAGTCAAAGGAGGCCGGGAGAAAGCCCAGCCGCTCGCCGATCCCGGCGAAGTATGCGCGCCGGCGAATTCCCCGGTACAGTAGATACAAGGCCACCAGGGGGCTTACGGCGATCTGAAGGACCTGGTAGAGGAAATAAATGAGACGAGTGGCGTTAATCGTTCTCTTGAGTATAGCGGTGGCTGCCGCGGCCGACAAGGCGCGCTTCGCGCCCCAACCGGCGTCGTCTTACCCGGGCCACCAGACCATGAGCAACATCACCATCGCGGCGGCGCCCTACACCAGCGAGGAGCAGGCCAAAAGCGCGTTCGACAAGAAAAATCCGTACAAGTATGGCATTCTGCCGATTCTCGTGGTGATCAAGAACGACACCGGGAAAGCTCTCCGGCTGAATCTGGAAACCGAGCTGGTAGATGTCCAGAATCACCGCCTGGAACCGATGCCGCCGGGTGACGTGGTGCTGTTCGACGGCGCTATCAACAAGAACTGGAACGCGATTCCGAAGCCCTCGCCCATCCCTTTGCCGCCGCGTCACAAGGGTGGGCCGCTGGACACTTGGGAGATCGAAGGCCGCGCATTCACGGCAAAGCTGATTCCGCCGGACGAATCGGCTTCCGGATTCGTATATTTCAACAGCGCCCTGCGGCCCGAGTCGTATCTGTACGTGAACGGGATCGCCGACGCGGCCTCGGGAAAAGAATATTTCTCCTTTGAAGTGCCGTTTGAAGACCCGAAGCCGTAGTCCGGCCTGCACGCCGCGCGGCGGGGCATCGTCTACCTTGTATGCGTCTACTCAGTCTGCGTTTGGCAATCATCGGCGCTTTCCTGGTCAGTGGCCTGTTTGCACAAACCCCAGCGCCTGGAGCCCCCAGCTTTGCCGTGACCTCGGTCAAGGTAAACACGATGGACCCCCGTCAACGCCGCTCAGAGGGGCCCAGTTGTTCCAATGGACGGTTTGTGGCGCTGGGCGCGGGCCTGCGGGGGACCATCATGTGGGCGTTCAACATCACTCAGATTTACCAAGTCGCCGGGATGCCGCAGTGGGTGGAGGCGCGCGGTCCAAACGCGCGCGCGACCTTCGACATCGAAGCCAAGGCGGAGGGTCCCCTCAGCGAGGATCAATGCAAGCTGATGGTACAGAAGCTCCTGGCGGACAGGTTCAAGATGGCGGCCCGCCTGGAAATGAGGGAGCTTCAGGTATACGATTTGGTGGTGGGAAAGAACGGACCAAAGATCAAGAAGGCAGCCGATTCGGACAAGGGGCCTGGCGTCCACGTAACGATTAACGGCTCGCCGGCCGGGATCGGCAACGCCCAGCCGCAGGGGATCTCCATGCAGGAACTGGCCCGGTTCTTTACCGGCCCGTTCCTGGAGCACCCCGTGCTCGACAAGACCGGGCTGGAGGGACTCTACAGGATCTCCTTGGATTTCGCATGGCTCCCGCGCGGCGCACCGCCGGGCGACAGCGCGGATTTGTTCACAGCGGTGCAACAACAACTCGGCCTCAAACTGGAGGATCACAAGGAACCCCTCGAGACGGTTGTGATCGACCATCTGGAACGGCCCGACGCGAATTAGCGATGCGAACTAACACAGTCGCGTTGGCTGTGCTGATGGGCATTGGAGCGGACATCGCGCTTGCCCAGACCGGCGCACCGCCCGAGGGCATTCCGTTGGAGGGCGTCGTAGTCGACCGCAGCGGCGCCGGTGTGACCGGGGCGACGATCACGTTCTTCACGCGACAGGCCGTCCGCTACCAGGCATCCTCCGACAGCTCCGGCGTGTTCCGTATTGCCAGCATGGAGCAGGGTGTTTACGAGGCGATGATCGAGAAGACGGGATTCGTGGTCTTTCCGAAAGACCCGGTGCAGGTTGGGGGCGGCGCCAATCCGGTGCGATTGCGCTACGAGATGCAGCTCGGGTCGGCGCGGCAGGCGAAGCTGAGTGGGCGGGTGCTCAACAGTCAGGACAAGCCGGCGGCGAACGCCCAGATCGACCTGATCGTCAGTCCGGAGTTATGGCGCAGGACCATCACGGACGCGGACGGGCGGTTCGCTTTCGACAAGATCAACCCAGGCGCTTACGAGCTAAGGGCTGCGCCTCCGAACGGCAGCACAACGGAGGTCGCGACCTACTTCCCTTCCTCAATAGACGAGGCCGGCGCGCAGCGGATCGTGGTGCGCGGCATTGCCGAGGTCGATGGCTTCCGGCTCCAAACGGCTCCAGTGTTTCGAGTGAAGGGCGTGGTGCGGGATGACAACGGTCCCGCGGCGCGGGTGAACGTCAAGCTGGTGCCGATGACGCAGCAACCGGCGCGCGTGGTTTCGAGCTTCGGCCCTTATTTCCTGGCAATGGACGTAGGCCTTGCACCGGGACCCGATGAATCCCGCACCGTCACGGAGGCCGATGGCAGCTTCGAGTTTCCTTCGGTCCGCGCGGGCGATTGGCGCATTGTCGCCGAAGCCGCCCCAGCCACAGATCCGCGAACAGGCTTCAACCTGACTCCATCAGGCGTCGAAGCCGTCGTCGTGCGGGAGAGCGACATTCTGAACGTAAAGATAGGCCTGGCGTCGCCGTTCACCCTTACCGGATCGCTGGTCACGTGGCCTGTGGCGCAATGTTATGACCCCGGTCCTCCCGAAACGCACTTGATCCCTGGAACCCTGACTACGGTCGTCCTCTGTGCGGTCGATGCGCGTCCGGCGCCGGTGGGCATCGTATACCCAATTTGGTTCCATGCTTTGGACGGCCAGTCCGGCATTCTCACTGCCGCAGTGACTCAGCCGGACGGAATGTTCGTCCTTCAGCCCGTCCATGCGGGCCGTTATCTCATCAAACCCCTTCCAGCGCTCGCGAATCCGGCCGTTACGAATGGCCACGTGGAAGATTATTCCCGGCCGACGATCAGAGGTCCTGTAGGCCCGAGAAGGGAGCCGGTGGACCTGCAGCGCAATTTCGGACCGGTCCAACTCAACGGCGGTGGCGTGTTCGATCCGGATGGAACCCGGCCTGTGCAACCTGCCCTGCTCGCGGGTCCGGGCGACGTGCAGGGAACGGTTGAGAATGGCGCGGGAGCGGCGGTCGTGCTGGTTTGGGAGCTTTGGACTCAGAATGCGGAGGACGCCTTGGGCCAGTTTGTGTTGTGCCAGCCTGATGGAACCTTCGATGCTCGCAGGCTCGCCCCCGGCAACTATCTCGCGGCCGCATTTCGCGGGCTGGACCTGGAAGGGTTGCGGGCGCCGGAGGTGCTCGCGCGAGTTGTTTCCACGGGAACCAAAGTACAGGTGAAGGCCGGCTCGTCCACCGAGGTGCGGCTGACAGCGGGGTCCTGGCCGCAATAGCAACGTCTGCCGCCCTACGGCCGCGTGCGGTACAGCATCCGCGGACACCCGAAGCCGCGATCGTGTCAGGTCCCCTTATCCGGGAACAGTACAGTAGATACAAGGCCACCAGGGGGCTTACGGCGATCTGAAGGACCTGGTAGAGGAAATAAATGAGACGAGTGGCGTTAATCGTTCTCTTGAGTATAGCGGCGGCTGCCGCAGCCGACAAGGCGCGCTTCGCGCCCCAACCGGCGTCGTCTTACCCGGGCCACCAGACCATGAGCAACATCACCGTCGCGGCGGCGCCCTACACCAGCGAGGAGCAGGCCAAAAGCGCGTTCGACAAGAAAAATCCGTACAAGTACGGCATTCTGCCGATTCTGGTGGTGATCAAGAACGACACCGGGAGAGCTCTCCGGCTGAATCTGGAAACCGAGCTGGTAGACGTCCAGAATCACCGCCTGGAACCGATGCCGCCGGGAGACGTGGTGCTGTTCGACGGCGCTATCAACAAGAACTGGCACGCGATTCCGAAGCCTTCGCCCATTCCTCTGCCTGCGCGCCACAAGGGTGGGCCGCTGGACACTTGGGAGATCGAAGGCCGCGCATTCACGGCAAAGCTGATTCCGCCGGACGAATCGGCGTCCGGATTCGTATACTTCAACAGCGCCCTGCGGCCCGAGTCGTATCTGTACGTGAACGGGATCGCCGACGCCGCCTCGGGCAAAGACTACTTCTCCTTCGAAGTTCCTTTCGAAGACCGGAAGCCATAGCTGGAAGCTGGGTTGCGGCAACGCCAGAGAGCGTTTTCGCAATTCCGAGGCCACCGCTTGCTGGCAAAGTACCAGTACTACAACCTCTTGCAGTCGGTCCTGCGGCTTCGCTAAATAATGCAATAACTTACTTGGCAAAATAGCTGGAATCGGTCAGTTAGCCAGCGTCCCTGAAAGCCTTAGCGGGCGTTCCCGTCAGTTCAATTTTCCATCCGCACGCTTCGGTACCAGAACAGCAAAGCCAGACCTTTCCGTCGATAATCTTGACCTTGAATAGCCAGCGGTCCCCGCCAGCTTGTTTGCAGCAGGGACACGTTTCCCAAGTTCCGATGTTCCGCATCCTTCAGGTCGCTTTCTTCGCCCGTTTTTTCCGCGCCTGCGAGCGCTTCCAGTCTGCCTCTCGCTTCGACAGTGTGTCCTTTGAGACGCTGAACATCCTGCGGACGGGGTTGTCCATGCGTTCTGCTTCCGTATTGCCGGGGACTTCTGGCGCTGGTAGGGGCTTCATGCTGGGACCATCATACGCCTTTCTCCTGAATCCGCAAGTCCACAAAAACTGATATGATCGGCTTCCTATGGCCGTGAAATTCCCTTTTGTAAGTGGCTTCTTGTGTGAGCGAGTGCTAACGGAAAAAGATGATGTTCCTAGCGCCGTCCGAATGGTGGATTTGTTCTACGTTCCAGACGGACTTCCCGAAGGGACCGGCATTCAGTTCTGGGCCTTCATAATGCTGAAGATCGTGCCGGTCCCAGAAGTAAAGGCGAAGGTTAGCATATCTCTTGTCAACAGCAAAGGCGAACGTCAGCCGCTACCGCCTCCTACCCCAGATGGAATGATTGAACTATCTCCGTTTCAGGGTGATCGGTCTATTCCTGGCGGAATCACGCTGATACTCCAATTCAATGTCATCCCTAAGAACTTGGGGACGTGTTATGTGGAGGTCGACGTGGACGGAGAAAATGCCATACGGATACCGTTTACGTTACGACGTAGCCCTTCAACACCGGTGAAGCAGTAGCGACGCTGGTCTGCTTCAATGGGCTCCAAGTTTCTATACTCCCATCGGATATTTGCAATTGCCTCACGTCGGGCGATGGTGAGGTATTTCCAGGAACAATGGCCAAAGCCAAGACAGCTGCAGCGGCAAAGGCGAAGGCTTGTAGGTGGGGCTTGTAATTCACATCAGCGCGCAACGGCGCAAAAGGGTGGACGGCGGCTGCCAACTCCTTTGCGAAAGCGACCTCAGTCATCTCGGAACTGGAGTAACACGATAGCGCATTTTCAACCGTCAAGCATGCGTCCACGAGATCGCGACCCTCTGAGAACATCACCCGCGATATCGGCTCAAACTTTTCTACGAAATCGTCGAGAGACACACTTCCACTGCGGTACTCTTCGATCAACCGACCTAGCTCATTTAATAGCGCCATGAGTGCCTCCAGTCCGATTATACAACCACTCCGCAAGATCCGCGTCTGTGATGAGCATCGCTGCTCGATTCTACGAAAGCAGAATATCTGGCAGCAACATAGAAACAAAGCACTTCCATCATACCTAAGGTTTCACACCGAGACGACCACAAAAAATCCACCTACGCCGGACTATCGCGGGCGGTTGCGGACCGCCTATCAGAACCTCTTCCTTTTCGACGACCGCTTTAACGAAAAGCAGGAGAGGCATCAGGTTCTATTGGCGCACTGCTTCAGGCTCGACGACGGAGAGATCGGAGCGAGCGGCCTTTTCGATCCTAAGGAGCTAATTGTTGGGGATGTCCTTTACGCGCGAATGAAGCCAACGGAGGCCAGATGTGAGCTTTGCGAAGCCGGAGACCCCATACCGCCGCATCGCCGATTCTTTCGGGAGGGAAGCAACGCTTCGGTCAACCCGCTATTGCGTCTATACGGGCAGGCCACACTCTGGGTCTATCGCAGATATGATCGATGGGACCAGAGAACCATCAGAAGTCTAACCAGGCAATGAGAAGGAGACCACGCAAAAAGACCTCCAAGTCATCCTTAGCCCTTCCGTTTCCCGCGCCTGTCGCGCTTCGCTTCCTTCTCAGTTAACGCACGTGGGACAATCCGCGGTCTTGCCAGTGAGTTGATTCCAAGTGACGCGCTTGCCGACGATCTGACGCACTGCAAGGTCAAAGCACTCGCCGTCGTTCAATTTCCGGTTGTTGAAGCGATACATCTGCTCATCTAGCTAGCGGAATAAATGGAACGGCTCAACTGAAACGTCTGTGCCATGCAGGCCGCGCTTCAGGAGGCTCCAGAAGTTCTCCATGCCATTAGTATGGACGTGTCCGTCAACATACTGGCAGGATCGACCACTTGATGCTGGAATTCATCAAGTCCGTTGTACGATTGCAGCGCATCGGTGTAAAGCGCGGAACCGACTTCCACGTGCTTGCGATTTTGTCAAGTAAGTTATTGCCCAGTTTAGGGAGCCGGCGGTTTCATGTAACGTTCGAGCATCGCCGCGCCGATTTCCGAGCTACCGGGCCAATGGCCCCGCCTCTGGCCGGCGTGGGTCCGATAGACGGTCAAGCGTCCGGGATCGGGTTGCACAAGCAGGCCTGCCTTATCGGTCGGCATCTGCGTTACAAATGCCTCGGCTTCCCTGAGGGCCTCCCGCAAGCGCGTCATTGTCGCGGCGGGGTCAATCGGCGGGTCGCTTGCGATGCGCCGGAAATCATCGGCGGTATAGCGGGCAACGCGGCGAATTTCGTTGACGATTCCCTCGGGTGTAAAGCCGAGCGCCTTTCCGGCGGAGGCCCATACAACCGCGCCGAGCGGCAGAATCCGTTCGTGAATGGTCAGCAAATCCACCACGTCGCGCGGTTCTCGACGCCCATACGCCGCGGCCATTTTGTTGGTGGCGAGGTCGACCGGATGCAGCATGTAGCCGAAAGTTTCATCACGCACCGCCGGGAAGAACCGGAAATCGCTGTCAACCACCCATTCCAGCTTCGTCGCTTCTCCGGCCCGTGCCACGGCAACCGTGTAGATCGCCGGATCGCGTCTGAGCCATTCCAGCTTATAGCCGCACTCCTGAAGGAAGGCTCCGTCCTGTTCCGCGGCCCGCGCAACGCGCTCCTCACGGTCGTGAAAAACGTCGATATCGCCGGAATAGCGCGGCGCGTCCCGGTTCAGGGGCGTGCTGCCGGCGACATAGCTTTCCGCGTCGCGGTGGGAGGCGAGCAACCGGAGGATGTCGGTTTGGATCTTAGATAGCGGCACGGCAGGCCTGCTCGATCTGTTCGGCAAGACGCCGCGCTTCCAAATCGCCCTCGACCCGCAAACTGTGCGTGATCGCGAGCGCGTCGGCTGGGGTCGGATCGGGAACGGGCCTGCTGCTCCATAACGCCGAGACTCCAAATTGCTCAAAGGCGCGGCGATAGAGGCTCACGAAATCCGCAGGTGGTTTAGGCTGGGCGGTCATCGGCGCCGTTTCTTTCAGAGTACGCGAACCATCTCATAGCACGCATTGCGCCTCAAGCTCAACAGCGCCCAAGAAATAGTCGGGCGAGGCTAGAAAGCGGCGCCATGGCGGACGCCGTGCCAGAAATGAAGAACCTCGACGAGGCTAGGGGCTTCGTGGAGGCGGTGCGGCCTTCGTCCGCATCTTTGACGCCGCGGCCGAATCGCCGCCAGGGTTTCGGCGTCCATCTCGACTTTACCGGCGGCGGGAACCTGTAGTTTCAGGTCATCCATACCCCTACAGTAGCTCGGATCGGCCGTGATGGCAAAGGCAGCGGCGGAAGCTCGTGTTTGGGGGCATCGCGGAAAACGCCCATCGACGTTCCGTGACCGCCGCGGCTCGGCAAGGGTTTGTTGCAAGTTCGGTATCCTGAAGGTTGTTACCGTACTCCTCCAGCTACTTTGTGTTCCTGGGCGCGATCTTTTTCTTATACTGGCCGCTGGCTCGATTTCGGGCGCTGACGCTGGCGGTGATCCTCTTCGCCAACTATTTCTTTTACGCGCGCTGGAGCCTGACGCTGCTGGCCCTGATCCCGGCGGCGTCAAGCATCGACTACGTGCTGGGCCTGGGCTTGCAGTATTCGCAAAACGCGACCGTGCGAAAGCTGCTGGTGACCGCCAGCCTCGCCATGAACATCGGCATGCTGGCGTTGTTCAAGTACATGCCGTTTTTCCTCGGCAACTGGGCCAACTGGACCGGCAAGACGGCGCCGGCCTGGAATTGGGCTCTGCCCATCAGTCTCTCTTTTTATGTCTTCCAAGCTCTGACGTACACCATCGATCTGTATCGCCGCGACGCCCGGGGAACGCGCAGCTACTTAGCGCACCTGGCGGCGGTGTCTTTCTTTCCCACCATCCTCGCGGGACCGATCACGCGCGTCGAGACGCTGCTGGATCAATTTGAAAAACCGAAGAGGCTGGACGCTGCCGCGGGCGGCCGCGCCCTGTTCCTGATTGCTCTGGGTCTGGTGAAGAAGCTGATGATCGCGGACTACCTGGCGGGCAGCCTGGTCAACCGCGTGTTCGATTTTCCCAAGCTGTACAGCGGAGCGGAGGTGCTCATCGCGGTGTACGCCTATGCCTTCCAGTTGTATTACGACTTTTCCGGCTACACCGATATCGTCACCGGCTCGGCGCTTTTGTTGGGCATCAAACTGCCAGCGAATTTCAATGCTCCGTACGCCGCGGAAAACATCGCCGACTTCTGGCGCCGCTGGCATATCACCCTTTCCAACTGGCTGCGCGACTATTTATACTTTTCGCTGCCTGGGAAACGGGTGAAGTTGTTCAGCTATGCGAATCTGGTGATCACCATGGTCCTCGGCGGGCTGTGGCACGGCGCGAGCTGGAATTTCGTGGTGTGGGGAGCGCTGCACGGCTTCGGGCTCGCGGGAGTGCGCCTGTGGCAGAGCTGGCGCGGCACGGCCAAGGCCACGGGCTTCTGGCGCTACTTCTACATTGTCCTTACGTTCCACTACGTTACCTTCGCGTGGATCTTTTTCCGCGCTCCGGACTTCGAAACCGTCTGGTCCATCCTTCAGCGCATCGGTTCGCTGACAGTTTCCTTCGTCAACGTATCGCCGGAGCTGTGGATCATTCTGGGAATCGGGGTGCTGGCGCATTACAATCCCAAGAAGTGGTATGAGTTCAGCCTGAGCGTGTACGTGCGCGCTCCATTCTACGCGCAGGCGGCGGCGCTGGCGGCGCTGGTTTTCGGGCTTCAGTACGTCGCGCGGACCGGCGCGGCTCCATTCATCTATATTAGATTTTAGCGGCACAACGGAGCCTGTCGCGGCCGGGGTCGCAGGGCGTCGAAAAAGAAAACAGGCGAACCCTGGCCAGTGGACATGAAGGATCTCGCGGCCCGTATCAACCCGGCCGTGCTCCCTCTGGCTCTCTGCGTGACGCCCGTATCATCAAACAAAGACGCATGGGACTGGCCGAGGACATCAGGAAATTAGTGGAACTTTTGAAAACACTATCCCCATAATGGATAAGAAAGGAGTCACTGTACTGAAAAACAGAACGCGTCATTCGCAGTCAGCGTTCCGAAGCCATATTCTCCCTGCGGCAGCTTTTGTGTTGGGACTAACCGGTATACATTGTCAGATATCGCCTTGACCTCGATCTCGAAGGTGTGCGCCTCAGATTCCACCTTTGTTCGAATGACTTGGTCTTTGACCTGACGTAACGTCACGACGCGGTATCCCTTTCCTTCGTCAAATTCGTAGAGGATGAACTTTGTGGGGTCGCCTCCAGGGGGCATTCTGACCATGAATTCGACGGGACGGTCACCCGTCTCCGATAGATGCACGGGTGAGTGTTCTCCCTGCACTTGAGCTTCAGTAGTTGTTTTAGTCGCGATCCCGCCACGAACAACCTTCTTCGTGAAGAATGTGCCTTTTTCAAGACGTGCTAGCGAGGTACCACCGTTGTCGATAGCATATACCATCCCTATCGTGTCGGGATTGAGCGTGGGAGCCTGCGCAAATAGAGAAAATGGTACGAGCAAGAGCAAACTGTTTTTCATACGCAGTATCATATCAGATCGCCCGGACGATCGTGCCAGACTGCCGCTCCTTGCGGATTGTGCGCCAGAAATTTGTGCCGCGGGTGCTCATCCGAGACGAGGGGAATGACCACGGCCCTGCTCCATACTCTTGAAAATGAAGTAGACGCCGTAGGCGTTGTTTCTTACCATTCGCCGCAAGTGGCGCTGCACATAATCTTCTTTGCGCACTCCCTTCTCGGCCCATTCCACGGGAAGCTTGTGATTGGCCGCGTAGGCTTCCACCCAGTTCCGGTACACTTCGCTGCGCTGACTCGGGACGGTCTTGTCCATGACTCCAACACCGATGACATCGCGGAAAAAGTAGACCACCTGCTCGGGCCGCGACAAACCGCTTAAGTACCCATTGATGACGATGCGGTCCAGGCAGTGGTATACAAGGACAAGCAGGCTGCCAAACAGCTTTGTGAAGGTCTCCATCGGCCGTCCTCCTCAGATCAGGTCTCGACAACATGATCATCAGTCAGACGGCCGGGGGAGTCAAAATTTCAAATATGTTTGGCTAAGTTTTGAAACGATGCCCTGGAAGACCATTCTCGCCGTCGCCACCTTCGCGGGGCTGATGCTGATTCCGCAAGCCGTGCCGCCGCTCCGGAATCTCAAGACCTTCGATCCGCACAGCATTGCGGTGGTCTGGCAGATGCCCGTGCCCAAACCACCGGAGGAGAAGTTGCCGGCCCCGCGCAGGGCGATTGTGATCCGCCAACACCTCGCCCAGGAAGCATCTCCGAAGAGCGTACTCGATCCGACGGGCCAGATGGATCATTTCTATGCGTCGTTGCTTAAGGGCGGCGTCACGCGGGCCATCCATTATGGAGATTCGCCTACCACCGCCGATCTGATTACAGCCGACGCGCGCGCGCTATTGCAAAAGCAGTTTGGCGACGCCGGCTCGGGCTTTGTGCTGATCGCGCGCCCGTGGGCCTGGTACGGGCATCGCGGCGTGGAGATGGAGTCGTCCAACTGGAAGATCGACGTTGCGGGAGATCCAGCGTCCGCGCTAAGAGACGGGCTGCACGGCCTGGGTGCGGCGAGCTTTCGAGGTTCGGCGGGAGCCGTGGCGCATTGGCGTTTGAAGAACGCGGGGCATTCGAGCGTGGAGATCTCCTACCTTGCGCAACCCAATGGCGGCTCCTTCAGCATGGAGGCGGACGGGATCGAGATCGGCTCGGCCGACACCGACGGGGAGCAGGCTCCGGGCTATGCGTCGTTCACGTTTCCCGCAGGCTCCAAGGAGTTCACCTTGCGCGTGACACGCGGCACGGTGCGGCTCTACGGCGCGGACTTTCGCAAAGCCGGTTCGGGCGTGGTCTACAGCAGCGCCGGCATCAACGGCGCGAACATCAGGCTGCTGTCGCAAAGGATGAACGGCCCACACTGGGCGGCCGAGCTGCGGCACTACCAGCCGGATCTAGTGGTAGTCGCCTTCGGCACCAATGAAAGCGGCTTTCCGGACTTCGTCAACGGCACCTGGGGCCACGACTTGCGAGCTGCGGTTCTTAGGATTCAGGCGGCTGTCCCGAGCTCCTCGATTCTTCTGATGAGCCCCATGGATCGCGGCGAACGCAAAGCGGACGGAGAGATCGGCACGGTGGCGGCGATGCCGCACCTGGTGGACATCGAATCCAAGGTGGCCGCCGAGACCGGCGTCGCGTTCTTCAACACCTTTCAAGCCATGGGAGGCGAGGGCACGATGGCGAAATGGTACAACGGAGAGCCTCGACTGGTGGGTGCCGACTTCATCCATCCCATGCCGGCAGGAGCCAGAATCGTGGGGGAGCTGCTGTACAACGCCCTCCAGGAAGGATATAACGGATATAAGCTGCGACAATTGAGAGAGCAGGAGACGGGGGCGCGCGAACCCGATGTTGAGAGCACGGATGCGCCTCCGGCCGGTGTGAATCGCGCGGATGTGCCGCGAGCGGATGTGACCCAAGGGAGCGAAACCTCGAAGCGATGAGAATTTTACAGATTTTGGCGATCGCAAGCGGCACAGCGGCGCTGGCCGCCGCCATCACCCCCGTGAATTCGTCGCAATCGCCGTCGTCTAAATCCTCGTCGCGATCGAAGACGAAGGCCAAATCCCCCACTGCCAAGAAGACGGCCACCAAGAAGAAGTATCTTTCGAGCAGCGGCAAGGCAAGTAGCACCAAGGGAAGTAGAGGCACAGCGAGCGCCCCAAAGGCGAGCGCAAACAAAAGCGCGGCGTCTCTCAAACCCGCGGCTCCCAAGCCCGCGGCTTCTCAGACCGCCTCGAAGTCCACCCCGCGGCACCCCGTGAAACCGGCGCCGAAGCCTCCCCCATCCACCGTCAAGGCGCGCGTGCAGGCTCACGAAGCGGTGTACGAAAACGTCGCCAGCGGCGCCGACATCCCGGTCGAGAACCCGGCCGCGCTGATCCCGTTCTTCGAGCAACTCTACCGGCATCAGCAGGGCCAGATGCCCGGCCCGGTGCGAATTTTGCATTACGGCGACTCGCACACCGCCGCGGATGAGTGGACCGGCGAGATGCGCGCGCGGCTCCAGGAAAAATTCGGCGACGGCGGGAGTGGATACTCCTTTGCGGGGCGTCCTTACGACGGTTACCGGCGGGAAGATGTGCGCAGCGGCTCGACCAGCGGCTGGCACACCGACGGCCTGGTGGGCCGCTCCGGGGACGGGGTCTATGGCTTGGGCGGAATCAGCATGTCGGTGCGGACCCCCAGGGAAGGGGTCTACGTCGAGGCAGACGCCAGCGATTTCGAACTGTTCTACTACCAGCAGCCGGGCGGCGGCTCTCTGCAACTCTACGACAATGGGGTTCCGCTAGAGCGGATTTCAACCGCGGGCGATCCCAGCCCCGCCTACTATCGCCTGGAAGACATGCCGGGTCCGCACCGGCTGGAGCTGGAGACGCTGGACCATGCTCCCGTGCGGCTGTTCGGATGGGTGGCGGAAAAGCCCACGGGCGTCACCTACGAGACGCTGGGGATCAATGGGGCTCAGGCCTCCATCGTTCTGGACTGGAACGAGGAGACGCTGCGCTCCAACATCGAGCGGCGCAACCCGGCTCTGATCGTGCTGGCCTACGGAACCAACGAAGCCGGCCAAAAGGCCTGGACGCTGGAGTCGTACCGGGATATGTTCGAAAAGCTGATCGCGCGCTTCCGGGCGGCCGCGCCCACGGCGACGATCCTGGTGATCGGCCCTCCGGATCGCGACCAGCGCACCGCCAAGAAGGGCTGGCAGCCGATGGACCGGCTGGACATGATCGTGGAGGCGCAACGCGAAGCCGCCGTGGCCAACGGCTGCCCCTTCTGGGACCTGCGCGCCAAGATGGGCGGCAAAGGCTCCATGCTGCAATGGGTGGCGGCGGGAATGGCGCAGGCCGATCATGTACACTTTACCGGCCTGGGCTACAACATGCTCGGGGATGCGGTGGTTCGCGATCTGATGAGCCAGTACGATCTGTTCCTCAAGGCGCGCGGCGGCGATGTCGTGGCAGCGCAGGTGACGTCGCCGGCGGAGCCCTAGATTTCCGGTGGCGGGAGTTGATGGCGGAAGAATCGACAACCGAGTATTATTGCCCGCAGTGCCGCCAGCCGGTGACGGATCCTCTGGCGTGCGGCGACTGCGCCTCCCTGATTTGCCGCCGTTGCGGAACGCCGCTGGAGCGCATCGACGATCTGGGCATCGGCTAGAGTGGGGCAGACACGAAAACACCGCTTCCTTTGGTCGCGGCTCAGCGGGGCCTCCGGCATTGCCGGATTGAACGGTAAGAGACCGGATGCACCGGGGCGCTTGTTGGGGTAGGCTTCAAAAAGAACACGACTGCAGTTAAGGCCCTTTTTTCATTGGAGCGTGATGCCCCTTGCTCAGCTTGGCTCCAGGAAGGCGATTGAACATTGGCGAGGTCTTGATGACACTCCCCTGGAGTAGATTTTGCGATCAGCCAGCCTGGGCGTTCGTGTTCGGGAAGGCAGGAGACAAATGAAGCGAAACCGAGGTCAGGAGAAGGATTCGGATCGAGGGATGGAAGGCGACGGTTTCCCGGTGTTGCGACGAAACGTGGCGGGGATCGATCTGGGGAGCACAAGCCACTGGGTATGTGGGCCAACGATAGAGGGCTCGGAGCGGGAAGTAGAGGAAGTCGGAGCCACAACACCAGAGTTGGCCAAGCTGGCGCAATGGTTGAGGGAGCGGAAGGTGGAATCGGTGGCGATGGAGAGCACGGGTGTGTACTGGATTCCTGTGCACGAATTCCTGGAGCGCCAGGGATTCGAAGTGTTGTTGGTAAGCACGCGGGAATTCGCGCAGGTGCCGGGGCGAAAGAAGACGGACCGGGTAGACTGCAAGTGGATTCAGCGGCTGCACAGCTGTGGGCTGCTTCGAGGCTCGTTCCGGCCGGTTGAGCAGGTGTGCATGTTGCGGACTCTGGTACGCGACAGAAACACGCTTGCAGCGGAGCGGGCAGACTGGCTCCGACGAATGCAGAAGAGTCTGGACCAGATGAATGTAAGGGTGCACCGGGCGGTCTCCGACATCCAGGGCGCAACGGGTATGGCGATCATCCGGGCAATCGTAGTAGGAGAGCGGAACCCTGCCGTGTTGGCGAGGTTGCGGGAACCCGGTTGCCGCAAGAGCGTGGAAGAAATCGCCGAACAGTTAAGCGGGCATTGGCGAGAGGATCATCTGTTCAGCCTAAAGCAGAGTCTGAAGATGTACGATGCCATAGGCGAAACGATGCAGGAATACGACAAAGAGACTCTGCGGCGGCTGCGGGAGATGGAGCGAGCCGATTATGAGGGGAAGCAACCACCCCAGCTGAAAAACACCAATAAAGCAAAAATGATCCGCCAACGCGGCGAAGAACCGATGCGCGAGGCTTTCTACCGGATGAGCGGGGTCGATCTCACGGCCATCGACGCCGTAGGAGTTGGGGTGGTTCAGTGTGTGCTTACTGAATATGGTTCCGACCTGAGTTGCTTTCCGACGGAGAGCCATTTCGTCTCCCACGCGACGCTGGTTCCCAGGGGTGGCTTCAGCGGAGGCAAGGCGCTCAAAAAGAAGAAGCGCGGCAGCGCCAGCAGTCGTGTGTCGGCTGCACTTCGCTCGGCAGCGCTATCGTTGCGCCACAGTCAAACCGCCCTCGGAGCTTTTTTTCGCCAAACCGCCCGACGCCTGGGACCCGATGTCGCAGCCTTTGCCACGGCTAGAAAATTAGGCATACTGATTTATCGCCTGCTCCGTTGGGGGCAGGCCTACGTGGATGAAGGAGCCGAAGCCTACGAAAAGCGCTACCATGCCTCTCGCATTAATCGCCTTAAAATCACCGCCTCAGACCTCGGCTTTGAACTCGCTCTCAAACCAACAAACCCGTGAGTTCTTCCATTACCGACCTTTGGTCTCGGAGTAGAATGGGCGTACTGTGCGCCGTGGCGCTTCTTGTGGTCTCGTGCAGCTCCGCGCCGCCGCCGCAGCCGGCCACGGGAACCGCCTATGCGGGTCCCGCGACTCTCAATCTGCGGCGCGAGCTGGGCGCGAAATCGCAAATCGTGGCCACAGCCAAGCACGGCGACCGTCTGGAGGTGATCGAAACGCGGCGCCGCATCGTGAAAGTGCGCACCGCCGCCGGCGTGGAGGGCTGGACCGACGTAAACCTGCTTCTGAGCGAGCGGCAGATGAGCGATCTGCGGCGCCTCGCCGCCAGCGCCGTCAAGCTGCCCTCGCAAGGCGCGGCCACGGTCTACGAGGCGCTGAACATTCACGCCGAGCCGTACCGCCAGTCCACCAGCTTCTTCCAGATTCCGGAGGGAGGGAGCGTGGAGGTGATTGGCCATCGCATGACGCCCCACGCCGCGCCTCCTCCGGCTCCGAAGACGGTGGCGGTACATCGCGCCGGCGCTCCCAAGAAGGCGAAACCGAAGGCGCAAGTCTCGCCCCTGGGTCCGCCGCCGGCCCCCCCGCCTCCTCCAGCGAACTGGCTGGAATTATCGCGGCCGCATGGGGCTTCAGCTTCCAGCTCGGCAGGGATTTCCGCCTCGGCCGCGGCCACGGGGCGAGCAGCGGCTGGGACACCCGCCCTTCCCCCGCCCCCCGACGACGACTGGTCCCTGGTCCGCACTCGCAACGGCGACGCCGGCTGGGCGCTCTCGCGCATGCTGGTCATGTCCATCCCCGACGAAGTGGCGCAGTACGCCGAGGGCCATCGCGTCACCGCCTATCTGCCTCTCGGCGATGTGCAGGACAAGATCAAGAATGAAACCAAGAACAACTGGTTGTGGACCACTGCTTCGGCGGGACTGCGCCCCTACGACTTCGACAGCTTCCGGGTGTTTGTGTGGAGCTCCAAGCGCCATCATTACGAGACCGCTTATATCGAACGCAACGTCAAGGGCTACTATCCGGTGGAGACCGTATCCGTGCCCGGCCAGGACGAAAAAGCGTTCTCGGTGGTCCTGGAGGACAAGGACGGCAAGCTGTACAAGCGGACCTTCGCCTTCAACGGGTATCACATGCGCATGATCTCGAAGACTCCATATGAGCCGCCGCCGCCGCTGCCTGAAGTACACGCCTCGGGCGGCTTCGAAGCCGAGCCGGCGCCGCCGCCCTCGGCCTCCTCCAGTTGGAGCGACAAATTCCGCGACTGGCGCAAGAAGTGGTTCTAATCGCCCAGCTGTGTGCGGAGCTGCCCCGAGGTCTACAATTGAGAATTGATCGATATTCATAGCCATGTCCTGTGGGGGCTGGACGACGGCGCCCGTACGTTTGAGGATTCCCTGGCCATGATCCGCATGGCGGCCGCGCACGGAACCACCGCGCTGGTGGCGACGCCGCACTCCAGTCCCGAGTATCGTTTCGAGCCGGAGCTCATCGCCGAGCGGCTTGCCAAGCTGGTTGAGGCTTCCGAAGGCGCGCTGGAGTTGTACTCCGGCTGCGACTTTCACCTGAGCTATGACAATATCCAGGATGCAATTCTAAATCCAAGGAAATATACAATTAATCAAAAGAATTACCTGCTGGTCGAATTCTCCGATCTGTTGATTTTCAAGAATACCCCGGAGATCTTCGCCCGCCTTGCCGGGGCCGGCATGATTCCCGTGGTCACGCATCCGGAACGCAACGGATTGCTGCGCCAGCGCCTGGAGGAGATCGCGGCGTGGGTGGAATCCGGCGCCTCGGTGCAGGTGACCGCCCAGAGCCTCACGGGCGAATTTGGCCGGAAAGCGGAGGAGTTCTGCCGGATGCTGCTGGACCGCGGCCTGGTCCATTTCACCGCCAGCGACGGCCATGATTGCGAACGCCGCCCGCCGCGCATGGATCAGGCCCGTGCGTGGCTGACAGAGAACTATGGCGAAGCGGTTTCAGAGGCCTTGTGCGTGACCAACCCGCGAGCCGCCGTGACCGGAAGTCCCTTGGCGAAAGTTCGTGTCGAGGTAGCTCCTTCCTCCCGCAAGTGGTATCGGTTCTGGCGTTGAGCAAACCCTTCGTTTGAGACAAATCCAGTCCGTTCTCCACAAATATTCCCGGAAGGGGATTCGGGGCCTGGACCACGACGAAGCCCCGCCTTGAAGCCGGCGTGCGCCTGGCTCGCCGCCGTTGTCCTGCACGCGTCGAATGGTAGCCCGGGAGGGTACCGCCGCGAGCCGGAAACTGTCCGTGCCGAGGGCCACTGGAACTTCGGCATTTGCTCAGGGGCATTTGCTCAGGGAGGTTCAATGAGATTACGCCGCGTCCGTCAACCCGTGAAATCTTGTCCGCATTGCGGCTCGGACCGGTTCCAGCGCTCGCACCGCCGCAGAGCGCTCGATTATGTTGTCTATGCGCTTGGCGCGGAGATACGCCGCTGCCGCGATTGCCGTCTCCGTCACGCCTCCTTTGGCACCTTCGCCGTCCCTTTGAGCGGGCCGCAAGGCCTCGGGAGACTCTGGAGGGGCATCTTCGCGATGGGCTCGGGATTCCTCGTTTGCCTGGTGTTCGTCTGGTGGGTCATTCGCCGATTTGCGAATTTGTCCGGCTAACTCGCGAAGCCCCTCTTCCGCACCCGGGAACGGCGCCGCGAAGCATCCGCCGTGCAAGGCCCGCCGGCAGCGTACCCTGGAGGAATGAGACTTTCCGAACTCGCTGCGGCGCTGGGGTGCGAGATCAGGGGCGGCGGCGAGTCGCTCGAAATCACCGGCGTCGCGGGCATGGAGCAGGCCACGCCCTCCGAGGTGACCTTTCTGGCGAACCCGAAGTACGCCCACAAGTTGAAGCACACTCGCGCCGGAGCAGTGCTGCTGGCCGCGCCCATCGAGGATTTGGCATCCTTGCCGGTGGCGCAGCTCATTTCCTCCAATCCCTATCTCGATTTCGCCCGCGCGGCGGCCCTGTTTTATCAGCCGCCGCGGCCCCAGCCGGGGGTTCATCCGCTGGCCTGGGTGGCGACTTCGGCCTCCCTCGGCGAGAACGCCTCCATCGGACCCTTTGCGGTGGTGGGGGAAAATGTTTCCATCGGGCATAACGCCGTGCTGCATTCGCACGTCGTTATCTACGAAGGAGCTTCCATCGGCGACGATTTTTATGCCCACTCGCACGCAGTGGTGCGGGAGCACTGCCGCGTCGGGAACCGCGTGATCCTGCAAAATGGCGCGATCGTGGGCGGCGACGGCTTTGGCTTCGCCAAGCGCGCCGACGGCACACATGCCAAAATCGTTCAAGGCGGCGTGACGGTGATTGAGGATGACGTGGAGATTCAAACGCTCACCTCGGTGGATCGCGCCTCGGTGGGGGAAACGCGCGTGAAACGGGGCGCAAAGATCGACAGCCTGGTGCAGGTGGGCCACGGCTGCGTGGTCGGCGAAGACAATATTATCTGTTCGCAAACCGGTCTGGCGGGGTCGAGCATCCTGGGCAAGGGCGTCTTGCTGGCCGGACAGGTGGGCGTCTCCGGGCACCTGACGATTCACGACGGCGCCGTGGTGTACGCGCAGAGCGGTGTCGGCCACGACGTGGAAGCGGGCGCGGCGATCAGCGGCTCGCCGGCCTTCGACGCGCGCGAGTGGCTGCGCGCCATTACCGCCTTTCCGAAATTGCCGGAGATTTTGAGGACAATAAGACAATTGGAGAAACGCCTGCAAGCGGTGGAACAATCCGCGAACGCTACTCATGAATAACTGCCCCCATGAATGAACGCGCCCAATGAATGAACGACACGATCCGGCCTCCGGGCTGGCCTACCGCAACCATGATTTTCTGGACACTCCCGATGCGCGCAGCCTGCGTATCTTGAGCGAATACCTGTATCCGCTCTCGCGCTTCCGCAAGGAGCAGATTAGCGACACCATCGTATTCTTCGGCTCCGCGCGCACCTTTGAGAGCAGCGCCGACGGCCGCTATTACAAAGAGGCGCGGGAACTGGCGCGCCGCCTTACGGAGTGGTCCAACGGACTGAACGACGCCACGCGGCGCTTCGTGGTGTGCAGCGGCGGCGGACCCGGCATCATGGAGGCCGCTAACCGCGGCGCGCACGACGCCAACGGCAAGACCGTCGGGCTCAACATCGGCTTGCCCTTCGAGCAGCGCCCCAATCCCTTCATCACGCCCGAGCTCAGCTTCGAGTTTCATTATTTCTTCATGCGCAAGTTCTGGTTTGCTTACCTGGCCAAGGCTCTGGTGGTGTTCCCCGGCGGCTTCGGCACCTTGGACGAGCTGACCGAGATTTTGACCTTGGTGCAGACCCAGAAACTCGAAAAGAAGATGGTGGTGGTGCTGTACGGCGCCTCCTTTTGGAGAGAGATCCTCAACTTCGAGGCGCTGGTGCGTCACGGCATGATCGCGGAGGAAGACCTGGATCTTTTCCAATTCGCCGACGACGTGGAAATGGCGTTCCAGATTCTGGAGACCGGATTAACCAAGTATTATCTCGAGCCGGACAGGGAAGTCCCGGCCATCGCCAAGTCGCGAGTGTAACGTAGCAGTGCGCGATCGCTTCCATCTAGTGTTCGAATGGCTGGGCCGGGCCGGGCTTGCCTTCCTGGCGTTCGTGTTGCTGTACCTGGCGCTGGGCGTGTTGGCGCTCAACGGAGCGCTAGGCATTTGGGGAGCGCTACGCTTAGCGGCCCTGATCGGAATGCTGGCGACGGGCGTCTGGTTGAGCGTGCGCGTGCTGCGCCGCGGCGCCGGACTCGTGATCTGGCGTCTGCGCAACCGCCTGCTGGTCACGTATCTGTTCATCGCCGCCCTGCCGATTCTTCTGGTGGCCGGGCTGGCGGTCGTGGCCCTCTACTCGCTGGTGAGCCAGCTTGCGGTGTATATGGTGACCAGCCAGCTCGACCGCCGCATCGAGACGCTGACATCCTTCACCGAGAGCGTGGTCCACACCGAACCGGTGAGCCGGACTCCGGTGATGCAGCATTCGCTGGACCTGTTCTACCGCGACCGGTTCCCGGGCATCGAGATCCTGTTGAGGGAAGGGGGGCAACAGATTCGCTATCCCGAAGACGCGACAGACGCCACCATTCCGGCGCCGCTCAACGGCTGGAAGCCCACCAGCGGCGTACTGGTACGCGATGGCAAGTTCTTCTTATGGAGCTACGATAAGACCCCGGCCGGCGACGTGACTGTGATGGCGCCGCTGACCAGGGAGTTCCTGGGGGGCTTGGTTCCGAACTTGGGCCAGGTCGATATTGGCGAGGAGAGGCCCTCGGCTCAGGAAAACGTGGCCGAGGAGGCCGGCGACATTACGTTTCCCGGCGCGCCCCTGCCGCCCGCAAAATGGCGCTTCGATTCCGATATAAGGTGGTTCGCTACCCTGCACGTGGACGATTGGAATCACCCCGAAAAGAAGGACGAGGAACTCTTCATCGCGGTGCGCTCGCGCATGTCCGCGGTGCTCTTGCAGGTCTTCAACCACAAGGATGTCGCACAGAACACGCTCGAAGGGTTCCTGATCGCCGGTTTCGGCATTTTTGTGTTGGTCGAGATTGTTTCCGTGGTGATCGGAATCGGCATGACGCGCACGATCACGGGCGCGGTGCATCGCCTGTATGAGGGCACCCAGCGCGTCATCGCGGGCGATTTTTCGCACCGCATCGAGGTCTCCGGCAAGGACCAGTTGGCCGAGCTGGGCCTCTCCTTCAATCGCATGACCGAGCACCTGGAGAAGCTCCTGGTAGTTGCCAAGGAGAAGGAGCGTTTGGAATCGGAGATTGAAATCGCCCGTGAAGTCCAGAGCCAGCTTTTCCCGCACGAGGTTCCGGAGCTGCGCACGCTGCGGATCAAAGCCGCGTGCCAGCCGGCGCGCCTGGTTTCCGGCGACTATTACGATTTCCAGATCGTGGGCGAATCTGAAGTGGCGCTGGCGATCGCCGACGTGGCGGGGAAAGGCATCTCGGCCGCCCTGTTGATGGCCGCCTTGCAAAGCTCGTTGCGGATTCAATTGCAGATGCCTGCGGAGGTGCTGGCAGGCGGCGGAAACGGTCACCTGGGAGCCGGGATTTCCACCTCCCGCCTGGTCTCGAACCTCAACCGCCAGCTTCACTCCACCACTTCGGCCGAAAAGTACGCGACCTTCTTCCTGGGTGTTTACGATGAATCGTCCTCCACCTTTACCTATACCAACGCCGGCCACCTGTCGCCGATGCTGGTGCGGGACGGCGCGGTCGAGCTTTTGGATGTCAACGGCACCGTAGTGGGCGCGTTTCCCTTCTCCGAATACGACGAGAGCCGCGTGCAACTGCGGCCCGGCGATCTGCTGGTGTGCTACACCGACGGAGTGACCGAGCCGGAAAATGAATATGGCGAGATGTTCGGCGAAGAGCGCCTGATGGAGCTCCTGCTGCGAAACGCGAACCGCCCCGAGGAAGAGATCATCCAACTGGTGCTCGACAGCGTGCGACAGTGGACCGGGTCGGAGGAATTGCAGGACGACATGACTCTGCTTCTGGCGCGTAGAGTGTGAGAATTCTCGACGTCGGCTGCGGCATCAACAAGAAAGCGGGGGCCATCGGTCTCGACCGCAACCCCGCTTCCCGCGCGGATGTACTGGCGGATCTCGACCATTTCCCGTATCCTTTCCGCGACTCCTCTTTCGACGCGCTGCAAGCCATTCACGTGATCGAGCACGTCTCCGACGTGATCCGCAGCATGGAGGAGTTCCATCGCCTGGTGCGGCCCGGGGGCGAGGTTCTGATCGTGACGCCGCACTATACCGATTTCAGCTCCTTTTGCGATCCCACCCATCGCTGGCATCTCAACAGCTTTTCCATGCGCTATTTCGGCCCGGATCACGGCGGCTATAGCTATTATTCAACCGCCAGATTCGCGGAGAGTTCGGTGCGCGTGAAGCTACTCAGTCTGTGGAAATGGCTGGGATTCGAGTGGCTGATCAACGCTTCGCCGCGCCTGCGCCGCTGGTGGGAATACTATCTTTGCTATATCGTCCGCGGCAAAGTCATCGAGTGGCGCTTGTCGGTGATCAAGGGGCGGGCCGAGAAGGATGATCCGCTCCGCGCTTGACTGGCTCCGTCACCGCTGGCGCGCCCTACGTTGGGACCACGCTAGGGCCGCCGGCCGCCGCGGCGAAGATCTCGCGCACCGCTTCCTTCAGCGCCAGGGGTTCATCGTCGTGGCCCGGAATTACCGCATGGCTTCCGGCGCGGGCGAAGCGGACCTGATCGCCTGGGAGAAGGACACGCTGGCTGTGGTGGAAGTGAAGTCGCGCGAAAGCGGCGAATTCGGCCCGCCTGAGCGCGCCATCGGGGAAGAGAAGCGGGCCCATATGCTGCGCGTCGCGCGCGATTACGCCGCCAGAAGCGGGACTCCGTGGGAGCAGGTGCGCTTGGACGTCGTCACCGTCCTGCTCACCCAGCCTCCGATCATCTCCCTGTTTCGCGGGGCACTGAAATCAACACCCCGGAAGTCTTCGCCTCCTCTAACCCGCTAGAATAGCGGCGTATGGAAGCGGAAAAGGTTCGCATCATCGAAGCGCAACGGCGCGAGGAACATTGGCGCCGCTGGGGACCCTACCTGGCCGAACGAGCCTGGGGCACCGTGCGCGAGGATTACAGCCCCGATGGCGCAGCCTGGGAGTACCTTCCCTTCGAGCACGCGCATCTGCGCGCCTTCCGCTGGGGCGAGGACGGCATCGCGGGCATCTGCGACAATCATCAGCGCTTGTGCTTCTCGCTGGCGTTTTGGAACGGCCGCGACCAGATCCTGAAAGAGCGCCTCTTCGGCCTCAGCGGACAGCAAGGCAATCACGGCGAGGATGTGAAGGAGTGCTACTACTACCTGGATTCCACGCCAACGCATTCCTACATGAAGTGCCTCTACAAGTATCCGCAGAGCGAGTTCCCCTATCGCGCCTTGCTGGATGTCAACCACAGCCGCACTCGTAAGGAATCGGAATTCGAGCTGATCGACACGGGCGTGTTCGACCAGGACCGCTACTTTGACATCTTCACTGAATACGCCAAGGCGGACCCAAACGACATCCTGATTCGCGTCACAGTGGTCAATCGCGCGTCCCAGCCCGCCACGCTGCACCTGCTGCCGACGTTGTGGTTTCGCAACACATGGACTTGGAAGCCCGGAGTTCCCAAACCCACGCTGCGGCGCTCCGGAGACGGCATCCATGCGGAAGAGGCGACGCTCGGCTCCTTTGAGCTGACCTTGGACGGCCAGCCTCCGCTCTTGTTCACGGAAAACCAAACCAACACGCAAGCCCTATGGAATTGGGGCGACCCTGGCGCCTTCGTCAAAGACGCGTTCCATCGCTATGTGATCCAGGGAGATAAATCGGCCGTGAATCCGGCGCAAAGCGGAACCAAGGCGTGCGCCTGGTACCGCCTCGATCTCGCGCCCGGCGAAAGCCACACGGTCCGGCTGCGCCTCACCGGCAGCACGGAGGCGTCGCGCATGGTCCAGGACATCGACGGGCTTTTTGCCGAACGAATTCAAGAAGCCGACGAATTCTATTCGTTCGCGCCGCCCACTCTTTCGCCCGATGCCCGGAGCGTGCAGAGGCAAGCCTTCGCCGGCCTGCTGTGGTCCAAGCAGTTTTATCACTTTGTGGTGGAGACCTGGCTGAAGGGCGATCCGGGCCAGCCGCTTCCGCCCGCCAGCCGCTTGACCGGGCGCGATTCCGAGTGGATTCACTTGTACAACAAGGATGTACTTTCAGTTCCCGACAAATGGGAGTATCCCTGGTACGCCGCTTGGGATCTGGGCTTCCACACTATTCCGCTGGCGCTGGTGGATCCGGATTTCGCCAAGAATCAACTGAAGTTGTTTATGCGCGAATGGTATTTGCATCCCAACGGCCAGATCCCGGCCTACGAATGGGCTTTCGGCGACGTGAATCCTCCGGTGCATGCCTGGGCCTGCTGGCGTGTGTTCCAGATCGACCGCAAGCTGACCGATCGCGCCGATTACGCCTTCCTCGAAAGCGTGTTCCATAAGCTGCTGCTCAACTTCACCTGGTGGGTCAATCGCAAGGACGCTTTCGGCAGCAACATCTTCGAAGGAGGGTTTCTGGGCCTGGACAACATCGGCGTCTTCGACCGTTCCGCGAAGCTGCCCGGCGGAGGCTACATCGAGCAATCCGACGGGACCAGTTGGATGGCCATGTACTGTCTGAACATGCTCAAGATCGCACTGGAGCTGGCCAGCAAAGTGGACCCGATCTACGAGGACATCGCCAGCAAGTTCCTGGAGCACTTCCTGTACATCGCCAACGCCATGAACGGCATGGTCTCGGGCGGTCTGTGGGATGAAGCCGACGGCTTTTTCTACGACCGCCTTCGCCTCCCCGATAAGCAGACGATCCCGCTACGCGTACGCTCGATTGTGGGCCTGATCCCGCTGTTCGCCGTGGACACCATCGAGCCCGGCGTGATAGATTGCCTGCCCGGGTTCCGCCGCCGCCTGGAGTGGTTCGTGCGCCATCGGCCGGACCTGTGCGGCAACATCGCTTCGCTCTCGCGCGAGGGCGTGGAGTCGCGCCGGCTTCTGAGCCTGATGGTGCGCTCGCGCCTGACGCGGGTCATCGAGAGGATGCTCGCCGAGAGCGAATTCCTTTCGCCTCATGGCATACGGGCCGTGTCGAAATATCACCAGGATCATCCCTTCGTTCTGGACTACCACGGCCAGGAATACCGCGTGGATTATGAGCCCGCCGAATCCTCGACGGGACTGTTCGGAGGCAACTCCAACTGGCGCGGCCCGGTCTGGTTCCCGGTCAACTACCTGATGATCGAATCCCTGCAACGCTACCACTACTATTATGGGGACGACTTCATGGTGGAGTTTCCCACCGGCTCCGGCCAGCACAAGAACCTGGGCGATGTCGCGGCCGAGTTGTCCCGCCGGCTCTCCCGAATCTTTCTGCGCAACCAGGACGGCCGCCGGCCCGTATTCGGAGGCTCGGAGAAATTTCAGAATGACCCGCACTTCCGCGACTACCTCTGGTTCTACGAATACTTCCATGGCGACAACGGAGCCGGCATCGGCGCCAGCCATCAAACCGGCTGGACTGCATTGGTCGCCAAATGCCTTCAGCAGAACGGCGAGTAGCCCCGATTACTATCCTGACTCCGTTATCCTAAAAGATGCCCGAAGCGACTCATCACCACCAAACCAAGCCCCTGCTGATGGTTCTGGTTTGTACCTTCATCGGCGCCGCCGCCCAGGTTTTCATCAAGAAGGGCACCGCCGTCCTGGGCGTACACCCCTCCATGATGGAGACCGCCATCGGAATCTTCACAACTCGCCTTCTGTTTGAAGGCTACTTCCTGCTCGGCATCAGCACCGTGCTGTTGGTGCTGGCTTTGCGCCAGGGTGAGCTTTCGCTGCTCTATCCGGTCTTCACGCTCACCTACGTGTGGGTGACCGTGCTGTCGATGATCGTCTTCCACGACACCATGAACGTCTTCAAGGTGGCCGGCATCGCCACCATCATCGCTGGAGTCGGGGTGCTGGGAAGAGCCTCGCGTCAATGAACACGCCGATCTCGTCTATGCTGTGGGTGATCGGAGGCTCAGTGATTGGGAGCTTCGGAGCGGTGTTCCTGAAGATGGGCGCCGAGCGCCTCAAGCTCAATCTCCTGTCGCTGGCGACGAATTGGCGCCTGGCCGTCGGCGTCGTGTTTTATCTGCTTTCCTCGGTCCTGTTCGTCATCGGAGTGAACCACGGCGAGCTGAGCGTGCTCTATCCGCTGGTTTCGGTGGGCTCAATCTGGACCCTGCTGTGGTCGAAACTACTCCTCGGCGAGGAGCTGACCAAGCCCAAATTTTTGGCCGTGGGAATGATTCTGGCCGGCTCCGCGCTGCTGATACTCGGCAGGAGCTAGCAAGCTTCCAACCCTACGGAAGTCTGAAGTCGACGTGCCGGTCGCGATTGATCTGCACGCTGAAACTGCGATCCACACTCGAGAGCGGAGCTTGCATCTGCTCATGCTCGCGCGTGGTCCAGTGGATCGTGTCGCCGTCCACCTGGTAGGAGAGCGCTGCCCGAATGGTGTGATCGCTGAAGGCGATCAAGTAATAATCGGGTGCGCGGTTGGAGGTTGCCGCCGAAGGCGCAGCCGGAGCAGGGGGCGCATACGGTTGCGCGTTCGCCTGTGGCTGAACAGGGGCCGGCGCGTAGGAGTACTGATTGTTGTAGGGCGTCGTTGCATAAGGCGTCGCAGACGGCGCGCCGTAATACGGCGTGTTGTAATACGACGAGTCGTAAGCGTAGGGATCGGAATAATACGGGTCGTAGCCATACCCGTATCCGTACGGAGCGTAGCCGTAATACGGCCAACCCCAGTATCCGCCGATGCCGAAGCCCAAGCCGCCGTAGCCGTAACCGCGGCCATAGCCATAACCGCCGTAGCCGCGATAGCCGTAGCCGCCAACGCCGCCGCGGAAACCACCAACGCCTACGCCGCCACGAATACCACCGCCGACAGCGCCCGCGCGGACAGCTCCACCACCGACTCCGCCGCGGACCGCAGCACCACCGCTAAAACCGCCGCCTACGCGGGCACCACCACCGCCTCCGCCCACATGACCACCACCGCCGCCACCGGCGTGGCCGCCCCCACCACCGCCGCCGTGACCGCCACCACCCCCGCCCCCGCGCGCAAGCGCTAGGGCAGCAATCGCGGAAGCCAGAACCAAAATCCTTAGGAGTCTCATATCGAGGCCCTCCCTGACTTGACTCTAGCAGAAATTGAGCGCAGTGGAATCAGGCCGAAGCCTGCATCGCGCCTTCATCGGCGGACGGTCCATACAGCGCCGGCACCGGCACACCGGTCAGGCGATAGTATACGGTGAGTTGCGCGCGATGATGAATGATGTGATTCATGATCATGGTGCGCATCACCGCGGCTTTGGGCATGCTGAACAGAGGGTTGCCGGCGATGGTGAGCGTCCACGTCTTCATCATGTCTTCGTCTGTCGCGCTGCTCAGCGCGGCGCGCAAACCCTTCGCGTTTTTGTCGAACTCCTGGACAGCATGCTCACGGCTGGTCAGCACCAGAGGCGTATGGCTGCCGGGATCCATGTTCATCGAGTCCGTTTGCAGGGTCATGGTGCCCCAACCGGTCATTTCGACGATATGCCCGGCCAGTTGGCCCAGCGACATCGACCTCGGGTCCGGCTTATAGCTCAGCTTGTCTTCCGGGATGCGTTCCAGCGTCTTGCGGGTGTTCGCCATTTCATGGTCGAATTCAGACAACATCGATTGCGCGATACTCATAGGTACCCTCCTGCTAGATTGTACTACTCACTTGCCCGCACCGAAGGTGACGGTCGTGTCGGCCTCGTATTTGCGGTATTCCGCGAATGCGATCTCGTTCCTGGTAAGCAGCTTCCCCTCGCGCACCCACCCCACCGAGCTCACCGGCAATAGAAACTGCTGCCCCGCGATGTCCACCTGGCCATAGTCGATTTCGAAGGCGTCTTCCTGAAACGGAAAGTCTTTCGGGGCATCCATATGGGCCTCCAGGCGAGCCATGTCCCCGGTGGAAGGGTCCGCGTAGATCAGCCCGTGATAGCCGACCAGGAAGGATTGCGACTGGTTCGCCAGCGGATGCGTCAGAATCGACGGGGGCACCTGGAACGCGAAGACCGACACCCGGTGTCCTTCTCTGGTATCCCAGCGGCTCCAATCGAAGCGCGTCTTGACCTGCGGCCCGAAGATCCAGCCCGGGACAATCACGAATTGCAGCAGGCCGTCGGAGCGCATGCCTTCAAGATCCTCATGGCTCACGCGCGTGGGCTTTCCATTCATCCTGAGCAGGATATGCGTCTCCCGCCCGGCGACAAAGCCGAGCTCTTCCTCCAGTGTGTCGAGTTGCTTCCAGCGCTCCGGCGTCTTCGCGTTGGCCTCGCTGCGCGCGATCCATTCCTCGCACAGGAAGTCGGGAACCTCGCCCTGATAGCGCAGCGCGCCTTTCGCGATCCGCGCCAGGATGGCTTGCTGCTCGGCCGCGGAAGGAGCAGGATCGGCAGGGGCTAGCGCAACCGGCGGAGCCTGCGCCCGCGCCGCTACCGCGATCGTCAGAAATGCACACAGCCGCCGCAGAGTCACTCCGTCACGATTCTACTTGGTCTCGCCGTCCCCAAAGGTGACCGAGGCATTGGCCGCGTACTTCTGATAGCGCACCACCTGGGTCTCGTTCCTGGCGATCCTAGCGGGAGTGCGCAGGCGCGCGGTGGCCTTCACCGGCAGGAGAAACCGATGCTCCGCGATGGTCACGCCGCCGTAGTCCACATCGATCGAGCACTCCCGCGCCGCAAAATCCGCGGGCATATCCAACTGAAGCTCCAGGCGCATCACCGTTTGCGTGGCAGGGTCGGCGTACATCAGGCCGTGAAATCCGACCACGCGCGAGCCGTAGTCGTTGGTGAAGGCCAACTGCGAGTACCGCGCCAGCACCCGCAGCGAAAACACCTCCATGCGCCGGCCGTCCATCTTGTCCCAGCGGTTCCAGGCGAATTGCGTTCGCGCCTGCTCGCCGAAAATCGAGTCCGGCAGAGAGAAGAATTGCAGAATGGAATCCGAGAGGAACCCGTTCTGAAGCTGGTCGTAGGAGCGGCGGGTGGTCTTCTCGTTGACCTTGAGAAGCTTCCAGCGCGGATGCCGGTCGATGAAGCTGAACTCGACCTCGAGCGTGTCGACCTTCTTCCAGCGGTCGCCCTTTCCGCTTTTGTCCTCGCTGCGGGTGGTCAGCTGCGTGCAAATGAAGTCGGGGAGCTGGTCCTGGGAGTGCAGCGAGTGCTCGGTGATCCGCGCCAGCATGCTCGCCTGTTGGTTCGCATCCGGAGGACGTTCGCTTTGTGCGCGCGACGTCACCGTAAACAACGACACCGCAAGGATCGGGGCTGCGCACAACAACTTCATACTGTCAGAATGTCGAACGCCTGCCGCAGGCTCGCGAGCGGATCGTGGCCGGGCGTGGGGCGGAACTCGTGCGCGATATACCCGTTGAAGCCGAGATCGGCGATGGTCTTGGCGATGAAGTGGTAGTTGAGCTCCTGCGTCTCGTCGAGCTCATGCCTTCCGGGAACGCCGCCCGTATGGAAATGCGCGATCAACGGGAAGTTCTCCTGGATGTTGCGGGCCACGTCGCCGTCCATGGTCTGGACGTGATAGATATCGAACAGCAGCTTCACCCGCGGCGAGTTCACGCGCTTGATCAGGTCGACGCCCCAGGCCACGTGATTGCAAATCTGGTCGGGGCGGCCCAGCGTCTGGTCCGTGAACGTGTTGTTCATGATCTCCATGCAGATGGTGACGCCCTTGTCCTCGGCGTGCGCCTTCACGCGGTTAAAGAAGGCCGCGGCGTTTTCCGCGCCCTCCTCCAGAGGCATGCCCTTGCGCTGGCCGCCCACGTTGATCAGGTTGGGGCAACCGCCGGCCGCGCATTGGTCGATTGCGTCGCGCATGGGCTGCTCCATTTTGTCGTGCAGCTCCTTGCCGATGACGCCGTCGGTCATGGTCACCGGACCGGCCCAGGCTATGGTGGGAATCATTGGGCCCGAGCAGATCAATGCCGTAAGCGCCCAGGCGCGCGGCCTCGCGGCACATATCCTCGAAGGGTATCTGCGGATCGAAATTCACCCGCATCACGCTTTGCTTGAGCCGGCCCTTATGGACCGGCGTCGTAGGATTGGTCTGCGCTGCGGCGATTCCCGACGCGGCGATAGCGGCGAGAAAATCTCTTCGTTGGATCACGCTTCAAATTTTACACCCCCGCGCGGTCATTGGTGGTCAGTCTGCCCGCGCCGGCGAGCACCTCGGCGGGACGCCGACGGCTCATCCAACTACCGTGAAGAAGACCGGTCGAGTTGGCGTCCGCGACTGTACGGCAGACCAGCCTGACTTATCACGATTTCTTTCTTCGTCGATCTTGATGAAAAAGCTCTGTCGCACGGACGGCGACGATGATGTGAGCTTGCGACGGCACCCGCAGTTCGTCTTGATGGACGTAATCTCTAAGAGCAGAAATGGTATCGCGGACCAGTGCTTCCATCTCCGGCCGTGGATTTCGCCGGCGAACGGCATGGCTCGGAGGAAACCGTGAATGAATGCTGTGGCGTTAACTGCGCAGACCCGTAAGCGTGACAGCTCTGCCGTGAGGACGCGAAATCCGGCTCGCGCGATCGGA
The DNA here is from genome assembly GCA_963813465.1 of Bryobacterales bacterium. Taxonomy (GTDB): domain Bacteria; phylum Acidobacteriota; class Terriglobia; order Bryobacterales; family Bryobacteraceae; genus Palsa-187. The sequence goes on along the minus strand of CAWEZD010000010.1, from coordinate 138,451 downwards.
GCCGTAATCTCGCGTCTGTTCTGAACGGAAAACGGCCACCGCATAGCCCGGGAAAGCTCCGGATGCCCGCGGTTTTGAAGCACGCCGATGAGAGCGGCGGCTAGCGGGTTCCGATCCGGTCCGCACCATACGCTTAAGGCCAGCCGGCCGCCCTGGCGAAGCACTCTTGCAATCTCCAGCGCGGCTTTCACTCGGTCCGGAAAGAATTGAAAGCCCTGGTGGCAGAGCACGGCATCGAACGGCAGGTCGAAGAGTGGAAGGTCTTCGGCGTCGCCCCACTGCCAGTGAATGCGCGCGCCGGGAACGGGCTGCGGCGAGCGGGCGACTGAAAGCATGGCAACGTTTAGATCTATGCCGACTACTTCGCCGCCGGGCCCGACTCTCTCCGCTGCGATTCTTGTCGCGGCACCGGTTCCACAGGCCAAATCCAGAACGCGACAGCCCGGAGATAGCCTGGCCCTATCCACCAGTCCTGTAGCCCAGGGCTGGAACATACTAGGAACCAGGAATTGCTGGTAGCATCGGGCTGCGTCGAGGTCCAACCGCCATCGCCGCACATCTTCCTGAAGAGCCTTAGTACGTCGCATCTCTTCTTACTGTTCGGGGCGCTTCAGAACCTCGCCCCAGCGGGTACGAAAAAAATGGTCAGCCACTGCGCCAGAAGTCTTGCGCCAACCCGGAGGTTGGTGCTAGTTATCCCGGCTCCCGGACCGGCGGATGTATTTCCGCGCTACTTGCTGGGCTACGGTTTCCCCGAGCTGACGCCCGTCTTCCAGCGAATGATAGTAGTGAAAGCCCGCATAGATGCGGGCCCAAAAGACCTCGTCCATAAGGTTGCGGGTGTCCTCAAATGTGTGTTGATGCATGCCGCTGGCAAATGCCGTGCTGTCCACCAGGACGTGTACCCGGGTGGTGCCGAAAAAGCTCGCGATCAGCGTTGTCACGGCCCCGGTTACGCAGCCGTGTGCCGCGGGATACTCGGGATGAGCCGGCGTCGTGCCCAGTGGAAGCCAGGCCGGATCCGCAGTCAAATCGGTGTTGCCGCCCCCTGCCGGAATGGCGGTTACGGGCCGCCAGAAGCCGTACTTGTACTTGGCATTGAAGCAGGCGATACCGGCGTCCGCAAACCCGGTCCAGAGCATCGCCATCAACCTTGCCGAATCGGCGGTGCCCAGTTGATAATTGTTGACCAGATAGTTGAACGCTCGCGCGTACTGCTGGCCGGTGTGTTCGGTCCAAAAGAGTCCAATCTCGGTTTCGGCGGCTGAACGGATGGTGCTGGTTGTGCCCCCGTACGTGCGAGTCAGGTTGTAGTCTCTTTCCCAGGCCTCGCTGTTGAGAGCCGTTGGGCCATCCGGGAGGAAGTCGTCCGCGGCCCTCATTGTGAACGGCCGCATTTGCGCAAGCCATGGAGTCACCGGAGCGGCGAAGGCGGGCGGCGTCGGAATCCACGCGCCCGGGCCGGACCCGGGGACATAGGGAACATTGGCCTCCAGACCGTCGCCGGCGCGAGCGTTAATCACGGCCATAGCAGCGGCCTCGCCAACCGCGATACCCGCGTTCATGGCGTCGGGGTCGGCGGTGATCCCCGCTAGCGACGAAGAGAGCTGAGTATCCAAGACGGTCACCTGCGAGGGAAAGAAGTTGACCAGCACGCGGTGCGCGGCCGCCGCTGCCGCCGCATCGACGGATGCGGCAGGCGTGCCCGCGGTTCGGTAGTAGAAGGGTTGATACTGGCCGGTGATCGCATTGACTGCGTCATAGACGGCCAGGCTCGTGTAGCTGAACCACACCGCGGAGGCTGCGGGGGATTTTCCGCCGTTCGCGACGATTGTCGCGGAGGCGATCCCGTTCCACTCCGTCACCACGTTAGCCGCGTTTAGTTGCAACGCGAGACAGGCCGGTGCTGCTAACCACACCAGTGAGCGCGTTTTCCGCGCAGTCAAACATCCACTCATTTTCATTGACTTTCTTCTCCTTTTCAAGTAAGTCCGGGCATAGCCGGGTTATTGAGCCACCAAGTACATGCTGACCTTTCCTTTTCCCGCTCTAAAATTCCGTACGGCGGGTTTTCCCCGATCGAGCGACGGGAAAACAACATTGGCCTCCTTTACGGCTGCACGGCGATGATCACGCCCGGTTGGCTGGGCGCATTCCCCACCTGCAAGAGGACCGGCACCGCGCTGCCGGTCTGAATGCCGCTTGGGATTTGGACGTTAACCTGGATCAGGCCGGCAACGCTTCCTGGCGCCCCGCCAGCATAGTTCGGGGTGACCGTCTGACCGCCTATGGTGACGGTCACCGGTAAGATCGGCTGCGGCACTGGGTTCGACCCGGGTTTGCCGTCGACACCCGCAGGCGAGGTCTGGCCTTCGCCCGTTGCAAAGATCGACACGACCGAACCGATGCGGGCCGGATTCGCCGGCGAGTTAACGCTTGAGTCCTGATTTAGAATCGCGCCCGCGCCGCGTCCCGAAGAGTCCACGGTAAAGATGGCTGGAGCAGCCGGCGCCAATGTCAGAGTTACCGGAGCCGATCTCGTACCTCTGTACTCGACTTGCACCTGGGTGGAAGAATTCCCTGCCACCGCGTAGGGAACAACCGCGCTCAATTGATTCTCGACTGTGTAGATGAGCGGCGCGGGGACACCATCGAAGAGCATCCTGGTTCCTCCGAGTGTTGTATTCACCAAGCCGGCCGTCAGTTGAAGCGTTGTCAACGGACCGGGTCCGAACCCGGTTCCAAATACAGTGACGATCTCCCCAGGGGCTACCGGTCCGGCTAGGAAGCTGGCGGCATTGACCACGCTCGAAGGCTGAAACGAAGGGACCACGGCCGCGCTGGGCAGATCCAGCTTGGCCACGAAGACGCCCCCTGTCGACGGCACTTGCGAGCCGCCTGATGTTATGGGAAAGTCGGGCGAATCGGTTGAGCCTGCCACGTAGAACTTCCCTGCGGCGTCCAGGCCGACGCCCGAAGCCAGGTCGTCTCCCTTGCCACCGAGGAAAGTAGAATAGATCAGCGCGGTACCGGCAGCATTCAGCTTGGTCACAAAAGCATCGGAGTCGTATCCGCACCCGTCAATCGGGTCGCCGCCGGCAAAGACCTTCTGAAGAGCGTCCGGTGTGGTGGGGAAGTCGGGCGAACTGGTGTAGCCCGCAAAGTACGTGTTGCCGTCGGCGTCTACGGCTATCTTTCCTCCTCCTACGGTGACGTGCGCGGAATAGACCAAAGCTGTGCCGGCGGCATTGAGTTTCGCCAGCCAGTTGTTGCTTCCGTCATCGAACGCGCCCGGAGTGAGGGGGAATTGGCTGCCGAGGCTGAAGCCGGCCAGGTAGGCATTACCGGCAGCGTCCACCGTCAACGTTGTAATGGGAAAAAACGTTGTAATGGCGAGAGCGCTAAGGACGCTCGAATAGACCAGCGACGAGCCTGTGGGGTTTAGCTTGCTCACGAAGCCGCCGCTTGAGACCGTGCCCGGAAACTGAAAAGCGCCCGGTGTGGTGGGGAAGTCGCCCGCGCCCGTCCAGCCCGATACGTACGCGTTGCCCCCGGCATCCACGGCAATGCCCGTGCCCTCCTGGCTCATACCAGTTAACAAGGCCCCTTGCCCAGAGCCACCGAGGTAGGTGGAATAAGAGAGAGCGGTGCCCGTGGGGTTTAGCTTTGTCACGAAGGTACTCCAGCCGGCGTCCCAATGCGCTTGGAAAGCCCCCGGCGTGGTGGGGAAGTTCTTGGACCGCGTGGTTCCGGTTACATACGCGGACCCTGCCGAATCCACCGCTATGCAGCAAGGGAAGGTAAACGGGGGGCCTTGGGGGTCTTCCGAGAGCGAGGCGCCGTCTGAGGGACTGAGAAACGTGGCATAGACCAAGGATGTACCGGTGGCATTCACCTTTGCGATAAAGGGAGCGCCACTGCCCACGATCTGAGTCTGAAAAGCCCCCGGAGTAGCGGGGAAGTCAGGCGTGTAGGCAAAGCCCGTCACATAAACGTTGCCTGTTGCGTCCAGCGCGATAGCAGCGTTCTCCACCCCGCCGATGTAGGTGGAGTAAATCACGCTCGTCCCGGTGGGGTCCAGTTTCTTGACAAAGCCTCCGGTGGCGCTGCCGCTTACGGGGCCGGCAATGTACGCGTTGCCAGCTCCGTCCACTGCCCCGACTGCATAGCTGAGGCCGTCAAAAAAGGTGGAATAAACCAAGACAGGATCGATAACCAGCGCCGCACCGGCATCGTACTGGTCCAGCTCAAACCCCACTTCGTTCCTGTTCCTGACCGCGTACCGTGCGGCAATTTCCTGCTTCTTCTCGCCGATTTGTTGCCACACCCGCGGCTTGCGCTGAACAATTTCGCCCCTGTCCGTAGCCAGCACGAGGTCCCCCTCCTGGTCGACATTGATACTGCGCGCACCTGGAAAAGTAAGGGCGATCGCGCGCGGGTCGGCGCCCGCCGCCACCACAAAGTCGTATTCCAACTGGTGCCCGTTTCCGTAGTAGACCAAGTCCACTCCGGGATAGACACGGCGGTATCTCACTTTGGCGTAATTGATAACACTGCTACGCCAGCTCTTCGGATTCTTTCCGATGAAGTAGTTGCTCTTGCCTGGGAGGGGATCCATTCCCTCCATGGAGGCCCGGGAGTTCGACCTGAGCAGCTTCATGGGCAGAGTGGATTCCTTGCTGGGGCCCGCGTCGAGTATTGCCTCGGTGGAAGTCAAGAACAGCAGGTAGCCGCTGCCCCGCGAGAAGTACTTCGCTTGCGAGCCCGCTTCGGCGCACATGGCTTCGAAGCAGGGCTCAAAACTCATGGGGAGCCTGGCGTTGCTTGCCGTCGCAGACACCGGCGCGGCTCTGGCCGCATCGGCCGCGGCAGCGGGCGTGGAGGTAGCTGAAGATTGTGCCACCGCCGTCTGTGTCTGACCGGCTCCTAACACGAGCAACAGGGAAACAAAGTTAGCTTTCTTCTTTCGCATCTTTTTCCTTTTCTTACCGAACGGCGACGATCACGCCCGCCTGGCTGGATGCGGTCCCCACGTCTACGGCCGCCGGCACAGCGTCACCGGTTTGGATACCGCCGGGAATCTTGGCATCGATCTGCAAAACGCCGGACGACAGGTTCTTGGTCGAGGGCACGATGGCCGCCCCGCCTATCATGACCGTCAGTGGTCCGTCACCCAGGCGCAGCCCTGTCGCAAAGAGCGAGATAACATCGCCAACCTTAGCCGGATTAGAGGCGGTATTGAGCGAGCCGTCCTGATTCAACGCAACGGCTTGTCCTTTCCCTGAGGCGTCGAGCGTGAAGATTCCAGGCGATACCCCGACAACTTGAATCGGAAGGGGGGCCGACGTACGCCCTTCAAACGTGACCGTGACCTGTGCCTGCGAAACCAGAAACATCTCCGGAATCTGGACCGCGACCTGCGTAGCGGACGTGTAGATCAACGGCGCGGGTATAGCGTTGAATCGAATTGTGGTCCCCGATAGCTGCGTGCCGTAGATCCCGTTAGCGCCGGGAGTCGCGGCGATCAGTTCGGCGGGGCCAAGCCCGGAGCCGGTAAGGACCGCGATCTCGCCGGGCGAGACCGGTGCCTGGAGGTTACTGGCGCCGTTTAGGATCGCACTGATGGCAATCGAAGTGGTCTGCACTTCAGCTCCCGTGAGCGTTTTGAAGACGCCGCTCGGGCCGCAAGCGTACAGGACGGAAGGCTGGGCCGGGTCCATGGCAAGTCCCAAGACAGATAGATCGCCAAGCCCCGAGTTCACCGCGAACCAATGGTCGCCGCCATCCAGGCTCTTGAAGACGCCGCCTCCTTCGCTTCCCACATAGAGCGTCTGCCGATTCGTGGGATCTATAATTACCGGAGCGCTGCGGCCCATCGTGAGACTGGTGAGCCCGCTATTGACACTCTGCCAAGTGTGTCCGCCATCGGAGCTGCGGAATACGCCTTGCGTTCGCGCGGTTGCGTAGACTGTCGATGGGTCGCCAGGGTCAATGGTGACTGTCCATGCCGGAGAATTTAAAACGTTGGTCCAGGTTACTCCGCCATCCTCGGACAGATAGTATGCGCTTGCGGTGGAAGCGAACAATCTTCCACCCTCGGTTGGATCGACAGTCAAATAGGTAATGGCGCCTGACAGCCCGGTTCCGATGGACGCCCACGTATCCCCGTAGTCCGTGCTCTTGAAAAGCCCTTCGTTTTGAGTTCCAACGTAAACGACGTTAGGGGTCGACGGATCCACCGCCACGGCGATGACGTACACGGCCGAGGAACCGAAGTGGCGGGATGACCAGGTGAGGCCTCCGTCTGTGCTCTTGAAGAATCCGGTGCCACTCAGCGCACCCGCATAAACTCGCTGGGAGTCAGTGGGATCGAATGCCACCCCCCTGGATCCACGACCCGTGAAGCCCTGTCCGGCGGCAGACCAGGTCGCGCCTCCGTCCTGCGACCAAATCAACCCGTACATGTCCTCGTCGCCAAGGAGGATCTTCTGGTTATTCCTGGGGTCGATCCAGAGGCCGTAACCAAACTTGTTGACCCGGTCCACACCGGTATTAAGAACCGTCCACGTTGAGCCGTGATCATGCGAAACCTGCGCGCCGGCGGAGTTCGTGCCCGCGTATAGCGCTCCTGAAGAATCGAGGGCGAGTGACAACACCATGCCATTGGCGAGCCCGGTTGATTTCCAGGTTGCGCCGCCATCGGCACTTGTCAAGACGCCTCCGCCGTTCGTGCCGGCGTAGACGACATGCGCAGCGGTGTCGACAGCGAGCGCATACACGGGGAAAGACCCAAGTGATCCTGTTTGCTGCCAAGTACTTCCAGCATCAGTGCTCTTCCAGACTCCATCCTGGTTGGTGCCGGCATATACCACTTGGCTGTTGGCGGGGTCCAACGCCATGGTCCATATTGCCTGCGGCGTGAGGGCGGACATCGCGGTCCAGTGTTGGCCGCCATCCGTGCTCTTGAACGCGCCGTGTCCGACGGTCGGGGCGTAGAGCGCATTCGAGTTTCCCGGATCGATCGTTATGTTGAAAATGGCAGCAGTGGTGGGAAAGACGGTCGTCCAGGTAACTCCCCCGTCAGTGCTCTTTCTTATCGAGCCATTCGCCAAGTTGTTGAAGACCCCGGCGTAAACGACGCCGGAGTGGTTCGGGTCGGTCGCGACCGAGGCTATCGCCCCGGAAATCGCTGGGGTATTCTGCCACGTGGCGCCTCCATCGGCGGTCTTGAACAGACCGCCTCCGGTTCCGGCATAGACGGTTTGCGGTCCGGAAGCGTCCATCGCGAGCGCTTGGACTCCGGTGGTTGTCAGGCCGCTGTTTACAACAGACCAGGTACTGCCGCCATCAGTCGATTTCCGAGCACCGCCTGAAATCGTTCCCATAAAAACGGTTCCGGACCCCTGTGGGTCAACGGCGAAGGCCTCGACAGCGGCAGGGCTGGGCCCAACGTTGGTCCAAGCGACGCCATTCTGCTGGGCAATCACCAGCAATGGCGAAACGAGGATACCGATAATGGCTGATTTCACATTTCCTCCTTATCGCTTTTCCATGAAGAGGCGTTGCTCAGAGCGCCGGGTGGTCATGCCGCCGGTTGTCGTGAACGTGCCTGGGAACTGCGCGTAGCCGGCTACCCCACCGCGCAAAACAGTAGAGCGAGCCTAGTCTTCATTTCTTTCCGCCCAAAACTTACTGCACCCGATGGTCACTCTTCCCGCAGAATCGCAGACTCTATCCTTCGAGTCGATACATGGAAGGTAGAGCTATGGTGTAATTAAGGTGGACGCCTAATCGATTCATTTCGCTAGGTTTGTGTAATGTCGGAGCGGGTTACCACCTACAAGTTCGGCCCGTACGAAGTCCACACGCGGACGCGGGAGCTGTACAACCAAGGCATAAGACTGAAGCTGCGCCCGCAAGCGTTTCAGGTCTTGCAGGTCCTGGTCGAACACGCCGGGGACGTGGTGGCGCGCGAAGAGCTTCGCCAGATGCTCTGGCCGGCTGGAACCTTCGTGGATTTCGAGCACGGGCTGAACTCATCGGTGAAGGAACTGCGCCGGGCGCTGCGTGATTCCGCGAACGAGCCGCGTTATATCGAGACGCTTCCCCGCAGGGGTTACCGGTTTGTGGCGAGCGTGCGCCAGACCGCGGAATCGGCGCCACTTGTTCAGGGGCGGACAGAGGCCGCTGAAACCGATTCGGACATTCTGGTGGGCCGCGAACCCGAACTGCGGATATTGGAAACCTTCCTGCGCCAAGCCGTGGACGGAGTCGGGCGCATGATCTTCATTACGGGTGAGCCCGGCATCGGCAAAACGGCCCTATCCAACGCCTTCTTGCGCCATGTGCGATCCAGGTTTCCCTCCGCTACGATCTGCCGGGGCCGCTGCCTGGAACAGTACGGCGCGGGTGAGTCCTATCTTCCGGTTCTCGACTCCCTCTCCGGTCTCCTGTCCGGACCCGGCCGCGAATTCGTTGCTGACGTGCTGCGCTCTCACGCGCCCACCTGGTGCCTGCAATTCCCGGCGGTTTTCGGATCAAACGACGCCCTGGAGCGCTTGTACCGTGAGACCGTCGGCGCTACCAAGGAGCGCATGTTGCGCGAAATGGTAGATGCGCTGGGCGCGATTGCGTCCACCGTGCCGGTCGTGTTGCACTTCGAGGACCTTCATTGGGCGGACCCCGCCAGCATCGATCTGCTGCGGCGTCTCGGCCAGGACACGAGAATCCAGCGGCTGCTCGTCACCGGGACCTTCCGCCCGGAGGACGTCGAGCGCAGCAATTACCGGCTCAAGAATTTCCTGCTAGAGATGCAGGCGCACAACCAGTGTGAGGAGATTGCGCTCTGTTTGCTTACCCGGGAGCATGTTGCAACCTATCTCGACACGCGCTTCGCTCCCCATCGTTTCGATCCGGAACTCGCCGCCTTGATCCACCGCAAAACGGAAGGCCAGCCCTTATTCGCGACGAGTCTGATCCAGTTCCTCGTCGAACGCGGAGATATCGCCAGGGTGGGCGACCACTGGATGCTGACACGGCTCCTGTCCGAACTGGACCTGGAGGCGCCGGCCAATGTGCGCAAAATGATCCGGAAGAAGCTCGAAGTTCTCAACCCGGAGGATCGGCGCGCGATGGAGTACGCCAGCATTCAGGGTGAGGAATTCACGTCCGCGGTGCTGGCTGGTCTGCTGGAAATGGACGATCTGGACTTGGAGGAGCGCCTCGATCGCCTCGACAAAACTCATCGTCTGATCCAAACCTTGGGAGAAGAGGAACTGCCCGATGGAACGTTTACCACGCGCTATCGGTTCGCGCATGTACTCTATCAGAACGACCTCTACCAGGATCTGGTGAGCAGGCGCAGGGCCCTTCTGCACCGCCAGACCGGCGATCTGATGATCGGCCATTACGGCGACCAGGCGGCCCGGTTCGCGACGCAGCTCGCCATGCACTTCGAGCGCGGGCGGGACTTCGCGCGGGCGGTCGAATTCCTCATCCGGGCCGGTGACAACGCGGGCAAGCTCTTCGTATACACACAAGCGTGCGAGCATTTTAGCCATGCGCTGGAACTTGCGGAGAGGCTGCCGGAGGAGAACCGGCCGTCGCACCGCATGAGCCTGTACAAGAAGCGCGGAGATGCCGGCGTTTTACGCGGCCGGCCCGCGGAGGCCGAAGAAGACTACAATGCGCTGCTGGCCATTGCCAGATCCGCGGGTCACGCGGAGTGGGAATGCCGCACGCTCATCGATCTCGCCAATGTTCACATCTACACCCGCAAGCCGGAGGAAATGGCGGCCTATGCGAGCCGCGCGCTGGAGCTGGCAGAGCGAATCGGACGCAGCGATCTGTGGTGCGAAGCCAAGGGTCAACTCGCCGCCAGTTGCCAGGTGGTCGGCCGCGTGGCGGAGGCTCACCGGCTCTATGACGAATCGATTCCCGTGGCGCGATCCCTGCGGCATATCCCAGCGCTGTTGCAAGGGCTGACGTACCGTGGCGTGGCTCACTTCTTCCGCACCGAATACGATCAGGCCGTATTGGCAGAAACAGAAGCTATCGAGCTTGCTTCAGAGTCCCAGAACGCCTTCTATCTGGCACTCTCGCGTACCTATCTCGGATTCAGCCTGGCCAACCAGGGGCGCATCTCCCAGGCTCTTTCTTCCTTAAATGAAGCCATCGCCCTGGGCCGCCGCAGTGAGAATCGGGTTGTGCTCGCCCGCGCGCCGAACGGAATCGGCTGGATCCATCGCGAGATGGGAGGTCTGCGAATGGCCATTCAATACGATGAAGCCTGCGTGGAAACGTCTCGCAGCATTGGGGCAACTGAGGCGGAAGCGAACGCGCAGGTGAATCTCGTCTACGATTACACGTTGGCCGGCGAGCCGGCGAAGGCAATGGCCGCTATGCAACGCGTAGATTCGCTCTTCGATTGCGAACTCTGGAACCGATGGCGGTTCTACGATGTGCGGCAGCAGGCCGCGGGAGCTGAATACTGGTTGGCCGAAGGGAATCTGGAACGAGCGGAGGAACATGCGCGCCGTCTGGTCGCCAACGCGCAACGGTACGGAGTTCCGAAGTACGTTGCCGTTGCGCACCGGATACTGGGGGAGATCGGCGCTGCGTGCGGCGACCTTGATTCGGCAGAGGAGGCGCTTACGCATTCCATCGAACCTTTTGTCAATCACCCGGCCCCACTGGCGGAATGGAGAAGTCACGCCGCTCTGGGCAGACTGCTGTTACGCTTCGGGAACCGGCCGGCCGCCGCACGAGAAGCTTTTGGCCGCGCGGCCGGTGTGATTCAGAAGATCGCCGCGGGTATAGCGGAACCTGAACTTCGCTCGGCATTCCTGGACGTCGAGGATATCCGCCAGGTTTTTTCTGAGAGCGCCTAAAACCGCTGGAAAACGCGCCTTGCGGTTGTGCGCCGCCTGGTTTTGCGTTTCAGGGTTTGCCGATCCAGCGCCCAGGTGGACGAAACGACGCCTCAAAGATAAGTTGACCTCGATCCGCTAATGCACGTCGGCGCGTAGTGCTGTAACGCGCAAACTGCCGATGTGGCGCGCGCCCCCGGAAAACGGCCCCCGGCTCTCAAACTGACCGCCCATCACTGCGTAATAACGATTTGCTCCCGCGGGTAGGCGAACTTGCGGCCGACCTCGTCGATGACGTTGATCTGGCAGGTGTACTCGCCGGGAGCCAGATCCTTGAGCGGAAGCTGGAGCTTCCGGCGGTGAAAATCTTGTCGATTAATCACGCTTCAAATTCCACACCCGCCAGGCTGCGAGTGGGGTTACAACGTAACTTTAAGCCCGGCTCCGACGAATGAACAGACGAAGATGAGTCGGAACCTGTCTCTTTTCGTTCAGTGGCACAACATGGTCGCCTTCTGGTGCGGTTCGGCCATGGTGACGGCCGGCGTTGCGCTGCACCTGCCAATGTTTTTGATGGGCCGGAAAACGGGCTTCAGATTAGCCGGTATGCCGATGGGCAAGGGCATGCTCGTGGGCATGGGGTTGATCGTTCTTGGCGTCGTCGCCGCTGCGTACGGGCTGCTGCCCCGCCGCCAACCTGGGCGCGTCAGCTACGGAAGGATCATGCCGCCGGAGGATGCCCCTCTCACGAAGGCCCATTGGCTACAGATAGGCGTGCTTGCCGTTGCGCTTGTCATCGACGTAATGAAGGCGGCCACCCTCGGGTTCGTGACGCCGGGCATGCGCACCGAGTATGGCCTCGGTCCCGCTGCGGTTGCGGTATTGCCGTTTTTCGCGCTCACCGGCACAACCGTTGGCTCATTCATATGGGGCGGGCTGGCGGATCTTTACGGCCGGCGCGCCTCGATTCTACTCGCGGCGGTCCTTTTCGTAGGCACGTCCATCTGCGGAGCCATGCCGTCCTTTTCCTGGAATGTATTCATGTGCTTCATGATGGGGCTTGCCGCCGGCGGGATGCTGCCTGTCGCCAATGCGCTACTCGCTGAAATCATGCCGACCAAACACCGGGGCTGGTGCTTGGTGCTTATCGGCGGCATTGGCACGATTGGCGGATATTACGCTACCAGCGAGCTATCGGCACTGCTGCAGCCGTTTTTCGGCTGGCGCGTCATGTGGCTGATCGGCTGCCCAACCGGGCTGCTTCTTATCGCCCTAAGTCCACTGCTTCCCGAATCGGCTCGCTTCCTGCTGGAAATGGGTCGTATCGAGGAAGCGCGCGCGACGCTGGCCCGTTATGGGTCAATGCTTAAGACCGATCCAAGCTTGGGGGCAACGCACGATGCCAACATCAACGATAGCGCTGAGGGCCAACCCGCTGTGCGGGCGAAGGCTCGTCCTCTTCGCGGCTTGAGCGTCGCACTCACGCTCGCTGCGCTGGCTTGGGGCTTCGTGAACTTTGGGGTGTTGCTGTGGCTACCGGCTAGCCTTATCGCCGAGGGGCGCAGCGTAGGGCTCACAAGCGCGGTGATTGCGCGTTCGGCGTTGATCGCAGTCCCAACCGTTGCCTTTGCGACGTACCTTTACAGTCTCTGGAGCACCAAGCGGGTGCTGATCCTGGCCATAGGCATTACGGTCCTGGGGCTATTGGCGACCCTCCTTCGTAAGAACACCGCGTTGCCATTCCTTTCGAATCCGCTCGTCTCCGTCTCGCTCTTGATCGTAGGCACCAGCGGAGTGATTTCGATTCTAATGCCGTACGCCGCGGAGAGTTTTCCGGTCAGACAGCGAGGCCGCGCGACCGGCTGGGTTGCGGGATGTAGTAAAATCGGCGGGGTCATGGCGCAGGGATTGTCGGCATTCGCCTTAGTTCCGGCCTTCGGGTTGGCGGCCGGAGCAATCGCGATTCCGACCGTCGCGTCGCTGCTGCTGATCGCGACTTTTGGTCACGAAACTCGTGGTCGCGACCTGCGCGAGCTGGAAGAGGCTACGACAGCGGAGATGTCGTGACGCTCACGAGATCCGCCGATGGCTTCGCACGGCTCCCATCAGTGCGCCCGCACCGATGAAAATTGCCGCCGTTCCCGCATGCCAGACCAGGAGATGAGGCGATTGCTGGAACATGCACTGAAATTGAAGCGGCGTCAAGGCGAAGACGACTGCCAACCCGGCCGACGTTGCCCCAAGTCCGGCGGATGCGAAGAGAGCGCCGCGGCGCGCGAGCAGCCAGAAGACAGCGGTTGCCGGAACGGCGATCGTTCAATTCCATGACCGCGCACGGCCAGCCTTCGGAGACAAATGCGCGGGATGTCCGCCAGGGGAAAAGCAGCGCGATTCCACCGATCACCCCAAAACAAGATAGCGCCAGCGGAGACGAAAGTGGGAAGCCCTGGCGGCTGCCGGGAACCATTTGCCAGGCGAGTGTGAGCGAGAAGAGAATTCCTCCGCTGGTTAGGATCGCCGTCATCCAGACGATCTGCGCTCCAGTCATGAGATGGAAGCCTGCTTTGTCCAAAATCGCAATCAGCCCCGCCGCACAGGCGGCGAACAGGCCGAGGAATGCCAGGACCAGCCAGCCTTGAGATGGAAGAGGGCGCACCGGCACAAGGGATGCCGTCAGCGTGCTCTGGAGCTTGCGTTGAATTTCCGGGCGAAGCGGCACGCCGGACTGCGAGGCTGCCCACGTATCCAACTGGCGTTCGAGCTCGGCGTCGCCCTGATTATCTGGCATCTTCGCGATCCTTTCCCACAGCCACTCCCAAAACCCGGTATGGGTTAGAAGGCTTCTTGTAAATCACCCGGCGGCAGCAGATGAAAGTACCCGTGAATGCCAGGACGGCAGGCACCAAACCAAAAACGGACCAGATGGCTTCGGTAAACCAGCCGAATCTTCCAAAATGCAGCTCGGCGAGCCAAAACAAACCTTGGTTAGTAACCCGGTCAGCGGAATCCAGGAGGAGCAGGGTGTCAAACCATCGTGGGAAGGAAAAATAGATCCTGGAGATTCCCCATAACAGAACAAAGAGGAAACACCAGAATCCAAGCGCGCTATGCAGGTCCCAATTGATGCGCGCAAATTGCGCCCCCCAGCTCACGGTAAGACTGCGACGCCAATTCTTCATTCCTGGCCACCATATGATGGCTCCTGTCAGACAAAGCAACGTCAAACAGACCCCGCCAATGCCGTTCACCAAACGACCGGCCGATCCCAAGAGAAGGTTCGTATGAAGCTTCACGATCCACTCGACAGAAGTCCACCGCGATAGCTCGTTTCGGTAAACAATAATGCTCCCGGTAACGCTCATGAGCGCAAGGTATCCACCAACCACCGCCCCCAGCCCAAAGTGGATCTGAAACAACACGTGATGCAGCCACAATCTTTCGGGCTGTTGCAGCCATTGTTGCCATCCGCTCCGGCGCTCGAGCTCGGCGTCAAGCGGTTTATCCGGCATTTTCGCGATGCTTTCCCAGCGCGCGGCGAAGCGTTGCGTATGCACGGTGCGCCTTCTGTTTCACGGCTCCGATAGTCGACGAGGTTGCGTTTGCCACTTCTTCAAGGCTCATCCCCGAGACCTTTAACATCACCAGGACCTCGCGCTGAGCCTCAGGCAGGCTGGCGATCAGGCGATCGAAGTCGTCCTGCTGGTGAAGCGGCTCCGGCGAGGTCTGACGGCTCCCTTCGGGAACGCTCGCGACCAGCACCTCTCGGGCTTCCAGCCGCCGCCGCTTCCGGTAAGCATCCAGGCGGGTGTGTCGCGCGATTGCGTAGATCCACGGCATCACCGGTTCGGAAGAGCGGTACGTGTGGCGCGCGCGGTAAATTCTGATCCAGCAGTCTTGCAGCAAATCTTCCGCGTCATTACGGCCCGCCTGCGACCAGCGGAAGTAGCGGAGAAGCGGAGGCGAGATGCACCGTACCAACTCCTCAAGAGCGGCGGGATCGGCGCGCTGGTATAGCGTCATGAGGTTCCTCAGCTCGCGGTCGTCAATAGGCGTCTCACCCATCTAGTTCGAGGGTCCGGCGATTTTAGTTACGCTGCCCTCTCATGATGCCGTAACTTTATTCCTAATGCGAACGAATCATGACTTGAGAGGTGTTCAATCGAGGTGATCCAAATGAGTTCCATGAACCTTCAACAGCTCAACCAACTGCAACAGGAAACCTGGACGGTTGGGGACTTCCCCAAGATGGGGGTCGAGCTTTCCATCGTGGGCGAGCTATTGTGCGAATCCGTCCCGGTTCTGGCGGGTGACCGGGTACTGGATGTCGCGACGGCGTCGGGCAACACGGCGCTGGCGGCGGCACGGCGGCGAGCGGTCGTGACCGGCGTGGACATCACGCCCGCGATGCTCGAACGCGCCCAGCTAAGGGCGGCGGCCGAGGGTTTGCAAATCGACTTTCAAGAAGGCGACGCAACCGCGCTTCCATTTGCGGGAGCCTCCTTCGATGTGGTGATGAGCACCTTCGGTGCCATCTTCGCGCCCGATCCCGAAAAAACCGCGGCGGAAATGGCGCGGGTCTGCCGGCCCGGCGGGAAGATCGCGATGGCGAATTGGACTCCGGAAGGCATGCTGGGCAAACTATTTCGCATTCTCGCGCGGTATTCCCCTCAGGGGACACAGGTGGACTTGCCGGTTTCCTGGGGCGACGAAGCTGTGCTGAAAAAGCGGCTCGGGCCGTATATCAAGGACCTTCGGATTAAGCGCGAGGTGGTCCGGTTCCGGTCGTTGTCTCCCTCTCATTGGGTGAAGTTCATGAAGACGTATTTCGGCCCGGCCATTCGCGCGTTCCAACATTCGTCATCCGAAGCCCAAGAGTCGCTGGCGAAGGAGATGACGGAGCTGATCGAGCAGCACAACCGTTCCTCAAACGGCACGGCGCTGGGTGAAAGCGAGTATCTCGACATCGTCGCTACACGCCGATAGCAGAGCCGCGACCAGAGGGAGCGGTCACTGGGTGATGACGATTTGCTCCCGCGGGTAGGCGAACTTGCGGCCGACCTCGTCGATGACGTTGATCTGGCAGGTGTACTCCCCGGGAGCCAGATCCTTGAGCGGAAGCTGGAGTTTCACCGGCACCGCATCCGGGCGCGTGTCGGCGATTTGCGTAAAGTCGAGCGGCGCTACCTGGAACGCCAGCTTGTCGGCGCCCGTCTCCTTGTCTTTGGTGAACAGGCTCATGCTGACCTTGACGTGGCGGAGCTTCGCGTCCTTGGGGTCCGGTCGCGCGTCGTACACGTCGAAGGTCACGAACATGTTCTGGCGGCGGCGGAATATCTTCGTGTCGCCCACGTTGGGCATCACCATCGTGTCGCCGTCGATCAACGGATTCGCCGAAACCGTCTTCGTCGTTGCCTTCTCGGCCGAGCCCACCGCCGCCTTCAGAGCCTCGCGCTGGTTGCTGAAGACGATCGTACTGGTCTTCAGGCCGGAGGTGTCCGCGCTCAAATCCGGCACGATGAAGCGCTTTTCGTAAGTGCCTATCTTCCCGGAGACGTTCTCGCGCACCACGAACTTCATGCGATAGCGGCCCGGCTCCAGCGTGAAACCGGTTTGGTCCTGGTAGATTCTCTTGGAGGCCCGTTCCTTGTTCTCCTGATCCAGCGTGATCGTGATGAAATCGCGAGCGCTCTGCACCGTCGCTTTGGTCTCATCCTGGATCGTGCCGTAGAAGTCGATCTTGGTTGTTCCACCGTTGCCTTTGGCCGCCAGTTCGATCACCGAGCCGGGAACCCGCACCGATACCGGCACGAAATAGCTGGTCGGACCGATGCGAAAGATATCGACTTCCAGGGCCAGAGGCAGATCGGTGATCGGATCGCCCGCGGAGATGGCCTCCTTCAACTGCTGCTCCTTGTCCTCGCCGTTCATCTTGTGCCAGTCTTTGTCGGCGTAGTAACCCTGCCGGTGCTCCAGCCTGGCGGAAGTGTTGCCGTTGGTCAGATTGACCTTGATCTTGCGGAACTTGCCGTCTTCCTTGGTGTTGCCGGTGTAGTAGCCGATGATGTAATAGCTGCTCATGGATTGCTGGGCCAGCTTGATGCCCGAGCGCCAGATCGTTGCTGTCCAGGAACGCCTTTCCGCCGGTATCGGCGGCGAGCGTGGTCAGCGTTTCCTGCGAGTCGTTGACGGTGGCTCGCTGCGAGTTGTAGTTGGAGCCGTTGAACGCGCCAGTTCCCCGCGAGCCCGCGGTGCTGGCCGCGCCGCCCGGAGGGTCGGCCATCAGGCCGCGCGCGTCCAGCGGATACATCACCACGTTGGCCTTCATCAGGGCGTTGACCGAGGCTTCCATTTGCGCCTGGTTGTCGATGCCGGTCTTGCTCACGCCTCCGGAAATGTACACCATCACCTTCTTTTCCGGCAGGTTCGCCAGCGTGCGCGCGACCGTCTCCAGCGCCGCCAGCTTTTGATCCGTGTTGAGGATGTTGAACTCGGTCTCGTCGGCGACGAAGGCCGCGCCCGTATCCTCACCCGTGCAAGCGCCCGTGTCCGCGAGCCCTGCGAGTTCGGTCGCCTCGCCGATCGGCATGCCTTTGATCACCTGGGTCAGAATGTCGCGGTCCTGGGTGAAATCGGTCAAAATGTTGACCGTGCTGGTGTACAGCATCACCGACACGACATCGTCCTTGGTGATGCTCTTCTTGAGATACTCCAGCGCGGCATCCTGCGCCCGCAACTGGTCCGATACGGCCATCGAGGAGAAATCGAAGAACAACACCATCAGGCGCTTGTCGTGATATTGCACCTTGCCCGGCGCCTCAAAGGTGATGGTGGTGTTGGGAGTCTCCGGCAGCTTGAGCTCATCGGCGAGCTGAAGCTCCGGCGGCGGCTCCGGCTGCATGGTCAGAACCTGGGGCTCAAAGACTTCGACCTTCTGCTTTTGGCCGTCCTCGGTCACGGCGAAATCGGAGATCTTGAGCCCGTTGATGGTGTTGCCGGACTTATCCTTCACGGTCACGTCCACCACCACCAGCCGGGAACCGGTAGTGAACAGCGCGGGTTTTCCCTCGTCCTGGGCCGGCGTGGCGGCACGCGGCGTCGCCTTGGTTTGCGCCCCCGGCGCAGGTTGCTGGGCGCGAGACGGCAGCAGCAGGACACCAAGTAAGACGGTGCTTGCGAGGACGAAAAATAGTCTCATAATCTCTTCATCAAAAACTGAATCTGAACATGGCCGTGACCGTCCGCGTCGCCGACGCGGCCGTGGCCACATCGTAAGTACTGGAGCCCACGGCCGTCCCGAACCCGGTGATCGTGACGTGGTTCAGCGCGTTGGTGGCGCTGAGACGGAATTGCAATTGACGGCGGCTTTCCCCGATGCGCCAAGCCCGGTTGAGCGTGGCGTTGAGCGACGTCTGCACCGGGCCGGTAATCGTATCCACGCCCGCGTTTCCGAGTTGTCCCGGCGGCGGCGTCGTAAAGGCCAGGGGATTGAAGTACTGTCCGGGACCGCCCTGGATGGGAAGCCCGGTGGCCTCGGCCCGAGAGGCGCCACCCACGGCGCCTAACCCGCCGATATTCGACTGAGCGCCCGAAACCGTCGCCGTCAGCGGCGTCCCCGTGGCCCATTTGTAGGTCCCCTGCAACGTCCATCCGGCCAGCGCGTGGGTCTTCCATCCGCCGTTGCGCATGAATCCGCGTACACCCACCGGCGAGGAAAGCATATAGGTAAACGACAACTGGTGCCGCTGGTCGAAGCTGGAAAGCCCGCGCTCGCACGTCCAGCAGTTGACGTTCTGCACCACCGTGCCTCCCGTCCCGTTGAAGCTCGACGCATCGTCGATTGCTTTGGAGTAGGTATACAAAACCACCCCGGACATCCCCGTGGAGAAGCGCCGGGTCACGCGCGCCTGCCCGGCGTTATAGGTCGAATTGGCGCCCCAGGTATTGTAGCTGAACGCTTTGGTGTTGTCCGATCGCCGGCGCCTCGTTTATGGTCAAGTCCGTGCCTTTGGTCCCGATGTACTCCAGTTCCAGCAGCACGTTATGCGGAAGCGTTTGCGCAACGGTGAAGGTCCAGTTCTGCGCGTAGGGCAGTTTTTGGTTCGGATTGATAGCCCAGGTGTTCGTCAGGGTGTTTTTGCCGGCCGACGGAAAGCCGTTCTCAAGAGTCAAGCCGCTCACCGCACTCAAACCGCTCACCATAGAGATCGGGTTCGGAACGGGAGAGATCGGGTTCAGAACGGTGCCTGCCGGACAGACCCCATTCTGGAAGTTTTGCACCTGGATCGGACAAGCGGTGTTGATCGCGTTCTCGGTGAAGGGCGGCTGCCCCAGCATGTTATTGGCAATCGTGCCGTAAGCCCCGCCGCTGTGGAAAATGCTATAGCCTGCGCGGAAATTGGTGGAGTGCTTTTGTGACGGCCGCCAAGCGACTCCGATGCGGGGAGAAAACATCATCCTCTCGGGCTCCACCAGGCTGCTCGGGAGCGATTGCTGAGTAAAAGACGACACGTTTTGGCCCGGCAGCGGCGTCACCGAGCCTGGCAGAATGGCCCCCGCAGGCGTCACCAACGCTGCCTCCGTCTGGCTCGAATTCAAGACCATGTTCGTGAGCCTCCCGTACTTCTCCGTGTCGGGCGCGAAATACTCATAGCGCAAGCCCACGTTTATCGTGACCCCGCGCGCCACGCGATAATCGTCCTGCACGAATCCGGCTGTCGCCCAATTCCGCAGGTAATCGTTGGTCGCCAGTTGTTTGCTGCTGGTGTAGGGCATGCCCAGCAGGAAGTCCGCGAGGCCGTATCCGGTGTTTCGAACCGCTGTCGCTACTGGATTGACACAGCTCAGGGTGCCAGGGGTGCCACTCGTGCAGGTATAAGAATACTGCGCCGTCGCCGCGCCGTCGAAGCTGAACTGCCCGCGCGCGCTCTGCTCATTATTGTTGGGGCTATCCGCCACGCGGACCATGTAGCCGAACGTAAAATTGTGCTTGCGCTTCCACACGTAGGTCACGTTGTCGGTGAAGCTGAGCGTCTGAGGGCGCGTGAGCTGGTAGATCCCGTCGCTCAGCGTGCCGAAACTGGTGATTCCAATTTGCGGAGGCCCCCAGTTCGACGGGCGCTTGCGACGTTCTCGTTGATGTGCAGATACTGGGCTACGTCGCCGATGGCGGTGTTGTTGGCGAAATACGGATTGCTCTGGGTGACGTTGCGGCTGTAGCTGACAGTGGCGACGTTATTGAAGCGCGGTGCGAAACTATGGTTCCACCCGATCGACGCGCTGGTGCCATATCCGGTGCCGGTATCGCGGAATCCGAAAAGCTGCTGGGTCACGGAGTTCCGGCCCTGATATTGAATGTTGAAATTCAGCCGGTCCTTGTTGTTCAGCGGGGCGTTCAAACGGACACCCATATTCTGGCCGGTGGTCGGCGGAGAGGCTACCAGCCGGTAGTTCTGGGTACACGGCGCCGGGCACGAAGGCCCAATCGTATATGTCGGCTGTGGATAAAATTGTTGGAGCAGCGCCATCGCGTTCGGATCGAGTCGGGTCGGCGGGATGACGTTAAGGCCAGCGTTAGTCATGAACTGCTGCGCGGGAACCCCTGGCGCCGCACTGGTCGGATCGTAAATCGCCACTGAATTGTTGGCCACCTTCAGTCCCGTGAAGATGCCGTTCTGCTGGTCCGGGGTGGGAACCTCGGACAAATTACTGGACGCGCTACGCTGGGTGGTTCCCTGATAGTTGAGCTGGAACTGCGCGCGCTGCCAGTTCAAGATCTTGGGGATAATCATCGGCCCGGCCAGATTCCCCACATAGTTTGCACGGTCCGACGACGGCTTGGCCGCCGGCGTGCCGTTCAACGAAAACGGCGCGGCGTTCAGCGCCGAGTTCGCCAGTGTCAGAGCGATCGAGCCGGTATAGGCCGGCCTGGTGTTCCTGCGCCGGTTGCCGAAAGAGGCGTTGGGATTGCCCCGGCCGCCACGGCCTCCTCCGCGGGCGCCGCCACCGCCACCACCCCCACGGCCGCCGCCTCCGCGGCCTCCTCCACCACCTCCGCCGCCTCCACCTCCGCGACCACCGCCGCCACCGCCGAATCCGGCCCCGCCCCCGCCAGCCGCCGCGCCTCCGCCGAAGCCACCGTTGATCGCGTCGGCGCCGAGTCCGCCCAAGCCCAGATTGCTGTTATCGAGCGCGCTCATTCCCGGAGGGATTCCCAACGCGGACGCTGCGTCTCCCGCTCCGCCGCCCGGCCCGCCGCCGGGACCGCCTCGACCGCCGCCCTGTTGCCTCTGCCGCTCAAAGTCGCTGGCCGCGCCTAAACCATCGCTGGTGCTGCCGCTGACGAGAAAGGCCTGATCCCCCGTGTCATCGCCCGCGCCCAAAGCGCTGGGGCCGGCCGCTGCGGCAGCCGCCAGCGCGTCCTGCCCTTCCTGAGTGGCTGTCACCTGAGCGTTTTGGAATCCCGGCACCGGTGCGGCGCCCGCCGCACTTCCACTTCGTCCAGCGCCCGCTGCGCCTCCACCTGGACCACCACGACCCAGGCCGCCTGGACCGCCGCGGCCCTGGCCTCCGCCCAGACCACCTCGGCCTCGCCCGCGCCCGCCTTGGCCTGGCGTTGTTCCTGCCGGTGAAGTTGTCGCGGCCGCTGTCGCAGGAGCTCCGGAAGCCGCCACACCTGTCTCAGGAACAGGCGCTTGCCCATATTTGGGCATCTCCATCGTGAAATCCTTGACCCCGGCCTGGTCGCCCACCGTCACCTGCTGGCGCGCCGGCGTGAGCCCCAGGATCTCCACCGTGAGATCCCACATGCCGGGCCCCAGGTTCAGAACGTAGCGTCCGTTTTCATCGGAATAGGCGACCACCTTTGTGTCGCCCTGACGCGCCGTCACCGTGGCCCCGGGGATCGGCTGGTCGGCCGCATACACATAGCCGCTCTCTTGCGCCGCATTGAGTAGAGCCGCTCCCGGCCACGCGGCCAGAAGTAAAAGAACAGGAAAACGCCGCACCAGACCCTCCGGCATAAGTTCTCTTATTCTAGACGCTTTGCGGGAGAATGGGTTGACGCGCTACGCCGCGGCTGTGGCCGAGCCGCGACTGTGAAGGAGCGGTAACGGAGCGCCCGTCGGCGCAGCCGGACTCAGTATTTCGGAACGCGCGGATCGACCTTGTCGCTCCACGCCAGAATTCCGCCCTTCATGTTGCGGACCTTGCGGAAGCCGGCCTGGCGGAGAAAATCGACGGCCTTGCCGCTGCGCACTCCGCTCTTGCAGTGCGCCACGATCTCCTGGGCGGAATCGAGCTCGTTCAGGCGCTTGGCCAGATCCCCCAGCGGAATCAGCTTGGCTTGCGGGATATTGCAGATCTGATATTCGTGCGGCTCGCGCACGTCGATCAAGAGAAAATCGTCGCCCCGATCGATCTTCGCTTTCACTTCCACCGGATCGATCTCGCCTTCCTGCGCTACAGACACGGACGTTTCCTCCTTCTGCGGCACCCCGCAGAACTGATGATAGTCGATCAGCTTGGTGACGGTGGGATGATCGCCGCACACCGGGCACTCCGGATTGCGCCGCAGCTTCAGCTCGCGGAAGCGCATGGCCAGAGCGTCGTATAGCAGCAAGCGTCCCACCAGGGGTTCGCCGATACCCAGAATCAGCTTCACCGCTTCGGTCGCCTGAATCAGGCCGATGGTGCCGGGGAGAATGCCGAGCACTCCGCCCTCTGCGCAGCTCGGCACCAGACCGGGAGGAGGCGGCTCCGGATACAGGCACCGGTAGCACGGCCCGCCCGGATAGGCGAACACGCTGGCCTGCCCTTCGAAGCGGAAAATGGAGCCGTACACGTTGGGCTTTTTCAGCAGCACGCACGCGTCGTTGACCAGGTAACGCGTCGGGAAATTGTCCGTGCCGTCGATCACCAGATCGTACGGCTTCAAAATCTCCATCGCGTTGGAGCTGTCGAGGGCGACGTCATACCGGTCGATCCGAATGTGCGGATTGATGTCCAGCATCTTGTCCGCCGCTGAATCCAGTTTCTTGCGTCCCACGTCCTTGGTGCCGTGAATCACCTGGCGCTGGAGATTGGTGAAATCCACCACATCGAAATCCACCACGCCGATGCGTCCCACGCCCGCGGCCGAAAGATACAGGCCCAGCGGAGCGCCCAGGCCGCCCGTGCCCACCATCAGCACCTTGGCGTTCTTCAGCTTCAACTGCCCTTCCATGCCCACTTCGGGCATGATCAGGTGCCGCGAGTAGCGCAGGATCTCTTCCTTCGACAGCGTCGTGGCCGGAGCATTGATCGATGGCTCCGCTACACTGGTCGCCCCTCCCGCAATGGACGGCACGATCGACAGCGTATCGCTCGAAACCACCGTCGTCGCCTCTTTCTCCAGGTATCGGATGTCTTCGTCGTTCAGGTACACGTTGACGAAGCTGCGCAGCTTGCCCGCGTCGTTGAAAATTTGCGTGCGCAGATGGGGGAACTTGGCGATGAGTTCCGTGAGCACTTCGCCCACGGTGCCCCCTTCCAGTTCCACCGAATCGTGTTTCTCCGTGAATTGGCGCAGAGGAGTCGGAATCAGGATTTTGGCCATGTCAATTCTTCTTTCTCGGCGGCGGTTTGGTCGGGATTGGGCAGGAAACTTGCCGCGTGATCGAACTTTCCGCTCTTCACCGATAGTACGACGAACGAATACCATGGACAGGAGTTCTCGAGATCGGTCTTCGAGAAATACGCGTCGCAATCCGGATGCGAATGGAAGATGCCGATCAAATCCAGCCCCGCCGCCCGCGCCTTTCTATCGGCTGCTAGTAAGTCTTCTGGCCGCAGCTCATACCGGGCGCCCTGCGCTCCGGTGTAGGCGTTTTCGAGCGGAACCGCGGCGGTGACGCGCTTCCGATCGCCGTCGATATTGCCGATCATGGCCCCGCAGCACTCGTTTGGAAAGGTGGATTCCGCGTGGGAGACCATCACCTCCCACGCAGGCGGTTCAATGTTTAGCATGCTCAATCTTGATCATCCCAGAATGGCTCGCTTAGATATTTTGTCGCGCCGTCGCACAGCATCGTGACGATCACGCCGTGGCGGCCTTCCTTGACCAGCCGCCGGCCCACCTCGCGCGCCGCGTGAACGTTGGCGCCGGAGGACATGCCCACCAGCAACCCCTCGTTGCGTCCCAGCCAGCGCGTCATGCTGTAAGCGTCCTCTGTTTCAATCCACAGATTATCGTCGGCGAGTAAAGGATCGTAGATCCCCGGCACGATGGCCGTGGGCATGTGCTTCAAGCCTTCCAGTCCGTGAAATCCCGAGGATGGTTGCGCGGAAATGCAGGTCACCCCCGGCACGTCGCGCTTCAGCCGCCGGCTGTTTCCCGTGAACGTCCCGCTGGTGCCCATGGAGGTCACAAAGTGCGTGATGGCGCCGGAAGTCTGCTCGATGATCTCCACAGCGGTGCCGTCGAAATGCGCCTTCCAGTTGGCCGGGTTGTTGTACTGATCGGGATAAAAGTAGGCGTCCGGATCGGCCTCGTACAATTGGCGGCACAGAAGGATCGCCCCGTCCGAGCCTTCGCCCGGATCGGAAAACACCATCTCCGCGCCGAAACCCTTGAGGATCTGCCTGCGCTCATGCGAGGCGTTGGCGGGCAGGCATAGTTTCACCTTGTAGCCCTTCAGGGCGCAGATCATGGCATAGGCGATTCCCGTGTTGCCGCTGGTGGCATCGAGCAGGACGCGGTCATGTGTCATCCGGCCGGTGCGTTCCCCGTCCAGGATCATGTTCAGCGCGGCTCGGTCCTTGACGGAACCTCCCGGATTGAAAAACTCCGCCTTGGCGTAAATTTCGATCCCCGCCAGCTCCGCATCCAGCTTCGCCAGGCGCAGCAAGGGCGTATTGCCAATCTGATCCAACAACGAAGAGGAAAGGGGCACGTGCCTGGGTTTCGGGACCGGAAGAGCCATGGGTCTACTCCATTGTAGAAATACTCCCCAATCTCCGTCAAGATTAGGGAGATACAAATCTTGTCTACCAATTAGAGCCGCACAGCATGTTCTGGTCGCAGAAATGAATTCCGTGGGAGAATGGATTTCGAGTGGCAACGTTCAAAGAGCGCGTGGATCGGCACGACCGCGAGATCGCGGCCATCCGCAAGCTGGTTCACACCGGCATGAAGATGCTGGTGCGGATCGAAGAAGACCACCGCAAGCTCCAGGCTGAACAGCGCGAAACCGCTCGGCTACAGCGCGAGACCGACCGCAGGCTCGACCGCTTCATCAGGTCTCTAGAACGCGGCAACGGCAACGGGCACAAGCCAGGCCGGGTGGAATAGCTCCTACCGCGCCGCCAGCAGAGCCCGCAGGTGCCGGGCGCGCTCCGGGGAGCGGAGCTGGCGCAACGCCTTGGCCTCGATCTGGCGGATGCGCTCGCGCGTGACGTCGAACTCCTGGCCGATCTCCTCGAGCGTGTGCTCGCGCTCGCAGCCGATGCCGAAGCGCAGCCGGATCACCTTCTCCTCCTTGGGAGAAAGCGTCTTGAGGATATTGGCGGTCTCGTCGCGCACGTTGGTGTCGATCACCGAGTCCACCGGCGATCCCACCCAGCGATCCTCGATCAGGTCGCCCAGCGCGGATTCGCCGTCGCGGCCGACCGGAGTCTCCAGCGACACCGGGTCGCGCGAGATGGTCTTCAGCTTCTGGACTTTCTCCACCGGAATGTCCATGCGGCGGGAGATCTCGTCGTTGGTGGGCGCGCGGCCGAGCTCCTTTTCCAGCTCGCGCGTGGCGCGCAGGAACTTGTTCATGCTCTCGTTCATGTGAACGGGAATGCGGATGGTGCGGGACTGGTCCGCGATGGCCCGCGTGATGGCCTGCCGGATCCACCAGGTCGCGTAGGTCGAAAACTTGTAGCCGCGCCGGTATTCGAATTTGTCGGCGGCGCGCATCAGGCCGATGTTGCCTTCCTGAATCAGATCCAGCAGATGCAACCCGCGGTTGACGTACTTCTTGGCCACCGAAACCACCAGGCGGAGGTTGGCCTCCACCAGGTCCTTCTTGGCGCGTTCGGCTTCGATTTCGCCGTGGCGAATCACCGCCAGCGTGTGCTTCAGATCGGTCAAGCCGGCGCCGGCCGTCTGCTCGCGCTTGCGGATGTCGCGCTTCAGCTCGCGGACCTTGGCCTGCGCGGCCTGGCTGGATCGCCCTTCCAGTTTGCGCAGCTCCTGCTCCAGATGGGACAGATCCTCGGCCGCACGCTCGATCTCCTTGCTGAACTGCTTCCACTGCGAGATGTAGAAAGGCACCGCGCGGATGGCCTGCGACACCTCGACCCGCGCCCGGCCAGCTTGCCCTTCCAGCGGCGGCGCAGCTTCTTGTTGCTTAGCGGAACCGTGTCCAGCTTGTCGGAGACCTGGGTAAGCTTCTTGTGCAGAACCGCGATCTTGAGGACCTTGTCTTTGACTTCGCCGCGGCGCTTGGCGTAAGCCGCGCTTTCCTCTTCCAGGTCCCCGCCCAGATCGACGAAAGCGTCCAACTCCTCGATTTCCTGCTTGATTTGGTCGGCGATCTCGGCGGCCCGCATCTGCACCAGTGCGGAGCGGCTAATCGCCTTCTGCATCCGTAACTTACCGCGCTCCATGCGGCGCGCCAAGTTAACTTCTCCCTCGCGGGTCAGCAGCGGAACGGCGCCCATTTCGCGTAGGTAGACCCGTACCGGATCGTCCGTGTAAATCGACTCTTCGACTGGGTGCGCGGGTGCAAACTCTTCGCCTTCATGCACTTCCTCTGGATGAAAGAAATTCGCTTCCTCGTCGAAAGGAAGCCCCAGAGGTTCGTGACCCTCGCCCAGGAATTGGTCTTCGAAATGATCCACCGCATTCACCTCCCCCATGCCACCGCCTGTGATTCCACCACTTGGTGGAGGTGCGATGCTGGGGTCATCCGTACACTAAAAACAACCGGGGAACGGACACATCAGCGATCGTATGATTCTTACATAACTCTACCCTCGCCCGCTCAGGGCGCACCACTGCGGCGTTCGCGTCCGGCCGCTTACAGTATAACAGTCTTCGCTCGTCTAAGTTAAGTCTCTATTTCAAAAGATGTTTCAGGAATGGTACGGTTTCACAGAATTTGGAGCACCCCTCTGAATCAGCCCCTGCGCTGCAACAGGTCCTTTAGTTCCACCAGAAAGGCTTCCACATCCTGGAAATCGCGATACACGGAAGCGAAACGGACATAGGCGATCTTGTCCAGAGTACGCAGTCTCCGCATCAGAAGTTCGCCGACTTCGGTGGTGGAGATCTCCCGCTCCGGGCTATCGGCCAGCTTGGACTCGACCTCATCCACCACCTCCGCCAGCTTGGGCATGGGAACCGGCCTTTTTTCACAAGCCTTTAGAAGCCCTTCCAGGATCTTCTGACGGTCGAATTTCTCGCGCCGGCCGTCGCGCTTGACCACCATGTAGGGGATTTCGTCGCTGCGCTCATATGTCGTGAAGCGCCTGGCGCATTTGAGACATTCCCTGCGGCGGCGAATGACGTCGCCTTCCTTGCTTTCGCGGGAATCGATGACGCGGTCCTGCTTGTGGCCACAGAAGGGGCAGGTCATGTTCCGGTTCCTGAGTCTATGTGCTTTAGACTACGCCATTTAATTCCTTCATGGAAGGCCAATCCCAGGCCCACGGGAACAATCGCCACAAAACTGATCAGCCACAGCATCAGGGCCACGCCCGAAGCCGCTTCCAGCCCCACTCCATAGAACTCGGTCAGGACCAAAATCGTGACGATCTGCATGCCGCCTCCCACGCCCGGGATCTGCAGGACACTCCCGAAGCTGACAAACCCGAGAACGATGACGATGTCGGTGAAACCCAGGCGGGCGGTCGCCGGAAAGGCATGGAAGACGCAAAAGAAGCTCCCGGCAATCACGACCCATTCAATAATCGTGTACCCGATCAGGAGCAAGGTAAACGACGAGCTGCGGGTGCTTTGCATGCCTTCCCCAAAGGCCGCAAAAAACGTCTGGATGCGGGCGAGCATGGGAGCGGGCAGAAAAGTGATGGCTTCGAGCAGTCTTTTCTGCACGTTACCCCTGAACTGGCGCAAGCCGACCAGAAGGGCCAGACACGCGAAGCCGGCGATGCCGGCAGCCGCGCCTCCGGCCTGAAGCGTGACCTCGATGCGCGGGCTGGATCGAATGGCGGAGTGCGAAACCTGGGTCAGCGCGACCCCAAAAATGACCAGGATCATGAGGACATCCAGGATTCTCTCGACCACCCAGGCCGCAATCTGGCTGGAGAAGGAAACTCCTTCTTTGCGAGCGATGAGGTAGGGGCGCACCGGCTCGCCGGCCCGGCCGAACAGAACCACGGCGGTGAAGCCGATGCAGGTGGCCGACAGGACCCGCAAGAGGCTGGCTTTTCTTGCCAAAGGCCGAAGCATAACCTCCCAGCGCAGCGCCCGTCCAACGTAAGTAGCCAGAATGAGAAGCAGCGCCAGCGCCAGCCAGTGCCAGTCCACGTTACGAAGCGAATCGGCAAACGCCTGCCAGGAAAAGCCGGAGGTGCGCCAGCGGTAAAGGACAAAAGTCACAGCGGCAGCCGCCGCCAGGACCGCGAAAATCACCCCCAGCCGGCGCTTCATTCCCAGTACGCGCGCCCCCCGGGCGCGCTTGCGGCCGTTCGGCCCCCGAGACCGGAAAGGATAGAATGTAGTTCGAACTTCCGATGATAAATCTTCGTTCTGGTTACTGGAACGTGAGTTTCGGGAAACGGCACGTTTTTGGAGAATCTCGGGAACGAAGACTTCATGGCAGCCATTGCCACAGTTGCACAGGTTACCACGCCGGGGCAAACAGCCGCCTGGGCGGGTGAGCGTCGAAGAGCGGTTTTGGACCAAGACCTTCAGCTCATCGAGCGGTGTTTGGGCGGCGAGGAAGCCGCCTGGGAGGATCTGGTAAAGATCCATACCCGGCGTGTGTACGCCATTTGCTACCGTTTCACGTCATCGGAACAGGAGGCGCAAGACCTGACCCAGGAAGTGTTTCTGCGGGTGTTCCGGTCGCTCAAGAGTTTTCGCGCCGGGGAGGGTTCGTTCACGGTGTGGCTGGGAAGACTGTCCAGGAACCTGCTGATCGACCACTACCGGCGGAGCAAGCTGAACCGGGCTACCGAATCGATTGAAGAACAGCTTCCGATGATCGAGGAAACGCGGGCGATATCGGCGCGGACGGACGGGATGCTGGCCGGGCGCGAGGCCAGCGAGACGCTCCAGGGCGCGCTCAAGAAGCTGTCGCCGGAGTTGCGCGAGACGGTGATCCTGCGCGATCTTGAGGAACTGGAATATAGAGAGATCGCACAGGTGCTGAACGTTCCAGAGGGCACGGTGAAGTCGCGGTTGAACCGGGGGCGGGCCGAATTGGCCAGGGTCTTGCGGAAGCAGAAGGTGGCGATATGAACTGCTCGGACATCGAAATCCTGCTGGCCGAGTACGTGGACGGGACGCTCCAAGCTGGAGCGAAATCCGCAGTGGAGAGCCATCTGGCCGTCTTGCAAGGGATGCCGGGAACTGGCGGAAGACGCGGCCGGCGCGGTGGCATTCATGGCGCGGACCGCCCCGGTGGACGCTCCGCCGGAGTTGCTGACGCGAATTCTGTTCCAGGCGCCCGCGGTCAAGCCAACGCTGGCGCGGAGGATGTTCGGACGCGTGCTGGGAGGATGGCTCGAACCGGTGTTGCAGCCTCGCTTGGCCATGGGCATGGGTGTGGCGGCGCTGTCGTTCTTCTTGCTGAAGCCGGGCGTGCGTCAACTGACGCCCTCCGACCTGGACCCGGTGAAGCTGTGGACCGCCGCGGAAAACCGGGCCAGCCGGGTGTGGGAGCGCGGAGTAAAGTCCTACGAGAACCTGCGGCTGGTGTATGAAATCGAGACGCGGCTGAGCCAGTGGCGCGAGGAAGCTCCGGCGGAGGCGCCGGCCGGCGGCCAGGGAAGCGCCGGCGGCCAGAGAAACGATCAATGAGCGCGGAAACCATCGCCGGATATTGCCGCGCCTGCGGCAAGGCGCTGGCGGAAGCCGACGTTCACAAAGTGCAGGGAGCGATGTACTGCAAGGAGCACGCTCCGATGGAAGGCGCTCCGGCGTCGCCATACGCCTCACCGTACGCAAACCCTCAAAGCAGTGTGCCGCCGATGCCTCCGCGCAGCGACATCTCACCCGGCTTAGCGTTCGGGCTGGGCTTCATTCCGGGCGTGGGCGCGATCTACAACGGCCAATACGCCAAGGGGCTGGTACACGTGGCCGTGATCGGCGTTCTGATCTCCATTCTGAACACCGACATCCCCGAACACCTCCAACCTCTGGTGGCGTTGATGCTGGTGGCGTTCTGGGCGTACATGCCTTTCGAGGCGTTTCATACGGCGCGGAACCGGCAGATGGGCCAACAGGTGGACGAGTTCTCAAGTCTGGTACCGATGGGAGAGTCGCAATTTCCCGCCACGGCCGTGCTGCTGATCGGCCTGGGCACCGTGCTGCTACTGGACAACCTGGGCGTCTTGGAGCTGCGGCGCATGCTGCGGTTCTGGCCGGTATTGCTGATCGGAGCCGGCTTGTACATGCTCTACAACCGCTTTTCCGGGTCCAAGGGGCCGCGTCCATGAGTCCCGCGCCCACGAATCCCCCGCCCATGAGTCCCACGCCGATGCCCCCCGCTCCCACGCACGCGCTGATGCGGGTCTTGAGCGGTCCCCTGCTGCTGACCACGCTGGGTGTGCTGCTGACCATCGACTACATGGGCGGGATCACCTTCGGCCGGAGCTGGCCGGTGCTGCTGATCGTATTCGGTCTGTGCAAGGTGGCGGAGTATGCGGGCCCGAGGGGCATATGAGACGGGGATCCTTGTTCGCGCCGCTGCTGCTGATCGGCCTGGGGCTGATTTTTCTGGCGCGCAACCTGTATCCGGATCTGCGGCTGCTGGATTATCTGGCCAAGTTCTGGCCGCTCCTGCTGGTCCTGTGGGGCGTTCTGCGAACGATCGAGATTCTGTTCTGGGCTTCGGGCAAGCAGCCTCTGCCGGCGCGCGGCGTCACCGGCGGCGAATGGATGCTGGTGATCCTGCTGTGCTTCTTCGGAGCGACGCTGCATGTTGTGCGCGGCTTTGCCGGCGGCTGGTTCCCGGGAACCATCGAGTTGGGCGGGCTGGATATGTTCGGCGAGAGCTACGACTATCCGGTGAGCGGAGAAAAGACCAGCGCCAAGACGCCGCACGTGGTCATCGAAAGCTTCCGCGGCAACGCCCGCATCACCGGGACGGACGCGACCAGCGTGAAAGTGACCGGACACAAGACCGTTCGCAGCATCGACCGGAACGACGCCGAGAGGGCCGACCGCGAAACGCCGCTGGAGCTGACCGGAGACTCTGGAACCATTATCATCCGCACCAATCAAAATCGCGCCTCGGGCCTGCCGCGGGTCACGGCGGACATGGAGATCGCTGTGCCCAGGGGAGCGTCGATTGAAGCGCACGGGCGCAACGGCGACTTCGACATCCAGCAAATCGATGGCGCGGTAGAGATCACTTCCCAGAGCGCTAGCGTGCGCCTGGCGGACGTCGGCGGCGCTGTGCGCCTGGATCTGACTCCCAGCCGGGGGGTGCGCGCGGTAAATCTTAAAGGCACGCTGGACCTGCAAGGCGGTGGCGGCGACATCGACCTGGAAAACATCGGCGGAGGCGTGACCATCAACGGTCCATACATCGGAAACGTCGAGTTCCACAACCTGGGCGGCTCCATTCATGTGAAGGGGCCGCAGACCGAGTTCAGCGCGGAACGGATTCCCGGCGACGTGCGCATGCCGCTGGGCAATTTCAACGCGTCCAACCTGGTGGGGCCGGTGCATGTCGGATACCAGGCTGCGCGACGTGCAGATCTCCGATTTCACCAATGCGCTGGAGGTGAGCGTGAACAACGGCGACATCGAGCTGCGGCCGGCGCTGCCTCTGGCGCGGATGGACGTACACACGCACTCCGGCAACATTACGCTGGCGCTGCCCAAGGACGCCCGGTTCAAGCTGACGGCTTCGACGGGCTTGGGCGGGATCGTGAATCAGTTCGGGCCTCCGCTGCTGCTGGACGCGGCGCGGCGCAACGCCACGCTGCACGGCGGCGACAGCGGGCCGGAGCTGACGCTGCGCACGGATCGCGGCGAGATCACGGTGCGCGAGGCTTCGCCCAACGAGCCTCCGTTCGAGCCTCGGTTCGGGCCCAAGGCGTTGCCGAAGCAGTTGAAGAACCTGAAGGAGTTCAGCAAGAAGATCGAGCAGTAGGGCGTGCTAGCCCGCCCCGTCGCAACTGCTGGCGACGCCCAGCCCTGACACACTGTCTGCCAGCCACCGGGTGTCGAGACGAGTCTCGACACGGCACGCACGAGTGCGTGCGCCACATTACCGGACGGCTATTGCGATCCCGAGCACTGGAGAACGTGAAGTGACATACTTATGGCATGAGCGTCCGAACCACGATCGATATTCCAGACGAACTTCATGCCGAGCTCCGGCGGCGAGCGGCGGCAGAGCGCACCTCAATTCGTTCGCTGGTTACCAGCGCTATCGAGACCAGGTTCCGGCCGCGGCCCTCGCGAAGCGTGACGGGACCCCTGGTGGGAAAGCCGGGAAAGAAGCGTAAGCCCGCGCCTGGCAGTCCCGACAGGGAGAATCCGTACGACGTCTTATTTGCCTGATCTGAACGTGTGGCTGGCCTTGAGCTGGGCCAACCACATGCATTCCGATGCCGCGTGGACCTGGTTTTCCCGGCAGGACGACAGCCGTTTCTATTTTTGCCGGTTCACGCAACTCGGGCTGCTGCGGCTGCTGGCAACGTCCGCGGTGATGGGCAAGGATGTGCGGACCATCGGCGAAGCCTGGAGGGTCTACGACCGGTGGCTTGAGGATTCGCGAGTCGGAATCCGGCAGGAGGCGTTTGAGCTGGACGCGGCCTTCCGTGCCGCAACCCGTCCGGTTTCCCGCCTGTCGTCGGCGAAAGCGCTTGGCGATTGCTATCTGCTTGCGGTCAGCCAGGTCACAAACGCTACCCTCGTCACATTTGACCGGGGTCTGGCGTCCGCGGGCGAGAAGGCTCGCCAACGCGTCACGCTGCTCTGAACCTCAGCACGAAGCTCAAGGTGGCCGGTCGATGAATCTGCGTCCAACCTCTTGACATGTTTATCGATTAGTACTATAACATTAGTATGCAGAAAAAAGTCACCTTTCTCCTCGTGGCTTTCACCGTGCCGGCAGTGATCCAAGCCCAATCACGACCGCCAGAATTCGAGGTCGCATCGGTGCGGCCTTCCGCTCCGATGCCCCCGAGCGGAGGAGGCGCAAACGGACGCGGCGGGGGCCCCGCAGTAGGCGGCGGGGGGTGCGGGATTCCGAGACTCACCATGGATGGAGGCAGGGTCGACTATGCGTGCATTTCTCTGACGGCGCTGATCGGGTATGCGTTCGGCGTCCTCCAGAACCGAATTACGGGACCGGATTGGATGATGGCGCAGATATTCGATGTCGTGGCGAAGCTGCCGCAGGGTGCGCCGGAAAGTCAGGTCCCGGAGATGTTTCAAACTCTACTGGCAGACCGTTTCAAGCTCGCCATCCATCGCGAGAACAAGGAACAACCGGTCTATGCGCTAGTGGTGGCCAAGGGTGGTTTGAAGATGAAGGAGGCCACGCTAGCGGCGGATGCGCCCGCCACGGAGGCTGACCCGAATGCTACGCCGTGCCCGCCCCAGAACTTTAACTGCGCGCCCAATGTCGTAAACCTCGGTGGAATGCAGACGCATTCGACGCCGCTCTCCCCCACGACCCGGAGGATCAGCAGTTCCCGCCTTGGAACGGCGCTATCCACGCGGGTCAGGCCCGGAGAGCAACGCCTTGAGGCGCCGAGCACGACCCTTGAGGGGTTGGCCGATCTGCTCACGATGGTGGGTGGAACGGGTCAGCCTGTCATGGACCTGACAGGGGTGAAAGGGCGCTATCAAGTTGTTTTGGAGATATCCACGGCGGATCTGCTGAATCAGGCACGGGCGGATGTAGCGCAGGCGCAAGCCGACGGCCGCGCGCCTAGCCCACCCGATCCAACGGCGAATCCGATCGTTGCCGCATTGCAGGACGCGCTGCAGAAGGTCGGTCTCCGGCTGGAACCGCGCAAGGGACCGGTCGAAAGCATCGTCGTCGACCACCTGGAGAAAGCTCCGACGGCGAATTAGCCGGGCCGGCCCACTCAAACGACAGCACAGATTCTCTTGGAGCGCGTCAGTTGAATTGAGGTAGTGAAGGCCCGACAGAATTGCCGAAGCAGACGGGAGGTAGAAGAGTGCCAGACGAAGCAAAGCCAGCCCCGAAGTTCCACGTGCCGGAAGAAGATCCCGACATCCATTTGCAGCGCTTGCTGGCGCCGCAGGATTTGGATGAGCCTTTCTACAAGACCATCGTCCAGACTGTCAGAGACGTGGTTCATCCTCCCAAGCTGCCTCCTCTGGAAATCACCTCGAAACCGGTGGACCCCGCCGAGCTGAAGGGTCTGAACGGGCTGTATGGCGGGAACGAGACGCGAGCAGGCATCGTTTCCCTGTTGGTTCATGCGAGCATTATCGGGCTGCTGTTGTACATCGGATCGCTGAAGCCGGTGCAGCTGGCGATCAAGCAGATGGCTACGCTGGTTTATCAGCCTCCCGCTCCGATGAAGCCGGTGGAGAGCAAGGGCGGCGTTGGCGGAGGCGCGCGGCAGCCGATCGTAAAGCGCGCCGAGTTACCCAAACCGGTGCGGACCTTTGTTGCTCCGGCGGAGCACTTTCAAACTCAACTCGCAGCGCCGGTGTCGGTGAACGCGGATTTTCCCGATATCGATCCCACGGCCATCGGCGCGCAGACGGGATTGAATGCCTTCGCCGGCACTGGAGCGGGCGGCGGCTTCGGAAGCGGCAAGGGCGGCGGGATCGGAGACGGCAATGGCAACGGAGTGGGCAGTGGGAACGGCGGAGGAACCGGCGGCGACGCGTATCGCCCTGGCGGCGGTGTCACCAACCCGGTGCCGATCAACCAGCCGGAGCCGGAATACTCGGAGGAAGCCCGCAAAGCCAAGCGGCAAGGCGAGGTGCTGGTTTCCCTGGTGGTGGATGAACACGGCAAGGCGATCAAGGTCAAAGTGATTCGGCCGCTGGGCATGGGCTTGGACGAGAAGGCCATGGAGGCGGTGTCGCGGTGGACGTTCAAACCGGGCATGAAGGACGGCAAACCGGTGCCGGTGATGGCTCAGGTGGAGGTTTCGTTTCGTCTGTTGTAGTATGCGCGCGGCGAAAGACAGGCGACAAAAAAGCGATCGCCTGTCCCACCCTTGTTCACCTGCACCTTTGCTTCTTGGCAGGGCCTACTTATCATCCGAGATCAGTATTACTCGCATGTCGGCGACGTTGGTGCCGGTGGGTCCGGTTTTGAGCAGAGCGTCGAGCGGCTCGAAGAAGCGGTAGGAATCGTTGTCGTCGAGAAAGCGCCGGGCGTCGAGGCCGAGCGACGCGGCGCGGGCGAGCGTGGAGGAATCGGTACCGGAAACTGCAATGGCGCCCGCGGCATCGGTGGGACCGTCGATGCCGTCGGTTCCGGCGCTCAGGATCGTGACTGGCCCCACCTGGTCAAGCGCGAGAATTGCTGCCAGCACGAACTCCTGATTCCTCCCTCCCAGGCCGCGGCCGCGCACGGTCACCGTGGTCTCGCCTCCGGAGAGCAAGCAAGCCGGGCGGCGAATCGGCCTGTTGCTCGCAAGAATTTCACGTGCAATCGCGGCGTGCATACGCGCGATCTCACGGGTTTCTCCTTCGATGGTGGTGGAGAGAACCATGGTCCGGTAGCCCAGCTTGCGCGCGCAATCCGCCGCGGCGGCGATGGCTTGGTTGTTGCCGCCGACGATCACGTGGCGCGAGCGAACGAAAGCGGGATCGCCGGGCTTGGGGGTCTCGTGTAGGGCGCCGGCCGGGACCGAGACGCCGTACTTATCGAGGATTCGCGCGGCGTCGGCCACGGTGGAGGAATCGGGCACGGTGGGGCCGGAGCCGATGACGCCAGGATCGTCGCCGACGACGTCGGAGAGCAGTAGCGTCAGGAGGGTCGCCGGACTCGCGGCTTGGGCGAGCTGACCTCCCTTGATGAGGCTGAGATGCTTGCGCACCGCGTTCATCTCATGAATAGTCGCGCCGGAAGCCAGCAGTTGCCGCGTCAACGCCTGCTTGCCGGCGAGAGTGAGCGGAGGCGCGGGAGCCGGCAGCAGGGCGGAGGCGCCGCCGGAGATAAGCGCGATCAGAAGATCGCGGGGGCCGGCCGCGTGCGCAATTTCGAGAATGCGCCGGGCACCCTCCGCGCCGCGCTCATCCGGGATGGGGTGGCCGCACGGATGAAGCTGAATGCGATGCAGGCGCGCGGCCACTCCGTCGGGAACATTGAGAAAGCCGCCGGAGATGCGGCGGCCCAGGAGTCTTTCGACGGCTCGGGCCATGGAGGCGGCGGCCTTGCCCGCGCCGATCACCTGGATCCGGTGGAAGGCAGGGAGATCATAGCGCTTGCCGCCGGCTTTAAGCACGCGGCCGTCGAAGCTCAAACGATCGAGGATGGCGCGCTGAGGATCGGCGGCGAGCAGCGCGGCGCGGAAGATCTGGAGAGCGTGATGTCGCGGCGTAGACACGGCTCGGCTCACGGCTCTCAGAAGAGGGGCAGGGCGAGGATGCGGGCCGCCGCCGAGGCGACATCGTCATCCTGGATCTCGATGCGGTAGTCCGCGCGCGCATAGCCTTCGCGGCGGATTTCAAAGAGCGAGCGAAGCTTTTCCGGATCGCGCGCCAGAGGCCGGTGGACAAACGTCGCGATGCGCCGTTCAATCAACTCGATCGGACAATCGAGCCAGATGCTCACCCCGTTGTTAGAGACCAGATCGAAATTCAGGTGGCTTAGGAACGCGCCGCCCCCGAGCGAGATCACGCGCGGATGTCCGGACTGCACTTTGTGGACGCAGCGGTGGAGCGCCTCGGACTCGATGCGTCGAAATTCAGCCTCGCCGCGCTCGTCGAAGATGGAGGCGATGCTGGATCCCTGCTCGCGCTCGATCTCCTCGTCCAGATCGAGGAAATTCCAGCCCAGCTCGTCGGCCAGGGCGCGTCCGACGGTGGACTTGCCGCTGCCCATAAAGCCGACCAGATAAATAGCGGGTGTGCGCTTGAGCTTGAGAATCATGGAGCGGCGCGGGGCCGCCGCCTCGCAGCGGTCCTCGTCGAAAGTGATAATAGTAACATGCAGGAGGGCTTGCTGCCGCTGTTAGTCTTGTCTCATACAAGATGAGCCTGGAGGGAAGGGCGGTTTCTCATACAAGATGAGCCTGGAGGAGCGATTCCGCATGCTAGGACTTGACCATCAAAGTGGAAACGACGGAACGATTGAGCCTGGAGCAGATACAGGCATTTCTAGAAAGCAGTGGGGAGGTCGGATTCAAAGGTCAGAAACGAGGGGAGGTTTACATCTGGGTGAATCAAACGTTGCGGCAGCAGGGATATGAAGGACTGAACCGCAGCGGGCGGGGAGTGGTGCGGCGGTACATGGAAAAGATGACTGGACTGAGCCGGGCGCAGACGACGCGACTGATCACGATATATTTGCGCGGGGAAGAAGTGAAACCGCAGCCCTACCGGCGGCGGCGCTTCAGGCAGATCTATAGGCGGGAGGATATCGCCTTGCTTGCGGGCATGGATGAGGCGCACCAGACGCTAAGCGGGCCGGCGACCAAGAAACTCCTCCAGCGCGCCTGCTACAACTTCAACGACGGGCGCTATCGGAGGCTGGCGGGGATTTCGGTGGCGCAGTTGTACCGGCTGCGAAAAAGCCGTGCCTACCGCGAGCGGCGTATCCAATACCAGGCAACCCGGCCGACGCCGGTGTCGATCGGCGAACGGAGGAAACCCGAGCCGCGGGGGCGCCCCGGATATCTCCGCATCGACACGGTGCATCAGGGCGACCAGGATGGAGTGAAGGGCGTGTATCACATCAACGCAGTGGACGAAGTCACGCAATGGGAGGTGGTGGCGGCTGTAGAGCAGATCAGCGAAGCCTTTCTCCTTCCGGTGCTGGCGGCCATACTGGCGCAGTTTCCGTTTCGCATTCGAGGCTTTCATTCCGACAACGGCAGCGAGTTCATTAATCACTTGGTGGCCAAACTGCTCAACAAGCTGCTCATCGAACAGACCAAATCACGGCCGCGGCACTCCAACGACAACGGACTGGCCGAGAGCAAAAATGGCGCGGTCGTGCGAAAGCACATGGGCTATACGCATATTGCCTCGGCGCACGCGGCGGCGATCGCCGACTTTTACCACGAGCATTTCAATCCGTACTTGAACTTTCATCGACCCTGCGGAGTGCCGGAGCTAGTGGTGAACGCAAAAGGGAAAGAGAAACGCGTGTACCGATGGTATGCGACACCGTGGGAGATCTTGCGTCAACTACCGGACGTAGCCAGCCATCTCAAGGCTGACGTGACGATTGCGAAGTTGGATCAACAGGCAAAGGTCAAAAGCGATACGCAGGCCGCCGAACAAATGCAGGCAGCCAAGCGCAAGCTGTTCGCCGGTTTCCAAGAAAGGCGAAGCGCATGAGGCTGGCATCCATAGCCTCCCGTTGGTCGGCCCGAGCAAACAACGACCGCTCCGAAATTCAAAACCAAAACCTTCTTATGAAAGAAAAACCAACGCAGTTCAGGGGAGCGCAGTCTGCCTCCCGTTGGTCGGCCCCGAGTTCAAAATCCTATCAGAAAGGAGATCCTTGTGGCGCGGTCGCGTCGCTCCCGCCTCCAGGCTCATTCTTCAATGAGAATATGCTCTGTTCCCGCTCCAGGTGGTTTTGTTTCCGGGAGCGGAGCTGCCGCTGCATATTTTCGAAGACCGCTACAAAGAGATGATCGGCGAGGCCGTGCGCGACCGCCTCGAATTCGGCGTGGTGCTGGCAAGCGAAAAGGGATTGGTCAACACCGGCTGCACCGCCACGGTTGAGCGTGTGCTGAAGCAGTATCCGGACGGACGGATGGATATTTTGACGCTCGGCCGGCGGCGCTTCGAGATCCTGCTGCTCAATACCGACCGGACGTTCCTGCGCGGCGCTGTGGATTTTTTCGACGATGAGAAGGCGGATCCGGCCTCGCCGGAAATCCACAAGCTGGCGATGGACGGCTACAACGAGATGCAGGCGCTTCTTTCGCAGCAGCAGATTTCCGCAGAGGAGCTCCCCGCGCAGCAATCCGCCGCGGATTCCGCCGCAGGTTCCGCCGCGGATTCCGCCGCAGGTTCCGCCGCTGGTTCCTTGGACCCGCGGTTGAGTTTCCGCCTGGCGCAACCCATCGCCGACCTGGCCCTTCGCC
This sequence comes from Bryobacterales bacterium, assembly GCA_963813465.1. Taxonomy (GTDB): domain Bacteria; phylum Acidobacteriota; class Terriglobia; order Bryobacterales; family Bryobacteraceae; genus Palsa-187. Next base: position 99,155 of record CAWEZD010000010.1, on the reverse strand, counting down.
AAGTGCTGCTGGTCACGCGCAGCGAGGCGGAGCGCATTCGGCGCCTGGCTGAGTTCTTTCCGGACTATCTCGCAAAGCAAAAACGCGTCCAGCACGTCAAGAACATCGCACCGCGCAACGGCCACGGGCGGGCGAACGCCGATGAAAACGGGCATCCGCCAGGCGACGACAAGACCTCGGCATGAGCTTCCTCCTCATCGACGCCGATGACACGCTCTGGGAAAACAATATCTATTTCGAGAGCGCCTTTGAGGAATTTGTCAATTTTCTCGATCATTCCGCGCTAACACCGGTACAGATCCGCGATGTTTTGAATGAAATCGAGCTAGTGAACGCAAAGATCCACGGCTACGGCGCGAGGAATTTCGGGCGCAACCTCCAGCAGGCTTATCATCACATGGCGGAGCGAGAGATTCGAGTGGACGACCTGGCGCACGTAATGTCGCTGGCCGAGCGAATTCTGGAGCAGCCGCTGGAGTTGATCGAGGGTGTGGAAGAAACCCTGGCCGAATTGTCGTCGCGCCACGATCTGACGCTGTTCACCAAGGGCCATCCCGAGGAGCAGAAGCTGAAGGTGGACCGTTCGGGCCTGGGATGCTATTTCGCACATACTGCCATCGTGAAAGAGAAGGATACGGGGGCGTACGTGCGCATCGTCGAGGACCGGGGGCTGGCACGGGAAGACACTTGGATGATCGGAAATTCGCCGAAATCGGACATTAATCCGGCGCTCGAGGCGGGATTGGGAGCGGTGCTGGTGCCGCACCCGCATACCTGGGTCCTGGAACATCAGGAGCTGCGGACGCCGGCAGGGGCTCGTTTCCTCAGAGTGGAAAAATTCGCCGAACTGTTGCGGATTTTTTAACGTGTGGCGGAGCAAAGCCATGGTTGTCCTTGCGTTCTCTACCGCAGCGCGGCCTTGGTGGCGAAGTTGAGAACCCAGGACGGAAAGATTCCGAGCAGGACGGTCCCCAGCGCGGAACCGTAGACGGCGATCTGCAGGGCGGCTCCAGCGGGAGGAATGTCCTCGGCCGCTTCGCCGGGTTCCTTGAAATACATCACCACCAGCACGCGCAAATAGTAGTAGGCAGCTACGGCGCTGTTGAGCAGCCCCAGCACCGTCAGCCACACCAGGTGCGCGTCCAGCGCGGCTTTGAAGATGTAGAACTTGCCGAAGAAGCCTCCGGTAAGCGGAACCCCGATGAGGCTGAGCAGGAAGATGGACAGCATCGCCGCCATTCCCGGCTGGCGCTGGGCGAGACCGGCGAAATCGTCGACGCGAACGAACTTTTCACCCTTGCGCGAAACATACGCGACCACGGCGAACGCGCCGATGTTGGTGAAGGCGTAGGCCGCGAGATAGAACATGGCGGCCGCGGAGCCGTTGCCGGAATTCGCGGTGACGGCCACCAGGACATAGCCGGCGTGGGCGATGGAACTGTAGCCCAGCAGCCGCTTGATGTTGGACTGCAAGATAGCCGCGAAATTTCCGACGGTCATGGTCGCCAGCGCGACGCCCCAGACCAGCGGCATCCAACTGGACGCGATCGGTCCGAAGGCGGTCATGAACACCCGCAGGAGAACCGCGAATGCGGCGGCCTTGGGGCCGACCGAGAGAAACGCGGATACGGGCGCGGGCGCGCCCTGGTACACGTCGGGCGCCCAGGACTGGAAGGGCACCGCGGAAATCTTGAACGCGAAGCCGACGAACATCAGCGCCGCGGCCATCTCCGCCAGCGCCACAGGCTCGCCGCCGAGTGAGCAGCGCGCGGCGAATCAAAACCAGGTTGGTGGTGCCGGTGGTTCCGTAAATCCAGGCCACGCCGTAGAGCAGAAACGCGGTCGCAAACGAACCCAGCAGGAAATACTTCAGCGCGCTCTCGTTATTGCGCGCATCGTCGCGAAGGTAGCCGGCCAGAATGTAGGAGGCGATGGAGGAGATCTCAAGGCCGATGAAAATCATGATCAGCTCGTTGGCTGAAGCCATGATGGACTGGCCCACGATGCTGAACAGGATCAGCGCGTAGAACTCGCCGCCGCGGGAGTTTTCGCGGCGCAGATAGCCGGAGGAACTGAGAACCGCCAGCAGACCTACGCCGATCACCAGGACTCGGAAGAAGGTGGCGAAACCGTCGATCGATCAGCATGTTCTGGAAGGCCGGGCCAGGATCGCCGTACGCCACTACCGTGCGCCGACCAGCGCCGCGGCCAGGCCGGCGATCGAGAGCGGCGCGAAGATGCCCTTCTGATCTTCACTCGTCACCGCTTCCAGGAACATGATGAGCGTCGCCACCAGCGTGAGGATGATCTCCGGCAGCACGCGGATGTATTCGGAGGAGGCTGGCAGAAAATTAGCGGGCACGATGGCCCTCCGCGGCGAGCACGGGAACGGATTCGCCGTCCGCCGGCGCGGTTTCGACCAAGTGTTCGGCCTTGAGGGGCTGCGTCTGCTCCAGAATCCGCGCGTTCTGCGCGCTGATCGAGGGCAGGAAGGTCTGCGTAAAGGTTCCCATCCAGACCATCAGGATCAGCAGCGGAAGAATCGCGGCCCACTCGCGCCCGCTCAGATCCGTCATATGATGGCTCACCGATTCGGACGCCTTTCCATAAAACGCGCGCTGGTACAGCCACAGCATGTAGCAGGCCGAGAGAATCACGCCCAAGCGCGGCGAAAATCACCCAGGTAAAGTTGGCCTGCGACGCTCCCTGAAGCACCAGGTATTCGCCGACGAAGTTGTTGAGCGTGGGCAGACCGATGGACGCGAGCGTCGTGATCAGGAACACGGTCGCAAGTTTGGGAGCGGGCGTGGCGACGCCGCCGTAGGCCGCGATCTCCAGCGAGTGACGCCGTTCATACATGAATCCGACCAGCATGAATAACGCGCCGGTGGAGATGCCGTGGTTGAGCATCTGGTAGACCGCTCCGTCGAGTCCCTGCTGCGTGAAGGAAAAGATGCCGAGCACGACGAAGCCCAGGTGGCTGACGGAGGAGTACGCCACCAGCTTCTTCATATTCGGCTGCACCAGCGCGACCAAGGCTCCATACAGGATGCCGCAGATCGCCAGGCCGGCCACCCAGGGCGCGGAGGCGTGCGCCGCGCCGGGAAACAAAGGCAGGCAGTAGCGCACCAATCCGTAGGTGCCCATTTTCAGCATGACCGAAGCCAGTATGATGGACCCGGCGGTGGGCGCCTCGACGTGAGCGTCGGGCAGCCAGGTGTGCAGCGGGAACAGCGGCACCTTGATGGCGAAAGCGATGAAGAAGGCCAGGAACAGGAGCAATTGCGTGTGCGGGTCGAACGTCAGGCGTCCGGTCTGGATTTGGCTGACAATATCGAGGTAATCGAAGGTGCCGGATTTATTGTACAGGTAGATGATCGCGGTCAGCATGAGCATGGAGCCGACCATGGTGTACAAGAAGAACTTCACGGCGGCGTAGATGCGGCGCTCATGGCCCCAGATACCGATCAGGAAGTACATCGGCACCAGCGAGATTTCCCAGAAAGTAAAAAACAGGAACAGGTCCAGCGCGACGAACACGCCGATCAATCCGAACTCCAGCAGGATCAGGAACGCGAAGAATTCCTTGACGCGATGGTCGATGTGCTTCCACGACACCAGCACGCAGATCGGCGTCAGCAGCGTCGAGAGCAGCACCAGCCACAGGCTCAAGCCGTCCAGTGCGACGTGATAGCGGATCGGCGGATAGTCGATCCAGGAGACACTGGTTTCAAACTGCGGTCCGCTGGGAGCTGCGAACCAATAGGGAGCCAGCAATCCCAGGGACGCCACGAAAATACCCAGGGAGATAATCAGCGCTCCCATGCGCGATGCCTGCGGATTGTCCTTGGGCACCAGCAGGAGCAGCAGAAAACCGATCAGCGGCAGGAACAGGACCAAGTCGAGCAGCGTCATCACAGGCCGCCTTTCAGGCCCAGATAGGCGATGACCAGGATGGCCCCGCCGACCACCCATCCGGCGTAATCGCGGATATAGCCGGATTGCGCCCGCCGCAGCAGGTTGCCCAGGGCGCTGGCGGTTGTGCCGGCGCCGTTGACCACGCCATCAATCATGCGGACGTCGGCAACGCGCCAGAGCAGTTCGCGCGAGCCGTCGATGACAGGCTCGACCACGGTGGCGTCATAAAACTCGTCCACGAAATACTTGTTGTAGATCCAGCGGTATGGTCCGCTGAAGGCCTTCGCCAGACCTTCGGGAATAGCGGGGGAGACCACGTAGAACACGTAGGCGATCAGGATGCCGCCCAATCCAAACGCGACCGAAACGTACATCAGCCAGGGCTCGCCTTCGTAGGGCTCGCCGAACATGGGGGTCAGGAACTTGGGAATGTCGATGTAGCCTCCGCCCAGGCTGAGCACCGCGAGGACCGCCAGCGGAATCCACATGGATGGCGGCGATTCGTGCGGATGACGATGGGGATCGCCGCGGTATTCGCCGAAGAAGCACAGGAACAGCGCACGGAAGACGTAGAAAGCGGTCATGCCCGCGGTCACCACGCCGACCCAGTAAATCCACGGCGTGTGCTCATAGGCGGCCGCGAGAATCGCGTCCTTGCTGTGGAATCCCGAGAAAGGCGGAACGCCGGCGATGGCCACGCCCGCGCACATCAAGGTCCAGAAGGTGATGGGGATCTTCTTGCGCAGGCCGCCCATCTGGCGCAAATCCTGCTCGCCCGAAAGCGCGTGAATCACGCTGCCCGCGCCAAGGAAGAGCAGAGCCTTGAAGAACGCGTGGGTCATCACGTGGAAGACGCCGGCGGAAAAAGCGCCCGTGCCCAGACCGACGAACATATAGCCCAACTGCGACACGGTCGAGTAGGCGAAGACTTTCTTGATATCGGTCTGCGCCAGGCCGATGGTGGCGGCGAAGAACGCCGTCGCAATACCGACGATCGCCACGATATCCAGCGCCGAGGCCGAGTGCAGGAAGATCGGCGCGCTGCGGGCGATCATATAAACCCCGGCCGTCACCATGGTGGCCGCGTGGATCAGGGCGCTGACGGGAGTGGGGCCGGCCATGGCGTCGGGCAGCCAGACGTAAAGAGGAAGCTGCGCGGACTTCCCTGTGGCTCCCATCAGCAGCAGCAGCGAAATCGCCGTAATCCAGCCCACGTTGGGCTCGACCGGCATGCCCTGGACCTTGCCGAACACCGTTCCGAAATCCAGCGACCCGAAATGCGTCCAGATCAGGAACACCGCCAACGAGAACCCGAAATCGCCGATGCGATTCACGATGAACGCCTTGTTGCCCGCATCGGTGGCGAACTTTTCGAGGAAGTAGAATCCGATCAGCAGGTAGCTGCACAAGCCCACGCCTTCCCAGCCCACGAACAGCAGCAGGTAATTGGCGCCCAGCACCAGCACCAGCATGAAAAACATGAACAGGTTGAGGTAAGCGAAGAAGCGGTAGTAGCCGCCTTCGTGCGCCATGTAGCCGACCGCGTAGATGTGGATCAGCAGGCCGACTCCGGTGACGATCATCAGCCACACCGCGGTCAGCCGGTCGATGGCGAAATCGACGCCGATGTTCAGCGCGCCGGACTGAATCCAGGTGTAGTAATGCTCGTTGTAGGCGCGTTAAGCTGCCGTTGAACGCACCCAGAGTGTTGAGCGTCTTCAAAACCCAGAGAAACGACAGCAGCACGCTGCCGACTGCGATGGCGTTGATCGCGGCCTTGGAGAGCCGCCGGCCGAACAGACCGTTCAGCGCAAAGCCGGCCAGCGGAAGAAGAGGAATGAGCCAAAGTTGCATCGTTTGTCTTTAGGAGACGCCTAATCTTTCAGCGAACTGACCTCGTCGATTTCGAGTGTCTGGCGATTCTTGAACACGGTGAGAATGATGGCCAGGCCGACCGCGGCTTCCGCCGCCGCCACCACCATCACGAAGAAGCTGAAGATGTGTCCGTCGTTCTGTTTCAGCTTGTAGGAAAAGGCGATGAAACTCAGGTTCACCGCGTTCAGCATCAATTCGATGGACATGAACACGGTGATGATATTGCGGCGGAACAGGAAGCCCGCCACCCCCAGCGCGAACAGAACCACGCTCAGAGTCAGGTACCAGGTCAGCGGCACCCCAACGATCAGCGGAAACGGCATCAATCCACTTCCTTTCGGGCGAGCACGATCGCGCCCACGATGGCGATCAGGATCAGCACGCTGGTCACTTCGAAGGGCAGCAGGTACGCGGTGAACAGCTTCATTCCGATCGCCCCCGCGGTCCCGCCCGTGAAGGCGCCGAACTGGACCCTGTCTGAGGGAGGCAAGACGTGCAGGATCAAATTGTGGATAAGCGCGACAAAGACAAACAGCAGAGGCAGACCGGCGAACGTCACCCACAAGCGGCGTTTGGCCTTGCGTTCCTTGCCTTCGTTCAACAGCATGATGACGAAGACGAACAGCACCATGATGGCGCCGGCGTAGACCACCAGCTGGGCCGCGGCAATGAATTCTCCACCCAGTTGGAGATAGATGCCGGCGAGCGAGGCCATCACCCCGACCAGCGACAAGGCGCTCGCGATGGGGTGCGTCTGCACTACCAGGTTCACGGCGCAGAGCACGGCAATTGCGGCGAAGATGAGAAATAAGACAGCGTCCATATTTAGTTCAGTGCCACCAGAAGTCCGGTGACGAACAGGTTTACCAGCGCCAGCGGAAACATGAATGTCCAGGCGAAGTTCATCAGTTGGTCATAGCGGAAGCGCGGAAGCGTGGCGCGGACCCAGATGAAGACAAACAGGATCGTACCTGTCTTGGCTCCGAACCAGAACAAGGGCATCAGGATCTGTTGTCCGGCTGGAATCAGAAAAAGTCCCGCGATGAACAGGAACAAAACTCCGAACACCGGCAGCGTGATACGGTCGAAGGGCCGCGCCGGACGGATCGCGTGAGAAAAACAGACCAGTCCGCTCGCGCCGAAAATCAGCGACGGCAACAGGCTCGATCCGTATTGCTCCGGCCACAGCGGATGCCAGCCGCCCAGAAACAGCAGCGTCGCGATGCAGGAAACCGTGATCATGTTGGCGTATTCGGCCATGAAGAACGCCGCGAAAGTCATGCTGGAATATTCCGTATGGAAACCAGCCACCAATTCGTTTTCCGCTTCCGGAAGATCGAACGGAACGCGGTTGGTTTCGGCGAATCCCGCCACCATGAACAGCAGGAAACTGATGATCTGCGGAAAGGGACCTTGAAAGATGGTCCACTTAGGGATAAAGCCGAAGTAGAAGCCCGCCTGCCCATCGACGATCTGCCGGAAGCTGAGCGTGTTCAGGATCAGCAGCGGCGCGGCGATGGCCAGGGCCATGGGCAGCTCATAGCTGATCATCTGCGCCGAGCTGCGCAGCCCGCCCATCAGCGAATACTTGTTATTGGAAGACCATCCGGCCAGCGCAACCCCATACACGCCCATACCGGACAAGCCCAGCACCAGCAGAATGCCGATACTCACGTCGGTGACTTGCAGGGTGGTATGGATTCCGAAAACGTTGATGTCGCCTCCGTAGGGAATCAGGCACATCGGGATCAGCGCGAACAGCACCGCGACAAACGGCGCCAGAAAATAAAAGATCGTGTTCACGTGCGACGGCAGCATACCCTCTTTAGTGACGAGCTTGATGACGTCGGCCAGCGGCTGGAGCAATCCGTGCGGACCCACCCGCCGCGGACCCACGCGCAACTGCACGTGCGCGATCACCTTGCGCTCCACCCACTGCAAGTATGCCAGCGTGTGCATCAGTACGAGAACCACAATCAGCAGCTTGATGAGACTGAGGATCAAATAAGGCATAAGGACCTAGGAGCCGGAGGCTGGCTCCTTGCCCCCGTATAGACCCCCAGGGGCTTCCATCACGGAACTCAAAATCTTGGAGTAGCGGCCCAGCGTGCCGGAGGTGAACAACGTGTCGCCGGCCGAGGCCACTGTGCCCGGCAGCGCCGCCACGCGGCCATTCAACGGCATCGTCGGAGCAGCGCCGCCGGTGGCGATCACCGGCATGGCGATATCGTAGCCGTGTACCGTCTTGCGGATCTCCTCGAACACCTTTTCGGGCGACCAGATTCCGAGCGTCTTGACGACATCGGGGCCCATCTCCTTGGCGATGAGGCCGAAAATCTCCAGATCGGTCTTGGCCCCCATCACCTTGATCGCGGCCTTCAGTTTCTGCACCTCGCCGCACACGTTGGTCACGGTGCCGGACTTCTCGTATGCGGACGCGGCGGGGAAAATCACATCGGCGCGCCTGGCGGTCTCGGTCAGGAATAGATCCTGCACCACCACGAACGCATGCTGCGCGGCGAGCACGAATGCGTCCTTCGACGCCAGCGCCGCCGCTTTCAGCGGATTCGCGCCGATCACCCACAACACGTCCAGGTCGGCCGCGGCCAGCATCTGCTCGCGGGACATTCCGCCGTCGCGTGGAATCAGCCCCATGTCGAATGCGCCGCGCGAATTGGAATAATCCACCAGGCAGACGTATTTGACCGGAATTCCCAGCGAATCGCCGAACGCGATCAGCTTGCGCAGACTCTCGCCCTGGATGGCGTCGCCGAACAGGATCGCCAGATCGCCCTCGGCCTTCAGCTTCTCGCGCAAGGATTCGACGCCGGCTAATTCCCCGCCCTTGTGTACGCGCACGCTGGCCACGGCCTGGCGGTCCTCGCGAACCGGACCCGAAGTCACCGCATACACGTGGGCATTGTGATGCCGGACGTTGGCGCGAATCTGATTGGCCAGCAGAGGATGCTGCTGGGCAAGATCGCTCGCCACCACCAGCACCGCCTTCGCGGTGTACAAGTCCTCGACCGTCGCCAGCACGTTGGCCCGGTCCGTCAGCGCGTCGATGAAGGTTACCAGATCGCCGGTGCGGTGGTGGTCGATGTTCTTGGTGCCCAGGGCCTGCCTCGCGAACTTCTGCAGGAAGTAATTCTCTTCGTTGGTGGTGTGGCTGGAGCCGATCACGCCGAAGCGGCCGCCCGCGGCCTTCACCGCCGCGAACTTCTTCGCCACTACTTCGAGCGCCTTGGACCACGACACGGGCTCGAAGGAATCGCCCGAACGCGTCTCTCCTACACGCAGCAGGGGCGATTGCAACCGCTCCGGGTGCTCGGTGAAGTCGAATGCGTAACGCCCCTTGATGCACAGGAACTCGCCGTTGACGCCGCTGCTGTCGCGATTGTTGCCGCGAATGATCTTCTCGTTGCGCACGCCCAAAGTGGTGCGGCAGCCGTCGGCGCAGTGCGTGCAAATAGTCCCGACGTGGTTCATTTCCCACGGCCGCGTCTGGTAGCGGTAGATCCCGCTGGTGAGCGCGCCCACGGGGCAAATATCGATGCACATGCCGCACTCGTCGCACTCCAGGTGATCGTGATGATTGGGGACAATATCGGAGATCACGCCGCGGTTGGCAACTCCCAGCGCCTTCACCCCCATGCCTTCATCGCACACGCGCACGCAGCGGTAGCACAGGATGCAGCGCGGCGCGTCGAAGTACACCACCGGCGACCATTGCTGCTCGTCCACGTGCACCTTGCGCTCGGTGAAGCGGCTTTCGCCCGCGCCGTAGCGGAACGCCATGTCCTGAAGCTCGCACTCCCCGCCCTTGTCGCACACCGGGCAATCCAGCGGATGATTCGTCAGCAGGAATTCGAGCGTGCCCTCTGCGGGCCTGGCGGACGATCTCGGATTCGGTGTGCACCACCATGCCCTCGGCCACCGGCAGCGTGCAGCCGACTTGCAGCTTGGGCGTCTTCTCCACCTCCACCAGGCACATGCGGCAGGCGGCTTGAAGCGTGAGCCCCTCGTAGTAACAGAACGAAGGGATCTCGATCCCGTTCTGCCGCGCGGCCTCGATCAGCAACGTGCCCTTCGCGGCCTCGATGGGGCTTCCGTTGATTGTCAGCTTTACCGTTTCCGCCATATTTTCTAGACCACGACCAACTCGCCATGCTTCGCGGCGCGCGCCAAACGTTTTTCGAAATCCTCCGGGAATTTATCGACGATGGAGATGGTCGGCATGGCCGCGGCGTCGCCCAGCGCGCAGAACGTGCGCCCCAGCATATTCTTCGAAAGCTCCCCGAGCAGCGCCACATCCTCATGCCGCCCGCCGCCTTCGTCGAAGCGGGTCAGGATCTTCTTGAGCCACGTGGTGCCTTCGCGGCAAGGGATGCACCAGCCGCAGCTTTCGTGTGCGTAAAAGCGCATGATGCGCAGCGCGAACTTCACCATGTCGGTGGTCTCATCCAGCACCACCATGCCGCCCGAGCCGAGCATGCTGCCCACCTTGGCCAGCGTGTCGTAATCCATGGGAATGTCGCACTCGTCGGCTTTGAGCAGCGGGCAGGACGACCCGCCCGGCACCACCGCCTTCAGCTTCTTGCCGCCCGGAATGCCGCCCGCCACTTCGTAAATTGCCTTCAGCATGGGATAGCCCAAAGGCAGCTCGTACACGCCCGGTTTGTTGACGTGTCCGGAGATGCACAGCAGCCGCGTGCCGCCGTTCTTGGGCGTGCCCAGGGCCGCGAACGCCGCGCCTCCGTCGCGAATAATCGGAGGAATCGCGCTGAACGTTTCGACATTATTCAGCAAAGTCGGCGAGGCCCACGCGCCCGCCACTGCCGGAAACGGAGGCTTCATCCGAGGAATGCCGCGCTTGCCTTCCAGCGAATCCAGCAGCGCAGTCTCCTCGCCGCACTCATACGCTCCCGCTCCCGAATGCGTGTACAAATCGAAGTCAAAGCCCGTGCCCGCGATGTTCGTTCCGAGGTAGCCCTTCGCGTAGGCTTCCGCGATGGCCCCGTCCATGTGCTCGACCAGGTAGCGATACTCGCCGCGGATGTAGAGATAACCCTTGTGCGAATCCATTGCCAGGCCGGCGATCAGGATGCCCTCGATCATCTGGTGCGGATCGTACTCCATCAGCAGCCGGTCCTTGCAGGTGCCCGGCTCGCTCTCATCCGCGTTGACGACGATGTATTTCGGCTTGGGCGAAGTGCGCGGAACGAAGCTCCACTTGAGCCCCGTCGGAAATCCCGCGCCGCCGCGCCCGCGCAGCGCCGAAGCCTTGACCTCGTCGATAATTTGTTCCGGCGTCATCTGGCGAGCCTTAAGGAACGCCTTGAAGCCGTCGTGGGCCAGATACGTGTCCAGGCGATGCGAATTCTCCAGGCCGAAGCGCTTGCTCAGCACCCTGGTCTCGAGCGGGCTAGGTTCGTTATACAGCTTGGTTAGCATCTACGACCGTTTCCTCTGGTTTGAATCAATCAACCCCTCGATCAATTGGTCCAGCCTTTCCGGAGTCACGTGATGATGAAAATCGTAGTTGATCTCCACCGCCGGCGCCCAGGAGCAAGCGCCGATGCACTCGACTTCTTCCAGCGAAAACTGGCCGTCCGAGGTTACCTGCTTATGTCCGATCCCCAATTTCTTCTTCGCATGTTCATACAACTCTTCGCCGCCCACCAGCAGGCAGCTGATGTTCGTGCACACCTGGACGTGATACTTGCCCAGGGGCTTGCGGTGGAGCATCGAATAGTAGCCCACCACCTCGTCCACTTGCAAGGGGGCAACTTCGCAGCGCTTGGCCACTTCCGCGATCAGATCCTCAGTCACCGCGCCGGTCTCGTCCTGCGCGTAGATCAGCATGGGCACAACGGCGGAGCGCTTGCGGCCCTCCGGATAGCACGCCAGCATCTTGGCGAAACGCTCTTCGAGTTGACGAGAGAAAGTCATCGGTCCGTATCCCCGAGCACGAAGTCCATGCTGCCTAGCGCGGCGATCGAGTCGGCGATCAAAATTCCCTTGAGCAGCGTCGGCAGCGCCTGCAGATTACCAAAACTGGGCGTCCGCATATGCACGCGGTAGGGCTTCGAGGTTCCGTCGCTGACGATGTAGTAGCCGATTTCGCCGCGCGGCGACTCGATGCACTGGAACACCTCGCCCGCCGGCACGCGGAACCCTTCGGTGACGATCTTGAAATGATAGATGAGCGCCTCCATCTGCGTCTTCATCTTTTCGCGCTCCGGCAGCACGACGTGCGGCGCATCGGCCTGCCAGGGACCCTCCGGCATTCCTTCGAGAGCCTGCGTGACGATGCTCGCGCTCTGCCGCATCTCCTCCAGGCGCACGCGGTACCGCGCATATACGTCGTTCTCGGTCCGCGTCGCCACTTTGAAATCGAACTTGTCGTAGCTCGAATACGGTTCGGTCTTGCGCAGATCCATCGGCACGCCGGCCGCGCGGATCATCGGTCCGGTGACGCCCTGGTCCAGCATGTCCTCGAGCGAAATGAAGCCCACGCCCTTGGTGCGCCGCGTCCAGATCGGGTTGGAATCCAGCAGGTCTTCGTACTCGTCCACCTTGCTCGGGAACCCACCGATGAACTTGCCCACCGCTTGCCGCCAGCCCCGGGGAGGCTCCAGCGCCACGCCGCCGATGCGGATGTAGCTGGTCATCATGCGCTGACCCGAAAACATTTCCAGGATGCGCAGGATGTCCTCACGCTCGCGGAAGCAATAAAAGAACATGCTCATCGCGCCGATATCCAGCGCGTGCGTACCTAGCCATACCAAGTGGCTGTTCAATCGCGAAAGCTCGGTCATCATGACGCGGAGCCATTGCGCCTTTGGCGGAATCTCCAGTTGCAGCAGCTTTTCCACCGTCAGCGCGTAGACCAGATTGTTCGAGAGGTTGGCCAGATAATCCACGCGGTCGGTGAGCGTGACCACCTGCTGCCAGGTCTTCTGCTCGCACTCCTTCTCGATTCCCGTGTGCAGGAACCCGATATCGGGCGCGGCCGAGATGATGGTCTCGCCTTCCAGTTCCAGCACGATCCTCAGCACCCCGTGCGTGGAGGGATGCTGCGGTCCCATGTTCAGCGTCATGCGCCGAGGCGCAGACGGGCTCGCGGGGATCTCCTGGGTGGCCGAGACGGTTGCGACGTGTTCTTCGAAAAGCTTCTTCATGGCCTACTCGTTTCCATAGCCGTATTTGTAGCCGTGCACCGGGTAATCCTTGCGCAGCGGGTAGCCATCCCAATCCAACGGCATCAGGATGCGCACCAGGTTGGGATGGTTGCGGAAGCCGATTCCGAACATGTCGAAGACTTCGCGCTCATACCAATCGGCTCCGGACCAGACCGCCGTTACCGAATCGATCTCCGGCGTCGTCCCAGGAGCGCCGCCGCTAACCCGGCACTTTACGCGCACGCGCGCATTGCGCTCGATCGAGTGCAGATGATAGACCACTTCAAAGCGCGGCTCGCTGGGGAACCAATCCACTGCGGTAACCGCGCTCAGGCGGATGAACTTCTCTTCGTGCTTCAGATAACGGCACAGATCCACGATCCGCGCCGGATCGGCGATCAGCGTGGTTTCGCCGAACGCCTCTTTGGTTTCGAGAATCGCCGCATGATTTACTTTCGGAAGACGCGCTTCTGGAAGACTCATTTCTCCCCCTGTCTGTGCGAAGCCGGATATTTGCTCGGGGCCGACCAATCCAGCGCGCCCTTCTTCCACACGTAAAAGAAGCCCACCAGGATCAGCGCCACGAACACCCCCATTTCGAAAAAGCCGAACAGCTTGAGCTGGCGGTACACCACGGCCCACGGATACAGGAACACGGCTTCGATATCGAACAGGATGAAGATCATCCCCACCAGATAGAACTTGACGCTGAAGCGCTCCGCCGCCGAGCCCACCGGAGCCATGCCCGATTCGTACGGCGTATCTTTCAGCGGGCTGCGCGCGCGCTTGCCGAGCAGCGTGGACGCGCCGATCAATCCGGCCGCGATCGCCGCGGCGATCAGTATCTGAACCAGGACAGGAAAGTAGATCTCGGTGTATGTTGTGGGCATCTGGTCGATCGCCGCGCGCGGCGTTGAAAACGTTCACGCCGGCGTTCGGTCATGTCTACAGCTTAACTATTGAATATAATGAGCAGCGAAACGGGGTGTCAAACGGCCGCATGGAAGTTGCTGAAACAAAAACGATCGGAGTTGTGCTAAACGGCGAGCCGCGCCGCGTCCCTAAGGGCCTCGATGTGGCCCGCTTGCTGGCGTTTCTGGCCATCGACCCCGCCCGTGTCGCCGTCGAGCTGAACCGTTCCATCGTCCGCAAACAGGACTGGAGCACGACCGCCGTCGGGGATGGCGCCGAACTCGAAGTGGTCTGGTTCGTCGGCGGAGGCCTGTGACCCGGCGGGTTTTTGTCCGTCGATTGGCTCTCAACTCGATCTGCGACGACGGCGAGAACGTGGATCAATGCATTCTCAATGATGTCGCCGAAGACGGCGCGAAGTGCGGACTGACAATTGAACGCCCTGAGGTCGTCGACGCGTTGGCTCAGTTGGTTGAGGATGGGCTGGCTAAGGCGTGGCTCTTGTCACCGTGGCCCGGCCAGTCTGTTGAGCTCCCAGGCATGCCGGCGATGGATGTTATCGAGGAATTCTTCACAACCTACTTCTTCATCACCGAAAAGGGCCTTGAGCTGCGCCTTTCCTATGCGCCGGAATGGCCCTTCGACGACGAGGGCAACCTCCGCCCAGACTGGCATCTCGACGACGTGCAACCCTAGTAGTAGAGGACACCATGTCGTCACGCACGATTTTTCTGGGCAGGCTCATTGGACTCTACTGCATCCTTGTCGCGCTCGCCATGCTCATCCACAAGCAAGCCACCGTGGATGTCGTAACAGCGATGCTTCACAACGCGCAGCTTCTACTTTCCCTCGGTGCGATCACCGTCATCGCCGGGCTGGCGATGGTTCTCAGACACAATGTCTGGACGGGCGGCGCTGTGCCGGTCCTCGTCACGCTGGTCGGCTGGATTCTGCTGATCAAGGGCTCGCTCCTTTTATTCCTATCGCCGGAGCAGGAATCGAGCCTCTTCCTCGATACGCTTCACCTCGAACAGGGCTTTTATTTCTACCTCGGCGGGACCCTGCTTCTCGGCATCTACCTGACCTACGCGGCGAGCAGGCCGAGCGCGCGCTAACAAACCCGTTGCGACATGAGCCGGCGGGAGCAGTGGCGCAAGGTCCTCGACGCTGAAGTGAAGCGTTGGTCGGCGATGTCCTTCGAGCATCTGGTTTCGCGGTTACGCGATCTGCAAGCTTATGAGGTCGAGGTCGACTCGAAGAAGTACCAAGTGGAAGTGGAGCTTCTGGAGAATACCGGGACGTTTCTTCACGTCATGGTGGCGGTTGACGACGGCAGCCTTCCGGCATCCATTTCACCGTTGACGCAAACGTTCATTAGCGCAAAGCCCCTCTAGCATCGCACCTATTGCAAGCCGCCCAGGAACGCATTCATCTCGCGCAGCACATCCGCCTCGTTCGACAAAAACACCAAACGATTTGCATGCGGCAATCGAACCACCCGCGCTGAGCGCACGCCGCTTTCGAAGGCCTTCGCTTGAGCCTCGTCGCTCGCCTCGTTGGCCTCGTCATCCTGATGCGGAAGACAATAAATTGCCAGGACTGGGACCCGCAACTGAGTGTATTTCTGCCTCCCTTGCAGAATCGCCTGCCCGGCGCGATCGGCCGCCGCATGCTCGCCAGGCTTGGTTTCATGCTGCCAGCGCAACTCGGCTTCCGGCAGGCTCCACGCCTGGGCCTGAATAGGCGCAGTATGAACGGGCGCCGCTCCCGCCTCCCGCAGGTCCCTCTCAAACGCCGGAAGGCTGGTTTGGGCCAAGTCCTCGAACAGCCGCTTTCGGTTCTGCGATATCTTCGCCGGTTCGGGTCTCACGCCCTCCGCACGCTCGGGCTTCTTTTGCTGCTCATCTTGCACGTCCTTCTTGAACGCCGGGAGCAGTTTCGATTCGAGAAGCCGCCGCACCGCCGGCCCAAACCTGGCGTCTTCGGTAAGGCCGTTTGACGACTGCAACTGCGTCAGCTCCTTTTGCAACTCCGTCAGGTCCTTCTTGAGCCCTGAAGAACCCGCGGGCAGCAACACCCGCAACTGTGCCAGCTTCCTTTCCAGGTCCAGCAAGTCGAAGAACAGATCGCCCCGGGTGCGGTCGTAGTAAGCGTACGAATAGGCGGCGTCCAGGTAGATCAAACCCGCCACCTTTTCAGGATGCCGCGATCCCACCGAGCTCAGCTCTTCGCCAGCCAGTGAGTTGCCCGCCAGCACCGGCCGGTCGAGCTTGAGCGCGTCGATGACCGCCAGCACGTCGTCGCCGAGCCGGTCGGCGGAGTAGCCGTTCTCAGGCGCGCTCGAAGCTCCGTAGCCCCGCCGCGTGATGCCGTAAACATGGTAGGCCGCGGTGAGCTTCGGCGCGAAATCGTCGAACACATGCGCCGTGTTTCCCAGACCCGCCAGCAGCACCACGCTCTTGCCCGGGGCTTTCCCTGGATTGCCCCCGCCCCAATCGAGCACCTCCAGTTGGACCTTCTCGTCCACCGTGACGAACTGGACGCTGTGCGGCGAAGGGTCGCGCCATACGGTTTGCCCCGCGCAGCTTTGCCCGATACAAAGCGCCGCCGCCAAAAGAACCGTGCCTCGGATTCGCATGCCCCAACCGGATTATATCCGCATTGCCGCCGCCAACCTGGGGACCACCCCAGGGACCACCCCCGGACACCCTATTGACACCACCCCCCAGTCGAGTACAATCGGTAAGTCGAGTTCAAATCCGATTAAACGGAAACCAGGCATCATGTTTAAAGCCAGCAAGAAGCGTCCCGAACCCCCGGCCCCTGACCGGACCTATTCTTCGATGGAAGTCGCGCAGGTGGCCAGCGTGAGCCTGCGGCAGTTGCAATGGTGGGATGAGCGCAAGGTGGTCTCGCCGCGGCATGAGGGGCACCGCCGCGTCTACGGCCGCGGCGAGGTGATCGAAATCACGGTCATCGCCGAGCTGCGCCGCAAGGGCTTCTCGCTACAAAAAATCCGCCGCGTCCTGCGTTTCCTCCAGCGCGAAATGGGCAAGCGCCTGGCCGAAGTCACGCAGGCTTCCTCGGAGCTGCACCTGGTCACCGACGGCAAGTCCATTTTCCTCGAGGATCAGCACGACCGCATTATCGACATCCTCAAGAGCGCGCACCAGCCCATGTTTCTGGTCTGCGTCAGCGACCAGGCCCGCCGCCTGGCCGACACCGAGCGTAAGCCCGCCCGCATGGAACCCGGCGTTGCTCCTTCCCAGATCCGACGCGTGCGCGTCAGTTGACCGCCCTAACCGTCCATCCCCTGCTATACTGAAAACGGCTGGAGGTCTTACCTGAATGCGATCGCGTCGCCGCGCCTATATTTTTGTCCCCGTCTTCATCGTTTTGTGCGCCCTCGCCGCTGGAATTTTTGGCGGCTCCGCCGTCTCCGCGGCGAACCCTTCCGAGGATACGGCCAGGGAACAGAGCGTAAAGTCGTTCACCAAGATTTACGATGCGATTGAGCAGAACTTCGCCGACCCCGTGAAGCCCGACAAGGCCATCTACGACGGCGCCATCCCGGGCATGCTGCACACGCTCGATCCCCACTCCAATTTCTTCGACCCCAAGGAGTACAGCAAGCTGCGCGAGGATCAGAGCGGGCGCTATTACGGCATCGGCATGATGGTGGGGCCTCGCAACAGCAAGACCATCGTCAAGTATCCGTTCTCGGGATCTCCCGCGTTTAAAGCCGGGCTCCGGCCGGGCGACGCCATCCTCGAGGTCAACGACAAGAAGACCGACACCCTGTCGATGTCCGACGTGGCTGAGCTCCTCAAGGGCCCCCGCGGCACCAAGGTTCAGGTGCTGGTCCAGCGCGAAGGCGTCGACAAGCCGATTACCTTCAATATCGTCCGCGACCAGATTCCCCGTTCCAGCGTGCCCTACGCCATGTATCTGAAGAACGGCATCGCCTACGTCACCATCACCGCTTTCAACGAGGATACCGGCAAGGAGTTCGACGAAAAGCTGAGGAAGCTCGGCGAGAAGGATTTCAAGGGCCTGGTTCTCGACCTCCGCGAAAATCCCGGCGGCTTGCTCAATGAGGGCGTGGACGTGGCCGGCCATTTCCTCAAGAAGAACGATGTGGTGGTCAGCCATCACGGCCGCATCGCCGGGTCGAACAAGGTTTACAAAAATCCTTTCGAAGGCCCCGGCAAGGACTATCCGGTGGTGGTGCTGGTGAATCGCAGGACCGCCTCCGCGGCTGAGATCGTCAGCGGCGCCCTCCAGGACCATGACCGCGCCTGGATCCTCGGCGAGCCGACCTTCGGCAAGGGACTGGTGCAAACCGTTTTCCCGCTCGGCGATAACACCGGACTGGCGCTCACCACAGCTCACTACTATACGCCCAGCGGCCGCTTGATCCAGCGCGACTATTCCAACATCTCCTTCCTGGATTACTACACTCACTCCAATCTCGAACAGAGGAATCCGGCCGATGTGAAGATGACCGACGGCGGACGCACCGTCTACGGCGGCGGCGGCATCACTCCCGACGAGCATTTCGCCTGCACGCCGGTGGACGCTCCCTATAACCCCAATTGCTCCACCGCCGATAAGTGGAACAAGTTCCAGATTGAGGTCTACCGCAAGAACGGGCTCTTCAATTTCTCCGTCGGCTATTTCGGACCCCGCGCCGACGCCTCCCTTCCCAAGGGCTGGGAGCCGGACGAACGCGTCATCGAGCAGTTCCACGACTTCATGCTCAAGAACAAGTTCGATTTCACCGAGGCGGATTTCACCGCCAACCGCTCTTGGGTCAAGCAGGAGCTGAAGCGTGAAATGTACATCACCGCGTTCAGCTTTGAAGATTCCCAGCGCGTGGCCATCGAGCAGGACCCGGCGGTCCAGAAGGCCATCGACTCCATGCCCAGCGCCAAGAAGCTGCTCGACAACGCCAAGAAGCTATTGGTGGAGCGCATTTCACAGCCGCAGCCGCGCCAGGAAGCCGCGCGCTAACGTCTGCCCGCGCTCATAAAGATTGTCCGCGCAAATTGCCGTTCTCGACGCCGGGGGCCAATATTGCCACCTGATCGCGCGAAAAGTGCGCGATCTCGGTGTCTTCGCCGAAGTCGTCCCCAGTGAGACTCCGGCTTCCGAGCTGGCCCCGCACGGGAGCATGCTCAAGGGCGTCATCATCTCCGGCGGTCCTTCCAGCGTCTACGATCCCGGCAGCCCCGCCATCGACCCGCGCCTGCTGGCCGCCGGCATCCCGGTCCTGGGCATCTGCTACGGCCAGCAGTTGATGGCTCATCTCCTCGGCGGACAAGTGCAAAAAGGCGATCGCGGCGAATACGGTTATGCCCAACTGGACCTCCGCGCGGAAGATGTTCTCTTCCGCGGCATCGCGGGCCGCCAGCAAGTCTGGATGAGCCATCGCGATCTGGTGACCGCGCCTCCGGCCGGCTTTGGAGTTCTCGCCAGCACGGCCACTTGCCCCGTGGCGGCCATGTCCGCCCCGGACCGCCTGCTCTACGCCGTGCAGTTCCACCCCGAGGTGGCGCATACGCCGTGCGGCCTCGACCTCCTGTCCAATTTCGTGTTTGGCATCTGCGGCTCGGTCCGCGACTGGAACCCCGCCGGTCAGGTACAGTCTCTCGAAGCGCAAATTCGCGAATCCGCCGCTGGCCGCAGCGTCTTTTTCTTCGTCAGCGGAGGCGTCGATTCCACCGTCGCCTACACCCTGTGCCTCAACAGCCTGGGCCCGGACCGCGTTCACGGCGCTTACGTCGACACCGGTCTGATGCGCGAAGGAGAAACCGAGTTCGTGCGCGCCAACTTCGCCGCGCTGGGAGCCAGCCGCTTTCAAGTCGAGCACGCCGAGCCACAATTCCTCGCCGCCCTCGACCGCGCCGTCGAGCCGGAACAGAAACGCCACATCATCGGCGAAGAGTTCGTCAAGGTGCAGCAGCGCATTCTCGAGACCCAGCGCTTTCTCGACGGCCGCTGGATTCTCGGCCAGGGCACCATCTATCCCGACACCATCGAATCCGGCGGCACGGCCAAGGCCGATCTCATCAAGACCCACCACAATCGCGTCGCCGGCATTCAGAAGTTGATCGACGAAGGCCGCGTGATCGAGCCCCTCAGCTCCTTCTACAAAGATGAGGTCCGCGCCATCGGCCGCGAGCTGGGTCTCGCGCCCGCGCTCCTCGACCGCCATCCCTTCCCCGGCCCCGGTCTCGCCATCCGCTGCCTTTGCGCAGAATCGGGAAGCAACGCCGAATCTGGGGCTCCCGTCAAAACCGGAGAAGGCTGGGTCTTGCCGGTTCGCTCCGTCGGCGTGCAGGGCGATTCGCGAACCTATCGCGCCGCGCTCGCCATCGACGATTTCCCGGCCGCAGCCGACGAAGCCGCGCACCTGGTGAATCGCAACGAAGGAGTGAATCGAGTGGTGGTGATGGTGCGGGCTTCAGCCCGCATTCCAGAGATGTCCGCCCGTCCGGCGCATCTCACCCGCGCGCGTCTGGAGCGGCTGCGCCGCGCCGACGCCGTCGTCCGCCATCTCTCGCACGAATCCGGGTTCGACCGTCAGGTGTGGCAATTCCCCGTGATCTTGATTCCGCTGGGAACGAATGGACGCCCTGACTCCGTGGTTCTGCGGCCCGTGGACTCGGTCGATGGCATGACCGCGAATAGCGTGCGCATGCCCGCGGAACTGCTCGACCGCATGGCGCGAGAGCTGAGTGAGGTGGAAGGTGTGGCGGGCGTGTTCTACGATCTCACGAACAAGCCGCCCGCCACGATTGAGTGGGAATAATCTTTAACTTACTGCTTGGGGCCGCCACCGCCGCCACCCTTGCCTTGGCCCCGGCCACCGCCGCCGCCGCGCCCTGCGCTCGATGGAGGAGTCAACTTCTGCAAGCGCATGTAAACCGCCATCGCGCCATAGCACTCATTGCTGTGGATAATCATTCCGTACGCAGCGACAGCCTTGGGCTGCGCGCCGCCCCGGCCGCCGGTAAAGGGCTCCATGGCGTTGTCATCGGTGAGAGCGTTAAACACGGTATCGCACGCGTCGAAAGACTTCTTCAACGCCGCCACCAGGTCGGCCTTGGTGGTCATCGCCCCCGCGCCGAGCGTCAGCGGTGTGCCGGCGAGCCCGCCGCATTGGTTGGCCTGAACGTCGGCCACGTGACCTACCCATCCGGCGAAGCTGCGCGGCTCGCCTTCCGGCAGGAATCCGTACGCGGATTCCGGCATCTGGTCGGCCGCCATGGTGATGTTGTTCTTAATCTGGTTGTAGTTCTGCTTGAGAGAAGAAGCTATCGTTACGGGTCCACCGCCGCCCCGGCCGCCCTGGCCATAGATCGCGCACGACATCGCCGCAGCCATGAGGATAAAACGGGTCATTGAGAAAATCCTCCCTTGGAATTCGTAGAATTCCAACTTCCCTATTCTATCCGAACACGCGACCACGGCGCAGAATTGAGCGCCCTGCCGGGCCGCACTCGCCAGGCTCCTCCGCTTAAGAGGATAAACGCCACTTCGTGCGTGTGTACGCGATCCGAAACCCCTTACGCTCGGCATTGCGCTGGGAATCGCTGCCCGCCTCGGCAACCATCATTGCCAAATCGCAGCCATGCTCGTAGGCGTAGCGCATACGCTCCGCAAGGAGCGCCGCTTGCAGTCCGCGACGGCGCAGTTCTGGAATCGTAGCCGAACCGCCGAACAACGCAACTCCGTTGTGCATACACAGCACGCCGGCGGCGCCGGGTTGGCCGTGAACCTCGGCGAGGAAGCACGGACTCTGCTTGCGCGCTGTAGAGATGACGCCGGCTTGCAGAAGAGTGTCCAGAAGCTCCGGATGTTCGTGCGCCCACCCCCTTGCGCTGATGCGATTCCAGAGTTGCGCCTCCTCCGGACCCACAACGCGTACCTTGATATGGGCGTGGTCTTCATCCGCGGGCTTCCCAACAGGCTGATAGAGGACGTTGCTGATCTCGATCGGTCTGTAATTGCGGGCGCAGAGCAAGTCCAGCGCGGCGGCCCCAGCGAGCGGACTCACTTCATGCAGCACCGGCGCCCCGCGGCTGAGAAAGAAACGCTCGATCTCATCCAGCGAGGTTGCGCTCAATTCCTCGAAGATGCCGAGTCCGAAGCTTTGGGTAGCAGGTGAGTCGGCTCCATTGAAGACGGCGTATGCTCCTGCGCATTCAATCCACTCGGCGCCGCAGTCGGGGAATAGACGCCGTCGCGCCTCCGCGAATTGAACGCACGCGTGGCCTTCCGCACGCTCCAAACGTCTCGAGAGTTGGAGGTCGGAAGATAGCATTTACTTCGCCGGATACGCCTTGCTGTACTTGTTGCGGTGGTTGATCACGGTGAATGCGCCCGAGGCCTCGGCGGTGACCTTCAGATACTCGCCGAGGTCGTCATCCACGTTGGCGATGTAACTGTCGGCGACGTTGGTATCCGAGCCGCCGGCGAGGGCGAAGTGGAGCTGCCACAAATCCTCCAGCCCCGGCGACCCCTTCACCACCTTCCAGCCCGCGGGGTCGCCGCCCTTGCGCGGCCCGTTGTTCATGATGGCGACGCGCGGCGCGAGGCCCCAAATCGCCTTCGACGATTCGCCGCCGTGGTGCGTGGTCAAATACAGATCCAGCTTGCCCACCTTGTTCTCGGGACACAGCAGCGTCAGCTCCTTGTTCCAGGTGATGTCGCTGAGATCGCCGAAGCGGAAATGCCCAAGCTCGATCACCACCCCCACGGCTTGGGGGTTCTCGCCCATCTCATCGCCCTCGCCTTCCTTGCGCGGTGCGAGGCCGGAGCAATACTGGTTCACCTGCCCCGCCCCATCGAGAGAATGCTGGATTGTCTTTCCCGCTGCCGTGACCGCAGTGACATCCAGACCCTTGACCGGAATCTTGTCGCCCGGCAAAACCACGCGATGCGTGCCCTTGCCTTTCTCGATCCTGGCCACAACTCCGGCGTACTCGTCGGGATATTTCCCTCCCGCGTCCACGCTGACGCCGTAATCGAGGATGTTCGAGACGGGCAGCCGCTCCAGCAGATTGGGCACGCCGCCGGCGTGATCGCTGTGGAAATGCGTGACCAGCAGGTAGTCGACGCGGCTGACGCCGGCCGCCTTGGCCGCGGTCTTGATGCGGTCCGCATCGCGCCCTCCAAAACCAGCGTAACCCGCGTCGATTAACAGGCTCTGGCCGGAGGGCGACACCACCAGCGTCGATTGCCCGCCTTCGACGTTGATGAAATAGACGTTGAGGGCGCCGGCGGCGTGGGCCACGGCCCCCAACAGCAAGAGCAATGGCGGGAAGGCGCGCACGCCGCCATCATATCGCAAGGACACCGCCGGCGCGGCGGTTGCTCTGGCCAGGCGCCCTCGATGCTATTCAGCAATGCAACGCGGAGACTGCTTACCGGCATGACAATGGAAGTATGAAGAAGATCGATCCTGACGACTTCCGTGTCCGGCCTGGGAAGAAGGTCCATCTAGACAAATGGCCGACGCGCGTGAAGCCGGTCTACCAATCCCAGGAGCAGTATCAAATACTCCTCGCGGAACACGTCCACGCACTGAGTGTCCTGCAAAGCCTGCTTTACGCCTCCGACAGCTATGCGCTGCTGCTGATCTTCCAAGCCATGGATGCGGCCGGCAAGGATAGCGCCATCAAGCATGTGATGTCGGGGGTCAATCCCCAGGGCTGCCAAGTCTTCAGCTTCAAACATCCGAGCGCCGAGGAACTGGACCACGACTTTCTGTGGAACGCGACGCGGAAGTTGCCCGAGCGAGGACACATCGGTATCTTCAATCGCTCCTATTACGAGGAAGTGCTGATCGTTCGTGTGCACCGCGAGATTCTCCGCGGCGAGCGCCTTCCAGCGACACTTCTCGATCGAAAATCCATCTGGCGCGACAGATATCGCTCTATCAGGAATCTGGAGGATCACCTTACCCGCAACGGCACTTGCATCCTCAAGTTCTTCCTTCACCTTTCCAAGGAAGAACAACGCAAGCGCTTCCTGAGGCGAATCGATGCCCCCGAGAAGAACTGGAAAATCAGCATGGACGACCTGGAGGAGAAGAAATACTGGAAGCAGTACGTGAAGGCGTATGAGGACTGCCTCAGCGCCACCAGCACTCGCACCGTGCCATGGTACGTCGTGCCTGCCGATGACAAAGAGAACACCCAGTTGATTGTGTCCCGGGTCATTCTCGATGCCCTCAAAGAGCTAAGAATGGAATACCCGAAGCCCACTCCGGAACGCCGGCGGGAGTTGGCTGCGATTCGCAAACACCTTGCCAAGTAGGATTCGCGCTTGCTCCGGAGCGCCAACGGCGATACCACAGCCCCGATCGCCATTTACTTGAAGTGGGTCTTACTTCTTGAGACTGGCTTTGCCGCCCCAGCCGGTTAGCATGCCGTAAGGCACGGGCGCGACCAGCGCTTCAATCTGCAAAATCTTGCCGTCGCGGATTTTGAATAGCTCGCAGATCTGGAAGGAGAACGGCTCGTCGAACGGAGTATTCACCGGGTGTACCGATCCGTCGTTGTAGGTGATCGTCTCGTCTTTGCCGGCGTGGTCGAAGCGCACGAACGCCCACACCAGGCCGCGTTCCTCATCGACTACCGGGAACCGCCGCTCCTGAACCTTGGTAATCACCTTGGTGAAGCCGGTGGCAAACTGCGCTCCGCAGGACAGCCTGCTGATCTGCTTGGTGTTGCCCGGATCGTTCGCGGTGACCACGCCGTTTTCGATGCGCTTGCAGTCTTTGTCGAAGGGAGTGTTCTTGTCCGTGCCCTGCTCCATGCCTTCGAAATAGGAGTTGGCGACTGTGATGATCTCGTCGCGGGAGCGCTTCTCGGACGGCGCCAGAGCCTGAGTCATGATCGGGGCGAGCTTGAGATCGCCCACCGCGGAAAACGTTCCGCGCGCGGTGGAGCGCAGCACCAGCGCCTCCATCTCGCTGATCTTGCGGTCTTCGATCTTCAACCGCAAGCCCAGAATCGCGGGATGCCCATGCTCATCGAGGCTGCCATAGAACCCCACTTGGCCGGATTTAGGATCGGCGAAATAAAGCTTGTACGAGCCCATGACAACCTTGGGTCCCCACATGCCGTCGCCGAGCTTCAGCTCCACTCCGTTTTCGGTGTACTTCGCAGTGCGGGTCAGCGGCAGACGCGCAGGGTCGCGGGCGACCAGCGCATCCACGTACTGATTCACGAATCCTTCTAAACACGCGCGGTCGCACGCTCCGGCCTGGGCTTGCGTCGTGACGGGAGCGCTTACCGTCAGCGCCAAGACGATAAAGGGCAGCGCGGTCTGTTTCTTGGGGATATTGTATGTCATCCGCTCAAAAAGGGCGCGGGTTAGTGGATCATCTTCAGCCGGTACTCGGGATACATCGTGTCCGCCCCGCCCAAGGCCGCCTGCGGAGGGATCTTGTACTTCGTCGCGAACTCGGTGAGGAAGGGGTTTTCGCCCGGCATAAAGCTCGGCACGGCATGCGGATCGCGCCCCGGCGCTTCATCCACGTACTCGCACGGATACAGCCAGCCCGTGTTGATCCCTCCGCCGCCGATCCCCGCGGTGCTCACGTTTAGCGTGAAGTCCTGGCTCTTGATGAGAGGCTCGGTCAAGTAAATCGGGTCGGTGACCACGGTCACGTGAGTCAGGTGATCCCCGTGCCGGATGAAGTGTTCGGTGAGAGTGATCACGTCGCTGGAAGGAATTCCGTTGCGCCGATGCCAGCCTTGCTTGATGTGCGTGGTGGTCACCGTCAGGATGTTTCCGTCCCATCTGCCGGTGGAAAAACCCATCCATGTGTGAGCCGCGTAATCCGGCGGATGCGGCCGCCCATCCATGTAAATCGTCCGCGATTGTTCGTAATTGCTGATGTAATTGTGGATGGCCACCAGCTCCTGCGTCTGCGGATCGCGTTCCTCCCAGAGGCGAAGCAGCAGAGGACCACGATACATATACGCCACGGTGTGCACCTGGCACTGATGCTCTTGCAGCGTCAGACGGTCGGGGTCCCAACTGAGCGCCCATTGGCGAGCCGCGTCGTTGATCGGAATCCCGAGATAATCCACCAGATCGGGACCGGGGATGCGCTCGGGCTGATCCTCGTGGAACACGGGGCTCCAGATGCCGGTCAGGTCCACCTGAGAGAACGCAGGGCCGCCAAGAATCAGGAACGCCGCCAACCAGGAACCAACATGGGCCGGTGCAGGCTTAAGAGATTCTTTCCTCATCAAGCTTAAATAATACAGCGCGGCGGTGTGTCATGGATGGTCTCACGGCTCAGCCAGGAATCGATACCCTACTCCGCGAATCGTGAGCAAATGACGGGGACGCGTCGGGTCGTCTTCAATGTAGCGCCGAAGCCGCACGATAAAATTATCGATCGCGCGAGTGTCGGTGTCCTCGTGCAGGCCCCACACGTCTTCCAGCAGCTTCTTGCGCGAGACAGGCTCGTTGGCATGCTCGATCAGATAACGAAGGACGTTGCCTTCCATTAGAGTCAGTTGAAACACCTGCTCCCGGACGCGCAGTTCCAGACGGTTGAAGTCGACCGACTTGTCGCCGAAACGGAACACGTCGGGAGAGGGCGAGGGCGCGCTGACGGGTGCGTTATGAGACGCATTCCGCGACGCGCTCCACCACTCGCGCCGGCGCAGGAGTCCGCGGATGCGGGCGATCAGAATGGACAGGTCGAAGGGCTTGGCCAGGTAGTCGTCCGCTCCGGCGGCGAAGCCCTTCAGCACGTCCTCGGGGCGGCTTCGCGCAGTCAGCATCAGGGTGGGAACAAATTGCCCGGCGTGGCGCGCCTCCGACATCACCTCGAAGCCGTCTTTTCCCGGCAGCATCACGTCGAGCACCACAATATCGAAGGAATCTGGCACCGTGGTCAGCGCCTCAATCGCGGCTTCCCCGGTATCGACGACGCTTACCTGATACCCTTCTGCTTCCAGGTTGAAACGCAGACCGTTGGCCAGGTGCTGCTCGTCCTCCACAATCAGAACCCTGCTCATTTAATCCGGCTCATTTCGCAATTGGAAACTGGAGCACGAACGTGCTCCCGCGTCCCACGCCTTCACTTTCCGCCCACGCTTTTCCTCCGTGCCGCTTGGCGACGGACCGGACGATAAAGAGGCCCAGGCCGGTGCCGGGTACGCGCGCCGTTGCTCCAGGGATCCGGTGGAAGCGCTTGAAAATGGACTTGAGCTCCGTCTTGGGAATGCCGGGTCCCTGATCGCGGACCTGCACGGATGCATACTTGTTGTTGACCACGGCAGTCTCCACAACCACATTTACATTGGTTCCGGAGTACTTCACCGCGTTATCGATCAAATTCGAGATCGCGGCCCGAACGTCCTCCATCTCGGCGAGCACCATCAGCGGCGCGCCGTGATAGGTCAACTGCTCGGGGGATAATTGCTTCAGCGCGCGGGCGCGCGCCACGCAGTCATCCACCACCGTACTCAGATCGAAGCGAGACAGACTGGGTTCGCGATTGCCGGACCCGATACGCCCAGTCCGCAGGATCTGCTCGATGGTTTGGAGCAGCCTGGCGCTATCGTCGAGCATGATGCCATAGAACTCTTTGCGCTTGGCGTTGTCCACGGGCCGCGTTTGCAGGGTTTCCAGGTACAGCCGGATGGAGGCAACCGGAGTCTTCAGCTCATGCGTGACGGCGTTGATGAATGCATCGTGCTGTTCGTTACGCCGGATTTCCCGCACCAGGAAAAATGTGTTCAGCACCACACCGCTAATGAGCATCATCAACAGTAGTACGCCCAAAAACAGAAGAGCGCCGGTGCGCCAGTTCAGGAGGACCCAGCCGACATACAGCAGGAGAATAACCGAGATCAACCCCCCGCCGAGGGTGATGAATAGACCGATCGACTTCTTGCGGCTGACAACGACCATCCCTTACCAGCTTACGCCTAAGGGACGTAACGATGGAGCCTCTAAGCAGCTTCCCGATTCGCGGCCGCGGTTGGAAGCTTCGTGACGCGGATCCCTTTCGCAATGCCCAGGAACTTCAGGAGGCTGATTTGCATCCAGGAGAAATCGATTTCATACCAGGCCAGGCCGTGCCGCGCGGAAGTCGGATGCGCATGGTGGTTATTGTGCCAGCCCTCGCCAAATGTCATGAGGGCGACCCACCAGCTATTGCGGGAATCGTCGGTCGTATCGAACCGGCGAGTGCCCCACAAATGCGTGGCCGAGTTCACCAGCCAGGTGGCGTGGAGTCCGACGACGACGCGCAGAAAAACACCCCACAGCACCATCGGCACGCCGCCGAAAGCATATAGGATCGCCGCCAGGATGATGATGGGAAGCCAGTGATAGTTGTTCAGCACAACGTAGAACCGGTGTTTTGCGAGATCCGGCGCATACCGGGACATCACCGCGGTGTTGTTGTGGTTGGTGTCTCCGTACAGAATCCAGCCCATGTGCGACCACCACTTGCCATCGTGCGGCGAGTGCGGATCGCCAGGCTGATCCGATTTCTGATGGTGCAGCCGGTGCGTGGCAACCCAGAAGATGGGACCGCCTTCCAGCGTGAGCGTGCCACAAACCGCAAAGAAGTATTCCAGAAACAGAGGCACTCGATACGACCGGTGT
Source organism: Bryobacterales bacterium (assembly GCA_963813465.1). Classification (GTDB taxonomy): domain Bacteria; phylum Acidobacteriota; class Terriglobia; order Bryobacterales; family Bryobacteraceae; genus Palsa-187. The sequence goes on along the minus strand of CAWEZD010000010.1, from coordinate 70,614 downwards.
GTGTGCAACCGGTGGTATCCCATGCTGATGCCGAAGCAGATCGTGATCCAATACAGGACCATCGTGACGGCCAAATTGCGCCAACTGAACATGAACAGCGCGGCGACTGCTCCGATGTGAAATAACGCTAAGATACTGGCAGTAAACCAGTTAGGTCTATCATGACGAGAAACGGAAACAATGTTGGGTCTCAAGGGGATCTCCAGGAATGTACTCTGCACTCCCACGTTAGCAGTGGTTTGCTCTTGTGTTTGTAAGACTTGTGTAATTTCGGCCCTTACAAACGATTCCCTGATGTTTCTCCTAAGGGAACCTTACCTGGTCGCCGTTCGCGCGAGCCAGCGCGAGCGCACGATTCCTATTTTCTTTCCTCATCCGAGACGATCCTCGAATCGGACTGGAACTTCTTATAGTCGCGATAGGTGAACTCCTGATCCCAGCGAGCCTTCACGAACCCCATGCGGACATCGCCACGGATGCTTGTATGCGACGGCAGCCAGACCTCGTCATTCACCCGGGTCTGCTCGGACTCATACCGCGTTCCAGGCCCAATCCGAAACACCGAGAGCGCAAAAGTGAGCGCATCCACCACCTCGACTTCGACCCTTACCCACTGGTACTCCGCCTGATCGATCCATACCTTGCCCCGCACCTTCTTCAGGAACTGGTCTCGATGCCTGAACCTCGGGGGTGAAATCCGGGCTTCGGCTCTCCGCTGATGACCCACGCCGGCTTGCCGCTGATCTGCTCCACGCCCTCGAGTCGCAGAGTGTAGGCGTCTGGCAATTGCAACAGGAACTTTCGGTCTTCGGCGTCTTCCTTTTCCTGTTTGGCTTTGACGGAAGCCGATTCGTGCTGGCGTTTCGCAAACTCGCGATCCATCTTCTCCTGCTCATTGTGCGCTTCGTTATCCGAAAGCGGCTTGCCGTCCCTGGAGACGAGCCGCTGATAAGGCCGTCCCGCCAGCATCGTGACCTCACGGGTGTTCGATATCGAACGCGAATTTTGATCGCTCTTAAATTCGCTGACCCGGACATACGTATAGCCTTTGAGACGTTCGTTGTCCTTTTGGTCCAGCTCGACGGAGCGCCGCAGGATCTCCGCGGGATCTTGCGCTCGCAGGGACAGCGAAAGCATCGAGAATGCCAACAGGAGCCGCGTCATGGATGAAACGTAACGCTGGTGGCGGCCTCGAAGCGCCGGTGATTCTTGTACTCCACGCTCACATGATAGGGGTCGCTGGACGTAAAGCCCAGATCGAAATCCAAGGCGGCCGGCAGCAGATAGGAAGCGTCTCCGATCTTGACGTAGTCCCACGAGATGGTTTGCTTGAATGACTGCACCGCGAACCCTTTGGGGAATCCGCTGGATTCTTCTTCGTAATGGATCATGCTGCCGCCTGGATCTTCGACCAGAACTCGACCCGTCACCGCGGGGGTGTAGTGTTTGCTTCCCCAAAAGCTTCCCCAGGTCGCGGTGCCGAAGCATCCATCCGGCGGAGACGTGAAGACATACGCCAGAAGTTGCTTGCCACGCGCCTCCCGTCGCCCTTCGAAGGCGATTTCGGTGGGACATTCCGGGTCAAAGACCGGCTTGATTTCGGTGCCGAACTCGACGCTCCAGTTGACACCGGGAATTCCGGGTTTGTTCCACGATTTGCCGTTGATACGAATATGCTCCCGGGTTGGCTCGGTCCCTTTGAAGGCGATCTCGGACTCGATCGTGTCCTCAAGCTTCCACACGGGTGGATTCTCGCTGCGAGGGCTGGTATAGCGCTTCGCCGTTTCGTCGGCGACAAAGTTCGGCATGTTGGCGGCGCGGTCCAGATTCACCTGACGCGCGTGCTCCAGCTCTGGTTGCTCTGGGCTCGTCGGCTTCGGCGACCCCAGCACCAGAGCCCGCTCCTTCGCTGTCGGCGGCCGCAGGAATTGAGTACTCTTCAGCTCCAGGCATTTGCCTTGGCCCATCGGCGTGCACGTGATTCGAACCTCGTCGGCCAGCTTGTACTGAGCGGAGATCGTTTCAGCCGCGAGCGCGCCGGTCTTCGGAAGCTTTGCGTTGATCCGAGTGCCATCGGCAAGCCGGATCAAGATCGATCCTGGCATAACCCGTTCCAGGCTTCCCGCGAATTCGAAATCCGCCGCGAGCGCGCACAGCGGCAGCAAGAGCGCAACCGATAACATTCGACTCATCTATTCAGCTCTCAGAGCCACGTTCGGATCCACGCGCGCCGCCCGCCGCGCGGGAAGATACGCAGCAAGAATCGTGACCACGAACACCGCGATCACCAGAACCGTGAACGCATGGTCCCCGAAGGTATTGGTTCCTGCTTGGATGCTGATCTGGTTGCCGCCATTCGGTTCCGGCGGCTTGGGAGCGCCGCCTCCGCTGCCGCCGCTTCCCAATACGGCCACGAGTACTTTTGCGAGCCCCAGGTTGAGCGCCACCCCCGCCCCGACTCCGCATACGGCCAGTGCGATCCCCTGCCGCAGCACCATGCGCACCACCGCACCTGCCCGCGCGCCCAGTGCCATGCGGATGCCGATCTCGCGCGTGCGCGAGCTCACTTCATATGCGAGCAGCCCGTATAATCCCACCAACGCCAGCACCAGCCCGAGCACACCCATCGCGCCCAGCGTGTTCAGGCCCAGCAACGCACCTTTTATCCAAGCGTCGAACATGGCCTGGAAAGGCATTGCCTCAGGCACCACTTGATCCGGATCAAGGTCCCGAACAACCGCCCGGATCGGATCGACCAGAGCGCGCGGATCCGCCGAGGACCGGACCAGTAATCTTATGTCGCGCTGTTTGGGTGTGCCGTATGGAAGGAAGATGGTATCCATCGGCGGGGTGCCGAACGCCATGAAGGCCTTGATCCGTGCAACGCCGATCACGTTCACCCATTGGCCCGTGCTCAAGCGGATCTGCTTGCCGATGGCATTCTGGCCCGGCCAATAGTGCTTCGCCAGCACGTCATTGACGACGGCAACCGACACATTGCCGCGCAGATCCGCGGCTTGAAACGCCCGACCTTCCAGAATCGGAATCCCGAGCGTGTCGAAGAAGCCTTCGCCGGTCCACACTCCCGCTGTCTTGACGTCGTCATGCGCCGCCGGGCTGTCCGGTCGAATCGCCGCGACATCCTGGTACACCACGGCGGCTGCTCTGACGCCTTTGGTCCTATACAGCCGTTCCACCAAATCCTTGAAGAATTGTTCCGCTCGAGCGTCTTTGTGGTGAACGTTGGAGGGCTCAAAGTCGATCGCGAGCAGGCGATCCACTTGAAAGCCGGGGTTCCGGATCGAAGTCACGAAGCCCTTGTAGACGCCCGCATACAGCATGGTTGTGGCAGTCAGAAGCAGCAGGGAAATCGCAACCTGACCGGTGACCAGAACATTTCTGCCGCGGAATAGTTTTGCGAGCAACCCTCGTGGCGGCGCGGACGCGCCCCGGCTCTTCATCACGCTGGTCAGATCCGCGCGGGTGGCGCGAAACGCCGGCATCAGTCCGAACAGGATGACGCTGACGAGAGCGAGTCCCACGCTGAACACGAGCACTCGCAGATCCACATCGAACGGGAAAGGCGATGGGTCGGCCGGAAAGACCGTAGTGGCGAGGTGTTTCGCCAGCGCGATGGGGATGTAGCCGACCGCGACACCCACGACAGCTCCACCCGCGGCCAGCAGCAGGCTCTCCGTCAGTAACTGGCGGACCAACCGCGGACGGCCCGCGCCGATGGCGAGACGCATAGCGATTTCCTGCGCGCGAGCCGGTGCGCGGCTGGTGAGCAGTCCGGCTACGTTCGCGCACGCGATCAGCAGCACCAGTCCCGACAGAGTCATCGCAAGCGCCCCCGCCGTGATCCCTCCGCTGCCGCCGGACCGGTACTCAAGCACGGTCCGCACGGTCATGCTTCGATTGCGATCGGCCTCCGGATATTCCTTCTCCAGCGTGCCCGCGATGGCCGCGACCTCCGCCCGGGCGCGCACCATCGGGACACCGGGCTTCAGCCGGCCAAAAACTGTGAGCGAACGTTGCCCGCGATTTTCGATCAGGTCCGCGGAACCTGCAATGCGCGTGGCGGCTCGCAATGGGACGAAGAAGCAGGCGTTGTCGTCCATGAGATCGTCATCCACGTCCGCAAATCGAGCCGGCATGACGCCGGTGATCGTGAAGTCGATACCATTGATGCGCGCCTGCTTGCCGAGCGCAGCGGGATCCCCTCCGAATTGATCTTGCCAGCACTGGTGACTCAGGACCGCGACGAGATCTTTTTCCGGGACCTTGTCCTCCTCCGGCAGAAAAGACCGTCCGAGCTCCGGCTGCGACCCCAGTACACCGAAAAAATCGGCTGTCACCGCCTTCCCGTCTTTCACCAGCGGGGTAGCGCCCGGCCGCGCCGCAAAGCCCGTAGAGACCTCGGTAAACGCAGTCAAGCCGTCAAAACTTCGGCTGCGATCGCGCACCGCGGCGTAATCGGGATACGAGACCCCCGCGCTGTTGGAATCCAAAGCCGTCGAAACCACCGCGACCACTTCGTTCGGCCTCGGAACTCTTGGCGGCCGCAGCAGCGTGCCGTCCACGATGCTGAACATAACGCAGTTGGCGCCGACTCCGATACCCAGCGAAAGGACCGCGACGGCCGTGAACCCGGGGCTCTTCGCAAACGCGCGGGCGGCGTAACTCAGGTCTCGCCAGAAATCTTCGAGCCATTGGAGCTGCCACGCGCCGCGCGTGTCCTCACTCATGCGCGCGCGAGGGCCAAACTCGCGCCGCGCTCTTTGAAGTGCCTCCGCTGGAGGCACGCCTTCGCGTTGCAGGTCTTCCGCGCGAGTCTCGATATGGAATTGAACCTCGTCGTCCAGCTCCCTGTCGAATTGCGAGCGGCGGCCCAGATAGCCGGTGCGTCTCATGATTTCTTTGAGCAAGGACATCTCAGGCTGTCCTCATGACTCGCTGAATCGCCAGCACCAGGCGCTCGAAAACATCGGCTTCGCGCGCGAGCTGCTTCCGGCCTTCCGGCGTCAGGCGGTAGAAGCGCGCCTTGCGGTTGTTCTCGGAGATGCCCCATTCGGCCGCCAGCCAGCCCTTGACCAGCATGCGATTCAAGGACGGATACAGCGACCCGTCTTCGATATCCAGGCCCTGCTCCGAGGCGTCTTTGATGCGCTTGGCGATGGCGTAGCCGTGAAGCGGACCAGCGCGGAGCGTGCGAAGAATCAGCAGGTAGAGCGTGCCGGGGAGGAGCTCCGGATTGGCGGGCGGTTTCTTTCCCATGTCGGTACTATATATAGTCCAGACAAGGGAGTCAAGCCCCGCGATCTTCGGCTCCTTGTGCCGGTTGCAGTGGAAACAGGCAAGGGCAAGGTGCTCAAGGACGGTCGCTCCAATCTGGCGGAGGAAGAGGGATTCGAACCCCCGAGCGAGTCACCCCGCTAACGGTTTTCAAGACCGCCGCCTTCAACCACTCGGCCATTCCTCCGGTCACCATCTTAACCCGATTCCGCGGCGCAAAAAAAATGGGTAGTGGAGCCTCCGCCTGGCGCTCCACTACCCGAGTTTCTTTTGAGGGACTCGCCCGCACAACGGAGCCTGGCTCGGCGCAATCTCACAGATTTCCTGACGGTTTGAGGGGCCGAGCCGGCCCTGTGCGGGCTAAAGAGAGCCGGGATGGCCCTCAATGTGAAAGGTTCGCTATTGCCGCGCCAAAGTCACCTTAGGCGTGGAGAGGTAGCCGACGATTCCCTCCTTTTTCACCTGGTTCACCACGATTTCATACGGCTGCCGGCTATTATGAACGTAGACTTGCACCGGCTCGTTGATGGTCTTGTCTCTCTTCTCCACGATCTTGTCGTCCGCCGTCACCGCCACCGTGTAGCGGTTGTGCTTCGGATCGGCCTTGCGCAGCGTCAGAACCACGTCGCCGATTCTCTTCTGCGTCTGGCCCTTGCTCAGGTCGAATTCAACGTAATTTCTATCACCCAGCTCGCGCAGAGCTTGCAAGTCCTTGGAATTGGTCGCGATCAATCCGCTCATCACGCCCATATCGCCCATCGCGCGCTTCAGATCCGCGCTGGTCCTTTCCAGCCCGTCCTTGGTGGATGCGACATCGGTCTTCACGCCGCTCACGTCGGACTTGACTCCGTTCACGTCGGACTTGACCCCATCCACGTCCGTCGAAACAGCCGCGATCTTGTTGCCGGCATCGCTAGTGGCGTCCTTCAGCTCGGCGATTTGCCCCGTCACCTGCTGCCGCTGTTCGTCCAGCTTGCCGCGCAGTTCCTCGCTCTGCTTCTCCGCTTGGGCCCGGGCTTGCCTCAGTGCCGCGGCGGTGCTGGTTTGGGCGCCCTTTACTTGAGCTACTTGCGCGGAGATTTCGTCATTGACGGTTGCGAGGCGCTGCTCCAGCAGCGCCGAGGTTGCATCGCCCAACTTCGCGATTTGTGTCTGTGTCGCATCCGTGTTCCGGGACATCTGGCCTTCAAAGTGGTTTGCGCGCGTTAGCAGAAATACATCTCCTGCCAGAGCCACAACCAGTCCGGCAGCGAGGATCGCAAGGATTCCGTTATGGCCTCCATGGCTGGCGTCGGTCGTCTTCACATCGTCATTGGAATATTCATCGGACATAAGTTCACCTCTTGAGGCTGCCAGGCTCGCTCCCACACTGTCTTGCCTCGGCCCTCTGGCCAGCCTAGAGTGCAATCCCCATGCCAATCCCTCGTTCGCGCCCAAGTGCCTGCGCTTGCTGGAGAAAACGCGGCACGCCCATTTTGTTCCAGCGAGTAAGCTTTACTAGAATCACCCGCTTTTACAGGAAGCTCTTTCTGGGGTATACCTAGATTGGTATGGATTCCTCGGTGATTTCCCCGATTTCCCGCCGCCGCTTTCTCGCGGCGCTATCCGGTGGTGCGGTATGGTCCGGCACGGCCGCGTTGCCGGCTGCGGCCCAGCGCTACACCACTGCGCGCGATTGGTCCGGCCAGACCACGGTCCAGTACCCAGATCCCGATATCGTTGCGCTGGACAACCGCTTCCGCAAATACATGATCGGCAACACGGTCATCAAGCGCCTCCACACGGGGACGCTGTGGGCGGAGGGTCCGGCGTGGAACGGCGTGGGCCGCTACCTGGTCTGGAGCGACATTCCCAACAACGTCCAGATGCGCTGGCTGGAAGAGGACGGCCGCATCACCGTCTTCCGCAACCCCTCCGGCTATAGTAACGGCAACACGTTCGATTTCGAGGGCCGCGAGCTCTCCTGCGAACACGGCAACCGCCGGGTGGCGCGCTATGAACCGGATGGCACTGTCACAACCATCGCCGACAAGTTCGAGGGCAAACGCTTGAATTCGCCGAACGACATCGTGGTCCATCCCGACGGCGGCATCTGGTTCACCGATCCCACCTACGGCATCCTCGGAAATTACGAAGGCTTCCCGGCTCAGTCCGAGCTCAAGCAGGCGGTCTACCGCGTGGATCCCAAAACCCGTCAAATCGACAAGGTGAGCGACGACGCCAATCAACCCAACGGCATCTGCTTTTCGCCCGACTATAAGAAGGTCTATATCGCCGACACCGGCATGCCGGGCGATACGCGCGTCTACGATCTCGACGGCAAGGCTTTGCGTAACGGAAAGCGCTTCGTCAAGTTGCAAGCGCCCGGCGGAGGGGCCTCGGCGGCCGACGGCATCCGCTGCGACGCCGACGGCAATGTGTGGTGCGGAGCGGCGCCCGGCGTGCAGATCGTCGCCCCCGACGGCACGCCCATCGGCCAGATCCGCCTTCCCGAAAACTGCGCCAACATCAGCTTTGGAGGAACCAAGCGAAACCGCCTGTTCATGGCCGCCAGCCAGTCGCTGTACGCGGTCTATGTGCTAACCACCGGAGCTCACATCGCCTAAACCCGATTCTTCAGCGCGGCGGCAACGTTGCGCGAGAAGCCCGCGTATTTCGGCCGGCTGAGCGGAGTGCCGCGCGCGAACTCGCGAAACTCTTCCTCGGTCATTCGCGCCAGGTCCTCCAGCGCCGGAATCTCCCGCGGAGCGAACGCGGTCTCTTGGCTCACCGGCGCGCGCGAATTCCACGGGCACACGTCCTGACAAATGTCGCAGCCAAAGACGTGCTCGCCGACTCCCGCGCGCAGCTCCTCTGGAACCGGCCCGCGCAGCTCGATCGTCAGATACGAAATGCACCGCCGCGAATCGAGCGTCCAGGAGTCGCCGCTGGGAACCAGAGCCTGCGTGGGACACGCCTCGATGCAGCGAGTGCAGCTTCCACAGCGATCCGGCGGGGGCGAATCGGGGGCAAGCTCCAAAGACGTCAATATCTCGCCGAGAAAAAACCACGAGCCCATCGGCTCATGAATAAGACAGGTATTCTTGCCGATCCACCCCAAGCCGGCCAGCCGCGCGTAGGTCCTCTCGAGAAGCGGCGCCGTGTCGACGCAGATTTTCCATTCGAACATCGCCATCGCCGCGAGCCGTTCCACCATCCGCTCCAGCCCCTCTCGCAGGACATCGTGATAGTCGCCAGATCCCCAGGCGTAGCGGGAGATCGGAGGATCCTTCCGTTCCGGTGCAGTGTTATAGAGCTTGCCGACGCAGATCACGGACCGCGCGCCCGGCAGCAGCAAACGCGGATCGCGGCGCAGTTCCTTCCTGCGATCGGTCATGTAGCGCATCTCGCCCGCCATGCCGCCCGCGGCCCATCGCTCCAGGCGGCCGAAATCTTCCGTGGTTTGTTCAGTGGGTTCGGCCCCGGTGACGCCTGCCAGCTCGAATCCGCACTCGCGCGCGATGCGCTTCACGGTTTCGGCTGTTATTGTTTCAACACACACGAACGGTATTATAGACTCTTATGCAGGAAAAGTTTCGAGTTGGACTCGCGCAGATGAGCTGTTCGCCCGATCCCAACGAGAACCTGGCCAAGGCCGAATCCCAGATTGGCGAGGCCGCCGCGCGCGGAGCCCAGATCGTCTGCCTCCAGGAGTTGTTCCGCTCGCAGTATTTCTGCCGCGAGGAACGCGCGGAGTTGTTCGCTCTGGCGGAATCGATTCCCGGCCCCTCCACCGCGGCCCTGGGCAAGCTCGCGCGGGAGCTTAAGGTTGTGGTCATCGCTTCGCTGTTCGAGCGCCGGGCCTCGGGCCTGTATCACAACACCGCGGCCGTGCTGAACGCGAACGGCGAAATCGAGGGACTGTACCGCAAGATGCACATCCCCGACGACCCTCTGTATTTCGAGAAATTCTACTTCACTCCCGGCGACCTCGGCTTCCGCAGCTTTGAAACGCCCTTCGGCCGCATCGGCGTTCTGGTGTGTTGGGATCAGTGGTATCCGGAAGGCGCGCGCATCACCGCGCTCACCGGCGCCGACATTCTGTTCTATCCCACCGCGATCGGCTGGCATCCCAGCGAGAAAGCGCAGCATGGCGCGGCGCAGCTCGACGCCTGGCGCACCATCCAGCGCTCGCATGCCATCGCCAACGGAGTCTATGTCGCGGCGGTGAATCGCGTCGGGTACGAGGGCAGTCCGGAGCAAGGTCTGGAATTCTGGGGATCGTCGTTCGTCGCCGATCCGTTCGGTCAAGTGATCGCCGAAGCTTCCGTCGAGAAAGAAGAGATCCTGGTGGCCGGGTGCGATCCGCGCTACGCCGAGGAAGTCCGCCGCAACTGGCCCTTCCTGCGCGACCGCCGCATCGACGCGTATCAGCCCCTGCTTTCAAGGTGGCTGGACAAGGACGCGTCCGGAGAATGACCCGCGAGCTCAGCGCAAACCCGCGCCGCTTCCGCATGCCCGCCGAGTGGGAGCCGCACGAAGCCACCTGGATCGCGTGGCCGCACGAGAAATCCGACTGGCCCGGCAAATTCGCGCCCATCCCGTGGATCTATGGCGAAATCGTGCGCCATCTGGCCCGCGTGGAACGGGTGCGCATCCTCATCGAAGACGCTGCGGAACAGCGCTCCGCGCTGCGCGTCTTGAAACAGTGCCACGCCGATTTGAGCGCGGTCGAGTTTTATCTTCATGCCACGGACCGGAGCTGGATTCGCGACTACGGACCGATTTTTGTGAAGAGCACACTGAAGAATGGCGCCGGCGAGGCCGCCATCACGCGCTGGCGCTTCACCGGCTGGGCTAAGTACACCAACTGGCGCAACGACGCGCGAACTCCCGAAGTGATTGCCCGCAACTTCGGAATTCCGCGCTGGGGACCCAACCTGGTGCTGGAAGGCGGCAGCATCAACGTCAACGGCGCTGGCAAGCTGCTGACCACGGAAGAGTGCCTGCTCTCCGAGGTCCAGGAGCGTAATCCCGGGCGCACGCGCGGGGATCTGGAGCACGCATTCGCAACCTATCTGGGAATCCGCGAGGTCATCTGGCTGGGCCGAGGCATAGAGGGCGACGATACCCACGGCCACATCGACGATCTGGCCCGATTCACTTCCTTCGACACCGTCGCCGCGGTTGTCGAGCGCGACAAATCCAGCCCCAACTACGAGCCTTTGAAGGACAATCTGGCGCGGCTGCGCGCCCGTGGCGACCTGAACGTGGTGACGCTGCCCATGCCCGAGCCGATCTACTTCGCAGGCCAGCTTCTTCCCGCCAGCTATGCGAATTTCTACATCGCCAACGGCATCGTACTTGTGCCGGTGTTCGCCGACAAGAACGATTTGGCCGCTCTGCGCACCTTGGCAAAGCTGTTTCCGGACCGGGAGATTATCGGGATCCCGTGCCGCGATCTGATTCTGGGGCTCGGCGCGCTGCACTGCATGACGCAGCAGCAGCCGGCGTGAGCGCTCCCTGCGGTCGCGGCTCTGAAACGACCGCTGAAGCTACTCCGAGACCAATGGTCGGTAATGTAATGGAAGAACTCACGGGTTTGTTGGTTTGAGAGCGAGTTCAAAGCCGAGGTCTGAGGCGGTGATTTTAAGGCGATTAATGCGAGAGGCGTGGTAGCGCTTTTCGTAGGCTTCGGCTCCTTCATCCACGTAGGCCTGCCCCCAACGGAGCAGGCGATAAATCAGTATGCCTAATTTTCTAGCCGTGGCAAAGGCTGCGACATCGGGTCCCAGGCGTCGGGCGGTTTGGCGAAAAAAAGCTCCGAGGGCGGTTTGACTGTGGCGCAACGATAGCGCTGCCGAGCGAAGTGCAGCCGACACACGACTGCTGGCGCTGCCGCGCTTCTTCTTTTTGAGCGCCTTGCCTCCGCTGAAGCCACCCCTGGGAACCAGCGTCGCGTGGGAGACGAAATGGCTCTCCGTCGGAAAGCAACTCAGGTCGGAACCATATTCAGTAAGCACACACTGAACCACCCCAACTCCTACGGCGTCGATGGCCGTGAGATCGACCCCGCTCATCCGGTAGAAAGCCTCGCGCATCGGTTCTTCGCCGCGTTGGCGGATCATTTTTGCTTTATTGGTGTTTTTCAGCTGGGGTGGTTGCTTCCCCTCATAATCGGCTCGCTCCATCTCCCGCAGCCGCCGCAGAGTCTCTTTGTCGTATTCCTGCATCGTTTCGCCTATGGCATCGTACATCTTCAGACTCTGCTTTAGGCTGAACAGATGATCCTCTCGCCAATGCCCGCTTAACTGTTCGGCGATTTCTTCCACGCTCTTGCGGCAACCGGGTTCCCGCAACCTCGCCAACACGGCAGGGTTCCGCTCTCCTACTACGATTGCCCGGATGATCGCCATACCCGTTGCGCCCTGGATGTCGGAGACCGCCCGGTGCACCCTTACATTCATCTGGTCCAGACTCTTCTGCATTCGTCGGAGCCAGTCTGCCCGCTCCGCTGCAAGCGTGTTTCTGTCGCGTACCAGAGTCCGCAACATGCACACCTGCTCAACCGGCCGGAACGAGCCTCGAAGCAGCCCACAGCTGTGCAGCCGCTGAATCCACTTGCAGTCTACCCGGTCCGTCTTCTTTCGCCCCGGCACCTGCGCGAATTCCCGCGTGCTTACCAACAACACTTCGAATCCCTGGCGCTCCAGGAATTCGTGCACAGGAATCCAGTACACACCCGTGCTCTCCATCGCCACCGATTCCACCTTCCGCTCCCTCAACCATTGCGCCAGCTTGGCCAACTCTGGTGTTGTGGCTCCGACTTCCTCTACTTCCCGCTCCGAGCCCTCTATCGTTGGCCCACATACCCAGTGGCTTGTGCTCCCCAGATCGATCCCCGCCACGTTTCGTCGCAACACCGGGAAACCGTCGCCTTCCATCCCTCGATCCGAATCCTTCTCCTGACCTCGGTTTCGCTTCATTTGTCTCCTGCCTTCCCGAACACGAACGCCCAGGCTGGCTGATCGCAAAATCTACTCCAGGGGAGTGTCATCAAGACCTCGCCAATGTTCAATCGCCTTCCTGGAGCCAAGCTGAGCAAGGGGCATCACGCTCCAATGAAAAAAGGGCCTTAACTGCAGTCGTGTTCTTTTTGAAGCCTACCCCAACAAGCGCCCCGGTGCATCCGGTCTCTTACCGTTCAATCCGGCAATGCCGGAGGCCCCGCTGAGCCGCGACCAAAGGGAGCGGTCTTCGCCGTCAGAACAAAAAACTCAGGCCGCCGCGCAGAGCCCGCGGCGAATCGGTAACAACCGTGGGCATCCCTCCCACGTTCATGGGAAGGTAGCCCTGCGCCAGGGCGTTGCGCAACTCCGCGGTAGCTTCCACGCGTCCCCGCATGCCGCAGAAACGGGGCAGGGGCTGGTGCACCGCGAGGTTCAGGCCCTGCTCCTGATTGACCGGCCCGGTCAGGGAAAAGTACGTGGGCATGAGAGCGCGGGAAGGCGTCCAGCCATACGCTGTAACCATACGTGTCCCCACGTGGGGGATGGTCGTCGAAGCTCGCGCCGTGACGAACGCCTGCTGCGCGCTCCGGATCTGGGCGCGAGCGTCCGCGGACGAGCCGCCGGGAGCCTCACCCGGAGCCGTCGTGAGCATGCCGCTGCGGCCGGCTCCCAGAGTAAACTCGGTGTGCTCGCCCAAAGACTGGGTCACCGCCGCGCTAAGGCCAGCGCGCTGGTAGCTTCCGATGTCGAACACATAATAGTTTCCGTCCAAGGCGGGAAGCAGATCCGCGCGGATCGGGGAAACGCCGGGACCGGAGAGGTTGAACGCGCCGTCGGAAACCGATTCGCTATAGGCGTTCAGGAAGTATTTTCGGCTGCCCTGAACCGATTCATAGCCAAGCTCCCAGTTGCGGGCGCGCTGCATGCGGGTTTGGCCGCCATCGCGCGAGACCGCCGGCAGCATCGACAGCGCGGCAAGATCCTGATTGAGTTCGGGAGCGCTGGCCTCTTTGTCGCGAGTTCCGCCGTCGCGGTTCAGGATCCCGGCCGGCGGGGCGCCGGAGCTGAAAGCGACCCGAAGCAGCCCGGCTGTTCCCGCAGTGTAGGTGGCCCGCGCAAACGAGCTCATGCGCGTCTCACTTTGCAGGAACGATACCGAATCCAGTTGCGCGCCGTACTCCAGTTGCAATTCGTCAGTCAACTGGAGCTTATCCTTGGCGCTCAACGAGACGGTGCGCAAGGCCAGGCTCTCCGAGCCTCCTCCAGCCTGGTAGGGCATACCCAAGTTGGAAGCCGGCCCCAATCCCGAGAAATAAATGTGATGCGCCGTCAAGGCGAGTTCAGGAGCGCTTTCCCCATCCTCCCGGTCCCGCGAATAGGTGGTGCGGAAGGCAGCCGTGGGAAGGCCCGAACTGGCGATGTAGCCGAAGTCGCCGCTCAAGCGCACGCGGCTTACGCCGTTGATCCGCGTGGCCACGCCGAAGGCGGTTCCTACGTCGTCGGAGCCGCTGCCGGCCATCGGTCCAGTCTCGCCCGCCGACAATCTGACCACACCGGTGGTTTCGGTGAACGCGGTAGCCAGATGGCGATGGCCCGCGGAGGGGGAACCCGAGCTGGAAACCGGAGTGAGCCGCAACACCGGACGCGTGGCGCTGGAGGTGCGCAGCACCCATTTCCATTCGTCGCTCATCAGCGCGCCTTGCGCGGCTGAAGGCGGCGCCAGTTCCACGGTGCTGTACAGGCTCGACAGGTTCACCTTCAGCAGTTTGTCCGAGCCGGGCGCCACCGCGATGTTGCGCTGCACGGCGGGCAGAAAGCTCGCCAGACTCACGCGGATCGAATACGTGTCCGGAGCGAGTCCGGCGAAGATGAACTTGCCGCTCTCGTCGGTCAGCGCCTGCCGGATCAGCTCATCGTAACGATTGTAAAGCGACACCGCCGCGCCCATTTGGGCAATGCCGGTGCTGTTGCGCACATCTCCCCGCACATCGCCGGAGAAAAGAATTCCGCTTCCGCCGCGCACCTCGGGCGCGAGCCCGGCCAGTAAGCCGGCCGCGAGCATCGATTTCAGAAAGCTCGAAGTCCTAAAGCTCATTTGAGCGGCGGTCCGTCGCCCCTCCGCGACTTCAGGCCGTAAACTTAATTCCCCGCCAACCTAGTTTACCGTAAACGGAGCGGATTGGGTGACCGTCTGGTTCCGCTTCCTGTCCACTACCGTCACTTTTAATGTATACTGCCCGGGATCGAACCCGGCCAGGGGCAGCAACTTCTGGAACACCACTTCCGCGGGGCCACCCCGGGTATGGTTGATGATTTCCGACACTTCGTCGTCGTTCCGCGCCACCACCTCGTTGGTCCCGCCCGGTACGTTCTTCACGACTTCGAGGGTCACGACTCCGTCGGCCTTTTTAGGGTTGGGAGTACCGTCGGGATTCTGGGCCGGTTCCGGCTCGAAGTTGTAAAGCTGGAGGTAGATTCCCATCTTCACGTCGCGTTTGAAGTTCGGCCGTCCGTCGGCCCCGTCCATGCGCGGACGCACCTTGTTATTGCCGATCACAAAGGCGTCCTTCAGGTTGATGCTATGCTTGTCCACCGGCTCCATGACGTCGGCCAGAATCAGCGAGCTCGAGCTCAAACGATCATCGTCCAGGCGCGGCACATTCAGCGCCATTTCCGTGACATGAGTGTTGCCGCTGTTCATGTCTTTGGCGGTGACGTCCAGACGGTACTGGCCCGGCTTCAGGTTAATGTTCTTTTGGAAAATCGACGGTCCTTTCGCGGCCTGCTCCAGAAACTCGGCCGCCACCGGATCGGGGTTCACCAACTCGTCGAAACTCGTGACGAACTTCCTCGCGATGGTGGTAATGCGGCCATTCACCTCGACGGTTGCCGTGGCCAAGCCCTCTTTTTCCTTGTATTGAAAATCCTTGCGGTCGAACTGAACCGTAATGTTCGTCACCACGGCTGTATCGGTTACGGGAATAAAGTCGGCCCGCACCTGCATCGGCAACAGGTTGTATTTGATGGAAGTGTTGATGGTCGCCTCCAAATCTTTAAACCTGGTCACAGGCGGCTTTTGCAGATTGGCAAACTGCTCCAACCGGGTGAACTGGTCCATGCTGGCCGGCAGAGGCATCGAGCCGGTGCCCAGGCGCGTTCCGTCGGTACGGGTAAACCGGCACGCCTTACAGGCCAGGCCCATCTGCTCGTACATGGTCAGCCCGGCGCCGGGAACGTACAGCAGGGCGTCCTTTTCCGACGGGTCCATGGTCATGTGAAACTCGCCCGTCATGGTGGTGTCGACGAACTCGATGTTGACGTCGTTGCCCAGCCCTTCGAGGTAGCGGTAGCGCCAATCCTCGAAAGGGAAGGTCGAAGTCTGGCCGCCGCCTTCTTCGATGGGCCGCTCATAGTTGCCGCCCGAGGCGTGTTCGTCGCGCTCGTCCGGCGGTCCATATTTGATATAGATCATCCCGCGATCGGTCTTCCAGCCCGGGACGCCGCTGGCGAAGGTCTCGTTGGCGTAGGCGATGCGGCGGTAATGTTCTTCGCGGTATTCGTTCTCTTCCGTATCCGGAGTGGGGTCGCGGCGCAGCCAGAACTGCTCGATGAAATTCTCGCGCTCCTCGTCGGTGTTCAGCCGTTTGAAGGCTTTGCGCTCCTCATCGCTGATAATGTATATGACTTCCTCGTCCATCCACTTCTTGTAGGGCGTCTCGAGTTCCTTCTTGAGCTTCTCTTCGTCCTTCTTCCTCTGCTTTTCGGTTTTGGGCTTAGCCACCGTTTCCGGTTTGGACGGCGCCGGAGCTTGAGTCTTATCCTGTGCCGTGGCGCCCCTCTGGCTCAGAAACAGCAGGCACAGGGCGCACAGAACGAAAAGAGAACAGAACGCGAGAACCTTCCGCATGCGTAAATCCACCTGTCCTTAGATTCTACTCTTGTACCGGGACGTGGGCAATACCCATCCGGTTCCAAGCCAGGTGGGCCAAGCAGTGGGGCGGGTCCCCAAGCGGCACCCCTGACCCGCGCGCTAGGACCGGCCAAGGGGCCGGTCCGCGGACGAGGCGTCCGCCCCACGTCGAGGTCAAGCCCGGGAGGGGTCGCGCTTGTCCGGATGGAAGCCCATCTCCGCGATGGCGACCTCCGCCCGTTGCGCGGGGATCGCACCAGTCGAGGCCAGGGCCGAAAGCGTCGCCTGCACGATGGCCTCCGCTGAAATCTCGAAGAAATTGCGCAGGTATTGGCGATTATCGCTGCGCCCAAAGCCGTCGGTGCCGAGCGAATGCAGGCGCGAGCCGAGCCACGGCGCAAGCTGGTCCGGCTGGGCCTTGATGTAATCGGAGGAGGCGATCACCGGTCCCGGCTCCGATGCCAGCAGGCTCACGATGTGAGGTGTCCGCGGAGTCTCGGCCGGGTGCAGGCGGTTCCAGCGATCCACAGCCAGCGCTTCGCGGCGCAGCTCGTTATAGCTGGGCACGGACCATACGTCCGCCGGTACCTGGTAACGCTCCGCCAGAATCTGCTGCGCGCGTAGCGCTTCATTCAAGATCGAGCCGCTGCCGAACAACTGGGCCATGGCTGGACCAAGCGACAACGGACCCAATTCCGCCGGGCGGTATTTGTAGATGCCGCGCAGAATCCCTTCCCGAATTCCCTCGATTTGGGGCATGGGCGGTTGCACATAGTTCTCGTTGTAGACGGTGAGATAGTAGAAGCGGTCCTCGCCTTCCTGATACATCCGGCGAATGCCGTCCTGGACGATCACCGCCAGCTCATAGGCGTAAGCCGGATCGTAAATGGTGCAGGTGGGCACGGTGCTGGCGACCACGGGACTGTGGCCGTCCTGGTGCTGCAAGCCTTCGCCCAACAAAGTGGTGCGCCCGGCGGTGCCTCCCATCAGGAAGCCCTTGCCGCGTGAATCCGCGAAAGCCCAGATCAGATCGCCCACGCGCTGGAATCCGAACATCGAATAATAAATGAAGAACGGAATCATGGGCACGCCGTAGTTGGCGTAGGCGGTTCCGGCGGCCAGGCACGAGGCCATGGAACCAGCCTCGGTGATGCCTTCCTCGAGCACCTGTCCGTTCTGCGCTTCCTTGTAATACAACAAAATGTTAGCGTCCACGGGCTTGTAGAGCTGGCCGTGGCTGGCGTAAATGCCGAACTCGCGGAACAGCGAGTCCATGCCGAAGGTGCGCGCCTCGTCGGGGACGATAGGCACGATCAGCTTGCCCAGCTCGGGATGCTTCATCAGGCTCTTCAGCACAGCGACGAAAGCGGAGGTGGTGGAAGCTTCGCGGGTGCCGAATCCGGCCAACAAGTCCTTGAAAATTTCGAGCGGCGGAGCGGTGATCTGGATCGGCTTCACCTTGCGCGCCGGCAGCGGCCCGCCCATGGCGCGTTCGCGCTCCCGCAGGTACTTCATTTCCGGGGAATCCTCGGGCGGGCGGTAGAAGCCGATGTTGTGAACGACCTCGTCGGAAATCGGAACATTGAACAGATTCCGGATCTTCATCAGCTCGCCTTCGTCGAGCTTTTTCGCCTGATGCGCTCCCATGCGCCCCTGCGCGGTCTCGCCGAGCCCGTAACCTTTCACCGTTTTCGCCAGGATTACGGTGGGCTGGCCCTTGTGTTCGACGGCCCTCTTGTAGGCGTTGTAGACCTTCACCGGATCGTGGCCGCCGCGGCGCAGAGCCCAGATTTCCTCGTCGGTCATGTGCTCGACAAGTTTGAGCAGCTCCGGGTATTTTCCGAAAAACTCCTTGCGGACGAAAGCGCCGTCGTTAGCGCGGAAGGCCTGATACTCGCCGTCCACGCATTCCTGCATGCGTTTTAGCAGCAGGCCGGTGGAGTCGCGCGCGAACAGATCGTCCCAGCCGGCGCCCCAAATGCACTTGATCACGTTCCAGCCCGCGCCGAGGAACGCGGCTTCGAGCTCCTGGATGATGCTGCCGTTGCCGCGTACAGGTCCGTCCAGGCGCTGCAAGTTGCAATTGACCACGAAGATCAGATTGTCCAGGGTTTCGCGCGAGGCCAGCGTCAGCGCGCCCAGCGATTCGGGCTCGTCGGTTTCGCCGTCTCCCAGGAAGGCCCACACCTTGCGAGGCGTTTTCACGATGAGGCCGCGATTCTCCAGATAGCGCATGAAGCGCGCCTGGTAAATCGCTGCGATCGGGCCCAGTCCCATGGAAACCGTCGGGAACTGCCAGAAATCGGGCATCAGCCACGGGTGCGGATAGGAAGATAGACCGGGATGATCGCGCAGCTCATGGCGGAAGTTTTCGAGATGACGCTCATTGAGGCGGCCTTCGAGGAAGGCGCGCGCGTACGGCCCCGGCGAGGCGTGGCCCTGGAAGTACACCAAGTCGCCCGGCTGGTTGCCATAGGAACCGTGAAAGAAGTGATTGTGACCGACTTCGAGCAGAGTCGCCAGCGACGCATAGGTGGCCAGATGGCCGCCGATGTTGGCGTCGACTTTGTTGGCATGCACCACCATGGCGACGGCGTTCCACCGCACCAGGCTCTTGATACGCCGCTCAATGGCGCGGTCGCCAGGATACGCGGATTCCTCCTCCGGAGGAATGGTGTTCATGTACGCCGTGTTAAAGCGCAGCGGAACGCGGACTCCCAGGTTGGCGGCGCGCTCCATCAGCCTCTTCGAGCAACCAGCCGGCCCGGTCGGGCCCGGCTTCGTCGATGATTTCATCAAGGGCCTCAACCCACTCGGAGGTTTCCAGGGGGTTGAGGTCGTCGGGTGCTTCCAGTTTGACCTTCAGCATGGGGGTAAATACCAAGGTAACATTGGAGCGCTTGGCTCGGCTGAATGCTGGCTGGCCGCACCGCCGCAAGGAACTCTGCAGGCATTCGACAACGATTGAACGAAGTGGTCGGGGCGAGTGGATTCGAACCACCGGCCTCCTGGTCCCGAACCAGGCGCTCTACCAGGCTGAGCCACGCCCCGAACGTTTCATTCTACCGTATCGGCGGAGAACCGGAGATGGGCGACAACACCCGGAAAACTATTCGTAACGCAAGGTCACCATCGGATCGACGCTTGCCGCGCGCCGCGCGGGAGCCAGATTGGCGGTGAGCGCCACGAGGCACAGCACCACCGGCGCCACTGAGAACGCGACCCAATCGGTTGGCGGGACGCCGTAAAGAAACCCTGTCATCAGCCGGGTCACAGCGAACGACCCGGCCATGCCCAGCACAACGCCCGCGAAAACGGATTTCATCCCTTGGCTGATCACCAACTTCAGCACGCCGCCGCGACTTGCACCCAGCGCCATGCGCACACCGATCTCCCGGGTCCGTTGCGTCACGGCATAGGACACCACGCCGTAAATTCCAATCGCCGCCAGCAACAGCGCCAGCCCCGCGAAGGACGCTACCAACCCGGTCTGAAACCACTCTGGCGCAAGCGATGCCTCCACCTGCGCCCGAACTGTTTCGAGATCGGTAACCGGAAGTTCCGGATCGAGCCGCGCCACAGCGGCCCGGACCTCCGAAGTCAGCGCAGCCGGTTCGGACGCCGCTTTCACCGCCAACACCATGGATTTGCCGAAGCCCACGGCAAACAGCGAATCTTGCAGTTGTGAATACGTCTGATAAACCTGCGGTCTGACGCTGTTCGCCAGTTCGTTGTTCTTTACGTCCGCAACCACTCCGATGACGGTGTACCAAGGATCGGGCGACGAGGGGCTCCCTAACTTGATTTGTTGTCCGACGGCCTCTTTGCCGGGAAAATACTGGCGAGCCATGGTTTCATTGATGACCAACACCGGTTCCGATTCACGGCGATCGCGCGAATCGAAGAGCCGGCCGCGACGCACAGGGATGCCAACGGCCTGGAAGAAGTCGCCGAGCACGGTGGCGTTGACGGCGAGCGCAGACGGAACCGCCGGGTCCTTCACGGTGAAGAGATTCTGGTTCCGCAAACTGAGCAGGGGTGCAGTAGAGGCTCCCGCCGAACTCGCGCCTGGTAACGTCGCGAGCTCATCCACTGCGCGCTGGAAAAAACCGCGAACCGAAGCGGCCTCCCGATACGCGGTCGCCGGCAGGGCGACCTGCGCGGTAAGGACGTGCTGGACATCGAAACCGGGATCAACCGCCCGAAGCGCAATCAGGCTGCGAACCAGCAGTCCCGCGCCAACCAGAAGCACCAGCGACAGCGCGACTTCGCTCACCACCAGCAGACCGCGAAGGCGCACTCGGCCCAGCCCGGAGGTCGCGCCGCGGGAGACATCTTTCAATTGAGCCGCCTCGCCGGTTCGAGCCGCCGTCAAAGCCGGCATTGCGCCGAACAAAAGCCCAGCGAGCACCGACACGGCGGCTGTGAACGCGACGACGCGCCAGTCGAGGTCGATGGTCGCGGCGCGCGGCACCGACGCCGGAATCACCCGCGCTAGCATCGTCACCAGCCACATCGCCAGAAGCAGGCCGGCCGCGCCGCCGGTGATCGAGAGCAGCAGACTTTCTGTAAACAATTGACGAAGCAAGCGGGCGCGGCTGGCCCCCAGCGAGGAGCGTACCGCCATTTCTCTTTCCCTTCCCGCGGCTCGCCCGAGCAGCAGGTTGGCGACATTCACGCAGGCGATGAACAAGACGAACCCAACCGCGCCCACCAGCAACCACAGCAGCTTGCGTGAATCGTGCGCGACCCGCTCCGCCACTGGCGAGACTTGTGCGTCGAGCGTGAACCCCGCTCGCGCGAAGGCCGGCAAACCCTCGTAGATGCGCCGTGCGACCGCTTGCACGTCGGCTTGAGCCTGAGCCATGTTCACACCGGGTTTCAGCCGGGCGACCACCACGAAGTTGTAGTTGCCGATGACCGCCTGGTCTTGCTGCGTGATCCCCAACGGTACCCGAGACGTCGTGGCCGCCGCCGAACGGCAAACCGGGCAACGGAAACTCAACGTCCTTGGGAAGCACGCCAATGATCGCCGTCGGTTTCCGATTGAAATCGACAACCCGGCCAACAACACCAGGATCGCCTCCGAATCGCCTCTGCCACAGCCGGTAACTGATGACGGCAACTCCGCTGCCTGGATGGTCTTCCGCTCGAGTGAATCCTCTGCCCATCAGCGGCGACACGCCGAGAACGGGAAAGATCTCGGCAGACACTCGCAATCCTTCCAGGTGCTCCGGCGAGCCCGCGCCCGTCAAATCCATGGACGCCAAGGTGTACGCGGCCACGGATTCAAAAGCTTTGGAACTGCGTTGATACTCGATCAAGTCCGACGGAGTGACCGGCATGCCTTCTGAAGAGAGCTTCTTGATCACGTCCTCAATCAGTACCACCCGATCTGGGTTCCGGAACGGCAGCGGCCGCAGCAGGACGGCGTTGACAACGGCAAAGATCGCCGAGTTTGCTCCAATTCCCAACGCCAGAGTCGTCACGGCCAGGAGGGTGAAGATCCGTTGCCGAGCGAGTAACCGGACGGCGTACCGCAGGTCGTTAAGAATGGTTCCCATGGCGGTACCAATCGCAATCATGTGACCACTTAAATGGTATTTGTTTTCAATGCGCCGATCCAGAGTCGTGTCCGTTTGCGGGATTTCTTGCTCGACTGGCGGACGCTACTTGGCGCGGCCTTTGGGGCCCTGCGCGATCATCGGGAGGGCGATGATCCAGTCCTTCGAGACCGAATTCGGAGGGGCTTCCCTGGCAACGGCATACAGCGTCTTTCGATCCGGGCCGCCGAAGGTCACGCTAAGGACGGGGTGCGGCGCGGGGATCGTGCCGAGAAATTTGCCGTCGGGTGAGATCACCTTCACGCCGCCGGCATTGGTGGTGACGTAGATGCGTCCGGCGGTGTCAAAGGTGCTGCCGTCTCCGCCTCCACTGTCCCACTTCGCGAATTCGCGCTGGTTGGTCAGCGAGCCGTCTTTTTCGACGTCAAACTCCGCCAGCGCCGCGCCGTTGGTGACATAGAGGTGCGTTTCGTCGGCGCTGAGGATGATGCCGTTGGTGTTCAGATTCATGCCGTAGCGGGTGACCACGCCCTTCGGATCCGCGTAAAAGACGGTGCCGTTGGTGAAGTAGACCCCGCCCTTGCTATCGGCCGCGATGTCGTTGAGAACGCCGCCGAGGCAATCCAGAGGATCGCCGTTGATTTTATTCGCCAGGGTCTTGCGCTGCGGCGCGAGCTGCTCGATGGAGGGATTCAGGCCCCGGTTGGCGACGAAAAGTGCGCCTTTCGAGTTCATCGCCACCGAGCCTCCGGTGTTGGTGCCCATGTAAGCGACGGAAGCTTTGCCGTTCTTGTCGAGCTTCACGACCGCGCTGTTATCGTTCTGCGCGATCAGAATGCCGCCATCTTTGGTGGCGATGATGCCGTCGGCATTGTTGCCGTCCACCTGCCAGACTTCTTTCCATTGCTGCCCCGCGGCGACGACTCCGGGAATTTCCGTCACCTCTTTGGGAGCGGTCGCGGCGGGAGCGGGAGCTGGGCCGCGCCCTTTTCCGGCCTTTCCCTGTCCACCACCGCGGGCGCCGCCGCCTCGACCTGGAGGCGGAGTCTTGCAGGTGTTCAGTACGTCCTGTTCTTTGGCGTCCTGGCCGGCCTGCACTCCAGGGCCCGTCCGCGGCGCGGCAGGAGGCGGAGCTTGTGCCTGAATCTGCCATAGGGCGGCGGTGGCGCCGAGGACACCCAGCACGATCTTGAGCATTGACGTCGATTTCATAAAACCTCCCATTTCCGCGTTCCAGAATATCAGTATTGGGAGACGTAGGTTTGGGGTGTCCCGCCGGCGTTGTCGGCGCGGAACCCTTTGAGGTTTATGGTGCGCCCGGGCTGACTCGAACAGCCGACCTTCTGGTTCGTAGATCGAGGGTCGCGCGTTCACCCGTGTCCGCAGCGTGTCGTTTCAATGGCTTGGTCACTGGATGCTTCTCAGTTCGTACCATATTGTTGCGACCTTTCCGCGCTGGTAGCTGTCACCGTAGCTGTCAAATTTCAGATTGTAGGCCGGGCCCGAATTGAAACGGTGCCTCATGCCTCCTGCGGTGCCGACCACGGTGAAGCGACCGGTGGAAGACCATACATTCCGCTAATGAAGAGCATTCTATCGGGAGGGCTCACGAGCGAGGACGGGCGGGAATAGAGAAGGGGCGGCGTGAGCACCGCCGATAGAATGCTCTTCATTAACGGTAGCTACGTCATGAGGACCTTACTCTTGTGCAGCGAGGACATCAAGCACGAAATCGAGGTGAGCCCCGACATCGTTGAAGCGACGTCCTTGACCGCTCGCTATTTGAGGGGAGGCGGTCCGAGGACCGCCATCACCACCAGCCGCTCCGGCCCTGGATTGCGAATTGAATGGACGATTCCGGACGGTGCAAAGGCCGCGTCTCCGGCGGATAAACGCTCAGTCTGATTGCCGACCTGAACCATGCCGCTGCCTTCCAGAATGAGATAGAGCTTGTCCTGGCCGTCATGCGCATGGGGGGCGTGTTCCTGACCAGGCTCAAAGGCGTTCAAGCCAGCAAAGAGAAATCCACCCTCCACTATGGTGCTCTTTCCCATCCTTTCGGGTGTGAACTTGGCAAAGCTGGAGACTCGTTGTACGAACATGATTCCCAGTTTACTGGCGTGCCGCAGGATACGCACCCAGCGTGCTTCGAGTCTCGATTTCGTGCGTAGCTCGCCCGACGGTCACGTCTCGGGAATTTGAAAAGGCCGAGGACATCAAGCGAGGAAAACTTGGCCGCCCGCCGGATAGCTTCCGGGTGCGATTCGAGCTGTTGGAATGAAGCTCTCGATTAAATGCGAGACTGAACGGTATGAATGACCTCCACGGTTGGCCGCGTCTGCCGTTAAACGAATGGCAGGATACGTACCGCACGGTTCACATGTGGACTCAAATCGTCGGCAAGATCCGCATGGCCCTTTCCCCGCCCATGAATCACTGGTGGCACGTCACCCTATATGTCAACTCGCGCGGCCTGACAACCGGACCAGTCCCGTACCCGCTGGGCGTGTTCGAAATCCAGCTCGATTTCCAGAAGCATGCACTGGAGATTTGCACCAGTGAAGGCACCAGCGCCTTGCGGCCACTCCGAGCCGAGGCGGTTGCCAGTTTTTATGGCGGCATCTCGGAGTCTTTGGCATCGCTGGGTATCAAGGTGAAAATCAATCTCCAGCCTCAGGAGGTATCAGCCGCCGTGCCATTCGACCGCGATTTCGCCAACTGCTCCTACGATGCCGACTACGCGAATCGATTTTGGCGCATCCTTGTTTCCACTGCCAAAGTGATGACACAGTTTCGCGCAAAGTTCATCGGCAAATGCAGCCCCGTCCATTTTTTTTGGGGCAGTTGCGACCTGGCATGCACACGATTTTCCGGGCGGCTCGCGGCGGCGCGTCGGGGTGTCATAAGCGGTCCTGCATACTCACACGAAGTATGCAGCGCCGGCTTTTGGCCCGGCGGCGGTGCCGTAGACGGTCCAGCTTACTATTCTTACATCGTTCCAAAGCCTGCCGGTCTTGAAGAGGCGCAAGTACGGCCAGGCGGAGCAAGGTGGAACGCACAGTTTTCCGAATTCATTCTGATGTATGAGGACGTGCGTAATGCCGACTCGCCCGAGGAAGCTTTACGTGAATTCCTAGCGAGCACGTACGACACGGGAGCACGCTTAGCCAAGTGGGACTGTGACACCCTCGAGTTTTGAATATGCCAGGAATCCTGCAACGCCCCGCCTTCGCGTTGGCCCTGCTGGGAACTGACCGTGATTAAAGTTGGCATGGGACGCGTGTTTTTTGGCGCCTGATGTCTAGCGTTATCGACGCTTGGCTCGCGGCTCCATGCAAACTCCATCACGGGAGTTTGACTTCACAGGCCATTGCCCTATGAACACAAGGTCGGATTCAGCGATGGCTGACTGGCGCGGAACCCGGCCCGATGGCCGCGGTCAGCGGCCCCAATTCGCCGTCAAGCCTAAGTCTCCAGGCGTCCGCCTTGACATCCGTGTTTGCGTTGCATATCATCGCCCCGACTATGCTGGCGTCGTAAGAATTGCATAGTTCATAAAAGGGGTCTCGAATGCGCACGTTCTGCCTGGTTTGGTGTTCGCTCCTGCTTGGCGCAATTTCCTTCGGCCAAGGCGCCGCGGGTACGATCACCGGAACCGTAACTGACGCCAGCGGCGCGGTTGTTCCCAATGCGGCGATCACGGTTAAGAAGGTGGCCAACGGCCAGGTTTACCCTGCAACCAGCACCGCCACGGGAAACTACACGGTCACCCAGTTGCCGGTGGGAGTTTACGATCTGTCGGTGAACGTCACTGGGTTCAAGAGCTACAACCGTCCTGGCCTGGACCTGGCCGCCGCGCAGATTATGCGTATTGATATTCCACTGGAAGTTGGAGCGGCGACCAGTGTCGTGACGGTTACCGCGGAGGCCTCCATGCTAAAAACCGAGAGCGGCGACGTCACGCACAACGTAACCGTTTCGCAACTGAACACGCTTCCGGTGCTTACGATTGGCGGGGGCGGCAGCACCAATACAAATGGATTCCTCGATCCCCTGGGCGTGGCCCTCATGATCCCAGGCGCGCAATATGTCCCCAACTCCAGCATGGTGGTGAATGGAGTTCCCACAGGCACGATGCAGATTCGAATTGAGGGACAGACGTCGGGTCAAACCGGGGCCTTGGCCGCGTTTACCGGCATGGGGCAAGCCAGCGTCGAAGCCGTCCAGGAAGTGGCGGTGCAGGTCAGCAATTTTGCGGCGGAGTACGGAGAGGTCGGCGGCGCCATTTTCAACATCACCATGAAATCCGGGACCAACCAGTATCACGGCAGCGCCTACGACTACGCCGTCAATGAGGCGCTCAATGCCCATCAGCCCTACACTGGACTCCGTTCGCCCACCAAGCGCCACGACTACGGCGGGACCATAGGCGGGCCGATCTGGATCCCGAAACTGTATAACGGCCGTAACAAAAGCTTCTTCTTTTTCGGACTAGAGCATTTCCGCGAGGACATCCGCGTTTCAACCATCGTGGCGACGGTTCCCATCGATCCGTACCGCACCGGCAATTTCAGCCAAGCGATTACGGGTAGCGGCAACGCGAATGGACCGATCCCGATCCAGGTGGCCGGAAAGAATTATATCGATCCGTTGGGGCGCACCAACATCCCGTCGGGTACAATCTTCGATCCCAACAGCACGCAGACCGTGATATGCAACACGACGGCGGTGCCAGGCGCCAACTGCGCCAACGGTTCTGCCATCCAGGTGCGGAACCCGTTTATGAATAACCAGGTTCCGGCAAACCTATTCGACCCAGTCGCGCTAAAAATCCTGAAGCTGGTTCCCGAGCCCACGGGCCCGAACGCGCTCAACGGGCAGGTCGGCGGAAACTACCAGAACCCATTCCTCAGCTCCCGGCGCAGCATGATTCCGTCAATCAAGCTCGATCACACGATCTCCCCCGCACACAAAATATCGTTTTATTACCAGGAGACCGCCACGGGCGTCCAGTACTCCACCCCGAACGGAGCCGCGGATGGGCTGCCGGAACCCATCACAGCGGCCATCGGGTCCTATGCGAAAACGTATACTTACCGCCTAACCTATGACTACTCACTTACCCCAACCACTCTGCTGCATGCCGGCGCGGGTTGGTTCATGAACAATTTCAACGAAAACGCCTCTACCCTCAACTACGACGCCGCGACGGAACTGGGACTGACCGGCGCAACCGTGAACCGACGTTCCCGAATATTTTCGTCGGCAGCGCCGGAAACGGCGTCGGCGGCATGAACAATCTGGGCCCCGTTAACCAAAGCACCTCTGGGTCCGAACGGCGTCCTTCGGGCTTGTTAAGCCTGACCCGAGTGAAGGGCAACCACACATACAAGATTGGTGGGGAGTGGCGCGGCGAGCGCTACCCGGCCCAAAGCTTCACGGGTACGGCCGGAAGCTACACGTTTGGTTCGAATTCCACGCAGCAAACCGCGCTGCAATCGATCACCACCTCTCAGGGCAGCACGGGATTCGCGTTTGCATCCTTCCTCATGGGCGACGTAACCGCCTACAGCCTCAGCCTTCCCACAGCCGTCTCCACCGGAAAGCAGGAGTGGGGCTTGTACGTGCAAGACACCTGGAAGGTCACCCGCAAGTTAACGCTCGACTACGGGCTGCGGTGGGACTACGGCGGGTATGCGCGCGAAAGCCACGGACGCAACGCAAACTTTAGCGCCAACGTTCCGAATCCCTCGGCTGGCGGCCGGTTGGGCGCTCAGATTTTCGAAGCCACCTGCAATTGCAATTTCGCGAAAAACTACCCTTACGCCGTTGGCCCGCGGCTCGGAGTCGCCTACCAGCTGGACAAAAGAACTGTGCTGCGGGGCGGATTCGGGATTGTCTACACCGCCACGGGGTTTGTGGGAGGAGTAGCCAGCAACACTGCCACGGGTGGAACCCCCGGATTCGGCCAATGGTTGGGACTGCTCCAAAACGGCATGCCCGCGAGCGTCCAGCCGCAGTGGCCGGTGTATAGCCCTGCTGTGGGCCAGTCGCCGGGGACCGTCGTGAACGGGCCGGCATTCCTGGATCCGAACGCGGGCCGTCCGGCGCGGCAGTATCAGTGGTCGGCCGGCGTGCAGCGCGAGGTCACCAGGAACCTGGTCCTGGAAGCCGCGTATGTAGGGAATCGTGGGATATGGTGGCCTGCCGGAGCATTGTCGGCATTCAACGTGGTCTCGCAGGCAGACCTTTCGCAGTACGGCTTCCAAGTGGGCAATCTCAGCGACGAAACCTTGCTGACCAGGCAGATTGGGCAGCTCACAGCGTCCCAACTATCCACGCTGACCGCTCGGGGTTGGGGGCTTCCTTACTCCGGCTTCCCCACCACCCGGACGGTGCTCCAGTCCTTGGTGCCATTCCCGCAATACTCCAGCACCTTCGCCCCGACGCTGGCGCCGCTGGGCAAAACCTGGTACGACGCTCTCCAGACCACGGTCACCAAACGTACCTCACACGGCGTGACGCTGAGCGCTAACTACACCTACTCGAAGAACCTCTCTCTTATGAGCTCTCCAGACATCTTCAACCGGCAGTTGGGCAAAGATCTTTCTCCAAACGACCTACCCCACCAGTTCCGGCTCACTACGGAGTATCAGACTCCGAATCTCCGCAAGAGCGGGATGCGATTCCTGTCTAGCCCAGTAGTCGCCTACCTTTTGGGCGACTGGAGCGTCGGCTGGTACTCGCAATATCAGAGCGCCCCGCTTTTGGCCAGGCCCGCAAGCAACGGCGCCAACCCGATCAGTAACTGGCTGGGCCGCGGGCCGGGCCCCGCTCAATTGGTCCCTGGGCAATCGCTGTGGTCGACCAACTGGACCGACCTGAACGGCGTTCATCACACCAATCCGATCGACATCAATTGCGGTTGCTTCGACCCCACCAAAACGATTGTTCTAAATCCCGCAGCTTGGGCGAACGTTCCGGACGGACAATGGGCCAACAATTTCTCCAGCATCCGGGACTACCGCGGCTTCCGGTATCCGAATGAGAATATGAACCTGAGCCGAACTTTCCGGATGGGCAAGGAGGGGAAGATCGTATTGAACCTTCGGGGTGAGTTCGAAAATATCTTCAATCGCTTGCGGTTTCCTCAACCCACCACGACCGGGTTCCAGGCGTCTCCCACGGTTCAAACCAGCGGAGCTTATGCGGGACTGTACAACGCCGGATTCGGAACCGTTGTTCCGTTAAACGGGACACTCAACTCGCGCACAGGTATGTTGGTTGGGCGATTGACGTTCTGACCGGAGTCCTTATGTAAAGCGCCGCGCTTACCTAGATGACCTTGCGAATCGCGGCGAACAGGCGCAGTCTGCTGGGAAGCGTTATCGGTCATATCGGTAACGTTCCCCGAGTTCGGCGGTCAGAAGCTGCTAATTTTCCGAAAGCTTGTCCACGTGGTCGATCGCCAGAACGTCCGTCGGCTCCGTACCTGGCTCATACTTCAACCCGAGCTGTTCCTGAACAGCCGCCATGATGGCCAGCTTGATGTCGCCGCTGTCTATCGACCACTCGATTGAGTAGTCGTACTCCCCGTCGAGCCCGGTCTTGTCGATGACGGGGCGATCCGCATAAATCGAGACCAAGTGAATGAAATCCGTCATCGCTACTTTTGTAATGCTGCTTCGCAGCATGCCAGGCGTGGAGGGGTCGAAGGTCTGGCCGTACTTCTCTCCAGGAACGCTCGGCTTTAACTTCGGGCTCTTCTTGGCCACCACCAAGTGGTACACCTTCAGTTCCTTCTTGTCGCGGTGGAGCTTTAATTGAAACCGATCCGCCAACAGCGCTTGAAGCATCAGTCGAACCTGCTCCAGCTTGGGCGTGTCCTCACCCTCCGTCTTGGCGACGATGGTAAAGACGTCGGAATCGGTCCACGGTGGTCCGCCGGTTACTTGGTAGTCCTTCACGTTGTAGGCTGCCATGATCAGAATGTTCAAAGTTCCTTGAAGAGTAACGCGGTTGCCGGCGATTTTAACCGGATTGCCTCCTGTTCCCATGAACCCGCTGTAGGGCAGGCCGGACCCTCCGGATTGCTGAAGCTGCTTTACCGAGGCCACGTCGAACGCCGGCGCCACCGGAGCAGGGGCTTGAGCCCAAAGCGAATTTAGGCTTACCAGACCGAAAAAGCTAAGTCGGGTGCGAACCATTCAGTACGCTCCTTCCTAACTGAGGCTACCACCGTGGCCGCGATCGCGGCCGTTCGCCGCAGGGACCTTCACCCAACAAAGTACCTCGTCACGTGTTTGACACTTCAACCAGGACCAACGCCGTTTCCGGCCCAGTGTCCGGTTTGCCGGCAAACCAACTGAGTGGTTTCCGCGAGCGGCGTTTGTACTAAGCCGCTGCGCGGCAGCGTGATCCCGTAGCATTCTTCGTCGTTTGGAGGTATTCAACTTCCGCAAGGAGGTCATGAATGACCGAACTACGGAAGCGAATGCTGGAAGAGTTGCAACTTCGCAACTACTCGCCTGAAACCCAACGCAGTTACATCGACGCTGTGGCACGATTTGCGCGGCACTTCGGCAAGTCTCCCGACAAGCTGGGGCCGGAAGAGATTCGTGAATATCAACTGTACCTGCTGAAAGAAAGGAAGGTCGCCTGGCCGACCCTCGGGCTGAACCTATGCGCCCTGAAGTTCTGTTACGCCAAGGCGCTGGGTCAACCGTGGGTAGTGGAGAAGGCGGCGAATCCAAAACGTCCTGAGACGTTGCCCACCGTGCTGAGCCGCGAAGAAGTCGTGCGGTTGTTAGACGCGACGCACAATCTGAAGCATCGCGCCCTGTTGGCAACGTTGTATTCCACCGGTATCCGTGCCGCGGAAGCACAGCGGCTGAAGGTTAGTGACATCGACGGGAAGAGAATGCCGATCTTCATCAGCCATGGCAAAGGGGGCCGTCAACGCTACGTCATGTTCTCCAAGCAGCTGCGGGACATCCTCCTCGCCTACTGGCATTGGCGTCGGCCGCAGGAATGGCTCTTCCCATCGGCTATGCGTCCCGCCGATCCTCTCGATCTGTCCGGCATTCGCCTGATCTGTCGCCAGGCCGGCAAGCGAGCTGGCATCGCTCAACGCGTGCATCCCCACCTCTTACGCCACAGCTGCGCCACGCATCTGCTGGAAGACGGCGTAAACCTGCGCCGCATCCAGGTGTTGCTCGGTCACGCCAGCATTAAGACCACCGCGAAGTATCTGCTCGTTTCGCAGCAGGCCCTTCAGGAAACGGTGAGTCCGTTGGACCGCCTTACTCTGAACAGTCCTCATCTCCCGGACCGTGACGGCCGCCGTAGATGAGCGAACATCGGCTCGAAGTAGCCGATGTCGTTCGCGAGCATCAAAGGGAGTTTCTGGCGCAGTGGGGACACACCGTTTCTCCGCAGCAGCATAAAGCTCTTCGCGACATCGGCGCGTGCCGTACCTCGGCTCTCGGCGGTCATCTCGAACAATGCGATCAGTGCGGTCATTCCGTGATCGCCTACGACTCCTGCCGGAATCGGCATTGCCCGAAGTGTCAGTTCAGCGCGCGGGAGAAGTGGCTTAATCAACGAGCCAAGGAGCTTCTTCCGGCGCCCTATTTTCACCTCGTCTTCACGCTGCCCCAGGAACTGGCTCCGCTCGCACTACAGAATCAAAAAGTCGTCTATAACCTGTTGTTCCGTGCGGTGTCCGAAACGCTACTGGAGATTGCCGCCGATCGGAAACATCTCGGGGCCAGGATCGGCTTTCTGGCGGTGCTCCACACGTGGGGGCAAAACCTGCATCATCACCCGCACCTCCACCGCGTCGTACCTGGCGGCGGAATCTCGCTCGACGGCTCCCGCTGGATCTCTTGCCGCAACAGCTTCTTTCTTCCCGTGCGCGTCCTGAGCCGCTTGTTCCGCGGCAAGTTTCTCGCGTTCTTTCGAGAGGCCCACGAGCGAGGACAACTCTCCTTTTTCGGCAACTGCGCATATCTGGAAGAGTCCGGCGCGTTTCAACGCTTTGCCCAACGGTTGAAAAAATCAGAATGGGTGGTTTATTCCAAGCAATTCCAAGCCTCCCTTCGGCGGGCCGGAGCAGGCTTTGAAATATCTCTCCCGCTACACGCACCGCGTCGCCATTTCGAACTCGCGGCTCATCTCCCTCCAGGGGGGCCAAGTGAGCTTCCGCTGGCGGAACTACCGGACTGATCAGGTAAGCGTAATGACGATCAGCGCCGTGGAGTTTCTGCGCCGCTTCCTGCAACATGTCCTTCCGCCGGGGTTTGTAAAGATCCGGCACTTCGGCTGGCTCGCCAACCGTTGCCGCAAAGATAAGCTGGCGCACTGCCGGCGTTTGCTTAGCGTGGCAGCGATCCCAACCTCCTCCGTCGATGAACCCACGCTGCTGCATACCTGCCCAGTCTGCCATATCGGCTTTCTCCGAATCGTCGGATGGCTTGCGGCGGTGGGATTGTCTCAAGCCACCACTCCACAGCCAATCCCGCTAGACAGTTCGTAATGCGTATCCCTCTCTCGTTCGCAAAACACGGCTACTACGCGGCAGCCCTCCAGGGCGAAACGATCCGTGTGTCCAAGTCCCGCATTCCTCGACCACTCTCCAACAACTCTCCGGCGCTCGTCTCTTCCGGGCCATCTCGTCCACCCGGAAAACACATCCATCCGGCACCGCCAGTCGTCCTTCTCGCGCAACCTCCGCATTCAATCCCCTATATATAGGAAGCGGCTTAGTACAAACGCTTCTATCGGGAATGCTCGGGCGCTCTACGTTCCCGCATGCCCCGGCCATTTTTTCGCCCGAGCACTCCCGATAGAAACCTGTGGTTTCACGGGAGGAATCAACCATGCAACTTCCCACAACCGGGCTTCAGGATCGCCTGCGGAGCACTCATCCCTTGGAACGCAGCCTCCAGCGGGCTACCCGGGATCAGCAAACTGTCGTCGATATAATTCCGCATAGAGGCCACCCCGCTCCAGGAGTCCGGCGTGCGTTCCGCGCTCGACGATGCGCCCTTCGTTCACGACGAGGATTTGGTCCGCCTTGAGGATTGTGGACAGGCGGTGCGCGATGACGATGGAAGTGCGGCCGCGGAGAGCAATTTCAAATGCCCCCTGGATCGCGCCCTCCGATTCGGAATCCAGATGCGCGGTCGCCTCGTCGAGGATGACGATCTCGGGTGCTTTGAGAAGCAGGCGGGCAATGGCCAGGCGCTGCTTCTCGCCTCCCGAGAAGCGATATCCGCGGTCGCCGACCAGAGTGTCGAGGCCCTTCGGCAGGGAAGAGATGAGCGGCAGCATCTGCGCCGCGCGCAAGGCTTCGGTAAGCTCCTCCTCCGCGGCGTGGGGCTTCGCATAAAGGAGGTTCGCGCGGATGGTGTCATGGAAAAGGTGCGCATCCTGCATGACGGTTCCGACACGTTGATGTAGAGAATCCAGCTTCGCCTTGCGAACGTCGATGCCGTTGATCGTCACGCAGCCACTCTGGACGTCATAAAGCCGTGCAACCAAGTGAGTGATGGTGGTCTTACCCCCGCCGGACGGGCCGACCAGTGCGACGAGTTGGCCCGGTTCAGCGACAAAGGTGATGTCGTTCAATACTGTTTTCTCCGGCATCTTATCGAGCGCGGCGATGGATTCCAGCGACGCCAGCGAGACTTCCGCCGGCGTTGGGTACCGAAACGAGACACGATCGAAAGAAATCCGTGCCGGACCGCCGGGAACGGGGACGGCTTTCGGATCATCTCGAATCATGGGCGGCAGGTCGAGCACCTCGAAGACACGCTCGAAGGAAACAAGCGCGGTCATCACGGTGACCTGGACATTGGAAAGCCCGGTCAACGTCACGTAAAGGCGACTCAAGTAAGAGAGAAAGGCCACGACGGTGCCCAGGTCAAGCCGGTGCTGAACGGTGAGCACGCCACCCCAGCCGTAAGCGAAGGAAGTGGCGACGACCGTCACGAACTGTCACGAACATGATTGCCGTGCCGAAGAGGCGGCCGTAAATCGCGGTCTTGACACCGATGGCGGAGACTCGCCCGGCTTTTTCCGCGAATTCGTTGCTGTCATCCTGTGGGCGGCCGAAAATCTTGGTGACGTAGGCGCCCGCGACATTAAACCGTTCGGTCATCAGGCTGCTCATCGCCGCGTTCAGGGTCATGCTCTCGCGCAGGATTTGCTGGAGTTTTCGTCCCCAAAAGCGCACGGGAAAAACGAAGATCGGCACCAGGATGAGCGCCGCGAGCGTCATCTGCCACAAGAGCGCAAACATCGCGGCCAGGAGGCCCACCAAAGCCACACTGTTACCCACCACGTTCGAGAGGATGTCGGTGAAGGCTCCTTGCGCACCGGAGACATCCGTGTTCAGCCGGCTCACCAAGGCTCCTGTCTGCACGCGCGTGAAGAAGGCGAGAGGCATTTGCTGGATGTGCTCGAAAGCTTCGCGCGGAGAGCAAGCATCACACGCGCGCCGACAGTGGCAGAGAGATAAGACTGCGCCAGGCCGAGTGCGCCGTCGAAGGGCCGAGTACGCCCGCCAGTACCGCATATCGGATAATCAGTGCCGCGTTGCCCTTCAGAAACCCGTTATTGATAATCTCCCGATAAATCAGGGGGGTGAGGATGCCGATGCCTGCGTCCACAATCACAACTAACTAGCCAAGGGCTTCGCCCTTGATATCCCTCGTGATCCGCGGCATCGATTGACAAAGGCGTTCATGCAGTATGCTCCAGGTATCTGACCACACTGGAGGTTTGCATGAACGCCTTTTTCGAGCACCACAAGGATAACATCCGATCGCAATATCGTTGCTTCGACCGACTTCTGCTGAACGGTCTGATTCAGCCCTTTCAGCAACCGGAGCGGGTGATCGGATTCTTCAATGCTTATCGGGAGGGGAAGCGTGTGACGCGTGGCCTCCTGACCGATATCGCAGATCAGTTCCGAGATTGGATAACCATTCGTTCGCAAAAGTGGGGCGTGCCGATCCTGGATGCTCCGGAAGGCCGTCGGGATAAGTTCCTGGACCCATACTTTCAACGAGCCAAGGCCAACGAGATTGTGCTGATCTTGAAAGCCCGTGAGCCGGCGCGAATCCTGATTGCCAACGGGAACAAGAAGGAGGACCGGTGGCATCTCCAGATCACACAGCGCTGGGTGAATCAATACAGTATCTATCTCAACGATGCGCGTTGGGGGCGCATGTTCATTCGGGTGTGCCCGTATTTTCCTTTCTCGGCGCGAGTCTGCCTGAACCAGCACTACTGGCTCGCCAATCGGATGCGAGAAGAAAAGATCGACTTCCGGCAGTGCTCCAATGCCTTTCTCCAGTGCCGTGACTCCGGCCGATTGCAACAACTCGCCGATTCCCTGACGGCCAAGGATCTGCTGACTTGCGGGCAGAAGTGGCTGGCCTATTTCACGCCATTCTTCACCGAGGCCGAACGCAAAGAGGCGGGCTGTCAGCATCGCCTGTTCTTTGCCCAGGTGGAGTACTGCGACAATCTGATCTTCCACCGCCGCGCCGCGCTGGATCGATTGGAAGAACGCCTCCTGGACGCTAACCGCACCATTGGCCAGCCCAATAAGATCACCACCATCTTCGGCCGCAGGGTGACCAAGAACTATCGGGGCGAGATCAAGACGGTGATCGAAGACCTCGATCTACCCAACCCCGTCATCCGTACCCATTACGGGAATGGCTTTATCAAACAGTATGTGCGCGATCACCTCCTTCAGCGAACCGAACTGGCCACCAACAATGTTACCGACTACGGCGTTAAGAAAGCTGTCGAGAATCTGCCGCAACTTCAAAAGAAGATGGCGACTATCAACGACAATTACCTGGATGTCCAACAAGATATTCTGGCGACCTTTGTGGACCGCGGCCAACTCCGCAAACTCGCCGAGCCGACGGTTCTTTCCAATGGCAAGAGGGTTCCCGGCTTGAAGATCGATCATCCCCGTCAACTGGCCTTGATGCACGCCCTGGTGCGGTTCGCGCACATTGCTGCCGGTGGCAAGTTCTCCACTCGCGAGATCCATGCCTTCACAGCGGAGGCCCTGGGAATGTCGGTCGAAACCTACAGTCTGGCATCCCTCCGTTATGACCTCTCCAAACTGCGCGCCAAGCAACTGGTCCAGAAGGTGCCGCGTTCCCGTCGCTATCGCCTAACCCGCGAGGGCTACTGCATCTGCCTCGTGTTCCTCAAGCTCTTTGAGCGCATCTACGCTCCCCTCGCCGCTGGCCTGTTACAGCCCCTCTCCGGCGACTCCCGCCTCCAACAGCAGAAACGTACTCAACTCGACCAACTCTATCAACGCGTCGTCGATGACCTCAACCAGTTGTTCCAGGCCGTGGGTCTGAAGATAGCAGCATGAGGCATGAGCACAACGAGAACAAAATCCCCGTTACGCTTCGCATAACGGCCTAAGAGAAAGAGCGCCAGAAGGCGGGCATAGGGAATAGCGAATCGCATCATGCGCTTCGCAGTCCCCGGCTTCACTTTTCGTTTCACTACCGACGGGTCCTGCAGAAGAGAGCGCATCGACCCCATCATTCCTGCCATTCCCATAGTTGTTCCTTCGGTTTTCTGAGGTTCCAGTTCTTGCTGTGGTCACGTCGCCAGGACTGTATTCCAAGTCTACTTAACCCGCTAGGACTGAGAATCCGATGCAACGGTTGGTAACCCGAAAAAGGGCGTTGTGGGAAGTTGGACTGGATCAGTCCTGGTAAGTCGCGGTCACGTCAAGTGGCCGAGGAACACCCTACCTGCGGAGGTGAAACCACACGAGCCAGAAGTTGGCTCGCGAGAGATGTGCGCCGAGCGGAACTGGCTTCTCCCCGAACGCCGTCTGATGTGGGCGGATTACGGCTACTGATTCGTCAAACCCGGGACACCTGAAACCGGACCGAGATACGCCAGCAAGCGGCCGGCTGTGATCGCGCCAGTCCAGCAGATCAGCGAGAGCCAGGCCAGGCGCTTGATGTTGGCCGGTACCGGCCCTTTATCCAATTCAGGATCTCGAAAAACCTTCTTGCGCATGATCGCGATCAGGGCCACGCCTGCAAACACGAAAACCATCTTGACGTAGAAATCCAGGTTGGTGAGCTTGGTGGTCGCGTCCGCGATCATCAGAGTGGTTCCAGTCACGGCATTGATCCAGAAGCCCGACCACATGAGCGGATACAGCCGCTCCAGCGGGCGGATGGGTATCGCGGGCGAAATTCCCAACAAGCGGAGGTTGATCACGGCCGCGATGCCCGCCACGATCCCCATGCCGATCGTGTGCGCCGTCAGGATGCTCGGGTAGGCCCAAATGGAGCCGGACTGGAGCACCCAAATCGAAAACTTCATGTGCTCGAGATAGGAGAGAAAATCCATCATCGGCTTTGACGGCGCTCCTCTTTGCTGGTATCAGGCAGGCTTGTATCAGGCAGGCTTGTATCAGGCAGGTCGGCGGCCTCCGGGCTCTTGTCGATCAAATAGCCGGCCACTCCCGCCAGGATGATCCCGCCCAGCACCAGCAAGGTAACGGTGAGACCCAGGGGCATTAAAACGCGTTCCCCAGGAAAGGCAGCATTCGGCCGCAATACAAGACTCCCAGCAGCATGACCAGCGCCGACACGGCCACGGCTTTGGCGGTCAGAGGCGCATCGTCGCCGTTCCCGAGAACCCACGGCTCGTCGAGCACGGTGAAGTACAGGACATTCAACCCGGTGAGCAGGATCAACACCATCTTCCAATGGAAAACGGTGTTCTGCGTGTACTGCTGCGGCGCTCCGACAAAGAACAACATGCCCGTGATGGTGTTCAGGCCGAATCCCAAAATGCCCCACGGCATCATCCGGTGCAAGGCGTGAAACGGCACGCTCTTCAGCATGCCCAGCATGCGCAGATCCACCAGCGCCGCCACGCCGAACAACAGCGACAGTCCGATGAAGTGCAGGGTCTCGCAGGTGGGCCAGACCCACTTCACGCCCACGACGAAGGCGCCGAGCTCGCGGCCCAGCGGCGGCGCGGGAGCGCTCTCACCCGTATCGCGAATTTCCGGATGGTGGATGTCGCCGCCCAGGTCGGCGGCCCTGGCCATCGCCGAGAAGGTCAACACCGAAAGAAGGAGAATCACAGCCAAGTTCCAACGCGGCACCCGGGCGGCCCTCCGGAACTGCCACAACCCCAGCCATGCGAACGCGCCGACGAACTCCATCAGGCCGATCCCCCACAGTGCCGCGCCTTCGTGGGCGTCGATCATGGCCCTCGATAGAGTGGTGTCGCGGCAGGGCGCGGTCGGAGTCTGCCCTCTGCAAATCGCCTGCGAGGCGGCGCTTCCGGTTACATAGGTAGGAATGGTCACGAGCGCGATTCCCAGGAAAAGCGCCAGACTGGCCTGCAAGATGTGGTCGCTCTTGCCAATCAGCCCAACCAGGAAAAGGCCCAGGGCGATCACCATGCCGACGGTTGGAACGTGATTCAGAAGTAGATGTACGTGAGTTAAATCCATTCGATGTGTGGGCGGTCGCCGCTGTAGGAATGAGCGCGGTTCAAGACGTGCGCCCCAGCTACTTCGCCTCGCAGGCTGTCGGATTCCATCCCGGACCAGTGTCGGCGAGCCGCTTAAAGTGCGTGCTGGTCACAAACTGCCCGGTTAGATACTCGGGGTCGTCGACAATGGTGGTCACGATCAGCAGCGAATCGCCATTGGGTTCGAAGGTGCGGTCGAAGTACTCGGTCAAAGTCGTACCCGCGCCGTAGGGCACGCCGTTCTTGCGCAGATAGCCGGGGCTCAAGTGCGTGGTCACGATTTTGAGCGATCCCGGACGAATGCCCGCTGCCGCTGCTCCGCCCCGGCCGCCGCCACCGCGCCCGCCTGCTGGAGCTGGAGCCGCAGCCGGAGGCAGCACGCCGGCCGGAACGCCTGCGTTGGTCACAGCCGCGTTTGCCCCGGCGCCACCACCACCGCCACCGCCACCGAATCCTCCTCCACCACCGCCGCCGCCACGGCCGCCGCGTCCACCAACGCCTTCCCAGCTAGCGATGGAAAACCCTTGCAGCCCGGCGTCGCCCGCGGGCGGCGTTGGGTTGCCGAAGTGGAGCAATCGGGTCTGCGTCCCGGCGTCGGTCTCGATCTTGAGCGTGTTTTCGTCGGCCCAGGTAATGTGCACAGCGCGTGGGAACGCGCATCAGCCCCGCCGCGCCGTAGGACTTGCATTGCAGGCCCGCGGCTGTATCCTTATCTGGATCCCACTGGTCCGCCAGCGCGCGGCCGGCCGGGCTGATCGGAACGCTGGCGTAGTCGCCCTTGGCGGGGGTCACCATGCGGAAGCGCCAGTCTTCCGTCACCAGGGACACCCAATAGCCGGTCAGATCGAGCGGCGCGGATGCCTCCGCTGTAGCAGGCGGGCCACCGCCTCTCCCTCCTCCGCCGCGCCCGCCGCCGCCTCGTCCACCACCGCCGCCCTGCCCGAATACGGCCAGGGAAAGCGCCGTTACGACAGCGACTAACGAGACGATGCGTCCGCCCGCGTTTCTACGATACATAGTAGGTTGTCCCCAAACTAGTCAAAAGCCGCCCGAGGGCGGCGTGTCTTAATTGAACGACTGCCCGTTCTGCGGATAGTGGAAGCCGTCCGACGGCCGGTCAATGCTCCGCAGGCGGAGACGATGGTCGTTGGCGTTGCGTCCGGGGCTGCCCATCACGATCACGTGGTCCCCGACCTTGAGCGATTGGCCGTTGAGGCCCTGCTGAGCCAACTGGCCGGCGGCGCCCCACTCGATCGACCAGCGGATCGGTTCGCCCTTATCATCCTTCAACTTGTCGTCCGCCACGATGACGAAGGAGTGCGGATTGCGCAACAGAAACTCCTTCAAGGTGCCTTCCGCCTTTACCGGCGGCGCGTCTTCCAGATAAGTTCCCGCGAAGGAATGATGGGCGGACGCTGGAATTCCGGTCAGGAGCATCCCGGCGCCGGCCACGATAAATACAAGCTTAATTCTCATGCTGACAAAACCCTCCACACTAAAAACTGCTAACCCTTCCAACACTATCACGCGGCGAGCCAAACCCAGCCAAATTAGAGGTCAGCTTCCGGTCACTGACCGCGTAGTGACCGCCTAATCGTCTCGCCGCTACTTCTTAAGGCTCTTGTATACCGCCTCCACAAAGCCGTCCGTACTGGCCGGGCCGGACGGAGCGCTCCACCGCTTATCGTACTCGAACGTCGGCTTGGCCGCCTTGACCTGCTCCAGCGTCATGCCTTTCTTGATCAGGTTTTGGACCCGATCGCGCACGATGGTCACCATGTCGCGATACTCCAGAAGGTCGTGCTCATCGGTGAGACGGCCGTGACCCGGAATGATGTAGGTGCCGCCTTCCTGCTCGTGCTCCGGAATGGCGATGTCCAGCACGTGGTTCAAGCCATCCAGAACCCCCTGGATGTTGCCGCCTGCCGCCAGGTTGACCACAGGGAAACTGTTCATGTTAAAGATGTTCCCCGCGGCGACTACGTCGGAGTGGCGGAAGAAAACGATCGCGTCGCCATCGGTATGGCCCGGCGGAACCGGCATGGTGATCACCGGCTCACCGTTAAAAAAGATCTCCTTGTTGCCCTCGAACCAGGTCACCGTGGGCCACGACCCCTCCGGTGTGGGAGCCTTCTGGCCGGTGGGAGCGCTCATGCGGTCCAGCACATTTTCGCGGGCGACGATGGCCGCTCCGCGGTTGCTGTTGCCAAGATTGCCGCCCACCACCGGCGCGCCATTTCTGGCCAGAAATTCATTCCCGCCGGTCCGATCCGGATCGAAGCTGGTGTTGATGATGTAACGAATGGGCTTGTTGGAGAGGGTCTTGATGGCGGCAATGAGCTTTTCGCTCATGTCGGCGGTTTGGGAATCGACCACCAAGACGCCACTATTGCCCACCTGAACCGCCGAATTGCCGCCCGGCCCCACC
Organism: Bryobacterales bacterium; assembly: GCA_963813465.1. Taxonomy (GTDB): domain Bacteria; phylum Acidobacteriota; class Terriglobia; order Bryobacterales; family Bryobacteraceae; genus Palsa-187. The sequence continues at coordinate 29,871 of CAWEZD010000010.1, read as the reverse complement.
AGCATGTAGACGTTGCCCTGAACCTTGAGAATATGGATCTCGTTGTCTGGCTTTACCTGCTGGGCGCTCAGCGTCATGCATGCGACAGCCGCCAGGGCCGCTAGTTTGAAGTAGATCTTCGTCATTGGGGTGTTCACCTCGCGGGAGCCGCGGCTACCGGCGTCTTGGGCGGAATTGGCATGTTCTTCAGCTTCTGGCGATACTCCGGATACATAGTCTCAGGACCGCCCAGCACGGCTTGCGCGGGGAGCCGATACTTGGCTGCGAACTCCGTCACGAACGGGTTCTCGCCCGGCATGAAGCTGGGGACTTCACCCTGTTTCCGGCCCGGCGCTTCGTCCACGTATTCGCACGGCCACAGCCAGTTTCCATTCGAACTCGTGTTCAAGATGTAGTCCTGGCTCTTGATCAGCGGCTCCTCCAGGTAAATCGGATCGGTCACCACGCTGACGTGCGTCAAATGATTGTCGTGCCGGATAAAATGCTCGGTCAGCGTGATCATATCGCTGGAGGGGATGCCGTTGCGCCGATGCCAGCCCTGCTTGATGTGGTCGGTGTAGACCGTCAGGACGTTGCCATCCCAATGTCCGGTGGAGAATCCCATCCAGGTGTGCGGGGCATAATCGGGCGGGTGGGGACGGTTATCCATCCAGATGGTCCGATTCTGTTCGTAGGTGCTGGTGTAGTTGTGGATGGCGATCAACTCCTGGGTTTGCGGATCGCGCTCCTCCCAGATACGCAGCGCCAGCGGGCCGCGATAGATGTAGGCGGCGGTATGCACCTGGCACTGGTGCTCCGGAAGGGTGAGCCGGTCCGGGTCCCAACTCAGGGCCCACTGGCGAGCCTCCGCGTTGATGGGAATGCCGAGGTAGTCCACCAGATCCGGTCCGGGGATGCGCTCCGGCTGGTCTTCGGAGAACTGAGGGTTCCACGATCCGGACAGATCGACTTGGGCGAATGCCGGGGCGGCGACCAGGGCCGCGGCCAGCAACAACGCCGGGCCCGATCCATACCAGCCGGCTTGATTCCTGATGTTCATGCAACCTTTCCCGCCATCACACTATTCCTGCCACCAATCTATAAGACGCCGCGAGGGTCCTTAAAAATTACACGGCCAACAATTTTACGATGGGTGCAGCGAATCACTGTAGCACAAAACGCTCCCAAAGAAAAAGGGGTTGCATACAGGCGTCGCATGCGGCGCTAGAATCTTGGAATGTCGGACTTTTCTCAACCTGGAAGCGATGGCGCACTGCCCGAGGGCTTCAAGGAATGGCAGTGGGGCGTGATCTATACGGTCCGTCCGGAACTGCTGTCGCCTCTGGTGCGTGGCAGGGAATACCGGATCATGGCCGTGACGCGCCGGAGAGTTGTGAAGACGGTCGCGAAAGACGAGGAGTTCACGGCGTACGGAGAGTTGTACCAGCATGCCGCCTGGGCGGCAAGAGCCCGTATTGCCGAGGTCACCTGCGCGGACGAGGGCGAGCCGTTGCATACGTGGATCACGTCGCAGAGCTGGGGCTGCTTCGGCGAAACGCTCCGCTTCGCCGCCGCGGGCATCGGTCTCGGGCTGATTTTCCCGAATCCGGGCGAGTCCAAGCCGCAAGGGGTGAACCCGCCGGATTCGGCGGAATTAATGTCGCCCGGACCGCTGCCGAGCGTAGCCGATCCGCGACAGATCGATGAGATCTACAACGAGTTCGACGTGCGTGAACTTCCGTGCGCGCATTCCGATATCTTCCTGTTCTCCTATGGCGAGTATGTGCCGGATCACCGGGGCATGAGGTTCGATCGCTTTGTGGAGCGCGCCGAGAAACTGGCCACGGCTCACACGGGGGCTCACGCTGGTATAGGCCCGTTGCGAATCGTCAAGCGGGAGTGGCTGTGGGCCACCAACCCCAACGTCGCGGTAGTGCATATTCACTTTCACTTGACAGACAAGTGAAGCTGCTACATACTCAATCCAGAGGTTCACTTGGATGTCTAGTGATGACCGGATGGCCGTGTTGCAGGGGACGCTGGACTTGATCGTTCTGCGCACGCTCGAAAGCCTGGGGCCGCTGCACGCCTACGCCATCGCGACGCGGCTCCAGCGAGTTTCCGGGGATCTGCTGCATCTCAACCAGGGGACTCTGTACCCCGCGCTGGTGCGGCTGGAGCAGCAGGGCCGGATCAAAGGGACCTGGGGCAAGACGGAAGGCAACCGCGAAGCGAAATTTTACTCGATCACCAAGGCCGGGGGGAAGGCGCTGGCCGCGGAGACGTTGCGCTGGCGACGGATGTCGGGGCTGGTGGAAAAACTGCTTTCCGAAGGAGCGTGAGCCATGCGGCGATTCTTCTTGAGACTTGCAAATCTCTTCCGGGTGGGACGCGCCGAGCGCGAAATGGCCCGCGAGATCGAGGCGCACCTCGCGCTGCTGCAAGAAGACTTCGAGCGCCAGGGAATGCCACCTGAGGAAGCGCGGCTCGCGGCCAAGCGGGCCTATGGCGGCGTCGAGCAGACCAAGGAGCTGCATCGAGACGCACGGTCTTTCGTCTGGATCGAGCAGTTTTTCAAAGACGTTCGTTACGGCTGGAGCAATCTGCGGCGAAATCCAGGATTCACGCTGACAGCGGTGATCGCACTGGCGCTGGGAATCGGCGTGAATGCGACCATCTTCGGCATCTATAACGCCGTCGCGCTGAAGCAGCTTCCCGTGGGCGATCCCGACCATGTGGTGCGCCTGGAGCGTTGGTTCGAGCACAACTCGCGCGGGGACATCCAATACAACTTCGCATATCCCGAGTACCAATATCTGCGCGATCACAACAGCGTGTTCTCCGGTCTGGCAGCGTCAAGCTTCGAAGTTCCCGTGCTGGCGTCGGTTGCCGGCGAGGCGGTGGGAGAACATCTCAGCGGCCATGCGGTCTCCGCCAACTACTTCGCGGATCTCGGAGTGCCCGCACACATCGGCCGAACCTTTCTTCCGGACGAAGACCGCTCACACGGTGCGAACACGGTGGTGGTCATCAGCGAAGAGTTCTGGCAGCGGAGGTTTCACGGCGATTCGAGCGTGCTTGGGCAAACGCTCAAGCTGAACGGATTAGCGTACACGGTGATCGGTGTCGCGCCTGAGCACTTTACAGGCACGGACATTATGCCGACCAGGTGCGACTTCTGGGCTCCGCTTTCAATGATCGATCAACTGGAGCCAGGCTTTGGCCCAATCGAGCAGTGGCACGACGCCAGCTCCCAGCCTCAATTTGAGGTTCTGGCGCGTCTGAAAAACGGCGTCTCACGAGCCAAGGCGCAAGCCGAGACCGACGTGCTGATGGGCGAGTTCCTATCGGGCTATCGCGAAACCGAGCGTACCAAAACGATCGCGCTGCAAAGAACCGCCTATTTCGGCAACACAGAGGACCCGCGGTTTCAGGCGTCCGTCGCTGGCGTGCTTATGGTGGTTAGCCTGGTGCTGCTGGCGGCATGCGCGAACGTGGCCAACCTGCTGCTGGCGCGCGGCGCCGCGAGGCAGCGCGAGATCGGCGTCCGCATGGCTCTGGGAGCAGGCCGCGGCCGCATCATCCGCCAATTATTGACGGAGAGCGTTTTGCTCTCTTTACTCGGGGGCGCGGTTGGCCTCCTCGTAGCTGCTTGGGCGAGCAAGCTGCTGTGGACGTCGATGGCCGGCATCTTCCAGGGGTTCCAGGGGCTCCGCACCGACGTCGACGTCAGTCCCGATGCGCACGTATTCCTGTACGGATTCGTGCTCGCTCTGGCGACCGGCATCGTATTTGGCCTTGCGCCGGCGCTGCAATTCACCCGGCCGGATCTGAACTCCGCTATCAAGCAAGAAGGCGCGGCGTTGGGCACACGGCTGAGCGGGTCGAAGCTGCGGGGACTGTTGCTTGGCGCGCAGGTTGCCGTCTCGGTGCTGCTGCTGATGACCAGCGGCGACCTCATATCCCATCTGGTAAATTCAGGCAGCGCCGATCCGGGCTTTCAGACTCGCGACACCTATTTCCTGACGACAAGCGGCGACCCCGCGAAAGCGCTAGCCACGAATCGGAGTCTCCGGGCGCGGCTGGAGGGGGTTCCTGAATTGATCGGCGTAGCGATCGGAGGAATGCCGCTGATGGGCACCTTCTCGCCCCCGATGAAGGCGGGGAACCTGGACCTGCAAACTTTGGCGAGTTACGCCTCGGATGGGTATCTCGACACCATGGGCATTCCGATTCTGCGAGGCCGCAGCTTCACCCGGCAGGAGGCCGATCGAGGAGCGCCGGCGGCGGTGATCAGCGAGTCTACCGCGCGGCGCTTCTGGCCGGAAGAGAATCCGATCGGCAAGCATTTCTCCCTCGACTTGACGTTCCGGAATAGGTTCACGGATTTCGAAGTCGTGGGCATCGCCAAGGACATCCGATCCGCGAACATCGCCAGGCTCGACCCGTTGCACGTATACCTCCCTGCGGACGGATCTCAACCGCGGTCGACGGGAACCTTGGTGTTTCGCATTCGCGGCGATCGCGACAAAGGGATGGCGGCAGTGCAGTCCGTGGTCGGGTCAGTCGACCGAAATCTCTTGCCGAGCATGACAATTCTCAACATCGAGGAAGGGCCGCTGGCGATGCAGCGCAAGCTTCTGTATGTGACGGAGACGTTCGCTGGAGTGCTGACGCTGCTCTCGCTGACGCTGGCCGGCGTCGGCATCTATGGCGTCATGTCGTTTCTGGTGAGCCACCGAATCCGGGAAATTGGAATCAGGATCGCTCTGGGAGCGACCTCGCGGATGGTGCTGAGGAGTGTTATGCTCCAGGGTCTGCGGCCGGTATTGGTGGGAACGCTGCTGGGATTTGGCGCCTCGCTCGCGCTGGATTCGGTGGTTCGGGCCACGGTGGAAACTCCAGGATCGAGCAATCTATTCTCCTCTACGTTCGGCGATCCGGCATTTTACGGGGAGGTCGCCTTAGTTCTCGCCATCGCGGTGCTGGCAAGCATCGCTCCGGCAAAACGGGCGCTGCGGGTGGACCCGATGGTGGCGCTGCGGCACGAGTGAGGCTTCTCCTGAAGGAGCACAAACCATGCGGCGTTACTTCTTGAGGCTCGTGAACCTGTTCCGCAGTGGACGCGCGGAGCGTGAGCTGGCTCGCGAAATCGAAGCGCACCTGACGCTGTTGCAAGAAGACTTCGAGCGCGGTGGAATGCCACCTGAGGAAGCCCGGCTCACGGCCAAGCGGGCCTACGGCGGCGTCGAGCAGGCCAAGGAGCTGCATCGCACGGAGCGATCCTTCGTATGGATCGAACAATTCTTCAAAGACGTTCGCTACGGCTGGGTCAATCTGCTGCACAATCCGGGATTCACTCTGGTGGCGGTGACCGCGCTGGCGCTGGGCATCGGCGTGAACGCGACCATCTTCGGAATCTATAACGCCGTGGCGCTGAAACAACTCCCGCTGGCCAATCCCAGCCAGGTGATGCGCGTCAAACGCTGGACTGGAACGAACTCTTACGCATACAAGTACACCTTCGCGTATCCCGAATATCAATACCTGCGCGATCACAACAGCGTCTTCTCCGGCGTGACGGCGTCGAGCGCCGCGATTCCCGTGATGGCGTCGATGGGCGAGGCGGCTCCGGAACACGTCAACGGCTATGCGGTCTCCGCCAACTACTTCGCCGAGCTGGGAGTGAATGCGCGCATCGGCCGCACGTTCCTGCCGGACGAGGACCGCGTGCTGGATGCGAACCCGGTTGTGGTCCTCGGCTATCGATTCTGGCTGAAGAAATTTCACGCCGATCCGAATGTCCTAGGACAGACGATCAAGCTGAACGGATTGGCGTATTCGATTGTCGGGGTCGTGCCCGCGGAATTTACCGGCACGGACGTGGCTCCCGCGGAGGCCGCTTTCCGGGCGCCGCTCTCGATGATCGGCCAATTGGACGCGTCCTTCGGCCCAGCGCCGGATTCAACCTGGCGTGAGACGTGGCGCGACACGACGCATCCCGGGTTTGAGCTTCTGGCCCGGCTGAAGAACGGCGTCGCGCCCACGGCGGCCCAAGCGGAAGCCAACGGGCTGCTTCGCCGCTATCTTTCCGCCTACCGCGAAACGCAGCCCACCACGGCAGTCACGCTTCAACGCGCCTCCTACTTCGGCGCCGCCGGCGACTTCTGGTTGAACGCGCTGGCCGCGGCGGTGCTGACGACGGTGAGCCTGGTGCTGCTGGTGGCTTGCGCCAACGTCGCCAACATGCTGCTGGCGCGCGGCGTGGCGCGACAACGCGAGATCGGCATCCGGCTGGCGCTGGGAGCCGGCCGCGGCCGGGTGATCCGCCAGTTGCTGGTCGAGAGCGTTCTGCTCTCCTTGCTGGGAGGAGCGGCGGCGATTCCTTTGTCCGCCTGGGCGGGCAAATTCCTATGGGTGTCGCTGACCGGTTTTGTGCAGGGGATGCGGGCGCTCCAGACCATTGAACTGGACGTCAGTCCCGACGCTCACGTGTTTCTCTACGGGCTGGCCTTGTCCCTGCTCACCGGAATCTTGTTTGGTCTTGCGCCGGCGATGCAATCGACGCGGGCAGATCTGAACACCGCCCTCAAGCAGGAAGGATCGTCGACGGGAGGGCAAGCGGGGCGGTCGCGGCTGCGCGGATTGCTGCTGGGGACGCAAGTGATGATCTCGGTGCTGCTTCTGGCGGTGAGCGGCCAGCAACTGCGCGGGTTGGCGAGCTCCTTCGTCACGGCCTCCGATTTGGGTTATGACGCGCGGGATGCTTATCAGGTGGGTGGGTCCCTCGGCAACTTTCCGGCAAAGGTCCTGAACGTGAGACGGCGTCTTCAGGATCGACTGGAGACGCTGCCTGAAGTAAGCAGCGTGGCGCACGGATTTCCTCCGCCGGCAGGACTCCAGTGGCAGGTGACGGCGGGGAAGTGGACGGGGCAGGCGACGACGAGTTTTGCCTCGGACGGGTTTTTCGAGGCCTTGGGCATCCCGCTGCTGCGCGGCCGTGGCTTCACGCGTCCGGAAGCTGAGCGGGGTGCATCATTAGCCGTGATCAGCGAGGCTACGGCGCGGCGCGCGTGGCCCAACCAGGATCCGCTCGGCAGACACTTCTCTATCGAGATGCTTCGGAACGCCCCCACGGACTACGAAGTCATCGGCATCGCGAAGGACGTTCGTTTTACCTTGATCACGGAGCTGGATCCCACGCACGTATACTTGCCGACCGGTCTAGGCGGCGATCCTTCAGCCGCCCGGCCGACGCCGGTCTGGGGACAACTGTTGTTTCGCATTCACGGCAATCGCGACAAGGCGCTGGCGGCGGTGCAATCCGCGGTGGAGTCCGTGGACCCGAGCCTGTTGCCCCATCTGGATCTGACGAACGTGGAAGACGGACCGGTGGCCGTCGAGCGCGGCCTGCTTCGTTTGATTGCGATTTTTCCGGCGATCCTGACGCTGCTCTCGCTGACCTTGGCGGGAGTCGGCATTTATGGAGTGATGGCGTTTCTGGTCAGCCAGCGGACCAAGGAAATCGGAATCCGGATGGCGCTGGGCGCGACTTCGCGCGTAGTCGTCCGGAGCATCGTGATGCAGGGATTACGGCCGGTGTTCGTAGGGATCGTGGCGGGGCTGGCGGCGTCGATACCGGTGGAGGCCGTCATGCGCGCGAAGGGCTTTGTCGTGCCTACGCTCCAGGAGCCTGCGCATCTGCTCTCCCGGTTCGCCGATCCCATCGTGCTCGCCGAGCTGGGGCTGGTGCTCACCATCGCGGTGCTCGCAAGCGTCGTTCCCGCGAGGCGGGCGCTGCGGGTGGACCCGATGGTGGCGCTGCGCTACGAGTGAGGTGATCGTCGGGATTCCCGGAACTCTTTTCCCTTGACGGTCAGCCGTTGGCGCGGGACGCCCGCGGAGACTGATGTGGGTTCATCTCGGCGTTGCGGAGATCCCGGGCTGTCGCGCCGATTGCTAGACGATAAACATGCATCATCGTCTAGCACCAAAAAAGAAAGGTTCTTCGCTCCATTGCGGAGCGTTCAATTCTCGCTCGGCCCGCAACTGAGCGATTAAGGACGAGGTCGATCGGCAACCAACGGGTCGAATCGTTAAGCGCCGAGGCCATTAAGTGAACACGTCGTCTAAAAAGTCGCTGTCAATGACACGTGGCTGCGAAAAATGAATCCCCCTCTAGTTCTCTGTCGGAACTTTCTCCAGGTGATCAATCACGACAACGTCCAAGGAGGCCTTAGCGGGTACTAGTCTCAATCCTAGCTGCTCGCGAACCGCATCCATGGGCGATACGAAATCATCAGGAACAGGCACCCCCGGAAACGGTACGATGCTGAACTCCAACGTGTAGTCATAGTTGCCGGTCAAACCCGTTTTATCTATGACACGAAGCCTTCCTGCGTTCGGATCTGTCAGCCTAAGCGCCAACTCCGATAGGGGCTGCGCCCGAACTGTCCAGAACGCGTGACCTCGAGCAGATGCTTGCAAAGAACCATATGTTTGAAAAAACCCAGTCATTCCGGGAGGTATTACAGGGAATCCATTGCCATCGCGTTGCCGCGGAGTCGGCCCTGCGGCGGGAAGTGCCTTAGGATCGCTCACAGCCTGTTTGATCTTCGGGCCATTCTTATCGACAACAAGATCGTACACCGAGAATTCCTTCGTCTCGTGATGGAACGCCAGCGCGAAGCGTTCGATGAGGAGGCTTTGAAACATCTGCCTGAAGACGTCGTCTGTGGTGTTGGGAGGAATCTTAGCAACGACATCGTAGTATTCAGCGTCGATCCACGCGGGGCCCTTGATGAGATCTTCCAAATCTATAGGTCGCAATCTAAAGGCACGACCCAACAGGCGGCGCATGGGAGACCCGGTCATTCGGGTACTCTCCGGGTCATTTGTGCCGGGACTGCCCTGCCAATTGTCGTCCGTCGCTTTAGAGCGCTTTACCGACGCCGCCTCAAAGACGGGTTTAGCTTGTACCGCGGGTCGCGTTTGCCCAAACGCAGCCGCCGTCGACAGTAGTCCCAGACACCACATTCCAGCCGCAGCTCGCCGTGCGACGCCCGAATGCGCCGGACGTACCTGCAATTCAGACAATCTTCGCACGCGGGCCACCTCCTTGAATTCGTCAAGCACAGCGAACTGAGTGCTCGCTGTGGCCAAAGTTCTCTTGATGCTCGCAAAAGCTGATAATGCAGAGCATTTTTAGCTCGGCGTCGCGGCGTGACATGCTTCGGGCACGTGCGAATTTCGCATCGCCGCGACGGTGAGCTAAAAATGGATTGGACTGAACCGCTGCACGACTCCCGCCCTATGGGTATTGAATGGTTGGCAGAACCCTGAACGAAGACGGAGAACGAGGCTGCCGAGGAAGATTGGCCGACCTTGCAGGGAATCGGCGACGGTTCCGACCGGTTGAGTGCCTGGAGAACAAGGATATCGACCTGGTATAACGAGCTCCGGCGTAAGGGAAGGCAGAGCTTCGCTGCGGAGTTGGTGGGACCAAACTCGCACCGGCAGAGATCTGGCGGATAAGACGACGCTGATCATGAGGTGTCCTTCGTTGCTGGCGCTCTGTGAGGCGTCAGCATCTCAACCGTTACCAGGCGGCCACGATGACACACCGGACACTCGCGCAACGAAGAACCGGTGAGTTGTTCATGCTGGTCCCGGTAATCCTCCGGCGGCTTGGCTTCTAGGGGAGGCGCCATGCCCAGTAATTGGCGGCACCGGGCCAGCTTTTGTTGCCGGTACCGATTGCCGAGCAAGCCGTAATAGCGAATGCGCTGGAACCCACCGGGTAAAGCGTGGAGGAGAAACCGGCGGATGAATTCCTCGGCGGAAAGGGTGATGGCTTTCTGCTGCCCTTTGTCTCGGTAATCCTTCCACTGGAAGCGCACTTGCCCAGCTTGGATATCCAGCAGACGATTGTTCGAGATCGCGACACGGTGGGTGTAGCGGCCAACGTAATCGAGCACCTTCTGGGGGCCGGCAAAGGGCGGCTTGGCATAGACGACCCATTCCGTTTTTTGCACAGGCGCCAGGTAACGGGCAAATTGGCAGTGATCCCGGAGATTCTCCAGGGCAGTGAAGAATCGTAGTTTGCCGGCGTCGAACGCATTCTGGAGATGCTCCAGGAATAGGCGCCTGAACAAACGCGACAACACGCGCACGGGCAAGAAGAAACCAGACTTACAGGAGACCCAGTGTGTGCCGTCGGGCGAGAGTCCACCGCCGGTAACCACACAATGCAAATGCGGGTGATGCAGCAAGTTCGATCCCCACGTGTGGAGTACGGCAAAGAAGCCGATCTCGGCGCCCAGATGCTTGGGGTCAGCGGCTATGGTACGTAAGGTTTCGGCGGTGGCTCGGAAGAGAATGCTGTAAACCACATCCTTGTTCTGTAGGCGATCGCGGCGATCTCTTCCGGAACTGTAAACACAACGTGGAAGTACTCGCAATCGAGAAGTTCGGTTTGGCGGCGTTGGATCCACTCCGCGCGAGCCAGCGATTGACACTTTGGACAATGGCGATTTCGGCAGGACCGGTAGCAAATGCGCTGGTTGCCGCACTGATCGCACTGCTCGATCTGCCCTCCGAGAGCTGCCGTCCGGCACACTTCGATTGCGGTCATGGCGCGCCGCTGCGCTGTGGACATTGACGCGCCATGCCTGTCTCGATAGGCTTCGCCGTAGCGGCGGAGGACATCCGCCACTTCCAGCTTCGGACGCTCCATGGGCCGAGCTCAGAAGTGGTCGGAAGGTGCGGGCTTTGGCGGAACGGAAACAGGGTGTGGGAGAAGGTCGAGTGGACTGGAAGTTGAGCAGACCTTGCTGGTGGCGATTCGCAGGTATCGCGCGGTAGTCGCCAGGCTGCGGTGGCCGAGCAGCAGTTGAATGGTGCGGATATCCGTACCGGCTTCCAGTAAATGGACTGCGAACCCGTGCCGGAACGAATGCGGTGTAATCGGCTTGTGAATTCCAGCGATCTGGTGAGTCCGCTGGCAGGCTTGTTCGACGGTGTGGGCAGCCACAGGGTAACCGGGCACCTCACCCTCGAAGAGCCATGCCTTCGGACGCATACTTCGCCAGTAGCTGCGCAGATCTTCCAGCAATTTGGGCGACAGCATCACGTAGCGATCCTTATGGCCCTTGCCCTGGTCGACTCGAATGACCATACGCTGGCTGTCGATGTCGGTGGGTTTCAGATGAACAGCCTCGGAGATGCGCAAACCCGCGGCATAGCAGACGGTGAGAATCGTTCGATGCAGGATGCTGGACACACAGGCGAGGAAGTGCAGAACTTCTTCCGGGCTCATGACCACCGGCAGTTTCTCCGGTTTCTTCGCCGTTGGGATCACGTCGTCGAGGTTCCACTTCTTTTTCAGGGAGACGTTATAAAGAAATCGCAGTGCCGATACCGCGACGAGGATCGAACTCGTAGACAGGTCTTTTTCATTGGTCAAGTAAACCTGATAGGCCCGGATATCCTCCGGGCCCAAGGCTTCCGGCGATTTATTGAAGTACCGTGCGAACTGGGACACCTGTCGCAGATAGGATGCTTGGGTGTTCAGGGCGAGATTCCGCACCTGCATGTCTTCGGTCATGCGTTGCCGAAGGGAAGTCATAGAGAAGGCTCCTTTGCGAAAGTGGGATGTGCTGCAGCGCAGCGCCTCAATACTTTCGCAACGGAATCCCAACTTCAATGGGTCCAGGGATGACGCCTCGACCGCCCTTCATTGCGCCCGTATGCTCCCTCTCGCGACGGGGATACCGCGGAGCGGTTTAGTCCAATGTATGTTTCCGTCTAGCAAACGACCACCAGACGGGAGGGGGTAGGGGCATCAACGAGACGAAATAATGTCATGCTCTAAGGGAGGGAACTACCTGATGCGTCCAATCGTTGGGGCTATGCTCGTGTTCACTGCATGTTTGACATTCGCTCAGCCCGCGACCGGTCCCACCGCGTTCGAAGTGGCTTCGATCAGGCCGGGCAATCCCGATTCGCGATTGCTCCGTGCGCTAATCACACCCGGTGGCAATTTGCGGGCCGAAAACGTTACTCTCCGAACCCTGATTGAAGACGCGTACCAGATGAAGCCGTTCCAACTCATCGGCGGTCCGCGCTGGATCGACGACGACAAGTTTGCAGTGCTCGCCAAGGGTGAAGCCTCCGCGACCGCGGATCAGGTCCGGCTAATGTTGCAGGGGCTCCTAGGGGACCGCTTCCGACTCGTGCTACGCCGCGAAACCAAGGAACAGACCATCACTTACTTGAGTGTCAAAAACAAACCCAAGTTGCGTCCGTCTGAAGAAGGCACCCGGCGACAGTTCACGACGTCGGGCCAGCGTGACGGGGTGAACCACGTCTCCTTCAAGGCTACACCCATGGGCGTTGGCAGACATGCTCGCCAGGCAGCTAGGGCACATGGTAGAGGATCGGACCGGCCTCAGCGGCGCGTTCGATTTTGAGTTCGACGCAACGCACGATGAGAACGAGCAGAATCCCTTTGCCGCTCCATGGGCTCCGTCGCTGGGGGAAATTGGCTTAAAGCTTGAAACAGGCAAAGGCCCGGTCGAGTTCTTCGTGATCGAACGTGCGGAGAAGCCGTCGGAGAACTGAAATCCGAACGTTTCGAAACCGTCGTAGCGTTTGCGGAAGGTTTAAATGACGATCTGTTGCACTAACCGGCAAGCGCCCGGTAAAGCGTCGTTCGGCCCACGTTCCAAAGCGCGGCCACGTCCTCAACCCGTTCGCCCGCTTCGATCAGCTTGCGGGCCTTCGTGATCAGTCCGGCGTGAGCTTCACCTTCCGGCCAAACTTCACTCCTCGGCGCTGCGCGGCCTTCACTCCGGCGCGGGTGCGTTCTGAGATGAGGGACCTTTCGAGTTCAGCCAGAACCCCGATCATCTGCCACATAGCGCGGCCCGTGGGCCTCGTCGTGTCGATCGCCTCCGTGAGCGATCGGAATTTTACCCCGCGATCGCGCAGGCCGTCGAGCATCGCTATCAGGTCGCGCAAGCTGCGGCCTAGCCGGTCGAGCTTCCACACACTTTCAGAAAAGAGCGGGAGCGTGTCGCCGCGTTCGAGTTTCTTCATGCAGCGAGGCAGGGCAGGGCGCTTGGTGATCGCGCCGGACAGTTCATCGGTGAAAAGGGCTTTACACCCGGCCCGCTTCAGCGCCGTGTGCTGCAAGGCGGCGTTCTGGTCTTCCGTGGAGATGCGGGCGTAACCGTATTTCATGCCCTCCATAATGGGACAACAAAACGGGACGCTGCAAGCCCTGATTTCATTGGCTGCGGTTTTCGTCCCGAAACCTACCCTTTGTTCACCACGACAGGCGCCCGTTAACACTCTAGTCATCGACCACATCGAGAAACCGGACGCGAACTAAACGCTCCGCCTTCCGCATTCGTCATTCCGAGGGATGATGCAGCGTAAAGGAGTGCCGGGTTCGGTTTGGTGTGCTGCGTCATCGCCCTCACGCGAAGTCAGCCGCGGGCCTGTCGAGCGCGATACCCTCTACCACCCCGCCGAGCGCACCGAGAACGTGTTCACCGTGCTGGTGTAGCCCCGCCTCAGGCTGTTTCAGAACCCATACAGGACAAAGCTCGGCATAAGGCACACTCGGTTCTCGATATCTTGCGGGTCGAACGCATCCGAGAGCAACAGGATGCTCTCAATCGCCTTGCCGACGCCCAGATACTGCGGAACCAGGACGACGCCCGGGCTGACGTGGTCGCGAACATATTCGCGGAAGTGACCGGGCATGGTGCTGACATCGTGGCTTACCAGAACTCTGCCGTCCGCGGCCGCGATGGCCAAGACGGCGTCATCTTGGAGACCTTCGAGGGGCACGTGTTCCGCGCGCCTGAAGTCGATATCGCCGCTGCGCCGCATGACGCCCGATACGATAGCCCCGTTGAGGTCCGCATCCGCAAGCAGGCGACGGATCATCCGTGCCCGGCAAGCAGACGCTGGCGCGCCTGATCGAGCTTGTTTTCGAGTTCCCCCCCCGGCGGCTGCCCCCGGCGCTCAAGCTCCCGCCATTGCGCCGCAAGACGTTGAAGGTACTCCTCCGATTCCTCGGGATGGCTCAGATAGAAGGCAATCGCGCCATACACCTGGGCCAAGGACAGGGACGGGAAATTCTGGCGAATATTTTCCGGCGAAGCCCCCTCGCGGAAGGCGAAGATCATGGAGGCAAGCGACACCCGGCTGCCGGCGACGTAATAGCCGCCCTCGTGCTCTTCCACGTATTCTTTAGGAACCACCGGGATCTCCATCTGTATTATACCGGCAGGAGACCTCTCGACGTGCCTAGCGATTTGCCCGCCTGTGCAGGATCAGGCTGGCCTCGCGGCCAACTGAAGTAGAATCGGGTATGCGATTCGTTTCCTTCGCCGTACTCGCTCTGAGTTGTGGGCTTTTCGCACAAACTCCCATCCAGCTTCATGTCGATGCGACCGACGCCCCGCGCCGCGTCTTTCACGTGCAAATGACGATGCCGGCCCAACCCGGCCCCATGACTCTGCTCTACCCGCAGTGGATTCCGGGCGAACATGGGCCTACCGGTCCCGTCGTCAACCTGGTGGGTCTGAAGATCCTGGGCGGCGGCAAGACCATCGCCTGGAAGCGCGACAGCGTGAACCTCTACGCATTCGCCTTCGAGGTTCCCGCGGGAGTCTCTTCACTGGATATCGCATTCGACTACCTCGCGCCGCCCGAATCGGAGGGCTTCACCTCGGGAGCCTCCACCACCAGCGAGTTGGCGGTCCTCAACTGGAATCAAGTGCTGCTGTATCCGAAGGGCGCCGACGCCGATAGCATGCAACTCCAGGCGTCGCTCAAGGTCCCCTCCGGCTGGCGCTATGGCACGGCGCTACCCATCCAGAGGGAAACCGGCAACGATGTGGAATTCAAGCCGGCTTCGCTCACCACGCTGATCGATTCACCAATCTCGGCGGGCGCGCACTACCGGACCATCGATCTCGGCGAAGATCTCGGCGCGCAGCATTACCTGCACCTGGCCGCCGACAGCGACCGGGCTTTGGAAATCAGCCCTGAATTGATCGGTCAATACAAAAACCTGGTGAAGGAGACCGGCGCGCTGTTCGGGTCGCGGCATTACCGCAGCTATCATTTCCTGTACACCTTGAGCGATCACGTGGCGCACTTCGGCTTGGAACACCACGAATCCAGCGACGATCGCTACAATGAGCGAACGCTGATCGATCCCGAGGTCCAGAAGGTCTCCGCCACTCTGCTGTCGCACGAGTTCGCACACTCCTGGAACGGCAAGTACCGCCGGCCCGCCGGCGATCTCGATAACAAATACGGCCGCACCTGGCGGTCGCTGGAAGATACCGCCGTGGCGGCGCAGATTCTCTATTACGCCTCGTGGGATTACGACAACTACCGGCGCGACGTCGACTATTATCCGGAAGGCATTCTGATCTGGCTCGAAGCCGACGTGATGATTCGCCAGCTCAGCAACGGAACCAGATCGCTGGACGATTTCTGCCGCGCCTTCCATGGCGGCGCGGGCGGCGCGCCGGAGTTGAAGCCCTATAATTTCGACGACATCGTGGCGGGATTGAACGCGATCCAGCCCTACGATTGGGCCGGGTTCTTGAACCAGCGGCTGCACTCCACCGACGCCCACGCGCCACTGGGCGGCATCGAGCACGCAGGCTGGAAGCTGGCCTACGACGGGGTCCGGTCGGATTTCTGGAAGGCCGGCGAGGACGGCCGCAAGTGGACCGATTTGAGCTACTCAATCGGCCTCAAAGTGAGAGAGGATGGAACCATCGCCAACGTCCAGTACGGCGGTCCTGCGCAAAAGGCCGGAGTAGCCCCTTCCACGAAATTGATCGCCGTCAACAACCGCCAGTTCACTCCTACGGTATTGCGGGAGACGGTGGCTAAGACCAGTTCAAGCGACAAGCCGCTCGAGTTGCTCGTCAAGACCGGCGATTACTATGAAGTGCATCGGCTGGACTATCACGGCGGCGAGCGTTATCCGCACCTGGTCCGGGATGCGTCGTTACCCGATTTGCTATCGGAGATCGTCAAGGCTCACGCGAAGGCCCAGTAGAAGCAATATAGAGAGCGCTCTCGCGGCGCGGCTGGTTTGCCGCATCCAGCGTCACCAGGCTCACCTCGACTTCGGAGCCCCGCGGGGCGTACGTAACATTGGATTGGTTGGCGTAGACCGGAATGGCGAGCCTTCTGCCGCCGTCGTCGATCGCCAGCACCGCGTTCCGACCCGGCTTCCAGGAGATCCGCAACTGGCCGCCGATCTCGCGCACTTGCAAGTCGACTGGCCGGTCAACGGCGCGTTGAGGAAACACCGCCAGCGCGGCGATGGGGAGCATGGCGAGCGCTACCAAGCCGGCCAGCGCCGGCGCCCGCGTTCGCGCGGGCGACTCCTTCGGAACGGCGGCCACCTGCGGCCTCGCGATTGAAAACTCCTCGTGGCTGCGGACGGTCTGAATCGAACCGTCGGTTTCGCATACGAAGAAGCCCGCGCGATCACCGGCGACCACCAGCGCGATCTCGCTCTGGTGCTCCTTGAAGAACGCCAGATCCGTCTCGGTGAGAAACACCTCGCCGCGAATCCGCGACACAAACACGCCCACCTTCTCCTGTTCTTCGTTCTCCGGCGCCTCAACCGAGAATACTCGTATCTCGCGGCCATGCCGCGATCCGTACAGAACGCCGGAAGCTTCGGCGATTCCCAAGCTTCGAATCAACTCGGCCGGGAACTCCACGCGGAGCGGGCTGGCCTCGGGACTCCAGATCCGGTATTCCACCGTTTGCATGTTTGAAATCTAGTTGCGGGTCGCGGGTGCTTTTCTCAAACCGAAGTCACCTCTCGAAATGGAAATTTTAAGTTCTGTGATTTCCCGCACTTGGCGCTTTGACGCGAGGCCGTACGCACGCTCCTCGCGATAACTTGCGATCGGGGAGATGAAACAGATGACCAAGAGAAGATTCGGAAGCTACGGCTGGATTCCCGACATCCCGGATGCGCGCGACCGCGTGCTCCGGTTGCCGCGCAAGGCCGGCGCATTGCCGCCGGCGGCGGATCTGCGCGCGGGATGCCCGGCGGTCTACGATCAGGGACAAATCGGAAGCTGCACCGCCAACGCCATCGCCGCCGCCATCGAATTCGATCAGCGCAAGCAGCAGTTGCCGCAGCCCTTCACTCCCTCGCGGCTGTTCATTTATTACAACGAGCGTCTGATGGAGGGCTCGGTCGCCTCCGACTCCGGCGCGCAGATCCGCGACGGCATCAAGAGCGTGGCTTCGCAAGGCGCCTGCGCGGAAACGTTGTGGCCTTACGTGGAAGACCAGTTCGCCGTGCGCCCCTCGCCTCCGTGCTATAAAATCGCCCGCACCCATCCCGCCGTGAGCTACAGCCGCGTCAACCAGGACGTGAGCCAGCTCAAAGCCTGTCTGGCCGCGGGTTACCCGTTCGTGTTCGGTATCACCGTCTACGAGAGTTTTGAAAGCGATGCCGTGGCGCATTCCGGCGTCGTCCCGATGCCGGGAGACGGGGAAACCGCGCTGGGAGGGCACGCCGTGATGGCCGCCGGATACGACAACGCGTCCGCGCGCTTCCTGGTGCGCAATTCCTGGGGTTCGGACTGGGGCATGGGCGGATACTTCGCCATTCCCTACGCCTACTTGAGCGACGGCAACCTGGCCGACAACTTCTGGACCGTCCGCGTCGTCAAGTGACACATTTAGAGAGCGATCACTCGTCGGCCTTCAATGCGATAGCGGCCCGACAGCACCAGCGCGATAGCTTCGGAATAAATGCGGTGCTCTTCTTTGAGGATGCGCGCGGCCAGCGACTCCGCCGTGTCCTCATCGAGCACCGGCACTACCGCCTGCTTCAGGATCGGGCCGGAATCCAGTCCCTCATCGACAAAGTGCACGGTGCAACCGGAGACCTTGACGCCGTGCGCGACCGCCTGGTGCTGCGCGTCGAGCCCGGGAAACGCCGGCAGCAGCGAAGGATGGATGTTGAGGATGCGCTGGTGGAATTCGCGGATGAAATGCCCGCTCAGGATGCGCATGTATCCGGCCAGGCACACCAACTCGACTCCGGCGCCGCGAAGCTCGGCGATCATCTGGCGGTCGTACAGCTCGCGATCGAGGCCCCGCGACGGCAGCGCAACGGCGCGCAGGCCGCGCTCGCGGGCCAACTCCAACCCTGGTGCATCGGCGTGGTTGGAAAGCACCACCGCGATTTCGGCGTCCAGTTTCCCGTGCGCGATGGAATCGGCGATGGACAGGAGGTTCGAGCCCCGGCCGGAGATCAGGATGCCCAGCCGCCTCATTATTTATACGCCTTCATTTATATACAACGCCCCGGCCGCGGATCGCTTCTCCGATCTGGTAGAAGGGCTCGCGCAGGGACCCGAGAATCCGCGCGGCTTCTTTCAAGCGGCGCGGCGAAATTACGACGATCATTCCGATCCCGAGATTGAACGTGCGGCGCCAATCGTGTCCCGGAATACGGCCGATTTTGCGCAGCAGCTCGAATATCGGCAGCACCGGCCAGGACCCCACTTTGATGCGCACCCCCAGCCCCTTGGGAAGAATCCGCGGCGTGTTCTCGGTGATGCCCCCGCCGGTGATATGCGCCGCGCCCTTGAGCAATCCGGCGTCGTGCAGCGCGCGCAAGGGCGTCAGATAGCTGCGGTGGATTTTCAGCAGCTCCTCGGCGATGGAGCCGCCGAGCTCGGCCACTTGCGTTCCGGCGTGATGGCCGGCCACCTCGAACATCAGCATGCGCGCCAGCGAATAGCCGCTGGTATGCAGGCCGGTGGAGGGCAGCCCCAGCAGCACGTCTCCGGCTTTGATCGACTTTCCGGTGATCATGTTCTTGCGCTCGACCACGCCGGTAATGAAACCCGCCAGATCGTATTCGCCGTCGGCGTAAAGGCCGGGCATCTCCGCGGTCTCCCCGCCGATCAGTGCGCAACCGTTGGCGCGGCAGCCTCGGGCGATGCCGGAGACCACTTCCGCGGCCACGCGCGCGTTCAGCTTGCCCACCGAAAAATAATCCAGGAAATATAAGGGCGCCGCGCCCTGCACGGCGATATCGTTGACGCAGTGGTTCACCAGATCCTCGCCGATGGTGGAATGAATGCCGGTGAGGAACGCCGAGCTTGATCTTGGTGCCGACGCCGTCGGCCGAGGAAATCAGGACCGGATTGCGGTAACCTTTTAAGCGATAGCCTCCGCCGAAACTGCCGATGTCGGTGAGCACTTCGGGCGTGAAGGTGCGCCGGGCCATCGGGCGGATGGCGGCCACCGCTCGGTCCGCCTCGTCGATATTCACACCGGCTTTTTTGTACGTGATTCGCTTGGGCATGGCGGGGGAACTTCTTTATGATAGGGCATGCCGTGCGATAGAGCATGCCGCGCGGCCGGAATCCAGGACTCGGCTCCATCTGGCGGCGCTCCGCGATAGACTGTTTGATAATCATGTCGCTTGGCGCTGGCGATAAACTCGGCCCCTACGAAATCCTTGCACCCATCGGAGCAGGCGGGATGGGCGAGGTTTACAAGGCGCGCGATACCCGTCTGGACCGGATTGTCGCCATCAAGGTTTCGAACGAGAAATTTTCGGAGCGGTTTGAGCGCGAAGCGCGGGCCGTGGCGGCGCTGAACCATCCCAACATCTGCCAGCTTTACGACATCGTTATTTCAAGAGACGCCATTTCAAGAGACGCCCCGAATTATCTGGTGATGGAGTTCGTGGATGGCGCGCCGGTGGCGCATGCGGCGCATGGAGACACGCCGCGGCGTCTGCTCGACATCGCCGTGCAGATCGCCGACGGCATGGCGGCCGCGCGCATGCGGCGGCCATCGTCCATCGCGATCTGAAGCCGGACAACATTCTGGTCACGGGCGAAGGCCGCGTGAAGATCCTCGATTTCGGTTTGGCGAAGCTCGCGCCGGTCACTAAACCGGCCGGCGACGCCACTCTCACCATCGCGCTCACCGACCCGGGAACCACGGTCGGCACCATCGCCTACATGAGTCCGGAACAGGCGCGCGGGAACACCAGTCTCACGGCGCAGTCGGATCAATTCTCCTTCGGCCTGGTCCTGTATGAATTGGCCGCCGGGAAACGGGCGTTTCAACGCGGCAGCGCGGCGGAGACCATGACGGCGATCATCCGTGGAACGCCGAGCCTCTGCCCGCCAGCGTGCCCGCGCCGCTGCGCTGGATCGTCGCGCGGCTGCTCTCCAAGGAGCCTTCCGAGCGCTACGATTCCACCCGCGACCTGTATCGGGAGCTGCGCCAAGTCCGCGAGCGTCTTTCCGAAGCAACCACCAGCGCCGTGCGCTGGCCAGCGCCGCGGAAACGCCCCGGCGGCGGCGTCTCGCGCCGATGCTGGCGATCGGCGTCGCGTGCCTCGTCGTCGGAGGCGTGCTCGCGGCACTGCTGCTCCCGCCGCAGGAAATGGACCTTTCCAATTACAAATTCACGCCTCTTTCCCGCGAGGAAGCGACCGAACGCGATCCGCAATGGTCCCCGGATGGAATGAGCATCGCGTACACGGCGGACATTCATGGCGTGCTGCAAGTGTTCACGAGAGCCGTCGGAGCGCATGACGCCGCGCAGCTCACCAAATCGAGCGAACGTTGCAACCATCCGTTCTGGTCTTCGGATGGATCGACAATTTATTACACGACCTCGGGCGGCGGCGGCATGTGGGCCGTGGGAGCGTCGGGCGGGACGCCGAACTGGTGCTGGAACACGTGACAGCGGCCGCGATTCATCCGGATGGCAAGACCTTCGCGTTCTTTCGCGAGGACAAGCTCTGGGTCGGCCCGCTCAAGGGAGAATCGCCGAAAGAGATGGGCCAGGCGCCGTTCCCCGCTCACGCCCGGATCACGGAAGCAAAATTCTCACCCGATGGTTCGAAGCTGGTTGTCCTCGATCAATCCGCGGGTAGGAGCCTGTGGTTGCTGCCCTTGCCTTCCGGCCCGCCGCGAAAGCTCCCGATCACGGCCCCGCGCGCAGCTAGTTGGCTTCCCGATAGCCGGCATCTTGTGATCGAGCATCAGGCCCCAGGTGATTATTCGCTGTCTCTGTTCGATGTTGTGGGCGGCAGCGGGCGAACGATTTACTCCAGCCCCGATGCCCTTCTCGCCCCCTCGGTATCTACCGACGGCAAGCGGATCGCCTACTATGCGGGCGCAACCGAGTGGGATGTGATGGAGGTTTCCCTGCCGTCAGGAGATGTTCGCACGCTGGTTGCGGGCGGCGGCGTCTCGATTAATCCCGACTGGGCGCCCAAAGGCGATCACTTCCTGTTCGTGACCACTCGTCATGGAGGCCGCGTGATCGAGGACAGATCTTCCAAGGAAGGGTTTACCCGCGAGCTGTTTGAGGCGGCCCCGGGAGACACGATCACCGATCCGCGCTGGGCTCCCGACGGAATGCGATTTGTGTTCACGTTGCAATCGTCCGGGGGCAACAAACTCATGCTCTCCAACGCGGCTGGCGGGCGTGTCGTAGCGGTCAACCGGGAGGCGGACCTATCGGGGGCAGCCGCGTGGTCTCCCGATGGCCAATGGATCGCTTCTGGACGTACCCAGGGCGGAAGCCGCAACTTGCCAAGATCCAGCCCGGCTCGGCCGCGGCTCCCATGGTGCTCGCGACCGCAACGCCATACCGGATCACGAACGCGAGCCCGCAATGGTCCCCCACGGGAGACGGGATTCTTTATCCGACTGACAACGGCTTTTCCCTGATCTCGCCGGACGGGAACAACGAACGCAAGCTAACTACGCGCAAGTTTGCGGCCTGCGCCTTCTCCAAGGATGGCAGCCAGGTGTTGGGCGTGTTCCAGAACACAAGTCCAGAGGGCGCGGAGTGGCAGTTGTATTCGGTCAACGTGAAAACCGGCGCCGAGAAGCTGATCGGCGCGGTGGATCTGCCGGTCTCCACCAATTCCGTCCGGAGCTTCACCCTGAATCCCGACGGCAAGAGCTTTCTTACCTCCATCGCCAAGTGGCCGTTCGATATCTGGATGCTGGAAGGCTGGGACCAGCAACCCACCGGCGTCAGCCGGTTCTTCCGCCGCAAGACTCCCCGCGCCAGCGCAGAAGCGGATGTCGAGCCTCGATCGCCCCAGCATCCTCTTGCTGGGTAATTTCACGCAGTGGCGCTAAACCGCCACCCTGGCGCGAGAGTGCGTGCGCCACGTCATCACCGAGGATCTTCGCTTATTCCAGCGCGAAGACCCAGACCGCGCCGCCCTCGGGCACTTCGGGGTACTCGCCGGGATAGATACGGTTGAGGCTGGCCTGCATGCTCCGAGCATCCCCGCCCCAGCCCACATGCACGGCGATGTACTGCTTCCCATCGATCGCAAACGAGGCGGGAGGGGCAAGAATGCCGGAGTTGGTGGGAAACTCCCACAGCAGCTTTCCGGTGGAGGCGTCGAAGGCGTGGAAATGACGGTCGGTGGTGCCTCCGCTGAACACCAGTCCTCCGGCGGTTGCCAGCATCGCTCCCAATTCGGGCTTTTGGCGTAGGTGTGGGTCCATGCGCGCTGACCGGTGTCCACGTTCCAGGCTTGCACCTCCCCGAAATGGTCGGCGCCCGGCGTCACGGAGAAGTCGAACTGCACGCCCGTGAAGGCCCTGCCCGGCGCGTATTCAACCGGCTGTCCGGTGGAGGTCTCGCACATATTTTCATTGGCCGGGACATAAATCATCCGGGTTTTGGGACTGAACGCGATGGGCGGCCAGATTCTTCCCGCCCCACAGCGACGGGCAAAACTGGGCCGTTTTCCCGGTGCCGGGCTTGTGGGCCGGAACCACCTGCGCCCGTCGGTCTCGGGGTCCAGGCGCAGGAACACGTTCTGCTTCACGAAAGGCTTGCCGTCGATGAAGTGGATCGGTCCGTCATGCCCTTCCAGAAAGCGCATGTATCCGTCGCGGGCGATGTCAATCAGGCCCTTAATGGTGCGCCCGCCGCGCTGAAAGTCCACCAGGATGGGAGGCGAAACCTCATCCCAATCCCAGGAATCGTTGGGATGGTATTGAAAGTGGCCCTTGATTTTGCCGGTGGCGGCGTCGAGCGCGATGACCGAAGAGGTGTAAAGATTGTCGCCGGGACGCTGGTCGCCCATCCACGGGCCGCCGTTTCCGACTCCCAAAAAGCTACGTTGGTGGAGGGATCGTAATTCCCGGTGACCCAGACCGAGCCGCCGCCGGTCTTCCACTGGTCGCCTTTCGGCCAAGTCTCGCTGCCGGGTTCGCCGGGCGCAGGGATTGTATAGGTGCGCCACAACTCCTTGCCGGATTCGGGATCGAAGGCGGCGACGAAGCCGCGGATTCCGAATTCGCCTCCCGACGCCCCGACCATAATCTTGCCGTCGGCGATGAGCGGCGCCAGCGTGATGTAGTAGCCGGACTTGTTGTCCGCGACCGGCGCGGTCCAGATTTCCTTTCCGGTTTTCGCGTCCAGCGCCACCAGCACGGCTTCGCCCGCCGCGAAGTAGACCCTGCCGCCGTAGAGGGCGACGCCACGGCTGGTCTCAGTGAGGCACAAACACTACAGCGGGCCGAATCTTGCGGTAGCGCCATAGCAGATTCCCGGTGGTGGCATCGATCGCGAGCACCTGATTGTTGGGTGTCGACGAACATGACCCCGTTGTTGATCAAGGGAGCGGCCTCGTGGACTTTGGTCTCGCCGGTGGAGAACACCAAGCCGCACAGCTTGGACGTTCGCAGGAGTGATTTGATCGAGCGGGCTATAGCCCCAGCCGTCGTAGGTTCGCCGGATCATCAGCCAGTTGGTGCTTTCGGGGTTTTTGAGCCGCTCCGCGGTCACCGGTTGGTAATTTTGAAGAACGGGCGGCAACGGCGCCGGCGGCGGCGGGAGCTCCGGCGGTTGGCCCCAGCCGTGGCCGGCCATCGCCATCAGCGCGAGGGCAGCAGCGGCAGCGTGGAAAATAAACCTGTGATTGGGCAGCATGAGGTCAATCGTATGTGAGAACGCGGACGAACTCAAGCCGGGAGGCACGGTGCGCAAGCGAGCTCACGGGACCGGCGGTTTGATGTTCAGCGTTCCAATCTGCTCCAGCCGATAAGTTCCGTTGGTCTTCTTGACCGGGCAGACAAAAGTAAACGTCCCATTCACAAGCTGCTTAAGATTCATCAACGCGGTTACGTCATGCACTTGAGTACACACGCCGCACCGAACCACCTTTTTGAGCATGCTTAACACTACCACTCCTGGGCGTCCGACGGTCCACTGGGGCTATGCGAGGCTGCCGCTTAACTCCATGACTGAATTGGGTAACTCCAATGTCACCTGTGGGTTGACCGCGGCGCACCGGCTGATATAGTCGGCCCAGTTTCTGTCTCTTGTGTAGGAGGTGTGATGCGCCACCGAGTCGTGCTCCTCCGTAGCGGTCTTGCGGTCCGGCACGGCGATCACCTGACCCACGTGACCGTCGTCACCGCCCCGATTTATTTGACCGAGCCTCTTATTCAAGAGCCAGGACTTCACGCTCAACGTGAGCACGGCGGGCATCGTGGGCGGAGGAATCACCACCGGCTGGCTGTATCCGTGCGAGTTATGTCGATGAAGCGCCGGGAAGCGGTCCGGCACGTATCGAGCTTCATGCCGGGCGAAACCCGTTCCTCACCGAGTTCGCCACGAGGAACAAAATCCCCTCACGGGCGGCCTCGGGCGGGGCGGAAACGATGTATCCCGAGTACAGGCAGAAGATGAATCGCTAAGTCTCGTCGCCTTCGCCGGCGATTGCCTGTCTGTTGGGCAGCATCCGCTGGTGCAGGATGCGAGATACCAGAATTCCTCCCGCGGCCTCGCGGTAAAACACAACGTGCCGGCCGCGCTCCATGCGGCGCAAGCCGGGCCGAATGTCGTCACACTGCCGGCGGATCGCGGGATTTTCGGCCAGCATCCGGCAACACGCTTCAAGATCGCCGAGGTAACGGATTGCCTGTTCTCTGCCCCAGGTCCTGAGCGTGACGTTCATGCTCAGCAGATCGTCCTCGGCGCGGCGCGAGAAACGAAGGACCGCCGCTGCTCAGCGCCGATTTGAAGGGAGCTTGAGTGTTTCCCGAACGCGCGCAAACACGTTGCCCTCTACGACACCACTGGCGTCACCCTCATTGATGGCGACCCGCAGCGTGGCGAGCTTTGCCTCGTATTCACGCTCCTCCCCGCTCCAATGTTCGCAAAGCCGCCCGCACCACCTCGCTGGCGTTTTCGTAGCGGCCGGTCTTCACCTTCTTCAGCACGAAGCTGTCCAGCTCGTCGGTCAAATTGATATTTCGTGTCGGCATGACAGCTTTCCTGGCTTTGAGGTCATCGTAGCATGCCTAGCAAAGATTGCCAATAGAAGAACGAAGCGGAATCCTCCCACCGAGCTTCGCGCCCAGGGGAAAGGCCCCTTCGTTGTCGAGTTCGCGACGAGGTAAACGAAAGCCGGCCGCATGCCGAGGCATAGTGGCTATCGCGCAATATTAAGCCCGTTATGTTGTAGTATCCTGGCGTCGCCCGCTTCGTATGCGCGATTGGCCTCGGCCATTAAGCGATTGCGGCGCTCCAGGTCGCCGGCATCCCTGCAAGAGTCAGGGTGAATGGCCTTGGCGACCTCGCGGAACAGGCTCCTGAGCTCGGGCGATGGAGTGAAGTCGCGAGCTTCAGATGCCTTGCCGTGAGCGTCCTCGTAGGCCTGGCGCGCCTGTTCGCGGGCCTGACGCGCCCGCGCATTCGCTGCGCCGGAGAGATCCAGCCGCGCGTACAACTCCGAGATTCGCGCTTTCCACTCGTCCAGTTCCGCGTAGAGGGTGCCCACCTGCCGCAGGTAGCGGCCCTCAAAGGCGGCAAGCTGCCTTCGAAGATCGACAAGCTCCAGACTCACGCTCCGCGAGGGCTGCACGAACGGCAACCAACTCACCGCGCTTACGGAGTATTTCCTCTTCTTCGGGCTTCAAGCGCCGGGTGACCTGACCAGACATCTTCGAGTACTTCTAGCTTACTGCCAATGGTCGGTAGACCGTCGAGCGCCCCGCCCGGCTATCTAACTCCATGACAGGATTGGGCAAGCATGTTCACCGATAGATTGACCACGGTGCAACGACGTGATATAGTCGGCGCAGTTTCTGTGTCTAGGAGGTGCCATGCGTCACCGATCCCTGCTGATATTGGGCAGCGTAGCGGTTGCCCTCGGGCTTTGCGCGGCCGAATCCGACCCATTCACCGCGGCGCAGCGTAACTTCTGGTCGCTTCAGCCGGTGAAGAAGTCTCCCGTTCCCGCAGTCAAGAATCAAGCCTGGGTCAAGACTCCTATCGACGCCTTCGTGCTGGCCAAGCTCGAAGAAGGCGGCCTCAAGCCCAACCCCGCCGCCGATCGGATCACGCTGCTGCGCCGCGCCACGATTGATATGACCGGCCTCCCGCCCACGCAGGAGGAGATCGACCAGTTCGTCAACGACAAATCGCCCAACGCATGGGAGAAGGTGGTGGATCGGCTGCTCGCGTCGCCGGCATATGGCGAGCGCTGGGCGCGCCACTGGCTGGATGTCGCCCGCTACGCCGACAGCAACGGCTTCAAGGCCGATGAGACGCGCCCCAACATGTGGCGCTATCGCGACTACGTGATCAACGCCTTCAATAAAGACAAGCCCTATGACCGCTTCGTAAAGGAGCAAGTCGCGGGCGATGAGCTGTATCCCGGCGATCCCGAGGCGCTGGCCGCCATGGGCTTCAATCGCAACTGGATCGACGAGACCAACGCCGCCGCGCTGAACATCCGCCGCCAGGAAACCCTCGACGACATGACCACGGTCACGGGTGTTGCGTTCATGGGCCTGACCTACGGCTGCGCGCGCTGCAACCACAAGTTCGATCCGATCTTGCAGAAGGACTACTACCGGCTCCAGGCCTTCTTCGCTAACACCAGCTTCGGCGACGGCCCGTTGCCCCTCAAGGACGCCGCTCTGCAAAAGAAGCATGATGAGCAGCAGGCTCTGTATGACGAAAAGACAAAGGACATCCGCGCGGAGATGGCCAAGATCCTGGAGCCGTTACGCGCCGCCAAGCTGGTGAGCGGCTCGCACACGTTTGAGCCGGAGGTTCAGGCCGCGATCCTGATGGACCCGGCCAAGCGCGATCCTCTGCAAGCGATGATGTACCACACCGCCGAGCCTCGCGTGACCTTCGACGAAGAACCGGACGCCCGCACCCTGCGCTCGCTCAAGGGCGACAACGGCAAGCGCTACGCCGAGCTCAAGAACAGCTGGCGGAGTTCGATTCGCTGAAGCCCGCGCCTCTGCCGCAGGGGCAGTACATGATCGACATCAGCACCACGGCGCCCCAAACGTTCATCCTCAGAGGCGGCAATCCCGCCCTCAAGGGCGATGAGGTCCGGTCTACCCCGGCTTCCTCTCGATTCTCGATCCCGCCGACGCCAAGATCGCAGCGCCCGAGGGACTAAACACCACTGGCCGGCGCACGGCGTTGGCGAATTGGCTGACCGATCCCAAGAATCCGCTCACCACGCGCGTCATGGTGAACCGCATGTGGAGGACCACTTGGGCAACGGCATCGTCGGCCACGCCCCAGCGACTTCGGGCGCATGGGCGAACGGCCGACCGATCCCGAGCTGCTCGATTACCTCGCCACGACTTTCGTCGAAAACGGCTGGAGCATCAAGAAGCTGCACCGGCTGATCATGCTCTCGAACACCTACCAACAGTCGTCGGATATCAGGACCAACGCCGCCGAAACCGATCCCGACAAGAACCTGCTGTGGCGCTTCCGCGGCGTCGCCTGGAAGCCGAGGCCATCCGCGATTCCATGCTGTCGGTCAGCGGCTTGCTGAATCCCAAGATGGGCGGTCCGGGCGTGTTCCCGCCGGTCCCCGCGGGCACGCTTTCGGATCTCTCCGCGACGGCCGCGGCGGGCGGCTGGAAGACCGAAAAGGACGCCGCGCAGAACAACCGGCGCAGCGTCTACATCTTTGTCCGGCGCAACTTGCGCTATCCCATGCTCCAGGAATTCGATTCGGCCAATACGTTTGAAAGCTGCGATTACCGCAAGCCCACGGTGACTCCTTCGCAGTCGCTGGATCTTCTAAATAACGACCTGGTGCTGGATTGGGCGCGGTCCTTCGCCGGCCGCGTGCTGAATGACAGCGGCCTGACTCCGGACGCCCAGGTGCAGCGCGCTTTCAAACTGGCCTACGGCCGCGCGCCAAGCGCGGAAGAGCAGAAGATCGCGTCGGATTTCCTCGCGAAGCAGATGCCGATTCTACAGCAGCGTTTGGCCGCTGGCGACAAGAGGCTGCCTCTGCCAACGAACCTGCCGGCTGGTGTGGAACCGGCGCGGGCAGCTGCGCTGGTGGACTTGTCGCAGATGCTGCTCGATTCCAACGAGTTTCTCTATATCAATTAAGGAGGATGCCATGGCAGACCCAATGCTCGACCCGATGGTCAATAAGTTGAAGCATCATTGGAACGTCTCCAACCGCCGCGAGTTCTTCACGCAGGCGGGCAGCGGACTGGCGGGCATCGCGCTCGCGGCCATGCTGGCCGAGGACGGATACGCCGCGACCACCGCCGCCGATCCTCTCGCGCCCAAGAAGCCGCATGTGACGCCGCGGGCCAAGAACATCATCTGGTGTTTCATGGAGGGCGGACCCAGCCAAGTGGATCTGTTCGATCCCAAGCCTTTGCTGGACAAGCTGGCGCTGCAACCGGTGCCGCCTTCGTTCCATCCTGAAACGCTGCTGACCGCGCAGGGCGCCAAGCCCAGCGACGGACTGTTCCCCGCGAGGCGCGCCTTCAAGCAGTACGGGCAGAGCGGGCTGTGGGTCTCGGACTGGCTGCCCAACATCGCCCAGCATGTTGATGACATGGCCGTCATCCGGTCGTGTACCTCCGACGCCGTCAATCACGTCGGCGGCGTGTGCGAGATGAACACCGGCTCCATTCTGGCCGGGCGGCCGTCGCTGGGCGCGTGGCTGACTTACGGGCTGGGCAGTGCGCAGCGCAATCTCCCTACGTTCGTAGTCATGCAGGACAACAAGGAAATTCTGGGCGGGGTGCAGAACTATGGCTCGGGCTTCCTGCCCGCGACGTATCAGGGCTCCCTGTTCCGCCAGGGCGATACGCCCATTCTCAATCTGAAGCCGCCCGCCGGAACCACCGACGATCAGCAGCGCGGCAAGCTCGATTTTCTGTCGAAGCTGAACGAGGTGTTCGGCCGCGATAGCAGGACAACACCGAGCTGGACGCCCGCACGCGTTCCTATGAGCTGGCGTATAAGATGCAATCCTCGGCGCCGGAAGCGGTGGACCTCGGCAGGCAGCGAAAGCGAAGCCACCAAGAAGCTGTACGGCATGGACGAGCCCGAGACCACGGTCTACGGCGCGAACTGCCTGATGGCGCGGAAACTAGTCGAACGCGGTGTGCGGTTCGTCGAGTTTACTGCGGCTCCGGAAGCGGTTGGGACGCGCACAGGAACGTCAATATCGAACCACACCAAGTGGTGCCGCGCGGCGGACAAGCCGATGGCCGGACTGCTGACCGATTTGAAGGCTCGCGGCATGTTGAAGGACACGCTGGTGGTTTGGGGCGGCGAATTGACACACGCCCTTCGCCCAGTAACCGCCGGGCAGACGCCGGAAAAGTACGGCCGCGACCACAATCCTTGGGGCTTCACCATGTGGATGGCCGGCGGCGGCGTGAAAGGCGGGCAGTCCATCGGGGCCACCGACGAGATCGGCCTGCGAGCCGCGGAGAAGCCGGTCCACGTGCACGACGTCCACGCCACCATCCTCTACTTGCTCGGTCTCAATCATCTTCAAACCAC
>CAWEZD010000009.1:0-706154 GCA_963813465.1 Bryobacterales bacterium | reverse complement strand
AAGCCGAGAGGTGAAAAGCGGACGAAGCCGGCACAACTTGGTTGAGAATGGGCACGGCGATTGCCACCACGGTAAGCACCGCCAGAAACCATTTTGCTCCCCGATCAAACGGCCCACCGCCCCCGCGAGCGACCAAGGTCGTCCGGTTCCAGAGACCAGGCACCTGCTTGTCGCCGTTCACTACTTATGTTCCTTCACTACTTATCTTCCCCAGCTCGACCGGCTTGCGGGAACAGTCCGCGCGGCCGCCTCTGAATGAAAAGAATCAGCCCAACGAGGACGAAAATCTTTGCCAGCACGGCCCCGGCGTAGGGCTCTAGCAACTCATTGACGGCCCCCATCGACATGCCGCCGATGAGCGAGCCCCAGAGATTTCCGACGCCGCCAAAAACAACCACCATGAACGAATCGATGATATAGGACTGCCCCAGATTCGGACCGACGTTGGTCAACTGGCTCAGGGCAACTCCCGCAACCCCGGCGATACCCGATCCCAGCCCGAACGTCATCGCATCCACCCATTCCGTGCGGATACCCATCGCCCTAGCCATCGCACGATTCTGCGATACGGCCCGGATGTCGAGACCGATTCGGGTTCGTTTCATCACCAACAAGACAAGGGAGAAGACAATCAGCGTGAAGATCACGATGTAGAGCCGGTTGTAGGTAATCGAGAGCGCGTCGTTCAGCCGCACCGAGCCACTCATCCAGTCGGGAGTAATGACCGACCGGTTGTTCGCGGAAAAAATCGACCGGACAGCTTGCTGAAGGATCAGGCTCACCCCGAAGGTCGCCAGCAGTGTCTCCAAGGGCCTTCCATATAGAAATCGGATAATCGTGCGCTCCATCACGACGCCCGCCAGCCCCGCGACGGCAAATGCCGCTGGGATCGCTACCAGGATCGAGATCCCGATATGTCCGGGCATCACCGTCTGGACGACGTAGGTGGTATATGCCCCGAGCATCATCAACTCGCCGTGAGCCATGTTGATAACGCCCATCACGCCAAACGTGATGGCCAGTCCGATGGCGATTAGAACCAGCACCGACCCCAGGCTCAGGCCAAAAAACAACGTCTCGATGCCCGCATAGAAGGTGCGCCAACCGTCAATGGTTTGCACTGCGCTGGCAGCGGCCTGTCGGACCTGGGCGTCGCTTTCGACGAAGCTGCCGTCGGGAGATTTATCGGTCAGGAGCGCCAGTCGGTTCCGCACATCCTGGCTGACGTTTTGCTTAAGCGTGGCGATAGCTTCGAGGCGCGCCTTGGTGTCCGAGCCGTCCAGCGCAGCGAGCGCCAGGCCTGTGGCGATTTCCTTCTTGACGCCGGAGTTCGTTTCCACCCCGAGTCGCTCGCGCAGCAGCCCCACGGTCGGCTCGTCCAACGACTTCGACATCTCCCGGACCGCGTCCAACCGCACCGCCGCGTCCGGGCTGGACAACGCGAAGTGCGCCACGGTCGCCCTCAACTTACTCCTCAAACCATTGTTTGTACCGATTTTGGTCAGGCTATCCGCGGGTGCGGATCCGGCATCCTTCAGCGATAGCGGATCGACTAAATTGAGGGGATCCGCGTCGGCCGCCTTGACGATAAAAATCTTCTGATCGTTATTGCGAAAATAGAGCCGATCTTCCATGAGCGCCGTGAGGACAGCGCGTACGCTCGGATGACCGGTCTGGCTCAGCCGTTCGGCAATACTCTCCTTGTCGGCATAAGTCGCCTCCCTCAGCTCGCCGAGGGTTGACAGGAAACTTGCGTCTTTTGGAGATTGCGCGTGTACAAGGCCACCCCAAAAGGTGAGCAGCAGCATGCACAGCCACTGCCCACCCCGCGGGGAGTGTTTCATTACTTGTAGTTCTGTCCTGAACACTTCTTAGTGACTTTATTATAGTTCCCGCACTTCAGCGTCACCCAATCAGCTTCGATGTCCTTGCTGCCCGGCAGGAAGTCGGACCAGGCGTCGCCCGGAACCTCTCCCGCGGATTTCCAAACCACGTTAAACTGGCCATCCGCTTTCACCTCGCCGATGTAGACCGGTTTGGTGATGTGATGATTCGGCAATACCTTCGCGGTGCCGCCGGTGAGGTTCGGCGTCTCAGTACCAGGAAGCGCCGCGAGCACCTTCTCCACGTCGGTGGTCCCGGCCTTCGTCACTGCCTTCACCCATAGATTGAAGCCGATATAGGAGGCCTCCATCGGGTCATTGGTTGTCCGCTTGGGATTCTTGATAAAAGTGTGCCACTGATCGATGAATGCTTTGTTGGCCGGCGTGTTGATGCTTTCAAAATAGTTCCAGGCCGCCAGGTGGCCGACCAGCGGTTTGGCGTCGAGGCCCGACAGCTCCTCCTCGCCAACCGAGAAGGCGACGACCGGAATATTCTCCGCCGAGATCTTCTGATTGCCAAGTTCTTTGTAGAAGGGCACGTTAGCGTCGCCGTTGATGGTAGACACGACCGCCGTCTTCTTGCCGGCCGAGCCGAACTTCTTGATGGCAGCCACGCGCGTCTGCCAGTCGGAGAAACCGAAGGGCGTATAGTTGATCGAAATATCTTCGGGCTTCACGCCTTTCGCCAGCAGGTAAGCCTCCAGGATCTTGTTGGTCGTGCGCGGATAGACATAGTCCGTCCCTTCCAGCACCCACCGCTTCACGCCGACTTCCTTCATCAGGTAATCCACCGCGGGGATGGCCTGCTGGTTCGGTGCAGCGCCGGTATAGATGACGTTCTTAGACGACTCTTCCCCTTCGTACTGCACCGGGTAGAAGAGCAAGCCGTCGTCTTTTTCGAACACCGGCAGTACGGATTTTCTGGAAAC
Source organism: Bryobacterales bacterium (assembly GCA_963813465.1). Taxonomy (GTDB): domain Bacteria; phylum Acidobacteriota; class Terriglobia; order Bryobacterales; family Bryobacteraceae; genus Palsa-187. Next base: position 703,342 of record CAWEZD010000009.1, on the reverse strand, counting down.
GGATGTCCAGCATCCGAACACCACGGCAACTTTGTCCTTTTCCAGCAACTGCGCCGCCTTCTCGGCGAAGAGCGGCCAGTCGGACGCTGGATCGACGACCACCGCCTGAAGCTTCTTGCCCAGTAATCCGCCTTTCTTGTTCTGGGCGTCAATCATCATCAGGATGGTGTCCTTCAGCGTCGTTTCGCTAATGGCCATCGTGCCTGAAAGCGAATGCAGCACACCCACCTTGATTGTGTCCTGGGCCGCCGCGACTCTGGAGAATGCGATCCCGGCGATCAGCATCCAACCGGTCATAAACACTGCTTTACGTTTCATAAGATTAACTCCTTCGTTCTGAGGTTGAGGCTTCATTCTGAGGTGAGTAACGATGCGTTACATTTGGATCTGGAGGCCGATTCCTGCAACCCAGAAATCGGACTTCTGTCCGTTGAATCTTACGTTCTGAAAGAATGACATCAGGCGCGCGTTGAATTGCTTCATGACGTAGTTAAGGTTCACTTCGCTGGTTTTCTGGTCGTAGCTTGGAGTTGCCCCATGGGTAAAATCCGCCTTCGCATACTTGCCGAGGATCTCGAACTTACCTTTGCCGACCACTTTCGGAAACAGGTAACTTGCCAGCCCATACGCTCCCTGGCTCTTGGCATAGGCCGCGTTGTACCCGCCCAGCCTGTTGTAGTCGGCATACTCGCTTTCGATCGAGAAGGCGCCGCCGTTGGGCAGTTTCTTTTCGAGGAGGAAATCGATGGTTGACGCAGTATGGCCGTCTTGAATCTGAGTCGCTCCCCCGATGGCCAGCAGGTTCTTATCGCCGTAGTAGGTCCCGTTCAGGTAGTAGCCGTCCTCCGGATCCCAGAAATCGATCTGGACGCGAGCGGCCCCAAGCAGGTCCGGATTCCCGGTCGAGGATTTGCCGTCGAAACCACCAAGCGAGACTTTCACTTTCTTGGCGAAGGTGCCGTAATACATGACGCCGTTGTCGCGGCCTTGAAACACAAACGGATATCCGTCCTGGATGCCGTCCGTGTACACGTTCCACTCATGCGCGTAAAACGGGCCGTAGAGATTGGCGCGGTCGCTCGGCGGCAGGAAACGGCCGAACCAGATGTTGAACTCGGGAGTCTTTCCGACTTCCGCCACTGCGTCCAACACGTTCACCGAGTTGCTACTTCCGTTGTAGTCGGTATTGAACATGAATTTCAGATAGTCGGTGACGGGCCCGCTCACGTAGAGACGAATATCGTTGAGCTGGAACTGGTTGTCGGTATTGCCGCTATTCGGTATGGTCGAGTCGAAGCTGGTTCGCAATCCCGCCCCAACGGTTACGGGACCCAGATTGATCTGCGCCCGTGACGGCGGAGCCAATGCAAGGAACCCCAATAGCAAAAGCAAAACGGGGGCACATCGTCTAGTCATGAGTGAATCCTCTCTTTTTGGGGCGCACGAAGCGCTGTTTTGGTTTTGCACACGGGTCGACGGGGGCCGGGCTAGCCGAAAGACCGGACGGCTATCTAAGGGAAAAACCCGATAAGCAGTGCTCTCAATCAGGTGTAACAGGAGTTTAACACGCGGACCCGATGACAACCCATCGTTAATTATGATAGGCAGCCAAGAGAACTTTTATGCGCCGCGCGCCAAGTTGGCGGGAAGCGGGAAGTAATAGATCGAGGGCTGCTACACCTCAGCGTTATGATGATGCTCGTGTGTCCCCGGATGGAGTGAAGCCGGCTTGCCCGATGCGGTAAGTCCTTTCGCCCTCTGTTCCTCAAGCCAGGACACTACATCCTCTAATCCCGCGCCGTCCTTCAGATTCGTGAACACAAAAGGCCGGTCGCCCCGCATGCGCCGCGCGTCCCGGTCCATGACTTCGAGAGACGCTCCGACATGCGGCGCCAAGTCGATTTTGTTGATCACCAGCAATCCGCTGCGCTTGATGCCGGGTCCGCCCTTGCGCGGGATCTTGTCTCCGCCGGCCACGTCGATCACGTAAATGAAGGCGTCCACCAGTTCGGGACTGAAAGCCGCCGCCAGGTTGTCTCCGCCGCTTTCGACGAAGATCAACTCCAAACCGGGGTGCAGCGCTTCCAGCTCGGCGATCGCCTCCAGGTTCATCGACGCGTCTTCGCGGATGGCCGCATGAGGGCAGCCCCCCGTCTCCACGCCGAGCACCCGGTCGGGCGGCAGCGTTCCCTGCCGAATCAAAAACTCCGCGTCTTCCTTGGTGTAGATGTCGTTGGTGACGACGCCCAAATTCAAGCCCGGCGAGAGCCGCCGGCTCAAGCGATCCACTAAGGCTGTCTTTCCGCAGCCGACCGGACCCGCAATCCCCACTCGAAATGCCCGCATATATGGTTCTCCTTCAGAACAAAAAATGTCGTTGCGCCAGAGGCAGGATCTGCGCCGGCTGGCACGTAAGCAATTCCCCGTCGGCCCGCACTTCGTAGGTCTCCGGATCGACTTCGATTTTGGGCGTCGCCGAATTGTGAAGCATGTCCCGTTTGCCGATAGAGCGGCAACCTTTCACGGCCACCGCTCGCTTGCGGAATTTTTCCGCGATTCCGGCAGCGAGCGAAGCTTGCGAAACGAAGGTCGCCGAGGTCGAGGCCGTGGCCCCGCCGAACGATCCGAACATGGGCCTGTAGAGCACCGGTTGCGGCGTCGGAATAGAAGCATTGGCGTCGCCCATCACGCTCCAGGCAATGAAGCCGCCCTTGATCACCATTTCCGGCTTCACGCCGAACATCGCCGGTTTCCACAGCACCAGATCGGCGAGCTTGCCGGGCTCGATCGATCCCACCTCGTGCGCGATGCCGTGAGTCACGGCTGGGTTAATGGTGTATTTGGCCACGTAACGGCGCACCCGGAAATTATCGTTGCGGGCGGAGTCCTCGGGCAGCGCGCCGCGCTGCGTCTTCATCTTGTGAGCCGTCTGCCAAGTGCGCGTGACCACCTCGCCGATCCGGCCCATGGCCTGCGAATCGCTGGAGATCATGCTGAACACGCCCAGGTCGTGAAGGATATCCTCCGCCGCGATGGTCTCGGGGCGAATGCGGCTTTCGGCGAAGGCGACGTCCTCGGGCACCAGCGGATTCAGGTGGTGGCACACCATCAGCATGTCCAGATGCTCGGCGATGGTGTTGACGGTGTAAGGCCGCGTCGGATTGGTGGAGGACGGCAGAATGTGCGGCAGCGCGGCGATGCGAATGATATCCGGGGCGTGGCCGCCGCCTGCGCCTTCGGTGTGATACGTGTGAATGGCGCGGCCTGCGATGGCCGCGATCGTGTCCTCGACAAAGCCGGCCTCATTGATCGTATCGGTGTGGATGGCGACCTGCACATCCATGTCGTCGGCAACGCGCAGGCAGGCGTCGATGGCGGCGGGAGTCGTGCCCCAGTCCTCGTGCAATTTCAGGCCGCAAGCTCCCGCGCGCACCTGTTCGGCAAGGGGTTCAGCGGTGCTGGCGTTGCCTTTCCCGAGAAACCCGAAGTTCATGGGCCACGCGTCGGCGGCTTCGAGCATCCGCGCCAGGTTCCAAGCTCCGGGCGTACAAGTGGTGGCGGCGGTTCCCGTGGCGGGCCCCGTGCCGCCCCCAATCATGGTGGTGATGCCGTTTGAAAGCGCTTCGTAAATCTGCTGCGGGGAAATGAAATGGATGTGGCTGTCGATGCCGCCCGCCGTCACGATCAGGTTCTCGCCCGCGATCACCTCCGTCGATGCCGCTACCACGAGCTCCGGATCGACGCCCTGCATGGTGTCCGGATTTCCGGCCTTGCCGGCCTTCACGATGCGCCCGTCGCGAATGCCGATGTCGGCCTTCACGATGCCCCAATGGTCGATGATGAGAGCATTCGTGATCACCAGATCGAGCGCGCCACTTTGTTTTTGCCCGGACGGGGCTCGAGTGGCCCGGGAGCTCTGCCCCATGCCGTCCCGGATGACCTTGCCGCCTCCGAATGTGATCTCATCGCCATAGGCCGCGAAGTCCTTCTCCACCTCGATGATCAGTTCCGTATCCGCCAGTCTCACCCGGTCGCCTGTCGTCGGGCCGTACAAGTCTGCATACGTTCGTCTGGGAATGGAGAGGCTCATTTCGTTCCCCTGCCTTTGTGGCCCAGCACCACCCGTTCGCCCGCGAATTCCACCAAACCGACCTCCTTCTCATCGCCCGGCTCAAACCTCACCGAAGTGCCCGCCGGAATGTTCAGGCGCATGCCGCGAGCCGCCGCGCGGTCGAAATCGAGCGCGTCGTTGACCTCGAAAAAATGATAGTGGCTGCCCACCTGCACGGGCCGGTCGCCGGTGTGCCGCACCACCACTCTGGCGGTCTTCCGCCCGGCATTGGCCTCAATGGCCTCGGGTTCGAGGAAGTATTCACCGGGGTTCGAGTTTGAATTCGACCGTGGAATCGGGTCATGCACCGTGACTAACTTGGTTCCGTCGGGAAACGTGGCTTCCACCTGGACTTCGTGAATCATGCCGGCAATCCCTTCCATCACGTCGTCGGACCCCAGCACGTTGGCTCCCAGCGTCATGATTTCAGCCACGGTCTTGCCGTCCCTGGCCCATTCCAGGATCTCGGCGGTGAGAATCGCCATGGCTTCCGGATAGTTCAACTTCAAGCCTCGCGCGCGACGACGCCGAGCCACATCGGCGGCGACATAGATCATCAGCCGCTCCTGTTCCCGTAGTGTCAGATGCATCGTTCCTCCTCAAGCCACCCTAATAGACCTTCCTCGGCGGCACCACATCGTCGCCAGTCACGGCTTTTCGCGCCGTCCTCCAGAACTCGATGAGCGCATCATAGATGAAACGTCCGCTCATGCTCAAGCCCCGCACGACGATTCCATCTGAGGCTAGCGCGCTCGCTCCCCAAACGGCTTGCTGAGGCTGAGTCCGTTCCCGAGCGACCTCGTTCAAACGGTCCTCCAGCATTCGCCAAAACGCCGGAGGCCGTCCTTCCTGAACGGCGCATAGGCTGGCGAGATGCGAGTATTCGAACATCCGCACTGTTGCGGAGAGGGCTCTTTCACTGGGCTCGAGGAGAAAATTCTCCCGCAGAACCGGGCGCGTTCCAGCGTGGACCTCGGTCTCGATGCGCAGCCGCTCGAAGGCGAAACGCTCGCCGGCAGCCAGCCTGCCCGGAGCGATAACTTCCCACCAAAAAAGTGTCGCACCCAGTCCTAGCCGAATCTCAGTGCGCTGGGTGTGGCGGGACCCAGCATAGGGGATCACAGCGTCCGGAAGATACTCCAGCAGGGCTTCGTCGCCGACAGAGAATCTCGCCCGATGTTCGGAATCCGCGGCGTCCGCGCGGTGGCGATACAAGCGCGTCGCTCCGGTAGTGGTTACTTGGGCGGCCGCACCGGCTGCCACTTCCACATCCAGCGCGAGGCGGTCTCCCGCGAGCACTCCTCCCGAGACGTTGTGCAAATGCACCAATGCGCCCACCCCCGGCTGCGGGAATGCCCGCACCACCTTCCACGGCGGATCCTGCCGCTTCACTCGAAACCGGCTGCGCTCGAAACAAAGGCTTAGCTGATGAATAGGCGCGTCCCCAGCGACCCGTGCCGCATGGACGCCAACTCTAGATATGGACTGAAGCACAAAGCCTCCTCGGAAAGAGATGCCTGGACAATTGCTGGTTTGAGATTCCACAGGATCCTGCTCGCCGCCACCTGCCCCAGGGGCATCAGCCGCTGACAGGCGGAAACCAGTCCGGCGATCGATTGATTCAAGTAAGCCAGCACTACCGCATCTTCCGGAATCCCCAGGAACGCGCCCGCGGCGCCAAAAGCGATGCAGTAATGCAAATCCGTTTGAAGCAGCGGGGCCTGGACCAGCTGGTTCACCAATGCGGTGAAACGGCGGCCCAACTTCAGGCTTGCTTCACGCGATTCCCGCGCCAGCTTGCGCGCGTTCATTTCTTCGCTTAGCGCCCACAAATCGTCTCTCTTCCAGGAACGGCGCACGAACCCAGCCTCCAACGCTCCGGTTTCCTGGAGATGCTCACTCAGGACGATCTCCACGTTTTCCGGCTCCAGCGCCCCTTCATCGGCTAGTGTTTCGAGTCCAAAGGAGTGCGGTGTGCCGCCAATCGGGATCGCCGAGTCAGCCAAATGCAGCAAGCGCAGAAGTGCAGTTTCCCCCATCGGTATCATGTCAGCATCACTCACGAGCGCGGCGTCCCGTACCCTTAGGCATCTGTTCCCTTCTCATCTCATGTGGCCTGGTGTGTCTGCATGCTGATAATCAATACCGGCGGCATGCATGCGCAACGTGGCGATGACGGATCGTACCCGGACGATACGGACCGATCTGGGGTTCCTCTGGGGCACGCCTATCTCCGAAGTCTAAACGCGCGCCGCGCCATAAGCAAACCTCGGGCACTGCGCTTTAACGAGCTGCTCACGCCGAGCCTGCATTTGCTACACCTGCGCCGAAGGAAGAAGTTTGCGGTGCCCGTCAATTCCTAATGGCGGAGTCAGATGTCTGTTTGAGGTGCTTTGGCAAAGAACCAGCCCGTTATGGGTCATATCGGTAGCCTTCCCGTTCGCGTCTGGCACGGAGGATGAGTCGGATTCCCAATGTACGTGTAGGGCATTATCCGGCGAAGTGGCCTGATCGCCGGCATACTCTAAAACTTTTTTAAGAACCGTTTGTTTTTTAAGGGGTGCCAAAATCAAACGCACGCCGTGCAGGCTAGTTCTGCTACTATCTTTAGTCATAGACTGTGCTGCGACGTAAGCAGCCGTCTGGAATCTTTCCACCCCGTTTGTACCCCGCACGCTCCGCCCGAGCCTAGCCGCTCCTAAAGCACTTCGGACACTAAGGAGAACTCGTATGAACCGGCGCAACTTTTTTCAATCAACCGCCGGGGCGGCCGCCGCAGCCGCTCTCGCCGGATCGTTTCCCACCCGAGCATTCGCCGCCACCACGGCGGCGGCGAAAGGCCGCCCGGCCGAAGAAATCGCCGCCGACGAGGATTTCTGGGCCGCCGTCCGCAACGAATTCACCACCGACGCACCGTGATCAATCTGAACAACGGTCACGTAAGTCCGGCTCCGCGAACCGTCCAGGAAGCCATGCGGCGTTACCTGGATTACAGCAACATGGGGCCGTACCACACCATGATTCAGCAACTCGAAAAGCACATCGAAACGGTGCGCCGCATGGTGGCCGACGCGGCCGGCTGCGATCCCGAAGAGATCGCCCTCACGCGCAATTCCAGCGAGTCGCTTGAGATCGCGCAGCTCGGCGTCCCCCTGAAGGTCGGCGACGAAGTGCTGACCACTACGCAGGATTATCCGCGCATGCTCACCACCTTCGCCCAGCGCGCCCGCCGCGAGGGGATCAAGGTGAAGACCATTTCCTTCCCGGTGCCCGTCTCCAGCATGGACGATCTGTATCACCGCTTCGAGCAGGCCACCACGCCCCAGACCAAGTTGCTGCTGCTGTGCCACATCACCAATCGTACCGGCCAGATCTTTCCCGTCCGCCGCATCTGCGACATGGCGCAAGCCCGCGGCATCACCACCATCGTCGACGGGGCCCATGCGTTCAGTCAGTTCCCCTACAAAATTTCCGACTTCAACTGCGACTTCTACGGCGTCAGTCTGCACAAGTGGACCTTCGCTCCGATAGGAACCGGATTTCTCTACGTGCGCAGGTCGAAGATCAAGGAAACGTTCCCGTTGATGGCCGCCGGCGAACGGCGCGACGACAACATCCGCAAGTTCGAGGAAATCGGCACTCATCCGGCCGCGAATTTCGCTGCCATCTGCGAAGCCATCGCCTTCAACCAGAACATCGGCCTCGACCGCAAGGCCGCGCGTCTGCGTTATCTCAAGGACCGCTGGGCGACTCCGCTCTCGAAGAATCCCAAGGTCAAGATCCTGCATAACCCGGATCCTACGATGTCGTGCGGGATCGGCATGTTCGGCCTGAACGACGCCGATCCCAAGAAGTTGATCGACGCGCTGGAGAGCAAGCACGGCATTTACACATCCATGATGCGGCATGACGAGTACACCGGCATTCGCATTACACCCAGCGTCTACACAACGCTCGCGGAGATCGACTATTTCGTTAGCGCAGTGGAGCAGGAGCTAAAGGACACCTGAGTCCTGCGCTTAGGCTGCGCCGGGATAAACCGGCATGTTGTAAGGGATGAAAGAGCCCTGCAAGAAAGGCGGAGCGACTCCATCTGACCCTGAGTTTTGCGGTGGCGTCCGCGAGGGCGCCGTTGAAGCGTAGACAGCTGGGCGTCTCACGCTGATGTATGGTGGCGACTGAATCTATGAGTTTAATGGGACCCGACGACATTTCCGTACTGCACAGAGTGAGCCGGATTGTCAGTTCGGAGTTGTCTCTGGATGAAATGCTGGGAGAGATCGTGGGATTGGCGGCGCGCGTGGCGGGTTGCGACGCGTGCCTGGTGTATCTGGTAGAGACGCCCTCTGCGTGGGCCTCCTCGCAGGCATGCTCATTTGCACCGGAAACGCCGGGCGGGCGGAGGAGTTGCTCCAGAAACTTCAGGAGGAGCATCAAGCTTCGCAGGGATTCTTCCTGTTCCACTTGGCTTGTGGGGAACCGGATCAAGCCGCGGATGGGTTTGAGAAGCTCATCGAGCAGCGCAGTTCCGCGGTAGGTGCCTACTTCCGCTTCGCCCAAGCCTCGTATCCCAGCCCGCGCTGGGCCGCAGTGGCGACGAAGATGAACCTGCCGGAGTAGGCGCGATAACGGCTAGGCGGCTGGATCTCTCGGCGCCAGCGGTTGCAGCAGTTGCCCGGCCAGGCTGGAGGGCAGGGAAGAGTCAATCCCGTATTTCTCCGGCCATTGGCGCTGGGGGAGGTAGAGCGTGCCGAAACATTTGTCCACCCAAGGGAGCATCGCGGCGTAGTTCTTGTTGACGCGCTCCGGTCCGTCGTTGGTGTGGTGCCAGTGGTGGAAGGCCGGGGAGGAGATCAGCCACTCCAGCCAACCGAAGCGCCAGCTCACATTGGCATGGATGAAGAATCCCCAGACGGTTCCGACCACCGCCACCAAGACGGGGACCACATCCACGTTATTCCCCAGTGGCTGCGCGAGGCCCAGGACATACATCGGGAACATGTCGCATAGGCGGGTGAACAGGATGTCCACCGGATGCGCGCGGGAGTTGACCAGCCAGTCGATCTCCTCGGCGCTATGGTGAATGGCGTGGAAGCGCCAGAGCAGAGGAATCTCATGCGACCAGCGATGGGCCCAGTAAGCACCCACTTCTCCGACAAACATGGCCGCCGCGAGGCGCATCGACAGGGGCATGTTCGCCACCCGCGCATAGAAGGCGCTGGGGACCACGCGATGCGCGCCCGCGGCGATTACGGTCAAAGGCAGGACCAGGAGCAGCTTCGGCGTCAGGCTGCTCAGGAAATAGTAGACCAGATCGGTGGAGAACGCTTTGCGAAAAACCTTCCGCGGATGCAGCGCGAAGAGCCGCTCCAACGGAACGAAAACGACCATCAGCAGAGCCAGCCAAACGCAAAGCCGGGCGATATCGAGCGCTAGCGGAGCAAGAGATCGCAGCAAATGGCCGAGCGCTTCCATGAGTAAGGAGAACATCGTCCAAAGCTCAGGAAAGGATTAACGTCGCTTTTTCCGCAGCCGGGCGGCGATCGGAATCGCCATCAAGCCACATCCGATAAGCGCGTAGGTCGCGGGTTCCGGGGCTGGCGCCGGGTCCAGCGTGACGCCGTCGAGAAGCACGAAGGGCGGCTGTCCAGCCGGGGTGCCCACGGCGACGAAACTGAGAACCTCGCTGGCGGCGGTGGCGGTGAAGGTCAAGGTCTGGCTCATCCAGGGGACATCGCTCTCGGACGCATTATGCATCAGAGTGGAGTCCTTGATCTGGCTGCCGAGGCTCACCTGCCACTGCTCGGTCGTAGCACTGGTGAAATTCGGTCCGTCCTGCTGGGCCGCCGCCTGATAAAAAGACAGGATGTAGGTGTCACCCTTGACGAGTCCCGTGACGGTTTGCTGGAGCGGCTGGCTGTACGCCTGATCCCCGTCTGCAATGAAATAGTTTCCACCATCCGGGCTCTCGCCAGGGTTGACCCAGAAGTGGAACCCGCCTCCAAATTCATCGGGGCCACACAGGTTGTTCGTCGCGCCGTTCATGACCACGCAATCCAGAATCTGGTTCGCGGTGCCTGTTCCAGAGACGCTCCAGTCGGTCAGGGCGTCTTCGTTCGCGGTGGGGTCTTCGAGTGAGAAACTCGAAGTGGGTCCGCTCACAGTCTCAAAGGACCCATTGAATAGAAGGCTCGCTCGCGCGGGTAAGGCGAGCATACACAACAGCATGGCTGAACAGCACAGCGCCGCAGCCGGAATCGTTTCATGGGGACGTACTTTCGACAAAGATTTTCTCCTCCGCTGGGTATTCAGGGATTTGAGCTTGAGCCGTAGCCGGCGTTCAACCGAAGCGGCTGCCCGCGTGGTCTCGACCCGAAAAGTCTCGTGTGTCCCTGTATGTCTAGGATAAGACTGGTCGTAATACCTAACAATAAGGGATAGCCCCTAAGCGTCTGGGATAGATGGCGGAGAAGCCAGTGGAGCTGTCGTTTGGTAGGCTAAAGAAAACGTTGACGCCAGAGCACTTCATTGGATATAACGACCAGGTTCCTGGAGCGAGTCCCTTGCCCATCGCTTCCTCTGCCCTCTCGAAGGTGAAGGAGTGGCCCGCCTGATTCTGCGGGGAAAACATACAATCCTGGGAAAAACGTCGACGATGGATGCCCCGGACGGCAAGGGGAGCGGCGTTCGCACAGTCCGGTCCGCAGGCGCCCCGTAGTAGCCGGCGGTGTGCTTGTGGGTTTGAACCTCGAACGATAACCGACTGCATTATCCAGGTGTATGGAGCCCGCGCAAAAGGAGATATGGGAGCGTGCCTCGCGGGGGATATTGGAACGGATTGCTGCGGATCGGTACGCTCCAACCGGTCCAATCATGTAAAATGGTATTAACTGCTGGGCCAACCCACAGCATTGTGCCAGAATGAATACACGTCTCACCATTGATAAAGCTGGCCGCGTTGTCATCCCCAAGCCATTGAGAGAAGAGCTTCATCTGGAGCCCGGCGACTCGCTGGAAATGGAAAGCGCCGGGGAGCGGATCAGCCTGCGCCCGGTGCGTGGGACCGGTCCGCTCACGAAAGAGCATGGCGTTTGGGTGTTTCACTCCGGGCAGCCCCTGCCCGCTTCCGCCACCGATGAGATGCTGCGGCTGATACGCGAGGAACGCGACATGGCTAACCTCGGCAAGGGCGAATGAAGGGGTTTTTCGATACGTCGGTCCTGGTGCCGGTATTCTACGGGGATCACGTCCACCATCAAGCTAGTCTGGCTCTTCATCCAATTTGACAAATCAACGGGCTGCTGTGGAGCGCACAGCTTGGCCGAAGTCTACTCCACGCTGACCCGTATGCCCGGCAAGCAGCGTATCGGCGGCGCCACGACACTCTGTGCGGGTCGGAAGTGGTCGGACTCATGAGGACGCCCTGAGGCAGTTCCGGCAACGCCCACCCCGAAAGTAGCTTACTCCTCAATCTCTTGCGAAAAAACCTTGGCCCTGTCGGCGTTCATCGGCGTTAATCTGTGGCCGTAAAGGTGTTATGCCATCCGATAAACAAATTCAAGCATCGAAAGCCAACGGAGCCCGTTCCCGCGGCCCCATCACCGAACAGGGCAAACGCAATTCCTCCCGCAACAGCTTGCGCCACGGACTTCTGGCTCGAACCGTCGTCCTGGAAGAGGAATCCAGGCCCCGCTTCCTTGAGTTGCTCGCGGCCTACATGGAGGAATACAAACCTCGCGCCGCATCCCAAGTCTCGCTGGTGGAGACCATGGCGGTGGCTCGCTGGCGTCAGTTGCGCATCTGGGGAGTGCAGTCGGCCTCCATGGATCGTGACATGGCTCTTCAGGACCCGAATGTAGGACCGGCTCCCATCCGTGCTCTCGTGGCATTGCGCGGCTCGCCGGACAGTCTCTGCCCACCCGAAGTTCTGCTCCGCTATGAGATCGCCTTCGATCGCCAATTCTCCCGCGCCCTCAGCCGTCTTATAACTCTTCAGTCCCTGCCCGTCGCCCGGCAACCCGTCCCCTACCACCCCGAAACCCCTGTCGGCCAAACCTGGAAAGAGCAAAATATTCCACTGCCAAACGAACCCCTCAAAGAATTGAAACCAAATGGAAGCTCCGATTCTGAACCGCGACCGTGAGGCGAAGCCCGCCTCGCACCGTCAAGGTCCGGCGCTACGCCCGGCGCGCCTGCGCTTCCGAACCGCGACAGTAATGGAGCGGCAGTAGAATTGCGCCCCCGCATCGTGCCGCCGCCTTCAGGCATCCTAATGTATATGAACGTTGCCATCGAAGGAATGCATTGCCAGGCCTGTGTCCGGCGCGTGGAGAAGGCCATCGCCGGCGTCGAAGGCGCGCGGCCGGACAAGGTCGAGATCGGCTCCGCGGTAGTCGCCATCGATGCCGCGCATGAGCAGGCCGTGCTCGACGCCGTCCGCAAAGCTGGATACGAAGCTCGCCGGATTGACTGACAGAAAAGCCGAATGACGGAGACGGTCCATATCAACGTCGGCGGCATGACTTGCGCCGCGTGCCAGGCGCACGTGCAGCATGCGCTGGAGGAGACTCCGGGCGTGGAGAAGGCCGCCGTCAGCCTCATGACCAACGAGGCTACCGTCGTGTTCGACCCCCACGCCGTCGCGCCCCCGGCGCTTCTCGAAGCCATTCGCGGGACCGGTTATGAGGCCGATCTCCCCACTCCCGGCCAGACTGCGTTCCAGCAGCAGGAGGAGCGCGAGCGCGCGCAGGCACGGGAAGCCCGGGAACTCTCCATCCAGGCCGTGGTCAGCTTGGCGCTGGGCGCGGCAAGTATGGGCTTGTCGATGATGTTCATGGGCGATACTCGCGTGCATTGGCTGTTGCTCGGAATCGCTGTGTTTGTGATGGGCTGGGCGGGCCGGCGCATTTACGCGGGTGCGTTCACCGCCGCGCGTCACGGCTCCTCCGACATGAACACGCTGATCGCGCTCGGCACCGGCGCGGCGTTTTTGTATTCGGCCGCCGTCACTGTCGCGCCCGGATTTTTCCATGATCGCGGCATCGCGCTCAACGTGTACTACGAAGCCGCGGTCCTGATTGTGGCCTTCGTCGTCACGGGACGCGCGCTCGAAGCCCGAGCCAAGCGCCAGACCACCGGCGCGCTGCGCAAGTTGATCGGCCTGCAATCGCCCACCGCCCGCGTGTCGCGCGGCATGTCGAGCGATGTGGTGGAGTCGGAGATTCCCGTGGCGCGCGTGCGCGCTGGCGACCTGATCGTCGTTCGCCCCGGCGAAAAGCTGCCGGTTGACGGAGTCATTCTCGATGGCGCAAGTTTCGTCGATGAATCCATGCTCACCGGCGAGCCCGCGCCGGTTGAAAAGCGTGCGGGCAGCGCGGTCACGGGCGGCACGCTCAACACCAGCGGAAGCTTCCGCTATCGCGCCACGACGTTGGGCGAGTCCAGCGTGCTGGCGCGCATCGTCACTTTGATGCGCGATGCCCAGGCCTCCCGCACTCCCATGGAGCGGCTTGCCGACCGCATCAGCCGCGTCTTCACCCCCACCGTGATCGCCCTGGCCGCGCTCACGTTCGCGGGATGGATGATCGCGGGCCGGGGTGCCCTGCAAGCGGCCGTCTCCGCGGTGGCTGTGCTCATCATTGCGTGTCCTTGCGCGATGGGCCTGGCGGTGCCGACGGCCGTGATGGTCGCCACGGGGCGCGGAGCCGCGATGGGGCTGCTGATCAAGGGCGGGGAAGCGCTCGAAAAACTGCGCCGCGTGGACACGATTGTTCTCGATAAGACCGGCACCGTGACCGAAGGCAAGCCACGAGTCACGCAGGCGGACATCGGGGATGACGATCTGCGCCTGGCGGCATCCGCCGAGAGCCGCTCCGAGCATCCGTTGGGGAAAGCCGTGGTGGACTACGCCGCTTCTCGCGGCCTTGGGCTCACTGAGGCCGGGGAGTTCAGCGCCACCGCGGGGCTTGGCATCCGGGCTCGCGTGGAAGGCCACGACGTGCTTGCCGGCAACCTTGCGTTCCTTGCAGGCAGCGGTGTTACAGCCCTGGGCGAAGGCATTCTCGTCGCGGTGGATGGACGGTACGCGGGATCGCTTCTCGTGTCCGACCCGATTCGCGCGACCACAAAATCCGCAGTGGAGGAGTTCGCGCGTCTCGGTCTCGAAGTGATCTTGCTCACCGGCGATCGCCAGGAACCGGCGCAGGCGATCGCGCACCAGGCGGGCATCGGACGCGTTATCGCGGAAGTCCTCCCCGACGGGAAGGCCGCTGAGATCCGCCAGTTGCAGAGTCAAGGCCGCACTGTCGCTATGGTGGGCGACGGCATCAACGACGCGCCCGCGCTGGCGCAGGCCGATATCGGATTCGCGATGGGATCGGGAACGGACGTCGCCATGGAAGCCGGCGACGTGACGCTGCTGCGGTCCGATCTTCGCGCGGTGGCGCAGGCCATGTCACTTTCGCGCGCGGCTTGGCGCGTCATGAAACAGAATCTGTTCTGGGCGCTGGGCTACAACGCGATCGCGATTCCGGCCGCCGCGCTCGGATTCCTAAGCCCGGTGATCGCCAGCGCGGCCATGGCGGCGAGTTCGGTCAGCGTGGTCGCCAACAGCCTGCGGCTGAAGCGCGTGCGGATTTGAGTCACTGGCAATGGAAAGGATCGGCGCCGATGGTCCCGCGGAGTTCTTGCACGTACGCCGGACTACTCACCCTCGCCAGCTCGCGGCGCACCAGGTCGAAACGTTGTTCCAGATCGATGCCGCCGCCAGCGATGTTTCCCGGTCCGTCGCGAAACGCCTCCAGCGCCGCGGCATGACGCTGCCACAGCGCCGCGTCCCGCTCTTGCTTGACGCGAAGACGCTCCTGGTACCAGTCGCTTGCGAGCATGGTTTCGCGCAGGAATAATGCGCGCACTTCGGGCGAGTCGATCCCCATCCCTTCATTGCTGCCATGCGCCAGAAAATGCAGCAGAGCCTTCAGCGGAGGACAGGCCGCCTCCACGCTGCCGTCTTCAAAGTAGTGGAGCGCCACGCGGCGTTGCGTCTCCACGATGGCATCGACGCCGGCCGCGAAGAGCTCCGGGTCCTGCTCTTCCGGCCGCAGCATTTCGGAGGTGAAGACCGAACCCGGCGTCTCGAAGATGCGGCCGAGGAAGCGGTCCACGAAAAGGGAGGTGATACGGAAGCCCAAGCGGCTGGCGAGCACCGTGCGCCCGCCGATCGAAACATCCTCCACGTGTTCCAGGAACCCGTTCTCGATCAGGAACCGGGGATCGCGCTCGGCCACGCGCATCCGGCACCAGATCTCGGGAACCAGCAGGCTGACGTCGTGATCCACGCGCAGATACGGGCCCACATAACCGGCCGACGTGGTGAACCCCGCATATCCCGTGAGGATCGCGGACACCAGCGCGTTGTTGAGATCCACCACCGGCCAAAGGGCGTTGAACGGTCCCTTGGTGAGAGCGCCCTCGCTCCCGAATCCGATCATCGACGGCGATTTGCCGGTGAGACTGGAGATAAATTCCATGAACAGCTCCGGCAGCTCCTGATAATGGATGGGGCTGTACACGGCGAGCGGGGGCTGGCCGGTCTTCAAATCCGGCGGGTTGTTTCTTCGTCCGGAAAGCACCGCGTTCACCGGGAAATGGACGGGGCGTCCGGCGGGGACTCCGCGCTCCAGGCGAGCCGCGATTTCGGTGAGGTAGCTTTCCCGGGGCGCCACCAGATCGGGGCGCTTCTGCAAGTAGCGCGGGTTTTTCGAAGGCTGGCCATCCACCAACCGAGGGTGCGCCGAAGAGGCCACATACGCCGGGCCGCCGGCGCCGTTTTTCGTAACGCCCTGCCTGGCAAAGTCTTCGATCAGGCCTTTCATCGGGCCGGCGTAGCGATCGAACTCCACCACATGTTCCACCATGCCGACGGCCCGCTCGATCGAGATCGGCTCATAGTTGGAGAGAAACACGCCGCTGCCGGCCATATCGGCCTCGGCTTGCGGGTCTGCGCCGCGATGAATGGCATCGTCGGGCCGTTGGAACAGCAGCATCTCGCAGTTGGCCACCAGCTTGACGCTGGGGTTGGCGTACTCCGGATCGAGGTCGTTCAGGCTCTCCCGGGGCAGGACCACCGAAGCGGTGATGTCGTCCTCGAACTGAACTTTGTCGGCCGGAAAAAAGTCGGGCCGCAGCTTGTAAATGCGCCAGGAGCCGTCGCGATCGTAGCCGACGCGCAAATAGTTGCTGATCAATTTCTGGTTGTCGAACTTGAGCTCATGTCCCAGAAATCCGTTGATGCGGTCGACCGTGAAGTGCTCGCGCCAGTTCTCGCCCCATTCGGGCCGATAATAACGCTTCACTGTGAAAAGGATCTGGCGGGTGGTCTGGGGCAACTGCCGGAGCCACTCGTTGTACTCGCTGGTGTAATGGGGCGAGGGCGTCAGAAGCTGAATCACGGAGCCGAGCGAGCGTTCCGGGCTCAGGATCGGCCGCCGCGTGCGTGGGTCCGCGGCGCGGTCCTTGAAGATCCCCGAGAAGTCCTTCGCCAGGATCTCCGCGATTTGTTCCATGTCGCGGTGGTAGTCGCGAACGAAGACCGGTCCCTGCAGCAGCGAGTTGGCGATCGACTTGGAGATCTCCGATTTGCCTCCGCCCGAGACCGTGCAGGGTTTGTGGCACAGCGTACCGCGAGGCCGCGTGCCCACCAGCCTCCAGGACTTGTCCGCAAAACGTTTTTCGAGACGCACGCGGAAACCGGAGGGAAGTACGTAGACGGTCTCCTTGCGCAGCGTTAACTCGTACGGATGCCCCTCATGCTTCCACCAGACGCGGCCTTCCCGCAGTTGGAAAACCGCGTTCTCCGGCACGTACAGGATGTCCGGATAGCGGCGGTCAACCGCGTACCGGCCGGGCCGCGGATCGACCATGCCGTCCAGAATTCGCAGCCCGTCTTCGAACGAAGTTTTCTTCAGACTGACGGTATGATCCGCATAGAAGTCCTGCCCCAGAACATACGCCGCCGAGGCCATTGCGCCGCCGGCGTGCTCTTCCTCGCACAGCCCGTAAAGATTTGCTGCAAAGCTGATCTGGGTTTTGACCTCTTTTTTGCAATAGCCGTAATAATTGTCCGCGATGATCGTGACCATGACGCCGCGTCGATCGCGGCAACAAATCTTGAACGCGTTGCCGCCGTTGTAGGGTTCATCCGGGTCGCGCCAGCACATGCCGTCGCGTTTTTGCCTGGTTGTGGCATCGGCTTCCCGCGGAAGCCCCAGCGAGGCCTTGCTCATGCCGACAATGTGAGGCGCGACGATGACGCAACCGGTATGGCCGGTCCAATGCGCCGGGTCCAGAGCGGCGTCATTCTCGGGAAGATTCGGATCGCCCGCGCCGCCAAAAATCGATTCCACGAAATCGAGGTTACTTACCAGACTGCCGGGAGCGAAGAAGCGGATCTCCATGGTCTTTTCCGGATCGGTTCCGGTGGCGGGACAAACCAGCGGACGCAACAACAGGGAGACGAACAAGCGAGCCTGCTCTGCTTGGCCGGCGGTAAAAGGGAGAGCCAGCACCTCAGACGGAGGCCGGAACGCGGCCGCGAGCAAAGCAGCGAATGTCTGCATGGGCACTGCCTGTTTATCCGCTGGGATCCCCAAGCCGCCTTCGGCGATATGAAAGACGCCCTGGGTCGTGCGGCGGTCGTTAGAAGGATTGTGCAGGACTCCTTGACGGATGCGATACGAACGCAAATAGGGAGAGGAAAACGTGTCTTCGCCGGGCGGCAAAGACATGAGCCGCGCCAGGCCGGGACGATCCAGAATGAATGTGTCCCCGGGCAAGCGGGGCGCGCCTCCGGGGCATGCCTCATGCAGGTATGCGTCTAGAAAAGCTTGAATCCGCGTGTCGGCCGGACACAGATAATGGCCCAGCATCAGGTCCTTCTGATGGTGGCTGCGCAAGAGCGGTCCAACAGTTTCGAGCAGCAGGGAGTCGGATGCGGTGCTTGCGGTGGGCTGCCCGAGCGCGGCCAACTTCAGATCCAGATAGCGGGTGAGTTCGGGTGTAGCTTGAGCCGTGGCCATAAACTCCAATTTATCCGTGTGACAAACGGGGTCGGGGCGTGAGACGTTCGCGAGGCCGCGCGTCTCGCGTGGGCGCGCCGGTGAAGTTAGCTTACCACGGCGGATCGCGGAGGCGCATTGCCGGGATCGGGCCGCGGATCAGGCGAAGCTCGCAGGTATGGAAGTCGCGCTCGGCCAGGCACATCCGTTTGCCGGAAACCTAACGAAGCTCCGACACATCACTAGTTCATGGCTCCGTTTTCCTGCCGCGCCTATGCGCGATTGGCCGAAGTCCTTGGGGCAGCCACGCTTGCCGCGGTGTCATGTTTCGGCCAAACAGCGGCGCCCGCGGACAGCCAGCAGAGTGTTCCCGCCAAGGGGCCAGAGCCAAGCGACAAGCGCGTCCTCTGGATCATTCCGAATTACCGTACGTTCCCCACGCTGACCGACTACAAACCGATCACGCCCAAAGAAAAGTTCAAGATCGCCACGGACGATTCCTTCGACAGGGGGACGGTGGTGCTTGCCGCCGCGTTTGCAGGCCAGGGGCAGATTACAAATTCAAATCCTTCCTTCGGACAGGAGCAACAGGGGTACATCCATTATTTCGCGACCGCGTATAGCGATTTGGTCATTGGGAATTACATGACCGAAGCGGTTTACCCGGCCATTTTGCACCAAGATCCCCGATACTTTCGACGGGGTACTGGAAGCGGATGGTCACGACTCGGGTACGCAATGGGACAGATCTTCTGGACCCACACGGATGCGGGCGGCACGCAGTTCAACTACTCGGAGATCGTCGGCAACGCGACGGCAGTGGCGATTTCGACGGCGTACTATCCGGAAGGGCGCAACGCGAGCACCGCGCTATCGAAGCTCGGTTCTCAGATAGGCGTCGATATGGCTGCCAACGTCCTCAAAGAGTTCTGGCCGGATTTACACCAGAGGCTTCCCGGACATCATTGAGGCAAACTCTGCACACTGGAGCGGTCCAAAAATTGGAACCAGACCAGCCGGTGGGACGTTAATCGCCTATACTTGGGTTTACATGAAAGTTGGTGTTCGATGAAAGAACCTCCTAGGTCTTCAGGAGCCGTGAAGTTCGCGGTTGGGTTGGCGATTTCAGCCATTATCTTCAGCCCCTTGCGGGCGCAGGTCGCCGGTGCGACGCTCACTGGCACGGTCACCGATCCTTCGGGCGCCGCGGTTCCCAATGCCAAGATCTCCGTCAAGAGTGTGGCGACGGGCCAAGCGACGGAGATGCAGACCAACTCGGCTGGCATTTACAACGTGCCGAATCTCCCGCCGGGGGATTACGAGGTTTCTATTTCGGCGGAAGGATTCGCCGCCAAAACCGCCAGCGTGACGCTTGCGGCAGGGGCAAGACAAACCATGGACGCGGCTTTAGCAGCGGCTTCGGAGAATGCTCCTTCGTTAGGAGATCTCGGCTTCCCCACGGATCAGACCCAGGGAAATGCCGCGGATCAGGCGAGGCTCGACCGGCGAACGCACATGCTCAAGATGCATCAGCGCTACGGTTTGATCACGCTGGCGCCTCTGATCGCGACCATCGCCACTTCCAGCCTCGCGGGCGGAAGGCACCCCAGCGCGACCGGCCGCGACATTCACGGCGGATTGGGCGCGGTGACCGGAGATCTGTACTTCATGACGGCCTATTATGCGATCCGCGCGCCCAGGATACCCGGGACCGCAACCCGCGGGCAGATCCGCCTGCATAAGGCTCTGGCCTGGGTTCATGGTCCGGGCATGATCCTGACGCCCATCCTGGGGGCCATGGCTTTCGATCAGGAATATAAAGGGGAACGGGTGCATGGGATCGCCAAGATTCATTCGGATGTGGCCACGGTGACCTATTTGGCGTTTGGGCTCGCGGTGGCGTCCGTGACGTTCAAATTCTAGGTTGGGGGACGATGTACAAGAGATTCGCCTTCATGCTCGCGACCCTTCCCGCGCTTGCCGCGGCGGACACCCAATGGGTTCTCGATCAATCCACGCTTAGCTACCATGTATCGCATCCGCTGCATCAGACCGACGGCGTCAGCCACATGGCTCGGGGCAAGGGCGTGTGCCACGCCGGCCAATGCGATTTCTTGATCGCGGTTCCGGTGAAGTCGTTCGATTCGAAGGACAGCAACCGCGACCTTCACATGCTGCAAGTAACGCGCGGCGGCCAATTTCCTCTTGTCAGCGTGCGCACCCAATTGCCCGAGGCGGCATCCGCGTCGGCAACCGTCCATGCCGATCTGGAAATCCAGTTTGCCGGCCAGACCGCCACGTATAAGCAGATTGCATTCCAGTTGGTGACGCAAGGAAAGCAGATCAAGATATCCGGAACGATCCCCGCGACGCTGGCCGATTTCAAGATCGACCCGCCGTCGCTGCTGGCGGTCCCGGTGAAGAACGAAATCCCTGTGCGCGTCGAGATGACTTGGCACGCGCAGTAGCGGTAGCCCGCTTCCTCAGACTGAAACGTCTTCACGTCAAGCTACCGATTGAGGAGACTCGCCAACCATAATCGAAGCCTCCACTACGCCGTCCTCGACAGAGTAGCGTAGGTCGAAGCCGAGCTGACGGCAGATTTCCTGCATGGCGCGATTCTCAGCCAGGATCTCCCCGAACACGCGGCGGATGCCCTCATTTCGGGCCACCGCGACTAGCCTGCGAAGCAGTTCGGTGCCAAGACCATGCTCGTGCCAGGGATCGGAAACGAGCAGGGCAAATTCGGCATCGGCGGAGGAATGCTCCCGAGTCAGCCGCCCCACGGCGACAATGCCGGCGTGTGCGGATTCGGGGTTTGCGGCTTCGGCGACGAGCACCATCTCGCGGTTGTAATCGATAAAGCAAACGCGGGTGAGGCGCTCATGGGTCACGCGCGCGCTCAACGGGAGATGGTGGAAGTAGCGCAGGTAGACGCTGCGGTCGCTCAAGCGTTCGTGAAAGCGCACCATCTCCGGCTCATCCTCGGGGCGAATCGGGCGAATCGCGATTGCCGATCCGTCGCGCGCGATCCACTGCTCAACGTACGCGGAAGGGTAGGGACGGATGGCCGTCCGCGGCAGATCCCGGTCGGGGACAGCCCAGTCGTGCAGCAGGATGCGAGCGTCCAGAGCGACAATTGCGCTCGGCGAGGCCAGCAGGGGATTGAGATCGGCTTCCTTAATACGCGGAACTTCCGCGACGAGCTGGCTGAAGCGGATCAGGATTTGTTCGAGAGCGGAGCGATCCACGGGCGCACGCCCTCGCACGCCGGCCAGCGCCTTGTAGATCTGTGTTCGCTCCATCATTCTGCGTGCCAGCGTCGAGGTCAGCGGCGGCAGCCCCAGGGCCCGGTCGCGGAAGACTTCGACCAGTTGCCCGCCTGAGCCGAACAAGAGCACGGGACCGAACTGCGGGTCTGTACTGGACCCGAGAATCAGCTCATAACCTTCGCTTGCTCCCGTAGGCCCGGCGGCGCGAATCATCGGCTGCACCGTTACGCCTTCAAATTTGCCGGCCCCAAAACGAGCTGAAACGGCGGCTTGAATCCGTTTCCACGCCGCGCGCACCGCGGATTCGTCACGCAAATCCAGCTCGACGCCCCCGGCTTCGGTCTTGTGCGTGATGGCATGCGAGTGGAGCTTCAGAACCACGGGGAATCCGATGTCAGCCGCGAGCTTTGCCGCCGTGTCTTCGGTTCCCGCGAATTCCGTTCGAGTCACCGGAATTGCGTACGCGGCGAGCAGTCGCTTGGACTCTTGCTCTGTCAGCAACACCCGGCCTTCCGCCCGCGCGGTTCCGAGCACGGCGTTGACCGCCGCCGCGGCGGCTTTACGATCCACCGCGCCCTCCGCGAGCTCGGGGGTTTCATAGAGCGCGCGAAGGTTGTCGCTGTAATGCCACATGTAGGCGAACGCGCGCGACGCAGTATCGGGAAACGGGAAGGTCGGGATGCCGGCGGCGTTCAGGATCTCCTCGGCGCGAGCCACGCTGGCGCCGCCCATAAAGCTTGCCAGGATTGGTTTCCCTTCGATCGCCGCGAACGGTTTGATGCGCTCGGCGACTTCGGCTGGGCCGCTCATACCCTGTGGGGCCAGCGTGACCAGCAATCCGTCGACGCCGCGGTCCCGCTGGACAATTTCGATGGTTTTCGCAAAGCGTTCGGGCGATGCATCGCCGATGATGTCAATAGGGTTGTGCCGGCTCCAGTGCGGCGGCAGGATCGCGTCCAGGCCGGCCATGGTCTCGGCGGAGAGCTCCGCCAGTTCGGCGCCCTCGGCGATGAGCGCGTCTGTCGCGAGCACTCCCGGCCCTCCCGCGTTGGTCACGATCGCCAGGCGGGGGCCTCGCGGGCGCGGCTGCTTGGCCAGCACCTCCGCCATATAAAAGAGGTCGCTAATCCGCCGCACGCGCAGAACGCCGCAGCGCCGCAGCGCCGCATCCAGCACTTCATCGCTGCCGGTGAGCGCGCCGGTATGGGAGGAGGCCGCGCGCGCGGCTTGCTCCGTGCGCCCGGCTTTGATGACGATGATCGGTTTGGTGAGCGCAACCTCGCGAGCCGCGGAAAGAAAGGCGCGCGCGTCGCCGACCGATTCCATATACATAAGGATGGCGCGCGTGTGCGGATCGTCGCCCAGGTAATCGATCAGCTCGCCCCAGCCGATGTCCAGCATGGAGCCGGTGGAGACGAAGGCGCTGAAACCGACCATCTCCCGCAGGCTCCAATCCAGGATGGCGGTACACAACGCGCCGCTCTGGCTGAGGAATCCGATCGAGCCCTTACGCGCCATCGAAGCCGCGAAGGTCGCATTCAGACCCGCCAAGGGCGCCATCAAACCCAAACAGTTCGGTCCGATGATGCGCATGGAGCCGCGCGCTTCCCGAATCTGACGCTCGAGCTCCGCGCCGCGCGTTCCGGCTTCTTTAAAGCCCGCGGAGATTATGATCGCCGCTGGAACCTTGGCTGCCGCGCATTCGGCTACGATGGCCGGTACAGTTTGCGCCGGCGTGACGATCAACGCGAGATCGACCGGACCGGGCGCGACGCCGATCGAGGGATACGCCTTCCGCCCCAGGACCGAATCGCGCTTCGGATTTACGGGATAGATTTTGCCGTTGAAGGAGCCAAGATTCGTCAGGAGGGTTCGCGCGACGCTGGGGTTGGCCTCGGTGGCTCCGATGACGGCTACGCTCGCGGGAGCGAAGAACGGATCCAGTGGCCGGCGGTGCGATCCAAGCCCCGTCACGGGGCAAAATTGAAGGGCTGTGTCGCGGGAGGACCCTCCGTCACCAATGTCGCCATGCCGATCTTCAATTTGGGCGGATCGCTGAAGGTTCGATGCAGCAGGCACGCTTCGATCGATTTGATCAGCCCTTCGCGCGCTCGCGCGCTGAGTCCCGGCGCGTCCACTTCAATTCCGATTTCGACCAGCCTCAGCGGCTGCCCGCCCTTCGTTGCAGAGACTTTCAACTCCACACCGTCGAGGGACAGCTTGCGCGCTCGCAGATAGGCGGTCGCGTAGTGCATCGCACAGCAACCGAGTGCCGAGAGCATCAGCTCAGGCGGCGTCATCCCGTTGTCGCCTCCCCCTTCATCAAATGGCTGATCGCATACAACGCGATGAAAGCGCGCGAACGCCTCCGACTGCATGTCCTTCCCATGCCGGATTCGGACTTCCATTAGAGTACTCCTTTATTCGTTCCCGGTTGGGAAGCTCGCGCGCGATCCGGGCTGCCGCCGTCTCCTTTGGAATACCGCAAGACGGCGGCAATGGGACTGAGCCGGCCCTGTGCGAGCTTCTTGGGATCGAGCATGTAAACCTCGCCGCGCCCGCGGATGGTTTCCACGGCCGCCGCGTTGATCAGGTCCTGTTCACCTTCAACGCCCGCGGAATCCGCTGGGAAAGATGGACCGAGCAGGCCCGCATGCGTGGCGTCTTTCTCTGCCAGCAACGTGTGTACGCGGCCTTCGTGCGCGGCCTCCAGTACCTTGCGGATGCCGCTTGCGACGCGATCGCGGCGGGCATCCCGGAGTTGGCCGAGCGCTTTCTCGGCTGCCTCTTGCTGGGCCTCCAGGGCGGCTTCCTGGGCGCGTTTTCCCAGTTCAACCCAGGTGAGGTGCTCGGGACTTGTGGCCTTGGCCGCCAGGATGTGGGGGTATTTAGACTCCGAGCGGTAGGCAGCCAGTTCCTGCGCGACGCCCACCAGCACCAGCGGCGCGCCCTTGAACATGCCGGTCAGCTCGCGGTCCACCAGGTGGAAATACTGATGCAGACGCTCGTGGACTACGTCGCGCTCTGAGCCGGTTCCGAAGCGCGTCGCGCCTACCTGGGGGGACGAAGCACCCGATGGCGAGCGGCTCTGCCGGTCATGGTCGGGCTGTTCGAAGACCACGGCTTCTTCGAAACTCTTGGGAACGCCCGCCGGAAGCGGGATTTCCGCGCACACGCCATCCTGCCAGCGGCCCACGCGAAGGTGTTTTTTCGCGATGGCCAGAACGTAGAACTCCCGCTGGGGCAACAGATCGGCGAGCAACGGTGTGATATGTGGGTGGGTTGCCACGATCAGAAGTTCACGAGTCGGCGAGAGCAGCCGAAAATGACGGAAGCTCCCGGGGCTGGCGAAGATCACCGAGTCGCTCCCGCCGGCTAGGCTGGCTGGGTCCTCCGCCAGTCTTTCCAAAGGTTTCAGGAACTGGCCGATGGGCCCGGAAAACCGCCGCCGTTCGAGTCCTTGCGCTGCCTCCCGGAGGATTGTTTTCATGCGCTCCGCGCGAGGGAAGTCCGCTGCGCCGGGATGACAGGCCGGGAGATAGACAGTAACGAAAGGACCTGGAGCGGTGCAGATCTCCCTGAGGGAATCCTGTCCCATCACTTCTAATGTCGCGGATGCCTGTTGAGTGGGTGTCATGGTGGACTCTCTACCGATTGGTATGCACGGCGATTGCCGAAACCGCGTGGCAAGATTTAACCAATGCTGTGAAGTAAGAGCAGGTTTCGCGTGGGCGAAAAAGCGCTTAGAGACGCCTTGCTGCGTTGATTCACCCAGCTAGACCGGCTACCGCGCCGCATGCGCGATCAATTCGACGAAGAACGTGCGCCCGGGTTGGGGCATGCTGGCCACGATCGGATTGAGCAGGACGGGATCGGAGTAGTTCCTGTTAAACGCGTTGCGGATGCCCAGCCGCATGTCGAAGTTCCGCAGCAGGTGCTTGGAGGTGAGCGTGAAGTCCGCCAGGTAGACCGGCGTCACCCAATTGCTCGCAACAGTCCTGCGCGAGGATTCATACTGCATCCCGCTGCTGAGGTCGAATTTTCGCCCCAGAGGTACAGCGAAGCGCAGTTTAGCCAAGTGCTCCGGCGAGTTGTTCAAGATGCCGTCGGCGCTGTTGTCGCGCGAACGTTGCACCGCGTAACTGGCTGTGGCTTCCAGCCAGTTCGTGGGACGGCCGTTGATTTCAAGTTCGATACCCTCGGCTTGGATCTTGCCCACGTTCTGATATTGAGGCAGTCCAGCCGCGGTGAACTCGTCCACCATAAAGTCGCGCAGCCGGTAGCCGTATGCCGATGCCTGCAAGTTCATGCGCTTTCCAAGCTTCCGTTCCGCGTCGACCTCGAAAGTATCGGCCGATTCCGGGCGCAAGGCGGGATTGGCCGCGGCGGAAATTCCGTCGCCGTAGAACAACTGAAACGCGCTGGGGTTGCGAAAACTGCGGCCGTAGAGAAATTTGTAGGTCCACTGCGAGCGTTCATAGATCAGGGCCGCCCGGGGAGAAACGAAGTCGTGACGGAGGTGCGATTTGTCGTAGCGGAGTCCCAAATCCAGCTTCCATCCTCTCCACAGTTTCTTCTCGTCTTGAAAGAGCAAAGCCAGGGAGCGGTCGGGGTTGCCGGTGCTCAGATACTGGATCGGTACAGGGGACACATCGGCGTCGGTTTGGAGGTTTCGTAGATCAACGCTGCCCTCCATGCCCACGGTGAAGTCTCCAGCGAAAAACGCTCGGAAGCGGTACGTGAGCTGGCTTCCGACCCAATTTCCGAACGCATTCTGGCGGTTATCCTCCACGCCGCCATCGCTCAGCGGATATTCAAAGCGGCCCAGGTAATGATACGAGTCGTAATAGGTTCGCCACCTCAAGGCGCCGCCGGCAATCTTGCGCTCATAGGCCGCGTCGATGAAGTTGCGCTGATCATTGTTCTGCGTTCCGCGGTTGTCGAAGATGGTAGGGCCCCAGGATATCGGCTGAATCTGATCGTGGTCCGCGAAAGCGGCCGTGACGGTCCAGTTACGCCAGGTCAGGGTCGAGAAGAAATGATAGCCCTTCTCGCCGTTCATATCGATCGCGTTTCCGTTGTTGTTTTGCGGAGAGTTGAACTGCGGAAAGAACAGCGGACTTTCGCCGGTATCGTTGTACACCGACGCGGAAAGCAGAAGCTTGACGCCGCCGAAGGATGCAGTCTCCACGATCTGCCCCTTCTTTTCGCCGAAACTCCCGGTGTCCGCGGTCAGGGAGAGCGGTCCGGCTTCGCCCGGCGACTTGGTGATGATGTTGATAGTGGCGAAAATGGCATTGCTGCCATACAGAGCCGAGGAAGGTCCGCGAATGATTTCGATCTGCTTGATCAAATTCATGTCGATCGGAAAATCGTTGCCGAAGAAAAGCATGTAGTCGAAGATGTTGTCGGCCATGTTGTGGCCGTTGACCATGACCAGCAAGTGGCTGGCGTAGTCGCCCGGCAGGCTGAAGCCGCGCACGCCTATGGTTTCGTAGGTCCTGTCATTGCTCAGATAGAATCCGCGCACCGCCGACAGCGCTTCGCCGATGGTGCGGTAGCCATACTTGCGAATATCCTCGGCGGTGATGATGGTCACGCTGGCAGGCGCGTCCGGAAGCGTTTGCGGGTGAAGGGCGGCGCTCACGACTTGGATGTCCATCAACTGTTCAAGCGTTAGAGAATCGAGGTCCCGGTTGGCTGAATCAGTAGGCGCCGGGCCATCCGGCCGGCACAGCGGAGCGAACAGCAACGCGAAGCCGAGCCAAACGCTCAAACGGCCCATGATTCCGCTCATCGCCCGCCTCGGGGAAAACCTGATTCTCATGGCCTTCCTTTTGGACCGATTAGATTCTTGAGGCATGATGAAGATGCCGTGTTTTATGCGCACTTATTCAGTGATCGGAAACCATGAGCTTTCGAAGTAGAGCAACGATTGTAGGGCTTTTCTTGGGCACTGCCGGGTGGGGGCAATGAATCTCGGAATTCGATATCGAAACCTTGCTGTCCAGTACAAGCTCAGGCTCATCATCACGTTCGCGGCGAGCTTCGCGTTGGTCCTAGCCAGCATAGCGACGGTCACCTACGATCAGATCCTGGCCCGGAGCAACATGCGCAACGACTTGGCCGTGCTTGCCGAGATCGTGGGATCCAACAGCACCGCCGCAGTGACCTTTCGCGACCAGCGGGCTGCCGAGGAGATCCTCTCAGGACTCAAGGCCAAACGGCACATTGTCGCGGCAACGATTTATTCGGACGACGGAAAGCCCTTCGCGAGCTATCGCAGGGACGGGGAGCCAGGCCAGGCAGCTCCTCCGCTGCGATCCGACGGGACTTGGTTTGACGGAGACAAACTGATCGTCTATCGCGGCATTCTCCTGAAGCAGCAGCGCGATGGCGCGGTCTATCTGGAGTCCGATTTAGGCGAATTGCATGAGCGCCTCACCAGTTTCGTCTGGATGGTGTTCGGGATCCTGCTGGTCACGGCTGCTCTGGCCGTGGCCTTCGCCTCCCGGCTCCAGCGCGTGGTTTCCGAACCGATCGCGCACCTCGCTGCCGTCGCCAAGAGAGTCTCCGAACAGAAGAACTACAGCGTGCGAGCGGTCAAACATGCGGATGACGACTTGGGCCAGCTCATCGATACCTTCAACGGCATGCTTTCGGAGATCGAGTCGCGCGACGCGGTGCTGCTTAACAAGGGCGACCGGCTGGAGCACGAAGTCGCCACGCGAACGGCGGAGCTGGTGCAGGCCAAGGACAGGGCTGAGGCCGCGAGCCGCGCGAAAAGCGAGTTTCTGGCCAACATGAGCCATGAGATCCGTACTCCGATGAACGGCATCATGGGCATGACGGAGCTGGTTCTGGATTCGGACCTCACGGACGACCAGCGCGAGTGCTTGCTGATCGTGAAGAGCTCGGCGGACTCCTTGCTGACCGTCATCAACGACGTGTTGGACTTCTCCAAGATCGAAGCCGGCAGGATCGACTTGGATCCGGTTCATTTCAATCTGCGGGACCGCCTGGAAGAAACCGTGAAGGCGCTGGCCTTGCGGGCGCACGCGAAGGGTTTGGAACTGCTCCTGGAAGTGCAGCCGGGAGTCCCCGACTACATCGTCGGCGATCCGGTCCGCGTGGGACAGATCATCACCAATCTGGTGGGCAACGCCATCAAATTCACGGAGGCCGGCGAAGTAGCGGTATACGCCGTGCTGGAGGATGCCCCCCAGGACGGCGGCATTCGGTTGCGCTTTGACATTCGCGACACCGGCATGGGCATTCCGCAGGACAAACAAGCGGTGATCTTCGAGGCGTTCGAGCAAGCCGATGGATCGACGACGCGGAAGTTCGGCGGTACCGGGCTGGGCCTTACCATCTCCACGCGCCTGGTAAAAATGATGAACGGCAATATCTGGGTAGACAGCCGGCCCGGACAGGGAAGTTGCTTCCATTTCACGGCCGGCTTTGGCGTCGCCGGGGAGATGGAAGAACCCAACCCCGACCATGCGCGCCTGACTGGCATGCCGGCCCTGGTGGTGGACGACAACAGCACCAATCGGCGGATTCTCACGGAGCTGCTGTGGTTATGGAAGATGCGGCCCGCGTCCGCGGCGAGCGGGATGGAAGCGCTGGGAATGTTGCGGCAAGCCGCCGAACGCGGCGACCCCTTCGCGCTGGTGCTGACGGACTGTCATATGCCCGGCATGGATGGATTCGATCTCGCGGCACGAATCAAGAATTCCCCGCATTTGACCGAAGCGGTGATCATGATGCTCACCTCCGGAGAGCAAAAGGGAGACATCAATCGCTGCCGCGAGTTGGGGATTGCCGCGTACCTCACCAAGCCGGTGCGCCGCGCGGAACTACGCTCCGCCATCGTGAGAGCGGTGACAGGACGGATTGCTCCTTCGATGACGCAGGTCCTAACGCGGGAAGCCAGCGCTGTTCCCGCGGGAGCAAGGATGCGCATCCTTCTGGCGGAGGACAACATCGTGAACCAGCGCGTCGCCTTCCGCATTCTGGAGAAGCAGGGGTATAGCGTGGTGGTGGCCTCCAACGGCATAGAGGCATTGAAGGCCATGCAGGATCATGACTTCGATCTGGTGCTGATGGATGTGCAGATGCCGGAGATGGGCGGGTTCGAGGCGACTGAGAAGATCCGTCGAAGTGAGCGTCCCGGAACCCGCATTCCGATCATCGCGATGACCGCGCACGCCATGACGGGCGACCGGGAACGCTGCCTCGCCGCCGGCATGGACGATTATATTTCCAAGCCGGCTCGCGCCGCCGCCCTGATCGAACTGCTAGAAAAATACAGCCCAGTGGCGGCGGCGTTAGGCTAGCTACTTTCCCACTTAAAATTCCCCACGGGATCTCCCTGTTTTCATGGGCGCTGTGGGTGGCTGGTTGTTAAACCGAACTTCCCCCTTTGCCACGAGAGGCCAGCCGGCCAAGTTCCATCGTCGGTCATTAGAACATTTTATTTTGCAAAATGTATTGACTTGTCTTGTCGGAAGTTGTATCATCAGTGTAGATGACACGAGAGCAAGCCATTCGCAAACGGGATAAATTGGCAGCTCAACTCTCCTCCGCCAATGGGGTCCTGCGCGGCTCTCTGCTCCAGCGCACCGTCCATCACTCCTCCGGATGTTCGAAGTGTGCTCGCGGCGAGGGCCATCCGCTCTGGGTCCTCACCGTCGGCTATCCCGGCGGCAAGACCCGTCAGGTGAGCCTTCGTCCCGAGCAGGTTACGCAGGTTCGTAAGGCGCTCCTACACTATCGCGATTTCAAGCAGACCCTGGAGGCCATCAGCGAGCTGAATCAATTCCTGTTGCGCCTGGACCGCGAGGATTTCAAACAACCGGAGCGCAAACCGTGATTGCCGCTCGCCGCCTGCAACGGAAATTCGCCGATGGCTTCATCGCCGAGGCGGTGGAAGATCTCTGGGAACCCTGGATGCGACATGCCGATACAGCGTTGGAAGACGACACCCTGCTGCTGCTGATCCAGCAAGAGTTAGCCAAACGCTGCAAGAAGAGTAAGACACGTGGCCGCAAGGCGACGCCGGCCGAAGTCGTGCTCCGCATGCTGTTGTTGAAGCACGTGCGTGACTGGAGTTATGAAACGCTGTCGCGGGAGGTACGCGCCAATCTCGTCTATCGCGAGTTTACCCGGGTCGGTGGCGAAAAGGTTCCCGATGACCGGACGATGGGAAACCTGGCGCGGCAACTGGGTCCGGTGGTAATCGAAAAACTGCATCGGCGTGTGGTAGAGATTGCACAGGAAAACAAGATCGCAACGGGTCGTAAGATGCGGGTCGATACGACCGTGGTGGAGACCGACATCCACTACCCGACCGACAGCACTTTGCTGGGCGACGGCGTGCGCGTCCTGCTGCGCATCATGAAGAAAGTCTCCGCTGTGGCGGGCAAGGTCGGCACGCAGATGCGGGACCGAAGCCGGTCTGCCAAGTTGAAGGTTCTGGCGATCGCTCGCGCCAGCCGCAACAAGACGGAGCAAGGCCGGCAGAAGATGAAGCAGGCCTACCTCCAACTATTGGAAATCACCAGCCGGGTTGTCGGGCAAGCTAAAAAGTTCTCGCGCGAGATTGCCAAACGCGTCAAGCGAGGCAATCTCTCCGTCATGCACAAAGCCAAGAGGCAACTGGATGAAATGATTCCCCGAGTGCAGCAGGTGCTGCGCCAGACCCGGGAGCGGGTGCTCCGCGGCAACACCCAGGCCGACGGCAAGTTGCTCAGCGTATTTGAAACGCACACCGAGGTGATCCGCAAGGGCAAGGCGAATAAGCCCAATGAGTTCGGCAAACTGACCCTGATTCAAGAGGCGGAGAACCAGATCGTAACGCATTACCAAGTGTGCGAACAGAGGCCGGCCGACTCCACCTTGCTGGAAGGATGTCTACAACAACATGTCGAACAGTTCCGACGCGCTCCGGAGCATGTGGCTGCCGATCCCGGATTCTTTTCAGCCGCTAACGAATCCAAGGCCCAACAGATGGGGGTGAAACGCGTATCGATTCCGAGCCATGACACCAAGAGCCCCGCCCGCAAGCAGCGGCAGAAGCAGCGTTGGTTCAAGAAGCTGCAGAAATGGCGCACCGGCTGCGAAGGCCGCATCAGTGTGCTCAAACGCCGGCATGGGTTGCGGCGATCGCTCTATAAAGGACCGGACGGCATCCGGCGTTGGGTCGGACTCGGGGTGATCGCCGACAACGTCATTCATATCGGTACCCACCTAGCCGCGCACGCACGCCCCCGTGGTGCGGTTCCCTCTTAGACCCTCTCAGCACCCTACATTGTCCCCTTCCCGCTGTCTTTCACTCCGTTCCCCCCTCGAAGATCGCTCGTCTGGACAATATTTGCCGGAACACTAACTCCGTCTGAGACAGCTTTCAGAATTTTAAGTCGGAAAGTAGCTAGTCTAGCTAATCTAAACTAACTAGCCGCGGCCCAGCACGCGCAGGTAAAAGCCTTCCGTCCGCGCGGCGGTCTCCTCCACCGAGAACCGCCGCGCGCATTCGCGCGCGCGCAGCCCCATCGCATGCAATCTGCCGCGATCCCCGGCTACTTCAGACGCCGCTTCGAGAATCGCTTCCGCGAGGGCGGACGCGTCTCCCGGAGCGACCAGCCAGCCCGTCTCCCCCGCGACGATCATCTCCGCCAGGCCTCCCGTATTCGACGCCACCGCGGGCAGCCCGAAAGCCATCGCCTCCAGCGCCGCCAATCCCCATCCCTCCGAGCGCGAGGGCATCACGAACAGATCCAGCGCGGCCAGCAATTGTTGGGGCTCCTCGACGTGACCCGGCAGAATCAGGCTGGGTCCGGCGGCGATGGCGCTGCGCAGCGGCCCCTCACCCGCCAGAATCATCTTCAGACGCGGCAAGCGGCTCTCCAGCAAGCGCGCGGCTTGGGCGGCGATGTCCTGCCCTTTTTCGCGCGTGAACGCGCCCAGGTGCCCGACGGCGAAATCATGGTCGTCCAGATTCCAGGCGCGCCGAGCCTCGGCGCGTTGTTCCGCGTCGGGCAAGGGCGCGGGAATTTCCACGCCGGTGGGGATAACCTCGATCCGTTCCAGGGGAACGCCGGCGTCCAGCAGGGTGCGCCGCACGGCTTGGGACACCGCGATCACTCCGTCGCACGACCATGTATATTTCAGCCGTTGAACCAGCGGATGCCGCGGCGGGAATGCGACGTGCCGCGTGGCGATCCGCTTTACCGCGGACCCCGCCCACGCCGGCCAGGCCGATTCAAACCAAGCCATGTTCTGCGCCCGCCCCGTGTGGGTGTGCAGTAGGTCGGCTCCCTTGAGACGCGCTCGCAGCTCTTTGAACGATAGCGGCGCGACCGGGAACCCTTGTTGTAGCGCACGCCACTCCAACCGGCTCCCCAATGGACTCATGAGAAGCTGCGCGTGGCCTCGCTCGCGCAACCCTCGAGCCAGCGTGAGCAGCGCCTGCTGTCCTCCCCGGAACTCCGTCCCGGTGTCGATGTGGACGATTGAAAGCGTGTTTCAATTTTCTCACTCCCCAGGCCGCGATTCCGAGCCGTGGAGCCGTTATAATTGGCCATGCCCATCGACTGGTTCCCGCTGTGGCTCAGTCTCCGCGTGGCCTCGGTCTCCACCGTCGCGGCGCTTGGGGCAGGGTTGTGGATCGCCTATATCCTGGCCAATCGCGAGTTCCGCGGCAAGGAGGTGGTGGATGCGGCGGTGACGCTCCCGCTGGTGCTGCCGCCCACCGTGCTGGGCTACTATCTGCTGGTGTTGCTGGGGCGCTCCAGCCCTCTCGGGCGTTTGTGGGAAACGGTGTTCGGCTCGCCGCTGGTGTTCACCTGGAAGGCGGCGGTGGTGGCCGCGCTCCTGTATTCGCTGCCGCTGCTGGTGAAATCCTCGCGAGCCGCGCTGGAGAGCGTCGACCGGAGCTGTGAGCGCGCCGCGCGTACCCTGGGGGCAAGCGAATGGAAGCTGTTCTGGCGCGTGACGCTGCCCATGGCCCAGCGTTCGATTTTAGCCGCCACGGCGCTCGCCTTCGCGCGGTCCTTGGGCGAATTCGGAGCCACGCTGATGATCGCCGGCAATTATCCCGGACGCACCCAAACCATGGCGGTGGCGATTTACGATGCCCTGGAGTCCGGCAACTCCACCCTGGCGCTGACGCTGGTGCTGGTTATTTCCGGCATCGCGCTGGCGATCCTGACGCTCGCGACACGCCTCGAAAATCGATGATCCAGGCGCGCATCCGCAAGACCTTCCCGTCCCGCAAGGACTCTTCCGGGTTCTCACTGGACGTGGATTTCCGCGCCGCCGCGGGCGTCACCGTGCTGTTCGGGCCGAGCGGCGCGGGCAAGACCATGGTGCTCGATTCGATCGCCGGTTTTGTCCGCCCCGACGAAGGCCGCATTCTGCTGGACGACGCCATCCTGTTCGACGGCGCGGCGCGCGTGCACCTGTCGCCGCAGGCCCGCAATTGCGGCTACGTATTCCAGAGCTACGCCCTGTTCCCGCACATGACCTTGCGCGAGAATCTGGCCTTCGCGGCGGAGCGGCGGCCGCGCCTGGAGCGGCACCGCCGGGTGAATGAAATGATCGAGCGTTTCCGCTTGACCGAAGCCGCCGGACGACGCCCGCACGAGCTTTCCGGCGGCCAGCGCCAGCGCTGTTCCATCGCGCGCGCCTTGATCGGAGCCCCCAAATTGCTATTGTTAGACGAGCCCGCGCAAGGCTTGGACGCGCCGCTGCGCGCGGAGTTCTACGAAACGCTGCGACAGGTTCGCGCCGATTTCCAGACGCCGGTGCTGCTGGTGACGCACGATCTGGACGAGTGCTTCGAGCTGGGCGAGGAGATGATCGTGCTCCGCGAGGGCGCCATCGTGCAGAGCGGCGCGCCCCGCGAGATTCTGGATGGCCCGGCGAGTCTGGATGTCGCGCGGCTTCTGGGCGCATTCAACCTCCTGGCCGGCGAAATCCGCACGCTCGACCCGGGGCGCAACTTCAGCCGGTTGAAAATCGGCGAGTTTGAAATCGACGGTCCGTACTTTCCCGGCCGTCTGAAGGGCGATCGCGTCACCATTTGCGTTCGTCCGGAGCAACTGACGGCGCTCGCGCGCAACGGCCGTCCCGGGCCCAACCAGATTCCGGCAACTCTGGAACGGGCGGTCGAGAAACTGCAGTGTGTGCGCCTGGAGTTTCCCGGAGGCATTGCGGTGGACCTGCCCCGCGCCGAATTCGAGCGCCTGCGCGAAACTCGGGAGTGGGTGGTCCAATTTCCCTCAGCCGCGCTTCGGGCGCTGTAACGGCAGGTCGGAGACCTGCCCCACAACGGCCCAAGCATGAGTTGCGAGCCTGTAGCGCCGGACGCCCGCTAAGTGCGCCCTGTGTGGCGATGTAACATAAAGAATAGAGAAACAGATATGCGTGCCGGCCGATGGCTGATACTTGCGGCCATATTCGCCATCATCGTCTTCGTCGGGGATACCTACTTCAGGCGCAGGACCAACCTGGATGCCTTGGCCGCGCCGCGCGCGCTGGATCTGAGGTACGACGCCAGCATGGACTCCTGGTGCTACCAATCCGACGACGGCGCCAAGGAGACCTTTGAAATCTGCTCTAAGAACGCCAGGGAGGTAAAGGACCCCCCGCGCATGGAGCTGGATGGCGTGCGCTTGAAGCTGTTCCACAAGGAAGACAAAGAGTACGACCTGATCGAGACCGACAAGGCCGAATTCGACAAGGCCACCAAGAATCTTTATTCGGACAGCCAGGTGCTCATCACCATGGGCGTGGCCGCGGAAGGCGCGCAACACGGCAGGCTGCTCAAGATTCACACCTCCGGAGTACACTTCGACAAGGACTCCGGCCGCGCCACCACGGATCGGGCCGCGGCATTCGAGTTCGATCAAGGCACCGGCTCGGCCACAGGAGCCGAGTACGACCCCGATACGCGTCAATTGCACCTTCGGAGCCAGGCGATCCTGGACTGGCGCGGCAAGACGGCGGTTGCCAAGCCCATGCACATCGAGGCGGCCGAGGCTTATTATCTGGAGCGCGAGTCGAAGGTCGTGCTGATGCAATGGTCCAAGCTTTCGCGCGAAGACTTGAAAATGGACGCCGGCATGTTGACGGTGCTGATGGAGCATAACGACATCAAGCGCGTCGATTCACAATCCGGCCGCGGCGTGCAGGAAAAGGACGGGCGCACGGTCGATTTCGCAGCGGACCATCTGGGGTTGGACTTTGGCGAACACATGATCGTTCGCCACATTGAAGGCACCGATCATGCAAAGCTGATCTCGACTTCGCCTTCGGGCCGCACCACGGCCACCGGAAATCGCCTGGACCTGGACTTCGACGTTTCGAGCGGCGAGAGCACCCTGACCAGCGCGGTCACCACCGGCGATAGTGTCGCGGAATCCGTTCCCGCCGCTTCGCCGGGAAGCTCCGCCGAGACCCGCATCCTGCGCAGCGAGACCATCCGCATGAAGATGCAGCCCGGTGGAAAGGACATCGCCAGCGCGGAGACCGACGGCGCGGCCACGCTCGATTTTCTTCCCACTCGCCCGGATCAGCCCAAGCGAGCGCTCAAAGGCGACAAGGTATGGATCACGTACGGAGCGGAAAACCGCATGAAATTTTTCCGCTCCACCAACGTCACCACGCGTACGGACAAGCCGCCCACGGCCAAGCAGCCCGCTCCTCCGCCGGCGATCACGTCGAGCGAGGATATTCTCGCCACCTTCGATCCCAAGACGGGCGAGTTGGCGCGCGTCGAGCAGAAGAGCGATTTTCGTTACCAGGAAGGCGACCGGGAGGCTCGCGCCGACATGGCGACTCTGGAGCAGCAGAAGGATGTGATGACGCTCGAGGGCAAAGCCAGGCTGTCGGATCCAACTGGTGCGACCAGCGCGGATCGCATTGTGATCGATCAGAAATCGGGGGACTTCGCGGCCGACGGCAACGTGGCCTCGACCCGGCAGCCGGACCAGGACGGCAAGTCGTCGGCGATGCTCGCCACCGACCAGGTCCTGGAGGCGCGGGCGCAGCACATGGTTTCAACCGGACACGGGAAGGATCAGAAGATTCATTACGAGGGCAAAGCCAAAACTCAAGCGATGGCTTGGCAGGGGCCGAATCGCGTGACAGCGGACAAGCTGGATATCGACCGGCAGCGTCATGTCTTGGAAGCCGACGGAAACGTGCTGAGCCAGTTCGTGGATAAAGCCAAAGGGGATAAATCGACTGCCGGCACAGGAAAGGATGGCAAATCCGCGTCGAATTCCAAGTCCGCTGCTCCGGTCTACACGGTGGTGAAATCGCCGCATCTGCTGTACTCGGATGAAACCAGGCTGGCCCTGTATCAGGGCGGCGTGGAGCTAAAGCGTCCGGATATGACGGTGACCTCGCGCGAACTTCGGGCGTATCTCAAGGACTCCGATTCGGACTCTTCTCTGGATAAAGCCGTGGCCGACGGCGCCGTGAAGGTGGTGAACAATCAGACGGCTTCCCCCGGCAAGCCCGCGCGCACCCGCACCAGCACTAGCGAGCACGCCGAATACTACGCCGATGAGGCCAAGGTCATCATCGAGGGCGGCAAGCCTCTGCTGCTGGACAGCATCAAGGGCCGGACCACCGGTCAACAATTGACCTGGTGGGCAAACGATGATACATTTTTTGCTTCCGGAGTGGAATCCGAGCCCGCGCAAAGCACCATCCGCAAGAAGAAATAGCCTGTGCGCACTCTTCAGACCACCGAAATTACGAAGTCGTATCGCGGCCGGAAGGTGGTCGATAACGTCTCCATCTGGGTCAAGCAGGGGGAAGTGGTGGGGCTTCTGGGTCCCAACGGCGCGGGCAAAACCACGTCGTTTTACATGATCGTGGGCCTGATTTCGCCGGATTCCGGCCGCGTGATGCTCGACGATCTGGACATCACCCCGCTGGCGATGTACCAAAGGGCGCGCAAGGGCATCAGCTATCTGCCGCAGGAAGCCTCGGTGTTCCGCAAGTTGTCGGTGGAGGACAATTTGATGGCCATCCTGCAAGCCTCGCGACGCGACCTGAACCGGCGCCAGCGGCGTGAGCGCATGAACCGCCTGATCGAGCAACTGGGACTGGAGCAGGTCCGTAAGAGCAAAGGCTACGTGCTTTCCGGCGGTGAACGGCGGCGCGTGGAAATCGCCCGCAGCCTGGTGATCGAGCCCAGTTTCCTATTGCTGGACGAGCCCTTTTCCGGCATCGATCCCATCCAGGTGCTGGAGCTCCAGAAGATCATCTTTGACCTCAAGCAGAGCGGCATCGGCATCCTGGTCACCGATCACAACGTGCGCGAGACGCTGGCGGTGACCGACCGTGCCTACATCATCAATGATGGTCGGATCTTCCGCTCCGGTTCCCCCGAGGCCCTGGGCGCGGATCCGGAAGTCCGCCGGGTCTACCTAGGCGAAAACTTCAATTTGGAGTGGCAAAGCGGGCGGTGGCAGGTTCCCGCCGGGGAAGGCTCGTAACCGGGGAGGTTTTCCAATGCGCCTGCGGATTCGTCTGCTTGCTGTGTCGGCGCTGTCGCTCGCCGCAAGCCGGCCGGTTGTGTTTGCCGCCGATCCCGCGCTTCAAAGCGCCCAGGCTAAGATAGACAAGCTCCAGGACGAGCAGTGGAAGCCCGGCGAGGCGGTGATGTTCTCGCCCGCCGAAATCAACGCGTGGGTGGCGGCCAAAGTTCCGGAGGAGATTCCGCATGGAATCCGCGATCCACGGATTGAGCTGGGCACGGATACGGCGTCGGCATCCGCAATGGTGGATTTCTTGAAGATGGAGCAGGCTCGCGGCAAAGCCACCGGCTGGGCCATCGGGAAGCTGATTGAGGGGGAGCGTCCGCTCAAGGTTTCGGTGCGCGTAGCCTCCGCGGGCGGCAAAATCACGGTGTACCTTACGCGCGTGGAGCTTTCCGGAGTGAGCCTGGAAGGCGCCGCGCTCGATTTTCTCATCAACGCGTTCTTCCTGCCGCTCTATCCGGATGCGAAAATCGGCGAACCGGTCGACCTCGACTACAATATCGACTATATCCAGATCCGCCCCGATGGTCTGCGGATCGTCATCAAGCACTGACGAAGAGTGGCGGGCTCACAGCACGCTCTAGTTCACGATGTTGAGGACGCGCTTTTGCAGCTCTGGCAAATCCCGCGAGCGGGCCTCCGCGCTCAGCGGATTTCCGGACAACGAGAGCGTCCGGAAGGGAACCTCGGCCAGGGCGCTCGCGGCGGGCTGCGTGGTCGTCGTCACCAGCGGCTTAAGATCGCTGATGCGGTTTTGATCCAGGTACAAATAGCGCCAGGCGGTGAGACCCGCCAAGGGCGACAGGTCGGTTACGAGATTGCGCTTGATGTCCAGGAGCCACAGCGATTTCGTCGCCGCGAGCGGTCTCAGATCGCTCACCTGGTTGCCCGCCAGATGCAGTTGCTCGAGAGCCGGGAGATCCCGCAGCGGAGACAGGTCGGAGACCTTGTTATCGGATAGGTTCAGGTCGTGGAGATTCTTGAGGCCGGCCAGCGGCCGCAGGTCCGAAATCTGGTTTCCGGACAGATCCAAATATTGCAGGTTGCTTAGGCCGGCCAGCGGCGTCAGATCCTGGATCTTGCCTCCGTGGATGGTCACGGACTCAAGGGTGGCGAGCTTTGAAAGCGGCGTGAGGTCGGTGACCGGAGCGTCGGGTAAATAGAGGAACGTGAGTTTCTTACACGCTTCCAGACCCGCCAGATCGTGGATCTGAACGCCGTCGGCCGAGACCAGGATCAGAGCAGCCAAATCCTCCGCCGTCAGGGGCCCTTTGTCCTTGCCGACCGGCAGAAACTTGCGGACGGCAATAGCCAGATTGGGGTCCTTGAAGGAAGGGCTTTGTGCGGCGCCAATGACCGCAAAAAACACGGCTAAAGAAGGAACCCAGTGCTTCATGAGAACCACTCCGAAAAATCAAGACAGAGGGACGAAAAACAAGGTTACAGCCTTATTTTATGCCCTCTCCAGCATTCTACGCCCGCGCGATACTCACTGAATATACCGGCGGCAGGTTAGCCGCCAGCACGCCCCAGCTTTCGCCGGCGTCGCGGGTGGAGTACACCGTTCCGCCAGTGGTGCCGAAGTAAACGCCGGCGGGGGAGAAGGGATCGGAGGTCATGGCTTCGCGCAGCACAGTGACGTGGGCGTCGCGCTGGGGCAGGCCGCGCGTCAGCAGCTTCCAGGTCTTGCCGCCATCGCGGCTGCGCGCCACCGCGAGCTTGCCGTTCGGGTTGCAGCGGTATTCCGCGCCTTCATGCGGGATGGTGAACAGCGTTTCCGCCTCCGCCTCGGGAACCGCCAGCCCGAAGCCGAAGCGCGAGGGCAGTCCGCGGTTGATGTCGGTCCATTTCTTGCCCGTTAACTTGCCCTTGTAAACTCCGCAGTGATTCTGCTGGAACAGCAGCTCAGGATGGGCGGGGTGGGCCAGGAGCTTGTGGACGCACTGGCCGACCTCGGGGAACTTATCGGGAAGGAAATCGGCGCGCACGCCCTGGTTGTAAGGTTCCCAGGTGGCTCCGGAATCGGCTGTGCGAAACGCGCCCGCCGCCGAGATCGCGACGACGACGCGGCCCGAGCCCAGGCATTGAATCGAGTGCAGGCACATGCCACCGGCTCCGGGCATCCATTTCGTACGGGTCGGGTGCAACGTCAGCGATTCCACCATTTCCCAGGACTCGCCCCAATCCGTGCTGCGGAACAGCGCTCCCGGATCGGCGCCGGCGTAGACCACCCCGGGTTCGTCGGCATGGCCCGGCCGGATGTGCCAGACTCGCTTCAACGTCTGGTCCGGCAGATCGTGCAGCGCCAGACCTTGGTCCGCGAGATGCCAGGATTTACCACCTTCGGTGCTCGAGTGGATGTGCGGACCGAACCACGCCGAGTTCACCGCGGCATAGTAGCGCTTGGGGTCTCTGGCGTCCTGCGCCACATGGTTGACTTCCTGGCCGCGAAAGAACGGCCCCTCGATTTTCCAGGAACGGCGGGCCCCGCTTCCAGCCAGAGGGGATCGCGCCACGAAGGCCCCTTTCCGGGTGCCAAGCCAAACAGCGATTTTTTCAGCCATTGGTCCATTCTACGAAAACCACGCTACGCTGGGGCTTGCCCCGCACGATCACTCCTTCTTGGCTGGAACCAAACTATACCTGGATCGCAGCGGGAATCGCCGTGGTCATCCTCTACGGGTCGCTCTACCCCTTCGGGTTCTATCTCCATCACGACGCTCGCGGACCGCTCGGAGTGCTGCTGGAGAGCGGGTTTCGGCCCGCGTCTCGAGACGATGTAGTGGCCAATATCTTCCTTTACATCCCCTTCGGTTTTTTCGCGTTCTACGCGCTCGCAAGGCGGAGGCTGCCGTCGGTGGCCGCCGCAACCGCGGCTGGATTCAGTTTGTCGCTGCTGGTGGAGCTGGTTCAGTTTTACGACATCGGCCGGTTTCAGGAGCTCTCCGACATTTACTCGAATACGCTAGGCGCGTTGCTGGGTGCGGCCGCGGCTGCGGCGGCGGGCCGCCGGGTATCGTCTCCGTATCTGGCACTGATCCTCGCCTGCTGGGCGGGAAACCGCTGGTATCCGGTGGTTCCGCCGGTCCCAACCGTCCGGGTTGGGCCGTTCTTGCTGGCCGCTTCTGTTTCACCCCTGTCGATTCCAGCGCTGGAGCTGTTCCGCTTCTTCGCCGCATGGCTCGCCGTGGGATTGATGATCGAGACCTTATGCGGCCAGTCGCGGAGCCGTGTTGCGCTTCCCGTGTTCCTGGCTGTCTCGCTGCTGGTACGGGCCTTCGCGGTCGATGTTGAGCCCGCCGAGATCGCCGGGGGCGCGGCCGCGGCGCTGGCTTGGAGCGGCGTACTGTGGCGGCTGCGCGCTCGCGCGGGGATCGCCGCGGGGTTGTTCGTGGCTCTGGTCGTGCTGCTGGCTTTGGCTCCATTTCATTTTTCCGCTACCGCGCGCGCATTCGGCTGGGTGCCGTTTCGCAGCTTCCTGGAGGCGGGAACCGGCGGCGCCATCCGGTCGTTTTTCGAGAAGACGTTTCTCTACGGCGGTATGGTTTGGCTGCTGGTGCGCGCAGGTCTTTCGGCCGGAGCGGCGGCGGGCTTCGGAGCGGCACTGGTGTTCTGCCTGCGGCTCATCCAGGTGTATCTGCCGGGACGTTCGGCGGAAATCACGGACACGATTCTCCTGTTGATGCTTGCGGCTATGATGAAACTCGTCTCTTTGAGTATTGCCGGGAGGCGCGCCCGGTTCGGCTCAGAAAGCGTTTTCGAACCGTGACCGCGCGGGAGCGGTTGTCGAGTGTACACCCGCCGAATGATATCATCATCCGTTTAGGCTAGGTCATGACCCCAACAAAACACCGCCCCTTTGTTCCCGAAGGCGTCAAGATGCCGGAGTTCACCATCAAGGCGTTGATGCTCGGCTTGGCCATGACCGTGATTCTGGGCGCGGCCAACGCCTATCTGGGCCTGCGCGCGGGCATGACCATCGCGGCCACCTATCCGGCCGCGGTGATCAGCATGGCCGTGGTGCGGATGTGGAAGGGATCGCTGCTCGAAGAAAACATCTCCCGAACGGCGGGCTCCATCGGCGAATCGGTCGCGGCTGGAGCGGTATTCACGCTGCCCGCGTTCCTGATCGCGGGGTCGTGGACCTCGTTCGATCCGGCGCACGCGTACTGGAAGTCCACCGCGCTGATGATGGTGGGCAGCGTTCTCGGGGTCCTGTTCGTGTCGCTGGTCCGCCGCGTTCTTGTGGAAGATCCCACGCTGCCGTTCCCCGAATCCGTCGCGGCGTCGGAGATTCACAAAGCCGGGCAGCAGGGCGCGCAAGCCGCGCGCTATCTCTTCTGGAACCTCGGACTGGGCGCGCTGGTGCAAATCCTGGGCGAAATGCAGCTCTACGCCGTGGACAAGAGCTTCTTCGTGCGTATCGGCCAGTTAGGCAAGAGCTTCGTCCGGCTGGGACCGCAGAACACCACGAACGTTCTCCCGACGGGCGCGATCACCAGCATCGACGCACCCACCATCAGTCCCGCTTACATGGGAGTCGGCTACGTGATCGGGCCGTCGCTGGCGGCGTTGCAGTTCTCCGGCGGCGTTTTGGCGTGGGGGGTTCTGGTTCCGCTGTTCATGTACTTTCTGGGTCCGCAGCTCGAGCAGTTCCTTCCGCCGGGCGCGGGCGACGGCGGCTGGGCGGCCAACGCCGCGGCGGTGTGGCGCTATATCGTGCGGCCGATCGCCGTGGGGGGGATGCTGGTCGGCTCGGCCTATACGCTGATTCGCATGGGCAAGAACCTGACATCGAGCCTGGGACGCGCGCTTAGTGAAGTGCGTCACGGCGCTCCGCCGCTGGAATCCATGAAGCGCACGGAGCGTTACATGGGATCGAAGACCGTGTTCGCCATGATCGGCGTAGTGTTCCTGCTGATGAACGCTCTGTACA
The DNA here is from genome assembly GCA_963813465.1 of Bryobacterales bacterium. Taxonomy (GTDB): domain Bacteria; phylum Acidobacteriota; class Terriglobia; order Bryobacterales; family Bryobacteraceae; genus Palsa-187. Next base: position 660,410 of record CAWEZD010000009.1, on the reverse strand, counting down.
TTTACATCTCCGGCCGGGTGCTGGCCGGAGTGGTGGCGGCGATCGTAATGCTGGTGGTCGGGTTCTTCTTCGCGACGGTGTCGGGCAACCTGGTAGGCATGATCGGCTCTTCCAACAACCCCATCTCCGGACTGACGCTCTCGACGCTGATCATTGCCGCCCTGCTGATGGTGGCGTTGGGCGTTTCAGGACCCGGCGGAGTGGCGGTGGTGCTGGGAGTCGCCGCGGTGGTGTGCGTCTCCTCCGCCGTCGCCGGCGAGCTGTTGCAGGATTTCAAGGCCGGCTACATTCTGGGCGGCACGCCCCGCACGATTCAAATCGTGGAGCTGATCGCCGTAGTGGTAGCTAGCCTGGTGATGTACTACCCTCTCTACGTTCTTTATATCGCAAACATCAAGAGTGGCGGAATCGGATTCGGCGACAAGGCGCTGGCTGCGCCGCAGGCCGGATTGATGGCCGCGCTAGCGCAGGGCATCGTGGGCGGGGAGATGGCCTGGCCCCTGGTGTTCGCAGGCGCGCTGTTCGGCTTGGCCATGATCCTGCTGAAGGTGCGGAGCCCGATGTTGGTGGCGGTGGGGATGTATCTGCCGTTGCCGACCAGTTTCGCCATCTTCCTGGGCGGCTCGCTGCGCGGGTTGCAGGACTGGCTCACCCGCCGCGCCAAGCATAACGAGGCTCAGAAAGCTCGCGTCGAAAACACGGGCATCCTGATCGCCAGCGGCATGATCGCCGGCGAGGCTCTGGCCGGACTGGTGATCGGGACCTTCAAATATTATGAGAAGCCCATTCACCACTTCTTCCCGGACCCTTCGTACCTGGCCGGATTCCTGGTGTTGGCCGCTCTAGGGGCAATGCTGGTGCGGCTACCGCTGGCGCGCGCCGGCCGCCCGGAAGACCCCGCGCCCCCCGCGGCGATGATGTAAGCGGGGATGAAGAATCGGTGATTTGACTGATTGCGCCGATAAAACCGGAATCTTACACTGACTTCAAAGCATGTTCTGGAGCACCGATCTGATAGTTACGGAATCCATCTTCTTTTTCTCGATGGGTCTTTTCGTTTACTGGGTCGCGCGTGCGCTGCTGATCATTGCAGCATCGGAACAAGAAATCAATGATGTGCTTGATTCCGATCTCCGGTGGGGGCGCAGGATTTGGCTCGCCCTGCGCATGGTGTTCAATCCTTCGTCGCAACTCCTACCAACTTAGCAATTCTCAGACTTGCGGCTTTCAGGGACTACGGAAGACGCGATGGAGACGCGCGCGCTGCTAGAGTAGTAAATTGTCCCGCGTTAGTTCTTCGTCGATCCAATATGCCGGCCGCGACGTCCCCTGGGCCCAGCTCTATTTCGGGCTGAGCTTCACCACGCTCGCCACGTTGATTCTGGAGCTCTCGCTGACGCGTATCTTCTCCGTCGTTTTCTACTACCATTTCGCGTTCCTGGCCATCTCCATCGCTCTGTTTGGCCTGGGCGCCGGAGGCGTGTTCTCCTACGTTGTCGCCGCCCGGCCCGGCAACTTATACGCCAAGCTGGGCGCGCTGGGGTTGAGCGCCGGCGCCTGCGTGATCGCGGCGCTGTTGTTCATTCTGTTTGCCCCAGGCGAGCTGGGATATTTCACGCTCGCGCTGGTGTACCTCGCCAGCGCCTTGCCGTTCTTCTTTGCCGGAGCCGTCGTCTCCCTCGCGATCGGGGAGGCGATGGAGCGCGTCGACCGCGCCTATTTCTGGGATCTTGCGGGCGCCGCCGCGGGTTGCCTGCTCCTGATCCCCTTCCTGCATTGGTTCGGCGGACCGAACACTGTGATCTCGGCGGCGGTGCTGTATCTGGTCTCCGCGGCCATCTGGTTCCATCAGGCCGCGGCGAGCGGCGGTGGGGGAGTGCGCCGCAGGGCCACTTCGGTTCTGCTGGCGCTGTTGCTGGTCATGCTCATGGTGGTCAACTACAAGGCGCACTTCATCGACGTCCGCACCGCCAAGGGCCAGCGGCTTCCGCACGAAAGTTTCATCGCCTGGAACAGTTTTTCGCGCATCGGCGTGGTGGGATCGCCGGGCGGCTGGACCATTGTCATCGATGGCGACGCCACCACGGCTATTTCGCCGTTTGACTGGGACAAGGGCATCACGACCGAGGAACGCTGGAAGTTGCTGCACGAAGGCCAGGGATTTCCCTACATCCTGCGGCCCGCCGCCAAGACGCTGGTCATCGGCGCGGGAGGAGGCTACGACGTTGCGCGGGCGCTGGCCGGCGGCAGCCGCGACATCACCGCCGTCGAAATTAATCCCATCATCGGCACCACCATCATGCGCGACCGCTTCGCCGCCGATAGCCATCGCATTTATTTCCGGCCCGAGGTCCACGTGGCGCCCCCGCAGGACGGCCGCGAATTCGTGCGCGCCAGCAGCGAGAAATTTCGGGTGATCCAGGCCACGCTGGTGGATACCTGGGCCTCCACCGCCGCTGGAGCCTTCGCACTTTCCGAGAATAACCTCTACACGTCGGACGCCTTCTACGATTACCTGATCCACCTGACTCCTGACGGCCTGCTCAGCTTTACGCGCTGGGGCTTCGATCCTCCGCGCGAGTCTCTGCGCCTGGTGTCGCTGGCCATGGATGCCTTCGCGAGGCTGGGCGAAGCCGGTCCCGCGAGTCACGTCATCGCCGTGCGGGCCAACGCCGCCGCGATCAAGGGCTGGGGAGCGCTGGATACCGTGCTCATCTCCCGCAATGCGTTCACCGCCGAGGATATCAGGCGCGTCCGCGGCGCCAGCGCCGAAGCCGGGATGGAGGTGGTCTACGCTCCCGGCGATCGGCCCTCCAACGCCTTCGGGCAGTTGCTCGACGCCTCCGATCCGCAAACGTTCTTCCGCGACTATCCCTACAACGTGTCGGCCGTCGGCGACGACCGGCCCTTCTTCTTTTACACCGTGCAGCCGCGCGATTTGTGGAACTTCGTGCTCCACGCCAGCACACTCAGCGCGGATTACAAGGTCAATCGAGCCGTACCCCTGCTGTTCGCCGTCATCGCCATCAGCCTGGGCGCTACAACGCTGGTCCTGATTCTGCCGCGCTGGCTGCTGGGCGCGCGGCTTCCAAGACAGGGCGGCGTAACTGGGTTTCTTTGGTACTTTCTGTGTCTTGGCGCGGGCTATATCCTGATTCAGGTGGCCCTGATTCAGCGATTCATTCTGCTGCTGGGTCATCCCGAATATGCGTTGACCGTCATTGTCTTCTCGATGCTGGTATCGAGCGGGCTGGGCAGCTACCTCAGCAAGACCGTCATCGCGGGTAAAGACGGCAAGTTGATCCTGGTGCTGGCCGCGATCGCCGCGTTGGTGGCCGCGCTGGCGGTTGCCGCGGGACCGCTGGTCACCGTGGCGGCGGCTTGGCCGATTCAGGCGAAAGTGGCTTTGACCGCGATCTCCATCGCCCCGGCGGCGTTCCTGATGGGCATGCCCTTCCCCAGCGGCTTGCGCCGACTGGAGCAACGCCATGCGCCTTCAGTGCGATGGGCCTGGTCGATCAACTCCGCCTCCAGCGTTCTCGGCTCGGCGGCCGCGATCTGCCTGGCGATTTACGTGGGTCTGCGCGCGACCCTGCTCATCGGAGGGGCGCTGTACGTCTGCGCTCTGATTGTGATCCTGGCGACCGCGCGCAGGGCCGCGACGTCCGAATCAACGTGACGTCGGTGTTCGTCCCGTCGCGATCGCCAGTTCCAACTCCCGGCGAACGGCTTCGATCACCCGCGGCACATCGTCCTCGATCGCTACCGGACCGTGCCCGGGCACAATCGCGTGTGGTTGCAGCCGCTCGATGCGATCCAGCGACTCCAGCCATTGCCGCCATTCTGGCGGAGCGCCGCAATCCAGATTCGGCAAATACTGGTGGGTCAGGCAGTCGCCGCAGTACAGGACGCGGTCGCCGGGGATCCAGGCGGAGACGTTCGTCGGCGTATGACCGGGCGTGAGCAGAATCCGGACGGGGCAGTCTCCCAGCTCGATGGTTGTGTCCGCGTGGATGGAGCAAAGCGGATTCACCGGCGCTGTGTCGTGATAAAACACGCCCTCTTCGCCTCGCGATTGCCGGGCCGGGTTGGAAATTAAGGAACGGAACTCAGACCGCTCTTGTTGAAACTCTTCCGCCGTTCGCGCGATTAGAGCGTGGCCGTGGATCACGGCCCCGCGATCGCGGAAGTAGCTGTTCCCGCCAATGTGGTCGAAGTGCTTCTCCGTGTTCAACACGGCGATACGATTCGCCGGCCGCGCGGCCGACGCGTAACCATGGATGGTGGCCGCGGCCAGGGCGTTCGCGCCGGTGTCCACCACCAGCGTTGTATGCTCGCCGGAGACAAAGCCCGCGTTGACGGACCACGGCGGAACATAGGCGAGTCCCGTGACGGCGAAGCAGCGCGGCGACAACTGCATCCGCCCAAACTACCATAAAGTGCCAGCAGCATATTGACTTCATCGCCGCTTTCCTATACATTAATGAAATAGCAATCGGTTCCCCCGTGTTGGTCTCCCTAATACTAGCTGGGATTTTCGAACCCTAGATTGCTCCTCCTCCCGCTGAGTAGCGGATTCCCGCTCGATGACTAGAGCACTCGTGATGGCGTAGCTGCGTCTTGCCGCTGCGGCATGATGAATCGCCCCAAGTTTGCGCCTCATACAGGTTTTCCCAACGACCGGAATCGAGGAGCATATGCGCACAACTAAAAACATTTTCGTTTTCACTCTTGTGACTGCGTCCCTTTGGGCGCAAACATTTTTAGGCGGCATCCGCGGAACGGTGTCCGACAAAACAGGCGCGGTGATTGCCGAGGCCAAGGTCACGGTGACTGACCAAGGCACAGGGATCTCCCGCGCCACCATTTCAAACACCGAGGGCGGCTATACCTTCAACGCCTTGAACCCCGCCACCTATGACATCCTTGTCGAAAAGCCCGGCTTCAAGAAGCTGGAGCAGAAAGGGCTGATTGTAGGCACGCAGGGCTTCCTGAGCACGGACCTGCAGATGGAAATCGGCAACGTCAGCGAGAGCGTCAACGTCACTGCCGATGTCGATGCCGTCGAGACCACCAACGCTTCGGTGGGGCAGTCGGTTGACAAGCGCCAACTCGACGATCTGCCCAATATGGGCCGCAACCCGTTCTATGAAACGGTCAAGATCTCGCAGAATGTGACGCCGGGCGGCGATCCGAAGTTCAACCGAATGGAGGACCAGAGCGGTTCTTCGCAGATTTCAATCGCGGGCGGGCCAGTCACCGGAAACAACTACACTCTGGACGGCATCGCCATTACGAACTCCACCAATCAGGCGGTGATCGTGCCGATCGTCGAGGCCGTGCAGGAAGTCAAGGTTCAGATCAACACCTATGACGCCGAAGTCGGACGTACGGGCGGCGGAACGTTCAATCTGTACCTCAAGTCCGGCACCAACGACTTCCACGCCGCCGCGTTTGGAATGCAGTGGCTGGGCGGCAGCATCGCGAACAACTTCTTCGCGAACGCAGCGGGCCTGCCGAACGTTCCGCAGATGTGGAAGAACTTCGGCGGGTCCTTCGGTGGACCGGTGCTAATTCCGAAGGTGTACAACGGCCACAACAAGACCTTCTTCTGGCTCGCCACCGAGGGTTACCGCCAAAACCAGACAGAATCCAGCTCCATCGCCGTTCCCACGGCGCTTGAGAAGATCGGGGACTTCTCGCAGAGTAAATACGTCAACGGCACCCAGCAGATCATCTACGATCCAAGCAGCACGGTCCAAAGCGCCAGCGGCACCTTCACGCGCACGCCGTTTGTGGGCAACAAGATTCCGCTCTCCAGCATGAATCCGATCGGGTTCAACATGGCGTCCTTTTTCCCCACGCCGAATGAGGCGACGCCGTACTACGGCGCCACCAACTACGCCTCCACGCCGCTGCAGTACGATCGAGCCGGTCAGACGACCGTAAAGCTGGATCAGGAAATCACGAAGTGGTGGCGAGCCAGCGCTTCGTATTTGCACTACGGCAGCCGTGAGCCCAGCTATGAGACTTGGATCAACGACATCGCGACACCTGGCCAAAGCCTTCTGGTCCGCTTCGTGGACGCCACTCAGGCCAACACCACCATCACCCCGTCGCCGACGTGGGTAATCGCGTTGCGCTGGGGCTTCAACCGCTATCCGAACAGGACCTACCAGTTCACGACGGGATTCGATCCGACGACTTTGGGATTCTCGCAGGCGTACAGGAGTGAGCTGCCGTACCTGTCGTTCCCCTCCGTTTCGATGAGCGATTTGTCGAGCTTTGGCGGCGGGACGCAGAGCTACACCACCTACTACTCGCGCAGCTTCTCGGGTAGCGCATCCAAATACATGGGCAAGCACAGCATAAAGTTCGGCGGCGATTACCGCGCCATTCACGTGCATGGCACGCCCAGCCAGTCGTCCGGCAGTTTCTCTTTCAATCCCAGCTTCACCAGCGCGAATCCGAACTCCACTGTGCTCGGCACCGGAGCGAGTCTGGCGAGCCTGCTCCTCGGCGACCCCACCAGCGCCAGCGTCTCGACCGCCGAGGCCCTGGACCAACTGGTCAATTACTACGGCGTCTTCATACAGGACGACTTTCGCGCGACCTCTAAGCTGACACTCAATTTCGGCCTCCGCTACGAGTACGAGACGGGCGTCCACTCGCCGAGTAACGATTTCATCGTCGGGTTCGACCCCACGGCCGTGAACCCGATTCAGCCCTCGGTGCCCGGCATCGCCACCATGGGCGTGCCGGAATACGCGGGGCAAAACGGATTTCCGACGGCCGTCACCAATCAGAACCACGACAAAGTGGGCCCACGCGCGGGATTCGCGTACGCTCTGAACTCGAAGACCAGTATCCGCGGCGGCTACGGGCTGTTCTGGAATCCGTTCTCTTTCGGTTTGACTTCGTCCATCGGCTACACGCAATCGACGCCATACAACAACGGCTTGGCCTCGGTGTCAAACGCGGGCGCAATCCCGACCGGAAGCCTCAGTAATCCCTTCCCCGGCGGGCCGCTCCCGATCGTGGGCAACAGCCTTGGTGAAGAGGTCGGAATCGGGCAGGCCATCAGCGCGTTTAATCCGAAATCGCATTCTACCCGCGTCCACCAGTACTCCTTTGATATCCAGCGCGAATTGCCCGAGTCCTTCGTATTGGCCGTCGGTTACTCCGGATCGGTCACGCACGACTTGATTCAAGGCACCGCGTCGATCAATATCGATCAGTTGGCGGACCAGTACCTGTCGCTGGGCACCGCGCTGAAGACGTCGGTTCCCAATCCGTTCTACGGAACGCCGTTTGCTTTGAGCAGCCTTTCCTCCAAGACCATCACGAAGGCGCAATCGCTGCTTCCGTTCCCGCAATACACCTCGGTCACGCTGACCAGTAACAGCTACGGTCACGCGCTGTACAATTCCTTCTACGCGAAGATTCAAAAGCGGATGGGCCACGGTCTGACGTTCCTCAGTACCTATGTGTGGTCGAAGAACGAGGACACTTCCGCTGCGGCCAGCAACACCTATAACGGCCAGAGTTCGTCTTACCAGGACAACTACAACATTGGCGCGGCGTGGGCCCTGGCGACGATCAATACCCCTGACCGCTGGACCCAAGCCATCAACTATGACCTCCCATTCGGGAGGGGCCGCAAGTGGCTGGCCAACAACAAGGGCCTGGACTATTTGATCGGCGGCTGGGCGATGAACTTCGAGACCACCATGCAGACCGGTTTCCCGCTGCAGGTCACCCAGACCAATAACAACTCGGTCATCGGCACCAGCGTGCAATTCCCCAATGCCACCGGGACTTCGCCGGAAACCAGCGGGTCGCTGGAATCGCGCCTGTACAACTACTTCAACCTGGCAGCCTTCACCCAGGCTCCCGCGTACACCTACGGCAACGTCAGCCGTACTCTTCCGATGCGCGGCCCAGGTCAGGCGTTCACCAACGCCTCCTTATTCAAGACCTTCACGATGAAGGAAAAGTACCACGCGCAGTTCCGCGCAGAGGCGTACAACATTACAAATACGCCGCTGTTCTACGGGCCCGCGTCGAGCATCAGCAATCCTGCCACCTTCGGGCATATTACGACCCAGGGGAACTATCCACGCATCATCCAGTTGGGCTTGAGATTCAACTTCTGATAGCTCCGATTGGAGTCTTCGTGCTCTGCCGAAGCTCTGCGGTACACTTCGGTAGAGCATGAAGGCCGTTTGCCTCCTCAGCGGAGGATTGGATTCCTCCACCTGCCTGGGCGTCGCCGTTCGCGACCAGTTCACCTGCTACGCGCTCTCTTTCGACTACGGCCAGCGCCACCGCATCGAGCTCGATGCCGCCTCGCGCGTGGCCCGTCACTTTCACGCGCGGGAGCACCGCGTCGTCACCATCGACCTCCGCGCCTTCGGAGCCAGCGCCCTCACCTCCGAGATTGAGGTTCCCAAGAGCCGGTCGCTGGAAGAAATGGGCCGTGGCATTCCCATTACTTATGTTCCGGCGCGCAACACCATCTTTCTCGCCTACGCGCTGGCTTGGGCCGAGGTGCTGGAGTGCTCCGATATCTTCATCGGCGTGAACGCCATCGACTACTCCGGCTATCCGGATTGCCGGCCCGAATACATCCAGGCATTCGAGCGCATGGCTAACCTCGCCACCAAAGCGGGCGTCGAAGGCCGCACCCGCACGCGCATCCACACGCCTCTGGCCCAGCTCGGCAAAGCAGCCATCGTGAAGCTGGGCATTGAGGTTGGCGTCGATTTCTCGCTCACCCATAGCTGCTATGATCCCGGTGAGGGAGGCGCTCCGTGCGGACAGTGCGACTCCTGCCTCCTGCGCCGCAAGGGCTTCGAGGAAGCGGGGCTTCGCGACCCACACGCCTATCCGGAATGAAAGTCTCCGAGATCTTCTACTCGATCCAGGGAGAGGGCATTCTGGCGGGTGTTCCCAGCGTCTTCGTGCGACTGAGCGGCTGCAACCTTCGCTGCGTCTGGTGCGATACGCCGTACACGTCTTGGAGTCCGGAAGGTCGCAATGTGGCGATCGCCGGGATCTTGACGTCGGTTCGAGGTTTCTCGCCGACTCATGTTGTCGTGACTGGCGGCGAGCCCATGATTTCCCCCGAATGTGTCGAACTTACGCGGCAACTGAAGCAGGCGAGCCTGCTCCACGTGACGGTGGAGACGGCGGGCACCGTGTACCAGCCCGTCGCTTGCGACCTGATGAGCATCAGTCCCAAACTCGGCTCTTCCACGCCGTTCGAACGCGAGGGCGGCCGGTGGGCGGCTCAGCACGACCGGCTGCGCTATCAGCCCGAGGTTCTGCGCCGGCTCATGGCCGAATACCCATATCAACTCAAGTTTGTCGTGACCGCGCCGGACGACTTGGCGGAGATCGAAAAGATCGTCGAGGAAACCGCGGCCGATCGCGGCCGCGTGGTTCTGATGCCCGAAGGAACGGATGCGGAGACCATCCGCGAACGCGCGCTTTGGCTGGTGGATCTGTGCAAGCGCGAGCGCTATCGCTACAGCCCCCGGTTGCATGTCGATTTATGGGGCAATGAGCGCGGCAGGTGATCAACTCAACAATCGCAACGCCTTCTTGGCCGTGGTGCTTAACGGAATCTCCCGCAAGCGCGATTCGTCCCACCACTTCGCGCCTTTGGGCGCGCGATCCGCGGTGGCTTCCCGCACCTCGAAGGCGTACTGAGTATTCATGATGCTATGCCGGAAAGAGCCTGAGACGCCGCTCGCCCGCGCCCCTGAAAACGGCTCGGGGAGATCCCAAAACCCCCGCACCCGTTGGCTCGGCGTCATCAGAATTTTTCCGCGCCTCCGGATTGCCAGAAGCACCACTCGTATTCGCTGGACTTCGGCGCGCGGCCGTTTCAGCGGCAACTCCGCCTGCGTGCCGTGCTTCCGAGCTTCGCAATGCCGCGCCACCGGGCACGTGCCGCACAACGGCTCGCGCGGAAGGCACACCAGCGCGCCTAACTCCATCAACGCCTGATTCGACCGGCCGGGATTCTTGCGATCCAGCAAGCGGCCCGCCGCCTCTTGAACATCCATTTGACCGTTGTTCGCGAGACGGGCGATCACTCTCCGCACATTCCCGTCCACCGCCGCGTGAGGCAGCCCGAACGCTATGCTCGCCACCGCCGCCGCGGTGTAGTCGCCGACTCCGGGAAGCTCCCGAAGGCTCTCGTAATCGCCGGGAAATTTGCCTCGCGCGGCGCCGGTCTGAGCCATGATCGCCTGAGCCGCCTTGCGCAGGTTTCGCGCCCGCGAATAATATCCGAGCCCGCTCCAGGCCGTCAGCACCTCGGCTTCCGAGGCGCGCGCCAGCGCCGCGGCGTCCGGAAATCGCGCCAGGAACCGCTGGTAGTAGGGAATCGCCGCGGCCACGCGCGTCTGCTGCAACATGATCTCGGAGATCCAGATCGCGTAGGGATCGCGCGTGCGTCTCCATGGCAGGTCGCGGGCGTTGCGCTGATACCAGCGCGCGAGCTGCTTGCGTAGGGCCGCTGCGTCCAACCCTTATACTAATATGTAGTCCCTGCCTTGAGCGAAAAAGCCCCTACAGCCCGCACAGGACCGGCTCGGCCGTCCGAGCCATCAGAAACTCGCGATCCGTCCGCCGAGCCAGTCTCCGTTGTGCGGGCGAGTCTCCAACAAGACAGCATCCGCATTCGTGGCGCGCGCGTCCACAATCTCAAGAATCTCTCGCTCGAGATTCCACATGAGAAGTTGACCGTGGTCACCGGCGTCTCAGGATCGGGCAAGTCGTCTCTGGCCTTCGATACCATCTACGCCGAAGGGCAGCGCCGCTACGTCGAATCGCTCTCCGCCTACGCGCGCCAGTTTCTGGAGCGCATGGAACGCCCCGACGTTCGATGAAATCGACGGCATCGCTCCGCCCGTTGCCATCCGCCAAAAGAACACCACGCGCAACCCGCGTTCCACGGTGGCCACTTCCACCGAGCTGTACGATTTCCTGCGCCTCTTATGGGCCCGGGCCGGCCGCACCATTTGCCCCAATTGCGGCATCCACGTGCAGCGCGATTCCGTCGATCAGGTCGCCGTCAAAATGCTCGCCTGCCCCGAAGGGTCGCGCTGGTACGCGCTGTTTCCCTTGCCCCAGGACGCGACAACCGGCGCGTTGCGGGACCGCCTGTTCGATCTGCGCAAGCGCGGTTTCACGCGGCTGTATCAGGCCGGCGCCGTGGTCGAATTCTCCACCCCCGAATCCCTTTTGGATGTGGATTTCTCCAAGCCCATGTTCGCGCTGGTGGACCGCATCGCCATCTCGCCGGGCATGCGCCAGCGCTTGGTGGATACGGTAGAGATCTGCTACCGCGAATCCGGCGAAGTCGTTTTCGAGCCGGCGCAGGGCGGAGATCGAATCCGCTTCAGCGAGAAGTTCGCCTGCAAGCGCTGCGGCAAGGAGTTTGTCGATCCCGAGCCGAATCTGTTCAGCTTTAACAATCCCCAGGGCGCTTGCCGGCGCTGCCAGGGCTTCGGCAACACCATCGACTACGACATGGATCTGATCATTCCCAACCGCTCCCTGTCGTTGCAGGAGGGCGCGGTCGATCCCTGGACCAAGCCGCAGCATTCCGGTTATCTCGTCGATTTCCGCCGCACCGCCGAAGGCAGGGTCCGCTTCGGCGTGCCGGTTTTCGAGCTGAGTGAAGAAGAACGCACGCTCCTTTACGAGGCCATCCGCCGCTACTTTCAGGAAGTCGAAACCAAGAAGTACAAAGTGCACGTGCGCGTGCTCCTCAGCCGCTATCGCGGTTACACTCTGTGCCCGGATTGCGGAGGCTCGCGCCTTCGTCACGAAGCCCTGTGGATTCGCGTGGGCGGGAAGAACCTCGCCGAAGTGACGCGCCTGAACATCGTCCAGGCCCTCGATTTCTTCAACTCCATGCGGCTGTCGCCGGAAGAGGCCGCGATTGCGGAAAAGGTGCTGGAGGAGATTCGCCAGCGTCTAAAGTTCCTGAACGACGTGGGTCTCGAGTACCTCACTCTGGACCGGCTCTCGATGACCTTATCGGGAGGGGAAGCCCAGCGCATCCAGCTCGCCACCTGCTTGGGATCGCGCCTGGTGGGCGCATGCTACGTTCTCGATGAGCCTTCCATCGGCCTGCATAGCCGCGACACCGCGCGGCTCATTGGTATACTTCACGAACTGCGGGACCTGGGCAACACCATTCTGGTGGTGGAGCACGATCCCGACGTGATGCGCTGCTCCGATCACATCATCGACCTCGGCCCCGGCGCTGGCGAAAACGGCGGGCGCATCGTGTTCCAGGGGCCTTTCTCCAAGCTGATGGAGGATGGAAATAATTCGCTCACATCTCGTTATCTGCGCGGCGAGCTCAAGACTTCGCACCTGACCCTGCGCCGCCCCATCAATCCCAAGCGCATCATCCGCTTCCTGGGCGCGCAGGCGCACAATCTCAAAGGCATCGACGTCGCCATTCCCTTGAACCTGATGGTGGCGATCACCGGCGTCTCCGGCTCCGGCAAATCCACGCTGGTGCACGACGTGATCTACAAATCGCTGGAGAAGCGCATGGACCGCCAGGCTCCCTCGGCCGCCGACAATGAAGCCTGGGGCGCCGCGCCCGAAAAACTCACCTGCCGCAAGGTGGAGAAGGCCGATCTGCTCACACAAGTGATCCTGGTGGATCAGTCTCCCATCGGACGCACGCCCCGCTCCAACCCCGTCACCTATATCAAGGCCTTCGATATTATCCGCGAGCTGTTCGCCTCCACCACTGAGGCCGACCGCCGCGGCTACGGCCCCGGCCACTTCTCTTTCAACATTCCCGGAGGCCGCTGCGAAACCTGCCAGGGCGACGGCACGGTGACCGTCGAGATGCAGTTCCTCGCCGACGTCGAGCTGCTCTGCGACGATTGCAAGGGCATGCGCTATAAACCGGGCGTTCTGGAAGTCAAATATAACGGCCTGAATATTCACGAAGTCTTGCAGCTTACGGTCAAGGAAGCGCTGTCGTTTTTCGCGTCAACGCCGCGGTTACAAGACCGCCTGCGAGTGCTCAACGACGTGGGCCTCGGCTACCTGCGGCTGGGGCAATCCGCCACCACTCTTTCCGGTGGAGAAGCCCAGCGCGTCAAGCTGGCCGCCCACCTGGCGCAAGCCACCAGCGACGGAACGCTCTACATCTTCGACGAGCCCACCACCGGTCTGCACTTCGACGATATCGCCAAACTCCTGGATGCGTTTGAGCGGCTGTTGCGCTCCGGCGCAAGCATTCTGATCATTGAGCACAATCTCGAGGTGATCCAGCGCGCCGATTGGGTGATCGACCTCGGCCCCGAGGGCGGCGATGGCGGAGGGCGCATCGTCGCCGAGGGAACTCCCGAGCAGATTGCCGGTGTGAAGGAATCGTATACTGGCAGATACTTGGCGGGCGCGGGACTTTCGCCCGCAAAGTGAATTTGAATGACCCTTCATCATTCTGAGCATCACTTCGAGTCTTCGGAAACCGTGCGCGACATCGTCATCGGAATGGCCGACGGCCTCACCGTGCCTTTCGCGCTCGCCGCTGGACTCACCGGCGCTGTGGACGCCTCGCGGCTGATCGTGATCGCCGGCCTGGCGGAGATCGCGGCCGGATCCATCGCCATGGGCCTGGGCGGCTATCTCGCCGCGCGCGGCGACGCCGAGCATTACTCTAGCGAGCGCGCTCGCGAAGAACGCGAAATTGTCGAAAAGACCGAGTTTGAGCGGCACGAAGTCCGGGAAATCCTGGAGTCCTACGGTTTGACGCACACGGAGAGCACTCCGATTCTGGCGGCCTTCGAGAAGAATCCCAAGGTCTGGGTGGATTGGATGATGCGCTTCGAGCTTGGTCTGGAAGAACCTCATCCCGGCCGCGCCGTGCGCAGTGCCGCGGCCATCTCCGCGTCCTACATCGCGGGCGGTCTGATTCCTCTCGCGCCCTACATGCTGATGCCGCACGCTCTCACGGCCTTGCGATTCTCCGTCGCCGCCACCATCCTGGCGCTCGCCGTCTTCGGCTACGTCAAGGGCCGCTTCACCGGCGCGCCTCCGCTGTTGAGCTCTGTTCGCACCACCGTGATCGGCGGCTTGGCCGCCGCCGCCGCGTACGGAATCGCCCGGCTGATTAGCTGAAGGCGACGATCAAGAGTCGGATATGCTGAATGCGTGGAAAAGGATTGGGAGGCGAGATTCGAAAAACGGCCCCAAGGAAAGCCCAGCCGGACGGCAGCACTTATGGCCGGCGGCTATTGGAGTCTGGTTATTGTGGCGTTCGTCGGCCTGCAGCACGCCGGATGGGATATGAGAGCGGAGGGAGCAAACGTGGTTGCGGGATTGACGGCACCGTGGAGTCTTCTGATTCTCGCGGCGTATCTTCACTTCGCCCCGCCGCCGGTTCCGCTTCATCCTGCCCCGCTCGATTCTCCGCTCGGAACCTTCGTCCTCTTTCCCCTGATTAGCGGCGGCGTAAACAGCTTTGGACTAAACCGCTCCGCGGTATCCCCGTCGCGAGAGGGAGCATACGGGCGCAATGAAGGGCGGTCGAGGCGTCATCCCTGGACCCATTGAAGTTGGGATTCCGTTGCGAAAGTATTGAGGCGCTGCGCTGCAGCACATCCCACTTTCGCAAAGGAGCCTTCTCTATGACTTCCCTTCGGCAACGCATGACCGAAGACATGCAGGTGCGGAATCTCGCCCTGAACACCCAAGCATCCTATCTGCGACAGGTGTCCCAGTTCGCACGGTACTTCAATAAATCGCCGGAAGCCTTGGGCCCGGAGGATATCCGGGCCTATCAGGTTTACTTGACCAATGAAAAAGACCTGTCTACGAGTTCGATCCTCGTCGCGGTATCGGCACTGCGATTTCTTTATAACGTCTCCCTGAAAAAGAAGTGGAACCTCGACGACGTGATCCCAACGGCGAAGAAACCGGAGAAACTGCCGGTGGTCATGAGCCCGGAAGAAGTTCTGCACTTCCTCGCCTGTGTGTCCAGCATCCTGCATCGAACGATTCTCACCGTCTGCTATGCCGCGGGTTTGCGCATCTCCGAGGCTGTTCATCTGAAACCCACCGACATCGACAGCCAGCGTATGGTCATTCGAGTCGACCAGGGCAAGGGCCATAAGGATCGCTACGTGATGCTGTCGCCCAAATTGCTGGAAGATCTGCGCAGCTACTGGCGAAGTATGCGTCCGAAGGCATGGCTCTTCGAGGGTGAGGTGCCCGGTTACCCTGTGGCTGCCCACACCGTCGAACAAGCCTGCCAGCGGACTCACCAGATCGCTGGAATTCACAAGCCGATTACACCGCATTCGTTCCGGCACGGGTTCGCAGTCCATTTACTGGAAGCCGGTACGGATATCCGCACCATTCAACTGCTGCTCGGCCACCGCAGCCTGGCGACTACCGCGCGATACCTGCGAATCGCCACCAGCAAGGTCTGCTCAACTTCCAGTCCACTCGACCTTCTCCCACACCCTGTTTCCGTTCCGCCAAAGCCCGCACCTTCCGACCACTTCTGAGCTCGGCCCATGGAGCGTCCGAAGCTGGAAGTGGCGGATGTCCTCCGCCGCTACGGCGAAGCCTATCGAGACAGGCATGGCGCGTCAATGTCCACAGCGCAGCGGCGCGCCATGACCGCAATCGAAGTGTGCCGGACGGCAGCTCTCGGAGGGCAGATCGAGCAGTGCGATCAGTGCGGCAACCAGCGCATTTGCTACCGGTCCTGCCGAAATCGCCATTGTCCAAAGTGTCAATCGCTGGCTCGCGCGGAGTGGATCCAACGCCGCCAAACCGAACTTCTCGATTGCGAGTACTTCCACGTTGTGTTTACAGTTCCGGAAGAGATCGCCGCGATCGCCTACAGAACAAGGATGTGGTTTACAGCATTCTCTTCCGAGCCACCGCCGAAACCTTACGTACCATAGCCGCTGACCCCAAGCATCTGGGCGCCGAGATCGGCTTCTTTGCCGTACTCCACACGTGGGGATCGAACTTGCTGCATCACCCGCATTTGCATTGTGTGGTTACCGGCGGTGGACTCTCGCCCGACGGCACACACTGGGTCTCCTGTAAGTCTGGTTTCTTCTTGCCCGTGCGCGTGTTGTCGCGTTTGTTCAGGCGCCTATTCCTGGAGCATCTCCAGAATGCGTTCGACGCCGGCAAACTACGATTCTTCACTGCCCTGGAGAATCTCCGGGATCACTGCCAATTTGCCCGTTACCTGGCGCCTGTGCAAAAAACGGAATGGGTCGTCTATGCCAAGCCGCCCTTTGCCGGCCCCCAGAAGGTGCTCGATTACGTTGGCCGCTACACCCACCGTGTCGCGATCTCGAACAATCGTCTGCTGGATATCCAAGCTGGGCAAGTGCGCTTCCAGTGGAAGGATTACCGAGACAAAGGGCAGCAGAAAGCCATCACCCTTTCCGCCGAGGAATTCATCCGCCGGTTTCTCCTCCACGCTTTACCCGGTGGGTTCCAGCGCATTCGCTATTACGGCTTGCTCGGCAATCGGTACCGGCAACAAAAGCTGGCCCGGTGCCGCCAATTACTGGGCATGGCGCCTCCCCTAGAAGCCAAGCCGCCGGAGGATTACCGGGACCAGCATGAACAACTCACCGGTTCTTCGTTGCGCGAGTGTCCGGTGTGTCATCGTGGCCGCCTGGTAACGGTTGAGATGCTGACGCCTCACAGAGCGCCAGCAACGAAGGACACCTCATGATCAGCGTCGTCTTATCCGCCAGATCTCTGCCGGTGCGAGTTTGGTCCCACCAACTCCGCAGCGAAGCTCTGCCTTCCCTTACGCCGGAGCTCGTTATACCAGGTCGATATCCTTGTTCTCCAGGCACTCAACCGGTCGGAACCGTCGCCGATTCCCTGCAAGGTCGGCCAATCTTCCTCGGCAGCCTCGTTCTCCGTCTTCGTTCAGGGTTCT
Source organism: Bryobacterales bacterium (assembly GCA_963813465.1). Lineage (GTDB taxonomy): Bacteria > Acidobacteriota > Terriglobia > Bryobacterales > Bryobacteraceae > Palsa-187. Next base: position 643,438 of record CAWEZD010000009.1, on the reverse strand, counting down.
GCCAACCATTCAATACCCATAGGGCGGGAGTCGTGCAGCGGTTCAGTCCAATCCATTTTTAGCTCACCGTCGCGGCGATGCGAAATTCGCACGTGCCCGAAGCATGTCACGCCGCGACGCCGAGCTAAAAATGCTCTGCATTATCAGCTACTGGCTTGTGTGCTCGATCCAACGACGGCGCAACCGCAAGGTGCAGCTTCGATAATGTCCCCACGGATTCAGAGCAATTCGAGGAACTCGGCGACCGATAGGTTCGCATCTCGAATAATGGCGCGGAGCAGCGGTTGCTTGATGGTCCGGCCAGGATGAACCGGCACGATGGTTCGAGCCTTCGTCTCGGGGTGGACCAACACGAGGTGGCTTCCCCGTTGCCGGTCCTCAATGAATCCGGCTCGATGCAGCGCGCGGACCACCTTTCGCGCCGTGAGAGACGGAAGTTGGGGCATGCATCAAAGGGGAACCGAAGCGGGAACGGTTACGCGTCCCTGAAACGATTGACCCTCTTCGGGAATCGCCTCCCCGTGAGCGGCTAAGCTTTCCAGGTAGAGGGCGATGGCTTCCTTGACGTTGCGCTCCGTCTCTTCAAGGTTTTCGCCTTGGGTGTGGCAACCAGGCAGAGCGGGAACGAATGCGACATAGCCGCCTTCCGGCGCTTGCTCGTAGAACACGGAATAAGAGAGGGCCTTGGGGATTCTACGCTTCATCACATTCATTGTATGACGGCGACCTGGCCGCCGCCGCGACGGAATCGCCCGGCTGATTAGCTGAAGGCGATAGGATCGTCAGGAACTCTTGGCTCGCGCGTTCGTTCGCGAATCGCCTTGAGGATCGGAGATGCGACATACGCCCGGCCCCGCTTTTCTCCATCTGGTTTCAAAAATCCGTGGTCGACGAGCAGCTTCAGATCTCGGCTAGCCAAACTCTCTGAGATTTCGGCCGCCGATCGATAGGTGGCGTTTCGTACGCGGAATCCGAGCGTAGCGTCGGATAACGCCAGTTGAACCCGTTCAGGGAGGCCGAGCTTGCTGACCTGCTGTTCAAGCTCGTCCCAAATTCGGCGCATTTCTTTGCTTCGTCTGAGCAGCGTCTTTGCCTGGCGATAATGTGCCGTCAAGCAGAAGTGCAGCCAAGGACGTGCATCGTTCCGCGGTGACCACCTTCCCTTTCCCACCATCGCAAGCACATCATAGTAGGCTTGCGTGTTTCTCCCCAGATACTCTTCGATACTGGAGAACCAGGGATCGATGATTCCTTCTCGCGCCAGGACCAGGGTTTGCAGGCATCGCGCCATCCGGCCGTTCCCGTCGGAGAACGGGTGAATCATCACCAGGTTCAGGTGGCTCATTGCGGCGCGCACCATGAACGGAGAAGACGCTTGCTCATTCAGTTGTTGTGTCAATTCATTCATCAGGCCCGCGACAAGCTCAGCATCCGGGCCTTCGTAGACTTTCTCTCCGCTCCGCTCGTCGCGGACGAGGATTGGACCGGATCGCCATCGGCCGGGATTCTTGCTGAGGTCATAGCTCAACATAATGAAGTGGAGACTACGGATCAGCCCGTCGCTGTAAGAAAAATGCGGATCGTTGGAGAGCTGCAAGACGTAGGTCATCGCCCCGCGATAGCCCATGACAGCCGCCCAGGTTTCGCTGGCTGCGTCGAGCGGCGCTTCGCCCTCAACGGCGGCAATGGCGTCGTCTGCCGTGACATTGTACCCCTCAATGCTGTTCGACCCCTGGATTGCCCTCGCAAACGTGTTTCTTCTCAGAACCCCGACCCAGCGGTGGGTGGAAGAAATAGCATACTTCAGGCTATCTCTAATCGTCAGAATCTCTTCCGTGATCTTGAGTTCGCTTTCTTTGATCCGTGGGGTCTTGTACAGCATGTTTGATTACCAGTTGCTATCTGACCTACAATCAGATAATAACTGATGTCAAGTATGAAAGAAACTGCTTTTTGTGTCGCGCGTCCTTATAACGAATTTTCCACAGCCGACGTCCGCGCCGCGAGCCTAGCCGAAGTTCGTCACCACGCTGATCGTTTCAGGCTTTTTCGACGTGGCGATGAGGTTAAGTCGTGGCGGATCAGTGGCGCATTTGGAAGATAGCGATGTAGTGCAGACCTACCGTCTTGAAAGCGAAGGGGCATCATGACACGATCGACTCAGAATGTTTTTGCGGTCGCACGGTCGCAACAAGGACGGCAAGGACCATACCTATTGGTCTCTGGTTGAAACGGTACGCACACCGGACGGCCCGCGTCAGAAAACTCTCTGCTACCTGGGGGAGCTGAACAGTTCGGCGCAGACACGCTGGCTGAGAACGGTTGAGGTTTTCAATGAACAGGGCGAGGCGCAGCAGTTGAAACTGTTCCCATCGCATGTGGCGCCGCCCCCGGACGATCCGCAAGTAGCGCGGGTGCTATTGAACAAGGTACGGCTGGAAAGAACACGGCAGTTCGGCTCCTGTTTTCTGGGGCTGGATCTGTGGAAGCGCCTGGAACTGGATCGCTTCTTCCAACAGACCGTGGATCGCGAGGCGGCCGATGTGCCCTGGTCGCGCGTGACCGCTTTGCTGGCAATCAATCGTCTCTGCGCGCCGGGCAGCGAACTGGCTATCGAGCAACGCTGGTATCCGTCCACCGCGCTGGACGATCTGTTGGAGATCGAGGAAGGTAAAATCAACGATACGCGCCTGTACCGCTGTCTGGACCGCATTCTGCCGCACAAGACGAGGCTGGAGCGGCATCTGAAGGAACGCTACGGCGCTTTGTTCGGAGCCGAGTTCGACGTGCTGCTTTACGACCTGACCAGTACGTATGTGGAGGGTGCGGCGGAAAAGAATCCGATGGTGCGCCGCGGTTACTCCCGGGATCACAGACCCGACTGCGAGCAACTGGTGATCGCACTGATTGTGAACAACGAAGGCTTCCCTTTCAGCTATGAAACATTCGACGGCAATCGAAGCAACGTCTCGACGATGGAAACGATCCTGCGCATGGTCGAACGCAAGTATGGCAAGGCGCGAAGGATCTGGGTGTTCGATCGCGGCATCGTCAGCGAGGAGAATCTCGCGGCAATCCGCAAACGCGATGGGCAATATCTGACGGGCACGCCGCGCAGCCAGATGAAGCAGTTTGAAGCGGACCTGTTGAGGCAAGATTGGACGCAGGTCCGGCCCGAAGTGGAAGTGAAGAAGGTGGCCATTCCGGAGGGTGAGGAGACCTACATCCTGTGTCGCACCTCGGGCCGCAAGGAAAAAGAGAAGGCGATCCGGAATCGTTTTTCCAACAGCATGGAAACCGCTCTGAAAGGTCTGGAGAAAACCATCCTCGCGGGGCGGCTGAAAGACCGCAACAAGATGGAGCGGCGGCTGGGAAAGATCCAGGCCCGGCATCCGCAGGTGAACGATCTGTATGATCTCGCTCTGCGGGATACAGCCGAAGGCGTCCGCTTGTTCTGGCAGATCAAAGAAGATCGCAAAAGCTGGCGCGAATCCCGTGAGGGCGTCTATCTGCTGCGCACCAATCTCAAGGCGGAGACGGCCGAAGAGCTGTGGTCCAAGTACATGCAGTTGACCGAAGCCGAAGCGTCGTTCCGGGCATTGAAGAGCGAGCTCTCCATCCGGCCGCTGTTTCATCAATTGGAGCCGCGCATCAAGGCTCATGTGATGGTGGCGTTTCTCGGCTACGCTTTATGGGTCACGCTCAAGCATGTGCTGAAACGCCGGCCCGCCGTGGTTCCCAAACCGTCGGCGAGTGGAGTCGATAACGCTCAACCCATGTCGCCGATGAGAGCCATCGCCCTGCTTTCCACTCTCCAAAGCGCCGACATCGTTCTTCCCACCACCGACGGGCGCGAGATCCGCCTGCGCCGCATCACCGAGCCAACCGTAGAGCAAAAATCCCTGCTCCACCAACTCGGCCTCCGCCTGCCCGAGCATCTCCAATTTAATCGCCAATGTAGTGCAGACTCCGCTATAGCCTGAACTGATTCTGAACGGGTTAACTGGTTTTTGACCTCAACCGTGACGAACTTCGGCTAACGAAAGACGGTTGTTCTACGGAATCCGGGCCGTCCGCAGCACTCTCATTGTGCGACGCCATGTCGCCGGAGGCGGCTTCCTGGGTCAGCGGGTACGCGGAGTCGCAGTCGAGCAGTTGTCCCGCATTGTCCCGCATATCCGCCCTCCGCCCGTCCGTTCGGAGTGACCGCCCAGCCAGTCCCTACTGTATGACAACTTGATAATACCGGCTGACCTCCGTGACGTGCTGTGGATCCTCCCCGGGGTATATGCGACGTTCAAATACCCGGTGTTTGTCAAACATAAGCCGCGCTATATAACTCTCAGACGCATCACCCCCTGTGATGGTTAGGACAAACGCCTTTCCCTTCGGCGACACCTCCACAGATACGATGTCCCCCAGATCGGAATAGGCAGAGCGAGGAACACGTACCTCGCTCTCGTCAACAGAAATCAAAATCTGTCCTGCAAGAACGCAGGGATCCCGGCTGTACGTGCACTGCGCGAACCGCGGAATCCCGCCATCATACGGCGGAGGGCCTGGGTTGACTGTTGACGTTCGAATGACGACTACAATTTTTGTCTTTCCTATCGATGTGGAAACCCTTGTCTCGCCGCTAGGGTCGATTCCCGAAGCTCGGCTCTGACTCCTACATGGGCGAACGCAAAGAGCGAATAGCATGCAGCTTAGTACGAGCGATTTCATCGCGTCACCGTCAAGAGGTGATCCAACACAATACACCCGTTCGAAGCCGTTTAGTCAGCCGCCGCGAACAATAGTCCTTTTCGGCAACCCATCATCCGTCTTACAGCTCCCTCTCCACCATCGCCGCCAGCGCCGCGAGCCCCGCGCGCACGTCCGCGCCCAGATGAATGCGCAGCGCGCGGCGTCCCCGCTCCTCCAGCACTTGCAAATCCCCGCGAGCCTGCGCGGCCTTGACCACTCCGAACGTGTACTTCTGATCCGGTACCGGCAAATCCCGGGCATCGTCGGCGGTAATCTGCAAAAACACGCCCGAATTCGGACCGCCCTTGTACGCCTGCCCGGTCGAATGCAGAAACCGCGGACCGAAGCCCACGCACGTGGCCACGCGCTTGGCATCGCGCACGCGCACCCGAATCGCCTCCAGCGCCGCCTCGTGCTCCGGATTCATCTCGATATAGGCCAGCAGCGCGAAGTAATCGCCGGGCCCGATGGAACGAATCAGCCCGCGCAGGTCGCCGAACACCTTCAGGCCGTTCTCCACGCTCGATGCGCCGTCGGCCGGCAACGCTCCCGTTCGTTCGTACTCGGTGGTGAGGTTCTTGGTTGCGATCTTGCTCGCCTCCACGTCCGGCTGATCGAATGGATTGATCCCCAGAATCGAGCCGGCCACGGCCGTCGCGATCTCCCATCGGAAGAACTCCGCGCCCAGGTGATAGGCGTCGGGCACCGAGATGCGCACCACCGGTTGCCCCGCCGCGGCTAAAGCGTCGATGGCGCGATCCTGAGCGTCATCCGCACCGCTCTCCAGCCGCATGTATGCGAACACGCGGTCGGCGCCATACACCTCCGGCGCGCCCAGCGGCTCGCGATCCACCGGGATCAATCCCTTGCCGGTCTTTCCCGTCGATTCGGCGATCAACTGTTCCAGCCACGCGCCCAGGTCGTGAATTCCAGGCGACGCCACGATGGTCACCTTATCGCGCCCGGCCAGCCCCAGCGTCCCCAGCAGAGCGCCCAAAACCACGCCGGGATTCTTCCCCACCGGCGAGCCCGCCGCGCACTCCCGCGCCATCGCGTCGGCGGCCTGCAGGAATCGCTTCACGTCCACGCCCATCGCGGCGGCCGGCGCCATGCCGAAATCCGACAGCGCCGAATAACGTCCGCCGATGCTGGGCACGCCGAAGAATACGTTACGGAAGCCGTCGCGCTCCGCCACCTCTTGCAGCTTCGATCCGGGATCGGTGATGGCAAAAAAATGGCTGCCGTCCTGGCCGGACCGCTCGTAGAAATACTGCTTGTAGATATTCGGCTCCAGTGTCGAACCGGATTTGCTCGAGACAAAAAACAGCGTGTGCTCCGGATCGATCTTCGCCTCAATCGCGCGGATCTGAGCCGGGTCGGTGGAATCGAGCACGTGCATGCGAGGAAAGCCCGCGGCGTGCCCGAAGGAAAGCGCCAGCACCTCGGGGCACAAGCTCGATCCGCCCATGCCCAGCAGCAGGATGTCGCGGAATCCGCGCTCTTGCACGTCTTCGGCGATCCGCTGAAACCGGTCGATATCCGCGAACTGATCGTCCACGATGCTCAGCCAGCCCATCCACTGGCTCTCGTCCTTCCCGGTCCACAGCGATGCGTCCTTGGTCCAAAACCGGCGAACCTTGTCGTGCGTCTTCCAGTTATCCAGTGCATTCTTCAGAGCGGCTTGGTGAACCGGCGGCAGCGTATAGGTCATCATAGGATTAGAAGCTCCTTGTGAACAGAAGCTCGCTTTTTAGAATACCGAAATGGACACCCCGCCCAGTCTGATCGGCCCGAATTTGATCGGCCGGAATTTAATCGGTATGGATCTCGCCGAAATCGAGGCCATGCTTGGCGCTGTATCCGGAGGCGCCTCCGGCGGATCGCAGCCCCGCTTCCGCGCACGGCAGATCTACGAAGCCATCTACCGGCAACGCGTCGCCGGTCTCGATTCCATCACCAACCTCCCCAAGCCTCTGCGCGAGCGTCTTCAGAGCCAGACTGCGTTGGGATTGCCGGCCGTCGAGCGCGTCTACGATTCCACCGACGGCACACGCCGCTACCTGCTCAAGCTCGACGACGGGAAAACGGTCGAGACCGTCTGGATGCCGAACGAGCGCGACGACACCACACGCTCAACCGTGTGCATCTCTACCCAGGTTGGCTGCCCCGTCAACTGCGGCTTCTGCCTCACCGCCCTGATGGGATTGGAACGCAACCTAACCGCTGGCGAAATCACGGGCCAGGTCCTGCGCGTCGCCGCCGATCGGGGCGTCGTCGCGAATTCCGACCGCCTGAACGTCGTCCTGATGGGTCAGGGCGAGCCTCTGCTCAACCTGCCCAACGTGCTCAAAGCCACGCGCCTGCTCACCGATCCCCAGGGCGTCGCCATTTCGCCGCGCCGCATCACCCTTTCCACCTCTGGCATCATTCCCAAGATTGCGGAGCTCGGCCAGGCCGAGGTTCGCCCCAAGCTCGCCATCTCTCTTAACGCATCCTCCGAGGAGCAACGCCGCGAGCTGATGCCCATCACGCGCAAATATCACCTGAAAGATTTAATCGCCGCCTGCCGCGCCTATCCTCTGCGGCCTTGGGAAAAACTGACGTTCGAGTATGTGCTGCTCCGCGGAGTCAACGACACCGACGCCGACGCCCGCCGCGTGGTGAAGCTGCTGGCAAACCTCGACGCCAAAGTGAATCTGATCGCGCTCAATCCCGGCCCCGGCATTCCGTACAACACGCCGTCTCCCGAGCGCGTCGCGTCGTTTCAAGCCATCGTCCGGCGATCGCTGCCCTGCTTCCTGCGTAAGCCCCGCGGCCTGGACGTCTACGCCGCCTGCGGCCAATTGAAGCGCATGGAGCTGGTTCCGCTTAGTTCCGGCTGATCCAAAAGTAGTGCTTGACACGATCCAAACAACCTGCTAGATTTACAGCATGTGCTGGTTTTGCAGCATGTCGCAATGAAAAAAGACCGACATTTAAACCTCAGCCGCCGGGAACGCCAGGTCATGGACATCCTGTTCCAGCGTGGCAGCGCGGCTGCTTCTGAAATTCATGCGGCGCTGCCCGATCCCCCCAGCTACTCGGCGGTGCGTGCGGCGCTTAGTGTTCTCGAAAAAAAAGGTCATATCCGCCATGAGCTGAATGGACTGCGCTATGTCTGGAAGCCGCGACTCCCGCGGGAGAACGCGCGCCGCACGGCGCTGCGGCATCTGGTCAAAACCTTTTTCGACGGCAGCGTCGAACAAACCGTGGCGGCCCTGCTCGATGAAGCTTCGGTAAAGCTGGAACAGCACGACCTGGACAGGCTGCGCGAGATGATTGGCAAAGCGGAAGGCGGCAAGTCATGAACCTGGTGATCGAATATTCCTTGCGAGCCACTCTGGTATTGACGCTGGCCTTCGCGGTGACGCGGATACTACGGCGTCAGCCGGCGGCCTTCCGGCACGTGATCTGGATCTGTGCCTTCAGTATCGCCGCCGCAACGCCTGTGTTCCTGCAATTCGGTCCGCGCATCCAAATAGAACGTCCAGCCCCGCTGGTGACGCCGCAGGCGGCGCCTATCTCCGGCGTCGCCGATAACACGGTTCTCCCGCCTTCATTGCCGGCGCCGCGCGTCCGAAGTATCCCGTTCATGGAAATCGTATGGTTCGCCGGCTTCATGTTGGCCGGAACTCGCGTGTGGAATGCGAGGCGCAAGGCTCGTGCTCTTCTTAAGAACGCAATCGTTCTGCAAAATCTTCCTGACTTCGGCCTGCCGGACGCAAGAACTCCATCGATCCGGATCGCGGAGACCGACGCCGTGGCAACCGCCATGACGCTGGGAGTATTCCGTCCCTGGATTCTGCTGCCTCGTGAACACAGGCTGTGGGAACCGGAGCTTTTAAGGGCCGTTCTGCTCCATGAGCTTGCGCATGTCCGCCGCCGCGATTGCCTGGTTCAGTGGCTGCCGAATGTTGTGTGCGCCGTGTACTGGTTCAATCCGCTGGTCTGGCTGGCTCGGTCGGAAATGCTGTGCGAAAGCGAGCGTGCTTGTGACGATGCCGTCATTCGATCCGGCCTGAGCGGAAGCGCGTTTGCCCGTGATTTAGTAGAAATTGCACAATCCATGAACTCGAAAGGAGACTCCCTTATGTCCACCGCGGTCACGACGAAACTCGAACGGCGGATTCGAAGACTGCTCGATCCCGATGCCAACCGTAGACCTTTGAGCGCCGGACGCGCGGTCTTCGGAGCGGTTATCGCATTCGCTCTGCTGATTCCGATAGCGGGAGTAAGAGCGGAGCAGACTTTCAAAGCTCCACCTGTCACTTCCCTTCCCCGAGTGACTCTTGAACCCAGGCTGACAGCCGAAGCCGCGGTGGCCGCACCCATGGCCGTGCCCAAGAACGCTCCGCGAGTCGTTGCTCAGGTTGCCCAATTCGCCCAGACCGCTCCGCCTCCGCAGTCGTCGCCAGCCGGCTCGCTGTCCGGAGTCGTCAGTGACCCGACTGGTGCGGTTGTTGCGGGCGCGACCGTCCGGATCCAGGCTCTCGCCAGTTCCGCTCCAGTCAGCTACTCGGCGGTTACCGCCCCAACAGGCCAATGGATTTTTCCCAGCCTCCCAGCCGGGACATATACTCTTGAAGTCCAAGTGCCTGGGTTTAGGAGCTTCAATCAGGCGATCACAGTCAGCCCAGGGCTCAACAGCCAGGTCGATGCCAAACTGATGCTGGGGCGGGCATCGGAGTCGGTGACCGTCGTCGCCCAGCGCCCGAACACCTTCGCGGGGTTGACTCCCCTGCCTGCCGTTCAAGCCTCATCCAAACCCATTCGAGTTAGCGCAGGCGTTCAGCCGGCGAAGCTGATCCGGCACGTCGTGCCCGTCTTTCCGCAGTCGTCTCGCGATCGGGGAGTCCAGGGCTCGGTCACGTTTGAGGCGATCATCGACAAGGCTGGCTTCATTCGGGATCCATTGGCCACCAATGAGCCGTCGCCCGACTTGGTCCAGGCCGCCCTGGATGCAATCAGGCAGTGGCAATACACGCCCGCGCTTTTGAACGGCGAGCCCGTGGAGATCCTTACCGAAATCACCGTAAACTTCACCCTTCAGTGAAGTGGGGCAGGTCTATGACCTGCCTACGGCCACAGCACCCGCTCCAGCGCCTCGCAGAAAAAGTATTCGCCCCAGGCCACGCTCTCGTCCACTCCCAATCCCTTGTGGACGTGATACACGCCGCCGCGCAGAGTCCCCTCCCACTTCGGCTCGGACTTAGCCAGGTGCTTCTCGCACAGCGACCGCAGAATCCGCACCGCCGTCGACCAGTACAGGTGCCCCTTGAGCGAATCCGGAACCAGCCGGCACAGCCGCAGCAGTCCCGCCGCGCAAATCGCCGCGGCGGAGGTGTCCAGCAGCGTCCGGTTCTCCGCCGGCGCGTTAAAGTCCCACGGCGGAATTCCATCGGTGGGGCTGTAGGTGATGTAGAAGTCCGCGCACGATTGCGCCGTCTCCAGGAACCGCGGATCGCGGCTGTATTCGTAGGCCGTTGTAAATCCATACAGCGCCCATGCCAGCCCCCGCGACCAGCACGAATCTCCGCGATAGCCCTGGTGCGTCGTCTGCCGTAGAAATTCGCCCGTGTCGGTGTCGAAAAGTCCTTCGTGCGCGGTGGATCCGTCGCCGCGCACCAGCACGCGCCGCGTTGTTAGGGAGTGCCGCATGGCGATGTCCCGCAGCCGCCGGTCGCCCGTCTCCCGAGCCGCGTAAAATATGATGCCCACGTTCATCATGATGTCGATGAACAGCGAATTATGCGCCACAAACGACCGTAAATACTGCCCTTTTTCCTGAAACCGCTGCGCCAGCGTCCGGCCCGCGTCGATCAGCACGTCCCGCAGCGCCGGCTCGCGCGTCAGACGATGCCACCGGTAATATGTGGAAAAAAACAGAAAGCCCAGATCGTGTACTTCCGCGTCCAGCCGCCGCGGTTCCAAGGCCTTGGTGTACCGCGTGGCATGCTCCAGCCAGAACTTGCCCTCGGAGGATTCCCTCTCGCTGTGCTTGTAAAACATCCACATCATTCCCGGAAGGAACCCATCGCACCAGTGCGTCCAGGCCTGGCCTTCGTGCTGCCACCGCCCGTTCTGGGTGTACAGCGGATAAAATCCCGGATGCTTTTCCACCAGCTTCCGCGTTTGCTTTTGTGCAAATTGGAAAGCCTGCTCGAAAAGATCCCCGACATCGCTCGATAAATGAATCACCCTTTTAGTTTCTCCAAAACATGACGACGCCGCTGCTCAGGCGCAAGTGTCCCGGCCGCAGCGGCACCAACCCCTCGTGCGGCCTCGGCGGCGAGCTCGCCCCCCAACGCGGCGACGCCAGCACATCCGCGCCCAGCGCCCGGTCCATGGTCAGATTCAAGTACGCGTGCGCCGTCTCCGATTCCGCTTCTTCAAACATCAGCCCCAGCACCGTGAAGTCCTGGTAATGCTCCAGCCTGACGATCCGGCCTGAAAACTCGACGCCTTTTGGCAGGATCACCTGTCCCTTTTCCTTTACGTCGCTCGCCAGCGCCGCTTTCACCGGATCGCCCACCGCCGCCTTGTCCGTGTCGATCTCGCCCACCAGCCGCAGAGCGATCTCCGCGTTCCTGGGCAGCCTCAGTTCCCGCTTCGCCGCTGCCGCGGTGGATGCCGTATCCGCCGCGTCATCGTCGTTCCCGAATTTCAGCGTCGATTCACCCGTGAACTCTCGGCAAGCCGAGAATCGCACCACGTTCCGGCTCGCGTCGCCCCGCAAATTCACCATCACCGTTTCGCTCACCGAAGGCAGTAGAAAATCCCCGCCGCCGATGTGCGCCCGCTTATACTCCATCGTGTCGGTAACCTGGCGAAAATCCAACTTTCGCGGCAGCGCATCGGCCTCCACCTCCAACCGTAGCGCGTCCAACGTCCCCGCTTCGGCGTAAAACGACCCGTGATAGCCCACCGTCGCCGTCAGGTCCAGCCCGCGAATTCGCATCCCCGCCGCCGCCGGCACCCGGAAATCGAAGCGCGTCGTGGACCGCTCGCCCAGCTTCGCCTCTCCCCTATATTCGAATTCCGTGGACCGCCCTCCAAACACCGAGTTCGCATACAATCCGAAATCCCCGTTGCCGAACATCCCCGTGGGAACGAAAGCGCGCAGATCGGTGTCCTCGAATTGCTTCGACCCCGGCCAGGCGAACATTTCTCTCCCGTCCACCAGCGCCACCTCCAGCCGCACCGTATCCAGAAGCCGGAATTCCTTTTCCTTGCCCGCGCGGTTGGACCGCTCCACCGTCTCCAGACACGTGTAGTTCGGCTGCCGGGCTAGCGTCTCCACCATGTGCGTCCGCACCCTCTGGAGCAGCGCTGGAGTGCCGTCGTGCGCCTCGTCCTGCGCCGCCAATTGAAGCGCCGCCCCGCACAGCGCCAGCCACACTCGCACCATTGGTAGATTATGGCGCGGTATCGGCGTCTAACGCCAACCCGTTTCCATCAACCCCCTTTCAAACCGTGCTTGCGGTTTTCCCGCACACGGCTTAACGATGATCTTCTTGATGTGGCGTGCGTGACGCCATCGCGCAGATAGACTCGGGCCTTTCGACGAATCGTCACTTCGCCTGTATACGCCTTCGCCTGAGTCCACCGCCGATGAGCGCACTTGGCGCACATCCATAGCCGGGCAACGAAGTTGTCGCGCTTTTACAAAGAGGTTGTTGGCCGTTTCCGGCATGCCCTCACGCTTACCTCCGTGCCGGCGTGACCAAAGCAGGGTCCCTTCCCTCCAGCGTGTTTTGCTGCACGCCTTCACCGGTATTACGGACCCCTCGGACTCCCTCCCGGCTCCGCGCGATTTCAGCCGTCCGGCCTTATACGCCCGGTCTTTGCCCGACTTGGCTGCCAGGTAGGGTCTCTCCTGTTCCGCATTGCTCTGTCCCAACGTGCCACCGCCTGAGACCCCGAGGAGGTCCAGCATCCCATCCGGTTTCACGGAATGCTGTCTGTTGCCTTCGCCATGACTTGAGTGGCTCGGCCCTCCCAAACGCCTTTCGGCTGATAATTTGACGAGGCTGTAGCGTTCACTTAACGTTGCGGCCCGCTGGTTTGCTCCCCTCTCTTTCAAGGGCTTCTGACACTCCGCTTCGCGCGGGCGGATTTCTCCGCTCGGCTGGAGTCTGCTACCGGGCGCTCCGGCGCTTACCCGGACGGATCTCTCATCCGCTAGAACAACGCGACTTTCAGGACGCACCATGGCCAAGATTATAGCGCCTGGCCAAATCCCTTCGGTTTGCCTCGACAGGCACTTCGACGGGTCGCCGACGACGCGGCAAAGTGGACTGCCTGACTTTTTGCAGCAGAGTTTTGCAACGCCACCGAACATCAGGGACCGGGCCCTATTTCGTCGACTGACTTATGCAACCCTGGAATCCGCAGTTTCCGGGCCTTCCGCTGGCGTTTCAAAACTTACCCATTCGAGACGCGGCAGAGAACATCAAGCCTCCGGTTGAAGCATGAACGGTTGAAGCCACTCGCGCAGATCGACGCTCAATCGCGGGTAGCTCCACGCCTCAGCCCAGCCCGGCGCTGCCCCGTGGCGATTCTTGACCCATGCAAAGAGTTCGTCATGCTTCATGAAGTACCATGGTCGTCCGGGTTGGCTTCCAAGTGGGTCGGGGAACAACATCCAGATGTCTCGCCCGCCGTAGCGTCTCCACTCAACCACGGGCCGCCCCTTCATTTGGACTGAGGAAGCTCTCCATCAGGGACGCGGATTACCAAGTCCTCACCATGTACGTCGGCTTCTGGTCGGTACACTCGGTAACCTGCGCGGATAAGGATGGCAGTCGCCTCCGCGCGGTTGGCTGCTTCAATCTCGTTACCACTCAGGGGCATGATGTTGATATAGCGTAACAGGTCCGGGACGTGAAGGGGCGAAACTTACCCTTTCTGAAACGGAACCGAAGCGCCCAAGATGCGGCGTTTCCGCTTCCGCCGTCGGTTCATCATTTTGTCGGGAGAGAAACACGGCGGGGGCGGCCGGATGCTAACGCTACAATTCGTAAGGATGGCTCACGTATTTGACGGATCCGCCCCCAAGGCGGGAGGCTTTGACCTCAGTCCCACGTTCGCGTGGAGCCGATCGAATACGGCCCAATAACCGGGGCCATTCTTCTCGGGGCTTTGCAGATCCTTGATAAAGTCCCGGAGGATCGCGTAACACCGGCTGATGCTAGGCCCCCAGTTTTCGATCAGGGGCTCAGGTGGCACGAGACCAGTCTCAAGCACGACGCCGGCAGTGCCATAGCTCGAACAGACTTTGGCAGCAGCGCGTTTCTCTTCCTCGCTCCAATCTTTGAAGCCACGATCGGCAAGCTTTGTTATCACGATGCGACGAGCCTCACGCACGTCCTCACCTTGAAGGAAGTTGGACAACGCCAGAAGGTTTTGCCCAACCGCGGCGTTCCGGGCGGTTTCCACCTGACGCTGCATGGCCTTTAGCTGTTTTGCATATACAATGAGCACTACAATCAGAACGATGCTTTGAAGAGCACCGATGCAAATGCTCAACCGCTCGTAAAGTGACATCTTTGATCCTCCAGCCAGCGTATTTCTGATCCACAACTATAACTTGTTAGGAGCGGTGCGGTCGGGGCACAGAAGGCGAAGAGGACCCTTTTTGCAGCGTCGGATTTGCTACTTGGCCGAGCCACGCGCAAACCACGGAAGTGGCGCACGCGAAGCAGAGGCTCACGTCAGCGGGAAGGGGCGCGCCTTTCAAGCGGACCCACTAACCAGAATTCATGAGCCGGCAGCACTCCCTTGCCATCTGCTGCTCCTCTTCCGCCTTGACCACCAGCACCTTCAGCGAATCGAGGAATCCGAGCTGCCCGCACACCCGCTCCCTTAGCGGCGCGCAGTTCTCTCCCACGCCTCCGGTAAACACAATGGCGTCGAGGCCGCCCAGCACCGCCAGCATCGCGCCAACCTCCCGGCATAGGCGATGCGAGTACACGTCGAAGGCCAGTTTCGCCCGCGCATTGCCCGCGGCGTCGCTTGAATTCATGGCCGCCAGAATCTCGCGCATATCCCCTGAGAGGCCGGAGATTCCACGCAATCCCGACTCCTGATTGAACACCCGATCCAGATCGTCCGCCGTCGCCCCGCCGTGCCGCAGCAGGAACACGGCGATGCCCGGATCGATCGACCCGCAGCGCGAGCCCATCATCAAGCCGTCGGCGGGCGTAAATCCCATCGTGGTGTCCACGCTCTTGCCGCCGCGCACGGCCGCGAGCGAACATCCGCTGCCCAGATGGCAGGTGATCAGCCGCAGTGATTCGATCGGCCGGCCCAACAGTTCCGCCGCGCGCCGAGCCGCGTGAGCATGGCTGATGCCGTGAAATCCGAAACGTCGAATCCCCTTCTCGACCCATTCATACGGACCGGGATACACATACGCCTCCGGCGGGATGGTCGCGTGAAACGCGGTGTCGAACACGGCGATCTGGCGGGCGCTTCGGTCGCCCGGCATTTGATTGCCCAGCAGGCGGTCCATGGTTTCGATGGCCGCCAGCTCCAGGCGATTGTGCGACGGCGCGAACTCGGCCTGTGCCGCGATGGCGGCGCGAACCTCGGGAGTCAGCCACGTCGTCTGCCGGTGCGCGATCCCGCCGTGAACGATGCGATGCGCCACGGCATCGAGTTCGCCCGGCGAGCCGATCGTGCGCCACAAGGGATCGAGCAACCCAGGTAGCGCGCCCTTTAACTCTTCGGCCGAGTTCACCGGCCCCTGCGCCTGCCAGTGCTCCGTCACGCGATCGGGCGTTGCCGCCTCGCCAGACACCTCGCCGAACCAGCACTTCACGCTGCTCGATCCGACGTTAATGGCCAGAATCCGCATTTGCTCCCGGCCACTGCCAATTCTTGATCTCGGGCATGTCGTCGCCGTAGCGGTCGATGTACAGCTTATGCTCGATCAACTTGTCGCGGAAGGCCTGCTTCTGGTGCGCCGCCACGTTTTGCAAACGCGGCACGCGGTCGATTGCGTCCATGGCCAGATGATAGCGATCCAGCTCATTGCGGACGGTCATGTCGAACGGCGTCGTAGTGGTGCCTTCCTCCTTGTACCCGCGCACGTGCATATTCTCGTGGTTCCTGCGCCGGTATGCCAGCCGGTGAATCAGCCATGGATAGCCGTGAAACGCGAACACCACCGGCTTATTTGTGGTGAACATCGAGTCGAAGTCGCCGTCCGGCAATCCGTGCGGATGCTCGGTCGGCGGTTGTAGCGTCATCAGGTCCACCACGTTCACCACGCGAATCTTCAGATCCGGCAGATTCCGGCGCAGCAGGTCCACCGCCGCCATGGTCTCCAGCGTGGGCACGTCGCCGCAGCAGGCCATGACCACGTCCGGTTCGCCTCCCTGATCGTTGCTGGCCCAGCTCCAGACGCCGATCCCCGCCGTGCAGTGCCGGATCGCCGCATCCATATTGAGCCACACCGGCTCGAAATTCTTGCCCGCCACGATCACGTTCACATAGTGCCGGCTGCGCAGACAGTGATCCGCCACCGACAACAGACAATTCGCGTCCGGAGGCAGATACACGCGCACCACTTCGGCCTTTTTGTTCACCACGTGATCCAGGAATCCGGGGTCCTGGTGGCTGAACCCGTTGTGATCCTGTCGCCACACGTGCGAAGTCAGCAGGTAATTCAGCGATGCGATGGGACGCCGCCACGGAATCGTGCGCGTAACCTTCAGCCACTTGGCATGCTGGTTGAACATGGAATCGACAATATGCACAAACGCCTCGTAACAGGAGAAAAAGCCGTGCCGGCCGGTGAGCAGATAGCCTTCCAGCCAGCCCTGGCACTGGTGCTCGCTCAACACTTCCATGACGCGGCCAGTTGCCGCCACGTGATCGTCGGTGGCGATGACCTCGGCGGTGGAAGTCCGGTCCGTGACCTCGAACACCGCGCCCAAGCGGTTCGAATTGGTTTCGTCCGGACCGAAGATGCGAAAGTTGCGCGATTCCGCGTTCAGCTTGAGGACGTCGCGCAGCATGCTTCCCAGCACGCGCGCGGCTTCCGCCTTGGCGAGGCCCGGGCGCGGAGCCTCGACCGCGTAGTCGCGGAAATCCGGTATGCGCAGATCCCGCAACAGCAGCCCGCCGTTCGAGTGCGCGTTCGCGCTCATGCGCCGCTGGCCCTTGGGCGCCAGTTCGGTGATCTCGGCAACCGGCCGTCCCAAATCGTCGAACAGCTCCTCCGGGCGATAGCTCTTCATCCAGGCTTCGAGCATCTGGATGTGGGCCGGCTTCGCCGCGAAATCCTCCAGCGGAACCTGATGCGCGCGAAACGTGCCTTCCACTTGCACACCGTCCACGAGTTTCGGGCCGGTCCAACCCTTGGGCGTGCGCAACACGATCATGGGCCAGCGCCGGCGCTTGGTGAATCCATGCTCGCGAGCGTCTTTTTGAATGTCGCGGATCTCCCCGATCGCGGTCTCCATCGCCGCCGCGATGGACTGGTGCACCTCGGCCGGATCGTCGCCCTCGACAAAGTACGCCTGGTGGCCGTAGCCCGCGAATAGGCTCGCGACCTCCTGCTTCGGAATGCGGGCCAGCACCGTCGGGCCGGCGATTTTATAGCCGTTCAGGTGCAGAATTGGCAGCACCGCGCCGTCCCGCGCGGGGTTCAGGAATTTGTTCGAGTGCCAGCTCGTGGCCATCGGCCCAGTCTCGGCTTCGCCGTCGCCGACCACGCAGCAGGCGATCAAGTCCGGATTGTCGAACACGGCTCCATAAGCGTGCGCCAGCGCATAGCCCAGCTCGCCGCCTTCATGAATCGACCCCGGAGTCTCCGGAGCCACGTGGCTGGGAATGCCTCCCGGAAAGGAAAACTGGGTGAACAGCCGCCGCATGCCTTCGGCGTCGCGCGTAATGCTGGGATAGACCTCGCTGTAGGTTCCCTCCAGCCAGGTATTCGCCACCACGCCCGGCCCGCCGTGCCCCGGCCCGCACACGAACAACATGTTCAGCCCGAGCTTTTCAATCACGCGGTTGCAGTGCGCGTAAATCAGGTTTAGTCCCGGAGTGGTGCCCCAGTGCCCCAGGAGGCGCGGCTTTATGTGCTCGAGGCACAACGGCTCGACCAGCAACGGATTGTCGTAAAGGTAAATCTGTCCGACCGATAGATAATTCGCCGCCCGCCAGTACGCGTCGATCTTGCGGACTTCATCGGAAGAGAGGAGATCCATTCTAAACTCGATGCTACACGAGTTTCATTGCGGAGGGATCACCAAAGAAATAACTGCGCGGAGGGGAGCGAGCGTCGCGAAAAAGTGTAGGGCGTCTGTCGCCGCTCGAACGGCCGCGACGGACGCCCGCAAACTGCGAGGACTACTTTTTCACATCCGTAACGGTTATGTCCAAGCGATGACAGACGCGGAACCCAAACAGACCATTGACCTGCACTGCCGTTGTGGGTTGGCGGTTCACTTCCGTACCGTTGACGCTGAAGATCGCGTTTGCGCCATTCACTTGGACAGACAGGTTGTTGGACTGCTTGCCGTCGGCACCTTCAGGCTTGATGGCTGCGTTCTTAGTCCAGGGCACGACCGCGGTTACCATAGCTCCCTTGCGGGTTGCAATGTAGAACTCGCCTGCCTGACGCACCTCGAAATAGGTGTAGGTTTGATTGTCTTCGGCCAGATTCGCACCGCCGAACGTTAGTCCGTAGGCGTCCGGGTGGGTCGCTTTCACGTTCTGGGTTAGGGTGGCGGAGAAAGTGTGGTTGCCGGTCGCGGTCCAGGCCGGGTTGAAGTACGTGCCGTTGTTGGAGGGTGGGCCTCCCGTTACGAAGTGAAAAGCGGCGCCTTCCATGGTCAGCTTGTTGTCCGCGCCAGTGCCGGAGTCGGCGCGTACGGACCAGCCGTCGGCCAAGTTACCCGCAGCGTGAACGACCGCCGGCGCGGCGATAGTCCCGGCATCGTTTATGGCGGCAAAGCCTGCCGCCAGACTAAGACACGTCAGCACAATGGCCGGCCGGTTACTTGTAAAGGAGCGAAATGGATTTGTAGGGTTCATGTGAGCTCTTTTAAGTATACCGGACGAGCCAACGCTCGCGTGCTCGCTTCTGTGCAGCGCTACAATATTCATCGTGATGAAACCGCAACGACGTGAATTTCTCTGTACCCTCGCGGCTGGCGCAACGGCGCTGAGTTTGCCTCGGGCTGCCTTCAGCCAGGCCGTCCCCACGGCATCGAAACTTAGCGACACGAAGCTTACCGACACAATGACGCTGATTTCAGGAGCGGGAAACAACATGGTCGCAGTCAAGGGTGACAGCGGAAGTCTGCTGGTGGATTGTGGCGACACGGCGCACGCCCAGGATGTCCTCAAGCTCACAGGCAGCGTGACGAAAGTGTTCAATACACATTGGCACCTGGAATCGACGGGGGCCAACGACGCGATGGCAAAGGCCGGGGCGAAGCTTGTTTCGCACGTGAACACGCAACTCTGGATGACGCAGGAGATCATCCGCGATTGGGAAAAGTGGGAAAAGAAGGTTTTCCCCCCGCGCGCCAAGGAAGCGCAGCCAACCGAGACGTTCTACACCACCGGCAAAACCACGTTCGGCGCCGAGCCCATTGAATACGGCCTGATGGCGATGGCTCACACGGATGGTGACATCTACGTGCACTTCCCGCTATCGAACGTTCTTGCGGTGGGCGATGTCATCCAGGCCGGGAGGCTTCCTGTGCTCGACTTCACGACGGGCGGCTGGATCGGAGGCATGCAGGAGGCACACCGTACCGTGCTTCGGCTCGCCAACGACACGACGAAGATTGTTCCCGCCACTGGGCCGGTGATGACCAAGGCCGAGGTCCAGGCGAGCCTCGACATTGTGACCAAAGTACGCGACCAATTGGTGAAGCTGGTGAAGGCGGGCAAAGGATCGCAGGATCTGATCGACGCCAAAGCCGTAAAGGAATTCGAAGGCCAGCTTGCCGGCGACCCCGATGAGTTCCTCTTTAACGCCTACCGCGGGATCTGGGCTCACGCCCGCGAACTCGGCGGGGTTTTGTAGTGATCAATTCTTAATCTGTGTTGATCTGTGGCCCAATGACTCCGCTTCTCAATGTATAATAATCACCGAAAGTATCTCATAGTGCGTAACTTATCGAACATCGGCCTCCTCGCTGTCGTGGGAGCCAGCCTCCTGAGCGGCCAAGCCCCGCCCGCCGCCAATCCGAACCGGGCCCTTCTCCATCGTTATTGCGTGGGATGCCACAATCAACGGCTCAAGACCGCAAAACTAGAGTTGGATGTGCTCGACGTTACGCATCCGGAGAAGGACTCGCTGGTTTGGGAGCGAGCGATTCGCAAACTACGCGGAGGCATGATGCCTCCACCGGGAGCGTCCAGACCGACGCCCGCGGAGGTCAACTCGTTGGCCACCTACCTCGAAGACTCGCTGGACCAAGCCGGCTTGGCGAATCCCAACCCTGGCAGCGTCCGTATTCATCGGCTCAATCGCGCGGAGTACGCGAATGCGGCGCGCGATATATTCGGAATCGATGTGGACGCGGGTGCGCTCCTCCCCACGGACGATATCAGTAACGGCTTTGACAACATTGCGAGCGCGCTGAAGGTGTCCCCGTCATTTCTGGATCAGTACTTAATGGCGGCACGGGCGGTGGTTAAGAAGGCTGTGGGAACGCCTTTCACAGGCACCGAAGTGCAGTCGACGGTGCGGGGAGTCGACGCGAGCGTGCCGCTGCCTCCCGGAAGCCGCGG
Source organism: Bryobacterales bacterium (assembly GCA_963813465.1). GTDB lineage: Bacteria > Acidobacteriota > Terriglobia > Bryobacterales > Bryobacteraceae > Palsa-187. The sequence continues at coordinate 622,894 of CAWEZD010000009.1, read as the reverse complement.
CGGAGTCACCGCGCGCTTTCTTTTTCCCTATGAGGGAGACTATGAGCTCCGCGCAACCGGCAATCCAGCGGTTTTCACTGTCGATGGAAAGAGCATAGACAACCAGGGGCGCACGCACTTGACCGCGGGGTTTCACTCGATTGTTTCGGCGAACGCAGCACGCAGCTTCGCGGAGAATGAGGGCGCCTTGCAGGGGTTCGCTCCGGGTTTGGCTGGGACCGGGTACGCCAGCACAGGCACGGCGAATACGGGCGCCGGGGGCGGTGGTGGAAGAGGAGGGACCCAGGCCAGCATCACCGTGGACGGTCCCTTCAATCCCTCCGGGAATCCCGTCGAAACACCCAGCCGCGCCCGCATCTTCGTTTGCCGCCCCGCGAATCCTCAGGAAAAAGCGGGTCCTCAGGAGGAAGCGGCGTGCGCCTCGCGCATCCTGTCGAATCTCGTGCGACGCGCCTTCCGGCGTCCCGTGACCGACAAGGACCTTGCGCCTCTGATGCAGTTCTACGCTGAAGGCCGCCGAGGTAATCAAGAAACGCCTGGCACCTTCGACGCGGGTATCGAAAGCGCGCTCGTGGCGATGCTGTCCAGCGTCAAGTTCCTGGCTCGCGTGGAGCTGCCGCCGGCCGGCGCGAAGCCTGGCAGCATCTACCGGCTGAGCGGATTGGAAATAGCGTCGCGTCTCTCGTTTTTCTTGTGGAGCAGCATCCCCGACGAAGAACTGCTGGCCGCGGGCGCGGCCGGAACGCTACGCGACCCCGCAGTATTGGAACGCGAGACCCGGCGCATGCTCGCCGACCCGCGTTCCAAAACGTTGACCACCAATTTCGCATTCGAGTGGTTGAAGGTTCGCGACATAGACAAGCTGGATCCGGACCCATATGTCTATCCCGGCTTCGACGAAGCGCTGAGGACGGCGTTCCGGCGCGAGATGGAACTGTTCATCGACAGCGTGTTTCGCGACGACCGCAGCGTGATCGATCTTCTGAGCGCCAACTATACCTTCGTGAATGAGCGGCTGGCCGCGCACTACGGCGTGGACAACATTCGGGGCGATCAATTCCGCCGAGTGACGCTCACCGACGAGAACCGTTTTGGCTTGTTGGGCAAGGGCGCGGTGTTGATGGTCACGGCATATCCCAACCGCACTTCGCCGGTTCTGCGCGGAGCCTACATTCTGGAGAATCTCCTGGGCACGCCGCCTTCGCCGCCTCCGCCCAACGTGGAGGCGTTCAAAGAGAACAAGGAAGGGGAAAAGCCCAAGACCATCCGCGAAATCATGGAAACGCATCGCGCCAATCCGACGTGCAACGCGTGCCACGGCGTGATGGATCCGCTCGGGTTTTCACTGGAGAACTTCGACACCGTCGCCACCTACCGGTCGATAGACCGTTTCACCCGTACCAAGATCGATACCAGCGGCAAACTGGTGGACGGTACCGCCCTAAACGGACCCAGCGATTTACGTAAGGCTCTGCTGACGCGTCCCGAGCAGTTCGCGCAGACGTTTACTGAAAAATTGATGACCTATGCCTTGGGCCGAGGGATGGAAGCCTTCGATATGCCCACGGTTCGGAAGATTGTGAAGGATGCCAAACGCGACAATTACAAATTCTCCTCCATCGTGATGGGGATTATTGCCGCGCCGGCGTTCCAGTCGAGTATGGTTGAAGCGGCGTCCACGGAAGTGGCCGCGAAGTAGTCTCCGCTACCGTGCTCGGGACATCACTGTCCGCAGGATATTGTTGATGCGGGTCGGAGGGTGGCTCGCTCGTAGCAAAACCGCCCCTTAGGCAAGATATTGGGATCGTGAGCCGAAGGCTCTACGCTACGACGTTTTTGTGGACCAACCAACTATCGGTAAATGGCACAGCCACGATCTTCAAGATTGGCGAACCACGCGGGGCGCTCCAGTGGAACCCAACGCAGGTCCAGCTTCTCCAGTCGAGATAGGTTAGCCAGGCTGGACGGCAGCCGCTTCAATGGGATGCCTCGAAGATCGATTTGGCGCAGCTGCTGCAGTTCGCCGATCGATTCGGGAAGAGATTCAAGTTTCGTGTTTCTCAGGTGCAGCTCTCGCAATTTACCGAGCCGCTGGATCGAGTCTGGGAGTCTCACCAGCGGATTGTCCGTCGCTCGCAGTTCAATCAAGCTTGCCATGCTGGGGACGCATTCCGGTAACGTCTCGAAAACGTTTTCACTTATGTTGAGATAGCGCAACCGGTTCAGCCGGCTCAGCGATGAAGGGAGTGACGATAGTTGGTTGTCGTGAAGGTATAAGAAATCGGAGAGTCCCTCCAACTCTCCCAAGGCTTCGGGTATCGAGGTCAAATGATTGTGTCCGAGATCCAACATTCGAAGCCGCTTTAGCCCGCCGATTCGCCCGGAAATCGATACCAGTTCGTTGTCAGCCAGCACCAGTGTCTTGAGATCACATTGGTCCCAAACCGACTCCGGCACTTGACCCAATCGTTGCTTCCAGAGGCTCAAAGTCGGACCAGACGGCGCAGCCATGAAGAGATTCTAGCGCCATTACTCGCGGGAAGTCGCGCAGTGTATGAGGTTAGCAGTACCCGCCGCGCCGTCGTACCAGACGCACCGCAAAATACCGATGCAAAGATCCACGTCGAATAACTTGTAAAGTGACAATTTGGGTACCCACTCGCGATCCGCGGCGCGCTGGAATAGAATGTACATGGAGCCACCGAACATGTTCATCACCAAGAAACACTTGACGCGGCGCACGGTTTTGCGGGGAGCCGGAACGGCTCTTTCCTTGCCTTTGCTCGACGCCATGATTCCCGCGCGCACCGCTTTGGCGCAGACGGCGGCCAAGGCGACGCCTCACCTGGGATTCATCTATTTTCCGCACGGCGCGGTGATGAACCGGTGGACACCCACGGGAACGGGCGCGGGCACTGATTCAATGGGGGAGTTTGGCGACATCCTCAAGCCGCTCGACAAATACAAGGCGATGACCACGGTGTTCAGCAATATCGACAATCCGGCGGCCGTAGGGCCGGTGCATGCCCTTTCGCCGGGAACGTGGCTCTCCTGCACTCGCCCCGCGTTCAGTCAGGAGCCGCACGGCGGAACGACGGCGGACCAAATCGCCGCGCTACACATCGGCCAGGATACGCCGATGCCGTCCCTGGAGGTCGCGACGGACAATCGCGGCGGCGGCGGCTTCTGCGATCGCGATTACGGGTGTTCCTACGCGAGTACGATTTCCTTCCGCACACCCACTACGCCGCTGCCCATGGAGATCGATCCGCGGAAGCTGTTCATCCGTTTATTCGGCCAGGGCGACAACGCAGCCGAGCGTGCGAGATTGTCGAAGCATTATGGATCGGTGCTCGACATGGTCGGCGACGAGATCAAGGATTTGGAGCGCGTTGTCGGGCCCTCCGACAAGGCCATGCTCTCCGACTATTTGGAAACCGTGCGGGAGATGGAGCGCCGCCTCCAGAAGATGGAAGCGCGCGATCTTTCGAAGGTCGATATCCCGAACGCCCCGGGCGAGGCGCAGCTTCCCATCGACCAGCACATCAATCTGCTGTTCGACCTGGTGGCCCTGGCTTACCAGGCCAACATGACGCGTGTCTTCTCCTTCATGATGGCGGCGGAGGTCAGCGGCCAGACGTACAACCACATTGGCGTCCCCGACGCGTTCCACCCGCTTTCCCATCACAACAATGAGCCGGCCAAGATGGACCGCCTGGTGAAAGTGCAGACGTATCACACGCAGGTTTTCGCGAAGTTCCTCGATAAGCTCGCGAAGATGCCGGATGGCGACGGCACCATGCTGGAGCATTCCCTGTTCCTCTACGGCAGCAACATGAGCAACAGCAACGCGCATAACCATTACCCGCTGCCGACATCCATCGTGGGGGGCTGGAAGACGCTTAAGGGCGGCCAGCATGTGGTGCCTGCCGAGCACACGCCGCTCTCGAATGTGCTCTTGACGATGCTGGACCGTGCCGGCATCCCGCAAGACAAAATTGGCGACAGCACGGGAAAGTTCGCGGAGGTCTAAGTTCGCCATGAAGACTCTGATTGTTTCGGCGCTGGCGGCGCTGTCATCAGTGGCGGCGTTCGCCGCGGACCCTTCATTGGACGCCGCTTCCCTGACGGCGGCCATCAAATCCGGACAGCGTGCCGCCGCGATCGATATGATCGCGAAGAAGGCGGCCGATGTGAATGCGGCTGAGACCGACGGCTCGACCGCGCTGTTGTGGGCCGCGACTCTGAACGACCAGGATCTCGCCGCGCGCCTGTTACAGGCCGGTGCGGATCCCAAGGTCCGCAACCGGCTAGGATCCACGCCGCTCGCGGAAGCCGCGTTTCATTCGAACACTGAGATGGTCAAAGCTCTGCTGGACGCCGGCGCCGATCCGAATGCCCCCGGGCCGGACGGCCAAACACCGCTGATGATCGTTGCGCGGACGGCCAATGTCGCTGCGGCAAAGCTGCTGCTGGACAAGGGCGCGAATCCCAACGTGAAAGAAGCCCAGAAGGAGCAGACACCGCTGATGTGGGCGGCAGCGTCGAGCCAAGGCGGGATGGTGCGGCAACTGCTGGCTGGGGGGGCCGCGCCGGACGCCAAATCCGTCACCGATCTCATGACGCCGCTGGTCAGTGGCGAACCGCGTGCCCAGCCTCGTCCCCCAGGAGGTATGACAGCGATGCTGTTTGCGGCCCGCGAAGGTTGCCTGGATTGCGTGAGGGCGCTGGTGGAACACGGCGCGAAAGTCGATCTGCCGGACCCTGAGGGCGTGACGCCCTTAATCTCGTCGCTGTTCAACGCGCATTTCGATGTCGCGAAGTATCTGATCGAGAAGGGCGCGAACGTAGACCGGTGGGACTGGTGGGGCCGCAGTCCGCTGTACTTGGCAGTGGATTACAACACACTGCCGCACGGCGGGCGCCCAGACCAGCCATCGATTGATGAAACGCTGCCGATCGACATTGTTCGCATATTGCTCGAGAAGCGCGCGAATCCCAACCTTCAATTGAAGCTTGCAATTCCGTATCGCGCCACGGGCAATGACCGCGGTCTGGACGGCATGCTGGGCGTCGGGACCACGCCGTTGCTGCGCGCGGCGAAGGCGCAGGACGCGCCCGCCATCAAGCTGCTGCTGGAATACGGCGCTTTGATCGATCTGCCCAATAACCAGGGGATGGTGCCGATCCTGGCGGCCTCTGGCATAGGCTCGCAGGAACGCGATTCGCGCGGCGACTACAGAGCCGCCGATATTCAAGAGCACGCCATCGAGTCACTGACCTTGCTGCTCGATCACGGCGGACAGATCAATGGACGAGTCGGGCGGCAACAGCAGGTGCCTCTCGACGGAGCGGCACAGTGGGGCTGGACGAAGGTGGTTGCATTCCTGCTCGAGAAAGGCGCGGACGTAAACCTTGCGGACTCGCGAGGCATGACGGCGCTCGATTACGCCATGGGTCGCGGGGCGGCCAATGGCCGTGGCGAAGTACGCAAGGAAGCGGCGGACCTGATCGCCTCTAAAGGTGGTATCGCAGGAACCCCCGTCCCGCAGCAGGGCGGCCGCGGCGGCGGTCGTGGCGGTCCTCCCGCGCGATAACGCCACGTCCTCTATGGTTTCGAGACGGATCTAGTCTAGGACTCATCCGTTGGTAGCTGCTCGTGTTACGTTACGCGCGCTCATGGCGAGGGAGAGGGCGTTGACGGTCGCGGGTGATGAGAGATCCCCGTGAAACGCGCTTGCGGCCGGGCACGCGGCCACATGGCCGAATCGCCGACGTTCTGGATGATGATTGACGACGTTCCCAGCTAGAGGGCCTTCACCAGCACCATGTTATAGACGCGCTTTGTAATCGGCGAGGAAACGCTATCTTCTCCCAGTTGTCCAGCTTTTCCACCGCAATCACATCGTTCATTTGGGACTCATAGTGGGCAATATCGGTAGTCATTTCGAGACTACCCCCGAGCGGCGAAGACTTGCAGATGGCCCACTTCCCCGGTGTCCCATTCCGACGCCACTTTCACCGGCACCTTCTGGTACAGCAAAGGATGCACCCCTGGATTCCGATTCCGCCGCAACTGAAGCACCTGCTTTTCCCGCCTCAGCAGCCGGTCGAGGGTGGCCGGTGAAACCTTCCTCAGTTTCTCCGCCACCGGATCGCCGCAACGTGGCTCTCCGTTTGCTCGCAGCCGGTCCGTGTGTTCCCGCAGCGCCGCTGCCCGCAGGGATAATCGAACAGTTCCCAGACCACCGCCAACGCCGTTACCACCTCGCTCCCATAGCTCGCTTTTCGCCGCCCTTGTCGGCGCTCCCCCGCTCTCGGCGGATGCGCCAACTTCCGTCTCTCCTTCGGTGGCAAGCAGAAACGGACGCGTGTATACTGGTTCGGACTTGGGAGGAGACGGATATGTCTCGGGCCATAGTATTGTTTTTCGTATTTCTCTTGCCCCGGCTTGCACTCGCTCATCACGGCGGTAACGAATACGACCTCGGCAAGACGGTCGAGTTTAAAGCCAAGCTCACGCGCGTCGAATTGATCAATCCGCATTCGTGGATCTACTTTGACGTCACCGATAAAGACGGGAAAATCAGCCACCATCGGTGTGAAATGAGGTCTGTGCACGTGCTGCGGCGCTCCGGCTGGACGAAAGAGCTGTTTCCCGTGGGCCAGCAGATCACGATCGAAGCTTCGCCGAACCGGACCGATCCACTCTCGTGCTACCTGCAAACAATCCTGTCGGCGGATGGAACGCGTATGGACCGGTATGGGCAATACATCAAGGCGTCACAAGGTGCGGTCCAGGAAGTCAGGGGCCCTATCGCGACGCCGAAAACCAACCGCCCGACGCGGCGCCCCTCGGGCGAGCCGAACATAGCGGGCGAGTGGGCGCCTGTACAACAGGTCATGGTCGACCCGCGTGGCACCGGAGGCGGGTTGGTGCCGCTCGACCAATTGAGTCAATCCAAGCCTGGCGAAAAGGGGACAAAAACCGGCGGAGGCGGGCGTAAGGGCGGCGGCGCCCCCAAAGGGCCGCGGCTCTATGGCGGGACCGAACTGACGGAGGTTGGAGAAAAGGCGGCCGCGGATTTCAAGCGCGAAGATAACCCGCGTTTCCGCTGCGAGACGACCAGCATTATCTTTGACTGGACCTTCGACGGACCGGTCAACCGGATCACGCAGAACAAGGATACGATCGTGCTTGAGTACGGCCAGTTCGGGTTGAAACGCACGATTTACATGAACCTCAAGGAGCACCCGAACAACATCAAACCGAGCCGCGCCGGGCACTCGATTGGACACTGGGAAGGCGACACGCTGGTGGTGGATACGGCGCGATTCCTGCCAGGGTTTTTGAATACGCCAGTGCATAATAGCGACCAGTTGCACGTCGTCGAGCGGTTTTCACTGGATCCGAACAAGATGGCGTTGACACGCAACTATGTCGCCGAAGATCCTGTGTACGTGAAAGGCAAATACACAGGCTCGGACACAATCCTCGTTGCTGATGCTCCCTATAGTCCGGGTAAGTGCCAGGAGTTGAACTTCATTGACTACTCGAAGCAACAAAAGCAGTAGCTGGCGGGATGGCCTCATATGGAATAGCTCAGACGTGATCTGACAGATCAGGCAGCCGCGTCGGCGACCGCGCCTCCGCCTGCGCTCCGCTGCGCAGGGCTCCGCTCCGGCTCCGGCGCTGTGTGCCGGAGGGAATCGAGCATCTTTTCCCGAGCCAGATGGGTGGTAGAGCTTCTTGCGAAAGGCCGTGGCGTAGAACTCTTTCTGAAGGGTGCGGCGGAAGCGCTCGCGGATTCCATTGGTCTGTGGATGCAGCGCCTTGGTGCGGGTGTGGTCGATATTCTCCACCGCCTGGTGCGGCTGATACTCATGCTGTTCGAGCTGGCCGAGATCGTGGCTGCCGCCTACGGACCCGAGATTGACGTTACGCAACGTCAAGGGCGTACGGCCTCCCTGGGAATTCCTCGCGAGTCGCAGCCACACGGCACTGGAATCGCTGATCCCGGCGATACGCGGAGCCGTCCGGGACGTGGCGCCGGCCGAGCCCCCTTACGACCTCAGGACGATGCAGGAACGCGTGGCGGCTTCGATTGCGTGAGACAAGGATTGCCTCTCGGACTAGCAGGCATTGGATTGGGGTGGCGGGATCTCTCGCCATTTGAGCGCGTTCTCTCGATGATTCGCGCGCGATACGTGCGATCTGGCCGACCGTTCTTCCGGAGTCGATCAAACACATCCCTTCGAACTCACCGTCGGTGATCGCGAGCGCACGTACCGCATCCCCGTCATTAGTGCACGACACGCCTCCCAAAAGACGGCATCGGCTGATATACTGACGGCGGAGGTAACCACGATGGGAGAACCCACTCGCGTCCGATCGCCACTGCTTGAAGGAATCCTGGATCTTGGACAAGGCACCTTCGCTAGTCCAGGCCGCCCCCTGTCGGTTGCCGAAGAGTCGCTGCTCAGGGATGTGTTTAAGCAATCCGTCGACTATAACGCGGTTCGAATCGCGCTGACAGTCCTCGGGCCCGCGGGCCGGCCCTACACGTTTGGGAACACGATCCGCATACCGCCCAAGACTGACTTTGTCACGCGCACGCTGGTTCACGAGATGACTCATGTATGGCAATACCAGACCAAAGGGACAGGCTACCTGTCGGATTCGATATGGCATCAGGCTACCGGCTCCGACGCTTATCGCGTCGTACTGGCGGCGGGTCGGTCCATTCACGGCTATACGGCTGAGCAACAGGCCGTCATCGTGGAGTCGTATTACGTTGATACGCAGCGCTCTCCGCAACAGGAGGCGGACACGACGGAGTACAATCCCGAAAAGGAAGTCCTGCCGCCGCTCGGCTGGAGCCTTCTGCCCGATGTGATTCGGATGCTCGGTGAAGTGCAGCGCGCCCGGCCCATATCGAGCGACGATCGGCTGAAGGAAAGACTGTTTGGACCAGGACTGAACCCGCCGCCGTCGCCCGGAGATCGGTGGCAGCCGAACGTCCTTCCCCTCTTGCGAATCGAGTTTGACTGACCTAAACGAGCGGATCGCGGCGCGCGGCACGTCGTGCCGGGACATAGCACGCCAGCAGCGCTTCCGACGCTAGCAACCAAAAGACACCCACATAAGTGCGGAGATCTGTCGGTGTGCCCCCCGCAAGCTTACTGCTCAGCACAACTCCGGCCGCCGCGGAAAGTGCAAATCCGCAGGCAAGGCCGAGAGCCGTCATGGTCAGGCCCTCGCGGATCACTATCCCGCGAATCTGGATCGGGGAAGCGCCCAGCGCGATGCTGCTCAAGCGGGGACCAATTCATGGCTCCGGTTTGGAAGAAGCAGGGCAAGCGGACCGTTATCGGTGAATATCGGCGGCGTTCCCGAGTTTGCTCTGTCGCTGAGGATGCCTTCGCGCTTGGCGTAGCTGCGGATCGGCGTTCGATCTTCACCGCCATCGCTCCAGCGAGTATGCAAAGCTTAACTGAGCGATCAATCAACAGCACCAACCTTGTTGACAAACTCGGCCGCCGGAATCGTCCATCCGAAGAACGCCTCCACGTTTTGCAGCGTCGCCTCGTGCATGCTCCGCTGGCTACCCATCGTGGCGTCGCTGATGAGGATCGGCCAGTACTCCAGGAAGAACGCGTCCCGTAAGGTGGATTCCACGCACACATTCGTAGCGATCCCGGTGAAAAATAAAAACCGAATCCCGCGTTTCCGCAGCTCGTCGTCAAGCGGTGTCCGGACAAACCCGCTGTAGCGTGTCTTCACAATCAACAGGTCGTCTGGGCGCGGCTTCAGCTCGTCCACAATCTCAAAGTCCCAGCTTCCCACCGTCACCAGTTTGCCCCTCAGCTCGGGCTGGCAATTCATCATGCGAATCCCGAGCTCCTTGTGCCAGTTGGGGGAAGTGGGGCCGCCTCCGTCGCTCAGATCGGGTTGATAACCCATTTGCAAGTACACGATCAAAACGCCCCCCTGACGCGCCGCTTCGAGTACTCCTCCGATTGAGTGGACCACTTGCGGCGCGGCCGAAATATCGACGCCCGCAAGATCGAGCATCCCCTTCGCGCTGGCGAACGCGTTCTGCATGTCCACCACCACGACGGCCGACTTGCCGAAGTCGATATTCACGGGTTCCGGTCTGGCGTTAAGTATCGGCATATGATTCGTGCTAGGCGCCTTTCTTCGTTTCGCCAGAGACCGCGCGATTAGCCCCGCATCACCTGGCCTCCATGCGAATCAGGTCATATGTTTCTTCTTTGGAAGAAATCGATTCGCCTCGACGCCATTGGCGGCAGTGTCTACGCGGCACGCCAATGTCTTCGCGGCGCGTTGCGGGGGATGCGCCTTCACTGTCCATCCTTCTGCGCTGCCCGATATCGCCCCACCGCGGCATACATCCTGGCGTCGGCCCCTGCATCGATCAACTGCCTGCATCGATCAACTAATGGATGCGCTGCCGCGTGAGGCTCATCCGCTCGCCTATCTCCGCGAGAGTACGGCCCTCGGCCCGCACGGCCTGCGCGACGGACCGCCGGGTCGGGCTTCTTTGGTACACGCTTACCGGCCATCGCGAGCTATTCTATCGCTTCGCGCGGCGGAGCGGAAACGAACTCACGGACGCTGCAACCCAGCCGCACAAGAAGCCGAAAGCGGCATGGAAGCGGGATGCGCCCTGCTTCCCGCGCCGAATTAATCGCTGACCGCTAGGGCGAGCGGCCGGTTCTCGGTCGGCACCTTGTCGGCGTGATCGATAACCAGGACATCAAGCACGGTGTGGAAGCTCGATCGTCTAGGCCGCAGCTTGCGCGACCTGATAATGATGCTCGACGGCTGGCACGATCGCAGCGTTAGGTTTCGATCGCTTACGGCTCTCCGCCGGAGGAGCGCCAGGCGACGCGCTCCCTAAGTGCGGCTATATCGGCCTGACAATTGCCAATTAGCCGGATTCCCGAATTCGCTTCTGGCGTCGTGGACATGCACGCGTAGCTGCGGATCAGCGCTTGATCCACACCACCATCACGATGTGGGACAGGCGGTCCCGGGTCCGGCCGCCGAGCCACTTGCCTTTCCAATCGCCGAAACGAGAGCCAAAGGCGGAGGAACTTCGTTTCCACTTGCATAGCACGGACTGCTGCTGGTCAGCACATCCATGGCTCTCCAGATGGGTCAAGTCGAGAGTCTCCCGTCCCAGAGGATCCGTCTTGTGACTGTTTTCATTGCGCCTGTTCCACCTCTTCACGGCATCCCGATTCAGCCTCCGCCAAGCGCCGCCGGGTTACGGAAACTCAACGAAAATTCAACGCGTGATTCACAACTTGGCTACATCCCCGCCGTATGCTCGGGACTGCGAATACGAAAGAGTGATCAAGAGAAGCCAATCAGCGGAGGATTCAGGGGCTAAGGACCGCCGGCGAGGGGTCGGACGGTTTCGCACGGAAGAAGCGGAACCGCTCGGAGGAGCTTCTCGCCGGCGCGTTGCGGCTCAGGCAAACACGGAACAGCCGTCGGCGGCTACAAACGTGTCCGCCTCGAAGGGGGATTGTATTATTCAGCATCAGCGCAAGGTACTGGTTCAGCTCTATACCGACGAGTTAATGAGCCAGGGAAGACTCGAAATAGCGGACCAGATTCTGGCGGGCGACGTTCAGTTCTTTGGGCCCGGCTCCGGTGGGTCTGTCGGTGGACGTGATCCATTTAAAGAATTCATCCTTATGCTTCGAACAGCGTTTCCAGATCTGCACTGTGAGGTGCATGCCGTGGTCGAAGAACAAGACCAGGTTGCCTGCTGGCTCACTGTACACGGAACCCATCGCGACTCGTGGAGGGGACTTCAACCTACAGGGCGGCACCTGGCATTGCAAGCGATGAACCTGTTTCGGTTTTCCGGCGATCGAATCATCGAAGTGCGTGCCTTCTTCAACGTGGCCGACTATGATACACAGCTCGGTAAAGGCGCTGACCCACCGGGCGCCCCTTCAGTATTTGCCGCTTAGGCGAGGGCGGCCAGATTTCTTGCTCTACAGCCGACCGTCACCCACGGTAAGACGCGACACGATTGTACCAACTTGGGAGTTCTCAAAGGGAGAGGAGAAGAAAATGGCGAATATGCGCAGCATAATCTTCGGCAGCGCGCGGAAGGCTTTGCCCGGTGTGCCTGACAACCAGATCGCAGCCCTTCAACTTCAGTTCGCCCGCCAACTCTACGACGGGTGTCTGGAGCGGCACGGGGAGAGTCACGAGCAGACACGCCTTGTGTTGGACTACATATCAGCCCTTGAAAACCGGGACTCGTTATCTGTAAATGGGCTTCACCAACCGCATCAACAAGAAGGAAGCATAACTAGAAATGGAAATCACAGAATGGAACGAACGGGTCGAGAAGCTGCTTGAACACCTAGACTTTGTCACTCTTGTCCAAGACAGCAATGATAGGGTGGACTGAGCATAAACAAGCCCCCCTATAATTGTTCCAGCGCCGAGCCATCTTTTGACCGATCGGTTCGGCAACCGAATCCCCAACAGGAGGGCAAACCGAATGGTACAGGCAATGAGCCTGTTTAATCAACTGCTCCAGCATTTCCCGAGCCTTGAGTTCGCGGCGCTGGTGAAGAAGCACAGTGCCGAACGCGCAGCCAAAGGCTTCAGTTGCAGGACGCAACTGGTCGCAATGCTGTTCTGCCAATTGGCTCACGCGGACTCCCTGCGCGAGATCTGCAACGGGCTTGCCTGTTGTCTGGGCAAACTGGTTCATCTCGGAATCAACGTGGCGCCGAATAAATCCACGCTGGCATACAACGCCGTTCACCCATGAAAGGCGTTGTCTCATCCCGGCCTGTACTGCTGCTGCGACGGCTTTTAGAAACTGCTGTAGAGTGACTACCGCGTCTCCGCCAATGGTTGCGCGGACCGACTACATCGCCGGGGAAAATGCGGGCGTTTTAAACCGGGGATGACAATCAATCGAACGTATTCACACCATAATCGGCCAAGTGGCCGAGGAAATATGGCTTTGGCACGCCAGCAAGCTGGGAGGCGGCACCGGACGAAAGCTGGCCCATCTCGTAAAGTTTGACGGCCGCAGCAATACGAATCCTGGCCGCAAGGATCTCCGGCGTCGCCTTCAAGGCAAGCAGGATCTCGTCCGGTATGGAAAACGTGACTTGGCTCATTGGTAGCCGACCCTTCCATTTTATCGCAGTATGATTGAGCGGCTCCGTGATCCCGCTCGGTCTCAGAATCGCCATCCATCGGTTCAAAGCGTGTTTGCGGGTCTGACAGCCCTGCTTTCGTTTACGCTGATAAGTCACGGCATGGGCGAATGCGGCGACGGCCTATTCAGCAACGCCGAAAGTAGACATTGCGGTAGTGGACACTCCGCACGGTGAAGTCGCCCTATCTCATCCCTAAACAGACAGCGTGATATGACCTGGCGCCATCACAATCGCTGTAAATGGCCGTCCATCACTGTGAACGCACAGGGCGGCGAGCGATATTAAGATTTTTCCCGGCCACATTCCACGATCACCGCGGCAACCACGTTCCGTCTCCCGCTTTTTCGCAATGGCCATCGCGACGACAGCTTGAGCACGGAATGGTTTTCGGGCTCTGAGCGGGAATTCGACGGAGGGCCATTCTATGCCGCCTTTCTGACTTGTTGAAGTTCGACAAATTCGGCATTGGTCACGGCCATGCGTTTGGCCTTCAGCAGCAGGTAGCGGACGTTCTTATAGCCTCGACCACGATTGATCAGCATCCGAATGTTTCCATTGAGCGCTTCGACCACACCGAAGCGAACTTTGGTCCGGCAGTAGTTCAAGATTCCCTCCAGATGCTTCACCAGCATGTCGGCGAGTTCTTCGAACGGCGTGAGCCGTTGCCACTTCAGTTGGTCCATCCACTTCTGCAGGTAGTTGAGCATCGCGCCCTCGTAGCGATAGTCCCAAAGCCGCTCCAAGCTCTCTTTGAGAAGGTAGGCTTTGAACACGCGCCGGTTCAGTTGGAACAGCCGGTTGAGTTCTCCGCGTTGAGAGAGAGTCAGGTTCTTCCACCGGCTCATCAGGAGCCACTTCTTTCCCTTGATCAGTCCGCGCTTTTGTTTTCCCTGCCGGAAGAACTCCGCCTTCCGCACTTCGTCGATGGCATCGTTGGCATGCTGGAGGATGTGGAACTTGTCGTATACGATCTTGCACTGTGGCGCCCATTCCTCAATGCTCAACCGAAACGGTTCCCACATGTCCAGGCACGCCGCCTCAATCCGCTTGCGCTGCGGCTTCCGTAACTGGCTTCGAAAGAATTCATCCAGCGTTTCCTTCTTCCGCGTTTTGCCAAACCACAGCGGTTCGCCGGTTTCCAGATTGCACACCACTGTGAGGAACTTGTCCTTCTTGCCGCGGTACAACTCGTCGACGCCCATCTGCCGCAGCGGCGGCTTTCGACGCTTGGCCTCCCAACGCTCCAGGCACCGCAGATCGATCGCGCGCACCGTGCTTTCGGCCATGCCCAATCGCCGCGCGACTTGTCGCGCCGACGCACTCTCGCAGGCCTGCCCCACTGCTTCTTCGAATCGTTTGCTGAATGGCGCTTTGCTCGGCAACTGAGTCACCTTCTCTGCACGGAATCCGCAGCGGGGGCATTTCATCCGATACGTCTCCACCACGATCGTCGTCGAGTACTCGAAGCACGGCAGGTCCCGTACCTCCCGCTCGCTGATCTCTTGGATCCGGCTGGCCGGTATGTGCTGACCACACCCGGAGCAAATCAATTTAAGCCCCGTCTTCTTCCGCCGCACCCACAGCTTCAGCTTTTTGCCCGACTCATCGATTTCCCTCTGATACACCTGGTATCCGGGCCATCCCAGGACTCTTGTCCAGTCACGCTCCTTCATGCCCTCAGGCTAGCGCATACGTCAAGCCAGTCGAATTCCCGCTCACAGCCGGTTTTCGAAGCATGGTGGCAGCTGCTGCGATATCGGATCCTGGAGCGCTGATAACTCTGGACGACCCGTTCTTCGAAAAACGCCGGAACAAAATGTTTGCAAATTGTGAGTATACAGGTATACTCACACATATACATGGCCAAGGCCGAAACACCCAAGGATGTCCGTCGGTGGTTCACCGAAGCTATCAGGGAGCGTTGGCCGGTCGCTGTCGGATCGCTGTCTTTGCGAAAGGGGCCTTGTATCCGGCCCAACTGCCCAGCGTGCGCCTCCGGCGAAGGCCACAGCAGCTATGCGCTCTATGACAGGCGAGCGAATCGACGTTTCTCAATCTATGTCCCAGAGAAGCTGGTGCCAGAAGTGCGCGCCGCCATTCAAAACGGCCGGGAATTGCAGGATTTGATCAATCAGGCTGGGGTGCGTTACGTCAGCGCGCTCAAGCGTCAGTACTCGCAGACGAAGTAAGCGCGGGCCGAGAAGGGGCAGCCGTATCCACTTGGATGACTCGGCAGGTGGAAGGTGATCGCCGATGCTCAGTCGAGACGAACTCGTCGTTTGGTATGAGCGGCTTCAACTGCCTGCGGAAGCACGGGCAGTCATTGATTGTGTCCGCTCTTCTGACCCGGCCCGCCGGGTCGGGGGCGGACGCGAGCGATCATCAGGACACGCGACGATTCGATGCCAGCGAATCCCAGCCAGTCCCGGCACACGATGGTTTCCAACGGTCGCATAACCACATCACCAATCCCGGCGTCCAGATGGAATCGGGCAAAGATCCGCTCGTCCATTCGAGCTTCGACGGGATAGCGGGCCCCGCCGTACGGCGCGGCGGTCAGATCCATGACCGGCGGCCCGACCACGAACTCGAACCAGTCGCCGAGAGGCGCGTCGGCCGCGCTCTGCAGTGGAGCGGGTCGCGGCATCTCTAGCTAGAACATTCACTATTGATCCTGTTTCAATGAGGCTGCACAATAGGGCATGACGCGACGTAAACAAGGACAACGGGTGCTGTGGGAAGGCATGATCGACGAAGATGTGCGGGCTCTGTGGGAGCCGTGGATGATCCAAGCCGACCGGTTGCTGGAGGACGAAGAACTGATCGGGCGGGTGTATGAAGCGCAAGGGGAGCGGCACCCGCACGCGCCACTAAAGGCCGCTCGCTGACGCCCGTTGCACGACGCTGCGGGGACTGAGCTCCTTCTCCCGCAAACGATAACTCTGAAAGCGCCGGATGTGGTCCCGCCCCAGTTGATCCGGCGAACGGTGAAAGTATTCGGCGAACTGCTTGACCGCCAGCAAGTACGCCCTTACAGTAGAGTAATTACGACGCTGGAGTTCCTCCAGCATCATTTTGCGTAAACGGGCCACAAGGACACCTCCTTGTGACCCACACTATTCCGCTCACAGAAATGCCGCTGTTACATCACACGCGTAGCGTCCGCCGCGCCAGCGGCTTCGTTGTGTGCTGGGCATGCTCAGCAGTTTGGAGGTGAAAGTCCTCCGCCCAACCTGATGGAGGTGAAGGGCTAGTGATAATGCAAGGGCTACGGCCGCGAGGCGGGGTCTGAAAGAAGCATGGAACAAATGTGCGAGTCGATGGACAAGAACCGGATACAAGGCGTTAGCGTCGGACGAGCGGGCAACTTACCGCGAAGTCCATATCCATCAAAGATGCGAAGCGTAGATCCGGCGGCTGCGCACGGAAGACGGTTGAGCTTACCCCAGGAGATCTGCTCCGTGTCGCTGCGGCGACTGAGGCTGTCGAAAGGCGGCCTGACCGCGGAGCAGAAGTCAGCAGAGGGCATAGTAGGTCATGACGTCGGCAAGGCTAGTGAGGCACTCCGAATGCCGAAAGGCGGAGCAATGGATAGGCCAAGCCGGGAACGATGGCCGAAGGCCCGAACGAGAAGGAGACGCGGCCCTTGGTATCTCGCACGGGCCCAAGCCCTTGCTTTCGGGCTTTCTAATGCACACTTCAAATCGCTCGGGCTTCCCTCATTGATCGATGGGTGTTAGCGTAACCGACTCGAATCGCCGTGTACGGACCCGTACGCACGGTGGTGTGGCAGGGGTCGGCGGGCGACCGCCGCCCCTATGCCGATCTGACGGCGCACTCGGAAATTATCTTACTAGGAGCGGCCGAAAACTGTTCGGCTCTTCCCGGAATCGCGTTTACGCTCGCCCTGATTCTACACACCGCTGACCAGAGTTGTCCGCTGGTTGGTTCACGCAGGCACGGCGATCATTCCACCGTGACGCTCTTGGCCAGATTGCGCGGCTGGTCCACGTCGCAGCCCCGCCGCACGGCGATGTGATAGGCCAGCAACTGCAAGGGCACGACTTCCAGAATCGGCAGCAGCAGGTCGTGCGTCGAGCCGATCCGGATCACGTGGTCGGCCACCTTGCTCACTTCCTCGTCGCCGTCGCACGCCACCGCCACCACGATGCCCTCGCGCGCCTTTACTTCCTGAATGTTCGAGAGCGTCTTCTCGTAGATGACGCGGCTCAGCTCGTCGGTGGGATCGCGCGTGGCCAGCACCACCGTGGGCAGGTTTTCGTCGATCAGCGCGTTGGGCCCGTGCTTCATCTCGCCGGCCGGATAGCCTTCCGCGTGAATGTAGGAAATCTCCTTGAGCTTCAGCGCGCCTTCCAGAGCGATGGGGAAATGGATGCCGCGGCCCAGGTACAGAAAATCGGAGGCGCGGAACAGCGTCTTGGCCAGCTCTTCGTAAATCGCGTCGCGGCGCAGAATGTCCTCGAGCTGCACCGGCACGTGCAGCAGCCTCTCCACCAGCTTGAGCGACGTTTCCGCGCTCACCGCCTCGCGCACCTGCGCCAGATACAGACCGATCAGAAACAGCGCGGTCAACTGCCCGGTGAAAGCTTTGGTCGAGGCCACGCCGATCTCCGGGCCGGCGTGCGTGATCAACGTGCCGGCCGCTTCGCGCGTGATCATCGACCCCACCACGTTGCAGATTGCCAGCGTCTTCGAGCCTTTGTGTTTGGCTTCGCGCTGCGCCGCCAGCGTGTCCGCGGTTTCGCCGGATTGCGAAATCACGATGGTCAGCGTGTCGCGGCCCACCAGGGGGTCGCGATAGCGGAACTCGCTGCCGTAGTCGACTTCCACGGGAATGCGCGCCAGCCGCTCGATCATGAACTTCCCCGCCAGCGCCGCGTGCCAACTGGTGCCGCAAGCCACGATGCGCACCTGGCGGAACTCCTTGAACTCGCGCTGGGTGATGTCCATCTCATCCAGGAAAATTCGTCCGGTCTCCTGCCCTACGCGGCCGAGAGTGGTGTCGCGCACCGCCCGCGGCTGCTCAAAGATTTCCTTGAGCATGAAGTGCTTATAGCCACCCTTCTCGGCCATAATAGGGTCCCACAGAATATGCGAAACCTGGCGCTTCACCGGGCGGCCGTTGAAGTCGGTCAGATGCACACCATCGAGCGTCAGGATGGCCATGTCCCCGTCGGCCAGGAAGAACATGTCGCGCGTGTATCCCAGGATCGCGGGCACGTCCGACGCCACGAAGTATTCGCCGTCTCCCAGGCCCACCACCACCGGCGGCCCCGACCGCGCCGCCACGATCTTGTTGGGGTCCTTGCGCGAGATGACGCTCAGCGCGAACACTCCGGTCAACTGCTTCACCGCGTCGCGCACCGCGGCTTCCAGATTCCCGTCGTAATATTTTTCCACCAGGTGCGCGATCACCTCGGTGTCCGTTTCGGTGACGAACTTGTGGCCTTCCTCCACCAACCGATGTTTCAGCGTGAGGTAGTTCTCGACGATGCCGTTGTGCACCACCACGATGTCGCCGTGGCAATCGCGGTGCGGGTGCGCGTTCTCTTCCGTCGGGCGCCCGTGCGTGGCCCAGCGAGTGTGGCCGATCCCGTACTCCCCCTCCACCGGATTCAGCTTCAGCGCGTCTTCCAGATTGCGCAGCTTGCCCTGCGCCCGCCGCACTCCCAGGCAGTTGTTGTGTTCCAGCACCGCCAGTCCCGCGGAATCGTATCCGCGGTACTCCAGCCGCTTCAGGCCGTCCAGAATGATCGGCACGGCCGGTTGAGATCCGATGTAACCCACAATGCCGCACATTAGTCTAGAAACTCCACGCGATAGTCCTCCATCACCGGGTTGGCCAGCACGTCCCGGGCAATCTGGTCCATCTCCTTGGCGGCATCTTCCCGGGCCGTTTCCTTTGAGACGGACCCCGGCCTCAGTTCGATCTCAAAAAATTTCCCTTGCCGCACGCCCGTAATGCTTTTGTGTCCCAGACCGTTGAGCGCGCTTTGGATGGTCTGCCCCTGCGGATCGAGCACCGAGGTTTTGTAAGAGACGTAGACGCGAGCCTTCATGCTTTATTCTAATCGGTTATCATTCAAGGAGGTAGAGTACTCATGGGCCAGACCCAGGGGTCCAGTTACATAGATAAGGATTAAGCGCTATCGTCTCCATCACGGTTCTAGCTTCTTCGAGTTCCGGAAATTGCGCCCTGGTAGCCACCGGGCGCACCCGCCTCCTCATCGACGCAGGTTTGAGCCGCAAGGAAACCTTCGAGCGGCTGAACGCCCTGGGCGTGGACCCCGATTCGATCACGGCCATTCTGATCACCCACGAACATTCCGACCACATCGGCGGCCTGCCCGTGCTGGCCAAGAAGCGCGACGGCATCCAGATTCCGGTGTACCTTTCGCATCTGACCGCGCCCGCCGTCCCGTGGGGCGATTGCGAGCCGATTCTCGAAGCCTTCCAGGCCGGCGCCAGCTTCACTATCGGCGACATCGATGTGGCCAGCTTCACCATTCCTCACGACGCCGCCGATCCGGTGGGATATTCGTTTCGAGCCGGGGGGATCAAAGTTTCGATCGCCACCGATCTGGGCTACTTGCCGGATTCCGTGCGCATCCACTTGCGCGGCTCCGACCTGCTGATGCTCGAATCCAATCACGACCTGGAAATGCTCAAGGTCGGCCCCTATCCCTGGGCCATCAAGCAGCGCGTGATGAGCCGCATGGGCCATCTGTCCAACGACGCCGCCTCCTCTTTCATCCGCGAAGATCTGGATACGCGCACCTCCACGCTGATCCTGGGCCACATCAGCGAACACAATAATCATCCGGCCCTGGTGGAGCAAGCCGCCTCGCAGGCATTGAATGGCCGCCACCTGTTCACCCGCCTGGTGATCGCCGATCCGCGCCGGGGAACCGAAACCTTCGTTTACTGAAATCCTCACATGATTGCCCGCTACACCCGCCCCGAAATGGGCCGTATCTTCAGCGACCAGAACCGCTTCGAGCAATGGCTGGCGGTGGAGTTGGCCGCGAGCGATGCCCTGGCGGAAACCGGAGAAGTCCCCGCCCTGGCAGCCTCCGCTCTGCGCGCCCATGCCGGCTTCGACATCGAGCGCATCCACGCCATCGAGCGTGAGGTCAAGCATGATGTCATCGCCTTCACCACCGCCGTCTCCGAGCGCCTGGCTGCATCAGGACATGCCGATGCCTCGCGCTGGCTGCACTATGGGCTGACCTCGAACGACGTCGTCGATACGGCGCAAGCCCTGGTTTTGAAAGGGGCTTCCGCCCTCCTCCTAGAAGGGGCGCGATCTCTGGCGGAGTCCCTCGAACGCCGCGCGTGGGAATTCAAGGACACGGTGCAGATCGGACGCACCCACGGAATCCACGCCGAGCCGATTACATTTGGTCTCAAGCTGGCCTTCTGGTTCGATGAGATGCGGCGCAATATCCAGCGGCTGGAAGCCGCGGCCGAGGACCTGCGCGTGGGGAAAATCTCCGGCGCCGTGGGCACCTTTGGCCACATAGGTCCTGAAGCCGAGGAGCAGATTTGCGCCCGCCTGGGCCTCAAGCCCGCAGCCATCTCCAGCCAGATCGTCTCCCGCGACCGGCATGCCGCGTGGGTCGCCGCGCTGGCGCTGCTCACGGCCACGCTCGAAAAGATCGCGCTCGAAATCCGGCATCTCCAGCGCACCGAGGTGCGCGAGGCGGAGGAGCCGTTCAGCGAGGGCCAAAAGGGCTCCTCGGCCATGCCCCACAAACGCAACCCCGTCGTCAGCGAGCAGATCTGCGGATTGGCGCGCGTGGTTCGCGCCAACGTCCAGGCGGCGCTCGAAAACGTGGCTCTGTGGCATGAGCGCGACATCTCCCACTCCTCGGTCGAGCGCGTGATCCTGGCCGATTCCGCCATTCTCTCCGACTATCTGCTGGCCAAGACCAAGTGGCTGATCGACGGCATGCGCGTGTATCCCGAGCGCATGCGCCGCAACCTGGATAGTACTCGCGGATTGATCTACTCAGGCCAGCTTTTGCTGGATCTGGCCGCCGCCGGAATGCTTCGCGAGGAAGCCTACCGGGTGGTACAGGCTCACGCCATGCGGGCATGGGAAGCCGAGGGCGATTTTCAGGCGGCTGTGGAGGCGGACGCAAAAATCCTTTCTTTTCTTTCGATTGAAGAAACTAAACGGGCGTTTTTGCTGGATCGGCAACTGGCCAACGTGGGCCGCATCTTCGCGCGGGTGTTTCAAAAACCATAATCGTTACAATGGTTTAGGCAGTACTAAGAACGTTGTGTGAAAACTTTGTGGTCGAATTAGGGGCCTTCTGGAGTAAACTCTAGCTAGGCAACCGATGAGCCACTCGGCAAGGACTGTCGAATACGAGCTGGCCCGGGTCCTCCTCGTGGATGACGACCTGGCGTCGAGGCTTACGCTTAAAACCGTGCTTGAAGCCGGCGGATATAACGTCGACTCGGCCGCCAGCGCCGCAGAGGCGGTAGGCAAGCTGAACGAAGGCCAATACGAGCTTGTTCTCAGCGACCTACAGATGGAGTCTCCCGAAGCGGGGCTCAAAGTTCTGGCCCATGCCCGCATGATGGATTACAAGCCGGCGATGGCCCTGATCACCACCTATCAGGACACCAAGCCGAGCCTCGCGCAGCGCCGCAACTCCATGCTTATCAAGCCGGAAGACATTCCGGGGCTGCTCGGAAAAGTCGCCGATCTGATCGCTGAGCGGGCCACCCGCCGCCTGGATCGCCAACTCCGCTTGGCGAGCGCGTAAGCCCAGCGAAAACCTGAGGCGCCTGCCCCTGGTTCTACCTTAGGCAAGACTGAAATGGACCCGTGTCCTACCTAACGAATGCTTTACAGTTGATCACTTGGTAATCCTAGTACCTTTGCGAAAGAGCTAAAGCATAGACCTGCTTCAGCCGGCATCCAGCAACGCGACTACTTCTTCGAGTTTTTCGAGCGCTCCGGCGAAGAAGTGGTCTTGCGCCTCGATCAACACCAGCTTCTTGGGTTCGGGCAGGGCCGCAACCAGCGCTTCCAGCTCCGCCGCGGGACCGTATTGGTCCCGCGTGCTCTGAACGAATACTCGGGGGACAACGCAGTTTTCCAGGTAGCCGCGATCCTTGTAAACCGTGGGGAAGCCGACGGCGATGGCGCGGCGCGCGCGGAACGCGGTCGAGGGAATGGACGCGCCGCCACAGGCCAGCCGCAACGCGATACGCGCTCCGAACGAAAACCCGGCGAGCGTGACCGGCACATCGGGATAACGCCGGCGCAGCCAGTCGAGGGCGGCTCGGGCGTCCTCCAGTTCCCCCTCGCCGTGCGCGTAGACGCCCTGGCTCAGATTCACGCCGCGATAGTTGAAGCGCAGCACCACGGCGCCGGCCCGGCGCAAGCCCCGCGCGATGCGGTAGACCACTTTGTTGTGCATGGTGCCGCCGTGCTGGGGATGGGGATGGCAGACCAGCGCGGCCTCGCGCGGGGCGGTTTCTTCAGGCTCTTCGAGCAGGGCTTCCAACCTGCCGGCGGGCCCGTCCAGAAACAGCGACTCAATTTTTCGCGGCATACCTTGGCATACCCTTATCGGCCCCAGCGCGAACGCGCCAGAATCCACACCTTTTCCCAAGTGGGCACGCGGATGCGCTTCGCCAGGACGTCGTAGCCGGAGGCCACGATGCGGTCGAGGAGACGCGAATAAATCCCGATGAGGGCTCGCAGAGAGGCGCGGCTGCCGGTGTGAATCATTTCGATCAGCGGAGCGGACTCGCGGTAGTATTCGCGCGCGCGGCCGGCTTCGAAGGCCAGCAGCTTCTTCAACCCTTCCGAGGGCTGGTTCGCGCGCAGGTCCGCCGCCGTGACGTGGAAGCGCTCCAGATCTTCTTCGGGTAAGTACACTCGATTGTTCTCCGCGTCCTCGCGGACATCGCGGAGGATGTTGGTCAACTGGAACGCGATGCCGCACTTCTCGGCCAGCGCCAATGCTTCGGGCGGGGCTTCCGGCGAATCGAATCCAAATATGTGAATGATGGTGAGACCCACGACGCTGGCGACGTGGTAGCAGTAATCGTACAGCTCGGCAAAGGCGCGGATGCGGCGCGGCTCCAGATCCGAGCTGACGCCGTCGATCATGTCGAAGAAGTATTCGTGAGGAATGCGATAGCGGGCGACGGCGTCCATGAAGGCGGGCCAGAGCGCGTGCTCCGGCGTGCGGCCTTCGAGAGCGCCTCTTAGATCCTCGCGCCAGCGCACAATGGCCGCGGCTCTTCCGGAAGTGGCTTCCGAATCGCTCAAATCGTCGCAGTAGCGCATGAACGCATAGACGGCGCACATGGCGCGGCGGCGTTCGGCGTCGAGCAGCAGGAAGGAATAATAAAAGTTCTTGGCTTCGCGCCGGGCTACCTGTTCGCAAAATCCATAGGACTCGGCGACGGTCATGCAGCGCGGGCGCTGTTATGACGAGCAAGCGCCCTCCGGGTGAGCGCGCCCAGCAGCAGGCCGACTCGTTCGATTTTCGAGATGGCGGGGCGCGCGCCCAGAACGTTGTAATCCTGGCGCTGGATCTTTTCGAGCACCTTGAGGCCGCCGCGGCTGAACAGATCCAGATCGATGGCCAGGCGGCGGTCCACCATTCCGGCCAAGGGCAGCCCCTTGAGGAACAATTCCCGCGCGACCGCGACGGCTTCCCGCATGGCCGCGCCGAAACGGGCATCGAAGCGGCGCGCCAGCAGCGCCTCAATGGGATAGCCATGGCGCTCCAGGAGGTCCAGCGGAAGATAGACGCGATCCTTGAGCAGGTCCACGGTCACGTCCTGCCAGTGATTGGCGAGCTGGAGCGCGGTGCAAGTGGCGTCGGAGAGCGCCTGCCGCTCCGCGTCCCGATAGCCGCATAGAGCCAGCACCAGCCGGCCCACGGGATTGGCGGAGTAGCGGCAGTATTCGAACAACTCCTCGAAATTGCGGTAGCGCGTGACGGTCTGATCCTGCTCGAAGGCGGTGATGAGATCGTCGAACAGGATCTGCGGCAGATCGAAGCGGCCGACCGTGCCCTGTAGGGCCACGAAGACGGGATGGGAAACTACCGGCC
The DNA here is from genome assembly GCA_963813465.1 of Bryobacterales bacterium. Taxonomy (GTDB): domain Bacteria; phylum Acidobacteriota; class Terriglobia; order Bryobacterales; family Bryobacteraceae; genus Palsa-187. The sequence goes on along the minus strand of CAWEZD010000009.1, from coordinate 598,553 downwards.
CGGCGTCGCCGGCGCGGCCGCCATACATGGCCTGCAATTGGCCGCGCCACCAGGCCAGCAGGCGGAGGCTTACCTGGGGGTCGCCGATTTCGTCGCCCAGATCGTCGGCCCAGCGGCAGAAGGAATAGACGTTGTAAAAATCCTGATGCAGGCGCTTGGGCAGCAGGAAACTGACGACATGGAAGTTCTCGTAGTGATGGGTGGCCAGCCAGCGGGTGTAATTGAGCGACTCCGCGAGGGTCCAGGAGCGCTCGATCGCCTCGGGTGCGGCCAGAAACTGGGTGGGCGCGAGGTACACGGGAGGTTGTTCCGGAGGCCCTAGGGGATGATGGCGGTCTTCAAGTGCCCGTTGTGGCTCATCAGGTGCTGCATGACTTCCAGCAGATTGACCAGCGGCTCCACGCGATTGACGAAATCGCGCGCGGTAACATAGCCGCTGCTGACGGCGTCCACAGCCTTGCGGACCAGGGCGGGCGTATGGTGGAAGCTGGCCTTGAGAGTCAGCTCGGAGTAATGCAGCAGATGGGTATCGACGCCGACTTGGGTTCCGTTGGGGCAACCGCCGAAGAAATTGACCACGCCGCCGCGCCGGAGCAGCTTCACGGCGAGCTGCCAGACCTCGGGCTGCCCCACCGCTTCGATTACCACGTCGGCCCCGCGGCCGTCGGTAAGTTTGCGCACGGCAGTGACGGGATCGGCGCCATCGTCGTTGAGCACGGTTTCCGCGGCGCCCAGGCGCAGGGCGCGGTCCAACTGCTGCCGGCGGCGTCCGACGGCGATGACGCGCGCTTTATACACCGTTGTGGCCAGGCGCACGAACATCATGCCGATGGGACCCAGGCCGATGACCGCGACGCTGTCGGAGGGCCGGACGCCGGTCTCCTCCAGGCCGCGCATCACGCAGGACAGCGGCTCCACCAGCGCGGCGTCCTGATAGCTGACGTGCCCGGGAATCCGGTACATATTCTTTTGGACGATGCGCTCCGGGATGCGGATGTACTCGGCGTAGGCTCCGTTGTTGAAAAGCAGATCCGAGCACAGGTTCTCCTGGCCGCGGCCGCAATGGTAGCATTCCCCGCAAGGGGCCGAATTGGCCGCGACGACGCGGTCGCCGATCTCAAAGCCGCGAACCTGGTCCCCCAGGGCGACGATGTCGCCGGCCAGCTCATGCCCGAACAGGGAGGGAGGCTGGATCATGCGCGCGTGGTAGCCGCGGCGGAACACCTTGACGTCGGTTCCGCAGGTCAGGGCCGTGCGAACGCGCACCAGCACGTCGCCGGGCGCCAGCTTCGGCACATCCACTTGCTCAATGCGCAACTGCTCTTTGCCATACAGCACGGCAGCAGTCATCTGATCTGTCACTCTAGCTTCACCTCTGAGGCTGTACCACTATCTTCAACGATCCTTCTCCGGGATGCAATGCTCGCTCAATCCCCTCATGGATCTGGCTCAAAGGGTAGCGGTGGGAAATCAACTCCCCCACCGGCAAAGCTCCGCTGAACACCAACTCGGCCGACTCCCGCTGCAAGTCCACCGACGCGCTATAGGCGCCGCACAAAGTACGCTCCTCCATACAGATGGAGGCGCCAGAAACCTCGATGCGCTCCTGGTGCGAGGTCTGCGCGAAAAGCAGGATGCGCGCGCCGGGACGCGAGCAGGCCAGAGCCTGTTCCACAATGCCGGGCGCGGACGCCGCCACGATCACCAGATCCGCGCCGCGGCCTCCGGTCAGGCCGCGAACGCGGGCGTCAAACTCGGTTTGGCGGGGATTGAATGCTTCGAGCGCCCCGAACTTCCGGGCCTGGGCACGGCGTTCCGCCATGGTATCCGTGGCCAGGATCCGGGCTCCGCTGCGCGCGGCCAACATTGTGAAAATCAAGCCGATGGGGCCTTGGCCCAGGACCACAACCACGTCGTCGGGCTGAGGATCGACCTGTTTGACGCCCTTGAGGCAGGTATTCACGGGCTCGACGAAACAGGCCTGCTCGAAAGAAACGCCGGCGGGGATGCGTTCGACGCCGCGCTCGACGATCCAGTCCATCGCGCGCACGTATTGCGCGAAGCCGCCACCGGCCGGCTCATACCCGGCGGTGACGCCGACCTTCTTGTACACCGGACATTGGGCGTAGAGCTTGCGACGGCAATAGAAGCATTCGCCGCAAGGGATGTGGTGGAAGACGATCACGCGGTCGCCGGGGGCGTAGCGGGTAACGCCGGAACCAGCGGCGGCGACTACACCGGCGGTCTCATGCCCGTAAATGCGCGGAGCCGGAAGCAGGTTATAGGCGATTTTCTTCAGATCGGTATGGCAGATCCCGCAGGCTTCCACGCGAATGAGGATCTCGCCCGCGCCGATTTCGGGAACCGGAACGGCTTCGACGTCCACGACGCTCGATCCTTTGTAGACGGCGGCGTGCATCGTCGCCGGAACGGCCACGGGGCCAAGTTTGACCGGGGCTTCAGAGTTGGCAGTCGGCAAAGAACTCTCCTAACTTTTCCGCGGCGCGGCGGCAGTTCCGGTCGAGGCGAAGCAACGCGGGGATGGCGGAGAAGGGGCGGCGCATGGCCGCGAGCGCGATGCGGGAGCGCGAAAAACGGCCGGCCGCGTCGCGGTAGAGATTGAAGTCCAGCGGCAAATCTTCCGCCGCGGTGTCGGAGACCGCCTTGATGCAGCGGAATGGCACACCCCATTCCCGGGCTTTGGCCGCGACGGCGGCGGATTCCATTTCGATGGCGACCGCGCCGGTGCGCTCCCGCAAGAGGCGCTTTTCGGCGGCTGTCACCGCGACGCGATCTAGGGATAAAATCTCGCCGCGCACGAAAGAGCGGGGAGACGCGACGCCGCCGCCGGACACGACAATATCGCCAACGCCCAAGGCGGGGTCGAGCGCTCCGCAGAATCCGGTGCTCACGATGCCGTCCACTTTTCCTTGCTCCCGCATTGCTTCCTTCACTAACCGGGGCCCCGGACCATTGGCCACCAATATCCATCGATCGCCGGAGGTCCCGGCCGGCTTGCCGATTCCGGCAACCTCCCTCGATTCCGCCGCCACCACCAACCAGGCCACTTCAACAATACCCGTTGCCGCGGAACCATTCCACGGCCCGTTCCAGCGCTTTGCGAGCCGGCCCCGGCGCATAGCCTAGTTCCCGCGCGGCCTTGTCATGCCGCACCCACATTTTCTTGCGAGCCATGCGCACCCCGTCGAGCGGAGCCCGCGGCTCGCGGCCGGTAATGCCGGCCCACGCGGTCGAGACGGCGCCGGCGGCATACGCCAGGGCGTAGGGGATGCGAATTCCCGGAGCGGGCCTCCCGGCGATCTCGCCCAGCGCTACAAAGATCTGCTGGAGCGTGAGGTTTTCCGCTCCCAAAATATATCGCTCTCCAACGCGGCCGCGCTCGCACGCCGCCAGGTGTCCTTGCGCCACGTCGCGCACATCCACCACGTTCAAACCGGTGTCGAGATACGCGGGCATCTTGCCGCGCACAAAATCGACCACGATCCTGCCCGTCGGCGTGGGCTTGACATCACGATCCCCCACCGGCGCCGTCGGGTTCACGATGACCACGGGGAAACCCTTCCCGGCGAATTCCAGCGCCACCCGCTCGGCCAAGAACTTGGACCTCTTGTACGGCCCGGCCATTTGCTCCAAGCTTGCGGGCGCATCCTCATCGCCCAGCGCATTCTCATCGCCCCCGCCGGCCCTGGGCATGCCGATGCAGCCCACCGTGCTGGTGTAGACGAATCTTTCCACTCCCGCATCCCGCGCCGCCTCCAGCAGGCTGCGCGTCCCGTCCACGTTGGACCGGAACATATCCCGCGGCTCCCGGGTCCACAGCCGATAATCCGCGGCGACATGGTAGACCACTCCGCACCCCTCCACTGCACGCTTCAGCGCCGAGCTATCCCGTAAATCCCCGCTCACCGGTTCGACTTCGGCAAGTTCCCGAAGTCTGGCCGGGTCTCTTACCAGGGCGCGGACCCGTTCACCGCGCTCGATCAATCCGCGCGCCACGTGCCAGCCGACGAAGCCGGTTGCGCCCGTGACGAGAATCGGCTTCATCCTGAAAGTGGCAGGTCGGGGACCTGCCCCACATCAGCCCAGCAGCCAGCTTAGCTGCTTGAAGGAATCGCTCATCTTGGAATTGACTCCATAAGCAGCGGAAGGCTCATATCCGCAATGCACCATGCATTGATCGCAACGAGGATCGTTGCCCGCGCCGTAATTATCCCAAGGCGTCTTGGTCATCAGGTCTTCAAAGGTTTCGTGATGCGCGTCGGTGATGAGATAGCAGGGGCCTTTCCAGCCTTTGACATTGTAGGTGGGCATGCCCCAAGCGGTGCACGGCAACTCCCGCTCGCCCTTGAGGAATTCCATATAGATGGGACTGGAGACCAGCGGGAAGCGCTTGGACATCTTGTCGATATCCTTGAACTTCTCGTGAACGTCCTCGCGGGTCATGAAGATTTCGCGGTCGTTCACGGCGGAATAGCCATAGGCCGGAGAAATGGAGTGCCCATCCAGCTTGAACTGCTCCAGGAACTCGAACATTTGCCAGATTTCGTTCATATCCGTCTCGCGATAGACGGTGGTGTTGGAGAACACCTTGAATCCGGCGGCCTTGGCTGCCTGGATGCCTTCGATAGCGGCCTTGAAGACGCCCTCGCGCTCCACAGCCAGATCGTGATTCTTCTCCATGCCGTCCAGGTGGACGTTGAAAACCAGGCCGGGATGCGGCTTGAATTCCTTGAGCTTCTTGGCGAGAAACATCCCGTTGGTGCAGAACTGGATGTACTTGCCTCGCGCGAGGATGGCGGAGACCAGCGGGCCGATTTCCGGGTACAGCATCGGCTCGCCGCCGCAGATGGAGACCATGGGGGCATCGCACTCGTCCACGGCCTTGAGGCACTGTTCCAACGAGAGACGCTCGCGGATGCTGGATTCATACTCGCGGATCCGGCCGCAACCGGTGCAGGTGAGATTGCAGGCGTGCAGCGGCTCCAGCATCATCACCAGCGGGAAGCGCTTGTTGATCATGGGGTGCGGCTTGTGCTCGCTTTGGACCGAAGGGATCTGCGAATGGACGATGCGGAAGGGATTGTTCTCATCGTGCCCGGAGGCCAGGTTCTTCTGCCACTCCGGACGGGGCCGTATTTTGTTTTTGGCGATATACGTCGCCATCTCGGCCACCTGCGAAAAAGGAACTCTCATGTGCGGGAAACTCCTCTGGTTTCTGACATCGGGCGCGAGGCCGAGCCTGACCCCGCGCGGGCTTTCCGGTAGGCGGCGAGCGCCAGCACCGGAAACGAATTGCGGTACAAGTGATACTTCAAGTAGAACACGCGCGGGAAGCCGGTGCCAGTGGAATGATCCTCATCCCAGCCGCCGTCGGCGCGCTGATGCTCCACCAGCCACTCCACGCCCTTGTGGACGCTGCTGGAGGCGGTATCGCCCGAGGCCAGCAATCCCAAGACGCCCCAAGCGGTTTGCGACGGTGTGCTGGGTCCCGGCGTAAAGGTCTGGTTGTCGTAGCTGGCGCAGCTTTCGCCCCAGCCTCCGTCTGCGTTTTGAATCGAGCGCAGCCATTCACCCGCCCGCAGAACGTACCATTCGCGGTCGCCTTCTCCGGCCGCGCGCAGGCCGCGCAGAGCCAGGAAGGTGCCGTAGACGTAATCCACGCCCCAACGCCCGTACCAGCTTCCGTCGATTTCCTGAGTACGCTTGAGATATTCGACGGCGCGGCGAACGGCGGGTTCGCCGGGGCGGACGCCGCAGGCCATCAGGGCTTCGAGAACCCGGCCGGTAATATCCGGGCAGGTGGGATCGAGCATGGCGTTGTGGTCGGCAAACGGAACGGCGCTGAGGAAATGCCAGTTATTATCGACGTCGAAGGCGGCCCAGCCGCCGTCGGAGCCCTGCATGGCCAGCAGCCAGTTCACGGCGCGGCGCACGCAGGCTTCCTGCCGGGCTGAGTTGCCGCCGCGGGCGTGATTCAGGGCCAGCAGCACCTGAGCGGTATCGTCGATATCGGGATAGAATTCGTTGGCGAACTCGAAGTACCAGCCGGAGGGCTCGACGTGGGGCCGCTTCACCGACCAATCGCCCTTGCGGCGGATCTCTTTCGCCAGCAGCCAGTCGGCCGTGCGCTCGAGCGCCGCAGGAGTGGCTTCGCCGGATTCTCCCAGGGCGTAGGCTACGATGGCCGTGTCCCAAACCACGGAAAAGCAGGGCTGGAAAAAGAAGCCGCGCTCATCCTCGACCAGCAGATTCATGAACTGGTCTTCGGCTTCCTTGCGATCCGGATGGTCCTTGGGATAGCCCAGCAGATCGAGCATCATGACCACGTACATCATGGACGGATAGATGGCGCCCAAACCGCCGGAATAGCGGGTGCGCTGGAGTACCCATTGCTCGGCGAGGCGGATGGCGCGGGTGCGGATGACGCGGGGACAAAACCGATCCCACAGCTTCAGAATCCGGTTGGCCTTCAGGAAAAAATTGCGCCAGCTAAAGAAACCTTCGTTGTTGGAAAACGTGAGCGGCACGCCGGGAACGAAAAGCTCGTCCAAAGTGAATCCGGCGGGAACGGGGCGCTGAATATTCGAGGAGCGCAGCACCGACAGCGGGATCACGATGGCCCTGGTCCAGGAGGACATCTCGTAGATCAAATTACCCAGGAGCATCATCTCGGGAGGAATGGAGGGGGCGTGCTCGCGCGGATAAAGACCGAACAAGCTGAGATTGATCTTGACGTAACTGTTGGCGGCTTGCAGACCGCCGAGGGCCAGGATGCGCTCGCGTGCGCGGGCCAGATTGGGGTCGTCATAGGCCAGGCCGGAGAGCTTCAGCGCGGTGTAGGCCTTGATGGTGGCGCTGATTTCCGAAGGCCCGTGGGCGTAAATGTTAAATCCGCCATCGGGCAACTGGCGCGAGAGAATGGAGCGCGCGGCCTTGGCGATACGCGCCTTCGACGGAGGATTCCAGATACCTGCCTGCGGCGGATTGAGCCACAGCTCCAGCAGGACGTAATCGGATTCGAGCGTGGTGTCGGCGGTCAGCTCGGCCCACCAATAGCCTTCCTGGGACTGCCGGGAGAGCAGGTACGCCGCGGCCCGGCGCATGCATTCCCGCGCCGAATCGAGCAGGGCTTCGCCGATTTGCAGACTAGGCGTCATACGCGGGCGCTGGTCTGAATCTGGACGGTTTTGAGTTGCGGAGCGCGGGCCAACTCAGTGGGCAGGTTGAAGCGCACGTCCTCCTCCTTGATTTCCATCTCCTCCAGATCGGAATAGCCGCGCTGCCGAAGCGATCCGATCAGGTCTTCCACCAGGTTCTCCGGCGCCGAGGCTCCGGCGGTCACGGCCACCGTTTCGACGCCCTCGAGCCACTGCGGCTGCACCTCGCCCAGGTCGTCGATGAGGTAAGCGGGGACGCCGATTTTCTGGCAGACTTCCACCAGGCGTCTGGAATTCGAACTGTTCTGCGATCCCACCACAAGCAGCATCTGGCACAGCGGAACCACCGCTTTCACCGCCAATTGGCGGTTCTCGGTGGCGTAGCAGATATCCTGCGCCGCCGGCCCCTGAATTTTCGGAAACCTCTCTCTTAGACGCTGGACGATCTCACGGGTTTCATCCAAGCTGAGGGTGGTCTGGGTAATGAAGGAGATATGCTCGGGATCCTTGATGTTCAGCCGGTCCACATCAGCGGGAGAGGAGACCAGGATGGTGGATTCCGGAGCCTCGCCCAGGGTCCCGATCACCTCGTCATGGTCCTTATGGCCAATCAGGATGATGGTGTAGCCTTTGCGGGCGAACTTGACGGCTTCCAGGTGCACCTTGGTAACCAGCGGACAAGTGGCGTCAATGACTTTGAGGTTGCGGGCGCGGGCGTCGCTACGCACCGAGGGCGCCACGCCATGGGCGCTGAAGATCACCCGCGCGCCGGTGGGAACTTCGTCGAGCTCCTCGATAAAAATCGCCCCCAATCCGCGCAACTCATCCACGACGTGCCGGTTATGGACGATTTCCTTACGTACGTAAATGGGCGCGCCATAGAGATTCAGGGCGATTTTGACCACGTCGATGGCGCGGACGACTCCGGCGCAAAACCCCCGTGGCCTCAATAGGATAATCTTCTTACCCGTAGCAGACATAGAATAAACGTATTATAACAGAGCCGTTAGCGCAAACAGGCCCCCCGCCGCCAGACAACCCCAGGCAAACCAATCTCCGTGGCGGGTATAGGACGTGGTGCCTTCGAGGTACTGGAAGTGCATGTCGGCGGCGAGTTGCCGGTAGGGTTGTAACCGTTCGGTCACACGGCCGGCGGGGTCGATCATGGCGGTGATTCCGTCATTGGTGGAACGCAGGACCCAGCGGCGGTTTTCGGCCGCGCGCATGCGCACCAACTCCAGATGCTGCTCCCGCGCCGCACTGTGGGCGAAATAGCCGTCGTTGGAGAGATTGATCAGCAATTCGGCGCCGTCGCGGGCGGACTGGCGCACCAAGTCCGGGAACGCGGACTCGTAGCAGATGAACGTGCCCAGCCGGTGACCGGCGACGGGGAAAACCACGATCCGATCGCCGGGCACGAAATCGCTGGTCTCCTTGGTGATGCGGTTGACCCAGCCGAAGGGCGGAGGGACGAACTCGCCGAAGGGGACCAGCTTGATCTGATCGTAGCGCTCGACGATGACGCCTTCGGGATTCACCAGGAACGCCGAGTTGAGGGGCTCGCCGCGTGGCGTGGAGGCAAGAGCGTTGAAGATCAGCGAGGCGCGCGAGTCGCGGGCCACGCCGGCAACGAAGGCGCGGAACGAAGCGGTGAGATCGAAGGGGGCGGGCCACTCCGGCCAAACGATCAAAGGGACGCCGGATGCGTGCGAAAGAATCGCCATCTGCCGCTCCAGGTCCGCCAGGGACTCGGAGGTGAAATTGGCTTCGGTGTCGACATTGGGTTGAACGACACGGATAACGGCACGGAGGGACTCGGCGGCGGTGGCAGGGGCGGGCAGAGCCGGCAGCAGGGGCAAGGCGAGCAGAGGAACTACCCATGCCAGTTGGAGGCGCGGACGGCGCAACGCGATCAGCGCGACGGCGCAGCCGAGCATCGCAAACACGAACGACAGGCCGTAGACGCCGGTAAAGGGGGCCAGGCGCAGGGTCATGGGCATGTCGATGCCGGCGTTGCCCAGGTCGAGCCAGGCGAAACCGAAGGGGCCGTGCGTGCGCTCAATGCCGGTCCACAGCGCGGCGACGGCCGGCAGCGCCCAGCGCTTGTTTATCAGAAGCCCGGCAAGGGTAGCGAATAGCGCCATGTGCAGGCCCTTAAGGATGGCGAAGAGCACAAACGTCACCCAACTCAGCCAGCCGCCCAAGCCGCCGTGAGACTCCAGCACGGCCTGTATCCAGTAACACACGCTGAACCAGAACACGATGCCGGCGGCCCAGCCGTAGAGGAATCGCCGTTTCCAAGAGAGCTCCCGCGCGCAGGCAACCAGAATCGGCGCCAGGGCCACGGGGGCGAGCCAAGTGACATTGAAGAGGGGGAAGATCAGAACCAGGAGGACCGCGGAGGCCAGCGATAAGCCGAGATTCACAAAGCTGAGGCTTTGATTCACGAGCCCGCGGCTCGCTTGCGGACCAGATCCGCCATGTAGGAGCTGCGCACCAGAGGTCCGCTGAAGACCATCTTGAAGCCGAGCGACAAGCCGTAGTCGCGATAGGAGGCGAAGCGCTCCGGTGTAATGTACTCGGCGACAGGGAGGTTGCGGCGGGCGGGCTGGAGATATTGACCTAGCGTAACCACGTCCACTTGGGCGTCGCGCAGATCGCGCAGAAGCAGCTCGACTTCGGCGGGGGTCTCGCCCAGGCCGAGCATGGCTCCGGATTTGACGAGAGCTCCGGGCGTCGCCATGAGTGGCGACGCGGCACGCACGAGTGCGTGCGCCACAGGGTGGTTCGCGGCGAAGCGAAGTACCGCGAGGGATTGCCGGTAATCGGCCTGTGGTCGAACGGTGCGGTACAAACGCGGAACGGTCTCGACGTTGTGGTTGAAGACATCGGGTGAGGCATCCAGCACGCGGGCCACGGCATCGGGACGCCCGCAAAAATCGGGCGTCAGCACTTCCACGCGAGCTTCGGGAAGAGCGCGCCGCACCGCATGGATGGTAGCGGCAAAGTGCCGCGATCCGCCGTCGGGAAGATCGTCGCGATTCACGCTGGTGATGACGACGTAGCGCAGGCGCATCGCCTGAGCCATGCGAGCGACATGGGCGGGCTCCTCGGGATCGAGCGGCCCGGGATGGCGGCTCTTGGGCACCGAACAGAATCCGCACCCGCGGGTGCATAGATTGCCCAGGATCATGAAGGTCGCCGCGCCGCGGTGGAAGCATTCGTGGAGGTTGGGGCAGCGCGCGGATTCGCACACGGTATGGAGGCGCAGGCGGCGAAGATCGCTCTTGAGGTCGTGAACGGATGCGAAATGGCTGGCGCTTTTTCTCAGCCAGACCGGGAGGCGAGGGCCGGGCGGGGGCGCATTTATCAAGCTCTCCGGGTGAATCAGGCCATCCATGCCTAAAACGTTCTTCGGATGGCGGCGTTTCCCGGGAAGCCCTTGTCCTGAAGGTCAGCCTTGATCTTATTCACTTCGCCCGGAGCCAACGGACCTACCAGCACGCGAAAGGTCCCCAGTTTCTCGGGAACCTCGGCATCGAGCGCGGGAAAACCGTTCTTGCGGAGGACTTCCACCGTGGCGTCGGCATCGTGCTTGGTGGTGGCGAGCAGTTGCAAATAGGTTTGCCCGGCGACGGGCCCCTGGCCGGGAGTGCTCTGGAGTGGATTGGCGGGGTTCACGGGACGGAGCGCCTTGGCGGCTTCGCGCTTCGGCACCGCCGGCTCAGACCTGGAAGTTGACGGTTTGATGGGCTCGGATTTGACCGGCTCGGGTTTGGGAGACTCGGTTTTGGGAAGCTCGGGTTTGGTTTCGACCGGCTTTTGTACCGCCGACTCCGCGGACTTGGAAGCCTCCGGCGACCCAGAAGTTCCGGTTTCGGGTGCGGAGGCGGGCTTGGGAGCCGGCGATTCCACCACCAGCGGCTTGCTGTCGGTCTTTCGGGCGGTGGAAGGTTCGGCATTGGTCAGAGGCGCGGAGTTGCGTCCGACGATGTAGCCCATGACGAAGAACACGCCGAGCAGCACGACCACGACAAAGAACATGCTCAGTAACTGGCGGTTCCCCAGTACTAACTCGAATTCCCCGTCTTCGTTCTTGGGCACTTATATATCCTTGGAGGCGGCCGGCGCGGGGCCGGCGAGTTTGTCGAGCAATCTTCCTACTGAAGAGAGTATATCCATCGGAAGCGGGAACACAACTGTGGTATTCTTTTCCGAGCCGATTTCGACCAGCGTTTGCAGATAGCGCAACTGGATGGCGACGGGCTGGCGAGCCATGGTCTCCGCGGCGCGCGCCAGGTTTTGCGCAGCCTCGGCTTCGCCTTCCGCGTGAATGATTTTGGCGCGCCGCTCGCGCTCGGCTTCGGCCTGGCGGGCAATGGCGCGGATCATTTGATCGGGGAGGTCCACCTGCTTGACCTCGACCATGGATACTTTCACGCCCCAGGGTCCGGTATGTTCATCGAGAGCGGTCTGAAGCTTCATGTTGAGTTTTTCGCGCTGGCTGAGCAATTCATCCAGCTCCACTTCGCCGAGCACGCTACGCAGGGTGGTCTGGGCCAGTTGCGAGGTGGCGTACAAATAATTGGCGACCTCAATGATCGCTTTGGTGGGGTCGACGATGCGGAAATAAATCACGGCGTTGACCTTGACGGTCACGTTGTCGCGGGTCACGACGTCCTGCGCAGGCACTTCCATGGCTTCGACGCGCAGGGACACGCGGGCCATGCGATCGATGGGGACGAACACCAGGATCACGCCGGGACCCTTGGGCTCGGGGCGCACGCGGCCCAGGCGGAAGATGACGGCCCGCTCGTACTCCGCCAGAATTTTGATGCTCGATAGCAGGTAGATCACGATCACAACGATGGGAACCAGCGACAGATCCATGAAATCCTCCTTGACTACAATACCGAAGTTGGATCGTTTACAGGAGCGGGGGGCTACCGACGATCACCGCTTGAGCGCAAGCAGGCCTTGGAGCGTCCGCTTCTCCGGTGTGTCCTTGCAGAAGCTGAGGACGGAGCGGAGCCAGCCCAGCGCATCGGCGTTCGAGCCGGATGCGATCTGCTTCAGGCGCGGCAGCGTGTAGACGAGTAACTGCTCGTTGCTTACCCCGCCTTCAACGTCGATCTCCGCCAAATCCTCAAACGCCTTGTTTGAAATCGCGGGAGGGTCATTTGGAAACGGGTGTACTTCGCGGAGCGAGAATTTCTTTTGATTGGCCGCACGTTCGTAGGTAGCCCTGTACCTCTTGATACCCAGGTCAAGTCCGTTGTCCGCAGAGTAACGGACTTCCACATCGAGATCGACGGCGTCAGCGGTGGTGTAGCGCCACGCAAAGACGCTCGCATGGACCTCGCGGCTAATTCCAACCGCCATGCGAAGATCACTTCCCAGAACCGTGAATTCGAAAACCGGCTCGAAATCCTGCTGGGAGAGGTCGAACCAAGTCTCGATTTCGCTGTCCACGTTGCTTCCACTGGCGCCTTGGCTCGAGACTCTAAGGAACGATTTACCGAGCATGCGACTGATTTCGTACCGTTCCCCAAAGTTCTTCTTGTTGGCAATATGAAACCCGGCGTACCGCCAGCCCGAGCCGACCTCCAGGAAACGAAGATACACGTCTTTCGGCGGGGCCACCACGACCACGATCGCCTGGGAAGGCTTGAGCACGGTGATCACATCGGCCGAGCAGAGAATGGAGGACGCCGGATCGCACCTCGGCATTTCCGGCGGTTTGGTCACGCCCAATTTTTTCCAAATGGAAGTCCAGTCGACGTTGTGCGAGTCAATAGACCTCGCAAGATCGTAGGGATTCGCCGCATTCTGGGCGCAAACCGAGACCGCAAATATCCCCAGTGCGATCAGGCGGAACATCGACCACAGACTATCACACGAGGCACGCCAGTAAGGCGGCGAGCGCGAGCACGCTGACGGCGGCGGAACGATACAGAGTCCGCGGTACGAAGCGGAAGTCGACGGTGTGCGTCCCGGCGGGAATGCTGATGCCGCGGAAGGCCGCGTCGGTGGGGTAGAGGCGGGCGGGGGTTCCGTCGATGCTCGCTTCCCATCCCGGATAGTAGGATTCGGTGGCGACGAGGAATGCGGGCGCGGAGGCGATGGTTCGCAGGCGAATCGCCGACGGAGCGTAAGAGGTCACGTGGACAGTGGCGGCGGATTCGGGCATCCCGAATTTCTCTCCAGGGGCTTCGACGATGGCGTCCTCGGATGGCCGGAAATCCGGCGATTGCACGATCGCGGCGGCTTGCGCCAGAGTGTCGACGGGCCGCACATGCTTCACGAAGAAGAAGCGCTCCAGGACGGAGGTGTTCTCGGTGATCTTGTAACCGCCGGGGGTGAGCGATAGCAGAGCCCGCACATTCATCAGATTGAGCATGGGCGAACTGGGATTTTCGACCTGATAACAGGTGCCCCAGCGCGGCCCGGACGCGAAGGCAAGGCGCGCGTCGATGGTGCGCTCCGGCGCGAGTGGATCGCATCCATTGGCGGTGGGAATGCCGATGACCGGAGCGGAGCTCGACCAAAGGAACGAGACTCCGGGGCGAGTGTCGTAACGGTAGGGCGGCACGGTCTGGCCGGTTATTTCGCGCAGCCGCGCGAGGACTTCGGGATTTCCATCCACGGAATCGTGCGTGATGCCGGGATCGAGTTTGGTCGAGCTCTGATTCATGGGGCGGCCGGAACTGACGAAGATGAGATCGCAGACGATGACGATGCCGGCGGCGATCTGGAGACGGGAGCTCGGGAGCAGCCGCTCCGCTCCGAGGCCGGCGAGAACGGCGAGAGACAGCGAGAAAACGCAGAACAGAAACTCGGGATGAATGCCGATGCGGAGCTGGACCGGCAACGCCAGCAGAGCGGCGCGTCCGAAGGCCGTCTGGTCGCCGAGCATCGCAAACGTGAAGATGGCGAAGAGCCCCGCAAACACGCGCGCCCATGGTCCCGGCTTCCAGAAGATTGCGGCGAGGGCCAGCGCGAGGCCGAGGAGGCTCGAGTAGAGGTACAGGAACGTCAGGTCGGTGGGCCCGTGAAATTTCGAGAGGTCGAACACGTTCCAGTAGTTCGGGCGGATGAGCGAGAGCAGAGCACCGGGCGGGATTCCGCCGCCGGTTCCCAACCATTCGGAGCGATACTTGGCGACGCTGTTTTGGGTGAGCTCCGCGGTGGGGAGAAATTGCACGGCGGCGAGAAGCAGGGCCCAGAGGGAGGCCAGGAGGGTGAGAGCGGGGATGCGCCAGGCAGGGCGGAGACCTGCCCCACTCAACGCCAGAAGGATGGCGAGGCAGATCGCGGAGCTGAAGGCGGCGACGGCCACTTGCGGAAGTCCCGCAAAGACGGTCAGCGCCAGAGCCAATGCAAGGGCGGCCAGCCGCCTCCTTCTGAATGTGGGGTTCTTACCCAATTCCACGATGCAAAGCCAGATCAGAGGCAACCATACTGCGCCCTGCATCGCGCCCATATGTTCGGCCTGCGCGGCGAAGAAGCAGCCCAGCTCATAGACTGAAGCTCCGATCCAGGCGGCCGCGGGACGGACCTCCAGTTTCCGCATCAGCTCGAATGCGCAGAGCCCGGCAAAGGCGATCTGAAGCACGACGGAAATCGCCAGGAGCTTGGGGAGCAGAGCGTCGCCAAGAAGGGCTCCGGCCGCCGTTGCCGCCAGCGCCGGAGGGTAGAAGAGAGCGGCCTGGATGTTCGCGAAGATCGGCATACCGCAGTAGGTATAGGGATCCCAGAGCGGAAATTCACCACGCCGGAAGGAGTTGGCGATGAGCGTGGCCAGGGGGACGTGGACGGCTCGGAAATCCCAGGGGAAGATGAAATCGGGATTGAACAATACGCGCCGGTGAAACAGCGCGACGGCAACGACGAGGGCGAGGCGATACGAGGCGAGAGAAGACCAGCGCCAGGGCGTCGACTTCACACTGTCAACCCACGAACTGTTTGGCGCGATTCTCGCGGTAGGCCGCGCGGACGGCCCGGATCTGTTGCACGTGGTTCTCCACGTGTTCGGCATTGTGCCGCACCAGATCGAGCAGCGAAGTTTTGCCGCGCTCGATGTGCGTGCCGGTGCGGGCGAGAGCCGCTTCGGGCAGGTCCTTCACCAACTCGTAATTATCGGCGCGCAGGCGGCGGAAGGTTTCGAGAGCCTGGGAGATTTTACGGCGGCCGTAATCGAGGTTCCTGGCCCAGGCTTCCTGATCGTAGGCGCCCAGAGTGGGGTTGTCCTCGGCGGCGATCAGCCGGAGACGCATGGTGGTGACGGCTTCGGAGTCGGCCAGATGACAGACAATCTGACGCACGCTCCACTTGTCGTCGGAGGGCTTGTAGTCCAGCTCGTTGCCGGCCGCGCCGGTGGTGACCACGGCGAGCAACTCCGCGCCGCGGCGAAATCGTTCCAATATGTCTGCGGTTTCGCTCACTGTGGAACCATTATAATGATTGCAACCCCTGAGAAAGCGGCAGGGAGCAAGCGATGAAGACACGAATTCTTTTACTAACGATCGTAGTGGTGAGCGTAGGCGTATCCCAGACGCGTCAGGTATATGAGCGTCCGGTGCGCCAGGCGGTGCGCGGGGTTCACGGCGCGGTGGCGGCGGGAAGCGAGTACGCCACCGAAGCGGGCATGCGCACGTACTATCGCGGCGGAAACGCGGTAGACGTGGGCGTCGCGACCATGTTCGCGGCCTCGGTGACGGAGCTTTCGCACTTCGGCCTGGGCGGCGAGGCGCCGATTCTGATCCGTACCAAGGACGGGAAGGTCCACGCGATTGCGGGCGTCGGGACGATGCCGAAGCTGGCCACCGCGGAGATGTTCCGCAAGCGCCCGTTGCAGAACGGCGAGGTGGAGGTCCGCGGCAAAAACGGCGAAACCGGGCTCAAAGGCATCATTCCGGTGGCCGGACTGATGCCGGCGCTGGTTCCAAGCATGGTGGACGCGGGCCTGCTGGCGCTGCGCGAATACGGAACCAAATCCTTCCAGGAAATTATCGCGCCCGCGATCGAGGACGCCGACGGCTACGCCATCGACGAGATGCGCGCGCAATCTATCGCCGCCAGCCGGGAGTTCTTCGATCTATGGCCGACGTCGAAGGCGCACTTCATGCCCAACGGGAGGGCTCCGCAGGTGGGCGAAATTTTCCGCCAGCCGGATACGGCTCGCACGTTGCGCGCCATGGCGGAAGTGGAGAAAAAGGCGCTGGCGGGCGGGGCGGCTCGCGCGGCGGCCATCGACGCGGTGCGGGACTATTTTTACCGCGGCCCGATCGCGCACAAAATCGACGCATTCAGCAAAGCCAACAACGGACTGCTGCGCTACGAGGACATGGCTGCGTTCAAGCTTCAGGTGGAGGAGCCGGTTTCGACCACTTATCGCGGCTACCAGGTTTACAAGCCGGGGTTCTGGAGCCAGGGTCCGACGATGCTGGAGCTGCTGAACATCATGGAAGGGTTTGACCGCACCCAGGTCAATTCCGCCGAATACATTCATCGCGCCGTAGAGGCGATGAAGCTGGCCTACGCGGATCGGGACACCTACTTCGGCGATCCCAAGTTCAACCACATTCCCACCGACGTGCTGCTTTCGAAAGAGTACGCGGCGGAGCGCCGCAAGCAGATCGGCGCACGCGCTTCGATGGAGTTTCTGCCCGGCAAGATCCATGGAAAGATCGGCCAGCATCCGGCGGAGGTGGATACGGCGCACGTGCACATCGACGACGCTTTGATTGCTAAAGACACCACCTGCGTGGACGCCATCGACGCGGATGGGATGGTCTTTTCGGCGACTCCGTCGGGCGCGTGGATGCCCAGCGTGATCGCGGGCGATACGGGCATTCCGCTGACCCAGCGCGCCCAGCAGTTTGTGCTGGTGCCGGGGAATCCGAACGAGCTGGCGGGCGGCAAGCGGCCGCGCGTGACTCTGAGTCCGACCATCGTGACGCGGGTTTCCGACGGCAAGCCGGTGATGGCGCTGTCCACTCCCGGCGGCGACGACCAGGAGCAAGCGCTCACGCAAATTATGTTGAACGCGCTGGAATTCGGCATGAACGCGCAGAACGCGGTGGAAGCGCCGCGGTTCCAGACTCGGCACCTGGTGTCGAGCTTCGACAATCACGCCTGGAATATCGGCGACCTGATGCTGGACGAACGCATTCCGCAATCGGTAGCGCAGGAGCTGCTGCTGCGCGGGCACAGGGTGAACATCATGTCGCGCTACAACAACGGCGCGGCTCCGGTGGCCATCAAATTCTTGCCCGGCGGCGTGATCGAAGCCGGCGCGGACCCGTTCTACAACCGCTCGGCTCACGCGTATTAGCTCGGCATAACACGCGTGACGCTGCCGCTGTTTGATCCACCGCCGGACGAGGGCGGATTTGATCGCAACGCTCTGGCTTCACGGCTGCGCACGCTGGCCCAGGAAGGCATTTGGATCGGGACCAGCTCCTGGAAGTACGAAGGCTGGCTCGGCCAGATTTACACGCGCGAACTGTATTCCACCCGGGGCCGATTTTCGCAAAAGAAGTTTGAGTCGGAGTGCCTGGCGGAATACGCACAGACGTTCCCTATCGTCTGCGGCGACTTCTCCTTCTACCAATTCCCAACCCCGCAATACTGGCAGAGGTTGTTCGGGTCCGCGCCGGAGCGGCTGCACTTCGCGCTCAAGGTTCCGGAAGAGGTGACCGCGGAAGTCTTTCCCAAGCACGCGCGCTATGGACCTCGCGCGGGGACTCGCAACGAATCGTATCTGAACGCGGATGCTCTGGCGGCGATGTTTCTCGAACCTTTGCGGGCGTACGGAGCGCGCGTGGCGGTGCTGCTTTTCGAATTCGGGGCGCGCGGAGCCGGCTTCCGGGAGTTCCTGGCGGCGCTCGATCCGTTTCTCGGCCGCCTGCCGGAGGGGTTTCGCTACGCCGTCGAAGTTCGCAATCGCGAGTATCTTCAGCCGCGCTACTTCGACGTGCTGCGTGCCCGAGGCGTGGCGCACGTCTTGAACGGCTGGACGCGCATGCCTCCACTCATCGAACAGGCGGAGCTTCCCACGCCCGCCGGCTTCACGGTGGTGCGCGCGCTGCTCCGGCCGGGGCGGGCGTATGAGGATGCGGTGGCACGGTTCCAGCCCTATAACAAGATCGGCGAAGAAAACCCGGAGGCGCGCACTGCGCTGCGCGAGTGGATCCGGCGCATGCGCGAGGAGCGGCGCGCGTCCTACATTTTCGTCAACAATCGCCTGGAGGGGAATGCTCCCGAAACGATCCGCGCGGTTGTGGAGTGATGAAGCTTCCGGTAGACGAGCTGCTGCCGCGCGTCATTGAGGAACTACGGCGCGGTCCGAATCTGGTGATCGAAGCGCCGCCGGGAGCGGGCAAGACCACGCGAGTGCCTCCCGCAGTGCTCCCCGCTGTGCGCGGCGAGATCCTGGTGCTGGAGCCTCGAAGGCTCGCCGCGAGAATGGCCGCGCGGCGCGTGGCCGGCGAATTTGGCGAGGATCTCGGCGAAACCGTCGGCTACCAGGTGCGCTTCGAGGATATCGGAGGGCCGCGCACGCGGCTCCGCTTCCTGACCGAGGGCGTGCTGACGCGCCGCCTGCTTTCCGATCCCATGCTGAAAGGGGCCGGCGCGGTGATCCTGGATGAGTTTCACGAGAGGCATCTGGACGCCGACCTGGCTGTGGCGCTGCTCAAGAGACTCCAGTCCACTCGAAGGCCCGATCTGAAATTGATCGTGATGTCGGCGACGCTCGACACGGGGCCGATCGCTCGATTTCTGGGCGCGGGATCCATTTATGAGTGTCCCGTGCTGCGCTCGGAGGGCAAGCTGTACGAGCTGGCGATCGAGTACACGCCGCATTCCGCGGCTCCGATCGAGGAACAGGTGGCGGCGGCGCTGGAGCGCTTACTCGCCGGCGGGCTGACCGGCGATGTTCTTGTGTTTCTTCCGGGAGCCGCGGAGATTCGTCGCGCAAGCCGCGCCGTCGCCGCCATCGCGGAGCGCGCGAAGTTGCTGGTACTGCCTCTGCACGGCGACCTGTCTCCGGCGGAGCAGGATCGCGCCGTCTCACCCATTAGCGCCCCGGCGAAACAACGCAAGGTGATTCTTTCGACCAACGTCGCGGAGAGCTCGGTAACCATCGAGGGTGTGACGGCGGTAATCGATAGCGGGCTGGCTCGCGTAGCGGCGGATTCGCCGTGGACGGGGATTCCGTCGCTGCACGTGCAGCGCGTCAGCCAGGCGTCGGCGACGCAGCGGGCTGGGCGCGCGGGACGCACGGCTCCCGGCCGGGTGATCCGGCTGTACACGGCGGAGGATTTTCACCGCCGGCCGCGCGCGGACGCTCCGGAGATTCTGCGGCGGGAGCTTTCGCAGGTCGCACTGCAATTGCGGGCGATGAAGATCGAGGGTCTGGATTGGCTGGACCCGCCGCCGGAAGCGGCGATGGCCGCGGCGAACGCGCTGCTGGACCGGCTGGAGGTCCTTCCCGCCATGGCGGATCTGCCGCTTCCGCCGCGGTTGGCCAAGCTGCTCACGGAAGCGGCGCGTCGTGGAGTTCCGGGAAAAGGCTGCGCGGCGGCGGCAGTGCTCAGCACCGGTGAACGAGGGTCGTCTGAACGGCAGGCCGATCTGCTGGCGCTGATCGAATCGGAATGGCAGCCGCAAACGCGCCGCGTGTTCGACCAGTTGCGGCGGCGGTTCCCGGCTCGCGATCGGAGCGCGGACGACGCTGCGCTGCTGCAATCGGTTCTGGCGGCGTTTCCGGATCGGGTGGCGCGGCATCGCCGCGATGGCGAGCTGCTGCTGTCGACGGGCGGCTCGGCGCGGCTGCCGGATTGCCGCTATGAATTTTTGATCGCGATCGATGTAGAAGAACGCGGCATTGGATACAGGAGTGACCGAGGCTTGCCGCTGGTGCGTCTGGCCGCGCGAATCGAACCGGAATGGCTGCTGGATCGGGGGACGGAGCGCACGACTCTCGAGTGGAATCGCACGGCGGAGCGGGTGGAGCAAGTCACCGCGCTGCTCTACGACCAGTTGGTGCTCGAAGAAACGCGAGGGCCCGCGCCGGATTCTGATGAGACCATGAACCTGCTGGCAGAAAAAGCACTGGATGTGGATATCGGCCGCTTCGCGGGTCGCGCCGAGCTGGAGCAACTGGCGGAGCGCGCGGCGTTCGCCAGAGTTGCCATCGACGTCGAGGCGGGGCTGCGGGCGCTGTGCCGCGGGCGTTCGAGCTTTGCCGAGCTCGCCGGCGCGCGCCTTCTGGACGCGCTGCGGCCCCCGCGTCTGGATCGGTTGGCTCCGGAGCGCATCACGCTCCCGGGCGGCAGGCCGGTGAAGGTGCATTACGAAGCGGGAAAGCCTCCGTGGATCGAATCGCGGCTTCAGGATTTCTTCGGCGTACGGGAGACGCCGCGCATTGGCGCCACGCCGGTCGTCGTGCATCTGCTTGCGCCGAACCGGCGGCCGGTGCAGGTCACCAGCGATCTAGCCGGATTCTGGACCCGGCTCTATCCGCAGGTCCGGCGCGAGCTCTCGCGCCGCTATCCCAAGCACAAGTGGCCGGCTGATCCAAATCTATAAAAAGCCCGGGTCTATAATCGAGAGATTGTGCCCACTGGCCTCCTGCTGACCGACACCGCGGCGCACTTGGCTGCGGCACTGCTTGTCGGGACCATTGTGGGAGCCCAACGCGAGGCCACGCCGGGCGACCATCCGGGCTTGCGCGATTTCCTGTTGATGGCGCTGGCAGGAGGCGTGTGCGGGCTTCTGGGCAATCTGTATCTGGACGCGGCCGGGCTGCTCTCCATCGCCGGACTGCTGACAGTATTCCATTACGAAGAGCGGGAAAAACGCGCGGGGATCACAACGGAGCTGGCGGGAATCTCGACCTTCGTGCTGGCTGTGCTGGCGGGCTCGGCGCAAATTCGCCTGGGCGAGCCGGTGGCGATTGCAGCCGCGATCCTGATGGCGGCGTTCCTCGAAGCCAAGCAACGGCTCCAGCATCTGCTGCGCGAGACCATCACGGAGCCGGAATTCAACGCCACCCTGGCCTTTGTCACGGTCGTATTGGTGATTTATCCGCTGTTGCCGGAGGGCCCGTTTGGCCCGTATCTTTTCTTTTCGCCGCGGCAGGTGTGGATGTTCGTGATCCTGATTTCGTCGATATCCTACGTCGGCTACTTTCTGGAAAAATTCCTAGGCGAAGAAAAGGGCCTGGTGTACACGGCCATTCTGGGCGGCCTGGCTTCCACCACGGCGGTGACGTTGCACCTGGCGCGTTTGAGCAAGGAACGGCCTGGCGTAATGCTGGGGTTGATTCGAGGGTTCCTGATTGCCAGCACGGTACAATTCCCGCGCACGTTTCTGATCGTGGTATTGGTGAACCGGAATTTGGCGATGGCTTTAGCCTTGCCTCTGGCGCTGATGACGGCGGCTGGAATCGCGATGGCGCTGGTGGTGGGACGGATCGCGAAACGCTCGCAGCATCCGCAGGCAGCCGAGGCTCGCGTGACGCACGACAATCCATTTCGCATTCTACCGGCGTTGCAGTTTGGAGCATTGTTTACCCTGGTGGTTTTTGTGAGCAAGGCTGCGGCGGCGCTCGCGGGCGAGCAAGCGTTCTTCGGAACCAGCGTGTTGGGCGGACTGGTGGACGTGGCGACGGTTATAGCACCGGCGTCAGACCTGCTGGCTGCGGGAAAGATCGCCGTGAGCGCCGCCGCGATCGCCGTTTTGTTGGCGCTCGGGTCCAATGCGGTGTTGAAGGCAGTCCTCGCCGCTGTCGCGGGGACGTGGGCGTTCGTACTCTGGGTTACCGTGACGTATCTGGTGTGGATCGCGGCTGGGTTTGTGGGTTTGTTGATCCGTTAGATAAGAGGCGGGCGCCTCAGAACAAGTCCCAGCGCATCCTCCAAAGCCGCGCCTGCGCGGAACAACGTGTCTTCTTCGCCGGGCGCGGCCGCCAGTTGCAGACCGATGGGCAACCCCGCCTCCGAGAAACCGCACGGCATCGCCAGAACCGGCCATCCGAGGACGTTGAACGGCCGGACCAGGCGGGTGCTGCCAATGCGCACGTCTTCCTCGCTTCCGCCGACCAGAATCACCGCGTCTCCGATCCGGGGAGCCGTGGTGGGAGTGGCGGGGGCGAGCAGGCAGTCGATCTGAGTCCACAGCGTCGCGAGCCGTTTCGACAGCACGCGCCGTCGCCGTTGCGCGTCGAGATACTCAGTGGCGGGGACCAGGCAGCCGCGCTGGAGCGCGGCCAGCACGTCGTCCCCGAAATCGGAAGGCCGGTCAAGATAGCGCTTCCAGATGCTGGAGGCTTCGGCGGAAAGCACCAGCCGGCCGATGGAATTCAAAGCCTCCATTTCGGGAAGCTGCACCTCCATCACGCGCGCGCCCAATCCGGCCACGGTCTGGACCGCGTGCCGGATGGAAGCGGTGATCTCCGGGTCCAAGGTGTCGAAAAAGAAATTCGCGGGAACGCCGATGCGCAGGCTCTTTATATTAACGCCCAGGCCGGCGACGCCGGCTCGGGTTGCGGGAAGAGGCGGCTGAGCCGCCGCCATCGCGCGAAAGCACGCCGCCACGTCGCGCACGGTGCGTGCGATGGGGCCCACATGGTCCAGCGTCAGGCCCAGAGGCAGCACGCCACGGCGGCTCAATCGGCCGTAGGTGGGCTTCAGTCCCACCACGCCGCAGAACGAGGCGGGAACGCGAATCGAGCCCCCCGTGTCGGTGCCGCTGGCGGCGAAAACCATTTCGGCGGCGACCGCGGCAGCCGAGCCTCCGCTCGATCCGCCGGGGATGCGCTCGAGATCCCAAGGATTATGCACCGCGCCGAAGTGGGGATTGTTCGAGGTGATTCCGTAACACAGCTCGTGCAAATTGGTCTTGCCGAGCATGACGGCGCCTGCCAGGTCGAGCTGCGCCACGATTTCGGCGTCATGATCCGGCACGCGGCCGGCCAGGATCTTCGACCCGCCCGTGGTGCGAACGCCCTTGGTCGCGAAACAATCCTTGTGGGCGATGGGAATGCCGTGCAAGGGACCGCGGTCGACGCCGCCCGCAAGCTCCCGATCGAGAGCCTGGGCGCGGGCGCGCGCCGCATGCTCCGTCACGGTTATGAAAGCATTCAGCGCCGGATTCAGGCGGGCGATCCGCTCCAGCGCGTCGTGGGTCAATTCGGCGCAGGAGAGCTTGCGGTTTCTGAGGGCGCGGCCAGCTTCAATCAGGGTCACGAGCAGGGTCAATGGTTCAATATACAATTGAAGTGATGCCGGCCGCTGGAAAGAGAGGTAAATCTATGCGCGCATATGGAATGGTCCTCGTAAGTTTGGCGTGGTTTGGCGCAGGCGTGGCGCGGGCGGTGGATTCGCAGGATCTGCCCTCGGACCGCATCGAGGAAATCATTCAGAAGTTCGCGGCCAAGGAAGCCGAGTTCGCCAAGGCGCGCGAACTCTACACCTACCGCCAGTCCGCCCGCATACAAACGCTGGACGACGGGGGGAAGTGGGAAACGGACTCCGACATAGTATTCGACAGCGAGGGCAAACGGACCGAACACGTGGTCCGTTCGCCGGTCTCCACGCTGGAACTGGTAACGCTGACGCCCGAGGACATGGAGGATCTGCGCAGCACGCAGCCTTTCGTCCTGACCACCGCCGATCTGCCGAAATATTTTGTCCGCTACCTGGGTAAACAGGCGGTGGACGAAATCACCTGCTACGTCTTCGCGGTGAAGCCGAAGAAGCCGGAGCCGGGGCAGCGCTACTTCGAAGGCGAGGTTTGGGTGGACGACCGCGATTTGCAGATTGTCAAATCCTACGGACGCGGCATGGGGGCGAATAGAAAGAAGGGCAAAGAGGATTACCCCAAGTTCGAGACCTATCGCGAACAGATCGACGGCAAGTACTGGTTCCCGACCTACACCACCGCCAATTCCACGCTGCACTTCAAGGAAAACGACGTCCGTCTGAGGGAAACCGTCCGCTACGAGAACTATAAGCA
Organism: Bryobacterales bacterium; assembly: GCA_963813465.1. Classification (GTDB taxonomy): domain Bacteria; phylum Acidobacteriota; class Terriglobia; order Bryobacterales; family Bryobacteraceae; genus Palsa-187. The sequence continues at coordinate 574,350 of CAWEZD010000009.1, read as the reverse complement.
GTTTAAGGCTCAATCCACGATTACTTTCGAGCCCACGGACGACGACAAGAGCCAGCCCAAGGCTCCGGCTCCGGCCAAAAAACCGTAGGCTATCTCGGCGAAACACCCTAAACTTCGCCTCGGAGTCCGCCGATAGCCTATATGAGCAGGCTATGACGGTCAGTGTGTCGGCCCATGAGGAGATCGAGCAAATAAAAGGCACCTTCCTGGCCAGCCTGAATCACGAGATCCGCACGCCCCTGTCGGGCATCATGGGGATGGCGGATTTGCTGCTTGAAACCAGTCTGGACGACGAGCAGCGCGAGTATGTAACGGCCGCCAGGATGTGCGCGGAGAACCTCTTCGAAATTCTGAACGCCACGCTGGAATACACGGCGCTCGAGGCCGGACAGATTACTCTGGACGACAGCGAATTCAGCTTGCGGGAGATGTTGAATGCGGCTCTGGCGCAACATCAGGCGAAGGCCATGACTAAGAACCTCCCTTTGTTGCTCCTGTTCGATCCCAGATTGCCGGAGACGATGCTGGGAGATGCGCCGCGGCTGCGGGAACTGCTGGGTCATCTGATTGCCAACGCGATCAAATTCACGCACACGGGCAAAGTGGAAGTTCGGGTCCGGCCCGAGGGAACCGATCCCCACAAGGGCCGGCTGGTGATGGAAGTGCGCGATACCGGAATCGGCATCCCCCCCGACAAGATCGAGTTGATTTTTCAGTCCTTTCAACAAGGTCAAGGCGGGCTAACGCGCAGCTATCCGGGGTTGGGTCTGGGATTGGCGCTGGCGCGCAAGCTGGCGACGGTAATGGGCGGCGAAATCACCGTGGAAAGCCAGCCGGGCGTCGGGTCTTCCTTCGCCGCCCGGTTGCCGCTGCGTCCGGCGGCCGCGGACCGGGGAGGCGCCGGCGCCTTGGCTCCGGGAGCGTCCGGGCCGAAGATTCTGGCGGTGGACGATAACCTGGTGGGTCTGACGGTACTGCGCCACGCGCTCCAGCGTAACGGCATGCAAGTGGATTGCGCGGCCAACGGTCCGGAAGCGCTGGAGGCCGCCTCGCGCAGCCACTACGATCTGGTGCTGATGGATCTGCAAATGCCCCAGATGGACGGCCTGACCGCCGCCGTCGAGCTGCGCAAGATGGCGGGTTACGAGAATGTTCCGATTCTCGCGCTGACCGCGAATTTCTCCGACGATGTCCGCGAACAATGCCGGGCTCACGGCATGCAGGCCTACCTGTCCAAACCGGTGGAGGCAAGCGAACTGCTCGCGGCAGTCTCGCGGCACCTCAAGCACTGAGAAGAACCCGGCGCGCCATCCCACCGCGCCTGTAGCCTGCTACGCTTGAATTTCAAACATGGCTGATAAGAAGCTGCAAGTCATCCCCCTCGGCGGCTTGGGCGAGTTCGGGATGAACTCGATGGCCCTGCGCTACGGGGACGACATCATTGTCATCGACGCCGGGATGATGTTCCCGGACGCCGAGCTGATGGGCGTGGACATCGTCACCCCCGACTTCGCTTATCTCGAGCAGAACGCCAAGCATGTCCGCGGACTGGTCCTGACGCATGGCCACGAGGATCACATCGGGGGCATTCCGTTTCTGCTGGCGCAGCTCTCCATACCGGTTTACGGCACAGCCTTCACGCTGGCCCTGGTGGAACGGCGATTGGAAGAGCACGAAATGTTGGATGAGGCGGACCTGAAAACCGTCAAGCCCGGCGACCGCCTGGAGCTGGGCCCGTTTTCGATCGAGTTTATTCATGTCACCCACTCCATCGTGAGCTCGGTGGCGCTGGCGATCACCACGCCTTTGGGCGTCATCATTCACACCGGCGATTTCAAAGTCGATCCCACGCCCACCGATAACAACCTCTTCGACCTGCACACGCTGGCGGCCTATGGCAAACGCGGCGTGCTTCTGCTGCTGTCCGATTCGACCAACGTGGACCGTCCCGGTTACACCGAAAGCGAACGGGCGGTGGGACCGCGCCTGGAAGACCTGTTCGTCCGCGCTCCACGCCGCATTGTCATCACCTGCTTCAGCTCCTCGATCCACCGCTTGCAGCAGATTCTGGACCTGGCCTCGGAATACAAACGCAAAGTGGTGTTCCTGGGACGCAGCATGAATAACGTCACCGAGATCGCCCACGACCTGGGCCTGCTCAGCATCCCCAATGGCGTATTGTTGCGCCCTCAGGATGCGATGCAGATCGCGCCCAGCAAGATGGTCGCGATCGTCTCCGGAACGCAGGGCGAGCCGATGTCGGCCATGTCGCGCGTGGCCGTGGATAATCACAAGCATCTCTCGATTGAGCCCGGCGATGTCGTGGCGCTCAGCGCGCGCATCATTCCCGGCAATGAAAAAGCGATCTACCGCATGATCAACCACGTGTCGCGGCGCGGCGCCGACGTGATCTACGGCAGCATGAATCCTCCCATCCACGTCTCCGGCCACGGCAGCGCGGAGGAGCTTCGGCTGGTGCTGAATCTGGTTCGTCCGCGCTATTTCGTGCCGCTTCACGGCGAGTACCGGCAAATGGCCACGCACGCGAAACTGGCGCAGCACCTGAGCCACCTGGGTCTCAAAGAGACCTTCATCCTGGAATCCGGCGATACTCTGGAGATCGACTCGGACGGCGCGCGCCGGGGCGATTCCGTTCCGGTGGGGCGCGTGTGCATCGACTCCGGCACCCTGGACGAGGTGGTGGGGGACTTCGTCATCCGCGACCGCCGCCACCTATCCGAAGACGGTTTCGTGCTGCCGATCGTCGCCATCAGCAAGCAGACCGGCCGCACCGAAGGGCTGCCGGAAATCGTCAGCCGCGGCTTTATGTCGCTCGAGGACAGCTCGGAAGTGTTGCAAGCAGCGCGGCAGGTGGTCCTGAAAACGCTGGAGGGGTCGACCACGGAGGAGCGCGGCGATCTGGGCGTGATGCAGGAGAAGATCCGCACCGATCTGAAGCGCTACCTGACCAAGCATACCTCGCGGCGGCCGCTGATCATGCCGGTGATTTTAGAGGTGTGAGTTCTGTGCGATCTGTGAAGCCTCTGTGTTAATGCAATTCGCGAAAGTGCCAGTAAACACGTCAATCTTGACGTCGCCGTCCGTAACAACCGTGTATCGTGGCGCAGGGTAGGCGGTTGGGTCGTCAGCCCGATAGCAAGTATTCACGACCTTCTCTGTCGGGGCGCCGACGAGGCGTCGGAAGAATCGCCCGAACTTGCTTCCGATAGGGACCGTCTTCTGTTTGACCCCATCCTCGAGGAACTCGAAGTGGTACCGGACGAGGTATTTTCCGCTGTCGAGAGGAGGCAGCGTCCAGGTTTCCAGATTTCTTCGTGCGGGCTCCGCGAGTAATGGGGACGCCGCAGTCACCAGCTTCTGCCCCGAGCTCGAAATCTCGAAGGGCACGTCGCCCGCAATACGAGCTTGGCTTGCGATCCGCGGATAGCGAAACCCCTCGACGTTGACGACAATCTTCGGCGCTTCCCGCTGCTGCGCCCAAGCGCCCAGGCCGCACAGAAGCAAGCAGCCGACCCATCCCACTCGCCGGTCCATTCAAGGCGCTCCCAAACATCAATATACTCCGTTTGCCTAGCGTTCCGACCTGAGACGATTGCCACGCTCAGGCCACTAACCTTGCATACCCCTGCATGGGCAGCAAACGTCTCAGATTTGTCTTGGGAGGCTACTGAAAAGCCCAAAACAAGGTTGGCCACGGATGAACACAGATGAACGCAGATCGAAAACAAGGTCCTCGCAATCCACGAATCCGTGTTCATCTGCGTTTATCTGCGGCCAGAAAGTCTTTTTCAGTATCCTGCTAGCGGTCTCCATGCCGGCTTGCCTGGCCCAAACCCCCGCCGATCAGGCCTACGGAGCCCTTCGCGCCAAGGACTACGACCGGGCCATCGCGAGTTTCAAGCAGGCGATTGACCAAGGGGTCCAGGCCCCGCAACGGGCGGACATTCGCAAGGACCTGGCTTACACGCTTCTGAAGACGGGGGAAACCGTGGCCGCCCGGGATCAGTTCGCCGAGGCGTTGCGCATCGATCCAAAAGACGATCGCGCTGCGCTCGAATACGCGTTTCTGTGTTATGAAACCAGGCAGCCGGTCGAAGCGCGGCGAATTTTCGACCGTTTGCGCAAAGCCCCAGCCGCCGCGGCTGATGTAAAGAAGACCGCCGCCGAAGCCTTCGAGAACGTCGACAAGCCGCTCGGCGAAGGCATCGAGCGCTGGCGTCAGGCGCTCCAGCAGGCTCCCGATAACTTCAGCGCGCACGAGGAGCTGGCGCGGCTGGCCGAGCAGCGCGACGATCTGGCGCTGGCTTCCGAGCATTACGAACGCGCCTGGCGGCTGCGGACGGACCGGCGCGATCTGCTGCTCGATTTGGCCCGTGTCTGGAAAGAAATGAATCGCGAAGAGGATGCCAACTCGGCGCTGATCGCGGCTTGGCGCGGAGGAAATCCGCGGGTGTCGGAACAGGCGCGGGATCTGCTGCCCGCGCGCTATCCGTTCCTTTCCGAGTTTCAGAAGGCGCTGGCGCTCGATCCCGCCAATCTGCAATTGCAGCGTGATGTGGCGTATCAGAAGGGGGAGCCGGTGCCGGTCCAAGCCGCTGCGGTGCCCGTTCTGCAATCGCGGCCGGAGGAAGCCGGCCCCGCCGAAGACGCCAAAACCTTGGGCATGAGAAGCCTGGGAAAGGGTTATCTGGCCGACGCGCTGAAATATCTCCAGCTTGCGCACGAAGCGGATCCGCAGGACTTCGAGGTGATGCTGAAGCTGGGCTGGACCTTCAATATGCTCAAGGACGACGAGACCGCTTGGCACTGGTTTGATCTGGCGCGGCACAGTCCGGATCCGGCGACGGCCGCGGAGGCTTCGCGCGCGTACCGCAATCTGGCTCCTTCGCAGGAGCCTTTTCGCACGACGTTTTGGGCGTACCCGATTTACTCCTCGCGTTGGGAGGATTTGTTCGGGTACGCGCAAGGGAAGACCGAGCTGCGCCTGCGGCGCATGCTGTTCCTTCACCCCTACCTTTCGGTTCGACTTCTCGGCGACGTGCGCGGAGAGGTGAACGCCGCCTTCGGTCCGCAGTATCTTTCCGAGCGCAGCATCATCTTCGCGGGCGGTCTGGCAACCCAGCCCTGGCACGGCGTGACGGGCTGGTTCGAGGCCGGCGAGGCGCTGATCTACGACGAAACGCCAACCCAGCGCCGCCGCTGGATGCCGGATTATCGCGGCGGCATCTCCTACGCCAAGGGCTTCGGCAATCTGCTGACCAAAGGCTCGCACGGGATCTTCGCCGAGACCAACCTGGACGGCGTGTTCATCAGCCGCTTCTCCGACGACTCGATCTTGTATTCGCAGAACCGGGCTGGATACACTCTGCGGTCCGCGGAATCCGGCGCCTTTCACGCCCAGATCCTGTGGAACGCGAACGTCACCGCGGATGCGAGGCGCCAATACTGGGCCAACTACGTCGAGACCGGGCCCGGCGTGCGCTTCCGCTTCGACAACTCGCCGGTTCTGTTTTCGGTGAGCCTGCTGCGCGGAGCGTACCTGGTGAATCGGTACAATCCGCAGCGGCCCAATTATACGGAGCTGCGCGTGGGAGTGTGGTATGCGTTTACCCGGTAAGGTTGGCCGCTCCGCTACAGAGCCGCGACCACAGGGAGCGGTGCGGCTTAGCGCCCTGCTACTGCTGGCGCAGGCCGCCTTTTCCGCGACGCTCACCTATCAAGCCGCCCCCGGTCCGTGGCGGGCGATTCTATCCTCGATCGGCCTCATGCCGGGCAAGGACGGTGTCGTCGTCGTGGCCGATGTGCTCAATGATGTGCTCAATGCCGACGCGCCCGTCGCCGAATGGTCGTCGCGCGTCGAGCACGGCACGATCCTGATCGTCCATGGCGACTCGCCCGCGGCGGCTTCGTTCGGATTCCGCGCGACCGCGAAGCGCGTGATGGTTCGCGGCATAGAAGACGCTCGGGCGCCCAAGCTGGAGATCGTCTGGGAGCAGGCTCTGGAGCTTCCCGTGTTCGAGATCCCCAAGGACGCGCGCCTGTTCGCATGGGAAAAGAGGGAAGGCGCGCCCCTGATGGCCGGATTCCGCCGCGGCCAGGGCGCGGTGTTATGGATCGCCGCGCCGCCGGGCGCACACGGCTACGAACGGTTCCCCTATCTTCCGCAAGCTCTGGCGGACTTGGGACTGGCTGCGCCATTCCGCGCCCACGATCTGTGGGCATTCTTCGATTCTTCCTATCGCGCCCACGTGGACCTCGATTACTTCGCTCCCAAATGGAAGGCCGCTGGAATCGCCGCGTTACACGTCGCGGCGTGGCACTATTGGGAGCCCGATCCTCAAGCCGACGAATACCTGCGCCATCTGATCCAGGCCTGCCACCGCAACGGAATCCTGGTCTACGCCTGGATCGAGCTGCCGCACGTCAGCGATGCATTCTGGGACCGGCATCCGGAGTGGCGCGAGCGCACCGCGCTACTTCAGGACGCGCATCTGGACTGGCGCAAGCTGATGAACCTGACCAATCGGCAGGCGTTCCAGGCGGTCTCCGCTGGCCTGCGCGATCTCATCCGGCGCTTCGATTGGGACGGAGTCAATCTCGCCGAGCTGTACTTCGAATCGCTGGAAGGCTACGACAATCCGGCTCGGCTGACGCCCATGAACGACGATGTTCGCGAGGAGTTCCGCAAGGCCGCTGGCTTCGATCCGCATGACTTGTTCGATGCCGCCTCGCCGCGCAATCTTGCCGCCAACACGGCGGGACTCCGGCAGTTTCTGGACTTCCGCGCGGAACTGGCCGCGCGCCAGCAAGCCGAATGGATCGCGCAGGCCGAGCAGCTTCGCGAAGCCAAGCCGTATCTGGACCTGACACTGACCCACGTGGACGACCGCTTCGATCCCAGCATGCGCGAGAAAATCGGCGCCGATGTTTCGCGCACGCTGCCGCTGCTCTCTTCCCACGACTTCACGTTTCTGATCGAAGACCCGGCGACCATCTGGAACCTGGGCCCGCAACGCTACCTTCAAATTGCCGCGCGCTATAAGCCGCTGACTCCGCGGCAGGACAAGCTGGCCATGGACATCAATGTCGTCGAGCGCTACCAGGATGTCTATCCCACCAAACAGCAGACCGGCGTGGAGCTGTTCCAACTGGTGCACCAGGCGGCGCTCAATTTTCCGCGCGTGGCTCTCTATTTCGAGAACTCGATTCTGCCCGCGGATTGGAACCTGCTGGGAGCATCGGCGGCAGCCGTGGATCGAGTCGAGCAAACCGGCGCGAAGCTGACGATCCAATCGCGCCGCGGAATCGGCGTCTCTTGGCAAGGGCCCATCCTCGTCGATGGCAAACTGTGGCCCGTGACCGACGGTTCGACGGTGTGGCTGCCGGCCGGATCGCACTCGGTCGAGCCTTCACCGGATCTGCCGCCGCTGCGCATCACCGCTTTCAACGGCGAGCTTAAATCCGCCACCGCGACGCAATCAGGCGTCGAATTCGCCTACCGGAGTTCCGCGCGAGCGTTGGCCTCGCTCGACCTCACCCCTTCCCGCGTCGAGATCGACGGAGTCGAAGTGCAACCGCAATTCGAGGGCAGCGTGCTGCTTCTGCCTCGAGGCCAGCACCTGGTGACGCTGACGCGTTAGCCTGCCCGGTATTGGCTGCCAAGCAGGTCAACGAATCGACGCCTCTGCGCGTCATGTATTCGAGGACAATCAGACGAATGACCGCGCCGGAGGAGTGCGCTCGTTTTCGCCGGCGATCGCGGGTTTTACTAACCCAGGCCGTTGCGGGCGTAGGTCTGATAGCCGCCGCGTCGGGCGCGGCGTTGGCACAGTCTCGCTAATTAGCTTGATCACGCAAAATGTCGACGGATTGCATGACCGTGCCGGCAGCCGCAACCTGCTCAAGATCCACGGCGATATCTGGACCTTCCGCTGCACTGTCTGCGCCCGCGAACGCTCTGACACAGCCACGCCGCTCCCCGAACTCCCACCGCACTGCGCCTGCGGCGGCATGGAACGCCCCGGCGTAGTCTGGTTCGGCGAGGGCCTCCCCGAGGAAATCTGGATCAACGCACAGCGCGCCGCGCAACATGGGATTATTCGCTGCGCGGCCCCGCGGCGGAAATCCTGCCTCAGTTAGTGCCATGAGGATCTGTTTAGGGGTGCCTTCGACGGTCTCCTCTCGCCGGTATCCAGTCGCCCATTCGGTACGCGGCTTCAGTTCCTGGAACGACTTCGGACGAAGCTGCAGGTTAACGGAGTCACGACGCTGGCTTCATGGATATCGGCTTTGAAAAGGTCGTTCTCTTCAAAGCGGGCCAGATTCTCAACGCCCGATTTCCTCGCATTTTCGCTGGCCTCCCGGATACGATCAGGATTGATATCAATCCCCACACCATGCGCGCCATATTCCTTGGCGGCGGCAAAAACAAGCCGACCATTGCCACAGCCGAGATCGTAGACCACGTCACTGCTCTTCACGGAGGCCGGGCATCCGGCCAGCACGGGGAAGCCGTTCAACGGTGTCCCGGATCGTGACGCTGGTGCTACTTACACTCGAAGCTCGCCGGGTCTTCCGTATTCCCACTTCCTTTGTAGAAGGCAATCTGTGGATATTGACAGACGAGGCGCCGGCCCACTTCCTTGCCGTCCTTATAGTGGCTCATGACGAGTCGGTTCGAGCTTGCCCGGTCTGCTTCCATTGCTCGATCAGGGCCAGGGTGTCGACGTTGAAGTTTTCGGCTCCGTTGGTGCCGACCCCATGTCCCATGCCTGGAACCATGAAGAACCGCATGGATTCACGCGTGGGTTGCGCGCCGGTTTTGGCCACAACAGCCCTGTAGTAATTGACGGCGACATTTGGCGGCACGCTGTTGTCGTTCCACCCTCCGATGAGCAGCAGCTTGCCGCCGCGGGCAAAGTATTTGCGGAGGTCCGGATCGACAGCGTTAACCGGTGCGATTTCCGCCCGGTCCGCCAGAGCGACGTCGCCGTCGAAGTTCAGGCGCCGGGTCTTGTAGTCCCAACTGGGATCTTGAAACACGTAGTAGCGGAAGAAATCGACGGGAATGCCGAGCGGTTCGGCGCCGCCCGCCAATTGGCCCCATCCCAACTCGCTTCCCGGATACAGCGGCGAATAGATCTGCTCACCGGTGCGCGGATTCTTCGGACCAGCGTAGATTTTGCGGGCCGCCGCCACCTGGGGCGCGGTCAGACAGTCCGGCGCGTCCGCGCCGCGGCATTGGACCACGCCGGGATCGAAGCGGCAGCGCTCGGCCGTCCCAATGATCCCGTCCGCGAGTCCGTCGTCCGCGTCGCAAGCCTTTAGTGCAGCTTGGTGGAGGACCGCATACTTGGCGGGGGGAATGAAGCTGGCCTCATCCTCATGCGTGGCGTACCAGATCCACATCTGCCCGAACGTGTGCCGGGACAAGTAGGAGGACATGGAGGTGACCGCCAGCAGGTCGTAATCCTCCGGGTAACGCTGGGCCGCGCTGAGGGCGGCGATGGTTCCACCTCCGGATTCCGCCATGAGGGAATACTTGAGTGGCGAGTCATAGTAGGCGGCGATAAGCGCCTTCGAGAACACGGTCATTTCATGCGACGAACGGTAGCCGAAATCCTTGATCTTCTCCGGGTGCCCGATGGCATAATTCGAGCCTCCTTCGTGTCCCGTATTGTTGCCGGCCGCTGCGTAGCCGTCGCGCACCGCGCTGGCCAGCCCGCCCGGATTGACCACCGCCCCGCCTCCCAGGCCGCCGTTTCCGGTACCCCGAAACTTACCGTTCCAACGTGCGGCGGCGGGCATCCACAATTCCACCTTGATGTCGGAGTCGCTCGAAGGCGCCAGCGTGGCCTGTATCCGGCAGAACGCCGGCAGATCGGCAAACTGCTGGGGGCCGCCCCTGCCTCCAGGCTGCGGGCGAAAGGCGCCGGCTGCCACGCTCTCGGCCATCGTGATGGTGGCGTGTGGCGACGGGAGGGTTTTGAGGTCCGCGCAGGCGGTCGCGGCCCGAATTGGAGTAGCCGTTAGAACCAACGCGCCTAGAAGGACCAATCGAAAGTTCATTGAATGAGACATGGTTGCGGCTCCTCAACTATCGCCATCATACAGGAACGGGATCTACGGAGCCTCCGGCGCGGCGCAGTTCACGGCAAGACGAGTTCAATAAACACAGAGACCCGCGCGCCGCCCACTTGGAGCCCCAATATCTGCCATTACCGGCAGCCATTCGCCAGTCCCGCTAAAGTGAAGTGAACAGGAACCCGCTAGCGGTCGAAGCCAATGACGATAGTGGCAAACAACGCCCATGGTGGGGAGCCGCGGTGGCGGCGCTATAATGCTCGATGTTCCTTGATCGCTAGGAGAATTCTCATGTCGACCGGTAAGTTGATTTCTTGCGCGCTCGCAATCGTAACGTTGATGGTCTCGGCGGCCGGTGCGCAGTCGCCCACTGTCACTGGCCCTATCGATGGCAACCCCACATTCAATCGTGGGCAGTTCAGTGTTAAGGATGTTGGATACGTCGAGGAGGAATTCTTCTTCTCCGGCACCGCGACCTCATATAAGGCAGAAGGCGCTCTGCTGAATGACGGCCGCTGGACCGTGCAGCCCGCGGAAACAGCTCCGTATGCGAGTCGCCTCCTCATCATCCGGCCCGCCGACCCGAAGAAGTTCAATGGCACGGTGGTGGTGGAGTGGCTCAACGTCACCACGGGCGGAGACAGCGGGATCGATTGGACCTACTTCCATCGCGAGCTGATCCGCGACGGGTTTGCCTATGCCGGCGTATCGGCGCAAAAGGTTGGCATAGAGGGCGGACCAAGCCCTGCCCAGAGCGGCACGCCCCTGAAACCTTCAAATCCCGAACGCTATGGGAAGCTCAGCCATCCCGGTGATGCGTTTTCGTACGACATCTATTCACAAGCCGGACGCGCGATTCGCGGCACGGGCGGCGTCAAGGTGCTGGGGCCGCTGGCGCCCAAGCATGTCTTAGCGGCTGGAGAGTCTCAGTCCGCCGTATTTCTTACGACTTATGTCAATGCAATCGATCCGCTCGACAAGGTTTATGACGGCTTCCTCATCCATTCACGCTTCGCCAACGGTTCCGCGCTTGCGGGAGCGATGGGTGGCGGACGCGGGCCGGCCGCGAATGGCGCAACCCCCAGTGGCGTGCAGATCCGCGCCGACGTGCGTGTGCCGGTCCTCACCTTCGAAACCGAGACGGACGTGATCGGCCCGAACACGATGTTCGTATACGCCCGCCAACCGGATAGCGCTCGCATGCGAATTTGGGAAGTGCCGGGAACCGCGCACGTCGATAGCTACTACTTCGCGGCAGGCGCGATCGATTCGGGATCGGCACCCATGGAAAAGCTGGCAGCGGCGTGGACGCCTGGGACCATGGGTGGCGGGCTCGGCTTGCCCATGAATTCGGGCCCGCAGCATCACTACGTCGATGAAGCGGCGCTCTATCATTTGAATCGTTGGGTCAGCGAGGGCAAGGCGCCTCCGAAGGGCGCGCGCATGGACACCGTGCCGGGCGGCCAACCCAAGTACGCGCTCGACAGGAATGGCAACGTGCTGGGCGGTATCCGGACGCCGTGGCTGGACGTACCTGCCGCTAAGCTATCGGCTTCGGGACAGACGGGAACGGGACTCGCATTCCTGTTCGGCACCACGCAGACCTTCGACAGTGCCACGCTTAAGGCTCTCTATCCGGGAGGCAAGGCAGACTACCTCGCGAAGTTTAATAAGGCGTTGGACGCGGCCGTGAAAGCGGGTTTCATTCTCGGGGCCGATGTGCCGGAGATCAAAGCACTCGCCGCCGCGATGTATGCGGGTTCATAGCCACGCCGCACCTGATGATGCCGTTGATGGCAAGTAGCGTCCACTTGGCTCCGCTTCCCCCAACGCCGTTTCGGGGGAGAACTGCGTCGCATGAAAAGCAGGAGGTAGGACGAACGCTATGTTAGGGAACGTTTTCAAACGATCAGGTATCTCCTCTGCGGTTTTCGTCTCGACGATCTGCCCGGTGCATATTTGCTGAGACTCCTCGCATCCTAATCTCGCAGCAATCCGAGCCCCTTCAGGCGAAGCTCAATCGCTGTACGAGAGGCATTGAATTCTTCCATCAGGGCCGAAGATATATGCATGTAGTTGCGTCGGTTCTCAGGCTGATGATCCCGGTAAATCAGGCCAAACCCCTTATCTCTCAGGCCTAGCGATTTCGCCATCGTCCGTGCGCCTTGTATCAGCCGCTGGCGGGGCAACAGCAGAGAAGCTGCGAATCGATTCGCCTGCCATTCCAGCCGGCGGATCATATCCGATTCGAGATCATCCTTCTCGCTGTTTTCGATGTCTTGCATGTCGAAACTCTCGACCCGCAGATACTCGCCGTGCCCCAAGAGTAGGTGCCCGAGTTCGTGAGCCAGCGTAAAGCGCTCCCTCTTCGCGCTCGTCGGATCGGAGAAGATCTCAATCGATGGAGGCGCGAATGCTATACGCCCGAGAATCCCTTTGGAGCAGGGTTCCTTCTCCGCCCGCGCGTGCCTGAGAACCGTAAGCCCACAGGACTTTTTTTGCCACTCGCAGATTGCCTGAAGTGAAACTGGTCCGTCATTGTACCCGATGACGTCATGAATGATGTGGCAGCGGGCATCGATCGTCTCCTGGCTCATAAAACGCGGAACCGCAGGCACTGGCCGTTCGGCCGCGATGATGTAGCTCGCATTGCCGAGCACATCTGCTGTTATTGCACTCACGAAATCGTAAAGAGAGTAGGTGAATACTTCTCCAAAGTTACAAACACAATCGGGCCCAGGGATCTGATAGTCCTCCTCCGTTAGACCTTTTCTAATCCCTGCTTCCCTCCCTTCAAACGATGCGGCGTATCCGGCTGCAATAGTCCGCCGAAGTACCCATTTACGCTGAGGGAAGCGGAGCAGACCAATGCGCTTAGATCGAGCGTATTCAAGCGCTCCGGGCTGGAAGGAGCTCGTAGAGATAAGAATTCCTTTTGCTGCCGCAGGCGCGACCTGCTGTATTTTCGCGAAGAATGCCTCGACCTCATCTACCTGGATGCTCCGATTGTGGTCCTTGCATTCGACCAGGCAAAAAACTGATGGCGATTGAAAGCCGGGCAGCCTAACTTCAATGGCTATATCGAAAACGATGTTCGAGTTGCGATCGCGGGAGTAGTAGCGTTTTTGGTGATAAATAGTGCTCCATTTAGGCATACAATAGAAGCGTCCAGCGTTTAACTCCTCCTCTAGGTAGGAGAATACCTGCTTCTCGAAATCCGTACCGCGTGCCGTCGCACTCATGGAGAAAGTACCTGACGAAAAGGTTGGTATTCGCTAAAACATCATCCTACCGCAACGCGGGGCCAGAAGTCCGGTTGGAGGAAGTTTCAGCGCGGCTACTGACAATGATGAGTGATAACGCTTGGTTATCTGGTGAGTCTTCAGGAAAATTGGCTCGTCTGGGGAATTCGTGGGTCAGGGTTCAAGGAACCGATGCAACTTGCGGCAAGTGGAGTCGAAGGAACGCTGCTGATCCTCTGAGCCGTTGTGAATGGCGGGACCACCAAGTTCATGGACAGACTGTCTGAGGAGCCGGTCAGCGGGAAGCTTGCGACGAGTTTTGTCATAGTGCAGGTCGCGGATGATCTCGCCGCCAAGGCTCCAGAGGTTGTCCACGTGGTTGCGGATGGTTTTCGGTGAGAGACTCGACGAGGCCAAGTGTTCGATGAACCGGCGAAAGTATGGCAGGAGTTGTTCACCGGGCGAGAGGTCCTGCTCGATTCCCATCCAGGAGCGCGGCCATTGATCGAGATCCCGGCAGTAGGCCGAGACATCGACGGCGGCCTGTGGCCGTTTTACGGTGGAAGATGTTCTCTTCGCCGTCATGGAACTGACCACGATTCTAAACCAATGCTACCCGCAGCCGGGCTTCGTCTTCCTCAAGGCGCGTTTCCGCCCCGACAAGAAAGCCATCGAAGTGCCTGTACGTCCGCGCAAGGGATCTCAAGCGGTGTGCGGGCGGTGCGAGAAACCGGCGCCGGGCTATGACACATTGCCGGCGCGGTTGTTCGAGTTCATTCCCTTTTGGGGATTTGTGGTTTTTCTGATCTACGCGCGGCGGCGGGTGCAGTGCCCCGATTGTGGCATCGGGGCCGAGAAGCTTCCCTGGTCCGCAGGTAAGCAGCACTCCACCCAGGCGCACCTGCTGTTTCTGGCACATTGGGCGCGCAAGCTTTCCTGGACGGAAGTGGCCGTGAGCTTCCGCAGCAGTTGGGACCGGGTGCATGACGCAGTGGAATATGTCGTTGAATGGGGCCTGCAGCGGCGGACTCTGGAATCGATCTTTGCCATCGGCGTGGACGAGATTCAGTACGCCAAGGGCCACAAGTATCTGACGCTGGTCTATCAGATCGATCGCGAATGCATTCGGCTGCTGTGGGTCGGCAAGGAGCGCACCATCGAATCGTTTCAGGGCTTCTTCCGGGTGATCGGCGAGAAAGTGGCCGCGGAGATTCTGTTTGTTTGCTCCGACATGTGGAAGCCTTACTTGGACGTCATCGGCGAGAAGTGCGTCAACGCCCTGCATATCCTCGACCGCTTCCACATCATGGCCAAGATGAGCAAGGCTCTCGACGAGGTGCGGGCCCAGGAAACCAAGCGCCTCATCCGCGACGGCTATCAGCCGCTGCTGAAGAAATCGCGCTGGTGCGTGCTCAAGCGTAAGGAAAACCTCACCGACAAACAACAGGTGCGGTTGCGAGACCTACTCCGCTACAACCTGCAAACCGTTCGAGCCTACCTATTAAAGGAGGACTTCCAGCAGTTTTGGACCTACAGCTCTCCGGTCTGGGCCGGAAAGTTCCTCGACTTCTGGTGTCACCAAGTCATGCGCAGCCGCATCGAGCCGATGAAGAAGTTCGCCCGAACTCTCCGTGAACACCGGGAGTTGTTGCTGAACTATTTCAGGGCGCGCAAGGAGTTTTCCAGCGGTGTCGTCGAGGGCCTCAACAACAAAGCCAAAGTCGTCATGAGAAGATCTTACGGCTTTCGCACGTTTCGCGTCCTCGAACTCGCCTTGTATCACTCACTTGCCAAGCTGCCGGAGCCAATCCTGGCCCACAAATTCTTCTGACGAAGCGGAAAATTAAGTAGTGTCCACTACTGCTGTGCATGCCGCCCGATCTGCACGCGCATGCACTCCGACATCACATCCAGAAAGCTCGGATAGTTCTCGCGGCCCACAAGGAACGGATTCGTTGCCCCAGGCTTGCGCGCCTGAAGCTGAGCCAAGCGCCCGGCGAAGTCGTCCATAAGCGGATGATTTTGCATCTCCACCTCCGCCCCAGCCTTGACGGCTTCGGCCCGGAAATGGGCAATGGAGGTCAGGTACTGATCGAACTGCTCCGGAGTCGGCCGAGTGGCGGTTAGCATAGTGCGGCCGAACATGGCCGCGATGTATGTCTTTCCACTGTCCTTTACGGGAAAGATAAAGCCCATGGACCCAGGTGTGTGGCCCGGCGTGAGCACTGGTGTGACCTTCATATCGCCGAGCCCAACTGGCTGTCCTTCCACCAGTGCGATATCCCGCTTCGGGGGCGCCGGGCCCTTCGTCGCGGCGCCCGGCTTGGGCACGATGAAATCCCAGTCCTCGGCCGACATCGCCACGTGCGAGCCGCGCTCCTGAAAATACGGCGAGCCGCCAAAATGATCCGCATGGCCGTGCGCTACGATAACCAGCTTCACCTTGGCCGGATCGAGCCCCAATTTGCGCATTCCTGGAAGCAGCACCGACTCCACCTGATTCGCGGCCAATGAATCCAGCAGAATGATCCCATCCGAGGTCGTGATTGCGTACGCCACCGTCCCGGTGTTGCCGATCGCATAGACATTGTCGAAAATCTTCGATGGTTCAATGGGTGGATCGTCGTTGCTGTTGGCGCGCGGATCGACGCAGAAGAACTGGTAGGCCGGCGCCCACCGCGTTCCCGCGATCGCGCGGGCTTTATCCAGGTGTTCCTTTACCTCCGGCGAATCCGGTTTCGCGGGCGCCTGTGCGTACAGCAAGCCAGTAAGCGCCGCGGCCAGTGTCACGCGGAGTCCCATTTCGCGCACCCTTTTTCGAGCCTCCTCAAACCGATCGAACAAGTGTACACCCTATCACCCCATGCTGCTTATCGGGCCAAGCAGCCATGGATCGGATTGTACCTTGCTCCTTAGTTAAACCCGCGCCGCGTCCAGTGCGGCGAGCACGCGCGCCTCTCGGAAGGGAACTCGACGGAGACGAACGCCGGTCGCATCGTAGATTGCGTTGGCGACCGCCGCGAGCATGGGTTTACAGGCCGTCTCCCCGGCTCCATAGGGAGGCAGATCGGGCCGCTTCGGATTAGGATCTCCGTTCACCAGCACGACGTCGATCCTGGCCGGCGCGTCGGAATGCGTGAGGCTGGGATGAAGAATTCCAATCCACGCTGGTGACCTTTTCGGTGTCGAACTGCACTTCCTCATGGAGCGCGCGGCTCAACGAGTGGAGCATCGCGCATTCCACCGTGTGTCGCAGCGCCTCGGGGTTGACTACCAGTCCGCAGTCGTGCGCGCACACCAGCCGCTTCACCCAGACATGGCCCGTTCGGCGATTCACCTCGACCTCAGCGATCTCCGCGACGATGGTCTGGCCGCGGAACGCGTACGCAAACCCGCGTCCGGTCAGGATGTCTCCCGAGCCGGGTGTTTTCGGAGAAGGACGTTTGTCCCAGCCGTAAGCTTCCGCCGCCGCCTTGACCACCGCAATGGACCGGGCGCGCTTGAATCCCGTGTCGTCCGCGGTGCTTGCGGTAAGCATCTTCATGCGGAATTCCAGAGGGTCGGCCTTCGCCGCCGCCGCCAGTTCGTCGATGAACGATTCGGAGGCGAACGTCGATTGTGGACCATTGGGATCGCGCAGGTTTCCCGTGCGAAGCGGCGTCTCCCAAACCAGCGGCAGGCTCACTACCTGGGAAGTCATCCGGCGATGGGGAATCGCGTACATTTCCGAAGGCGTGGCCGCGCTGCCCGCGGCGGGCCTGGCGCGTCTTATCCCCATGAGCTGAGCGATCAGTACGGTATCGGGCTCGTTGTAGCCGAGGTGATTGTAGTCGGCCGCCAGGGCATTGTAGTCCAGCGCCACCAGGTTCCCCGCGGCATCCAACCCTCCGCGCACCTTGACCGCGAATGCCGGAGCCTTCGTATCCCAGGCCGTCTCTTCGTTCCTCATCCACTGAACGCGAACCGGCCGGCCGATCTCTTTGGCCAGGTAGGCCGCTTCGCATCCCGCATCGTCAGCGGCGGTGCGGCCGAACCCTTGCGGGCCTTCCATCCAGACGACGCGCACTTTGTCCCGCGGCATCCCCAGAAAAGCGGCGACTCCTGTGCGCATGCCATAAGACTTCATGTCATTCGAATAGATCGTCATCTGGCCGTTCGACGGGTCCGCCGTGGCGTGGGCGGGACTGATCGCCGTGTGACCTTGGAACGGGATTTCGTAATCGGCTTCGATCACCTTGGCCGCGCCTGCCATCGCCGCCTCTGGAGTTCCCACCACAATCGGGTTGGAGCTGGACGTGGGCATTGCGTCGCGCATGTACTTGAACAGGTCTTCCGAGGACGGGAAGGGCGATGTGGCCGGCTTCTCCCAGTTCGCCTTAAGCTGTCTGGCCGCGTTGATCGCCTGCTCCTCCCGTTCGCAGACGACGGCAACGTAGTTGCCCTTGCTCACCACTTTGATGAATCCCGGCAGGCCTCGCACGGAAGACTCGTCGATGCTGATCAGCTTCGCGCCCGCGACTGGCGGCTTCACGTTGCGCGCATGAACCATGCCCGGCAGCTTGACGTCCACGGCCCATTTCAGCGAACCGTCCACTTTGGCGGGAATGTCGTAGCGCTGCGGGGACTGGCCGGTGAATTTGAGATCCTGCTACCGGTTTGACTTTGGCCACGCCGGTAACCGCGTTGACATTGTTTCCCGTCAGCGTGACATTGAATCTCTTTCCGCCAATCAGTTGTCCGTAAGTGACGCGCTTGGATGGATCGGCTTTCACCGTAATCACGCCGGCGCTAACGGCAAGCTGATCCACCGGCACGCCGAGCCGCGTGGATCCCATCTCCAGCAGCACCCGGCGAGCCTCGGCCGCGGCGCGCCGCATGGGCCAGGCGTCCCTCTCCATCGCCGTCGACCCGCCGGAACCGCCCTGGTCGACGGTGATGTCCGTACTGCCCATGATGCAGGTGGTCTTGTCGTAGGCGATGTCCAGTTCATCGGACATCAACTGCCGGAAACCTGTCCCGGTGCCCTGGCCGCAGTCCGTCTTCCCGACATAGAATGTCGCGGTGCTGTCCTCATGGATGACGATCCACGAATCGAGTTGTCTGAAGTCGGGGTCGGGATAAGGACCTGCAGCCGACGTGACGGTTTGGGCTCTCGCTGCCGGGGTGAGCGGGCCGGTGCCCGCGGCGCTGAAGCTCACCACCAGCAGGCCCGCGCTCTTGAGCAAGTTCCTGCGGGACGTCGTTACATTCCAGTTTTCCAACACTTCTTCGACCTGTTTTGGAACCTTTGTGAAGGTTGTCATGCGACCACCTCCTTCTCCGCGGCGTCCTTGGAGGGCGGCACAGCCGCCACCATCGCCTTCGCCGCGCGCTTGATGGCGGCCTGAATGCGGTAATACGTCATGCAGCGGCAAAGCGTCCGGTTCATTCCCTCGCGGATCTGCGCGTCCGTCGGATTCGGATTCTTGTCCAGCAGCGCCTTGGCAGTCATGATCTGCCCGTTCTGGCAGAAGCCGCACTGTGGGACCTGTTCGTCAATCCAGGCCTGCTGTAACGGGTGCAGCTTCCCTCCCTTGGCGAGCCCTTCGAGCGTAGTGATCGCGCCCTTGACGCTGGAGGTCGGCGTGATACACGACCGGGTCGCCACGCCGTCTATGATCACCGTGCATAACCCGCACTGGCCCAGTCCGCAACCAAACCGCGGACCTTGCAAGCCGAGATCGTTGCGCAGGATATAGAGCAGCGGAGTCGATGGGTCGATATCCAACGTGTGCATTCTGCCGTTCACGTTCAATGTCAGATTGCTCATTCACCATTCTCCTTACGAATTGGATGGGCGGACCGAAGTGACGGAGACGATTTTACCAGATATAGCCGCGTTCCACGGCTTCAGCATAGTCAGGATGCTGTTTCCGCCGCTCGATGGTGCGGACACTCACGCCGATGAACCATGCAATCTCTGTTCGGTGCATGATCCTTTCGCGGGGTGAAATTCGCATTGCCCGTGACGGCGCATACCGAATGTTATCTCGAAACAGTAGACAGTTCTGCGGCGGGCCATTCCAGCCGCTGATGCTAGTTTAGTTAACAAACGTGGGCATAGACAACCCCACTCATAAGCGGGCTCCGGCCTGTAGTGAAGTTCCCGAGAAGGCGCCTGGCAGCAACCCCCCAAAGCTCGAAATGCGTCCAGGGTGGGACGCCAAACATTTGCCCCCGTCGAACGCACCGAGGCCGCCTTCACCGTTCTGGCGAGGCGGCCTCTTCAAAAAAACCCTGCGAGCGTTACAACTCCGGGTGCAGGTGCAGCGTCTTCCCGGCTACCACGTAGACTTTCTCAGAGAAGGGCGTTTGGCCCCCTTCCCGAATCTCGATGTTGTAGGTGCCCGGACGCAGGTGCATCGCTTTATTCTCGTGCGTCGTGCCCGCGTAGGACCCGTCGATGAACACCAGAGCGTCCTTGACCTTGGTGTCCAGTTTCACTTGACCCGAGTTCGGATAGGCGTAGTAAGGACCCATATACCCCGGACCCCAATACGGCCCCCAGTAGGGAGCGTACCATCCGCCGTAGATCGCAGGACGCATCGCCACAAACCCGCCTCGCACCACTGCGGCCGAGGCGCTCATGGGTGCCAATGCCATCGCAACGGCCACCAGAGCCAGTAATCCTTTTTTCATGATCCACCTCCGCCCTTAACGAGGCAATCCGCTTTCCAAAAGGAAGCCCCTCAGGATCAATCAGTTATAAATTGCGCCCCTGGCTGAAGGCCACCACATGCGTGAATTCGGCCACCACCTTTACCGGCTTTGGTGGGCGTAATTCCCATGTTGTTGATCCTGAGACATCAAGTTCCGGACGTTTTGCACCACCGCGAATACATGTGATGGTTTGGCCAGAATCAGCAGTTCTTCCGATGCTTCTGGAAGAGCCGCAGGCGTCTCGGACAGCACCATGACCATCAACTCCGGGTAAGCGCTCTTCAGCGCCCGAACAGCCTTCTCCTCCTGCTCGCGGGCGCTAAGATTGACGATTGCCAGATCCATTCCGGCGCCGCGCAATTCTGCGACGGCGACGCCGGCGTCGGAGGCTTCGCGAACTTCGTAGCCTTCTCGGTGGAGAAGTCTTCTGAGCAGCTTTCGCAAGGCGGGATCGTCGTCCAGCAGCAGGATGATTCTGGGCGGGACCACCGCGGCCGGCGTGGGAACCGGAACAACCGCTGAGACCGGAATAGGATGGTGATCCGCTACCAACGGCAGCGCCCGCTTGGCGAGGAACCAGGGACGGTAAAACCTCAGCCGGCAGTTACGGCATCGCAGCGGAGACAGACAAAGGAGCATCGCCGCCCCATCCCAGAATCCCGCCCGCTCGGACGAACGGACGTTGCTCCAGCCACACTTCGGACAGAAAAGACGCTTTGCGGCCGCTCTCGCCATTTCGGTGAAACACCTTACGACAGTAGAGGCGTCGGAGGACCAGGCTGTTACTTACGGCAGAGGCTTGAGCTCCGGCTGGACGCCTGGGCCGAGCGGGTAACGATCGACGTTCAACATCATGGAGACGAACTGATACCAGCCCATGACGCCCATGATGTCCACCACGCCCTTTTCGGCAAATGCCTTCACGGCGGTCTGGAAGGTGGCGTCACTCACCTGGTGAGTCTTGAGAAGCTCCGTGCAGAAGGTGTACACGATTTCTTCATCCGCCGCCATCTTCGCCGGGCGTTTTCCCGCAGCCACGGCTTGGATGATGTCCTCGCTCAGGCCCGCCTGCGCCGCCGCGCGGCGGTGTGCGTTCCATTCATACTGCGCGGTCCAGAAGCGCGCGGTGAGAATGATGGCGAACTCGTTCAGCCGGCGCGGCATCGAGGAGTGGAAGCGCATGCTGGCGCCGAACTGCTGGGCCAGATCGCCCATCTCCGGGCTGCGCAGCAGGATGTTGAACGGCCCGCCCACACCGCGGCGATCGCCGGAGAGCAGGTGCTGGATCATGGTCTTCTGCGCGGGGGTCATTTCGTCCCAGGTGAGCGGCTTGAAGCGGTCGCCGGCGAGGGTGAATTGAGGCGGCGCGCTCGATGCGGGGGCCGGCGCTTGCGCGCACACGATCCCAACCAAAGCGGTCACGGCGGTACAGAGCAGGAAAGGTCGCATGCTGCTGAGGCTATCACGGCGAATCCTCGAAATCCACGGCCCGGATTCGGCCCCGCAGAATGGTGGACTCGCCGGGTAGTGCGCTAAACCTGTGTCCCTCTTGGTGGCGGCCTCTCAGTGTGGCTTGAAGTACAGAAGTGCGGCATCCCAAATCTTGTTAAGGATGAACAGGGAAATGCCGCCGATAACCGTTACAACCGCAGCCGCAGCATAGATCGTGTGGCTTATGCGTTCAAGCTTCTGACCATGTTCCTTTGATTGCGTCTTGAGCGTTTCGACGGCTTCTGTTAGCTTTGCCACCGTCCCGTGCATAGCCATGATGATCTCTAGATAGCTGAAATCCCCAGGCTGTGTATAGGTGGGCGGAGTGTCCGTATACTGCGGCGTGGTCGGCGGACGATCCCCCTTATCCCTAGCCACTGTTGCGCTCCAAGCTTGGCGCTTATCCATTCCCAAATCTGGGGATTGGTATAGTGGACCCCAGATTTCAGACCAGGCAATAAGCTAAGATTTCGGCGGAGTCGTTGACAAAGGAGAGGTCGATGACGACGACGAGAAAACAGTACAGTCCGAAGTTCAAAGCGCGGGTGGCGATCGAGGCGATCCGCGGTGAGAAGACGCTCAGCCAGTTGGGATCGCAGTTCAAGGTGCATCCCATCCAGATCGCGAAGTGGAGGAAATCCGCGTTGGAGCAACTGCCGGAGCTCTTCGTGGACGGACGGAAGAGCAAGGGGCGAAAGGGGGAAGCGGAAAGCGACGCACTCTACGAAGAGATTGGGCGGCTGAAGGTGGAACTGGACTGGCTTAAAAAAAAAGTCGGCATGCTCGATTGAGGAGTTGCGTCCATTGGTGGAGCGGGGCCACGCGGAGATCAGCGTGCGGCGGCAATGCGAATTGCTGGGCGTCAACCGCTCGGGTTTGTATTACGAGCCGGTGGGCGAGAGCGAGGAAAACCTGGCGCTGATGCGGCTGCTGGACGAGCAGTTCACGCGGACGCCGTTCTATGGGAGCAGAAGAATGACGGAGTGGCTGGCAACGGTAGGGCACGCAGTGAACCGCAAGCGCGTTTCGCGGC
The DNA here is from genome assembly GCA_963813465.1 of Bryobacterales bacterium. Taxonomy (GTDB): domain Bacteria; phylum Acidobacteriota; class Terriglobia; order Bryobacterales; family Bryobacteraceae; genus Palsa-187. The sequence goes on along the minus strand of CAWEZD010000009.1, from coordinate 551,781 downwards.
TGATGGAGTTGCTGGGCATCGAAGCTGTGTATCCAAAGCCGAAGCTGAGCCAGCCCGGAGAAGGCCATCGGATCTACCCGTACTTGTTGAGAGGGACCACGGTGGAGCGCGTCAACCAGGTCTGGAGCACCGATATCACGTATATTCGCATGGCGCAGGGCTTCGTGTATCTGGTGGCGGTCATGGATTGGTTCAGCCGGTTCGTGCTGAGTTGGTCGCTGTCGTTGACCATGGAGGTGGACTTCTGCATCGAGGCTCTGAAGCGGGCTTTGCGGCGGGGACGGCCGGACATCTTCAACAGCGACCAGGGGTCGCAGTTCACTTCCGAGAAGTTCACCGGGGAGTTGGCGGGGCGACAGATCGCGATCAGCATGGATGGGCGGGGGCGCTGCATGGATAACATTTTCGTCGAGCGCCTGTGGCGTTCGCTCAAATACGAGGAGGTGTACTTGAAGGACTACGCGTCGGTGCCGGAGGCGCGAGCCGGCATCGACCGCTACTTCCGATTCTACAATCACGAGCGACTGCACCAGAGTCTCGACTACCGGACTCCAGCAGCGATCTACCAGGGGCCAGCGTGATCGCCAAACCAAAAGGGAAGGGCCCCTTGCTTGAATCGGGGACGCTGTCCCCGAACCCCTGGGATTTATCGCTTTCGCGCCAGAATGGTTGTTCTACACTGAAAGCACTTGAACGGAGGATAGGGCTCCGCAGGGATGCGACCCGAGCGCCGATTCAAGGGCCGGAATGGCAAGGGGCGGCCTCACCCGCCGTCCCAAACTCGAACCCAAGACGCCGCCGAGCATTAGCTTATTGCGGACAAAAAATGGTCTTGACAACGGGGTCCACTTTATGGCGCGCCCGAAGTAGTTGTTAAATGAGACTACAACCGCCGATCCAATGGATGGCTCAGCGGAGATCCCGAGGCTCTCCGAAATCTCCTTGGTCGTCTTCCCTGGAGCGTAAAGCAGCCACTGCCCTATTGTTAACGGATAAACCTCGTCTGGAAATCGCTCATGAAGTGCTTTCCCGATCGCTTCAAAATTGGACTGCCCCAATACTGCGAATAGACTCGGGGGGGCTGTGGGAACGTAGGCCATGTCAGACGCTCAACAATACTATTCTAGGCCATCCGCAGAACGCAAGCGTCTGATTACGAAAGCAGCTCGCGCACGCTCCACACGTGATCTGCAATCCCGGCAGCCGTAGCCGGGGTCACGCGGAGCTACTTGTGGACACGACAGAAGTTGTAAAACGCAAACCAGCCGCCACCAAGAGGGACACAGATTTAGCGCTACCACTCGCCGGGTCTTCCAAGGATCTGGCCGCCACAACGGGCTTGGAACGCCGCGCCGGCCCGGTGCCGGCTAGAATGTTCGTCCGGATTTGATAAGCTGCACAGAGTATGCATTTCGTTTCCAGGATCGACCCAGCCTCGGCCCAAGTGCCACATCTCTACGAACCCCACAGCTCCGGCTTCCGGCGCGCCACCTATGTCGATCGCGGGATGGGCTCGGTGCACATGGGCGTGGGCGTCTGCTTCCTTGACCCGGGAGGCGTCGTCCAGCCGCACCTGCATTCCTTTGAAGAGAGCTTTTACATTCTGGAAGGCGCCGCAACCGTGGAGACCGGCGGCAAATCTCACACGCTAGGCCCTGGCCACTTCGGTTTGATCTCCACCGGCGCGCGGCATTCCTGGCGCAACTCGGGCTCGGGGACCGTCCGATGGCTGGAGATGCAGGCTCCGCAGCCGCGTCCCGCCGATTATGGGCGCGATACTTTTTTCGGGGCCGCGGCGGGAGACGCCGGGACAAAATCAGGAGAAGCCGCGGAAGCGCGCACGGGTTATTTCGACGAATCGCAACTGCCCCGCCCCGGCGGGCCGTCGCAAATGGAAGGCTTCAATCCGACCACCGGCGTCGCCATCAAGATGTTCGTCGACCGCAGCTTCGGTGCGATCCATCAGTCCCTTTTCCTGATTCAATATGCGCCCGGCGCGAAAATCGATCCGCACGATCATACCTTCGAGGAGTCCTACCTCATCGTCGGCGGGAGGGTTCAAGCCACCGCCGACGGCGCTACCTACGACCTGGGTCCCGGCGATGTGATCTGGACCGGCGTGGGCTGCATTCACACTTTTGTGAACGTGAGCGCGGAGCCGGTACGCTGGATCGAAACGCAAGCGCCATTGCCGCCGGCCAAAGAGATTTTCCGGTTTGAGCGCGATTGGGCGGACCAAATTGAGTGAACCACATTGGGCGAGCTAAGGAGTAAGTTCATGACACGTACGCGGCCCTTCACCGCGCAAGAATACATCGAAAGCTTGCGCGACGGGCGCGAGATCTGGATCTACGGGGAGCGCGTCAAGGATGTCACCACGCACCCGGCTTTCCGCAACACGGTGCGGATGCTCGCGCGCCTCTATGACGCTCTGCACGACGAGCGCAAGGCGACTCTGTGCATGGACACCGACACCGGCAACGGCGGCTACACGCACAAGTTCTTCCGAGCTTCCCGCAACGCGGAGGAGATGGTGGGCGCGCGCGACGCGATCGCCGAATGGGCGCGCGTGACCTATGGGTGGATGGGCCGCAGCCCGGATTATAAGGCGGCTTTCTTAGCCACGCTCGGCGCGAATTCGGGGTTCTACGCGCCTTTCGAGGAAAACGCGAAGCGCTGGTATAAGAAGGTTCAGGAGGAATGCACCTTCGTCAATCACGCCATCGTCAATCCGCCGGTGGACCGCAACAAGCAACTGGACGAGGTGCGCGATGTCTTCATGCACGTGGAGAAGGAGACCGATGGCGGCCTGGTCGTCAGCGGCGCCAAGGTGGTGGCCACCACCTCCACGCTGACGCATTACAACTTCATCGCCAACAACGGCGCATTGCCCATCAAGACCAAGGAGTTCGCCTTCGTCTGCATCGTGGCCACCGATTCGCCCGGTGTCAAGCTGTTCTGCCGCCCCTCCTATGAAATGACCGCTGCGGCGGTCGGCAGCCCCTTCGACTATCCTCTTTCCAGCCGCCTGGACGAGAACGATTCCATCCTGGTCTTCGACAAGGTCTTCGTGCCGTGGGAGAACGTGTTCGCTTATGGCGACATCGACAAGGTGAATAATTTCTTTCCCCGCTCCGGTTTTTTGCCGCGCTTCATGTTTCACGGCTGCGTGAGGTTGGCGGTCAAGCTGGACTTCATCGCGGGCCTGTTGCTTAAGGGCGTGGAGGCCACCGGCACCAAAGATTTCCGCGGCGTGCAGGCGCAAGTGGGCGAGGTGCTGGCCTGGCGCAACCTGTTTTGGGGGCTGACCGACGCCATGGCTCGCGCCACCACGCCGTGGACTCCGGGTCACGTGCTGCCCAATCTCGATTACGGCCTGGCGTATCGGGTCGCGGCCAGCACGCTTTATCCCAAACTCAAGGAGATCGTCGAAAACGTGCTGGCCAGCGCGCTGATCTATTTGCCGTCGCACGCAGCAGATTTTAAAAATCCGGAGATACGGCCCTATCTAGACCAGTTCGTGCGCGGCTCCAACGGATATTCGGCCGTCGACCGCGTTAAGCTGATGAAGCTGATGTGGGACGCCATTGGCACTGAGTTCGGGGGTCGTCACGAATTGTACGAGCGCAACTACTTCGGCAGTCACGAAAGCATCCGCTTCGAAGTGCTTATGGTGGCCGATTTGCTCGGCCAGTCGGCGCGTTACAAAGGCTTCGCCGAGCAGTGCATGGCGGAGTATGATTTGGATGGATGGACAGTGCCGGACTTGATCAATCCGGACGATATCAACTTGATCATGAAGAAGACTGGGAGGGCCACGTCGTGATGACTTTTACGGCCCGTTGCGCGGTGCTATTGGGAGCGGCGCTATTCGCTGTTCCCGCGTTCGCGCAACTCGACCTCTCCGGCGAATGGGCGCCGCGGTTTCACGAAGATCAGCCGGAGCGCATCCCGGGGCCGGAAATCGGCGACTACCTGGGTCTGCCCATCAACGACGCCGCTCGCGAGCGCGGCGATATTTGGGACGCGGATCTTCTGACGCTGCCCGAGCATCAGTGCAAGCCGCATCCTTCCGACTACGGCCCGCGCGGCCCCGCCAACCTGCGCCTCTGGAAGGAAGTGGACACCGCCACGCAACAGATTATCGCCTGGCACACGCACATCTCCTGGCAGGCTGTCGAACGGACCATTTACATGGACGGCCGCCCTCACCCGCCGGAATACGCGGCGCACACCTGGCAAGGCTTTTCCACCGGAAAATGGGACGGCGATATTCTAACCGTTACCACCACGCACCTCAAGATCGGCTGGATCAGGCGCAACGGAATTCCCCGCAGCGACCGCGCCACGCTGACCGAACATTGGATCCGGCATGACGATCACCTCACGCTGGTCAGCATCGTCACCGATCCCGTATATCTGACCGAGCCTTTCATTCGCTCCACCGACTTTGTGCTGGACCTGCATCAGCAGATCGACCCCTACCCCTGCGAGTCGGTCGAAGAAGTAGCGCGCGACAAGGGGGTGGTGCCGGCGCACCTTCCGGGAACCAATCCTTTTCTGACGGAGTTCGCGACGCGCAACAAGGTCCCGCAGGCCGCGGCTCGCGGCGGCGCGGCCACCATGTATCCGGAGTACAAGCTGAACATCCGTGTGACATCCGCGCCGGCCACGGTTGTGAATCCTCCCGCGGAAGACGATCGGATCCACGTGCTCCCGGTCCAAGGCAACATCTATATGCTGGTGGGCGGCGGAGCGAACATGACCGTGCAGATCGGGAAGGACGGCGTCCTGTTGGTGGATTCGAAGTACGCCCGCGTGACCGATCAGGTCATCGCGGCGATTCGCACGCTGACCGATAAGCCGATCCGCTATATCCTCAACACCAGCGCCGACCTGGACGATGTCGGCGGCAACGAGAAGCTCTCCAAGCTGGGCAGCACTATCACCGGAGGCAACGTGGCTGGATTCAACGCGGGCTGGGCCGCCACCATCGTGGCGCATGAAAACGTCGCGACCCGTCTGAGCTCGCCTGCCGCCGGCGAGACTCCGATTCCCGCGGACGGCTGGCCCAAGGACACCTATTTCACGGATCAGAAGGATCTGTTTTTCGACGGCGAGGCGGTGCAGCTCTTTCACCAGCATGCGGCGCACTCCGACGGCGACAGCATCGTGTTTTTCCGCCGCTCGGATGTAATCAGTACAGGAGAGATTTTCTCGCCTCGCTTGTATCCGGTGATCGACGTCAAAAATGGCGGGAGCATCAACGGCGAGGTGGATGCGCTCAATCGCATTCTGGATCTGACCGTGCCCGCCGACAAGCAGGAGGGCGGCACCTACGTGATCCCCGGCCACGGCCGCCTGTGCGACGAGGCCGATGTGGTGGAATACCGCGACATGGTGACGATTATTCGCGAACGTATCCAAGACATGGTCAAGAAGGGCATGACCCTGGACCAGGTGAAGGCCGCCAAGCCCACGATGGATTACGATCCGCTGTACGGCGCGACCTCGGGGTCCTGGACCACGGACCAGTTTGTGGAAGCGGCGTACAAGAGCTTGAGCCCGAAGCGTTAACTGCAATGCTGTTCATGTAACGGCGAAGGCGGGAGGTTTTTCCAATCGCCGATTCCGCGGCGTCTTTCCGAGGGTGGCGCGGGATGCCAGGCGAAACGTCCATATCTCTTTTGACATAAGGCCGGATTTAATTAACTAAGCCGCAAGCGGCATTTTGCGAGGTCTCGTCTGCGGATTGGGTTTTCGGTTAGGCCGGGGCGTTGTTCTGCGAGTGGCGAACAACACGCCCGCTGTCGGTGTTATTTGGGTGTTTCATCGGTGAAGGAGGTTTTACCGATGACTCTACTCAGACAGCGAATGCTGGAGGATCTCCGCATCCGCAACTATGCACCGGGGACCGTGGGATGCTACGTCCGCTGCGTCGCCGAGTTCGCCAAACACTTCCACAAGCCGCCGGATCAACTGGGGGCCGAAGAGATCCGCTCGTGGCAGTTGTTCCTGCTCAACGAGAAGCGGGTCAAGCACTCGTCTTACATTCAAGCCATCTGCGGACTCGATTTCATCTTCGGCGGATCGGCCGCCGTGTTCGACAATTGTGAAATTCACATCATCGCCAACGGCTACATAACCGCCCCCAACACTCCGCAGGGTCAGCAGTACGGCTACGTTTTCCTGCACTCGAAGATTACCGGCGAGCCGAACGCCTTGACGTATCTCAGCCGCCCCTGGCGCGCCTATGCCGCGGCCGTGTTTCTGAATACTGAGATGTCCAGCGCGGTGCAGCCCGCCGGCTGGAACATCTGGAACGACCCGGCGAAGGAGAAGACCGCCCGCTACGGCGAGTATGCCAGCACTGGCGCGGGCGGCAATACGGGCGCTCGTGCAAGCTGGGCGCATTTGTTGACGGACGCCGAAGCCAAGACGTATTCGACTGAGAATGTTTTAGGCGGAATCGACGGCTGGAATCCCCATACCGGGGCTGTCCGCTTCGCCGTGACGGTTGCCGAAGAAGCCGCGGAGAAGCCCGCGCCGCTCCAGCGAGGCTCCGTTCTGCTCGCCGCCACCATCGCCGCCGATGGATTGCACTTCTTCCGAAGTAAGGACGGTTACCACTGGCTCGCTGCCGGCGACTCCCAACTTGTGGACGCCGATATGCGAAGCGTCTCCCTGATCCGAACACCCGATGGAGCTTTTCACGCCGTCTGGTCCAGCGGCGCGCGAGGCGACAGGAGCGTCAGCTACGCAAGCTCCAAGGACCTGATCGCATGGACGCCGCCGCGACGGATTGAGATCATGGCCGGACAGAATGCGCTCGACGTCGTCTCGCCGCACCTTTCCTACGACGCCGATCGCAGCCGGTACATCGTCACCTGGGCTTCGACCATGGCCGCTAACTCGATTCAAGCCTTCCAGGAAGAGGTCGATGCCAATCCGCGAATCTGGTACGCAACCACTCGCGACTTCCAGGACTTCTCAGATCCGAAGCTGCTCTTCGATCCCAACTACGCGTCGAAGGACGGCATGCTCCTCAAGGACGCGGTCCTTAAGACAGGTGGGCAATTCGCGCTGCTGCACACCGACAACACGATTCCAATGCACCGCTTGCGAGTCGCCTTCAGCGAGACTCCGCTGGGGCCTTGGGGACAGTCGCGCGACGCCTTTACCGAGAAGTTCTTCGAAAATCCTGAGGCGATCCGGCTCGGCGGCGCATGGTGGATTTACGGGACAAACTCCAAAACCGGGGTGACCGGTTTGATGAAGACTCGCGATTTCTGGACCTTCACCGATTCCGCTACGATCCACTTCGCGGATGGACTGCGCATGAGTGGAGTTCTGGAAGTCCCCCGCTCCGTGATCGACAAACTTCTAAAATAAAATAGGAGGCCGCAATGAAGACTCCGCTGTTCCTGTTCGCCTGCGCCCTGTCCGTGCAGGCGGCTTCCGTTTGCGACGTCACTGCCTACGGCGCGAAAAACGATGCCAGCGCGCGCGCGACCAAAGCCATTCACGACGCCATTCAAGCCTGCGCCAAGGGCGGCGGAGGCACGGTCTACTTTCCGCCGGGCACGTATGAGACCGGCGCGATCGAGCTCGCCAGCAACATCGTCTTGAACATCGACGCCGGCGCGACCCTGCGTTTCCACACCGATCTCGCCGAATATCCGCTGGTCCCCGGCCGCTCCGAAGGCACCGAGGGTCTGACGCCCGCTCCGCTCATCGGCGGACGAAATCTTCAGAACGTGACCATCACCGGGCGCGGAACGCTCACCACCGACAACGCCGCGTGGGTGCGGCAGGCGAACAATCCGGAAGCCCGCGCCATGTGGACCAGCATCCAGGACCGGCTGGAGAAAAAGGAAACCGTTCCCGAAGCCGACTACCGCAAGGCCGCGCCGAGCCTGCGTCCTGCGTTTATCCGGCCCATGGATAGCAAGAACATCCTGATCGAAGGCATTCACGTGGTCGGCTCCTCCTTTTGGGTGATCCATCTGCTGTATTGCGAAAACGTGGTGGTGCGCAACGTCATTGTCGAAACCTATCCCGGCGCGAACCCGGACGGCATCGATATCGACTCCAGCCGCGAAGTCCGCGTCTCGGATTCCTACTTCGACACTGGCGACGATGCGATCGTGCTGAAGTCGGGCAAAGGCGTCGACGGAAGACGCGTGGCCAAGCCCACCGAAAACATCACCATCACCAATTGCACCTTCGGGCGAGCGCACGGAGCCGTGGTGGTCGGCAGCGAGACCGCGGGCGGCGTGCGCAACGTGGCGGCGAGCAACATCGTCGCCAAGGGAACCGAAATCGGCATTCGCATCAAGAGCGGGCGCAGCCGCGGAGGCGTGATCGAAAACCTGCGCTTCGATAACTGGGTCATCGACAATCCTGTTAGGGATGGAATCCTGGTCACCAATTACTACGTCCGCATTCCGGAGGAGCCGGTCTCCGAGCGCACTCCCGTGTTTCGCAACATCTCCATCACCAACGTGACGGTGAGCGGCGCGCCCGTGGTGGCCGATATCCAGGGGCTTCCGGAAATGCCCATCTCCGGCCTGCGCATCCGCGACCTGGTGGGCGCGGGCAAGCGCGGGTTGCAAGCCTTCAACACCACGGGGCTGGAGCTGCACAACATCAAGATCGACGCGGCGGAGGGGCCCACGTTTTTGATTCGCGACTCCTCGGATCTGGAGCTGGATCGCGTGGAGACGGATCAAGCCCTCGCCGCAATGCCGGTCATCCGCCTGGATCGCGTGACGCGCGCTCTGATTCAGGGCAGCCGAGCGTGGCCCGGCACGGGCACGTTCCTTTCCACCGCGCCGGGACTGCTGAAGTCGGTCGATCTGGATTCGAACCGGCTCTCCGCCGCCAAGACGCAGACCGAAGAATCGTCCACCGACTATTGGCAAAGCATCGACAGCCCCGACAAGGCGCTACGCCGGCCATAGGGTGCGCCGAAGCGCCTCCGCTCCGTTTGGTCACGGCTCGGTCACAAGACGGATCATACTTAGGTTCACGGTAAACACGCGATCGTCCGTCGGCACGCTCCTGACCGGCGAGGCTTCGATCTCGATCAAGTACTCGTCGTGCTCGCCGGCAACGCCGGCTTCGAGAACGAACACGCCGGGCCGGTCCAGCTTCCAGACGCCCGCGCGAACGCCGGGTTCGCAAAAGTTTGCCCGATCAACTGTGTTTATGGACAGCCCTCAAGAAAGCGATGAAGTATCGGTTATATTGGGGAGAGAATCAAAGTCCGGAGGTGGATCGATGAAGTACATCGGGCTCTTGACCTTGACGTTGGGCAGTGGCCTTGGTCAATCCGCGACGGCGCCGGCGTTCGAGGTCGCGTCCATCAGGCCGCATATTCTCCCAGCGGGTACGTTCGGCTTCGGCTCCGGGGCCGTTAAAATCGGCGGAAACCGGGTTACCGCGACACTCGCTGGGGTGCAGGGCCTCATGGTCTACGCGTACGGCGTGAAGGACTACCAGATCATCGGCGTCACAAAGGGCGACGCCCCCTGGAGCGACTTCTACGACATCGCGGCCACGACGCCGGGTGAGGACACTCCTTCAGAGGAACAAGTCCGGCAAATGGTGCAGGGATTGTTAGCCGACCGGTTCCAACTGAAGCTTCATCGCGAGAACAGAGACCTTCCCGTGTACAACCTGATTGTCGGCAAGAATGGACCGAAGCTAAAGGAGAGCGCCCCCGGCACCAAGCCCGGCGTCGCCGTGACACGGGGCTCGGTTACGCGCATTACGTTCTCGAACTCGCCGATTTCAGAGCTGCTCCGCTTACTCGGTCCGAGCCTCGGGGTTGACCGCCCCGTGCTGGACAAAACCAGGCTTAAGGGAGGCTACGATTTCACGCTGGAGTTCTCGCGAGGCGGGACGAATGGGGACGCGGCAGATCCGGACGGCACCTCGATTTTCACTGCGGTTCAGGAGCAGTTGGGACTCAAGCTCGATCCCGCCAAGGGGCCCACCGAGGTGCTCGTGATCGACCACGTGGAAAGGAGTCCTTCGGCGAATTAATCCTCTGGACTCACCAGACGGATCATACTTAGGTTCACGGTAAACGCGCGATCGTCCGTCGGCACGCTCCAGACCGGCGAGGCTTCGATCTCGACCAAGTACTCGTCTTGCTCGCCGGTGACGCCGGCTTCGAGCACGAACACGCCGGGCCGGTCCAGCTTCCAGAGGCCCGCGCGAACGCCGTTTACGCTTGCGCGAACCTCAATGGGAATGGCCGGAGGCGAGGCGTGTCCGCGGATGCGCAACCGTTGCGGCCCCGGCTTGACGCGCCGCAAGCGAGCCGACGCTCGCGCCCCGATCCAGCGGTATTTGTTTCCGAAAACGCCCTCGAGGTCGTACCAGCCGTCCAGCAATTGCTTTTCGTGCCCGGGCAGCGAGATGTCGATGATGTCCTCGCGTTGGCCGGGATACAGCTCCTGCCGCTCGGCCGAAGGCAGCAGGTTGTAGACCTGTTCTTCGTTGGGAGCCCGATACGAACACCGAATGCACGCCAGGATGTCGTCGGCGCCGCGAGCCATCTCCGCGTGGCAATCGGGGCAACGGAGCAGAGCTTCAAATCGGAAATTGTGAAGACGATCGGGCGCGCGCGGCTCGGGCGGCTCGCCGGCCTTCCGGCACACGCCGGCGAGCGTTCCCCCCAGCAGCCGCGCCGCGTGCCACTCGGAGCCGTGCGGGTCCAGCGCAATCGCCAGGCGCTTCATGGCCCGCTCCCCCCAACCGCGCTCCGGCACGAACACGTCGTACTCGGAAGCGGCGAAGTATTTCCGAACCAGCGCGTGCCACTGCTTCAGACCCATGCTGTGGTTCTGGCGGATGCCGAAGTTCTCTTCCTGGCGCGCGCCGATCACGTCCCGCACCAGATATCCCAGCAGCCCCCAATCGTAGAGCCGCCGCTCCCACGGCCTCATCGCGTCGTAATACGCGCAGCGATAGAGGCGCAGAGACAGCTTTCGCAGCAGCGGCTCCTCGGCGAACAGGAACACTCCGCCGGGCTGCAACACGCGCGTCACCTCGCGAAACACGCTTTCCATGTCCATGAACTGGCTGAGCGTCTGGAAGGCGCACACGAAGCGCAGCGACGCATCGGCGAAAGGCAGGTTGGCGGCGTCGCCGGCCAGCCGCACCGGAGCGCGATCGAGCCCCCAGGCGTCCATCAGGGCGCGGCCGTGCCGCAGCGAGTCCGCCGAAAGATCCAGCGCGAACCCGCTCGCGCCGAATTCGTTGGCCAGCATATAGCTGGAATGCCCGGCGTTGGCGCCGATCTCCAGGAACGGGGTCATTTCGCCAATGAACTCGCGATGGGCGCGAATGACTTCGCCCCGGCGCTGGTTTTCTTCCGCGTAGATCCGCAGATTGCGTTCCGGCTGCCCCAGCGAAGCGAAGTTGTGAAACTCCACCTGCGCGCGTTTGACGGAAAAAGATTGGGCGCCGCTCACTGTAATATGCTCATTCGACCCAGACCCCGGCGCGCATGACGCGTTCGTGCTCGCCTTTGAGCGCCAGATTCGCCGGACGCCCGGGCTCAATCGGCTCGCCGCCGGGAAGCGGTTCGATGGTCATGCCCAGGCCCTGCGTCATTTTGGCCCCGATGGGAACGGGGGTCGAGGCCTGCGGCCCCACCGCCTGAAACTTTCCTCCGGCGATCACGACCACGGAATGTTCCAGCGGCGCTCGCCCCGCGCCGGGCTCCAGCTTCGCGCCCACGATCGCCTGGACGCCGGAATCCCCGGGACGCACGCAGCTCATTGAAAAAATCAGACTGGCCAGGAGCGCCGCGCCCCCAATCGTCCGCCTCAGTCTCACCTTGCCTCGCACCCTTCATCATAGCGGCTGCTAGAATGGCAGCAATGCAAGTATTACAAGCAGGGCGGCATAAGCTGTTGCTCCTGGAGCTGGAGACCGAGTCGATCGAGAACGCCGTGCGCCAAGCCGGCTTTGCGTGCAAGCTGGAGGACCAGGCCCGCCGCGTCGTCCTGGATTTGAGCGCGGAGGACCGCCAAGCGCCGCTGCTGCTGTTCGACGCCACCGATCCCGGCAATCTGGGCTGGTTCGCGCGCTGCCATTTTTATGTCGACGGCTGGAGCGGCGCCGTGCTGCAAACACCCATCACCGTGGCCAACCAACACGACCGCAACGGACGCGCGCTTCCCAACGCGGTCCGCGTGCAGATCAACAAGGAGCTGCCCGCCAGCTTCCGCCTGCCCAACCGCGCGCCGGTAACGGAGCAGACCATCTACCTGGTGCTCTCGAATTTTCTGACCGCGCTGCTCAACACCGGCGTGGGCGTGTGCGGTGGCACCGTGGTGAAGGCGCTGGCGGGGCGCACCGAGCCTCCCGCGAATCGGAACTAGGAGCGCGGAGAGCCCAGCCATGGCCACGTTCGGACTGATCGAATACGGCGACGCCTCGGCCGAGGTGCGCGCCGTCTACGACGACATCATGGCCACGCGCCAGACCGATTACATCAATAACTTCTGGAAGGCGCTGGCGCACGATCCCTCCGGGCTCAAGCGCACCTGGGAATCGATCAAGCGGATCATGCAGCCCGGCGCGCTGGATCCGCTCACCAAGGAAATGCTGTACCTGGCCGTCAGCGCGACCAATCAATGCGGCTATTGCATCGCCTCCCACACGGCGGCCGCCCAAAAAGCGGGCATGAGCGAAGCTCAGTTCGCCGAGCTGATGGCCGTGGTGGGCATGGCCAACGAAAGCAACCGCCTGGCCAGCGGCTATCAAGTAGAAATCGACGAGCGCTTCCGCGTGTGACGAGCCTCCGGCTCCTTTTCGTGCTGTGTGGGTTTGGCGTGTGGCCGGCCATCGCGCAATCCTGGATTGCCCAGACCAGCAACACCAGCGTGGCTCTGCGCGGCGTGAGCGCCGTGAGCGAAAAGATCGCGTGGGCCAGCGGCTCGAAGGGCACGTTTCTCAGGACCACCGACGGCGGCGCGACCTGGACCGCCAACGTCGTCCCCGGCGCGGCCGATGCCGATTTCCGAGGTGTTCGCGCGCTCTCCGATAAGTCGGTCTACCTGCTCAGCTCCGGCGCGGGCCCGCTTTCGCGCCTGTACACGACCAACGACGGCGGCGTGAAGTGGGACCTGCTCATGGTCAATCCCAACCCCCAGGGCTTCTGGGACGCCATCGCCATGTGGGACCCCCTGCACGGCATCTTGCTGGGCGATCCGGTCAACGGCCGGTTTGATATCTGGACCACTTCCGACGGCGTCACATGGGTGCAGCAGAAAGGTCCACCCGCGCTTCCGCGGGAAGGCGCGTTTGCCGCGAGCAATACCAGCCTCACTGTGCGCGGCGCGCATGAAGCCTGGTTCGGCACTGGAGGAGCGCCTGGAACTGGCGGGGTAGGAGGCGGGCGCGTCTTTCACAGCGACGACGGCGGCAAAACCTGGACCGCCGCAAAAACTCCCCTGCGCCACGACTCCGAAAACGCAGGCATCTTTTCGATTGCATTTTCCGATGCCCGTCACGGTGTGGCCGTGGGCGGCGACTATACCAAGCCCGGCGAAGGCGCAGGCTCCGCCGCCGTCACCGAGGACGGAGGCAAGACGTGGACTGAGCCGAAGTCTCCGCTGCCCGCCTATCGTTCCGCAGTCGCCTATATCGACGACAAGAAAATGTGGATCGCCACGGGGCCTTCCGGTTCCGATGCTTCGCTCGATGGCGGGCGCACCTGGAAGACGTTCGGTGAGGCCGGCTTCAACGCCATGAGCTTCGCCGGCTCAGTTGGCTGGGCCGTGGGTCCCGGCGGGGCTATCGCGATTTTCCATTAGCCGGCAGGGCATCCTGCGCCGCTTTGGCGACCTCGGGCTCGGAATCGGCGGCCAGCTTGGTCAAGGATGCGCGGGCGGCTGCGCGGTTGGCGGTTGGGGCGGCCGTCAAATCGTACGCCAACATCAGGCGCTCGGCGGGTGAGAGCTGCGCCAGCGGCAGCGCCGCCAGTTGCTCCGCGCTCCACGTGGTCCGGTAGTAACCCGTGGCGCCGGCATTCGGCTCGATCCATGCAGGACATGCCGAACCCTTGGGCAAATCCACATCGCGCGACGGCCCATCCAGAACCGCGCAGCTCTTGTTCAATCCCGTGCCGCGATAACACACCGGAATCGCCCCCGGCATTGGCGACGATCCGGTCTGCCGAATCGTGAGCCGGGGCGCGGGCGTACACTCCACTTGCACGCTGACGCGCGGGAGCCCAGCCGCATCCAGAAACGAGTGCATCGCCGCCGCGGGGTCCACGCCCGAGGCCAGTTTCAGCTCGGCGGCTAATTCCGTTGTTGTCGCATTCCCGAAGCGATGATCGTTCAGGTAAGCGCGCACGCCGTCGCGCATCTTGTCCTCGCCCAGCCATCCTTCCAGCATCAGCAGGACCGCCGCGCCCTTGTCGTACACGAAGCGGTTGTAGATATCTTTGGTCGCCTCGCGGTCGCCCGGCTGCACGCGGACGGGACGCGTGCGAGGCGAATCGTCGGTGCGCATGATTCTCTCCCGCGCAGGCATCCAGGACAGGTGCGCGCGCTCGGGTGGCTGTTCTTGATCCATCGTTTTTTCCGATATCCAGGTGGCGAAGCCCTCGCTCAGCCACACGTCGGCCCAACTGGACTGCGTCACCAGGTCGCCAAACCATTGATGGCCGAGTTCGTGCGCCTCCAGCAGGCGCAGAGCGTGGGTTCTGGAATTGGTGTCGGTTCCCGGCATCATCAACATCTCCCGGGCAAGGTATGTGATCAGCCCCGGATTCTCCACCGCGCCGAAAGCTCCGTCGGCCAGCGCCAGATGATCCAGCTTGCCGAACGGATACGGGATTCCGGTGTATTCTTCCAGGCGCGGCAGCACCGCGACGGTGGCTTCCGCGGCGGCCTTGCCGTCGGCCGCGTGACCCTTGGGAGTGATGACGCGAATCGGCGTGCCGTGTCCGGCGGGCTGTCCCTCATACACATCAAAAGGTCCGACGGCGAACGCCACGAGCTCTGACGGCAGAGGCTGCGTCTCCGCGAACTGGACCATTTTCTGGCCATCGGGAGCCGTGTTCTCGCCGATTTCCGGCGTATTTGAAAATGCCTGCTTTCCCTCGGGAACCTTGATCGCAATCCGCCATGGCGTCTTGAATCGAGGATCGTCAAAACAGGGGATGGCGCGGCGAGCCTCGATCGGCGTGAAGGTCGTGTACACGTACCAGTTGCCATCCAGCTTGCGGCGATATGCGCCGAGCACGCCCTTTTCGTCGATATGCCCCCGATACTGGACTGTAAGACTCCAATACGGGCCGCCGATCTCATGCGGAAGGTCGATGGCGATCAATTCCTTGTTGACCACCCGGACGTGCCCGGGCATCGAAGACTCGAACGCCACTTCCGCGCTCAACGGTTCAAGATCCTTCGCATTCAGCCAGACAGTCGAGGTGGGCTTGTGGATGCTCAGGTGAATCGTCACCGTGCCTTCGAACGTGTCGCGGCTGGGGTCGATCGAGAGGGTCGCCACGTAAGAAAGAGGAACCACGTCGCCCGAAAGTTGAAAACCCGGAGGCGGAGGTGTCGCGCCGAACAACGCCGCGACGAGCAAGCACCCCAGCGCGAGCCTGCGCACTACTGCTCCAGGTAGGTGTAGCCGTTCAAGCCGTCTTCGTAGAAGCGCAGCAGCGCGCCGGACTCCTCGTAGCCGATGCGGCCGTCGCGCACCGCGGCCTCGACGTTCTTCCGGAACTGGTCGAGCAGCGTCCGCGAGTGGAACTGCACGTAATCCAGCACCTCGCGCACGGTGTCGCCGCGAATCACCGTCTCCAGCACCACCGCGCCGTTCTCATCCAGGCGCACGTGTACGGCGTTGGTGTCGCCGAACAGGTTGTGAAGGTCGCCCAGGATCTCCTGATACGCGCCCACCAGAAACGAACCGAGAATATACGGCTGGTCGGCGTTGAAGGGATGCAGAGGCAGAGTTTTCTTGACGTCGCGCCGGTCGATGAACTGATCCACCTTGCCGTCGGAATCGCAGGAGATGTCGCCCAGAATGCCGTGACGGAAAGGCTCCTCTTCCAGGCGATGGATGGGCATGATGGGGAATAATTGTTTCACCGCCCAACTGTCGGGCATGCTCTGGAACAGCGAAAAATTGCAGAAGTAGGTGTCGGAGAGCAAGCCGTCCAAACCCTCCAGCTCCTCGGGGAAATAATCCAGCTCCTGCCCCAGCTTCTGAATGCGGCGGCAGATCTGCCAGTAGACGGTCTCCGCCCAACTCCGCTGTTGCAGTGGAAGGTAGCCCAGGCTGAACAGGTTCAGCGCCGAATCCAGCGCCTGCTGCGCGTCGTGAAAACTCTCCAGCAGATTCTTGCTGGACAATCCCCGCATCGTATCTCTTAGATCGATCAACGGCTGCTCAGCGTCTTCCGGAATCTCCGGGGCGGACTCTCCGTCGCCGAATCCGGTCACGCCCAGCACGTTGAACAGCAGCACGCTGTGATAGGCGGCAATCGCGCGCCCGCTCTCGCTGACGATGATCGGATGCGGCACCTCAGCCTCGTCGCACACGCTCTGGATGTGATAGACGACGTCGTTGGCGTACTCTTGCAGCGTGTAGTTCACGCTGGATTCGAAATCCGTCTGCGAGCCGTCGTAGTCGATGCCCAGCCCTCCGCCCACGTCCATATAAGCGAGGCCCGCGCCGGCCCGCCGCAATTCCACGAACACGCGCGCCGCCTCCATCACCGCGCCCTTAATCTGGCGGATATTGGTGATCTGACTGCCCAGATGGAAATGCAGAAGCTGGAGGCAATCCTCCATTTGAAGCGACTTGAGCTGCTCCAGCGCCCGCAGCCCTTCGGTAACCGTCAGCCCGAATTTCGACCGGTATCCGCCCGACGATTTCCAGCGTCCCGACCCGCGGCTGGCCAGCTTGATGCGCACTCCGATCACCGGCCTGACGCCCACGCGCGCGGAATGCTTCAGAATCAGGTCCAGTTCCGTGTACTTTTCGACCACCGGAATGATCTGCCGGCCGATCTTCTTGGCCAGCATCACCATCTCGATGTATTCGTCGTCCTTGAAGCCGTTGCAGATGATGGGAGTATTGTTGTCGGCGATGGCTAGCACCGCCAGCAGCTCCGGCTTCGATCCGGCTTCCAGGCCGAAATTGTACGGCCGTCCGTACTCGAATACTTCCTCCACCACCTGGCGCTGCTGGTTCACCTTGATCGGATACACACAGCAATAGCTGCTCTTGTAGCCGTTCTCGGCAATCGCGTTCTGGAACGCCTGATGCATCTCGCCCAGGCGGTGCTTCAAAATCTCGCCGAAGCGGATCAGCAGCGGCAGGGCGATGCCGCGCAGTTGGAGATTGTCCACCAGTTCCTTGAGATCCAGGCCGCGGTTGGGATCCTTTTCGGGATGCACCCACAGGTGCCCGTTCTTGCCGACCGAAAAATATCCCTTGCCCCAACTGGCGACATCGTAGAGCTCGGCGGCTTCAGCCGTGCTCCAGCGGTCGGCCGGCTCGCGGACGGGTGCGGTCTCGGTGAACTTGACGAAGGCCATGAAACTTCAGTGTCCTTCGAATTTGCGTGAAGGGCAAGTGAAAAATAGATGTCGGATCTTTAAGTTGAAACGCTTAGGCAGGCTGTGTACTCTGAACCCAGGGAGGTTCCCACGAATGCAGGTCCGATTCCTGGCGATTTTCCTTACCGCCGCGGCGGCTGGTTTGTTCGGGCAATTCGAGCCACCGGGCTTGTTCGGACCGGTTAGCGTGCATCTCAAGGCCGGCGATTTCGCGCCCGACATCCGCTTTGACGAAGTGCTGCACTCCGCCGTGGGCGTTGCCTGGAATCAGGGAAATCTCTCCGCGCATTTGTCCGTGCTGGTTTTCCTTCCCGACACCCACGACAATCCCGACCTGGTGACCAAGTGGAACGAGCTGGTCGGGAAGTTCGGGGACGCGGTGCAATTCGTATGGATCACCGCGGAGGAGGAATCGTCCATTCTGCCTTGGCTCGCTCAGCATCCGATGAGTGGATGGGTGTTCAACGATCCTCCGGGGAAGACCGGCCAAGCGTATGGGCTCGAGGAGCCCACGGTCGTGTTTATCGGCGCCGATCGCAGAATCGTGGGATTCGACGGCGGCATACTCCCGCGGGAAGAGATGCTGAAGGCCATACTCGAAGGCCGCATCACGACCACTGCGCCGAAGCAGCCAACGACGATCGCCGAGGCTATTGCTCAAGCCAAGGCGTCGGCCGAGAGCGGTATGGTTCATATCGGAGCAGAGCCGCCGCGCATGCCTCGCGCCGAGGACCACAAGCCGGATTTCGCTCCCTCGCGTACGCTGCATATCTCACCCGCCAAAGACCAACTCAACGGCGGCGATTACTCCGGGGATGACTATTGGAGTCTCCAAGGCTTCAATCTCAAGAGTGTCATCAGTCAGATTACCGGGCTAAGTCCGTTGCGTATCGAACTGCCCGCGTCGCTCGATACACGCACGCACTACGATTTTGAACTGGTGCTCCCGGCGCCGGAAGACAAGCAGTACATGAGCGCCTTGATCCAGCAGGAGATCGAGCGTCAGTTCCATATCTTCGCCACGCACGAGCGCCGCATGAGAGACGTCTACGTCTTGACTGCGTCCGAAACAAAACCTCCGGCCGCGAAGGATTCTCCGAATGTCGGCTTTTCTTCTTCGGTGGGCTACTTCTCTTCCGAACTCGTCGATGCGACCGGCCAAAATCTTGCCGGAGATCTGGACCGCGATTTCAAGCCCGTCCGCATCGGCGATATCAGTGATATCGGCATGATCGGCACCGCCGACGAGTTTTGCAAAATGCTGGAAATGGAATTGGACCGCCCCATCGTGAATGAATCCGGCCTGGAAGGCGAGTTCGTCTTTCAGGTGAAGGGGCAAACGGACGAGCCGCCGCCACACGACTTCGTCCGGCGCCTGCGCGATCAACTGGGCTTGATCGTGACCGAGGAGCAGCGCGACGTCGACAGTCTTGTGTTGACCCCGGCCAAGCAGTAATCAGCCGGCCGCTATCAGACGTGCTGCTTTCTCCGCGATCGTCATGACCGTCGCATTGGGATGCGCCCGCGGAAGCGCCGGCATCACGCTCGCGTCCGCAACGCGCAGCCCCGCCACGCCATGGACCTGCAACGCGGCGTTCACCACGCCGGCATCACCGCTCGTGGCAGGTCCCATGCGGCAGGTTCCCGCGGCGTAATGGAGACTTATCGTCCGCTCCTCAATCTCGTCGGAAACAGCGGCGCCCCGGTAGGCCGCGAACGGGGCGGCCTCGACGATGCTCCGGGCCCGCTCCGCGGCTTGCACCATCCGCTCCCGGTCCTCGGCCTCGGTCAGGTAACCGGGGTCGATGCGCGGGCCGTCTCGCGGATCGGCCGAAGCCAGCCTGATGCTCCCGCGCGATTTCTGCTGAAGCGGCGCGGCGAGGAGCGTAAAACCGTGCTGGTTTCCAGCCTGCCGAGCCAAGCCCCTCCCGAGATCGTATAGCGGCGCGAACATCACCTCGAGGTCACAAGCTTCGAGATCGGGGCTCGACTTGACAAACGCCCCCGCTTCGATCAAATTCGACGCCAACGGCCCGCTCTTGCGCAAGCGGTATTGAAACGCGTTCCAGCGCGTCGCGGCGCCGTCCAGCGACACCGGCTGCGGGCAGGCCCATCGCAACACAACCGCCAGGCGATCCTGAAGGTTCCGCCCCACTCCCTCGAGCGCCGCGGCCACCGGAATGCCCAACCGCTCCAGTTGCTCCGCCGGCCCCACGCCGCTCAGCAGCAGCAATTGCGCCGACCCTACCGCGCCCGCGCACAGAATTACCTCCCGCGCTCCGCGAATCTGGTGCCGCGAGCCTTTGAGCAGATACTCGACACCCGCCGCGCGGCCGTCTTCAATCAAAACTCTGGCGGCTTGCACTCCCGTCCACACCGTCAGGTTGCCGCGCTTCAGCGCGGGACGCAGAAATGCGTCCGCGACGTTCCAGCGAGCCCCGTTCACTCGATCCACGGGATAAAGCCCCGCGCCGGGTTCGGCTGGACCCGCGAAAGCGGAGTAGCGCCCGATGCCGCGAGCCGCGCAGGCTTCGAGAAAGACTTCCGTAAGTTTGTTCGGCGGCGGGTTGTCCGGAGCGCTCGCCGGCGCATCGGAGAACAGCGGCGCGACATCCTCGTATCCCCATCCCGGATTGCCCAGATCGCGCCAGGCGTCGTAGTCCGCGGGGCAGCCGCGCAGGTGAATCATTGCGCTCAGCGCTCCGCTGCCTCCCAGCACCTTCCCGCGCGACCATCCCAGCCGGCGTCCGTTTAGATGTTCCTGCGGCTCGGTGGCGTCCTTCCAATCCAGGGCCGAACCGAGCAGCTTGGGGAACTCGGAGGGCACGCCGATCGCGCGGCGCCGTCCGGGCGGTCCCGCCTCGATTAACAGCACGTGCGCCTCGGGATTTTCGGAGAGGCGCGCGGCCAGCGTACAACCGGCCGTTCCCGCCCCTACCACAATGAAATCGAACACGTGTGCTCTCTGTTGGCTCTCGGCACGTGCGCCAACACCGTTGCATTATGGCACACACGCGCCACGCTATGATGGGATTTGCAGGCTCCACAGCCCCGAGGAACGCGCGCCCGCGTCCTATTAGTCCTCATCAACCTGTTGTCGATCGGTTGTCTCGTCTGGACTCTGCGAGACGCCAAGCTGGGTGAGCTGCGCGACGATCTGGCCACGATGGATTGGAAGTGGGTGGCCCTCGCCGTCGTCGCCGACATCTGTGTCTACTTCTTGCACGGCCTGCGCTGGAGCCTGCTGCTGCGCCCCGTGGAGCCGGTGGGGTTCTGGCGCGCCGTCCGCGCCATTTACATCGGCTTGTTCGCCAACGAAGTCCTGCCCTTTCGCGCGGGCGAGGTCCTGCGCTGCTATCTGCTGAGTATCTGGACCGAACTGCCCTTCTCCGTCTCGCTTTCAAGCGCCCTCATCGAGCGCATCTTCGACGGCATCTGGCTCAGCCTGTGCCTGATTCTGACCCTCCGCCTGGTGCCCCTGCCGAGACATCTCCACTACCTGGTCGACGGAGGCTGGGTGCTGGGACTGCTGGTCCTGGGCTGCGCCGTGCTGCTGGGCGTGGCCATGCTCCGAGGCGGCCGCAAGCCGGCCGGGGGGCCGATTGTCCCCCCTGTCGTGGGCTGGCGCGGGGGCTGGCGCGGGCACCTTTCCCTGTTGATGCAGGATCTGGGATTGATCGGCCACTCCCGCTACCTGTACTTGGCCTTGTTGCAGAGCCTGCCCTACCTGCTGTTGCAGACCATCCCGATCTGGGCCTCGTTCAAAGGCTACGGCTTCGATCTGGGGCTGATCGAGGCTTTCGCGCTGATGGTGTTTCTGCGGCTGAGCACTGTGATCCCGCAAGCTCCCGGCAATCTGGGCTTGTTTCAATTCCTCACCAAGGAAGTTCTGGAGAAAATCTTCAACGTGGTGCCCGATGAGGCCGCACGATTCTCACTGGTGTTGTGGGGCGTCGTCACCTTGCCTCTGCTCATCGGCGGCTTCATCGCGCTGTGGATCGAGGAGGCCGACCTCCTCGCGCTCAAGCGCGCTGCGGAACTGGAAGCCGCGAACCTTCGATCGCAAAACTGAGGCGGCTCTTTCACCTGAGCTCCTCGTAAACCTTCCAGGTGCGCTCCACCGCGCTTTCCCAGGTGAACTCCGCGGCGCGCTCGCGCCCGCGTCGCGCCAGGTCCTGGCGCAGGGCCTCGTCGCCGGCCAGACGGTTGAGCGCCGCGGCGAGATCTTCCACATCTTCGGGATCGACCAGCAGCGCGGCGTCTCCGGCAACCTCGGGAATCGCCGACCGGCGCGAAGTGACCACGGGAACCCCGCGAGCCATGGCATCGAGCACCGGCATCCCGAAGCCCTCATCCAGAGACGGAAACGCGAAGACCCGCGCGCGGCCGTACAGATCCTCGAGCGCCGCCGCGGGCACATAGCCCAGCACCTCGATGTCGCGGCGGCGCGGGCTTTCCTCCACCGCGCGCAGCTCCACGGCGGCGCCGTAGCCCGCGGCCGAGCCGGCGATGGCCAGCTTCCAGCCCGGAGGCATGCGCTCGAAAGCCTGCACCAGACGCGCGATATTCTTGCGCTTCTGTACCGCTCCCACCATCAGAACCAGATTTTCACGCGCGGGCGAGATGTGCAGCGGTGCATGCGCGCCGTGCGGGATCACCCGAATGCGGGACGGCTCCACTCCCAGCAGATCCTCCACCTGCCGCGCCGTGAAGCGCGATACCGCGACGATCAGATCGCTGCACTCGGCCGCCTGCCGCGCCTGCTCGGCGAAGCGCGCGCGGAACTCAGGCGAGGAGTATTCGCTGGTCAGGACGAACAGGTCGTGGAAGGTCGCCACCGTGCGCAGGGAAGTCGCGGTTAGGTCGAGGCGCTGATTCAGGGCATGAAAGACCGGCGCACGGGGAACGCCGCGCAGAATCCTTCGGCTGGCGTTGCGAGGCAAGGCATCGCGGAAGGAGCGCAGAACGCGGTGCGGGCGGAAATACCACAGGAAGCGCTCGTTCGGATGCGCGCGGGCCAGGCCCAGAAGGATTTCGCGGGAATAGACCGCTACGCCGGAGGGATTCCGGCCCAGGCTATAGGTCGCGTCGAGGGCAATCGGCACTCGACTGCCATGTTCGCACGCTCAGGCGGCGCCGGCGAGGCTGGAGTTGGCCGGCGGAGTTGATCCCGTCTTTGATTCCTTGAGGGATCGGGTGAATTGGGGCAGATCGGCCAAGGCTTGCTCGATCATGGAATCCACGCTGAGGGGGTTTTCGCCGTGGAAGATCGAAACCCCGAGTTCGATGCGGCGCTCCGCGGAGGAGTGGCGGATGCGCGCCCAGGACTCCTCCAGCGATTCGGTTTCGCCGTCGAAGACGGTGATGGCGAAGTGGCGCTCGCCGATACGAGCCAGCCCATCCGCCGGCGTGACGATGCCGCGCAGATACTCGGCGGCCTCTATCAGTTCCAAGTCGCGGCGTTGTTCGCCGAAGGCTTCGGCGATCGGGGTCAGGTTCTCGGGCTCGGCGATGAGCAGCATCCAGCGCCGTTGCAGCCGCTCAGCCAGTTTGCGGTCGCGGGTGGCCGAGACCAGGAATCCGGCTCGATTCGATAGACCGGTCAGCGAATCGATGAGCGCGGCGGCGCGGGCCGCAGCCAGCAGCCGGTGCCGCAGAACCGCGTTGCGCAGCGCGTGCGCCAGGGGCGCGCAGTCGATCAGCTTCTTGAATAGGAAGTCCTGGGCGCCTTCCCGCATCAGCTTGACGGCCAACCCTTCGTCGCCGGAATTGAGCGCCAGAATCACGGGAACCTCCGGCGCCGCCGCTTGCACCAGCCGGAATGTCCCCACGCCCGGCTTTCGGGCTAAGTCGGTACGCTTGCCGGCTGAGTCCCGATCCTCTCCGTCCAGGTCCAGATCGAGCACAATGGCATGCAAAGGCGTGGTCGAGAGAATTCGCTCCGCCTCGCGCCAGGTCGCCGCCGACAAGGGCTCGATGCAAGGCCATTCCGGCAGCCAGCGGCTCTCCTCGATTTCCCGGAGTACGTCTTGAAGAAACAGCATCTCCTCGGGTTCGGATTCGATCAGCAAGACGCGCAGATTCATGCTGGATGTTAGTGCGTAAATCCCTCCAATTTTCTCAGCCAGCGAGCTTATATTCTTTTAATTTCCGATACAAAGTGGTGCGGCCGATCCCCAGCAAATGCGCCGCCACGGCCCGGTCGCCTTTGGTATATTCGAGCGCGTTTACAATGGCGCGCCGTTCCAACTCCGTTAACGGAATCACAGCCGGAAAATTCTGCGCCGGAGGCATTTCAGCCAGACCCGTCTCCGCCTGCCCCATCTCGACGGGCGGCGCGCCCGACCCCGCCGCGGCCATCAAGTATTGCGATTTCTTTTGGATAAGGTGATTCTGCAAGGCCGAAGGCAGGTCCGCGACGTGCAACAACGGCCCGGAATTGACGGCTACCATATGCTGGATGCAGTTCTCCAGCTCGCGCACGTTGCCGGGCCACTCATAGGACAGCAGCACCTCCATCGCCTCCCCGGTCAGGCTATGATTGCCCCCTGACCGCGAGAGAAAATGGTTGACCAACGCCGGAATATCCTCCTTGCGCTCGCGCAGAGGTGCGAGGCGGATGTTGATGACGTTGAGCCGGAAATACAAATCCCGCCGGAAGGTCCCCTTTTCGACTTCCTCGGCCAGATCCCGGTTGGTGGCCGCGATGATGCGGAAGTCGGAGCGCCGCGTGGTGACCGACCCCAGCGGGCGAAACTCCTTTTCCTGCAATACTCTCAGCAGCTTGGCCTGAAGATCGAGGGGCAGCTCTCCGATCTCGTCGAAAAACGCGGTGCCGCCGTTGGCCGCCTCAATCAAGCCCTGCTTGGCGTTCGCCGCCCCCGTAAACGCCCCTTTGACATGGCCGAACAGCTCGCTTTCCATGAGCGGCCCCACCATGGAGGAGCAGTCGATGATCACGAACGGTCCTTCCTGGCTGCGGGTGTGGATCTCCCGCGCTACCAGCTCCTTGCCCGTTCCGGTTTCTCCCAGCAGCAACGCCGGCCAGCGGCAGTTTCCCATCTTTCCGATCAGCCGCAGAACCTGGCCAGCCCGTGGAGATTGCCCCACCAGCATGTACCGCGCTTCTTTTGAACTTGCGTGCATCTTTATTTCCCGTTTCAGATGTTAGTGCGTTAAAGATAAACTCTACCGCCGAATCGGCATTTCATATCAGCCCCCCTAGGGAGAAAGGGATAGGTCTGGTGTGGGTATTGCATACCACCAAATGGGGGTAGACGCTATTTCTTCGCAGAACCCGCTGCCCGAGCCGATGCGACTGGTATGGGCATTGGAATCCGCCACCACAGCAAGATCCTAGCAGGACGATTCGCAGCCGTACTTGGCTCTCGACAGGCTGCCCTGAGGTCCTGGCTGCGTTCCGCGACACTCGCGGCCCTGGCCGTGGCCGGAATCTGGGCCGGCGCGATGGGAGGGATCGAACTCCGGCAAGCCGTCTCCCAGGCGCAGGATTTGTACCGGCTGGACACCGCCGGATCGCAAATCGAAAGCGATCTGGAGTTTCAAACCCAAGAGAGCCGGCGCGCATTCTTATCCGCCGCGGCGGTGACGGGTCCGCATCAACAGCTACTCTCCGTGGACCAGGCACGCCAAGCCGACGAGAGGGTTCGCGGCACCATGGAGCGCCTCCGGCAGCTCGCCCCCCCGATCGCCATCGCCCAATCGATTCGCGATTTCGAGATGTCGTGGAGCGCGTACGCGGCAACGCGTGGAGATGCGACGTTCCTGGCGGCGCTCGGGAATCTGCGCGCTCTGAAGCAGACCCTGGAGGATCACGCGCGCGCGCAATCTTCCCACTTGGACCGGACGCTCCAGCGATGCATTACCAGCCTCCTCTCCTTCGCCGGGGCGAATTTCGTCATCCTGTTTGCGCTGATGCGGATGCGAAGGACCCGGGCGCGCGCGCTTTTCTTCAGCAACCAGGAGCTCGAACGCTCCGAGGAGATGGCCCGGCGCCGGGTGGCGATTCTGGAGATGGTGGTAACGCACGCGCCGCTGGCGCAGACCCTGGCGGCGATCGCCGGGCTGCCCTCCTGGCGCCAACCCGGAGCGGGCGCGGCGTTCTGGAGCGTCGCCGAGAACACGCTGTTATATCAGGTGAGCGCAGACTTGCCCGAGCCGGTTACGAAGGCTCTGCGGACCCAATCCTTCGAGCGTGTCGAGGGCCGTCTCAATCTGGGGATGGAAGCGCGGCGGGAGATCGCGGAGTTGGCCCAACGGGCCAACCTGACGCACAGTTTCGTCCCCTTGCAGAACGTGACGGGAGACGCCCTGGGGCTGCTCTTGCTGTTTGCTCCCAAGCTTGCGCCCAGCGGGGAAATTCCGCAGTTCCTCCCCTCGCAGATGGCGCAATTGGCTTGCCTGGCGATCGAGAATACGCGGCTGTACGAGCGGCTGGCGTTCCAGGCGCAACACGACGTGCTGACCGGACTGCCCAACCGGCTGCTGTTCCAGGACCGCGTGCAGCAGGCGCTGCTGCGGGCCCAGCGAAACGGGACCAAAGTGGCGGTGCTGTGGTTTGACCTGGATCGCTTCAAGCAGATCAACGACACGCTGGGACACCGGATCGGCGACGAATTGCTGTGCGAATTCGCCGAGCGGATCAGAAGCTCGCTCCGCAAAAGCGATACGGCCGCGCGCATCGGGGGCGACGAGTTCGTGGTGCTGGCGGCGGATCTGGAAAACACCTCCGATTTCCAGGTGGTGGTGGAAAAGCTGATGCAACAGATCCGCGCATCGATGGCCGTCTCCGGCTACGACCTGAAGGTTTCCGCCAGCGCGGGTGTCAGCCTTTACCCGGACCATGGGCTGGAACCGGCGGTGTTGATGCGCAACGCGGATCTGGCCATGTATCAGGCCAAGCGCGCCGGCCGCGATACGTTCCGGGTGTTTCAGAAGGAGTTGAGCGATTCGCTGAGCCGCCGGCTGGAGATCGAGCGGGAACTCAAGGGCGCCATCGAGGCCGGGGAATTCCGCCTGGAGTATCAGCCGCTGATCGGACGGCACGACGAGCTCACCGGACTGGAGGCGCTGCTGCGGTGGCATAGCCGGACGCTGGGACCGGTTTCGCCGGCCGAGTTCATTCCCATTGCCGAAGAAGCCGGCCTGATCCTGCGAATCGGGGAGTGGGTGACACGGACCGCCTGCCAGCAGGGCGCCCGGTGGATGAAACAAGGCCTCGACGTGCCCTGCATCGCGGTGAACGCCAGCGGCGCGCAGTTCGCCGGCGGGAACTTTCCGCAGATGGTTCGCGCGGCGCTCGCCGAGAGCGGATTTCCGCCCTCCAAGCTGGAGATCGAGGTGACGGAAACCGCGCTGGTCGGCAACCTGGAATCGGCGCTGAAGCAGATCGCGGGTCTGCGGGAGCTGGGAATCCGCTTCGCCATCGACGATTTTGGCACGGGCTATTCCTCGCTCAATCAACTCCGGACGCTGACGGTGGACAGCGTGAAGGTGGACCGGTCCTTCATCAAGGACCTGGAGCTGATGTCCGGCGATTCGACCACGCTGGTGCGGGGCATCGTCGGGATGGCCCACAACCTGGGGCTGAGCGTGGTGGCGGAAGGAGTGGAGACAGCCGGGCAGTTGGTGATCCTGCGCTCGCTCGGCTGCGATGTCATCCAGGGTTTCTTTCTGCATCGGCCGCTGGCCGTTAGCGCGGTTGAGGCTGTGATGAAAGAGTACGGGGCAAAGCAGCGCCCCGCGTTGTTCGGCAATGCCCGGGAGGCGGCCGAACTTCCCGTGACCGAGCTGATTCCCGAGTCAACCTTA
This sequence comes from Bryobacterales bacterium, assembly GCA_963813465.1. GTDB lineage: Bacteria > Acidobacteriota > Terriglobia > Bryobacterales > Bryobacteraceae > Palsa-187. Next base: position 524,341 of record CAWEZD010000009.1, on the reverse strand, counting down.
GCTTGATTTTGGCGCGAGCACGGCTTCCGCCAGGGCGCGCTTGAGCGCGGGGAGGCCGTCGCCCGTGACGCTGGATATCTTGAAGAACGGAAGCTTCAGGCGGCGGGCGAGGCGGCGCAGGGAGGCGATGCGCTCGGGGTCCTGCGCGGCGTCGATCTTGGTGGCCACCACGATCATCGGCTTGGCGGCGAGATCCTCGGAGAAGCTGCGCAGCTCCTCCATGATGATTTCGAAATCGTGCACCGGATCGCGCCCGCTGGCCTCCGACACGTCCACCAGATGAGCCAGCATGCGAGTGCGCTCGATGTGGCGCAGGAAATGCACGCCCAGGCCATGCCCCAGATGCGCGCCCTCAATCAAGCCGGGAATATCGGCGACCACGAAGCTGCGGTTATCGTCCGCGGCGACCACGCCAAGGTTGGGCTCCAGCGTGGTGAAGGGGTAATCGGCGATTTTGGGGCGGGCGGCCGAGATGCGCGAAATCAGCGTGGACTTGCCCGCGTTGGGAAAGCCCACCAGCCCGACGTCGGCGAGCAGCTTCAGTTCCAGGCGCAAGCGCCGTTCTTCGCCCGGAAATCCGGGTTCATGCTCGGTGGGAGCCTGGTGCGTGGAGGTGGCGAAGCGCGCGTTGCCCCGCCCTCCCTTGCCTCCGCGGGCGACGAGGAAGCGGTCGCCGTCCTGGGTGAAATCGTGCAGCTTCTCGCCGGTCTCGGCGTCATAGACAATGGTGCCGATGGGAGTGGCGACGTCGATGGACGCTCCCTCGCGGCCCTTGCGGTCGCTGCCTTCGCCGTGCCGGCCGCGCTCGGCTTTGTGTTCGGGGTTAAAGCGGAAATGCAGGAGGGTGTTGTAGTGCTGGCTGGCGACCATGGTGACATCGCCGCCGCGGCCTCCGTCGCCGCCGCTGGGACCGCCGCGGGGAACGTATTTTTCGCGCCGGAAGGCCAGGCAGCCGTTGCCGCCGTTGCCGGCCTTGACCAGAATGGTGACGTCGTCGATGAACACCGGCGCGGCCGCCGCGGGGCGGGGCCTACTCCGCGGCGCGGACGGAGATGAACTTCCCCTGCCGGCCGCGGTCGCGGTACTCAACGGTGCCGGACACCTTGGCGAACAGGGTGTCGTCCTTGCCCATGCCGACGTTCTCGCCCGCCTTGAAGCGGCTGCCGCGCTGGCGCACGATGATGGAGCCGCCGGAAATCAGTTGCCCGCCGAACACTTTCACGCCCAAACGCTGCGCATTGGAATCGCGCCCGTTTTTGGAACTGCCTAAACCTTTTTTATGTGCCATGCCGATGTTTCCTAAACGGTAATCTCGTTGATCTTGACGCGGGTGAAGTTCTGGCGATGCCCGCTGGTGCGGCGGTATTGCTTCTTGCGCTTGAACTTAAAGACGATGGTTTTCTCGCCGCGGCCGTGAGCCACGATGGCGCCCTTTACGAGCGCGCCGCCGGCGTCCGCTCCAGCCTTGACGGAATCGCCGTCGATCACCGCGAGAACACGGTTGAACTCGACTTCGGCGCCGGGGTCGCCCGCGAGCGTTTCCACTTCAATTGCTTCCCCTGGAGTGACGCGGTACTGTTTCCCGCCCGTTTCGATGACTGCGTACATAATGATCCTTTGAGGCTGCCCTTACGTCAGAGTGAATGCGCCCAGTCTCACGCGCTCAGCGCGGCAAGGGGCAGAAACTAATACTCTACCACAGCTTGGCGTCCGGCTCGGCTTGCTCTTGGGCTTGCTCTTGGGCCGCGGCTCGGAATCGGCTGAACCGAGCCGCGCGGACACACCACTCCCTTTGGTCGCGGCTCGGACTCAACTGAGAAAGATCGAAGAGGTACCTCTTGCCCAAGTGGTATCGCCCACCGGGAAGCGCCGTCAAACTTCAACGGCACAGCCCACCGTGTAACGCCCCATCAGTAATAGATGATGGCGCGGGTTGCTCTCGAGAACTCCTCCGCGTTGGCGTGAACCGGATGCGATAAGACATCCGATCTCTTACGCCTACAAAATAACCGATGCGGTGCGGAATTCGGGGCGAGCGAAAGTGCCAAACTGAGGATTCGACGGCAAATAAAAATTATGCTTACCATGAAAAGCGTGGAAGAGAAGACCTTCAATGAGCCCAGACTGGCGCTGAACCGCATCTACACCAAGGGCGGCGACAAGGGCGAGACCAGCCTGGTGGGCGGCCAGCGAGTCCCCAAGGACGATCCGCGCATCGAAGCCTTTGGCTCGGTGGACGAATTGAACGCGTTCATCGGACTGGCGCGCGTGACATGCCAGGAATTTGGCCAGGAATCCAATGACCCGCGGCTGCACGCTCTGGGGGCGATGCTGTTGCGCGTGCAGCACGAGCTTTTCAACCTGGGATCGATTCTGGCCACGCGCCCCGAGGATGTGCATGCCAAGCAACCCCGCGTCACGGACGCCGAGGTGGGGCAACTCGAGCGCGAGATCGATGCGAGCAACGCGGAGCTGGCTCCGCTGCGCAGTTTCGTGCTGCCGGGCGGAACGCGAATCAATGCCGAGCTGCACGCCGCCCGCACCATCTGCCGCCGCGCGGAGCGGTTGCTGACGGGCCTGGCTCGGCGCGAGGAAGTGCCGGGCGAAGCGATTCGCTACCTGAATCGGTTAAGCGATGCGCTGTTTGTCTGGAGCCGCTGGGCGAATCACGTCTTGGGCGCGGCGGAGGTGCTGTGGGAACCGAATCAAGCGGCGTCCGGGCATAAGACAGCGCGGAAGCATGAGTAAGGTGCATCGCTACATCGTCACCAACCGCTGGACCGGCAACCTCGGCTCGGGGACTTCCGCCTATACGGCCTACAGCCGCGATCATGAGCTGGGCAGCGCGGCGAAGAACGCCCCCATTCCGTGTTCGTCCGACCCGGTGTTCCGCGGCGATCCGAGCCGCTACAATCCCGAGGAGCTGCTGGTCGGGGCGCTATCGGCGTGCCACATGCTGGCGCTGCTGCACCTGTGCGCGGACGCGGGCATAATCGTCACCGGCTACTCCGATCAAGCCGAAGGCGAGATGAGGGAGCGTCCGGATGGTTCGGGCGAGTTCACCCGGGTGATCCTGCGGCCGAGAATGACGATCGCCGACGCGGCTCGGATTCCGGATGCGATCGCGCTGCATCATCGGGCGCATGAACTATGCTTCATCGCGCGTTCCGTGAATTTTCCGGTGGAGCATGAGCCGGCGATCGAAGCAGCCCCGCTCGCAGGCCGGGGGCCTGCGCCACACTAGGACGCGATTTCGCTGAGGATCTGGATCAGCGCCGCGCCGATTTCGGGATAGTGAAACTCGAAGCCGGCGAGGAGGGCCGCCTCGGGAACGGCGCGCTGGCTTCCCAGGAGGATCTCCGACATTTCGCCCAACAGCAGGCGGAGCGCGAACGCGGGCACGGGGATCACGGCCGGTCTGTGAAGCGCGTGCGCCAGAGCGCGGGTGAATTCGGCATTGGTTACGGGATGAGGCGAGGTGGCGTTCAAGACGCCCCTTAAAGTCGATTCCCGCAGCGCGAACAGGATCATCGCGACCAGATCGTCGAGATGAATCCAGGACATCCATTGGGTGCCCGGGCCGAGCCTGCCTCCAAAGCCCATCCGAAAGGGAAGCAGCATCTTCTGCAAGGCTCCGCCACCGGGGCCGAGCACGACTCCGATGCGGAGCCGGACCACGCGCACACCCAGCTTTTCGGCTTCGAGCGCTTCGTGCTCCCAAGCCGCGACGACCTGGCCAAGAAAATCGGAGGTGGGAGGCGATTGCTCGGTCAGAATTTCGTCGCCGCGGAAGCCGTAATAGCCGACCGCCGACGCGCTGACCAGGACGTTGGGAGGACGCTCGCGCAAGGCGGCCAGCAAGGCTCGCGTGCCTTCGACGCGGCTATCGAGAATGCGCTTCTTGGCCGAGGCGGACCAGCGCTGCGCGACCGGCTCGCCGGCGAGATGGACTACGGCGTCGCAGCCGGCGAGTTGATCGGGACTCGGGGCGGATCGAAGAGAAATGGGCCGGGTCGCGTGACCCCGAGCCTGAAGGAGCTCCGTGGCGCGGCGGCCGATGAAGCCGGAAGCTCCCGTTACAGCGACGTTCATAGGATCAGCATATGCGAAGATGGGGGCGGGCTTGTTGAGCAACCCCGCGCCATGCGCGTCTTTAATAACTTTAAACTCTCCTGGAATCGCGCCAAACTCCTGTGGAGCTTTCTCGCCGGCCGCGAGCGCGTGCCCGCGCTGCCGGTGGAATATATCGTCGAGACCACGGCGAAATGCAATCTGTACTGCCCCATGTGCCCCCGCGAGACGCACAAGCAGCCCAAGGAAGACATGACCGACGAGGTCTTTGAACGGCTGGTTGAAGGCTCCGCCGAAACCGCCGAGCACATGATGCTGATTGGGCTGGGCGAGCCCTTCATGGACCGCAAGATCTTCGACCGGATCGAGTATTGCGAGCGCCACGGCATCTCCACGCTGCTTTCGACCAACGGAACTTTCCTCGATGAGAAAAATGCCGCACGGCTGCTCGATTCCCCGCTGGCGCACATCACGTTGAGCTTCGACGGCGCTTCGAAAGAGACCTTCGAGCATTACCGCAAGGGCGCACGCTTCGAAAAAGTCCGCGACAACTTCGTGCGCTTTGCGCGGATGAAGCACGAGCGCGGCTCCAAGATCCAGGTGGTGGCGCAGATGGTGCGCATGCCCGGCAACGCGCATGAGGTGGACGAATTCCGGCGCTTCTGGGGATCGGTACCGGGCGTGGATCAGGTTCGCGTGAAGGAAGACGAAACCAATCTGGTGCAGGAAGGCCGACGGAGCGAAGGCGAGGGCGGCAATATCAAGGTGCCGCGCTGTCATTACCTGTGGCGCGGAGCCATGTACGTGAAGCACGACGGCCGCGTGTTCCCGTGCTGCCAGAGTTACGCGTTGGACGGCGCGCCGGTGGGCGATCTGCGCACGCAATCCCTGCCGGAGATTTTCAACTCCGAGGAGATGCGCCGCTTGCGGCGGCTGCACGCGAAAGGGCGCGGCGCGGAGATCGATATGTGCTCGCGCTGCTCGACGCCGATCCCGCACCCGGCGCTGGCGGCGGCAAGCCTGCTGGTGCATGGCAAGTGGGTCCGCCGGGCGCTGCCATTGGTCGAGCGTCTGATCCGCGGCCGCAGACTTCCGGGGCGATTGCTGTCGCCCGCCCGCTCCGGGTTGGTCCAGATTCAGAAGGAGTCCAACAAGGTGTGACGCGGGCGGGTTATGATGGGGAGGTTATAAGGCATTTGTCGCCCAGGACGGGGCGAATTTGGCGTCTTGTCCAGTGGGGCGGCCTAGGAAGGAAGTCCCGTGGAAAGACAGGCGCAAAACATTCAAGAAGCTTTTCTCAACAACGCGCGCAAAGACAAGACGTTCCTTACCATCTACCTGATGAGCGGAGTGAAGCTTTCCGGACGCATCAAAAGCTTCGACAAGTACTCCGTGATTCTGGAGACCAACAACCAGGAGCAGTTGATCTTCAAACACGCGATCTCGACGGTGGTGGTAACGCGTCCCTTCCATACGGGCGCGCCTTCCGCCGCTGCCGCCGGGACCCACTCGGCGCCCGGCGCGCCGGTAGAGCCGGGCAGCTAGCATGGCGTGGCGGGTAAGGCTTGCGTACCGCTCCTTTACAGTCGCGGCTCAGAATCGGACACCAGACTAACTTGCGGCAACAGCAGGGCGTCGCATCCACGGCTGAAGTCGCGCTGCTGGTGGGCCTCGACCTGAAGAGCCGCGCCAGCGCGATTCACGCGCAGGAGTCGCTCGAAGAACTGAAGGCGCTGGCGGTGAGCGCCGGAGCCAAGGTCGCCGAAAGCCAGATCCAGAGCCGCGCGCGCGCGGATGCGGCCACTCTTGTCGGCTCCGGCAAAGTGGAGGAGCTCAAGGGCAAGATTCATCTTCACGACGCCACGGTGGTCATTTTCGACCGCGATCTGACGCCTACGCAGCAGCGCAATCTGGAGCGCGAGCTGGAGGTGAAGGTGCTGGACCGGACCCAGCTCATCCTGGATATCTTCGCGCGGCGGGCGCGCACCCGTGAAGGACAGTTGCAAGTGGAGCTGGCGCAGTTGAACTATCTGCTGCCGCGGCTGACCGGGCACGGCGCGGCGATGTCGCGGCTGGGCGGCGGCATCGGAACCAGGGGGCCTGGCGAAACCAAGCTCGAGACCGATCGCCGCCGCATTCACCAGCGCCTGGCGGCCATCGGCAAGGACCTGGAGCGGGTGCGCGGCGGACGGGCAACGCAGCGCCGCCAGAGGCAGGCGGTTCCGCTGGCCACGGTCGCCCTGGTGGGCTACACCAACGCGGGAAAATCCACTTTGTTCAATCGCCTGACCGGCGCGCAGGTGCTGGCGGACGCCAAGATGTTCGCGACGCTGGATCCCACCGTGCGCCACGCCACGCTGCCGTCGCACCGGCGGGTGCTGTTCAGCGACACCGTCGGTTTCATCCGCAACCTGCCCACCATGCTGGTGCAGGCGTTCCGGGCCACGCTCGAAGAGGTGGTGGAAGCGGAACTGCTGCTGCACGTGGTGGACGCCAGTTTTCCGGGCGCCGCCGAACACACCGCGCACGTGATCGAGACGCTGAGCCAGATCGGGGCGGACCACACTCCTCAGATTCTGGTGCTCAACAAGGTAGATTTGATTCCGGGCGATGCGGACGCGAATGCGCTGGCCCGCCGCATCCTGGGCGATCCGGAGCACCAGCCGGCGGCCGCTGTGGCGGTCTCGGCGCAAACCGGCGCGGGCATGCAGGCGCTGCTCCAGAAAATCGACGAAACCTTGCCGCTCGATCCTGTTTCCGCGTGCCGGTTCCGATTCCCGCTGGGGGAAGGCGCGCCCTTGCACTTGCTCCACGAACACGGCCAGGTTACCGCCACGCGCTATCGCAAAGGCTACTGCGAGGTGGAGGCGCTGGCGTCGGATTCACTGCGCCGCCGCCTGGCAAAATATGCCGTGGCGGGCGGTATCATGAAAACAAGACCGGGATAGGCGCATTTAGATGAATCTGCCCAATCTTCTGACGCTGCTGCGGATCTTCTTCGTGCCGCTGCTGGTGGCCACGCTGCTGGCGGACAATCTCGGCGCGCGCTGGCAGGGGATGATTCCGGCCGCGCGGGACTTGTTCGCGCTGGCCATCTTCCTGGCCGCGGCGGCGACGGACCTGCTGGATGGATACCTGGCCCGGCGCTGGGGCCAAGTCACCACCGTCGGCACGCTGCTGGATCCCATCGCCGATAAGCTGCTGATCTCGGCCGCCCTGATTTCGCTGGTGGAGATCCACCGGGTTCCGGCGTGGATCGTGATCGTGATCATCGGCCGCGAGTTCGCGGTGGAGGGGCTGCGCTCCATCGCCGCCGCCTCCGGCTATACCATGCGCGCCAGCGATCTGGGCAAGACCAAGATGATCGCCCAGGTGGCCGCCATTGCGCTGGTGATCGCGGGAACGCGCTGGCCGCAACTGGATCAGTTGGCGTTGCCGGCGATGTGGGTGGTGATGCTGTTCGCGGTGGTTTCCGCCGCGGATTACTTCCTCAAATTCTGGCGCAGAGTGGACGACCGGATCAAGCTCCGCCGCCGCCGCGAGCTGCTGGCGCTGGAGCGCGCCGAACAACGGCTCGAAAGAAGGAAGCGGCGAGTCCGCCCCCGCGGCACGGTGCTGCCGGAAGCCTCAGGGGTGGAGCCGCTAGAATAGGAACCGCTCCCTTTGGTCACGGCTCGGAAAGCGGTCGCGCGGGAGTCGGTGTCTGGCCCGACAGCAGGGCCTCCAGCGCGGCAAGGCGATCCTCCAGTTTGCGATTCTGCTCCGCCTGGAGCTGAATGGCTTCCGCCTCGTTCTGGAGCTGCGCATTCTGCTTCTGCACCTCATTTAGCAGCATGGGAGCGAGCAACTGATATTTAACCGTCAGGACTCGACCGTCCTTGTCATACACCACCATTTCGGGATAGACCTTGGCCACCTCTTCGGCGATGAGGCCGTATTGCAGCAGGTGCGAACCATCGTCGTACTCGGGTTTGTAGTAGAAGTTCACCGGGCGCAACTGGAGCAGCTTGCTGCTGCTGTCGCCCATGTCGGTGATCTGCTCCTTGAATCGCCGGGAGGAGAGCACGGTGCCCAGCAGCCCGTTGCCGTTGATATACACCGCTGTCCCGCCGGAAATGGACGTCCCGTAAATGCCCGCGATATTCGCGGTCGTCTGGGTGCCTTCCGTCCCGATCTTGATAACGCCGTTGTCGGTGGAAGCGCCCAGGTTGCCTATGTGAATGTTGTTGCTGTTGCCGCTCGCGACGTTGATGGCCGCTAGATACCCGATGGCGACGTTGTTGAACCCGGTTGTGTTGTGCAGCAGCGCGTCGGTGCCGCTGGCCGTGTTGCCGTACCCGGTGGTGTTGTTCTGAAGCGCGGTGACACCGTCGGCGGTGTTGGCGTACCCAGTGGTGTTGTCCTGTAGCGCCTCCCAGCCGCTGGCTGTGTTGTTGTCCCCGGTGGTGTTGGCCTGGAGCGTCTGGTAACCGCTGGCCGTGTTGGCGCCCCCGGTGGTGTTGGACTCGAGCGCTTGGAGGCCGCTGGCAGTGTTGTTGTTCCCAATGGTGTTGCTAAACAGCGCGTCGGTGCCGCTGGCCGTGTTACCGGCCCCGGTGGTGTTGCTATACAGCGCGTCGGCGCCGCTGGCCGTGTTGCCGTTCCCGGTGGTGTTGAACTCCAGCGCGTCGGCGCCGCTGGCCGTGTTCTGGCCCCCGGTGGTATTGCTCTGAAGCGCACCGGCGCCGCTGGCCGTGTTGTAAACCCCGACGGTATTGCTACTCAGTGCGTCAGTGCCGATCGCTGTGTTGAAGTTTACGTCGGTCGGCGCGGCGTAATAGCCGTTCATGTCGATGACGATATCCGTCGCCGCGGGGCCGGTGGAATGAAAGCTGAATCCTCCGAAGGGCGTTCCCGCCGGAACAATGGCCGCGTTCTGCGCGATGCTCCCTTGTGGATCGTTTAAGGTCGCAACTATTGGTTGTGTGCTGCCCGCGGGCCACAGGCTGACATTATCCACAGCGCCTCCCGCCACCGGCACAACCGTGAGATTAATCGAATACGCCGCGGCGATGGAAGGAATCGCACCGCAGGGCGCGGGCGCAGTGGTGCTGGTCTGGGCGGACGATTGCACCGGGAAGGTGAGGTTTCCTCCTCCGGCTGGAACGCCCGGCCCATTAAAAGGAGTCACACCTATGAACCCGCCAGCAGCGCCGCGAGTGTCCACCAGGCGGCAGGGCGTGATCGCCACGAACGTCAGAGCGTCGTTGGAAATCTGATTCGTGGAAAACTTGAGCTCCGGCACGGCTCTCCCGGCGGTTTCTCTCTCGGCCTGGTTGGGGTGCCAGTACAACGGGCTCGCCCAATTCTTGAGAGGCGGGTTCAGAGGTTGCTGGGCGTAAACGGGCGCGAGCGTAAACGCGAGCGCGAGGGCAATGGCAGGGGCATGACGCATGGTGTTATTCACAAGCTTCTTCTCCTTGTTTGGGGAACTCGTTGGATTCTCTTTGATCGGGAAATTGTATCAAGTTAAGAGATATTGTGCTCACGTCGCACGCGGCCTCTAAGTACCGCTCCCTATGGTCGCGGCTCGGAAGCGAACCGTGTTCACTGGGGCAGCACTTGACGCAGCGGTCCGAAGAAGCTTTGAACGAAGTTGACGCCGGTGCGCGTGGCTCCGTCGAGATCGCCGTTGCCGATCGGGACCACCACTCGAACCAGCGCCGTATCGGTGCGGTTCAAGCGCATGGCGTCGGCCATGACCCAGAATTTCGCCTTATACTCGCTGGCCACCACGCGCTCGCGGGATTGATACCAATACAGCACCAGACTGCGGGCCTCGCCGTGCTGCACCACGTACCGGTTCACCACAATCGGCTGGGCGCCGCCGACGTCGATGGAATAATCGTCGGAGCTCAATTGCGTCCAGCCCGCTCCGGGGAGGCAGTTCTTGGGGGAATGCGGCGCCTTGCCATTGCGCTGGGTGCGAAAAGCGGCGACAAACAACTCCGCGGCGCGGCCCGTGGAGCCATTCCTGTATTCGCGCAGCAGCAAGTCGTCGGCTTTCAGAACGTCCTTGGTTTCGTCGTCCACGATGCCGTCCTCAACGAACTTCCAGGCTCCCAGGTCCAGCGGCAAGCTGCCCAGCGGCGGGCTGTCCGGAACAGTCTCGGGACGCACGGAACTATAAAGAACGGCGGCTTGCGCCAACAGCAGCAGGGTGACTGCAAGCGCGGCTTTGGATTGCAAGAACCTAAACAACCGGAGACTCCTTGCCCCACAGGCGCAGGGCGCCGCGGATGGCCCCATGCAACGCCACCAGCATGATTGCCGCGATCACAAAAATGACCCAGCCTTCCAGTTCGTGAAAGAAGCCATGCGCGAGCTCGGGGTTGATCTCGCTGAGCATGCCGGTAATGGTAACGCGGCCGGCGTTGGCTATAATCGCGATCGGAATGGTGGCGGCAAACAAGACCCAGCGCATCCACACTCTGTTATCGAAGAAATAGGCATACACCAGAGACAGAAAAGACAGCGAAAGCAGGCTGCGAATGCCACTGCACGCTTCCGCCACGGAAAGCTTCTGGCTGGCCAGCTCGAGGATATTCCCGTCGCGCAGGACCGGATAACCCATTAAATTCAATGCGCCTTCGGCTACCCAACTGGCGAACAATTGCAGAGGGAACGTGATTTTGTTGTAAATCACGGTGGGGAACGGAATCATGAACGGCAGCAGCAGCAGCGGGAACGCCAATACCCGCACCAGAGCGGTCCCACCGATCGTCAGCAACAGTCCCAGCAGCAGGATCAACACGGAAGTGCGTTGCAGGAACAGCTCCGCGCCCAGCGTTCCCACATAGCCTTGCGCGGCGCCCCAGGCCATAACGCCCAGACCCCACCAGGCCGGCTTCAAGTCCATTGAAAGGATTTGCTCCCGGCGCTGCCAGGCGATCCACGCCGCCACCACGGGAACGAAGAAACCGTGGCCGACGTCTTCATCGGTGGCCCACGTCTGCACCAGGTATTTGAGGATGGGGAAACTGCCGACGATCAACAACGCGGCGAACCAGACGATCGCGGTCCAGGGGAAGGCCCGAGGGAGCGCGGCCTGACTGTGCTCCGGGAGCTTATCCGCAACGGAGGCCATATAAGTTCAATTCTATCCTAAAGCCGATGCCGCCGCTAATTTGGCGAAGACGTGGGCGAGAGATTCCTGAGCCGGTTGGTCACGCGCGTAATCAGGCGCCGCGGATCTAATAGATGCTGCGGGCGGAAAACCCGCTGCGTCCAGCGGTTTCCAGGGTCGAATTCAACCCCCAGGAAATAGCCGATTTCGCGAAAAACGCAGTACTTGACGCGACCCATCAACTCCCCGTTGGGGTAGGTGATGCGGATCGGGCAGCCCAGGGGAACCGGCCGCTCCACCTGGATGCACGCCCCGGAAAGCGAAATATCCTCCAGATTGGCGACACCCCGGCGGCTTCGATTGTTCTGGTCCCGCCACTGGATGTCGACCAGATCCGCGCAAAGCATTCGGGCTTCGATTCGCCTGTTCATCATAAGCGTTGTATTAGTTTGATCGGCCTGGGCGGCGGATTCGTTAACATTTCGGCCTTACACAAAATCGCCCTAACCGCCTCATAGGGGCATCCCCTAGATTGTTGGTCCCCCTGCCTATACCACATGACGATTGGTACCATTGTTGGGGCAGAGTCCGCAAATGCAGATCCCCCCGATAAAGATCAAGCGAGCCGCGCGCAACGGCGTCATCTACGCTCTCCTGATCCTGGCCTTCGGGATTGCGGTGCCCGCGCGCAAGGGGCTGGGATTCTTCGATCCTACGCTGCTTGCGGCATACGCTTGCCTGGGAACGGTGTTTGCCGGGCCGATCGCGGCGCACGAGTTCGAGAAGCGGCCGGCGTCATTCGGGCAAGCGGCCGGGTGGATCGCAAGGGCGGTGCTGTTGGGAGAGCTGGTAGTCGCCGCGATGCTCGGCTGCGGGGTGGCGACGGTATTCTACACGAGCCGGGGCGGGTTCTTTTGGCCCGATCTTGAAACCCTGGGCTGCTCGCTATCGCTGGGAGCGGCGGCTTCGCTGGCGCTGGCGTCGCTAGCGGCGTGGGTCACGGTGGAGTTCTCGGCGGGAGCGGCTCGAATGGTCCTGCGCCTGATCTTTCTCGGACTGCTGGTGTTGTTTTACTTGCGCGGACAATGGCTGCCGGCCGTGGCCGGGCCCGGGATTTTGATTTCGGTGATGGCGGCCGCCACCTTCCTGCTGCTATTGCGGCAACGCTTGAAGCAGCTCGGATCGAAGGCGGGGTTGACCAAGCCATGCTGATCGAAGGCGGCCCGCGCCTGGCCTGGAGCGATGTAGCCGTGCGGGTGGCCATGTTCGTCGCGTTGGTCTTCCTGGGAGGCTTTCTCGCCGGGATGCTGCCGGTGGAAGGGAGCCTGCGGCGGTCGGTCCTGTTCACGTTCTCCGCCGGGGCGCTGGCCAACGCAATCCCCGTCCGGATCTTCGAGCGCGGACGGCTGGCCGACTTTGGCTTGGGATGGACGCGAGGAGCCGGGCGGGATCTGCTGGGCGGACTCGCGTGCGGAGCGGGAGCCGCGGCGGCGGTGCTGGCGGCGCTGCTGGTTTTGGGCTGGGCGGAATTCGAAGCCGCGCCGGCGGACCCGGCCGGAGCAGCCGTGCTGGCCTCGGCTCTGCTGCTGTTCGGCGCGGCGGGCGAGGAAATGATGTTCCACGGCTACGCGTTTCAGTTGCTGGTGCGGCATCTGGGGGCGTTCGCCACCATCCTGCCGGCCGGCGTGGCCTTCGGTCTGGTTCACGTGGGGAACCAGGGCTCCACGTTGCTGGGAGTGGTGAACACGGTCTTATGGGGCGTGTTGCTGGGCTACGCCTGCTATCGCACCGGAGCGCTGTGGATGCCCATCGGCATGCACTTCGCTTGGAACGTCGTGCTGCCGCTAGCCGGGGCCAATCTGAGCGGGTTTACAATTAGGATCATGGGATATGCCCTGAAGGCGAACGCGGGCGGCTTCCGGAGCGGCGGAGCCTACGGTCCGGAGGGGAGCGTGCTGACCACGGCCGCGGTGGCGGCGCTGTTCTGGGCGGTATCGCGGTTGACTTATAAGCAGGAAGGAGCAATCGCATGGACGGCTTAGTCGCTGGTGGCGCAAATCCGAAGGCAGGTCGGAGACCTGCTCCACTGATCGTCATTCTGGCGATGGCGGCGGCCTCCTTGCGGGGCGATGCCAAAAGAGACGCTGAGGATCAGCGCCTGGAGCTGCTGCGCGGCCTCACCGCCGAATACGCCACCGCCAACACCTACATCCCCCGATCCAAGACGCCGCTTCTGGTGGAAGCCTCCGACGGTTACTGGAACCAGAAGGGATGGCAGGCCATCGGCGCCGAGATGGGTCCCGCGGCCCGCACCGGCGATCTGGTCCAGATCACTAAGATAACCATCGAAAAAGAGAATATCGTCGTGGAACTGAACAACGGCATCAAAGGCCGGCAGGGGCATTGGTACGACCATGCCGACAACGGCGGCATCACCGACACGGCAACTCCGGCGCCGGGCGGAACCACTCTGGCGGTTCACTTCTCCGGAGGAATCGGCGGGATCACCTCGGTGGACGTCAAGAAAGCCCTCGGGGGCGTGCTCAATTTCAATCAACGCACGGTCACCCAGGAGTACACCGACAACCTGCCGCCGGAGATCAAGCAGGCCATCCAAGACAAGAAAGCGATTGTGGGAATGACCCGCGATGAGCTTATCCTCGCGATGGGAGCGCCCGTGCGGAAGTCCAGGGAAAGCGTGGACGGAGTGGATCTGGAGGATTGGATTTACGGCAACCCGCCCGGCCGCGTGACCTTCGTCACTCTGAAGGGTTCCAAAGTCGTCAAGGTAAAAGACTCCTACGCCAATCTGGGGGGCAGCGTTGCGGAGACTCCCCATCAGCCCTGAGCTGCCGGAATCGCCGTTGCCCCGATCACCCCGCTTCAACCGGCTGTTGACGGGATGTGTAGCTGCGGCGGCCGCCAATGTTGTATTCCTGCTGGTCCGGCAAACCTACGACGTGCGCCTGGGGCCGCTGCATCTGGCGGCCCACGGACTCTTTAAGCCGCTGCTGATTCTGAATGGAGCATTTCTGCTGGCGATTCTCCTCAGGAAGCCGGCTGGGACGGCGCCCGCAAACGGGCTGGGAGCCAAAGCTTCGCTAGGCGCCATTGCCGTCGCGTCGGCGATCGCGTTCGCGCTTTCCCTCTCCGCGAACCCGCTTTCCGACGAATGGAACTACCGTGGCCTGAGCGCCGTCTACGCGACCGCAGGCCGGCTGGCTGGCTTGTTCGTTTCCCCGCAGTTCGCGGCCTGGTACCGTCCGCTGGGATTCATTTCCCTTTGGCTCGACCACTTCGCGTTCGGCGAGCACGTGTGGGCGTATCATCTGCAAAATGTGCTGCTGCACATCGCCAACGCCGTTCTCGCGTTCCTGTTGGCGAGCCGTCTGGGCTTGGCGCGCATGGCCGCGCAATGGGCCGCCGGCCTATACCTGGCCGCAGCGGTGACGTATGAACCGGTGATGTGGCCCGCGGCTCGCTTCGATTTATTGGCCACGATGTTCACCTTGCTGGCGCTGATTGCGTCGATCAACTTCTTGCGCGGACCTTTTTTGAGCAAGGGGGGGCAATCCTGGTTGTGGATCGGTCTGGCCTGCTACGCGCTGGCGCTGCTTAGTAAAGAGAGCGGGTACGCGTTTCCGGTCCTGCTGGCAATCTTTGGCTTTAGCGGCTGGGGCGCCGGCTTCGGCGGTGGCGCAACAGCCACCCGGCGGCGTATGGCTCCGCTGGCAGCGGGGGTGGTGGCCGTCACCGGGTTGATGCTGGCGGTGCGCCGCGCGGTTCTCGGCGGTATCGGGGGATACGCGGATACGGCAGGGACCAGGTCGATCCATCTGTCCTTCACGGCGGCTACGCTCCGGTCCATTCTCACGAAGGTGATGCCGATGTCGTTACTGAGCGTCAATCTGAGCTATCCCCCGCCGAAAATCCTGCTGGTGGTCATTGGCGCTTTCGCGGTGCTGCTGGCCGCCTCCGCGGCTGCGGGAGCTTCGTCCACGCCCAGGCAGCGAATCCTGACTCTGTACTGTCTGGCGGCGACGATCCCGGTTGCCACCATCACCGGTTGGCTGGACGAAAGCGCCCAGCATGTGCGCTTTTTATACATGCCGGCGGTCTTCGTCATGATGCTGGCCGCCGCCGCCTTGTCCAACACGCGCTGGCCGGTGGTTCTCCCGGCCGCATTCGCCGCGTTGAATCTGTGCTGCGGGGCCTACAACACTTGGGCGTACAAAGCCACCTATCGCCGCGCCGGCGAACTGGCGGGGCGCATCGCGGCGGATTATGCCGGCCGGCCAGGACCGGTTCGCCTGGAAGTGATGGGCATGCCCGCGGAGTTCAATGGCGTGCTCTTCAGCCGGTTCGAATTGCAATACCGCCTCCAAGAGAGACTTCCGGGCGTGACGGTCCACTTTGAGGATGGATCGGAGAAAGCCGCAATCTGCGCGGATCGTTCTTGTTACGTTTGGCAACCGGACCGCAGAACGCTGCTCCGTTTTGGGGACCCTTAGTCGCCCCTGCCGTTAAGCTGGGCAGGCAACGGGTGTTATACTTCCTTAAAGACCGGAGGGACCGTGAAATCATATGTCCGCCTGACGCTCGCCGCGATAGCGTTGGCCCCTGGAGCGTTCGCTCAGATTACCGGTTGGAGCGTCATATACCTGCACGGCAAGGTGACGATGGAAGATGGCTCCCCGCCGCCCAAAATGGTGGTGATCGAGCGCTGGTGCTCGGACCAAATGGCTCCGGACAACGTCGCCTACGCCGACAAGAACGGCCAGTTCACGTGGAAGATGGAGTTCGACGTCGACGCGGAACGCCGGTGCAATATCCGGGCGGTGCTGAAGCCCTATAAATCCAGTGAATACACCATTCCGGACATGAACGCGTTCAGCGATCCGACTCTGCCGCCTCTGGTGCTGTCGCAGGGCGGCGGGAATTCCGTGATGGACGTGTTTTCCCCGGATGCGCGCGTGCCCTCCAATGTGCAAGGGGACTGGAGCCGCGCTCAAACCGCCGCCCGGACAGGCAAGTGGGCCGATGCGGAGCGGGCTCTCAAAGCAGCGACGACGGCGGCGCCGAAGTTTGCGCGCGGCTGGAACGCTCTCGCGCTTGCCCTGGAGCGCGAGAACAAGCCGTCCGACGCTTGGAAAGACTACAAGCTCGCGATCGAGGCCGATCCCAAGATGCTGAGCGCCTATGCGGCGCTGGCGCGGCTGAGCATCGAGGTGAAGGACTGGGAAAACGCCGAGCAGGTTACCGGCGAGCTGATCAAGCGCGACACCGAGAAGCAGTATCCGGAAGCCCGGTTGATGCAAGCCATGGCTCGTTACCAGTTGAAGGATTTGGATGGCTCCGTGGCAAGCGCCGCTGAAGCCATCCGGCTGGACACCAAGCACAAGCTTCCGGTTATCGAGTATGTGATGGGCCTGAGCCTGGCCGCCAAAGGCGACTACGACTCCGCCCGCCAGCACTTGAACCGTTACCTCGAACTGATGCCGCGCTCAGCCAACACCGAAGGGTTGAAGGCGTACATCGAAGGCCTGGGGAAAACGGACCTGGCGAAGGCGGCGCCGGCTCCGGAGTTGGTCCTGGGCGCGTCGGAGTTGCCGTCCGCGGGAGTGCCGGGGGAAGCCTGGGTTCCAGGCGGGCGGAAGGCGCTGGCCCAGATCACCGGGCTCAAGGACGAGTCCTCCTACGAGAATTTTTTCGCCGACTATTGCCGCACGCTGGCCCGTGAAATGACTGTGGGAACCTCCCAAGGTATCCCGGGATATCTGGAGACCGTGCGCGCCTACATGGCCACGGTCACGGATCTGCTTCCGCTGGGCCAGCGCAACGGAGACGTAACCACCATCACGGTCTCGCTGGCCAACGAGAGCGAACGCAAGACAGCGGAGCGGGTGCTTCCCTTGCTCGGCTGGAAGCTGGTTTCCAAGGACGGATCGTTCACCGTGGAGCCGGGGGACCAGGCGTCGGACGGGCCGCGCCAGAATATCCCGAAGCTGTTCGGAATCGACGAGATCGATATGCAAGGGGCCCTGGCGGCCGGGAAGAAATTCCAGTTCGACATTCCCACGGAGAACGCCCGGGTGGTGGGCGGCAACGACTGGAGCGCGATCTTGAAGGACCTTCCGCTGATTCCCGGAGGCATCGCCGCAGCCTTCACCCAAGATGTTCGCGTCGCCAAGACCTATGCCGGACTGGGCGCCATGAGCCCGGCGGCGGCGGCGGCGGTGATCCGCGCAGTGGGTGTGCGCAACCTTGTGCTCCGCTATTCCGAGGTGCTGGCGCGCTACGGAGATGCCTTCGAAGTGTCGAAGGAGGCCGGGGGAACCATGGAAAGCGTGGCGCTGCCGGGCGGCGCCCCCGCGGAGGCTGTGTGGAAGAAGCTCACGGGAGCGAATCCACGCGATCCGGCGGCATTTTTCCGCGCGCTGGTGGAAAAGAACGAGGGCCGGCTGGCGGCCTTCTACTTCGCCGTGTGGAGCGCGGACAAAGCCCACCAGACCTATCTCACCAAGACCGAGGCGCGAGCCGAGCGCTTCTACGCCTGGTATAGGGATTCGGAGGAATTCAAGTTCGGGGTGAACCGGCATGTCCCCGGATGGCGCACGGAATTCTTACAGAAACTGCCGCTGGATGCGGCCGGCAACCTGCGCTTGCCCGGCGGCAAGCACGCCTGGACCGACTCGGCGGGCGCGGAGGACGATGTCGTCACCGGCCTGAAAAACCTGGAAGCGCTGGTTCCCCTGGCGCGGATGGAGCAACGTCGCGGGTCGCCGCTGGACGAAGCTTCCGTGACGCTGCTGGCCCAGCACCATTCCGAGTGGGGGAGCCTGTTCCCGTATTTCGAAAAACTGCCGGCTCTGGGACGCGAGGAGTTCGCGTCCTTGCAGGCGTTCGCGGCCGCGGTGGGCCAACAGCCGCCGGCCAGCCAGAATATCGTTCTGGGCGAATGGTATTCGATGGTGGAGCTGATCGCACGCGGATACCAGGCGGGTTCGCTGGACGCCTCGGCGAGCGCCCGCGCGTTCCGGAGTACCTGCGAGGGGTTATCCCAAAGCGACCATTCCGCCAAGGCGCTGGCGATGCTGCGCGGGATCGCCGGCGGCACTAACTTGAACGAAGCCGTTCCCGTCAACCTGCTGCGACTGAACCCGGAGCGCAGGAGCGCGTTCGATCGGGTCCTGGAATTGCAAAGTTTGCCGCTCTTCGATCCAAACACGACGCTGGGTGTCGTCAGCGCGGCTCCTTCCACCTTTAATGTTGTCGTTTCCTCCGACAGTTTGGTTGGCGATACCCAAATAAGCGCCGGCAATTACAAGGTGACGGTGGAAGGCAACCAGGCCGTGTTCACGACGGGCAAGCAGTCCGTTCAAGTTGCCGCCAGCATGGAGAAGAGTCCAATGACGTTCCCCGGTACGATGCTGGAAGTCGCGGGCAACAAGCTTCAGGCCATTGACCTCGGCGGCACGGATATGAAGATCGTATTCAATTCGACGAAATCCGGCGCCGCCCAGGTTCAGCCCCAGACCGTGGGGCTGCTCAGCAGGTTCGTGTATGCGGCTTCGGTGGATCCGGATGGGTTGTTGATCAGTGAAGATACGCAGTTACTCAGCCGGCACCAGTTCGCCGTCGCGGACACCAACGACAAGCGTCCCCTCGCGTTTGCGCCGGCGGTTCTGGTCGGGTCGAATACGGCTCCCGGGTCCTTCTTGAAGGGAGGCTTTGTCAACTTCGAGGAGGTGGCGCGCGAATTTGCGCCCGGTGGAAGAAGCGTGCCTCCTATCACGCTGAGGACCCTTCCTGCAAACCGCGATTCCGCACCCTCCGGCCCCTTGCTGGCCAAGGCCGAAACCGCGCCGAACCCCGCGGAGGGTTCTTCCTCCGACCTCATCTTCCGCGCCAATGGCCGGCTGGTGGAGGCCTACACCACGGTCACCGATTCGCGCGGGCGCTATCTGGACGATCTTACGTCGGACCAGTTTACCCTTCTCGACGGACAGCAGCCGCAGCGCCTGGAAGCGTTTGAAGCGCACTCCACGCCGGTTTCGGTGGCGCTTCTCCTGGACACCACCGGGAGCATGAGCATGGCTCTGCCGGCGGTGAAGAACGCGGCTCTCAAGATGATCGGCGATCTGCGGCCGATCGATTCGGTGGCCGTATACAGCTTCAACCGGTCGGTAACCGAGCTGCAACCGTTCACCTCCGACCTGAACCAGGCCAAGCGCGCGGTGCTGAGCACGCACGCCTCGGGGGAAACCGCTCTTTACGATGCGCTGGCGCGCGTCAGCCGGGATCTCTCCGGACGCACGGGTAAGAAAGTGATCATCGTGTTCACCGACGGCGACGATAATTCGAGCACACTGACGATGGACACGGCCATTCTCAGGGTGAAGGCCGCCGGCGTGCCGGTCTACACGATTGCGCAGGGATCGGCCTTGGAGGGCGCCTGCCTCACGCAGCAGCAATGCAGAAACCCGGGCCCGCCGCCGGCATATGTGAAGCAGCTGGCGGATCTCGCCAAGGTGACCGGCGGAGAATCGTTCGCGGTGCGCGAGGCCAGCGAAATCGGCGCCGTGTTCGAGAAAGTTTCCGAGGATCTGGCGCATGGTTACCTGCTGGTGTTCCAGCCCGCGTCCGCCGAAGATCATGCCTGGCATCCGATCACCGTCCAGATTCGCGGAGTGAGGAGCGACAAGGTCCGCGCGCGCGAAGGCTACTATCCGGAGTAAGCGCGTCCACGGAGCGCTCCGTGCGGCTTATTGAACATAACTCACGGATCTATCGGCGGCTGCCGGCCTTACACGGCCCCCATGCGCGGGACTTGCTGGGCTACGGAAGACATCAAGAAATGCGAGCGGCAGGATATGAGTTAAGTCCGCTTCTTACCGGCTCGCTTTCGGCCTCCACTCCCGAGCGAGGCGCTGAGCTTCGGCAATTTGCTCCGGCGTCATCACACTGGCGATCAGGTCTCGATTCTTGAGACCGTGGGCGTCACCGCTGGCACCAGCCAGATTGAACCACATGTGCGCCTGAACATAGTCCTGCGGTACGCCGTGGCCAATCACGTACATGCTCCCGAGGGCGAGCTGTGCATACGAATATCCTTGCTCTGCGGCCAAGCGGAACCACCGCGCAGCCTCCTTGTCGTCCTGGTCCACGCCTTTACCCTCTTGATACATGTCCCCGAGGTCGGCCTGCGCCTTCGCGCCTCCGTGGTCAGCCGCCGCCCGGTACCACCTCACGGCCTCCTTGTCGTCCTGCGGGACGCCGAGGCCTTGCCTATACGCGAAACCCAGGTATTCCTGCGCGCGCGCGTACCCCTGCTCCGCCGCCGCCCGGTACCACTTCGCGGCTTCCTTGTCGTCCTGCGGGACGCCGCGGCCATCCGCATACATGAATCCGAGATAGGCCTGAGCATCCGCAAGTCCCTGATCGGCCGCCAGGCGGTACCACTTCACGGCCTCCTTGTCGTCCTGCGGGACGCCGCGGCCGTGCTCATACATTTCGCCGAGATGGGATTGCCCATACGCGAGTCCCTGCCCCGCCGCTAAGCGGAACCACCGCATGGCTTCCTTGTCGTCCTGCGGAACGCCGATGCCTTTCCCATAGGTGATGCCGAGGTCGTCCTGCGCATTCGCGTTTCCCTGCTCCGCCGCCATCCGGTACCACTTCACGGCTTCCTTGTAGTCCTGCGTGACGCCGTGGCCCTCCTGGTACATCATGCCGAGGTAGACCTGCGCGGGCGCGTTCCCCTGCGACGCCAACGGCAGGAACTCCTTGAGGGCTGTAGGAAAATCGCCCCCCTCAAACGCCTGCTGCCCTGCCGCGAGGTCCGCCGATGCCGGTACGCAGAGCGCGAGGAGCAAGAGGATCGCGGGTCTCATAGACACATCATAACGCTGCTGTGGGTAAACGAAGTGTCGGCCGGCAAGCGCCCGGCATGTTCGGCTGCCAAGGGCAGAGATGAGGCGTCGTTCGCGGCCTGGCAAACAGGTATAATCACTCACGTGGACGCCGAGGCCGAGGGCGAAATTTTCAATCTGGACGACGCAGCGCTCGAAGAGGAGAGAATCGTAGCTCAATACAATGAGCGGTTCGAACCGGGCGTCTACCGTCAGGTGTTTTACCCCCCAGGTTCTGGCCAGTGGAAATCGACGCGTTGTTCCCCGAGGGTTTTTTCGAATCCGCCAAGTTGCTCTTGCGCGGGGTCGTGAGTGGAAGACTTAATGAGGGCATCGAAGGGGTGGCTGCAATTTTCCTATCGCGGCACTACTTGGAACTGGCCATGAAATACGCGTTATTTCACTCGCGATGGCTCCAAGACGAGAAACGCAACGCTCCTGATGTCACGCCAGTTGGCCCGACCCACAATCTTGAGAAGCTGTGGAGCACTCTCATCGCAGAGCTAAAGGGCAAGCCCGGGGTTGTCCCGAAGGGTTTGGACCTAGATTTCGTAGCCAAGTTCGTCAAGGAATTTAACGCCTTTGACCCTAAAAACTGGCGTTTCCGATATCCGGGCGAACAGCTTCCCCCCGCGTCATCCTCAAGCGAAAACCTAGGCATCGACTTCACCTCATTACTGTTCGACGTCCAGCGTGTCTTCGACGTTCTCTGCACACTCGATAATTACCTGATCGAAACATATGGAGAAAACGAGGAGTGGAACGATCTTCAGGACGACTGGTGATCCACCTCCGCCCGCGCCTCGGCCGGCGCCCTGCATCCCGGGTGTAGGGCGAACAGCCGAAGCGAGCGCTGCGGATTACGGTTTGGAATCTGGGCATGAGGGGCGCGAAGCCGCTACACGCTACTCTACTGAAACTGGATCGACAGCGCTACAGCTCGAGCGGTCGCCAACGCCTCGATTTGTTATGATTAAGGCGGTTCAAGAACACTCGAATGGAAGCCCCTCCCATGAAAGCGATCGAACTCATCGGCGATATCGACGAACAACATCGATTGAGAGCCAGTGTACCGGAGGAACTTCCCGCAGGACCTGTGCGGTTAATCGTCCTCTTGCCCGAGGAAGATGAATCCGGCGCCATCTGGGCCCACGGCCTGGCCCGAGAATGGGCGGACGAATTGAGCGACTCACGCCAGGACCTCTACACGCTCGCAGACGGACAACCCGTCGATGCGGCCCGGTGAGATCTATTTGGCCCAGTTCCCGTTTGGGGACATTCCTGGGATGAAGCTTCGACCCGTATTGCTCCTTACCGGCGCAGTTGGGTCTGTGCCGGAAGTCCTGGTTTCTTATATCTCATCCGTCATACCAAGCCAACTTCTTCCGTCGGATCTCGTCCTGGACCCTGCCAGATCCGAGTTCCGCTCAACAAATCTGAAGACTCTATCCACGCTGCGTCTGCATAAGCTCGCAACCATCCATACTTCCAGCCTCGTCCGCTATCTCGGCGTTGTCGATGGAGCCACCTTCAACATTGTGGCTAAGAAGCTGACGGTATTCCTCGCTCTATAAGGCTGGCTTTTCCGAAGGCCATCACGGATGCGCCCGTAAAAGTCCTGAGCCGGGTCTTCCGCGGCAAGTTCCTTGGGTTCTTGCAGACGGCCTTCGTAAGGGTCGTCTCCGGGATCTCGCCGCAAACCTTCGCTCAGCCGTCTAGCGCCCTATTCGGAAACTGACCTGTCCTGTCAGCATGTCATGCGCGTTTGATATACTTCCAGAGGCCCACGGAATGGCCAACGGGAGGCTACTGTGCACAACTTGAAACTCTTTGTGATTCTGGGGATCGCCTGTAGCGCCTTCGCGCAGCAGCCTGCCGCGCAGGGCGACGCTGGCGCCGGCCGTGGCGCGGGCGGTGGACGTGGACGCGGAGCCGGCGGTGGACGCGGCGCGGCCGCTCGTCCGGTGCTGGTGTTCAAGGAAGAGTGGAAGCAGACCGCTGCCGGCGGCGAGCACGGAATTGTCGCCGAGGACGTCTCCAATCCCAACCTGGATATGAAGCTTTATGGCGCCAAGCCGGAGGAACTTCTGGTGACCGGCACTGCCAGAGACGGCGATCCCATACATCTCTGGACCGGAACCTGCCCGGGAGCTTGCGCCGTCACTCTGAAGGACAAAGCCAACTTCGTGGATCTCACCGGACTCGCCAGAATCCGCTGGGTTTCCAAGGTGTCCGGATTCCACCAGGTGCGTCCGGTGATCAAGCTCGCCGACGGCACTATGCTGGTGGGCGACCATGTAGACGAAGCCAGGGCGGATTACCGCATTAGCGAGTTCAACATCTCCGAACTCAAGTGGATCCGGCTGGACCCCGATAAGGTGCAAACCAAGGGCGATTTCGTCGCGAGCCCGGATTTGACCAAGGTGGACGAAATCGGCTTCGTGGACCTCATCCCCGGTAGCGGCCACGGCGCGGGCGGCTGGGTCGACGTTGGCCAGATCGAAGTGTACGGGAAAGCCGTTCCGCGTTCGTAAGCAGCGCACCGCGGGAACACCGCCCATTTATGCGAATCAAGCGTTCGATGGCTCTAGGATGTCTGAGCATCTCGCTCTGCGGCGGAGCTTATTCCCAATCCGCGGCGATGCCGCAGTTTGAGGCAGCCGACGTCCGGGTGAATACATCGGGAGATTCTCAATCCGCGGACTTCCTTGCCGGCGGGCAGATCAGCTTGCGCAGCTTCACGATGAAATCGCTGATCGGGATTGGCTGGAAAGAGACTCGCATGCTCCCGGAACTCACGTCCCTCGCGCTCGGACTCGCGCCCAGCGTGGCGCAGTTCAAAGTTCTTTCGAACGATTATCTCAAGGGGGGCCCGCCCTGGCTCGATTCAGACCGTTTCGATGTGGTCGCGAAAGGACCCCCGGGCGCCCCGCCGGATACGATTCGGCTGATGCTCCAGAAAGTTTTGGTGGACCGCTTCCACCTGGTTGTCCACCGGGAACAAAAGGTTGAGAAAGTGTATGCGATGGTGGTCGCCAAGGGCGGTCACAAGCTTAAAGTAACGGATGGCCCGGGCAATCCGGTATGCATTCCCAGCATCGGCGACGACAACGTTTACCATCGGGATTGCCACAACATGACAATGGGGCAACTGGCGGAGCAGTTAGCCAGCTTCGCGCCCCGTTTCTTTGAAGGCAGGCCAGTGGTGGACGCGACCGATCTCAAGGGCTTCTGGGATTTCAGGCTGGATTGGACCCCGTTGAGCGGGGGGCTCGCCGGGTTGCAGCCGGCGCCGGGCCAGGAGTTCGATACGGGCACGACGATTTTTCGCACGATGGAGAAAAACCTCGGGCTCAGGCTGGAGCAGCGGGAGCAAACGATGCCGATCGTCGTCATCGACCGGGTTGACCGCGTTCCGACGGGAAACTAGCGTCCTGAATGGCTGCGATTGGAGTACCGCCGCTAACCGTTGTCGGCGAAGGCCTGGACGACGGGTATTTAACGGAGGATCAGGTCCGCTCCATCGCCGCGAGCGGTCTCGCTCAACTTGCTGTCGACGGACTCCGCGTTCTGGTCCTGATTCCGGACGGCACCCGCACCATGCCGATGCCGCTGCTGTTCGGCATCCTGGAGCGCGAGCTCGGGCCCCGCGTCCGCTCTCTCGATTTTCTGGTGGCTCTAGGCACCCATCCGCCCATGAGCGACACTCAGCTCTCGCGGCTGGTCGGCCGCGATGTCGTGGAAGGACGTTGCGGGAATCATCGCGTCTACAATCATCGCTGGGACTCGCCCTCGGCATTTGCGAAGCTCGGGGAAATTTCAGCGGATGAGATTGAATCGCTCACCGGAGGCCGGCTCCGCCAGGCCGTACCGGTAAACCTCAACCGCATGATTCTCGACTACGACCACATCCTGATCTGCGGTCCCGTGTTTCCGCACGAAGTGGCGGGGTTCTCGGGAGGAGCCAAATATTTCTTCCCCGGCATCGGCGGCGCGGAGCTGATCAACCTGACACACTGGCTGGGAGCCCTGCTGACCAGCTACGAAATCATCGGCACGCGCGACACTTGCGTGCGGGCCGTGATCCATCGCGCGGCGGAGTTGGTTCCCACTCCGCATTCGCTGATCGCTCCGGTGGCGACCGGCCAGGGTGTCGCGGGCGTCGGCGTCGCCGGGCTTTATTGCGGGCCGACCATCGAGACCTGGGCCGCGGCCGCCGCGCTCTCCTCGCGCCGCCACATCGTGTGGCTGGACCGGCCGGTGGATCGCGTTCTTTCGGTGGTTCCCCCCATGTACGACGATCTCTGGACCGGCGCGAAGGGCATGTATAAGACCGAGCCGCTGATCGCCGACGGAGGCGAAGTGGTGCTCTATGCGCCACACATCCGCGAAGTCAGCTACGTGCATGGGCGCCTAATCGAGGCGATCGGATACCATTGCCGCGACTATTTCCTGGCGCAATGGGACCGTTTCCGCGACTATCCCGGAGGCATTCTGGCGCATTCCACGCACCTCAAGGGCAAGGGCGTCTACGATGCCAAGACCGGCGTCGAGACTCCGCGCATTCAAGTTACGCTTGCGACCGGCATTCCCGAGGAGCGTTGCCGCCGCCTGAATCTGGGCTACCGCGATCCTGCCACCGTCGATCCGGCGGAGTGGGCCGAAGCTGGTTGGGAGAAGACCGGGTGGTTCGTCGTGCCGCACGCGGGAGAGACGCTCTACCGCGTCCGGGCTTAATTGAACGCGGTGGAAGGCGGACACCTGTGCGCCGCGGCTAGTCTATACTGCGTACAACGTCATGGTTCCAAACGCGACCCGCCTGCTCCTCTGCCTGCCGCTTGCCGCCGGCGCTTTTGCCCAAAGCCCCGCCTTCGGCCCGCTGCTATCGCTTCCCGCGCAGCACGCGCCATTGGCGATCGCATCCGCCGACTTCAATGGCGATGGATTGCAGGATATCGCTGTTGCCAACACCGGGGTCGCGACTGTTTCGGTTTTCCTTGGCGCCGGCGGCGGTAAGTTCGCCTCCGCCGCGACCGTCACTCTGCCCGCGGGCTGCGACGCCGCGTATCTAACCGCCGGAAATTTTACCGGCGCTTCCTCGCCCGATCTGCTCACCGTTTGCGCGCTGGGCGGGGTTGTCGTGCTGCCGAATACAGGAGCTGGAACCTTCGGCCGGCCACTTTCCACTTCCCTGCCCGCCCCGGCCTTTGTCGGCAACCTGATGCTCGGCGATGTTCATCCGGCCATCGCCGACTTCAACGGCGACGGAAATCTCGACATCGCCGTTCCCACCTACGGGCTCGACTTGCTCACGTCCTCCGGAGGCTGGTATTTGCTGCTCGGCAAAGGGAACGGCTCCTTTCAATCGCCCTCTTCGCTTCCCTTCTCCGGATCTATTCCGCTCTCGCTCGCCGCGGGCGATTTTAACGGCGACGGCAAGCTCGATCTGGTAACCGTCGCATCCACACTCACAGGGTCCGGCAGTCCCAACCTCCAGTTCGCGGCGGGCAATGGCGACGGGACCTTCCAGCCTCCCACGATACTCGGTGCTCCGGGGACCATCGGATCCCTGGTCCTGCCCGCAAACGTCAATGGCGATGGCAAGCTGGACCTCGTGTTCGCCGGCGGCTCTCTTTTCACCAACATCTCGGACCTGCTGAACGGATCGGGACTGGCGGAGTCCTATGTCACGGTGTTTCTCGGCGACGGCAAGGGCGGCTTCAAGATGAGTTTCAACGCCGTCGAAGGCGCCTACATGTCCGGCGCGGCGCTGGCCAACGTCCTCGGCACGGGCAAGCTCGATCTCGTTGAAACCTTGATCCAGGGGGATCTTCTCGGTGGAGCTACGCCCACCGGGGCGATTGAAATTCGGCCAGGCAATGGCGACGGGACGTTCGGGAATCCCATCGCGCTGTCGTTTCCGTCCTCCACTGTCCCAACCGATCTAGCCGTGGCCGACTTCAACGGCGACGGGCGCCCCGACATCGCCGTCTCCTCGGTCCCCGCTGCCCCCTTGGGCGGTCTCTCGTTCAGCACCGCCGATCTGACTTCGATCCTCAACCAGGTGCTGGCCGGGCTCCCCATCGGCAACGCCGATGTTCTTCTCAACCTCACCGCTGCGACCGCGCCCACGCTGACCGCCGGATCGGTGGCCAACGGCGCGACATATGTCGCGGGCGGCCTGGTGCCGGGTTCTTGGGCGCAGGTGAAGGGATCGAACCTCGCTACCGTGAAAAACTACATCTGGCAGTCTTCGGATTTTGTGGGGCTCGGAAGCAATCTGCCGACGAATTTGAAGGGAACCTCGGTGACGGTGAACGGCCTTCCCGCGGCGTTGTATTACGTCGATCCCGCCCAGGTCAATTTTCAGGTGCCCGCGGGAGTTTCGGGAACGGCTTCGGTGCAGGTTTCCGTCAATGGCGCCGCCAGCAACACCGCGACCGGGGCGAGCTCGACTAGTTCTCCCGGCATTTTCCCGGTGATCGTGAACGGAATCGACTACGCCGGCGGCGTGTTCGCGGACGGTAAATATATCGGAGATCCTTCGATTAGTTCCGCGTTCCGCAACGCCACGCCCGGCGACGAGGTTCAGCTCTTTGCAACCGGATTGACGATCGCGCCCGCCGGCGTACTCGTCAGTCAAACCGGCGTCAGCGGTGTCACCGTGACCATCGGAACGATCACCGTTCCCGCCGATTTCGCGGGTCTGGTCGCCGTCGGCGAATTTCAGGTGAACTTCACGGTGCCGCAGCAATTCGCGAACATGCCCGCCGGATCGTACCCCATCACGATCTCGGTGAACGGCGTTTCGTCGCCCGCGACGATTAACTCCGCTCCGCCGGGACAACTTGTGATCCCGATCACGCCCTAGAAGCGGGCAGGTCGAAGACGTCGAAGACCTGCCCCACGCGGTGGCGCGCGCCCCCTTTTTCCCCTGGCCGAGCTAGGAGCGCGCTAGTGCGTGATCGAGTACATGATGTAGTTGATCCCGTAGCGGTATGCGAGCGTAGTCATGTCCGCGGGATACTCGGGGGCGTCGGCGTATTCCCAGGCGTCGCCGATGTCGGTGTTGTAGTTGACCGCGACCACCATACGGTCTTTGTCGTCATTGATGGCGTCCCATTGCGGCGACGTGCCGGCAGGCTGACCTCTATAGAGGTGCCGCGTGCCGGGGATGTAGGTCAGATCCTTTTGCTCGATGTCGTAAAGGACGTGCATCACCGAATCGGTCAGCTTGATGGTGGTGATGGGATGGCCTGGCAGCACGCGCTCCATGGTTTCCTGGAAGACATCCCACTCCGCGTTGCCGGATCCCCAGAAGTCGTCCACCATCAGGAACCCGCCGCGATTCAGGTATTCGCGCAGCTTCAGGACTTCGGCGTTGCTGAGATCCCAGTAGCCGACCTGGGTGGCGTAGATCCACGGGTAGTCGAAAAGCCGCTCATCGGTCAGGTCCAGGTGCCGCGGTTCTCCCACCTGAAGCCGGGTTAGGCGCTGGAGGCCGAAGGAAAAATGGTTGTCGGCATCCGGCCAATCCTGAGCCCACCAGCCGCTAGCCCGCCCGCTCCGCGACACGGCTCGATTGAAGCCGCGGCCGTATCCCGGCAGGTCAACGTATTCGGTGCGGATGAAATGGAAGTCGCCTTCCTTGGGGAAGTCCGCGACGAAGCTCTCGCCGCGCCCGAAATCCCCGCCAAAGCCGCCGCCGCCGAATCCGCCGCCAAAGCCGCCGCGGCCGCCGCGTCGCTGCGCCAGCATGGCGGCAGCGCACACCAGCACTCCTGCGATCACCAAAACCGTGCGCGCGCGAGCGCCCATTCCTCGAGGACCCATTTCCCGGACCATGGCAGTCTCATTGTACCGCTTCATCGCGAGATTTCTTCGAGCGCGAGCCGCTTGGTCTTGGGCCCGAATCCGCCAATCGTCACCGTCATCACGACCATGGCCGCGGCGATGAACGCCGCCACAGCCGGAGCTCCGCCCCTGACCAGCAACGCGTTGATCACCAGGCTGGCGCAGACCGCGCTCACCCGGCTCCAGCTATAGACGAATCCCACGGCGCGGGCGCGAATGCGGGTCGGGAACAGCTCGCCCTGATAATTGTGGAAGGCGAAGGACATCCAGTTGTTCGCCAGCGTCACCGTCACGCCCAGCGCAATCACCAGCGCGGGATTGGCCTGATTCGCGAACAGCAGCGTAAAAACGCCGATTCCGATCCCCGCCGACACAATCTGCCACTTGCGCTCCATGCGGTCCGCCACCAGCATCCCCAGCAGCGGCCCCACCGGGTTGGCGATGGCGATGATGAACGCGTATTTCTGGCTGGTGGTGACCAGGATGCCCTTGGCGATCAGCAGCACCGGTACCCAGGAGCCGAAGCCGTAAAACGCGACGGTCTGCATCAGATTGAAGATGGAGAGCACCAGCGTGCGCTTGAGGTAGGGCGGCTGTAAAATCTCTCGAAACGCCCCTTGGCCCGCGGTCACTTCGGCCGCGGGACCCGGCTCCGGCAGCGGCCCGCCGATATCGTGAGCCACGCGAGCTTCCAGATCCGCCATCACCCGCTCCGCTTCGGCCTCGCGCCCATGCACGGCCAGCCAGCGCGGACTCTCCGGAATGCCCATCCGCAGCCACCACGCCACAATCGCGCCCAGCGATCCGATCAGAGTGACTACGCGCCATCCATCCAGGCCGTACACTTGCCTCCGCACCAATAACCAGCCGAAGAGCGCGACCACCGGGACCGCGCAAAATTCCACAAACTGATAAAACGCGAAGGCCTTGCCGCGGCCCTGCGGCGGAACGATTTCCGGCAGGAAGGTGTCGATGGCTACTTGTTCCAGGCCGACCCCTATGCCCGCGATAAAGCGCCACAGATCCACGCCCTCCGCCGTGGTCTGAAACGCCATGGCCGCGGTGCAGATCGAATACCACAGCAGCGAAAAGATGAAAATCGAGCGCCGTCCCAGCCGGTCCGCGACGTAGCCGAATCCCACGCAGCCCAGGAACATGCCCGCGAAATTGCAAGAGATGAAAAAGCCCACCGAGTTTATGGAGAAAAATCCAGGGGCGCTGGTGGTGAACAGCCCGCCGGCCACCAACCCGGGCGTGATGTAGGTGCTGAGGAAGATGTCGTAGAGCTCGAACGCGCCGCCGAGCGAAATCAGCAGCACCAGCTTCCAAAGGGATCGCGAGAAGGGCAGCCGGTCCAGCCGCGCCGCGATCCGGCCCTCGCTTCCCTCCCCGCTGCCCGGCGGTGCAAAGCGCCGGCCCTCGCTTGTCGACATCGGTTCAGTGTAGGTGATTGCGAATCGCTTGCGCCACGCGCTCGCCCATTTCCCGAGTGCCCACGCGCCGCGCGCCCGGCTCGAAAATATCCGGCGTGCGATAGCCCTCCCGCAGCACGAAGCGGACCGCCCGCTCGATTCGGGACGCCGGCTCTTCCAGATCGAAGGAGTGGCGCAGCAGCATGGCCACCGACAGAATCGACGCCAAGGGATTGGCCACGTCCTTGCCCGCGATGTCCGGCGCCGAGCCGTGCACCGGCTCATATAAGCCCTTCTTGCCATGCCCAATCGATGAGGAAGGCAGCATGCCGATCGAGCCCGTCAGCATGGCCGCCTCATCCGAAAGAATGTCGCCGAAGATGTTGCCCATAACCATGACGTCGAACTGCCGCGGATTGCGCACCAGCGCCATCGCCGCCGCGTCCACCAGAAGATGGCTGAGCTGGACGTCGGGATACTCCCGTCCCACGCGGATCATCACCTCGCGCCACAGCGCGCTGGTCTCGAGCACATTCGATTTATCCACCGAGCAGACTTGCTTACGCCGCTTGCGCGCCGCTTGAAACGCCGCGTGGCCGATGCGCTCCACTTCGGATTCGGTATAGCACATGGTGTTGAAGCCGCGTCTTTCCGCGGATGCGTTGGCGCCAGAGCCGGTGGTTTCGATCCCGCGAGGTTCGCCGTAGTAGACGTCGCCGTTCAGCTCACGCAGGATGATCAGGTCGAGTCCTTCCACCACCTCGGGCTTGAGCGTCGATGCGCCCACCAGTTCGGGAAACACGAACACGGGACGGAAGTTCGCGAACAGATTCAGGTCCTTGCGCAGCCGCAGTAACGCGAAGCCGGCTTGCCGCTGGGGTGGTCTGTGCTCGTCTTCGGGGACGCCGGATGCCCCATGCAGAATGGCGTCGCACGTGCGGCACAGCTCGAGGGTCGCGGGCGGCAGGGGATCGCCAGCGGCTTGGTAGCCTGCGCCGCCGATCGGCGCCTCCGTAAGCTCATATGACGCGGTGTCGAGCGCCGCCTTCAGCGCCTGCACACCTTGCGCCGTCACTTCCTTTCCGATCCCGTCTCCTGGGAGAACCGCGATTTTCATTAGGGAATCATATCAAACACGTCCCTTCATGCTTGTTTTATACACATCCAGTCCACAGGGAGGCTCATTTAAGTCATTGAATTAAAAGCAAATATTGTCTGTTGGAAACGTAATTTTCGTATTGACCGGCGGACGGGCCCGGTGCATTATGTAGATGGTTCCAAGAGGTTCGAGGAACAGCGAGCTTGACGGGAAGTAGCGGATCTGGAACGTTGATCCGTCGCGCGGCGATCGTTAAACATTTTTGCGTGGCGGGGAGCGAAGGAAGATCGGGCAACTCGTAAAGGCAAGCATTCCCGAATGGAGTCGGGCTGAGCGCTTTGATCCCGAAGGATAGAAATGTCCTGGAGGGGAGCGGCGGTTCGAAGACAGGCGGGAAGTCCGGAAGTTTGACCCCGGCAACGGGTTTCAGGCAGTGATCGTATCTCGCGAGGCAATAAAAAGGCCGGACGGGAACGGGAGTTTGGAACCGAACGGGCTGGGGCGTAGACTTCAGGATCGCTTCGAAGATGTAGGCCGGGAGCGTTGACCCGGTTGCGGGAACTGGTCGCAAGGCCGGCCCTCGCCGCCGGAGAGCGAAAGGCTGCATCGAGAAGCGGGCTTCTATCGGAAAGGGACTTGCGGACGCGCACCGGCGCACTGATCCGCGGCGGGCAAAACCAGCCGCGGGGAGTTAAGGGCCTACGTCACGCCGTTTCCGAATGCCAGGTTCTGGCCGTGCATGCCGGCGGGGAACGAGCTGTTATTTCGGGTCACTTGGAACCATTTTTTTATTCGGGCGCATCCCCGGCCACCGGTTGGGTTGGCTCCGCTTCGCCATCGTCCCTTGGCGATGAAGTTTCCACGCGAGTCTTATGACGCCAACTGAGGCGCTCCTTGCACTGCCGGAAGCTGGCGAAATTGCAGCGGCAGGCGGCGCAGCGGTAGGGGGTCGCGCCAACGCGTAGAAGAAACCTGGTCCAGCGCGGCGGATGATAATACTGCTCGCTCCAGGTGGTGAGCTCCTGGCGATAGCAGCGGGGGCAGTGTGCATACTTCCACGCGCCCTTGGCCCACGCGCTGGTCTCCCAGCGATGGCGGCAACGGCGGCAACGGAGGGGATAAATGCCGGCGAGGCTGCGCAGCACCTCCCCTACGGTTCGCCGATGCGACACCCGCGCCTCACGGCTGCCGCATTTCGGGCAAGAAAGTTGCATTCCCCCAACCTTGCGCTACGGTATTACACAATTATAGGACGGCCCCAAGTCGGGCCGCCGGAACCGGACCTCTTCGCGCCGCCACATAAGATTCGATATAAGCGCTGAAGACCTGCTGTAAACGGTCGCGGGCGACCTGCCCCGAGCGGATTCTCAGCCCTTCAATCGACGCCACCGGCAGAAGCTCGCGGGTGGTGGAGGCGAGAAAAACCTCGTCCGCCGCTTCCAGATCCGAAGGCAGCAGCACCCGCTCCTCCACCGTGAGTCCGGAAAGGCGTATCTCCCCGAGCAGCACCGCCCGCGTGACGCCCGGCAAGCAGCCCGAGCTCAGCGGCGGAGTCAGGACACGTGCCTGGTTCAAGGCCGCTCCATGCACCGCAAAGATGTTCGCCGAGGTGCACTCGGACACCTCGCCGCGTTCGTTGAGCAGCACCACTTCATCCAGGCCCTGCTCGCGCGCGCGTTCATACCGGGTCAGGTTCTCCGACCAGGACAGAATCTTGGCGCCGGCAAACTCGCTGGCGGCGTGGCGTCCGTTGGGAACCACGCCCAGCTTCATGGCCTTGCCCCAGGGCGGAACATTGGTGCTGAAGGCGATCACGTCGAAATCGTTGGTGACCGCGGGGCCCTCGAACATGCCCCCGCGATTGCGCACGACCATCACTCGCAGCACACCGTTCCAAGCCCCGTTGGCTTCGATCAGCCGGTGCAGATCCGCGAGGACAGCCGCCCCGTCCGGGGGCATGGGGACGCGCAAACGCGCGGCGTCGTGGCGCATGCGCGGCCAATGCCGCTCCCAGCAGAAGGGCACGCCGTCATAGACGCGCAGCGTGGAAAACACTCCCCACCCGTTGACCAGACCGGTCTGGCCGGGCGAAAGGAAGCGCTCGGCCGTGTCGCGGATCTCGCCGTTGTAGAGCAGAAAACGATGCATTCTTTTATTCTACCGGGCAGGCCCGTTTTGGAGGCGGACCTACCGTTTCCGAACCACGACCATTCGGGAGCGGCATACGCGAGCTTTCGCAATTTGGTACTGGTCTGTTTAGTAGCGGTAGTGATCCGGCTTGTACGGACCCTCCGGCGGCACGCCGAGGTAGTCGGCCTGCTGCTTGGTGTCAGCGTGGTCAGCTTCACGCCGATCTTCTCCAGGTGCAGCCGCGCCACCTCTTCGTCCAGCTTCTTGGGCAGCGTGTAGACGCCGACTTTGTACGTGTCCTTGTTCTTCCACAGGTCGAGCTGCGCCAGCGTCTGGTTGGAG
Source organism: Bryobacterales bacterium (assembly GCA_963813465.1). Lineage (GTDB taxonomy): Bacteria > Acidobacteriota > Terriglobia > Bryobacterales > Bryobacteraceae > Palsa-187. Next base: position 490,417 of record CAWEZD010000009.1, on the reverse strand, counting down.
AAGCTGTTGCTCATCACGAAGCTGGGGTGGCCGGTGGCGCAGCCCAGGTTCACCAGGCGGCCTTCGGCCAGCATGAAGATGCTGTGGCCGTCGTGGAAACGTGTACATGTCCACCTGCGGCTTGATGTTGGTCCGCTTCACGCCCTTGGCAGTGTTCAGCGCGATCCACCTGGATCTCGTTGTCGAAGTGGCCGATGTTGCAGACGATGGCCTGGTCCTTCATCTGCTTCATGTGCTCGAGCGTGATGATGTCCAGGTTGCCGGTGCAGGTGACGTAGATGTCGCCGCGGCCGAGCGTGTCTTCCATCGTGGTCACTTCGAAGCCTTCCATGGCGGCCTGCAGAGCGTTGATGGGGTCGATCTCGGTGACCACCACGCGCGCGCCCATGCCGCGCAGCGAATGCGCCGAGCCCTTGCCCACGTCGCCGTAGCCGCAGATCACCGCCACTTTGCCGGCCACCATCACGTCGGTGGCGCGCTTGATGCCGTCGGCCAGCGATTCGCGGCAGCCGTACAGATTGTCGAACTTGGACTTGGTCACCGAATCGTTGACGTTGATGGCCGGGATCAGCAGCTTGCCCTGCTCCTGCATCTTGTACAGACGGTGCACGCCGGTGGTGGTCTCCTCGGAGACGCCGCGCCAGTCCTTGACCATTTCGTGCCAGCGGTGGGGGTTCTCGGCGTGAACCTTCTTCAGCAGGTCCTTGATGACCTTCTCTTCGTGGCTGGAAGACGGCGAGTTGACCCAATTGTCGCCGTTCTCGAGTTCATAGCCTTTGTGGATGAGCAGCGTGACGTCGCCGCCGTCGTCGACCACCAGCTCCGGGCCCTTGCCACCGGGATGGCTGAGCGCCTGGTAGGTACACCACCAGTATTCTTCGAGCGATTCGCCCTTCCAGGCGAAGACCGGGAATCCGGCGGCGGCGATGGCGGCCGCGGCATGATCCTGCGTGGAAAAGATATTGCAGCTGGCCCAGCGCACGGTGGCGCCCAGATCGGCCAGGGTCTCGATCAGGACCGCGGTCTGGATGGTCATGTGCAGCGACCCGGTGATCCGCACGCCCTTCAGCGGCTTGTGGGCCGCGTACTTCTTGCGGATGGACATCAGGCCGGGCATCTCATGCTCGGCGATGGAGATCTCCTTGCGGCCCCAATCGGCCAGGCTCATGTCGGCGACCTTGTATTCGGCCGGGGTGTTCAGGCCGGTGTTCGGTATCGTAGCAGTACTCATTCAGGCTCCTCAGTTTGGCGGTAAATTTCTATTTTAGTACAGCAGCGGCCCGAGTGCTGTGCTAAACTACTCGTTTTGGGTTTCTCACTGTAAACCTTTAGTAAATTCCCCTGTGGAGGTTAGGCGAAGTGGCAGATCGTATGCGACATATTTTCACGTCCGAATCGGTGACCGAAGGCCACCCGGATAAGATGGCGGATCAGATTTCGGACGCGGTGCTGGACGCCGTGCTGACTGGAGACCCGATGGGGCGCGTGGCCTGCGAAACCATGGTGACCACGGGCATCTGCGCGGTTGCTGGAGAAATCACGACCAAGACCGTTTTGGACGTGCCCAGAATCGCCCGCGAGGTCATCGCCGACATCGGCTTCACCGACGCCAAGATGGGCTTCGATGCCAAGACCTGCGGCATTCTGAACCTGATCCAGACCCAGTCCCCCGATATCGCCATGGGCGTGGACACCGGCGGCGCCGGCGATCAGGGGCTGATGTTCGGCTACGCCTGCGACGAGAGCGAGGAGTTGATGCCTCTGCCCATCATGCTGGCGCACAAGCTGGTGCGCCAGTTGAGCGAGATCCGCCGCTTCGGAATGCTCAGCTATCTGCGGCCGGACGGCAAAAGCCAGGTGAGCGTGGAGTACGTGAACGGGCACCCCAAACGCATCGACGCCGTGGTGGTCTCCACCCAGCACGACGACGACGTGACCACCGAGCAACTGCGCGCGGACGTGAAGAAGCACATCATCGATCCGGTGATTCCTTCCGCCATGGTGGATTCCGGAACCAAGTATCACATCAATCCCACCGGCCGCTTCGTCATCGGCGGGCCCCACGGCGATACCGGGCTGACGGGCCGCAAGATCATCGTGGATACGTACGGCGGCATGGGGCGGCACGGCGGCGGCGCGTTCTCGGGCAAGGATCCGACCAAGGTGGACCGCTCCGCCTGCTATATGGCGCGCTACGTTGCCAAGAACATCGTGGCCGCGGGGCTGGCCGAACGTTGCGAAGTGCAACTGGCCTATGCCATCGGCGTGGCAGAGCCGGTTTCGGTGATGGTGAACGCCTTCGGAACGGGCAAGCTGCCGGAGGAACAAATGGTGGACCTGATCCGCTCGCACTTCCATCTGACGCCCAAGGGAATGATCGATTCTCTGAAACTGCGCCGGCCGATTTACCGCAAGACCGCCTCCTTCGGACACTTCGGACGCACCGAAGAGACGTTCACCTGGGAAGCCACCGATAAGGCTGCCGCGCTGGCGGAAGCGGCCAGGCCCGCGGCTGCGGCGCGCGGCTAAGGCGCGGGACCGACCACAGCCGTGGCGTTAATCGAAGGCTGCAAGCATTCTCTCGAGATCACGATTCCCGCCTCGGAAGTCGAGAAGGAAACGGAACTCGCCGTGGCCGGGATTCAGGCCAAAGTCCGGCTACCCGGGTTCCGTCCCGGCAAGGCCCCGCTGAGCATCGTGAAGACCCGCTTTGCGGGCGATATCCGGCAGGAAGTCATCGAAAAGCTGGTTCCGCGATTCTTCCACGCAGCCGTCGAAAAGGATAACTTGCGCGTGGTGGGGCGGCCGGATATCACCGACGTGCACCTCCACGCCGGCGAGGATTTGCGCTTCAAGGCCGAATTCGAAGTCGCGCCGGATTTCGAGCTGGGCGAGTTCCGCGGCATCACCATCACCTACTCGGAGCCCGAAGTCACCGAGGCCGATGTGGCGGAGCGGCTGGATCAGATTCGCAATCAAAAGGCGGAATTCGTCAACGAAGAGCCCCGGCCGCTCACCGATGGCGATCATGCCGTGATTTCGCTCGAAAGCCTGGAGGGCGTCGCCGAGAAAATTTCGCAGGACGAGCTGGTGCTGAAGATCGGCGATGAAGCCACCATGCCCGTGTTTACCGAGAACCTGCGCGGCGCGTCGCCGGATGAACAGCGGGATTTCGAGGTGGTCTATCCGGAAGATTACGAGCGCAAGAATCTGGCCGGGCGCACGGTCAAGTTTCGCGCCACCGTGAAGGCCGTCCGCCGCAAGGAGCTGCCCGAGCTGAACGACGAATTCGCCAAGGATCTGGGCGATTTTCAGACGCTGGAGGAGTTGAAGGAAACCATCCGCAAGAACATCCAGCGCGAGCGCGAGCATCACGCCCAGGAAGACGCCAAGCGCCAGTTGCTGGACAAACTGGTGGACGCGCACGATTTCCCGGTGCCGGAAGCCTATATCGACCGGCAGATTCAGGTGAACGTCGAAAACCAGTTGCGGGGTTTGGCCGCGCAAGGAATGGACGTAAAGGATCTGAAGCTGGACTGGCAAAAGGTGAAGGACTCGCAGAAGGAGAAGGCCGCGCGCGACGTGAAGGCGTCGCTGCTGCTGGACAAAATCGCCGAGCGCGAAGCCATCGGCGCGACCCAGGAAGAGGTCGACCGCGAAGTGCAGCGCATCGCCCGCCAGCAGCGCGAGGCCGTGGCGGTGACCCGCGCCAAGCTCCAGAAGGAAGGCGCGATCGCCAAGATCGCCGGCAATATCCGCACCGAGAAGACGCTGGCCATGCTGTTCGAGCAGGCTCGCAAGGAAGCGGCCCCCGCTCCCGAAGAAACAGACGCACCGGAAGAGCCGGCATAGCAACGCTGGCGAGCACGACTGGGATAGTACAACATCACCGAATCGTTATGTTCGGCCAAGGACGGGGAAGGAGCGTCGAAATTTGATGTAACGCCCCCATTATCGGCGGCGGCACCGGCGCGGTGCTACAGCTTGCCCAGCGCCTTCTTATCGGTCGCGGGATCGAGAAATCCATTTCCACCAAAACAGCGCGTGAGCGAAAATGTAGTGGACTCGGCCTCTCGTTAAGCGCATGCTTTTAGTGAGGAGAACTTTACAGCATGAGTCCATTGTCAGGGAGCGCAGATAATGTTTTTGTCGATCGCGGTATGGGCGCGAGACCGCATGGCAAATGGAGCGACTCCGGAGTTCCTCACAAGGGATGGGAGTTCATCGACTTTGAAGATTTGGGTGAACGTTCGGACGTTTGTGAGATGTGCGAATTCCAGACGATCCGCTTCGTGCAGGTCATGCAGCACCGAGATTACTCTGCCACCCTGAGATGTGGCTGCGAGTGTGCGGGCAAGATGTCGGGAGATTACGAGGCGGCTGAACAACGTGAGCGCCTGGCGAAGAGTGTTGCTTTGCGGCGGGCTAGGTGGCTGGTTCATCGCAACTGGAAAACTTCCGCTAACGGCAATGGTTATTTGAAAACCGACGGATTTCGAATAACGATATTTCCAGATGGCTCACGGTGGAAAGCGTGTGTGGCGGATTCTGTGTCGGAAAGAAAACAGTTCTCCTCTCGCACGTTCCCTACTGAGGACACGGCAAAACTCGCGGCCTTCGATGCCATGGTCCAGTTCAAGCCAAAATGGCGACCTTCCGCAGGGCAGCGGGGGGCTGTTTTTATGCCCTCCGTTTTGCACTAGACATTTGCAACGCGCCAGACCCTTTGTTTGCGGGCCTTCGGCGAACGTTGCAAAACCTACCCTTCGTGGAACGCTGACCGGGGGGCGCTACTTGGGCGCGATAGCGCGTTCAAGCGTTTCCCGAATGAAGCGCGTGTAGGGAATGCCACGCGCTTTCGCTCGCGCCTTCACCGCTGCCAGCAACGGCTTCGGTACGCGCATATTGATCTGGCCGTTCTTCTTCTCGAATTCAAACTTTGCCGGCTTGAACTGCGAGAAATCGAGGCCGGACAGGTCTTGAGCCAAAAAGGCTTCGGCTTGCCTATCCGTTTTCAGCCGTGGGACTCTCTTCTTCATAAGCGGCAACCTCCTTCGCGTGCATGAATCGCGCCGTCACGGGGCGAATGAAACGGCGGTTGTTCTTAACCCGTATCGTGAACGCCACGAAGACGGGCCGTCCTGGACTTGATCTCCCCACGGCGATCAAGCAATCCCAAGTCCGCTGACCCGTAAATCCATCATCGTGCAACCTACGCAAATGTATATACGTTCGTCAAGGCCGGACTGAACTGAGCGCGGTGGGGGGAAGAGAAGTCATGGCAATGGTTCCTTTCTCCGTTCGTGGTTACCCTCGGGAATCGCAGAAGGAAAAGGCCACGCGCGACGTGAAGGCGTCCCTGCTGCTGGATAAGGCCGCCGAGCGCGAAGCCATCGGGGCCACGCAGGAAGAGGTCGACCGCGAGGTGCAGCAGATCGCGCGGCGGCGGCGCGAGGCGGTGACCCGCGCCAAGATCCAGAAGGAAGGCGCGATCGCCAAGATCGCCGGCAATATCCGCACCGAGAAGACGCTGGTCATGCTCTTCGAGCAGGCTCGCAAGGAAGCGGCTCAGCCGGACGAAGCCGGTGAGCCGGACGATCCGGCCGGCCCGGAAGAGACGTCTTAAGTAATGCCGGCCGTCCTCGACCTTAGCCTCGTTAAACGCCTAACGGCCCTGTGCCGCTCTTGCGCGCGCGGTCGCCGGCCGATGCGGACGTAGCTGTATTTCAGCCGCGCCGCCTGCGAGCGACTCCTGCCACAAGCTGCTGCGAGCGGAGAAGACTCAGTTCTTGTTGGGCAGCTCGAACACCCAAATCTGCGCGGCGCCGCCGGGCGGGTTTTGGATCTCCGGGACCAGCGGCGGCCAAGTGGCGGCTTGCGCCCCACCGTTTCCCACCGTTACAGCGATGTACTGCCTGCCGTTTACGCTGTAGCTGATGGGACAGGAATTGGGCACATCGTTCAAGCGTGTCTGCCACAGCACCTTGCCGGTGGAATCGTCGTAGGCTTTGACGAATCTGTCCATCGAGCCGGCGAACACGATCCCGCCCGCGGTAGCCAGCGCGCCGCTGGTCTGCGGGGCCCGCTGCCGGCTGGTCCAGACTATCTTCCGGGTCTCCAGATTGACGGCCGAGAAGTGGCCGTAGTTGCCGTCGCCGTCCAGGCGTGGCCGGATCGTGAAGCGCACCCCGGAGGTAAGTCCTCCGCGCCCGCCGGGAGCCACCGGGATCAGGTCCATGCACGATTCCACCAGCGGCACGTACAGCATTTTGGTCGCGGCGTTGTAAGATGCCGGAATCCAGCTCTTGGCACCGCCCGCGTGGGGGCAGACCGTCTTGGTCTCGCCGTCGCCGGGAACGATGGCGGGGTTGATTCGCTTCGCGCCGGTAACCGGATCCACGGAAGCGATCACGTTCTGCAAGCCCATATCGATCGAGAAAACGTACTTGCCGGTTTCCGCGTCCAGCGCGTCATACAGCGCTTCCTTTCCGGATGTGATCACCAGCTTGCGATTGACGCCGTTCACGGGAAGATCGATCAACTGCCGCTCGAAGGCCCAATCCAGATCCCACTGATCGTTGGGCGTGTGCTGAAAATGCCAGACCAGTTTGCCGGTGTCCGGATTGAACGCGAGCGTCGTGTCGGTATACAGGCCGTCGTTGGTGACGCCGGACTGGTTCACCGGATGCAGCATCGGACCGGTGTCGTAGGTCTGGCCCGGTCCGAAGAAGACCAGGTTCAGAGCGGGATCGTAGCTTCCCGGAGTCCAAACCGAGGCGCCGCTGCGCTTGTCGGCGGCGAGCCCATTCCAACTGTTGCCGCCGGGCTCGCCCGGCTGCGCGATGGAGTGAAAGCGCCAGGCTTCCTTGCCGGTCTGAAGATCCAGGGCCACGATGGAGTTTCCTCCGGGCCGCTGGCCGCCGGTTCCGACGATCACTTTGCCCTTGGCTACCAGCGGTCCGCCCGTGAGCTGCCAGCCGGCTTCCTTGGAGTCCTGGATGGCCTGATCCCACACCACCTCGCCGGTCTTGGCCTGAAGCGCGACCACGTGCATATCGGAGGTCCCCAGCAGCAGCCAGTCGCCATGCAGCGCCATCGCTTTCTTGACGCTGACGCGCACGCCCTGCGGCAGTTGCCGCGAATACTGCCACAGCAGATCCCCCGTGACGGCATCCAGCGCCTGCACCTTATCGTTGTAGCTGTGCACGAAAATCACGCCGTCGTGAACCAGCGGCGTGGCTTCATTGGGTCCGTTGGGCAGCGACCAGGTCCACGCCACGCGCAGGTCCGCGACATTGCCCTTGTCGATTTCTTTAAGCGGGCTAAAGCCCTGGTCGTCGTAAGTGCGCCGCCAGGTGAGCCAATCGCCCGCGGGCGGATTTTGCAGCATCGCATCGGTAACGGGCGTGAAGCGGTCGAGCGGATTCCTCCGGACCGGCGCGGGCGGAAGCGTCGCGAAGGGCGACAATCCTCCACCGGGTCCCGCCGGACCCTGCCGGGCTGCCGTTCCAGGCATCAACATCGCGGCCAGCAGTTTGGTGTCGGTGGGCAGTTCCCGCGCTCCCGCCTGCCCGCCGTTGGCCTGCACCAGGTAGGCGAGAATGCTCGCATACGCCGGATTCCCGAGCGATCCCGCGTTGCCGGGAGGCATGCGAGTGCTCATATAAGTGAACACGGCATCGGCCGGCTTCCCGCCCCATTGCCGATTGAACGCCTGGCCCCGGAGCGGAGGACCGAACTGACCGTCATCCAGGTTCGCCCCATGACAGGATTCGCAGTTTTGCGAATAGGCCGTCTTGCCCTGCGCCGCCTGAGCCGCGGTGAAAACCACCGCTTGAGCGTGCATCTGTCCCACAGCCAGGCTCGAAAGAACAAAAATCCGCGCGTAGGTCATACGCGGCTATTCTATCGCGCCTTTAAACTAATTAGGAAAGCCGTAGCCGAGTCGCGCCGCATCCAGGAGGAGACTTTTGGTGCCCAGGTACGCCAAATGGGCTGCATGCTCGATAATGCCCTGCGATGTCAGCAGCAAGCGCTTTTTCAGCGGCAGCGGCTTTGCGGTGCATCCTGCCAGCATCGTGGACGATTTCTCGGCCTCAACGAAGTATGATCGCATTGACCTTACGCAGGCCGCATGCAGATCCAAGAACTCTTTGTGATTCACTTAGAGCCACCTTTATCTTACTTTTTTAAGTATACCATGCGGCGTTGCCGAACGTGACAACTGTAAACTCAGACATTCTGATAACGGCAGACTCAGATTTTATGGATGGAGCCTTGCGGGCGGTACAAGTTCAAGCGTTTTCAACTTTACTCTTCTGCCAGTCGTTCGGGGTGGCGACAGCGTTACAGGAAACGGATCATTTGCCATGATGACGAATTGATCGTGAAGGACAACGTTTAGGAGGGAGTTGTTAATCTTCAATTCACCGTTGTAGTCGATGAATCCCAACTTGCGGAACTTCCTCATGAAAAAGCTGACTCGTGTAATGGTGGTGCCAACCATCTGTGCCAAGGATTCAAAGCCGATCTCCGGAAGAACCTTCTTCGGTCTGCCTTTCTTCCCGAAGTCGGCCAGCAGGAGAAGCGCGCGCGCCAGCCGTTTCTCGATGGAGTTTAGGATCTGGTACACCATGTCCTCCTCCAACCTGATGTTGCGGGAGAGCAGATGTCCGAGAAACAGCTCGGAAAAGGCCAGGTCTTCGCCTATTGCGCGCATCACGCTCCGCCTATCCATCCGCATGATCGAAGACTTAACCACGGCGGTGGCCGTTGCCGCGTGCGGCTGTCCCCGCAGGCATCCTTCGCCAAAAAAGCTGCCTTCGCCCAAAATGCCCAAGACCGCTTGTTTACCGAATTTGGAAACGACCGTGAGCTTGACCCGGCCTTTCTCAATGTAAAAGACGTGCTCCCCGGAATCCCCTTGCGCATGAATCACCTGGCCTCGCTGGTAGTCTGAAGGCGTGATTCCGTCACCAAGGGCGGCTAAAATATTGGGACCGCAAGGCAGTGGACCGCGCCTTGCCATTTCCTTCATCACCTTCTCATTGTTCTTCAGGATCAGAGCGCGAAGAGGTACGATTTGTTCGCTAGTCAGTCTGGTGGTGAGATCGGCGAGCGCCGCATCCAGGGCAGCGATACATTCAGGGAAGCTTAGCCTGTGGCCGAGAAAGCGTTTTATCACCTCTCGGGTTTCGCTCTTGTATACTTCCATGGGTGCTCGAAGTATAACCTAAAACCGCAACCGGCGTGAGGGGACAAACCCAAGGGTTCGCCCGTTGCGCCGCGACCTGCCCCACGATTCGAACGGCCGGTGTATAATCGCAGATACTAAAATGCCCATGTACGGCAGAACTCGTCTCTACGTCGCGGCGGCGGCGCTGGCACTGCTGTCGGTCCCCGCAGGCGCGCAGTGGGTGAATCTGCCGTCGAAAGGTATTCCGCGAACCGCCGACGGCAAGCCCGATCTTTCCGCGGCCGCGCCCCGCGCCGCCGATGGCCACCCCGACCTCTCCGGAATCTGGGAGCCCAGCGCCAATAAATATGTCCGCGACATTGCCGCCGACCTGAAACCCGGCGAAGTTCCCTTCCAACCTTGGGCCAAAACTTTGTTCGAGCAACGCGAGGACGGATCGCATTCGAAAGAAGATCCGGATGCGAACTGCCTCCCTCAGGGCGTTCCCAAGATCGACGCGGCTCCCGCTCCGTGGAAGATCGTCCAGACGCCGGGATTTATCGTGGTGGTGTATGAGGCGTTCAATCTGTGGAGGCAGATCTTCACGGATGGCCGCTCGCTGGCTCAGGACCTCAACCCCACCTGGATGGGTTATTCGACGGCCAAGTGGGACGGCGATACATTGGTGGTGGATACGCGCGGCTTCAACGGCAAGGCTTGGCTGGATCAGTTGGGCAAGCCCTCCACCGATGCCCTGCGTGTGACCGAGCGGTTCCGGCGCAAGGATTTCGGGCACATGGATATTCAGATCACCATCGACGACTCGAAAGCGTACACCAAGCCGTGGACCGTAAACGAAAGTGTGCATCTGTTGCCGGAGACCGAGTTGCTCGAGTTCATTTGCAACGAAAACAACAGGGATGTAGAGCACTTGCCTGGAAAGTAAGGAGACTGTATGCGTGCCGTGCTGGTGTGTCTGTTCCTGGGTCTCGCGGGCTGCGCCTCGAAGAACGAACTCGCCCCGGCGGCGGGTGGCCCGGTGCTGTTCGAAGGCGCGCGGCTGATCGTTGGCGACGGCGGCACACCCATCGAAGACTCCGCCTTCCTGGTGGAGAACAACAAGTTCACCATGGTCGGCAAGAAGGGCCAAATCCAGGCCCCGGCAGGGGCGGCTCGCGTGGATCTGGCCGGGAAGACGGTGATGCCCGCGCTGATCGACACGCACACTCACCTCGGCTGGGCGATCATCAAGACCGGCCGCATCGGCGCGGACACTTACAGTCGCGAGAACCTCATCGACCATTTGCATCGGCTGGCTTACTACGGAGTCGCCGCGACGCAAAGCATGGGGATCGATCCGGGGGAGGCTGCCTACCAGGTACGTGCAGAACCTGTTCCGGATGCCGCGCTGTTTCGCACCTCAGGACGCGGAATGGGCAGGCCCAACGCCGGCCCGGGGCAGGAGTATTGGAAGCCCGTGGCCTACGGCATCGACACCGAAGACCAAGGCAGGAAAGCGGTCCAGGAATTGGCTGCTAAAAAAGTGGATTGGGTCAAGATTTGGGTCGACGATCGAAACGGAACCGTGCCCAAACTCACCCCACCTCTGTATCGCGCCATTATCGATGAGGCGCACAAGCACGATCTCCGCGTGGTGGCGCACATCTACTATCTCGCCGACGCCAAGGAACTGCTGCGTTCCGGGATCGACGGCTTCGCCCACGGCGTTCGGGACAAGGACATCGACGACGAATTCGTGAAGCTGATCAAGGAGCGGCCCAACGTCTTCGTCATCCCCAACCTCCCGGACATCGGGACTGCATTCCAAGACCCCGAGTGGGTGAAGACGGTGAGCGAGACTGTTCCTCCGGCCGAGGTGAAGAGGATGCAGGACGCCCTGGCGAACCGCTCGCCAGACGCTGTGAAGAAGGCCAACGACTTCTACGCCGTGCAGGCGCGCAATCTGAAGCGACTCTACGATGCGGGTGTGCGGATTGGTTTCGGAACCGACTCCGGGACGACGGTGGGTTGGACCGACCACGAGGAGCTGTCCGACATGGTCATGGCCGGGCTGACGCCGGCCCAGGTGATTGTCGCTGCGACCAAGACCTCGGCCGGAATCTTGAAGCTGGATCAGCTCGGCACGGTGGAGGCGGGCAAGAGCGCCGACTTCATCGTGCTGGACGCGAATCCACTGGACAACATCGCCAATTCGCGGCGGATCGCCAAGGTGTATCTCAGAGGAAAGGAAGTCGACCGCGCGGCGTTGCGCCGGGGTTTTGATCTAGGAGGACAACAATGAAGAGAACATGGATTTTCGCCCTGGCGCTGGCCGGGGTGTTGGCACAAACCGCCGCCGCCCAGGACGCGAAGACGGTCATCGGCACTGCCTCGAAGGCAATGGGCGTCGAGGGCATGAACTCGATTCACTATAACGGCGTCGCCCAGAACGGCAACCTGGGGCAAAACAACAACGCCAACCAGCCGTGGCCGCTGACGAACGCGGACGACTACGTGCGCTGGATCGATTTCACTCAACCGGCGTCGCGGGCGACGTGGACGACCTACGCCGTGCCGGTAACGGGCGGCGTGGCAACGCAGGCTCCCGGCCAACAGAACATCACACCCCAGAACACGACGTGGGCGCAGCAGCTCGAGATTTGGATTACACCATGGGGATTCCTCAAGGCCGCGGCGGCGAACAACGCGACGGTGAAGGCGCAGACCGAGGGCGGCAAGCGCTACCAGGTGATCACGTTTAATTCGCCCGTGAAGTCGCCGGGAGGGCCGCCCTACCGCATGGTCGGCTACATCAACAGCCAGAACCTGGTGGAGAAGGTGCAGACCTGGCTGGAGAACCCGATCTTCGGCGACATGCTGGTCGAAGCGGATTATACGTATTATCGGGACGGCGCCAACGGGCTGAAGTTCCCGGCGCAATGGGTTCAGAAGCGCGGCGGCTGGCCGACGTTCACCGCCTACATTCTGGGCGCGGATGCAAATCCGCCGAACATCCAGCAGATGGTGACGCCTCCAGCGGGTGGACGCGGTGGCGGAGGCGCAGCCGCTGGCGGCGCTCCGCCCGCAGCCGCCGGCGCGACTTCGGAGAAGCTGGCCGACGGCGTCTTCCGCATCAACGGCGCGTATAACTCGCTCGCCATCGAGTTCGCGGACTACGTCCTGCTCTTTGAGCCCGGACCGCAGAACGAGGCGCGCGCACAGGCCGTCATCGCCGAGGCCAAGCGGGTCATCCCCAACAAGCCGATCCGCTACGGCGTTATCTCGCACCACCACTTCGATCACACCAGCGGTCTGCCCGCCGTGGTCGCCGAAGGGATCACCATCGTGACGCCCGAAGTGAACAAGGCGTTCCTGATGAACGCGCTTTCCGCGCCCCGGACGCTGGCCCCGGACTCGATGTCGAAGTCCGGCAAGAAGCCGGTGATCGAGGGCTTCACGGGCGACAAGCGGGTCTTTCAGGACGCCACGCGCACCTTCGAGGTACACGTGATCAAGGGGCTCCCGCACGCCGACGGGCTGGTCATCGGTTATCTTCCGAAGGAGAAGATCCTGGTATATGCGGACATGTTCAACCTGCCCCCGGCGAACGACCCGGTGCCGAATCCCCCGGTGGTCGGCACGATGGTGTTCCTGGACAACATTGAGCGGCTGAAACTCACCCCTGACCGGGTCATGTCGATTCACAGCTTGAACCCCGACCGGCTCACGACGGTCGCGGAGATGAAGGCGTCGCTCGGCAGGAAGTAGCTCGCCGACCGCTCCTCCGGCGATTCCGCCGCGCTGGCTTCAGGTACTCCATCGCGATGCTGCTGACGATGCCAAAGAGCGCGCCCACGCCTGCACTGATGAGGGTTTTCTCCCATTCTGGCATGCCTCCGACCGGCGGCTGCACAGTCACATTGATCGGCGGCAACTGGGGTGGCCAGAACTGCAAACGCATGAGGGAATTGTAACCGAGGCGGGGCTGCGACGGTTGCACTGCCGACGCATCCGCCTACTTCAGCCTTGCGTCAAATACGAACGGTTGTGGATCGCGGAACTTGATCAGTGAGAAATCTGCATGGTTTGGGTTCAACAGATAATTGCGTTCATTTGGGATCACGGCAGAGGGAACCGAAAGAATGGCCGTTTTGTTTTCGCGAGCCCAGATGGTCCCCGTCTCTTTTATCGAAAGAGGTGGCAGCGGTGCATTCCAATTGGAGGGTAGAGTCCCGGCGTCGATGGTTTTAACAGGAAGACTGTCTGGGAACTCCGCCTCGATCAATACCATGCCTGACGGGAGACCGGCGCTGTTCGCCAAAACTTCTAAAGCACAAAGGGATGTCGTCGCGGCGCGGCGCAGTAAATAACAGGGACACCTTTGTGGCTCCAGCGACCACCATAGAGCCTGGCACCCTCTCCATCATTTGCGGGATATTTGGAACTGCAAATCCGATAGATGGTCAATCAGTTACCAAACACCGCGCTCCATCTGCCCAAGTATGTCGCTTACGCGCTCGGCCCCCTCTTTCGTGCCCAAAAGTGATATCGGCGTGGCGAAGTCAAGACCACGAACTGGCGTGCCGAGCCAGCGCATCGCTTCATCGCGGCTTCCCAGAACTTCGGAGGCCCTCTGTATCATGTCGTCGATTCTGTTTGACTCGATACTGCCTGACACAGAGACGACATCGACGATCTCGGGACCTCTCATAAGCTGAATTGCATCTAAGGCTTCGCTCGTTATTCTTCTAATGCGTAGCAATGCCGCTTCCTTAACATCATCGGGGACGTCTCTTCTTAAGATCAGGCGATCGCTATCTTCTTTCTTCGCAAGCACTTCAAGAAGTATGACTTTTTCCAGCAAGCGCCTGTCGTCATGCGACAGAGGGAGGCGGCTTTCCAACAAACTGGCTACGAGCTCGGACTCTGGCTTTCGAAGAGGTTTCTCCGGCACCACTCCAATTGTAACGCCGGCAAGCTCCCACAAGGAGGTTGCCATGGCCGGCTGTCAAATTTGCAGCTTTCTTGCTCCGATTTCTGTTGAACGCCGTTCCGATCCGGACTATCGTTTCCCCTCAACAGCAGGTGACGGCGCATGACGGCAAAGCAATTCAGGGCAGCCCGGACCAAGCTTGGTCTCTCCACGGAGGAGATGGGTCAGGCCTTGGGCCTCACCGGCCGCGCCATTCGCTACTACGAAGCTGGCAAGCGGCCCATCAGCGGGCCGGTGCAGCTTGCCGTGAAGCGCTTACTGGAACACCGCTGACCACCGGTTCTGACGAGGATGCCCCGATGTGCATGTTTGATAGTTGCGACGACATAGTGACTCTCCTCCATCGCCGGAACAAGGCGCGCAAAGAACACCGCTGCAACGAGTGCAATCGGGCTGGCGCGGAAGGGCCTATGAACTTATCTGCAGCGATAACCAAACTCGGGTGGCTGTTTATCTCGATACACCGAAGAACCGGGCTGGCCTTCGTGCGCAGCAACGGATCGAGGAGAGAATAAGTAAACAGCGCCTCACCAAATGGACACCGCAACCCTGCCTTCGTTAACTCAGTCGCCGAGACCATTCGTCGTTGCGAAAGACTTCCCGACGCACGCTAGAATGGATGCGTGTCCGCCCAGCCGCAACCGCACCTGACGCCGGAGCAGTACCTGGAGATCGATCGCGCCTCCGAATACCGGAACGAATACTATAACGGCCGAATGTACGCGATGTCGGGCGGTACACACCGGCACGCGATCATCATCGGCAATCTCAGCCGCGAACTGGGGAACGCGCTCAAGAAGCGCCCCTGTCTGGTGACCTCCAGCGATGTCCGCGTTCGAATCGGGCCGGAAGGTTCGTACGCTTACCCGGACCTCACGGTCGTGTGTGGAGAGCCAGAGTATATCGACGGGCGGAAGGACACCCTGCTCAACCCGGCGCTGATCGTCGAAGTGCTTTCGCCTTCAACCGAGGGGTACGACCGCGGCTTCAAGTTCGCCCAGTACCGCAGGGTCGAAGCGCTGGAGGAGTACGCGCTGGTGTCGCAGACCGAGCCGCGCGTGGAGGTGTTCCGCCGCCAGCCCGGCGGACACTGGCTGCTCTCGGAGTTTGTCGGGCTCGAAGCCACATGCCACTTTGACAGCGTCAACGCGAGCGTCCCACTCGCGGAGATTTACGACAAGGTGTCGTTCGACGCCCAGGAGTAGGGGTCCATCACTGGACTGCGTTACGATGAAGGCATGTCCGCCCAGCAGCAGCCGTATTTGACACCGGAGCAGTACCTGGAGATCGAGCGCGCCGCCCAATTCCGGAGTGAATATTACAACGGCCGGATGTATGCGATGTCGGGCGGCACCGTCCCGCACGCGACGATCATCGGCAATCTCAGCCGCGAACTGGGGAACGCGCTCAAGAAGCGCCCGTGCCTGGTTGTCACTAGCGATCTGCGTGTGCGCGTCGCGCCGGACGGACTGTACACGTACCCCGACATTGCGGTTGTGTGCGGCGAGCCAAAGCTTCTCGACGGCCGGAAGGACACGCTCCTCAACCCGGCGCTAATCGTCGAAGTGCTCTCGCCTTCGACCGAGATGTCGGACCGTGGTTTTAAGTTTGCCCAATACCGGACGGTCGAATCGCTCGAGGAATACGCTCTGGTGTCGCAAACCGAGCCGCGCGTGGAGGTGTTCCGCCGCCAGCCCGGCGGACATTGGCTGCTCTCGGAGTTTGTCGGGCTCGAAGCCACATGCCACTTTGACAGCGTCAACGCGAGCGTCCCGCTCAGCGAGATCTACGATAAGGTCGGGTTCGAGGAGGAAGGCGCGTAAGCGCCCTACATGCGGCAGATGAGCAGCTCGCGCTCGTAGACCATCTCCGGCGGCAGATGGTCGTGCAGCATAAGAAACAGCTCTTCGTGGGCGATCACCTCGGAGCGCCACGCGGCACGGTCGAAGGCTTGCAACTCATCGAACTTCTCTTTCGGGAACCCTTCCAAGCCCTTCCACTCGATGTCGCTGTAACGCGGCATCCAGCCGATGGGCGTTTCGCGGGCCAAGGCGCGGCCATGGGCGCGATCGACAATCCATTTCAACACGCGCATGTTCTCGCTGAAGCCAGGCCAAATGAACTTTCCGTTCGAGTCCTTGCGGAACCAGTTCACATGGTAGATGCGCGGTGTTTCCGTCAAGGTGCGCTGCATCTTGATCCAGTGCCGGAAATAATCTCCCATGTGATAGCCGCAGAAAGGCAGCATGGCCATGGGATCGCGGCGGACCTTCCCCACGCCTCCGGTGGCCGCGGCGGTGGTCTCCGAACCCATGGTGGCGCCGATGTAGACGCCCGCGCTCCAATTGAACGCCTGATACACCAGCGGCATGGTGGTGGCTCGGCGTCCGCCGAAGATCAGCGCGCTGATGGGCACGCCTTGCGGATCTTCCCAGGCCGGATCGATGGTGGGGCACTGCGAGGCGGGCGCGGTGAAGCGGGAGTTGGGATGCGCGGCCTTCGCGCCGGTCTCCTTGGCGATCTGCGGCGTCCACAGGTTGCCGCGCCAATCCAGGCACTCCGCCGGCGGATCGTCGGTCATGCCCTCCCACCACACCCCGCCCTCGGGCGTCAGCGCGGTGTTGGTGAAAATGCTGTTGCGCGCCAAGGTCGACATGGCATTGGGATTGGTCTTGACGGAGGTGCCCGGCGCGACGCCGAAGAATCCGGCTTCCGGATTGATCGCGCGCAGGCGGCCTTCGGCATCGGGCTTGATCCAGGCGATGTCGTCGCCGACGGTCCACACCTTCCATCCATCCAGGCCCGCGGGAGGAATCAGCATGGCGAAATTGGTCTTGCCGCAGGCGCTGGGGAATGCCGCGGCGACGTAAGTCTTTTCGCCCTGAGGGTCCTCCACCCCGAGGATCAGCATGTGCTCCGCCATCCAGCCCTCGTCGCGGGCGATGTTGGAGGCGATGCGCAGCGCGAAGCACTTCTTACCTAACAGCGCGTTCCCGCCGTAACCGGAGCCGTAGGACCAGATCTCGCGCGTTTCGGGGAAATGCACAATGTACTTCTCCGGGTTGCAAGGCCAGGGAACGTCGCGCTCGCCGGGCGCGAGGGGCATGCCCACGCTGTGCATGCACGGCACCACGCGCTTATAGTCCTTGTCGATCTCCGCGTAGATCGGCAAACCGATGCGCGCCATGATGCGCATGTTCACGACCACGTACGGGGAATCGGTGAGCTGCACGCCGATCTGCGACATGGGCGACCCGACCGGCCCCATGCTGAACGGCAGAACATACATGGTGCGCCCGCTCATCGAGCCCTTGAACAGCTCCTTGAGCTTCCGGCTCATTTCATAAGGGTTGACCCAGTTGTTGGTAGGCCCCGCGTTGTCCTTCGAAAGCGAGCAGATGAAAGTGCGATCCTCGACGCGCGCGACGTCGCTTGAGTCGCTACGGGCGTAGTAGCAGCCCGGCCACAGATCCTGGTTCAGCTTGATGAGGGTGCCGGATTCGACCATCTGCTTGCACAGATCGTCATACTCGTCCTGGGAGCCGTCCACCCAGTGGATTGAGGCCGGCTTGGTCAATTCCGCCATCTTCTCCACCCAACGGAGAAGATGCTTGTTCTGGCTTAACGGTACGCTAACACCACGACTGGATCTTAAAAGTGCAGTAGACATTACCTTCATTATCGCGCAGCCACGGTCTATGATGGAAGTGTATGGTGTCGCGTTGCCCTCCGCTTCCCGCCTTGATATTCGGCGTCACGATGATGGCGGGCCTAGCCCACGGGCAAGCGGCGATTCCTTTCGAATCCAACGGCCTCCAGTACAAAGCGCTCACGCGCGGCGGCATGACCATCATGGTCGCGCCTCTCAATACCCGCATTCGGGATTGGGAGATTTTTCAAATTGCCATTACGAATGGCACGCCGGTCGCCTGGTCGGTGAAGGCCGAGGATTTCCGCTTCGAGCGCGAGACTGGTCCGCCGATTGTCGCGTTGGCGGCTCACGAGGTGGTGGAGACGCTGCTCAAGAAGGCCAGCCGCACCGACACCACCAGGCTGGTGGTCGCGTATGAAGCGGGGCTGTCCGGCAACATGCATCTTCATACCACCAACGGATACGAAACGCGGCGGCAGGACGCGATCGCATTCGGGTCCACCAGGCTCAGCGCCGCCGGTGCGGCTTCGGCGATCGTGCTGGCTCCCACCAAGCTAGCGGCCGGCCAATCCACCGATGGGGCGATCTTTTACCCCGACGGGGGAAAACCTCTGGGCGCAGGCAAGCTGATCGCGAACGCCGCCGGGGAGGAATTCGTGTTCGCGGCGGAGGCGGAAGCGCCTCAGAACTCGCACCGGTAGAGCGACTCCCCGCGGTTGCAGGCGGGGCGCCCCACAGCAGCGCTACGACGCGAGTGAGACGTGGGCGGGAACCCCGCCGAGCGATAGTTCCGTTCCCGGCTGCGTGTGCGGCACGCGCACGTACGCCATCGCGACCACTTTGCCCAGCGCCGGGGAGTACACCGCGCTGGCGATCTCGGCGGCCACGGCCGCTCCCGATGTGAGCTTGGTCCCGGCGGCGGGAACCTCAGCCGTTTCGATTTCGATGCGCTGGAGCAGGCGGTGGATCTGCGCGCGGCTACGCACGCGCTCCACAATCTCCTGTCCCAGATAGCAGCCTTTGCTGAAGTTGACGGCCTGCAATTGCCCTGTTTCCTGAACCAGATACCGCTCCGTGATCTCCTCGCCGTAGCGCGGGCGGCCGTGTTCGATGCGAACAGTGCGCGCGTCCTCCGGCGTGGCTGGCGCGATGGCGGCGAGTCGAGCGAGAAGGCTCGACTTTTCCTCAACGGGAGTGAAAATGCAGAAACCTTCCGAGCCGGTGGAGCTGACTCGCGCGATGGTGCGTGAACCCCACGAAATCCAGGAGTGGGGCTCCGTGGGAGCTTCCAACTCCAGACCCAGTGCGGACAGCGCCGCGCGCGCCTGGGGTCCTTCGACCGCGATGGCGGCGGTGGTTTCGGTCACGTCCTCGACCGTGACATCGTCGGCGATGATATAGCGGTCAAGGTGCTCGAAGAGCTTCTGGCGTGTTTCCGGCTCCGTGTCCAGCAGGAGATGGTCCTCGAAGCAAAAAAGATTGGCGTCGCCCAGAATCCGGCCTTGCGCGTTGAGGAAAAACACGTAACAGCCTTGGCCCGGCCGCAGGGCTTGTACCTGATTGGTGGTCATGGCGTTCAGAAGGCGGGCGCGGTCCTCGCCGCCGATACGCAGTCTTCCGCGGCTCGATAGGTCCAGCCAAGCCGCCGTTTGACGGAGCGCGTTGTAGCCCGGACTCAAAGGATAGCCCGCGGACAGCTCGGGCATTAGCGCGACATCCACCGCAGATACCCGGCGATCGCCACGATCATGCCACCCGAAATCACCGCTCCAGTCAGTAGCCGCTTTTTGCCCTTGTACAGGATCGTCACCGCGAACACGTGCAAGGCCAACAGCATTTTGATTCCAAACCACATCTGATAGTCGGACGAGACGTGCCCCTTGCTCAAGAAAATGTAGAGTCCGGAGGCAAGGATTCCACCGATTGCCGCATAGGCCATGGGCTTAAACCCAGCCACCAGGTCGCCCACGGCGAACCGCGCGTAGAAAATCCCGCCCAAGAGCACGATCACCGACGACAGGTGCAGCCAGCGCATGGCAATCGGCAGAATCGCGTCCATACACCTCAAGTATACAATCGAGATGAAATGATTCATGAGATTCTTCCCGTCGGAATGCAATGCAACTGCTCGATCTTCGGCGACGAGGCTACGCGCGAGGCCATCGTCATCGATCCCGGCGATCAGATCGAGGACATCCTCGCGGTGCTCAAGCGGCATCGGCTCACCGTCAAAGCCATCGTCATCACCCACGCGCACATCGATCACATCGGAGGCGCGGCGAAATTGAAGGCCGCTACAGGGGCCCCAGTGTATATGAACGCCAACGACCAGGAGCTGTACGATCACCTCGACACGCAGGCGGCATGGCTGGGAATGCCGGCTCCCAGCCGCACTGAAATCGATTTGCCTGCGCGAGAAGGGGACTCGCTGGCTCTCGGCGAGACCTCGTTCCATTTTCTGGATACGCCCGGGCACACGCAGGGCAGCATCTCCATCTGGATTCCCTCTGAGAACAAGCTGATTGCCGGCGACACTCTGTTCCGAGACAGCATCGGGAGGACGGACCTGCCCGGAGGAGACTCGCGGCAGATCCTGCGTTCGATTCACTCCAAGCTGCTGACGTTGCCGGAGACGGCGGTGGTGATTCCGGGCCATGGCCCCAATACGACAATCGGCCGGGAGCAAGAGCGTAACCCGTTCCTACAAGGGCTCTAACCCCCATGCAGTTCACGTAATGTTGAAGGCGGGATTCCGGAGCGAGGGTCTACGGGATGCCGATATGCCCAGGTCGGCGCAAACTTCGGCGAACCTCCTTCTGCACGTTCGCCGAGCGCACGTCGTCTGGATCTCCAGAAGAGGCATAAATGAGCATGCGAAAGCGACTGGCCACACCGGCTGCCGCGATGGTGCTTCTTGCGGCTGCCACGCACGTTGGGATCATGAATGTACCTTCCGCCCATGCTCAGCCGCCACAAGGTAAATCCGAGAGTGCGCCGAAGCTTGAATTCGAAGTCGCATCCGTGCGTCCATCGGGTCCTTTGCCGCGCGGCATGATACTGAGAGGACGCATCTCGGGCGGGCCGGGCACAAACGATCCCGAACGCATCACCTACGAGTATGTACCATTCCAGGATCTCGTCATGGCGGCCTACGGCGTCCAGCGCTACCAAATCAGAGGACCGGACTGGGTGACGCCCAGCGACCTTCGCGGAGCGGCTCGCTTCGACATTTCCGTGAAGGTGCCTCCCGGTGCGACCCAGGAGCAGGCGGCGACGATGCTGCAAAACCTGCTGGCCGAGCGCTTCCACTTGACGCTGCACCATGAAGCAGCGCAGTTTTCCGGCTACGCATTGGTGGTGGCGAAGGGTGGGTCAAAGCTCAAGGAAAGCCGCGGTCCAGTTGAAGAATCGGAGCGGGCGAAGCCAGGGCCCGGCGGTGGAGTGGGTCGCCTCCAAATCGAGAAGGACGGTTTTCCGTGGTTGTCTCCCGGCATCAATATGGGCGGGGACGTTGATAGGGATGGTGTCGTTCGCCTCCGATTCCGCGACTACCCGCTCTTTGACCTGACGCAGCAATTGTCGTTTGGACTGTCCGCTCACTTGGTCGATAGGACGGGGCTCGCTGGGAAGTACGATTTCACTCTGGAATTTGCGCTTCCGCCGGAGGGGTTCAGCGTGGGAGTGCAGGCCGCACTGCCGCTTTCCCCAGGTCAGACAGCTCCGCTCTACAGAGAGCCAAGTCCGGGTGAACAGGACGCCGTCGCGATCGTTTCTGCGGCGATGGAAAAGCAGCTCGGGCTGAAGCTGGAGGCCACCAAAATAACGATGGATACCCTTGTGATCGATCATGTGGAAAAAACGCCGGCGGACAACTGAGCGCTCCACAACGGAGCCGAAAGCCGATCTGGCTTTTTTTGGTATTAGACGATAGGCATGAAATCGTCTAGCAACCGGCGCGGCTTCGGCTCCCTTGCGGAGGCTGCGGGTAGAATCCTAGACGTTATGGTGTACTGAGCACGCGCGCGGTTTCTGCTGGGGAAAGCCCGCATGCCGTCCCGTTCGCTCTAACTAGCCAAGGGCTTCGCCCTTGATATCCCTCGTGATCCGCGGCATCGATTGACAAAGGCGTTCATGCAGTATGCTCCAGGTATCTGACCACACTGGAGGTTTGCATGAACGCCTTTTTCGAGCACCACAAGGATAACATCCGATCGCAATATCGTTGCTTCGACCGACTTCTGCTGAACGGTCTGATTCAGCCCTTTCAGCAACCGGAGCGGGTGATCGGATTCTTCAATGCTTATCGGGAGGGGAAGCGTGTGACGCGTGGCCTCCTGACCGATATCGCAGATCAGTTCCGAGATTGGATAACCATTCGTTCGCAAAAGTGGGGCGTGCCGATCCTGGATGCTCCGGAAGGCCGTCGGGATAAGTTCCTGGACCCATACTTTCAACGAGCCAAGGCCAACGAGATTGTGCTGATCTTGAAAGCCCGTGAGCCGGCGCGAATCCTGATTGCCAACGGGAACAAGAAGGAGGACCGGTGGCATCTCCAGATCACACAGCGCTGGGTGAATCAATACAGTATCTATCTCAACGATGCGCGTTGGGGGCGCATGTTCATTCGGGTGTGCCCGTATTTTCCTTTCTCGGCGCGAGTCTGCCTGAACCAGCACTACTGGCTCGCCAATCGGATGCGAGAAGAAAAGATCGACTTCCGGCAGTGCTCCAATGCCTTTCTCCAGTGCCGTGACTCCGGCCGATTGCAACAACTCGCCGATTCCCTGACGGCCAAGGATCTGCTGACTTGCGGGCAGAAGTGGCTGGCCTATTTCACGCCATTCTTCACCGAGGCCGAACGCAAAGAGGCGGGCTGTCAGCATCGCCTGTTCTTTGCCCAGGTGGAGTACTGCGACAATCTGATCTTCCACCGCCGCGCCGCGCTGGATCGATTGGAAGAACGCCTCCTGGACGCTAACCGCACCATTGGCCAGCCCAATAAGATCACCACCATCTTCGGCCGCAGGGTGACCAAGAACTATCGGGGCGAGATCAAGACGGTGATCGAAGACCTCGATCTACCCAACCCCGTCATCCGTACCCATTACGGGAATGGCTTTATCAAACAGTATGTGCGCGATCACCTCCTTCAGCGAACCGAACTGGCCACCAACAATGTTACCGACTACGGCGTTAAGAAAGCTGTCGAGAATCTGCCGCAACTTCAAAAGAAGATGGCGACTATCAACGACAATTACCTGGATGTCCAACAAGATATTCTGGCGACCTTTGTGGACCGCGGCCAACTCCGCAAACTCGCCGAGCCGACGGTTCTTTCCAATGGCAAGAGGGTTCCCGGCTTGAAGATCGATCATCCCCGTCAACTGGCCTTGATGCACGCCCTGGTGCGGTTCGCGCACATTGCTGCCGGTGGCAAGTTCTCCACTCGCGAGATCCATGCCTTCACAGCGGAGGCCCTGGGAATGTCGGTCGAAACCTACAGTCTGGCATCCCTCCGTTATGACCTCTCCAAACTGCGCGCCAAGCAACTGGTCCAGAAGGTGCCGCGTTCCCGTCGCTATCGCCTAACCCGCGAGGGCTACTGCATCTGCCTCGTGTTCCTCAAGCTCTTTGAGCGCATCTACGCTCCCCTCGCCGCTGGCCTGTTACAGCCCCTCTCCGGCGACTCCCGCCTCCAACAGCAGAAACGTACTCAACTCGACCAACTCTATCAACGCGTCGTCGATGACCTCAACCAGTTGTTCCAGGCCGTGGGTCTGAAGATAGCAGCATGAGGCATGAGCACAACGAGAACAAAATCCCCGTTACGCTTCGCATAACGGCCTAAACGCGATGACAGTCAATCGCAGAGCGTTTCTCAAAACCACGGGCATGGCTGGCGCGGCGATGGCCGGCAGCCTCGCGGGAGTTCGCGCGGCGCGTGCGCAGGCGGTCGCACGAACCATCCAGACGCCCGTGCTTGACATTGCTTACGAGGACAGCGGAGCGGGGTTCCCGATTATCCTGCTGCACGGCTTCCCTGACGACGTTCGCGCTTGGGACGAGGTGACGCCCCCGCTGGCTCCCCTCGCCCCTCCCGCCAGTCGTGTTCGCTGGTGTCCCATTGCACCAGCTCCCCGAACCGGCTCCGCCGCGGACGCCATTCGTGAATCCGCTCGATCTTCTCTTTGCGGGCCTTTCACAGCCCCGCCGTCGTCATCCACTTCCGCACTGTCTCCCGGCTCGCCACGATCTTATGTTGGCTGGCCAGGTACTCGCTGGCTAACGTAGGACCGAATCCACGGTGGTCTTCTCCCGACAGAATCCGCACCGCCTTCTGTTGGATCTTCTCCGCGATTCGACGCTTGGAAGGCAACCGTCGCAGCAATCGCTTGACCTGCCGCACGCTCAAACCCAATTCTTCGGCCGCCTCTTGCTGCGCGATCAGCTTCTTTCGCGCTTTCCGCAACGCCACCAGCCGGTCTCTATCGCCTTGCGTCATCAGTAGTTGTCCTTCTTGCATTCCCCAAGCTTGGGGTTGTCAAGAGGACATTTCTACTTTGCTCAAAGGGGACATTATCACTTTGCGGTGACAGGGCCTCGACATCGCGTTGACACCATCGCGTCCGCGCGGTAACTTGTATGCTGCATACACGATATTTCTGGAGGTGCTCACCGATGAGAGCCAAATTAACGCTCGCGGGCGTGGCTTTGGCGCTGGCCGCGATCCCCATGGCCGCCCATCATTCCTTCGCGGCGGAATACGATGCCGCCGCCACCGTGACGCTGAAAGGCGTGGTCACCAAGGTCGAATGGACCAACCCGCACGCCTATATCTACATCGACGCCAAGGATGAGACCGGCAAGGTGGTGAACTGGGGCATGGAAGGTTATCCGCCCAACACGCTGACTCGTACCGGATTCACCCGGCACGTCGTGAAGGAAGGCGACACCATCACCATCACCGGCTTCCGCGCCCGCGACAACGCCACCCGCGCGGCGGCTCGCGAGGTAACCACTTCCGAAGGCGCGAAATACAACTTCGGGCCCGCCGCCCAGTGAGGTCCAATCCCGTGAGAACCCTTATCTTCAGCCTTCTGATCACGGCCGTTTCGGCCCTAAGTCAAGCTTCGCCGCAAGCGCCCGCCCCAACCGCAGCCAAGCGGATTCCCCGCACCGCCGACGGCAAGCCCGATTTCACGGGAGCCTGGCAGGGCGGAGGCGTCAGCTTATACGGCGAAAGCGTCGGCAATACTCGTGCGACTGCCGCGGTGCCTCAGGCCCCTGCCGCGGGAAGAGGCGGCGGAGGACGCGGAGCGCGCCTGGTATATAAGGACGCCGCCGAGGCCAAGGTGCAAGCCGGCCGAGGCACCACCTGGAGAGACGACCCCACCGTCAAATGCCTGCTTCCCGGCATCCCGCGCATCTATGGCATGCCCATGCCGTTTGAAATTATCCAGACGCCCAAGCAAATCGCGGTGCTGTTCGAATCCTTCCACGGCTGGCGTCTGATTCCCTTTGGCGGTTCGCACGGCGATCCCGATCCGTCGTTCCTCGGCGATTCCATCGCGGGTTGGGACGGCGACACTCTGGTGGTGGACGCCGTCGGCTTCAACGGCAAAATCTGGCTGGATGGCGCGGGCCACTTTACCGACGAGCAACTGCACGTGACCGAGCGGTACACCCTCAACGGCGACACCATCTCTTACGAAGCGACCATGTTCGATCCCCCGTTGATGGATCAGCCCTACACCCAGCGCCTGACCTTCACCCGCCTTAAGGAAGGCGAGCGGCCGCGCGAGTACGAGTGCATCGAAAACAACCAGGACCTCGAGCACCTGACCGGACCGTCGGTCAAAGCCGCGGCGAAATGAAGCTACTCGCGTTCGCGCTGGCCGCCGGCGTGGCCTTGGGACAAGCGCGGGGACCCGCGCGGGCTCCCGCGCGGGCTCCCGCGCAGCCGGATACGTGTGATCGCGCATGTCTGGAAGGCTTCGTCAACCAATACCTGGACGCGCTGGTGGCCCACAACCCTTTCGGGATGCCTCTGGCTCGCAAGGTCAAGTTCAGTGAGAACGACGTGGTGCTGGATTTGGGCGACGGCGTGTGGAACACCATCACCGGCATGGGAACCTACAAGCTCTACGTTGCCGATCCGCAATCCGGCCAGGTCGGATTCATCGGCACCATGCGTGAAAATTCGACGCCCATCGCCCTGGCCGCGCGTTTGAAAATCGAAAACCGCAAGATCACCGAAATTGAGACTGTGATCAATCGAGGCGGCGGAGGCGGTCCTCCGCGCGGCGGCGGGGCGGCTCCCATGGGTCCCGCGGAATTGCTGGAGGCGATGGGCAAGCCCGATGCCGCGTTCACCGAAACCGTTCCCGAAGCAAAGCGCGTGCCGCCGGATGTCCTGGTCGGCGCGGCTAACTTGTATTTCGACCAGGTGGAGATCGGCATTGCGGCGCCTGAAGCATTCGACAGGGATTGCAACCGTGTGGAGAACGGCGCGCAGGTAACGAACAATCCGAGCCGCCCCTCTCCGAATCTGAACTGGAATCCGTGGGCCCTGGGCTGCGCGGAACAGATCAACACCAAAATCTTCAGCTCCTTCCAGCGCGTCTATCCGCGGCGCTTCCCCGTGGTCGATGAGGAGCGCCAACTGGTGTTCGGCTTCTTCATGTATCAGCAGCCCGGCGACATCCTGTCGGTGGAATCGCCCGGCCACGGAACCTACAAAATGCCGGACAGCGCCGCGACCCCCGGTTTCACCGAGTCCGCGCAACTGTTCCGCATCAAGGGTGCAAGATTCGCAAGATTGAATCCCTGACGCTGGGCATTCCCTACGGCATGCCCAATCCGTTCTTCAAAGACGATTGGCGGAGACCCTAGCATGAAACAATTCCTTGGAATGATGTTCGCTGCGAGTTTAGCTTTCGGTCAGGGCCGTGGCGCGCCGGGGCCCTGCGACCGCGCGTGCCTGGAGGGGTTCATCAACTCGTATCTGGAAGCCATGGTCGCGCACGACGCCAAGCGGCTTCAGGTGACCCCCGATGTCCGTTTCACCGAGGACGACATCGAGTTGAAGCTCGGCGAAGGGCTGTGGAAGACCGCCAGCGGTCTCGGAACCTACAAGCTGTACCTCGCCGACCCGCCCGCGGGGCAGGTGGTGTTCTTCGGCACCATTCGCGAGAACACCAGACCGGCCGCGATTGTCCTGCGCCTGAAGGTGGACAACCGCCGCATCAGCGAGGCCGAGAGCATCGTCATCCGCGGGCCCGGAACGGCGAATAATCTGGAGAAGGCCGGTTCGCCCGATCCGATCCTGCTCGAGACCGTCCCCGTGGCCGAGCGGCTGCCGCGCACCGAACTGATCGCGAAATCGAATCTTTACTTCGAGGCCATCGAGCAGGGCAACGGACAAGTCGCTCCCTTCGATCCCAACTGCGAGCGCTTCGAGAACGGCACCAAGACCACGCCCAAGGAAGGCTGCTCCGCGCAGCTCGACACCAAAGTCTTCGACTACATTCAGAAGATCGCGCCGCGCCGCTTCCTGGTAGTGGATGAGGAGCGGCAGGTGGTGTTCGGCTTCTTCATGTTCAACCACCCCGGCGATATCACCTGGGTGAATTCGCCCGGCCAGGGCCGTCATGAGATGCCCGCGTCCGCCAAGCGCCCCTTCAGCGTGGACGTGGCCGAAGCCTTCCGCATCAAGAACGGAATGATCCGCAAAGTGGAAGCCCTGATGACCAGCCTGCCCTACGGCGTCACTTCGCCGTTCGTGCCGGAGCGGCCGTAAAACGCGAAGCGGAGCGCATTCGCGGCGATTCCGGCGAGCTCGTCTTCGGTAAACCTGAACTCGCGCGCGGCCAGAGCGTACTCGCTTGTGAGCGTACATTCGAACAGCGCCGGATCGTCGGTATTCAAAATCACCGGCACTCCGGCATCATACAATTTCCTCACCGGATGTTCTTTGAGCGAGGCCACGGCTCCGGTGCGCAGGTTGCTGGTGATGCACACCTCTAGCGGAATGCGCCGGTCCCGCAGGTGCTCCACCAGGCGCGGGTCCTCGATCGCGCGAATTCCGTGGCCGATGCGCTCGGCCCCGATATCCAGCGCCTCCCACACGCTCCGCGGACCCGTCGTCTCCCCCGCATGGCACGTCAGCCTCAAGCCCCGGCCGCGAGCTTGCGCGTACAAATCGCGGAACCAGTACGCCGGGCCTTCCGCCTCGTACCCACCCAGTCCAATTGCGACCACTCCCTCTGCGATGCGTTCCGCCGCGAAATCGAACACCGGCCGAGCAGCATCGGCTCCCCATTGCCGCGTGGCGTCGAGAATCCAGCGCACGCCGATGCGCGACCGCTCCGCTTCGCGCGCCACCGCGTCGAAGACGGCGCCTAGATCCTGCTGCTTCCACAGGACCACCCCCGCCGAGAGCGTCACTTCCGCGTAGCTCACTCCTTGCGCTTCCAGGCATTCGAACAAGCGCTTCGCGGCGATGGCGTAATCGCCCGGCGAGCGCAGCTTGCGGTTCACCCACACGTAGCTTCGAATGAACCCCGCGAAATCAGCGTACGACGTCTCCCTCGCGATCTCCTCGATCGTCACCGCGGGGTCGATTTCACGCAGCGTCTCCGGTTGAATCGCTCCTTCGAGATGCAAGTGAAGTTCTGCGAGGCCCATTCCTGTAATAATAACGACGTGCCTGATGCCAATGTGCCCGATGCCAATGTGCCTGACGCCCAAGAGCCGGACGTCCACGTCGACGCGGTCGTTCAGGGTAAACATCGCGATCCGTTCTCGTTCCTCGGCCCGCACGACAATCTGATCCGCGCCTGGCTTCCGCAGGCCCGCGAGGCCTCGGTGATTGTCGGCAACGGCGCTACGCCGATGCAACAATCGCCCACCGGTTTCTTCACGGCCCAGCTCCCGGAGCCCACGCGCGATTACCGCATCCGTATCACGCTGTATTCGGGCGAATCGTGCGATCTCGACGATCCCTACCGCTTCCCACCCCTGCTCACGCCCGTCGAGCTGTACCTGCACGGCGAAGGGTCCAACTACGAAAGCTATCGCACGCTGGGCGCGCACCTGGTGCGGTGCGAGGGCGTGGAGGGCGTGCGCTTCGCCGTGTGGGCTCCCAATGCCGAGGTGGTCACCGTCACCGGAGACTTCAACGGATGGGACAGCACGCGCCATCCCATGCGCCTGCGCGACGGCGGCATCTGGGAGATTTTCATTCCCGGGATCGCCGCGGGAGCGCAATACAAATATTTCGTGCTGGCGCGCGACGGCGGCCAGCAGGATAAGTGCGATCCCTACGGCTTCTTTGCCGAGGTTCCGCCCAAGACCGCGTCCATCGTCTGGCCGCTCACCAACTACACCTGGAGCGACGCCGCATGGATGGAAGCCCGCGCGCGCCGCAACATTCTGCGTGAGCCCGTATCGGTCTACGAGGTCCATCTGGAATCCTGGCTGCGCGGCGCCAACAATGAGCGCCTGTCCTACCGCGATCTGGCCGAGAAGCTTCCCGAGTACGCCAGCCGCATGGGCTACACGCACCTGGAGCTGATGCCCGTCATGGAGCATCCTTTTAGCGGGTCCTGGGGCTATCAGGTCACCGGCTACTACGCGCCCACTTCGCGCTTCGGCACTCCCGACGATTTCCGCTATTTCGTCGACCGCTGCCATCAGGCCGGCCTGGGCATCGTTCTCGATTGGGTGCCCGGGCATTTCCCGCACGATCCTCATGGCCTGGCGCGCTTCGACGGCACCGCGCTTTACGAGCACGCCGATCCCCGCCAGGGCGAGCATCGCGAATGGGGCACCGCCGTCTTCAACTTCGGCCGCAATGAGGTTTTGACCTTCCTGCTCTCCAACGCCTTGTACTGGCTGAAGGAGTTTCACCTCGACAGCCTCCGCGTGGACGCCGTCGCCTCCATGCTGTATCTGGATTACTCCCGGCGCGAGGGCGAATGGATTCCCAACCGCTACGGAGGCCGCGAGAATATCGAGGCCATCCAGTTTGTCCGGCGCTTCAACGAGCTGGCGCATCAAATCCCCGGCGCCATGACCGTCGCCGAGGAGTCCACGTCCTGGTCCGGCGTCTCGCGCCCCGTGTATTCCAACGGACTTGGCTTCACCATGAAATGGAACATGGGCTGGATGCACGACATGTTCGCTTATTTCTCCACCGATCCGGTGTACCGCAAGTATCATCAGAACAGCATCACCTTCAGCATGCTGTACGCCTTTACCGAGAATTTTCTGCTGCCGGTGTCGCATGACGAGGTGTGTCACGGAAAAGCCCATCTGGTTTCCAAAATGCCCGGCGACGAATGGCAGCGCTTCGCCAACGTGCGCGCGTTTCTGGGGTACATGTTCGCGCACCCCGGCAAGAAGCTGATGTTCATGGGCTGCGAAATCGGCCAGACCTGGGAATGGAACAACGACGAGGGCCTGCCCTGGCACTTGCTCCAGTACGCGGTTCATCAACGCTTGCAAACATTTGTCCGCGAGCTCAACGGCCTGTACCGCCGCGAGCCTTCGCTCTATGAAGTCGACGACGAGTACCTCGGCTTTGAGTGGATCGACTTCCGCGACAGCGAAGCCAGCATCATCACCTTCATCCGCTTCGCGCGCGACCGCGAGGATTTCATCGTGTTCTGCTTCAACTTCACGCCCGTGCCTCGCCTCAACTACCGCGTGGGCGTGCCCAAACCCGGCGCGTATCGCGAGATTTTCAACACCGATGCGGAGATGTTCGGCGGCTCCAACATGGGCAACGGAGGCTGGGCCGCGGCTACCAATGTCGCATGCCACGGCCGCCCCGCGAGTTTGGTGCTGACCCTGCCGCCATTGGCGATGGTGGCGTTTAAGTTGTAGAGCGTCGGACAGCCCTTGACCGCAGTCGCGATCCGGGTGTAGGATCATCGTATAGCGCAGTGTCGTCGAACCGCAACGGGCCCGGACCCGATGCGGTTTTTGTTTTTTGGAGCCTGAATAATGCCTTTGTTGCGGTTTTACCAAAACTACGAGATTGAGGAAAACACCAATGTTTAATAAGTCTTGCTTCTCTACAGAAATCACAGATTTTCGCATGCTGGGAACTGGTCACAAACGGAAAACGATTGTAGTCGTGGATCAGGATGGCCGCATTCTTTTTATCACCAGAGTCCTCCAAAACCGTCCCTGCACCTTGGGAAGGGCTGTTCTCGAAAACGGGGGAAGCTTTAACTTGGAGTCCAGAACCATAGGAAATCAAAAAGTATCGATCTTCCTTTGGAACGAGGGGTGGGAACATCAATGGCGCCGCCAGTGCGAGATAGAAACAGTAGAGCGCTGGATGGAAAGCGCGAGGCCGGACGATGTGATCGCGTTGCACGAGGTCGTAGCCCGAGAAAGCGGGATGGAAATGCTCTACGTTGATCCTTTTTTCGCGTGCTTGGCGGAAGGGAAGATCATCGAAGGTCTGTGGCGGCTGAGCCTGCCGCAACTTCAGAATCTTGCGGCAATGCTGTGCTCCACCGGCGACCAGATGGCCGCGTGACGCGAGCGGCGCAGAATGGAGAGGGAGACATATGGCAATTATTCACTTCACAGATGAAGAAGCGCGCAATCCTGAGGACTCCAAGTTGACCCTGGTTCATAACGAGGATGCCGCCGGCTGCAATGGAGAGGTTTGCGGCAGGTACTACGAAGAGAACGGCGTGCCCCTGAAGCCGCGCCCTCACGGTCACTTGGTGATTACCGGACAGGAACCAGCTACTACTCCACGGTACTACCCGATTTCAAAGTAGGCCACGAGCGTAAGCGCTCATCGCTTCGACGAGCGCCAGTCTTCTTTCATGGCCTGAGTTTCGCGGCGAGCCTGCGCGCCGTCGGTGAGCTCACCGCGCTCGGCCTGTAGGCAGCCTTCCTCGATATGAGCCGACAACACCTGGCGTTCCTCGTCAGTCCAGCTTTCCTCGGCGTCCTGGGCCAAGCGCAGGATCTCGCCGAGGGCCTCTTCGGGGAACGAACCGTAGGTGCTCCGGATCTCCTCGGGCGTCATGCCTTCTGAGAGACACGCGAGCAGGAAGGAGGCCGACAGGCGCGTGCCACGAACCACGAGCTTGCCGCCAAGCAAGTCGGGGTCCGTGACAATCCAGCGATAGTCCTTGAAGCTCTGCACCTCTTATAGATTACTGTGCCAGCCCGGCGTACATTTCCGGATACGCCTGGCGCTGCGCTTCCATTCGCTTCGGCGCTCGACCAGCTCGCGAAGCGCTGAGCGTCCATAGTTAGAGGGGCAGCATCGCCCCATGGCGTATATGCAACACGAAAACTGTCTTGTCGAGCACGACAAAGAGAATCCGATATGTTCCCCGATTGCCGCTGCCGTAAAACAATTCCCGGATGGGTTCGTTGAACGATGCGCTTTCGGGCGCGAGGTTGCACCGTTCCGGGTACCGTGCAAGGGTTTTGATGCTTTGCGGACACCTTTCAGCCACGCGCGGGCCGCGCGAGGATTGTCCCTGCGAATATAGCTGGTTGCGTTTCGCAGATCGCCTTCAGCCTCCGGGGTGACGATGATGCGATATCGCATTGGGGGCGCTCACGAGTCGCGTTCCAACTCCTCGAACACCTGGTCTACGGAACGGCCCAAGCCTCTTTTAGCTTGCTCCAAACCGCGGCGGATGCTTGCCACCGCGTCCAGATGATCGGCTACGTCCCGATACGCTGCTGCATCAAGAAGGACGGCCGCGGCCCTTCCCTTTACAGTCAAAACCAGGGGCCGGCCGGTCTTCTTCAGGCGCCTCATCAGTCCCGATGAGTTGCGCTTGAACGTGGTCATGGACTGAATATCCTGGGTGACATCGATCATAGCGGGTCCCTCAGCATCATTTTCGCATCTCCGGCGATGCTATGGCGTCCAGGTCACGTCCGCACCTTCTCCACCGGCACACCCTTCTTGCATAACTCGCAAGAGGCGGCATCGGAAAAATATTTGGCGTCGAGTTTGGCCAGATAGTAAAACGGCAGCGGATCGAAGCGGGTCGAATTCGGGTAGGGCTGGTGGATCACCACCGCCATGCCGGCCACTTCTCCGCCGTGCGATTCCACCAGCGCCTTCAGCTCGGAAAGCTTCTGCCCGGTGCGAAAGATGTCGTCCACCAGCAGGACTTTTTCGCCCGGCTTCACTTCCAGGAATTGGCGGAAGCGCATGGGCTCGCCGGCGTTCTCGCGCTCGGCCCAATACACCTGATGGGCGCGCAGGGCCTCGCACACGCCGTAGGCCACGGGAAGTCCGCCGGTGGCGGGCGCGACGATGGATAGCTCCGGGATCATGACGCGAATATCGGGATGAGCGCGCAACTGGCGGCTCAGGCCCACGCTCAGGATCTTGGCCGCCGCGTAGTCGCGCATGGTGAGGGCCACTTGCAGGTATTCAGCGGCGTGAAATCCGCTGGGATATTCGAAATGCCCCTGGCGGAGGCCGCCCGTACGCTGGAGCAAAGCGACGACTTCGTCATGCGTCGGAATTAAATGCATTGGATTAATGGGCTCCCTTTCCGCTCAATAACTGCGGAAGTGTTTTCAGAATTATTTTCCAGTCCAATGCCAGCGACCAATTATCGATATACTGCATGTCCAGCTTCATCCAGGTCTCGAAATCCACGGTGTCGCGGCCGCTGACGGCCCACAGGCAAGTCAGGCCCGGACGCATGCGCAGACGCCGGCGCTGCCATCCCTTGTATTGTTCCACCTCATCCGGCAATGCCGGCCGCGGGCCCACCAGAGACATATCGCCTTTGAGCACGTTCCAAAGCTGCGGCAACTCATCCACGGAGAACTTTCGGAGCCAGCGCCCCACGCCGGTGAGACGCGGGTCGTTGGGCATCTTGAACGCCAACCGCCGACTGCTTAAATGCTCGAGCGAGGCGCGCATCGCCTCGGCGTCCTGGCACATCGAACGAAATTTGTAGAACACGAAGCGGCGGCCGTTCAACCCGCAGCGCTCCTGCCGGAAAATGGCGGGACCGGGCGACGTCAGCCGGATTACCACGGCGGTCGCCAGCATCACGGGGAACAGCAGGATCAACCATGCGCCGGCCAGAGCAATATCGGTGAGGCGTTTGACCAGCAGACGAATCTCATCGTGAGGCGTCGCCGAAAACGTCAGCAGCGGCGAGGAACCGAGCCGGTCCAGATACACCTGGCTGTTCACGTGCGGGAAAAAATCGACGGCGACGCGCGTGCGCACGCCTTCCTCGTCGCACGCCAGCATGATGTCCTCCAGGTCCGTCAGGCGGCGGCTGTCCACGGCGAAAATGATTTCGTCGATTACTTGGCCGCGCAGAAGCTGCGGCAAGGCGTCGAGCGCATGCACCGGGTAGTGCGCGGCGAGGTCGATCCCGCCGATCTCCGGCGGGCCCGGAGTATCGCTCATGAATCCGGTCAGACGGATGCCGTAGGAGGAGGCCTCTTCCAACTGCCGTCCCAGGCGGCGGGCCGGCTCGCCGGTTCCGACCACCACCACGAAATGCGACGCGCCCCAGCGGCCGCGCAGCGCGCCCAGCAGCCGCCCGGCATTGAGCCGTACCAGGCACAGAAGGAACCAGGTGAATCCCGCGAAGAGCCCCAGAAAGGAGCGCGATAGGCGATCCGCCGCGCTCAAATCCAGCCGCAGAAGGTATTCGAGCAGCACCACCGACGCCGAACCCAGCAGGCATTGCCGGAAGGCGTCGCGCAGAATCACGCGCGGGTGCGCGCCGTCGATGCGGTCGTAGATCTCCCACCAGTAGCCCAGTCCCACCCACATCAGCATCGACCAGCCCAGCAGCAGGGCTCTGGTGTGGGGCTCGATGAAGAAAACGTTCTTCAGCTCCAGCCGCGCGCGCGTCCAGTAGGCCAACTGGAACGCCAGCGCCAGCAGGATCATGTCCGATGCGGAAAAAAGAATCCTGACCTTGCGTCGATGACCTCGAAACATCCAAATTTAGAATACAGGCTGAGGGCGGCAGTCTGCAGGCCCGATGTAGACTTACATCATGGGCCGCCTTCTCTGGCTCGCGGGATTGACGATTGTCGCGGCCACAGCCGGCCTCGGGGCGTTCGAGGAGCTGTTTGACGGCGCGCCGGATCATCCCGCGATTGGATACCAGAATCCGTCAAAAGATCCTGTTGCCGAATTGAATCGCAAGCTTCTGGAAGGCGCAGCGCAACTTACCTACGACGAAACCAGCGGCTACCTGCCGAGCGTGCTCCGGGCGCTGCATGTTCCAGTGGAGTCGCAGATCGTGGCCTTTTCCAAGACCAGCGTGCAGCAGAATCGAATCAGTCCGAAAAATCCGCGAACGCTGTTTTTCAACGACGCGGTGGTGGTCGGCTGGGTGCGCGGAGGATTCATCGAGCTGGCCGCGCAGGACCCTCGCCAGGGCGTCGTGTTCTATACGCTGGATCAGAGTCGGGCAGCGTCCGCGGCGCTGGCGATGCAGCCTCTGCTGAAGCCGCAGTTCGAGCGCAAGGATGGCTGTCTCAGTTGCCACCTTTCGTACAATACGCTGGGAGTCCCGGGGATGCTGCTGCGCAGCGTGTTCCCCGCCGCCGACGGAACGGCCGAGTATCAAGCCGGCAGCTACGTCACGGACCATCGCAGCCCCATGGAGCAGCGCTGGGGCGGCTGGTATGTGACCGGCAACAGCGGCTCGGTCCGGCATCTGGGAAACGCGATCGTCTCCGATCTGGAGAAGCCCGAGTCGATGGTGAACGAAGGCACTCTGCACCTGGAATCGCTCAAGGCGAAATTCGATACCAGTCTGTATCTTTCTCCCTATAGCGACATCGCCGCGTTGATGGTTTTCGATCACCAGATGCGCATGATGAATTTGCTGACGCGCGTCAATTGGGAGACTCGCTATGGGTTGTATCGGGAGAAGATGAAGCTGGTTGCCGATCCGGCGGAGCAGGGCGATTTCTTGACGCGCCTTCGCGACGCCGTGAGTGAATTTGTGGATTATCTCCTGTTCGTGGACGAGGCGCCGCTCAATGGCCGGATACACGGCACATCTGGATTCGCGGAGAAGTTTTCGTCGCAAGGGCCTCGCGATAAACAGGGAAGGTCGCTGCGGCAACTGGATCTCGAGCACCGGCTGTTGCGGTATCCATGCAGCTACATGATTTACTCCGATGCCTTTGAGAACCTGCCTCCTGAGGCCAAAGACGCCGTCTATAAACGCATGTGGGAAGTTTTGTCGGGTGTCGAGCGGGGCCGGAAGTATGCCCGGCTCACGGCGGCCGACCGGCAAAACGTGGTCGAGATTCTGCGCGAAACCAAGAAGGACTTGCCGGGATACTTTCATTAGCCTCATGACGCCCCCGCCCAGGCCCGGCCGAGCAAGGTGATTTTTCTTCGCACCATTCCGGCGTCTGCGGCGTACTATATATGGAAGGGGACCAAGCGATATGAACCTGCGCTACTCCGACGTCACTCCCAAGCATATGTATCTGAACCGCCGCCGTTTCCTGGGCGCCGGAGCCGCCACGCTCGGCGCACTCGCCGCGCCTTTCTCCGCGCGAGCCACCACGAAACTCGACGGCGTCAGGAAGTCCGCCTACGACGCCGGCAAAGAGGCCGTCACCAACGAAAAGTTCGTCACCAGCTATAACAATTTCTACGAATTCGGTACCGGCAAGGACGAGCCCTTCAAGAATGCTCCCAAGTGGCAGCTCCCCCGCCCCTGGACGGTGCGGATCGAAGGCGAAGCCGCCAAGCCCAAGACGTTCGACCTCGACGCGATCATGAAGCTGGCGCCGCTGGAGGAGCGCATCTACCGGCATCGCTGCGTGGAGGGATGGTCGATTGTGGTTCCGTGGATCGGCTTCCCGCTGAGCGCTCTGCTCAAGCAAGTGGAGCCGAACGCAAAAGCCAAGTTCGTCGCGTTTGAAAGCCTCTACGACTCCCGCCAAATGATCTCTCCACGCGCGGCGGGCATCAAGTTCCCCTACGTCGAAGGACTGCGCATGGATGAGGCCATGCACCCGCTTGCGCTGCTGACCGTCGGGTTGTACGGGGAAACGCTGCCCAACCAGAACGGCGCGCCCTTGCGGCTGGTGCTTCCATGGAAGTACGGCTTCAAGAGCATCAAGTCCATCGTGAAGGTGACTCTCACGGAGAAGGAGCCGGTGACTACCTGGGCTCGCGAGTGGCCGGAGGCTTACGGCTTCTATTCCAACGTCAATCCCAAGCGGGACCATCCGCGTTTCAGCCAGGCCGAGGAGCATCGCCTGGGCAGCGGCCGCCTCAACGACCTTCAAAAAACCCTGATGTTCAACGGCTACGATCAAGTGGCCGGATTGTACACCGGGATGGACTTGATCCGGAACTACTGACGATAGGCGGGCTAGTCTCCCACCGTCGTTCGGTATGTGGGGCAGGCTGAAAAACTAACCGCTGTCTGCTAACCCCGGCGCGCAATCTCTCGTCTACACACTCGCATGGAACCGGTCGCCACTACCCGCGTGATCGCCGTGAGCATGGAAGACCGGGCCGGGCAGATCGTAGACTTAGGCGCTGCGGACTTCGATACCGTAGTCCGCCTCTACTGGCCGCGGATCTTCCGCTTCGCCTTGGCCTCGCTGCGGGATCGGGACGCCGCGCAGACGGTTGCTCAGGATTGCTTTCTCAAGGCCTATCGCGGGAGGGAACGGTTTCGCGGCGAAGCCAGTCTTCTGACGTGGTTGATGCAAATAGCCGTCAATCTGGTGCGCGATAATGCCCGCAACCGGCGGCTTCAGTTCTGGAGGCGGGCTCCGGCTTACCCTGTCGATGGTGACGCCGTGCGGAACTGGATCCCGGATGCGGGGATCGATCCGGAGCAGAGGATCCTGGTACAGGAGCAAGTGGACGCCGTATGGAACGCGACGGCTCGCCTGCCGGAGCGGCAGCGAACGGTGTTCCTGTTGCGGTATGTGGAGGAGATGGAACTGCTCGAGATCGCCGCCGCCACCGGGTTGAAAGAGGGAGCCGTGAAGATTCATCTGTACCGCGCGCTGCGGTCGGTGCGGGCATACGTGGGGAGGTTGCGATGAGCGATTTTCGACCCGGGGATTTTCGAGAGGCCGTAGCGCGGTTTAGGGACGCCCTGCGGCAGGAAGGCGAGCGGAGCGAGAGCCCTGGGCTTCAGGCGATTCTTTCGCGCAACCGTTCGGCGAAGAGTATCCGCCCGCAGCGGACCAGGGTGGCGTGGGCTGCGGCGGCAGTGGTGGCGCTGATGCTGGGCGCGATTCCGGCGTACGAGCGGGCGCTGCGCGAGAATGCCCGGCAACGCGCAGCCGAGCAGGAAAAGGCGGACGCTCAGTTACTGGAACAGGTAAACGCAGGGCTCGCGCGATCAGTGCCGCGCGCCATGGCGCCGCTGATGGATTGGACTCCGGGGAATTAAGAAAAAGGATTGAACTCATGCGAACTGTAATCATATTGACGCTGTCGGCCCTGATGTTTTCGGCCGTGCCGGCTTTGGCGCAGCAGGCAAGCCCCTGCCAGGCTGAGGAAAAGACCGTCGCGCGGTATAAAATGCTCGTGCAAACGCAACTCGTGGCTCAGCCGGATTTCGATTCAGCGCAGGCTTCGCTGGCGCAGTGCCAGGCCCGGCAGGCGCGAATCGAGGCGCTTAGAGCCGAGGAGAGCGCTACGCAAGCGAAGCTGGATGAATTGCGGAAGAGGTATAGGGACTCCTATCCGGACGTTGTGGTCCTCAGGACAAGGTTGGATGAGCTTCGCGCACAGGAAGCTGCGCTCGCGCAAGGAATTGGGCGTATACCCGACGCGCCGGCTTCGTTGAAGCAGGCGAGCGGCGGGCTCCAGACCGGTCTGGCGGACCGATGGTGGAAGATCCCGGCTGCGGCGCAGTATCTGGGACTGACGGCGGACCAGCAGAAGAAAATGGACGACGCATTTCAGCAATCCCGGTCAATCCTGATGAATTTGAATTACACGCTGGAGAGGGAAGAGAAAAGCCTCGAGCGCCTGGTGGCGGTGGAACCGCTGGACGAGTCCGGAATCACCGCGCAGATCGATCGCGTGGCGCAGGCTCGCGCGGAGCTGGAAAAGGCCAACGGAAGAATGCTGCTGGGGATTCGCAAGCAGCTCACTCCGGAGCAGTGGAGTAAGCTGAATCAGATATCGTCGCTGGCTCAGCCGGCCGGGAAATGAGTTTCTTTCGTTGTCGCCGGCTGGAATTGACAGCGCTAAGAGAAAAGGAGTCCCGAATGTTCCGTCTTCCAAAGAACTCACGCAAAACCGGCTGTGAGCAAGGGCCATTCAGCGCGAAGCAGTTCGCGACCCGTGCGCTAGTGGGAGCCGGACCCCTTGGGCTTCTACTCGTCGCGTTGTCGATGAGCCTGACGAGTAGCTTCGATCGGGCCATGGCCCAAACTCCGGCCGCGGCGGCACGCCCCGCGCGCCCAGGGCCGCCGACCCGCGATCCCAGCACGCCCGGTTATGTCACGGCGAAGGACTTACCCGACGGCTCCAACGCTCCGGCAAAGGCCGACGGAAACTTCATCATCGGTCCGACCCACAACCCCGCGCCGGAGATGATCGTACGGGAGGGCGTGCCGCAGGGAACGGTCTACAACTTCACGATGGAATCGAGCGACAGCAAGATCTATCCCGGCATCGCGCGTGACGCCGGCGGCGGTGTCGGAGGGTCTATCACAACCCATCCGGCTCCCTACACTCGCAAGGTGGCTGTGTATGTCCCCAAACAATACGTCCCCGGCGCCACCGCGCCGTTCATGGTCGGGGCCGATGGAGCCGACCCGCTGTTGTTTACGGCCCTGGACAATCTGATCGCCCAGCATCGCGTGCCGGCGACGATCGCCATCTCCATAAGCAACGGCGGGGGCGACGCTCAGGGAAGCGAGCGCGGCCTGGAATACGACACCATGTCGGGCCTGTACGCCGAGTTCGTCGAGAAAGAAGTGCTGCCTCTGGTTGAGCGGCGATACAACGTGAAGCTGACCAAAGATCCGGAGGGCCGGGCGACCATGGGCGGCAGCTCCGGCGGCTCGTGCGCCTTGATCATGGCATGGTATCACCCGGAGCTGTACCACCGCGTCCTCACCTACTCGGGCACCTACGTGAACCAGCAGTGGCCGCCGAACCCGGAGACCCCGCACGGCGCATGGGAGTTCCATGAACACCTCATCCCCAACACCCCGGCCAAGCCGCTACGCATCTGGATGGAAGTCGGCGACAGGGACAATCTCATCGCCCGCGACGACCTGCACGACTGGGTGGTCGCCAATGAGAACATGGCCAAGGTGCTGGCGGCCAAGGGCTATCACTACCAGTTTGTATTTGCGCGCAACGCCGGGCACACCGACCGCGCCGTGAAGCAGCAAACCTTGCCCGAGGCTCTGGAATACATATGGCAGGGGTACACGAGCGCGGCGGCGGGGAAGTGAAGCAGCGCCAACCTGTGCGCATGCCGCGGGCACATAGCCTGATCCGCAAGTTGGCGCATACCGCCGCTGCCAGGCCGCCTATTTGAAGCCTTCAAAACAAATCGGCCTCGCTGCCCGAAGGCGGCAAGGCCGATTTCTCAAA
Source organism: Bryobacterales bacterium (assembly GCA_963813465.1). Classification (GTDB taxonomy): domain Bacteria; phylum Acidobacteriota; class Terriglobia; order Bryobacterales; family Bryobacteraceae; genus Palsa-187. Next base: position 450,000 of record CAWEZD010000009.1, on the reverse strand, counting down.
GCAGATTCGCTCTCAGAACGAGAATCGCGCGATCAACGTGCCTTGGCGAGGCAACTGAGCCAAGGCTGGAGCGGTGTTCGGCGCAGCGTACTCGTTGATGACTCCGAACCCACCGGTTTGGATCCCCAGCGCATTCTTCGACACCGGGCTCTGCGGATTCGACGTGGCGTTCGGCCCAAACGGCGATTGCGGCAACGTCATTTCGGTCCGGTTGAAGATATTGACGAACTCCATTCGGACCTGGAGGTTCATTCTTTCCTTGATGCGGAAGTTGCGGCCGATGTTGGCGTTCTCCGAGGGATTGCGCAGGTTCCGGAAACTCTTAATGAGATTTCCACCGGCCATGCAAGTCTGGTTGGTGGGGCATGGCGCCCAGGCGTTCGGATTCAGCAACTGAGTGTAATACGGACTGTAGCTGTGGATATTGTTGATGTTGGCTACATTGTACAAAGGCTGGCCCGAAACAAGTACATCCTCGCTGGATAGTTGATTCGGGTTGACGACGCTGGTTGGAGGCGTGAGGAAGGCGCCGCTTTGGTACGTCGAGTACCACCCGATCAGCCAGCCTCTGGTGATTTCGTTCACAACTTTGGGGAAGAAGGAGGCCTTCGGCGTCGTGTACGTGGCGTTGAAGGTCAGGACCTGCGGCGGAATATTCTGTAATGCCCACTGAGCGCTCAGGGGATTGAAGAAGTCCTGCCGGCCGGCCCGAGTGAAGCCTTGGCCCCAGGTGTATGCGCCGCCAGCCGTGAAGTTGTGCGAAAAGCGCTTGGTGGCCTTGATCTGTAAAGAGTTGTACATGGTGTCCCCGGTCGGAGACCCCGTGGGGTTGAGATTCCCGAACTGCGGGAAGGGGTACAAAGCGCTCTGTAGCGAACTGCTGGTGGGGAAGCCGCTATAGGGAAGGATGTTGGTGATACCTACCGAAGCCATCTTCTGGATCACCGCACTACTGCTGATCGGCTGGGTCAACAAGGCGCGGTCAGCCTCGTTGTTATACCCCGGAGGACCGGTCCCGGGAATGGGGTACAAGCCATAGGACGCCCAGAGTTGCGGGGATTCTTGGCTCAGGCGGCCATAACCGCCGGGCGTCCAAACGGCATGGTTGCCGATGTAGTCCGCTTCCATGACGAAATCCCTGGTAATCTCGCGCTGGATGCCGGCGCTCCATTGATTGATGCGGGGCGGCCGGTTTTGTTGTCCGTCGGGTACCGTGGGCGCGGGGGACGTTGCGCCCGGATTCGGATCCTGGAACTGGTTGAGGGAGGGCCATGTCGGCGATTTGATGACGCCCGGAGTCTCAATATTTACAAATTGGCTCCCACCGGGGATGTAGGCCGGGCTGTTGGCCTGAAGATTATAGCTTCCGGGGGAACTCAAAGTGCCACCGGCGTTGGCCGCAATGAACTGGTAGTTCACGCCCCATCCGCCGCGGAGCACCGTCTTGCTGTTGAGCTGGTAGGCGATACCGAGCCGCGGCCCGAGGGCGTAAGGATAGGCGGGCTCGTAAAAATTGGGAGTGCTGGGACCGGCGAACTGGATCGCACCGGGGTGGTTGCCGGCAACAGGGTTCGCCAGGGTCGCGTCGAGCTGCGCCCAGCGGTTGTATTGCTCGTGGTTCGGAGTGTCATAGTCCCACCGAATGCCGTAATCCACCGTGAGCTTGCGGGTGACCTTCCAGGAGTCTTGAATAAAGAACGCCCAATCAAAGGTCGAGATCCGCGTGTCGATCGGTACGCTCTGCGATACGTTGGTATAATCGCCCAGCAGGAAACTGGCGAAACCGAAGCCCGGGCTGAAAGAGCCGTAACTATTTATGTTGGTGAAGGGATCGCCTGTCGGACCGGCGTTAGTACCCATCGTAACCAGCGGATGGGGTTTGGAATAGGCTTGTTCGTAGATCATCTCGGCGCCCGCCTTGTAGGTGTGCTTGCCGCGAACCCACGTCAAGTTGGTGGAGCCGGTGGGCCGCATCTCGTAGCTGGGACCCTGACCGGCGCTCGGACCCAGATTGATCATGCCTCCGTAGGCGTTGGACCCCGTCTGTACCAGCGGGAAATTGCGGTTCGCCAGGAAGCCGCTGAGCCCCAACACCGACTGGGGTTGGAAGGTAATTTCCGGCGAGTTGTCGACGAAGCTTTGGTGGTATAAGCCCGCGCCGATGTGCAGCAAAAGGGTCGGAGTGAGAGTGCGGTCGTAGTTCAGCCGTTCCTGGTAGTTGGTAATGAATGACCCGCGGGCCTGGGTGACCGTGTTGGGCATGCCGTCCTGTCCCCCCAGGGTGGGGTTGAACTGGTTCGCGGTGGTGTTCTCCGAATAATAGAAGGAAAGCTTGTCCTTGGCATCGATATTGTGATCGATCTTGAACGCCGGAATGGCCGAGTATCGATTACCGGGTTCCGTCACGGAGTAATTGGCGGAAAATAATTGGGGCTGGTTCGACGCGGGGATAAAACTCAAGATCTTGAGCGAGACTGCATCGAAGCGGGTCAGCGGAATCTGGTTGTTCATGAATGGGATGGCATATCCCTGGCCGGCCAGGGAACCGGAGGTAGCCTGGGCTCGCGTCAAAGGATCGAAGATCTCATTCGCGTAGACATTGTTGCCGTTGGGGTCAATTTGAACCTTCGGAGTACCCAGCGGCCCGGTCTGAATTCCCAATTGGGCGCAGGCGCTGCAAGTCCCGTTGGTCGAGATCTGGGAGAAATCGCCTTTCAGGTAAGCGGCCGTGGGCACCGTATCGTTGAAGCCATACAGGTTGGTCTCGAGGAACTCCTCATAGTTGAAGAACCAGAAGGTCTTGTTATGGCCGTTATAGACTTTGGGGATGTACACCGGACCACCCATGGTTCCACCGAAATCGTTGCGGCGGCCGCGCGGGCTGAATTTACCTCCACCCCCGCCGCTCGAGCTGCAAGCCAGGACGGAAGTGGCTCCCTGAATGCAGCCCCCGCTCTTGCTGAAAGCCTCGCCGGCATTGAGGTCTTCGTTGACGAAGTAGTCGAAGCCGGATCCGTGATATTGGTTGGTCCCGGACTTCATGGTCATGTTGATGACCGCGATGCCCGCCGTTCCGAATTCGGGGGAGTAGTTGCTGGTCTGGTAGGCAATTTCCTGAATCGCGTCCGCGCTAGGCTGAGCCATCTGCGTGTAATCGTAGGTCCCGAAGAGGCGCGAGGTCGAGTCCTGGCCGTCCACTCGCATCGTCTCGGTGAGTGCGAAGGCAGCGCCCAGGCCGTTCAGAACGAAGGTTCCGCTGCTGTTATAACTACTGATGCCCGGCAGTGTCAGAAGCGTATTGTAGGGATTGCGGTAGCCGGAGGTGCCGGAGTTGACCGACCCGATGCCGATCAGGGGAAGTGCGTCGATGGCGTCGATGCTGACGTTGTGGGACAACTCAGCGCTTTCCGTGCGCAGCAGCGAAGCTTCGGCGGTGACCGTTACGGACTCCGTGGACGCGCCTACTTGCAGAGCCACGTCTTCCCTCAGAGCTGTCTCAGCCTGGAGGGCGAGGTTTGTATGGGTGTAAGTTTTGAACCCCATCACCGTCACTGTAACGACGTAGTTGCCCACCGGCAAATCCGTGATCGTATAGTTTCCGGTGTTCGTCGATACGCCCCGATAGACCACGCCGGTGTCCGCGTTCTTAGCTTGAACGGCCGCCCCGGCGATAACTGCGCCGGCCGGATCGGTAACGGTGCCGGTAATGGAACCGTTGCCCACTTGGCCGAACGCCAAAAGTCCGGCAAACAACAAACACAGCGTCAAAGTTACAACTCTTCGCATGTATACTCTCCCCCTTGGAAAGTCAACGTACAAACACACTTCTGTTGGAAATTGAAGACTAACCCAACATTCAAGGTGATGCTACAACAATGCAACTGATGGTGTCAATCAAAAACTTTTATACAGAATGCTGTAACCTGCTTCCAAAACTAATAGTTCGCGCCGAGCCATTAATCTACTTTTTATCAATGCCTTAGGGGTAGATTCGGGAGTTCCCTGACCCCGAATTCCAAAGTTGGGCGGAATCTATGAAACCTGTAGTTAGGTCCTACCACAGAAGAGGATTCCCGCTGGTAGACCACCTTGCCGGCGTCATCGGCGCAACTTCAGCAGCCCAAACTGAGCAGGCTCGGCATCCCGACAATCGTGTACCGGTTGGAACGGAAGCAGGCTGTGCGCCGCGTGCGCACCGGGGAACGCGGCACCGGCTGCCCGGCGAGATCCTGAGTTTCTTCGGGGGACGGGCTCAGCCGCTGCTGGAGAAACTCATCGAGTCCGGCATGGGCCGCGATGGCCGCTATACTAACAGTTGATGCAGAATCGCGCGCCCGCGGCCATGATTTCGGCGATCCTGGTGGACGATGAACAGCTCGCCTCCGAAGAACTGGCCTACCAGCTCCGCGATTTCCCGGACATTGAGGTCGTCGCCACCGCTTCGAACGGTCTCGAAGCCCTGAAGCTCATCGAGGATCTCGAACCCGAGCTGGTCTTCCTGGACGTGCAGATGCCTGGGCTGGACGGTCTGGGCGTCATCCGCAAGCTGCGGGAAGCCAACGTCCCTCTGCCGTACTTCATTATGGCTACCGCCTACGATCAGTACGCCGTCGAAGCCTTCCGCTGGGAAGCTCTGGATTACCTGCTCAAACCGGTGGAAAAAGAGCGGCTGGTCATGGCTATCGAGCGCGCCCGCAAGGGCGTGGCCGAGCGCTCCAAAACCGCACAGCCCGACCTTCCCCCTCCCAAGCCCACGCTCCAGCGCACCAAGCTCCTGATCAAGAGCAATCAGCGCAACTTCATCGTGGATGCGAAAGAGGTGGTATACGCCACCATCGAGGACGGCCTCATCACCGTGGTCGCCTCCAGTCTCGAGGGCCAGTCCAACTACCGCACCATCGAGGAGCTGCAATCCAACCTCGATCCTGAAATCTTCTGGCGCGTACACCGCTCCTATCTGGTCAATATTCACCGGATCAAGGAAGTGGTGCCGTGGTTCAAGTCCAGCTTCCAGCTCCGCATGGACGACAAGAAGCAATCCGAGATCCCCGTCAGCCGGGTCCAGACCAAGCGCCTGCGCGCCCTGCTAAAGCTTTAGTTTCAAGAAAAGCCGTGAACCGCTATTTTGAAGATGTCTCGGTGGGAGAACGCCATTCCGCCGGCTCCGTCGAAGTCACCGAAGCGGACGTGCTGGCCTTCGCGCGCGCCTTCGATCCTCAGCCCATGCACCTGGACGCGGATGTCGCCGGGCGCTCCCCCTTCGGCGGAATCATCGCCAGCGGGTGGCACACCGCCGCTCTGGTGATGCGCTTGATCGCTCTGGCGCGGCCCTTGGGCGATACCGAAGTGCTCGGCATCGGGGTCGAGAATCTGCGCTGGTCTCTCCCCGTACGCCCGGGCGACACCCTGCATGTCGATATCGAGGTCGTTTCCGTCGAGCCCTCGGAGTCCAATCCCGCGTTCGGCATCGTCAAGTTTCTGATCACCACCCGCAATCAGCACGGCGAAGTCGTAATGACGCATTCGCCCGTCTTGTGGGTGCCGCGGCGGGAGTCCGGTATTTCAGATCAGGTCGCGACTATGGTCCGCCCCTTCAATCCGAAGTGAGATGCGGCGCTCAGAAGGTGGCGGTCATTGGTTGGTCCAGATTTCGTTAAATCCGGCGTCCGGTATCAATAGCCAGGTTTCATCTCAGGTCTTGCTGGAACTGATCGCGGACTTCCCGGGCTGTCCGGGTATTGAGAGTTCCTTCACGTTGATGGCGATGAAAAACGCACGCCACCTCCGCGATGGTGAACGCCGAAGTGTAGACCGCCGAGGCGCGTCGCACCATTTCCCGGACGGCAAATGCGTCCGGTTCCCGCGGATAACACTTCGTGACATAAGCCGCGTCTAAGTAGATCGAGCTCAGGAACGGTCCTCTTCGAGAATCCGGCCGCTGTCGGTCTTTGAAACAGGCAACTTCCTAATCCAAGCCTCACGGTCTGGGAGCGGCTTGCCTCGGTGCGGAGTTCCAGCGATAGGCCGGAGTTCCGCCACCGGCTTCCCGCGCAGTTCGATCAAGTAAGTTTGGCCCTCAACAACATCTTTGATCAGACTGCTCGTCTTCAAATGTAGCTTTCTGACGCTGGCCTTCTCCATGTGTCACATTGTGACACATGGGCCAGTCCCCGGTGCGTTGCATCCTCCTAAGCATTAGTTCGCCGCCGGCGTCTTCTCCACGCGATCGATTACCAGCACGTCCACAGCGACTTTCCCCTTCGTCAGCATGAGCCCGAGCTGCTGCTGAACGGCCGTGATGACGTCCGGAGCCGGCTCGCCGATGGAGTCGAGAAAGTCTGAGCCGGGGGGCAGATCCTGTGCCCCGGCCGCGGTGTTGTTCAGCCGGGCGTACTGTAGATGGTAATCGTATTTGCCGGTCAACCCGGTCTTATCCACAACCCGGACGCCCGGGCCCAAGGCTTGCTGGAATGTGCTGACGATCTCGTCCGTGCCGCGCCGGCGCGCCGTCAACAACCTGCGTCCATTCACGTCAATCGCCCACGAGCCTGGGGTGTTGCCGGGCGCGAGCACCGGGAACCCGTCTTTAAAAGTGAGCGGATACCTCGCGGGCCGTCCGTCCGGCTCAAACGCCGGCGGTGGGGCCTTCGGATCGTTCACAAATTCCTTCATCTTTAGCCCGCCTTTGGCCACCGTCATTACATAGGCTGTGAAATCCCGCTTCTCAAAATGGACGGTCATCTTGAAGCGATCCGCTAGCAGATTCTGGAACATCGCTTGAAACTGCTGTTTGGTTGTGCCCTCCGGAACGTTCGCCATAATGTCGTAATACTCCGTGGCCCACCATGACGGCCCGGCAATTTGATCGATCTCCAACTGGTAGGCCCACACCAGAAGGCCCTGAAGGGTGCAATAGGAGCAGGTGAACCGCGACGGATCGCCGGTTCCCGGGCCGCCAGCCGGCCCTCTCGGCGTTCCTTGCGGCGGCGGTTGTAGCGCCGGACGTATCGAAGCTACCTCAAACTCAAGCTTTTTCTCGACCTTCGGAGACTTGGTCTGCGCCTGGCCGAACGCCGCGTTCAAAGCGAAAACGACGAATCCGCTACGAATGATCACCGACCGCATGAGCTGAATCTCCTCTAAAGAGGAGACGATGAGGATCGCCTTTTCGCGCAGAGTCCGGTCGCACGCGGATCAGCTAGACCGCTGGGTGAACTTCCACTTCGCCAGCGAAGCTCGACGGTGGAGGAATCGGCAAGCCCTCTTCCCGCATGCCTTCCAGGTGCAATTCAATGGCCTCCTGGATCAATCGCTCGACTTCCTCGCGGCTGTCGCCGACGGAAGCCACACCGGGGAGATCGGGAACATAAGCTCCCCACGAGGTTGGACCCTGTTCATAAATTACCGTGTATATCAAGCATCCTCCTCTAGTTCGGCCGCCTTAAGAATGGCCTTCAGCGTACCCATGGGCACATCCTTGCCGAACTGACCGGGTACTGTGACGACCATCCGCTTGCGGGGATGTTTGAACTGCCGGTGACTTCCTCGCACCGTCTTCAATCGCCATCCATCCGACTCCAATAGCCGGATCAAATCGCGAACCTTCACCTAGTCACAAGATACCGCATGTGGTTGATACGCCAGTCGGCGCTTCAGAACTGCGAAATCACACACCGCCGAACCGCCGGCGGTCAAGACCATCGGCCGCATGCCCAAATTCAATCCCCCCACATCCGCTGGGCCCTGAGCGCACGTATCGCTTATGAACGACCACACCCGCTTCCTGTAAGGAGATGCTCTCGATGAAGCTGAATCCGCTTAAAACTGCATTGTTCACGCTTGCTGCCGCGATGCTGCCCATGCAGCTCCCGGCATCCAGCCACCGCGAAGCCCCCATCACGGCCCTGGATCAGAAGGCCGATATCACGGATTGGTATTGCTTCGTGGATCCCGGCCAACCGGATCATCTGGTCATGATCCTCAACGTCGATCCGTTTCTGGAACCTTCCAACGGTCCCAACTATTTCCCCTTCGATCCCAACATCTTGTACGAGATGAAGGTCGACAATAATCACGATGGCATTCCGGATGTCACTTTCGAGTTCCGCTTCAAGACCGAGATTCTCGCGCCTACCGTCTTCACCGGCTTCGTCGGCAACCTCGCCGGAATTCCGCCGATTACTTCTCTTTCAGGCCCAGGCGCGGCAGGATTGAGTCTGAGCCAGACCTACTCCGTCACCATGGTCACCAAGTATGAGGCCAAGGACCTGGCGATGGGCCAGACCCTATATGCCGTTCCCACCAACGTGGGACCGCGCACCATGCCGAGCTACAACACGCTTCGGTCGCAAGGGATCTACACGTTGCCTGGCGGCGTCACGGTGTTCGCCGGCACTGTCGCGGACCCCTTCTTCGTCGATCTGGGCGCCGCCTTCGATTCCTTGAACTTCCGCGCGGCCGTGGGCGGCGGCGTGCTGCCTCCGCTCATCGATGCGGATGACCACAACAATTACGCCCCCAATGCCGTCGCCGGATTCAACGTGAACAGCATCGTTCTGGAGGTCCCCATCAGCATGCTCACTTCCGACGGATCGCTGCACGCGGCCGGTGATAAAAACGCCGTGCTGGGCACCTACGCAACCACCTCCCGCAAGAAGACCGCCATGCTGGAAAACGTCGGTTATGTGGGCGCGACCAGAGGCCAGTGGGCGCAAGTGCAACGCCTTGGCAATCCGCTGATCAACGAGTTGATCATCGGGACCGGCTCGAAGGATCAATTCAGCGTCTCCAACCCGATCGACGACGGGCAGTTCGCGCCCTACTTCCTGAACCCGCTGCTGGCGCAGATCTTCGCTTCGATCGGAGTCCCCGTTCCGGCCGCGCCTCGCACGGATTTGCTGCCGCTGGTGCAGTATCAGGCGCCGATCTGCCCCGGCTGCGCCGCCGCCGATGCCGGTCCCATCGCGGATCTGCTGCGAATCAATACCGGCGTTCCTCCGACGCCGTTTTCCAGCGCAAAACGTCTCGGCTTCATCGCCGGAGACAGCGCCGGCTTTCCCAACGGCCGCCGCCTCAATGACGACGTGATCGATATCGCCGCGCGCGCCGTCGGCGGCATTCTGGCGGATTCAACCAAGTACGCGACGCCGATCGGCGATGGCGTGAACACGCCAACCACGCCATCCCTGACCAGCTTCCCGTTCGTTGCTCCGGCCTACAACGGGCGCAATAGCGCTCATGAAGGTCCCGGCCAGACGGGCTGCGCAAATCAGCCCGGCGGCATCTGTCCGGTGAATTAAAACACCACTCCCTCTGGTCGTGGCTCAGAAACGTCGCTGAGCCGCGACCGAAAGGGGCGTTACAATTTCAGTGTGCCTTTTCGCACACGTCTCACGGTTGCGCTGGCGCTCTGCTTAGCCGCTCTCTCGTTCGGGCGATTCCGAGAAGCAGAGGGCGCGCGATCCGGCCCGCGCGAGCCAAGAAAAGCGACGAACTTCGGTTTTGCCGATCCAAACAACAGGAACGGTGGTTAGCACGAAGTCGACAGCTCTCTTTTCCGCCGGGCTCAGGCAAGGTCGTAGCGATCGAGGTTCATCACCTTGTTCCACGCAGCCACGAAGTCCTTCACAAACGACTCCTTCGAGTCGTCACATGCATAGACTTCCGCGAGGGCCCGGAGCTGGGAGTTGGAACCGAAGACGAGATCGACGACGGTGCCCGTCCACTTGAGCTCACCCGTCGCCCGATCGCGCCCCTCCAACACACCTTCAGATGTGGCGGACTTCTGCCACTTCGTGTTCATGTCCAGCAGGTTGACGAAGAAATCATTCGTCAACGTCTCGGGCCGCTTGGTGAAAACACCGTGTTTGGACTGCGCGACGTTTGCATTCAGGGCGCGCATGCCACCAACCAGAACCGTCATCTCGGGAGCGGTCAGGGTCATCAGGTTCGCCCGATCCACCAGCAGCTCAGCCGCCGATCCCTCGTGTCCCTTCCCGAGATAGTTGCGGAACCCGTCTGCGGCCGGCTCCAGTACGGCGAAGGAGTGAACGTCGGTCTGGTCCTGCGACGTGTCCATGCGCCCCGGCGAGAAGGGAACCTTCACGTCGTGGCCGGCCTTCTTCGCAGCCGCCTCGACGGCTGCGCAGCCGCCCAGAACGATCAAGTCGGCAAGCGAGACCTTCTTCCCGCCGGACTTTCCACCGGACTGAGCGCCGTTGAAATCCTTCTGGATCGCCTCCAGCGTCCGAAGAACCTTTGCCAGTTCGGCCGGCTGGTTGACTTCCCAATCCTTTTGCGGCGCGAGGCGAATGCGCGCCCCGTTAGCCCCGCCGCGCTTGTCACTGTCGCGGAATGTTGCAGCCGACGCCCAGGCCGTCGCGACCAGTTGGGAGATAGAAAGTCCGGATGCGAGGATCTTGGCCTTCAGGGCAGCAATGTCCTGTTCCCCGATCAGTTCATGATCCACAGCGGGAACGGGGTCCTGCCACAGCAACGGTTCCGCAGGAACCAGCGGGCCTAGGTACCGCGAAATAGGCCCCATGTCGCGGTGCGTCAGCTTGTACCACGCCTTGGCGAACGCCCCTGCGAGCGCCTCCGGGTTCTCGTGGAAGCGCTTCGAGATCGGCGCGTAGATCGGGTCCATTCTCAGTGAGAGGTCTGTGGTGAGCATGAACGGGGCGTGCCGCTTCGACGGATCGTGGGCATCGGGAACGGTGCCTGCTCCAGCCCCGCCCTTGGGAGCCCACTGGTTCGCGCCGGCGGGGCTCTTCGTGAGTTCCCATTCATAGCCGAACAGGTTGTCGAAGTAGTTGTTGTCCCACTTCACTGGATTGGTGGTCCATGCGCCTTCCAACCCGCTGCTGATCGTATGAACGCCTTTGCCGCTGCCAAAGGTGTTTTTCCAGCCCAGGCCTTGCTCTTCGATGCCGGCGCCCTCGGGTTCGGGACCGACATACTTGCTCGGATCGGCAGCGCCATGGGTTTTTCCGAACGTGTGTCCGCCGGCGATGAGGGCAACGGTTTCCTCGTCATTCATCGCCATGCGAGCGAACGTTTCCCGAATATCCCGTGCCGCAGCGACTGGATCCGGCTTGCCATTGGGTCCTTCCGGATTCACGTAAATCAGGCCCATCTGAACAGCGGCGAGAGGATTCTCGAGCTGACGATCGCCGCTGTAGCGCTCGTCCCCCAGCCACTTGCCCTCAGGCCCCCAGAAAATGTCCTCTTCGGGCTCCCAGACGTCCTCGCGCCCGCCGCCGAAACCGAAGGTCTTGAACCCCATCGATTCCAGTGCGACGTTACCGGCGAGAACCATGAGGTCGGCCCACGAGATTTTCCGGCCATACTTCTGCTTGATCGGCCAGAGCAACCGGCGCGCTTTATCGAGGCTCACATTGTCCGGCCAGCTATTGAGGGGCGCAAAACGCTGTGTGCCGGAGCCTGCTCCGCCGCGGCCGTCGCCAATGCGGTACGTACCGGCGCTGTGCCACGCCATACGAATGAAAAACGGTCCATAGTGGCCATAGTCGGCCGGCCACCAGTCCTGCGACGCCGTCATCAAGGCATGGAGATCCTTGATCACGGCATGCAGGTCGAGGCTCTTGAATTCTTCAGCATAATTGAACTCCTTGTCCATGGGATCAGACAGGGGAGAGTGCTGGCGCAGGATCTTCAGGTCCAGTTGATTCGGCCACCAGCCCGCATTCGTCGTGGCCCCGGCCGCCGTGTGTCTGCGAGCGCCGCCCGATACCGGGCACTTCGCTTCGGTTGACAAGTTTTGCTCCTGATTACCGGGGACCGGCTCCCCCACTGCGTGTTCGAATTGTTTCTCCATATCTTCCTCTTCCTTCGAATTAGTCAAGAAACTGCGGCGAACGACAAACTATCCTGGCTTTCCCATTCGGGCTTTCCCCATTCGCGGGCGCGCCGCCGGGCGCGCTTGCCGGCGCGAGACATTCATCCGGTATCCAGACTCCTACGACACGGAACGGGAAGCGCGCCGCGGAGCGCACTTCGTGCAGAGCCCCCGGAAAATGAGTTCGCATTCGCGAAGAATCCGCTTACCGAGGGAGCCCGAGCCAGGCCTGGGCACGTCGTACCACTCAATGTCCTCAACTTTGCCGCAGCGGTCGCAGATGAAGTGGTGATGCCGCATGCCTTTCGCATCGAATCGCGCGGCGCGGCCCTCGGCGGCCACTTCACGGACCAAACCCGCCTGCACCAAGTCCCGCAGATTGTTATAAGTCGTGGCCCTGGAAGAGCGCGGATCCACGCGATTTACGGCTTCGAAGATTTCCACAGCCGTGGGATGCCTGTTGTGTTCCATCAAGAGCGCCATCACGGCGTAGCGCTGCGGAGTGCACCGCAACCCGCTGCCTTCCAAGGCCCGTTTAATCGCCTCGGTGTCCATCAAGGATTTAGATTATATCTAATATGATATTTTGTCAAGACTTAGCTTTTGGTTGCCGCTGGCCAAGCGCTTTCCTGAAAGCTGGCATGCTGAGTATCGCGTCATTGAGTCTCGGTGATGTACACCGCGCCCCCGAAGCTTAGTCCACTGACCGGGGACCCGCCGTAGATATCGTAAATCGTAAAGCTAGCGGTGCACGCCGAGGCAGACGGACACGCGAAGTCGTTCACCAATTCTGAAGGAGCCTGAAGGATCACTTGCAGTACGAACTGAGTCACTTGCGCGACGCCCGTTACGGACCATCCATTGGTCGTGTAGAGCTGAAGCGGAGAGTTGTTGACCTGCGGGTCCGGCGTGAGGCCGTTCACGAATACTGAGATGGAGGAGCCGAGATGCGCCGGATTGGTGGAAGAATTCACCGATCCGTCCGCGTTGAGCGCCACCGAGAACAAGCTGGGATTGGCGTAGGTCAAGGGCAAAGCGAGTGGAGCCGAGAGTACGCCGTTGACTTGCACCTGCATCGGCGTCAAGGACTGGGCGGTGACCAGCGGCACAGCGAGGTTGATCTGGGTCCCAGAAACGTACAGCAGCAGACCGGAATTGAGACCGAAGTTGACGTTGACTCCGGCCAGTTGTTCGATGGAACCGCCAGGTGCGCCTACTCCCGTGGCAGGACCGAGTCCGGTTCCGAAGATAGTGAGGAGCTGATAGCGAGCCACGGGACCGGCCGGCGCCAGATCCGCCGCGTCGACAATGCAGCCGATCTGAGGCGTCCCCGCGGGCGGCTGGGGCTGAGAGAAATCGACCGCGCCGAGGTACGCGCCCGGGAGCGGAGTCGGTGCGAAGTTCAAAACGCTGGTGAGAGCGTTCGGGGTGAAGGGGAAGTCGGGCAGAGTCGTCGCTCCGGCGATCCACAAGGTCGATCCAAACAGTGCGACGCCGGAGGCGGTCAGCGTGGAGCCTCCGATCAGTTGCGAGCCGAGCACATTGCCGGAGGCGGCATCGACCTGAGCAACGTAGGCGGAATCGTGGATGAGCTGCGGGGTGCCGATGGTCTGCGTGGTTACGTTGGGAAGACACTGCGTGGGGACGCTCGCCAGCGCCGGAAGGTTGGCTGGAACGGCATATGGGGCATATGCCGCGACCGGCTCAGAACCCACGCTCCCGCCGACGTATACAGATCCGCTGGAGTCAACCTGCACGCCCGCGCCGCCGACAGGAACCGAGAACAGCAGCGTCTGCCCGGCGGGGTCGAGTTTGGAGAGAAACGGCGACGCTGAAGTGTACCCGGCCTCAACGTAAGGCAGCGTCGGAGCGGGAACAGTAAATGGATATGACGCACTCGCGAAACCGGTGAGGTACACGTTGCCCGCTGCATCCACAGCCAGGCCCGCATTCGTCGTGTTCCCAGTCCCTGAAACCGCAGTCGAAAAAATCAACTTCGAGCCGGAGGGATCAAGCTTGGTCACATACTGATTGGCTCCCTGACCTCCAATTTGGCAGAGAAAGCTGCAAACCATGAAGGCCGGGAACACGGGTTGATAAGTGCCCGGCGTGGTGGGATAGTCGAGCAAGCCGGTCGTGCCCGCCATGTAAATATTCCCCGAAGAATCGAGCGCGATGGCGCTGCCGCCGATGCCGGTGGCGGAGAAAATCATCTTCGTGCCGGTGGGGTCGAGTTCCAGCAGATAGGTATGATTGGTGGTGTTCGAGATGCTGTAAGCGCCGGCGGTAGAGGGGAATCCTGACGTTTGGCTGGTTCCGCTGACCAGGACCTGGCCTGCTGCGTTGACCGCAACGGCTTGCGCAAAGCTCGCAGCCGGGCCGCCGATCAGATCGGAGAAGACCGGGTTGCCGCCGGGATCGAGCTTGGCGACAAACGATCGCATCGGGGCCTGGGTTGATCCAGAAGTTGACCCAGGCGGTGTCGCAAAATTGCCGCCGGGGGTGACGGGAAAATCCGGCGATGTGGTCCCGCCCGCAACATACGCATTCCCCGCGGCATCCACCGCAAGTACGGTCACTTGGCCGTACAACGTGTCACCCAGGTAGCGCACATAGAGATACTGTCTCGCCTGCGGGTTCAGCTTCACCACCAGCACCGTCTCCGAATCGGCGCTTGCGTTTCCGGCCATGTAGATGTTGCCGGAGGAGTCCGTGGCGACCGCTATAGGCGTGAAGCCGTCGCGCAGATAGGTGGAATAGGTCAGGACCGGGAAGGTCGGCGCGGAAGCCGCGAATGTCAAGCTGGAACAGAGCAGTCCTGAATAGAGAAAGAGCGGAAGAGAGCGGATGAGCATAGGAGCGTTTCTCCGGCGGACGCGGGGAACTACTGATAGGGCGCGGTTAAGTTGTACACCGAAGACGCATCGATCAGGCCCCCGTCGAGCCCGGGAGCCGAGAACAGGGAGTTGTTCTGACCCGAAACCTGCAAGAAGGGGCTAAACCCACCGTTGGTTGGGATAGGCAGGGGCGGCAGGGCCAGCAGCACGGAAGCCGGAATCGTAAATTGCTGCGCAGCCACCGGGGCGGAGCAATTGAACTGAACTATGGTGACCTGAGTCGGGGTGCTGATGTTCGAATTCCCGATAATCGAAACAATTCCGCTGGGGTCGCCGGCGGTCCAGGTAATCATCAGGGGCTGCGACCGGTCAATCGAGATAATGCTGTTCATGTTCGACCACACCAGCGGCGGAGGAACATTGATCTGGGTGGTGAACGCACCGACATCCGTCCCGCCGCTGCCGTTATCGATGGTGAAGAGTCCGCCGCCATTGGGAATAAACGGTGGAGCATTGCTTCCGCTTCCTCCCAGAGGTCCCCCGTAAGATCCCACTTGAGAGCCTTGAACCAGCGCGGATGCTTTGCCGTTGGGGCCGGTAAAATTAATCGCTGGGCCGGCATTCAACTGAGTGGCCGGCGGTGTAATCGTAGCCGCGGCCGCGGCCGCCGGTAAAACACCAAAGGTTGGAGGCGGGAACAAGAACGTATGGACCGCGCATTCTCCGATGCTGGGGAACGCGCTTGTACCCCCGCTTTCCAGCGTACCTGTCCCAGGCAATGCGAAGTTCAGGAACTCGCCCCCCCCGGTAACGGAATCGAGGATCGATGGAGTTCTCGCGGGATATGAGTTCACGCTGTTGGTGAGATCGAGGTTCGCAAAGTTGTAGGAACTCTTCCCGGTGAAAAACAGCGCCGGGGGGAGCGTGACTCCCGGCACCTGGTCGGAGCAGTTGCGAGAGCCCGCCGCGATAGGAATGAAAGCGAAGTTACTGACGATATCGCCAGTCCGCGCCACCACGGAAACATTGCATCCCACCGCGCCTGATGGAACCACGACATTGATCTGATCGAGGCCCGGGTAAATGGACCGGCCATGATAGTCCACGGTCGCGGGGATGCCGCCAATGTCCACTTCAATGGGAATGTTGGAGAGATTCTGCGGGATTTGCTGGACGGATTCGTCGCCGGTAACGGGGCCGGCTCCGGAACCATAGAAGGCGACGATGTCGCCCGGATTGGCGGCGTTGGCCGAACCCAGCGGCTTCCAATTCACATCCAAGGCCAATGCCGGGTTGTAGAAGGGCTCGCGCGTCGCGATGCCGATGGCGCTCTGGACCACGGTGATCGGAGCGGGAGCGCTGCTTTGTCCACCACTCGTCACGACGACGGTGCCGGTTCCAACGGGCGTGGCCGAAGGCAGGATGCCGGCGATCTGATTCGGCATGACGTAATACAGCAGAGCCTGAGTTGTCGCGCCCTGTATGTTGAATTGCACGGAGACTCCGTCGAGAGTGGTTTTCAAGGGCAGGCCCTGGAGTCCCGACGATGCAGCCGCGAGGTTACCGCCAAAGATCACAAAAATCGAACCCTGGGCGATCCCGTAATTCGGAAGGCCGGGGAGCACATAACTGTAGTTATTCTCAATCGCATTGACTACGGGCTGAGCCAGCGCTGCGGCGCCGCAAAAAGCGCACAGGGGAATGCATGCGAGCAGTCGGGGCATCGCGGTCCTCGCAGTTTCCATGTTACTTGCACGGCAATCCTGTCTACCAGCGCCATTTGGCTATTCGGGCACGGCGACGTACACCGACTCTTCAACTCCCTGTCCGCTGAAGTTTGCCACCAGGCCTGATTCCGTGTCGAAGTAATAAAGGCTGACTTCGATGGATGCGTTGCAGAACGCCTGATTTGGCGCTGGCGGACAGTAGATGAGCTTCGAGGAAAGGCTCGAAGGAACCTGAAGGTCCACGCGGAGTACGAACGGTGTCGCCGGCACGATGTTCGTCACCGACCATCCATCGGAAGTGGAGAGTTGAAGGGGAATGTCGCTCTCCTGCGGAAACTGCGGATAGAGGCCGCTGAGGCCGTTCACGAACATCGAAACCGTCGACCCGAGGGGCGCCGCGTTTGAGGAGGAATTCACCGAGCCGTCCTTGTTGAGCACCACCGGAAACAGGCTGGGATTGGCGAACTCCAAGGGAAGTTGCATCGGGGGTGACGACACGCCGTTGACCGTTAACTGCATCGCCGCAAAACCCAGGCTGAAATCGAGCATGGGCACGGCCAGGTTGATCTGGGTCGAGGAAGCATACAGGAGCGGGGCGGCCAGCGGCGGCGGGGGAAACAAGTAAGAGGTGATGGGCGTGAAGCTGACGCTTACGCCCCCGAGCTTGGTGGTGGAAGAATCGCTGGCGCTCACCGCCGTGGCCGGGCCCAGTCCGGTTCCGAAGATCGTCAGGAGCTGATAGCGAGCCACGGGACCAGCCACCGCAAGGTCCGCCGCGTCGACGATGCAGCCGATCTGGGGCGTTCCCGCAGGCGGTTGCGGTTGCCCGAAATCGACCGCGCCCAAGTACGCGCCCATCGGTGTGACTGCTCCGAAGTTGACAAGAGTGAGTGCGTTCGGCGTGAACGGGAAGTTGGGCAGACCCGCCGATCCGGCGATCCATAAGGTGGAACCGTGGAGCGCCGCGCCAGAGAGGCTGAGCGCGGAGCCTCCGATGAATTTCGAGCCCAGCAGATTGCCGGAGGCGGCATCCACCTCGGCGACATAAGCGGAATCATGGGTTACGCTGGCAGGGCCCCCGCTGGGCAGGCACTGGCTCGGGACACCTGCCAGTGCCGGGATGCCGCTTGGGATGAAGACGATTGAGCCGGCCGCGGCGACTTCCCCTCCCACATACACGCCTCCGGCCGAGTCAAGCTGCACGCCTGCGCCACCCACGGGAACCGAGAAGAGCAGCGTCTGCCCCGCCGGATCCAGTTTCGTAAGAAACGGCAGCGCCGGGTAAACGGGGGCTTGCCCGCCGCCCAAGGGCGGAGCCGGCACCGTATAGGGATATCCCGTTCCCGCGAAACCCGTGAGGTAAACGTTGCCCGCTTGATCCACAGCCAAGCCGCCGTTCCCCGTGTTATTCGTGCCGGTGACCGCGGTGGAATAGATCAACGTTGAGCCGGTGGGGTCCACCTTGGTGACATACTGATTGCTTCCCGGATAGGAAAAGCCGCAGTCGGGGCTGCTGCAATCCACAATCTTCGGAAACTTGGTCTGATAGGCGCCCGGCGTGGTCGGGTAGTCAAGCTGACCCGTAGAGCCCGCCACGTAAATGTTGCCCGATGAATCGAGCGCGATTGCACTGCCGCCGATGCCGAGCGCCGAAAAGATCATCTTGACGCCGGAGGGGTCGAGCTCCAGCAAGTACGCGCCTACCGTATTGGGGGTCTTATAAGCGCCCGGGGTCCCGGGAAACGGCGGTGCGTTCGCGCCGGTGAGAGTAGTGCTGTCGATCGCGCCACTGACCAGGATCTGCCCCGCGGGGGTCACTGCCACCGCCTCTCCGTAACTTATGGCCGAGCCGCCAAGAAGATCGGAGAACACGACTTCGCCGTTGGGATCGAGCTTGGTCACAAACGATCGTGAGCTGAGCTGCGGAGCCGCCGGAGGAGGAGTCCCCAGATTGCCGCCCGGCGTGACCGGGAAATCCGTCGAGTTGGCGGAGCCGGCGACATACGCATTGCCGGCGGCATCCACCGCAATGGCGTTGGCTCGGTCGTAGCGCGATCCACCCAGGTATTGGATGTAGAGGTATTGACTGGCTTGCGGGTTCAGCTTCACCACCAGCGCGGCGGTCTGCGAGGTCGCTGGATCGACGACGGCGCTTCCAGCCATGTAGATGTTGCCGGAGGAGTCTATGGCGATCGCATTAGGCGTGAAACTGTCGCGCAAATAGGTGGAATACGTCAGGACCGGGAACGAAGGCGCGGAAGCCGCGAAGGCCAGTCCTGAAGAGAGCAAGAGAGAAAGAGAGCGAAGGCGCAAGGGGGGAGTTCCTCCAGACTCAACCAGCCTATCAAAGCCCCTCGCCAATTACTTTCGCGACACGGAATTCAGATAGGCGACCAGGTCGGAGACGTCATCGGGCGAAAGGGTGGGCCAAGCCACTTCCCGATCCCACATCTCGCGGTGCATCCGGCGGTTCAAGCCCCATGCTATGGCGGCCATCGAAAACGGCGTGAAGACCTTGCCGGGACCGGGGCTCACGACGGCTCCCGTGTGCGCGTCGCTGTGGCAGCCGGCGCAGCCCTTGGCGGCGAAGGCCAGTCTACCGCGAGCGGCGTCGCCGTCGGGTCCTCGATATTGCAGATCCCAGACGTAGGCCAGGATCTTCCGCATGTCCGGTTCGGAAAGCGCGGGAAACGCTCCCATGAGCGGCACATGGTTCCACACACCCGCGCCGATGTCGAGAAAGGTCTTATTGGCGAGCCGGGTTTCGAGCGCGAGCGGACCCTGATGGCAGCGCCCACAGTTATGCTCGAAAGCCAGCTTGCCGCTGGCCGCTTCAGGCAGCGAGAGATAACTCTCCGGCGCGAGTTTTTGCACGTACTGAGCGTAAGCGGCAAGATCGCCGAAGTCGCGCCCATCCAGCTTGGGCCATTCCTGATTCCGGGCGGCCAGTGTCTCCTTCATCGTCTTATTCATCGTGGACGCGTGGTTCCACATCTGGTACACCAGCGTGACCGGATCATTCACGTCCTTCCAGGCAAAAACGGGTACGCCCAGGCCGGGGCCAATCTTCGCGAGAGAATGGCACTCGGCGCATTTCTTGGAAGTGAAGACGTCTTTCCCGCGCCTCGTTTCCGCCGGGAACTGGAAGATCTGTTCCGAGTAGAGATACGCGAACACATCCGCCCAGTCTGTCTCCGCCAACGCCGGCCGCTCCACGCGATTGGCGGCAACCTCGCTCTGCACCGCGTTCAACACCTCACTCAACATCGCGGGAGTGTGATTCCACAACGCGCTGACGAAGGCCGCAGGCGTGTAGGCGACCCCGGAGTTCACCGCCAGATCGGGCGCGGTGGCATTAGCCTCGTGACCGGCGCCTTGCGCGTTCACGGTGTGACACTCGAGACAACTCTGGTCCTGGACCACGGCCCAGCCGTGTTGCGCGTCGCCGGCCCACGTGCGGCAAGTCCAGGCGGTCAAGACAAGAACGAGAACGTGTTTCATACCATCCTCGCTGCCTCTACTTCGTGACCGGATTCTCTCCCGAGGACGCACCCGAGAGAACCCCCTGGCCGTTGCTCAGAGCGACGCTGGTGGCGTTCACCAGGTTCGAGCCGTCCTTGGCGCGAAAGCCCTTGACGGTGACGTCATCGCCCATTTTCAGCGAAGACCTGGTCCAGCCGGCCCGCATCAACCCATTCGGGCTGCCCAGCTCAAATTCCCAATTCGTCACCTTGCCGGAAGCGTCCTTCACATCCAGGTAGAACCGGGCATGCGGATTCATCCACTCCAGTTTGGTGACACAACCGCCGATCGTGATCGGCTTGGTGCCGTCGAATTCCGCTGCAAACGAATGATGCGCGAGAACCGGCGTCGTAGCCAGCCCCAATCCGACGGTCAGGATAACGAAAGGAAGCGTTCCCCTCATAGATCAATCCCTCCAGTCCAACCCGATACACTGCAATTCGCCTGCCGCAAGCCTTCGCGGCGTAAGTCATTGAGGGGAAATTTCGATTTAGTTCTCGCGCGGATTGGGCCGTGGCCAGTTGGGTGTGGGCACGCAAAAAGCCTTTTGCTAGAACGCGTATTTCAGCGCGAATTGCATGATCCGGGCCGGACCGGAGCTGGTAATCTGCCCGAACAAGGGGCTGTTCATCACCAGAATCGGGGCTCCGAGATTGGTCGTATTGAGGACGTTCAGGGCCTCCGCGCGAACTTCCATGGTCTGGCGCTCCCAGATCCGGAACGGCCGGGACAGACCGGCGTTGACCACCGCCAGGCCCGGACCGCGGATGGTTCCAGGGCCGACGTTGCCATACGCGCCGGTCCCAGGCAATGCGAAGGCCGCCGGATTCACCCAGTCCGATACCGTGTTGTTGCCATAGACATTCGACAACACCTGCCTGGGGCGCTGGCCGCCCACTCCGGTCAAGGCGTTGTCCTGGCCCGTTGTGACGGTGAAGAAGCTGCCCGATTGCAGCGTGGCCGTCGCCGAGCCCCTCCACCCGCTCACGATCCTGGTCATCCACCGATTCGTGAATTTGGGAACCTCGGCCACTGCGGTCAGGTTGGCGACGTGACGCCGGTCGTCGCCGGAAGTGTTGCAGTTGCCCCGGTCGGCGGTGCGGCCCGGAAAGATGTACACTTCGCTTCCACCCGTTCCGGCGTTGGGCAGCGTGTTGACCGGATCGCTGATGCAGTGCGACCAGGTGTAGTTCGCGCTCATGGTCACGCCCCTGCCCATGCGCTTCTGCGCCGCCAGCAACAGGCCGTTGTAGCTGCCCGTGCCGCCGTCGTCCCAGGTATCCACGAACCCGAAATACTTGCCGTTGGTGGGACTAAGAGTGCTGAACAGGCGCCGCTGGTTGGTGTTGCCCAACGTGGAGCAGACGCTGTACGTGGTCCCGCCCAGCGTACATTGCCCCGTGCCCATATATTGTGCCGGATTCAACTCGCGCGCGCCCAGCAGGTGGACCATCTGGTTGCCCAGGTAGCCCGCGCGCAAGAGCCAGTTGTTGCCGAGCTGCCGCTCCACGCTCACATTCCACTGCTCGACGTAAGTCATTTTGGTGTTGTAGCTGTAGGTGTTGAAGGTCCCATATTGCGAAAACGGCGCGGTCACATTGAACGTGAGCGGGAACGGATTGCCTCCCGTGACGCCCCCGAACGGATTCGCCAGGCCCCCCGGCGGATCGATCAAAGTAGTCCGATTGCCCCACGGCGGCGCGGTTTCGGTGTTCAGATTGTACTGCGCCGGAATGGTGTCGTAGAAAATCCCGTAGGACGCGCGGATGGACATGCGTCCATTCGCCTGGGGATCGTAGACCACGCCGATTCGCGGCGCGAACTGATTCCATTGAGAGTTCAAACCCGCCTTGTCCGGAAAACCCGGATCGCCCGGATAAAACAGCCCCGGAGGAGCGTTCGCGAATTGCGTGGTGCGCGTCCCCTTCAGGAACGCGGCTTGGTCGAAGTGGTATACGTCGCCGTTGGCGAAGGTCATGGGGAAGAACGGTTCCCAGCGAACGCCGTAGGTCACGGTCAGCCCCGGCTTCATCTTCCACGCATCCTGTGCGTACAAGCCGAAGTACCAATCCCGCACAAACAGCGTGTTGGGCGCCGCCTCGGTCAGCCCCGAAAGATTCCCGGTGAAGAAATCGGCGAGCGCGAATCCGGTGTAGCCTTGCCCGGTGAACGACAACAATCCCATCGACAGAGCGTTGGCGTACGTGTTCGAATTCCAATGCGACAAGTTCGCGCCGAAAGCCAACTGGTGATTGCCGTGAACGAAGCCGTAGTCTTCGCTGCTTTGCAGCGTAGTGGTTCTGTAGCTGGCGCTGGAAGCAGTGGAGCTCCCGATCGAGAAATACGGCGCGGGCAGCGACAGGCTGGTGAAGTTCGGAAGGTAGCTATACATGTCGATCCCCACCGACTGCGGCCCGAAGAACGACGGCGCCACTCGCGCGATCGCGGTGCGGTCCACCGTCACACGAAAGTTGTTCACCATGGAGCCTTTGATCAGATACGTGTCGCCGACGGTGAAGGACTGGTCGAAGTCGTCGTAACCGGCCGACAGCGTCGTCAGCGGATTGTGGCTCAGGCTATACGGCGCCGGTTGGGCGTCCTGCGTGCCCAGGTACCGGGCAAAGATGGTGTGGGCGGGGCTCAGAGAGTAATCCACTTTGGCTACGCCGAAGTGCTCGTTGTCCTTCACCTGGGCTCCATAGGTGGTCCTGCCGCACTGCTGGTCCTGCGGGGCCGGAAGCATCTTGGCGATGGCCACAGCCTGGGCCGAAAGCCGATTCAAAGGGATCTGGTTGTTGGAAAAGAATTGGTTGTTGCCCAGCGGATCCCGCAGCTTGATCGCCGTTTCCTGGCAGGCCGTCGAAGTGACCGCGCTGAAGTTGCCGTTGATCTCGTCGGTAGTGGGAACGTACGTCACCGTCGCATTGGGGCTCTGCCGCGTGTCTGTTTGCTGATAGGCGGCAAAGAAGAACAGCTTGTCCGTTTGGATCGGACCGCCCAGCATTCCTCCGAACTGATTGCGATTGAGCGTGTCGGGAGTGGTGGAAAAGAGCTGGCGGGCGTTGAACAGGTAGTTGCGCACGAACTCGAACGCGCCGCCGTGAAATTCGTTGCCGCCGGACTTGGTCACTGCGTTGACCGCCGCTCCCGAATGCATCCCGTACTGCGCCTGCAAGGCGCCGGTCTCTACCTTGAACTCCAGCAGCGCGTCGGGGAAGGGCAGGGGCAGGTTGGCGTTGGTGTACACGTCGTTGTGCATGGACCCGTCCAGCACGTAGGTGGTGCCGGTCGCCAGCCCGCCCGCCACCGAGTAAGATTCGATCTTGGGATAATTGCGGCTGGAAAGCTGATTGGGATCGCTGCCCGCGGTGGCGGCGCCGGCCAGCCCGATCAGGTCCGATACCTGGCGCCCGATCAGCGGCAGGTCCACGATCCTCTGCGAATCGATCACCTGGCCCACCCCGCTGCTCTGCGTCTCCACCATGGACGCGTTGGCGTCCACCTCCACCAGGTTGGTCTCCTGGCCGACCTCCAGAAAGACCTCGATGGTCGGATTGGTGGCCACCTGCAAGGTAATTCCGGTCTGAACGTATTGACTGAACCCCTGCTTGGTGACCTCCAATTGATACGGCCCGACGGGAAGGTCTGGAAGCAAGTAGGCTCCCTCCACATTGGTCGTGGTGGTGCGGACCAGGCCTGTGTCAGTCTGCGTGAGCTTGACTTCAGCTCCAGGAATCGCCAGTCCGGTTTGGTCCACCACCGTGCCTTTGATCTGAGAAGTGGAAACCGCTTGACCCCATCCCAGTGAGCACCCCAGCACTCCGGCACAGAAAACCAGACCCGCCCATCGCAAGGTTCGCAACGTGGAAACCCTCTCCCCTTTACATTAGGATACTGGTCTTTGGGACACCGCTCCTTAATAGTCGCGGTTCGGTGAGTCGCGCATTCGCTCGAAGGCCCATTCCGAACCGGTAGACGGCGGATCACCCCTCCTGGGCCCGCTGCAATTTGAAGCTCTCCTGCAAGGGCACCGCCAGCGAGGCCCCCGCTTTTTCCACCGCCTGTAACATCCGCAGGAGAAGCTCTTGCTGGAGCGTCAGAAATTCGTCGGAATCGGCGGTGTTGATGTACGCGGACACCTCCACATCCAGCGAATACGGTCCTACGCCGATGAAACGGACGGGAAGGCTGCCGGTCTCCACCTTTGGATGGGCCTTCAGAATCTCGCCCACCGAAGAGAGTACCGCGAGGAGTTGGTCCGATGCCGTATCGCGGCGCAGGTTGAGGGTCTGGTGAAACAGGATTTTGTCGCGGCTCGAAATATTCTCAAGCGCCATGGAAGAGAACTGGCTGTTGGGGATGCTGATGATGGTGCGCTCGGCGGTGCGGATGCGGGTGGATCGCAGGCCGATGTGCGTGACCGTGCCGGTCTCGCTTCCGAAGCGGCAAACGTCGCCCACCAGGACGGGGCGGTCGCCGATCACGGAGATGCCGCCGAAAAGGTTCTCGATGGTTTTCTGCGCCGCCAGAGCGACGGCCAGTCCGCCCACGCCGAGCCCCGCCAGAATGGTGGTGGTGTTGTAGCCCCACGCGCTGAGGACGCCGAGAAGGGCAACCAGGAACAACGAGAGCTTGAGGACCTGCCGGCCCAGGGGAAGCACGGAATAACTCACGCCATGCACGCGCGGATCGAGACGGAGGCTCCAGCGCTTGGCCAACAGATCCACCACCGCGGCGCCCGCCCACGCCAGGCCCAAGACGAACATCATTGCCAGCGCGCGCTCGATGAATACCCGCGCCAAGGTGGCGGGCGAGGCGAGTTCCAGCGCGGCCCGAAATCCCGCTGCCGCCAGCAACAGGCGGAGCGGGCCTCGCAGCGCCGGCGCCTCCAGGACAGGCCGCACTGCCGCTACCAGCCCCCATGCCAGAAGCCGCGTCACCACCGCCAGCGCCAGCGCCATGAGGATCAGCGCGATCCAACGCCATGCCGGCGTGTCGAGGATCTCAAACGTTACCAGGAACTGGGGAAGCCTTTTCTCGAACGGCGTTTCCTCCACGAGCTGGTGCGCTGTCGGAATCAGCGGAAGGCTGTCGGAGGCCACCAGCCAGACCTTGTATCCGGGCCTCAGTTCGACGCGCTCCAGTTGCAATTCCAAGTTCCGCCCATCCACCTGGAACGTGTCCAGATGCTCGCGGGCCTCGGAAAGGCCGTCCGCCATATCTCCCGCCGGATCGCGGCTGAGCATGGTGATATCGAACGGGGTGTCGTCGAGCAGGTCTTCGAGCTGGGCCGCGAGCGCCGGACCTTGCTTGGCCCTGTCGGCGGCCGGCATGCGGCTCAGGTCCAAGTAGTGAGCCGCCTTGGAATAATCGTGCGCGTGGCAGGTTTCCAGGAACTGAAAGACGGCCTCCTGCGGCGCGGTCCGCCCCAGCGGATCGATTGTCGCTGGAGCGGGCGTCTGGCCGCGCGACACACCGGCGAGCAAAATGAGCGAGACCAACGTGAGGGCGCGCGGCTGTGGCCGCCGGCGCGCAAACGCCCATCTGGAATCTGTATTCACCTTCCTAGTTTCGCCTGGAACATGGCGAGGTGGCTATCAGTTCTCAGTCGGCTTCTTCTCGACGTGATCGACCACCAACATCTGTACGGGTCCCTTCTTCTTCTCGATCTTCAGTCCGAGCTGGTCTTGAACCGCATCGAATATTGTCAGCCCATCAGGGTCGACGGCCGGCCTTCCCGAGAGCACATCGATAGTGGCCTGCATGGACCAGAAGATCGTGTAGTCGTACTTGCCCGTGAGGCCCGTCGCATCCATCAGCGGACCGTCGAGGGTTCGCTGGCCAATCGCATGGGCCAACTCCGCCGCTGTCTCATTGTGCCCGCGCATGCCAAACTTTCCACCCAGCGCTCCTCCGACCCATGGGCCATTTCCTGGCGGCGGGATGGGGAAACCGTTGTCTCCTATCCTGTTTGGGTTACCGTTTTTTGAGGCGTCGTCGCTTCCTTGAGGTGAGTCGGGCGCGGCGACCTTGAACTTCGGACCGCCTTTCGCCACCACCAGGGCGTACATGTCTATGTCCTTGCTGGTCCAATGAACCTTCAGACCGAGGCGATCCGTCAGCAGATTCTGGAGCATCACATTAAACTGCTCCCTCGTGGTGTCGACCGGCATCTTGGCTTCGATGTCCAACTTCTCCATGTAGAGGTCGCCCTGCTCAGACAGCCGGTAAGGCGGAATGTCGTACGCGATGAGAACGAGGTTCATGACGTCGAGTCGAGCCGAGAAGCGCCCAGGGTCCTTGTTGTTAGGCCCAGGGACCCCCGATGATCGAAGCCCTGGAGTTCTTCCATCCGGGGGCGGCGCTAGTCTGACAGAAGCGACCTCAAACGTCAGCGTCGGCGACACTGTCTGCGCCCGGAGCGTCACCCCGTCCAGCAAGCCGATCACAATGGGCGTAGCGACCGCGAACAAACCCGCGGCGGCCAGCAGCGCCTTCGTGCCGCCATTCAGGTTCTTCACGATCCTCTCGTTGAGGATCGCCTCGACTCTCATTCTCAGATTTGACCCGGACACTCCCGCCACGCACGCAACCGGCGATTCCAGATAAAGCTGGCAAACCTTGAGAATGCTTCGGGCGTACACGCGAGGCTCGTTGCCGAGCTTAACCACCTCTTCATCGCACGCCCGCTCGCGTTCCTGGAAGATCCGTTTGCCGATCCACCACGTCAGCGGATGGAACCAGAACGCGGTCTCGATGAACATCTGCATCAGGCCAATGAGATTGTCGCGGCGTCGAACGTGGCAAAGCTCGTGCGCGACAACGGTTCTCCATTGCTCGGGCGTCAGATGCTCGAAGATGCCTTCAGGCACCAATAGAATGGGCCGAAACACTCCGAAAAATACCGGGTTCGATAAACGCGGGAGAACAAATCGCCCCGATCGGAATGCCAAGATCGACGGGCGACCCGGCACGAACGGCCGCGGCGATGCGCCGCCAGCGGATCAACCATGTTGCTCCGACGCCAAAGAGCCCGCACACCCAAAGCGTCCAGACGATCGCCGGAACCACGCTTGCCCGTGCTGCTGTCGTCACCATTACGGGGGACGAACTCGCAGGAGGCGCAAACGGCTGGCTCACCTGATCGAGCGCGATCGAAACACTCGCCTGGGGCGACGCCTGCGCCGCTCGCCACGGAACATGACTGCCCAAAGCGATCAGCAACGAAAACGGCACCAGAAACTTCAGCGACGCCGCCACCCAGACCCAATGCCGCACTCGTGCCGGATTCTTCTGCAACGCCAGCGTCAACAACCATGCCGCGCCGGCAAACAGCGTCGATTGCCACAAGTGATTCGCCAAGGGAGATAGGGATTCGGGGATCATTTCGATTCGTCCTTTCGCTCATGTTCCAGAAGAACCTTCTCGGCGTCTCGCACGTCTTCAAGCGTGAACGAGCCGGATTCAATCAGGTGGGCGATGATGCGTCGGCTTCCGCCGCCGAACAAGCCCAACAGATCGCCGATCAACTTGCGTTCCGCCGCCTCGCGCGACACCGC
Organism: Bryobacterales bacterium; assembly: GCA_963813465.1. Lineage (GTDB taxonomy): Bacteria > Acidobacteriota > Terriglobia > Bryobacterales > Bryobacteraceae > Palsa-187. The sequence goes on along the minus strand of CAWEZD010000009.1, from coordinate 422,498 downwards.
CGCCTCAAAAATGAACGCCGTGCTGATCTTCTTGATCCGGCGCAAGGCTTTCTTCACTTCCAGGCGGTAGACCATCGTCTGCACGGTGCTGTACGCCGGTCTGTTCCTGGCCGGGAATGTTTCGTGAATCTCCCGAATGGAACACGGCCCTTTGGTCCACAGCGCTTCCATGATCGTAAGACACTGTGCATCAATAAGTGCTCCGTTTGTGATATCGTGGACTAGTGGCTGGCTCCCTTGGTTCAGAGCAGAGTATTGCGCAGCGTTATAGGGGCCTTGCACCGGTTCTGAACGAACAGGGGTTGCGGCGGTTCGCGGCGACCGAAGCGCAGTCATATGGTCGAGGTGGAGTGAGCGCGGTTTCGCGAATAACCGGAATCGCTCGCAGCACGATCAGTCGCGGGATGAAGGAAATCGCGGAATCGCGGCAAGTGGAAGCCGGGCGAATCCGCAGGCCGGGCGGTGGACGCAAGGCAAAACTCACCGAAGACTCGACGTTGCTGGCGGATCTTGGACGGCTGGTGGAACCGGCGACGCGCGGTGATCCCATGCGACCTCTGAGATGGACCTCGAAAAGTCTGCGACACTTATCCGAGGCTCTGCGAAGCCTGGGTCATTCGGTTTGTCCTCACGTGATCGCCGACGGTCTGCGCAAACGGGGATTCAGTCTGCAGGCCAACCGCAAGACACGGGAGGGGAGCAGCCACGTGGATCGGAACGCCCAGTTTGAGTACATCAGCGATCAGGCCAAGGCGTTTCTGGCGGCGGGTGAGCCCGTAATTTCGGTTGACACCAAGAAGAAAGAGTTGGTGGGCAATTTCAAAAACAACGGTCGCGAATGGCATCCCAAAGGAAAACCGGAAGCGGTCAATGTCCATGACTTTATCGATCCGAAACTGGGGCGGGCGATCCCATACGGTATCTACGACATCGGCGACAACAAGGGATGGGTCAGCGTTGGCACCGATCACGATACCGCCAGTTTCGCCGTTCACGCGATTGGCCGCTGGTGGTTGAGTATGGGACAAGGCCGCTATCCCAATGCCACACGACTGCTGGTGACTGCCGATGGCGGCGGTAGCAACGGACACCGTGTCCGCCTGTGGAAAGTAGAATTACAGGAGCTAGCCAACATGCTTCGCGTTCCCATCACGGTCTGCCATCTGCCCCCGGGTACCAGCAAATGGAACAAAATCGAACATCGCCTCTTTTCCTTTCTCACGATTAACTGGCGTGGAAAACCCCTGCGGAGTTTTCAGACCATCGTTCAACTCATTGCGGCAACGACGACCACCACCGGACTTACCGTACGCGCCGAACTCGACGAAAACAAATATCCCAAAGGCGTCAAAACCTCCGATGCCAAATTTGCCGCCATCAATATCGCGCGCCACCCGTTCCACGGGGACTGGAACTATACCATTTCCCCATCGACACAATGAAGCGGTTATTTATGCACGAACGCTAAGTTCCAGCTTGCTCAGTTTCGGGAGGGCCATAGCTCATTCTTACTCATGTAGGCTAATCTATTACAACTGTGGTTCTTTGGCAAGAGGTTTTTTGAGAGGCCCGTAAGTTACTGTATTTTCAGCGGTGATAGGCCCACGGTAGGCCCACGGCGATTGGGAATTCGGGGGATTTCAACAGTCCGGGCGGGAACGGGAAGGAAGTAGTGCAATGAGGGCTAATGACACCGTCTCAATTGGTTTCTCAGGTTTCTCAGGCAACTCCAAGGATTCTGGAGAGCTGGGTAAAAGAAGGTTGGAGGCGCGGATCGGAGTCGAACCGACGAATAAAGGTTTTGCAGACCTCTGCCTTACCACTTGGCTACCGCGCCCTGGGCGATGATGCGGATCTACTTCATGGATACCATATCTTTGGAAACCTCGCAGAGGAAAGACTCGCAGGCTCGGCGGCTCTACTTTTGTGAAGGCGCCGGAGCGACTTTGCTGGGGGCGGAGCCGGTGGGAGCGGACCCGCGGCGGCCGCCTCCGCGCCCGGGCCTGAGACCCGCACGCCCGGCTTGGCGGTCCTGCAGCTCCTGCCATTGATCCGCCGTCAGCACGTTGCGCATTTTCAAGCTCAACCGCGACAACTCCCGCGTCAGATTGTCGCGCGCGTTGGCATATTGGTCGATGGCCGACTCCGCCTTCGAGTCGTCGGAGGGGGCTTGTTTGAACACATCCTCCAGATTGCTTTCGGCATTGTTCACCTGCGCGCGCAGATCCTTCAGCCGGCTCACGTAGGAAGCTTGAATGGAACTCAATTGCTTGGTCTGCGCCTCGGAGAGATTGAGGCTGTTGACGGCGACCTTGTTCGCCCACCAGTATTGAGTCGCCATGGACGGCCGCTGCGGCTGCGCCAACAGGGCGCCGGCCAGGGCCGCAACAGGAATCGCGATCTTCAGGATTCCAAACTTCTGCATTGCGAACTCCTACTGCTCTGCGTCTCCGGCTGACGGCTCGAACAACGCGTGAATGGGAGCCGCGGCGCGAGGCTCCACGGATTGCTCCATCGAATACAAATCCGAGAACAACTGCTCTTCGTTCAGCTCCACGCCAGAGGCGGCGTCGGGCGGGCGCACTTGACGATACGCCTGATGCGGGCGGGCTAGAAACACGCTCATCACCAGCAGAAAAGCGACCGCCAGCGCGGCCGGGGCCCAGTGCAGGCGAGCCGCCCCAGCATCCAGCCGGGAATAAATGGCGCGGCGCTGGGCCGGGAAAAGCTCGCTCCAGACGGCCTCGTTCGCCGTGGAAGACGCCGCGACGACCTCAGCCCGCCTTCGCTCCAGCGCCTGGAAACGGCTGGAGCACTCCGCGCACTCCCGCAGATGCGCGACGCCGCTCTCGCCCAGACCATACATCCGGTCCAGCAATTCGTCATCGCTTAAGTGATGGCTCAGATGCAGCTTCATCTCGATCCCTCGTACAGGTCGCGCAGTTCCCCGCGCAACTTGGAAACGGCGCGAAACATATGCGCCTTCACCGTCCCGACATCCAGGCCCAGCAGCTCCCCAATCTCATCCAGGCTCAGATCGTCGTAGTGCCGTAGCGTGAACACGGCCCGTTGCCGTGCCGAAAGCCGGTCCAGCGCGGTGTTAAGCCGCGAAGAAATCTGGGCCGCGAAATAACGGTCTTCCGCCTCCGGCGCCGACGATCGAATCAGCGCCAGGGTGACTCCCTCATTCTGCGACAGCTTCGGCCGCTTGCGCCAGAACTGCCACTTGCGCGAGCGCAGCCGGTCCAGGCAGGAGTTCACGGCGATGCGCGTGATCCACCGCGCCGGGTCGTCCAGCTCCCGGGCGTCTTCCTTGCGCATGGCTTGATACGCCTTTAAAAACGAATCCTGCGTGGCCGAATCCGCTTCATCCGGATCCTGCAACAGCCGGTGGCACAAAGCGAAGACGCGCCTCTGCTCGGCAACCATCCAGGCGCCAAAATCGGGCACCGATCCCCCGGCCACACCCACTCTCGCGCGGGTGCTAACCAGAGGCGTCGCCATTTGCTCCACCACGTTTTTCAAGACGACTTTATTCTATAACGGTTTACACTAAAAGTGGCATGCCTATGGCTATGGACGCCCAGCTTTTCCGCGATCGCGCCGACGCGGCCCTCGGCGACCTGTACCGCCGGCTCTCCGCCGCCTCGGACCGCTACCCCTTCGAGGCCGATTTCAACTCCGGCGCGCTGGCCATCGAGTTCGAGGAGCCTCCGGCCAAGTTTGTCGTCAGCCCCAACTCCCCCGTCGGCCAGATCTGGGTCTCGGCGCACTCCAAGAGTTTCAAGCTGGATTGGGAGGACGCGCGCGGAACCTTCGTCCTGGCCCCCTCCCAACAAACCCTGGTGGAAATGATCGGCGAAGCCATCGGCCGGCAGTTGGGCGAGACAGTGAGCCTGTGAGGCATGGGGTAAACAAGCATGGCTGGAGTGTACCTCTCCTATCCGTTCTGCGCGCAGAAATGTTCGTACTGCAACTTCGCCTCGGGCGTACAGCCGCGCGACTTGGAACCGCGCTACATCGGCGCGCTCCGCAATGAACTGGATGCGATGCAGTGGCCGTGGGCGCCGGAGACCGTCTATCTCGGCGGAGGCACGCCCAGCCTGATCGATCCTCGCGATCTCGCCGGGCTTCTTTCGTCGATTCCGGGCAAGCCTTGGCCGGAGGCCACCATCGAAGCCGCGCCCGGTTCGATTACTCGGGCGAAAGCCGATGCCTGGCGCGACGCCGGCATCAACCGCGTCAGCCTGGGCGTGCAATCTTTCATCCAGCGCGAGCTGGCCCGCACCGGCCGCAGGCACACCGCGGAAATCGTCGCCGGCGAAATCGCGACGCTGCGCGAGGCCGGTATCGGGAACTTCAATATCGACCTGATCGCGGGCCTTCCCGGCCAGACCCACGATTCCTGGAGCGCATCGCTCGACTGGATCTCGCGGCTGGAGCCGCCGCACGTCTCGGTCTACATGCTGGAGGTCGACGAAGACAGCCGGCTCGGCGCGGAGGTGCTGGCGTTGGGGAAGCGCTATGGCGCGGGCGACGTTCCTTCGGACGACGCCATCGCAGATTTCTACGAGATCGCGGTGGAGCGCCTTGCCTCGCTGGGCATTCCTCGCTATGAGATTTCCAACTTCGCCCGCGCGGGTTTCGAGTCGCGGCACAACCTTAAATACTGGCGCAGAGAACCCTACCTGGGCTTCGGCGCGGACGCCCACTCCTTCGATGGCCGGCTTGATCAAGGAGCCCGATGGCAGAACGCCGAGAGCGCAGGCGACTATGTCGCGCTGATCGAACGCCGTGCGTCTCCGGTGGTCGAACGCACCGCCGCCGATCCGGGCGAGCGATTCTTCCTGGGGCTGCGCTTGAACGAAGGTGTGGAGGCGGATTGGTCGCCATTCGCTCCCGCGGTGGAGGAGTTCGCGCGCCAAGGTCTTCTGGAGATTGACGGTAAAAGGTTGCGATTGACGCCGCGCGGCGTGCTGCTCTCGAACGAAGTCTTCGCCGAGTTTATTTGAGCGAGTTCTTATGATCGACCTCCGCAGCGACACCGTCACCAAGCCCACCGTGGCCATGCGCCGGGCCATGGCCGAAGCCGAAGTCGGCGACGACGTTTACGGCGAAGATCCCACCGTCAACCGGCTGGAGCGGCGAGCCGCGGAAATCCTCGGCAAAGAGGCCGCGCTGTTTGTGCCCACCGGCACCATGGGCAACACCATCGGCATCAAGGTCAACACGCATCACGGCGAAGAAGTGGTGTGCGACGATCGCGCCCATATTCTGGATTGGGAGCTGTCCATGACCGCGTGGTTCTCCGGGTGCCTGGTGCGTACTGTTCCCACAGCGGACGGGATTTTGACTTGGCGCACGATCGAGCCGATGCTGCGCCGAGCGAGTCCGCACAACGCACCGGGCTCGCTGATCCATCTGGAGCATCCGCACAACATGGGCGGAGGGACGCTCTATCCGGTCGAGACGCTTGACGACATCTGCGATCGCGCGCACGCTCTGGGCCTGCGAGTTCACATGGACGGAGCGCGCGTCTTTAACGCCGTGGCCGCTTCCGGGTTGACGGCGGCCCGCATCGCAGCCAAGGCCGATACGGTGATGTTTTGTTTGTCCAAGGGGCTAGCGGCGCCGGTGGGCTCGATGCTCGCGGGGACTTCCGGCGCCATCGCGCAAGGCCGTCTGTACCGTAAGCGCCTGGGCGGAGGCATGCGCCAAGCCGGCGTGCTGGCCGCGGCGGGTTTGATCGCTCTGGAGCAGATGCCCGCGCGCCTGGGCGAGGATCACGCCAACGCAAAGCTGCTCGCCTGCGGCCTCGCGGAGCTACCTGGCGTCTCCATCGATCCCGTCAAGGTCGTAACCAACATCGTCATTTTCGACATAGGAGCGTCGGGCATCGCACCCGATGCATTCGAGGCCGCAGCCGAGGAGCAGGGCGTACTGCTGGGAGGCGTCGGCGGAACTCGGATCAGGATGGTCACGCACCTGGACGTCTCGCGCACGGATTGCGAGCAGGCTCTGGAAGCTCTGGCGGCAATTCTCGCGTGATTGGAAGCAATGTTAGGCAGCAAGCTCTGTGACAACTTCGGCGCGTTGGCTCCACGGCACCGACCGTATTTGATAGTTACGAAATGCGTCAAGCACGCCTCCTGAAATTGTCTGCTCAACATCATTCAGGACAGCGTAGGCCTTCGATTCAGGGGGCCGGACCTTTTGGGTGTCGCTCCAGGCGTGAATAAACACCTCCGCGGTTTCGCGCGTCGGGCGATTGATTGCCTGCACGATGCGTTCCGGCTGCTTGCGGGGGGACCTCGGAATCACAAAATCGAATAGATGGTCAAAGCCGCTGGTGCCGGTGAACTTCGGCTTTGGCGTAAAGCGGATTTCGTTGACTTCGAGCCACGCGATCACGTCTTCAAAAAACAAACTCTCGACTACCGGCCTTGCAAGGTAAAAGAGGTCATTCACGGCAAGAATTGCCTGAATGAGGCTGTGTTTTCGCGCCGGAAAGTTTTCGGGTGATGCATGAACCTCTAAGGCTTCGTTGTTCATCCGGACACCGAAGCCATTCAGCGTCATCTTCAAGAGATCTTGACGCTTTTCTGTGCGCAGATTGCAGCCGGACGCTTCAAGGTCGTGAATGGTGTAGCTATCGTCGGTCAGAACGTAGCCCCCGTTTTCGGCCCGCGCGTAGATTTGCAGCGCGTCGTTGTGCCGGTCAAGGTAAGGCGTCGTGATCTCAACCCAGGAGCCGTTCACCTCACGCAGAATCGTTTTGTCTTTCAGCCACGTGCGGTAATCGTTCAGAAGCTTCTCGATCTCTTGCGCCGTTGTCATGAGAAAAGCCCTTTCTGAATCTTGGGCGGATCCGTAATGTTGCAGTGCTGCATGAACGCTTCGAATGTTGAAAAAAGATCCAGCGTATTCGTGTATCTGGCAAGGGGAGCCGGAATTGCCCACTTGTCGCCATACCCTTCGCGATAGACATGCAGGTGCGGGCAAGGGATTTCTTCGCCGTCAGGGTTCCGATGCGGGGGGCCATCGATGTCGAGCCGCATGAGAATAATCGCGGCCCTCGCCCGATTCTGGTACGTCACTTTTGTCAGTTTGATTTGCGCGCGAGTGACGTCAAGCATGAAGTTTTCCCGCTTGTCGAGTGACGTCAGCGGAATTGCAATGCTCTCACCGGGGACAGGAAAGAACCGCTCCTCATCATCAGCGTAGCGTTTTTCCATCGCCATCAGCTTGTCGGCTTCGTCCTGCGTCAGATTGATATCAGCCATTTGAAAGCCTTCGCAGTTCTCCCAACTGTACGTTATAAGCCGGAGGCGGAGCAAGCCTATTGAACGTCACCGCAAGGAGCCCGGACCGCGCATTTCGCGTATTGTCCTGCCCTGCCAACAGCTCCACCGGCATCCGGCACACTAGTTCTGAATCGTCCAGCGGACGCCTCCAAGCGGGCCCCCAAACGCGATGTCCTATATTTCGGCGCGCCAAGATCCGATAAGCTGAAGTGCGGGCTTCTTTTTGTAGATGATTCGGCTCTTTAAAGTCTCCATCCCGAGCAACGTGATCGCTCTGGTGGTGTCCGAGATCGTACTGGTCTTTTCCTGCTACCTGTTAGCGGCGTACCTGACCTTTGACGTTGCCCCCGATGTCTTCCTGATCGATGACGGCGGGCTGTGGCACATCACGTTGGTTGTCGGCGTGATCATCCTGGGAATCTACTTTCACGATCTGTATGAGGATTTCCGCGTGCGCTCGCGGATTCTGCTGATGCAGCAGGTCAGCCTGGTGCTGGGCATGGCCTTCGTGTTGCAGGCGGCGCTAAGCTACGCCCGCTCCAGTTACCTGCTGCCGAAGTGGTTGATGGTTTACGGCAGCCTCGGAGTGCTGGTGTTGCTGCCGGGATGGCGGATTCTGTTCGCGGAAGTGGTTTCCAAAGCGTTGGGGGCGCAAGGGATCCTGTTTCTCGGCTCCTCCCAGGCGGTGCGGGAAATCATCGCCTATATCGCGGAACGCTCCGATCTGGGTCTGGCGGCGCTGGGGTATTTGGATCAGGAAGAGAGCGCGCCGGAAGAGATTTGCGGCGTGCGTCTGCTGGGAGGAATGGCGGACTTGCGGCAGATCGTCGCCGAGCAGCGCCCGGACCGGATCGTGGTGGGCATGACCGAGCGCCGTAACCGGCTGCCTATGGAGCAGTTGTTGCAACTGCGTTTGTCGGGCGTACACATTGAGGAGGCCGCGGTGACCTTCGAAACGCTGTTTCACCGGGTTTCGACACGCGACTTGCGTCCCTCCCAGCTCATCTTCTCGGCCGAGCTGGGACCGCGCCCCCAGAGCGTCGCTATGCAAAGCGTTTACTCCTGGCTTTTGGGTCTGATCGTGCTGGTGGTGACGTTGCCGATCATGGCGCTGGTGGCTCTGCTGATAAAATTGACCTCGCCCGGCCCGGCGCTATTCCGCCAGACGCGCGTGGGTTTGGACGGCGCCACATTCACGCTGTTTAAGTTTCGCTCCATGTACCAGGACGCGGAAGCACGCACCGGGGCGGTATGGGCGGCGCGGGACGATCCGCGCATCACGCCGCTGGGACGGTGGCTCCGGCGGCTGCGCCTGGACGAGCTGCCGCAGTTGTTCAACGTGATTCGCGGTGAGATGTCGGTGGTGGGTCCGCGTCCGGAGCGCCCCGAGTTCGTCGAAATACTCCAGGAGCGCATTCCCTTCTACGTGCAGCGGCACTGCATCAAGCCCGGCATTACCGGGTGGGCCCAAATCAACCACAAATACGGCGACACGATCGAGGACAGCCTCAAGAAGCTGGAGTTCGACCTGTACTACATCAAGAACCTGGCGCTGTCGCTGGATGCCTACATCATCTTTCACACCGCCAAGACCATGCTGCTGGGACGCGGAGCGCAATAGGCTGCCGTGCAGGGCGTCTCCATCGTCATCCCCTGCTATAACCCGGCTGCATCTTTGCTGGAAGCCGTCGCCAGCGCGCGAGCGCAGCGCGGTTGCGCCGTGGAAGTGGTGCTGGTCAACGACGGCACGGATTCGCCGGAGGGCAGGAAGGCGATCGAGAACGCGCGCACTCTGGCGGATCGCTATCTGGAACAGCCCAACCGCGGTCCGGCGGCTGCGCGCAACGCTGGTTTCAATGCAGCCAGTCACGAATGGATCGTTCCGCTCGACGCCGACGACCGCTTGGAGCCGGACTATGCCGCGGCCTGCAGCGTCGCGATTGAAGCGCATCCCGGCGCCGCCTTTGCTTATACCGATTACCGCGTGTTCGGCAGGGAAAACTACGTCGAGCGGGTGGCCGATTACAACCTCTACGGGCTGCTCGACCGCAATCCGCTGACCTATGCCGCGCTGCTCCGCAAACACGATTGGGCCGAGACCGGCGGCTACGACGAGTCGATGACGCTGGGCTATGAAGACTGGGAATTCTGGCTGAGACTGGGCGCGCGCGGCCGTTACGGAGTGCGCGTCCCTCGGGTCCTGTTCGGCTACAGGAAACACGGCCCGTCGCGCGACGATACTGCCCGCTCGCATCACGCGGAGATCACCGCCTACATCCGCTCGAAACATCCGGAATTGTACGAGTACGAGGCCCGCGCGCGGGTGAAGGCGCGCTGGGCGCCCGCGGTTGGGATTGTGGCGGATGAGGCGCAGATCGGGCGGCAGAGCATCCTCGACTGGCGACGGATCGAGCCGGATGCCGGGCCCGGTGTTGCGCCGGCCGATGTCGCACCAGCCGATGTCGCACCAGAATGTCCGGCGTTTCTGCTGGCGCGCGGCGTATTGGACGGTGCCGCGCAGTTGGCCCCGGAAAGCGCCGAATTGGCGGCGCTGGCGGTATGGGGAGGCAACGATGCTCTCGAGTTGGCGGACGGATCGGTGGCGCTGTCGCGGCGGGGTTTCGAACAAAACCGCATGGGACAAAAGCTGACACCGCGGCGCGCGCCGGAGGCCTCGCCCGCGCCGCCGTTGCCGCCGCGCCTGGAAACCGTTCATCGCCATCTGGCCAATGCCGGCCTCCTGTCGCTCGATGCCTGGGCGCGGCATCCGCTGCGCTCCGCGGTTCGCTTGATTCCGCTCCGTCTCAAGGAGCGGGTCAACCGCGCCGCCGTTCGCATTTTGGGCCGCCGTCTGTTTGACCTGAGCTTCTACCTCCAGTTTCAACCCGCTTCGGTGGAATCCAGCGGCGTTGTCGCGGCCCCCTTGGTCTACATGCCGGAGGCGCGGTCTTCCCGGCGGCGGATTGGATTGGTCACGCCGCATCTGGGACCGGGCGGAGCCGAGCGCGTGCTGTTGGAGATTGCCGGCGCGCTGGATCCCGATGCCTGCGAAGTGTTTCTGATCGCCACGCAGTCCGACGGCGATTTCTGGCGCGGACAGTGGCAGCAGCGCGCCGGGCACATCTACGATCTTCGGAAACTGGTGCATGCGGAAAAAATCGCGGCCGCCATCTATTCCATCTGCGTCAACTGGGAACTGGATGCATTGGTGGTCCAGAATTCACTGGCCGCTTACAGCGTGTTGCCGCAAATCAAGGAGCGGCTGCCCCGTATTCGTACCATCGATCTGATCCATTCGGTGGATGCGGATTGGAACCTGGCGGCGGCCACGCGAGCGGTGGACGCGGCGCTGGATGTGCGCGTCGCCACCTCGGCGATCGCCCGGCGGGGGTTGATCGCGCAGGGAATCGCGAAAGACAAGATCCGGCTGATTGCGACCGGCGTGGATCTGGAGCGCTTCGATCCAGAGAGCTTCCGCGTCCGGCCGGCCGCGGCGGGCGGCCTGCACCGCATTCTATTCGCGGGCCGGTTGGAGGCGGTCAAACGTCCTTTATTGCTGGCGGAAATTGCGCTCCGGCTGCGGCATCGGCGCGGGCGTGACGATTTCCGCCTGGTCGTGGTCGGCGACGGGCCGGAGGCGGCCGGACTGCGGCGGCGGGTGCGCGCCCAAGGCCTGGAGCCGTGTTTCGAGTTCCGTGGGCACGTGGCGGAGATCGCGCCGGAACTGGCCGCCTGCGAGGTGGTGGTGCTGCCTTCGAAGGCGGAAGGCATCCCGCTGATCGTGCTGGAGGCGTTTGCCGCGTTCCGCCCCGTCGTCGCTTCGGCGGTGGGAGGGGTTCCGGAAGTGGTCACGCCGGAGACCGGAATCCTGGTGCCGCCGGGCGCGTCCGAGATTGAGAAATTCGTCGCCGCCTTGGATCTGCTGATCGGCGACCCCAGCCTGCGGCAGCGGCTGGGAGCCAACGGCCGCCGTTTGGTGGAACGCGAGTTTGACCGGCGGCGGGCGGGAGAGGCGTATCGCGCGCTGTTCGATTGAGGGAACCCGGGCCCGCCGAACCGGGGCGGCAACGCATGGCCCAAACCCACACCTTAGAACTTCGGAGGAGAAGCGGCCGCGACGCGGTCGTCCTTAAGCGTGACGCTCCCATTGAGCGTTGTCGTGGATCGCGAGTCGGGCTGGTAATATAACGTCCGCGTGTCCGTTACCGACTGCACGCTCGTCGGCGGTCCCAGGATTTCCACGACTTGCGCCTCTGGCATCCCGCTCTTGATCAGGCTCCAATTGGACGCGAGGTGCCAAGGGGGCGTTTCCGAAGGGATGCGCGCCGCCGCGGCGTTCCCCCGCGATGCGCTCATCGCCGGCGGCACGGAAGCGGTCACGCGATCGTCCATTAGCGTCACGCTCCCGTTGAGCGTCGTCGCGGATCGTGAGTCGGGTTGGTAATACAACGTCCGCTTATCGGTTACCGACTGCACGCTCGCCGGCGGCCCCAGAATCTCCACCACTTGCGCCTCCGACATTCCCTTCTTGATCAGGTTCCAATTGGACGCCTGCTGCCAGGGAGGCGTGTCCGCGGGGATGCGTGCCGGCACGGGCGCCACCACTCCTTGCAAACCCTTCACGGTCTTTTCCAGTTCCGCAATCCTCCGCTCTTGATCGGCGATCGTGCGCTTGAGTTGCACCGTCTCCTTGGTTAATTCGTCCACCCGGGGATCGCGCGTTTGCGCCATCGCAGTGCCGTACGCCAGCAGCAAAAGGCCCGCGCCAATCCCCGCACCAATCCCCGCACCAATCGAAGCTCGTTGCATGAATATGGACCTCTTATGTTTGACGCGGCGCCTGGCCTTGGCGTTCACCCGCTTCGCCGGAAGAGCTGCCTGCCAAGAAATCTCTTAGATTGAACCACTTCCGGTTTCCGGTGAACGGTAGGAGATTGAGACTCGCCCTCCGTCCTGCGTCTCCAAAGTCGCTCGGGAGGGAAAGGATTAAGAAAACAGCTCCTAAGGAAAGCGGTCTGCATGTACAATTGATGGCGGCCGGAAGCCAGAACGGAAAACCCCTGGATGGTCGCTGGAGGCTGGCGATCCGGCGAAGGACGTTTAGGCACACGCTCAACAGGAGGGAAATAGCCCATGGGAGTATTTGATGGCAATGATGGCAAGATCGCGACCAAACTGAAGGTGGCCGACCCGCTGACCGATCACACGCTGCCGCACCCTAGGTCTTCGACCGGCTGAAGCGGTTCTATAAAACAGTTGTGATTAAGAATGTTTCGGCTTATGCTGGGGCATGGCTCGCCGGCCCATTCGCGTCTCCGTTTCTCGTAAAGGCCGCAAGGCCCTCGATGAACTGCTGGCCAGCGGTGTTCAGCCAGTGCGGGTGGTCCTTCGCGCGCTAGCCCTGGTCCACCTGAATGACGGTTCGACTGCTCCGGAAACAGCGCGTTCCCTGAAGAAGCTGACGGCCAAGGCGGTACGATCGGTCGCTCACCGTTATGAGGAGGGAGGTTTGGACCGAGCCCTTTACGATAAGGCGCGACCGGGTGCGGTTCCGCTGCTGAGCCCTTCGGAAAAACAGCGCATCGTGGCTATGGTTTGCAGCGAACCACCCGAAGGCCAGGCCCGATGGACCGTTCGCTTGATTGCAGAAGAGGCGGTCAAGCGAAAGTTAGTGCCACGGGCCGGCCGCGAGACCATCCGAATTCTTCTCCAAGACCACGAACTCAAGCCGTGGCGGGAAAAAAATGTGGTGCGTAGCGGATCTCACCGACGAGTATCTGGAAAAGATGGAAGACGTGCTGGAAGTCTATGAGAAGCCCTATAATCCAGCCGAACCCGTCGTTTGCCTCGACGAAAAGCCCGTTTCCCTGCACGACGATGTGAGACCGGCGAGGCCGATGGCGCCCGTCAAACGCCCGGATAACGAATACAAACGATGCGGCACTGCCAATGTGTTCTGTGCCGTGGAGCCGAAGGCGGGAAAGCATTTCACGCTGGCTACTCCCAACCGCTCGGCCCCGCAACTGGCGCAAGCCCTGGAGGCCCTGGAGGTCATCATCGCCAGCTATCCCGCCGTTAACACCATCCACCTGATCATGGATAACCTGAATATCCACGGCCCCAAAACGCTGACGGACTATTTTGGAAAGGACAAAGGGAAACAGCTCTGTGACCGCCTCACGGTTCACTTCACGCCCAAACATGGAAGTTGGCTCAATCAGGCCGAGATTGAGATCAGCCTCTTCGCCCGGCAATGCCTCGCCCGGCGAAGAATCCCAACTCTGGCTATGCTGCAGCGGGAATCGGCCGCCTGGAACAATAAAGCAAACCAGGAACTCCTCAAGATCAACTGGCGGTTCACGCGCAAGAAGGCCAGAGTTAAGTTCGGCTACAAACGCTCAAGAACAAACCGCTTCATGCGGTCGAAGACCTAGATACAGATGTGTTAATGTCCCTAAAAGTGGCGGAAACGCACATTGGTAATCAAGTATACGTTGGCCCCGAAACCCACACGGGACCCGCCGTCTTCGCTGCCATCACCGGCCCAGGTATCGTTTAGACCTGCCGAGGTGCGCTTATGCTGAGAAACCCCGATGCTCCAATGCTTTCACCGGTCGAGGCATCCTTGCGGCCCTGTACCAGCCTGACGGAGTGCACTGCCTTATTGAAGCGGACTTTCGAATGATGGACCACAGCCGCGAACTAAGTCGGCAAGAGAGGGGTACCAGGCGCCTGAGTCCGATTGCTCCGGAGCTACATCCGTGGCGTCGCGCACAAGGATTTACTCGGTGTTTTCTCTATTGGATGCCGATAAGCTGTTTCCCAATGGCGGCCGAGGAACGGGCGTGGTTAGACGATTTTCTTGACCGTTTCGTGGAGGCGGTAATGTTACGGCTCGGATTGCGTGAGGAAGTCTTTCTCGATTCCAAGCATCTTTCTCTTTCTCAACAGCGACCCGAATACCAAGCCTCCTCGACTGCCCTTCCCGGAAGCCCTGCGCAAGAGACCCGAGTACGCAGGACCAGTGGCCCAATTGGAGGCACTTAGCCAAAAGCAAGCAGCTATTTGGGAAGGGTCTGGAGGAGGCGCCTGGCTATAGAGGTGTGAGCTTTATTCTGCCCCATTTGAGCGCGGACGATTTTTTCAATCGTTCAGCGGAAGAATGCGAAACGTGGTTTCAGGTCTTCGACATATATATCAGGGAGAGCCCGGACGACAAAGGAATTCTGCTTGCATCAAAGATCGACATTGAAGAAATCCTGACAGGCATCCTGAAACAGATGCGGGATAAGGGTCTGGCATACACTGGAGGATAAGGATGTGCCCGTCACAAAACGCGGACTCGTCGCAGTGAGGCAACTGCCCCTGCCTCGCCTTGGAGCGCGGTTCTGGTCCCCACCTCCGCGTTTCCTATTCCGGAGGAGGAACTGACGGGCATAGCGAGCCTCATCCAAAAATTCTGCGGCCACGTTGTTGGCAGCCGGCAATTGACTGCGGAGACTTTTGTCCAAGTTGAGCAATCTGACGACAAAGAATGTTGTCGTGTCTATTCCGAACGTGCGAGCGAATGGATCCCGGAAGTGGGGCTCGGCGTGTGGCCCGACCGCGAGCCACCTGCCAGTTGGACACAAGAAGAATTCATGAACCTGCCCCCCGGGAAGAAACCTCGGCCACTGATGCACCAGGTCCTGCGCATTACCGGTTCGCCCCAAGCGAAGTCGGATGCCTTTGGCGCAATGCTGCCGTTTGGGCCCGTGCTGCGCGTTATGACCCCTGAGGATGGCGATGCCTTTCTCGAGAAGACGACAGCGATACTTTTGCCGACAATCAAAGACCCTACTTTCACTTGCTACCCTTTCTATGTCCCACTCTTCGATGAGAAGGGACTTACCTCAGCGACGCGCGAGCAGTTGGAGGAATGGTTCAGCGGCGCATCTGTATATATTCGCGAGAGCTTTGAGGACAGTGGAATTCTGATTGCCGTTCGGGAGCCGCTGAGGCCCGTCATGGAGGAACTTGGCGGCCGTTGCGAAGCGGGCGAGACGCCCACGTGGTACATCCCGCACTGAGGATTCATGAGTTTTGCAGATGCCCAATACGCACTGGGCCGGACGCAGCAAGAATATGCCCGCCTGGTTCGCCAGGCTGCGCTGGCGGAACCAATGACCCGTCGGCTCTTCGAAGATGCTGGCATTGCGCCGGGGATGCGCGTGCTCGACATCGGTTCAGGCACCGGAGACATATGCATGCTGTTGTCGGAAATGGTGGACCCGACCGGTAATGTTATTGGGTTGGATCTGGACGCCGATGTGATCCGGTTTGCGGGTGGGCGAGCGGCTGCTCATGGGTTCCGTAACATCACATTCATCCAGTGCGAATTTTCGCAGTACGCGCCCGATGCGCCATTCGATGCGATTGTTGGACGTTCAGTCCTCATGTACCAGCCGGACCCCTCCGCGACGTTGGCAAAGGCTGCGACCCATTTGCGGCCGGGTGGCGCTGTCGCGTTCATGGAACCGTGGATGACACCTCCACAAGGCCCTGACAGCCGAGTGAAGCGAGTGGCGAGTTGCATTGTGGAAACCCTGCGCCGCTCAGGCGCGCATATTGATCTAGGGCCACGCTTGCACACGGTGTTCACCTCAGCCGGTTTGCCTCAGCCCCACATGCGTTTTGAGGCGCTAATCGATGGCAATGATGAATCTCCGCTATACCAACACTGCGCCGACGCGATGGCGAGCCTCCTGCGAAAAGCGATCGAGTACGGAATTGCCCCTCCTGGCGAGATCGAGGTTGATAAAATTCCCCAGCAGCTCCGCACTGCTACAAAAGCCGTTGGCTACGCCGTAGCGGGCTTGCCAACAGTGCTGGCCTGGTGCAGGACTGCGTGATCCGCGTCCCAGTGCCGCGCCCCGTACCGAAGATTGCCACGCGGGCGATGTCTAGCTTGGCCGTCGCTCATAGTGCATCTTCTCACAAGGAGCCCGTACCTCAGGTGGGCCCGATTTCCCGTGAGGTTGCCCACGTGGGCCGGGCGCCCGCCGCGTTTCCGGCCACTGGCGTTCGCCCGCGGAGTTCTCTTGAAAACAAAAGGAAGAATGGCGGGGACGACGGGGCTCGAACCCGCGACCTCCGACGTGACAGGCCGGCGTTCTAACCAACTGAACTACGTCCCCGCGTGCGCGTCAACGTGCGGCTCATTCAGAATAGCATAGCCGGCCTTCAATGCCACGCGATTCCCTCCAGCACGAAGAGCTCGTTCTGCGGGGAGGTGTACCGATAGCTCCCGTCGCCGCCAAACTCATTCAGGAACGGCGCGTTCCAGGGGACGTAGCGCAGCTCTGGCGAGATGAACACATGGCGCGGTCCGAACTCCACGCCTCCCGAAACCACCACGCCCTGTGTCACCGGATAGCTGACGTTCCGGTGCGCGTTGGAGTACGTCGTAGTGACGCCGGTGCCGACGTCCAAGTAGGACCCCGAGGACACATCGCTGCCGTACACGATGCGCGGCGCATAACCGATTCCCGCGAAGGGACGAAGACGCAGCCGCGTCACGCCGGGAAAGTGGTACTTCACCAGCATCGGAAACTCCCAGGAGTTATCGCGCTCTCCCGTCAGGGAATTGGCGCAACACGAGTTGAAGTATCCGAGGAAGCCGATGTCGCGATACAGCGCGTCAAATTCAACCGACAGATGCAGCGGAAGGCGAACCTCCACCATGTAGCGTTTCGACTCGGGGGTCAGAGTGCCGCTGACGTCGCCCGTGGTGCGCAGACCGCCCTCAATGCCAAACGCAACTGGTTGTTGAGCGATGGCCGGACGGACGCTCAGAAACACGATTGTAAAACCGCCCGCGAGAAGGAACCGACGTCGCATACGCACCATGCAGTGCAAGCCTTCTTCCAAACGCGGGCGTTCAATTCAACCGCGCGGCGCGGGGAACCAATCTACTGTGACGGTTCGGGGTGCTGCTTGTGCTTCTCGGATTTTAGCTGTGACTACCAGCCTAACTGCAGTTCGGGAGGATGTATGATTTATGGTAATGGACCGCACTGTGGACCTATCTATTAGCTAAGCGCCCAATAATTGAGCCTTGCCAGGAACAGCGCTGCCAGAGTGTATCGCCTTTTCGCCTTCGCGCCGGGAAAACGCGGCGGCAGTCGTTAAGTTCACGGGATGTCCGGCTGCTTTACCTTGAATCGATCAAGTGTGAATCGCCGACGCACGGTCGAAGGTTTGCAGGCAATTGATCGCTTGGTTATGACTTTTATGTCATTGGAGCGATAATGCATAAAACACAGCGAGATCGGACGATTTCCCCAATTCTTGCAGTCTCTTGTCTTCTCGTGGTCAGCACGTTTGGCCAGTCCTCCCCGTTGCCCCAGTTTGAGGTCGCCGATGTCCGGCCGGCGGTTCCGTTGGTGGCGCCGTACCTCTTGGAATCCGCGCGAAGCATGGAGACTACGGCAGAGCTGATGTCTGGAAGAGCCAGCCCGACGGGCGGAGTGATGCGCCTGCGCAGCTTGACGATGAGACTCCTGATCACTCTGGCGTATAAAGAAATCATCCAGGATGGGTACATTTCAGCGAATAAAGGAAACGATTACCTCAAGGGCGGCCCAGGTTGGCTCGAATCTGACCGCTTCGACCTGCTCGCGGAGGGTCCGCCCAACGCGACGGCGGATGAGCAGCGCCTGATGATTCAGGCAGTTTTGATCGACCGATTCCACCTAGCCGTCCATCGCGAACAAAAAATCATGCCCGCCTATGGGCTGGTTGTGGAAAAGCGCGGGACGAAGCTGCAGCCGGCCGGAGGGGCGGGCAATCCGGAGTGCACTACGCGGGCGCTGGCGCCACCGCTTAGGTCTCTGGTGTGTCACGATGTGACGATGGCGCTTCTGGCGGCACGCCTTCCCTTCTATGTCGGACAACCGGTAACTGATCTGACTGGGATACAGGGGAGCTACGATGTTCGGTTGGACATCGCACCGGGGTCCGCGAGCCAAGACGTTGCGCCTAGTCCCACGGTGTTCGAAGCCTTGGGCAAACTGGGACTTAAACTGGAACCACGCAAGCAGCCGATGCCGGTGATCGTTATCGATCACGTGGATCGGGTACCAACGCAGAATTGAGGGCCCGTGCCCCAGCTTCCAAAAACAAGAATGCAAAGCTGCCGGTGAAGTTGCATTGAGTTCAGCCAGCCGTCAATTCAGCCGCGCGAGCCACTGAATCTGCTGGACCACCGTATCGCGATCGTGCGCTTCCGGGGCCATGGCGAGGTACGTCTCAAAATCCCGCCGCGCCGCCTGCCAGCGCCCCAGCTCCATGAGCAGCGCGCCGCGAGCCTGATACCAGGGTGCGGTATCGGGCGCCGCGGCGATCATTAAATCCAGCGTGGCCACGGCCCGCTCGAAATCCCGGGTGCGTACATATACGCGATGCAGGTTCTGTAGCATGCGCACCGCGATCTGTTTCTTGGTGACCCGCCGGAGCAGCGCCGGATCGGCCACCCCGGCTCCCGCCAGCGTAAAGCAATCGCGAGCCGTAATGATTCGGCCGCCGTGGAACGGATCGATATACGTGGAGTAGTTGCCGTCGTCGAATTGCAGCACGAAATGCCTGGGCAAGCCGATTCCGAACACAGGCATCTGCAAGCGCCGCGCGATCTCCATGTACATGACCGAGAGCGTGATGGGCAGACCCGTGCGCCGCTCCAGCACCTGGTTCAGACAACTGTTGCGCGGGTCGAAGAAATCCTCTTCGTTGCCGTGAAATCCGAGCTCGCCGAACAGGAACCGCTGCGCGGTCTCGACGAAATCCCGTCCGTCGTTGAAATTTCGCAGGCGATCGCCCAGCCGCGACGCCAACTCGTTCAACTGATCCAGGAACGGCTCGGGTTGTAAGTCCGGAAAGTGGATGGCGGCAAGATCCAGGGCGGCGCGGTCCAAACGCCCGGGTCTGGTTTCATCCTCCAGCAACTGGCGAAGATGCAGCATTTTGAGGACGGGGCGGCGATTTTATCGCGCCCGGCTATCCTCACTTTACCCCGACAGGCCGGAGTAGCGGAAGCCGGCGCGGGTCAGACGGCCCCGGTCGAGAGCGTGCCGCCCATCCAGCACAAAGGCTCCGCGCATGGACTTCGCCAGCCGCTCCCAATCCAGCTCGCGATATTCGGGCCACTCCGTCACCAGCACCAGCGCGTCGGCGCCGTCGGCCGCTTCCTCGGCGGTGGCGCAGCAGATCACGTCAAGCGATGGGTTCTCCGCGCGGAAGCGATCCATCGCCACCGGGTCGTGCGCCTTCACGCGCGCGCCGCGTTCGATCAGCCGCCGGGCGATGTCCAGCGCCGGAGCGTCGCGCAGATCGTCGGTGTTGGGCTTGAACGCCAGTCCCAGCAATCCGATGGTCCTACCCTTGAGAATTTTCAGCTCGCCCAGGAGCTTGTCCACCACCCGCTCCCGCTGCCGCCGGTTCACCTCGCGCGCGGCCTTCACGATGGGCATGTCCAGGCCGTACTCGGCCGCGGTCGCCACCAGCGCCGCCGTATCTTTGCCGAAGCACGAGCCGCCCCAGCCGATGCCGGCTTGCAGAAAGCGGGTGCCGATGCGCGCGTCCAGGCCGATGCCTTTGGCCACCAGCGCGATGTCCGCGCCGACCTTTTCCGCTAGCAGCCCGATCTCGTTGATGTAGCTGATTTTCAGCGATAGAAACGCGTTGGCGGCGTATTTGATCAACTCCGCCGACGCCAGGTCGGTGGAGATCAACGGCGCGGCTTCGATCATGTCGGGGCGCGGCAGGTAGGCCGGCGAGGCAAAGGTTTGCTCCAGGATCGGCCGGTACAGCGTGTACAGCACCTCGGCGGTCTGCGGCTCGTCGGCGCCCACCACCACGCGGTCCGGATACAGGCTATCGCTCAAAGCCGAGCCTTCGCGCAGAAACTCCGGATTCGACGCCACCGCGAAACTTCCGCCTGCATTCGAGCCGTTGCGCTTCTGGAACGCATCGCGCACCAGCGAGCCCACCCAGTTACCGCTGCCGATGGGCACCGTCGATTTGTTGACGATCACGGTGAAGTGCGCGCCCAAATTCTCGCCAATGCCGCGAGCGGCGGCTTCGAGATAACGCAGGTCCGGAGCGCCTCCCGTTCCCGGCGGCGTGCCGACGGCGATAAAGATCACTTGCGCGTCCGGAATCGCCGTCGCGTAATCGGTAGTGAAGCACAAGTTGGCCCGTGCGTCCGCCACCAAATCCGACAGATGCGGCTCGAAAAACGGCATTTCGCCGCGCTCCAGCGCTTCAATCTTTTTTGGATCTGCGTCGACGCAGTGGACTCGATGGCCCAGGTAGGCCAGGCATGCGCCCGTCGTCAGTCCGACGTATCCCGTTCCCAAAATCGTAACGTTCATGAATCTCTTATCTTATCGCTATCAGTCGCGGCGCTTTGCGCCAAGGACGGGCAGGGCGGGAGCGATGCGGAACCGGAGGCAGGCGTGCGCCTGGCACAAAGCCTTTTCGACTCGTTCCGCCTCCGGCGCCCGCGCGAACAGAAACCCCAGATAGCTGGCTCCCTCCGGCAGGAGCTCCAGGCGCTGACCTTCCTTGGCCGTTATCTCGATAGCCTCAATATCGGCGGTTTCTCGCGCCTGCTCCAGACCCTCGACGCCGGAATAAATGCCGGCCGAGGGAATCGGAAGCATCATCACGCCGTGCGCTCCGGGCTCGAGACCGGCGCACGAGACATCCTCCCCGAGGGCGTGCCGCAGCAGCAGCTCCTCGAGGCTCATGCCGCCGTTCATGCGCAGCACGCGCGAGCACAGGCCGCCGATGGGCCTCGCCGCCGCCTCCAGCATCCATACGCCGCGCTCGTTTACGCGCATTTCCGCGTGAACCGAGCCGAATTCCAGACCCAGCGCCGTGACCGCGTGTTGCGCGGCTTCCCGGATCGCGTGTTGAACCGGAGCCGGCTCGCGCGACGGCGTCACATAGATCGTCTCCTCGAAAAACGGTCCATTCAGAGGATCGGGCTTGTCGAAGATCGCGAGCGTCTGGAGCTTCCCGGCGCTGACGATCCCTTCCAGAGCGAACTCGCGCCCGGGAATGAAATCCTCCACCAGGACGGTGTCGTCGCCCGTAATTGTGTGAATGCGCGCAAGAGCTGCGGCGAATTCCGCGGGAGTGTCGGCGCGGATCACTCCGCGGCTGGCCGAAGAATGCAGGGGCTTGAGCACGCACGGATACCGCTGAGACGTGGCGCCGCCGTCGCCGACGATCCGGAAATCGGGCACGTTCAAGCCTGCCTCGCGGAATCGCTCCCGCGTCCGCAGCTTGTCGTTCGCGGCGTTCACCGCACTGCTGGGATGAAACCGGAGCCCCAGCCGCTCCGCGCAACACGCGGCGACGAACGCCGGAACATCCCCCACCGCCGCAACGCCATCGAACGGCCCGCGCGCCCGCAGCGCTTCGATCTCGACTTCTTTGAGCGGCGCATCGAATTGCAGGGCCGTGGCGTCATCGCCCCACGGGTTGTCCAGCACATGACAGCGGTCCGTTGCCAACACGAGATCTATGCCAAGATGCTCCGCTGCTCCGTAGAACTCCCTCACCTGGTAGCCCGTCTTCGACGCGACTAATAAGACGCGCCGCCTCACACCGGAACCGGCTCCGCGCAGCAATACCAGGGCTCGTCGACATACGCCGCCGGAGGACCCGGCACGATTCGCGGCAGCGGCCCCGCTCCCGCCGCTTCCCAAACCGCCGCGAAGATCTCCGCGCGCGAACTTTTCCCCGCTTGCAGCTCGCTCACCAACCGGAATACGCGGCTCGCGAGCGCATCCATCGCGGCGTCGGGATGCTTCCACGGATACGTCAGAGCTTTTGAATCGAACGCCGCCGTCACGCTGCGCACATCTTCCAGCTCCAGCAACCGCGACCTGGCTGTGATCAGCAAGCGCAGCGCGAGCTGCACCGGCGCGACCTGCTCCACCAGATCCAACGCCGCCAGCGTTCGCAGCAGGTCGCGGTAGGTACGAAGCGTGGTCCAGGGAGTGAACGCGATGAACGTGGGCTGAAGCGCCAGCCCGATAGCCCGCATCTCTTGCGCCGCATCCTCGAAATCCCGCCGGGTATGATTCTTTTCGAGCTTCTGAAGCACCGCGTCGTCCAGCGATTCCACCGCGCTGGTGACGAACAGGCATCCCGTGTCCTTTAGCCTGGCCAGCAGCTTGCGATGCTGCCGCAGATGCTCGATCTTGATGGTGGCGTCGTAGCCGACTTCGGGAAATTCCGCGTGCAGAGCCTCCACAATCGACATCGCGTGCGTGGGTCCGTTGAAGAAATCCGGATCGCCGAAGGTCACGTGCCGCGCTCCGGCGGCCACCTGCTGGCGAATGTCTTCGATCACAATCTCTCGCCCTACGATACGGAAAGCCCCGTTGTACACCGGCGTCACCGGGCAGTGGCGGCACACGTGCTTGCAGCCTCGGCTGGCTTCCGTGTACGCGACCAATTTGAAGTCGCCATTCTGCCGCAGCTTGGCGTAGCGCCCCAACTCCGGCAGCCCTTCGCGCTCTGGCTTCAGAAACACCTGCCGGGCCAAAGAAATTTCCGGAACCGTGCTTCCGTGCGCCAGTTTCACCAGGGCGGACTCGAATTCCCCGCCCGCAATCGCTTCGACGCCCAGCCCTCGCAACAATTCCGCGTTAATGGGCGCGTACAATCCATAGCAGGCCAGGCGCGCCCGAGGATTGAGCAGCTTCGCCTGCTCGATCACCGGCAGAGCCAGTCGCGTGGCCGTGTGCATGGGCAGATAGAACGCGATCAGGTCCGCTTCGCGCACCGCGCCCTCCGGCAGAGCCTCCACCGCCAGGTCCGCGCACGCCACCTCGTGCCCGGCGCGTGCAAGCCAGGCTCGCGGCGACGCCAGCCCGAACGGCTGATGCCCCAACTCGTAGGTACTGATCAGGACAATCTTCATGCCTGATTACCAGTGTAGGGGACTGGGTCTCGTTCACGCCCGCCGCGGCGTAACGGTAGGTTATACTCAACGTCTCGAAGGCTATCGGGAATCTCGCATGCAGGAGTACGACGGACTCGCGACCAAATTCTTTCGCGCTCTCGCGCCCACCTTCCGTTACTGGATGCAGACCGAGGTCCACGTTTACGCCTTCTCCATCGCCGCCAATGTGCTGCTTTCGTTTTTCCCGTTCCTGATCGTCAGCCTTTCGCTCTCCCGCCTCTTTTTCGATTACCAGACCACCGTCGCGGCCATCGATTTCGCGCTGCGCGACTATTTCCCGAACGTATTCAGTCAATACCTGCACAACAACCTGCCAACGCGCCGTCTCCCCCCTGACGTGCTCTCGATCCTGCTGCTTCTGTTCACCGCCAACGGCATTTTTGAGCCGCTGGAGGTCGCCCTCAACCGGGTTTGGGGAATCGCCAAAAACCGCAGCTTTCTGCGCAATCAACTGGTCAGTTTCGCGCTGATCTTCGTCTGCGGCGGACTGGCGCTGCTTTCGCTGGGATTCGCCGCGGTCAATCACGATTCCTTAAGCGGCAATCGCGTCAAGGTCTGGACCGCGACGCTCTTTCTGAAGCTCGCGGTGGCCCCGGTGGCGGCTGTCATCCTGCTGTTGGTGTATCGCTTCCTGCCCAACGGAAAGCCGCCCTTCAAGCGAGTGGTTCCCGCGGCCATCGGCGTCGGCCTCCTGCTGGAGCTGCTCAAGTACGTCGTAGCCTTGCTGTGGCCCTGGTTCGACGCCAAGCTTGCGCGCGAATATGGAGTCTTCCGCTACTCGGTGACGCTCATCTTCCTCGCATTCTTTTCCTCGATGCTGGTGCTGGCGGGCGCCGAGTGGTCCGCGCGCGGCCATCGCCTCGACCGCGCCGAAGGCGCGGTCGCCGAAAACACCGCCGAAGAGGGGGCGGACTGAGGTGCTGGCCGTAATTACCGGAGCCTCCAGCGGCATCGGCGCGGCGTTCGCGCGCAAGCTGGCCGCGCGCGGCTACAACCTGCTCCTGATCGCCCGCCGCGAAGACCGCCTGCGCTCCATTGCCGATGAACTCCGCAGTCTCCATCATGTGCAAGCCGAGCCGATGGCTGCCGATCTCACCATCGACGCCGATCGCGATCGCGTCGCCGCGCGCATTCGCTCCGAGCCTGATCTCGCGCTGCTGGTCAACAACGCCGGCTTCGGCACGATGGGCTATTTCTGGGAAGCCGACGTGGCCGGCCAGGAGCGCATGCACCGGCTGCACGTGCTCGCCGCGGTAAGCCTGACGCACGCCGCGCTCGCCAACCTGGTCCCGCGCGGCCAGGCCGGCACGGGCGTTATCAACGTGTCCTCGGTCGCGGCCTTCGGCCCCAGCCCGCAGAACGTCAGCTATCACTCGACCAAAGCCTGGATGAACGCCTTCACGCAGACGCTGGCCACGGAGCTGGCCGGGCGCAGCTCGCCGGTCACGGTGCAGGCGCTGTGCCCCGGTTTCACGCTCTCCGAATTCCACGACGTTGTGGGCATGGACCGCGGCACGATTCTGTCCTCGCTGTGGATGACGGCGGATTTCGTGGTGGAGGAGTCCCTGCGCGGTTTCGGCCGCCGCAAGCTCATCGTTGTCCCCGGCTGGCGCTACAAGGCCATGGTGGCGTTCATGAAGCTGGTCCCGGCCTCGTGGATGCGCCGAGGCTCGATCGCCGCCGTGCGCCGCTACCGCAAGAGCAAGCAATCGCCGTAACCGTCGTTCCCACCCAGCAGGTTGACAGGCACCGCTCCCTTTGGTCGCGGCTCTGTGAGTAGTTGTGAACACGGAATGCCGATTCTGAGCCGCGACCAAAGGGAGCGGTGTTTCGAGTTTTTCAGCAGCCTCCCAACCTGCCCCACAGTTTCATCTCAGCTTTCCTCAAGCCGTCCCGCCGCCGGAACGGGATCTGCGCCATTCGAACAGAACCACTCCGGCGGCGACGCTGGCGTTGAGCGAAGCCACGCCTCCGGCGGGCATGGGAATGCGCACCAGGAAATCGCAGTGCCTCGCGGTCTGTTCGTGGAGGCCCCGGCCTTCGGCGCCGATCACGAAAGCGGTGGGCTCGGTGTAGGAGGTCCTGCCGTAGTCCTGCGGACCACTCTTGTCCAGACCGTAGATCCAATACCCGCTCTTCTTGAGCTGCTCCAGGGCGCGGTTGATGTTGGCGACGCGGACCACGGGCACGTGCGCCAAAGCTCCGGCGGCGGCGCGGGAAACAGTATCAGTCAGTCCGGCGGCGCGTCGTTCGGGAATCACCACGGCGGCGGCTCCAGCGGCGTGGGCGGTGCGGACGATGGCGCCGAGATTATGCGGGTCCTCGATCCCGTCCAGCACCACATGCAGCCCGCCGGCCCCGGCCGTTTCATCGAGCGTGGCGAAGCGGGAGGCGGCCCCATAGGCGATCACGCCTTGATGCGGGGCCCCGGCGGCGTTGCGGTCCAGATGCTCGCGAGGCTCGAAACGGACCGGAATTCCGCGCTCGCGGCACAGTTCGATCAGCTCCTGAATTCGCCCTCCCGCCGCGCCGCGGGCGACGATCACGCGGTCCAGCGGCAGCCCGGCCCGCAGGGCTTCGCGAACGGGATGGATTCCTGCGAGCAAGGACATTAGAATAAGGGTACTCTCATGAGCACGCCGGAAAATGCCGGGGACCACGCTTCCGACCTGGGCGCCATCGCCGCCGCGGAGGAGATCCCCGACAAACTTTACTTCCGCATCGGCGACGTCGCCAGGCTCGCCGGGATCAAGCCCTACGTGCTGCGGTTCTGGGAAACCGAGTTTCCGGGGCTGGGCCCCAGAAAGTCGGGCACGGGCCACCGGCTGTACCGCCGCAAGGACGTCGAGATGGTGCTGGAGATCAAGCGGCTGCTCTACGAACAGCGGTTCACCATCGAGGGCGCGCGCAAGCATCTGGAAGCTCGGCCCAGGACGGCGGCTGCGGGCGCTTCCGGCAAGACCGCCAAGCGCCGCTCGGCGAAAGCGGCCGCGGATGCGCCGCCAAAGGGCCAGGTGGATTTGTTTGGCGGCGGCTCTTCAGAGATGCTCGAAACGGTGCGCAAGGAGCTGCGCGAAATCGTGCAGTTGCTGAAGTAGCCTTCATTCCTTGAAGCCCAGCCTCAGTGCTTGATCCGCACTCGCAGGAACACGTTCACGCCCCAGGGATGGACCCCGTAATAAGGTTGGATGGCGGCGGGGACGGCGTACGCGGTTATGTTCATGCCGAGGCCGGTTTCGGCGTCGCGGAATTGGGCGATATCGCGCGTGTAGCCGGCGGTGTAGGCTTGGACGCGAAAGGTGCTTCCCACCGACCGGTCTAGCGACGCTTCCAGAGCGGGCTGGTCCGCGAACAGCTCGTCCTTATCGACCAGCTCGATGCGGCCGGTGAGGAAATTCTTGCGCGTAAGCGGGTAGAGTGTTTCAAGGAGCCAGGCGTTCAGATTGCGGCCCGTGAGCGTCTCGTGATTGCGGCCCCAGATCAGGGTCGAAGCCCAAGCGCCTCCGGGAAGCGGACGCGTGTAGGCGACGGACGCGGTGGTGCGAACGACATCGCCGGGCTGATCGGGCTCGGGATGGGCGATGCGTGCGGCTGAAAATTGCGCTTCCCAGTTCTGGTTCGGCGATACGGAAAAGCGCGAGGCGTAGGAGTTCATGGGGCCCCACTCGATGGGCCAGCGATTCTCGCCAGACTCGGTTCCATAGAAGCCGCTGGCTTCGAGGCGCACCCACTTGTATTCGAGCCCGGCGGTAGCGACGTTGTCGGAGATGTGCGTGGAATCCTCCCAGTGATGGCCGATGGGCGCTTGCGAAAGCTCCTGCGCGGAGGCTCGGTGGGGGAAGGCGACGGGTCCGAGGGCGGGGTCGCCCACCGGCGCGTAGTAGAAGTGCAGCAGCACCGCTTCGCCGGCGCGGTGAGCATAGTGCGCGCCCAAGCCCATCACGAAATTGTGCGGATGCTGGCCGTCAACCAAGGGAATCCCGTAGGCGGTTTCGCCGGTTTGGAACAGCTCCGGGTAGCGGCGATCGGTGACGGTGGCGGGCTCCAGGCTCAGCATGGTTTCGAGGAGCAGGCTGCCTCCCGCGAGAGGGTGCCCGGCCGAGCCCATGATCCAGTTGGTCGAATAAAACTTGTCGCCGCCTCTGGGGCCGCTTTGTTGCGTGTCGACGAGAAACGCCTGGCCCATCAGCGACAGGAGCCACGATCCCTCCGGCTGCATCAGCATGGGCATGGACGCAGACTCGGGGTTGCGGCTGGTGCCAGAGGCGAGCTTCATCAGGTACACATCCGGCGACTCGGCCTGCTGAGCCGAGGCAAGCCCAAGGCCTAAAGATAGAAACACAAGGCTGCGCATACACCGCTCCTGTTCATCGAAACTCAAGTTGCGGGAACGGAAGCAGTCTCAGATTCTGAGGATGGCCGGAACTCGTGAAGGGGATCTGGGCGGCGAGAAAAACGGAACCGGAACGAGCGCCGCGGAAACGTCCGCGCGGATGTTCAGCCCGGCCGGCGCTACCGCAATCGGGACGGCGAGAGTCCGCGGCGGAGCGGCCGATACAGAGACGCCGGGTGCTTCGCCGGTCAGAAGCAGAGGAGCGCAGGAACGCGCGTGGTGATGGCAGGGGGGGACCGCGGCCACCACGCTCCAACACGAGACTACGCAGGCATAACTCACAATGGCCAACGACAGAGCGGCCAGAATAGCCAGCGGGGCCGAACGGTTTGCGCGTCGCATCCTTTAGCTTCTATCATCCGGCGATTTGCAGATGGTTTGTCAAGTGTGTTAGTTTGCGGGACAGACGTGCATGGAGGCAAGATGAGTGCGCACAAGACGCTGTTTCCGCTGGCCGCGCTGCTGGCCGGTCTGCCTGCGTTCGCTCAGGTCGATCTCTCCGGCACCTGGGCCGACCGCATCACGGAGGATTCCTATGAGCGCTCCGGCGGTCCGCCGCTGGGCGATTACCAGGGCATTCCGCTGAATGACGCCGGGCGGATGAAGGCCGACAGCCATGACCACTCCGAATGGAGCCTTCCCGAGTTTCAATGCCGGCCTCATCCCGGACCCTATCAATGGCGCGCCCTGGGAGCGGTCCGCGTTTCGCAGGAAGTGGACCCGGTGTCGCGCGAGGTTTCCGAGTATCACTTCGAATATCTGCGGTCGCTGGAACGGCCCATCTACATGGACGGACGCCCGCATCCGCCGGATTACGCGCCTCACTCCTGGTCGGGATTCTCGACCGGCAAGTGGAACGGCAACATGCTGGCGAT
This sequence comes from Bryobacterales bacterium, assembly GCA_963813465.1. GTDB lineage: Bacteria > Acidobacteriota > Terriglobia > Bryobacterales > Bryobacteraceae > Palsa-187. The sequence goes on along the minus strand of CAWEZD010000009.1, from coordinate 393,908 downwards.
CACCACCACGCACCTCAAAGGGGCTTATCTCCGCCGCAACGGCGCGTCGTTCAGCGACAACGCCACCATGATGGAATACATCACGCGACACGGCGATTACCTGGTGATCACCATGATCGTCACCGACCCGGTATGGCTGGAGGAGCCCTTCATTCAGACCACGCACTATGAGCTCGACCCGCACACGCAGTTGACTCTGTATCCCTGCACGGTCAGCGAAGAAAACATCTCCACGGCGGTGCCGCATTTCCTGCCGGGGCAGAATCCGAACCTCGGCGCGGACGACATTCCCAACGCGGGCGCCAGAGGCGGCGCGGAATCGATTTATCCGGAGTTCCGGAAGAAGTTGAAGGACCCCACGGCCGTCGTGGCCAAGACGGAACCGATTTCGAGAACGCCTCCGGCTCCGCCCAAGGCGGCGCCGGACGGCCAAATCCACGTGCTGCCGGTGCAGGGGAACGTCTATATGTTGGTGGGAGCCGGCGGCAACATCACCGCTTCCATCGGCAAGGACGGCATCTTATTAGTAGACGCGGGTCCGGCGGATATGGTCGCGAAGGTGATGTCGACGATCCTCCAGCTTGCCACCGCGATCACCGCATCGCCGGAGCCCAACCATTGCCTCGGCCTGCATTGCGCGCAGACGCCGGCGGGATGGACCAGTCCCTCGCTCAACGCCGTGATCAGCTCGCCCGCGCCGCCCAAGCCGGTGCGCTTCATTATCAATACCAGCGTGGACACGGATCACACCGGCGGGAATGAAAGGCTCGCGGAGCTTCCCGCCGATTCGAAGATCGTCGGCGTGACGTTTCCTCCCGTGGGCGTGGTTCCCACCGCCGAGATCATCGCGCACGAAAACGTGCTCCATCGCATGAGCGAGCCGAGCGTCGGAGGCAAGACGCCGGTGCCGGACGCGTTTTGGCCGACGGAAACGTTCCGCACGGCGTCTTACAAGCTCAGCCAATTTTTTAACGGCGAGGGAGTGCAGATCTTCCACCTGCCTGCGGCGCACACCGACGGCGACAGCATCGTGTTCTTCCGCTACTCGGATGTGATCAGCGCCGGCGATATCCTGCGCACCGATAGCTATCCCGTGATCGAAGTGGACAAGGGCGGCAGCATCAACGGCGTTCTGGACGGGCTGAATCGCATTCTGGATCTGGCCATTCCGGAGTTCCGGTCGCAGGGCGGCACCATGATCATTCCGGGCCACGGGCGCTTGTGCGATACCGGCGACGTGGCCAATTACCGGAACATGGTGGCCATCATGCGCGACCGCATTCAGGATATGATTCATAAGGGGATGACGCTCGAACAAGTGAAGGCCGCGAAACCCACCATGGACTATGACGGGTTGTACGGCTCGACAACGGGCGCGTGGACCACGGATATGTTTATCGAGGCGGCGTACAAGAGCCTCAAGAAGTAGGGCGGAAATTATAAAATGAAACATAAATTGGCCGTTTCGTTGATAGCCGCGGGAGCGTTCCTGGCAGGCACGCGGGCGTACGCTCATCACTCTCTTTCGGCGACCTACTACGCGGACAAGGAAGTCAGGCTGGAAGGCAAGATCGCGCAGCTAATGCTGCGCAATCCGCACTCCTTTCTTCAAATCGAACGTCCCCGACGAGAAGGGCGTGATGCAGCGCTGGTCGCTGGAGTGGCGCTCCTCCGGACAGCTCGGTCAGGCCGGCATCAAGCGGGATACGCTGGTGGTCGGCGATGAAGTCGTTGTCACCATCAATCCGTCGCGCACGCCCGGAGACTTTAGAGGCGCGCTGAAGACCCTGCACCGCAAGTCGGATGGATTCGGATGGGGCACCAAGCCCGGCGAAACGATCGACTAAGGTGAAGAGACCTCTACATACCGCGCTACTCGGCGCGGCTTGTTCTTCTAGCCGTGGCGGCTTACGCTCAACCTCCCGCCGGCGGTGGCGGCGGACGAGGGGGTGGACGCGGTGGCGGGCGTGGCGGCGGACGAGGCGGAGGCGCGCAAAACGCCCGGACTTCGGCCGCGATCGATATGACCGGCTACTGGGTTTCGGTGGTGACCGAAGACTGGCGCTTCCGCATGGTCACTCCGCCCAAGGGAAATTACGGTGGAGTTCCCATCAACGGCGAAGGCCGCAGGGTTGCCGGGGAGTGGGACCCGGCCAAGGACGAAGCCGCCGGCGCCCAATGCAAGTCCTACGGCGCCGCCGCGCTGATGCGCGTGCCGGGACGGCTGCACATCACCTGGGACAACGATACGACCATGAAAATTGAAGCCGACGCCGGCACGCAAACCCGCGTGTTCCATTTCGGCGGGACGCCTCCGCAAGATGTACAGCCTTCGTGGCAGGGATATTCGGTGGCCGAGTGGGAGAACGCCACCGTCGCCAGGGGTGCGTCGCGAACCGGCGACCTGAAAGTGGCGACCACTCACATGCTGCCCGGCTACCTGCGCAAGAACGGAGTGCCCTACAGCGGCAACGCCGTTTTGACCGAGTATTACGACCGCATCACCGCCCCCAACAAGGATCAGTGGCTGGTGGTGACCACCGAAGTCAAGGACCCGCAGTATCTCAGCATGCCCTTCGTGACCACCACGCACTTCAAGCTGATGGCCGACGCGGCGGGCTGGGACCCGCAGCCGTGTTCGGCGAGATAGCGCCACTGGCGCGCGATTCCGGCGCAATTCTGGCCCAAATTTGCCCAATTCCGGCCCTTGACACGAAACCCTAGCCGGGTGTAAACTCCTTCCAGCTTTTACTGTTGCACGATGTTTGGGGGTGGTGAGATCATGCGTGTACTTTCAGTGGCACTCCTTTTCGCTTCCGCGCTAATCGCCCAGACCGACCGCGGCTCGATCACCGGCGATGTTTCCGACCCGGCCGGCGCCGTGGTTCCGAACGCTCCGGTCCAGGCCAAGAACACGGAAACCGGCGCGGTATTCAACACACTCAGTTCCTCCACCGGCAATTACACGCTTTCGCAGTTGCCGCCCGGAACCTACGAGCTTTCGGCCACCGTCTCGGGATTCAAGAAGTACAGCCACCCGGGCTTGGTGGTCCAGGCTACGATTGTCATGCGCATTGACATTCCTCTGGTGGTGGGATCGGCGACGGAGTCCGTCACGGTCACGGGGGAGGCGTCTCTTCTCAATACCGAAAGCAGCGAACTGAGCCACAACATCGGGCTCAGCACGATGGATTCGCTCCCCATTCTCGGCATTGGAAGCGGCCAGGCCGGCAGCCAGGGCATTCGAAATGCGAACGCCGTGCTGCTGTTGATTCCGGGCACTTACTATTCGCCCAACGCCGAAGTGCGCGTCAACGGCACTCCCGATAACACCCAGGCCTACCGCATCGATGGAATGGACGCCAGTAACAGCGGCACCCCCGGCGTCGCGGCGCAAAACGCGCCCAGCGTGGACTCGATCCAGGAACTCACGGTTCAAACCAGCAACTATGCGGCCGAGTATGGATTGGTCGGCGGCGGGATGTTCAATCTGGTGATGAAATCGGGCACCAACCAGTTCCACGGCAGCGCGTACGATAACTTCGTCAATGAAGACCTCAATGCGGCGGAGCCATTCTTTACGGGCTCCTCGAACGTGCTGCCGCGCAACCGGCGCAATGACTACGGCTTCACCATCGGCGGTCCGGTATGGATTCCCAAGGTCTATAACGGCCACAACAAAACTTTCTTCTTTTTCAACTTCGAGCAGTACCGCGAAAAGGTGACCGTCTCCAACACGCAAACCGTTCCCACCACGGCGTATCGAGGCGGCAACTTCGCCACGGCGATTCCGCAGGCTCCTTCCGTGCCCAAGAATATCGGCGTCGATCCGCTCGGGAACACGATGCTCGAAGGCATGATTTACGATCCGCTCACGACGACGACCGTGGGTGGCAAGCAAGTGCGGACGCAATTCCCGCTCAACGCCATTCCGGTCGCGCGGTTCGACCCGGTGTCGGTAAAGATCCAGAACTTGATCCCCATGCCGCAGGGAGCCAATTCGAATTCCCTGGTCAACAACTTCATCAATGTTTATCCCAGCGGAAGAGTCACCACCGTCCCCTCGGTCAAAGGCGATCAACAGATAGGGGCCAAGGGAAAGCTGTCGTTCTATTGGTCGCGCAACCGGACCGCGAACGTTCCGCCGGGGCCGCCCTTCGGCCAAAACGACGGCATGCCGGACCCGATCATAACCGCGCTGGGAACCTTAACAAATACTTCGACGGAGCGGCTCAACTACGATTACACCGTCACGCCGAGTTTTTTGTTGCACCTCGGCGGAGGCTATCAACAGGTCAGCTTCGATGTGCCGAACGTGAACGCAGCGGGCGCCCTGCCGAATTACAATGCCTGTCAACAAGTAGGCTTGTGTGGAGCGACCGTAAACACTGCCTTCCCGGCCATCTCCGCAATGGTGGCGGGGAATGGCACGGGTGGCATGGTGGGCATGGGCGGATCGGGGAACACGGAGAACATAACCGAGCGGCCTTCGTTTGTCATCAGCGTGACCAAGGTTAAGAGCAATCACACCTATAAGGCCGGCGCCGAACTCCAAATCCACGGATACCCGGCCATCAACACTGGCGGCACGGCCGGCTCGTATTCGATCAGTCAGGCGACCACCGGCCAGCCTTTCCAAACCACCACCGTGAACGGAGCCAACGTCGGTTTCGCATACGCCAGCTTCATGCTTGGAGAGGTCAGTACCATGGGCATCTCCAATCCGACGGAGCCGCGGCTGGGAAAACATCAGGAAGGTTACTACGTTCAGGACTCCTGGAAAATAACCCATAAGCTCACCTTCGACTACGGCCTGCGATACGACTATTCGACCTATCTGAAAGAGCAGTACGGCCGAGCCCCCTTCTTTTCCCCGACGGCGATCCTACCCACAGCCGGAATCCCCGGAGGGACGATTTACGAGGGGACCTGTCATTGCGATGTGGCGCACAATTATCCCTGGGCCTTTGGTCCGCGGCTGGGACTCGCGTATCAGCTCAATTCCAAGACCGTCGTCCGGGTGGGCGCCGGATTAGTTTACGACGGCACCGAGAGCAACAACAACGCTTCGTCAGGGCTCGCCGGCTCCACCGTGAGCATCGGCTCGCCCACATTCGGCTTCCCCATTACTACTTTGTCGCAAGGCATCCCAAAATCTGTCGATCCGGCGCCATGGCCGACGTACAGCCCCACGCAGTATCCCACCGGATTCCCCACTCCGGGAGCCTCCGCGCCTATGGTGGATCAGAACGCCGGGCGTCCTGGACGTCAGTTTCAGTACAGCGTTGGAGTTCAGCGCGAAATCTTAAGGAACACGGCCGTCGAGGCTTCGTATGTCGGTAACCGGGGAGCCTGGTGGGACTCGCCGGGTATGCTCAACATCAATGCGGTTACAGCCCCGATTCTCGCGGCGCACGGTCTCAGCGCCACCAATCCGCTGAGTGAATCGATACTGACTTCGCTGCTCAACTCCACCGTGGCCGTGCAGAATGGATTCGGCGGACCTCCCTACCCGGGCTTCCCGCTCACTCAGACCGTGGCCCAGTCCTTGCGGCCATATCCGCAGTACACGAGCGTCCCCACTTATTGGGATCCGTTGGGCAAGACCTGGTATGATGCGCTGCAAACGAAGGCCACGCAGCGCCTTAGGCATGGCTTGTCCCTGGTGAGCACGTTCACCTGGTCGAAGACCCTGACTTTGGGCGCCGAACGCGATCCCAACCCCGGCAGCACCGGCAACGCCGTGTTCAACAACGTCTTCAACCGGGACAACAATAAGTACATATCGATCTACGATCAGCCGTTCCAGTTCAACATTTCGGCCAATTACACAACGCCTCGCCCTCACTGGGGAGACAAATTTGGCGGCAAGGCAGCCTCCTGGCTCGCCCGGGATTGGACCTACGGAGTTTTTCTGAAATACGCGAGCGGGCTCCCGCTTGAGGTTCCCGTGGAATCCAACACCACGCCGACTCTGGGTGCGCTGTATTTAGGCCAGACGACCTTCGACAACCGCGTTCCCGGACAGCCTCTCTTCTTGCAGAATCTGAACTGCCATTGCTTTGATCCGCAAAAGACCCTGGTCCTGAATCCTGCCGCTTGGGTCGAGCCGCCGCCCGGCCAATGGGGCACTTCCGCCGCCTACTATAACGACTACCGGCAGCAGCGCCATCCGGTCGAAAACATGAACTTCGGCCGCACCTTCCGGATCAAGGAAAGAGCGAGTCTGAATATCCGCGCCGAGTTTACCAACATTTTCAACCGGGCGGTATTGAACAGTCCGAGCAGCTCGAACATCAAGCAAACAATCGCAACCAACCAGTATGGCAACTACACCACTGGTTTCGGATCGTATACTACCTTAACCAGTTCGATAGGCGGCGCCGGAGTTGCGGGCATAATCAATAATGCGCCGCGCAACGGCATGATCGTCGCGCGAATCACGTTCTAGGCGCGAAGGGCGTAGACGGCCATGCCCGGCGAGATAGCGTTCCGCGAAGTAGCCGCCTTCTACCGGCGAATGTCGTAGCGTATCCGTTCCGCTGCTGCCGTGGCATTTGAAACACCGTACTGCAAATACACGTTCGCTCCGTCGCTGAATTTCAGCTTATAACCCTGCGGGCCGCCGCGGCCTCGCCACTCGCCGACATCCTTGATTTCAGACAGGTCTCGCATCTGCATTTCCGGCCTTCCCAGTGTACGGTACCGCAACGCCCGTCCGTCGTAGCTGAATTCCGTAATGCTGCGCCTCCAAAACCACACCACACTCACCCCGCCAAAAGCGGCGAGCACGATCAGCCAACCCATCATGAAAAGGACCCCCTTGCGCACCTGGGCTCCTTGCGCCGACGAAAGGAAACGCAGGTTGAACCAGCCAAAACCCCCAAACAAGAGGCACATCAGGACCATACTGGACTTGTGAACGTTCTGCTGCCACCTGGGCATGATGCCGGAGATCACAATCGTACGGTACTACAGAATCGCGGTCTGCCTGCCGATAATTCAACGCAGGCCCGTGCGCCTGGCGCAACCCCAATGGCTTCCCGCAGACGCATCGTTCTTTCAGCCATCGCCGCAGTCATCGCGTTCGTCGCAACCGTCATTTATTTTCCGAAGCCTTGGCCCGAGATGTCGCGCGAGGAGCTAATCGCGGAAGTCCGGAACGGATACGTTCATGAAGTGGTGATCACCGACGAAGAGGTTCTCACGGGGGTGAGCAGCCACAGCGGCCCGTTCCGGGTGCGGCTTCGGCGCGGCGACCACAGCCTGGCCGACGAACTATCCGCCCTGGGCGTCAGCGTGAAGTTTGAGACAGAGCCACTCGGTCTTATTTGACTGGCTCCCAGCGTGCTAAAATCGGCCCGTCGGGACACGTTTCCCGGCCGGGAGGGCCGTGATGAGCAAGATCTCGCGCCGGCATTTCGTGGAGGGAACGGGCGCCGGGCTGGTGGCCGCCAAGGTCATCGCTCCTCTCCAGGCGAGACAGACGGCGGCCAGCGTGAAGCGGACGCTGGCTTCGCTGGGATCGGCGTAAGTCATGCGGGTCGGGATGCTCCTCGCCGGCGGCGTGCTGCTGTTCTTCGGAACGCTGTATGCGTTTCAGAAGCCGTTCCGCGAGTACTCGGGCACCGAGTATTTTACGGGCGACATTCCTTTACCGCCCGACTGGAAGGACAAGACCGATTTCGTTTTCGCGCGCCTGATGTTTCCCGGAGGCCCTCTGGATGGCTACCAGCAGACGGGACGGTTCACTGGCGACTATCATTTCGGATTATCGCTGTGGACCCAGGATTATCCGCGCGCGGACCGGCATTTTCTTCAAGCTGTGCGGCGGCTGACGCGAGTCAATGCGCGCTCCGTGGAGCAGAGCGTGGATCTGGAAGACGGCGACGACATTTTCAACTGGCCGTTCCTTTACGCCGTGCAAGCGGGCGAATGGGGACTGACCGAGAAGCAGGGCAAGATCCTGCGCGAGTACGTGGACCGCGGCGGCTTCTTTATCGGCGACGATTTTCACGGGCCGGATGAGTATGGCGAGTTCGCCAAACGGGTCGGGTTCGCATTTCCCGACCGCGCGCTGGTGGACATTCCCAATGGCGATCAGATTTTCCACACCGTTTACGATCTCGACGACCGGCACATCATCGTGGGCCGCGACCATTTGCGCGAGGGTTCGAAAAAAGGCGGCACGGTGCCGCGCTGGGTGGCCATCTACGACGAGAAGGGCCGCGTGGTGACCGAAGGCTGGTTTAATCAGGACGTGGGCGACTCCTGGGAGTGGGCCGACGATCCCGGATATCCGGAAAAGTACTCCGCGCAGGGAATCCGGCTAGGCGTGAATTCCATCATTTACGCAATGACGCATTAGCCGAAGTTCGTCACGGTTGAGGTCAAAAACCAGTTAACCCATTCAGAATCAGTTCAGGCTATAGCGGAGTCTGCACTACATTGGCGATTAAATTGGAGATGCTCGGGCAGGCGGAGGCCGAGTTGGCGGAGCAAGGATTTTTGCTCTGCGGTTGGCTCGGTGATGCGGCGCAGACGGATCTCGCGCCCGTCGGTGGTGGGAAGAACAATGTCGGCGCTTTGGAGAGTGGAAAGTAGAGCAATTGCTCGCATCGGCGACATGGGCTGAGCGTTCTCGACTCCGCTTGCCGACGGTTTGGGAACCACCGCGGGCCGGCGTTTCAGCAGTTGTTTGAGCGTGACCCATAAAGCGTAGCCCAGGAACGCCACCATCACATGAGCCTTGACGCGCGGCTCCAGTTGGTGAAACAGAGGCCGAATCGAAAGCTCGCTCTTCAATGCCCGAAAAGATGCTTCGGCTTCGGTCAACTGCATGTACTTGGACCACAGCTCTTCGGCCGTCTCAGCCTTCAGATTGGTGCGCAGCAGATAAGCGCCCTCGCGGGATTCACGCCAGTTTTTGCGATCTTCCTTGATCTGCCAGAACAAGCGGACGCCTTCGGCTGTATCCCGCAGAGCGAGATCATACAGATCGTTCACCTGCGGATGCCGGGCCTGGATCTTTCCTAGCCGCCGCTCCATCTTGTTGCGGTCTTTCAGCCGCCCCGTGACGATGGTTTTCTCCAGACCCTTCAGGGCTGTTTCCATGCTGTTGGAAAAACGATTCCGGATCGCCTTCTCTTTTTCCTTGCGACCCGAGGTGCGGCACAGGATGTAGGTCTCCTCGCCCTGCGGAATGGTTACCTTCTTCACTTCCACTTCGGGCCGGACGCGCGTCCAGTCTTGCTTCAGCAGGTCCGCTTCAAACTGCTTCATCTGGCTGCGCGGCGTGCCCGTCAGATACTGCCCATCCCGTTTCCGGATTGCCGCGAGATTCTCCTCGCTGACGATGCCGCGATCGAACACCCAGATCCTTCGCGCCTTGCCATACTTGCGTTCGACCATGCGCAGGATCGTTTCCATCGTCGAGACGTTGCTTCGATTGCCGTCGAATGTTTCATAGCTGAACGGGAAACCTTCGTTGTTCACAATCAGGGCGATCACCAGTTGCTCGCAGTCCGGCCTGTGATCCCGCGAATAACCGCGGCGCACCATCGGATTGTTTTCCGCCGCGCCCTCCACATACGTGCTGGTCAGGTCGTAGAGCAGCACGTCGAACTCGGCTCCGAACAACGCGCCGTAGCGTTCCTTCAGATGCCGTTCCAGCTTCGTCTTGTGCGGCAGAATGCGGTCCAGACAGCGATACAGTCGCGTATCGTTGATCTTGCCTTCTTCGATCTCCAGCAGATCGTCTAGTGCGGTGGACGGATACCAGCGTTGCTCGATAGCCAGTTCGCTGCCCGGCGCGCAGAGACGATTGATGGCCAGCAAAGCCGCCACTCGCGACCAGGGCACATCGGCCGCCTCGTGATCCAAGGCCTGTTGGAAGAAACCATCCAGTTCCAGGCGCTTCCACAGATCCAGCCCCAGAAAACAAGAGCCGAACTGCCGCGTTCTCTCCAGCCGTACCTTGTTCAACAGCACCCGCGCTACTTGCGGATCGTCCGGGGGCGGAGCCACATGCGAAGGGAATAGTTTCAACTGCTGCGCCTCGCCCTGTTCATTGAAGACCTCAACAGTTCTCAACCAGCGTGTCTGCGCCGAACTGTTCAGCTCGCCCAGGTAGCAGAGAGTTTTCTGCCGCGGGCCATCCGCCGTACGCACTGTTTCGACCAGCGACCAATAGGTGTGATCCTTGCCGTCCTTGTTGCGACCGTGCGACCGCAGAAACATTCTGAGTCGATCGTGTCATGATGCCGCTTCGCTTTCAAGACGGTAGGTCTGCACTACATCGCTGTTTTCCAAATGCGTCACTGATCCGCCACGACTTAACCTCATCGCCACGTCGAAAAAGCCTGAAACGATCAGCGTGGTGACGAACTTCGGTTAGCAACCGCTCCCTGCGGTCACGGCTCAGCGGAGCCGTTACCGAGCCGCGACCGGAGGGAGCGGTCAGCGGCCCTCTTTCTTCTTGGGGTCCTTGCCGGGCAGGTTTTCGGGATTCTCATGCACACGGGCGCGGAACGCCGCGCTCATGCCGGACGCCAGAGACACAATCTCATCGCCGTATTTATCGCGCATCTTGTCGACGGCTTCGAGCGTCTTGCGCCAGGCTTGGGTCTTGTCTTCCTCGAGCAGGCTGGCTTGCCCCTCGCTGGCATCGAGCGATTGCGCATACACGCCCAGCAGGCGGATGGGTTTTCCGTTCCAGGCCTTGTGGAACAGATCGCGTGCGGCGGCGGCTGCATCGGCGTCGATTTGCGTCGCGCGATCGAGCGTGCGGGCGCGCGTGAACGTGGAGAAATCGGAATAGCGGAGCTTGATCTGGATGGTGCGGGCGAAGAGGCTGTGATCGCGAAGACGCCGCGCCACCATCTCGGCGAGCCGCACCAGCATGGCGTCGAGCGTTGTCGCGTCGGCGGTATCGACGGAAAAGGTGTGCTCATGGCTGATGGATTTGGGGCCGCCTTCGCCGATTTCTTCATCGAACCAGCCTCCGGCATCTTCCCCGCGCGACTTTCCCGCCAGCGCCAGGCCCCATTCGCCGAAGCGTTCCTTTAGGAACCCTGGATCGAGCGCGGAGAGGTCGCCGACCTTGCGAATGCCGCAGGCGTGAAGATTGCGCTCGGTGACTTTGCCGACGCCCGGAATTTTGCGTACGTCGAGCGGCGCGAGGAAGCGCGCCTCCTCGCCAGGCATGATCCACAGGATGCCATTCGGCTTGGCTTGGTCCGAGGCGACCTTGGCGACCATGCGCGAGGCGGCAACGCCGATGGAGCAGTTGAGATTGGTGGCTCGATGCACAGCGTCGTGCAGTTTGTGCGCGGCGGCGAGCGGAGGCCCGTGCAGACGCTGGGTGCCGGTGAGATCGAGATAGGCCTCGTCGATCGACGCCATCTCGACGGTGGGTGTGAACTGCTTCAGGATTTCGAAGACACGGCCCGAATATTCGCGGTAGCGCTCGCGATGGCCTTCGACAAAGATCGCCTGCGGGCACATCTTGTAGGCGGTGCGCAGAGGCATGGCGGAATGCACGCCGAATTTGCGCGCGGCGTAGGAGGCGGCGGAAACCACGCCGCGCTCATTGGGACGGCCTCCCACCACCACGGGCTTGCCCTTGAGCGAAGGATCGAAAAGCTCCTCGACGGAGACGAAGAAGGCGTCCATGTCGAGGTGGAAGAACGTGCGTCTCGCGGGCGCCCGATTCATTGATGAGTGGCCGTAATTACGCGTGGAATCCCGGCTAAGTCCGGCTTGATCTCCACGTTGGTCCACTCGCCCAGCATAGCGCTGACGCTGTCCGCGGCCAACCAGCCGATTTCCAGAATCAGATGGCCGCCGGGTTTGAGCAAACGCGCCGCCTCTGGAATCAGGCGGCGGTAGACGTCGAGGCCATCGCTCCCTCCAAATACGGCCACATGAGGCTCGTGGTCGCGGACCTCGCGTTGGACGGTTGTCTCATCGGCTTCGGGGACATAGGGAGGGTTGCACACGACCAGATCAAACGTGCAAGGAGCGAACGCCGAGCCAAGGTCGCAGACGACGAATTGCGCGGACGATCCTAAGCGGTAAGCGTTCTGGGCGGCCGCCCGCACCGCAGCTTCGGAAATATCGGCGCAGATGACGTACGCGCGAGTTTCGAGCGAAAGCGTGATACCGATGGCTCCGGAGCCCGTGCCGATGTCGAGAATCCGCGAGGCGCCCCAGTCACCTTTATGCAAAGACAGCGCGGCCTCGACGGAATGCTCGGTTTCAGGGCGCGGGATCAATACCGCGGGGCTTACAAAGAACTCGCGGCCGTAAAACTCCTGCCGGCCGGTGATGTATTGCGTCGGCTTGCCCTGGATGCGCTCGTGAAGATAGCGCCCGTAGTGAATCCACCAAACCTCGCGCAGCTCCTCGTCGGAATGTGCGTAGAGCCAGGCTCGCTCGCAGCTGATGGCGTGGGCCAGCAGCACCTCCGCGGTGAGACGTGGCGCGGAAACGCGCGCGTCGTCAAGGAGTCGCTGGCCCTGAAGCAGGGCGGTCTGGATGTTCATTGTGGGGCAGGTCTCCGACCTGCCATTTTTGTTCCGGTTTCAAACGGCCGCGGGTTCTTTGAGGCCTTCGTTCTGGTAGTAGACGGTGAGCGCGTCGATGATCGCATCGAGCTTGCCTTCCATCACCAGATTGAGCTGATGCAGCGTCAGACCGATGCGATGGTCGGTGAGCCGATTCTGCGGAAAGTTATAGGTGCGGATTTTTTCGCTGCGGTCGCCCGAGCCAACCATGCTGCGCCGCTCCGCGCCGATCTTATCCTGCTGCTTTTGGAGCTCCAGCTCGTACAGCCGCGAACGCAGCACGCGCTCCCCCTTGGCGCGGTTCTTGATCTGCGACTTCTCGTCCTGGCAGGAGACCACCAACCCGGTGGGGAGGTGGGTGAGCCGCACGGCCGAATACGTCGTGTTCACGCTTTGGCCGCCGGGGCCGGAGGAACAGAAGGTGTCGATGCGGACATCCTTGGGGTCGAGCTTGATCTCCACCTCGTCGGCCTCGGGAAGCACGGCCACGGTGATGGCGGAGGTGTGGACGCGGCCCTGCTGCTCCGTTGCGGGCACGCGCTGCACGCGATGCACTCCGCTTTCGTACTTGAGCTGGCTGTAGACTTTGTCGCCGCTGATCAGCGCGATGACTTCCTTGACGCCGCCGACGGAGGAATCGCTGGCCGAAGTGACCTCCACCTTCCATCCGCGCGTTTCGGCGAAGCGCGAATACATGCGGAAGACCTCGGCGGCGAAGAGCGTGGCTTCGTCCCCGCCGGTGCCGGCGCGGATTTCGAGCACGATGTTCTTGTCGTCGTTGGGGTCCTTGGGCAGCAGCGCGATCTTCAGCTCCTGCTCGATCTGCTCCAATTGCGGTTCGAGGTGCAGGATCTCGTCCTGCGCCATCTCGGCCAGCTCGGCGTCGTTCTGCATGGCGCGGGCTTGTTGCAGATTTTCGTTGACGGTCTTCCACTCGCGGTACTTGGCGACGGTATCATCCAGCTCGCTCCGGGCCTTGGTGACCTTGCGGTACTGCGTCGAATCGTTGATGACAGACGGGTCCGCCATCTGCGCCGTCATCTCTTCGTAGCGGCGCTCCATCTCATCGAGTTTGGGACGATACTGCATGGGAATTGGAAAACGTTACGCGACGACCAGCGTGCCGCCCTGCTTGGCTTCCAGTTCCATCGCGCCATTCAGGGCGTGGATGGCGACGGCGGCTTGAGTATCGTCAGGCGGCTTGGTGGTGATGCGCTGGAGCCACAGCCCCGGCCGAGTGAGCATGCCCATCAGCGTGCCCTGACGCCGGGCGGCGAAGCGGATCAGCTCATAGCTCAATCCGATCACCAGCGGCAGCAGCGCGATGCGCGCCACCAGCTTGGCCACGAAGCCGTCGATCGGCAGCAGCGCGTTCACGAACAGGGCGATCACCAGCATGATCAGCAAAAAGCACGTGCCGCAGCGGGGATGGAAGGTAGTGAACGACTGCGCATTCTCCACGCTGAGCGGTTTCCCGGATTCGTAGTTGAAGACGACCTTGTGCTCGGCTCCATGATATTGGAAGATGCGGCGCATATCCTTGGGGAGCGAGAGCACGAACAGATAAACCAGCAGGATGCCGATGCGGATCAGGCCGTCGGCCATGTTGACGGCGAAGCGGCTGGAAAGCGCCGAAACATGATGGCCGAGCTGCGTGGCTAGGTACAACGGAACGAATTTGTAGAGCAGGATGAAGAAGAGAAAGGCGAAGACGAAGCCCAGGGTCAGCATGTTGGAGCTGATCTCGCCCGATTTTTCACCGTCCGCCGAATCTTTTCCGGCTGCGAGCTCGGGACCGAGCGCCACGTTGAACGAAAACTTGGTGGCCTTTGCGCCCAGCGCCATGGTCTGGCCGATGCGGCCCAGGCCGCGGAAGACCGGATACTTGAAGATCGGATACTTGTCGGCGATCTTCGTTACCGAGTGTTCGTGAGTGACGATCTCGCCCTGCGGATTGCGCACGGCGATGCAGCAACTGTGCGGCGCCAGCATCATCACGCCCTCCATCACGGCCTGGCCGCCGATAAGCGTTTCCTCACCGCCTTCCAGGATGGGCAGCATTTGCAGATGGTTGGTCAGGCGCAGGAAGCGTCGGAAAGTCACAAGGTTCACCGCCTTCATTATAGCGGGTGGCTTCCATAGTTTGACAGAACGACGCCGGCGGCCTAGACTGACGGCATGGAAGTGCATTTCAATCCAGATCTGCAAGCGAAGCTGTCACGCCTTGCCACGCAGCAGGGCCGCGATCCTCAAACGCTCGTGCAGGAAGCGGTAGAACGGCTGGTCGATTACGACGACTGGTTCTTGCAGGAAGTCGACAAGGGCTTGGCGGCGGCTGACCGGGGTGAATTCGTCGAGCATGACGCTGTGCGCAAGCTGATTGACCGCCGCTATCCCGGCTGATGCTCGTTCGCTGGACCGAGCCAGCAGTTGACGACCTCACCCATATCCGCGACCCCTCCGCGTCACGGAGCGAAATACCCGACGATGTCGATAATCAGGTCGGTCGGGTTCCCGGTGATCACGGTAATCTCCCCGCCTGTTCCGGCCGGCACGAGGGCGGCGTTCGCGATCACGCCGCCGTTGGGCGAGTTCAACGTCGATACGCCCGAATAGGGCTGTCCCGCGGGCCATGCCGACAGGAAGCTTAACGGCCCTTGCGGAACCACCGTCATGTTGAGTGCGTACGCCTGCGCGGTCGCCGGGATACCGCAGGAGCTCGATTGAATCGGAAAATTGCGGTACGTATACGCTCCGAGGCTCGGCGGGCCGAACGCTCCCGTGAAGGACTGACTCGCACGCGTATCGGCGATACGACACGGCGTCAGCGGGTAAAGTCGCAGCGATCCGGTCCCCGGCGCCTCGAACTTCCCATTAATGTCGATAATCACGTCGGTGGGGCTACCTGCCAAAACCTCGATGTCCCCAAGGGTCCCCGCCGGAACAATCGCCGCGTTCGCCAGCGTCGCGCCGTCGGGGGAGTTGAGCGTCGAGACCCCTGGGTAGGGCTGTCCCTCGGGCCAGATCGACAGGAAGCCCAGCGGCGCGGGGGGAACCACCGTCACGTTTAAGGAGTAGGCCTGCTCCGAACCAGACAGGCACTGACTGATCGAGATCGGGAAATCCCGCCCGACATACGCTGCCAGGCTCGGCGGCCCAAACGCGCCCGTGAAGGACTGGGTGCTTCTCGTGTCGGCCACGCGGCAGGGCGTGAGTGGAAAAAAGTCGAGCCCCGAAGCGCCCGGCTGAGCGAAATACCCGTTGATGTCGATAATCAGATCTGTCGGATTGGACGAGAGAGTGATGATACTGCCGCCGGTCCCTGCCGGAACGATCCCCGCATTGGCGATGGTGCTGCCGTCGCTCGAATTCAGTGTCGAGACTCCGGGGTACGGATCGCCGGCCGGCCAGACCGACAGGTAACCCAGCGGTTCGTTCGGAACTACGGTGAAGTTCAACGAATACGCCTGTGCAGTCGAGGGAATTGAGCATCCTGAGGAGAGAATCGGAAAACTGCGCTCAGTATTGGCAAGCAGGCTCGGTGGTCCGAACGCTCCCGTGAAGGGCTCGGTGGCGCGTGTGTCGGCGATGCGGCAGGGCGCGAGCGGGTAGAACTGCAGAGCGAGGGAACTATCAACTGTAAGCGAGAAAGTCGCCGAAGCCATCGCTCCTACGCTGTCGGTCACGGTTACGGTGAACGTCGTCGTGCCCGCTCCCGTGGGTGTTCCAGACAGCACGCCGCTGGATCTCCAGGTCAGCCCAGGCGGCACGCTCCCGGAGGACAACGCCCACGTGTAGGACCCGGTTCCAGCGTTAGTTGCGAACGTAACCGCGTACGGGCTGCCTACCACTCCGTTAGGCAACGTTGACGCGGTCGTGATCTGTAGAGCGAGAACCGTCTGCGTTACCGGAGCTGATGTGCTAGCCGCATAATAGTTGTCTCCACTGTAGGACGCCGTAAGCGAGTGTACCCCGGGCGCCAGCTGGGTTGTCACCAGAACGAAGGAAGCAAGAGCTTCGGTCGCAGTACCCAGCGCTGTATTTCCATCATAGAAAGTCATGGTGCCGGGAAGGGAGCAAAATACTCCGCACCCCGTAGTGGGTCCAGCCGTCAAGGTGACTGCTTGGCCGACAACAGAAGGGTTTGGGGAACTGCTCAGTGCAAAGCTAATCGGGTGGGTACCCGCGATGGCCGAGATAGCTCCGAGCGTCAAACAGGCACCGAGCCGGTGGATCCGGATATTGAGGACATTCATGGTGTCGTTCCGAGAGGTGAGATCTGCTTCCTTTACGTCACTCCACAGTCTATATGAAAGAAATGAAGATCGGCTTTGTCTCCAATAAACCGTCGTTACCGCTGCCGCCGCCAGCGAGGAAACACGCTCCTATTGCAGGACTGGTAGAAAATAATCATGGAAGTCCGATGCTCTGATTTCAGCCCTTACGCCAGTCGAGCGTTGCGAGAAGATCAGATTTTCAATCTCGCCGTCGCTCAGCTCTTGGGCCAATGTATCGACGATGAAGTGTTTGGCTCCTCTCCTAGATGAAACGGGTAACCGCCGGTTCCCTCGCCTGAGACGAAAACGACATGGAATTGGCCCTCTCCGACGCCGAGTAGATGGATCGTTCCTTTTACAGTTCCCATATCTGCCATCTTACGCCGGCTCCGCAGGCGCGCGCACGCGTTCCTAGAGGTCAATTTTGTATTCCAGGCCACAGTTGAGGCAGCGTCTCTCGTCAACATCAGTCGGCTCGCTCCTGCGGTGTGGGCACGGGTGCTCGTGGGTGCACAATCCGAGCTGTTCAAGCACGGTGATAAAGGTCGGTCTTCCCTTTGACAAGACATCCGAGTCCCGGACGAACTCTACGTTCCCGCCTTCCTCTGGCGTCGTGGTGTAGATCAGTTCGCCGACACCGAAGGCCTGATTGGTTGGCGGGTCTACAAGAAGCTGCCGCGCATGAAATTCACGTTTTACGATTCTCTGAACCATACCCTCAAAACCAACACAGGATCGTCGGCCGCGCGGCACGGGCGCTCGACTTAACCCGCTCCCCTGGCGAGAACATCCTCAGTCGAACCACTCTCTGCCGCTAAGGGCATAGATTAGCTTGTCCTTCAGCACCTGCAATTCGGCGCGCATGGCTGCCGACCTGTCACGACGGAGATCGGGGTGGTGTCGGGCTCGCAGGTATTACCGGGTTCTCCGCTCACCTCTTTTATCCACCCTTCCTTCGCCGCAAAACGCAGATGATCGGCATAAGTCTGCGCCTCTGGCACCCCTGGATTTACTGCTCGCAATGCTCCCTGAAGATTCCAAAGCGTGAAGGTCATGGTAACCGGCACTTCATAGACAAAATCACAGAAGTTTCTCGCGATCTTCTTTTCCTCTGCGGTGAGGCTGCGCGAGTCTACGATTCCACCCATCGCGCCGATCCTAGCAGATTTCACGCCGTTACGGGGTGATGCGCGCCGCGTCCTGGAACTGCAGGTCGTTGCGAACGCGTTGTTGTAATATTACATGTAAACTGGAAACGGAGCCCCGATGGCGGCAACCCTCCAGCATTGGCGCAAGCGAAATGGCCTGACGCAGGTGGACGCGGCATCTTTGCTCGGCGTGTCCCAGCCCTACCTATCGCTGCTCGAACACGGAGCGCGGCCTCTGACAGCGGCGCTTCGGAAGCGCATGAAGACGGCGCGCCGCGCTGTTAGCCAAAGTGACGGCCAAGAGGCCGCGGAGGATTCTTTCCGTGCGCAACTGAGCGCGTTGGGGTATCCAGGGTTTGCTCACGTCGCGCCCGCTCGGCCGAAACCTAGCCCGGACCACCTGCTGTTGTCGGTGCTCGCCAGGCCCGATGCGGATGCCCGGATCGTTGAAGGACTGCCTTGGCTGGTCCGGCAATACGCCCGTCAGATGGACCTGAATTGGCTGGTTCGGCAGGCAAAGCTGCAAAATCTTCAAAACCGGTTGGGCTTCCTGTTGCAGGTGGCGGGCGTCCAGACACAAGAGGTTTTGTCCGCCGTACGCGAATTGGATCGGGCGCGACTTCTTCAAGAAGCCACGCTTTGCTGGGACTCCATGCCCGCCCCAACTCGCGAATGGATGCGCGCCAATCGGACCACGCTGGCTCAGCATTGGAACGTTTTGACGAGGCTCCAACCCGAAGACATCCATAATGCCGCCTAACCGTCCTGCGGAGCCATGGCTCTCGTTCCTCACGGATCTGGACGCTGCACTCGACGCTCCCGCGGACTTTCACTGCATCGGGGGATTTGTCGTGAGCCAGTACTACGGGTTCGCGAGAGAAACGGCGGACCTGGATGTGCTCACGGTGGTTCCAAGAGAGGCCGGGGAACGGGTCACCCAGTTGGCAGGCAAGGGCTCCGCCCTCCACAAGAAGCATCGAGTCTACATTGATCGTGTTGGAACCGCGAACTACCCAGCGGACTACGAAGACCGTTTGGTCCAGGTATTCCCGCTATGGCCGAAGTTCCGGCTGTGGGCGCTCGAAGCGCACGACCTCGCTTTAACGAAATTGGAGCGAAGCAACGATCGCGATATCCGCGACTTCCTCGCTCAGGCCGGATTGATTACCCGCGCCACCCTTGTCTCTCGATTCGAGACCGAGTTGGAACCGTACATCACAGGGCGCACGCCGACGTGGAATCGAACGACACTCAAGATGTGGATCGACGCCTGCTGGCCGGAGTAATCTCGATCAATCCTGAAACGGCAGGTACGCCGCGCCGTACAGTCCCGCCTCGTTGCCGAGCTTGGCGGGCTCGATGCGTGTCGGGGCCGAGCGGTAGGTGAAGCTGCGGCGCTCGACCTCGGCCAGCATGGAGGGCGCGAAGAATTGCCAGGCGGGGATGGGTCCGCCGCTCAGCAGGTACAGCGGGAAATTGAAAATATTCACCAGGCTGGCGATGGCGATGCCCAGCGCCTCGCCCATGGATCGGAAAATGGCGAGCGCGCGGTCGTTGCCGGCGAGCGCGAAGTTGTAGACGTCCTCGGCGGTGAGGCTCGCGCCCAGATTCATCAGCCGGCCCATGGCGGCGATGGCGGTGGCGGAGGCGTGCTTTTCCAAGCAGCCCCGGTTGCCGCAGCCGCAGGGATAGCCGTTGGGCGAAATCGTGATGTGGCCCAGCTCTGCGGCCATTCCTTGGGCTCCGTGCAGGATGCGGCCGCCGCTGACGATGCCTCCGCCGATGCCAGTACCCAATGTGAGAAGTACCAGATCGTTGACGCCCACGCCGGCGCCGATCCATTTCTCACCCAGCGCGGCGGAGTTGGCGTCGTTTTCGAGGATGACTTTCGCTCCCAAGCCCTGCTCGATCCGATCGCGGATGGGATAACCGGCGAAGGCCGGCTGTTGGGCCCAGCCCGCGATCACGCCCGTCTCCATGCGGATGAAGCCGGGAACGCCGATGCCCACGCCAATCAGGCCGGATTTTCCCATGCGCTCCTGCAACCCTTGAATCAACCGGACCATGTCGGCGACCGTCGCGTCTGGACCGGCCTGCATGGGCGTACTACCCGCGGCCTTCTCCAGCATCGTCCCGTCTTCGCCGACGGCGGCGGCCCGCAGGTTGGTCCCGCCCATGTCTACACCAATTGAATATCGAGCTCCGGTTGAATATCGAGCTCCGGTCGAATATTGAGCCATTCGCCCGCAGGATAGCAAAGCCGGTAACTTGCGCGCCGCCGCGAACATCTCTAATATTGGAAGCTTAAGTATTCCGCAGAAGCGCCGATAATAATAGCGAGGAGCGTATGGAGATTCTGGGTGACCGCAAATTCGTGGAGGTGCCCGGGACAAAGACACATGAGCTGCCGCCGTTGCTGGTGCGCATGAGTCCGGACGTCAAGCGTCTGGACAAAGTGATGGGCATGGCGAGCGATCTTGTGGATCAGGAGGACATGATCCCCGTCGTATCTGTCGATCCGCCCGGGATAATGGAGCAGCGCAGGATGGACCTGGCGCTGAACCTGGTGGAGCAGTACATGAAGCTGGTGCAGCACTGGCAGTGGGGCGATAGCATCCTGGAATGGATCCGCCAGTGTGAAACCACGTTCGGCGCGCGCCTGGAGCTGCGCAATCTGCTCAGCTCGGATGTGTGGCCGCACGCGGGGCGGTCCAGCTTCGTGCTGCTTCTGGAAGATAAAGCCGTGCGTACCGGAGGCGTCGCGCTGGAAAAGGCCGTGGGCATGCGGCTGACGTTCCGTCATCCTCCGCCGCTCAAGTGTTTCTCCGACCAGTTCCTGTTCTATCTGAACTCGCCCGTGGCCCATTCGGCGTATCAAACCTGGGCGGGGATGAGCCGCACTCCGGTAAGCTCGCTGCCGCCGGAGCGGTTCCACTTCGACGTGGTGAACATGAGTCTGGAGCAGTAGGCGTGCCGGCGTACTGAACCGCGACTGTGAAGGAGCGAGCGTTCCAACTACGGGCGCTTCGTTGCCGCTCCTTGACAGTCGCGGTTCGGAATGCCGTGATTCGATATCATGACAAGTGATGGTCCACCGGAACGCCGTGGACAGCGCTGTGTGGCTGTCGCGGCTGTCGGAAATCGAAGCGGCTCTCGGCCGCGTCATCCGCGGCAAAGCGGACGTGATCCGGCTGTCGCTGGCCTGTCTGCTGGCGCGCGGCCATCTGCTGATTGAAGACGTCCCCGGCGTGGGCAAGACCACGCTGGCCCACGCCCTGGCGCGCATCGTGGACGCGAAGTTTCACCGCGTCCAATTCACCTCCGACATGCTTCCCAGCGACGTGGTGGGCGTGACCATTTACAACGCGCACACGCAGGAATTCGAGTTCAAGCCGGGTCCGGTATTCACCAACTTTCTGCTGGCCGACGAGATCAACCGGGCCACGCCGAAGACGCAATCGGCGCTGCTGGAGGCGATGAATGAGTTGCAGGTGACCGTGGACGGCCGCTCCTACGCGCTGGCGCAACCGTTCATGGTGATCGCCACGCAGAACCCGGTGGAGCACCACGGCGCGTACCCTCTGCCGGAATCGCAACTGGACCGGTTTTTGATGCGCATCCGCATCGGCTATCCGGACGCCGCCTCGGAACGCGAGATTGTGCGGCAGAAGGCAGTGCCCTTGGCGCCTTTTGCGGACGCCGCGCTTCCGGCGATCGCGAGCGCCGATCTGGCGGTTCTGCAAGACACTGTTGCGCAGGTGACTGTGGACGAGAGCATCGTGGACTACATGCTGGAGATCGTGGAGCGCACGCGCGCGCACGAATCGCTGGCCATGGGCGTAAGCCCGCGCGGGGCGCAAATGCTCTACCGCGCGGCCCAGGCTCTGGCGGCGGTGGAGGGCCGGGACTACGCCACGCCGGACGACGTCAAGCGGCTGGCTCTTCCGGTCTTCGCGCACCGGGTGGCGGTGAACTCGCGCGTGATTCTGGCGCAACGGCCGGTGGAAGCCGCCGAGCGCGTCCTGACCGAAATCCTGACCATGGTGGACGTGCCGCTGTAGTCCTCTAACAAAATGAAAACTGCAATTGTTGGCCTGCCCATGGTGGGCAAGACAAGTCTGTTCACGATCCTGACCGGGGTACACGAAGCGGCGCGGGTGGGCTCGCTGGAAGCGCGGGTGGGCGTCGCCAAGGTGCCGGACACGCGGCTGGATGCGCTCGCCAAGCTGTTCGAGCCGCCCAAGGTCACGCACGCGACCGTCGAGTACCTGGATTTCCCTGCCATCTCCAAAGAGGCTCTGCGCGATCCCAGTTATCTGGCGAGCCTGCGCGTGGTGGATGCGCTGGCTCACGTGCTGCGCGTGTTCGAAAGCGACACCGTGCCGCACGAGAAAGGCTCGGTCGATCCGCTGCGCGATTTTGAAGACGTCGAGATGGAGCTGATCCTCAGCGATCTGGTGGTGGTGGAAAAGCGCATGGAGCGCGTGGATAAGGATCGCAAGAAGGCCAAGAGCCCGGATCTGGATAAGGAGTTCGCGCTGCTGGAACGCTTGAAAGCCGAGCTGGAGGCGAACCGCGCTCTGCGGGGCCTGGAGTTCAACGAGGAAGACGAGAAGCGCATCCGCGGCTTCCAGTTTCTTTCGCAGAAGCCGATGCTGTGCGTGCTGAATCTGGGCGAGGCCGATGCCGGGAGGATGCGCGAGATCGAGGAGCAATATCGCACCGGACCCCTTGCCGGCCGAGCGGGCACAGCGGTGACGGCCATCTGCGGCAAGATCGAGGCGGAACTCGCGGACCTTCCGCCGGAAGACGCCAAGGAGTACATGGCCAGCTACGGCTTGTCCGATTCGGGCCTGGAGCGGATGATTTCGGCGACGTATGCGCTGTTGGGACTGATGAGTTTTTTGACGGCGGGAGAAACCGAGGTGCGCGCCTGGACCATTCCGATGAACAGCACGGCGGTGAAAGCCGCCGGCGCGATTCACAGCGACTTCGAGAAGAAGTTCATCCGCGCCGAGACCGTGAACTGGAAAACTTTGATCGAGCACGGAGGCTATCCCGGCGTGCGCGATAAGGGGTTGCTGAAGCTGGAAGGAAAAGAGTACATCGTCAAGGATGGCGATGTGCTGGTGATCCGGCACGGGAACTGAAGTGAAGAGACACACTTCGGCTGAGGACCTGTTTTGAAATTGGCAGGTCATAGACCTGCCCCACTGGGGTGTCGCGGCGGTTGGGGCTCTCGGACTTATCGCCGTGCGTGCCAACCGCCAATGATTTGAACCGTCTCTGACGGACTTTCTTGGAAACGCTGAATGGCGTCCCGTCTGCCCGCTTCGAATACCAACTCTCTGATGTCCGGCAGCCTACGGTCCACTACCGGAATTATAAGGATCGATCCTCAAATTCTTCCGCCGGCGGCGAATTGCCCGCCTGCGAAAGTTCAGTACCACCTAACATGCGACCTTTCCTGGCCAGGAAGAAAACCTACTCACGCGACCAGTGTAGCGCAGCCGACCTAGCGAACCCGCTGTAAGTTATTGAAAGGATTTATAAAATAGGTTGTGACTGGTTTTTCGGACGGGGTCATTTTTTGAGAAGCGAGGTCCAGTTCAAGACCACCGTGAACGGCGCTGCGGTGGTGCTGGCGGCGATGGGGATGGGAAACAAGAACTTCTTGCCGTCGGGGCTGACGGCCCACTCGGCCAGCGCTGAGAGGCCCTTCGGTTTGAACACGGGCTTGGGAAGGCCCGTGGGAGACTTCGGGTTGCCGGTCAGATCCGCAGCCATAAGGGTGCCATCCGGCGCGAGAAAGAACAACTCTTTGGCGTTGGGGTTCCAGCGTGGGATGGTTCCGCCTCCCGTGGAGACTTGCCATTCGCCGGCAGTGGCGGGAGCGCCAGTGGGAGAGTTCGGATCGAACGGCAGCAGATAAATCTCATATCTTCCGGAGCGGTTGGATTGGTAGGCCACCCAGTGGGGCGGCCCCGCGGGATCGGGTGAAAACTGCCCGTCGATTCCCAGTCCCTTCCGAACAAAAAGAAACGGATCACCCGCAGCCTTCCCCTTGTCATCCAAGCGGAGCACCCGGGCGATTCCGTCCGACACCGATCCTGCTCCAATCAGCAGAAAGCGCCCGTCGTGCGACCAACTGAGGGGAAAGTAGGTCTGGTCCGATTTGAAGAGCAACTCGTCTTCCCCGCCTCCGTTGGACAACCGTTGATACAGATCGGGCTTGCCGCTTCGCAGCGACACAAACGCGACACGGCTTCCGTCCGGGGAAAAGACCGGATAATCGCTTAGCGCCGGGTCGGACATGAAGCGGCTCCCGAGGCCGCGCGTCAAATCGAACATCCAGAGAGTGGGAGCTTGGTCCACACGCATCGCAACCGCGCGCGTCCCATCAGGCGAGAAGAATATTCGCAAGTAGCGGCCAGGCTCCCCGATGGTTTGGAGAGCGTTGCCCTGCCTGTCGAACGCCGTGAGCTGGTCCCCGCCGCTCCCGGTGTCAACCCGATAGACGAGAATGCCGGTGCGGGAGGCCGAGGAAAGCGAAACTCGGCCGGCGAGCGGGACTGGCTCGCCCGTGATCTCCAGTTTTCGGAGATCGAAGGGCTGTGCCATCAGCGTGCCCACTGGGGACGCCATCGTGGTATCGCCGTGAAAGATCAGATACCCGAGATTAGGATCGTCCGGTGAAGGCGCGTAGGCGAAGACTTGGGCGTTAGCTAACAGCTTCCGTGAGTTTTCCGGCTTGGCATCCCCCGGCTTCACATCTAATAAAGATACAAGGTAAGCCGCGGGGATGGCGCCGGCGGGCTGACGCATATAGACGAAATGCCGCCCATCCGGCAGGAGCACGGGGAAGGCTCGAAGTTCACGGACGGAACGATCCACGCCTGGGAGAGGAGTGGGCGTGCCGCCGGCTTCAGGGACCTCAAACAGATCCGGGGGCCCGCCGGGCGAGGCGCTGAAAACGATCTTGCCATCGGGGGTCCAGAACCCGCCAAACACGCGGACTGCATCACAGAGAACTTGCGCCGAGCCGCCCGCGGAGTCGATCTTCTTGAGCTTGCCTCCAGCGGCGAACACGATTTGGCGGCTGTCGGGCGACCAGAAGGGAGTCCCATTGACGCCCTCCGTGCCGTTGAGCGGGTGCGCTTCGACCGAATCCAGTGGACGCAGCCACAGGAGACTCACGCCGTTCGGGCCGGGAGCGGTGAACAGCAGCCGGGAGCCGTCCGGCGACAATACCACTGCTGGAGGGTTGGGGCTCGGGCCGCTGGGCGCGGCGATCTCGAAGCGCTGGATGGGGGCGGCGGGAGGCTTCTCGCGGAAGTGGACGAAGGCTAGGGCGGCTAGGGCGAGGGTTAGGGCGGCGACGAGGGCGGGCCAGACAGGCCACAGAAAGCGATGGCCTGTCCCACTAACTTGGGGCGAGTCGGGATGCTCCAGGGCGATGCGGGCTTCACCGATGGCTTGGAGGCGCTGCTTGCGATCCTTGGCCAGACATCGGCGCAGCAGCTTGGCGATAGACGCGGGCGTTTCCGCGGGCAGCGCGTCCCAGTCCGGATCGAGCTTCAGCACGGTGGCCAGAGTGTCGGCCGCCGATTCGCCGGGGAAGGCTCGCTTGCCCGCCAGCATCTCATACAACACCGCGCCGAAGGACCAGATGTCCGCGCGCCGGTCCACGGGGTGGCCGCTGGCCTGCTCCGGCGACATGTACGCCGCGGTACCCAGGATCATTCCCACGCGCGTGGCTCCCAGGGTCAGCGTGGGCGAGTTGGAGGCGTCACCTGGAAAAGCTCCGGGGCTCGGCAGCGGGTCGTCGACGGCTTTGGCGAGGCCGAAATCGAGAACCTTGACCATGCTTCCGGACGGGCCTTCTGGCGTGATCTTGATGTTGGCGGGCTTGAGGTCGCGATGGACTACGCCCTTTTCGTGCGCGTACTCCAGGGCCGCGGCGATTTGTTTGGCGTAGTTGAGCGCGGTCTGGACGGGAACGGGACAGGGCAGCGTTGGGCCTTCAACCAATTCCATCACCAGGGCACGTTCTTCAATCCCGTAAAGGTGCGCGATGTTGGGATGATTCAGCGAAGCCAGCAACTGGGCCTGACGCTGGAAGCGGGCCATTCGGTCCGGGTCTCGGGCGAAGGCCTCGGGCAGAACTTTCAGGGCGACATCGCGCTTCAGCTTGGTGTCGCGAGCGCGGTACACCTCACCCATCCCGCCCACGCCGATGAGCGCAACGATCTCGTAAGATCCCAGGCGAGTCCCGGCCGAGAGAGGCTAGAGATTGAACAATTTTACCGTATTGGCGGTGGATATACGATCTCCAGAACCGGAAAATCGTCAAGGGACATACCAGAGCAGAACGCCCTTGCCGACGCGCTCGGTGGGAGGAATGCGGTCAGTCCACAGTTCGACCGGAGGGTTCGCGCGAAAGGTGCCGAGACGCCAGAGCTTGAGCATGGTGAGGCTGGCGGCGTTCCAGCCGTGGGAGGGTCCGCGCGGGTCCAGAGGGTGGATGGGCGGGAATTTGTGCTCGGCTTGCAGGTCCTGGACGTAGGCGCCGTTGAAGGGATCGAAGGCCAGTTCTTGCACGTCCAACTCTTTCAAGCGCGCGGCCAGGCGCTTCATGTCCTGGCCCCAGTCGAGATCGGAATCGACCAGGATCTTTTCCGGCTCGCGGCCGGCGAAAACGTTGAAGTAAGCGAGATAGTCGGGATGGCTCAGCGCGGAGGATGCGGCGAACCAGGCCAGCAGGCCGGCAAGAATCGCGCGGGTGGCGTTGCTGGAGGACCACAGCCACTGCGCTCCCACGCCTGCAATGACCGAGAAGGCGATGTATGCCGGCAGGATGTGGCGGATTCCAAGGTTGATGTGGCTGAAGGCAGCGACAAAGATGAGGATGCCAAGGGAGAGCGCGAGCGGAGTTACATAAGCGCCATCGCGTTCGCCGCGCCGTTTCCAGCACACAACCGCGCCGATGCCTAAAAGCGCCAGCAGAGCCAGCGGAGTCTTGAAGAAGATCGCGACCGGGAAATAATACCACCATCCGTGCTCGCCATAGTGGCCGAGAAGATAGCCGGGATGTCCGGTAGCGTTGTGGTGGATGAGGTCGCGAATGCCCTGCCACAGCTCGGGCGCGGGGACGCCCGCGAAATGGAAGCGATAGCCTGCCCAGACCAGCAGGGCGGTTGTTGCGGCGACGATCGCGGCGGAGGGCGCGTGCAGGGTTATCGATTCAAGGAGGAATTTGAGGCGGGGCCGCTGCGATAAGAGATAGCCCGCGAGTGCGGCAACGGCGGCCGAGGGCAGCAGCGCCAGCGAGGAGAATTTCGACAGCACGGCGAGAGCGAGCGCGGCGGCGAACAGCATGCTCCTCGCGAGCGTCGGCCGGCTCAACCACACCAGCATGGCCAGAAACGCAGCGCCGATGGAGGCGGTCGCGGGCATGTCCGTAGTGGCCAGGCCGGCATGCGCCAGCGCGGCGGGGAACATGGTGAAGCACCCGGTGGCGAAGAAGGCCGCGGGTTCGCCAAAGCTGCGGCGGGCCCAGAGATAGACGACTAGCGAAGCCAGCCAGAAGAAGGGCAGGATGCCCATACGCGCCAGGGCCAGCATGCGGTCGAAATTGCCGCCGTAATGGAGAACCGCGCGGCCTTCGGGCTGCCCGTCCTGAAGGCCGGGATCGCGGGCTCCGGCGAGATACGGACCCAGCGCCATCATGGCTCGGGCCAGCGGCGGATGCTCAGGATTGCAATCGTAGACGCGGCCGGAGAGCCAGACCATGCCGCAGCCGATATGCCAAGCCTCATCCACGGTGTCGTTAAAGACCGAGTAGGTGGCCACGATGCGCGCCGTTGCGATGACAAGGAGCGCCACGAAGGCCGCGATTGAAAGAGGGCGACTCACCCCTGTAAGGTAAACCATGTGCGCCAGAGGGTGTCCACCAGCGCGTGCGTTCCGGCCGACGCCATCAAGCTGCGGTGCTTGCGATACGCGAGGCCGTAGAACCATCCGGCGACGGTGGCGAGCGTCACATAACGCCAATTCGGGAACGGGGCGTGTTGAATGTGGCTGAATCCGAAGAGCACGGAGGCGATCGCCTGCGCGGAATGGCGCGAACCGAGGGAGCCTTCGAGTAGGTTCTGCAAAAGGCCGCGAAAGAACAGCTCCTCGGCGATGGCGACGAACAGGAAAATGGTGAGGTAGCTGAAAAGGAGATCCCCCAGGCCGCGGTATTTTGGATTCCAAGCGATGAAGTGAAGGGCGAACCCGAGTGGAAGACCGATCACGATGAAACCGGCGAAGGAAACCAGGGCGTCTCGGAGGATGGCGAGTGAAAGGGTGAAATCGTAGCCAGCGTTGTCCATTGAACTTGCCCGCACAACGGAGCCTGCCGGTCCTGTGCGGGCCATGCCGCGCTGGATCAGGAACGACCAGGCGCCGACCCCGACCACGAAAAGTCGCGCCATGAAATCGAGATTCACAGGAACGTTCCAGATTCCGGAAATCAGATGGAAGAGAACCGGAAGGAACAGCCAGAGCAAGACCAGGGCGTCCTGCCAATTCAAGCGCCGCGGGTTCGCGACGGGAGCCGCGGCGAACAATCCCAGCGGCAGCGCGGCCAGCGCCGCAAGCTTGGCGAAAGCCGTCCAACGAAAATCGGCGGCGCCGGCGCAGTAGACGAGATAGGGCAGCAGGAACAGGGCCACGCTGGAGGCGGCTCCGCGAATACCGCGAAATTTCTGTGTCAGCCACGATCGGGAAATCGCGAATCCGGGCGCGAGATACAGTGCCGCCAGCAACAGAAAGCAAACGTAGATCGCCGCGGCTTGCGGCGCCGCGACAGGATAGCGGCGGAGTTGTACGGTTGCGTACCAGCCGAAGAAGAGCGCGAGGACGGCGAAAAGCCCGCACGGCCAGATCCACGAGCCGCGGGACTCGCCGCTCATTCCTTGGCTCACTCCTTAACGGCCATCATCACGGACGCAATATGCCGCTCCCATTCGAGCTGGAGCTTGACCTTGCCGGCGCCCTGATCGGTCAGCGTGTACTTCAACAGCTCGATGACCGAGGGCGGCTTGCTCATGGTCATCTTGACGCGGCCCAAGTCCCGCGACGCGTTGTATTCCAATCCCCACTGGCCGGTCTCCTTGCTGAAGATGAGATCCCAGGCTTCCGGGTCCTTCACCCAGCAATACAGCGTGTAATCGCCCTTGGGGACGGTGAGCGCGCCGATTTGCAGATTGGCGGCGGTGTGAAACGACGTGGCGGAGTTCGCGCCGGCTCGCCAGGCTGGATACGTGGGATCGTTCGAGAGCAAACCGCCGGGGCCAAAAATCTTGCGGCCGCGGACCGACGGCGCGGAGTATTGGATGCCGATGGTCTTGCCGCCGACGGCGATGCCGGCGGTTTCCGGCGGGCTCTGAGCGAAGGCGAGGCTCATGGAGAGAGCGAAGAGAGGGGAGTATTGCAGAGCGCGGATCATCGTGGAGTCCTGGGTTCATTTTACCCGTTGCGTCGCAAGATCCGCGCGAGTACGCTCTTGACATGGTTCGGCGAATCATCACGCTGCTGATTCTGGCGGTTGCGGCGACGCAATCGCAGACTCCGCCCAGGCCGGAATTCGAGGTCGCTTCGATAAAACCCAACAATGCCGATAGCCCTCCTTCTACTGGAGTCGGGTTTGGCCGGTCGAGTTCGCAGAGCGTAACACTGAAAAATCTGATCGTTCTGGCATACCGGATTCAGGAGTTTCAAATATCCGGAGGACCGGGTTGGATTGGCTCCGACCGTTTCGACGTGGAAGCGAAGGCCGAGGATCCCAAGGCCGATCCGGACCAAGTCCGGCTGACGCTGCAATCGCTGCTGGAGGATCGATTCAAACTGAAACTTCACCGCGAGACGAAAGAAACCTCCATCTATGCTCTGGTGGTGGGAAAAGACGGGCCCAAGATGAATCTGTCCGCGGATCAGGCATCTCCAGCAGTGAACGGACCAGTTCCGTCGGGAGCCGGCCCGAACCGCGGCGCAATTAGGTTCGGCGCCGGCAGCTTGATCGGAAACGCGGTGACGATGGCGCTGTTCACCAGGATGCTTTCGCAACGTTTGGATCGCACGATCGTCGATAAGACAAATCTAACCAGCCGGTATGATTTCCAACTGCAATGGACTCCGGATGTCGGAGAGGCAACGCTCGACCCGCTCGGGAATCCATTACCCTCGGCGGATTCCTCCGGCCCGTCGGTCTTTGCCGCGATTCAGGAGCAGCTTGGGCTGAAATTGGAATCGCAAAAAGGGCCGGTGGAGATGTTCGTCATCGATGGCGTTGAGAAACCTTCTGAGAATTAACCACTCCCTCTGGTCGTGGCTCGGAAGTGTTGCTGTCAGAAGCTGTAGCGGAGCTTCAAAATAGCACTCGAGTTGCGATGATACTGGCCCAGGAAGTCCATCGGATCGCCGCTGATGATAACCGCTCCTGTTGTCGCGCGCCAATGCGACCCGATGAGACGCGAGTACTCGGCGCGTGTCAAAGTTCCTTGTCCGTTTTGGCGCGTGGCGTTTTCCAGCGTAACGCTCTGACGAGTGTCGATGGTATAGCCGACCCGCAAGAGAAAAGCCTGAGCGAGACCGCGTTCCGGATCGAAGTCGATCTGGCCGCGCCGGGTGAAAATATTCTGTCCGGCATAGCCTGCGACGAACATCCACTCACCCATCTGGCGCTCGATTTGCGCGACATAGAGGATGTAGTCGTCGGATTGCGGCGTCGATGCATCGCTTTGTGAGGCGCCCGATCGAGACTGGAAGTAACCCACTTCGGTTTTGACGGTAAACCAGGGAAGCGGAATGGCCGCATCCGCGCCGTACATGCGGATCTTGGGATAGAAACGCTCGACATACAGAGTGGACCCGATCGGATCGAAACTCGTCCCGATCAACGGAAGGTCGTTGTAGCCTTCGAATATGCTTGCCGAAGCTTCGTAACGATGGCCGATATGATTCACGCGCGCGCCGTATTGTCCGCCGCCTGGGAAATTGGTCGCGGTGTTCTCAACCGACCCGGGGAAGCCGGGCGGCAACTCCGCCCAACGCTGATTCAGAAGCGGGATGCGGCTGGGCGTGAACCAGGGAGTCCACACCAAGTCGAGCGAATTTCCGGCTGCTTCCACGGTGGCGCGAGCAGCGAGCACGCCCAAAAGCTCGCTGTCGACCACGTCCAGATAGTCGCGCGGAGCAAAACGGCCGGTGGGATTGAGGAGATCGGCCTTGCCCCAACCGATGATCTGCTTGCCGATGTCCGCCGTGAAATGGCCGTGGTGCATCGTCACCTTGGCGGTGCGGATGTCGAAGGCCGGCCGCAGCAAGCCGCGATCCTGAAAGTCGAGATGCAGCGTCCGCTCCGATTCGCGATGCGTGTCCGTCTGCGCCTCCACGCCTCCGGAAAGCTTTAGCCATGTGAAGGCCTTGTAGGACAGGTCCCATTGGAGAATCGCCTCGGCGATCGCCGCAGAGTTGTCGTTGGGAGTCGTCTGGGGAAATCCGGAGAGGCTGGTTTCGCCGTAACCCTGCTGGTCGAAGCGCTGCGCGGGACTCTGTGCGGGGGCAGCAGCCGAAATCAGGACGATGATCAGGCAGCGCATCGCCGGCTTCAACGAAGGATTGTACCGCGATAGGATGTTCTTGTGACAAATGGTCTTGAACTGAAGGGCCGCACCGCGCTGGTGACGGGAGCGGGGCGAGGCATCGGCCGCGCGGTGGCGTTGAGCCTCGCTCGATCCGGCGTGGCGGTGATGCTCAACGATCTCGACCGCGATCCCATCTTCGAAACCGGCATGCTGATCGATGCCGCTGGAGGGCAAGCGAAAGCCATGCCCGGCGATATCACCGCGCCGGGCCTTCCGGAGAAACTCGTGAACGCCACGATCGCGGGATTCGGCTCCATCGACATCATCGTCAACAACGCCGGCTACACCTGGGACAGCGTCATCCAAAAGACCACCGACGAGCAGTTTCAGGCCATGCTCGACATTCACATGGTCGCGCCGTTCCGTATTCTGCGCGCCGCCTCGGCCTGGATTCGCGAAACCGCCAAGCGCGAGATTGCCGAGGGCCGCCGCACGATGCGCAAAGTGGTCAACATCACTTCCATCTCAGGCGTGGACGGCATCGCCGGCCAATCCGGATATGGCTCGGGCAAGGCCGGCATCATCGGATTGACCAAAGTGCTGGCGAAGGAATGGGGCCGCTACAACGTCAACGTCAACGCAGTCGGATTCGGCTTCATCGAAACGCGGCTCACGCAGCCGCTGGGAGGCGAGGCTGCCGAGATCGACGTGCAAGGCCGCAGAATCAAGGTCGGCGTGCAGCCAGCGGCGATCGAGGCGATGAAGCAGCAGTGCCCTCTGGGCCGCTTGGGAACGGTGGAGGAAGCGGCGGGGCCGGTGCTCTTCTTTTGCTCGCCGCTATCGGATTACGTCAGCGGAGAAGTGCTGATTTGCAGTGGCGGGGCGTAGCAGCTCAGAAGGGCAGGTCGAAGACCTGCCCCACACCTTCGGTGAACGTTGCGGTCTCCGTCAACAAGCTGAGCACCAGAAACGCCTCGGATTCGAAATCGTAGAAGAATCCGGGCTGGACCAGAACGTCGCGCTCGCCAAGCAGAGTCATGGCCCATTCCTCCTCGGAGCGCGTCCGAGGCACTTGCAGGATCGCGGACCAACCGCCTTCAGTGTTGAGCACGCCGATCGCCGATCCCTGGGCGCTTTCTCTGAGACACGCCAGATTCGCGGCCGTCCGCTCGCGGATCTGGGTCTGGATTCCCGCGGCGCACTCCAGCAGTCTCGGCAACGCGATCTGCACAGGCGTCGCGACCGATAGATACGTGTCCGCGATCCATTCCAGTTGTTCAAGGGATTCGTCACTACCCGGTCCGCTGGCCACGATCCAGCCCAGCTTCATCTGCGGAAGACCGGCGATTTTCGATAGCCCGTTCATGGTGAAGACGTGCGCGGCGCCGGAAAACGCGGTTGCACGGGATTCGTCTTCGGCAAAGGCGTAATCGGAAAAGACTTCGTCGTCCAGGATCGCGAGGCTGCGTCGAACCGCGAATTCATCCAGCCGCCGGGTCTCTTCGCGCTTCAAGAACGAGCCCGTCGGATTGTTCGGATTCACCACCACCACGGCGCGCGTTCGAGGCGTGACGGCGCCTTCCAATGCGTCGAAATCGATGTGCCATGCGCCGTCATAGCGAAGCGGATACTGCTTCAGGACGGTTGACTCCAACCTGGCGAGAAACTCAAACAGCGGATAGGAAGGCCGCGGAACCAGCACTTCGTCTCCCGGGTTCGTGAGCAACTTAAAGAGATACGCGTATGCTTCGCTGGTGCTGGCGGTCAGCACGATGTGCGAAACCGGAACCACAACGCCGCGTTTCGCATAGTACCGGGACACCGCTTCGCGGGCAGAGAGGAGACCGCGCGGCGCGGGATCGTAGCGCAGCGCGGCGGGATCGGCCAACGCCTCCAGGATTGCGCGGTCCGGATAGACGAGTCCGGCGCGGGTGGGATTGGATTCGGTCAAATCGAGCACGTTCGCGCGAGCGCGCCGTTTCTCCGCAAGCAGCATCGACAGGGGATTGGGACGACGATCGAACTTCAGCCGGGAAGAAAACACCTGTCGATATCGTAACAATGATAAATTAGAGCCATGTTGGGCCGCCCCGCGATTGCCGCGTTGTTTCTACCGGCGATGCTTGCGGCGCAGGTGGTTTCGCCCCTGGCCAACCCACTGGCTAACCCATTGGCCAACCCACTGGCTAACAGCGACGCCAACTACCACGCTCTCCGCAACGCCGCGCCGAACGAAACCTACCGTGTCGAGAACATCGAGCTGAAGCGCGACGTCGCGACCATCACCTTGCGTACAGGCGAGATCACGTTTCTGGCTCCCGTGCTGAACCACGTCACAATGGCCGTATTTTCCGGCGAGGGGCGGTTTCAATTAAAGCCAGCCATCCCGATTGAAGAGGCCCATCTTAATAAGCTGCTCGGCAGGACGGACGTGGATGAGACCTTCGACTCGGCAATGCTGTGCTTCACCGACGGAACGCTGGCCGAAATCCAGAGCCAGGCCAAGACCATCGCGGTCGACACTCGCGCCGCCGGCGTGCTGGCGGAGTTTCGCCACAAGTTGCGGGACAAGGCGGAGACAAACGTCGAAGCCGATCTGCTGAGTGAACTTTTTAATCCGGCCCAAGGAGCCTCCTTCCGGGCATTCCTGCACGGCAAGACCGACGGCGATCTGCGTTTTCTGGTTGTGCCTTCCGGCGCGATGCCGGATTTGCCGTCGCCCGAGGAGGTCGGGTTGGTCAACGTCGATGCGAGCGGGGAGCGCGACGGGATCTGGTATCTCTCGCACTTGGATTCCGAATGGAAGAGCCAACAGGGAGCCTCCTCCATCGAAGACCGGCGCGTCGCCGCGGCCGAGCATTATCAGATCGAGACCACCATCGCCGGAAACGGGCAGCTCGCCGCGACCACACAGATCCGCATTACCGCCAAAACCGATGGCGCCCGGCTGCTTCCCTTGGGGCTTCTGCCCAATCTTCGCGTCGCGCGCGTGAGCGACGCCGGCCGCGATCTGAGCTACATCCAGGAACCCGTTAAGGAAGATCCAGCCTTCTACGCGATTCTGCCTGAGCCGATGGTGAAGGGCCGCACTTACAATCTCAGCATCATGTACGCGGGAGGGCAGGTCATCCACAATGAGGGCAGCGGCAATTTCTCGGTTGGGGCGCGCGAGAGCTGGTATCCCAGCCTGAACTCGTTTCTCGATCGCGCAACGTACGATCTGACGTTCAAATTCCCCAAACAATACACGCTGGTGAGCGTCGGCAAGCTGGTGAAGGAATGGCAGGAGGACAACCAGACTTGTTCGCAATGGAAGTCCGACGTGCCTTTGGCGGTGGCCGGATTCAACTACGGCGCCTTCAAAAAGAAGGTGGTGACGGACAAGGAGTCGAAGTACGATATCGAGGCGTATTCGACTTCGCAGGTCCCGGACTATCTGAAACCGTTTACCGAGCAAATCAATCTGACGCCGTCGGCCATGGCGGACAAAGCTTTGGCGGAGGGGCAGAACTCGATACGCCTGTTCGAGCACTGGTTCGGCGAGGCTCCTTACGGACGCATCGCCATCACCCAGCAACCGGAATTCGACTTCGGCCAATCCTGGCCCACGCTGGTGTATTTGCCGATGAGCGCGTTTCTCGATTCGACGCAGCGCTGGGCGCTGATGGGGCAGCAGGCGTTCCGCTTCGCGGATTTCATTCAGGAAGTGACGCCGCACGAGATCTCGCACCAATGGTGGGGCCACATGGTGGGCTTTGCCACCTATCACGACCAGTGGCTTTCGGAAGGATTCGCTGAATTCTCCGCGGGCCTGTTCGTGGAAGCGACCTCCAAGCCGGCCGAAGCCGACAAATTCTGGGACAGGCTGCGGGACGAGATCGTCCAGAAGAACCCTTTCGGCAACGCGCCCAACGATGCGGGTCCGGTTTGGCTGGGTCAGCGCCTGGAGACGTTCAAGACCCGGGGGGCTTACGACGGCCTGGTCTATCCGAAGGGCGCTTTCTTCCTCCAGATGCTGCGCATGCTGATGCGCGACGAAAAGTCGGGCGATCAGGATTTCATCGCGCTGATGCGCGACTACGTCCAGACTTATCTCTACAAGAACGCTTCGACGGAGGGGTTCAAGGGAGTCGTGGACAAGCACATGAAGCCGGCGCTCGATGCAGCGGGCGATCACCGCTCGGACTGGCTGTTCCGCGACTGGATTTATGGAACGGGCCTTCCCAAGTACCATCTCGAATACACGGTTAAAAACGCCGATGGGGGCAAGGTGGTTCTGGAAGGCAAGCTCACGCAGAGCGAGGTCCCGCCGGATTTCCTGATGACGGTGCCGCTGTACTTCGACTTCGACGGGCACTGGGTCGCGGCCGGCCGCGTGCGCGTGATCGGAAACACCACCGCCAACGTCAAGGCCACGCTGCCGAAGATGCCCAAGCGCGTCTCCATCAACGCCAATCACGACTTGCTGGCGGTGGAGGCCTCGGTGAAGAAACTCTAACGCGCCTAAATTTGACGCGTCAACGACGCTACGCTACCATAGTGCTGCGGGGTGGAGCAGTCTGGTAGCTCGTTGGGCTCATAACCCAAAGGTCGAAGGTTCAAATCCTTCCCCCGCAACCAATTACAATCAACGAGTTACGGTTATCTGGACAACCATTTTCCCGGTTTTGCTAACAAACTGAGAAACCCAAAGACGGCGACCATAATTTTGCCGGAACTCTATCTCCGTCACTTGCTGTCGGTTGCATCGAAAGGTATCGGTACGGATGTCGTGGCGGCGCGCAGCTTTCTGCGCGAGAACGCGTGATTTACCCGTTCCGCATCGCATGAGCTCGTTTGTTAGCAAAATCTCCGGTTCCGCACCCCGACACCGGCGGTCAACGGGCATTTTGAGCCGCTCAGCTGACACCTGACACAGTCCAGACATAACTCTCATTCAGCCCTGACGCTCCGCGGCCTATACTGAGTTCCAGTGCGGCGGAGTCTTCCTTTATTTCTTGCGGTCGTCGCCTGCCTGGTGGTCTGGCAGGTTTGGCTCACCTGGCGGCTGATGCAGCAGGATCGCAATCTCGAGTCGCAGCGCTCCCACGAGCGGCTCCAGCAGGTTGCGGACCTGGCGGTGACTCAGCTCGCCGGCACACTCGACAACTGGGACTTGAGCTTGCGCGGCATGGACAGGCTTCCCCCTCAACCCGCACTGCCCGAGCGCCCGGTTCCCGTCCTGCTGCTATTTACGCAGGGCTCGGTAGCGGTCTATCCGAGCAGGCCGCTCCTGTTCGTCCCCAATCCTCCCGCCGCGCCAGACGATCTCCCGCGCGCCTTCGCCGCCGCCGATCAACTCGAATTCAGGGACCAGAAATACGACCGGGCCATCGAAGTCCTCGATACTCTAGCCAGCCAGCCTGCCGCGCGTCCCGAAGCGCTGCTCCGCCTGGGACGCATGGAGCGCAACCGTAACCGGATGGACGCAGCGTTGGCGGCGTTCGATCATCTCTTGCGGGAGAACGCAGTCAGCTCGTCCGGTGCCCCTTACGGCCTGCTGGCGGCGAGGGCTCGATGCGAAATCTTGGCGGAGCTTGGCAATCCGTCGCGCGCCGCGGAGGCGGCCGATTCGCTGCGAGGAGCGCTCCTCGCAGGCCAGTGGCCACTGAGCCGGGAATCGTTCGAATCAAATTGGGCGGAGGTCAACCAGCTCCGCCACACGGCGGAAGAACCTCCAAAGGACTCACTCGACCTCGCATTAGCGGTCTCACGAGCTTACGAAATGGCCCGCTCCCGCTCCACCGGTCGTGAAATTCAATCCGATGAATCCTTGATCGAGTGGCGCGCGTCAGCGGAACGGACGGCGGCTCTGCTCGCGCCCGCGGGCTGGCTCGGCGCGAGCTTGAAGCTGCCGCCAAATTCGAGCGACATTCGATGGCGATTGGTGCCTCCCGGACAGCCCGGAACGGACGCGGTGGTCTCGCGCTCGCTAGCCGACGCACAGCTTGCGGGCAGGCTCGACTTTTCGAGCGGCGCTGCCGTCGAAATGGGAACCGGACGCCGGGCGTTATGGCTGGCCGGAGTGGCGCTGATGCTGGCGTTGGTGTTGGCCGGCTCCTACGCCATGTATCGCGGCATGCGCCAGGAGCTGCGAGTGGCGCAATTGCAGTCGGACTTCGTTTCCGCGGTCTCGCACGAATTCCGCTCGCCTCTGACCACGCTGAGTACCATCGCGGAGCTGCTGGCCCACGATCGCATCGCGGACGAGCCGCGCCGCCGGCAGAGCTATCAGTTTTTAGAGCGCGAGACCGGGCGGCTGCAACGGCTGGTGGAGGATCTGCTCGATTTTGGGCGCATGGAATCCGGCCGCAAGCAATACAGCATGGAACCCCACGACGCGCTGGCGCTGACGCGCGCGGCGGTGGCGGAGTTCCGGGAAGACTCGCTGGCCAGCGGCTTCGAGGTCGAGATGCATCTGGATTCCCGGGCCGCAACCGTGAAGGCCGACGAGGAAGCGCTGAGGCGCGCGCTCCGTAACCTGCTCGAAAACGCGGTGAAGTACTCGCCCGCGTGCCGCACTGTGTGGGTGGAGGGCGCGGTGAACGGCGGGCACGTGGCGATTTCCGTCCGCGATGAAGGCATGGGAATCGACCCCCGCGAGCAGCGCGAAGTGTTTCAAAAGTTCGTCAGAGGCTCGGCGGCGAAGAAGGCGGGCATCAAGGGAACGGGCATCGGATTGTCCATGGTGCGGCAGATTGTCGATGCCCTCGGAGGCGAGCTTCGGCTGGAGAGCGCGCTCGGCGCGGGCAGCACCTTCACGGTCGTGCTGCCGCTCCTTGGAGAAAGTCGCGCACAACGGACCGCGTCCCCGGCTGGCGACTCCGGGGCCAGCGACTCCGGCGAATTTCCCAACCGTGCGGAGCCGGGGACGCGGCCCGTGCGCTCAGAGGACGCATGAGCAGAATTCTGGTGGTGGAAGACGAACCCGGCATCGCTTTCGCTCTCGAAAGCGACCTTCAGACCGAGGGCTACGAAGTGGTCCTGGTAAACGACGGGGTGGAAGCCGTGCGGCGCGCGCGGTCCGAAGCTTTCGACCTGATCCTGCTCGACGTGATGCTTCCGAATAAAGATGGATTCGAAGTCTGCCGTGAGCTGCGCCACGCGGGCCTCAGAACTCCCATCCTTCTGCTGACCGCTAAGGCTCACGAAGCCGAGAAGATCATGGGACTGGATTTGGGCGCCGACGACTACATCACCAAGCCGTTCAGCCCGCGCGAGCTTCGCGCCCGCATCCGCGCCCACCTCCGCCGCACGGAGTCCGAGGGAGGCGAGGAACTGTATCGCTTTGGCGGCTGCGAGCTCGACCTGATCCGCTTCGAGCTTCGCCGCGAGGGCCGCCGCCTGGAGACGACTCCGACCGAGCTCAAGCTCCTGACCGCTTTCGTCCGCAGCCGCGGAAGGGTGCTGGACCGCGAGCGACTGCTCGATGAGGTGTGGGGATCGGGCGTTCACGTCACCGACCGCGTGGTGGATAACCACGTGGTTTCGCTGCGCAAAAAGATAGAAGACGATCCCGCGGCGCCGCGATTCCTGGTGAGCGTGCGCGGGGTGGGATATAGATTCGATGGCTGACCTGTGTCACGGAATCCTGACCAACTTCACGCCGCCTGCCGACCGAATGCCGCTACTGCGCAAACATCGCTCGCGCAGACTGGTCTTGCATCCAGGAGGTGCCCCATGAAATCCGAGAAATTCGAAAACCTTGCTTTAGCGACGACGGTGGTCGGTTCTTTGCTTTTGAGCGGGACCGTGATCCTCAGCCTCGTTCGCATTCTGTTGTTTTTGGCCGTAACACTGTACGTGCCCACGGCATTTGCGCAAACCACGCCCGCCGCTCGCTTGGAAGCCGCCATCGAGAAGGAGCAGGTGGATGGCAACGTCAAATCCGCGATGGACGTTTACCAGAAGATCGCCGCCGATAACTCCGCGCCCAAGCCTGTACGGGCCAAGGCGCTGTTACAGCTTGCCGGCTCTTACGAAAAGCTGGGCCAGCAGGCGCAAAAGGTGTACGAACAGATCGTGCGCGACTTCGCCAACGAGCCCGCCGCCGCGCAGGCACGGATCAGGCTGGCCGCGCTGCGGCAAGCGGATCGCGCCGCGGAGCCGGCTACCTTGAGGCAGCGTAGGTTTGGCAGCGTGCCCTGGTATAGCACGGATGGCCAGCGCTCCATTGACCGCGACGCCGCCACGGGCGCCGCTGTAATCACCGACTTGGCCACCAAAACGCAGCGAGTCTTGTTCAAGCCCAAACCTGGCGAGACCTTCGTTGCTTCGGTTCCTTCGAGAGACTTTTCGCTGGCGACACTGGAATTTCGCCGCGGCCAGGAACCCGGACAGACCCTGGCCGTGATCAAGACCGACGGCACGGGTTACCGCGAGATCGCCCGAATGGAATCGATTTTCCAAGGCCCGCCGACCTGGTCCTGGGACAATCGCTACATCCTCGGTTCGATCACCAGACCGGACGGAACAGTCGGTCTGACTGTAATTTCCGTGTCAGACGGCCAAATCCGGGACGTGCTTCCGGGAGATCATAGAGAACACACTGCCCGTAACGCTTGCCTTTGCGCGTCATTTTCGCCCGACGGCCGCTTCATCGCTTTTTCCGAGGGATTTTCCGGCTCAAGCAAGGTTTTTGTTGTTCCGGCCCAGGGCGGGGAGCCACAACTCGTTTCCGGTGACGCGAACCTTTTGGACTGGACACGCGATGGGCGCTACCTGGCGATCGTCGTTTCCCAAGGCGGTTCGCCGGCGCTCAGCCTGCTCCCCATCAAGGACGGACAGGCCGCGGGCGCACCAGTCTTCATCAGCTACGGTACCTACCTGTTCGGGCGGACCACTGCCACTGGAGCGCTGCTCTACCAATCGGCCCCTCCCCGCGGTGTTGGCGCAGTCGCCCTCGCGACGCTGGATGCCGAGGGGCATTTGAGCGCCTGGAAGCAGTTGAACCTGAACGGCGTCAACAAAGATCCCTATCCGACTTGGTCCCCCGATAGCAACCAAATAGCGTATACCGCCTCTGGTGCCGGTGACACAACGTCTACTATCCGTGTGCACGAAATTGCCAGCGGGAAGGATCGCGAGCTTTACCGCGGTGGCAACCTCGTGTTCTGCGCTTGGGCCACGCAGCACCCGAATCTCTTTTGCACCGATTTCACGCATCAGGGGACACTCTCTATTTCCGTGGATTCGGGCCATACCGAATCGCTTGCCAACCCTCCTGGAGCCGTTTACATTCAGCAGGCCATCGACGATGACCGGGCGCTCATTTTGGTCCGACCGACGTCAGAGGCGCTTAGTGCCGTGTTCCCTACTGCTTTGCTGCTCCGGTGGGAAATCGGCACGCACCAGGAGACCGTCCTGGCACAAGGTCTTGCCCGCATATCCCCGGACAGCCGCTGGCTCCTGAGCATCAAGACCGACGAGGCCGGTAGAGGGATCTTTATCCGCCCGGTGTCCGGCGGCGACTGGAAGCGCCTG
Organism: Bryobacterales bacterium; assembly: GCA_963813465.1. Taxonomy (GTDB): domain Bacteria; phylum Acidobacteriota; class Terriglobia; order Bryobacterales; family Bryobacteraceae; genus Palsa-187. The sequence continues at coordinate 352,764 of CAWEZD010000009.1, read as the reverse complement.
GCTCACCTCCGCATACCAGGACCCAGCGGCGTGGCGCCGATTCCGATCATATTCACGTCCGACGGTAAATGGATTCTCTACCACGATATAGATTCCAGCGGGAACGACGGCTTGTATCGCGTGGCCACAGCCGGCGGCGAGCCTGAACGCCTGGGCGAGTATCCGAGCAAGAGCCCGTCCGGCAGCCTGGCGATCAGCCCGGACGGGCGCAAGATCCTGGCCGTCGCACCAGACGCCACGAATCCCTGGGAGACGTGGCTGCTGGAGAACTTCGTCCCCGCGGCGAAATAGCGTCGCGTCGCTAGGACACATAAAGAACAAAGCCCCGGTGATGAGCCGGGGCTTTTGATTCTCGCGGGCTACTTCAAGCCGCATCATCACTGCGGGGCACCGGACTTATGCTTAGTGACTGCCTCAATTTCAGCCGGCGTCGGCCCGCAGCGTCAGTCTCATAAGACCTTCACAGCGATCACGGTAATATCGTCCGGCTGCCGTTGTTCCCGCACGTGATTCCGCACTTCATTGACGATGCCTTCGCAAACTCCGGCGGCCGTTCCGCCTCCCAGTCGTCCCAGAGCGCCCAGGAGTCCATCGTCCCCGAACTCCTCCCCGTTTTCATCGGGTGCCTCGGGGATGCCGTCGCTGAAAATCAGCAGCCAATCTCCTTGAGTGAGCTCGATGCTGTTCTGAAGCGCGGGCAGGACGGGCAGGATCCCGGCCGGTGGAGTGATGCTGTCCAGCCGAATGCAGGTCCCCTGGCGCAGCACCATCGGAGGACAATGTCCCGCATTGGCGTAGGTAAGCACCCGCGATGCGGGATCGTAGACTCCGTAGAACACCGTCGCGTAGCGCTCGGCTGCGGTGGTATCGTACAGCAGGGTGTTGGCTTTCGCCAGCACCTCGCCGCAACGGTCGCCCGCGGCTGAAGCATTCGCGCGGACCGCCGCATGGAGCGACGCTCCCAGCAGCGCCGCGGACATTCCTTTGCCGGAAACGTCTGCCAGCAGCAGCCCCAGCTTGCCGTCGCCCAGCGGCAGAAAGTCGTAGTAGTCGCCACTGACACCCCGCGCGGGCCGGCAGATTCCGGCATAATCCAGGCCGGGCGCATGCGGAAGAACGCGCGGGAACAACTCCTGTTGGACCTTCTCCGCCAGTTTCAGCTCACTGTTCAGCCGCTCTTCATCCAGGTGGTGTTCCCGCTCATGCCGCAACAGCGCGCGCACCCGGGCCAACAATTCGCGTAGCGAAAACGGCTTGCTGACGTAGTCGTTGGCACCCAGGTCCAGGCCCAACACGCGGTCGCCCTCTTGGGAGCGCGCTGACAGCATCAGGATGGGCGCATTGAATCCTTCCCCGCGCACGCGACGGCACAGATCGTATCCGCTCAGCTTCGGCAGCATCAAGTCGAGGATCACCAGGTCGGGCTGGTTGTCGCACAGCGAGCGGTATCCGGCTTCGCCGTCCGAGGCGGTCAGGACCTGATGAGACTCGAACTCGAGGTTGTCCCTGAGGCCGCACAGGATGGCGGGGTCGTCTTCAACGATGAGAATTCGGCTCATTTAATTTGAGAATCACCTGGGGTGCCTGCTGTGGGGCAGCTTGGCAAGCTGCGGCCGATTGTCAATCGGCCTTCGAACGGCGCCGATTGCCAACCGCCGCGCAGGCTACCATCCTGCCCCACAAGGTCAGCAATACCTACTTCGCCGCCGCCTGTTTGGGCTCGAAGTTCTCCAGCAGCCATCTCTCATAGGCGACGTTGTCGGCGCCCGTCAGAGCAATGATCTTGCGCCCATCCGGGCTGATGCGCAGCGTGCCGTGCACGTTGCGGGCTGGAAAATCGCCCAAACGCTCTGGCGCGCCCCCGCCTGTCGCTACACGGTACAGGCCATCTTTTCCTGTCGCGTCCACGTCATGGTAGAAGACCCACTTCCCGTCCGGCGAGAACCCGGATTGACCGCCGCCCCGCAGGGGAAGCAAGGGCTTCCAGTCTCCACCAGCCATGGGACGCGTTTCGATGTTGCCCTGCTTGAAGCGCTTGGCCCAACTCCCATCCGGAGAAAAGTTGACGTCCCCGTCGAGATTGAGAGGCGTGTGCTCCAGCAGGGTTTCCTGGCCTGTGCCGATGTCCCACCGCGTAAACTCCCCCGAATCATGGACAAAATATAGCGCTTGGTCATTCGGGAGGATGTTGGTGGAGGGCAGAAATCCGCTCCCCCGCACGGCGCCAAGCTGCTCGGTTCGTCCCGAATCCACTGCAATGGAAAAGATGTTCGTGGTGGTTCGGTCGCTGGCGACCTCCGAACAGAACACATTGGAATGGCGGGACGCCCAGACGCAATTCGTCAGGCCTGTGCCACGATACAGATCCCGTTCCTTTCCGGTGGCGAAATTCCGCAACCGGGACACATACCCCACCTGGCCGATATCCCTACGCCCGACCGTCCAGACGATCTGGCTGCTATCGGGCGACCACGTTGGAACGGGCCACAAGCTACCGCTGGAGTCGAGGTCGAGGCTTTTCCAGTCTCCCGGACGGCTATTGGGATCGAGGTCCGCGATCCATGCCCGGACAAAGGTACCAGGATAGGAGAGGTAGACCAACGCCCCACTCGCGGTGCTACTCCCCCACACAAAGGAGCCGTAGCGGACGAAGACCGGGTCACCGGCCGGCTTGCCGTCCCTGACGGGGAGAAGGTGCAGCGCTGTAGCACCTGAGTGCGGGCTCGCGACCGCCAGATACCGCCCGTCGCGGGTCCAGTCTAGAAGGAGGGCGTTGCCGGAAATAAGCTGCGGTTCTCCGCCCTGGCTCGGCAGAACAAAAGTGCCGTCACCGTCCAGAGAATGCTGGGAATAAGCAATGAAACGGCCGTCAGGCGAAGATGCCGCTGCGGGAATGTAGTTATTCCCGCGTAGCAGTTCCTGCGTTGAACCATCGGCGACGCTAGTCCGCAGCAGACGGTGCGTGCCGTCCGGAAACCGAATGGCATACGTAACAAAGCGGTTGTCCCAGGACCACCCCACGGAGTAGGCACTGAGGCTGGGGCTGGAGAGCATTTCCAATTCCCGGTAACCCGAACCATCGGTCTTGATCACTGCACCCTTCGTGGATCCATCCCCTGTCTTCAAGTCAAAAACAACCGCCGAGAGATCCCGCGAGGGTAAATTGGCGCCCACTTGGTCACCCGCTTTCGGTTTGAAGATGACGCGCCTGTTCTTACCGGTGAGGTCGCTGATCGTCAACGCGCCCGTGGCTGCATCCACATAAACCTGCCGTTGACCATCCGTTTCAGCATGAAGGGCGGGATCCAACTCGATCTTGCGTTGCGTCATGGTGGCCGGCGCCGCGGCGCGATTGGCTTGCCGCAGCGCGGCAAGCTTGGCCCGCGCCGTCTCCACCGGTTGACGCTGATCGCCAAAGTCGCGCGCGATCTGTTCATAAAGCTGGACGGCCTTGTCCTGCTTATCCTGCCCGAGCAACTCGTAACAATGCGCCGCCTGCACCAACGCTTTGGCCGCGAGCGGGCGGTCTGACGCAAATTCCTTGGCGACGCGCTGGTATAGTTTGATTGCCTCCTCCAGGTTTCCCGCCGCGCGCTCCTGCGTGACGGCTTTCTGAAACAGCTCGGCTCCCGATTCAGCGGCGAGCGCCGAAGCTAGGCCGAACACCAGACCGGCAATCAAGATTCTCAGTTTCATGGGAGTGCTCCTTCGGATTCCGCTTACCAACGGAAAAAGTCGCCATGGCAATGCAAGATCTCTGTCATGGAAATGTGGGGCAGGTTGGAAACCTGCAGCCGATTGTCCATCGGCTTTCCAGTGGCGGCGGTTGCCAACCGCCGCGCAGGATTCCATCCTGCCCCACCGCAACACTTAACGCGCCCCTTGCGTCTTGGGCTCGAAGTTCTCCAACAACCACAGCTCAGGCGTAATGATAGTGCTGTTGGTGTTGGAATCGGTGGCAACGATTTTGCGACCGTCCGGACTGATTTTCATTTGTCCCGCGACGGTGTGCAAGGGGAACTCGCCCATGCGCTCCGCTTCACCGCCGGAAGTCGGAATCCGAAACAAAGCATCCTTGCCGGCAGAATCCCTATCGTGAAAATAGAGCCAGTTTCCGTCGGGAGAAAAAGCGACGTGCAGATAGGGCGTCCCCGCCGGCTTGTCTATTCTGAAAGTGACTACTCGCCGCCACTCGGTGCCGGAAGCCGGACGTAAGCCGAGGGTGAGTGCGAGGTTGGAAGGCGGCTCGAGCGGGAGTCTGCTGCCCCAGACCCACCGCTCGTCGGGTGAGATTTCTCTACCGGTGCCCGCCGAGGTTTCCTGCTGGGTGGCTATGTCCCACTTCACCAATCCTCTTCCACTCACGAGCATGTAAAGCGCCGAGTCATCGCGCGTTGGCTGGGGCTGCGCATTAAGGGTGCCGGGAAGCGAGCCGAGCCGTTCGACGCGGCCGGAATCCACATCGATGGAAAGCATACCGAAGCTGTCCGGCGACCCAGCGAACTCGGCGCAGTAAAGTTTCGGGTGCTGGGCCGCCCAAACGCAGGCCGGCGCGACCCTGGGGGCGCGATACAGATCGCGATCCTCCCCGTTCAAAATGTTGCGTACGCGCACTACAAAGACTGGCTTCCCAGCTTCGGCGATTACATCGATGTAAGCAATCTGGCTGCTGTCCGGAGACCAGGACGGATGGGGATCGGGGTTCAGACCACTTCGGTCAAACGGCTTCCAACCAACCGGACGGCCGTCCGCATCAAGGGTTCCAAGAAATACGGAGCCACTCGCCGGCGAGTTGGAGCGGTAGAGCAGCGACCCGCTGGCGCTGGTTAACCCCATCTCGATGGAACCGTTGCGGATAAAGACCGGTTCGCCCGCAGCTTGGCCGTCTTTAACCGGGAGCAGATAGAGCGCCCTCGAATCTGGACGCCCCTTGTTGATCGCCAGGTAGCGGCCGTCGCGGGTCCAATCCACCAGGCTGCTTTCGCTGGAAACCAGTCGAGACTCTCCGCCCTGACTCGGCAGCACTAAAACTTTACTGGAGCCGCCTGTTCCCTCGGTATAGGCGATGAAACGGCCATCCGGAGAAAAGGAAGCGGATCCAATTACAGGTTCCTGTCTTGGCAGAACTTCCAGGTGTTGACCATCGGCTACGGTAATCCTAAGAAGATGACTGGAACCGTCCGGAAGCTTATCTCCAACCAGAACATAGCGATTGTCCCAGGACCAACTGGGAGTGAAAAAGGGTATGTGTGAATCCAAGCGGCCTATTTCCCGGTAACCCGTGCCGTCGGTCTTGATCAGCGCCATGGATATAGGCGCAGGGGGTTGAGCGTTGAGCAGCAGGAGCATCGATAGGTCCCTGGACGGCATGAAGGCAAGGCCGTCGCCCGTTTTTTTCAAGATGATTCGCTTGTTCGTGCCGGCTAAGTCGCTGATCATTATTGAGCCCGCGCGATCCCGGAAAATGACGCGCTGTCCATCTGTGAAATTCGCCACGGCGCCGGGATCCGGCAACTCAATCCTGCGCGCCCTCATGGTGGCAGACTCCGTCGCGCGCGCCCCTTGGCGCAGCGCGGCCAGCCTGGCGTTCGCCGCTGCCGCGAATTCGCGCTGGTCGCCATAGTCTCGCGCCACCTGTTCATAAATCTTGACCGCTTTATCCTGGCCGAGCTTCTCGTAACAGCGGGCCGCCTGCACCAGCGCTTTGGCCACCAGAGGACGGTCCGAAGCGAACTCCCTGGCGACGCGCTGGTACAGCTTGATGGCTTCTTCCAGATTTCCCGCCGCTCGCTCCTGCGTGACGGCTTTTTGAAATAGTTCCGCCCCAGATTCGGCGGCGAGCGCCGCTGCCAGGCCGAACACCAAACCCGCAATCAAGATTCTCAGCTTCATATGAGTTCTCCTTCAAATTCCGGAATGCGCTTTGCACCCCACCTACTTTTCTTTCTGAAAAACCGCAGCACCGGTCACGTCCCCGTCCGCGACTTCCCATCCGCCGCCACGGTCTGCGTCGTCCACTTCCTCGAAGTCGGAGTGCCGGTGAGGGTCATCCTCTGGCTCTTCGGAGGAGCCGTCTTCCCGAAGTCCGTTTTCGCTATGTCCAGGCTCCAAGTGCCGTCGTAGGCGTCGGAGCCCGTCTTATTTTGTGCATACGCACGCTGACCCGTGCCCGCAGCCATGCATGCTGCAATGGCCAGTATCGTCGCATATCTGCTGTATTTCAATTTCAACTCCATCTGAATTCTCCTTCGGATTCCAGAGTGCGCTTTCCGCCCGAACGAGTGGTCACGCCAATGCGTGCCTCGCGCAAAATAAATGCACTCTTTTTGTCATGGAATTGTGTCCTCACTCGTTACGGCACGAACTTGTATCCGACTCCGTGTACCGTCTTGATGTGTTCCGGCTGCGACGCGTCCCGCTCCAGCTTGGCTCTCAAACCGGCGACGTGATTGTCCACGGTGCGGCTGGAAGGATACTGTTCGTATCCCCACACCTCGTTTAATAGATCGTCTCGCGTAACTACCTCGCCCACGCGCGAGGCCAGAAAACGCAGGATGGCGAATTCCTTGCGCGTCATCTCCACCCGTTCTCCCTTGCGGCGCGCTTCATAGCTGCGGAAGTCGATTTCCACGCCGCCGAAACACAGATCGTCCGGCAGGTCGGTACCAGACTGGCTGCGCCGCAGCAGCGCACGCACGCGGGCCATCAGCTCGCGCACGGAAAACGGCTTGGTTACGTAGTCGTCCGCTCCCAGATCCAGGCCCAGAACACGATCCGGTTCCTCGCTTCGCGCGGTCAGCATCAGGATCGGAGTCTGTATCCCTTCCCCGCGTAGCTTGCGGCAGAATTCAAACCCGCTCATCCGGGGAAGCATCAGATCGAGCAAGATCAGGTCGGGCTTTTGTTCCTGCTGTAGGTGGTAACCGGTTTCGCCGTCCGTGGCAGTGATCACATCATAGCCTTCGAAGCGCAGATTGTCGGCGAGGCCGCGCAGGATGGCCGGGTCGTCTTCGATCGCCAGAACCGTAGTCATACGCGGGTGCCATTTTCCGCGTCGTTTTCCGCGTCGTTTTCCGAGTGAATGGGAAGCAAAATGGAAAAGGTGCTGCCCGCCCCCGGCGCGCTGTCTACTTCCACGCGCCCGCCGTGCGCTTTGGCAATGTGCGCCACCAGCGTCAGCCCCAACCCCGTTCCCGCGATCAGGCGGGCCTCATGCGAAGGGGCCCGGTAGAACTTCTCGAAGACGCGCTTCTGTTCGTCCGGAGCAAGACCCAGCCCGTGGTCCGCGACCTCGATTACGGCGTCTCCATTACGTGCAGCCAGGCGCAGATCGATGTCGCGGGCGTCGCCGGAGTACTTCATGGCGTTGGTAAGAAGATTAAGGATAGCCTGCTGAATAGCGTCGGGGTCGGCCTGAAGTTCAGGCATTTCCTCCTGGACGGAAAATTGCAGCGTGAATCCCTGCTGGGCCAGCGGGAATTGCATGGCGCGAATCGCGGAACCGGCTACGTCCTCAAGCCTGGTGGGCTGGAGGCGGTAAATCTTCTTGCCCTGCTCGATCTTCGAGAAATCGAGCACGTTATCGACGAGCCGGGCGAGACGCTCGCTCTCGTTAACGATGGTCTCCAGATACTCCGCCCTGGTGCGCTCGTCGCGGGAGCGCCCCAAGGACAGCGTCTCGGCGAACATACGGATCGCGGTCAGCGGGGTCTTCAGCTCGTGCGATACGCTGGCGATGAACTGCGAGCGTACCTCGGTCATGCGAACGTCGCGGTTCACATCGCGCAGGAGCAGATAGCCGCCAAAAACAGCGATGCCCAACACCAGCGCCAGTCCCGCGATCCAGATGCCGAGCGGCACGCCGTGGCGGGTAGTTTCCTGGAACCGGTTATCGGACCATTCCACGCGGAGTCCGGGGAACGCGTCGCCCAATGCATCGCCTTCGGCCACGCGCGCCTTGAGCCTCACGCCTGGTGGCGCGGCCTTGACGGACGACACAGCGACAAGCAACCCTGGAAAATGCGGCACGGGCGGCGCCATGGCAACCAGCCAGGGTTCGTCGCCATAGGAGACCCAAGCCGCACCGGCATCGATCTGCGCCCGCAACCGCGGATAATCCTTGGCCAGCGCGACAGCTTGCTCCATTTGAGCGATGCGTTCGGAAATCCGGGCATCCGTTCCCAGCAGATCGCGGGCCATGTACAGTTCGGGCAGCGTGAGGCGAGTCTCTCCCTCTACTTCCCTGCGGAGGAAGCTCGACACGGCGCCCGGCTCGCGCTTCATCTCCAAGAGGCGCTTGGCGGCATAAAAGCGGTAACCGACGCCTTGTTCATCCCTCGCCCCGGAAGAATCGTTGAGCAGGGTCTGGTAAATGCGGGACGCTTCTTCGACATCCCCGGCTTTGGTAAGCACCCGCGCCAGCAGGTTGTTCGCCTCGGAGCTTTCCGAAGGACCGCGAGCCGAAGTCAGAGCCCGACGATACGCAGCCGCCGCGGCGGCATTGTCCTTCTTGACGAACTCCTGGGCCTCGCCCTCCTGGCGATGCCGCGCGAATTCCGCCGAATCTTGCGGGGATGGAACCTCCCAGGGCAAAACCAGCCGATCGCCTTCCAGGGTCGCGGTGAAGACAACCGCTGGGTTGCCGGATTCTTGCGCTTGGTTGGGCGCCCGAATCAGCCGGTTGATCTCCTGGAGCTTGATCGCTTCCAGACTCGCTGTCAGTTCGCGGCGCAATTGACCGACAGCCGCCACCCGCTGGTCCGCGGCCCGCTTGGTGGCGAGTTCCTGTTCCTGGCGAATGATTTGGCCCGTGAGTACGATCAGGACCGCCGCGGGCACCAGGATAGCGATGAGAAAGAGGAAGATCTGCCGTTTGTGACGAGTGACACGCATCGCGCTACTGTCAGCCATTCTACGGCATTGGCGTGAAAAGTTGTCATGGAATTGTCTGGCTGGTGTCACCCTTTCTCACTGCGCGCATAGCCCTGCGACAGGCAACCGTCGGCGGGATGGGCGAGGTCTATCGCAATCCCAGGTTGAATCGTGATGTTCCGATCAAGGCTTCCGCCGCCAATGGGCACCGCGCGCGCCGCGCACCCTACTTCTTGGCGCTCCCAGCGGCCTCGCCCTGGCGGACTCCCGTAATTTGGTCCGCAGTGAAAATCATGTGGGTGACAACTCCCTGATCGTCCTGAACGAACTTGAGGTTTCCGAAAGACGAGGTGAATTCCGTTTCCGACAGCGCCGTTAACTTAGTTCCGTTAAGTATCAAATGGCCGCCGACCAAGCTTACGTTAAGTACCCCAAAGCTCTTGAACTCGTAAGCACCGACGTACTTCGATAGGATCTCTGTAGCGATTTCGATCTCGGGCTTGTCGTCGCTCGCAACCCTGCCAACGAGGTGCCGGTCGTCTTTTTCGTTCTCGCAGACATCCTCAATCAATTCCGTATCCGGGAGGAGCAGGAGAGGGAGAGTAATCGACCAGGGCTTAGTGTAGGCCTTGGGGTCGTCTATTGTGATTTCGAGGTCCATATGCCCGAAGTCCACCCGATGGAAGCGTTCAGTGGTATGCAGCGCGTCGGTGTGCGGATGACCGGAGTCGTCGAGCCAGGTGCGGTCATTGAATCCCACAGTATCCACGACGAAGGTGTCCTGGTCCCACTTGCCAATCGAGTACCCCAGCCAGGCGGGGTTCATGTCCTTGGGATGGCTCCGGCCATCCGTGAAGATCTGGCGAAACGGAGCGAGTTCCTCGTAGAGAATCAAGGTCAGGCCGGGATGCTGGAGAATTTTGAAATCGCTAAACAACATGGCATCGGGGACTCCGCGGGGCAGACACTGTCCAGACGGTTCATCTGCGCTTAAATTCCGGTTGCGCTGCTGGAAGAGTGCCTCCGCCGGGGGCCGCATCGGAATCGGCGCGAAATCGGCCCTGAAATATTCCAGGCTGGACCCTCCTTGACCCTGGATCAAAATTCCAGGGGAAACGGGGGGGTAGGGACCCAGATGCCAGATTCCGGAAAGGTCCGGTTTCCCATCCGGCGCTCTCGGAGCGGGCGCGGTCAGGTTGGGCTTGCCATCGGGAGTGCGTGGCGTGCCGGCTGTGGGATAGTTGATCCACTGCGCCGTCGCAGGTCCGGGGAACAAGGATAAAATCAGGACCGGAATAATCGTCGCGAGGGAGGTGATGACCTTCATAACGACCTACCTTTCAGGTTTCCTGGCTATCTGTCGATTGTACATGAAACCGCCGCCTGCCTCGCTTTCCCACTGTTTCGGTCTGAGAAGAGGCCGGGATTCCCTTCAACTCCCGGATTGTCGCCGATGCGGCAAGTGAGAATCCTTGACCGAGGCGAAGCTCTTAAAGTACGCATAGCGTGTTACCCAGGACTTGGGCCTTCGTTTGGACTAAGAGTCGCTCAGCCTGCAGGTCGCCGCTTGGATCTGGGCATAACGCCGGATTCTCGCCGAAGGGCATATGCGACAATTACTAACGTCCTTGCAAAGCCAAACGGCGGAGGTTTGAAGATGTCACCTCAACGGCTGTTCGTCGTTTTCGCGTTTCTCTCCACGGGTGCGTACGCGCAATGGTTGAATTTTCCTACGCCGGGAACACCCCGCACGCGCGACGGCAAACCTAACCTGTCTGCGCCCGCGCCACACACCGCCGACGGGAGGCCGGACCTCTCCGGTGTCTGGATGCATGAGCTCACACCTGTCGCGGAATTGAAGCGCCTCTACGGCATCAGTGACGCCGCCGCCGCAAGCTTCTCGCCTGGAATGGAACTCGGCACTATACACAAGTACGCAGGAAATATCCTCATCGACTTCAAGCCTGACGAATCGCCGTTGCGGCCCGAAGCCGCGACAATCATGCTCCAGCGCGCAGCCAACCGCAACCCTGCGGACCCTTGCGCTGATTTCTATGGCATCCCCGTCCTCGGCCTCGTTTCCGAACCGATCAAGATTATTCAGTCGCCCCGGGTGACCGCTGTCTTGTATGAAGTCAACAATCTGCATCGCCAAATCTTCACCGACGGGCGCGCGCTGCCCAAGGAATTCGACCTTCCGGCCTACCTGGGCTACTCGACCGGGCATTGGGAGCGCGACGTCTTTGTGGTGGAAACCGCGGGCTTCAACGACAAGGCCTTTCTCGATCAGCGCGGCCACCCTCATAGCGAAGCGCTGCGCGTCACGGAGCGCTTCCACCGCCGCGACTTCGGACACATGGACGTGGAAATGACCTTCGACGACCCTAAGATGTACACGAAGCCCTTTACCATCAAGGTCCCCCACGATCTGCTGGCCGACGCCGACATCTTCGAAATGTTCTGCAACGAAAACGAGAAGGACGCCACCCATATGCCAAAACGTTCCGCGCCCAAGGAGCACAAGGAGATTACAATCAACCCAAAGCTGGTCGATGGCTACACCGGCAAATATGAACTCAGACCGGACTTAATTCTGACGATCACCCGTGAGGGCGATCGCCTGAATGCGGAGTTCACCGGCTTTGGGATCATGCCGATATTCCCCGAGAGCGAGCGCGATTTCTTCGTGAAGACCATCGACCTCCAAATCAAGTTCGTTACCGACAGCAGCGGACGGGCCACGGAAGTCATAGAGCATTACCTGAATGTTGACTACAGCGGCAAGCGCGTTAAGTAGCAACGTGAATCTGTACATGGTCTTTTGCTAGGAGCTTGCTGAAAAATCGGTGAACGTTCGGATTCGGACTACTTGCGAGAGTTGAAATCAGCGAGAAGACGAGGAAAGGATGGGTTTCCGCGGACTGCTGGAGAGCCCAAATCGGCCCGCCGCGAGTGGTGCCGCCTGCAATTTCGGAATCCGCCAGAGATTGAAGGCCGCCGCTGTGAAGGTGAATAACCACCAGAGCTTGTCGCGACCTCGCAATTTTACTTTGCGTAGCAGCCCCATGGACTTCATCCAGCCGAAGGGCTTCTCTACCCAGTAACGCTTGGCTTGACTGATCTGATAGCGACTTATTTAAGTGCGCCTTGCCAACTTTGGGAGCTTGACGCGTTTATTGGCCATTGGATGCGGGATCTTCAGGTAGCCTAGGCGGTCCGCTTCCGAGAGAGCAGTATATAAACTGACATCCACGCTGGTGGACGCCCGCGCCGAATGCCTTGTCCACGCGCAAGGCGTTCAAGGGTCAGGATGGCCTCTTCAGGAGAAACAGTCTTATTCAGGATAAGGCTTCGTTCGCACACAGACTCACTTGTTCGCCCACGCTTCCGCCTCCGCCAGCATGGCATCGAGTGTAGCTCGGGGCATGATTTTGCCATTGAGCACGATGGCTCGAATGGAGCGAGTGTTGTGGATGTCAGCCAAAGGGTTCTTGTCGAGAAGCACCAGGTCGGCGATCTTGCCTACCTCGATGGTTCCGCGGCTGTCCAACTGCCCCATGAACCGCGCGGCGTCGCTCGTGGCGGATTGCAGCGCCGCCATTGGAGACAAGCCAGCCTCGACCAGCAGCGCGAGCTCGTCATGAAGGCTAAAACCGGGGAAGCAAAATGGATTTCCCATGTCGGTGCCGGCGAGGATGCTTACGCCAGCCCGATGCATGCGGCCCACGAGCTTCACCTCCTGCTGGAAGTCGGTTCGAGAGGCGGCCCAATCCTCAGCCGTCATTTCCTTAAGGTAACCGACGGCCTTAGGATGCCAGAACGCTCGTAGTCCTTTCGGTATGTACCTCAACCGGTCGTCACTCACGAACTGCGCATCGTTCAAAAAGGCGCTCATTCGACGAACCGTGAGGGTAGGGCATTGCCAGGTTCCATTTCTTACGAATCGGGCGAAAAGGGACTGAGCCTTGGCTTCGTCGTAGGATTCAAATGCGCGGACATCCTGCTGGATAATGTCGGGTAACCCTCTTTTGGGAACTTCGGCAGAAAGCACCTCCTCGCGGATCGAGCAACCCAGAGCTACACCGATAAGATGTTCCATGCTCTTCTGCCCTGCGTCGGACGCTTCCGCCGCAGTCACCGATACCGGCACGTGCCCCACGAATGTGATGCCGCGTTTATGGGCCTCGTCCGCGATAGCAAAGTACGCGTCGCGCGGCAAAAGAGAATACACCTTAATGAAGTCCGCACCTCGCTCCTTCTGTTGGGCCACGAATTCGCGTCCTTGTGTTTCGTTGGCAACGGCGATGGAGCCCGGAAAGACCGGTTTGGGACCGTCGACAATGGGACTGGCAAGGTAAATGCTCGGCGAAGGCTGGCCGGAGGCGGCGTGCTGCGCCCGCCACGCATTGGCATCGGACGGACCCCACATCTCGCGCACGCCGAGAACGCCGTTAGCGAGATAAAGGGGATAGCTCCACGCGTCCGCGGTGCCGTGTACGTGCATATCCCACAGGCCGGGGATGAGGAACTTGCCTGTGCCGTCGACGACCTCAGAGCCTTCCGGAATCTTTGCCTTCTTGGACGGGCCGAACGCCGCGATGCGGCCTCGCTCAATCACCACGGTCATATCCGACTGGGCTGGCTTACCAGTCGCATCAATCACCGCGACACGCTTGATTACGAGGGGCTGGGCCGAGGCCAGTGGGGCCAAAAGAGTGCAGAGGAGGATTAGGCGCATTTGCATGTCACGTCCTTTTGGAGGCGTTGGGTTGTCCAACTGTCTTCTCAACCGGAATTTCCATTTTGGCTTTCCGTACCGCCCCAGCATACACCCAACCGCCTCCGCCGGTGCCGGCCTATACTCCCCTGCCCTTCCGCAGCCCGCTGTCTTTATTTCCGCCGCTCAACCCGCAACGCAACCGCCAGCGAGGACAGCCCCGCCCCTTCCGTTTTCGACTCTCAACAAAGAGCCTGGGCCGGTAACGAAATCCATCATTTCGGGCTTTCAGTATTTCGGTACTCGTGTTATAAAAGGTCTCAGATGGCAATCTTGATCGGCATGGTGTCCCAGAAGGGAGGCGTGGGTAAGAGTACCCTCGCTCGACTCGTAGCCCGCGAATACGCCCAGAGCGGATGGGCTGTCAAAATCGCCGACCTCGATGTTTCCCAAGGCACGAGTTTTAACTGGCAGGCCCGCCGTTTGCAGCACGCCCTTGAGCCGGTTATCCCCGTGGAACGTTTCGGCTCGGTAGAGCACGCTTTAAAGACCGTCGCACAGTATGATCTTGTCATTCTCGACGGCCCGCCTCATTCGAGCGCAGGCACGCTCAAGATTGCCGAAGCTTCCGAAATGGTTGTGCTTCCTACCGGCCTTTCGCTCGATGACCTGGAGCCGTCCGTACTTCTGGCCCACGAGCTGGTGAAGAAGGGAATTGACCAGCACAAGATCGCATTTGCCTTATGCAGGGTAGGGGAGAGCGAAACCGAGATTGCGGAGGCGCGTTCCTACATCGAGGAGGCTCGGTACACCATTCTCAAGGGCGAGATCCCGGAGAAAACCGCTTATCGCCGTGCCAGCGACGAAGGCCGCACACTGACCGAGACCCGTTTTCCCTCTCTCAACCAGCGCAGCGACCTCCTGGTACAAAGCATCGTCAACCGACTCGAAAAAATCCAAAAGAAAGAAAGGGTAGCAGCCAATGGCTAAGATAGCTCCTCCAAAATCACGCAAGGGCGCTCCTCCACCGCTAGCCCGTACCGTCGCCAACCTCGACAAACCGGAACCCGCGGCCTTGCAAACACTCAATCTCAAAGTGCCGTTGACCTTCAAGCGGGATCTAAAGACCTATGCAGCCCAGCAGGGCAGAAGCATGACGGAACTGCTGATTGAAGCTTTTGGCTTGCTCCGGGAGCAGCGCGGATAGTATAGAAATAACGAAATCGTTATTTCGGTGGGACTATTCCAGAATGGAGAAAGCCGACGACATCATCAAAGCGAGCGCAACCCTGAGCAAGCTCCAAGGGCAGGGAACTGATCTTGTCGTCTCCAAGCGTCAGCTCGGCCGCATTGAGGCCATTTCAATGGCCCGCATGGGTGACGGCCCCCTTAAGCAGGAACTCGTCTACAGCTCGCGGCCCTTCGTCCTGTGTGGCCTGCCTGTGAAGCGACCCAAGAAAGATGTCCTGAAGCACGAGCGCCGCAATGGAAAGTTTGTCCTTCAGATCACCGGCCACCCGGATTACGGTCTGCCGTTCGGTCAAGATCGCCTCATTCCCATCTGGGTAGCGACACTCGCGCTCCGGCGCCAGCATCGTTTCATCTCTTTCAAGAGCGCCGCCGAGATTTTGGAAACGTTCGGCCTTCCCAAGGACGGCCCCCACTACCGCCGCCTCGTCCACGGCTTCGAGCGCATTTTCGGAGCCACCATTTTCTTCGGGACTGACGAACAGCGCCGCTACGGATTCGTGCACAGCTACGCCCGATTTCATTTCTTCGACAGGATGGATGTCTGGTACACCAAGCAGCTCGAACAGCAGCAGCTCCCCACCGAGGATTTTCAAAACCAGATTCTCCTCAGAAGGCTTCTCTGCTTCCGCATTCAGGTCGTAAAGTTCCGAATCGACCCACCCCGGCCCTCCGACGATTTGATCAGGCCGAACTTGATAAGCAACGTAGAGGTAACTTCTGAGCGTCTGCACCCCAAACGTACCGTCTGCCGCCCGGCGCTGGACTGATTCCACCCGGTACGGCATTCGCGGAACCTGGTTTGATCGACGCGACCTCAAAAGTAAGTGGTCCGGTCGGCGCAAATGTTTGTGCCCCGGTACCGGTCGCAAATACGAGCGTCAAAATCCAGGCCTTGTTGAGCTCTTTCGTCGTCGAGGGTCCCAAGCCGGATTGTATCCGAATTCCCCACGCGAAAGCGTGCCTGCATTGGGTTTGACCGAGAAAGGGGCGTTACGTCAAAAGCGTTTGCTGCTCTTGAACCACCGAAAGTATTGTCTGCTTGCTAGACGGCAACATACTTTATCGTCTAGTAAAACAGTTTACCTTAGAGCATGATCACGGGCAGGATCTCAGGGACGCCGGCTGTGATAGATTTGTTCCCAGAATCGTGCCCCCTGCAAGAGATTGAAGGCAAGGACGTAACGCTGCATTTTACGACGGACGCCTTGAACCGGAAATTGAGAAGGTCACGAAGGGTGAACGAAAGGAGGCCATGCATGGGACCTAGAGCTTCCCTGGTCGGTTGCACAATTTTGGCCATCGCCGGAATAAGCGCTGCGCAAACCTTCCACCCCGACATTCCGCGAGCGTGGGACGACAAAGAGGTAGCGCGCCTTGAGGTGCCGCTGGCGCAGCGGGACCGTTCACCTCGGTACCTCAGCTCCGAGCAATACTATGCCTTGAAGGTGCGGCCGATCTATCGCGCGTACCCCGTTTACATTGCCGGCCGGGAGCCTGCGGGATATATAGACGGTCTGAACCAAAAGGAACCGGAAATTGCTTTCGACGCCTCGAAGCTTCGAACTAAAGAGGACTGGATTCGAGCCGGTGAGGCGGTCTTCGAGGCTGGTGTCCTCGACATAGCTCCGCGAGCGGGAGCGCGAACTGGAGGGATGCGATCACCCCCAGGGGTTGTATTTCCCACAACCAATGAAGGCATTCTCGCGTTTGCTAGGTATGTCGTTCGTCAGAAGGGCTTGGTGGAGGTGAGCTTCGACTCTTGCGCAGGATGCCATGTTCGCATTCTGCCAGGCGGAAAGGCATGGAACGGAGCGCAATTGGATGTGGCAATTGAGCGCGCCGATATCGGGCCCATCCGGGACCCCTCGAATCCTGAGACGGCTCGACGAGCGCTCGATCTCGAGTGGGCACGGTCCGCAGCACCGTGGATTATGTCGCGAGAGGAGTTCGACAAGGTGGTAACGGTTGATGAGCTGGTACGACGGAAACAGACGATGCAAGCGGGCGTTCGCGTGCGCGAGGGCTCCGGCTCCTCTCATCCTACGCATATCCCATCCCTCATTGGGCTTGAAAAATTACGCTATCTGGATTCCACGGGTCTAGTTCGCCAGCGGTCCATTGGTGACTTGATGCGTTATGTCATCGTGAATTACGGACTGGCCGACATCGCGCACTACGGCGATTTCCAACCCAGTCCGATTCCGCTTCGTGGTGGCAGCGGTGGTGCCAATACGCGCTTCAGCGACGAGCAGCTTTATGCGCTCGCTCTATACATTTACTCCCTCCATCCGCCGCCGAATCCCAATCCGTTCGATGAGCGTGCGCGCCGCGGGCAACGCATCTTCCAGCAACAGGGCTGCGTCGGATGTCACACACCGCCTCTTTACACCAACAACAAGCTCACCCCGGCGGTGGGCTTTAAGGTCCCTGCGGACCTCCTCAAGACCGATGACATTATGAATATCTCGGTAGGAACCGATTCGGGGCTTGCGACGCAAACCCGCCGCGGCACAGGATTCTACAAGGTGCCTTCGCTGCGGGGGGTGTGGTATCGCAATGCATTCAGTCACAGCGGCCAAGCGGACTCATTAGAAGAATGGTTCGATCCGGCGCGATTGAAAGACGATTATGTGCCGAAGGGTTTCCACCTCGGTCCCGGCCCGATCAAAGGTCACGAATTCGGGTTGAAGCTCTCGCTGGACGATCGGCAAGCCCTGATCGCGTTCCTGAAAACGCTGTAGGTCAATCGCCTTCGGCACTCGCGAGAAATGACCCTACTTTGCTCCCCAAAAGTGACCCAGCACCACCCGCAAAGGATGCCACATTTGCCGCCCGACCAGAGGATTATGCATGTCTGCAAGATGCGTGAGCGCGGGGCTGCCAGAATACGCTTGATCGCCCGTTTCGACATTCGCTGAAACCTGCGACCGTTCAAGGCGCTGTAGCTACCGCTGGCGAAGGGCTCTTGCCCAGATGATGAAAACGCAAACCGCACGCTGCGCGTGGATGATATCGCTGGCGCCTCCAGGTCCTCGGGCAAGTCCTGTTCTTCGTGTGGGTCACTTTAAACGAGCAGAAGTGGATCACTTTTGCCAAGCGCCGAAGTCAATCGCCGCCGTCGCCTCAGTCCGCTGCACCTGCTCGCTCCGGGTCACCCGCCGAAAGTCGCGTAGCGTTTAGGAAACCCCTCGGAGAATGGCCGGAAGCCACTTGGACGTATGACGCGATCCGTAGATGCGCCCAGCGGATCTCGATAGAGGCAGGTTTTGCGACGATGACCCCGCCTAAAACGAGTGTTTAGAGTGTCGGCGACCTGGGCACCTCCTTTATTTCCGCCTCGCCCCAGTCAAGCCCGAGCAGCGTCTCGCTTTGCCGAGCGCGCAGCCGTGACCGCCAACGAATCACACTTTACTTCCGAGTGGCCGACCAACCGGGAGGTGGACGGGTTGCTTCACCCTTTTTGCGGGAGTAGACGGTACCGCCTCCCAGAGGCGGACTTCTTGACCGTGTCGGCGGCTGCCGGGGCCGAAGCCTTAACCACTGAACTCAACCGGCATTATTTCTTGGTCGGATCAAACGGCTTGAAGCTGCTTGCCAGCTTGGGGTCGCCGGTTCCAGAATAGCGCGGGACCAGAGGATACGGGTAAATCGGCAGTGCGCGCTCCGGAGCGCCATTTGTTATCCGCTGCGCGATTAACTGATTAGGGGCCTGCCCCTTCTCTACCCAGGTCTCGAGCGCGGTCAGAGCGTCGAAATCCGTTAGTCCCGGCCCACCGGCGCAGTGATGAACACCGGGAATCAGAAACAGCCGAAAGAAATCTTGAGTCTTCTCCCGGCCCCCCATCGTCTTCTCGACGCCGAGGTAGTAACCAATCGAGGAAGTCGCCTTGATAGCGACGTCGGCAAGTCCGTTCCACATCAGGATCTTTCCGCCGCGGCTTTTTGCACGGCTGAGATCGTAGGAGGCTGCGTCGTAAAGCTTGCGTGCTCGCGCGAGAGTCGCGGGATCGCGATCGAAGTTGAATTTAAGCGGGTCCACGCCGGGCCGGGGCTGCGGGTCCGCCAGGTACTTGAGGGTCGCTTCGAACCCGTAGGATAGCACCGATCTTTGCCCGAATTGCGGATCGGCAAAGACAAAGAACGCCCACTGCGTCTCCGTTCCAGGAATTAATGGATACGGGTAGAGCACCTCGCCTTTGGAGTTCGTCGGAGGAATCATGAGGCGCTTAATCGCCGCGACCTGAACTGGAGAAAGGCAATCAGGACCGCTCGTTCCCGCCGAACAAGCGATCATTTCCGGCTTCCAGTTGCAGGATGTGGGCTCAGTGACCAGACTGATATCAACTCCGGTTTGCGCCCCGCACGCCGCCAGGACGGATTTGTGCACGGCATCCGCCGCCGCGGCGTTCAACACCGATCCTCCTTTGCCGTCGTTCACCGCCTGCGCGATCCAAGCTCCCTCGACCACGTTCAGCCGCACTTGATCATAAGCGGGCGCTGCGGGCATGAACCCATCGAAATCCTCCGGGAACCGCTGCGCCTCCATCAGAACTGCCTGGCCGCCCTTGGAGCATCCGGCAATATAGGAGCGCTGAATCGGCTGGCGGTAATACCGTATCGTAATAGACTTGGCAACCAACGTAATCACGTGATTGCTGCGCCACGCATAATCTTCCTGGAGCGCTGGATCGCCAGCGGCCCACAGCCCGTCGCCGGCGGAAGCGCCGTCGTGACCGCCGTTTCCGGTCACCGAAGCGTAGCCTCGCGCCAGACCTGCATTACACGCGAGGCCGTTCACCGCGCCGCACAAGCCGTCGCAGGCGGAAAAGTAAAACCTTTGATTCCATTCAGAGGGCAGGGGCAGCCGCAACTCGAACTTGTTCTGCGGCGCGACGTAGCCCCTGACCTGACAGTACTGCTTGATCCGGCTGGCCTTGGCCGGCGTTGACGTCATGGAAAACGTGTTTTCAAACTCCCCTTCCTCGACGTTCATCAAGCGCGAGGAGAGGATCTTCGCTGGCGCGCCGGGCACGTCCTCGAAGCTCGCCTGACTCAGCGCGGCGCACTTTTGCGCAACGGTTTGTGAAACGGAAGGATCGGGAGCCACTTGCGAGGCCTGCG
The DNA here is from genome assembly GCA_963813465.1 of Bryobacterales bacterium. Taxonomy (GTDB): domain Bacteria; phylum Acidobacteriota; class Terriglobia; order Bryobacterales; family Bryobacteraceae; genus Palsa-187. Next base: position 332,804 of record CAWEZD010000009.1, on the reverse strand, counting down.
CCCGAGGAGCCTGAGCGGGCACTTTGCGCGCCGCCGCAAAGCATAGGAGCAGGGTAGTCGTGAAAATTACCCCGGACGACTTCATGTCGATTTCTCCTGGAACGCTTCCCCGTCTAACTCATGTGACGTCGCGAAGTCATTTGGGCCCATTCGTTCTTGGGGTCTCCCGCATCCGCCCAGTATACACCCAGCCTATCCCTTGACGGCGTTCTGGGAAATAGCTCCCGCCTCGTCGCGCAGTGTTTACCGATCCTACGCGGCGTGTAAAGCGAATAGCGCCTGGATGACGTTAGAACGCTATCTGGACTGACGCGGCGCCGGAGAGTTGGCGTGAGCGAGGATGTGGACCGCCGGGTCAGTTTGGATAGCGCCGTAAGAAGGAAGCCGATCGCGTTTGGGGCAGACGCGGGCCATTATTGGGATTTGAATCGATATTCCACGGGACGTTAATAAACTACAGGACTCTGTTATGAGTATCCCAAAGTGGAGGATCAGCCAAAATATTACTTCGTCTGCATCCCGGAAGCAAGCGGTCGAAGAGCAAGCCTCGACCAGCACGCACGCGTAGCGTCCGCCGCGCGAGCGGCTTCGTTCTGACGGCGTACTCGGAAGCTATCTTTCTTGAGCGCGGATGACCGGGTGAGTTGTGCCGCTTCCGCCGCCGATAATCCGGTAGCTTTGATCTGGAGTGCTCGGGCGGCAGGATGCCAGGGCGAAACCGGGTAGGCTGTGCCCGAGCACTTCAGATAAGGCGGCATTGAACTGAGCCGAAGCAGGGGCTATGCGTTTTGAATCCGATTTAGGCGGTGTGGACCGGAGAGGAAGAGTGGATGGGAAGGGTGGCGGAGAGGGCGTGAGGCGGTCTCCGTGACCCGCGACCGGGATGTAACGGAGGCGTTGGTGTTGACGGGGCGGTTTTGTGGCGCGCCCGGGCGCAGCGATGGTAGCGCGATCCAGGTGATCGCGGCGATGGAGCGTCGAGTTTGCTGACTGCGGTTTCGTGTCATCAGGAAGAGTTGATCCGAAAGAAACCGCTGAGTCCGGACGGAATGCGTTCGACGACGTGCAGTCGGCCAAGGCGACAAGCCGGACAAAGCGGTAACTCAGCGTCGGAACCAGTGCCGGTTCCAGCGACCGGCTGAGCGAGTGGGACGCACAACAGCGCGCGGCATATTTCCAGAAGCGCTTGGCGCTGACGGTTGGCCAGGAATCCGAAGTGGCGGATGCGCACGAAACCCTTGGGCAGTACGTGCTGGAAGAATCGCCGCAGGAACTCAGTCGCCGCGACAGTCATCTTCTTTTGCTTGCCTCCATGCGCGTAGTCTTTCCACAAGAAGGTGACCTGACCATCCGCAATGGAGACGATGCGGTGATTGGAGATGGCCACACGGTGGGTGTAGCGGGCCAAGTAGCGGAGGACATGCTCCGGGCCGCCGAACGGCGGTTTTGTATAGACCACCCACTCGCAGCCGTAGGCCTTCTTGAGCAGGCGGCCAAAACCGCGGCGCGTAGCGAGGTCGGCGAGAACGCCGTGGAACTGAAGTTTGCCTTGTCGAACTGCTTTACGCAGCAAGGCCAGAAACTTTCCACGAAAGAGGCGGCTCAATACTACGATGGGGAGCAGGAAGCGGTCGCCGGAGCCGACCCATCGTGAGCGGTCCAACGACAGGCCGCCTCCGGGGACCACGCAGTGAAGCCGATGTCGGCCCCGAGGTGCTTCGGATCGGCGGCGACTTCCAGCAAGGTTTCCGATACAGCCCGGAACAGAATGCCGTAAAGGACCTGTTTGTTTTGCAGGGCCAGCGGGGCCAGCAGATGCGGCAGCGTGAAGACCACGTGGAAGTAGGGAACCGGCAGCAGTTCGGCCGTACGGTGAGCGAGCCACTTCTGGCGCGCCGCTCCTTGGCACTTGGGGCAATGCCGGTTCCGGCAGGAGTTGTAGGAGTTGACTCGATGTCCGCAACGGTCGCAGGCGTTCAGATTACCGCCGAGAATGGCCGTCCGGCAGTTTTCGATCGCGTGCAGGACTCGCAAATGTTCGGAGTCCAGCAGATGGCCATACTGTTCGACAAACTCGTGGCTGTGGTTGCGGACGACATCGGCCACCTCGTAGGGCGGCCGCTTGCTCACGGCTTAGTCTGAGCGTGGCTGGGAAGCTGGTCCAGCGGGCTAACGATCTTCCGGATGTGTTGCTGCGAGACCTGCAGGTAGATGATGGTGGTTCGCACATCGGCATGTCCGAGTAACAACTGAATGGTTCTAAGATCGGTGCCGGACTCCAGCAGGTGAGTCGCGAAGCTGTGGCGCAGCGTGTGTGGGGAAACGGTCTTGGTGATCTTGGCTCTGGCCGCGATGCTGCGGACCATGAGGAAGACCGACTTCGTCGTTATCGGCTTGTCAGGACCATAGCCCGGAAATAACCAGCGCCCGGGCCGGCAGCCTTTCCAATACTGCCGGAGCGTTTCCAGCAGCACGGGCGAGAGCATGACATCGCGATCCTTGTTCCCCTTGGCTTGACGGACGTGAAGGACCATCCGGCTGCTGTCGATATCGTCAATGGTGAGGCGGCAAGCCTCCGACACCCGCAAGCCCGCACCATACAGCGCCATCAGAAGCGCACGGTGTTTGAGCGACCGCGTAGCGTTGAGCAGCCGCTCAATCTCCTCCTGGCTGAGCACCGTTGGCAGATGCTTGGGCCGCTTGGGATACGGGATCTTTTCGGCCATGAATGCCCGGCCAAGAGTCTTCACATATAGAAAGCGGAGCGCTGCCGTTGTTTGTATGTAGGTCGCCCAGGACACCTTCTTCTCCTGGACCAGGTACAGCTGAAACTGCTTGATCTCCTCGGGTCCGAGTTGCGCGGGGCTGCGCCCGAAGTGTTTCGCGAACTCGGTGATCTGCCGCAGGTAGCAGATGGTGGTGGACTCGGAGTAGTTGCGGCGCTGCAACTCCTCCTGCATTCGCTTGCGAAGTTGGGTCACGGAATCTCCTTCCGCGATCCACGATAGACAATCCTCCGCCTAACCGTTCCGCCGCGAAGCGGCTTAGTTCAATCCGAGATTATGTAAAGTGCCGCCCGGTCTTCCCTGCCCCGGCCGGCCCTAAACTAGCTCGATTGTGACGCGACGGCCTACCATGGCAGCCGCCCGTTGCAGGCTGCCGAGCGTAATGTCGTTCTTCGGATCAAGGATACGGTCAACCTGGGTGCGGCTCGTCTTCAGCAGCGTTGCCATCTTGTTCTTGGAGATTTTCTGTTTCTTCATCGCCTCGGCGAGCTGCCACGCAACGACCTCTTTGACCGCCTGCGCTTGCGCCTCTTCGAATATGCCCTCCTCCCTGAGGAAGTCATCGAGGCTCGAACCCATATGTTTCTTGCTCATTGCTCCAACTCCTTCTTGCGCTTCCGCGCCGTTGCCAAATCCTCATCCGGCGTGGCCCGCGTTTTTTTGATGAACCCGTGCAACGCAACCAGGTGCTCCCGGTAAAGGCAGACCAGCACGCGCGCCGTCCGTTTCGTCGGCAGGTCCGTTCGGACCTCCCATAAGCCGTTTCCCAACGGGCGGCACAGCGGCATCCCAACCGGCCACCGCCATTGCGCCCGCAATAGGTCCCTCCCTATTGCCTGCCGCTCTGCTTCATCCAGCCCTTTTAGCCACTCCCTCACCGGCTCGCTTCCTGCGAGCGTGTGAAAGAAAATCAGCGGGATTTTTTGCGGCTGCGGGGCCTCTGCCATCCTGCACCGTATCTAGTACAATGTACCATAAAAGGTTCATCTATGCAAGCGTCCGAGAAGAAGGCCCGCCGCAGGCTTAATTCTCTCCGGGTGCAACCCGGCAGAGACGGGCTTTCTTCAGCCCAGAAACTTGCTTGTCACGTGCGCCCGCGCGTCTTCGTCGCTCCATGCGAGCCGTTCGCCACTTCCCCGCCCTATCGTGCGGCGCGCGCGCCGGATGCCATCCCCTTTCTTGTAAGGTTCCAGCACGCGAGCCGCGAGGTTCGCGAGGATTTCACATTTGCAGACGGACAGGCAGACGAAGCCCTTCCGGTCCGTGCCCAGCACTTCGGCAGTCACCCGACGCTCGCCGACCTTGATGAGCCTCTTTTTGCGCTTGCCCTTTTCGACCCAGACGGCCTCCTTCCAGCGGACCACGTCGCCGACGATGAACTTGTCTCCGCAGGGTATCCATTTGGGCATCAAACAAATTCCCTTCCCTTTTGTATCGGAAGTGCGCTAAGATTCGCTAAAGAGCGAATTAGCGTACCTTAGCCTATGGCGACACCAATGAAAATAGTCGTGATCACTTCCCAGAAGGGAGGCAGCGGCAAGACCACCCTCGCGGCGCATCTGGCCGTTGCCGCAGAACACGCCAAGAACGGCCTCGCCGTGCTCATTGATACCGACCCCCAGCAAACACTTGCCACTTGGTGGAACGCCCGCGAGGCCGAAAGCCCCAAGCTTGCGCCCGTCAGCCTCCGTGAACTCCCGGAAAAGATCGAAGCCCTGGCTCAGGCGGGTTTCACCTACTGCTTTATAGACACGCCGCCCGCCCTCACCGAACAGAACCGGCAAGTGCTCAAGCGCGCCGACCTGGTGCTGATCCCGACCCGCCCGAGCCCCAACGACCTTTGGTCACTTGGGGCCACCCTTGACTTGGTTAAGGAATCAGAGACGCCTTTCGCCTTCGTGCTGACCCAGGCCAAGGCTAACGCCCGGATCACCATTCAGACCATCGCAGCTCTTTCCCAGCACGGACAGGTTTTCCAGTCTGTCGTTCATGACCGGGTGGACTACGCCTCCTCGATGACCGACGGCCGCACAGCCTTGGAGATCAATCCCAACAGCCCCGCCGCCGCGGAAATCGCCGAACTATGGAGCTTCACTAAGAAACGTCTTCGCGAATTAGCTAACATTAGCGAATTAGCGAACAGCAATGAGAAGAGAGTCAAAGTTCATGCCTAAACCATCAGCCATCGACGCCAGTACCTTGCTTGCAACTAAAGGGAGTCCCGGTGCGGTATCGGGTTCTCTCCAGCGCGGCCAGAACACCACGGAAACCCTCGTTGATCTCAATTTCAAGGTGCCGCCAGAATTCCGGCAAAAATTCAAGCGCCTCGCGCTCGACGCGCAGCTTAAGAACATCCAGCTCCTCATGCGGGCCGTGGAAGCATGGGAACGGGGAGCAGGGAAGAGAACACAGCCGAGTTAGCGAAACTTAGCGAATTAGCGAAAGAAGGGCAGGGAATGGCGACAGAAGACAACAACGCGAAAGGAATGCAGCGCATCGGCGATCTTCTGCCCGCAATCATCAAGCCCAAACACAAGCCGCTTTCCCGCATTCAAGAGCGCCTTGTTTCGATGCCCCTGCCGGACGAGGAAGCCCAATCCATCCTGTACCAGCATTCCGTTCTGTGCCAGACTTGCATGCCGTACCGCGACCCCGGCGAAGCAGTGCGACTATGGCAACGCAAGAATGGCATCGTCCGGCTGGAGCTTCAGGGAAGGTCTGGAGCCGCAATATAAACTACGAGCTTCGATCCGTGCCGGTGCTCTTGCCGGCTTTCGACCGTTCTGGCCAGCATGTTGTAGCCGGTGGCGGCTCGCTGTACTTCGACGACGCAGACATGCGGGCGCCCCATCCGCCTCCAATCTATCGGGCGGAAGGAAGAATCGTCTTCGGCACGAGCTTATCTCCGCTCGGAGACTTGGTTCTCTTCGGTCTCGGCGCGTTCAACGCGTTCCAGGTCAAAGGGGACCTCTCAACCGACCGCGTGGATGGAGGCGCGCAGGTGGCAATGATTAAACCGGACGGCTCCGGTTTTCGCGAAGTCACCTCCGGCGCGAATAACAACGGCTTCCCGTCGTTCGCTCCCGATGGCAGGCGATTCGTGTTTCGCACGGCCGGGCCGGAAGGCCAGGGTCTGCGCATAATGGATCTCGAATCGAACAAGGTGACGACGCTCACTGCCGAGTACGACAATTTCCCGCTGTGGTCCCCGCGCGGCGACCTTATCGCCTTCGTCCGGCAATACCAGGGCGACTATGAGATCTTCACGATCCGGCCGGACGGCAAGGATGTCCGTTAACTCACGTTTTCGCCGGGAAATGACGCCCATGGCGCCTGGTCGCCGGATGGCGAGTGGATCGTCTTTTCCAGCAGCCGCATGGGTTTCAAGGACGAAGCGCTGTATACCGACGCTCCGCAGCCTTACGGCGAACTCTTCGTCATGCGCTATGACGGAACCCACGTGCAGCAGTTAACCGACAACCAATGGGAGGACGGCGGAGCGGGGTGGCAGCCCACGCCGAAGCAGAGCGCTAAACGATGATTCTGAACGAAAGCTTCTTCGACGAGTTGCGCCGGGCGCGCCCCCATGGGAAGGAAGTAGGCTTCCGTGTATATGTCTGGGGAAGTCGCGCATCCCTCTCGCCCCGCGAAAGGATCTCCCCAGTTTCCGGTTTGCGCGTTACCCAGGACTTGGGCCTTCGTTTGGACTCAAGAGTCGCTCAGCCTGCAGGTCGCGCTCGGATCTGGACCATAACGCCGGATTCTCGGCTCTCAAAAGTGCGTGCAAGCTGCACATGCCAAGGGAAAGCTTAAACTGCTACAGTTAGAAAGTTTCACACAGGACGGCGCTACTCCGAGGTGGCTAAAGATGCGCTTCTTCTATATATTCCTTTTGGCGATTGGACCGTTGATGGCGGTCGAGCCAAACCGGATCTTCTACGAATCCCTTGCGCCAGGTAAAGGCAGCCTGTTTATCTCCAGAGCGGACGGCAGTGACGAGCGCCCGCTGTTTGAATCCACGAGTATGGATTACAATCCCGCCTGGTCGCCCGACAGTCAATGGATCGCTTTCACCTCGGAGCGGAACGGTTCCGCGGACCTGTACCGGGTAAAGCCGGACGGAACGGCGCTCGAACGCCTCACCGATAACCCTGCTTTCGACGATCAGGCAGCGTTCTCGCCGGACAGCAACCAGGTGGTCTTTGTGACCACACGCGCGAACGGCCACGCGAATCTTTGGATTCTGGATCTGCGCTCGCGCAAAGCGAAAGCGCTGACTTCGGGGATGGGCGGCGATTTCCGTCCCTCATGGTCGCCGGATGGAAAGTGGATCGCCTTCTCGTCGGACCGGGGGAGCACGCTCCCGATGGGCAAGGGCCGCTGGGAACATCTGCAAATCGCGGACGTTTATCTCATTCATCCGGATGGCTCGGGGCTCAAGCGGCTGACCGAGCACGGCAATTTCTGCGGAAGCCCGAAATGGACTCGCGACAGCCGGCGCATTGTCGCCTACTGCATGTCGGGAGAGGAGACGCTTACATATCGGTCATTCGGGCCTGAGAAAGGCGAGACGAGGCTGGTATCGGTCGATATTGCCAGCGGAAAGGTTGAGAATGTGGCCGCCGGGCCGGGCATAAAGATCGCGCCCAACGTGCTTCCTTCGGGAGAGATTGCGTACACCCGGCCGGGTTTCCCTACCACTCGAATCTTTTACGGCCAAGGAAGGCCTGGTCCGAAGGCAGAGGGGGCGTTTCCCCTCTCTTTGTCCCCCTCGTGGTCGCCCGATGGCGAGCGGGTTGTCTATCATCGGTTCGGCCTGCCAGAACCGGACGGTTTCAACCGGAAGGTTTGGAGTCGCGATGCCAGGTACGAACTTCGTCTCACGGCGGTAGACTTGCCTTCATTCGATCCCTCCGGCGAGCACTATGTAGGCAGCCGCGGGCGAGGCTTACTGCTTTTTGATACCGGCGTCAACCCGCCTCGCACAATTTACGAGCCGCAGGGCAGGAGCATCGTAGGGGCCAGTTGGTCCCCGCGAGGAGACTCCATTCTTTTCGGCATCGGCGCGTTCAACGCCTTTCTCAAGGAGGGGGCCGATTTCTCGAATGGCCGCGTGGATGGCGGCGCACAGGTGGCAATGATCCAACCGGACGGCTCGGGGTTTCGGGAAGTCACGTCTGGCGCGAACAATAACGGCTTCCCATCATTTGCCCCCGACGGCAAACGGTTCGTTTACCGCACGGCCGGACCGGAGGGCCAGGGTCTGCGCATCATGGACCTGGAAACCAAGAAGGTCACCACGCTCACCACCGAATACGATAATTTCCCGCTGTGGTCGCCGCGCGGCGATCTGATCGCCTTCGTCCGTCGGTACCAGGGCGATTACGAGATATTCACCATCCGGCCTGACGGCACGGGCACAAAGAGGCTGACGTTTTCACCCGGGAACGACTCCCACGGCGCGTGGTCGCCCGATGGAGAATGGATTCTCTTCTCCAGCACGCGCATGGGTTTCAAAGACGAAGCGCTTTACACCGGCGATCCACAGCCCTACGGCGAGCTCTTTGTCATGCGCTACGACGGAACCCACGTGAAGCAGTTAACCGACAACCAGTGGGAAGACGGCGGCCCAGCCTGGCAGCCCACGCCGAAGCTGGGTGGGAAGCGTTGATTCCAGTTGCGGACGTTGTCACAGATCACAATTTCACGGTCCGCTTCTTGCCTGCGACAGGAGAGAAGACCTACAAGCCGGAGTGTCGCACGAAGGCTGGGTGTATAATCGGCCTAAACTGGCCGTCAAGAAAGGGAAGTCCCGGTTGACCGAGGAGGGTTACCATGGGTTTCTATCTATTCCTGCTGGCAATTGGATCGCTGACGGCGGCCGAGCCGAACAGGATTTTCTTCTCGGGCGCCGGACCGCCCAAGATTACGATATTTGTTTCAAGCGCGGACGGTAGCGAGGAGCGGGCTTTGCTCCAATCCACCAGCCGCGATTACAATCCCTCGTGGTCGCCCGACGGGCAGTGGATTGTCTTCACCTCGGAACGTAACGGCTCGGCGGACTTGTATCGCGTGAAGCCAGACGGAGCGGGACTCGAACGCCTCACCGATAACCCCGCTTACGACGATCAGGCGGCCTTCTCTCCCGATAGCAACCGGATTGTGTTCGTAACTACGCGCGCGACCGGGCACGCGAACCTATGGATTCTGGATCTGCGCACGCGCAAATCGAAGCCGCTCACTTCCGGAGTCGCAGGCGGCGATTTCCGGCCCTCCTGGTCACCCGATGGAAAGTGGATAGCCTTCTCGTCGGACCGCGGAAGCACTCTTCCGAAGGCCGAAGGGCACTGGGAGCATCTGCAAATCGCGGATGTTTATCTGATCCGCCCCGACGGCTCGGGTCTGAAGCGCCTGACCGAGCACGGCAACTTCTGCGGCAGCCCGAAATGGACTCGCGACAGTAAGCGCGTGATTGCCTACTGCATGTCGGGCGAGGAGACGTTCACGTACCGCCAAGTGGGCCGCCGTGGAAGCGAGGACCGGTTGGTTTCGATCAACGTCACGACTGGAGAAGCGGCCAACGTCACCGCTGGACCCGGGGTGAAAATGGCGCCGGCGATCCTACCCTCCGGTGAGGTCGCCTATATCCGGAAAGACGCCGGCGCCCGAGGCGTCTTCTACGATACGGGCCGGCCAGGGCCGAAAGGGGACCTGCGATCCGCGTCGTGGTCGCCCGATGGCACGCGCGTCGTTTATCACAGACTGGGCGCCAGTACCGTTGTTTATGGCGAACCGCTGGCAGCAGACAAGCTTTGGAGCCGCAATCCAAATTACGACCTTCGAAACGCCGGGGGCGCCTTGCCTTCGTTTGATCCATCCGGCGAGCGCTACGTAGCCGGCGGCCCGGCCCTGCGCCTCTTCGACAACAGCGGCAGCACTCCGCGGACGCTCTTCCGGCAGCAAGGCAGAAGCGTCGAAACGCCCGATTGGTCTCCCCAAGGAGACTCAGTTCTGTTCACTCTCAACGCATTCCTCGCAAACCTTCTCAGCCGGCCGCGCCGCCCTGCGCAGGTCGCAGTGGTTAAAGCGGACGGCTCCGGTTTTCGCGAAGTCACGTCCGGCGCGAACAACAACGCTTTCCCATCATTCGCTCCCGATGGCAAGCGTTTCGTCTACCGGACCGCCGGATCAGAAGGGCAAGGTCTGCGGATCATGGATCTCGAATCGAACAAGGTGACGACGCTCACTACCGAGTACGACAATTTCCCGGTGTGGTCGCCGCGTGGCGACCTTATCGCCTTCGTCCGGCAGTACCAAGGCGATTATGAGATATTCACGATCCGGCCTAACGGTAAGGACGTTCGGCGGCTCACGTTCTCGCCTGGGAATGACGCACACGGCGCCTGGTCCCCCGATGGCGAATGGATCGTCTTCTCCAGCGCCCGTATGGGTTTCAAGGACGAAGCGCTATACACGGATGACGCGCAGCCATACGGCGAACTCTTTGTCATGCGCTACGACGGAACTCACGTGAAGCAGTTAACCGACAACCAGTGGGAAGACGGCGGCCCAGCCTGGCAGCCCACGCCGAAGCTCGGCGCGAAACGCTGATTCTCACCATTTCCCGCGTCGGGGCTTGAGGACGGCGGGCCGAAGTCAGAACCAGACGATACGCAGCCGCTGCGGCGGCATTGTCCTTCTTGACGCACTCCTGGGCCTCGCCCTCCTGGCGATGCCGCGCGAATTCCGCCGAATCTTGCGCGGTGGAACCTCCCTGGGCAAAGCCATGATGGGCTCTGGATCTCCTTTGCAAACCCGAAGACTCGAAACACTCGGCGCGTAGATCTTGGGCGCGAATTGACGCAGGATGAGGCGCGCAATCGGCTTTATCGCCCGGCGGTTGCATCAGGAGTTGCGGGCGCATCATGTCGATGCTGCTGGTGCGCCGGTCGCGGCTCCTAGGGGTGCGTTCGAGTCAGAGTCGGGATCGGTCGCCGGGAGGATGACCAGCAATAGCGGTTGCGATGGCGGGAAGCCCCTACGCGAGATTATGGCCGCGCTTGATAAAGTTAGGTGATGGAGACGGTCCTCCTTTCCGAATGACCGCCTATTTCGATGAGAGCCAGGAAGGCGTTCAATCGCAGGTGTTCGCACCGTCAAAGGTCCTTCAGAATTCCGCGGAAGAACGCGCTAACGGTTCGCTCTACGGCAACTGCGGCTTCAGCGTATACCGAGCTCTGAATCATCTGGTTCGTCAGTCGTTCGAGTTCACGCTCCGATTTGATTAGAGATCGGATCTGATCAAATGCTCCTGGCGAGCAAACTCCGGCTACGTCGCGACCAAGCAGTTCCGCACCCGCCAGCTCCATATCGAAGCCAACGGTCTCCAGCAAATCCATCTCATGGTCATAGAGACGATCTGTATTGCCGGCATCGGCGTAAGTGATGAAGAGCCGGTAGAGATCGGTCGCGTCTTTGTTATTTTCTCGGCCCCGGTCCGACCATGCCATTAGCTTGAGCAGCGTCAGCCCGGGAATTGACGCCACGTGCACCGCGAGGTTTTCTTCTATTTCCATTGAAACGGACGACGCCAACACCTCTTCGAAGCCTGCCACGTTCATGACGATGTCGCGGCTTGGCGGCCACTCGATCATGCTGTCGGCGGAGGCGACTCCGCGAAAAGGAATGAGATCAACCGGGATGGAGAATTCGGCAGCCTTATCGGAGTAGATCAGCCGCTGCAGCATCCTCCGGTCAGACTCGAAGTCACCGGTAGCGACAAGGCCCTGCTTCAATCGCCCAAATTGGTCCCAGCTTTCGACCGCGATTCCAAAATCGATGTCGCGTGTGGCGCGGCCTGGCCGCAGACCATGGACGTTAACAAGAATGAGGTCCCGCGCCGTGGCGCCCGCCACAAAGTAATCGCATTGCGCAGCACCCGCGATCGGATCGAGTGCACGAAGCACACGGACGACCGAGGGATCGACGGGACTACTTGGTGGGATGGAATGTCGGGGCGATTCGTTGTTCATAGATCATCCGCGCGGCCTCAGCATCTCGGCCGTCATGTGTCGCCAGAAGGTCGGCATAGGCAAGGACCGGGGGAACGACATCGGGAAAATCTTTGTCGAGATCAAAATTCCAGAACGCGTCCAGAATTTCGACATTGCCGGTCGGGTCGGCGCGCATCTGCCCTGCCGCGATCAGCTTGGCAATAGGTTCGCGGGCATAGATCGTGAACTGAGCAGGTTTGAGATACCGGGTCAGCTTCTCTGCGGCGGGCTCGCCTCCCCAATAAGCGTTCTGGTGCAGGAGGTCGGCTTGGTGAAGGCGTTCCGTGTCGGCCCGGAATCGCCTCGGATTGAGTTTCGGACGAAGCGTGATCGGATAGTGGGTGACCCATTCTTCGACCATACGTTCCGGGTCGAGCAGTTTTCGATCCGGCTCCCTTCGGAACCGCAGATATCCTCGCGCTTCGAGGTCCTTGATAACGGGCCCGACGGTCCCAAGTGCTACTCCTGCACGTGCGGCGATCTCACGATAAGTTGTTTGAACGAGCGCGGGGTGACACGCGAGCGCGAAGGCGATTTGAAGACCGGCGGGGTTCAGGGCGCGGAAGTGGTTCTGACGAAGTTCGGCCGGCTTGTTGTTGCCAATCACATAAACGAGAAGCCCCGGCCCTTCGAGATAAGCGTTACCGGCAGTGTCGATGAAGGGTAAATGAAGCTGGCGGCAACGTTCGGCAATTTCACGGGTAATGTAAGGTGCGACCAGCAAGGGCGGCAGGCGGTGGGCTTTGCGTTGGGCTTTGATCAGTGCGGGGGTTTCGAACCGGTCTACGGTCTTGACTTCGGCGCGGAAGCGGTGTTTACGTTGGTTCGTGGTCAATTCGAAGATGGCATCGGTCGCGCGGTTCTGACCAACCGGGACCGGATGGATCTCGGCGTCGAGCCCTGTGGTCCGCTTGAGGGCCTGTCCGGCGGCATGTAATGTGCGGTGTTCGTTGGTTGTCATAGGCAAGCAAGCACCTGGATCTGTTCACTACTATGGATTGTACACGGTACGTGAACATAACACAATAATGAACATGCGCCCCATGACTGCCACTGCTAACGTTAGACGGCCTCTCAAAGGAAATCACAGGTGGATGCAGCGTCCGAAAAATGTATAGACTTTCGGACAAACCAGACGCCTCCGTTGTCGCGCCGAGCGCACCTTGGGAGCGCACCTTGAATGATGAGCGGGTGCGCCGCTAAAAGGAGCCCACCTGCTTTCTTGCCGTATCAAAACCGTATCAAAACCCTATCTGTTGGGGACACAAGATCACAATCGTGTCCCAGTTGGTGCTTCGGTGTGATATGTTTTGACGTTGTCGTGAAGTGGCAAAGCACAGAGCGCGGGCATCTGGAGGCAATTGGAGGAAGAAATCAGCCATTGTTTGCCAGCGCGCTGACCTCCTGGGCCATCCAGGTCGGAAGCCTTCCGCGTGCGCCGAGGACTGCTCGCAATTCCGATGGCGACAACTTTCGCTGAAGTGTTCGGAGGGCTTCGCTCGCCCGCTTCGGTCCAAGCCATGCAAGCGCTCGAATTGCCGCGCCTGCGGGGCGTCCAGGTAAGACCAATTGCCAGGCTGGAACGTGTCGAAGCTCAACTATCTGAGCACCCAGCTTGAGCCGCCGCCTCCGCCCGGAGGTCAAATAAACCTCGCGAACAGGCACCTGAGTTGTTAAGCCGAGCTCATTGGCGGCGGCGGCGCCGTGCGGCGCCACGCTCTCGCCCCGTTGAGCGGCGATGGCTTCGACGACCTTGGACGCCACAGGAGGACGTGCTCCAAAGCGGCTCTCGACAGGCCGAACGTAGATGCCCCGCCCGGCGCGCATCAGGGTCCCACGCCGGACTAGGCGCGACAGTGCCTGATCCACAGCGGCACGGCTACCCAGATGCAGCAATTCCTTGGCGACCACTGGAGTGCCTTCGGGCAACCCATTGCTGTGCTCCATGATCCTTGTGGCTAGAACTTGCATATCGTTCTGTCAGAATTATATCACTGTTTCTGACACCAGCGCATCGAGCCACACCCATATCGACATGCCGCCAACTTGAAAGCTCTTCGAGTAAGCCCCCGCAACGGGACGCGCCGCTCCCGCGACCGCCTCTGGGCTTGTGCTGACGGCAAAATCCCTGGTCGTCGTCGTTGGCGAGGACGTTCTCGAAATGACAGGATGGGCGTAAGATGAGGAGGTTGCGGCAAGATATGCGAAATATGAAACGTGGCCATTATGGGCGCGGGGGTATGCCGTACCTGACCAAGAGATTGGCTTCCCGTTCGACGAACTGCTCGGCAGCGTGGCGACGACCGGGCGCTCCGCGATTATGGGATTGAGTCGAATCGGCTGCAAATTGCTAACAGATTGCTAACAGGAGATCCGGAAACAGTCGATACTATCAAGTACATGGAGACCGTATGTGATTGATTCTTCGCAATAACGCTATCCACCCAGAATCAAGTATTGAACTCATAACCCAAAGGTCGAAGGTTCAAATCCTTCCCCCGCAACCAAAAAGATAGATCTACTCTCCCAGGATTCCAGGCCTCCCAACAGGCAGTAGAATGATCTTATGAGCACGGCTCGGTACGTCCATTGGCAAGACGGTGAAATGTGGCTCGGCTACTTCGAGGAGTTTCCCGACTATCTTACGGAGGGCGAAACCGTCGAGGCGCTTGAAGAGAACCTTCGTGACCTCTACAGGGACCTCACGAGCGGAGAAATATCAGTATCCGTAAAGTCGCCGAACTTTCCGTTGGATGAAGCGGACCGACTTGATCCGCAAGCTGGAGGAAGGCGGATGCGTCTTCATCCGGCACGGTGGGAATCATGATTGGTATCGCAACCCCAAGACGGGCGTCTCCCAGCCGATACCACGGCACCGGGAGATCAACGAGTTCCTTGCAAAGCACATCCTGAAGAAGCTCGCAGGATAACGTCGGGCCGAAGCGGCAAGCGGAATCGAAGTACGAGCGCATTCGGAGCGTTGCTGTCCCCCGCAACCAATCTATTCCAATTGTTTTCCTCGTTTAGTAGAATCATGACGAGGTGCCTTGTTGCCTGCCTGGCGTGACCATCTGATTAGCGACCCGCAGATTTGCGGTGGCCAACTGCGCGCGAGGGGCACCCGCGTTCTTGTCACAGTCATCCTCGACAGCCTGGCTGAGGGCGCTACCCGCGAGGAAATCCTGCGGAGCTATCCCGCGCTGCGGCCGGAGCATATTGACGCCGCACTTGCGTACGCGGCCGAGTTGGCGCACGAGGAATCGCTGCTCCCTCTCCGGGCCGAGTAAAGGCGGCTGCTTGAGGTTCAAGATTGACGAGAACCTCCCGACAGAGTTGCGAAGGCTCTTAAAACGATGGGCCATGACGCTCAGACAGTCGAAGAGGAGGGGCTGAGTGGAACGCCTGACGCGAAAATCATCGCTGCCGCGGAAACCGAAGCCCGCATCCTTCTCACACTCGATAAAGGAATCGCCAACCAACTCCGGTACCCGTCAACTACACACCACGGCGTCGTGCTGTTCCGGCCGAACGCTGCGGGCCGCGGGTCCGCTCTGGCCTTTGTGATGCGGCACCTGGAGGCGCTCACCAGTTTACCGATCCAGGATCGAATCACGGTCGTGACAGAGCGCAGAATCAGGATTCGATAGGCCGAAAATTCATCCGTCGCCGCGACCGAGGCCTCGACGGCCGGACCCGATTTAGACCAACGCGGCTATCTGCCGCCGCGGCCGCCGCCGCGCCCGCCCGTTGCCGCGCCGGTGCCTGCTTTGGCGCCCTTCTTGGTGAGGAAGCCGACCACGCTCTCATAGCGCTGGGCTTTTGCGCCGTCCAGCGGCGTGCGGCCGTCGCTACTGGGAGTATTGACGTCGACGCCCAGCTCGACCACCAGCTTGACGGCCTCGAGAGCCAAGGCTTCGCGTTCGGCGCGAGGAGCATCCACCCACGGCTTCCCCGTGCCAATTCCCGTCGCCGCCAGCAAGGTCGTGGTGGTCTCCGTGCGCTCCCGCTGACCGAAGCCCTGCTCCGCCACCCAGCTCGCATGATGCACGAACTTCGGGTCGGCGCCGTGCTGCAGCAGCATCCGCATGACGCCGGGCTCATCGAAACGCGCGGCCAGCCAGAACGGCGTCGCGCCGACCAGCGCGGGATCGAAATACCAGTCGTCCGAGGAGCGCCGCGTCGGCGTCCAGGTCTTGAGCGGTGCGTTCGCATCCGCGCCATGGTCCAGCAGAGCCGCCACCATCTTCTCATCCCGGCGCATGATGGCTTCATGAAGCGCGGTAAAACCGTTGGGAGCCGCATTCGGATCGGCGCCCTTGTCGAGCAGGAACAGGACAAAGTCCGTGAAGCCGGAGTGAGCGGCGAGAGTGGTCGGGCTGACGCCCCAGGCGTCGGCATCGTTCACGTTGGCGCCGGCGGCCAGCAGGAGCTTTGCCGAGGCGAGATCGCCCACGCGCGCCGCGAACAGAAACGCGGTCTCGCCCCCGTGCGGGATCGCCTTGTTATACGGCAAATACCCATGCGGCGGCACGGCCATCACGTCGGTCCAGACGTCGGAGCGGAGATTCAGGTCGGCGTGGTGCGCAATCAGCACCTTCACGACTTCGGGATGTTGCTGGGAGACGGCCCACATCAGCGCCGTCTGGCCTCGCGCGCCGTGCGCGCTTGCGTTGGCGCCCTTGGCGAGCAGTTGTTCGACCGCGTCGGGATATCCCGAGCGAGCCGCCACCATCAACGGTGTTTCACCGGTTAGGAGCGCCGCGTTGGGGTTCGCGCCCGCCTCCAGCAGCCGGCGCACCATCGCCAGAGCTTCCGTTCTCGCTGGCCAGCCATAGCGGCGTAACGCCCAGATCGGTGACGGCGCTTACCTTGGCGCCGGCGCGAATCAGCAGGTCGGCGCTCTCGAGGTCGTCACGATAACTGGCCCAATGCAGGGCCGTCGTTCCATCCGGGTCGGCGGCGTTGACGTCCGCCTTCTTCTGAAGCAGGGACTTGAGCGCGTCCTTGTCGCCGCTCTTGGCCGCCTCCACCAGCGGCACACGACCGGTATCGGCCGCAATGAGGCTGGTTGCCCACAGCGCCGCGAGCGCCACCGGCATCAGCCGCACCCAGGAATTCGTCATGAGCTACACCGCATGATTTAAACCTCCGACAGCGTGTCGATCGGGAGTTTGCCGGTGCTGCCGCCGACCTTTTCCACCGGGTAGTCCATCTTGTCCATGATGGTCATCAGCAGGTTCGCCGTCGAAGGCTTGTTGGTGAAGTTGACATGCCGGCCGCCCTTGATCTTTCCGGCTCCGCCGCCCATCAGCATCAACGGCAGGTTGTCGCCCGAATGCCCGTTGCTGTTGGAGATGCCCGCGCCGTAGAGGATGGTCATGTGATCCAGTAGGTTTCCGTCGCCGTCCGGAGTGGCCCGCAGCTTGGCGAGATATTGCGAGAACAACTGCGCGTGATAGCGGTTGATCTTGGACATTTTCTCGATCAGCTCCGGGATATTGTTGTGATGCGAGAGCGGGTGGTGCGCTTCCGGTACGCCGATTTGAGGATAAGGACGGGGGCTCTGCTCCTTGCTGAGCATGAACGAAATCACGCGCGTCAGATCGGACTGGAGCGCCAGAAGCTGCAAATCCATCATCAGCGCCAGGTGGTCTTCAAAGACCGGCGGCGCGCCCAGGGGCTCCTCCAGCGCGGGCAGCTCGATGCTGCCGTGCTGCTCGGCCATCTGAATGCGGCGCTCGACGTCGCGAACCGCGTCGGTATACTCATCGACCTTGTTCTGATCCTGCGGGCCCAGCTCCTGTTTCAGGCCAGCGAGCTTTCCGTTCACGGAATCGAGAATGCTCTTGTGCTGCTTTAATCGCCGCTCGCGCGCGGCCCGGTCCGTGCTGCCGCTATCGCCAAACAGCTTCTCGAAGACCGTTCGCGGATTCCAATCCATCGGCAGCGGCTGCGTGGGGCTGCGCCAGGAAAGCGTGTCGAGGTAGGCGCAGCTCAGATTGCCGGTGCACGCGCCCGCGTTGGCCGGCAGGTCCATGGACATCTCCAGCGATGCCAGTTGCGTTTCCTGGGCGAAGTGCCGGCCGAGCAGTTGGTCGATGGATACGTCGGCGATGATTTCGATCTCGTTGCGTCCCCCGCGCGGCGTGCCCGTGAGAAACGATCCGGAAGCGCCCGCGTGGATATAATTCCAGCTCGCCTTGAGGCCGGAGAGCACCAGCATCTGATCTTTGTAGGCGGCCAGCGGCTCCATGATGGGCGCAAGCTCGAAGGTGGCGCCTGTGCCCTTGGGAGTCCAATATTCCATGGCCATGCCGTTGGGGACGTAGAAGGCCTGGAAGCGGTGCGCGGCTTTGGTGGCGGCGCGCAGCGGCGGAAGCATGGCTTCCAGGAAGGGCAGCGCCAGCGTGGTGCCGAGCCCCTTCAGGACCGTGCGCCGTGGCAACGATTTCTCAAGGTACGCCATGCTTGGGAACTCCTTCTAAGCCCCAATCTTATCTCAGTTTGCGGTTGATTGGGGAGACCAGGAGGGGTGCTGACGACACGAGACACGACGAGGGTTGCGCGAACGCGTCGGGGGGCGCGACGGGTTGGGCCGTATACGCGGTGATAGAATGGCCACGGTCCATGGACTTCGCTAAAAGGAAATTCACTCGCCGATGCCCTTCAAATACCGTGCCGACCATGTCGGCAGCTTGCTGCGCCCGTCCGAGTTGTTGGAGGCGCGCAAGAACCCCGCAATCGCTGCGGAACAACTGAAGGAGATCGAAGACCGCCATATCCAAAGGGTGCTCCAGCGCCAGAAGGATCTCGGGTTCCGGATCTTCACCGACGGCGAGTTTCGCCGCCAGGGGTTCATGAGCGATTTCAACGATTCCGTTGACGGTTTCGACAACGCCGAAGCCATCGAGCGGGACTGGAAGATCGAAGGCGGCGGCGCCAGCGCCCTCGCGGGCCTGAAAAACCGGCTGCCCGGAGTGGTGGTCGGCAAGATCCGCCAGAAGAAGCGGCTCACCGGGCATGAGGTTGCATTCCTAAAGCAGCACAGTCCCGGCGATATCAAAATGACTCTGCCCACGCCCAACCAGTTCCCCGCGATTGCGTACAAGAAGGGGCTCAGCGATCGGGCGTATGCCAGCTACTCGGAATTTCTGTGGGACATCGTGCCCATCTTCAAGGCCGAGATGCAGGCGCTCGCGAGCGAGGGCGTCCCCTACATCCAGATCGACGCGCCGCGCTATAGCTACTACATCGATCCCAAATGGCGGCGCTATGTGCAGGAGCAGATGGGCGTCGATCCGGAGCAGGCGCTGGACGAAGCCATCCGCGTGGACAATGCGTGCATTGAAGGCGCTCGCGGTGACGCGGGAGGCAACGGCGCAGCGGTGGTGGCGATTCACTTGTGCCGCGGCAACAACCGCAGCCAGTGGTATGCCGAGGGCGGCTACGATCCGATCGCCGAGAAGCTGTTTAACCTGCTCAACGTGGATGCGTTTCTGCTGGAATACGAGTCCAAGCGCGCGGGCACCTTCGAGCCGCTGCGCTTCGTGCCTCCCGGAAAGACGGTGGTGTTGGGGCTGGTGAGCACGAAGCTGCCCGAGATGGAGACCGAGGATCGGTTGCTGCGTCGCATCGAGGAAGCGAGCAAGTACGTGTCTGTCGACCAGCTCGCGCTCAGCCCGCAGTGCGGATTCGCGAGCGTGGCCGAAGGCAACCTGCTGACCGAGGACGAGCAGTGGCGCAAGCTGGAACTGGTGGTCGAGACGGCTCGCAAGGTGTGGGTTTGACTCGTACGGCAATCTGCCGTATAATGAGGATGTGAAACAGGAGTCCCAACCCACGGCCCGGCTGGAGGCGCGTCTGCCGAACGAGGTTCTCACGCGCCTGAAGCGCGCCGCGGAAATCCAGGGGCGGACGCTCACGGATTTTGTCGTCGCCGCCGCTGATGAAGCGGCGTGCCGTGCCATTGAGCAGACGGAGATCCTCCGTCTTTCCGCTGAGGACCAACGCCAAATCGCTAAGGCGATCCTTAACCCTCCCAAGCCAACGCCGGCGCTGAGGAGAGCTGCGCGCCGCTATCGTAAGTTGTTCGGCGCGGAATGACGCCTCCTTTCCGTTTTGAGCCGCTCGGCGAACAACATGACCGAGGGAAGTTTCATTGCGGCGAAGAAGCGCTTGACCGGTATTTTCAGACTCAGGCAACCCAGGACATCCGCCGCCGCGTCGCCAATTGCTTCGTCGCCATCGAAGTGGCAACGGGCCAGGTGTCTGCCTATTACACGCTGTCGGCGTCGAGCATTCCCCTGGTTGACCTCCCTCCGGAGGAGATCAAGCGCTTGCCGCGCTATCCCACTTTGCCAGCCGTTCGGATTGGGCGCCTGGCTGTCGATGAGCGGTTTCACGGACGAGGTCTAGGCGCGGCCCTGCTGATAAACGCCGCGCACCGGACGCTGCATGCCGATGCCGCAGCTTACACGCTTCTGGTCGATGCCAAGAATGATCGCGCTGTAGCATTCTATCGGCATCACGGATTTCGTCCCTTTACCAGCCAGCCCCGGACGTTGTTTCTGCCTCTAGCAGTAGCCCAAAGAGCCTTGCTGGGAAAAGCCACTCGCTGAAGCCAAATCCGCCCCGCGGGTTCCGTTGCCAACAAGGCAAAACGCCCAAGCTGCTAGACTTGTTCTGCTAGAATTGTTCTTGACATGCGCCACGTGGCGCGTTACGGTACGAGATGATACGGACAATCCGCCACAAGGGACAGAAACGGCTCTTTGAGCAGGACGACCCGAGCGGCGTAAACCCGGAACATGTAGGCAAGCTGCGGAATATTCTGGCGACGCTTCGCGCGGCCCCAACCGTTGCCCATATGGACGTGCCGGGGTTCCGGTTGCATCCGCTCAGAGGCCGGATGAGAGGCTTCTGGGCCGTTACAGTACGCGCCAACTGGCGGGTGATTTTCCGCTTTGATGACGGCGCGGAGGACGTTGATTATGTCGATTACCACTGAGAGGAACAAGCCCATGACCATGAAAAACCCGCCCCACCCCGGCCTTGTCGTGTTGCAGGAATGTATTGAGCCTTTGGGGCTGACCATCACGGAGGCCGCCGCCGCCCTTGGCGTGACCCGCAACACGCTTTCGGAGCTGGTGAACCAAAAACGCGGCATATCCCCGGAAATGGCCGTGAGACTTTCCAAGGTTTTCGGCGGCACCGAGCAAGGCTGGCTGGTGCAACAGGCCCAGTACGACCTCGCACAAGTCCGCCGCAGCCACATAAAGCTGAAACGGCTGCAACTGGCTTAGACGAATCGTAACTCGTGGTGTTGGCTTCCCGGCTGGCATAGAAGCGGGGCTGAAGGCAGCGCTAGGCTCAGGCGCTGGAGCGCAGCCTTAACTTAACGCCGAACGCACTCGGCGCGAAGGCCGCGCAGCGCCGGGGCGTGGAATTCGGGCGCAAGCCGAACTTTTGGTGCATCAGATCGGCCGCGCGCGGAAGCTCATCGATGACGGCCAGCGCCGCGAAGACGTGGCGGCGCTCCCGAACGTGGGCACCACCCTTTACCGGGCGCTTGCTGGCTGAACTTGTTTGCGACTTCGCAAAATGAGATGATCCAAATGATCCGTACCGTATGAAAACAATTGCGAAGAAGACCTTCAAAAAACCGTTTGTGCTTACGGAGCAAGAACTGCGGCGTATTCACGACGTTCTTGACCAGCAAATTCAGCGAGTGCTTCCTGCCGAGGACGTTGCTACATTCTACGAACTAACGTTTGCTAACGGCGTTGTGGCTAATCCAACTTCTCTAGATGAAATCTTCGCTCAGGAGAACCTAGGGTCCAAGGCGATCCGCACAGTGGAACTGGGTATCGGCGAGGTTCTCCCGCCCCCCTCCGCGCAACGGGTAGCCCCCAAGTCAGCGATCAGAGTACAGTTTCTAATTCCTGAAGAAGGAGATAGGGCTTCAATTCGATACGACATTAGAGGTGAAGATCGCGATTGGGTGTTCGTGTCCAGCTCGCAATTGGAGGAACGCATTGGTCGTGTGGTTGGCGGGGTTAGCTTCGAGGCGTTGTCAAACGTGAAGGGTCTCGGGCCGCTAGTCGTTATGTTGGGGGCGTTGCTGGGAGGGCTGTTTGTGCTCTCCTTTATGTTGCAGGAGGTCAACCGGGTTGAAAGGGAACACGAGATCGCTTTTCAAAAGGTGTACAGCGATTACCAACAGGGTAAGATCAAGGATCCGATCGCAATACAGTTCGAGCTCCAGCGCATTAACACGGGGGCACAGCTAGAGACGCCGCCTTCATTTGTTGTGAAGTCGGCGGGTTTAGCAGTCTTGGTAATGATTATCGTGGTGGGGGTGCCCTTTCTGTGGAGGTATTTTTCTCCTCCTTTCAACTTCGTGTGGGGCGATTATCAGAATGTCTTCGAGAAACGTCGTGCAAGAGGGCGCTTCGTCCTCGTCGGCGTAAGAGTTGCCGTTATGGTGGGTGTTGTCGCGAATGTTCTAACCAAGAAGATTGGGTTTTGACAAAGGTTCTGCCCTTCGTCGGTCAGAACGTCCTTTAGGTTCGGCAGGTTCGGCGATTAAGAAAAAAGGGCTGTGAGCGGGAATTCGACTGGCTTGACGTATGCGCTAGCCTGAGGGCATGAAGGAGCGTGACTGGACAAGAGTCCTGGGATGGCCCGGATACCAGGTGTATCAGAGGGAAATCGATGAGTCGGGCAAAAAGCTGAAGCTGTGGGTGCGGCGGAAGAAGACGGGGCTTAAATTGATTTGCTCCGGGTGTGGTCAGCACATACCGGCCAGCCGGATCCAAGAGATCAGCGAGCGGGAGGTACGGGACCTGCCGTGCTTCGAGTACTCGACGACGATCGTGGTGGAGACGTATCGGATGAAATGCCCCCGCTGCGGATTCCGTGCAGAGAAGGTGACTCAGTTGCCGAGCAAAGCGCCATTCAGCAAACGATTCGAAGAAGCAGTGGGGCAGGCCTGCGAGAGTGCGTCGGCGCGACAAGTCGCGCGGCGATTGGGCATGGCCGAAAGCACGGTGCGCGCGATCGATCTGCGGTGCCTGGAGCGTTGGGAGGCCAAGCGTCGAAAGCCGCCGCTGCGGCAGATGGGCGTCGACGAGTTGTACCGCGGCAAGAAGGACAAGTTCCTCACAGTGGTGTGCAATCTGGAAACCGGCGAACCGCTGTGGTTTGGCAAAACGCGGAAGAAGGAAACGCTGGATGAATTCTTTCGAAGCCAGTTACGGAAGCCGCAGCGCAAGCGGATTGAGGCGGCGTGCCTGGACATGTGGGAACCGTTTCGGTTGAGCATTGAGGAATGGGCGCCACAGTGCAAGATCGTATACGACAAGTTCCACATCCTCCAGCATGCCAACGATGCCATCGACGAAGTGCGGAAGGCGGAGTTCTTCCGGCAGGGAAAACAAAAGCGCGGACTGATCAAGGGAAAGAAGTGGCTCCTGATGAGCCGGTGGAAGAACCTGACTCTCTCTCAACGCGGAGAACTCAACCGGCTGTTCCAACTGAACCGGCGCGTGTTCAAAGCCTACCTTCTCAAAGAGAGCTTGGAGCGGCTTTGGGACTATCGCTACGAGGGCGCGATGCTCAACTACCTGCAGAAGTGGATGGACCAACTGAAGTGGCAACGGCTCACGCCGTTCGAAGAACTCGCCGACATGCTGGTGAAGCATCTGGAGGGAATCTTGAACTACTGCCGGACCAAAGTTCGCTTCGGTGTGGTCGAAGCGCTCAATGGAAACATTCGGATGCTGATCAATCGTGGTCGAGGCTATAAGAACGTCCGCTACCTGCTGCTGAAGGCCAAACGCATGGCCGTGACCAATGCCGAATTTGTCGAACTTCAACAAGTCAGAAAGGCGGCATAGAATGGCCCTCCGTCGAATTCCCGCTCAGAGCCGAAAAAAGATTGCATCGGCGGATGGTACGCCGCAGGGGGAAATCTGGCAGCGCCTTGAGCAGTATGTTCGGCGCTGGAAGCGGTTGGTTCTGAGTGGCATGCGGGAAGTCAGCGCTGCTTTTGGGCGGCCTGCCGCCTGCCCCGGGGCAAGCCGTTTTTGTGCCACGAGTGCGAATGCCAGCAGCGCAGTTGACATAAGGGCGCCCGTGGGGGGCTCTGGTACGGCGGAACTTGTCCATGATCCACTGTCATGGGTGAGCGACATAAAAGTGGAGGTTAGGCGGCCCGACGGCTTTCCCAGTAATCTTCGAAGCGGCCGTTGAGGTGGGAGCAGCGAAGGGCGAGGATGGAGTTGGCGCCGGTCACAGACCAGAACATGCCGGACTGTTTGAGACGATGGCCAACGACGGTTTTACAACCGGCTTCGATGACACCGGATCCGACGAAGAGATGCTGCTTGCGGAACTTGGGATAGTTCATGCGAGCAGCATTGGTGGCGAAGTAATCGATTTCGTTGCGGAGTTTCTTGGCCAGATTGGGATCAGGGGTTTGAATCAGGCGAAGCGAAGCGACGAGTCTGGCGATCTTGCCCTGGTCGAGCCAACGCTTCTGATGGAAGCCGATCCAGGCGTTGCGGCGCTTCGCGTCATGGGGATGGAGCAAGCGAGCCAGGTCCCACAGATGCTGGCGGGCGTGGAACAGATCGACGATTTGAATGGCGCCGGGAAAATCTTCCCGGGCCAGGTTCCAGATCCATTCGGCGCCGTCGCCGATGACGACCTTCTTCTCGGCGCGGCTCCAGCCACGTTTCCAGGCCTCGACGTAGAGCCGCTTGCCAAACTGCTCGGCATTTTCGATGGCGCCGGTGTAGGTAGTCGAAGCGGGGTCGCGAACGGCGTAGCCTTCCTCGTCCCAGGTAGTCTGCGTGAACACGCAGCCGAGTTTGACCTCGCGCGTGTGGGCCGGCAAGCCGTCGAGCTTGCCCTTGCGACCCGCCGTTTCCTTCTTCACGACGGGCACGCCGGTGCCGTCCATTTGGACATAGAGAATGGGAACGGGCTCGCCCATGAGCATGGGTAGATCGAGTTGCAAAGCGCGATCGATCTCCTGTTGCTCTCGCCGTGCGATGTCGGCGCCCATCGATTCGGCCACGCGTTCGACGGATTTAGTGGTGATCTCCAAGCCGGCCAGTAGTTTCATCTGCTCACGGCCGTGATCGAAGGGCGCATCCTGACCCACCAGCGCTTGCATGCGCCGCACGCCGGGGGAGAACTCGGTGTGAACGATATCGAGTTCCTGGTCCGCCGGAAACTGCCCATCATGACAGTGCGGGCACAGATAGTAGGGCCGGGACACTTCCACCGAGCCGACCGCCGTCAGCACGTTCTTCGAGCGCAGTTCGCGATAAAGCGCTGGTTGCCCGCACAGGCAAGGAGTGGAATGCTGCTCTGGCACGGGAAACCGCAGCAACTCGGTCAACGCACTAGCTCCGGCCTGATGCATGGCCGAGCGCACCAACATCTCGACGGCTTCCAGATCTAGGCTGCCCGTTTTGCGCACGCTGGTGAAGATGGTGCGCAGCAGTTGGTCTACTTCGCGCGCAACTTCCTTTTGGACGGCGTCCGCCGTTTTTTTTCCTGGACCGACGGCGAGGTTTCCTCCACGGGACGCAACTCGCAGATCTGTTCATTGACCTCCAACAGCTGATCGCCCAGTTGCCGGAAGCGCTGACACTCGGCAACCTCGCGCTGCGCTTTGGCCAAACGGGCGGGGGAGGAAAATGTTTCGGTGACGGTTTTGCCATTCACCTTGCGAGTCAGCCGATAGTAGGGGCCATGGCCGGGATCTCCGGCCCGATGGCAATGACAGTTTGGATTTCCACAACGCCCTCCTGTTCCCGTAATGGAGCCGGACCGCATGTCGCCCAACTGGGCGATTTGCGACCGAACGGCGGCGCGACGGCTTTCCAAATTAACCAGAGAGTCGGGCATGTAAAGGCCTCCTGTAAACCTAGCGTATCACTACGCTCGGTTTCGTGCCACAAAAAAGGAAACCCTGCGAGTTGTCACTTTCAAGTCGCACACCCCACTGTCATTGCGACGTTGCGTGGATCGCGCTCTATCCTAAAGCTGGCCGGCTCCGCTTGGTTCAGACTGACCCACTGCCCAAATAGCCTTTGCGCTTTCCTTCCCGAAGTCGATATAATCCCGCTTGCGCGGACGTTTGCCAATCCCGCTGAGGAGACAAGGACGAATATGATCATCGACGCCCACGGACACGTGACCGCGCCGGACAAGCTTTACGTATACAAGGCCGGACTCATATCCCACCGGGGGGCGCACGGCCGCGGCAGCGCCGGGGCCACCGACGACGACGTCACGCACGCCTTGAACCAGCCGGTCTTCGGCGGCTCCTCGCATCTCGCCCAACTTGCGGAAGTGGGCACCGACATGCAGCTTGTCTCGCCCCGACCTTACCAGATGATGCACAGCGAGCAGCCCAGGCTCGTCAACTGGTTCATGGAAGAAACCAACAACATCATCGGGCGTCAAACCAAGCTGTACCCGAAGGTGTTCCGAGGCGTCTGCGGGCTGCCCCAGAGCCCCGGCGTCAGTCCCAGCAACTGCATCGCGGAGCTGGAGCGATGCGTCAAGCAACTCGGCTTCGTGGGGTGCCTCATCAATCCCGACCCCGGCGAGGCCAGCGGCATTGAGACTCCGGCGCTAGGAGACCGCTACTGGTATCCGCTCTACGAAAAGCTGGTGGAGCTGGATATTCCGGGCCATGTCCACTCCGCGGGCTGCCGCTCGGACCGGCTTCCTTATTCGCTGCATTTCATCAATGAGGAAAGCATTGCCGTGGTGTCGTTGCTGAATTCCAACGTGTTCAAGGATTTCCCCACGCTGAAGATTCTGGTCTCGCACGGCGGCGGAGCGATTCCCTACCACTGGGCTCGCTTCGAAGCCAGTTCCCTGCGTACTCCCGGCGCAACCCGTTTCTCCGAACGCATGCGCAACCTGTACTACGACACGGTGTTGTATTCGAGCGGCTCGCTGGAGCTGCTGATCAAGACCGTCGGCGCGGATCGATGTCTGTTCGGTACGGAACGGCCCGGCGTCGGAACCGTCAAGGACCCGCGCACCGGAAAATGGCTGGATGAAACGCGCTATCTGATCGAAGCCTTCGACTGGCTCAGCGATGCCGATAAGAAGCTGATCTTCGAAGACAACGCCAGGAAACTGTTCAAGCTCGACAAGGGGGGCCAATCATGAAGACTTTACTCTGCGCCGCCATCCTCGCGGCCCTGCCCGCATTCGGTCAGACGAGGGACATTACCATCAATTACCCGGCCAAGGCTCCCGCGAACTGGCCGATCTTTCTGGCGAAGGAAGGTGGCTACTACCAGAAGTACGGGCTCAACGCAAAGCTGGTCTTTGCGGTGCATCCCGCGGGCATCGCCATGCTGGTCAGCGGTGAAGCGCAGATGACCAATTATCCGATGGACCAGGCGATGCAGGCCGCCATGCGGGACGGATCGCTGGTGATCATGGGGAGTCCGTTGAATCGCGCCTTGTTTGCGATGATGACGCGCAAGGACATCAACAGCGTCCGCGATCTGAAGGGCAAGAAAATCGGCGTTAGCCAGATTGGCGACCCGCCTTATAGCTTTGCCGTCGGAATCCTCGGCAAGGCTGGGCTCGGCCCCCGCGATGTCGAGTGGGTGCCTCTGGGAACTGACGGAAACGGACGCGTCGCGGCTCTGGTGAGCGGCCGGATCGACGCCACCATGGTCCCTCCGCCCGCCTACTTCAAGCTGGAGCCGCAGGGCTTCAAGGAGATCGCGAATCTCGCCGATAACGCGGACCTCTACGCTCCGCTGGCGTATGTGTTCAAGAAGAGCGAGATCGCGGCCAATCCCAAGCTGCCGGAATTGATGATCAAAGCGCAAGCCGAGGCGATCAAGCGTTATTACGACGACAAGGCTCTGGCGATCAAGGCGTATGGAGTGTACGACGCGCAGACCCCGGCCGACATCGAACGCATCTACGATCATGACAAGAAGGCCAACACCTATGAGCGCGTGCCTTACGTGCTGGCGCCCGCGGTCCAATACATCGTCGATCATCAGGCGGATGCGAATATCGCGGCGCAGATGAAGGCGTACGATTTCCACAAGGTGGTCGACAACAGCGTCGTCGAACGCCTGGTGCGGGAACATTTTTTCGAGCAACTGTTCGGCCCTGGAATCAAAACGGAGCAGGACAGTAAAGGGAGACTGGCTTTCAAGTAGACTGGACCCATATGGCGGAAATCGTTCTAGGTATCGGATCGTCGCACGGTCCGCTGCTCTCCACCCCTCCCGAACAATGGGATCTTCGGGCACAGGCAGATCGCGAAAACAAGAAGCACTGGTATCGCGGGAAGACGTACGACTACGAAACGCTGTTGCGGGAGCGGGCGCCCGGATTCGCCGCAGAGGTGACGGTGGAGTCCAGGCGTGAGCGGTTCATGCAGTGTCACCGGGCCATGGAAGCGCTCGCGCAAAAATTCAAGCAAGCCGCTCCCGAAGCCGTCGTAATCCTGGGGAACGATCAGCGCGAGTTTTTCGATGAGGGCCTCACGCCGTCGATCACCGTGTATCGCGGCGCGGAGATCAAGAATTTGCAGCATCTGCCCAAGGACAACCCGCCCGGGATCAACATCGCCGAGCCGGGGAATTCTCCGCTGGAAGGCGCCACGTATCCCGGCTCGACGGCTCTTGCCGATCACATCCTGGATTCGCTGGAGGCCGAAGACTTCGATCTCGCGCAATCGGACTCGACACCCAAAGCGGCTCCGCGCGGCGGCATTCCGCACGCTTACGGTTTTCTTTATCATTCGATTCTGGGGGACACTCCTCCGCCCAGCGTCCCCATCATCCTGAATGTTCACTTTCCGCACAACGTGCCGAAGAACCGCCGCTGCCTGGATCTGGGAGCGGCGCTGCACCGCGCCATCAGGAGCTTTAAGGGGTTTGGCCGCGTGGCGGTGATGGCGTCCGGCGGACTGACCCATTTTGTGATCGACGAAGAGCTGGACCGGAAGATCCTCGCCGCCATGAAGGAAGGCGATGAGGCGGCCCTCGAGGCCATCCCGGAGAGTCTCTTCAAAGTCGGCACGGCGGAGATCAAGAACTGGTATCCGGTGATTGCGGCGATGAACGAGACGGACCTCGGCTACCATCTGGTGGATTACGTTCCATGCTACCGGTCGGAAGCGGGAACCGGAAACGCGATGGCGTTCGTGTACTGGGATTAGAACCGGCTATTGGCAGGTCAGAGACAGTCAGAGACCTGCCCCACTGACGCCCATGGCCGCGAGGTAGGCTTCGCGGACCTCTTGAGGCTGCCCCTCCTGAAAAGGATAGCCCTCCGTCAACTGCCGCCCGTGAATGGGGTGCTTGGCGAGTTCCGCGCGGGTCAATCCCTCGGTAAGGAGCTTGCGCTCTGCAATCGGCAAACCGACACATCGATTCGCCTCAGGATCGCGGATGACGGCTTTGGGATCCTCACCCTTGGCGACGGCTTCCAGATCGCTCAGGAAGCGTTTCCGCAGCATCAGGATGCCGCGGTCGCTCGACCCCAGGTGCTCCTGGGTGCGATCCGCAATGGTTCCCTGGCCAACCCAGGCGACGAAATCCTGATTCATGACGTGGCTGGAGATCCAGCGGCCGGTCGCCGCATCCGTCACGGGGCCATGCCACGCCGGGATCGTCTCTTGAATATACGGCTCACCTTCTTTGGGCACGCGGCTGAAGGCCCAGGTGACACTCAGCGTATGCTCGTCGTCCACTGGAACGCGCCACTCGAAGTGATCGCCGGTGAACAGCGCATTCGGCCAGAGGCAGACGCGGCCCACCGTCCACATCGGGTCCGACTCGCTCATGCCCTCGCGGATGCGGCGGTAGACGAAGCCGTAATCGAACTCCTCGAACGCCAGCTTCAGATGCCGCGGCGAGTACGGCCCCATCTTCTCGTCCAACCGGACGCTCCAATTCATGTGCATCCACTCGAAGTGCAGCGGATCGATCGAATTCTCCTGGCATTGAAGCCAGTTGCAGGGAACGTCCGCGAAGACGATCTGCACAAAACCGTTCTTCCACGTGAAGGGCTCCCAGTTGGGGACCAGCGGAGCCGGCTGTGGTCCCAGATAGGCCCAAATCAGGCCGGCCCTGGTCTCAACCGGATAGGCCTTGATCCGGACCTTGTCCTTGAAGCGGGCCTCGGGGACGGCAACGTCCTCGTAAGGTTGTTCGGTGCACCGGCCGTCCTGGTCGAACAGCCAGCCATGATAGTTGCAGCGCAGCCCGCACTGCTCTACGTACCCGTAGGAGGTGTCGGCGCGGCGGTGCGGGCAGTTGCGGTCGACCAGCCCGAAGGCGCCGCTCAGATCCTTGTAGAGAGTCAGATCCTCGCCCAGCAGGCGGACCGGCTGGATGGATTTGTCTTCGAACTCGCTCACCGCGCCGATCGGCATCCAGTAGCGGCGCAGCAGCTCGCCCATCGGTGTACCGGGGCCGACTTGCGTGAGCCGTTGGTTCTTAGAACTGTCGAGCATTGCGTAGAGCGTCCTCCACAGAAATCCATCGTAAGCTATAATTGCGCGTGGTTGTGAGAGACCGAATGAAAATCCCGCTCATAGCAGCCGCCGGTTTGTTCTTATTGTCCGCGCCTGCTCCGGCGCAGTGGCTGAAGTACCCGTCTCCAGGCATACCGCGCACCCCCGACGGCAAGCCGAACCTGACAGCGCCGGCGCCGCGAGTGAATGGCAAGCTGGATCTGTCCGGAATCTGGGTAGCCGATACGCCTCGCTACCTGATCAACCTCGCGGGCGGCGGCAGTGAGGTTTCTTTCCAGCAATGGGCGGAGGAACAATACAAGAAGAACAAAGCCACCGAAGGACGGGGAGATCCGGAGGCGCGTTGCATGCCGCACGGCGTCCCGAAGGTGGATACGCTGCCCTATCCCTTCAAGATCTTCACCATGCCGGGCCAGTTGGTGATCCTGTATGAAATGTTTTACCAGTATCGTCAAATCTTCACCGATGGCCGCGAGATTCCCAAGGAGATTGTGAATCCCAGTTGGCTGGGATATTCGGTCGGGAAATGGGACGGAGACGATTTTGTGGTCGACACCGCCGGGTTCAACGACAAGTTCTGGATGGACACCGACGGCCATCCTCACACGGAGGCCTTGCATGTGACCGAGCGGTTCCAGCGCACGGACTTCGGCCATATGAAGATTCAGGTCACCATCGACGATCCGAAGGCGTATACCAAGCCCTGGTCGAATACGATACCACTGCATTTATTGCCCGACACCGAGCTTCTGGAATTCGTCTGCGAAGACAACCGGAGTCTTCCGCATATGCTGGATAAGCAGTAATCATCCGGCGATTCCGGTGTCACGCTATTCGTAGCGCAACGCCACCGTTGGATTCACCGAGACTGCGCGGCGAGTTGGAATCAAACACGCAAACACCGCCACCAGGGCCAATAACAGCGAGACGGCGATGAAGGTAGACGGATCGGTGGCTGTAACTTCGTAGAGCGCCGATTTGAGGTATCGCGTCAGCGCAAAAGAGCCCGCCAGTCCCAGCGTCAGGCCGATGGCGAGCAGGATCAATGCGCGGAGCACCACCAGCCTGAAAATGTCACCCGCGCCTGCGCCCAGGGCCATGCGGATGCCGATCTCCCGCGTGCGCTCCGCCACGGAATACGCCATTACACCGTAAATCCCGATGGCGGCGAGTCCCGCCGCGATCGCCCCGAAAATCCCCAGCAGCAAAACGTACAGCCGGATATACTGCACCTGCTGATCGAGATACTCTTCCACGGTGCGGAGATTCGCCACCGGCCGGCTGGGATCCACTTCGGCGGTAGCCTGACGCACACTCGCGGCCAAAGCCATGGGTTTGCCCCTGGTCCGCATCACGAAGTACATCCCCGCGCGCGTCCCGTAGCCGGCGCCCATCCAGCGTGGGGTCTGTTGGAGATAGGGCACATAGATGGCGGGCTGGAGTTGGCGCTGTTGGCGGCTCATGCGGATGTCGCCGGCCACGCCCACAACCTCGCGCAGCGGCTCATCCGGCACGTAGTCAAGCCGGATTTGTTTCCCGACCGCGCTTTCATTCGGCCAGAACCGTTTGGCCATGGTCTGATTGACGATCACCGCGAAGGGCGCGGAGGCGGTGTCGCGCTCGTTGAAATCGCGTCCCTGAACAATCGGCGTTCGCAAAGTGGAGAAATAGTTGGGAGTGACGGCGATGTAGCTGGCGAATTGACTGTTCGCGCCGTTGGCGTCGGGCGGAGGGGCTGGACGGCCTTCAATCAGAAACCCCATGCCCAGCGCTCCGGAAAGCGGCGGTGCGCTGGCTCCGGCAACGGAGACTGCGCCGGGAAGCTTCTGAAGCCTCTCGTAAACGCGCTGGAAGGTTAGCGTGGTCAGCGGGCTGACGTCCCACAAGCCGGCGTTCCGGTACCTTGCATATGGCTTAATGGCTTCATCGCGGGCGAAACGAAAATCGAAGGTAAGCAGATATTTGGGATCGGCGCCGAGGGGATTGCTCTGAATCCGAAGCAAGCTGTTGATCATCAATCCGGCGCCAATAGCAGTACCAGAGCCATGGCGATCTGAAGGGTCACCAGAGCGCTACGCAGATGCTGGCGGGCGACTCCGTCGGTTCCGCTTCGGCCGCTCTCTTTGAGCGAGCCCACCAGATCCGGATTGGAGGCCTGAATCGCCGGAGCCATCCCAAACAACACGGTTGTCAGGATGGCGACCACCGCCGTGAATCCCAAAACCGGCAGGTCCAGCGAGATTTCATTCAGCCTTGGAAAGCCGGGCGGAGCGGCGGCGACGAAAAGCTGCAACCCTCCCCAGGCAAGAAAGATTCCCACCAGCCCGCCCAGCAGGGAGAGCGGCACGCTCTCGGTCACCAATTGACGGATGATCCTCCAGCGGCCGGCCCCGATGGCGGTGCGAATCGCGATCTCCGTTTTGCGCGACGCCGCGCGCGCCAGCAACAGGCCTGCGACATTGGCGCAGCCGATCAGCAGCACGATACCGACCGCGCCCTGGAGCAGAAGCAGTGGCGATCGCAGCCATCCATCAATGTATTCGGCCATGGATTGTACCCTGGCGCCGAGATTCTTGTTGCGGCCCGGGTCCGCGGCCAACTGTTGCGCCGCCAGCGCATCCATCTCAGCCTGGGCCTGCTTCAGCGCCACCCCCGGTTTCAGGCGCGCGGCCACGCCGCTGGTGTATTGCGTGCTCGCCATCTCTGTGCGGGTCCAGTTCATGGGCGTCCAGAAATCGGCCTGCTCGTCGAACAAGTAGAAATTCGGCGGCATTACGCCGATGATGGTCTTGTTCAGTCCGTCCACCAGCAGAGTCTGCCCGACTACGTTGCGGTCCCGGTTGAAGCGGCGCTGCCAGAACCCAGAGCTGATCAACAACACGCGCGCTGGATTATCGACTGGATTCTCGTCGTCCGCCAACACACGCCCGAGAATCGGCTTAACCCCCAGCGTTTTAAACACGGACGGCGAGAAATTTTCGCAGTCAACTCTTTCCGGCGGCTGCCCGTGCTCGTCCGCGCCTATGTTGCAGATGTTGTTGCGAATAATCCCCATCGCCTCAAAGGATTTAGCCCTTTCGTGAAATGCAAGATAGTTATACGCCGTGACCCCGTTGATCTGATCGGGGTGGTCGAGTGGAACTGACCAGATCATCACCAGGCGGCTCGGTTCCGGGTAAGGCAGAGGGCGCAGAAGCGTGGTGTCGATGAGACTGAAAATGACCGTGTTCGCGCCGATCCCCAGCGCCAGCGACAGAGCCGCCACGATGGTGAAGCAGGGCTTCTTGAGGAGCATGCGGAAGCCGTAGACGATGTCCTGCCAGGATGTGGTCATGAAATCAGGCCGGATGGGCTCTCCTTGTTCGCCTTTGACGAAGGAGACAGCGAAACGTTCCGATTTTTTCGGGAATCGCGGAAGGCCCAGGCCGGTCACGCGATACGATGATGGTGAGTGCTGCCAATTGACGAATTTGAGCTCCTGGTGGAGAGCGCGCTGCGGGGCATTCCATGGCGCTTTCGCCGGCGCATGAAAAACGTCGCCATCGTGGTCGAGAAAGAACCACCGCGGCCCGGTCTACTCGGCCTGTACCAGGGCCGGCCGCTGGCGAGCCGCTCGGTTTTCGAGGGGTTCACGATGCCGGACAAGATTACAATTTTCCAGGGTCCACACGAACGCTCCTCGCGGACGCGGGCACAGCTTGAGCAGATGGTGGCCGATACAGTCTGGCATGAGATCGCGCACCACTTCGGAATGGACGAAGCGCGAGTGCGCCGGGCGGAGCGGAAGAGGGGAAGTTAGTGCGTGCATGCGCGAGCGCTTGTTGCGTCACGCCGGGCCATATGAGAGATTAGGGAGCATTATGAAACGGAACCTCGACGTTGCGACTTGCGTTATGGCGCTATGCGCCGCCGCCGGCCTCGGTTGGGTAAGCGCGGTGCACGCGCAGGCGCCTGCCCCACAGGCCAAAGGCAAAGCCGGCGGCGCTCCCCAGGCGATCGGCATGGAAACCGGTCTCACCTACTTCCAGACGCGCTGCATGAGCTGCCATCGTGAAAACGATTCCTCAAAAGCGCCGAGCGCCCGCCGTATCCGCCAAATGACGCCGGAGCAGATCTACGCCGTGGTCTCCAAGCCCAGCCGCCCGGAACACGATCAGGGTCTGACCGATCCGCAGAAGCGCCGCATGTCGGAATTCATGGGCGGCTACCGGCAGATCGGCAGCGTGGAAGCCGGCAATCCGAAAAACTTTCCGAACGCCTGCCCTTCCAATCCTCCGCTGAGCGATCCATACGCGGGCGCCTTTTGGAGCGGCTGGAGCGCGGACATCCAGAACACGCGTTATCAAAGGACCGAAGCCGCCGGAATCACCAAGGCGGATGTGCCTAAGCTCAAGCTCAAATGGGCGTTCGGGTTTCCGCTGGGCATCAGCGCGTATAATACGCCCGCGATCGCTTCCGGACGCGTATTCACCGGCACGGATATCGGGTGGGTCTATTCGCTCGACGCCAAGACCGGATGCACCTACTGGGGTTATGAAACCGGCGTGACGGTTCGCGGGGCCATCAGCATCGGTCCGGTGACCGGACAAGGAAACACCAAATACGCAATCTTCTTCGGCGACGCCAAGGCCAACGTCTACGCGCTGGATGCGCAGGACGGCAAACTGCTCTGGAAGCGCAAGGTGGAGGAATTCTTTCTGGGGCGCATCACCGCGGCTCCCAAGCTGTATAACGGACGCCTGTACGTGCCCGTCTCGTCGTCGGAAGAATGGCAAAGCGGCAATCAGGACTATGAATGCTGCACTTCGCGCGGCAGCGTCGTGGCGCTCAACGCCAGCAGCGGCGAGCAGGTTTGGAAGACCTACGTGATGAGCGACCCCAAGCCCACGCAGAAGAACGCGAACGGCGTGCAGTTATATGGCCCGGCGGGAGGCTCGGTGTGGAACTCGCCCACGGTCGATCCAGTGCGTCATGCCGTGTACTTCGGCACCGGCGATACGGAAACGGAACCAGCGCAACCGCTGGGAGACGCGATCGTCGCCGTGGATATGGATTCCGGCAAGGTTCTGTGGTCGTACCAGGCTCAACCGAACGATGCTTTCATGGGCGGCTGTAACGGCGAGAACAAGAGTAAGGCTTGTCCGCAAACCATGGGACCGGATGCCGACATCGGCAACTCGCCCATCCTGAGCACGCTCGACGACGGCCGTCGCGTGCTGATCGCCGGCACCAAAAACGGCGACGTGTTTGCGCTCGATCCGGATAATCGCGGCGCGCTGATCTGGCGCGTGGCTGCCAATGCGGGCGGCGGACGCGGCGGCATCGTTTGGGGCGGCACGGCCGACCACGAAAACGTGTATTACGGCATGGGCAGCGGAGGCATGTCCGCGCTGAAAATGGCCACTGGTCAGCGCGCGTGGTTCCAGCCGATCAATGCCGCCGGCGCGCGGGCCGGCAACAACGCCGCCGCGACCATGATTCCCGGGGTCGTGTTCGTCGGAGGCACGGACGGCAAGCTGCACGCTCTCGCCACAACCGATGGCAGCCCGCTGTGGGAATTCGATACAAACACGAATTTCGACACCGTCAACAAGGTCGCGGGTGCTCATGGCGGAGCGATTTCGTCAGTGGGCCCAGTGGTCGTGGGCGGGATGATGTACATCGGCTCGGGCTACGGCGTTGGAGGCGGGCCTTTCGGAAACGTGCTGCTGGCGTTCGGCCCGGAGTAAATAAGGCGTTACGGGTGTCTAGCGCGTAGCCGCAATCGTGCCGGCGGCGAGGTTACAGCATCACCAAGCCTCGCCGGATCGCTTGGGAGACCGCCTCGGTCCGGCTGGAGACGCCGAGCTTCGCGAAGATCGATGCGACGTGAGTTTTGACGGTGTGCTCCGAGATGCCGAGCCGGTGCGCGATCAGCTTATTGCTGAGCCCCTCCGCCAGCAGGTCCAGCACCTCCAGTTCGCGGTCGCTGAGCGGTTCGGCAAGCTCCGCCGGAAACGGTTGCGCATCCGGCAGAAGCTCCGCGAGCAACGCCGGCGTGGTCGCGGCGAGCCCGGCGTTTACCGCGTGAACCGCGCCCTCGATCTCCTCCGCGGTTGCATCCCGGGAGAGCGCACCTCGAATGCCGGAGCGAAACGCGGAACCGACCAGGGCGGAATCGGCGAAATCCAACAGTAAGACCACAGGAATCGGCAGGTCGGCCAGGACCGCCCACTCCTGGTCGCCCGAGTCTCCGGCCTCGATCAGCAGCACATCGCCGGAGAGTTCGGATGGGGAAGGCTGGGA
The DNA here is from genome assembly GCA_963813465.1 of Bryobacterales bacterium. Taxonomy (GTDB): domain Bacteria; phylum Acidobacteriota; class Terriglobia; order Bryobacterales; family Bryobacteraceae; genus Palsa-187. The sequence continues at coordinate 296,133 of CAWEZD010000009.1, read as the reverse complement.
CACATCGACGGTCCCGGCGAATTCGAGCGACGGAATCGAGCGAACCAGACTTTCCAGGCCCGCTCGAACCAGGTTCGATCGCGACCCCACCAAAACGCGAATCACGCCGCTCTCACCGAGGCAGGAGCCATTCGAATCGCAACCGTGCGGATGTTCGGGTTCCCGCCTCGGCGGAATTGAAGCTCCAGAATCCCTTCGCGGCTCGCGTGAATGCCGATCTCCAGGTCTTGGACCGACTGGAATCGCCGCCCGCCCGCGCCTACCAACAGATCGCCTTGCAGAAAGCGAGGCACGCTCGGCGGGCGAGTCCGGAATCACTTCCAGCACGATGAACGCGAGTTGCCGGCGGACGCGGTCCATCGAAACCGGCCGGACCACCACTCCCAGTCCCGCTTGAACCGGAGCCCTCAGGAACTCCGTGACGGAATAGGAGGGAATCGCAAACGCCAGTCCGCCCGCGATCATGGTGTTGAGCCCCACCACCTCGCCGTGGGCGTTGGCCAGCGGTCCGCCAGAGTTTCCAGGCGCGAGGCGTAGTTGGCTGACCACCCAGGAGCGCTTTTCGAACCGGCCCCGCGAGCCCTCACTCCAGTTCAAACGATGAACCACGCCGGTGCTGGCCGCGCCTGTGAACCCGAACGGATTCCCGACGGCGATGACCAATTCGCCCACCCGTAGCGCGTTGGAATCGCCAGGCGTAACGGCCGGCAGGCCGGAGGCTTCCACTCTTAAAGCCGCCACGTCGCGCCGGCGATCTCTTTTGACGATCCTGCCCGGCACGACGCGTCCATCCCAAAGCTCCACTTCAACACGTCCTACTTCACCACGCGCCACTTCAACCATGCCCGAACTTCCGGCGCCTTCCACCACGTGCGCGTTGGTCACGATTTGACCGTCCTGCGACCAGATCACGCCCGACCCGCTGCCATTTCGATGGGTCCTGACCTGGACAGTGGATCGGCGCAATCTTTCGACTACTTCTCCAAAGGTACCGCCCACGCTGTTACCTCCTTCTGCTGGGCCGCTCTCCGATGCGGACGTCCAGGTCTTGCACTACGCCCGCCCGCAGCACCTGGAATTTGACGGTCTGGCCCGCCGGCGTCCGTTCCAGAAGCTCCGCCAGCGCCTCCGGCCGGGCGAGTGAATGGCCGCCCGCGGCCACCAGCACATCTCCGAGAATCAATCCGCTTACGGCGGCCGGACCCTCCGGCTCGATCCCCAGCAACATGATTCCCGTGTCTTGTTGAAGCCTTTCCTTCATCGCTGGAGGCAACGCTACCGGCTGAAGAGCAACTCCCAGAAAACCGTGACTGATGTAGCCTTGCTCGATCAATTTTCCCGCGATTCGATTGATGGTTGCGCCGGTCACGGCGAACACCGAACTGCGCGAGAGTCCGGTGGAGACCAAACCGATCAGATTGCCGCCCGCGTCCACCGCTGCGCCGCCCGAGAGCGTCGCATAGACCGAGATATCCAGGCGAACGAAGGGGTCGAGCTTTCCGCCTCGCCAGGATTTCCATTCTCCGGAAACACCGCTGACGATTCCGAAGGACGCGATCGGACCGGTGTTGGCTGTGCGGCCGACCGCCAGCGCCAGGTGCCCCACCTTGAGCGCCGCATCGCCGGCGAATTTGAGTGGACGAAGACCGCCGGCGTCGGTTTCCAGGACGGCAAGGTCCGTGCCGGAGTCCCGCCCCCGCAGCCGGGCCGCGGCAGAGCGTCCGTCCGGGAGCAGGAGCTGGATGCCTTCTTCCATGCGAATGCCTTCGCTGGAGGTTACGATCAGGTTGTCGCGCCAGGCGATCCCGCTGGATCCGATTCCGCGCCGGCCATGCACGGCCACAATGCTCGCGGCGACGCGCTCCGCGGCTGCCGCTAATTCGTTCGAAAGATTCACAAGATCGGTTGCCATGACTCCAGCATGCTCCCGGCGGGCGGATGCGCGCATCGGAAGAAAGAGTGATTGGCGATCGCGCCTTCGGGCGGCGCGGAAGGTATGTCTCAGAGTTAACTTCCGGTTTGCCCGTGAGCTTCCAGGACTCGCAAACGCCCGATCGCCATTGCACCCACCGCGATCGCCCCGATCGCCGCTGCGCCAATAGCGAATGCACCGACCGCCAGTGCACGCATCGCAGTGCTGCCCGTTTTGATTACGCCTGTAGCATTCTTCGTCTGCATCATAAGTCCTTGTCGTTTTTCGACCCTTGTCGCTATTATCACTAGCTCAGGATGGGAGCGGCAAGAGCTTCGTTCACTCCATGTGCGGCCCATATCTGCAAGGATGCGGCAACAAGTTGAGAGTCCTCATTTGCATCGATATCGAACACCTTGCCCCAACGCATGCGAATGATGTGAACGCCGTGGTTGTTATACGGTGAGCCATCCGGGAGATCCTGGATTGCGGACCACCGCATGATGACGGTCGTTTTCCAGGGGCCGCCCTTCACCCATACATCATGAACTTTGAGTTGCAACGTAGGAGCCAGCCGGCCCAGTCGTTCGAACCATCGTCCCAGCGCTTCACGATCGTGCCTCTCGCCGCCCAGCGCGTGATGCCCTCCAAACCGGTGATGAACATCTGAGGAACAGCCCTTCAGGAGGGCAGCATAGTCCTTCTGATTCACTCGTAGAAAGTTTTGTAGGGCAATCCGTTTGACAATCGCGTGATACATGTATACCTCCGCCCAAGTCTTGCAGGAAGAGCGATACCGCTACCCGAGCGGCTTCTTCATGTTCCAAATCCGTGAGCGTTTTCCTTAACCCAACCTTCGCAGCTGCGATGAGTGTTGCGGCAAAAGCGAGCGGATCGTGGAGATAAAGTTTTCTTGTTCAATAGAACATTTTCAGAAGTGCTTGTAGTGGAGACCTACCCTCTATGCAGCCGGGAAAGATTCTGGCATTCTGCAAGGGACAATGTTTCTGCGCCACAACAAACGGATCAAGGATGGCAAGGAGCACCGCTACTACACGGTGGTGGAAAGCCGCCGCCTGCGGTCCGGGAGAGTGGCGCAGCGGCAAGTGTTGTATCTGGGTGAAATCAACGACAGCCAGCAAACGGCCTGGCGCAAGACGCTGGACGTGTTCGATGAACAGCAGCATCGCTTCACGCCGCTGAGTCTGTTTCCCGAGGACCGTCCGGTTCCCGCCGACGCGATCGACAGCGTGCAAGTGAAGCTCAGTGAGATGAAGCTGGAGCGAGCCCGCCCCTATGGCAACTGCTGGTTGGGATGCGAACTATGGCGCCAATTGCAGTTGGACCAGTTCTGGTCCGAGAAGCTGCCGGAGGGTCGGGAACGGGTCGCCTGGGCGCAGGTGCTGGAGTTGCTAGTGGTGAACCGGCTGATCGATCCGGGCAGCGAGTTCCGGGTGCACCGGCAGTGGTTCGATCAAAGCGCGATGGACGTTTTGCTGGGGCAGGATTTTCAAGTAGCGGAAAAAGACCGGCTGTACCGGTGCCTGGATCGAGTATTGCCACACAAGCAAGAGCTGTTCGTGCATTTACAGCAACGCTGGAAAGACCTGTTCGAAGCGGAGTTCGATTTGCTGCTGTATGACCTGACCAGCACGTACGTGGAAGGGGAGGCCGAGCAAAACCCCAAGGCCAAATACGGCTACAGCCGCGACGGCAAACCGAACTGCAGGCAGGTGGTGATCGCGCTGGTGATGACGCCCACGGGCCTGCCGATGGCCTACGAAGTGATGGACGGCAACACCTCCGACAAGTCCACTTTGAGCGGTTTTCTGGACAAGATCGAAAGCATGTATGGCAAGGCGCGGCGGGTGTGGCTGATGGATCGCGGCATTCCAACCGAGGCTATTTTGGCGGAAATGCGGACCTCGCGCCAAGAGACGTTTTACCTGGTGGGAACGTCGCGGGCCAAGGTCAAGCAGTATGAGAAGAAGTGGCTGGAGTTGCCCTGGCAGAAAGTGCGCGAGTCGGTGGAAGTGAAGTTGTTTGCCCAAGACGGCGAACTCTACGTGTTGGCGAAGAGCGAAGGACGGCAGGCCAAGGAGGTTGCGATCCGCCGCAAGAAACTGGCGCGCTTGCTGCGCAAGTTGCGCGCAATGCGGCGGAGCGCACCGAAGCGAGATCAGTTGCTGATGCGCGTGGGCGCGGCCAAGACGGACGTGGGCCGGGCTTTTGGATTCGTGAAAATCAATCTACCCGCGGCGGGCCAAGAAGTGACCCGCGAGACGTTCACGTTTCGACTCGATAAGACCAAGCTCAAGGAAGCCGAGCTGCGCGATGGCCACTACCTGCTGCGCACCAATCTGGTGGCCGAAGATCCCGCCGTCTTGTGGGATCGCTACATGCAGTTGACGCAAATCGAAGCGGCCTTCAAATGTCTGAAGAGCGATCTGGGCATTCGTCCGATCCACCATCAACTGGAGCATCGGGTGGACGCGCACATCCTGGTTGCCTTCCTGGCTTACTGTCTGAGTGTGACGTTGAAGTACCGCCTCAAGGCGCATGCTCCCGGACTGACATCCCGCGCGGTGCTGGAAAAACTCGCCGCCATTCAGATGCTGGATGTGTCTTTCCCAACCACCGATGGCCGGCGCTTGGTGATGCCGCGTTACACCGAGCCGAGTCCGGAGCAGGCTCTTCTGCTTCATCAACTGAAGTTCGTGCTACCGCGGCAGCCACCTCCTCGTATCACCACCACTGCCGTCTCCGCTCCTCTTCCCCAACTCAAAATGTAGTGGAGACCTTTGACATGCCTTTGCTGAAAACAAAGGGCATCCCAGCTTCAAATGCCCTGAACTGCGAAGGTTGGGTTAATCCCTTGACGTGTTGGAATCAGGTCGGTTTAGCTTAGATCTCTTGTCCGTAGACCGGAATCGCCGCTCCGGTGATCTGGGCGGCGGCGGGAGACGCCAGGAAGGCAACCAGCGCCGCCACATGCTCGGGCTGGACCCACTTCCCCGGGTCCGCGCCCGGGTTGGCTTTGCGATTGGCAAGCGTGTTCATCGTCGCAGGCAGGATCACGTTCGCGGTGATGTCCAGATCCTTGTTCTCCAGAGCCGCGGTCTGAACCAACGACACCAGAGCTGCTTTTGAAGCGCTGTACGCGCTGAGGTTGGCGGCCGGCTCAGCGGCGTTGCGGCTGCCGATCGCAATGATGCGGCCTCGGGCCGCCTGGCGCATGTGCGGGATCGCAGCCCGCAGGATGTTGACTGCCGACTTGAGATTGATGCCGAGCATCCGCTCCCAGGTCGCCTCGTCCGTTTCCGCGATGGGTTTGCCGCCGGCGAACCCGCCCGTCACGTGCACCAGCGTATCGATCTTCTGAAAGCGGCGTATGACCTCGCCGGCCAGCTTCTGAGCCGCATGCGGATCGGTGAGGTCCGCGGCAATGGCGGTGAAGCGCGGATTCGGGAAATCGGCATCCACGATGGCCAGGGACGTCCCGACCACGAGGGCCCCGGCCGCCAGGAATGCTTCGGTTACGTTGGTCCCCAGACCACCGTTCGCACCCGTGATCAGCACAACCTGGTTTGAAAGTTCGTTCATGGTGGCTCCCAGCGTCTCGGGGGGGGTTGCTCGCAGTCTACGCGAAACCCCGCCGCGGCGCTCATAACATCATTACCACGGGTTGGGGCCGACCGTTGCCTTCACCGTCATTCTTTGGGCAGCGGGCTTGGCGGGTTGCCAACCCGCCGCAGGTTGCCGACGTTGCCAACCTGCCCCACACATACGGAGCAAAACCTCGCGGTCAGGGGCCTAGCCGTGAACGCCATGTCAGTCCGGGACAATCGCTGAAGAGGATCCCTTTTTCAGTGTGCCAACATCATGGTGCCGGCCCAACATGAACTCGACATTGATCTCGGTTAGCACCTCCACCGCATTGCCGTTCAGATATGTGGGCTTGTAGATCCATTGCTTCACCGCATTCTGGGCGGCTCCGACCAACAGGGGATTCCCGCTGAGGACGCGCAAGTCCTTCACCCTTCCATCGGGCGCAATGCAGGCCGAAAGCCGGACCCAGCCCTCGATCCGGGCGTTCATGGCAAGAACCGGATAGACGGGTACAACTTCATGTGTAAGGAGCGCCGCCTCCACCTCGCCTCCCACGAGGATCCGGGCCGGAGCCGTTGGAACGGCGGGAGTCGCGGCTGGCTGAGAAGGTTTGGCCGCAACCGGTGCCGGAGGCGGAAGCGCTCCCAGCAGCCCGTTCAACGAGCCGCCCGGGATGCCGCCGGGCACTCCCCCAGGAACCCCTCCAAGCATTCCGGCTCCCGGTGCATCCTGCAAGGAAGGTGCGGCGTCGGCGATGATCGCAGCGTGCTGGGGGATGTTTTGCGGCGCGGTGAGCACCGGGACGTTGAAGGTCCTCGGCACGAACTTGTGTACCGCTGTCTGAGCCGGCGCGCGAGCCGCGGCCGCCGGCGGCGGTGGTGGCGGCGGCGGTGCGGACAAATACACCGGGACGGGTGGCTGCGGAAACCGCAGCGGCAGCACGTCATAGTACGTTATCAGTACGGTTGAGATCGCCAGCACGCCTAGCTGACCGGCGAATGCGAATACGGCATTCCGTGCCAGATGGGTATCGCCGCGAGGAAGCAGCATTTGCTCGAACATGACGTCCTCCTACAACCTCACTTGCGTGAGTTGCATTCGGCGGGCCACAGCGGGGGCATAGCAAGATGCTGAAAGGAATCGAGTTCAGTGATTTCCGCACGTAGAGGTTTGGTCCGAAATGCGCGATTTCACCCATTGCCTGAGGCTTTTTGCGGAGCACCGGGCCATGTCGAGGCTGCGATCTTGCGGGTCCGGCTACCATAGTCACGAAGGCTCAGGCCAGAGGCGACCCGAGAACATGAGTCCGCTCGATTCCATCAGCACTCCCTTGCCGCGCGCGTCCAGTAAGCGGCTGTTGCCATGGCTGGTCGCAGTCGCGTTTTTTATGGAGTCGCTGGATACGACGATTCTGAACACCGCGGTGCCAGCCATCGCGGAGGCGCTAAAAGTGGCGCCGCTGAGCATGAAGTCGGTGCTGGCCAGTTACACCCTGAGTCTCGCCGTGTTTATTCCGATCAGCGGGTGGATGGCGGATCGATTCGGAACGCGCCGGGTGTTCGCTTCCGCAATTGGTCTTTTCACATTGGGGTCGCTGCTCTGCGGCGTATCGAGCGATCTCCATGTGCTGGTCGCCTGCCGTGTCCTGCAAGGCTGCGGCGGAGCCATGATGGTGCCGGTGGGCCGCCTCACCCTGGTCCGGACCTTCGCGAAATCCGAACTCATCCGCGCCATGAGCTTCGTCGCCATCCCGGGTCTGATTGGTCCCATGCTCGGACCCATCGCCGGCGGCCTGATCGTCGGATACTTCCACTGGAGGCTCATCTTTTTCGTGAACCTTCCGATCGGCCTCGCCGGCTTATGCCTGGTCTACCTGCACCTGCCGGACTACCGCGAGGAGCGTACCCATCCGCTGGATGTCGCCGGTCTGATCCTGTTCGGCTCCGGGGTCGCGCTGCTGTCGTATGTGCTGGAGGTGTTCGGCGAACATGACCTGGGCTCGCGCGAAATTCTGGGGCTTTTGGCGCTTTCCATCCTGCTGCTGGCAGGTTATGGACTGCACGCAACCAAGGCTGCGTTTCCCTTGCTGCGTCTAACTCTATTTCGCATTCGCACGTTCCGCGCGGCGGTGACCGGCAGCTTCGTCACGCGTCTGGGCATCGGCGGAATCCCATTCCTGTTTCCGCTGCTTTACCAGGTGGGCCTCGGATTCACTCCCATTCAATCCGGCCTGCTCATGATGCCGCAGGCGATTGCCGCCATGAGTCTGAAGTTAACCATGCCGCGAATCCTGACACGCTTCGGCTTTCGTGGCGTTCTGGTTTCAAATACCGTGATCCTCGGCGTGTTCATTCTGCTTTTCACGACCATCGGTGTGGGCACTCCGGTCTGGTTCATCGTGGCGCTGGCCTTCTTTTACGGGTTCTTCACGTCGCTGCAATACACCAGCATGAATACGCTGGCGTATGCCGACGTCACCGAGGAAGAAACCAGCGGCGCAAGCTCGATCGCGAGCACGATGCAGCAGATGTCGATCAGTTTCGGCGTCGCGTCGGCGTCGCTGGCCACCGCGTTCTTCATACCCGATCGCTTTCATTCCAGCGCGCCACAAATGATTCACGGCATCCACCAGGCGTTTCTGGTCCTGGGCGGATTGACCATTCTGTCCACTATCGTGTTCCGCGAATTGAAGAGCGGGGACGGTGAGGCGGTGAGCCGGCAGAAAGTCCTTCGCTCCACCGGATAACCGGCCGGTTTGCGTGAGCTTCGAATGCCTGCGCTTGACATTGGCCGGCTCCTGTTCACACAATGGCGGTTGAAAATGCGCAGAATTTTGTTCGATAAATTTGCGGAGGCCGCCGTTCTTGAGGTTCTCTTGGCAATCCTGCTGTTCGCGCCGCGGCCCGCGGCGGGCCAATCCGCGGCAACGAAGGCTCCAGCGGAAGACAACGGGGCTTGGAAGGGAGACTTGACCGGAGTTTGGCAGGGTCCTTACACGCCGGACCTCACCCGAGGAACCCAGGCCGCTTTGACACCTTGGGGGCAGCAACAGTTCGAACTGTTCGACGGAAAGATGGACCCGTGCCTGCCGGTAGGCGTGACCCGGCAAGCGAACGCCCCCGACCCGATCGAGATCGTCCAAACTCCGAATCGAGTGGTGATCCTGTACGAATCCTGGCATATCTTTCGTTCGATCCCCACGGACGGCCGCGACCACCCCAAGAATCTCGACCCCACCTGGTTCGGAAATTCGGTCGGAAAGTGGGACGGCGACACGCTGGTGATCGATGTCGCCGGGATGAACGACAAGACCCGCCTGGATACCAATGGCCATCCCCATAGCGACCAGCTCCATTTGACGGAGCGTCTTCGGCGCACGGGTCCCAAAACGATGTCTTACGAAGTAACGGTGGACGATCCGAAGGCCTATACGGCGCCCTGGAAACAAAGTCGTGTGTTCCAGCTCAAACCCAGCCTGGAACTGATGGAATACGTCTGCCTGGAAAATGAAAAGGACCGTGCGCACCTGGTCGGGGTGAAGTAGCTGGGGGCCGGCGCAGTATAATTGCCCGAGAGGGAAATACCGAGATGAGAATTTTCTGCATTGCTTGCGCCGCTGCGATGGCTGCGTCCCTGGCGCCCGCGCAGTGGCTGAACTACCCGACCGCAGGGATCCCGCGCGCGGCCAACGGCAAGGCGGATCTTTCCGCGCCTGTGCCCAGGAAGCCCAACGGCCAGCCCGACCTTTCCGGAATCTGGCTGGTTCCGGGGATTAAGTATTTGATCAACATCGCCGCCGACTTGAAGCCTGGTGAAGTTCCCTTCCTGCCTTGGGCGGATACCGAATACAGGAAACGCGTGGATAACCTGGGCAAGGACGATCCCAACAATTTCTGCCTGCCCTCCATCATTCCGGAAAAGATCGCGGTCACCTCGCCCTGGAAGATCGTCGAGACGCCGGGAGTGACTTATATCCTGTACGAATCGCGCACCATTTTCCGCCAGATCTTCACCGACGGCCGCTCTCTGCCCAAGGACCCGAATCCCACCTGGCAGGGCTACTCGATCGGCCATTGGGAGGGCGACACGTTCGTGGTGGAAACCAGCGGCTTCAACGGCAAGGGTTGGCTGGATACGAACGGACATCCGGTCACCGACGCGCTGCATGTGATCGAGCGCTACCACCGCAAGGATTTCGGCCACATGGACGTGCAGATTACGATCGACGATTCCAAAGCCTACACCAAGCCGTGGACCGTCACGGAAGGCGCCGTCTATCAGCCCGATACGGAACTGCTCGAATACATCTGCGAGGAGAATAACCGCGATCTGGGGCACTTCGTCGGGAAGTAGGGAGTGGGGCAGGCGAATCGGTTTTTGTCGCCTGCCTTTCGGCAGAGGAGGTGGCATCGTGAAATCTGTTTTGACCATCGCGTTCGCGTCATTGCTATGTTCAATCGCGGTTTGGGCGCAGGTTCAACCTCCACCGGCTCCCTGGCGCGGGGCGGGGCCGGTTCCCTGCGTGGGGTCGGACGGCGGCATCTTTCAGTGTCCTCCTGCCGCGCGAACGATCGCGATCCGCGCCGGACGCCTGTTCGATAGCAAGACCGGCCAGATGTTGACCGGACAGGTGGTCATCCTTTCCGGCGAGCGGATCACCGACCTTGGACCGCAGGCCCAGGTCAAGATTCCGGCTGGCGCTCAGGTGATCGACCTGAGCCAGGCAACCGTCCTGCCCGGCTTGATCGACGCGCACACGCACATGTTCAACACCCGCGGACGGAACGGAACCACGGAAAGCTCCATGCTGATTGCCGTGCAGAACGTGCAAGCAGACCTGCGGGCGGGCTTTACCTCGGCCCGGGATATGAGCACCCACGGCAACGGATACGGAGACGTGGCGATCCGGGACGCCATCAACCAGGGGCGCATTGACGGCCCCCGCTATCAAGTCTCGACGCGGGGCATCGTTTGGGGAGCGGCTCCGGCGAACCCCGCGGCTCCGGACAACCCCTTGACCAGCGCGGTGGTTCGCTCGATTGAGGAAGCGCGCGCCGCCGTGCGGGAGCAGATTGCGCGCGGCGCGGACTGGATCAAGTTGTTTCCAACCGGCGCGTATTCTTTCAGCGCAACCGGCGAAGCCCAATATGTACTCACCTATCCGATGCCCGTATTGCAGGCGTTGATCGATGAGACGCATCGCCTCGGGAAGAAGACGGCGTGTCACGTTTATGGAGGCGAGGGGCAAAAGAACGCCATCCTCGCCGGATGCGACACCATCGAGCACGCCTTCGGCCTGAATCAGGAGCAGGCCAACATGATGGTGCAGAAGGGGCTGTATTACGATCCGACCTTCGTTCGATACATCGAGCCGTACATGGACGATAACGACGCCAAAAACACCGGCGGAAAATACCGCATGATTCCAATTTTCGAAAAGGCTGTGGCCATGGCTGCCGCCACCAAGGGAATGAAAATCATGATGGGCAGCGGAGCCGATGGCTCGACCTACGCCCACGGAACTCAGGCCCTGGACTTCGAAGCGTTGGTGAAGCGCGGCGGCTTGAGTCCGGCGCGCGCCATCCAGGCCGGGACCACCGTTAATGCCGAAGTGCTGGGTTGGCAGAACCAGATCGGATCCATCGATAAGGGCAAGTACGCCGACTTGATCGCCGTCTCCGGAGACCCTCTGGCCGACATCACCGAACTTCAGCGAGTGAAATTCGTCATGAAGGGCGGGAAAGTCGTTCGAAACGACCTGACGCAAAGCGCTGCTAAAATCAAGCCATGAAATACTTCGGAGCTTTGCTGATGACCACTACCGCGTTTGCCGCCTCCAGCGTGCATGAGTTCACCCTCGACGCCATTAACGGCACGCCCACCTCGCTTGCCACCTACAAAGGCAAGGTGATGTTGATCGTCAACGTGGCCAGCCAATGCGGCTACACCTATCAATACGAAGGTTTGCAGGCGCTGTACGTGAAGTACAAGGACCAGGGTCTGGTAGTGGCGGGGTTCCCGGCCAATAACTTCGGCGAGCAGGAGCCGGGCAGCAACGCCGAAATCGGCGCGTTCTGCAAGTCCAAGTTCGGCGTCACCTTCCCCATGTTCAGCAAGATATCGGTGGCGGGTAAAGACAAGGCTCCGCTGTATCGGTTCCTGACCGACAAAACAGCCAATCCGAAGACGGGCGGCGAGATTCCGTGGAACTTCACCAAGTACCTGGTGGACCGCAACGGCAAAGTGCTGGCGCGCTTCGATGCGCCGGTCGAGCCGGAGTCGAAGGAACTGACCGGCGCGATTGAACGGGCGCTAGCCGCCAGATAGCGCTCGCTACTTACCAACGACGAGAATCGAAAACGAATCGGGCAGCATCGGGCCGCGGCCTGGTCCGCGTCCGCCTCCGCGTCCGGCTGGAGGAGGGGTCGCCGCAGCCGGCGGTGCGCCGTACTCCGCGGCCATGGTCAGGACGTGGTTGGTCTTCGTATCCAAGGTCAGCGTCTTGGCGCCATTCATCGTGTCGAGGTTCTGCTCCACCTCGAAGCTGGTGGGACTGGTCTCCTTGACCACTGTCAGCGTCCCGTTGCCGTGCGTGCTGAAAGCTTCCATGGTGGCGGGATTGAAGACTGCTCCGTCGGAGCCGCCGGCCAGCGGCAGCGTCTTCAGAATTTTGCCGTCCTTGGCGCTGAGAATGACCATCGTGGGCTGCGCCGGTTGCGCCGGAGGCACGCCCGAGTTCCGGGCCGCGACGAAGAGAATCTCGTTCTTCACATCCATCGCCAGCCCGGCGAGGCCGTTGCCTTTGTCGCCGAGATCGTAATGCGCCGTCACGGTCATCGCCTTAGCGTCAATGACAGCGACATTGGCTTTGTCCGAGACGTCAACGTAGATATGGCCCTTTCCATCCGTGACGGCCTGCTCCGGCGCGCCGCCCAGATCCAGCGTCCCCAGCACGTCGCCGGTTTTCGCGTCGATCACAGTGACGTGCGGCGCCTGATGGCTGAGGATGTACACTCGCTGATTGAAGGAGTCCTGGAGAATGCCGTCCGGATTGCCCTGCACTTCGATGGTCTTGATTAGTTTCAGGGTCTTGGTGTCCCACATCGCCACGGGTTTGCTACTGGCGAAACCATGACCCGATTTTGCATCCACCGCCGCGCCATTCGCCCGGATGTCCGGAATCTCCCCGGCAGGGGCCAAAGTATCGATATCGAACACCGTAATGCGCGCGGCCACCGGGGGTGTTGCCCCAAACTGGGTTTGGCGCGGGATGTATAGCTTACGGCCGGCCACATCGGCATAGATGTAGTCGAAGCCGCCGAGACCGCCGGTCTTCGCCGTCTTAAGAACCTTGTAAGGTCCGGAGCTCGCGGCCTGCCAGGCTGAGGCGATGGCCACGAACATTGTAAACGCTGTAACTGCCAGAAACGTTTGTCGCATGAGAGTCTCCTATCTTCTACGCTAGCAAAAAGCCAGTGTTTTGCTAGCGCTCAATGGTCATCAATGTAAACGTTCCGGGCAGCACCGGCCCCCTGCCCCTGCCGCCCGCCGGCGCAGGCCCGAACTTCGCCGAGACAATGAATATACGGTGATTGGTGGGGTCGAGCCCCATATTTCGCGATCCCGGCGGGGTCTGCACAGTTTCGAGGACGTGATATTGGTCCGGCGAGTCTTGATGGATCACTGTGAGGGTGCCGTCGGCGTTGGAGGCAAACGCGTTGCCGGAGGCGGCATCGTACCCGGCGCCATCGACTCCTGTGCCGATGGGGAGGGTTGCGACCACCTTGCCCGCCTGATAGTCGGAGACCGCCATCACTCCGCTGCGGCATCCGCTGAACAGCCGATGGTGAGCGGTGTCGAGGGCCATCGAAACCGGCTGCTTACATGCAGCGGTGGACCAGCGCCGCGTCACCATCGCCGTCTTCGCGTCGATCTCGACAACTTCGCTGATGTCGGTGAGATTCGCGTACACCTTGCCGTCGCCGGCGGAAGCGCCGTATTCCGGTTTGCCGCCGAGCGGGATGTTCGTGATCAGGGTCCCCGCCTGCGCGTCGATCACTGTCGAGGAGTGCGCATCGCCATTCAATGTGAAGACGCGGTTCGATGGAGGATCGTAGACGATGGCGTCGGCGTCTTCGGCGGCCGGGATTCGGCCGAGAGACTTGAAGGTCTTCAGGTCGAACATGACGACGGACTGGTCGTTGCCCGAGGTGGCGAATCCATGGCCCGTCTTTTCCGCGATCGCAGTCCCGTGCGCGCCCTGGATACCGGTGACTTCGCCGAGCAGCATCCCGCTGTCTTCATCGATGACCATCACGCGCGTCTGCCGCGCGACAAACAGACGGTGATTCGGTGGATCGGGCACGACGTAGTCCCAACTCCCGTCTCCGCCCAAAATGTAGGTGTGAGTCACGCGGTAGGACGAGGATGACTGCGCCAGGAGTGACGTCGTGGCCGCCAGTGTGAGGACCAGCGCGAGGCTGCGCATAATAGCTTCCCTCCTCAGTTACTGCACCTTGCACGAGAAATTCGCCGCGTCGTTGGTGCTCCCGACGCCCTTGTACACGGCGACCTGCGGATAGGGACACAGGGGGCGCGTCATGTCGACAGTGCCGCCGGTGACGTGAGAAGCGAGGATGGCCTCCGGAGCCTGGCCGGCCTCGCGCCAGCGTTCGATCACTCCCATTTTGTTGAACTGGTCCGGACCAATGCCGCCTCCGCAGTGCGCCATTCCCGGCTCCATGTAGAGGCGGATCCAATCGTCCTGCTTCTTGCCCATCTTCGCCAGCACCGACTCGTAATACAGCACCGTGTGCTCCGGCGGAATGGTGGAATCGTACCAGCCATGGTAGAGCAGCAACTTCCCGCCGTGCGCCTTAAAGGCCGAAAGATCGTAGGTGAGGACGTCGATGCCGGCCTTGTCGGCCTGCGCCACCTCGGCATCCAAATCGAAATTGTGCCAGTCATAGTCCTTGTCCTGATGGCCCAAAATACGAATCACGTCCCAGACGCCGCCCGGTCCGGTCGGAACGTTGCGCAGCGATCCGACATTGAGCTCCGTGCCGGCCGGGTATCCAGTCCAGATAACTTCACCCTTCTTCGTCTTCACGTCGCCGAATACGATCTTCACGGTCTCCACCTGGCCTGGCGTCAAACAGGATGGGCCATCCGCGCCCTTGCACAACAGCGCGGCCGGATCATAGTGGCACTTTTCCGGATTGCTGATGATCCCGTCCTTCACTCCGTCGAGAGCATCGCAGGCGTTCATGACGGCCGCGTGCAGCGTCTCGACCTTGGCTTGCGTGAGCGGCGCGTTGTTCTTCATCAACTCGAGGGACCGTTCCACTCCGGCGGCATGCAGATGCACGTGCGGGTTCGCGGGAGCGCCCGCGGCAACGGCGTCGAAATCGTCGGGGAAGCGGGTGACTTCAACCAGTCCCTGCCTCCCGCCGGTGGAGCAGCCGTTGTAATAGGAGTACTTCGGAGCCTTGCCATAGAACGCCGTGGCGATCAATTTCGCCTTCACCACGGTTTCATGCATGGCGCGATACGCAAAATCGGTGATCTTCTCGGGGTGGCCGAGCCCGAACATGCCGCCGCCGCCCGCGTCGTTGGAGCGGTGTCCCGTGTCGTTGGAAGCGGCGGCGTAACCTTCGCGCAGGGCGGCGGCCATGGCCGGATAGCTGACTGTGCCGGCCCATCCTCCATTGCCCACCACCTGTAGTTTTCCATTCCAGTTTTCGGCTGGCAGAAATACCGCGGCTTCGATATGCGAGTCCGATGACGGCGTCAGCACCATGAGCACCCGGCAATAGGCCGGCACGGAAGCGGCAGGTTGCGCGCCTCCCCGTCCTCCGGCAGCCGCGCCGCCGCGTCCACCGCGACCCGCTGGAGCTGCCACAGCAGGAGCTGGCGCGGGCGCCGCTGCCGGAGCCGCAAAGAGACCAGCCGCGACGAACTGGATCGAGGTGATAGTCGTCTCAGGAAGCGAGAGCTTCAATTGATCGCAAGTCGTCTGTGCGGAAGAAAGCGTAGCCGCCAAAGGCAGAGCAATGAGCGCATACAGTCTGGACATCGAGGTTCCCTCTTCTCCCTTAGTTACTTTACACGCAAAACCGCTGCGGCGTTAGGGTAGCTTCAGCGGGCGCTCCATCCACATCACGTCCCAATATTTGTCGAACTTTCGGCCCACCTCGCTATAACTTCCAATGCTCTTGAAACCGAACCGCCGATGCAGGGCGTTGGACGCAAGGTTCGGTTGGGCGATGCCCGCGACAAAGCGGTGGATGTCCTGTCCGCGATCGCGTCAAATAATGCTCCGTAGAGCAACGTGCCGAGGCCAAGGCCTACCGCATCCGGCCTGCTGCGCCGGACTGCAAGGCTCGACGTCAAACGTGATGTGGGTGTTGACTACGTAGTAGTTGTGGATCTCGGTCAGACTTGGCAGGTCGTCGATTGAGGCTGAACGCACCGCGACATTCATTGACCGAAAACTTCCCGCCTACGAATTCCAAGGAGCGGTTGTCGGCTTACTCCGCGGCGTCGAACGCGACCTTGTCGTAAATCTCGGCCAGCGCGACGCTCGCACCGACGCTGTCGAAGTGGCATGCGGCTTCGAGGCCGACGAATTCGGATAGCAGCCAATGGCCGCCGGGCTGGCGGCGGAACACTTCCACCCGCGGCTCGGTCTGCGACACCAGCGCGTATTCATCGAGCGATTCAACCGTCCGGTACTGCGCGGACTTGAAGCCGCGGTCGTACCCTTCGGTCGAAGGCGACAGCACTTCGATCACGAGAGTAGGGTTGAGCAGCGTGTCCCTGCGTCCATCCGCGAATTTCGGCTCGCCGCAGACGACCACGATGTCCGGATATGTGTATAAACCATCGGGCGTGGTGCAAACGCGGATATCGCTCCCGCTTACCTCGCAGGGGCGCCCTTCGAGGGCATTTCCCAATCGGCGGCCCAGGCTGTGTGTCAGCTTCGAGTGACGGTACGTCCCGCCAGCCATCGCGGAAGGTGCGTCCCCCATCGGGTACATGCGGCCGTTGTAGTATTCATTCCGGAATTCGGAGGCGCGATCAAGCTCCAGATACTGCTCCGGCGTCAGGTGGGGCTGCGGCTGGGCGGACACGCATCCATTCTACCGTGTGCGTGCTCCCTGCGCCTTGACTTTCGCCGTTCTTCTGGTTTACCTTTGAACGATTCAAGTCGAGCCCGGGCTCAAGCCCCGCGGGAAGGATTCGGGACACGAGGAGCGCCTCTATTTCGAGTGTGGATACCAGGACCGAAGAGCACACTTTCGATTCCACGCTGGACAGCGTGGATGCCGCCGAAGCCATCGTTCTTAAGGATGCCCAGGAACTGGGGTTTGACGAGGACGACCAGCACAAAATCGGCATCGCCGTGCGGGAATGCATGGTGAACGCGGTGGTGCATGGCAATCGCTACAACTCCCGTAAGAAGGTGCGCCTGGTGGTGACCCGTAGCCCCGGCGAACTGGAGGTCCGGGTCGCCGACGAGGGCGATCATTTCGATATTTCCCAACTGCCCGATCCGCTGGCGGACGAGAATCTGCTGCGTCATTCCGGGCGCGGAATCCTGCTGATGCAGGCGTTCATGGATGAGTTTCAGATCCGGCCCCGCCAGCCGAAGGGCACCGAAGTGAGGTTAGTGAAGCGTTTGGCGCAGGCCGGTTAAAACCGCGGCACGAGTGTGTTAGAAGGAGGAGTGCGTGAGTGTAAAATTGACCACCCGTCAGGTGGGCGACGTGACAGTAATCGATGCGGTGGGGAGAATCACATTAGGCGACGGTGCGAGCACGTTTCGCGACACCGTCCGCAATTTATCGGCGGGCGGACATAAGAAGCTTCTGCTCAACCTCGCCGAGGTGTCCTACATCGATAGTTCCGGGATCGGCGAGATGGTTTCGGGGTTCACCACGATTACCAACCAGGGCGGCATGATGAAATTGCTGAATCTGAACAAGCGGGTCAAGGATCTGCTGCAAATTACTAAGTTGTACACGGTTTTCGAGGTCTTCGAGGACGAGGCTGCGGCCGTCAGCAGCTTTAAGTAGGGTCTGGCGTGAGGATGTGGGTTCGGCTTGAGGACCATTTCGGTTCTGCGAGCCACGCGGCCGGGACGGTTTTGGGACGTATGGTTCGCCCGAGGGCGTTCAAATTAGGAGAATTAGAACTGCGGGAACTCACTTAGAGTCTGAAGCGCGAACCAGCCAATGCATGGCGGGCGCGTTCGTGGCCATTCATGGTTCCAATTCGAGAGCCCCAGACATACAGCGTTCTGCTCGCCGACGATCTGACCTTAGTCAGAGAAGGCTTAGCGGCTCTGTGCTCGGCGCAGGCGGCCTACCGAGTGGTGGGCCAGTGCTCAGAGGGCGCCGTGGCGCTGCGCTTGATCGAGAGCGAACGCCCCGATATCGCCGTTCTGGACCTTAACCTTCCGGATCTGTTTACGCTTGAAATCGTCAAACGGATTCGCGACGCCAAGATTCCTACCAAGGTTGTGGTCCTCTCCATGCGCCGCGATCGCAAGACCGTGGTCGAGGCCTTGCGTTGCGGAGTGAACGCCTTTGTTCTGAAGACCGCCCCTTCCGCTGAATTGCTGGAGGCGTTTGAGCAGATCCTGGACGGCGGCATCTACGTCTCCCCGCAACTCGAGCTCAGTAAGATCTTCAGCGCCGGCAATAAATCCTCCCCCGACGATCCGCTGGAATCGCTCAGCGCCCGCGAATACCAGGTGTTTACGCTGCTGGTAGACGGCATAAGGGCCAAGGAAATCGCCGCCCGCCTGGAACTCAGCCCCAAAACGGTCGACACCTACCGCGCCAGCCTGATGCGTAAGCTCGATATCCACGACGTGGCCGGTCTGGTGAAGTTCGCCATTCACCGCGACCTGACCTCCTCCCGCTAATCATCCGGAAAGGTGATAACCTGCGGATGCTATGTCTGCTGCAAAACACCCCATCCCCTTCTCCGCCTCTCTGCTGGTCTTATTGGCTGCCTCCGCCGCCGCGCAAGGGTTGGCCACAGTGACTCCACCCCTCGCGTTTACACGAAATTACAATTCCCCCCCCGTTGGACTGGCCGGCACGGAAACGCTCCAGGTCAACGTGGTCAATCTGTCCCTGTTCACCGCGACACCCGTTGTCACGGGAACCGCCTCCTGCACCGGCACGATCTCCTTCGCCAACGCGAGCGGGACCGCTATCGGCACGCCGGTTCCGTTCACTGTCGGATCGGGACAGATCTACTCTGCACCGCTGCCCTTTTCGAAGACCGGATACTCGAGCCGGGGAGAGATTCTGGCCAGCGTCCAGCAGAACGTCAAGCTTTCCCTGGCGAGCCCGTGCTCGCTCACGATCTCGCTCGAAATATTCGATACGAGCACTGGAGTCATTCATGCGTTCCTGACCTCTCCGGCTCCCGCTCTGCCCCCGCTTTTAGGCATTTCGCCCCTGGCTCTGGACCGTCCATAGCCGCTCGAACGCCCGTGATAGACTTTTAGTTGATGGCGCCGCCGGCGCCTTTGGAGTATTTCCCGTGAAACGACAAACCCGTAAGCAGCTTAAAACCGACAAGTTTGCCCAGGATGTCGGCCTGACGTTCAGCTTTCTGAACGAACATCGCACCGAGACCATCCGCTATGGCCTGATCGGCTTGGCCGTCGTAATCCTTGGTGTGGGCTACTATTTCTACAGCCGCCGCCAGGCGGCGGTCCGGGAAGACGCGATGACGGCGGCGATGAAAATTGACGAAGCTGTCATCGCGCCCAACCCCACTCCCACGAACCTGAATTTTGCCACCCAGGCGGATAAGGACAAAGCCCGCACCCAGGCCTTCTCGGACCTGGCCACCAAGTATCACGGCACTCCCGAGGGCGCCGTTGGCGGCATCTTCATCGCCGCGGAGAAAGCCGACAAGGGAGATCTCACTGGCGCGGAGAAGATCTACAAGGACGTGATGGATTCGGCTCCCGAGGAGTATGCCGCGGAAGCCCGCGTCTCCCTGGCGCATGTGTATGCCGCCGAGGGCAAGACTCAGGAAGCGGAAAGATTGATGCGCTACCTGATAGACCACCCTACCGCGCTGATTTCCAAGGAAGAGGCTACGCTGGAGCTGGGCGATATCCTAGCTAAGTCCAACCCCGCCGAGGCTCTCAAGCTGATCGAACCGCTACGGAACTCCCGCACCGCCATCAGCAAGGTGGCGCTCGCCGAGGTGGGCAGGATTAACGCCGCGGGCAAGAATTAATAAATCCGTTGGCCGCCCTCTCGCACTTGCGGTTTCCGGTGGAGCGGGCGCGGGGCCGGCGCTATCCCGAGCTGCCCCATCCCTATCGCAACGAATTCCAGCGAGACCGCGACCGCATCGTTCACGCCCGCGCCTTCCGGCGGCTGGAGAACAAGACCCAAGTCTTCACCCCTGGTCTCTCCGACCATTTCCGCAACCGCCTGACCCATACCATCGAGGTTTCGCAGATCGCGCGCACCGTGGCTGCGACGCTGGGGTTGGATGAAAGCCTTACGGAGGCCCTGGCTCTGGCCCACGATATCGGCCACCCTCCCTTTGCGCATGCCGGCGAGGAGGAGTTGGATCGTGTGATGCGGCGCTTCGACGACCGCTTCGAGCACAACCGCCAGGCGTTGCGCATCGTTGAATCCTTTGAGAATCCCTATCCCCGCTTTCCCGGCCTCAACCTGACCTTCGAAGTGCGCGAGGGCATCGTGAAACATTCGCGCGACTTCGCCCCTGGCGAGTTTCCGGAGCTGGACGAATATCTGCCAGGGTTGCGTC
This sequence comes from Bryobacterales bacterium, assembly GCA_963813465.1. Classification (GTDB taxonomy): domain Bacteria; phylum Acidobacteriota; class Terriglobia; order Bryobacterales; family Bryobacteraceae; genus Palsa-187. The sequence goes on along the minus strand of CAWEZD010000009.1, from coordinate 275,798 downwards.
CGCCGCTCGAAGCCCAGCTCATCGACCTGTGCGATGAAATCGCTTACAACACCGCGGACCTGGATGACGGCTACAGCGCCGGCCTGGTCCATCCGGGGGATGCTTGCGTTGGAGTGGCGCGGTTCCGCGAGCTGTGGGAGGCTGCCGAGATGCAGTTTCCCGGAGCGCCGGAACAAGTACGAGTGAAGGAAGTCGTGCGCGGTCTGATCAACTGGCTGGTAACGGGATTCATGGAAGGCACGGTGGCCGCGGCTCATGAACTTTCAGGAGCCGGCCTGAATGGCTTGGACCCCGTCCGCCGGCATCCGTCCCGCACCGCCCGGTTTTCGGAAGCCACCGCCGCGGGGACGCAAGAGCTAAAGAACTTTCTGCGCGATAAGGTATATTGCTCGGAAGCCTTGGTGCGGGCGCGCACCGAATCCGCCGGGCGCATCCCCGCGCTGTTCGAGTTCTTTATGGAGCATCCGGACCGGATGCCGGCCGCGCACCGCGACGAACCCTCCTCCGATCCGCTGCATCGCCGCGTTTGCGACTACATCGCGGGCATGACCGACGGCTTTTTCCTGAAGACCTGCCAGCAGATGGGGATCGCTTAAGGCTTCTTCTCGACCGGAACCCGAAGAGATCCGGCGATGCCGGTAGCGCGGTCGCGGACTACCACGCGGATCTCGCCCGACTCGAGTTCCGCTTCCGTAACGGCAACGGGGAAGCCCTTCTCCAGAGCTTCCGCAAGCTGCTTATCCGTGAGGTCTACCGCGACGGTGCCGGTCATGACCGTGCCCTTGACGGACGGGTTCGGGATAGACACGTCGAACGCCCCGGTGAAATGCCCGTCTTTGCGGTCCAAGTGGATATCGTGGAGGTCCACAGTCACGCGCAGGTCATACAAGCCCGGGCGCTGGGCGTCGGGCGTAGCTTGCGCCGTAAGGCCGATCCGGGCCGAGTTGACGGGACCCTCGAAGAGCTCTTCCGGAGTTGGCGATGGTGGGGGAACGGCGGCCTTGGTGGCGAGATATCCGGGCCGAAAGTGAACTTCCAAAGGCTGTTTATCGGGAGCCTTGTTGTAAAGCTTCACCGTAATCCTGTGATATTTTCCGTCGAGCATGTCCTCAGCCGGGTAATATCCGAGAACGTAAGTGGTGGACGTGTCCTCCTCCGTAGCCCGGACGGCAAAGGTGAGATCCAGGGAATCGAAGAATGCCCGGGCACCGGTGACGGCGGCTAGATCCTGAGCGGCGCCGATGGGCACGCCAGGACACAATTCGCCGCCGGTGGCGCGCACCAGCACAGGATAGAGCACGATGTTCGCTTGTTGCGCCAAGCCTATCACCGCGGGAGGCACGCGATTGGGGTAATGCATCAACCAAACCAGGTTCTTACGCCCGGGCACGCCGGCGAGGTGCTGGATAATCAGCCTCAATGCCTTCACGGTCATTTGACCATGCACCTCATCCCGTCCCAAATCCAGAAGATCCCCATAATCCCGAATGGCGCTGGCGAAGGCGGGCGGGAGCTTTCCGTGCGGTTGCTCCAGGCTGGCGGCGGCGTCCCTCAGCTTTCGCGGATCGTCGGTGAAGTCCTGCAAAACGTGCAGATTCTCGCCCAGCGTGTACAGCGCGATCCTGGCATCGGTCTCGGCGAAAGAGCGCAGCAGCTTGGTCATCCCCACCCGCTCATAACCCAGACAGCCGAAATCGGTGTTGAGGAAATCGATCAGAACAACAGTCGCGCCGTTCACCGGGTGGCCGCGGCTGTCCGTGCGGTTGGAGACGGCCCCGGGCGGCAGCGCGATGGGCTTGTCGTCACTTGACGATCCTGCGCCGGGGAGCCCGGCGCGGAACACGGCGATCTGCTGCCGCTTGCCTTCATCCAGCAATGTGAAATCGTCCTTTGTGAGACCCGTGCGGACATCCCCGGGAGGCCCGAAGGGCGGGCCTGAATCAAGGACCCATTTAAACCACTCGCCAACTCCGGGCGGCCGGACGGGCTGATCGCGGACGACAACGTCCACTTCCACCAACCGCGTTCCGGAATGAAAAACCGCGCTCTCCGGCTGTTGTTGAAGCATCTCCGCGCCGCATGCGACACCAACCGCGCAAAGCGCCACGCCACACACGAAGCGAGCCGAACCGGTCATTTCCCCCTTCATTTCCCGCCTGCCAAACAGCCTCAATTCTAACGCAACCTTTTCATACTTTGGGGTTTAATAGATGGTAGAGGATCGCAGTATGTCGAAACCCTTGGGCTTGGCGGCGGTGTTGTGTCTATCCATCCTGCTACCGGCGCGAATCGGCATCTCAAAGCCCGATCCCAAAACGGGACCAGACTACGGCCCGTTCCAAAAGAGACTCGGCGGGGACCAGGAGATTTTGCACGCTTTGGACCGCCTGACCTTCGGCCCCCGCCCCGGCGATGTCGTGGCGGTCAAGAGGATGGGGCTGAAGAAATGGATCGATCTCCAGCTTCACCCCGATCGGATCCCGGAGAGCCGGGAGCTCGACAAGCATCTTCAGCCGCTAGAATCGCTGCGCATGACCCAGGCCGATACCGTGGCCCAATATCCTACGCAACAGGTGATCCGCGCGGTGGCGCTGGGCAAGCAGCCGCTCCCGGACGATCCCGTGGCTCGCGAGGCGGTTGATAGGCAGGTTCGCAGGTTGGACGCCAAACGCGAAGTCCCCGATGACCAGCCACTGGAGCCGAAGATTCCGCTCACCGCCCTGCTGACGCCCGCGCAGGTCCGCGTCGTGCGCAACGGTTCGCTCGAAGACCGGCGGACGCTGCTCGCATCCATCCCTGCTTCGAAAATCGACGATTTCGTGATCGCGCTGAACAACAACCTCCGCAACCAGTTGCTGCCGTCCGCCGGCCCGGAGCTGCGGCGCAAGCTGATGCTCGCCAACACTCCCCAGCAGGTGGTCGCCGCCGATCTGGCGGAAGGCAAGCTGTTCCGGGCAATCTATAGCAACCGCCAGCTCGAGGAAGTGCTGGTGGACTTCTGGTTCAATCACTTCAATGTGTTCCTGGATAAGGGCAATGATCGCTTCATGGTGCCCACCTATGAGCGCGAATCCATTCGGCCCTACGTGCTGGGCAAGTTCCGCGATCTGCTGGAAGCGACCGCCACCAGCCCGGCCATGCTGTTTTATTTGGACAACTGGCAAAGCGTGGCTCCGCAACAGCCGCGCCCCGAGAACGCCAAGCAGACCAAACAAGTCAAGCAGAACCCGCGCGGACTAAACGAAAACTACGCGCGGGAGCTGATGGAGCTGCACACGCTCGGCGTGGATGGCGGCTACACCCAGCAGGACATTATCGAGGTCGCGCGCTGCTTCACCGGCTGGAGCATCAATCAGCCCAAAGAGGGCGGCTCGTTCATCTTCAACGACAAGAATCACGACAAGGGCGAGAAGGTGGTGCTGGGCGTGACCATTCCAGCCGGCGGCGGCAAGGAAGACGGCGAGAAGGTGCTCGACATTCTGGCCCGGCATCCTTCTACTGCCGTCTTCATTTCGCGGGAGCTGGCCCAGCGCTTTGTCGCCGACGATCCTCCGCCGTTGCTGCTCAGCCGCATGGCGCAAACTTTCCGCGACACGGACGGCGACATCCGAGCGGTGCTGACGACGATGTTCGCCTCCAAGGAATTCTTCTCGCAAGGCGCTTATCGAGCCAAGATGAAGACGCCTTTTGAAATGATCGTCAGCGCGGTGCGCGCCACGGGAGCGAAAGTGGACTACGCCATGCCGCTGGCCAACCAGATCTCGACGTGGGGTGAGCCGCTGTACCGCAAGCTCGAGCCGACCGGTTATTCCAATGTCAACGCCGAGTGGGTGAATTCCTCGGCTCTGCCTCGAGCGCATGAACTTTGCCTTGCAGCTCGGGGAGAACAAGGTGCAAGGCTTGCAGCTCGACCCCAAGAAGTTTTCCCCAAAACCCGACGTTACCGCAAAGCAGGTGCTCTTCACCAACGCCTCGGGGCAAACGCTGGAAGCCATCGTAAAAACTCTGAACGAGCAAAAAAAGAAGAACGCTAAGCAGGCGCCGAATCCCGGTCTAATCGCGGGATTGGTCATGGGGTCGCCGGATTTCCAGAGGAGATAGAAGTTGCCGCATGCGTAAAACTCTTGTACTCGCCGTCGTCGCAGGTTGCGCGGTCATTCTCCCCGCCCAGCAAAGTTATAGCGAGTTTGAAAAGAAGCTCACCGGCGATCGGGAGATTCTACACGCTCTCGATCGCCTGACCTTCGGCCCGCGGCCCGGCGACATCGAAGCGGTGAAAACGATGGGGCTGAGCCAGTGGATCGACCTCCAGCTTCATCCCGAGCGCATCCCCGAAAACCAGGAACTGGCAAAGTTGGTCGAGCCTCTGGCCGAGCCAGCCGCGCCTCAGCTCCAGCAATTGCTCACCCCGCAGCAGATCCGGTTGCTTCGCACCGGCACCGTGAAGGAAGCGCGGGATTTCCTGGCTACGCTTCCGCGCGAGAAGGCCGCGCAGGTGCTGGCTCTGATGCCCGCGGTTCGACAGAGAGTTGGCGCGGCGGCGGCCAACGGGGCCGGGAATCAGACGCAGCAGGCCCAGCTTTTGCAATTGCTCACACAGCAACAGATCCAGTTGCTGCGCACCGGCTCGGACAAAGACGGGCTGGATTTCCTCGCGACGCTTCCTCGGGAACGCGCCGTCCAGGTGCTGGCGATCATGCCGGTGGTGCGCCAGCGATTGCTGCCGCAGTTGGATGGAGATTTGCGCATGATGGTGGAATCCGCCGCGCCGGCTTCCGCGCAACGTCTTACACAACCAGGTCAAACGCTCGCCCAGGGTAAGATCTACCGGGCCGTTGAAAGCGATCGCCAGCTCCAGGAAGTGCTGGTGGATTTTTGGTATAACCACTTCAACGTCGATGCCGGTAAGGGTGCGGACCGGTACCTGGTCACGGGCTATGAGCGCGACGCCATCCGCCCGCATGTCCTGGGCAAATTCCGGGATCTGCTCGAAGCCACCGCCAACAGCCCGGCCATGATGTTCTACCTCGACAACTGGCAGAGCAGCGTTGAGCGGCCCGCGGTCGCCAGGAATGACAAGAAACCCAAACGAGGGCTCAACGAGAACTACGCGCGGGAGCTGATGGAGTTGCACACACTCGGCGTGGACGGCGGCTACACGCAAAAGGATATCGTCGAGGTCGCGCGCTGCTTCACTGGCTGGACCATCGATCAACCCCGGTTGGGCGGCCCATTCAGTTACAACGATCGAATGCACGATAAGGGCGAAAAGACGGTGCTCGGGGTGACCATCTCGGCCGGCGGCGGAAAAGAAGACGGCGAAAAGGTTCTCGACATTTTAGCGCATCATCCCTCCACCGCCCGGTTTATCTCGCGCGAATTGGCCCAGCGCTTTGTCGCCGACGATCCTCCGCCTATACTCATCGACCGCATGGCGAGAACTTTCCGCGACAGCAATGGCGATATCCGCGCGGTGCTGAACACACTGTTCACGTCCCAGGAATTCTTTTCGCAAGGGGCTTATCGGACCAAGGTGAAAACTCCGTTCGAGACGATCGTCAGCGCGGTGCGGGCGACCGGCGCGCAAGTGGAGAATGCCGGGCTCCTTGTGAGCCAGGCTGCGGCGATGGGCCAGCCGCTGTATCGCAAACTGGAGCCCACCGGATATTCCAATGCCGGGGAGGACTGGATGAACTCGGCGGCGCTGCTGGCGCGCATGAACTTCGCGTTGCAGCTCGCGCAGAACCAGATGGACGGCGTAAAGCTGGACCTCGGAAAGTTTTCGGCTGCCCCCGCCGCCGCGGCGCGGCAGATATTGTTCACGGATGCAGCGCCGCAAACGCTGGACGCGATCGGCAAGGAGCTTAGTAACGAGGCGTCGAATCCAAGCTCGATCAACCCAGGCCTGATTGCCGGAATGCTGCTGGGATCGCCCGATTTCCAGAGGAGATGAGTCAGAGGAGATGAGTATGCTTTCACGACGCTTATTTTTGAAGTCCTCCGCCTTGGCCATGTATGGAACCAGCGCCGCGCCGGCCTGGCTCTCCCGGGCCTTGTACGCGGCCGACGCTCCCAGCCCGCGCAAGAAAATCCTGGTGGCGATCTTCCAACGCGGCGCCATGGACGGCTTGAACGTGGTGGTGCCGCACGGCGAAAAGGCATACTACAATCTCCGGCCCAATCTGGCGATTCCGCGGCCTGACGGCACGCCGGATTCCGCCATCGATCTGGACGGCTTCTTCGGACTGCATCCCTCGCTGCGGCCGCTCAAGCAGGTCTACGACGCGGGCCATCTGGCGATTGTGCATGCGGTGGGATCTCCCGACCCGACCAGATCGCATTTCGACGCGCAGGACTACATGGAGTCGGGGACGCCGGGAATGAAGACCACCGGCGATGGCTGGTTGAACCGCGCTCTCGCGCCCGAAAAAACCGTTTCTCCGGTGCGCGCCGTCAGCCTCGGGCCGGAGCTGCCGCACGCGCTACGCGGTCACAACGAAGCCGTGGCGATCGATAATCTGAACGATTTCAAAGTTCGCGACACGCGCGGCGCATCGGCCTTCGAGAATATGTACGCGGGCACCCATGACCAGGTCCTGAATGGAACCGGCCGCGAGGCCTTCGACGCGGTGAAGCGTATGCAAGACGTGCAGAAGCAGCCGTACACGCCCGCCGCCAACGTCCACTATCCGGCCGGCAAGCTGGGCCAGAACCTGATGCAGATAGCCCGTCTGATCAAGGCCAATGTGGGCCTGGAAGTGGCGTTCACCGATGTCGGCGGCTGGGACCACCATGTCAATGAAGTCGGCGTCAAATCCAGCGTTGGCCAGCTCGCCAACCTGTTGACCGACTTCAGCCAGGCTCTTTCAGCCTTCTACCTCGATCTGGGGGATCGCATGGCCGACGTGAGCGTCGTCAGCATGAGCGAGTTCGGCCGCACCGCCAAAGAGAACGGCACTCGCGGGACCGACCATGGCCACGCCAACGTGATGTTCGCGTTCGGCGGCGGCATCAAGGGAGGCAAAATCTACGGCGACTGGCCGGGCCTGGAGCGCGAACAGCTTTATGAGCAGCGCGACCTCGACCTGACCACGGACTTCCGCGATGTGCTGGGCGAACTGGTGACGCGCCATCTCGGCAATCAGCGCCTTGCCGGCGTATTCCCGGGATACAACCAACCCAAATTCCGCGGCCTTCTGGCATCCTGAAGTCCCAGCGGTTCCAAGCACATCGCTACGACGGGGATCTTACGCAGAAAAGCCGGGCCCTACTTAATCCCTGGGCGCAAACGGCCGATAAAATAAGCGTGAAGATAGGGAACAGGTTATGAGAAACCCGGCATTATGGTTGTATCTGCTAGCGGCAGTGACTTTTCTGGTTATCGTTCTGCGCAGGGTGCTACACCGCATGGCCCCCCTGAATGACGAGATCTACTCCAAGCAAGTCGCGATTGATCATGTACATAGCTGTGTGGCCTGGGTGCGGGCCGACGGCTCGATCGGCTCCGTTAATCCAGCTCTAGCCAAGACCCTCCGCATGCTCCCGAGGGAACTGGTGGGACAGCCCTGGGAGACGATTTTCCCTCTCGAGGAGCGGCCGAAACTGCTAGAAGCCCACCGGCAGGGGCTGCTGATGGGTAAGATTCGGCTCGATACTCAAGCCCAGCGGCCGGATGACACCTTAGCGAAAGTTCGCGTGCTATTGGTGACAATTCACGATCACCAGTCAAGGCCGGTAGGACATTACTGCCTGATGGAAGACCTTACTCGGGAACTGGAGCTGGAACAACAGATCGAGAAGCTTACCGCGGATCTGGCCGCAACCTGCTAACGCCTCGTTATCCAGATCAAAAAGGACGACACGAATACCAGGAGTGCCGCCGCCCAGGCCAGGACCAGGAAGAACTGCCAGGGCCTGAGCATAAGCGCTAAGCGCACCCGAACGGCCCCAGGCTTTAGCTTGGCGGCTGGCTGGGTTTTGCGCCCGTTGCGGGCATGAAACATTTCGGCCAGCAAGACGCGATCGGTGCATTCCTGGCAGTCCACCAGGTGAGCCTCGAACTCCGTCCGCTGGTCCGCGGGCAGGTCATGGTCGAGATACCGGCCGGCCACCGAATGCTCATCGATATAACGGTGGTCCATACCTCTTGACCCCGATTATGCCACCGCTCTCGACGGTGTGGTAGACTATTGAAAGTAAAACAGTACTAGGAGTGTCTTCGGCATGGCAAAGGTGTGCGATGTGTGTGGGCGCGGCCCGCAGTTTGGAAACCGGATCAGCCACGCTCACAACGTGAGTAAGCGGCGCTGGAACATCAATTTGCAAGAGGTCCGGGCCATGGTGAAGGGCGCCTCCAAGCGCATCCGCGTGTGTACCTCCTGCATCAAGAACGGCAAGATTCAGAAGGCAGCATAGGCCGCTTCCGCGGCTTTCGCTAACGCAGTGACCGCGCCAGCAGCCAGAGGGTCACGGTCCAGGCGTAGGCCAGAATCGCTCCGCGGGCGCGCTCCGGGTCCATGCGCTTCACCAGTTTCGCGCCGAAATAGCCGCCGGCGATTGACAAAATGGTCATGGGAATCGCCACACGCCATTCGATGATGCCGCGCACGACGAAGATCACCGTGGCCACGGTGTTGGTGAGCGTGCCGCAAAGGATGCGCAAGCCGCTGGCCTGATGCACGTCCATATTGGCGGCCACCGTGTACAGCACCAGGATCAGCACGCCCATGCCCGCGCCGAAGTATCCGCCGTAAATGGCGATGAGGAACTGCCCGCCGGCGAGCGCGGCCAGGTGCGTGGCGTGGGCGGCGTGCGATGCCGCGACGTGGCGCAGCCACTTCGAAAAGGTGAAAATGAGCGCGGCGGCAAGCATCAAATACGGAACCAACCGTTCGAAGCCTTGCTCGGAGGTGTGCAGCAGTAGCTCACTGCCGATGCCGGCGCCCAGCATCGCGGCAATCACAAGCGATGCTTGAAACCGCAGGCCATGCACCAGACGGTCGCGGTACACCCAAGTGGACGCGTAGCCTCCGGGGTTCAGCACGAATGTCGCCGTGGCATTGGCCATCACGGGCGCTACACCCACAAACAGCAGGGCGGGAAACACCAGGAACGTTCCGCCTCCGGCAAGGGCGTTGGCGGCGCCGCCCAGCAAAGCGGCCAGCGACAGAAGAATCCAGGAAACGATGGACGGGTGGGTCAGAAACTACAATCGTAGCAGGCAAGCGTTAGCACACTCGCCTCTATAGCGCCCGCCGTGCTAAACTCGCGGCTAGCGAAGCTCGACAGGGAGGACTGCCCGTGCTGCGGCCGAGAATGTGGGTCTGGGGTTTTTGCATCGCCGGCATGGCGGCTGTGCTTGCGACCTTGGCTCCCGGCCAGACGCAGGAAACGTCCAAGGAACCCGCGGCGGAGACCAGCTTCAAGTCGAGCACGAACCTGGTGGTCATCCCCGTCTCGGTGACGGATGCCTCGAACCGGTTCGTCCTCCAACTCCAAAAAGGGGACTTCCAGTTGCTCGACGATGGCGTGGAGCAAACCATCGCGCATTTCTCGGGCGAGGATGCGCCCCTTTCGATCGGCTTGGCTTTCGACGAGAGCGGCAGCATGGATTACAAGCTCAGAACTTCGCGCGACGCTGCGGTGCAGTTCCTCGGGACCTTGAATACGAACGATGAAGCGTTTCTGGTGGAGTTCAATGACAAGGTAAAGCTTTCCGTGGGATTCACCACGCACCCCGAGCAACTCCAGACCGCCCTCAAAAATGCGCAGCCGGGCGGTCTCACTGCCATGCTCGACGCAATCAGCTTCTCTCTGGGCGAGATGAAGAAGGCCAAGAATCCCCGCAAGGCGATCGTCATTGTTTCCGACGGCGGCGACAACAGCAGTCACTACACCTCGGACCAGATCGAATCGCTCGTACGCGAAGCCGATGTACAAGTCTACGCGATGGGCGTGTTCGAGCCCATGTTCAATCTCGGACTCACCGCCGCGGAAATTTCCGGGCCGAAGCTGCTCTCGGAAATCGCCACTCAAACCGGCGGGCGGGCCTTCGCGGCCACCCTTTCGAGCGATTTGCCGGCCGTGGCTGCAAGAATCGCGATCGAGTTGCGCAATCAGTACGTCCTCGGCTACTACCCGAAGGATCAAGCCCGTGACGGGAAGTATCACAAGGTCGAGCTCAAGCTGTCCCAACCCAAGGGGCTCCCGCCTCTCAAGGCCCACTGGCGGCTGGGTTACTACGCTCCTTCCGAGAATTGATATCGACTTGGGACCTTTGACCGGCCAGCTTGTCGCGTAGTCATACCGAGGATGGAAGGGATCGGCTGGGCCAAAACAGGTCCGAGCCAAACATGCCCCTGCCACCCTAAACCCGCTACAATCGGGATTGAATCCAACATGAGCAATGCATTCGCCGCCACAGCCACGGACCGTCTGAAGAAAGCTTTCGCCGAGGCTCTGAGCCTTCCTCCCGGAACCGATTACTCCAAGCTGGCCTACGCTGTCACGCCGGCCTGGGATTCGGTGGCGCATATGGCCCTGGTGGCGGAGATTGAGAATACCTTCGATATCATGTTTTCCACCGACGATGTCATCGGCATGAGTACGTTTGCCATCGCCAAGGAGACGGTGGCTCGCCATGGCGTGCCCTTTGAATAAAGCGGCGCCCGCGCCGGTGAGGAATCCGTGACTCCCACACTGAGCTTGGCCGGCAAGGTCGCCTTCGTCACCGGCTCCACGCGGGGCATCGGCTGGGCCACCGCGCGCGCGTTCGCCGAAGCCGGAGCCGGCGTGGTGCTCAACGGATGCTCCGACGCCGATGCGCTGGAACAGCGCCGCAGGGAAATCGAGCGCGATTTTGGCGTTGCCTGCCTCGGCGTCCTCGCCGACGCCTCCGACGTGGCTTCGGTCAAGAATTGCTACAGCCAGATCTTTTCGCGTTTCAAGCGGCTGGATATTCTGGTCAACAACGCCGGCGTCATGCAGGAAGGTCTGCTGGGTATGATTCCGGAGACCGCCGTCCGCCGTTCGCTGGAAGTCAACGTCCTGGGCGCCGTGTCGCATATCCAGGAAGCGTGCCGTCTGATGGCGCGCAATAAAAGCGGTTCCATTATCAACATGAGCTCCATCATGGGCCGCACCGGCGCGGAGGGTTTGAGCGTCTATTGCGCCACCAAAGCCGCTTTGCTGGGCTTGACGTTTTCCGCGGCCAAGGAGCTGGCGTCCAAGAACATTCGCGTAAACGCCGTCGCACCCGGCTTCATCGACACCGATATGAGCCGCGTTCTGCCGGAGGCTCTGTACGCCAAGCGTCTGGCCAGCGTGAAGATGGGCCGCCCCGGCACGCCGGAGGAAGTCGCCCAGACCATTCTGTTTCTGGCCTCCGATCTTTCCCGCTACATCACCGGCCAGGTGCTGGGCGTGGACGGCGGCATGCTGATTTGAATGAACGCCTTTCTGGCAGGATCGGGCTCTTCTCCTGCGCTGTATGATTCCTCCGGGCAGCGCTGGTGGACCTATGCCGATCTCCGGAGCGCCGTCGAAAGCCGCGCGAGGGCCTTCCAATCCACCGCCAAACCCCCTCCCAAACAACTGATCCTGAGCTTCTGCCGCAACGACTTCGCGTCCGTGGTCACGTATCTCGCCGCGCTCGAAGCCGGCGCAGCCATCGCTCTGCTGCCCGAGAACATGGCGCCGGAGTTCCAGGCGCATCTAATTTCCGTATATCAACCGGAGTTCCTGTTTAACGCCGCCAGTACGGCCAACTATTCGGAACTCGACGGTCCGTTGTGGAAGCGCGAAGCTCTTCTTGATGCAGAGCGGCCCGAGGCTCCCGCCATTCACCCGAGCCTGGCGGTGCTGCTCTCCACATCGGGAACCACCGGAAACCCGAAATTCGTGCGGCTGTCCTTCGACAACGTTCGAGCCAATGCGCTCTCCATTGCCGAAGCGCTACGCATCGAGCCTCACGACCGCGCCGCCGCGAATCTGCCTCTGCATTACTCCTACGGGCTTTCCGTGATCAACAGTCACCTGGCCCGCGGAGCCTCCCTGGTGCTGACCGGCGAAAGCTTTGTCTCACCTCCGTTCTGGAATCTGCTGCGCGAGCAAGCCTGCGATTCCGTCGCCGGCGTTCCGTATTCCTACCAGATGCTGGACCGGCTCAAGCTCGACCAGTTGAACGTTCCCGGCATCCGCACGCTCACGCAAGCTGGGGGCAAGCTGGGTTCCGAGCTGATCGCCAGGTTTCACCGGATCATGGCGGATCGTGGCGGCCGCTTCTTCACCATGTACGGCCAGACCGAAGCCACCGCCCGCATCTCCGTTCTCCCCCCCGAGATGCTCCCGGAGAAACTCGGCTCGGTGGGCTTCGCGATTCCCAGCGGCTCAATTACCATCGACGTGGAAGCAGGTGGCGAAGGTGAGATCGTCTACTCCGGACCCAATGTCATGCTGGGTTACGCGGAATGCCGCGCCGATCTCGCGCTCGGCGATACGCAAGGCGGCACGCTGCGCACCGGCGACCTGGGTCATCTCGATCGCGACGGCTGCCTGTGGATCACGGGACGTCTTAAGCGCGAGGCCAAGCTGTTCGGGTTGCGCGTCAATCTGGACGATCTGGAAGCCATGGTGCGCGTTCACGGCCCCGCCGCGGTGATCGGCCGCACCGATAGCCTGAGCATCTTCTGCGAATTTGAGGAGTCCTTGTTTCCGGTTTGCCGGGATGAGCTGGCGTCCAAGCTCCGCGTTCACGCCCGAGCTTTCCAGTTCCATCGCATCGACCGCCTGCCCACCACCGGCGCCGGCAAAATCGATTATTCAGCTCTGGGGGCGGCTTCGCGATGAGCCTCGATTTCCTCTTTTCTGAGCCTCAATACTCGCTGCGGCAAAGCGACAAGGAACGGTATCTGCTTCCGCTGCTGAACGATCTTACGCGGCATCACCGCTCCGCTTCCGCGTCCTATGCACGGCTCCTCGAAGCCGTATACCCGCACGTCGGCGAAGCGGATTCCATCGAAGAAGTCCCGTACCTGCCCGTGGGGCTCTTCAAGACCCACCGTTTGTCGAGCATCTCCGACGATCAAATCTTCAAGACCCTGACCTCCAGCGGAACCACCGGCCAGCAAGTCAGCCGCGTATATCTGGATGCCGAGACGGCGCGGCGCCAAACCGTCGCGCTCAGCCGCATTCTGCAACACGTGCTGGGACCGGACCGCCTGCCCATGCTGGTGATCGACACCTCTGCGTTGCTCAAGAATCGCAAGGAATTCAGCGCGCGCGGCGCGGGCGTCCTGGGCATGCTGAATTTCGGACACCATCACGTGTACGCGCTGGACGAAGAGATGCACCTGAACCGCGACGCCGTGCGGGATTTTCTCGCGCGTTTCGGCGGCGCGCCGTTTCTGATGTTCGGCTTCACCTTCATGGTGTGGCAATACTTCTTCGAGCCCCTGCGCGATCTGGGCGTGGATCTTTCACAAGGGATTCTCATTCACAGCGGAGGCTGGAAGAAGCTGGCCGATCGGGCCGTGGACAACGCCGCCTTCAAGGCCCGTCTGCGCGAATCCACCGGGCTCGAGCGCATTTACAATTTTTACGGCATGGTGGAACAGGTGGGCAGCGTGTACATGGAGGGCCCAGACGGGGGAAACAAAGACGGCCTGCTCTATGCTCCCAACTTCGCCGACATCGTGATCCGCGATCCACGCACCTGGAAGCCCGCGCCGGTGGGCCAGCCCGGCATCATTCAAGTGTTGAGCGCTCTGCCGCTGAGCTACCCCGGGCATTCGATTCTGACCGAGGATCTGGGCATCGTTCACTCTGTCGATTCCGGAGCGGGCGGGCGCTTCGGGAAGGCGTTTTCGGTGATCGGGCGCGTGCCTCGCTCCGAAATCCGCGGTTGCAGCGATACGCATCGGGAGTCCACCCTTCAGGAGCCCGCCGCGTGAACATCCGCCGCCTCGCGCCCGCCGCTGAGCCTGGCGAATTGACCGATCTCCTCGCCGGCCTGCGTTCCGCGCCGCCCCTACAACCCTTCTCCGAGGGCATCTGCGATTTTGCCGCCAAGCTCTCGCGGGCCCTGTTCACCGATCCCCGCACGCGGCGGTTTCCCGATCTCCAGGCGCTTGCGTTTCAGTTGCGGCCGGCTGGAATCAAGGCGCTCGAGGAATCTTTCCGGGCCTCGTTCGCCACGGGCGCCGGCGGGAGCAGTCTGCTCCAGCCACGCGGGCTGGTATTCCACCTGGCGCCGGCCAACGTCGAGACCATGTTCGTGTATTCGTGGCTGTTCGCCGCGCTGATGGGCAATCGCAACCTGGTGCGGATCTCCGATCGCGCTTCAGACACCTCGCTGCTGCTTTGCGGCATATTTGACGGAGTCCTGGCGGACGCGGCTGAGCCCGTTCGCCGGTCCGTCGCCATCGTACAGTACGGACACGAAGACGCCATCACCGCGGAGATATCGGAAGCCTGTGACGTGCGGGTGGTGTGGGGCGGCGACGCCACCGTCCGCGCCATCCGAGCCGTGCCTCTGGCTCCGCGCGCCTCCGAGCTGGTCTTCGCCGACCGCTATTCCTTCGCCATCCTCCGCGCCTCCGCGTACCAGCAGCTAACCGCGCCGGAACGCTCCGCCCTGGCCGCCCAATTCTTCAACGATACGTTCTGGTTCGATCAGGCGGCCTGCTCCTCGCCCCGGCTGGTGGTGTGGTACGGAACCCCCGAGGAGAGCGCCCCGGCCGCCGCGGCATTTTTCGCCGAGCTGGAAGCCGTGGTCGAAAAACGCGGCTATGGCTCTGACGCCGGCATGCGTCTGGAGCGGTTCACTTTTGGCTGCCGCGCGGCGCTCGATGGGCCCGTTTCACAGCTCGACCGCCACCATGGCAATTTCGAAACGCTCACGCTCCGGGAACTGACCCCCTTCTGCCGCGAACACTGCGGCGGAGGCTTGCTGTACCAATTCCACACCCCGGCGCTCGAACCGCTAGCCGCGTTTATCGACCGGCGCGATCAAACCATGAGCTATTTCGGCTTCGAGGGCGAAGGTTTGCGCGAACTGGCCCAAATGGTCAGCGCGGGTGGCATCGATCGCATCGTGCCCATCGGCCGGGCTCTCGATTTCGATCGCTATTGGGACGGCTACGATCTATTCCTCGAGTTTTCCCGGCACGTCACAGTGGCGCCGGCTCCCAGGAGTGGGCATTCTGACACAGACGCCGCGTAACTATTTCACAGAGTCCAGTTTTTGAGAGCGCTCCTCGACCGGCTTGGGAGCGGATGAAACCATCTCGAAGAATAAGGAAACAATCAACAATCCAGCGATTGCGGCTCCGATTATCATACAGACCTCGTTTTCTATCTATCCCTCTTGCTGCTTTCCGTAGCACGTGAACTGCCAACGTTTTTCTTCCGTTTCCGTCACCTGCTACTTCTTCCCACGTTCGTTTTGATGCACCCGGATGCTGGTTAGATTGCGGCGGAGTTGGACTGTCGAGCGCAAAGGGTGGGGCGCACCGCCCGGCGCATTAAGGCACATGTTTCGCGCCCCACTCCGTTTTGCGCGAGTTAAACTATTAGACGCATGCCAAAAAACTACTCGGCCTCGCCGCCCATGACCATTGACCCCAAAAAGAAATACACCGCAGCCTTCAACACCTCTCGCGGCGAAATCGTTTGCGAACTGCACGCTAAGGATAAACCCCTCACGGTCAACAACTTCGTTTTTCTGGCGAAGGACAAGTTCTACGACAACACCACCTTCCATCGGGTCATCGGCGACTTCATGATCCAGGGCGGCTGCCCGCAAGGCACCGGCACCGGCGGCCCGGGCTACCGCTTTGACGACGAGGTCAAGGGTAAACCCAATGTTCACAAGGTTGGCTCGCTCTCCATGGCCAACGCCGGACCAGGCACCAATGGCAGCCAGTTCTTCATCACTCACGTCGAAACCCCGCACCTCGACTCCAAGCACACCGTCTTCGGCCATGTGACCAAGGGTCAGGATGTCGTGGACGCGGTCAAGCAGGGCGACAAACTCGTGAGCGTGACGATCACGGAAGCTTAGGGCACGGAAGCGTAAGCCGGTGAAGATTCTGGCCATAGGGCCCCATCCCGACGACATCGAGTTCGGATGCGCTCCCGTCTTGATCCAGGAGATCCGGAAAGGGAACCAGGTCAGAATCGCGGTGCTTTCGAAGGGCGAGGCGGCCAGTCACGGTTCGCCTGAAGAACGCGTCGAGGAAGCCACTGCGGCCGCCCGCGTCATGGGAGCCGAAATCGGCTTCCTGGACCATCTCCTGGACCATCCTTCGGATAGGGGCGGCGATTGCCACCTCCGCCACAGCCCCGAAAACGCCTTCGCCATTGCCGGCGAGATCCGCCGGTTCCAGCCCCGGATCGTGCTGGCGCCGCACCCCGATGAGAACCAGCATCCCGATCACTCCGCTGCCGCCCGCCTGGTGCGCGACGCCGCCCGCCTGGCTCGTTATGCAGGCCTGAAGGAGCTTCAGCACCTGCCGCCGCACGCCATCGGGAATCTGTATTTCTATTCCATCACCCAAACTTTTTCGTTAAATCCCGACATCGTCATCGACACCAGCGGCATCGAATCTGAATGGGAAGCGGCCATCGCTTGCCACCAATCGCAGATGAAGACCAAAGCCTACCTGCATCTGGTGCAGACGCGCGCGCGAGCCTTGGGCGCCTCCATCGGCGTCTCCTCCGCGGTGGGTCTGTGGGTCAACGATCCGGTTCGCCTGAGCTCGCTTTCGGATCTCACCCTGTCGTCCAGGAATTTCTAGATGAGGAAGCTGGCGATCGGAATCACCTGCTACCCCTCGATCGGCGGTAGCGGCATTGTGGCCTCGCAGCTCGGCAGCGAGTTGGCCCGCTTGGGCCATCGCGTCCATTTCATCAGTTATGAGCCGCCCTTCCGGCTGGACCTGGCCCAGCCCAACATCGATTTTCACCCCGTCAAGATCAACGAATACCAGTTATTCAAGTATCCCGATTACACCTTGCCTCTGGCGGTGAAGATGGTGGCGGTGGCGCACAAACATAAGCTGGATCTGCTGCACGTGCACTACGCCGTCCCCCACGCCACCGCCGCGCTGCTGGCCGCGGACATCGCGCGCAAACAGGGCCGGCGCACGCCTCACGTGGTCACCACTCTGCACGGCACCGACATCACGCTGTTGGGGCGCGATCCCAACCTGGGGCCGATCATCAAGTACTCGATTGAGAGCTCCTGCGGCGTCACCGCGGTTTCCGAAAGCCTCCGCCAGGAGACGGTTCAGGTGCTGCGCACGCGCAAGCCGATTCAGGTGGTGCATAATTTCTACCGCCCCGCCGCGCCGGGCCCGAGCCGCGCCCAGGTTCGCCGCTCCCTCAAGCTCAAGGACAGCGATTTTGTGTTGATCCATATGTCCAACCTGCGCCCGGTCAAACGCTTCCCCGACGTATTGCGAGTGCTGGCCCAGGTGCAGGACCTGAAGCGCGTCAAGCTCCTGATCCTGGCCGGGGGGACATCCGACGCCGGAGGGCCGTTTGACGAATACAAGCCTCTGGCCCGCGAGCTGGGCATTCTGGACAAGCTGGTGGTCCGCAATAACGTGGTGGATATCGAGAACTACGTCAACGCGGCCGATGCCGGCCTGTACACGTCGGAGAAAGAAAGCTTCGGCATGGGCGTGCTCGAGACCATGAGCTGCGCCAAGCCGGTGGTGGCCACCAGCGTCGGGGGTGTGCCCGAGATTGTTCTGGACGGCAGGACGGGGTTTCTTGCCAAGCTCGGCGACATCCGCTCCATGGCGCGCGATGTGCGGAAATTGGAGGCCGATCCGGGGCTCGCCGCATGCATGGGCCGGGCGGCTCAGTTGCGCGCGCAGCAGGAATTTTCGGCGGAGAAAAGTGTCGGCCGCTACCTGGACTACTACACCCAAGTGCTGGGAACGTGTCCCTGCTCCGACCAGCGCGGTGGTTCCGGTTAGAATCAAAAGACCATGGCAGCTTGGACCCCCGGGGCTCCGCTGGGACCGTACGTGCTGCTTGCGCCGATCGGCGCGGGCGGTATGGGCGAGGTGTGGAAAGCTCGCGACACGCGCCTCAATCGCATCGTCGCGGTGAAGCGGTTGAAGGGCCAGCACAGCGCACGATTCGAGCAAGAGGCTCGCGCGATCGCCGCGTTGAATCATCCGCACATCTGCCAGATCTTCGATATCGGCCCGGATTACCTGGTGCTGGAGTATATCGAAGGCCATTCGCTCAAGGGTCCGCAGCCAGTGGAAGAAGCCGTGCGGCTGGCGACCCAGATCGCGGAAGCGTTGGATGCGGCGCACCGCAAGGGCGTGGTACATCGTGACCTAAAACCCGCCAACATCATGGTGACTTCGGAAGGCTCGGTGAAGTTGCTCGACTTCGGACTAGCCAAGCAGGTGGCACCGGCTTCAGCCGGTGAAGCGGAAACCGCGACGATGGCGGTCATGGGCACGCCGGCGTACATGGCTCCGGAGCAGGCCGAGGGCAAGCCGGCCGACCAGCGCTCCGACATCTTCAGCTTCGGCGCGGTGTTGTATGAAGTCCTGACGGGCAGACGCCCTTTCGATACTCTGGCCGCGGTGCTGCGCGACGAGCCGGCTCCGCTCGAATCCCCCGCATCGGACATCGTGAAGCGGTGCCTGGCCAAGCGGCCCGCGGATCGGTATCAGAGCATGGCGGAGGCGAAGGCCGCGCTGGACCAAGTCGCCGCGAAGCCTCCTGCACAACAGCAGCCCTCCATCGCGGTGCTGCCCTTCGCCAACATGAGCGGGGACAAGGAGAATGAATACTTCAGCGACGGGCTGGCGGAAGAAATCCTGAACGCTCTGGCGAAGATCCCGGGGCTGAAGGTGATCGCCCGCACTTCCTCTTTCGCATTCCGCGGCAAGGAGCAGGACATCACCAAGATCGCCGAAACGCTCCGGGTGCGCACCATCCTCGAAGGCAGCGTGCGCCGAGCCGGAAGCCGCGTCCGTGTGACGGCGCAGCTCATCGACGCCTCGGACGCCTCGCATCTCTGGTCGGAACGCTATGACCGGGAACTGGCGGATGTGTTCGCCGTGCAGGACGAGATCGCGCAGGCCATCGCGTCCGCGCTGCAAGTGAAGCTTTCCGGAACGCCTGCGGCGGCGCAGCAGTACAAGCCGAGCCTGCCCGCTTATGAGGCTCTGCTAAAAGCGCGGTTCTATGGCGGAAGTTTCCGTCTGGACTTGCTCTCGCGCATGAAGGAACACTACGAGCAAGCCATCGCACTGGATCCCAAATTCGCACTGGCCCACTGCGAATATGGAATCTATTTCGTAGTCATGGTAGTTGTGGGAGCGCTGCCGGCCAAACAGGCCCTGCCTATGGCGCGCGCCCAAGCGCATAAAGCGCTGGAGCTGGAGGGTTCCCTCCCCGAAGGGCACGCGATGTTGGGCGTCGTGGTAGCCTTTCTCGATTACGACTGGACCGAGGCGGAGAGGCGCTTCCGCCTGGCGATGGCGCGCGATCCGGTTCCGCCGACGGTGCGCTGGCTTGCTGCCGCGACTTACCTGCTGCAAACCGGCCGGGCGGCGGAAGCGGTTCAGCAGATGGATCTCGCACTGCAAGAAGATCCATTGAATTCTACTTTCCGATCGGTCCGGGCGTTCTGTCTCCTCGCGGCCGGCCGCGACGAGGACGCTTCCAAGGGGTATCGCGAGGTTCTGGAATTTAATCCGACGGCATCGCCTGCGTACGCAGGTCTAGGCATTCTGAATCTGTTGCGGGGAGAGTTGGACCAGGCGCTGGCGCTCGTGGAAAAGGCGTACGCGGTCGCGCCCTCGGTTCCCAATAACATCGGATTGCTCGCCGGGCTACTAGGGCGCACCGGAGATACCCGCCGGGCGGACGAACTGATCGCGAAGCTCCAGCCCGGCGATGCCTTCGGTGCTCCCCGAGGTCTGGCCATTTACCACTGGGTGCTCCGGGAATTCGATGCGATGGCAGATTGGATCGAGAAGGGCATTGACCAACACGACCCCGGCGCTGTGTTAATGCCGCGGCTCTGGTATGGAAGGGAGCTGCGCTCCACTCCACGCTGGGCCGGGTTGATGCGCAAGCTCAATCTGCCGGAGGGGGTTTCGTGACAGCTTGGACCCCCGGGGCTCCGCTGGGACCGTACGTGCTGCTTGCGCCGATCGGCGCGGGCGGCATGGGCGAGGTGTGGAAGGCTCGCGATACGCGGCTCAATCGCATCGTCGCGGTGAAGCGGCTCAAGGGTCAGCACAGCGCACGATTCGAGCAAGAGGCTCGCGCGATTGCGGCGTTGAATCATCCGCACATCTGCCAGATCTTCGACATCGGCCCGGATTATCTGGTGCTGGAGTATATCGAAGGCCATTCGCTCAAAGGACCTCTGGCTGCGGAAGAGGCACTGCGGCTGGCTTCGCAGATCGCCGAAGCGCTGGAGACTGCGCACCGCAAGGGCGTGGTGCATCGGGATCTGAAACCCGCCAACATCATGGTGACTTTGGAAGGGTCGGTGAAGTTGCTCGACTTCGGACTAGCCAAGCAGGTGGCACCGGCTTCAGCCGGTGAAGCGGAAACCGCGACGATGGCGGTCATGGGTACGCCGGCGTACATGGCTCCGGAGCAGGCCGAGGGCAAGCCGGCCGATCAGCGCTCCGACATCTTCAGCTTCGGTGCGGTGTTATATGAAGTCCTGTCGGGCAGGCGGCCCTTCGATAGCTTGGCGGAACTGCTGCGCGACGAGGCAGCTCCGCTGCAATCTCCCGCATCGGACATCGTGAAACGGTGCCTGGCCAAGCAGCCCGCGGATCGGTATCAGGCGATGGCGGAGGTGCGAGAGGCACTGGAAAAGACAAGGCAGGTCCTAGTTCTGCAACACAAGGACCTGCCCCACAAGCAACCATCCATCGCGGTCCTGCCCTTCGCCAACATGAGCGCGGAGAAGGACTCCGAATACTTCAGCGACGGCCTGGCCGAGGAGATCATTAACGCCTTGGCGCAGATTCCGGGGCTGAAGGTGACCGCTCGCACTTCGGCGTTCGCCTTCCGCGGCAAGGAGCAGGACATCCAGAAGATCGCCGAGGCTCTGCACGTGCGCACGGTTCTCGAAGGCAGCGTGCGGCGATCCGGCAATCGCATCCGCGTGACGGCCCAGCTCATTAACGCCGAGGACGGCTATCATCTCTGGTCGCAGCGCTATGACCGCGAGATGGCGGATATCTTCGACTTGCAGGATGAGATCGCGCAGGCCATCGCGTCCGCGTTGCAGGTGAAGCTTTCCGGAACGCCTGCGCCGGTGCAGCAGTACAAGCCGAGCCTGCCCGCCTATGAGGCTCTCTTGAAGGCGCGGCACTATCTAGGACAGTTCCGTCCAGACTTGTTTCCGCGCATTAGAGAATCCTTCGAGCAAGCCATAGCGCTGGATCCGAAATTCGCACTGGCCCACTCCGAGTACGGATACTATTTCTTCAACATGGCAGTTGCGGGAGCGCTGCCGGCCAACCAGGCCATGCCCATGATGCGTTCGCTCGCGCAAAAAGCGCTGGATCTCGACCCTTCCCTCCCCGATGGTCACTCGATGTTGGGCGTCGTGGCAGGCCTTCTCGAATACGACTGGAAGGAAGCGGAGCGGCGCTTCGGCCTGGCGATGGCGCGCGATCCGGTTCCGCCCTCGGTGCGCTTGGCTTACGCCATGTGTTACCTGCTGGGCACTGGCCATCCAGACGAAGCCGTTCAGCAGATCGAGCGCGCACTGCAAGAAGATCCGCTGAATTCTACGTTGCTATTGTACCGGGCGGTCAACCTCGTCGCGGCCGGCCGCGACGAGGACGCTTCCAAGGGGTATCGCGAGGTTCTGGAATTTAATCCGACGGCATCGCCTGCGTACGCAGGTCTAGGCATTCTGAATCTGTTGCGGGAAGATCTGGACCAAGCGCTAGCGCTCATGGAAAAGGCGTACGCACTCACGCCTTCGGTACCCAATGTGATCGGATTGCTCGCCGGGCTACTGACGCGCACCGGAGAGACGCGCCGGGCGGAGGAGCTGCTCCAGAAGTTCCAACCCGCCGATGCGTTCGGTTCTCCCCGAGGTCTGGCGATTTACCACTGGGTGCTTCGGGAATTCGATGCGACGGTGGATTGGATCGAGAAGGGCATTGACCAGCACGATCCCGGCGCTGTGTTAATGCCGCAGCTCTGGTACGGAAGGGATCTGCGCTCCACTCCGCGCTGGGCCGGGTTGATGCGCAAGCTCAATCTGCCGGAAGCGTGATTACCCCGACGCCGTCACACCAGCGCGTCCATGGCCAAAAACTCCTGGATGTGCGGATGCGTGGATTTACTCAACTCCGCCACCGGGCCGAAGTAAATCGCGCGCCCCTCGAACAGCACCACCACCTTATCGGCGACGCGGCGCATCAGGTCCAGATCGTGGGTCACCACCACGCCGGTCAGGCTCAACTGCGTCTTCAATCGCAGCATCAGGGTGGCCAGGTGATCGCCCATAATCGGATCGACCATGGTGGTGGGCTCGTCATATAGAATGCATTCGGGCTGGGCTGCCAGGGCCCGGGCGATGGCGACGGCGCGTTTATATCCGGTGGAAAGATCGGCCGGATAGCTGTCCTTATAGTCGGCCAGACCCACCATTTGCAGCAGGCCGTGGACCACGTCTTCCTTGTTGTGCTCGTCGTAATCTTCGCGGAGCTCGAGCGAAAACAGGATGTTCTCGCGCACCGTGAGGGAATCGAACAGCGCCCCGGATTGGAACACCATGGTCACTTTTTTTCGAATCTTCCGCAGCAAGGCTTCGTCGCCGCCACCGATGTCTAAATACGACACGTAGACATGGCCCGAATCGGGCTGGAGGAATCCCATGATGTGCCCGAGGGTCACGGACTTGCCCACGCCGCTGCGGCCGATGATGGCCAGCGTCTCTCCGGCGTCCACATGAAAGCTGACGTCGTCTAAAACGGGCTTGTCGAACGTCTTATAGACATGCGCGAATTCGAGGTAATGGGACGAGCCGGGAATTTCCAGTGGTGTCATCGCTTTGACTCCACGGGTTTGGAGACTCCGGCCAGCCACTCTTCGGGCGTGTCGATTGCTCGAAGGAAATCCTGTATTTTGAGGAGTTTGTGATGGAGAGCCCGTTTGGCGGCCACGGCCACACGGCGGTGATAGACGGCACACAAGGGCTCCCCGGCGCGAGCGGTAACCGGCGCCAAACAGTCTTTTCCGGCGAGCTCCGCCGCATAACGGCCGGGAGGGCCGATCAGGGTCACCCCGCCCGAGGCCTCGCGGACCGCGGCGGCGATCTGTTCCAGAAGAGTATGCGGGCCGGAAGGAAGCAGGGCTTTGTCGCGGCCCATGCGGGTGCTGCGTCCCCCGGCGAGCACAAGCCCTGCTCTTCCCATGAGATGATGGTACCAAGCGAAATCGCCTCCGCGTCAAATTGCTCTAGGAGCCTCGCATTTGGAAACAAAATGATGTATATTTGTTTCATTCTGGCAGTGGTGATGCTGGCCGCCTCCCCCATGCGCGCAGCCGAAGCCGAGTCGAATGCTTCGCCCCAGTCTTACAAGACGGTGGTGAAGGTCGATCCACGCACGGGGAAACTTGTGCGCACTCAGGTGGCGCTGCATCCGCCCACGGCTCCGGCGGCTATCCCGGAATTGGTCGAGAAAGCCTCCCGCGCGCACAACGTCGATCCCCTGCTGGTGGATTCCGTCATCCGCGTTGAGAGCAACTATAATCCCAACGCGATTTCCCCCAAGGGCGCCGAAGGCTTGATGCAGTTGATGCCCCCGACCGCCCGCATGCTGGGCGTGAACGACAGCTTCGATCCTGCGGAGAATATCGAGGCCGGGGTCAAGTATTTGAAGTATCTGCAAGATTTGTATAAGGACGACCGGCTGGCGCTGGCCGCCTACAACGCGGGACCTGCCGCGGTGGACCGGTTCAAACAAGTTCCGCCGTATCCGGAAACGCGCAAGTACGTGGAAAACGTGGGGAAGAAATACGGCGAAGCGCGCAACGCGGCCGCCCTGAAAGCCGCCGCGCCCGCGACTCCAGCGCTCGTGCCGGCGCCTGTGCAAGCGCCCACGCCCGTCCCCGTGCAGGTTGAAGAGGAGAAGCACCCCAAGCTGGAGCAGTTTGTCGACGCAGATGGCAGATTGCACCTCAGAACGTCGCAGTAAGCTGCGCGCCGGGGCGGCTGTTGCGGCCCTCGCGCTCCTGACAGGAGTAGTGTCGAGCGCGGGAGCATCGTCGAATTCCGCTAAGACCAAGGCGGCCGCGGCGGGCAAAGCCACCTCGGTGCGCTTCTGGTCGCTGGGGGACGTGACGCGCATCTCCATCGAAGTCCCCTCGGAGTTCAAATACCATGCGGAGCGGCTATCCGAGCCCGACCGCCTCTTTTTCGACATTCAGGGCGCGCGCCCGGCCATGCTCGAAAAGGGCATGCACACGATCGCCGTGGGCGACGCTCTGCTCAAGCAGATTCGCGTGGCCGAGACGCAGCCGGGGGTCACGCGAGTGGTCCTGGACTTGGAAGCGCACGACCCGCGGGTGGAGTTCACGGCCTCGCAGCTTGCGGGCCCCGAGCGCCTGATGGTGGAGCTGCGGCTCGCCCTGCCCGACAAAGACAAGTTGGAGAAAGACAGGCCCGCTGCTCCGCTAACGGGAAGCGTCAGCGGCGCCAAGGTTTTGTCGCAAGCCCCAACGAGCACGCCCGCGCCCGATCTCGAAGCAGCCCCCGCCAGGACCGCCATCGCCAAACCTGTGCCGCGGCTATTCCGCCCGCCTCCGGAAGACCTCTCCATCCCCGCTCCCAAGCCCGTGAAGGCGGAGCCGAAGCTGGCGATCCTGACGCCGCCGGCATTAGGAATGCTCGCCTCCGTAAAACCGGATCTGATTCCAGCGGCCGGCCGGGTGATCTTTCTTCCTCCGCCATCTGTTCAGGGCGTGTCGAATGCGCCGGTGTCGAGTGCGCCGGCGCCGACGCCAGCGCCGTCTTCGCCGGTACAGCCGCGGAGGGAGCCTTTACCGGCGAAGGCCGGCACTAATGGAGACCAGTCCCTCACGCGCGCGCTGGGACTCAAGCTGGGGCGCGTCGCCATCGACGCGGGCCATGGCGGCAATGACGTGGGCACACGCGGACCTTCCGGATTGCTGGAGAAGGACGTGGTTCTGGATGTGGCCCTGAAGCTGGGCGCTCTGCTCCAGGAACGGTTGGGAGCCGAGATCGTCTACACCCGCAGCAGCGACACCCATGTTGGGCTGGAAGAGCGCACGCAAATCGCCAACGATCGCAAGGCCGACTTGTTTCTCTCCATTCACGCCAATTCCTCGCCCTATCCCTCGGTGGGCGGCGTGGAAGCGTACTACCTGAATTTCACCACCTCGAAATCCGCGCTGGATCTGGCGGCCAAGGAGAATGCCAGCTCCCAAAGCACCATCTTCGATCTGAAGGAAGTCCTGGCCAAGATCGCCATGAAGGACAAGATCGACGAATCGCGCGAGTTCGCCTCCTCGGTCCAGACCTCGCTGTTCGCGCTCTCCAGCAAGAATAATACAGCCGCCAAGAACCGCGGGATCAAGAAGGCTCCTTTCGTGGTGCTGATCGGAGCGTCCATGCCCAGCGTGCTGGCCGAGATCGGGTTCCTGACCAATGCCACCGACGAGGCGCTGCTGAAGAAGCCGGAGCACCGCGAGAAAATCGCCGAGGCCCTGTACAAGGGCATCGCCTCCTACGCAGATAGCCTGAGCCATTTCCAGGTGGCTAAGCGCGAGTAGCCAATTCTGAATCGCGCCCGGAGGAAGCGGTCGCTGAGCTTTCCGCCGGCCGTTTTTCGCCCCACTGGCGTACGTTCCTTGCCCGGCTCCCGCGCCGGAGCTAGAATGAGGTGGCACCTTCATGCCGGCCCAATTCGACCTTTCCAAGCTGAGTGTCCGTCAGTTCGCGGAGCGGTTCCGCGGCGAGATGATTCCGCTCAGCAATACGTTTTCGTATTTCTGCGCCTCGGTCCCGCTGTCGGAGGAGGATTTGAAGGAGTACCTGGAAGAACCTGTCGCGGCTCTTCCGCCCATGATCGCCGCGGCGCTGCCCAAAATCTCGATCCTGCTGGTGCCGTATCTGGAACGAGTTAATGGCAAGGACGGGGGCAAAGAGCACGGCGGCAAGGAACGCTCCAACGCCAAGGAGCGCGACGAAGAAAGCAAGCACGCCTCCGGCGGAGAGTACGTCTCCATTGAAAAGCCGCCCGAAGGCCGCATCTCCAACGCGACCCAGCTCAAGCTGGGCGACGAGACGGTGCTGGCCTTCGCGCTCAAAGGCCAGGAGGTGGCGGAGTATCACTACCGCTTTTACCATCTGCTGGCGAGCGTGCTGGGTGAACGCTGGAGCGAGGAGATCGAGACCCGGTATGGCCGCATCGTCCGCGAGGAGTTCAGCGCGGATGCCCACGGCGAAGTGGATGAGCCAAGCTGGCGATTGAAGCAGGGTCTGCGCCGATCCAAAAATGGAGCCACGGGGAACGTAACCGGGGCGGCCGCGGCCAAGACCTTTCGCGCCTACACGCGGCAATCCTTCATCGACACGCTCACCTTGTACCTGCACGGCATCTGTTGCGACATCGACGTCGATACAGGTCCCCGCCAACTCCCCAGCCGGTACCTGCGCAAGCGGCTGGTGGCCCTGGAAGAGCTGTTCCCTCCTCCCTCCGGCTACGCGGTTTTCCCGGACCAGCTCGAACCGTAGACCGACGCGAGAACCCGGAAATGGTTTACCCGGTTCGCTTAATTTAATTTGCAAAACCTCCGGATTGCTGGTATCCTGACTCACAGTCAGATACGCCAAATGGCGGGGTGGTGCCCGCGATTTCTCGGGGATCGGAGGAGGGCATCCCCCCAAAGGCGAGCAAGGGTGAAAGCACGCTGTGTGTGGCATTGCGGGTTTTACGCATCGCAACGGGGTTCCTGATCCGGACCGGATCTGGGACATCACCCGAGCGCTAACGCATCGCGGTCCGGACGAGCAAAATGTCTGGGAATCGGCTGACGTTTCCTTAGGCGCGGTGCGCCTGAAGATCCTCGACCTGGAGCATGGCCAGCAGCCCATGCTGAGCGGGGACGGCGACACCGTACTGGTCTTTAACGGAGAGATCTACAATCACCTGGAGGTGCGCCGCGACTTGATCCGGCGGGGTCGCCGCTTTGGGTCGCAATGCGACACGGAAACGCTGCTCGAAGCGTTTCTCGAGTGGGACGTGGGAGCGTTTTCGAAGCTGCGCGGGATGTTCGCGGCGGCGTTCTGGAGCCAGTCCCGGCAGCGCCTGGTGCTGGTTCGCGACCGCATGGGGATCAAACCGCTCTACGTCGCCCAGAGGCACGGCGAGCTGTATTTCGGGTCCGAGGTCAAAACCATCCTGAAGCATCGCGAGTTGACCCACTCCCTTGACGCCGCGGGCCTGCATCACTATCTTTCGATGAACTATGTTCCCTGCCCCGCCACGCTGGTGGAGGGCGTCGAGAAGCTGGCGCCCGGGCATTGGATGGAATGGCGCGAGGGGCAGGCTTCGGTGCAGGCGTACTGGAAGCTGGAGTTCGCGCCCGACCGCCGGATCGCTCTGCCGGCCGCAAAGGAGGAACTGGATGGATTGCTGCGCGAATCCGTGCGCGAGCATCTTGCCTCCGACGTCCCCTTGGGCGTGTGGTCCAGCGGCGGATTGGATTCCTCGACCATGGTCCATTACGCGGCCCAGCAAGCGCCGGAGCGGCTGAAGACGTTTTCCGTATCCTTTCCTGGACGCAAATTCGACGAAAGCCGCTATTTCCGGCTGATCGCGGATTGCTATGGGACCGATCATCATGAGTTCGAGCTGACGCCGGGCGCGGGCTTGGCGGACGCGATCGAGGAGTTCGCCTATTATTCCGACGAACCCAGCGCCGACGCCGGCGCGCTGCCGGTGTGGTTCCTTTCCAAAATGACGCGGCGGGAGGTGACGGTGGCGCTCTCCGGCGAAGGCGCCGACGAGTTGTTCGGCGGCTACTCCACCTACCTGGCGAACCGCTACGCACGCAGGTTGCGCGGGTTGCCGCTGTGGCTGCGCCGCTGGGCCGGACGCGCGGCCGGGAAGATCCCGGTATCCGACGAAAAAATCGGGCTGGATTACAAGATCACGCGCATGCTGCAAGGCTCGGTTCTGGACCCGGTCGAGGCGCACCTTTTTTGGAACGGCACGTTTTCGCCCGGTTCGCGGCGGCTGCTTCTGAATCTCGAAGGTCGCCGGCGTATGCAGGCCGGCCAGCCGCTGGAACTGCCGCAGAGTCTGGTCTCGCCCGGCAACGGCATCGGCTATCTGAACCGCTTCCTGTGGCTGGACCAACTGTATTATCTGCCCGATGACATTCTGTACAAGTCCGACCGTATGAGCATGGCGCACTCGCTGGAGGTGCGCACGCCGTTTCTGGATCACCGCATCGTCGAATTTGCCGCGCGCCTTCCCCAAAGCTTGAAGATCCGCGGGGGGCAGTTGAAATACGTACTGCGGGAGCTGATGAAGAACCGTCTTCCGGAATCCGTGCTGCACCGCCCCAAAGAGGGCTTCGACATTCCGGCGCACGACTGGCTGCGCACAATCTTGCGTCCCTTGCTTCTGGATACGCTCAATGAGCGCAGCGTACGGCAATCCGGAATTTTCTCCTGGCCGGCCATCGAGGCCTCCATCCGCGCCCATATGGAGCGCCGTGCTAACCTCGGTTATCACCTATGGGGACTTCTGGTTCTGTTCCTCTGGATGAAACGCTGGGGGTTCACTCTGGCGGCTCCAGCGGACAGGGGCGGGGATCTGGTTTCCGTCGCGAGCTGATCGTAGTCGCCGTCGCTGCCGCTGTCTTCCTGGGTTGCATCGTCAGCCCGCCTTCCTTAATGGACGATGTCGACGCGGTGCAGGCGCAGATCGCGCGCAATATGCTCGATTCGGGCGATTGGGTGACGGCGCGGCTGGACGGCGTCGCGTATCTGGAAAAATCGCCGCTCAAGTATTGGCTGATCGCGCTGTGCTACAAGATTTTCGGAGTCCACGATTGGGCTGCGCGCGTGCCCGTGTCGCTCTCCGCGGTGATCCTGTGCTGGCTGGTGTTCCGCATGGGCAAGTGGGCTTTCTCCGAACGGGCCGGGATGTACGCCGGACTGGCGCTGGCGACGTGCGTGGGCCTGTTCCTGTTCACGCGAGTTCAGATTCCGGAAGCCGCGCTGGCAACGACCATCGCGCTGGCTATGTGGGCGTTCCTGCGCGCCCTCGATGTGGAGGAGCCGCGGCCGGCGCTGTGGGCCGGAATCATGGCGGCCGCGATTGGAACGGGACTGCTGCTGAAGGGGTTGATCGCCGCGGTGTTTCCCGTGGCTGCGGCGCTGCTCTATCTCATCTTTACGCGCGAGCTGGCCTCGCGCGAGGCATCGAGAGAGATCTGGAGGCGTCTGCATCCCTTCCGCGGCATCCTGATCGTGCTGGCGATCGCCGCGCCATGGCACGTGCTGGCCACCATCCGCAACCCTCCCTATTTCGATTTCACTCTGCAGAGTGAGCCCGGCCAGTATCGCGGCTTCTTTTGGTTTTATTTCATCAATGAGCATGTCTTGCGATTCCTGAATCTGCGCTATCCGCGCGATTACAACACCGTTCCTCGGGCGTATTTCTGGCTGTTCCATCTGCTGTGGCTGTTTCCGTGGAGCGTGTACTTCCCCGCGGTATTCAAACTTTCCTTCCGGTCCCCCGATGGATCAAGCAGGGATCGAGCCGGCCGAATGCGGCTGCTGTGCCTGTGCTGGGCCGGATTTCTGCTCACCTTCTTCACCTTTTCCTCGACCCAGGAGTATTATTCGCTGCCGTGCTACGCCGCGCTGGCGCTGCTGATCGGCTCGGCGGTCGCCGATCCTTCGCCGCAAATCCAGCCATGGTTGAAGAGCGGCCGGATCGCGCTGGCAGCCATCGCCTCCGCCTGCGCGCTGGCCGTCGGCTGGATCCTGACGCGGGTCTGGAATATTCCCGCGCTCGGCGACATCTCGCGCGCGTTGATCCAGCAGCCCATCGAGGCCTACACGTTGTCGTTGGGCCACATGGGAGACTTGACGCTCAATTCCTTCGCGTATCTGCGCGCCCCGCTGCTACTGGCGGGAGCGGCGTTCCTAATCGGCGCGCTGCTGACCCTGCGCGGAAGCTTCGCCGGGGCCGTGGTCATGATGGTGCTGTTTGTTCACGCCGCGCGGATGGCGTTGGTGGTGTTCGACCCGTATCTGGCTTCGCGGCCCCTGGCTGAGGCGCTGAACCGCGCGCCGCGAGGCACGTTGATTCTGGACAACCCGTATTGGGAGTTTTCCTCGGTGGTATTTTACGCGGAGGCGTATCACGGCAAGCGCGTCCTGATCCTGAACGGCCGCGTGAATAACCTGGAGTATGGCTCCTATGCGCCGGACGCGCCTCGGGATGTTTTCATCGACGATGCGGGTTTTCGCCAACGCTGGCTTTCGCCCGACCTCTATTACATCTGCGTCGAGCAGCCCAAGGTGGAGCGTCTGCGCCAACTGGTGGGAGGCGACGCGATGCACGCGGTGATCGAAAGCGGCGGCAAGTTCGTCTTTGCCAACCGCCCCGCGGGGTGATCGGCAACCATGCGCATCACCATCGACGCAAGCTCTACCCTCGTGCGCAGCGCCGGCGTCAAAACCTACACTTATCATTGGATCGCTCACCTGCGGCGGCAGGCGGCTCCGGGCGAGGAGATCGCGGCTTATCCTTTCCTGGGCGATTTGGGGGCCCTCAATCACGAGGCGCGTTCGCTTTCCCTGCCCGCCGCCGCGCTGCGCCTTGCCCTGATGCACGCCGTGAATTTACTGGGTCCGGCCGCGCTGGATGCGGTCACTTCCGGCTCGGATATTTTTCACGCGTCGAATCTGTCACATCACGCTCCGCGCCGAGCGCGGCTGACCGCCACCATGCACGATCTCACGACCTTTCTGATGCCCGAGCTGCACACTGCGGGAAACATCCGCGCCGACCGCACCTTCTCCGAGCAGATCCTGCGCCGCGCCGCCGGACTGATCGCGGTCTCCGAAAACACGCGACAGGACGCGATTCGAGTGCTCGGCATTCCGCCAGAACGTATTGCGACCATTTACTCCGGCGTCGCGCAAGAATACTTCGACGCCCCACCGTCGCGCCGCGCTCGTCCGTACGCCCTTTATGTCGGAGCCATCGAGCCGCGCAAGAATTTGGAGACGCTGCTGGACGCATGGCGGCTACTGCGCGCCGATCTGCGCGAGGCTTTCGATCTAGTGATCGCCGGGCCGATGGGCTGGGCGCACAAAGCAACTCGCGAGCGCATCCGCGCGGAAGCCGTCTATCTCGGCTATGTTCCCGAAGCCGATTTACCGGGCCTGGTCGCGGGCGCCGCGGTGTTCGTCTACCCTTCGCTCTACGAAGGCTTCGGATTCCCCGTGGCGCAGGCCATGGCGGCGGGCGCACCGGTGGTCACGTCGAATACTTCGTGCCTTCCGGAAATCACGGGCGGCGCCGCCGCGCTGGTCGATCCGCGCAGCGCGGGAGAAATCGCTGCTGCGCTTGCACGATTGTTCGAATCCCCGACGCTACGGGTGGAGTTGAGTCAACGCGGCAGGCAACGCGCCCAACGCTATCGCTGGGAAGCCTGCGCGGCTCAATCGCTCGAATTTTTCCGCAAGATCGCGGGATCGTTACGACGAGAATAAATTCCCACGGCCAAGCAGCCATTGCGGATCGAAGCGCCGCTTCACCGCCCGCATGGCTTCGATGCTCTCAGGCCCGTATTGCACCGGCAGCAGATGCGCTTTCCGCTTTCCCAGACCGTGCTCGGCTCCAACCGTCCCGCCCAGCTCCACCACCGGCTTTGCCAGATCGTCGAGCACGGCTTTGGCCCTCTCGAATTCCTCTTTCGAAGCCGGAAACGTATTGATGTGCAGATGCGCATCGCCGACGTGGCCGTAGATCACGTAGGGCAACCGCAGATCGCGATCGAGAGCCTGGCGATAAATCCGAATGATTTCGCGGCCCTTGTCGCGAGGCACGGCGTAATCCGTGCCCAGTTTCATGAAGCCGCCGCGATGAATGCGCTCATTGACGCGCTCTCCCAATGCGTGACGAAAGCGGCGAAAGCGCTCGCGATCCGACGGCGAAGTGCCGAACCAGGAATCGTCTTCGAGCGCCCCTGCCATGTCCAGATCGATTTCACCCTCCTGCTCCACCATCACCGCCGCGCCGTGCGGCTCTTCCATGATTTCGAGCGAGCCTCGATCCAGGTATTCGAGCATGCGCAACCCGGGCGTGGGACGCCATCGCTCCACTGCGTCGAGCGCGGCGTCTTCGGACCGGAAGAAGACCACGCCGCCCATGATTTCCTTGGGCGCGGGCAGCAACTGAAGCTCGGCCTCCGTCACGACGCCGAGTGTGCCTTCGCTGCCGACGAATAGATCCACGAAGTCCATGCCGGGCGCGAGGCGATAGCCGGCCGAGTGCTTGGTGCTGTGGGGTAGCGGAATCTTGGGAACGTCGAAGTCCACGGCCTGGCCCCGGCGGTATTCGACGATGCGGCCATCCAACATGGCCACCCGCACGGCCACAACGTGCGCTCGCGTGGCCCCATAAAGAAAACTGCGCGAGCCGCTGGCATTGGCGGCGATGTTGCCGCCGATCGAAGAAGTGTTCTCGGTCGGGTCGGGCGCATAGAACTGGCCGGACGCCGCCGCGGCCGCCTGCACTTCCCGGAGCAGCGTTCCCGCGCCCACTCGTGCGCTGCCGGGGGAGATTTCCAGGCGCCGGAACCTGGCCATGGAGACGCCCCAGCCGCCCTGGGGCGCGGCTCCGCCGGCGAGCCCCGTCATCGCGCCCATTACGGTAATCGGCGCGCCTTCCTTCGAGGCGCGAGCAAGGATCGCCGCCAACGCCTCTTCATCGCGCGGTGCAAAGACTTGGTCCACGTGGCCGGGATAGCCGGAGACGTCGGAGATGTTCACGATGCCAGTCTATCAAGGCTGCCTCGACGGCCTTGGATGGCGTGAGAATTTACCAGCCAACCAAACCGTGCTCGACGAGAATCGTGTTGAGTGGAAGCGGTAAAGCAACTGGGGTGATCAATTGGGCAGCGTCTTTCCGGCGCGCTTGCCGTGATCGGAGAGTTCGGTCTTCATTGACGCTTGCGCGAAGGTGGTTCCGGCCCAGCGCAGAGTGAAAACATCCATGGCTGAGACACAGCAGTGCGCGTCGCCCGGCAGGTAATGGGCGGCGCGAACCACCAAGGTATTTGTTCGAGCGTCGAAAGAATACTTGCTCTTCGCATCGAAGTGCTCGTCCCAATCCAACCCCGGCACGATTGTGAGCCGGCCGGCGTCCAATCGGAACACCTTTGCAAGCCCCTCGGTGCTTGAGCTGTCCTCGATCCACTTGCGGGAGCCGTTCTTCAATTGAAGGTCGGAATCCGGCCTGCCCGGTTCCTGGAAGTCGGGGATCGTCAGATTGCGGAAGTCCACCTGGCGGATCGATCTAAAGCGCTGGGGGTACGTGTACTCTACCTTGCGGAACGTCAAGAAGCGGGCCGAAGGAAGAAGCGGGCCGAAGGAAACGGCGTACGGAATCGATGGTGTTTGGGCGGAGAGGATGAATGCAACGGATACCAGAGCTGAAGCCGTCAGTCGAGCGCGCACAGCCGCTACTCCCCGTCAATCGCGAGCACATCCCGATCAAAGGCGTGCAGCAGTTCCTCGCGCTTGGTATACGGCCCCGGGGTATACGCCCGCGAGGAGATGCCGGCTTGCGAAAGCTCGGCGACGCGCCAATCCTCGCGGTTGATCGTGTCCCAGAAGCCGGTCACATCCTCGGCCTGGAAGTCCGGCCGGGCCATTTCCTCGGGAGGGAAGTGCACCTCGCACACGATCTCGGTGCGGTCCGCGGCCTTGGGCCAGAGAGTGTGCGTCAGCAAGTAATCGGGATGCGGGCTGAGCAGCAAGTTCGGATAAATGGCGTAGAACGCCGCCCAGTTGCGCTGTTCCTCGGTCAGGCCGGGCAGATAGGCGCGACCGCGCCGGCCGCCTTCGAAGCTCATGGTCTCGGCGCCATTGCGGAAAAACATCACGCCGCCGATGTAGGCCGGATTGGGTTCTTCGTTGTCCGCGCCCAGGTAGTCGGTCAAGGGGTTCAGTAATGGGTGTACGAAGGGGCAGTGCAGGCACTCATTGTAATTGAGGACGATCAGCTTCCAGTTGGCCTTGACGTCGTAGACCATGCGCCGGAGCATGCGCAGCTCCGACATATGCCAGTTTGCGAATTTCCGGGCGACCGGGGCGAGCTGCTCCGCGACCGGCTCCTTCGGCGAGCCGAAATGCAGGAACACGTTGCCTTCCCAGACCTCGGTGCGAACCGAATGCAATGGATAATCGGCGCGTGAAAAACCGGGGCGCTCGGCGTGAGGGGCTCCCAGCAGCGCGCCATCGAGTCCATACGACCACGCATGATACGGGCAAGTGATGCGGCGGCCGGGGAGCGAGCCCTGCGGCGCATCGCACATGCGCGAGCCGCGATGCCGGCACACGTTGTAGAAGGCGCGCACCTCGCCGGAGAGATCTCGGGTGACGATGACGCTTTCCCCCGCCAACTCGCACAGAAAATAATCGCCCGGCTTGGGGATGGCACTATCGCGCCCTGCGCAGATCCAGCGCCCAAAGTAAAAGCGCTCGATCTCCTTGCGAAAAATTTCCGGATCGGTGTAATACCGCGCCGGCAAGGTCATCGGAAGAGATGCTGTGCTCACGGGGTGCTCCTCTTTCAATTATGGATTGGTTTTACCCTAAATCGGCGCGCCCGAACGGAAGGAGTATATTGATGCTTGTTATGAATCGCTACTTCAAGTTCGGACTCCCTATTGCGGCGATTCTGGGAACCTTGGCGTGGCTGGGGTTTAGGTTGACCGAAGAACCCGTCCGCTATTTCAAGAGAGTTCCCGATGTGAAGCAAATGGGCGATCAAGCCCAGGGGAAGCAGCTGCGGGTGTACGGCTACGTAAAGGAAGGCTCGATCAGGCGCGAGGGATCGAAGACAGTCTTCCTGCTGGTGGAGAATCAGTGGAAGCAGGACGTGGGCGACAATCTGAAGGTCGTCTATTCGGGTCACGATGGGTTGCCGGACACCTTCAGGGAACATGCTGAAGCGCTGGCGGATGGAAAGCTGGGCGCGGATGGAGTCTTCCACGCCGATAAGATCCAGGCGTCAACGCGCTAACAGTTGGGAGGCTTCCTTTTTACAGCGGGTGATCGGGCATCATGATCGATCGCCACATATGCGCGACCGGGCTGCCATCGAAGCCCAAGCCTTCCTTGGGTTGTTTGAAATTGCGGCCGATGATGTCGGTGAATTGCTCCAGCTTCGGATTCACGCCGGGCTCGAAGGCGTACAGATCGTTCACGGTCACCAAACGCGGCTCCATGTACCACTTGTGGGCGCGAACCATCTTGTAGGTCGCGTCGATATAGGGCTCGGGCTTGTAGTCTTCGCCGAACATGCTGCGGTACAGATCCGGATACTCGTAGCCGGCGGCCTTGTCTTCGTAAAAGCGCAGGGCCTGATGGTAGCGGATGGCGAAGGCGACCTTCTCGGAAACGTACGGCTCGTAAAGCTGCGCGCCCCACCAGCCGTGATCCACCTTGATCAGCTCCTGCACGGTGTCGTGGAGCAGGCAGGCGAGAATGATTTCCTCCGACATGTGGTTTTTCATCGCGAGATTGGCGCTTTGCAACACGTGATTGGAGGTGGCTTTGAAGCGCAGATTGAAGAAGTCGGCCAGAGTGGGCTTTTCGGGCATGGGCGGCAGCTTCGAGACGTGGCCTGTGCTGGAAAGGAACAGATTCCCGACTCCCCGGCGATTCCCTCGGGTGTCGATTTGAGCTTCGATTTCCGCCGCGGTTGGAAAGTTTTTCGCTCCTCCCGCCTTTGCCGCCTCGTTCGCTTTCGCCTGGTTCAACTGGAGTGTCCTATAGTGTTCCAGCGCGTCGGCCTTGGCCTCGGGGGACATGGCTGCCGCGGCCGCAGGACCGCCGAGAAAAGCAATCAATGCTCGCCGGTCGATTTCCATGGGGATCTCCCTCCGGCTTCAGTATACTGCGCGAAGAGAAAAGCGGCGACACCGGCATTTTCTAGTAGACAATCTCCTGGAGTTCTGGTAGAGTGTCTCCCAGAAGGACAAAGTCAAGCTTGGCTGACGCGGACAAAGTTCAACTCCTCCAGGGCACGCTCGATTTGCTGGTATTGCAGACGCTGGTGTTCGGACCCAACCATGGACACGGGATCGCGACGGCGATCCAACACACCTCCGACGATGTTCTGCTAGTGGATCACGGCTCGCTGTATCCGGCGCTGCAACGGCTGGAGCGGGCCGGGCTGATTGCCTCCGAATGGGGCACCTCGGACAACAACCGCCGCGCTCGTTTCTATAAGCTCACCCGCGGCGGAAAGTCGCGCCTCGCGTCCGAGACCAGCAAGTGGGAGACGATGGTGCGCGCGGTCTCGCGGATTCTGAAGCCCAAAGAAGCGTAAGGAGGACGGCGCGATGAAGCTCCCTCGCTGGCTGCAATGGCGCTCCCGTCCGGAGTTGGACGACGAGATCCAGGCCCATCTCGATCTGGCCACACAAGCCGGTATCGAGCGCGGCCTATCGCCCGAAGAGGCTCGCTACGCCGCCCTGCGCGAGATGGGCAACACCACTCGTCTCAAGGAGCGGGCTCGCGAAGCAGACCCGCTGCGCCTCATCAGATCAATGGCGGAATCGATCGCCAAGGATCTGCGTTACTCAGCGCGAAGTCTGGCGCGCAATCCGAGCTTCACCATCGCCGCGGTATTCTCGCTGGCGTTGGGCATCGGGGCCAACAGCGCCATCTTCAGCTTCGTGGACGGATTGATTCTGCGCCCCCTTGAAGTTCCGCGCGCGTCCGAAATCGTACGCATTCTCGCCAGCACTCCGGAGTATCGGCTCGCTCGTTTCTCGTATCGCGAATACACCGCGCTTCGGGAGCAGAACCGCACTCTCGCGGGTCTGGCGGCGGAACAAGACACATTCCTCGCCGTCCAGACACAAGCGGATGATCTGGCGCGATTCGCCTACGGCGATTTTGTCAGCGGTGATTATTTTTCGGTGCTGGGCGTCCGGCCCATTCTGGGTCGCGCCTTCAGCCCCGGTGAGGATTCTCCCGAAATGAAAGAGATTCCGGCAGTGCTCAGCCGTCAGGCATGGGAGGGCAAGTTTCACTCCGATCCGCACATCGTGGGCTCCCAAGTGCGAATCAATGCGCAGCTTGCGACCATCGTCGGAGTCCTGCCCGAAAGCTTCCAGGGGACGCTGCGTCTTCCGCCGGAAATCTATCTGCCTTTGCACGCGACCCCGCGCCTCACTCCATCCCGCACACTGCTGACCGACCCCCTCGACCGCCCGCTGGAGTTGATCGGCCGGTTGAAGCCGGGGGTAGGGCTCTCCGCCGCTCAAGCCGATTTCTCGACTCTCGGCGGGGTTTTCGCGCGAGCGTACCCGGATACGAATGCGCGGCGCGCCTTCGCCGTGCTGACGGATCGGGACACACGCCTGCAACAGAGACCCCAATTTGAGGCGGCTGCGGTGGGCCTGTTATTCCTGGCTTTCGCGGTGCTGCGGATTGCGTGCATCAACGTGGCCAACCTGCTCCTTGGCCGCAACAGTGCGCGCGCCAGGGAGATCTCGATCCGGCTTTCCGTGGGGGCGAGCCGGGCCCGACTCATCGCGCAATTGTTAACCGAGAGCCTGCTGCTGGCGGTATTGGGCACGGCCTTGGGCTTGTTGCTGGGGTACTGGGCGATTGGTTTCCTCGCGTCGATTCGATTGCCGGCGGACTTGCCGGTCATGATCGTAGCCCGGATGGACTCGCGCGTGCTGCTCTACAGCCTGGCCGCCATGGTGGCCGCGGTGCTCATGTTCGGGCTCGTACCGGCGCTCCGCGCCACCCGCGTGGATCTGGCTTCGTCCGCCAGGGAGAGCAACGCCCGCGGGAAGGGCCCGCGCAACTGGCTGATTACGATTCAATCCGCGCTGTCGGTTCTCACCCTGGTGACGGCGGCCCTGTTCGTGAAGAATTTCTATTTGAGCGCACAAGCCAGTCCGGGCTTCCGCACTGAAAACGTACTGTTGATGACCTTCGATCCCTCGATGGCGGGATATTCACAAGCGCGGACAGAAGTTTTCTACCGTCAGATTCGGGATCGCGTGCGGGCTCTGCCCGGCGTGCGCTCGGTGGCGCTGGGAAGCCATGTTCAGCTCGGCCCGAGCAATTCTTCGACGGCACTTCTCCGGAACGGCGAAAATCTGGGCTATATCGTATTCAACAAAGTCGGGGCGGGTTTCTTCGACACCATGGCCACGGAGATCCTGCGTGGCCGCGCCATCGACGATCGCGACACGGAGAAATCCCCGCGGGTGATTGTGGTGAACGAAACCTTGGCGCGCCGCCTGTTTCCGGATGGCAGCTCGATCGGCCGCCGTGTCCGCATGTACGCCGAGACGGGTCCGATGGCGGAGGTCGTGGGTATCGCGCGCGACGGCAAGTACGAGGACACCGCGGAACCGCCGGTGCCCTATATGTACATTCCCTACGCGCAGGATCCCCAGCCGCGCATGACCCTGTTCATCCATACCGCTGGAGATCCGGCCGCCCTGGCCGAGCCGGTGCGAAGGCAGGTAAAGGCGCTCGCGCCGGACTTGCTGGTCTTCGATATCCGCACCATGCAAAGTGTCTTCGAAGGGTTCGGATTGCTGGCGTCGCGCATCGCGGCGGAGACCACCGGAGCGATGGGCTTGATCGGCCTGGCTCTGTCGGCTCTGGGACTGTACGCGGTGATGGCGTTCATGGTAGGCCGGAGAACCAGGGAAATCGGCATTCGCATGGCTCTGGGGGCAACCCGCGGCGTGGTGCAACGCGAGGTGCTGCGGGCGGGATTGAAGTCGACCGCGATGGGAATTGTGCTCGGCGTGGTGAGTGCGTTGATGGTCGGCCACTATGTTGCCGCGATCGTGACACGCGTGAATCCAAGAGATCCCGCAATCTTCTTAGGCGCGCCGGCGCTGGTCGCGGTCATCTCAATCGCCGCGTGCTGGGCGCCCGCCCGAAGGGCATCGAAGGTCGATCCCGCCATCACTTTGCGCTACGAATAACCGTCCTGCGCAGGAGTTGCCAGCCCATAATCAACAACGTCACGCTGAGCGACGCTCCTCCGGCGAGCAGCGCAAGAATCGCGATGTCCCATGCCGGGCGATGCCTGTAAAGCCACGGCAGATCGAGCGAATGCAGCCCGTGATAAAGCCAGCGGTTCCAGCGCGAGGCGGAATCGTAGGCTTCGACGATGCGGGCGGTTTTCGGATCGATATAGAACATGGAGCCACGCACATCGTTCAGCCGGATGAAGAGCGCCGGAAGAGGATGTCGCTGACGCCGGTCGAGATAATAGGCCTCATATTCGGTGACCAGGCGGAACTCGGAGATGGTTTCCGGTTCCACGGCCTTCCGCACGGCGCTGAGGATGCGGGCGGGATCGGTGGGGAACTCGGCGAAATCGACTTCCTTGGCGCCCCGACCTTCTTTGAGAGAGCCGGCATCGGCCAGAGCTTGCTCCAGGGATTTAAAGCGCGGCTGGTGCAGCGCGTGGTCGATGCGGCCGCCGACTTCCTGGGGCCCCGCGCTGAACGAAAACGGCTCCATCGAAAGCATGCCGCTGAAGGCCCAGGTGCAGGCGAAGAAGCCGAAGATCAAGCCCAGGTAGACGTGCCAGCGTTTTTGACCGGCATAGGGAATGCGCTTGGAAGGCAGCGAAACCCACACTCCGGCGACCAATCCCAGCAGCGCCGTCATCGCGCCGACGCCCGATGCCC
Organism: Bryobacterales bacterium; assembly: GCA_963813465.1. Taxonomy (GTDB): domain Bacteria; phylum Acidobacteriota; class Terriglobia; order Bryobacterales; family Bryobacteraceae; genus Palsa-187. Next base: position 235,808 of record CAWEZD010000009.1, on the reverse strand, counting down.
AGATCACGATCCTGCTCCACAGCCGCCCGTTCTTGCGAAGAGGTGTGAAGTAGAGCCAATGCGGAATCGCGCCGAAATAGGCGCCCAGGCGCGAGGCTCGGGTGGTGCATTGCACCACGTCGCCGGTGACCTGTGAAACGTAGACCTCCGCGCCATCGGGCCACGAATATTTGTCGAGCGGCCGGAGCGCGCCGAACTCGCCGCTGACGGTCCACTGATCGGGTTCGTCGAGCACGGCGAGCGTCGCCGCAGCCGGCGGCCGCCCGGAAAAAACAGCGGCAACTCGCCGCGTCACTTCCGGCGGAAACTCCGTTTGGGGCTGGCCGTCGTCGGCGTAAACCAACGCGCCGTCGAACCGGTAAGCCGGGCGGCTGTCGAACATGGAAAGGATGACGGAATCGGGAGGATCGTCCCGCCGCAGGCTCGCATAGGCCTGTTGCGGAGTGAGCCGGACGCGCGATGGGTCAATAACATCGGCGTGCGCCAGACGGTCGCGTTCGGTGACCTCCGGGTAATCCCAATACGCCAGAACCATGCCGGAAAAAAACCACATGGCGAAGAGCGCGCAAAAGGCGAGGCCCAACCAGCGGTGAACGAAAATGGCGAGCTTACGCAGGCGGCGGGCCACAGGCCATCATAACGCTGGGTTGGTCAATGGGTTGGTCAATGAAGGGTTAGACTGGAGTTTCCATGCCTGCGCTGGCAGAATCCGTTTCCGACCTGGCCCGCTCCGCGAAGGTGCGGGCTTGTCTCGAATGGTTTCGCAAGGAACGCGCGTGGATCAATGAACAGCATCTCAAGCTGTGCCGGATTCCAGCGCCGACGTTTTTCGAGCAGAAGCGCGCGGAGTACATGGCGGAGCGGTTTCGCGCGCTGGGCTGGGAATCCAAGCTGGACCGGGCGGGCAACGTGATCGCGTGGCTTCCGGGGAAGCGCGAAAACACGCGGGCGGTCGCGGTGACGGCGCACCTGGACACAGTGCTCGCGCCGAGGGTGCCCGAGGATATTAAGGTTTCCGGGGATGGAAGGCTGCTGGGACCGGGGGTTTCGGATAATGGAGCGGGGTTGACGGCGTTGCTGGCCGTGGCGGCGGCGTGGACCGCCTCCGCGCCGCTCGAAGATCCGCCGCTGACCCCGGTGCTGGTGGCGAACGTGGGGGAAGAGGGCGAGGGGAACCTGTGCGGCATGCGCTATTTGTGCCGCGCGGCCACCCATACGAACGCGATGGCGGCAGCCGGCCGGTACCGCGGCTTTCTCGTACTGGATGGTCCGAATACCGAACACATCACCTGCCAGGCGCTGGCCAGCCGCCGCTTCGATGTCACCTTCACCGGCCCGGGAGGGCATAGCTGGAACGATCACGGAGCCGGCAATCCCGTGCATGCCCTGAGCCGCGCCATTACGCGTTTCATCGACGAGGCGCCCGACGGCGAGCCCCGGTGCTCGTTTAACTTCGGCGTGATCGAGGGCGGCACCAGCATCAACGCGATTCCCAGCGAGGCCCGGGCGAAGGTCGACTTGCGGTCGGAGAGCCCGCGCAGGATCGACCAGATGGCGGCACAGCTCGCGGCCGGGGTTGAAAAAACTCTGGAAGAGGAAAACGCGCGGGCTTCCCATTTCGCCGCGGGCGGCGGCTTTTCCAGTGGAAGGCTGGCCGCGCGCGTGAAGGAGATCGGCTCGCGGCCGGGAGGGGCTCTGCCGGAGGGTTCCCCGATCCTGGAATACCTGCTGGCCGTGGATGCGCACTTGGGGATACGCAACTCGCTCGATTGTTCCTCGACCGACGCCAATATTCCCCTCTCCATGGGAGTTCCGGCGGTGTCGATCGGGGCCGGCGGGCAAGGCGGCGGCGCGCACACCTCGGCGGAATGGTTTCAGCCTGAAGGGCGGGAACTGGGATTGCGGCGGATCCTGCTGGTATTGTGCCTGCTGCTGGGGGGCGACGAGTAACGTTTGCTTGCACGATGCGTCCAAATCGGTACGGTTGCAATCTCCGTATAATAGTTATGAGCGGCTTCGCGCGAAACAGGCTTTGCGCGACAAAAAGGAATGAACTATGAATTTGTTTGACAAGATGCGCCAGCAAAAGCTGATGTCCGTGACCCTGATGGTTTTCACTCTCTCGATAGGGATTCTGATCGGAACTCTGGTCAATACCCAGGTCCATGCGGCCAGGGGCCAGGCGGTCGCCCCCGACGCCACTCCGTTGACGATACCCAAGGCGGTCGAGATCGGCAGCGATTTCACCAAGCTCGCCAAGAAGCTTCAGCCCAGTGTGGTGAATATCAGAGTGGAAGTGCCGGCGAAGGTGGCAAGCGCACGCTCGCGGTCAAACTCCAGCCAGGAAGACGAAGGCGGCGGCGGCGACGACCCGCTGGATCAGCTCCGCGGCTTCTTCGGCCCCAACGCTCCGCAGTTGGTTTCCCCGGAGGACCAGAGGCATGAACAATCCGGCACCGGGTTCGTCGTGGACAAGAACGGATACATCGTGACCAACAACCACGTGGTGGAACGCGGCGACAAGATCATGGTGAAGCTGCACGACGATTCCACCGAGTACCGGGCCAGGGTAATCGGAACCGACATCGAGACCGACCTGGCGGTGATCAAGATCGACGCGCACAAGCTGCTGGAGCCAGTGAGCATCGGCAACTCGGATGCCGTGCAGGTGGGCGACTGGGCGGTGGCGATCGGCTCGCCATTCACTCTGGAGGAATCGGTGACGGCGGGGATCGTCAGCGCGCTGGGGCGGGAAATCGAACCCAGAGCCGGATTCAAGCGCTTCATCCAGACCGACGCGGCCATTAATCCGGGCAACAGCGGCGGTCCGCTAGTAAATATTCGCGGCGAAGTGATCGGCGTCAACACCATGATCGCCACTAGCCGGGGCGGATCGGAAGGTGTCGGCTTCGCGCTGCCCAGCAATATGATTGTTCGCGTGTATAACGACATCATCCGCGACGGGGTGGTCTCGCGCGGGTCCATCGGAATCTCTTTTCTTACCTCCACGAAACCGGAGACGCTGGAAGCACTGGGCGTCAATCACGGCGTGATCGTCAGCTCCGTGGCCTCGGGCGGCCCCTCGGCAAAGGCCGGCGTCAAAGTCAACGACATCATCACAGCCATCAACGGGCAGACGGTCGACGGAGACGATCTGTTGTCGCACGTGGCTGACGCTCCGGTGGGCAGCACCCTGACGCTCGCCGTCGATCGCGACGGAAAGAAGGTGGAGCTCAAGGTAGTCACGCAGGACCGCAGGTTGCTTTATAAGGACAACCCGGAAATTGTTGGGGAGAACTTCGGCACGGGGGATACGGTTCCCAAGCCTGAGCCCGTAGCCGGAGTAAAGTTCGGCATCACGCCGCGGGAACTCACCGAAGAGGAACGCACCCTGACGCCGGACAAGCACGGCGTGATGGTGAGCAGCGTCCAGGAAAATTCCTTCGCCGAGGATATTGAAATGGAGAAGGGCGATATCATCACGGCCATCAACCGGCATCCGGTGAGCTCGGTGGACGACCTGCGGAAGATCGCGGCCTCGCTGAAATCGGGCGACGCCGTGGCCTTCCTGGTGGTGCACCCGGCCCCGGAAGTGACCCGGGTGCAGCCGGCTCAGGGCGGAACCCGCGGCCGCCGCGGATCCACGAACGCGCCTGCGGCGGCGGCCGAGCAGGAGCCGTTGGGGCCGATCTACAAGTCCGGCAGGCTGCCGTAGAGGCGCCGGCACTGGGGTGTGCAGCACAAGAGTGGGGCAGGCCCACTACCCGGAATCTCCGGGTTCCCGCCTTCCTGATATGCTGGGAGCATCGTGCGCACCCTTATCGTCCTCGTTCTTACGCTCGCTCCGGCGTCCAATTGCGCCTTTGCGCAAAGCCCGCTCACCAAGATTCTGCTGGATGAGCTGACCCGCAACTTCACCATCCTGAAGCAAGAAGGCGATCCGCCGCCGTACTTCATGGGCTACGCGGTGACTGAAACCGAGGCCGACGCGGTGGAGGCAAGCGGGGGATCGATTGACGGACAAAACCACGGGCAGGTGCGCTCGTTGGATGTCACGGTGCGGACCGGCGATCCCAGCTTCGACAATTATCGCCGGGTGGGCACGGACCAGCCGCGTTTTACCACCGGAGTCTCGCTGGCGCTGGACGACAATCCGGCCGCCATCAAACAGACCCTGTGGTTGACCACGGACAAGGTGTACCGGGGCGCTTCGCAGCGGCTGATCCGTCTGAAGTCCGACGACAAGCTGCGCGCCGCTCCGCAGGACGCCTCCGGCGATTTTTCGGCGGCCGAGCCGCAGGTCCATTTCAGCGCCGCGCCGAAGCTGAAATTCAACATGGCGGAGTGGGAGGCGCGGCTGCGCAAGCTGTCCGCCGAGTTCACCAAGTATCCGGGCGCGATCAATGCCAACGTGCTGGTGGAGTCGCAACGCATCTCCAAAACGCTGGTGACCACGGAGGGCACCCAGATCGAAGAGGGGCGGCTGTTCTCGCGCCTGATGATCACGGCCAACGGCAAGGCCGCCGACGGCATGGACCTGTCCACGATGGAGACCTTTGAAGCGGACGATCCCGCCAAGCTTCCCAAGGACGCGCAGATTCTGGCGGCGGTCCAGAAATCCGGCGCAATGCTCCAGGATCTGCTGAAGGCTCCGCCGGCCGACCCGTTCGTGGGGCCGGCGATTCTCTCCGGCCGCGCCGCGGGAGTGTTTTTCCACGAAATTTTCGGGCATCGCGTGGAAGGCTTCCGGCAGAAGGACGAGAACGAGGGCCAGACCTTCACCAAGAGCGTCAACATGCCGGTGCTGCCGGACTTCCTTTCGGTGATCTTCGACCCGACCATTACCGAATTCCAGGGCACGCCACTCAACGGCTCCTACGAATACGACGACGAAGGAGTGAAGGCGCAGCGGCTGACGGTGGTGGACAAAGGGATTCTGAAGACGTTCCTGATGTCGCGCTCGCCCATTAACGGGTTCCCGCAATCGAACGGACACGGCCGGCGCGCGCCCGGCTATGAGATCGTTTCGCGGCAATCGAATTTGTTCGTCGAGTCTACCAATAAGGAGAGCGACGCGGAGCTGCGCAAGATGCTGATCGAGGAGGTCAAGCGCCAGGGCAAACCCTACGGCCTGTACTTCGATCAAGTGACGTTGGGCTACACCACCACCCAGCGGGCCGGGCTGCAAGCTTTCACGGTGGTGCCGCTGACCGTGTACCGGGTGTATCCGGATGGGCGGCCGGACGAGCTGATTCGCGGCGTGGACATCGTGGGAACGCCGCTGGCGAGCTTCGCCAAGATCATAGCCACCTCGGACAAGATGGATGTCTTCAACGGCTACTGCGGAGCCGAATCCGGCTACGTGCCGGTGGCCGCGATCGCGCCGGCTCTGCTGGTGCGGGAAATCGAGATCCAGCGCAAGGAGCGTTCGCAGGACCGTCCGCCGTATCTGTCGCGGCCGTCCGTGGACGTTCGCATCGGCGAGACCGGCGGCACTGGGGCCACGCAGGGAGTCAAGCCGTGAAGCGGCGCGGGCTGCTGTTGGCGGGCGGAGCGGCCGCCGCGGCGTTGCTCCTGCTTTCCCAAACGGGCATTGCTCAAGACGGCGCCCGGAATGCCGCTCCCAGCGGCGCGCAAATTCTTGCCGCCGTTCCGGTGGACGACGATGTGGTCCTGAAAGCGATGCGCGACGAGATGGAACGCTCCCGCCAGCTCCGCGTGGCGGGCGGCCAGGACGCGCCCTACTTTTTTAGCTACGATATGACCGATTCGGAGGACTTCCACATCGTGGCGACGCTGGGGTCGCCGGTGTCGGTGTCGCTGCGGCATATGCGCAACCCCGGCGCGGACGTGCGCGTGGGCAGTTACGAGTTCGACAACACCGGCCACATTTTAACCGGGCGGTACAACGGTTCGCGCTACGACGGAAACTGGCCCTTGGACGATAACTACGCCTTGCTGCGCGAGGGCTACTGGCTGCTGACGGACCGGACGTTTAAGGCCGCGGAGGAATCCATCGGGCGCAAGCGGGCGTCGCTCAAGAACACGGCGTCCACCACGGAGCAGATCCCCGACTTTTCCAAAGCCGACGCGGTGGTGAGCCTGCCCAAGGTGGCGCACAAGAAATTCGACGACGCGGCTTGGACGCAACGCGTCGCCAAGCTTTCGTCGGTTTTCGGAGCCTACCCCGAAGCACTGGCCTCCAACGTGGAGCTTCAGGTCATCGACGGGATTACCGATCTGCTCAACTCCGAAGGCACCGCGATCCGCTACATGGACCGCGTGAACTGGATGGTTGCGCGGGCGGAGGGCCAGGCTCCGGACGGCATGCTGGTGCGGGACGCTGCTTCGGTTCAATCGCTGGATCTGGACAAACTACCCGGCGACGCGGACCTGCGCAAGCAGATTTCGGACGTGGGCGAACATATTCGCGAGCTGGTCAAAGCTCCCGTGGGCGAATCGTTCAGCGGTCCGGTGCTGTTTGAGCCGCAGGCCGCGGCGCAACTGCTGGCGCAGATGGTCGGCGACAATCTTTACGTGCCGCGCAAGCCCATGTCCGACCCGGGCCGCAACGTGAACTTCCTGCCCAGCGAATTCGAGACCAAGATCGGCTCGCGCGTGCTGCCGGATTGGATGGACGCCACCGACGATCCGTCGCAGACCACCTGGAACGGCAAGCCGCTGGTGGGCTACTATCAATTCGACCTCGAGGGCGTGCCGCCCAAGCCGGTGGCCGTGATCGAGAAGGGCGTCCTCAAGAGCTTCCTAATGACGCGGCAGCCGGTGAAGGGATTTGCCGTTTCCAACGGCCACGCGCGGCTGCTGGGCAACTACGGAGCCAGCCGGGCGGCCATCGGCAATCTGTTCGTGAAGACCAGCCAGTCCACGCCGCTGGCGGACCTCAAGAAGAGGCTGATTCAGATGGCGCAGGAGCGGGGCAAGCCGTATGGCTTGCTGGTGCGGAAGCTGAACTATCCGTACGACGGGACCGTCAGCGACCTGCAGGCGCTGGCGCAGGCCAGCCAGCAATCCGGCGGCTCGGCGCGGCCAATCAGCCCGCCGGTTCTGATCTACCGGGTCTATCCGGATGGGCGCGAGGAGTTGGTGCGCGGCTTGGTGTTCCGCGGCGTCTCCACCCGCGCATTGCGCGATATTCTGGCGGCGTCGCAGGAGACGGCTCTGTTCGAATTCGTCAATAACAGCGCTCCGCTGACGTTTTTGGGCGAGGGAGGATATATCGCGGCGACCTCGGTGGTGGCGCCGGGACTGCTGTTCGAAGAGATGGAGCTGGAGGCGCCGCAGGAGCCCTTGCAGAAGCTCCCCATCGTGCCGCCGCCCGGCTCGCCCGGTCAGTAGCACAGCCGCGATAGCAGAGCCTTTCCATGCGCTTGTTGAGCCGCACCATCTTTCGGGAGAATTTTTCGAGCGCGGCTCTGGGCATCGTGCTGTTCACCTCGGTGCTGTTCCTGCCCCTGGCCAAGGATCTCTTCGAATACCTGGTGCGCAGTTCGGGCTCGCCGCGGACGGTGGCGTATTTGTTCGCGCTGGTGCTGCCGCAGGCGTTGCCTTTCGCCATCCCTCTGGGAGTGCTGACGGGAACGCTGCTGACGCTGAGCCGCATGTCGGCCGACGGCGAGATCACGGCCATGCGCGCGGCGGGAATTCCGGGACGGCGGGCCGCGCCGCCGATCCTCGCCGTGGGATTCCTGGCGATGCTGGTGACCGCTGGCGGCGTCTCTCTGGCTGACGCCGTGGTCCATAGGCGAACGCTACCGCGTCGCCAACCTATTGGCGGCGAGCCAGCTTACCGCGGACGTCCAGCCGCGCGTGTTTGCCGAGCAGTTTCCCGACACGCTCCTGTACGTGCAGGACGTGAGCAATCCGGGCGGAGGCGCGGTCAGCCGCTGGACGCATGTGATTCTGGCGGATGTCACGCCGGTGGAGAACCGCAAGCCCGGGCAAGCCGAGCGCGGCGACACGCCTCTGGTGACACTGACTCCGGACGCGCTGGCCGTGGCGGACGTGGCCAATAACCGCATCCAGCTCTCCTGGCGGAACGGGAACACCTACGAGGTGGGCAAGGACAACACCTACAACATCGACACGGAGGCTTATAACAGTAAAGGATTGCAGGCGCAGAGGCCCGCCGAAAGGAGCCCGTCCCGGACCACCAGCGAATTGCCCACGCTCCCGCTGTACCGTTTGGCCTACCGCAACCATGGCGAGGATCCGGCCAAGGTGCTGGAAGCTCGCGTGGAATTGCAGCAGCGTCTGGCGTTTCCATTGGCGTGCCTGCTGCTGACACTGACGGGCATTCCCTTGGGAATCACGTCCAAGCGCGGCGGCAAGTCCTCCGCCGTGGTCCTGACCTTCGCCATCTTCTTCGTGTATTACATCGGCATGTTGAGCCTGAGCAAGATGGCGCGCCAGGGTACGCTTCCGGCGGAAATCGCCGTATGGACGCCGAATCTTTTCTTCGCGCTGCTGGGGCTGGCGATGATGGCGCGCCTGGAATCGCCCGGCGACCGCGATTATCCGGGACGCCTCGCGGCCTTTGTCCGCAGAGCCAAACCGCATACGCCCCGCGGCATTGGCAAGTTGAGACAGCGCTCCTGGACGCTGCGCATTCCGGTGCTGGTGCAGATCGTCGACACCTACATCCTGGCCGGGTTTTTGTTCTATTTCGTTCTGTTGCTGGTGAGCTTCGTGCTCATGTACCAGTTCTTCCAGTTCTTCACGCTGCTCAGCGACATGATCAAGAACAACATTCCGATGAGCCACATGCTGAGTTACCACTTCTTCCTGACGCCGCGGCTGGTCTATCAGCTCGCGCCCGTGGCGGTGCTGGCCGCGGTGCTGGTGGTGTTCGGGGTGATGGCCAAGAACAACGAAGTGACGGCGTTCAAGGCCTGCGGCATCAGCGTGTACCGGCTGGCCGCGCCGGTATTGATCGGAGGGCTGTTGCTGAGCGGCGGCCTGTTCGCCTTCGATCACTACTGGCTGCCCACGGCGGACCGGCGTCAGGACCAGCTCTACAACGAGATCAAAAACAAGGCTCCGCAAACCTACTTGCGGCCCGACCACAAATGGGTCTACGGACTCCACGACCGCGTGTATTATTACAAATACTTCCTGCCCACCGAGAACGCGATGACCGGAGTCAACGTCTATGAGATCGATCCGAAGCATTTCCGCCTGACCAGGCACATCTCGGCCGAGAAGGCGCGCTGGGAACCGAACCTGAATAAGTGGATCTTCGAGAACGGCTGGAGCCGCGACTTCAAGGGCGACAGGGTGGGCGCGTTCGATAACTTCCCCGGCGGCACGCGAACCTTCGACGAGTTGGAGGAGAAACCGGATTACTTCATGAAGGAACGGACGCAGCCGCTGCAAATGAATTTCTACGAACTAAGGACGGAAATCGCCGATTTGAAGCAGAGCGGCTTCCCCACCACCGCTCTGGAAGTCCAATTGCAAAAGAAGTTTTCGACGCCGCTGTTCGCGCTGATTCTGGCGATCGTGTCGGTGCCGTTCGCGTTCAAGGGCGGCAACCGCGACGCCATGGCCGGCGTCGGCATCAGCTTCGCGATCTTCATGATCTACTGGGGCATGGACCGGTTGTTCGAGCCGATGGGGAACCTGAGCCAGTTGACTCCGGCCGTGGCGGCGTGGTCGCCGGACGTCATCTTCTCGCTGGTCGGACTGTACTTCATGGCGCGCATGCGGACGTGATCCGCTTGCTGACGTGCGCGGTTCAGAAAGGAGCTTCCGAACCGCGACTGTGAAGGAGCGGTCTACGCCAATCGCGAAAATGGGCCCGTCCAGGGACACTGCTCCCTCACGGTCGCGGCTCGGTCAGGCAACTGAGAAAGATCGAAGAGGTACCTCTTGCCCAAGTGGTATCGCCCACCGGGAAGCGCTGTCAAACTTCAACAGCACAGCCCACCGTGTAACGCCCCATCAGTAATAGATAATGGCGCGGGTTGCTCTCGAGAACTCCTCCGCGTTGGCGTGGCCGGATGCAATGAGACATCCGATCTCTTACGACTACAAAATAACCGGAGAGGACCAGAATAGATGGCTAGGCAAATCGCTAAATGATTGAGGCGCAGGCAAATTTAATTTTTTGCGAGGCGCGTGATGGACCTACTGCTTTTGCATGTGGGCGCCGTCCTTCTCGTTTTCGCAGAAGCTTTCGAAGATGTCGGAGTCGGCCAGCAGATCGTGGGGGACCTTGATGGTAAAGGGCTTGGTGTACATCCGGGGGTCGTCGAAGGTCATTTCCACGTCCATGTGTCCGAAGTCGCGGCGCTGGAAGCGTTCCGTGATGCGTAGCGCTTCGCTATGCGGGTGCCCGTTCGCATCGAGCGAGGTCTTATCGTTGAAGCCCGCGGTTTCCACCACCAGGACATCGCGCTCCCAATGCCCGGCCGAGTAGCCCAGGTAGGCCGGGAAGTCGAATTCCTTGGGCAGCGCGCGGCCGTCGGTGAAAATCTGGCGATGCAGATTGCCGACTTCATACAGCACCGCGGTCACCCGGGGCGACTGAATAATCTTGATCGGTTCGGAGAGCAGACCGGCGAGGGGGAAGCCGGGGACGTCCATGCACAGGCGCGCAGGGTTGCTGCCGAACGTGCGCCGGCGCATAAGTTCCGCGGCTTCGGGCCGCAGCGGCGATTCAGCGGGCTTGAAGTCCAGGAGGATATTGAAGGCGTACTTGTGTTGCGTGCCGATCTCCATTCCCGGCACCTGTGTTGCGATGGCGTCGTCAATGACGGCGCCGTAGAGGCGCTTCATTTCCGCGACGGAGGTGAGCTCATGCATCCAGACGCCGGAGAGGTCGGGCTTCCCGTCGGCGGTGCGCGGCGCGGGCGCGGCGAGGTCGGGTTTGCCGTCGGGCGTGCGGGGTGTTCCGGGGGTGGGAAAATTCAACCATTGCGCGTAGGCACCGGCGGAGAGAAACGCGCATAAGACGAACAGCCGTAAGTGTGGGATCTTCAAACCTCCGGCGCCGGGCCTTCTAAGCATGCCGGTAATTGTAGCGCATGAGCGCCGACTCCCGGGTTGGTGCGGCGCGACCGCGCCTTGTCATGCGCTCGAACTCCGCGCGGGTGCAGCGGGTCGGCGGATGGCGGAGGCCAACTCCTCCGCGCTATTGCCGCGGCAGGCTTGTTCGCCGGGCTTGGCCCCAGACTCACGCTGCGCTTCGCCCAAGCTGCATATCCCAATCCGTGCCGGGCTGCTGGGGCGAAGAAGATGAACCCGGCGGAGTAGGCTCCGGCTTTACTGCACCGCCGTGTATAGCGTCTGCGCTCCAGCCGCGCCTCCGAGCGTGAAGCTAATCGGCGTTAGGTCGTTACCGGGTACGTTTGGCACGACGATGTTGAACTGGTAGAGGCCGACAAACGAAGGCGCCAATCCCCAATAGCTCAGCGTCGCCGCTGTGGACCCGAAAAGGATTTGGATCGGCGACGTGAGGGAATTTGAGGATTCCGCAATCTGGCCGCTGGGAACCGCCGGCGTCGTTCCGCCGAATCCAATCCCATAGACAACGATCGTGTCGCCGGGTTGTGCTCGGCGTGAAGGAACACCCGCAATCGCATTCGGCGGAAGCACAAACGTCTGCCCATCGGGGAACAACGCGGCAAGATACTGAGTGCCGTTCACAATGAAGGAAGGCGGAGCGAGCAGCCCTGGCTTCGAGCGGATTCACGCTGACCGTAAAAGGAGCGCTGGTTCCGTTGGCGGTGGTCAACACCACGGGTTGGGGACCGGTGGCCGCGTTTCCCGGCACCAGTGCATTCACCTGTCCCGAGCTGATGAAATAAACCACCGCGGGCTGGCCTGCCACGGTGACGCTGGTTCCATCGAGAGAGGTGGGGGCGTTGACTCCATTGAAGTCCGCGCCTCCCCACTGCCGCGTGTCCCTCGCAAGGTTCTCGCCGTAAATCTCCATCCACGTTCCCGGGGTCACGGCGTCAAAGCCCCCGAAGGCGCCCGCGCTAATGATGGTCTGTGAGATCTCCGGACCGGTGGCCGGATTCGATCCCAGCGCCAGCGAGAGGCTATCGGCCAGGCCGTCATTGTTGGTACCTTCCTCGCGCGTGATCGTCAGCAGGACATGCATGAGTCGCGTGCCTGCCGGCACTGTTCCGCCCGTCGATTTCAGCAACAGCTCACTTACGCCGTTCCGATCGGCCGATAAAACCGGCCCTAGTGTCGCGGTTCCTAAGACGGTTCCATTCCAGCTTTCAAATTGAACCGTAAGCACGATATTGTCATCCTGGCTGTCGTATCCGCCCAACCACGCCGAGAGCGCATAAGGCAGAGTACCAGCGTCCACCAGGCTGGCGGCCGAGGAAATATCGATATCCTGATACGCGGTGCCTATCGGGTTGGAATCATCGACTACGGTCTCGCCGCCATAGAAGTAGTTCGAGGCGGCGTCGGCTGGGATGCCGGTGGCTTGGTACAGATCGCCGCCGGTGTCGCCCTGATAGGAGTCCGCCGTCACGTAAGGGCTTCGCACCCAACCCGGAACGTCAGTGGAGGTAGCGGTCGTCGAATTGTCGTTCAGGCCGGGCGATGCATCCGCGCCAGGATTCACGATTAGATTGACGCCCAGGAGCAACTGGGCCGCCGCCGGAGCGTTGAGGATGAGAACGAGATTATCGGCAGCCGCTTCGTCGATCGAGCCGTCTACCCAATTCATGTTGAGCGTTACGGTCGCCTTCCTCGCGCCCACCGGAACCTGACCGAGCTGTTTGCGCAGGTACATGCCGCTCTGCTGATTGGCTCGATCATCCGGGCCCACGCCGCCGACGGTGATCGATGTGAGCGCCGTCCCGCCGGAATTTAGAAAGGCAACCGTCAGGGTAGCGTTGTCGTGATCGGAGAGGTAGCCGCCGAAGTATCCAGAAACGGCGAAGGTCGCGTTACCAGCGTCAATCGTGGCGGCGCCGGCGGTGAGATCGATGCTGGGGTTCTGCGTAAACGTACAATTGGCTGTCGCCATGCCGCCGGCGAAATAGTTGTTGCCGGCCCCGCGCGGCACGATGTCCGTGGGCGCCACTCCGTTCAGGTTCTTGTACGCGGTCGCGTAGGCATATACGTCGCATCCGCCGCTCGCCTGCCAGCCGGGCACGGCAGTGATTCGAGTCATACCAGTCCCGCCGACCCCCGACTCCGCGCCCGCATTCACGATCAAGTTGCTGCCGAAAACAGATTGAGCGCGGGCCAGTTGTGCGGCGGCGCCAAGTAGGACAGTGACTTGAATCAGCGATCTCAGTTTTGACATTGTTAGTCGCGAACCTCCGAATTGAATTGTTCCGGCCGTCACTTCTTCAACAACGCGGCTCGGTTCTGCACCAGCGTCGGCAGCGCCAGCGCCAAGTTGCAGAAATTAGCGTACAGCCGGATCTCAGAACCGCTTGCTAACGCGCGCGGTTCAGAAAGCGTTTCCGAACCGCGACCGCCATGGAGCGGCATACGCGAACTTCCGCAACTTGGTACTAGCGCCTGCAAATTATCGACTGACAGGTTCCCGGGGACGACGAATTTCCGGATCGCCGCCGATACCTTCAATGAAATTGAATGCCAAATCCCCATCCGAAAGCGCGGGCCGAGTTTGTCGCCGATCGAACGCGGCATCTGGGTAATAAAGCCAAGTTTACTCGATCAGAAAGCTACATGGGCCCCGGGTGACGGCGTATCCGGCAGCTACCTTTCAAAGAAAGTAACGGAAGGATGCCCGACATAACCGGCCAATCTGTGCCCGATTTTAGGGTGTGGTGAGTTGGCGTGCTTGGGCGAGGATTTTGGTGAGGCGGTTGGAGAGGCGGGCAAGGCAGGAGCGTGAAGCGCCAACGGGCAAGGCACGACGGAACATTTCGAGGACATGTTGAGCGGAGAGCAAGGCGTCGATGACGCCGTCGAGGCCGGCTCGAAGCGGGGCGCTCGTGGTCTTGGGCTGGGGAACCAGATGCCGAGGCTGGGAGCGGGCCAGGTCGAACTCTCGGCGGAGATCGGTGTGGGCCACCTGGACATAGCGCATGGTCATGTCGGGAGAAGTGTGGCCGAGTAAAGTCATCAAGGCTGGAAAGCCGACGCCCGAGCGAATCATCTCACTTGCATAGGTGTGTCGAAGCTGGTGCGGAACGAGGCGGGTGGAGAGACCGAGCGCCCGCGGGAGGCAGTTTTTGAATTTTTCCCGGCTCGCCGAGTGAAGGTCGCTTTCATGGCCGGGCTATCGCAAATTTCAAAAAGGCCCGATTAACAGCCGGCGGCAGAATCTTCCAGACCTTTGCCTAATCACACGGAATCGAGGCCCAGAGCACCCGACGCCTGACCTTAGAAGAGAGCGAGCGTTGTTCAAGTACAATGTCAAACATTACCTGTGGAAGCCATATATAATTGAGTAGGGGAACGCATCTCATGGAGAAAAAATCATATCGCGCGTTTGGCGCCTCGTTGACGCTTGCCTTCTGCATCGCTGCCGTAACGCCTGCGCTCGCCATGGATCCTGTCTGCAATCAGATCAGTGCCGCCACCCAAGTGCTGACAACGAAGCCATTCCACATGTACATGACGGAGACGCAGAGCTTCGCGAATCCGAACTTGGCCAAGGCGGCCGGTCAGATCGGCATGGGTGGCACAACGCAGTCGGAGGAAATCTCCACCGGCAAGAGCATCTATGTGATGACCCGCGGCAAATGGATCGATATGCAGACCAGCTTCGCGGCCATGCAGCAGGATAAGGACTCCGACCCGGACACCAAGAAGGCCATGGAGGAAAGCAAGTGCAAGGCGCTCCCGGATGAAACGATGTATGGCCAGGCGGCCAGCGTCTATCTCCAGAGCATTCCGGCGCTGGGTATCGAGACGAAGAGCTGGATATCGAAAATCACGCATCTGCCGATTCGCACCGACACCACCAACGATGCTGGGGCGATGAAGCAGGTGACGGTGGGGCGCTATGAATATAGCGGCGTGCAGGCGCCGGCGAATGCGATGACGATGAAGGACATGCTCAAGTCCGGGGGCGGGCGGTAGAACGATTCCGGTCAGGCACTCACCCGAAAGCCGCCGGTCCCATCCGACAGACTGCCTGTCTTAGAACCTCCGACCGAAGCCGATGAGAATGCACTTGGGCTCTTGGGGTCAGCCGAGCACCGCAATTCGGCGGCGACGACGCAATCGAGCCGCGTGTCGGGCTCCTTGTAAACCTCTCGCAAGCCGCCCTTGCCGATAAGCGAAAGGATTTCGTACTGGCTGAGTTTGTCGCCTGGAGATAGCGGCATCCGAGTGATTCAGCAAAGTTTAACCCATCGGGATGAAAGTAACGCCTGGATTACGGCGTACTCGGAAGTCATCGGCTTCAAGCCAGATACTCCGCCGTGTTTCGAAAAGGTTTTGCAATGCTGCGCCGAGGCCCGTAAACAAGTGGCATGTTGCAACTGTCTAGCGCAAAATGGACGGCATGAAATACGGGCTATGCCGACGTAACGCCGCGATCGCGGGGGCGGCCGACGGCGTCACTTCCAACCCAGATGCAGCGCGACGGCTCCTCCGGTCATGCGCTCGAACTCCACGCGGGTGAAACCGGAGTTGCGCATGGCGGAAGCCAGGTCCTCCGCGCCGGGGAATTTGCGGATCGATTCCGGCAAGTACGCATACGCATCGCGCGAGCCGGAGAGTAGGCCGCCCGCCCACGGCAGCACTCGCCCTAAAAAGAATCCGTAAGCCTCGGCGAAGACGCGATTGGTGGGCTGCGAGAATTCGAGAATGGCCGCCACGCCGCCCGGCTTCAGCACGCGCAGGAGTTCCTCCATCCCCTTCCGATAGTTGGCCAGATTGCGGAAGCCGAACGCGACGGTGATCAGATCGAGCGAGCCGGCGCGCAGAGGCAGCGCCAGCGCGTCGGACTCAAATAGAGGGATGGCCCGGCGGGCGATCTTGCGTTGAGCTTCCAGCAGCATGGGATGGCAGAAATCGCTGCCCAGGATCGGAGACGGCCCCGCGCCCCGCCGCGCCTGAAGCGCGAGCAGCAGGTCGCCGGTGCCGCAGCACAGGTCCAGAACGCGGGCTCCGGGGATTTCGAGAATCGAGCTGACGCGCTCCACCGTACGAGATCGCCAGCGCTTGTCGAGATTAAACGACAACAGGTGATTCAGCAGGTCGTAGCGGCGAGCCACGCGGCCGAACATATCGCGCACCCAGCGCGACGCGGCTTGCTCTCCGAAGGTTCCCGTCGGCGTCGTCCCCGTCACGGTAAGGACTCGCATTGAAGTGAAGCTTCGATGCACTCGAGCACCAGGCGTTCATCGACGCCCTGCACAATCCGCGTCTCGCCGATCTTGACCGGCAGCACGAAGTGGACTCGCCCCTGCACGGTCTTCTTGTCGCTGCGGAGGCGCGCGGCCAGGTTCGCGGCGGAGATCCCGTCCAGCGGCGGGATCGGCCCGTACTTGCGAACGACCTTCTGAATGACGGAGGCCTCCGCGGGCGCGAGATTCCCGGTCCGTTCGGCCAGCAGCGTGGCGGCTTGCATGCCCCACGCGACGGCTTCCCCGTGCAGCAGGCGCTGGTATTTCGTTTCAGCTTCGAGCGCATGGCCGAAAGTATGGCCGAAGTTCAGGATGCGGCGCAAATCGCCTTCGCGCTCATCCGCGGTGACCACTTCCGCCTTGATGCGCACGGCGGCGGCGATGATGCGGTCGAGCACCTCCGGCTCCTGGCGCAGCACGCTCTCCGCGCAACGGTCCAGCACATCGAACAGCCCCGCGTCGCGGATGACGCCGCATTTAACGATCTCGTAAAGTCCGGCGCGGTATTCGCGCTCAGGGAGCGTCTTCAGGACGTCCGGGTCGATCAGCACGGCCAGGGGCTGATGGAAACTGCCCAGCAGGTTCTTGCCGGAGACCAGATTGACGCCGGTCTTGCCTCCCACCGCGGCATCCACCTGGGCGAGCAGCGTGGTGGGGATCTGGATCACCGCAATGCCGCGCATGAAGACGGCGGCGAGAAACCCGGCCAGGTCGCCCACGATGCCGCCGCCGAAGGCGACGATCGCGCTGGACCTGTCGCCGCCGGCCTCGATCATCTGTTCGGCCAGCGCTTCCACCTCCGCCAGACGCTTGCGCGGCTCGCCTCCGGGGAAGAAAAGCACGTGCGATTCGCGCGCCGCAAGCGCCGGCTTCAACGCGTCTCCGTGGAGCTTCCAGACGTCGGCGGTGGTGATCACGAATACCTTGCCGCTCCGGGGCACGAATTCGAAAGCGCGCCGCAAACAGCCGCGCTGAACCATCGCGTCATAGTCCCGTTGCGGCGTTTCGACGCGGAAAGAGGGCATACGTTCCTTGTACCATGCTCGTTAGTACCGGAGTGCTTCCCGTACCCCCGTGGCGCTCGGCGCGCATCTGAAGTATGCTGTACCCTTAAATGCCATTTTTCTTGTCGGTGCTGATGGCCGTGCAGGCCATCACGTGGCGCGAAGCGCCCGCAGGCTCGGTACTGCACGTCCGTCTGACCAGCGCGGTGGGCTCCTACGCCAGCCGCCCCGGATCGCCCATCCAAGCCGTTCTGATCGCGCCCGTGAAGGCGGGCGGCGAGACGGTGCTGCCCACGGGAAGCATGCTGAGCGGAAGTGTGAAGTCGGTGCGGCGGGTCGGCCTGGGCCTGATTCACGAATCCGCCTCGCTGGACCTGGTGTTCGATTCGATCACCGTGGCGGGCCGGAGCGTGCGCCGCATCTCCACGCAGTTTGCGTCGGTGGACAATGCCCGGGAGGAGGTAACGCCCACCGGCTCCATTCGCGAAGTTCGCTCCACCGGCAGTTGGGGAAATCGCGCCGCGCACTATCTTCAATCGATCATGCTGTTGAACGTGCATGCGCAGTTGATGGCATGGGCGGTGAAGTCCATCGTGATCCAGATTCCCGAACCGGAGATTTACTTGCCCGCCGGCACCGAGCTTACGCTGGTCCTTTCCCGGCCGGTGCGCGCCGTCGCCGCCCCCAGCTCGGACGAGGACACCCGCGCCCTCACCCAAGACGAGCGCGCCAGCCTGGCCCCGGTCATCTCCGATCTTCCGGGCCGTTCGTTTACCCCGCCGTCCAAGAGATCCGAAACCGGCAAGCCCGCCGATCTTGTGAATCTTCTCTTCATCGGCTCCCGCGAGCAGATCGCCGCTGCGTTCACCGCCGCGGGATGGATGCAGGCGCGCCCGGCGACCTTCCGCTCCGTCATGTCGGAGAGCCTGGCCGCGATGTTCAACCGCACCTACCGGAATGGGCCGATGTCCTCGTTGCAGGTCAACAACGCTGCACCAGACATGTCCTGGCAAAAGGGTTTTAACGATGTTGCCAAGCGCCATCATGTCCGCCTATGGAAGCAAGATCAGACCTGGGAGGGACAGGAGCTATGGGCCGGCGCCGGCACGCGCGACGTCGAGTGGGGCTATCTGCGGGGCGCCATGGCCACGCACAGGGTGGAGGAGCACGTGGATCATGAGCGCGACAAGGTCGCCTACGATATCGCGTTCGCCACCTGCGCCGACGCCCTGGATTGGATGGATCGGCCCGACGCCTTGCGGATGACGCACAACGCCACCGGGGATCGCATGCAGACCGATGGACAAATGGCGGTGGTGCAAATGAACGCTTGCAGCAACCCGCGCCGGGTTACAGCCGGCGGCGACACGCTTCCCATGCACGGAAAGCTGTGGCAGCGGCTGCTGCGCCGCGAAATCCTGAGCGCCCGCAGCGATCTGATTCGCGGCAACATTTACTGGCGGACCTACGAGGGAGTCCGCTCCGTGGTTTTCATGATCCAAAACCACAGACAGCCCCCCGATCTCGACGCTGCTCCGCAGTCGACCTGGGCCAGCCGCCTCCAGCCCTCCGGTCTGAACAGCTTCGTTTCGTTTCGCTAACAGGCAGGCCGGGGACGGTCGGGGACCTGCCCCACAATCAGGCCCCGTACCTCTTGAACCAGGCCAGCATTTTCTTCCAAGCGTCCTGCGCGGCTTCTTTGTCGTAGCTAGGCCGGTAGTCGGCATTGAAGCCGTGCTGCGCCTCCGGGTACACGTCGATCTGCGACGGATCTCCCACCACTTTGAGCGAAGCGCGCATTTTCTCGATGGACTGGAGCGGAATGCCGGTGTCCTTGCCGCCGTAAAAACCGATCACCGGAGCGCGGAACGCTCCGGCGAGATCCAGCGGATTCCTGGGCGTCATTTCATTCTTGTCGCCCTCCAGCCGTCCATACCAAGCGGCGCCCGCTCTCAGTTTGGGATTGTGCGACGCGTACAGCCACACGATCCGCCCGCCCCAGCAGAAGCCCGCGATCGCGATCCTGGCGATGTCCGCATGCGAGGTCTTCGCGGCCCAGTTCGCGGTCGCGTCCAGATCGCTCATCACCTGCGCATCCGGCACCTTGGAGACCACCTTGGTGAGAATCTCCTGAACGTCGGTCATCTTCGAAACGTCGCCCTGGCGGGCGAACATCTCGGGCGCCACAGCGCAGTAGCCGGAGTGGGCCAGGCGGCGGCACAGGTCCTTGATGTGTTCGTGGACGCCGAAGATTTCCTGCACCACCAGCACGATGGGGAACCCGCGGCCCTTGGCGGGACAAGCTCGATAGCCGGGAATCACTCCGTCCTTGACCGGAATCTTGACTTCGCCCGCAATCAAACCGGTGGCGTCGGTGCTGATCGACGTTTGGGCGCAGATGGGCTGAACGGCGAGAGCGAACCCCACGGCCAGCTTCTTCACCACGAACTCGCGCCGGTTTTCGGGTTCAGTTTCGGGAAGAAGGCTCTTGAGGTCGGAGCTGGTGGACATGGCGCTATTGTACCGCTGCGCTTGTGGCGGGAGAGCGTTCTATTCGGCCTATTCCACTTGGCGGAACTCTAGACGCAGCTTGACGGCCCGGTAGGTCATCGTAACCAGCCACAGGAGGGCCCCGGTCCAGGAGACGGCGTCCCTGTTGGAAAGATGAATGTAACAGCCCCATGCGGCGGCCATGATGCTCGCGAGGATGATCCAAGATGCCATGGCCAGAACCGAGCGCTTCACTCGCCCCAAGGATCGGGAGAGTTTGCTGTGCGCGATGACATAGCTCAAGAAGCGGGCAGCCTGGTCCACGAACACTCCGACAACGATCAGCGCGGGCGCGGCCCTGGACTCCGGTGATTCCCACCCGGGCAAGATGACGCACGGCACGAGAATAAGCACGAGTAAGAGACCAGCGGCCGCGGGCCACACCAGCTTCCTAACGACGTCGCGGCGGCGATCGCGCAGGATTCGAAATAGGACCGGCGCGACGGCCAAGGCCCCGGCGGCCAGCGCCGCTAGCGAACCAGCCTCGATCATGGCCCAGCACAGCCAGAACGCGCGATGCGTCTCGAGGATCCGGGCCAGAGGAGCGCCGCTGGTGGTCATGTACCACGCTCCGCCGGGCGGGATCATCGCCAGGCAGGCATACAGCAGCGTCGTCAGGGAGCCGGCCAGGCGCTCGGACAGCGCGGATGCGACGATGTTCAGAGTCTCGAACGGCCCCACATGCCGCGATTCGAGGAAGGTTTGAAACTCCTCGCCGTAGCGGGCCCGCCAGGCGGGCGGATAGAGACGCGTGAGGAATCGGGCGGCGCGGCGGGTCACAACGCCTCTAATCTGCGAAGGCCGGCGCGCGCGAACTGATGCAGCGTGGTCAGCTTGGCGCGAAGCAAGCGCGAGCCCGCCGCGGTAATGCGGTAAGGATGACGCCGGTCTTCCTCCGGCAGCGGCTCGATCAGCTTCTCCCGCTCCAGGCGCGCGATGGCTCCATAGAGAGTGCCCGGGCCCAGACGGGCTCCGCTCATCTGCTCGATGTCGTCGATCATGGCGTGGCCATGCTTGGGCCCATCGGCGAGGCTGGCCAGAACCAGCAAGGGAGGATCGGAATAACGGCCCAGATTGGGATCTACGCGCTGCGTACTTCGTCCCACGAAGCTATGCTAACAGGGGCGCGCCTGCGATGCAAGAGGATTTCGTTGTATACTGGCGGCATCCACGATATGGATGCACACTCCCGGTTAGAGTTCGAAAGGTTACGCATGCGCACACTGGGAATTGCACTTTTGATCGCCGGGGCCGCCTCAGGCCAAAGCATCTCCGGCTCGATTACGGGCACCATTACCGATACTTCCTCCGTCGTGGTGGAAGGCGCGAACGTGATGGCCACGACGAACCCGCCGACGGGCACCCATCGGGCCGTCAGCGACGCGAAGGGCAAGTATACGCTGGCGGGCCTGCCGCCTGGAACCTACGACCTTCAGGTAACCGCGACGTCGATGCAGACGTTCAACCAGAAGGCCGTTGCAGTGCAGGCGGGACCGCCGGTGCATTTGGATATCCGCATGGACTTCAACACCCAACTGGGAACGCTGGGAGAGGACCGCGTGACCGCGGCGGCCGACGCCAAGCGCCATCATCCGCCGGCGGGGCCGGCTCCGCGCACCTCCGACGGCAAGCCCGATCTATCGGGAGTGTATTGGTCGCCGCGAACCGTCGATCCGGGGAAGCCGGAGTTTCTGCCGTGGGCCGTGGCCCTGGCAAAGGAACGCACGGACAACAACCGCAAGGATACTCCTCAGGCGCAGTGCTTGCCCAATGCCGTGCTGCGATTCGGGCCTCTGATCGAGTTTGTGCAAAGCAAGGATTTCCTCATCATTATTGCCGACGACGATTCTCCGGGATTCCATCAGGTCTACCTGGATGGCCGCCCGCATCCCTCGGACCCGTATGAGTGGTACGGGCACAACACCGGCCGCTGGGACGGAGACACGCTGGTGGTGGATCGCGTGGGATTCAACGATCGGGTTTGGCTGGACCAGGAGTTGCATCCGCACACCGATAAGCTGCACGTGGTGGAGCGCTACCGGCGTCCGGATTTGGGCCACCTGGAAATCGAGACCACGGTGGAAGATCCAGGGGCGGTGGCCAAGCCCTACACCACCAAGCGCGTCGCCGATTTTGCGCCGGATCAGGAAATCCACGAGTTTATCTGCCCCGAGAACAACCAGGACGTCGGGCACATGGTAGGGAAGTAATTGGCAGGTCGCAGACCTGCCCCACTCTCCAAGGGCAGGTCACAGACCTGCCCCACGGCGGTGTCCACCCGCGAAATCGCCTTCCATGTCCTGAAGCGCGTCCACGGCGGCGGCTACGCTTCCGATCTGCTGCGGAAGGAAACGGCGGCGCTCGACCCGCGCGACGCCGGGCTGGCCGAGGCGATTGTGTTCGGGTGCCTGCGCTTTCAGGCGCAGCTCGACTTTCTGATCGGGCATTTCTCCGGCCGTCCCCGGTCCGGTCTGGAGCGCAAGCTCGACGAAGAGGTGCGCATCGCGCTGCGGATGGGGATTTATCAGCTTCGATATCTGGAGCGGATTCCGGCGCACGCGGCGGTCGCGGAAAGCGTGGAATTGGTGAAGCTGGCGCGCAAGCGGTCAGCGGCTGGGTTCGTCAATGCCGTGCTTCGCAAGGTACACCGCGATCCGGTGGCGTGGCCGGATCGAGCCACGGAGTTAAGCATCCCGAGCTGGATGCTGGAACGCTGGACCAGCCACTACGGCGCCGACGCGGCCGAACACATCGCCAAAGCCGCGCTTCAGGAGCCTGAGGATGCGGTCAACCCCGCCACCGGCCGCCGGCAGGACCCAGGCTCGCAGTCGATTGTGCCCCTGCTCGAGATCCAGCCGGGGATGACGGTGCTGGATGTGTGCGCCGCTCCGGGCAACAAGACCGCGCAGGCACTCGCTGTCGGCGCCCAAGTAGTGGCCGCCGACCGGTCGCTAGCCCGCCTCGCCGAAGTTCCCGCGGAGGCGATGCGCGTGGTCCTGGACGGCGGCTCGCCGCTTCCGTTTGCGGTGAAGTTCGATCGTATTCTTGTCGACGCGCCGTGCTCGGGAACGGGAACGCTAAGCCGAAACCCGGAGATCAAGTGGCGAACGCAACCCCAGGACATCGCCCGCTTCCCCCCGATTCAGCGAACGGTCCTGCGTCAGGCGCTGGCGCAACTGAAGCCGCAAGGGTTGCTGGTGTACTCCACCTGCTCGCTGGAACGCGAAGAAAATGAAGACGTGGCCGCCGGGTTTCCGGTCCTGAGAACGCACCTGCGGCTGCCCGGCCGCGACCCCGGCGATGGCTTCTTCTCTGCTGTGATGTCTGGGCTGTGATAACATCGACATTAAGCTCGATAAGCCCAGCTCATGATCGAGATTCTTCCATCCATTCTGGCGGCCGATTTCGCGCGTCTGGGCGAGCAGGTGGCTGCGCTTGAAGCGGCCGGCGCCCGGATGCTGCATGTGGACGTGATGGACGGGCATTTTGTGCCCAATCTCACGGTGGGTCCTCCGCTGGTCGAGTCGCTGCGCAAGGCTACCCGCCTGACCCTGGATGTGCATTTGATGATCGAGGATCCGGACCGGTTTGCGCCGCTGTTCATCGAAGCCGGCGCGGACCACGTCCTGGTCCACCAGGAGGCTTGCCGGAATCTGGATCGCACCCTGCACATGATCCGCGAGCGCGGCGCGCGGCCGGGGGTGGTGATCAACCCCGCGACGCCGGTGGCGACCCTCGACGAAGTCCTGGAGCTGGTCGATTCGGTGCTGGTGATGAGCGTCAATCCGGGATTTGGCGGGCAGGAGTTTATCGCCAATTCGCTCAAGAAAGTGGGCCAGCTGGCCTCCTTGCGAAAGGAACGCCGATTGCAGTTCGCTATTGAGATCGACGGCGGCATTACCCTGAAGAATGTTGCCGATGCGATCCATGCGGGCGTAGAGTGGGTGGTGGCGGGGACATCGATTTTTCACACTGTGAATCCAGGGGCCGCATTCGAGCAGATGCGCCAGCAGGCGCAGGAAGCCGCGCGGGAAGCATTTAGCGTGCGGGTCTAAGGCTGAAGGTACAGAAAAGAAGGACGAACACCAACTATGACTGTCTGGATGAAGAGGAGCCGATGGGCGGCGGCGATGGCGGTTTCGGCGGCAGTTTCGATCGGGGCGTCCTCGTGCGGGTTCCATCACCTGAAATACCAGAACCCCATCGCCAAGGACACCGAGCAGCCCGACAAGGTCTTATACGACAAGGCCATCAAGGATCTGGGGAAGGGCCGCTATGAACTGTCGCGTCTGACCCTCAATACGCTGATCAACACTTACGAGAGCAGCGAATATCTGGCCAAGGCCAAACTGGCGATCGCCGATAGCTGGTACCACGAAGGCGGCGTGTCCGGCCTGGCGCAGGCCGAGGCGGAATACAAGGACTTCGAGCTGTTTTACCCCACCATGCCCGAAGCCGCCGAAGCGCAATACAAGATTTGCAGGACCCACTTTGAGCAGATGAGCAAGCCGGATCGGGACTCGCAGCAGGCGTTGCGCGCCGAGCAGGAGTGCAAGCAACTGGTACTGCAATACCCCAATTCCAAGTTCGTTCCGGAAGGCGAGCAATTGTTGCGGAGCATCGACGAGGTGCTGGCGGAGGGGGAAATGCGGTCGGGCAATTTTTACTACCAGAAGGGATCGCGCGCGGCAGCGGCCAGCCGCTACACGGGTTTGGTGGATCAGTATCCTCTCTATAGCCGGGCGGACGAGGCCCTGTGGAAACTCGCCGACGAATATCTGGGGATGGGCAAGAATCAACGCCCGAGGGCCGGCCAAGCGCTACAAAGAATCGTTCGGGATTATCCGCTGAGTATCTATGCGGATGAGGCGAAGAAGAAGTTGCGGGAAATGGAACTCGAGGTTCCCGAGGCGGATCCCGCGGCGGTGGCGCGCATGAAATACGAGGAGGAAAACCGCACCAAGCCGGGCGTGTTCCGCGCCGCGACCGGGTTCCTGCGGCCAGCCCCGGACACGAGCATGGCGGCGAAGGCCGGATCTCCGGCGATGACCCCTCCCAAGCAGAATATTCCAGTCAACGTGCCCTCGGCGCTGACGACGGGAGCGGCGGGGTTCCAGGGGGACGTGACCGTGGCGCCGGTTACCGGCGCATCCACCTCCGCGACGCCGGCTGCCGGCGCGACAGCTTCCGTGGACGGCGCCAAGCCCCAAGCCGGCGCTACCCCAGCCGCCGCCAACCCGGCCAGCGCCAATCCGGCTTCCACCAGCCCGGCTAACGCCAATTCGGCCAGTGCCAACCCGGCCAGCGCGAATTCAAAGGACAAGAAGAAGGCGGACAAGAAGAAAGCGGACAAGAAGCAGAAGCAGGATCAAGCCCAGAACCCGGCTCCCGATCCGGGTCCGAAGCCGTAACTTGAGCATCATCCTGTTGGCCGACGATAGTCCCCACGCGCAGCGCATGGGGGAGCGGATTCTGACCGAAGAAGGCTATCAGGTGGTCAGCATCACCGACGGGGAAACGGCAATCCTGCGGCTGGCCGACGTGGACCCCGACCTGGTGATCGCCGACGTATTTCTTCCGGGCCGCAGCGGCTTCGATTTGTGCCGCTACGTGAAGACCCATCACCGCCATACGCGCGTCATTCTGACGGCCGGGTTGCTGGAAAAACTCGACGAGGACGAGGCCCGCCAAGCCGGATGCGACGCGGTTCTTCGCAAGCCCTTCGAGGCGTCGCTGGTGATGCCGACCATTCGTCCGCTGGCGCAGGAAGCGCAGCTCGCTCGCGGGTTGTTCGCCGAGGCGCTGGCGGGCGCGGTGCCGGAGCCCATCTCCGACGCTCCTCCGGCGGCTCCTCGCGCGCAGCCTCCCGATCCAGCCCGCGTCGAGGCCGCCATCACGCTGGCGCTGGATGCCGCGCTTCCGGCCCTGGTGCGCGAAATCACGGAGAAAGTTTTGATAGCATTGGGACACTAACCACCGTGCCCGATAACACATTCGACGTAGTTTCCAGGATCGACTTGCCGGAAGTTTCCAACGCCGTGCAGCAGGCGCTGAAGGAACTGCACCAGCGCTACGACTTGAAGGATTCGCATTCCTCCATCGAGCTGAACGAGAAGGATCATAAGATCGTGCTGGCGAGCCAGGATGAGTTCAAGCTCAAAGCGGTACTGGACATTCTCCAGCAGAAGCTGGTCAAGCGCCAGGTGCCTTTGAAAGGCCTGACCTATGGCACGATTGCGCCGGCGGCGGGCTCCAGCGTGCGCCAGGAGATTTCGCTGCAACAGGGCATCCCCATCGAGAAGGCTCGCGAGATCGTGCGCATCATCAAGGACGCGAAGAAGAAGGTGCAGGCGTCCATCCAGGGCGACTTCGTGCGCGTCGCCGGCAAGGATCGCGACACGCTGCAAGAAGTAATCGCGCTGCTGAAACAAACCGACTTGGGCATCGACATGCAGTTCGCCAACTTTCGGTCGAACTAGGGTTGCTGTTCACCCGAGGGATGCATTATAGTTGATCGAACTGGAGGCATCCGTGAAGACGCTACTCTACTTGCTGGCGGTGGTTTCGCTGGCGCTTCGTGCTCAGACACCTCCCGAAGCGCTTGACCTCCTGGTGCGCTCGGACGGGCCGATCTTCACCGCTAAAACTGTCCGGTTAGTGGGCACTCGTTCCTCTGACTCAACAGCAGGCGCCACTCCGATCCACAACTCGAGTTCTTTCTCCTACGAGTTTCAAAGCGATGGCAGAGCTCGCGAGGAGGTCCAAGCGGGAAATTCCACGAACCAGACCATTTTCGACGGATCAAACCTCTGGAGATACTATTCCGCATCCCAGATCTACACCAAGGTGTCCGCCAAGCAAATGCCATCGACGCAAGCCGGGTTCGAATATCTGGAATATGGGCGCAACTCGGCGAACATAATTTCAGCCAAAATTGACGGTGAAGAACAGCTCACTTTCGGCGGCAAACCTGCGACCTGCTATATAGTGGTTGCCTCTTACGGGGGCTTTCCCGGCAATCCCAGAGCGCAGAACGTGACGCGGAAAGTTTGGATCAGCCGCGACCAGAATCTAGTGCTACGGGACAATTGGATCTATGAAGCTCCCGCCGGTAACGCCGCGATCAAATTTAGCAACCTTATCGGCTACACTACGGTGGAATGGGATCTCGCCATAGCCGCCGAACGCTTTGCGTTCGAGCCACCCGCTGGAAGCCGGCCGGCCCGGCAGTTCGTGGCTCCAACCATCGCGGCACCTGCCGGCATCGGGGCGGGCGGCGGAATTGGCAACGGACGCGGCCCCGTTCCCCCGCCTCCGGCGGCTCTGGTTCTTGTTACTAGGATCGAACCGGAATACACGGCGGAAGCTCGCGCTGCCGGACTCCAGGGAATTGTTTCGCTGTTTCTCTCGGTCCAGGCGGATGGCGTACCCGCGAACGTGCATGTGATGCACGGCTTGGGATTGGGTCTCGACGAGAAAGCCGTTCAAGCCGTACAGCAGTGGCGGTTCAAACCCGGCACAGCTTCAGCCGGACAATCCGCCGAGCTGAGTTTCCATTTGGACGACGGTGGACCCTGGCGCATCCGGCTCGCAGCCTACTCCGTGAAGCGAGATAACATGCATTCTGAGATTCTCGCGAAACCGCTGCTGAGCCGCTATACCGCTCCCGATCCCGCAGCCTGCCCGGCTGGCGGAGGCAGTGCCATCGTCGCTGCGCTGGTTGGAACCAACGGATCTCCGCGGGAGATCCGGCCTGAGATTGCAGGCGATCCGCTCGGGGAGGCCGCCGCGAAAGCCATCAAATCGTGGCGCTTTCAGCCCGGCACCGCCAACGGCAAGCCGCGGGAAGCCAACGCCTCGATTGAATTCGAGTGCGGGCCGTTTCCACCCCCTGCCGTTGCGGGGGTTTCCCCCACTGGCAACGGCGTTGCCAACCCGGTTCCTATCTACCGGCCAGAGCCTCAGTACTCCGAGGAAGCCCGCAAGGCCAAGTGGCAAGGCGCGGTGCTTCTCAGTCTCATCGTCGACGCTACCGGGCACACCACAGCAATCCGGGTGGTCCGGCCGCTCGGGATGGGTTTGGATGAGAAGGCGATCGAAGCTGTCAAGCTGTGGCGGTTCAAGCCGGGCATGAGAGGCGCCCAGCCGGTCGCGATACAAGCTCAAATCGAAGTCACCTTTCGCTTGCTGTGACGCCGCAGAAAGTGACCGCCCGATGAAACCGCCCTCGGCCCTGCGAGCCCTCCTCGCGATGGCCGCTGTCCGCCTCCTGCTCCACACTCTCACCAACGGCCAGTACGGCTTCCATCGCGACGAACTGGCGACCCTCGACGATGCGCGGCACCTCGCTTGGGGTTTCGTTGCGTACCCTCCCTTCACGCCGTTCGTGGCGCGCCTGGCTCTGGAGCTGTTCGGTTCCGCGCCGGCCGCGGTGCGATTCTTCACCGCATTGGCCCAATGCGTCGCGATGGTGGTGGCGGGATTGATGGCGCGCGAACTCGGCGGCGGCCGCAGGGCCCAGATAATAACGGCGCTGGCCGTCGCTGTTTCACCGGTGTCGATGTCGGCGGGGCATCTGTTTCAGTACGTTTCCTTCGACTTGCTGTGGTCGGTGGTCACAATCTACTTCGTGGTCCGGCTGCTGAACTCAGACAATCCCCGTTGGTGGATCGCCATCGGCGCGACGGTTGGGCTGGGCCTGATAACCCGCTACACCATCGCGTGGTTGGTGGCGGGCTTGGCCGTGGGATTTCTTCTGACCCCAGCGCGAAGGTTTCTAATGAACCGGTGGCTGATCGCAGGAGCCGCCGTGACCCTGCTCATTGTTCTGCCGAACCTGATCTGGCAGGCGAGCCACGGGTTCATCTCGCTCGATTTTCTGCGCACGATTCACGCGCGGGATATCCGGATCGGCCGAACCGACGGATTTTTGTGGAAGCAGCTTGTGGTTCCTGCAAATCCGTTCACCATTCCTCTTTGGATCGCTGGTCTGTTCTTCTACTTTCGAAAGCCTGAGGGCCGGCGCTACCGCGTCCTGGGGTGGGCTTTCGTGGCCGCGCTGGCCCTCTTCGCCGTGACCCGCGCTCGGGATTACTACAGTGCTCCGCTCTATCCGATGTTGTTGGCCGCCGGCGCAGTCTCGTCGATGAAGTGGCGGCGCTGGGCCCGAGGCCTGAACTGGGCCGGGCTCGCGGTGGCGCTGGGCCTGGGAATCGCTTTCGCCCTTCCCGTGGCGCCCATCAATTCGCGCTGGTTCGAAGCGTCGATCAAGGTGAATAACGACCTGCGCGAGGAGATCGGCTGGCAGGAATTGGTCGATACCGTCGCGAAGATCCGCGACTCTCTGCCCGTCGAAGAGCGTGCCACTTCAGGCATCCTCACAGGCAACTACGGGGAAGCGGGCGCGATCGATCTCTACGGGCCCGCGCACGGCTTGCCACCCGCGTTGAGCCTGGTGAACTCCTTCTGGCTGCGAGGCTATGGCGACGCGCCGCCTCAAACGTTGATCGTCGTAGGTCTATCCCCAGAGTTCGTGGAAGCCAACTTCGCGAGCTGCGAGTCGAAGGGAACCATCACCAACCGGTTCGGGGTCGCCAATGAAGAGACCGAGTATCACAAGTACCTGTGGGTCTGCCGAGGCCTCCGGGAACCTTGGCCCGAGTTTTGGCGAAAGATCAAAGCCTGGGGGTAATCGGATGGTACGGATTGTTCATGGGTCATCTCTTTCGCGGCCGTTTCGGAACGAACGCGAGAAACCTGCGGGGGTTGTCCACCATGATCTGGTGCAGCACCTGGTCGCTGACGCCGGCTGCTTTCAGCTTCGGCAGGAAGACTGTCATCGTCTTCGAGTAACCGCTCGAAGCATCGGCGGAGAACATCAGATGACCGGCGAAACCCGCGTCGATGAGCGCCATGACCATGGGAACCTGCTGCGCATCGCCATTTCCACCCTGCCGATCGAAACCGACGAATGCGCCGCGTCTGCAAATGGCTTTGTGTACATATACGTTCGCGTCCACAAGATTCCCCAGGTGCCCGATGACAACGCGATCCGGTTTTACGCCGGCGTCCTCGAGGATGTCGAGCTGTTCGAGCGCCGACTTGCCGGGAATTCCGGTGTGCGTGAAGATCGAGAGGTTCGTCGCGACGTGCGCCTTGCCGACGGCGCGGAACACCTTGCGTTCATCCGCGGTGATCTCGTCCCATGAGCCGATTTCACCGAACACGCCGAGCGTGTCGTCGTCCGCCTGCTTGATGAGCGCCTTGACGATCTGTTCTTCGCTCATCGTGGAGATCTCTTTCGGATAAAACGGCTGCGAGTAGAACCCGCCGCCCGCGACGATCGGGACGCCTGACTTCATCGAGACTTGGCGAATAAAGTCGATGTCGCGTCCCATGTCCGGATGTCCGGCGTCGACAATGCAGGCGACGCCCGCGCTTTTGGTCTTGGCGACTTCGTCGGACATCAGATCGACGTTGTGCATGATGTCCGGGGGCGCGGCCGCGGGCGCGGCTCCGCCACCACGATTGCCGCCACCACGCGCGGGGGCCGGCGGCAAACCATTCGCGGCGCGAGCGGCGGCTGTGGCCGCTGCAAATTTCGCGTTGAAATCCGGAGCCAGTTGCATGTGCTCATGGAACAACGTGGCGCCGCCGGCCAGCTCCTCGGGCGCGTAGTCTTTGAGAATGGTTCTGACGATCGCGCCTTTGGGAAAGGTTGGCTCCTGCGCGATTGCGCCCCTCGGGACCGCGGCGGCGGCCGCGCCGATTCCCAATACTTCGAGAGCCTGCCGGCGGGTCAAACGTTGCGTAAGAAACTTTGGCATGGTGGGATTATACATGCGAAAGCCCAGCCAGACCACCAGCTTTATTTGATGAAACAGGCAGCCAGGAAACCTACCGTACTGTGCGGGCCGCAAACAGCGGGACGATGGAACGCCAGCATCCTACCGAAAACGACGATCCCGGTCCATAGGAAAAGGGACGATCCGGCGGCCAGTTTGGCAAGGAATGGCGCGCTACCGCCCGGCCCGACAAGCCTTGCCTTGGGAAAGGCGAACGAGTAGAAGATCAATATATTGAGCCCTGCCAGCGCCATGAAGAGCATCTTTAGATGAAATGCGGAGTTGTAAACATACTGATCCGGCGCGGCCGTAACGAACATGAATCCAGTGACGACGTTCAACAGATAGCCGGCGATGCCCCAACGAATCAGCTTGTGCAGAGCTGCAATGGGTATGCGCTTCGCCATTCCGAGCATGCGTAGATCGAACATGAAGATCGTGCCGACCAGCATGGACAGACCCAGGAAGTGAGCTATCTGAGCGGTGGGCCACCCCCATTTCGAGCGCATGAAGGGGACCGTCGTCTTGATGCCCCGGAGCGTCATGAAGAGCCAATACTGAAATGCGTGCGCCGAGGTCATTCTCAACCCGGCCCCGTCGCCATGAGCCGCGTATATGTATAGGCGAGGAGGCGTCCCGCTGTGATGGCCCCGGTCCAACCGGCCAGCGACATGGATGCCCAGAGCTTGCTCTCCTTCGGCATTGCCTTAACGGCGCTCGTCACGGCCAGAGCAATCAACATCAGTTTGAGATAGAACACCGGATTCGTCAGCGCCTTGGTCGGGTAACCAATCAAGAGGACCACGCCCGATACCGCGTTCAACCAAAATCCGAACCACATGACGGGAAGGAATCGCTTTAACTCCGTGAAGGGCACTTGCGGCGCAAAGCCCAGGATGCGCAGAGCAATGGCCGCATTCAGCCCGGCAACCAATCCCATGCCAACTGTGTGAAGCGAGAGGATGGTTGGGAACGCAAACACGGAGCTCGACTCGCGAACCCAGGTGCTGAGGGCAGTCGCCTCAAGCCAGATCAAGAAGGTGTTCATGCCCGTGTCGTTCCAGGTAAGTATACACGTTTCATCTTCGGGCACTGCATGGTACAGGTTTCCGCGCGCCCGGCGTGGTGCCCACCTCAAACCTGTATAATATGCGTGAGGTAACAGCCGTGAAACCCAAGGCGCTGCTGCTCGCCGCCGCCGTTCTCGGCTCAGGACTCTTCGTCCTGACCGGGCAACAACCCGCCCCATCCGGCGCCTTCACTTCGGCTCAGGCCGAAGCGGGCCGCAAGGCATACGAGAACACCTGCGGCAAATGCCACACTCCCACATTGCTGGGACGAAAGGGCGATCCGGGCGAACTCCCTCCAGTCAGCTCCTTGCCCGCCTACATGCAGGATATGGCTAGCGGCATTGTTCCCCCGCTGGCAGGCTCGGACTTCATCAACCGCTGGGGATCGAACACCACCGCCCAGCTCATCGACCGAATCGAGCAGGCCGTCGGCGCCTTCCCGCCCGAGGGTACAAACATTCCCGTCCCCGGTCACGCACCCGCTGAGAGCGATCCGACCTCGGTCAACATCACCGCCTACGTCCTGCAAGTGAACGGCGCGAAAGCTGGAACACAGCCGCTGACCAAAACCATCGCGGCCATCGTCCGTTCGATAACCGCCGATCAAGCACGGCAAGCAGGCGCCGGCGTTCCCGGAGGCGATTCCAGCCGCCACTAACCGGCGCACGATTATTTTGTACATTAACATGGAGGTTTTATGAAGCGACAGATCGTTACTTTGATTTTCTTGTGTACCGCGGCAAGCGCGTTTGCGCAACAAGCCGGCGGTCGCGGCGGTGGCAGGGGGCAAGCGCCTCAACCGCCGCCGCTGTTCTTTAAGGAAACGTGGAAGGACGGCCCCGGGAATGTCCCGCTGACGCAAGCCGGTGTCGTGAGCCCGGACCTGCAATTGACCATGTATGGCACCGGCAAGGAAGATTTCGGCATCACCGCCGAGGGCAATGTGCCTCACATCTGGACCGGACTCTGCGCCACGTCCTGCGCGCTCACGCTCGGCAGTAAGGACAATTATGTCGATCTGACGGGCAAGGCAAAAATCCGGTGGTACACCAAGACGTCCGGGTTTCACGAAGTTCGCCCCGTTTTGAAGCTCGCCGACGGAACACTGCTGGTTGGAGACCATGTCGATGCGAACACGGCGGACTACCTGGAGAGCGAGTTTTATGTGTCCCAGGTACACTGGCTCAAACTCGATGGTCCCACGGTGCAGACCAAGGGGACCCTGCTGGACAAGGTGGACCTCAGCAAGGTGGACGCAGTCGGGTTTGCCGATCTGAGTCCCGGTAGCGGCCACGGCACCGGCGGGTACTCCGATATCGCCTGGATCGAGGTTTATGGAAAGCCGGTCAAGCGCGACACGGCGAATCAGTCGAAGTAATCGTCAACACGGCCGTCGTTTTTGAAACGTTTCTGGGGAGGCGGACCTCCGTAGCGTCCCGCGCGCCAGCGGCTTCGTTCTAGTGAACGGCGTTTGTCAGGGTTAGTGTGATTTTGTCGGGCGGTCGGAGCGGGCAATCCCCGAGTCGCCGTTGTGCGAGCGGAGCGTTGCGGGTCTGGAGCACCAGTAACAGGGGCATTTTCTCCGACCCCGAGTTTTTGTGCGGCACGGTATCTCCACCAAACCAAGCCCGATACTTCACCCTCACTTCTTCCCAAGGCTCGTCTTGCAATCACGGCGTGCCGTCACGAAATGATCGCAAACTCCGGCATTTGGTCCCAAGTGCGCCCCTCAAGGATGCGTCCCGTTTTCTTTTTCTGGACACCGCCCCATTGTTTAAAGAAGAACGCCACATCGGCCTTGAAGCATTGATTGCGAATGTCGATCACCCATGCGGGATCGACCGGGCGTGCCCCAGGCCCCGATTCCCCACCGACGATGGCCCAGTGGATGCCGCGAAGATTCATTTTGTGGAGCGGTCCAAGCAGCGGCTCCAAGGACAGAAATTTCACGCGAGCGCCGGTTTTCCGCAAGTGGTCGATGCGGTCTAGATACTTCTCGTTTTCAACGCTGACGCCCATCCAGATATGCGGCGCCCATTCAAGATGTTGATCCAATTCGTGAACCCGCGCCGCTCGCTTCGTCAGGACTTGATACTGATGCCAGTTTGCCTCGTTCATCACGGCGAAGACCCGCTGGATGTACTCTAGCGGCACATCATCGTGAAACAGGTCGCTCATCGAGTTGACGAATATATTCTTCGGTTTCCTCCATTCCAGCGGGCGGGAGAGCATCTGCGGCTGGAGCGTCAATTCAAAGCCGTTCTTGTAGTTTGGATTTCGCGCGGCCTTCAGCCGTTTCGCCATTCGCTCCGCGTAACAGTGCTTGCACCCAGGACTGATCTTGTCACAGCCCGTCACCGGGTTCCACGTCGCGTCAGTCCATTCAATCGGTGAATTCGTCGCCATATCAGAGCCCTTGCTTCGCTCGGTACTTGTTGAAGATGTCGTTCACTATATCCATGCCTGCCTCCTTTTGGGAAGCGAAATAAAGGTAGTAGATCACGGAGTTGGTCTTCGTCTTCATTGGCATCGGTTTGGGCACGAACCTGAACCCGGCCTTCTTCTCCAGCCTCTCACGAAATGCCTCTGCGAACCGCTCATTGGACACTTTAACCGGGATGCTGTAATCGAAAAGGGTTTGAACCTGGTCGTACCCGGCGTCCAGCCAGGAGTCGTCGCCCCAAAGCCTCGTCATCTGTGCGACCTTGCTGACGATCGATTTGTCGGGGTTCTTCCGCAAAGCGTTGCGGTTGACATCCATGATCATGAAGTTCATGAAAATCTCCACGGACCGCGCTTTCCCGGCCGTTTCGATCACTTCCCAAGTGAGATCGATGTTGTAGGGGTCAAGGAGGCACAAGGCCCGCTTGTACTTGCCATAATTGGCGCGCGGGAACACCTTCCTGAGCAAGACCGCGTTGCAGTCTTCACTATAGGTGAAAACGTCCGGTCGGTTGGCGGATTCTCTTCGAAGCTCCGCAGCGCGCGCCGGATCGGAGTCGATGAAGTGATACTCGTGGAACGGCGGGATTGTGTTCAACGCGATGAGCGGGCTTCCCTCGACCAAATCGCCCCTGGTCTTTGAGACGTGGTGCCCGGACCCGGCATAGCCGTCGATGTAGAACCATCGCAGGCTGGGAATTCGCTCCCTGCGCTGCGCGTCCATGATCTTTGTGTAGGTGGAGGCGTATTCCTTGATGATCGCGAGCTTCACCTCGGACCAGATACCGATTTCGTCGTGCTCAACCGCCACAACAAGACTGTACCAGAATGTTTGAATGAATTCCTGAGCACCATAATGAATACCTGAGCAACATGGAGACGCGGAAGTGCCGCCCTAGGAATCAGCCCCGTGACGGCGTCACATTACTTGGCCGTCAAAGGCACCATCTATCGAAGTGGATAATCCGCTGCGCGAAGGAAGGAAAGCTCCACCGTCGAAGGCCCTCCCGTTGCCCTCAAACCGCGTTCCCACCGCTCTATCCCATTAGCGATAGAATTACGCCGAGGCACCCCAAATGAAACCCGCCCATATCCTCGCAGCTCTTCTGCTCTCCGTCATCCCCGCCCGGGCGCAAGCCCCCGCCAATGCCGACGCTGCGTCGATGCCCAATCGCTGCGCCGCCAATCCCGGGCTTGGCGACATCACTTCGAAACCCTCCTGGAACGGATGGGGAGCGGGCATCTCGAACACGCGAAGGCAGGATGTCGCCGCCGCGCAACTGACCGAGCCGCAGATCACCCGGCTCAAGCTCAAATGGGCCTTCGGCTTCCCCGGCGCGAAGGCTGTCTATGGACAGCCCACGGTTGTCGCCGGACGAGTGTTCGTGGGTGTGGACACCGGCTACGTGTACTCGCTCGACGCCGCCACCGGCTGCGTGTACTGGTCCTTTCACGCGGATGCCGGGGTGCGCTCGGCCGTAAGCGTCGGCCGGTCGCAGAAGCCCGGCGAATCGCTGGCCTATTTCGGCGACCTCAAGGGCAACGTCTACGCCCTCAACGCCGCCACCGGAACGCAGGCCTGGAAGGTCAGCGTCGATCCTCACCCGCTCGCGCACATCACCGGCGCGCCGCAGCTTTACGAGGACCGGCTGTATGTTCCGGTTTCCTCGGGAGAGGAGGGCGCCGCTGCCAACCCAACCTACCAATGCTGCACCTTTCGCGGCAGCGTCGCCGCGCTCGACGCCCAGACCGGTCACGTGATCTGGAAAACCTACATCATTCCCGACGCTCCCAAAGCCACCACGAAGAACGCCAAAGGGACGCAGCAGTTCGCACCCTCCGGCGGGGGCGTGTGGAACTCGCCCACCATCGATCCCAAGCGCCGCGCGCTGTATGTCGGCACCGGCGACGCCTACACGCCGCCGGCCGCGAAAACCACCGACGCCATCATGGCCCTCAGTCTGGCCGATGGCAAGATGCTGTGGTCGGTCCAGGACACGCCCGGCGACGCCTGGGTGGTCGGCTGCATCCGCGACACGGATAAAGAAAACTGCCCCAAGAATGCCGGCCCCGATTACGACTTCGGGTCCTCGCCGATGCTGCTCGACCTCCACAATGGCAAGAGCGTGCTGATCGCCGGGCAGAAGAGCGGCAACGTGTGGGCCCACGATCCCGACCGCAAGGGCGCGGTGGTGTGGAAAACCGCGGTCTTCTCCAAGCCGCCCGAGGCCCAGGGCCAGATCGTATGGGGCGGCACCGCCGACGATGCCGCGGCCTATTTCGGCTTGAACAGCGGCGGCATCGTTTCACTCGCACTGGAGAACGGCGAGCGGCGCTGGCTTTCGCCCATGCAGCCAACCGAAGGGCGCAAAGCCGGGCAGGACGCGGCCATCTCCTCCATTCCCGGATACATCTTCTCGGGCGGTTGGGATGGAGTCCTGCGCATCCTTTCCTCCGGGGACGGCAGGGTGGTCTGGAGTTTCGATATGGCCCAGGAATTTAAGACCGTCAACGGAGTTCCCGCCAAGGGAGGCTCCATGGGATCGGCCGGCCCGACCATTGCGGACGGAATGGTCTTTGCCGGCGCCGGCTATCCGGGCGTGCAGAACGGCGTCAACGGAAACGTGCTGCTGGCCTTCGGTCAGTAAGCTTTCGGAACGCCGTGAGGAAGGCGTGTAAGCTGGTTGTGAGGTTCAGGAAACGGAGCAAGACATGAAGACGATCACTCGGCGCGATTGCGGGAAGGGTCTGCTTGGTGTCGCGGCGTTGGCGTGTGGTCCCGCGCAATCGGGCGCGCAGGAAAGTGCAATTCCGCCGCAAGGCGTCGGACCACTTGGTATCGGCCGGGGCTTCCGTCATCTGTCCTACAGCGATATTGGCGGACGGCCGGACAGTGTTCAGGTCATGCTCAACCGCCGGCATCTTTATGTCGGCCACATGTTCAGCAACGGAGTAACGATTCTGGATGCGGCCGATCCACGCAAACTGAAGCCTGTCGGCTTCTTCACCGGCGGAGACGCGACCCGGACCCATCACCTGCAGGTTTCCGGCGACCTGCTTTTGCTCGCCAACGGGGCGAATATCGTGGCCATGCAGTCTTACGACGACATTCGCGGTTATTTCGAGAATGCGCTGGCCGATAGCATTACCAACCGCAAGAAATTCCGGTCGGGCCTGAGCATTCACGATATTTCCCGTCCCGCCGAGATGAGAGAAATCGCCTTTCTCGAAATGCCGGGCCTGGGCATCAATCGCCTGTGGTGGACCGGCGGACGCTATGCCGCGGTTGCCGCGCATTTTGACGGTTTCACCGATCACATTCTCTGCATGGTCGACCTGCAGAACATTACGAAGCCCGAAATTGTGGGGCGCTGGTGGATGCCCGGGATGAATCGCGCGGCCGGCGAGCCCTCGACATTGGCGCCGGGCCGCCGCGTTGCCCTGCATCACATGATTACGGCCGGCAATCGCGGCTACGGAGCCTGGCGCGACGGTGGCTTCACCGTCCACGATCTCAGCGACCCGACCAAGCCGAAGCTGATTTCACACATCAACTGGTGTCCGCCGTTTCCGGGCGGCACGCACACTCCGCTTCCTTTGCCCGGCCGAAAGCTGGCGGTCGTGGCCGACGAAGCGAATGCGGAAAAATGCGCGAAGGGCATGTTTTGCACGTTCATCGTGGATTTGCGGGCCGAGGAAAACCCGGTGCCGATTTCCACTTTGCCTGCGCCAAAGGAGAGGGACTTCTGCGGATTCGGAACTTTCGGCCCGCACAACCTGCACGAAAACCGGCCCGGCACGTTTCGCAGCGAGGAGACGATTTTCTGCGACCTACAACGTTGCCGGCGTCCGTGTCTTCGATATCAAGGACGCATTCGCGCCAAAGGAAATCGCCTACTGGGTGCCTCCGGCGCCCAAAAAGCTGATCGATCCGCGTCCCAACGTTGCGCTCGCGGCGAAATCCGCCGATATCCTGGTCACGACCGATGGACTGGTGTACGTCACGGATTGGAACGCCGGCTTGAACGTACTGCAATACGAAGGCTGAGCGACACGCGTGGCCGCGGCACGCCCATTAACCAGCCGCACGGCGAGCGCTTGCCAGCCGCGGGCGCAGCACGCGGTTCCACCACATGATCGCGCCGGTCACAAACATCGCCGCGGGGGCCAATCCGAATACCGCCCAAGTCGCCTTCGTCGTCTGGTCGCAGAGCCCCGGGCCGCTACACGGAATCCCGATGCCGTTAATGCGGCCGAAATGCAAGAAGGCGAGCCAATAAGTAACCCGGTCGACGATGCGAAGTCCGGCATTCGCGGCAGTGGGAGGTTCAAGCCGGTCGGCGAAGTCCTGAAATTGCTGGGGAAAACCGAGATAGGTCCCGCTCAGGGCAAAAACCAGCGTGAATCCAAAGCTCCAGAAGCCGATCATACTGTGCAAGTGCCAGGTCCAGCGCTTCCATCCCACGCCGCGATGCAGCGTCAGGCTGCGCCGCCAGGTCTTGATGCCCGGCCACCAGATGACCAGACCCGTTAAAGCAACCGCGAGCAGGGCGAGTGCGCCCACGCCGTTGACTACCCGGCCGGTTGGTCCGGCGAGCAGATTGTCGTGCAGATCAAGCAGCTCTGACACGAGCCGGATACCGGTTGGGACCGAAGCGCCAAGATCGCTCCCGCTCCGTGGATCGAACATTCGCTCCTTGATCTCATCGCCCCGGCGTAGCGAGACGTCTACCGCCTGATCGAGATTCCGCGCCCGGCCGATTTTCACCACCCGGTAGCCCGGATACAAGCGCCTGGCGGCATCCGCGAGCTGATCGTCGGTCAATCGGGGTCCTGAACCCTTCGAGACGATTGGTTCGGACGTCGCGGCTCTGTAAAGCTCGTTCCGATAGACCAGCACGCTGCCGGTCACGCTCATCATCAGGACGTAGAGCCCGAGGGCGATGCCGCTCCACAAGTGCGCTTGGAAAAGCGCCCTTCGTAGCCAGATCTTTTGTGGCTGCCGAACCCAGCGCTGCCAGACGGTCGGCTGATTGCCCCCGCTCATGGTTGACGCCGTTTCTTGAGCGTCGGCCCGCCCGCTTTGGCCTTCCGTGTGACAGCGGAGCGTGATGCGGTTCGCCTTTTTTGAGACGTGATGAACCGCCACGCCGAGCTCAGCAGGTCACGCATCTGGTCAACCCGAATCTGAGACAGTCTTACGAGCACGACTGGGTAATTTACGTAATGATCCGTCACGTAGTACGTCTCTGGAGCTTCGCCGAGCAATGCCGCACGCTGATCGAAATCGATGAAGACGCCGAGCGATTCCGGTTCGGCCGATTTGTTTACTGGCAGGCCGGCCAAAAGGTGTCCGCGTACCTTCAGTGCAGGCGATCCGTACGCGGTGCTCTCCTCAACATCGGGCAGTGCGAGGCCGATCTCACGGACGACATCGAAGGTCACCTTCGTTCGGGGCATGACCGGATTCTATCTTGGCTCAACCAGCGAAGCAATTGTGAATGGGCCCCTCACGGGCGGGCTGGGACAAATCTTCGCTGGGGCTCATTTGACCTCGAAATCCGCCGTCCGTTTGATTTCCTTCCCGGTGGAATCGGACGCCGTTATTTCGAGCCGATAGGGTCCTGTCGCAAGCGTGCTGAGCCGCAAACTCGCGCC
Source organism: Bryobacterales bacterium (assembly GCA_963813465.1). Taxonomy (GTDB): domain Bacteria; phylum Acidobacteriota; class Terriglobia; order Bryobacterales; family Bryobacteraceae; genus Palsa-187. Next base: position 195,915 of record CAWEZD010000009.1, on the reverse strand, counting down.
CGCCGCGACCGAAGACTTACCGCCATTGCTCGAAAGGGGGAGTTTCGTGATTCCCGAGTCCCATTTGGGCTCGCCGGTATTGCGATCCAACACTTCGCACTCGGACGCCCACCGACGCAGGATCTGGATCGTCGACTTCGAGGTAGAAGAAGCCTGTCTCCGATTTGGCGAATTGGTTGGAGCCGAAGGGAACGAACTGAGTGCCTCCGGCAACGAGCGGAGTTCGGTCTTGGACCAGCGAGGAAACCAGACCGAGGTCGGCCGCCGGATGCGTCTCCCGGCTCAGAACCACGCTGCTCAAGGCTAGCTCTGCGCCGTTCCAGGGCTCTACGGCCAGCGGGGCCTCGACCTTTCCAAAACTCTCGCCGCCTGACCCGAACGCCAGGGCGAAGCTGTACTGCCCCGGCGCAATCTTGAACTCCTTCTCGTAATGCACCGGCATTCCCTTCAATTTCTCGATCTCCGCCTGATTGTCGAAGTCGAGCTTGAGTGTGTCGCTGAACCGCGCCCCTACGCCGCCGTCCGGCGCGCTCGCGATTCCCAGAAGGTTGACCTCGGCGTGCAGTTTTCCTTTTTGGTTTTCGAACTTCAGCCCGCCAAGCCCGATTTCCATCGCCAGGTGGACCCTGGCAACGCCTGGCGAGATATAGACGAAGGGGAGCTGAATCGATGCCCTGAGGTCGCCTGTCTCCGCGCCGGCCGCGCGGCTCTCCAAATCCTTTGCCGCCGGAGTCCCAGAGATTAGCTCCGGCGGTTTCGTGGCGCAGTAGCTGCTGCGGGCGCGGACTGTAGCTCCTTCGCGATCGACCTTGACCCGCAGTGAGTGGCAGCTTCCTTCCTTCGATTCGGGAGGCGTATAACTGAGCACGTAGTGTTCGGTTTGTTCTTCGCCGATCTGCTGCAATCCGGCCAACAGCTCGCTGGAATCGCGTACGAGAAACCCTCCGGTTCCGTTGGCCAGCGCGAGCAGGAGATCCTGGCTCGCCGCGGGGTCCTGATTCCGAGGCGAGTCTTCCGCGCCTTGAGGGCCACGCCCACCTCGTCCTCCGCCTGCCCGAGTCTGCGGGTTGGGAGGCGATGGTTCCAAGTCAACCGAAACCGGCCGCACATTAACTGGATAGATCGCAACACCGGACCTGCTGGAAGCTTCAATCGCCGCGGTGACCACGGGTTTCAGCTCGGACGAGGACGGCAGCCCGCCCGTCAACAGAACCACCGTCTTTCGGCCTGGAAGAACGCCGAGCCCCTTTGCCAGATTCCCCAGGGACTGAAGCATGTTGCGCGACCCGAAATTGTCCGCGGCGGTTGGCGTGTCTGACCCGCGCGGCGATTCCAGTTTCGAGCTCGTGGTCACGCCGCTGGAGGCTTCCACCAGGTTCAGAGCGTCCTTTAGCCGCCCGGCGTCGTCCGTGAAATTTTGTGCCACGCGCAGAGAGCCGTTATAACTCACCACGGCCATCAAGCGGCCCGATCCGAAGTTCGCGTCGATGAACCGGGAAGCGGCCTGCCGCGCCAGGAATTGATCCTGAGCCGCCATCCTGGTGTCGTCGAAGAACAGCACCAGAAAATGCGGGTCGGCGGATTTCGCTTCCACAGAGACGCTCGTAATGGTCTGCTCCTTGCCGTCCTGCCAAATCCGAAAGTCTTTAGCGGCCAGATCGCGAACGTACTCGCCGCGTTTCCCGGTGACGATCGTGTCCACCAGCACCGTCCGAACCTCGGTTTGGATTACCGGCGTTGGCTGAGTGCGCGCCACGTTGCCGGACAGCCAAAGCAGGGCAAAAACGATTCGACCGGTGGCCTCCGCGTTCATGGAATCTCGATGCCGGTGTTCCTGGCCGCCGTGGTATGCCCTTCGCTGTCCTTCACCACCACTCGCACGATGTATCGCCCCGGCGGGACGCTAAAGCTCTGCTCCACGCTGATCCCGGAACTCTTGAGCACCTCTAGCGACTGGTCCCGCAGACGCATCTCCACCACTCTTTCGATCCCGGAAATATAGTTACCGTTCTGGTCGAACAGCCCCGTCACAACCGTCAGAGTATCGTTGTTCCGTTCCTCAGCCTTTCTGAACTTCAGCGCTTTCGCGTCCAGCCGGGCAACTACGCTTATCTCCGCCTTCGCACCGCTGGGCTTGAAGAACTCCGCATGCAGATCCAGCGGAATATCCGCAATCTCATCCCTTGAAAACAGCGTCTCCTTGAGTCCTCCTTCGCCGCCTCAGCCGGATCGACGGCATGGCTCGGCGCCCAGTAGCCGCGCCGCGCCACAGGATCAAATTTCACGCCATCGAACTTCGCGGCTTCTTTGAGCTTCACTTTCAACCCGTGATAGCTTCCGTCAAATTTCAAATTGTCGGGCGAGAAGCCGAGGATATAGACGTACTCAGGCCTGCCGGCGAGTTCCTTCAGACCCTCCTCGAAACCGTTGTCGTTGTGCACCGTCCCGCCGGTCCCATCGGCGAGTTCCGCAAGCACGTCGCCGGACCTGGCAGCCTCGTCCTGGTCTGCCTGCAGGCGGACCTGGGCCGAGTCCGGAGTGTTGAAGCCAGGGAATGCCGCGTCGAAACTGGGTGTTCGAAGAGGAGTGTAAACGCCACGGATGTCCAGACTGTTGATGATCACACTGGCGCGAATCGCGCTGTCCAGGATTGCGTTCTTGCCGGTGCGGTGCTCGGCGGCCATGATGAACCCGGGCGAGACCAGCACGATGGTCCGGTCTTCAGGTAGAGCGGACATTTTGGTGATCAAATCCCTCAGCACCGTTAACCCGTCCGCCCGTCTCTTCCATCCCGTAGGGGGACGACGCCCGCTGTCTGCCAGAGATACCGAAGAGAGCTCTTGGCGTCGGGGTGATGCAAACAGCCGTCAGCCTCGGCGGACATTGTCGCCGCGAGCCGGCTGCTCTTGTTGAAGCCGAACGGCGACAGCGAAAGTTCCTTGTTGATGAGATAGTCGGCGAGGTAGTAGCTGATTTGCAGGCACTCCGTCTTGTCGTTGCGCGAGGTCCATGGTTGGATCCGGTTCACCGCCTCGTGCAGCTTTGCGGCATCGTTTGTGAAGCCTTGCGTAACCCGGCCGCTCGTGGTGGTAAACTCCCGCGCGCGTGCCTGCGTCGAGCGCCTTGTCCAGGTGGTGGTGGGCGGCTTGCCGCGCTTGCAACAGATCGCCCGGCTGCATATGGATGTTGTCGAAGAAGAAAGCGACGTAGCGGTCCGGGAGTTCTGGCTTGGGACGCTGCGGCGGCCGGCTCGGCGGTGTTCCCCGCAACGGAAGGCGATTGCCGGCGCCGGGGCCGCGGTGCTGGTTTGGATCGTGAAATGTGATGACTTGCGGCTTGCCTTTATCGAAGAGCTGGAAATCCTCCTGCCGCAGGCCACCCACCGCCCGGCCCTCACGATCGCGGATCACCACCGGCACGGAGACCAGGTTGACGCGGCTGCTGAACGTCGCCGGAGTTTCATGCGAAACCACCTCAGGTTCGCCTTTGGCCTGGAGCCTGAGCCGCGGCGTGGAATGAACCGCAGACCATCAGGCACGGAACCAATAAGCGCAGGCGTCCACTGCAGAGTCTCCCGCGCGGGGCAAGCTCTACCACGACTTAATAGCCTTCACGCCAGTTTTCACCCGCGAGTTTTACTTTTCCGCCCTGGTCCCAGCGGGAGGGCGGAGTTGTGCTTCTTCGAGACGCTTGGCTTCCTGCCAGGTGAACACCATGCGGTGCACCACCGTCAGGTTGGCCAACACCGCGATCACCCACAGCACCGGCGCCATCCGTCGAACAGCGCGCCGATGATCAGCAGCACCACGCGCTCGGGGCGCTCCATGAAGCCGACCTTGCAGGTCGGAATCGAATTCTCGGCCCGCGCCCGGGTGTAGCTGACCATCACCGATCCGGTCATCACCACGGCGGTGAGCACCACGTAGAACGGCACGTTGATGGACCCGTACCACACCAGCAATCCCATCAGCAGGAACAGGTCGGAATAACGGTCCAGCACGGAGTCGAAGAATCCGCCGAAGCGCGTGACGCGGTTGGTTTCGCGCGCCACCCGGCCGTCCACCATGTCGAACAGTCCGGCGCCGATGATGACCACTCCGGCCCAGCGGAACTGCCCCGCGGCCAGCAGAGCGGCGGCGCCGATGTTGATCAGCAGTCCGATGAAGGTGAGGACGTTGGGATGGATCTTCGAAAGCGCGAGGCCGCGCACGATCAGCAGAATGACTTTTTGCACCCGGAGCCGATGGCGCTGGTAACGGTCATTCGTCGGTTCCTTTCCGTCTACTGGTGAATGGTGAGCAGTTCGACGATCTCCATCTCCCGGATGCCGCCGGGAATCTGGATTTTTACCGAGTCGCCCACCTGCTTGCCGAGCAAGCCGCGGCCGATCGGCGAGCTGGTGGAAATCATCCCTTTGGCCACATCCACATCCTCGCTCGTCACCAATTTGTAGCGGATCTGTTCGTCTTTGAACATCCAAGACTACCACGGTCGAGCCCAGGCCGACACGGTCGCGCGGGATCGTGGACATGTCCACCATGGACAGCTCGCGCAGCCGGGCCTTGACCTGGTGCAGCCGGGCGTTGACGAAGCCCTGGCGTTCCTTGGCGGCGTGGTACTCCGCGTTTTCGCTCAAGTCGCCGTGGGCCCGGGCTTTCAGGATCTCCCGGGGAAGTTCGACGCGCAACTCGTTTTCGAGCGCGCGGATTTCTTCCTGAAGTTTGCGGTTCAGTTCTTCCATTGCTCCTACGTGCAAAATTATAGCGCGGTGGGGATGGCTACGGCCCGCCGCCGTCTCCGATTCGCAATGGCAGGACGATCGGGGACCACTTCGCCAATTCGCGGCGCATGCTGTCGAGCGATTGCTGCATGGAGGCGTGATCGGGCCAGCCGCCGAGGCCGGGGAGTCGGGCTGCGCGACTTCCGCGAACAGGGAAACCAATTCGGGATCGCGCCACCCGCGCCGGGCCTCGTCGAGCATGATCTCGACGGCTTCCTGATGGGACAAGGCGGGCTTATACGGGCGCGCGGTGGTGAGCGCGTCGTAGATGTCGGCGACCTGTAGAACGCGAGCCAGCAGCGGGATCTTCTCGCCCCGCAATCCGTCCGGATAACCCGAGCCGTCCCAGCGCTCGTGATGGCTGCGGATGATCGGCAGGACCGGCGCCAGGGTCTTCATGGGCCGGCAGATTTCTACGCCGCGCACGGTGTGCAGGCGCATGATCTCCCATTCGGCGTCGCTCAGCAGGCCCCGCTTGAACAGAATCGAATCGGGTATGCCCACCTTGCCGATGTCGTGGAGGAAACCACCCCGGTACAACGCCAACTGGTCGCGCGCCGAGGCCCGCGGCCTGCGCCAGCGACACGCTTAGGCGGCCAGCCGTTCGCAATGGCGGCCCGTGTAACGGTCGCGATGCTCCACCGACTGGGCCAGGGCGAACAGAATCGACTCGGCTTCTTCGAGCAGGTCGATCAGCGCCTTGTGCCGCAGCATGGTGCGGATACGGGTGCGAACCAGCTCAGGCTGAAGCGGCCTGATCAGGAAATCGTCGGCGCCGGACTCGAGGCCCGCCACTTCGGTCTCCTTGCCCTGCACGCCGGTGATCATGAGAATGGGCGTCAGTTGGGTGCGGCGGTCGGACTTGAGCAGGCGGCAGAATTCGGGGCCGCTCATTTCGGGCATCATCAGGTCCACCACCACCAGGTCCACTTTTTCCGAATCCAGCATCGAGAAAGCCTGCGCCGGCCGCTTGGCTTCGAGAATCCGGTAGTGCGCGGTTCTCAGGATGGCCTTGAACAGGTGGCGGTTCAAGTCCATGTCGTCGACGATCAGTATGGTGGGGGCCTGCGGCGCGTCCTCGAGCACGCTGTGCCAATTGGGCGGACGCGGCGCCGCGCTTGGCAAGCTGGGCGTACTGCCCTGGCCAGATTTTATCTCCATAGCCACGCGGGCGGTCTCCGATCCTCTCAGCCGGGGAAATCCTCCGGCCTCAGGCGGCTATCGACCGATATCAGGAAAAGTATTAGCCCAACCCTGTAGGTTTGGTACTAAGGTGCGTCCAGATCCACCAAGATTGCGGTGGCGAAGAAATAGCGTAGCCATGCTCAGGTAAATTTTTCCTTGCAATCGTCACTCGTGAGCGTTACATTAACTCAAGTGGCCCAAAGTGGGCTGATATTGCAACTGAGTGTTTCAAAATGGCCGAAATCGACGAGAAAACCGCACTTATACCCGAGCCACCCCACTCGATCGCCCAGGCCAGCGTGGACGACAAGGGACGGCTCAAGCTGCCGGCGGAGTTCGTCGCGTATCTGAAGGCAGTGGATGGAGTCAAGGTTTTCATTACGACAGTGGACTTCCGTCAGGTTCGAATATACCCTCTGCCGGTCTGGAAGCGCAATGCGAATCTGTTCGACAACGCCTCCGAGAACGCAGCCGCGGCCGAGCGGCTGGAGCGGATCGCCAAGGCGTTTGGGGGCGATGCGGAAGTGGATGGATCGGGCCGGGTGCTGCTGCCCGCGTCCTTGCGCGAAGCGATGGGGCTGGAGAAGCAGGCCGTGATGGTGGATGTCCACAAGGGCCGGCTCAACGTGGTCAGCAAGAAGATTCACGACGAGCAGTTGCAGGTTTCCAAAGCCAGTCTGGCCGAGGACCTGGCGGCCATGGTCAAGATCGGATTCAAATAGCCGTGACTTATGCATGTGCCGGTTATGCTCGCCGAATGTCTGGACTATCTCAACGTCCAGCCGGAGGGCGTGTATCTGGACCTGACCGCTGGGTTGGGCGGGCACACCGGAGCCATCGCGCGCCGGCTGAGCACGGGAATGGCGATCGCCTGCGACCGGGACGCCGAGAGCCTCGAGCTGGCGCGGGCGAACACAACGGATTGCGCGGACCGCATCCATTTTCAGCAGGCATTGTTTTCGCAGGTGGAAGAGACGCTGGCGGTATTAAAAATAAAACAACTGGACGGGCTGCTGGCGGATTTGGGTGTTTCAAGGCATCAGTTGACGGAAGGCGAGAGAGGATTCTCGCTAATGGTGGATGGTCCTTTGGATATGCGGATGTCGAGAGGCGCGCATGCCGGGCAGGAGCGGACCGCCGCCGAGATCGTCAACTACGAATCGGAAAAGGAACTCGCCGGACTGATCTTCAGTCTAGGGGAGGAAAGGAGGAGCCGGAAGATAGCCAGAGCAATCGTGCGGGGGCGGCCCATTCAAACCACCGGTCAGTTGGCCAAGCTGATCGAGGGGGTCGCGCCCCGTACGGGAAAACTGCATCCGGCCACGCAGACGTTCATGGCGCTGCGCTTGGCCGTCAATCGCGAGATGGAGGAGTTGGACGCGCTGCTCGAAGCGATTCCGCGGTTGCTGCGGAAGGACGGAAGAGCGGTGATTCTCACCTTCATGTCGCTTGAGGATCGCAAAGTGAAGCATGCTTTTCAGGGCATGGCGAAACAGGGGCTGGCGAGGTTGCTTACCCGGCACGTGGTGAGGCCGGGCGAAGAGGAGATCCGGCGCAATCCGCCTTCGCGCAGCGCCAAGCTCCGCGCATTGGAAATGTTGTAGTCCGGAATTCGAAGAAGCAGAGGAATTATACGATGGCAACGCTTGCAGACGTTTGGAGCAGGATGTTCGCGCAAGGCATGGAACGGGCCGCCGAGGCAGCGCGGGGAGGGGACTCTTCGGCGCGGCTCCGCGCGTTCGCCAACGAAGACATTCTTTTTTACGTGAAGCGGCATGACAACCGGAGCGTAGTGCGGGCGGCGGACCCGGCCGCGCGAGGCCGGTGCTGGAAGCTGATCGGGTCGGTGGTAGGGGCAGCGGTGCTTCTGATCGGCGTGCTCCTGCCGAACGCCTATGGGCTGATGGCGGGATTCCAGATTCAGTCGTTGCGACGGGAGGGGCAGCGGCTGGCCACCGACCAGGCTTCCTTGGAGTTGCGCGAGGCTCAACTGCTCTCGCCCGCGCGCATCCAGGAACTGGCGCGCCAACAGCAGTTCGTCGATCCGGCGCCCTCCAAGGTGCTGTATCTGGACGGCGCGCCGAGCGCGCTGGCCATGAACGGAAAGTGAACTGGGAAGGAACGCCGTGCCGGAAACGCAAGCCAACCGCCGCCTGACCTGGCTGCTGCGGATGCTGCTGGTCTGGTTCGGGGCGATTTTCGTGCGCCTGGTCTGGCTTCAGGTGATTCGCCATGACGATCTGTTGAGGCTGGCGCAGCAGCAACAGCAGAAGCTGGTGGAGATTCCGGCGCTGCGCGGCACGATTCTCGACCGCGACGGCCGCCCGCTGGCCAAGAGCCTGCCCGCCGAATCGATCTTCGTCAATCCGCAACGGATTCCGGACCCGGCGGTAGCCGCGGATTTGCTTTCGCGCCTGCTGGACCTGGACCGCGCCAAGCTTTACGACCGCATCGCCGGCGCCAAGCTGCGCGGCTCCGGATTCCTGTGGATCAAGCGCAAGGTGGATGCCGGCGAAGCCGAGCGGGTACGCAGCCTGAAACTGGATTGGGTGGACTTCCGGACCGAGATGCGGCGGTTTTACACGCGCGGGGAATTGGCCTCCCACGTGGTGGGATCGACGGGCATGGTGGAAGACGAGGTCACCGAGCGCGGCAACGCCGGCATCGAGCGTCAGTTTGACGAGGAGCTGGCCGGCCGGCCCGGCCTGGCGCGCGAGTATCGGGACGTCAAGCAGAACGCGTACGACTCCGTGGTGGCGCCTAAGCCCGAGCCGGGCGACAACATCACGCTCAGCATCGATTCCAACCTTCAATACGTGGCGGAGCGGGAATTGGACAAGGCCATCGATTCCAGCGGCGCCAAGACCGGCTCCATCGTGGCTTTGAATCCGTACAACGGCGACGTGCTGGCCATGGCCAACTATCCGCGCTTCGATCCGAATCTGCCGCCCAGCTCCAGCGAGCCGCCCAATGCGCGGAGCAACCTGGCGATCACCACGCCCTTTGAGCCGGGAAGCGTGTTCAAGGTAATCACGCTGTCGGCCGCTCTCGAAACCACATCGCTCCGGCCGGATACGATCATCAACTGCGGCAACAGCATCAAGCTGTACGACCGGATCATCAAGGACGAGCACGCGCACGGCGCCATGAGCATGGCCGACGTGCTGGCGCATTCGAGCAACGTCGGCGCCATCATGATCGGCCTGAAAGTGGGCGACCGCGCGCTGTACAAGTACCAGCGCAAGTTCGGTTTCGGGGAAAAGACCGGCATCGATCTGCCGGGCGAATCGGCCGGACTGCTGCGGCACGTGGAGAATTGGACGGCGACCTCGGGGAGTTCGTGTCCATGGGTCATGAGGTCAGCGTGACCTCGCTCCAATTGGCGCTCGCTGGCGCGGCCATTGCCAACGGCGGCATTCTGGTGAAGCCGCGGCTGGTGCTGGCGCGGCAGAGGCCGGGCCAGCCGGAGGAACGCTTCGCTCCGGAAAAAGGCGAGCGCATCGTCGATCCCGACACCGCCATTCAAATGCGCCAGATGATGGAAGGCGTGGTCCTGCGCGGAACCGGCAAGGGCTACGCGAATTTGAGGGGCTACACCTCCGGCGGCAAGACCGGCACGGCGCAGATTTTCGACCTCAAGGCGCATGTCTACACGCACCGCTACAACGCCAGCTTTCTGGGCTTCGCGCCGCTCGAAAATCCGCAAATCGTGATCATCGTAACGCTGGAGGGCACCACCGGCGGCACCGCCGGATTCGGCGCTCCGGTCGCCGCTCCCGTGTTTCGCGAGGTCGCCATGGCCGCGTTGCGGATGCTGGATGTTCCCAAGGATTTACCCGACCCTCGGTGACCGCCTCCAGCGAGCCGTCGAACGAGGCCGTTCCGGACGGCCAACGAGTTGCAGCCCAACGATCTGCATCAATACGATCTGTATCCTCCGTTACTCCGCCGCCGGTCCAGGCGGATGCTCCGGCTTTCCCCGATTATCCGCCCCCTCGACAGAGGGAAGCTTGGACCGGCGGCCTTTTTTTGCCGCCAGACGGAGGACCGAGGGTCCGGATTTCCGCGGAATGACGCTACGCGCGGTTCGGAGGAGTCGTCCGGCCGAGGGCTTGCGGTTGAGTCGACGGAAGCGGCCTGGCGCGAAGCCAGACACCGCCGGCGGAACCAGATCTGCCGCCGGAGCCTTTTCGCCGGGGCGCGCGGTTCGCGTTCAGTTTGCAAGATGACGCTGGGCGAGCTGCTGGAAGGCGTCGCGCTTCGTGAGGAACTGCCTTCCGCCGCCGCCGAGTTGTCGGTGACGGGATTGGAATACGATTCGCGGCGCGTGGAGAAGGGTTTCGTGTTCTTTGCGTTCGAGGGAGCCCGCGTGGATGGACGCCGCTTTGCGCGGCAGGCGCTCGAACAAGGCGCGTGCGCGGTGGTGAGCGAGTCCCCGCGCCCCCAGGATTTCCCGGCCCCTGGATTGAGGTGGAGCATGGCCGGCGGGCGCTGGCCGCGGCTTCCGCGAACTTTCTACCGCCGCCCGGATGAACGCATTCACTTCACCGGCATCACCGGCACCAACGGCAAGACCACCACATCGTACGTTCTCGAAGCGATCCTGCGCGAGGCGGGCCACGATCACCGGCTTGATCGGCACCATCGAATACCGCCTGGCCGGGAAGACCCGGCCCGCGGCGAACACCACGCCCGAATCGCTAGACGTGATGCGCTTTGCCGCGGAACTGGAGCGGCTCGGCGGCACGCATTTGATCTCCGAGGTTTCCTCGCACGCGCTGGCGCTGGGACGTGTCTACGGATTCCACTTCCACACCGCGGTCTTCACCAACCTCACGCGCGATCATCTGGATTTTCACGGCACCATGGAGGAGTACGCCGCGGCCAAGCGTCTCCTGTTCGTCGCCCGAGGAAGGCCCGGCTCCGGAATGGGCGGTGCTGAATCGCCGACGATCCTTGGGCCGCATCGGTCCAACCCGCCGCGAACACCGCTGTTCTACGGGATCGGCCCGAGTGAACGTATGCGCACGGCACTGCGCGCGGAAAATATCCGCTCCGGCCTCGACGGCCTGCGCTTCGATTTGTGCTGGGAAGGCGCGCGCCAGCCGATCGAATCCGCCTTGGCCGGGCGAATCAACGTGCTGAACATTCTGGCTGCGGCTGGCGCGGGCTTTGAGCTACGGCGTTCGGTCTCGAGACCATCGCGCGCGGCGTCGCGGCCTGCCGCGCCGTTCCCGGCCGTTTCGAGCGCGTCGATGCCGGTCAGCCGTTTCTCGTGATCGTGGACTATGCTCACACCGACGACGCGCTGCGCAACGTCGATCCGCGTCGCCCGCGAGCTGGCGTCGCCACAAGGCGGCGCGTGATCACTCTGTTCGGCTGCGGCGGCGATCGCGACCGCTCCAAGCGTCCGCTGATGGGCATGGCGGCCGCGGAGCTCAGCGATTACGTCGTGCTGACGTCCGACAATCCGCGATCCGAGGACCCGCTCGCCATCATGAACGACGCCCTGGTGGGGTTGCGGCGATTCGATACGCCGCACGCCGTGGAGCCGGATCGCGCCCGGGCCATCCGCATCGCCGCTCGAACAGGCCGAGCACAGGCGACGTGGTGCTGCTAGCGGGCAAGGGGCACGAGACCTATCAGATATTCAAGGACCAGACCATTCATTTCGACGATCGGGAAACGGCACGGGAGGCTCTGAGATCCTTTGGGTATAAGGGGTAACCGAAGCCTGGATGAAACTGCCCGTGCGCCTGATCGCGGAGTGGTTGGGCCTCGCGGTGGAATCCGCGGCTCTGGAGACAGAAACGCCGGCCGCCGGCCCAATGGTCACAGGATGGTCGGTCGATTCTCGCTCGCTTCAAGCGGGCGATCTATTCTTTGCGTTAAGGGGGCCAAATCATGATGGGCATGCGTACGTCCGGGACGTTTTACAAGCCGGCGCGGCGGCGGTGGTCGTGGATCGCGAGATTCCTGGAAGCCCGCCGCCGGAAGGCCGAGTTCTGCGGGTGGAGGACTCGCTTCAAGCACTCCAGCAACTGGCCGCGAGAGCGCGCCAACTCTGGGGTGGCCGCCTGGTGGCGGTAACCGGCAGCGCTGGAAAGACCACAACCAAGGACATCATTGCGGAAATGCTGGCGCAGGGATACAGGACGGCCAAGAACGAGGGCAATCTCAACAACCACGTCGGCATGCCTTTGTCGTTGCTGCGCCTGGAGGAGACCGCCGAAGTCGCGGTGATCGAAATGGGGATGAATCATGCGGGCGAGATCCGCCGTCTGGCTGAAATCGCGCGTCCGGAAACAGCGGTGGTAACCAATGTGGGTCCGGCGCACATCGAGAACTTCGATTCGATCGACGCCATCGCGGCGGCCAAACGCGAGCTGGTCGAGTCCTTGGCTCCGGACGCCACCGCCGTGCTCAACGCCGACGATCCCCGCGTCGCCGCTTTCAGCGAGGTTCATTCCGGACGCTCCGTGCTGTACGGCTTGTCGCCGGAAGCCGTCGTTCAACCCGGAGATGTCCGCGCCGAGGATGTGCGCCTGTTGCCCGAGGGAGTCGAGTTTCGCGTCAACGGCGTCCGCTTCACGAGTTCCCTTCCCGGACGCCATGCCGTCTCCAATCTTCTTGCCGGAATTGCCGTGGCCCAAGTGTACGGCATCGCGCCGGAGCGGCTGCGCGAACCAGTCCGCAATCTCGCCCCCGGCAAAATGCGAGGCGAAAGCCTCCATCACCACGGTATTTTGATCTATAACGATTGCTACAACTCCAATCCCGAAGCCGCGTGCGCCATGCTGGATGTCCTCCGCGAGGCTCCGGCGCGAAAGCGCATCGCGGTTCTGGGGGAGATGCTCGAACTCGGCCGCTGGGCCGAGCCGCTACATCGCGACGTTGGAAGTTACGCCGCGCGGAGCGGTTTAAATGTGCTCGTTGGAATACGCGGCGCGGCTTGTTACATGTTGGATGCGGCCATGCGTTCCGGCCTTCGGGCCGACGCCGCGTTTTTTTTCGAGGACCCCAGAGAAGCCGGACGCCTGGCGCGCTCGCTCGCGTCTCCCGGCGACGCGGTTCTGTTCAAAGGTTCCCGCGGCGTTCAGGTGGAGCTGGCGCTGGAAGAATTCCTGGCGCCGGATCCAACCCAAGACCCGGCGCAGGATCGCACCCCCTCACCTCAGGGAGGCAGCCGCTGATCCATGTTGTATTGGCTGGGGTACGACAAGCTGTACCATCTCTACACGCCGTTCCGCGTGTTTCAATACACCACCTTCCGCACCGGCATGGCTTTTTTCACCGCGATGCTGCTGTCGATTCTGATGGGGCCGTGGCTCATCGCCCGTTTGCGCGAATTCCAGATCGGCCAGCACATTCGCGAAGACGGCCCCAGCTCGCACCAAAAAAAGGCCGGCACGCCTACCATGGGAGGCTTGCTCATCGGCGCGTCCATCCTCTTCCCGGTGCTGCTGTGGACCAATCTGGCGACGCCCGCGGTGTGGGTAGCGCTCGCCGGAATGGTGAGCTTCGGAGCGGTCGGCTTTCTGGACGACTACCTGAAGGTGAGCCGGAAACGCAACCTCGGTCTCACCGCACGCCAAAAGCTGGCGCTGGAGGCGCTCGCTTCGCTCCTGGTCGGCGTGCTTCTTCTGGGCATGAACGCGCGGGGCCTTTATTCGACCAACATGAATGTGCCGTTCCTCAAGACTTCCAAGCCCGACCTCCTGATTCATGCCTGGCTCCGCCATGCCAATACCTATCCTCTGGCGTTTGTTCCATTCTTCGCCTTCTTGTTTCTGGTCTTGGCGGGCTGCGCGGATTCCGTGAACCTGACGGACGGTCTCGACGGCCTGGCCATCGGCCTGATGGCGATTGCCTCGGCGGCCATGACCAGCCTTGCGTTTCTCTCCGGGCACGCCGAGTTCGCGCGCTATCTGGAGCTATCGCGCACGCCCGGCGCCTCGGAGCTGACCATCGTCTGCGGCGCGATGTTCGGGGCGTCGCTCGGTTTCCTCTGGTACAACGCGCATCCGGCCGAGGTGTTCATGGGCGACGTCGGTTCGCTATGGCCTGGGAGGGAGCCTCGGCACGGTCGCCGTGCTGCTCAAGCAGGAGATTCTGCTGCTGTTCATCGGCGGAGTGTTCGTCATCGAGGCGCTCTCGGTGATCCTGCAAGTGGCCAGTTTCAAAATGCGCGGGAAAAGAATTTTCAAGATGGCGCCGCTGCATCATCACTTCGAACAGCTCGGTTGGGACGAATCCAAGGTGATCGCGCGCTTCTGGATCGCGGGACTGGTGCTGGCGCTGTTCGCGCTGACCACCCTGAAGTTACGGTGAAGGTGGGGCAGGTCTCCGACCTGCCAACTTCGAGGCCTGGATGAAGTTGGAAGGCGCAAAGGTAACCGTGGTAGGCATGGCCCGCAGCGGAGTCGCAGCGGTGGAATTACTGATCGGGAAAGGAGCTCGAAGTAACCGCAGTGGACATGAATCCGGTGCATGACGAAAGATTGGTCCAGTGGGGCGTCCAGGTCCAGCCGCAGGCCGAAGCCGCGTTCGCCGGAGCCGATTTGATCGTGCTTTCGCCCGGCGTGCCCGCGGATACGCAGGCCGCGGATACCGCCCGCCGCCGCGGCGTTCCCGTGATCGGCGATCTGGAACTGGCCGGCTGGTTTCTCCAGGGTGAGACCATCGGGATCACCGGCTCGAACGGCAAGACCACCACCACGGCGCTCACCGGACATATCCTCACATCCAGCGGCATCTCGGCTCAAACCGGCGGCAACATCGGCACGCCTCCCTGCTCCCTGGTGGCCACCTCGAAGCCCGGACAATGGAACGTGCTGGAGCTTTCCAGCTTTCAACTGGAAACCATCGACACGTTCCGCGCCCACATCGGCGTGGTCTTGAACGTCACGCCGGATCATCTGGACCGGCATTACACGCTGGTGCGGTACGCCGCGGCGAAAGCCCGCATATTTGAGAATCGGCGGCCCGGCGATTTCGCCGTGCTCAACGCCGACGATCCCCTCGCGCACAGCCTTGCCGGGGACGACCGGGCCGCGGGACGCGGCTTCAAGCGGGCTGCGGGACGCGGCTTCAAGCATTGGTTCAGTTCGAGCCACCCCGTTTCACCCGGAGCTTACCTGAGCGGCGGCCAAATTCTGCTCGACGGCGAGCCGCTCATGGAGGCGCGCGAAGTCCCGCTCCGAGGCGTTCACAATCTGGAAAATACCATGGCCGCGGCCATCGCCGCCCATCTCTGTGAAGCGACACACGGAATAACCCACGCCCGCATCCGCGCGGCCGTGATGACCTTTCCGGGCGTCGAGCATCGCCTGGAATTTGTGCGCCAATGGGGCGGCGTGGCCTGGTACAACGACTCCAAAGCCACCAACGTGGACGCTACGCTCAAAGCCTTGGCGGCGTTTCCCGGCACGCCGGTTTCAAAAAGGCTGTGGGTGATCCTCGGCGGCAAGGACAAAGGCAGCGACTATACTCCGCTGGCCGCGCCCCTCAAGGAAAAGGCGCACGCCGCCCTGTTGATCGGCGCAGCCGGCGAAATAATTGCGAGCCAGTTGCGGGATTCCGCGCCGCTGATCGTCTGCGGCACTCTCGATGCCGCCGTCCGCGAGGCGCAGGCGCGCGCCCACCCCGGCGATACCGTGCTGCTCGCGCCGGCCTGCGCCAGCTTCGATCAGTTCCAGAATTTCGAGCACCGCGGGCGCGAGTTTAAGCGTCTGGTGGCGGCGTTGGCGCCGGCGGAGCCGGCGGAATAAAATGGCTAGGCTCAAGACCGATTGGATTTTGTTTCTCACCATCCTGGCGATGACCGGCTTCGGCATCGTCATGGTCTCCAGCGCGTCGCCTTTATACAACCACGAGCCCTACTACTTCGTAGCGCACCAGATCGGCTTCGCCGTGATCTCCTTCATCGTGCTGATGTATTTCAAGCGGCTGGATTACAGGACGATGAACAGCTCCGCATGGGCGTTTTCGGGCCTGGGAGTCGTCCTCACGCTGCTGATCGTGGTGTACTTCGCCGACCCCAAAGCGCACCGCTGGTTCCGCGTTCCCGGCCTCGGAACCTTGCAGCCGTCCGAGTTCGCCAAGCCCGCGCTGATTCTGTTTCTGGCGTACTTCATTTCCCGACGCTCTCAGTCCATCAATCATCGTAAGACGCTTCAGCAGGCCTTCTTGGCCGTGGCCATGCTGGCGATGCTGGTTGTGGTGCCCGATCTCGGCACGGCCATGGTGCCCGTCCTGACGGCCGTGATCGTCTTCTGGGTGGCGGGCCTGGAATGGAAATATATGCGCCGCGTGGCGGCTCTGGGCCTGCTGCTGCTGGCGATCTTCGTGGTCCAGCACGGTTATCGGCTGGGGCGCGTGATTTCCTGGGTGGACCCGAACTATTCCATCATCGAGCTGGTCGACACGCATCATTTGGTCCGCGACTACGTGACCAGCTCCACCTCGATTCGCGACGCCAGCTATCAGCCGCGCCAGTCCAAGATCGCGGTCGGCACCGGCGGAATCTTCGGCGTAGGCCTGACGCAGAGCAGGCAGAAGCTGATGTTTCTGCCGGAAGCGCATACCGATTTCATCTATGCCATCGTCGGCGAGGAGCTGGGCCTATGGGGCTGCTCCGCCGTCCTGATCGGCTTCGTAGTGGTTCTGTGGCGCGGGGCCAGGCTGTTCCTGCTGGCCCGCGACGACTTCGGAAAGTATCTCGCGTTGGGAGTGACCCTGTCCATACTCCTTCAGGCGCTGCTGAACGTCACCGTGGTCTTGGACATGGCGCCGACCAAGGGATTTCCTCTGCCCATGATCAGCTACGGCGGAAGCTCCCTGCTGAGCACACTCGCGTCGCTGGGCATGCTGTTGAGCGTGAGCGAACATGAAGGATAACGCACTCGCAAGGCCGGCGGCCTGCGCCGGCCGTTGTGGGGCAGGTCCTCGACCTGCCATCTGCTGCCAGCCACGCGAGTGCCTATGAGGGATAGTGAGCACATTTATCATGGCCGGCGGCGGCAGCGGGGGGCATGTGATCCCGGCCCTGGCCGTGGCTCGCGAGCTGCGCGCGCGCGGGCACGAGGTGGGCTTCATCGGCACGCTTCGCGGCATGGAAGCCAGACTCGTGCCGCCGGAGGGGTTCCCCATCGAGTGGATCGAGATCGGCGGATTGAAGCGCGTCGGTCCGCGCCAGTTGATCGAGACGCTGGCGCACCTTCCCCGGAGCGTGTGGCAGGCCTCGCGCATGCTCCGCCGCGCCGCTCCCGCCGCTGTGTTCTCCACGGGAGGCTACGTGGCAGGGCCGGTCTTGGCGGCGGCGATGCGCAATCGCATCCCGGTGGTGGTGATGGAGCCCAACGCCGTGCCGGGATTCACCCACCGGCGGCTGGCCCGCTTTGTCGCGCGCGCCCTGGTGAGCTTTCCCGAGACCGCGCGCTGGTTTCCCAAGGATCGCGTGGAAGTGGCCGGCCTGCCCGTGCGCGAGGAGTTCTTCGCGGTACCTCCAGTGGGCCCTCCCGCGCCGCCGGAGCACCCGTTTACGGTCCTGATTACCGGCGGCAGCCAGGGCTCCCGGACGCTCAATCGCGCAGCCGAGGAGAGTTGGCCGCTCCTCCTGGATCGCAATCCGGATTACCACTCCGTGCGCATGATCCATCAGACCGGAGCGGCGGCGTTCGAGGATCTGGCTCCGCGATTTCGAGCTTCCGGCTTCCCCGGCGAGATCTTCGCGTTCCTGAACAATATGCCGGGCGCGTTCGCCCGTGCCCACCTGGTGGTGAGCCGCGCGGGCATGGGCGCGGTCAGCGAGATCGCCGCGGCCGGCAAGCCCTCGATTCTGGTGCCCTTGCCCACGGCCAGCGACCAGCATCAGTTGCGCAATGCCGAGGCGCTCGAGCGCGCCGGAGCCGCGCTGCTGATTCCGGACCGGGAGATGACCGGCGCGCGGCTGGCGCTGGAAATTACGCGGCTCGCGGCCGACCCCGCGTTGCTGGAGCGGATGGGAACCGCCGCGCGCACCTTCGCGCGCCCCGGCGCCGCCCGGCGCATGGCCGAGATTCTCGAGTCCATCGCCGGCCAACGCCCCCGGAGACGGGATTGACAGCGCCCTCGAAAGCCGAAACAATACTTTAATAAATGTTTTTTAAGCCACAGCCCGTCCACTTCGTCGGCATCGGCGGCATCGGCATGAGCGGTCTCGCCGAAATCCTGCTGGGGATGGGCTATCGCGTCAGCGGCTCGGACCTGCGTTCCTCCTCCGTTACCGCGGGCCTCGCCCAGCGCGGCGCGGCGGTGTACCAGGGCCACCAGGCCGCCAACCTCGGCGATGCCCGCGCCGTGGTGGTGAGCTCCGCCGTCGCGCCGGACAATCCCGAAATCGCCGAGGCGCGCCGTCTTGGCCTCCCCGTCATTCCTCGCGGCGAGCTGCTGGCCGAGTTGATGCGCCTGAAGTTCGGCATCGCCGTGGCCGGCAGCCATGGCAAAACCACCACCACTTCCATGATCGCCGCCATCATGACCCACGCGGGGCTGGATCCCACCGTAGTGGTGGGCGGACGCGTAGGCATGATGGGCGGGGCCAACGCGCGCTTGGGGCACAGCGATTACTTGGTTGTCGAAAGCGATGAGAGCGACGGCTCCTTCCTCAAGCTGGCGCCCATCCTCGCCGTGGTCACCAACATCGACCGCGAGCACCTGGATCACTATGCCGGCTTGGATGAGATTCGTCGGGCCTTCGCCGCTTTCGTCGGCAAGATCCCCTTTTACGGCGCGGCGGTTCTTTGCCTGGACGACGAGAATATCCAGCGCATTCTCCCCGCTGTGAACCGCCGCGTCATCACCTACGGAACTTCGGCGCAGGCGGACCTGCGCGTGGCCCATTCCGCGGCCGGTCATATGGCCAGCCAGTTTCAGCTCGTCTTTCGCGGCCAGGACCTGGGTTGTTTCCGTCTGCATGTGCCCGGCGCGCACAACGCCCTCAATGCGGCCGCCGCGGCTGCCGTCGGTCTGGAGCTGGAAGTCCCGGTCGAGGAAGTTCGCGAAGCCTTGGAGCGCTTCACCGGCGTCGAGCGCCGTTTTCAGATCCTCGGAGCCGAGGGCGGGGTCGCGGTGATCGACGACTACGGCCACCACCCCACCGAAATTCAAGCCACGCTGGCGGCGGCCCGCGCCTGCCGCTTCCGGCGCGTCCACGTCTTGTTCCAACCGCATCGTTACACCCGCACGCAGGCGCTGCTGGACGATTTCGCCCGCGCGTTTCATCAAGCCGATAGCGTCTTCGTCCTGGATATTTACGGCGCTTCGGAAAAGCCGATTGAGGGCGTGAGCTCGGGCGCGCTGGTGGAGCGCATTCGCGCGTTCGGCCATCGCGACGCCCACTACGCCGGAACGATGGAGGCGGGCATCGCCGCCGTGACCGGGGCGGCCCGCGAGGGCGACGCCATCATCACCCTGGGCGCCGGCAGCATCTCCCAGGCCGGCGGCGCCATTCTGGAGCGATTAAGGGGACGCAAGTGAGAGGACGTACTTAATGCCGCGATCGCTTACCACTCCGCGCTGGATCGCCTGGACCGTCGCCGCCGCCGTGATGCTGGTCGCCTCGCTCTACGCCTTCCACCTCCTGGAGCAATTCCTGATTCGCGACCCGCGCTTTACATTCAATGAGCCGGCGAACGAACCGGAAGCCGCCTCCGAATCCCTCCAGATTGCCGGCTCCACCCACGCCTCCGCCCGCGATATCCAAGCCGTGTTCGGCGAGGACTTCGGCCGCAGTGTGTATCTCATTCCCCTCGGCGACCGCCGCGCCGGCTTGCGCACCGTGGATTGGATCAAGGACGCCAGCGTGGCGCGGTTCTGGCCCAATCGCATTGTCGTCGGCGTCAGCGAGCGCAAACCGGTGGCCTTCGTCACCCTCGGAGCGCAGTTCGGGATGGCTTCCAGGCGGCCCGCGCTGATCGACGAAGACGGCGTGATCCTGCCCCCCGCGCAAGATCGCTTCACACTGCCCGTCCTGCTGGGCGTGAGCGCGTCCGACACCCTGACGGTCCGCCGCGAACGCGTGCAGCGGCTGCTGGGCTTGTTGAAGGATCTGGGCGACGCCTCGGGCGCCGTCTCCGAAGTCAACGTCTCCGATCCCGACAATCTGAAAATCGGCGAGCCCTTGGACGGCCATATGGTGACCCTGTTGATGGGCGATCGCAACTTCGCGCTGCGGCATCGGAACTTCGTCAATTACTACGCGGAGATTCGCAAGAAACTGCCGGGCGCCTCGGTTCTCGATCTGCGGCTGGAAGACCGCATCACCGTGGTGAAGTAAGGATGGTTGAAGTAAGGATGGCGAAGTAGATGCGCTCGACGATCCAGATCGCCGCCGGGCTCGACGCCGGGAGTTCGCGCACCCGTTGCGTGCTGTGCGCGCTGGAGGGGGACCGCATCCGCTACCTCTCGCATGGGCTGGCCGCCTCGGCGGGCTGGAGCAAGGGCCGCGTGGTGGATCAGATAGCCGTGGCCGAGTCCATGCGCGCCGCCGTCACCGACGCCGAGCGCGGCGCGGGCGTTTCGGCCGAGTCCGTCACCCTGGGCATCGGAGGCCGGCACGTACACGGCGCGCAAAGCCGCGGCCTGTACGAATTTGGCCGCCCGCGCGAGCTCACCGCCGAGGATCTGAGCTACGCCGCCGAGCTGGCTTGCGACGTGCTCCTCGAACGCGACCGCATGCTGCTGCACGTGCTGCCGCAGGATTTCACGCTGGACGGCCATTCCGGCTACCGCAAGCCGCACAAGGGCAGGTGCTCGCGCCTGGAGGCCAACGTGCATATCGTCACCGCTTCGATCCTGGAGCATCAGGCGCTGGTGGCCGCGGCGCACCTCGCGCACCTGCCGGTGGAGGAGTCGGTGTTCGAGCCGCTGGCCGCCGCCTATGCCTGTCTGCTGCCGGAGGACCGCGCGCGCGGCGTGGCCGTGGTGGATCTGGGCATGCAATCCACCGGCCTCGTGATTTACGACGGCGACGCCCTCCAGATCGCCTCCACCCTTCCGGTTTCGAGCGATCATTTCACCCGCGACATCGCCTCCGTCTTCAAGGTCACCTACGAAGATGCCGAGAGCCTCAAGCAGCAGTACGGCTGCGCGCTGCTGGGCCTGACCTCGGATTCCAGCCTCATCGAAGTGCCCTCGCCGGAAGGCCGCCCGTCGCGCGAAAGGCGCCGCGGCGAGCTGATCGAGATTCTGGAGGCGCGCGCCGAGGAGCTGTTCCTGCACGTGCTCGCCGAAGTCCAGCGCGCCGGAATGGAGCGCAATCTTTTCGAGGGCGTCGTGCTCACCGGCGGCGGCTCGCTGCTGGCCGGCATGTGCGACATGGCCGAACGCGTATTGAATTGCCAGGCTGGCAACGGCCTGGTCAAGGGCATCGGCGACTGGCCGGAGGAGCTGGAGAGTCCGCTGTGGACCACCGCCGCCGGCCTGGCGATGTATGCGGCGAAAATCAAGCTGCACCGGGCGCCCCCGCGGCGCGCCGGCGGCCTCTTGGGTTTAGTGATGCGTTAAAGATTCTGAGCCGCGACCAGAGGGAGCGGTTGGGTTGTAATTTTTGGTGGAGGTTGGAATATGGCACTCGATACATTGAAATTCGTGATTCAGGAAGAAGCGGCGCCGAAAACCCGGATCCGCGTCTTCGGCGTGGGCGGCGGCGGATCCAACGCCGTGGCGCGCATGCTGGATGAGGGACTCGCCGGCGTCGAGTTCTGCGTGTTGAATACCGACGTGCAGGCGCTCGCCGCTTCGCCCGTGCCCAATCAACTCGCCATCGGCGCGAAGATCACGCACGGTCTCGGCGCCGGCTCCGACCCCTCGGTGGGACGCCAAGCCGCGCTCGAGGACACCGAGCGCATCATCGACCTGCTGGAGGGCGCCGACATGGTCTTCGTCACCGCCGGCCTGGGCGGAGGCACCGGCACCGGAGCCGCGCCCGTGGTGGCTTCGCTCGCCAAGGAACTGGGTGCGCTCACCGTCGCCGTGGTCACCAAGCCCTTCGCTTTTGAAGGTCCCAAGCGCCGCAAGCAAGCCGAGGACGGCCTCGCCGAGCTGGCCGGCGTGGTCGATACCGTCATCACCATTCCCAACGATCAACTGCTCAGCCTGGTTCCCAAAGGCACCAGCTTTTTTGAATCCTTTCGCATCGCCGACGACGTCCTGCGCCAGGCCGTTCAAGGCATCAGCGACATCATCACCACGCCCGGCCTGATCAACCGCGATTTCTCCGACATCCGCAGCATCATGCTGGGCATGGGCTACGCCATGATGGGCACGGCGACGGCGGCGGGCGAGAACGCGGCCGTGATCGCGGCCCAAAAGGCCATCAGTTGCCCGCTGCTCGACGCCGGCGGCGTGCGCGGCGCCCGCGGCATTCTGATCAACATCACCGGATCCAGCGCGCTCGGCTTGCACGAGGTCAACGAAGCCTGCTCGCTGATCCGCGGCGCCGCTGAAAACGAGGACGTGCAGATCAACTTCGGAGTCGTGCTCAACGAGGCCGCCGGCGATGAGGTCAAGATCACCGTGATCGCCACCGGCTTCGAGCGGGAAACGCTTCCCGCCATCCATCGCCGGCCCTCCGCCACGGCGGTGCAGGCAGTTGAGTCCTACGCCGAGCCATCCGCCCGCGCCGCCGCTGCCGCTGCCTTCGAGCCGCCCGCCCCGCAGATGACATTCCCCGAGCCCGAGCCGCTACCGATGGCCTCGGAACCCATGGCGCCCGCCCAGCTCGCTCCGGAGTTCGAAGAAGCTCCGCCGCACGCGCCTGCTGCGCCTGCTCCCTTCACCAACGGGCATGAGCCGCTGTTCGACGAGCTCGATGTCCCGGCGATTGTGCGGCGCCGCATGGTGCAATAAAAAGCAGTGACAAGCCAAGAAAAAATTTGTTTCGCGAGTCTTTCCAGTCACATGCCGCTTTCCTGCGGCGCCTGCCGAGCCTCGCGCCTTCTACCATCGACTCGTAGGTTACCTTCGTGGCCACGAAGCGTTGTGTTTGAGGTGGTGCTGAACTTTCGCAGGGCGGTTTCCGTCCGGCGGAAGAATTTAGGGATCGATCCTTATAATTCCGTCAACGGGTAAGTACGCAGGCGGACATCAGAGAGTTGGCATTCGAAGCGGGAAATATGGAGCGGCCATCCAGCCGGTTCCGGGCCCCCGCGAGAAGCGGCTTGAATCATTGGCGGTTGGGAAACGCACGGCGATAAGTCCGAGAGCGGCACAGGGCG
Source organism: Bryobacterales bacterium (assembly GCA_963813465.1). Taxonomy (GTDB): domain Bacteria; phylum Acidobacteriota; class Terriglobia; order Bryobacterales; family Bryobacteraceae; genus Palsa-187. Next base: position 172,692 of record CAWEZD010000009.1, on the reverse strand, counting down.
AAAGCTCCGTTGTGCCGCTCGTTAAACGCCCCCAACCGCCGCAACGATTTTTTTCATCTTCCTTGGGATAAATGTGTGCGCTCATTCTTAAAATCCCAGCTCGTGATCCAACTTCGCGTCCACTGCGGCCCGATGCACGGCGTTGAGCGCTTCGTCGATGTGCCGGAAGGCCGCATCGCGCCACCCGCGCGCGTTCGGATTGTCTTCCTCGTGCTCGATGTCGGCCCGGGCGCTGCGCAGCAGATCCACGATCTTGCGGAAGCGGTCCCGGCGCGGCAGTCTGGTGTCGATGGGCGGGCGGTCCATCAGGTCCTTGCGATCAAGCACCGCGGCGTTGTCGATCTCTTTGATCGCGGCTTCGATTTCGCGCGCCGCGGCTTCCAGATTTCTGGTGACGTTCGCCTCCTCCTTCACCCTCGCAAACAGTTGCGCCCTTCTCAAATCGGTGCGCGCGCTGAGATAGTGCGGATGCCGTCCTTGGGCGTGCATGGCCGCGGGCGCCAGCAGCGCCGCCGCGGCAATCAAGGTCAGTGCACTGGTTTTCAAATTCATTGGTTCCCCTTCCTCCTACGTGGTCTTTCTGTCTTGGTGGATGCGTCCATTCGTGAACCCGTTTCGAGCCTTAACCCATCCTAAGACAGTTTGATCGAGTCCCTTTAATTCACCCCGACAAATGCAGCACCACGCTGCGCCGCTGCGGCATCGCCCGATGTTCGAACAGGTAGATGCCCTGCCACGTTCCCAGCGCCATCCGCCCTCCGAGTACCGGAATCGAAAGACTCGTCTGTGTCAGAGCCGCGCGGATGTGCGACGGCATGTCGTCCGGACCTTCCAGCGTGTGCCGGTACCGCGGATCGTCTTCCGGAACCAGCCGCTCGAAGAAATTCGCCATGTCGAGCACTACGTCCGGGTCGGCGTTCTCCTGGATCGCCAGCGACGCTGAAGTATGTTGGATAAAAACCGTCAACAGTCCGGTCTCGACGCCTGTCGACGCCAGCCACGCAGCCACCTCGCGAGTGAACGGATAGAAGCCCTTCCCGCGAGTCCGGATTTCCAGCCGATGCGTGAATTGGCTCAAACCCGGCCGCGGCTCTTCAGCCATCGCCGCAACGACTTTTGCGTCTCGCCCGACCTCCGCCCGGCGAGCAAGCTTGCGACGCTGTTATCTTCGTGGACATCTTCGTCGAGATCCGGCCAGTGGATTCCCGATCCGCCGCCGATCAAGCGAAAGTTAGACCGTTCTGGCATCGTTCCATGGAGCAAGCGCGGAGACCAGGCCAGCCCGCAAAGGGTGCGGCGGCACCCTCATTTCAGCCAAGTAACAACGCCGCCGCACTCCGTTTTGCGGGCTGTCACTTAAGAGTGGAACCGCGATCGTGCGGCCATCCGCCAGGTGGGCGATGAGGGCGTCGTCACTGATCGTGACGCTCTGCGCCGCCACCTCCCGCAATTCAATCCCCGAAGTACTCATGCCATGATCTAACTAGCGCGCCTGCATGTTCTTCGACCAGCCGCTCCATCCGTTGGATCTCCGCGGCATGTCGAAAAACCGTCGGCAGCGCTCTCAGTGTACAACGGTCCGCCTATGCCTTAACCACCGCCGGCAAAGCTACCAAGCGGGATTCTTGCCGCCCTTATACGCCCACTCATCACGCCCTTCGTTGTAGATCTTTCGCTTTGTAAACAGCCATTTCCCATTGATCTTGACCAGATCGTCCTCATAGTGCCCGAACCCGTCGAAGACGCCCCTGCGTTACGAGTTGTCGTTGGTGTAGTGGAACCAATACGAGCGTCCGACTGCTTTGTTGCCGTCCACCTTGATGACGATGTTCGAGATGTTGTGTCGAGCGGCTGCGGGTCGAAGCCCGGCCGTCGGGGCCGGGTTCGGCATCCGGGCGATCACGTCTTTGATCGCCTCGCGACCCTTTACTTCGCCGCTGCCGTAATCGAGTACTCCGTCCGGTGTGAAGGTCGAGACATAGAGATCGGGATCGTGGAAGTCGAGCGCGAAGAGATATCGCGCTTGCAGGTCCTCAATAGCGGCGCGATCCTCTGCATAGCTGCTAACGGGACGAGCCTGCGCATACAAGCTAACCGCATTGGACGCCATAGACATCACGGCCACTGTGATGAGCGCGGCCGTGGCGGCGAATGCCAAGGGAACTGTCATCTTTCGCATATTGACCTCTCTTTCAAGAACGAACGGACACCAGTATAGAAGATTTGAAACTGAGACTTGAGCTTCAGCGCGCCTTCTAAAGCGATGGGGAATGGATGCCGCGGCCCAGGCACAGAAAATCGGAGGCGCGGAACAGCGTCTTGGCCAGCTCTTCGTAAATCGCGTCGCGGCGCAGAATGTCCTCGAGCTGCACCGGCACGTGCAGCAGCCGCTCCACCAGCTTTAGCGACGTTTCCGCGCTCACCGCCTCGCGCACCTGCGCCAGATACAGACCGACCAGGAACAGCGCGGTCAACTGCTCGGTGAAGGCTTTGGTCGAAGCCACGCCGATCTCCGGCCCCGCGTGCGTGATCAACGTGCCGGCCGCTTCGCGCGTGATCATCGATCCCACCACGTTGCAGATGGCCAGCGTCTTCGATCCTTTATGTTTGGCTTCGCGCTGCGCCGCCGGCGGATTTCCAGGCGGTGCTTGAATTGGCTCAACCCCGGCCGCGGCTCTTCAGCCATCGCCGCAAAGACTCTTGCGTCTCGCCCGACCTCCGCCCGGCGAGCAAGCTTGCGACGCTGTTATCTTCGTGGACATCTTCGTCGAGATCCGGCCCGTGGATTCCCGATCCGCCGCCGATCAGACGAAGGTTAGACCGCTCGGCCATCGTTCCATTTAGCAAGCGCGGAAACCAGGCCAGTGGAACTGCGATCATGCGGCCGTCCGCCAGGTAAGCGATGATGGCGTCGTCGCTGATCGTGACGCTCTGCGCCGCCACCTCCCGCAGTTCAATCCCCCGAAGTACTCATGCCATGATCTCACTAGTGCTGCTGCGTGCTCTTCGACCAGCCGCTCCATTCGTTGGATCTCCGCGGAGGAGAACCCGCGACTGCCGGCCAATCGGACTGGATCGAGCCAAAACTTGGCCTCGAATCGCTCCCGTTCGATGTGCACATGAATTGGTTCCGCATGGTCGGCCGAGTAAGTAAGGCTTCAGTGTGCACCGTCCGCTGCGCCTTAACCACCGCCAACAAGCCTATCCAAGCGCAGCGAACGACGAATGCACCTAGCGGAGTAAGGGGTGCGGAGAAAGGGGCGGCGGCCCTTGGGGCCCCCTGGTCCCCGGAGGGCGAACAGCGCTCCGTACCCAAAAGTAACTTCCGGGTTTGCGACTAACCGGGAGCTATCGCGGGATTCACTTCTAAACGCATTGGGTTACACGGCCAGGTGACCAAAAGCGGACGTTTCGGATGGGATGTTTTATGCCAGCCGTCGGTTCAATCGTCCGGTGGCCTATTTGCTCTACTTCTTCAAGCCAGCTTGCCAATTCAGCACCACCATCATCGGAGGACCAGTCTGCTCCGTCGCCACCGGAATCAGGAATCGCCCGTCTTTGGCGACATCGTAGCCCGAGGCGCCGGTAAGTCGCGCCGCAAACAGCATTTTGGGTACACCTGATTCCAGGCTCGATCCCTTTCTTACGAGTCCCGCCGCCATCAAATCCCCATCCGCCCCGATAAAGTAAAGCTCCCTTCCGTCTCGGCTCCACCTGGCGCGCGTACCGCCGTCAACGGAGACCTGCCGCCTCCCGGTGCCAGCAGGGAATGCTTGGACGTAAATCTCGTACCGGCGCGTTTCATTCGATTCATAGGCGATCCAGTTTCCATCCGGCGAGATTCTTGGTTCCCTCAGATCAGAAGGACCTTGCAGAAGCGGGTAGGCCTTTGCAGAAGAAACAAGCGGTGCTAGCCAGATCTCCCAAAGAGTACTCGGGCCGGAGCTCATTTCAACAATGGACCGCCCGTCTGAGGTCCAATCTTGGGGGTAGCTATATCGTCCTCCGACGCCTCCGCCGAGGTCTGCAACAAGTTCGGGACTTAAACCATCAAGGGTCTTTCGATAAATACTCGCGCCGCCACCGGTCGAGGATCGATAGGCAAGTTCACGTCCATCGGGCGACCAAACAGGCGTGTCGTTGCTGCGTCCGTTAAATGTGAACCGTGTCATTTGTCCCGAGGCGGAATCCTGCAACCAGATGTCCCTGTAGTTGATTTGCGGGTCGTCGCGATCCACGGCGACCATTGAACCGTCGGGGGAAATCGCCGGCGAACGGATCTCCGCCGGGGCACCTAGGATTCCGGCTTGCGTTCCGTCGCGACGAAACCACGTCAATTGGGTGCTTCCACCGCCTGTCGGCTGGTAAACGAGCGTGCCGTTCTGGGAGGCCGCGAACTCCCCTTGTACTTGAACGCTGAAATAGTCGACCGGCGCGGCCACCGGCATGGGCTCGCCAGTGAACACGCCCTTATCCGGATTCATCGGTTGCGCTATCAAGACTTGGTCTCGAACGAACAAGAGATAGCCTGGATCAGCATAGATTGCATTCGAGCGCGCTTCCACCACCGCCCGCCCACCGCGCTGCTCGATATCGGCGAAGTAGATCGTTGCCTTCTCCAGGCCCTCAGTCGCAACTGTGTAAACGAAATGCCGCCCGTCCGGTAGAAACCACGGGAAGCGATGAGAGGCTTCCTTGGCGGCAGTGTCGAGGCTCGTGATAGCCTCCGCGCGTCCCCCCGTCGCTGTGATGCGGAATAGAGGTCCCGTAAGGTTCGGAGTGAAAATGATGGCAAGGTCCTTACCCCAAGAGCCGCCTCGTGCGTTCCCCACGTCGCATAAAGCGATGGCAGGTCCGCCCGCCGGATCGACTCTTCTGAGCTTGCCGGTAGCGAAAAATGCCAGGAGCCGACTATCCGGCGACCAAAACGGCCCGTACGCACCGTCCGTTCCGGGAATCAATCGCCCGACGACGGAATCCAGATCCCGCACCCATAGCTGCCGGCCATTGCCCTTGGAAACAACAAAAGCCACATGGCGGCCATCGGGCGAGATGGCAGGTATCCCGTTCGGGAAAAAACCCATACCTGACGGCGCCTGGACGGACATTGTGACAACGCGCGGAGCTTCCTCCATCGCGTGGGGTCGGCGGGCGACCGCCGCCCCTATGCCGATCAGTCCCGCGTTAACTCAGCGCCGAGCCAACTACTGTACCGCCGGAGCCGTCTTCAGCGTCCCCTTGAGCGCTTCGTCCAGATTGATGTGCGCCACTTGGGCGCCGGCCGCGGCACGATGGCCGTCTTCCCCACGAGTTGCATGATTCTCCCCACTGTAAGTGAGGAGCCTCGCGGGTGGCGGTTCGGTTTCCGAACAGCATCGCAGCCGCCGCCGATGGCGTTCCTCCGCGCTCGTGATTTCCTCTGCACGCTTCTCGCCGTGGGGGTCACTCAAACGAAAGAGGCTTTCATGATCCAACGAACCTCTGGTGTTGATCCAGCGCGATGGCCCCTCCGATTCCCCGGCTCGCGCCGGTCACGGTGGCGGTCTTCCCCGCGGTTTCCGAACAGCCCATTAGGCGACCAAGTGATCGAGTCCGACCTCTGGCCTTGGTTTGTCCGCCTCCGGGCCGGGCATGGTAGCGGCTGTTCGATTTTGATTCTAGACTATAGACTGGTTTGGAGCGCGTATATGAATCGAAGGCAGTTTTCGCAAAGTATCGGCCTCGGTGCGATCGGTGGCGCGGCGTTCGACTCCGCCGGCAAAGCTGCCGACGTGTCCCGTACGGCCCAATCGGAAAAGAAAGAGTGGGCGCACGAACATTTGAAAGGACTCGGCAGCCTGATCCTGCCTTCCTTCACGCCCGACTTCAAGAGCCTGGACGAAGAAGCCATCCGGCACGACATCCGGCATGCCATCAAGCAGGGCTTCAGTTCCTGCACGGTTTCGGCGAACGGCGCGAACGCGGAGCAAACCAGGCGCATGTGGGAACTTGTCCGCGAAGAGGCGGCGGGAAAGATCGGAATGGGAGCGTTGGGAGGCGATCTCGCCTACCTCGAACAGATGGGTTGCACGTACACGATGATCGGGTATCCGAGAGCCGCGAAAGCTGAAACCGAGGACCAGGTCTACGCGCAGTTCCGGAAACTGATCGATTCCACTTCGATGGCCGTCCTGCTCTATGGTTCGCCGGTGGAATCGCTGCGCCGGTTCCACCCCAGTGGAATCCCGCTGAAGGTGTTCGACCGTCTGGCGGACCATCCCAATGTCGTCGGGATGAAGCTGACGCATCCGATGAGCGCCGCCACCGCCTTCGAGATCTGCGAGCGGCTTTCGGATCGTTTGATCATGGGGCCGTGCAATTTCGATCTCATCCCCTTGCTGGCCAAGAATTACAAGAACGTGCAATGGAGCGGACTGTGGATTACCGACTCCCTACAGTCGCCGGAAAAACCGTACGCGGTCGAAATGATGGACCTGGTTGTCAAAGGACGCATGACGGAAGCCATGAACGTGTACTGGCGGATGCAGCCGCTCATCCAGGGCATTTACGACTTGCAGGCGCCACTGCTGCTGCACGAAAGCCACCCGTGGGTGCATATGAAGTATCTCCAGTGGGTCACGGGCGGCAACGGTGGGCTGCTTCCGCTGAAACCGGCTCAGTATTTGCCGGCACTCGACGCGCCGGGCCGCGAGCTCATCAAGAGCGCCTTCAACAAGGCCGGCATTACTCCGGTGGACCGGCCGGAGGAAGAGTTCATAGTAGGCAAGCTGGCGTACGCTAAGGGCGTGCGGGTGTCCCAGCTTTCCGGTCAGCCGCTTTACGCATAGAGGAGGCGACCTCCGATGAACACTCGATGTTGGATCGTGGTTCCCGCTCTCACCGTTGCCCTTGTGGCAGTGATGACATTGGCGCCCGCCTCCGTCGCCGGCCAGGAGCAATCGGCGGCGAAGGCCTGGACTCCGCCCCGTACCGTGGATGGGCAACCCGACTTGCAGGGAACCTGGACGAATGCCACGATTACGCCTCTTGAGCGTCCCAGAGAGCTTGCGGACAAGCAGTTCTTTACCGAACAGGAAGCCACCGAATACGAAAAACAGATTCTTGAAAAATTCGATAGGGATCGCCGCGACGGCGGCGCCGAGGCCGATCTCGCCCGGGCATACGGTTCGATCTGGTGGGATGGCGGAAGAAAGTCGTTGGTGGTGCCGAGCCGGCGGACGTCGCTTATCGTAGATCCGCCGGATGGCAGAGTTCCTCTCTTGACCCCCCAGGCGCAGGCGAGGATGAATGCGGCGCGCGCCGAGACCAGGCTTCATCCCTACGACGGCCCCGAGAACCGTCCCCCTGCGGAGCGCTGCCTGCTCTGGCCGACGACCGGACCTCCCATGCTTCCCAGCTTCTACCGCAATGCGCCCTACGGTCCGCTGGTCACGAATTACGTGATCGTGCAGGCTTCCGGATATGTGGTGATTTTTGCCGAAATCAATCACGATGCCCGGATTATTCCCCTCGACGGCCGTCCGCATTCCAGCCCCAACATCCGCCAGTGGCTGGGCGAGTCGCGGGGCCACTGGGAGGGCGATACGCTGGTGGTGGAGACCACCAATTTCACGGACAAAACCAACTTCCAGGGCGCCGATGAAAAGATGCGGCTGATTGAGCGCTTCACGCGCACCGGTCCCGGCGCCATCATGTACCGGTTCACCGTGGACGATCCAACCGCATTTACCCGACCGTGGACGGCGGAGATCCCCTACACCGCGAGCGCGGATCCAATCATCGACTTCGCCTGTAATGAGGGGAACTATGGTTTGGCGGGGATGCTCAGCGGCGCTCGCGCCGACGAAAAGGCCGCTGCGGACGCAGCGGCGAAACGATAGCAAAGTTGGAGCATTTTCCCAATTGGCGTAGACCGCTCCATCACTGTCGCGGTTCGGAAGCGCCTTTCTGAACCGCGCGCGTCAGCAAGCGGTGGTCTTCCGTTAACGTTTCAAACTGACCCAGCACCGGCTACTGCACCCCCGGAGCCGTCTTCAACGTGCCCTTGAGCGCCTCGTCCAGATTGATGTGATTGGTGTCGAGCGTGACACCCATCGCCTGGTCCAGCGCCACCTTCGCCTTGGCGTAGACATCGCGGGCTTGCACTTCCGCGAGCTGGGCCGCAAACAGATCCCGCTCCACCAGGATCACGTTGTAGGAAGTGGAAAGACCCGCGGCAAGCTTCTTTTTCTCCGCGTCGGTCTTCTGTTCATTGGTGCGGACAGCACCGCGCGCGGCTCTGACTTGCGCCCGGCCTAGCGTCACCCCGATCAAAGCGTTCTGCACGTCGACTTCGATCTGGCTCTTGGTCCGCACCAGCGTGTCTTGCGATTGCTTCAGCTCCATCCGCGAGCGGATCTGGTCGGCCTGCGCCTGCCGGTTGCGCGCCGGGAAGCTCACGCTGAGACCCACCGCGAACTGCGGATACTTGAACTGCACATCGTACGCTAAGGCGGTCCCGAAGACATTGTACAGCCCAGCCGTGTTGACCAGGCCAAAAACATTGACGTTCGGCAGCAGCGCGTTGTCCAGAAACGGCATGACATCCTGCTGGCTTTTGATATTGCCGCCGGCGATGGAAATCTCAGGCCGGTTCTTTTGCGCGATGGCCACCGCATCCTGGAGGCTCGGAAGCTTGTCGTCGTCGGGCTCCGGAAAGGAATCCGTGGTCTCGATGGAGGCCGATTCGAGCGACTCATCCAGGTTGGTGCTGATCATGCTTTTCAATGTCAGCTCGGCGTAATCGACGTTGGTTTGAGCGATAATCAAATCCCGCTGGCTGGCTTTGACCTGCGCTTCCGCGTTCACCACGTCCAGCCGGGCCATCACGCCGGCATCGAAAGCCCGCGCGTTGTTCCGGTACAACTGCTCGGACACCTCCAGCGCCTGCTCCGCCGTGCGCACGGACTCGCGGGCGCTGATCAGATCGTAGTAGGCATTCTCGGCGCCGGCCAGCGACGCGATCACCTGTTCGCGGAAGGACTCCTTTTCGATTGCCTGCTCGTTTTGCGCCACCTCGATCAAGGCCCGGTTCACCTTGTAGCCGAATCCGTTGACCAACTGCTGGGTTACGCTGGCCGTGAAGCCGGGCGTAAAATCCGGGTTGAACAGGAGGTTCAGTTGCGTGGAGGACTGTCTCTGGAATCCGTAAGAAGCCGTGAAGCTGGTGCCCGAGGGGAAGGCTTGCACGTAACTCACGGAGGCGGCCACGGTGTGTGTGGTCACCTGCGGTATTCCCGCGACCACCTGGGTGTTCAGCGGACTGGGGGTGCGGTCGAGGCTGAAACTCACGCGCAGGCTGGGGTCAAACACACCTGACGGCCCCACGTTGACTTGGGTAGCTGAGCCGGTAATGCCGCCTGCGTTCGACGCGCCGCCTCCGCCTCCGCCCGCGGATCCCAGAATGCTGCTTCCCGTGGCGCCCGCGAACACTCCGCTGGGGATCGAGCTTTGATCCACGCCGCGCGGCGACTGGCCCGATCGGGCTCGCAACAGATCGGTCTGCGCCGCGGCCGGATAATATCGCGCCCCTGCCACGGTCAAATTATTCTGCACCACGGCCGCGGCCACCTGAGCCAGCGATAGCCGCAGTTTCCCGTCCTGCGCTTCCAGCGGAACATTGGCCGCATTTGAAAGGATCGGTTCCGGGACGTAGCGGTTCACGTAGGGCTTGATCAAATTCGGGAACACCTTGGCCGGCACGCTGTAGTCCGGAGCGATGGGGTTCGACTGAGCCAGCATCGAAGCCGGAGCGAGAGCCAGCACAACCGCGGCCATCTTCAGTGCGTGCGCCACCCCGGCTCCGCTCCCTGTGGTCGCGGCTCTGTCATTGGGTATGAACATGGAGTGCCGATTCTGAGCCGCGACCGAAGGGAGCGGTTTTTCCGAGTTCCGCGGCCTCATTTGGTGACTCGCTGCTGCGTCGGATTCGCGGCCGGAGCATGGAACGGAGGCGTGGGCTGAGTGCTGAGGATTCCGCTGACCGCGTCCTCCAGCCGGATTCCGTTCTGCTCGAGCGTCGTTCCCGTGGCCTGATCGATCCCTACCAAAGCGTTCGCGTACGCCGCATCCACTTGTACTTCGGCATATTGCGCCGTTACCAGGTCCCGCTCTTTCAAAATTACGTTGTAGGCCGTGGAGAGACCCTCCCGCAGCTTCTCCTGCTCCGCATCGCGCGATTCCAGCGCGAGCCGCGTCGCCTCCCGCGCCGCCTCCACCTGCGCCTTGCCCTGAATCAGTCCGATCCGCGATTGCTGCACTTGCAAGCGAATTTGGTTGCGCGTGTTTTGCAGGCTGACTTCCATCTGGTTCCGCTCCAGTTGAGAGCGGACATTGTCGGCTTGCGCGGAGCGGTTGCGGATGGATGCGCCAAAGCTCAGCCCCACGGCGGTCTCTGGGTAGGTGGCGCCAAAGCTCTGGCCCAACGCGCTCAGGGCCCCGCTCTTCTGTCCCGTCGGAATACACACCCCGGTGGGATTTGTGTTGGTATCATATGGGGCGCAAGTGTTGCCTTGTAAACCGGAGGCGGCGTATAGCCCGAACACCGCCAGGCTGGGCATCATGTTGTTCTTGGCATACTGAATCGCGATGCCTTGATTCTGCAAGTTGTTCGCCGCTTCCTTGAGCTCCGGCCGGTTGGCCAACGCCGCGGCGACCGCCTTGTCCAACGCGGGCAGGTCGGCTTCCCGAGGCTCCGGCAAGGGATCGGTAACCACGATGACCGCGGCATCCAGGTCCGGGTCGTCGCGCTTGCTCAGCAACTGCTTCAGGCTGGTTTCCTGCTGTTCCAGGTTGGTCTGGGCCACCAGCAGGTCCCGCTGGCTGGAGGCCACTTCAGACTCCGCGGTGATCACGTCGAGATGGGACGAAATGCCCGCCTCTTCCTGTCTCCGCGTGTCGTCGTAGAGCTTCTGCACGGCCGCAAGCGACTCTTGCGCCACTTGCACGTTCTCTTGGAACGCCCTCAGGTTATAGTAGGCGTCCTCCAACTGCGCAATGCTGGTGATGACCTGCTGCCGGAACACTTCGTCCGCGGTGCCCACATCGTTTTTGGCCACGGTCATGAAGCGCTCATTCGCCATGCGGCCGAATCCTGCCAGCAAAGGCTGGTTCACCCCGATGGAAAGCCGCGAAGTAGCGTCTGGGTCGTACGCGAGGAAACCCTGCGTCGAGATTTGACGAAGCGTGCTCAGCGACACCGAATAGCTTAGGCCGGTAGTGAACAATTGCGCATAAGAGGCGGAATACGCCAGAGCATCGCTGGTCGTCGTGGGGATTCCGGAGAGCTTTATTGAGTTCAAGGGGCTGGTCACCCGGTCAAAGCTGGTGGAAAAGGAAACCGTCGGATCGAAGGCCCCCGCCGCTCCGATCGAGACCGCGCCTCCTCCGCCCGTGAAGCCTCCCGCATTGCCCGTGCCTCCGGTCGCGCCCGCGCTGGTCACGCCGGCTCCGATGGCGCCCGAGTTCAGCTCGCTCGGATACAGCGCGCCGGTGAACCCGCGCGCGGCCTGGCCCGACTTAGAGCGCAGGATATCGGTCTGCGCGAAAGGAATCACGTACCGCTGGACCACGATATCCAGGTTGTTTTCGAGCGTTAAAGCCAGCGCGTCCGAGAGCGACAACTCCAGCTTTCCGTCGTGAATGAGGCTGCCCAGCCGTGGCGAATTGACCAGAACCGGGAGGGACATCGGCTTCTGCCGGTACGGATTCCAGACATGCGGAAACTCGCTCGGCCCGTTGCTCAGCGAACCGAGAAATCCCTTCTGAAATCCGGCAGTCGAATCGTCGCCGCTTGCCGAGCCCGCCGGCGGCCCATTTTGAGCCAGCGCCACGGAAGCAAGCAGCACGAAGACACCTTTACACATTTGCGAAAAACGGCACATATGAGCAGCAGTGTATAACAAATCGAGATATTCGCGCGACTGCTAAACGGCTATGTCGGGACCTGATCCGGCTGTAGTGTAGGCTCATACGTAGGTGCGCGAAAAGCTCGGTTCGACCCTCGTGCTGGTTGTGGTGCTGGCGCTTTGCCTGGCGCGGCTGTGGCTGATGCCGCTGCCTTCCAGCTTCTGGGTCGACGAGATGGTCAGCGCCTTCGTGATCCATTTCGGCCCGTCGCACCCTTCGCTCGCCGTGGCTCCGCAGGTGACTGAGACAGTCTATTACTGGCTGCCTCGCGCGGCCGAACGCTTTCTCGGATTCTCGGAAGTGGTCTATCGCCTTCCCTCGCTCCTGGTGTTAGGCATCGCCCTGTGGCTGATCGCCAAGCTCGCCGCGCGCTTGATTCATCCGCAGGCGGCCTGGTTCGCGGTATTCGCCTGTCTGGCGCTCAAGGGCTTCAACTACGAAGCCGCCGACGCCCGTCCTTACGCGCTGGGGACCTGCGTGGCGGCCGCGAGTCTCTTCTTTCTAGTCCGCTGGCTGGACGCCGCGCGCTGGCGCGACGCCCTGTTGTTCGTTGTGTTCGCCGCATTGCTGTGGCGCGTCCATCTGGTGTTCTGGCCCTTCTACGCGATCTTCGCCGTCTATCTGGCCGTGCGCCTCCTGCGCCCGGAGACCTCGGTGACCCCGGGGACCTTAGTTACCCCGGGGACCTCGGTTAAATGGACACAAGCCGCGGCAGTCTTCGCGCTCCTCACTCTCACGCTGATCCCCGTCGCCGTGGACGCGCTCAAGCTGGTCCGCGAGGCTCGGGCGCACGTCGTCGTCGCTCTGCCCATCGTCCGCGATGTACGCCGCACGCTCAAATTCCTGCTGATCGCGCAGTGCGCCGGCGGGGCCATCCTCGCCGCGTTCCTCTTGCACCGGCGCCGGGACGCCCCGCTGCCTCCGCTTTCCTCCTGGGTCCTGATTCTGGGCTGGTGGCTGTGGCATCCGCTGGCGCTGTTCGCGTTTTCGCGCCTCACCGGCAGCAGCGTCTACGTGGACCGCTATCTCTCCCTGGCCTTGCCGGGCGCGGCTCTCACCGGCACGCTCGCCGCCGCTTGTTTTCTCAATGGCCGCGATTGGCGGCTGTGCTCCGCGCTGCTGGGCGTTTGCGTGCTCGCCGCTTTGGGGCAATGGAGCGACGTTTGGCGAGGCCAGCTTTGGCCCGTTCATCATAATTCCGATTGGCGCGACGCCGCCCGCGCCGTCAACGCATGGGCCGTGGATGCGGACACGCCCGTGCTCTTGCCCAGTCCTTTTGTCGAAGCCAGGCCGCCGGTGTGGCGTCCCGATTATCCTCTTCCCGGATTCCTGTACTGTTATTTGGAAGTCTACAAGATCTCCGGCAAGCCGTATCTGCTGCCCTTCGAGCGATCGCCTGAAGCCGAGCGCTATGCCTCCAAACTGCTCCCCGCTCTTTCCGCGTCTCCCCGCTTCCTGATCTATGGCGGGGACCGGAACGTGTCGGCCTGGCGCATCTTTCTTGCCTCGCGGCCCGAGTTGGAAGGATGGGGCAACCGGCAGTTGCACTCTTTCGGCGATGTGGACGTCGCGATCTTCGAGAATCCCTCGACCGCGCGGGCGCTAGCGTCTCGCCAGTAACGCCCCGCACCATACCGCGATGTAGCCCAAGGTCACGCTCAGAAGCACATACGCGAGGCCCATGAACAGACTACCTTCGCGCACTCGCGTGTAGGTTTCCCATCCGAAGCTGGAAAACGTGGTGTAGCCGCCGAGCACGCCCACCACCAGCAGAGGCTGCCACTTCGGGTTAAGCGTTCCCCGCTCCGCGATCATGGTCATCAGCACGCCGATCAGAAAGCAGCCGGTGACATTGATCGCCAGCGTGCCCAGCGGGAATCTTCCGCCGAACCGCTGCATGATGGCGGTTCCGATGATGTACCTCGCCAGCCCTCCCGCCGCCGCCCCCAGCGCCACCAGCAAGTATTGGCTCATCGTATCTCGCAGAATAACAGTTCGATTGTCGTCTCGCAGTATCGGAAAACGCGATCACATCGCCCCCGAAAATTTCTTTTCCTCTTCCCTTCAACCACTTCCCGCTTTTTGCCGGCCCCATATCGCTCCTCCCCCGCCTATGCTCGAATCGTAAGTTACTCCGTGCACGGAGCGTTGTGTTTTGAGGTGGTACTGAACTTTCGCCGGGCGGCTTTCGTCCTGCGGAAGAATTTAGGGATCGATCCTTATAATTCCGCCAACGGGTAAGTACGTGGCGGACATCAGAGAGTCGGCATTCGAAGCGGGAAATATGGGACGGCCATCCAGCCGTTCCGGGCCCCCGTTAGAAGCAACTTAAATCATTGGCGGCCGGAAAACGCCCGGCGATAAGTCCGAGAGCCCCCGGCCGCCGCAACGAAATCTTTTTTCTTTCCGCTCCTACACCCGAAGTGTGCCCAGTGGGGCAGGCCCCCGGCCTGCCGTTACTTGAACCGCTTGTGGTATTGAAAATCGATCCCGAACAAGCCGTTGGCGTCGCGCACGGCGATGGCGGACCAGTTGCGGCTCAGGTCCCACTGCAAGCGCACGATCTGCTCGGCCGTGTAGTTGAGGTTGGTGATGTAGGTCATGGTCACGTCCTGGGAAACCTGTTGCTCGAACGTCAGGCGCGCCTGAGGAGTGTTGACAATGCCGCTCATGATGGGGTCGGTGGGGTCGATCTTCACGCGGCTGGCGCCGAGGAAGCGTTGCAGCTTGCTGCTGGCTTGCTCGGCGAGGGCCTCGCTCAGCAGGCCGCCGCCGGCTCCCACGAAATTGGTGGATTCGCCCGCAGTCTGCGTCGCGGCCGCGTTCCCGATCTGAGACGGATCCCGTCCCACCGCCAGCAACGCCACGATCTTGGAGGATTCCAGCGGCGGATCCGAGCTGTAGTTGGCTTTCAGCTTGTCCACGGTGCCGGAAAGACTGACGTTCACCGTCACCCCGCTCACTCGGGTTTCCAGGGCCACATCCAGCACCGGCTCGATCTTCACGGGATTGGAAAAGCGGATGTCGCCGCGGTCGATTGTGTACTGAGTGCCGAAGATCGTTACCTGCCCCTGGTCTACGGAGATCGAGCCCTGCAAAACCGGCTGGGCGGCGGTTCCCCGCACTTGCAGATCCACCTCGCCCTGCACATCGCGCGTCAGCGAGGTCCGCAGCTCGAAGCTCGCGGCGCTGGCCACGCGCACGTCGAAGTGCATGCCGCGCAGATAGTCGTTGGGGGAAGTCTCGGGCCCCGGTCTGGCCGCGGACGCCAGCAGCTCGCCCAGATCGGTGCGCGGGTTGAACACGGCGCGGTTCAGCGTCACCGTGCCGGAAAGGGTGCTGGCGCTGGAGGTTCCGTTCAGCTCCAGGCTGGCGTTAAACGTGGTGCTGAGATCCAGCAAACGCAGGCGCACCTGCTGCGCTCCGGCGCGCAACCGGTAAATCAGGGGCGAGCCGAACTCGACGAATCCGCCCAGGGAAATGGTCCCGCTGTTGATTTCCGCGGTCATCTTGTCGATGGTCGCGCGATTGCGATTGAACAGCACCGTGCCGTTGGCGTTATCGATGCCGTTGGTCACATCTTTCATGTATAGGGAGGCGCCCTTCAGCTCCATGCGGCCATTCAGCGCGGGATTGCTCAAAGAGCCCCGCAAGGTGGCCGCCACCGCGGCGTTGCCGCGCGCCAGCAGATCGGGGTTGAGCAACTGAAGCGCGGCCAGACTCACGGTCCCGCTCAGCGCCAGGTCCGCCCCGCCCCCGCCCGAAACCGAAGCCGCGAACGGGACGGTCCCGGTCATCTCAATGTTGGTGTCGCGCCCGGTCAGCCGGGCCGACTCAATGCGGGCCTCCCTGGCAGTCACGGCGAACACCACGGGCTGGGTGTTCTTCAGCACGATGTCCTGCGGTTGCACGCCGAGCCCCAGGGCTTGCCCCGCCTTGGGATTGAATTGCACCGTGTCCAGCGTCACGGATGCCTGGAAATCGCGCGGATGGCTCAGCGCCAGTGAGACCGTCGCGCGGACTCCGTCGACGAATCCCTCCAGAGGCAGCTCCTGTCCGGAATCGCGCGGCGCGGCGCCCGTGAGCATGGCCAGGCGATGCACCTCTTCAATGGTCATGCGTGAAAAACGGAGGGCCGCGGAGCCGGGTTGATCGCGGTCCAGACGCCACGTGCCTTGCCCCTCGAATGTGGCTGTATCCAACTTGCCCTTGGCCTCGCCCGAGATCTCCTGGCCGCGCGTCTCCGCCGTGATGGTGAATTCTCCCGCCGGCTGGCCCTGGAAGCTGACCGACTGCGCGGTCAGTGTTCCCGCAACGGAGCTGAGCGAGACGGCGCCCTTGGCCACGCCGCCTTGCACCTGGACATCGGCGGTGACTCGTCCTTCGAAGCCGCTCTGCAAATTGGCGAACGCGTGCAGCCGCGTGGCGTCGAAATTGCGCGCCGTCAAGTGAGCTTGAACGCCGCCGCTCTTCCAATCCGGGCCGGTGGGCCGGTAGGCTCCCGAGAAAGTCAGCCTGGCAGGTCCGTCTTCGGCTTGCCCGTTTGAAACGTCCAGGGAATTCCTGGCGATCCTCAGAGTCGCCCGGACCCGATCCATGGCTTCCCCGAACGCCTCCGGCCTGGCGACGTCGACGGTGACATCGAACTGCGGCTCACCCAGGGACCCGGAGACGCGCACGCCGGCCGAAGCGGTTCCCTTTGCGGAGACAGCGCTGCCCGCTTCCTTGAGCAACTCCTCGACATTCGCGTTGCGCACGTTGAATTGCGCGGCGACAGCCGCGTTAGAGAATGATCCGGTGACGGCGGCGTTAGCGAAGCCGTCTGGCTGCGCGGCGCCTCCTTGCTTCGCTGTAAAAGTGGCGTCGCCGGCGGCCTCGGTCAGGCCCCGGGAGAGCACGAAGCTTGAGGCCACAATCTGGCTTTGGGCAAGATCCGCGCTGGCGGTGAAGCGGTCGAAGGCGTGCCCTTCGCCGTGCATTTCGATGACGCCCTTCACAATCTCCACCTGGCCGCGGAAGCGCGGATTATCCAGCGGCCCGGTCGCGGTCCCATTCGCCGCCGCCGATCCGCCATTCAACTTTACGGGCAATTCGTTCGCCGCTTCGCCAAACAGAGGCAGCGCGGCCGACACGTCCCCGAGGTTGGTGGAATGAAGCTGGATCTCCAGCCTCCGGCCCACGGTTCCGCTGACATCGAGCCGCGTCGCCGGCGTGGCGACGTAAGAAGATCCCAAGGACACCTCACCGTCGGCCTGATTGTAGGAGGCGTCCAGCAGTCCTTCGATGGGCGTGCCCACCGCAGCCGGGGAGATCCTGAGATTGGCGCGAGCCTGCGTGGCCGTGCCGCCGATGGTGGAATCGATGGTGAAGCTCCCCGCCAGCGTTCCGTTCCACGGCAAGGGACGCGGCGTCAAGATGCCCGCGGCTTCGGCCACGGTTAATCCGTCCACGCTGCCTTCCGCGTGAAATTCCCGCCACTTGGCGAGCGAAAGCATGCCCGTGAAGCGCGCCCCCAGCGCATCGGCCTCGACGTCCTTGGCTTCGATGCCGCCCGGCCCCAAGTCAACCTGGCCGCGAACCAGCGCATCCTGGATATGCACGCGTCCCTCCGAGTAGCCCGCGCCTCGGGCCGTTACGCGGCCGGAGATCGCGAAGTCGGCGGGCGACACGAAGGAGACTCGCAGCGAGCCCGTGAAGTCCGCTGTGCCGGTGGGAGCGATCGGAACCGGAAACATCGCCGCCATCTCACGCAGGCTGGCGGCGGCCTTCACGCTGAAGGTCCCGCGCGGCTCCAGGATGTTTTCGATCGCGCCCTGCAAATCCGCGTGCGATTGCGGGGTGGAGAGCCGCAGCGCCGAAACCACCAGACGCGACTTCTCCAGCGTGAATCGCGACGATAAGCCCAGCTCCATGGGAGCCAGGCCGGCAATCGCCGCGCGCAGCCGCCGCGAGCCCAGCTCGCCCAGGTAGGATGGAGTGCGCGGGTCGTAGGAGAGCTTGAGCGTCAGCCCCTCGCCGCGCAGGTTCACGGGGATGCTGCGCTCGTCCAACTCCACCGTGCCGTCGGTGACCTGGTAACGTCCCACCGCCAGGTTCAACAAGTCTTGCGGCCAGTTGTGTTGGGCGCCGGGAAGATTGTTGGAGCCGTCCGGGTAGATCGCGATGCGCACCCGCGGCTGGTCCACCTGGATCGACGCCAGATCGATCTTACGTTCGGCGAAGGAGAGAATCCGCAGGCCCAGCGTTACGGACTCGACCCGCAACAGGGGCGGCTCCCCGGCGGCCTCCTTGCCGTGCAGCACCAGTTGCGAAACCCGCGCGGTCATGGTCGGGCCGCGAAAGGAGAAGCGGCCCAGCTCGACGCGCCCGCCGGTGGTGTGCTCGATTTCCGCGATGATTCGCTGGCGCACGTATTCGTGGAACCATCCGCTCTGCACCACCACCAGGCCGGCCAGCGCGGCGATGACCGCCAGCACCGCCAGCGCGGCTCCGCCCCGGACACAGATGTGCAATAGGATCCGGCCCAAAGCCCTTATGGAAAAGCCTCGTCTCATTGCAACGCCGCCTCTCTATATTCGACGTGCCGCTTCTGCCGCGCGGTTTCGAGCCATTGATCCAGGGCTTGGGTGGCGCGCCGATCCGTAAGCAGCTTCTCTAAATCGGAGCGGCTGTCCTCCAGCGACGGCGGAGCGCCCGAATGGGAGGCGCGCCAATCCGCGGCGTACTTGTCATACGCCGCGCTCAATTCCTGGTCCGAGATCTGGACTTCCGGGCGGAAACGCAGATCGGTGAACCGCAAGGCTCGCGCGCCCGCCAGCAGATCCTGCAAGAGATCCCGCTCGCCGATGCGATACTCTTTCAAGGCCGCCTGGTAGGCGGCTTCGCCGGGGTACTGCGCCTTCACCTGCTTCAGGAGCGCGCCGCCATCCTCCTCCGTGAGCGGCGGGAAGTGGCTGTCTTCGGCCTCCTCGACGATCAGGTACCGGTCCACCAGTGCGGCGGCCGCGGAGCGCTTGGCGGGACCGCTCAAATCCACCGGCTTGCGGTCCAGGAACGCGGCCACGCGCACATAGCGGATCACGTCGCTTTCCGCGATCACCTGCTTATCCACGGTTACCGCGATGCGGTCCAGCACTTCGGCGGCAAAACCCGGCGCCGGCACCCACAAGGCGGCGCACAGGAAGGCCCCGGCGCGAGCCGTCACATACAAAGCGTGCGCCCGCATCAGAATGTCTGCCCCAGCGAAAAATGGAATTGGAACCAGTTGATGTTCTGGTTGATCAGCGTTCCCTTACCGGCCAGAAGCTGGTCGCGCGTGCCCGAGAATCCAAAAAAACGCGGCGCATCCGGACTCAGGCTGAAATCCACGCGAATGGGGCCGATGGGCGTTTTGTAGCGGATACCGATGCCGAAGGAGTTCACGGCGTAGTTGAAATCCTGGATGTTGTTCTGGCGAAAGCGAAAGCTCATGCTGTCGATATCCGAATACACGTTGCCGATGTCGTGGAACAGCACTCCGCCGACATTATCGCCGATTAAGGGGAAGCGCAGCTCGGTGTTATTGAACAGAAAGGTGTTGCCGCCCAGAGGGAAGCCGGTCTTCAGATCGCGCGGTCCAGCCTGATTGTCGGGAAAAGCCCGGTTGGTGGATGCGCCGCCGGAGAAGAATTCCTCCGCGAAAGGAATCGGGGTTCCGCCCAGCCCATCGATCCAGCCGAATTGGGTGCTGCGCGCCAGCACCAGGTCGCGGCCGATGCGATGGTAGGTGGTATTGCGCAGCACGATGCGCCGGTAGTCCGTCGCCGAGCCGAAATATTTCCAGGCCGCGCCGAAGTCCACGGTATTCAGATAGCCGCGGCGGGTGTCGATGGGATCGTCGCGCCGATCCTGAATGTAGGACATGGAGACGATGCCGGCGCGGTCCCGGGCCGAGAAGATGGGGATCAGCTCCGGCGAAATCTTGAGCGTGTCCTGAGGGATGGTCACACGGCGTATGGTGTAACGGTATTGAAGCGTGTTGGCGCGGGAGACCTTCTGGGCCAGTTGCACGGAGCCCTCCACCCGGTGCGAGGTGAAGGTCCGCACGTCGTTGGAATCGTCGAACAGGCCGGAAAAGGTCAGCGACAGATTCTGGTTGCCCACCACCTGCGGCGCTTGATAGGTCAGCCCCGCGCGCTGCTCCAGCGTCGACACCAGCGTCTGCACGCTTACCGTATGGCCCAGGCCCAGGAAATCCAGGCGGCTCACGCCCGCCGAGACCCGCGGGCTGAAAGCGGTGGTTCCCGCCGGCGCATCGAAGGTGGTGACGCCGCCGCCGATTTGCGCCAGCTCCGCTCCGAACCCCAGGTTGTAGGAGTACTTGCTGGCTTCGTCCAGGTGGAACAGCACGTTCTTGCTGTCTTCATCGCCGTCGGGATTCTGGATGGCGGTCTGGACCTTGGAGAAAACCCCCAGGTCGTAGAGTTTCTGCTGGCTCTCGCTGATGCGGACCTGGGAGAGGGGCTGGTTGGGCGCCAGCGTAATGCGGCTGGCCACCAGGGCGGTCCTGGTATGATACAGGCCGCGCACAAAAATGTTGCGTACGAACTCCTGCTTGCCCGGCCGGACCACGAAGTGAAGATCCACCTGGGTGGCCAAAGGCCCCGCCGATTGGGTCCAGTCGAAGGTCGCGTTGGGATAGCCGTTGTTGAAATAGTAATTCAGGATGGAGTCGCGGTCGGCCGCGACGCTGGCTTCGCTGTAGGGCTGGCCCTCGGTCGAGCGCAGCGCCGGCCGCAGGTAGGCGTCGTCGGCGGGAAGCACTCCCTCGATCTCCAGCTTGTGAACCAGCCACTGGGGGCCCTCCTTGATCTCCAGCGCCACGGAGAGTTCTCCGCGTTTGCCTTTGTAATCGCCGTTCTTGGCGGCCGCCACCGCGGCGTCGTGAAAGCCGTTGGTGCGATACAGGTCCACGATGGCGCTGGTGTCCCGATCCAGCAACCGTTGCGAGAAGCGGCCCAAGGGATAGCGCGGAAAGCGCGCCGGCGTCATCAGCAGGCGGTCCCTCACCGTGGCGGCGTCGAAATACCGGTTGCCGGTAATGTCGATGTTCACCAGCTTGCTGCGGAGACCGCGAGCCACGCTGTAGCCGATGACCGAGCGGCCCGGCTCCGGCTGGCTCTGTTGGAATCCCACTTGCGCCTCCAAGTAGCCCTGGCTCTGGAAGAAGTCAAGCAGGTTCCTCTGTCCCTCCAGCAGCAGGCTGTTGTCCACGGTGCGCTCCTCGTAGATCGGAAGGAGCTGGCGCAAGCGGCCGGCGGAGATCTTGGCGCCGCTGACGTTGACCTCCAGCAATGGTCCGCTGTCGATCCGCAGGCTGGGCGTGACGCGGTTGGTGTCCTCGTGATATTGCAAGTTTTCCAAGGTGACTCGCGCCGCCAGACGATTGCCCTTCTGAACGCTCGCCTCCACTTTGCCGATGCCGCTTTGGAGCCTCTGCTCGGTCAGCTCGCGCCACCCCGGCAACGGCACGAAGAAGAGGCCGCGCCGCCAGCCCGCGATTCGACCCACCTTTTTGGGCGGGGTGAGAGTGCCGGACACGCTGACACCGTCGAAGCGGGCGCGGGCGCCGGGGCTGATCTCGAAATAAATGCCTGTCTCTTGACCGCCGGGACTGAAATCCACATGGTAGGAGACCTCCGCCCCATACAAACCGTTGGCGTGGAGCCGCTCCAACAGATTGGTCGCCGCG
This sequence comes from Bryobacterales bacterium, assembly GCA_963813465.1. GTDB lineage: Bacteria > Acidobacteriota > Terriglobia > Bryobacterales > Bryobacteraceae > Palsa-187. The sequence goes on along the minus strand of CAWEZD010000009.1, from coordinate 151,016 downwards.
GGCTCTATCAGGTTTTCCGTGAAGAGACCGCCCAGCTCGAGTTTGGTGGCGGTGCGCAGTTGTTCCAGGCTGGGAGGATCGGCCGCGCCGTTAATGCTGACACCGCTGACGAAATAGTTGAACTCGGTCACGATGCGCAGTTCCACGCCCGCGCCCGACGGCTCCGCTTCCACCGCGATATCGTGGTAGCGGCCGGTTAAATACAAGGCAGCGATGGCGGCGCGCACATCGGCCAGGGACAGCGGCGCGCCGATGCGCAAGCCCAGCCGTTTGTCGAACTCGGCCTGCAACAGCGGTTGTTCCGCGGGAACCGGAACGATGCTGACGATGGTTCGGCCCTCCAGTGGGGCGTCACCTGGGTTTACGTCGCGGGCATCGGTTGTGGCCTGCGCCCAAGCGGCGACGGCGCACACGAGTATCGGGAGCGGCAGCACCAGTGGACGCACGTACCACAATGATATCGCGGTGTTTCCGGGGCATATGTTCCGCTTTGGCCGCGGGGAGCCGAAGGGAGCGGGCTGCTACCATCGAAATAGAATCGTTATGACGCCCCGCGCGGATTCCCGTTACTCCCGGCAGAGCCGCTTCGCTCGGCTGGGGGAGGAGGGACAGCGGCGCATTCGCGCCGGCCGCGTGGCGATCGTTGGATTGGGCGCTTTGGGCTCGGTGCAGGCGGACCTGCTGGCGCGCGCCGGAGTGGGCGCGCTGCGCCTGATCGACCGCGATTTCGTCGAGTTCTCCAACCTCCAGCGGCAGACGCTGTATGAGGAAGCGGACGCGGCCGAGGCGCTGCCCAAGGCCGTCGCTGCTGCGCGGCGTCTGGCGCGCGTGAACTCAGAAGTGCAGACTCGAGCCTGTGGTCGGCGATCTTTCTCCGCGCAACATTGAAGAGACGCTGGAGGGCGCCGATCTGATTCTGGACGCCACCGACAACTTCGAGACCCGCTACCTGATCAACGATTTCGCGGTTCGGGAAAGCATTCCCTGGATCTACGGCGCGGCCGTGGGCAGCTACGGTCTGAAGCTGGCGATCGTGCCGGGGCTCACCGCCTGTTTCCGCTGCGTGTATCCCGAGCCTCCGCGCGGCGCGCAGCCAACCTGCGAGACCGAAGGCGTGCTGGGTCCGGTGACGGCCGCGATTGCGTCGCTCCAAACCGGTGACGCGCTCAAGATTCTGGCTTGCGGCCGGGACTCGGTTACCGCGCGGCTCACCACTGTGGACGTTTGGAGCGGACAGATCCGGCAAACCGCTCCGCCGGCGCGCGATCCGGATTGCCCTTGCTGCTTCGGCCGCGAGTTTCCGCATCTGGAAGGCAGGCATCGCGCTCCCATCAGCTTGTGCGGGCGCAACGCGGTGCAGATTCACGAACGGTCGCGGCCGGTGGATCTGGCGGAGCTGGCCTCGCGGCTGGGCGCGCTTGCCGTCGTGCGGGTCAACGAATTCGCGCTGCGCGCCGCGCTCGATCCCTATGAGCTGACCGTGTTCCCCGACGGCCGCGCGATCATCAAAGGCACCACCGACGCGGGCGTGGCGCGGAGTGTGTATGCGCGCTATGTGGGAGTGTAGAGCAAATCGACAAAGCCGTGACAGAGGAGTCGCTTTAGAGGCTGCGGGAGACATCAGAGTTCGAATCCAGACTGGGGAGCGACACCCAGAACTTCTTGATTCTACAGTCGGGCGTTAGGCTCGATTCCGCTAAGTCCCTGTTCTCAGGTTCGAATCCAATCTGCCTCGTCTGAAAGACACACTTAAGGAAACGGTTCCTCGCCCGTCGGCAAGAGCCTGGACCGGGATAAGAGATTGCGATCTTTCCAGAGGGAATCCAACCCTGGTACCACACCTACGAGTCGGACTTTCCGTCAACCTGGACTCCTTCCGAGCCGACGATTGGGGCGGCCTAGCTGCTTGCGTGCGCCCCGATGCCGCGCGTATATTAGGAGAGTCTCTAAGGCCTCACCGGCTGCCGGCTGCATTGGAGGAAGCATGCTCGTGTCCTGCATCATGCCGACCTGCAATCGCCAGGGTCTCATCCCCGTCGCCTTGAAGTGCTTCCTATCACAGGATTGGCCCGATAAAGAACTCGTGGTAATCGACGATGGGGATCTGAAAGTAGGGGGGTTGGTTAAGCAATTGGTTCCCGATGCGGTCTATATTTACCTCGCAGAAAAGCAGACAATCGGAACCAAACGGAATCTGGCGTGCGAAGCCGCACGCGGCGAGGTAATCTGTCATTTCGATGATGATGACTGGTCAGCAGCGGGCAGAATCCGTGACCAGGTGACACGCCTTCTTCAATCCGGCAAGCAGATGACCGGATATCACTCCATCACCTACTGGAACGGAAGGAAGGCATACCACTACGTGTCAGCGGTCCCTCAATACGTGGTGGGAACCACGATGTGCTACCAGAAAAGCTTTTGGGATACACACCGCTTCCCTCCGAAGAATTATGCGGAAGACAACGCCCTGGTCTATAAAGCCCGTGACGAGAATCAGTTGATTGCCGCGGATGCACGGCAAATGATGGTTGTGAGGTCCCATGCCTCCTGCACAAGCAGCCCGGAAAGATTAAGACAGGACACGTGGCCGGAAGTGCCGCGTGAGAGCTTACCGCCAGAATTCTTTGAAGCAATTGCCTAATAGCACGCAATGCCTTATGTCGCGCGCGGAAATTGCCATTCAACTGCGAGTGTCCTGTCCAAAACTTTCAGGCCGTTCTGGACTCTTTAGCGTAAAATCCGAATAAACCCACACTCCGGCATCATCGTAAAGCTTCTTAAATTCAGATCGTGGCCGACCGGTTCGCTTTTCCCACGGCCAAAGGTCCGAATCGAGCTCGCAAAAGCTGACATCGGTTTCGCCGCTGTCGCGCAAGCTCCGGCCCTTGGTCAGTACCGTTGCTAGAACAGCCCGATCAAACTCACCTAGTTCGATCTCTTTGAAATACAACGCAAGTGACGTGTCTAACACCGGACCATCCAACGGCAAGACCTCGACCCCCGCGGCTTTGGTAATGTCAAGAAGCTTCTCATTTAGCTTGGCGAGCCCCGACGTAACGTGCCCCTCAAAACTCGACAGCAGCGCCCTCGCGGATTCCGCAGTCTCGTGATCAAGGTGTTTCTTTTCAAAGGCCCACTGAACAAAGCCTCGCAGTCTATCGGCTTCTTTCGGCTGAAACTTCAGTCGAATGGTTTTCTTGGCCTCACTAATGCAGCAACCCGGTATATAAATTCGAATGCCTCCGCGTCCAGCTGAGTCCAGCAATTCAACTGCGGCGGGAGGCGGATCACGAGCGGGAGCAGCGAGCGTAACAAGCCAGTTAGTCTCGACGAATACGTGTCGCACCTGGTTAGCTCGCCCGTTTTCTGGGGTGAACAATGCTGACGCGACCGCCGCTAACCGCGGGAAGTATGTGCTCGTTGATGGCCGATTTAAGACGTTGATCCCTGACCGCGACTTGCCCTGCGTGCGCAAGTTCATCTAACCATCCAACCAGAGCGGACTCAACCGCTGATTCTGCCCCGGCCGCCGATTCCCGCGCCTCCAAGAGCTCACCGGGTGGAAAATCGCCGACCAGCTCAATGGGGTCCTGTGTTCGCCCGAGGAATCGATATTTGTAAATGCGAAGAACTTGTGGCGTGAAGATGATCCCAACGGGACAGCCCATCAGGAGCATGTATTCCTTCAACTGAAGGGCCGCCTCCTCGATGTTAGCGGTAGCGCCTTTTGCTTCCCCTACCAAAGCGATAGTAGCGGGTGAATAGTCCGTAGTCACGATCACATCAGGGGTGAACGCCATACGAGAAGCCTATCACCGTTCACGGGCCAGGAGCGGAACTGATTACCTTACGCGCGGCTTGTGTCTGCCGGAAAATTTCGGTGGCGTTGATCCAACCCGCAAAACACCCATACCGCAGATGTGGATGGCCGATCTCTCGGCGGTTGGTCGGCAACCTGGAGGTTGGGGTGGTTCGGAATGCGTCCGACATGGGCAGCCGCCTTGGATGCAGCCGCGGATTCAGCCGGTAGGCTGTTGCCACAATTGGGCATCAAGCGGTTCGAGTGCCCATCGGTTCAGGCTGCAAAGGTTCGAAACGTGTCCAGACTGGGGAGCCAAATCTCAAAACTCCGGGCGGGATTTTGAACTCGCGGCCGCACCGGCAAGTACCAGTGCAGGGGCGGCTCGCGGTCACGGTTGAGGAATCTCCACGATCCGATTCTTCTATTCGTCGGCGTCCGAGGCGGCCCACACCGGCACGAGCGCCTCAATGACGCTGGCCAGGGGCGCCCTCTGTTTGACGAGAAAGACGCCCGCACACGGGCCATTCGTTTCAAGGAAGTTGCCGAAGTGGCGCGGCATCGTCCTGAGATCGGAAGTGACAAGAATCCGATTCTGATGCGTGGCGAAGGCTAGCACCTCGGGGTCGGGAAGACCTTCCAGCCTGGCCTCATGGGCCGCAAGAAAATCGATTGCCGGCTCACGGCGGAGACACCCAGTGACGATCGCATCGTGAAGACTGGCATCCGCCAGGAAGCGGACCATCCGTCAGCTTCGCCGCGAGACGGTTTGCCGCCGCATACGCTCAAACGTCAGCTTGACTTCGGGGGGCGTTGGATGGGCAGCGGTGAAAGCATCCTCTTCGCGCTCGCGCTCCACAATGTCCCCTTCCACATCTTCCCGACTTCCAAGATAGAAGGTGATCGCGCCGTAAACCTGCTCGAGGCTCAGCGCCGGATAGTGCGACCGAATAGCCTCCGGGGACTCCCCGCGCTGAAATTCTCGCACGATGTGGGCTAAGGGCACACGACTCCCGATCAGGTAGAAGCTCTCATCCCGGCGTTCAACGAATTCCTTGCTCATGAGCCTTCCTGGACTCAGTCTAATTCGATTCCTGCCAAGCGGCGCCGCAATCGGATTTGACCTAATCTCACCCGCTGTCAGGGCCCTTCGAGCCGTTCTAGGGCAAATACGTAGCCGTTCCGGTTTCCAGTTCCTAATGCGGTCTGTGTGACAGACTGCATGCATTGGTGTATTCTTAGCCCAATGCTATATGCGTTTCTTTCTCGACGCTCAAACCCGGAGCTTGGAATACGTCGACGTTACGATGCGCTCGTCACCGTCGCTTTTGTCATTCTGAGTACGCCCTTAGCATCGACTCAATTGGCCGCTCAGTGGCTGAAGTATCCCACCGCGGGAGTGCCACGAAAGGCCGATGGCAAGGTGGACATGTCGGCCCCCTCGCCTCGGATGGCGGATGGCAAGCCCGATTTTTCCGGAATCTGGACCACGGGAGAACCCAATGTGCGCCGAACGGGGGGCTTGTCGAGTCCCAAGGAGGCGGCAAGTCCTAGAGAACCGCAGAGCGCCAACGACCGGCCTGGTGACGCCAGTGCCATCACGGCCTCGCGCCAAATGACGAATATCGGTGTCGATCTTCCAGGAGGGTTGCCTTATCAACCTTGGCTTGTGCCAATCGTCAAGGAGCGCACCGACAACCTGGCGAAAGACGACCCCCACATCAGGTGCTTGCCGGATAACTTTCTTCGCGCGTACGGGCTGCCGCATTTGCTGAAGTTCGTCCACACGCCAAATCTTTTGGTGGTGCTCAATGAAATGAACGCCGGATACCGCCAGGTATTCACGGATGCACGGCCGTTGCCCGAGGATCCGACCCCCTCGTGGCAAGGATATTCGTCGGGGAAATGGTCTGGCGATACGCTGGTGATCGACACGATCGGACTGCGCGACGATACTTGGATCGATTGGAGTGGAAGTGTGCTGACCCAGGCAGCCAAAGTGCGAGAGCAGATCCGGCGCCCGGACTTCGGACACCTCGAAATCCAGGTCACCGTCGATGATCCCAAGGCTTATACAAAGCCGTGGACTGTCACACTAAAGCAGCGCATCGTTGTCGACACAGAGTTGATCGACGAGATCTGTTTGGAGAATGAGCAGTCCCTCAAGCACATGAAGTGATTTCCGTTCTCGCCACGGGGAGCGAGGCCTGTTCATTTGCCGGACCTTGGTCGGATGTAGACTAGGCTTATGGCACAGACGATCGAGCAGAAGTACGCATCAGCCGGACATGCCTCGATCATGGAGTTGAAGCTTGCGCAAGGCACGATTCCGACCTCGGACCCGCGAGAGCTAATCGGCGACTTCTGGCCCGAAGAAGAGAACATCGACGATTTCCTTGCGGCACTGCGCGAATGGCGGGGGCATACCGAGACCGATCGGGCTGCATGAATGCGGTCGTGGTCGATACGGATGTCGTTTCGCTAGTCTTCAAGGGGGACAGGCGCGCCGACAAGTACCTATCCGCACTCGCGACGCCCGACCTTCTCGTTTCGTTCATGACCGAAGCTGAACTGGAACGCTGGATTCTCCAAGCCAGGTGGGGACCCGAGCGAATCGTTCGTTTCGAACCTACATGAAGCGTTTCGTTTCTGTTCCCTCTTCCCGCGATCCGATCGTCGCGTGTGACTACGTAGGAGTGCCCGCGATCAAACTCTTGCCCAACGCATGAACCATCTAAACAGACTGAGCACGACATCGCCTTTTACAAATTCGCCCAGGCCGCATCCTCCTCTGGGGTGAGTGATCTTTGGCGAGGGACGATTCGGCGGCGAGTGTCCGAACGCTTTCGGCGTTCACCCATTGCAGCCTCAATCCCATCGTAAGGCATTTTATGGACAATGTGCCCTGTTACGATAGATAATCGATGCTCGACCTGTCGCCCGGCGATCCCATCATCAAGGCATATCTCGGCGATATTCAGCGTCTTAAAGTGGACCAGCAAATCTCGCATGAGCTGGGCATAAGGGGACCGTTCCAGAACCTTCTCGACAAAGCCGCCCGGCGGCGCGGATGGACGCTGGTCCCTGAGCTCTCGACATATTCCGGCGGCAAGCGCGTGGTGCCCGATGGAACCGTGCGCGACGAATTCCGTCTGGCGCGCGGCTGGTGGGAAGCGAAGGATACTTCCGACAAGCTCGCGGCGGAGATCCAGAAGAAGCTCAAGGCCGGATACCCAACCCGCAACACGATCTTCGAGGACACGCAGACCGCCGTGCTTTATCAGGACCGCGGCGAAGCGGGCGAGTTCCCTTTACGCGACCCTCCCCAGATCGCCGACCTGCTGAACCGCTTCTTCTCTCATGATGAATCCGATGAGCGCGAATTCCACCGCGCCATGGACGAGTTCAAGAGCCGCATTCCCGATCTCGCCCAATCCCTCCGCGAGCACATCCAGGAGGCGCACCGGAAGAACCGCCCTTTCAAGGAAGCCTTCGCCGAATTCCTTACTCTGTGCCGCTCATCCTTGAACCCCGAGCTCTCCGAGGAAAAGGTCGATGAAATGCTGATCCAGCATCTGCTGACCGAACGGCTGATGCGGAATCTGTTCCAGAATCCCGAGTTCACCCAGCGCAACGTCATCGCCGCCCAGGTGGAGAAAGTGATCGACGCGCTGGCCTCCGGCAGCTTTTCGCGTGCGGAGTTCCTGAGAAAGCTCGATCCGTATTATAAGGCGATTGAGAAGGCCGGTTCGGACCTGAGCCACTTCACCGAGAAGCAGGATTTCCTGAACTCGGTCTACGAGCAGTTCTTCCAGCGGTTCTCCCCCGATATCGCGGACACTCACGGGATCGTCTACACGCCGCGCGAAATCGTCGAGTACATGTGCAGCGCCGTGGAGCGGGCGCTCAAGGAGGAGTTCGGATTCACGCTGGCGTCGCCCGAAGTTCTAATTCTCGATCCCTGCACCGGAACGGGAAACTTCATCGTGAATCTGATCGAGCGCATGCCGGGAAGAGCTCTCACCGAGGCTTACCACAACCGGCTGTTCGCCAATGAGATTATGCTGCTGCCGTACTACGTCGCGAGCCTGAACATCGAGCACGCATACTACGAGCGCATGAAGCAGTATGAGTCGTTTGAGGGACTGTGCTTCGTGGACACGCTGGACATGGCCGAGGCGCGGCAGATTGGCCTGTTTACTCCCGCCAACACGGAGCGCGTGGCGCGGGAGAAGAAGGCCGCGATCACGGTGATCATCGGCAACCCTCCGTACAATGTCGGGCAGAAGAGCGAGAACGACAATAACAAGAATCGTAAGTATAAGGAGGTAGACGGGCGGATTCGCGAGACGTATGTGGCCGACTCAACGGCGACGCTGAGAACGCAAGTTTACGACGCCTACGTCCGGTTCTTTCGGTGGGCAACAGACCGGCTGGGATCCCGCGACGGAATCGTGTGCTTCGTCTCCAATAACAGCTTCGTGGATCAACTCGCCTTTGGCGGGATGCGCAAGCACCTACTTCAGGACTTTGAGCGAGTTGACCATATCGACCTGCACGGTAATGTCCGTCGAAATCCGAAGTTGTCGGGGACCGCACACAATGTGTTCGGGATTCAGACGGGTGTGGGCATAACTCTGGCGGTGAAGAAAAAGGGCACCGCAGGCGGGCTCCGCTACCATCGAGTCCCCGAGATGTGGCGTAAGCGCGAGAAGCTCGATTTTCTGGCACAAGGCGAGCCCGCTTGGCAGACCCTGACGCCGGACGCGGAGAACGCGTGGCTCGTTCCTGAGCACGCCGATGAGTACCGCGGCTTTTTCGGAGTTGCGGATCTCTTCGATCTCTACACTGTCGGCGTCAAGACCAACCGCGACGAGGTCGTCTACGACTGGGATCGCGAGAAGCTCTCCGGGCGGATGGCCACGTTTATTGCAGCCTACAACGCTGAGGTGCACCGTCACAAAGCAGACCCGGCGGCGGACTGGCCCGACCACATCAAGTGGAGCCGAGGCCTCAAGCAAGACGCCACGCAAGGTCACCTCGCGAGCTTCGACGACCGGAAGATCCGCCCCGCGCTCTATCGTCCGTTCTCCAGGCGGTGGCTTTTTTTCGACCGCATATTAAACGAGGAAGTCTTGCAGTGGCCCCACATCGGGCCAACAACGTCACTCTGCGTCACGGGCCACAGCCAAGTTCCATTTTCGGCTCTTGTCACGGACGTTCTGCCAAACGAAGCTGTCGGCGGGCGCCAGGGTCAATGCTTCCCGCTCTCCCACCTCAAAGACTCCGCCGTTGCGCAATTCCGCGAGCATTACGCCAACGACTCCATCACCAAGGAAGACATCTTCCATTACATCTACGCGCTGCTACATCATCCCGACTATCGCGAACGCTACGCCGCGAATCTCAAGCGCGAGCTGCCGAGGATTCCCCTCGCACCGGATTTCGCGGCGTTCGCGACAGCGGGACGCGAGCTCGCGCGGCTCCATGTCGGCTATGAATCGCCCGATCCCTGGCCGCTCGAACATGTCGAGACCAAAGGCGTGCCCTACTCGGAGCGCGTCACCAAGATGAAGCTGAGCGCCGATAAACAGTCAATCCAGATCAACCAGTCGCTGACGCTGTCGGGAATTCCGCCTGAGACGTTTGAGTACCGGCTCGGCTCGCGCTCCGCGCTCGAATGGATCGTTGACCAGTATCAGGTGAAGGGCGAATCGGACCCGAACCGCGAAGACGACTCCGGCTACATCGTGCGGCTGGTGGGCCAGGTCGTCCGCGTGAGCGTCGCTACGGGGGAGATCGTGACGCGTCTTCCTCGCTACCGGTAGACGAGTGCCGGCGACTCAGGCCAGGGGGTTCCGCCACTTCAGGCCATGGAATCGCGCGAAGTCCGTATCGGAGGAACACAGTTCCGCTCCGTGCTCAATGGCCAAGGCGGCCAGATGAGCGTCGGATGTGAGATTTCCGCCGGAGCCCAGCGGCCGGAGCAACTCGCGCAGAACCGCTAAGTGGCGCGAGCCCGGATGCACGATCGTCACCGATGGCCGATCCAGCCAGGCAGCCATCAGGTGAAAGGCTGTGTCCACGGATAGCGGTTGCCGGAACAGGCCCGGCCGAGTGGTGAGCCGGAGGAATGCGAGCAGTACATTCCACGAAAATCCAACGGTTTCCCGCCCGGACAAAGCCGATTCCAGCCAGGCCTTCGCCTTGCGGTTCAAGGGAGCGTCGGCGTTGACCGCGTAGATCGGGAGGTTGGCATCCAGAAGGATCATTCACGCAGCGTGAGCTTGCGGCTGAGTTCCCGGTGCTCGCTGGCGTCCGCAGCCGCCAGCGCTTTGTCCCAACGGAAGTCCTGCGCGTCTCCCATCCGAAACGATTTCTGGGTGAACTTCCCGGCTAGCGGGAGCCCTTTGCCGCTCAGCCCAAGTCGCGCGGCATTGTTCAACCGGGCTGATCCGCCACTCAACCTATCCCCGCCTCACGCCAGAGATATGCAGGTGTGCGCGGCTCTCGCCGAATTCATGTGCAGGGGAGCATGCGGTATACGATCAGCTTGGTGCTTCTGGCCGCCGCGCCGGCATTTTCACAGCAGCGCTTTGCACAACCACAACGCGGGGAAGGTTCGCTTCCGGCCTTCTTCATTCCGAACTTGGGCCAGACGGACCCATCCGTGCGCTTCATGGTGGATACGCCCGAGCTGCGGGCCGGCTTCACGGCCACCGCGGCGATTTTCCAGCTCGACGGCTTTACGCTGCGGGCGCACTTCGCCAACGCGAATGCCCATCCCGTCGTTGAAGGCGTCGAGCGTCTGAGCGCGCAGGCCAATTTCCTCATTGGGGACCGGCCGCAGGATTGGCACACCAAGCTTCCGGTGTACCAAAAGATTCTGTACCGGGATCTATACCCCGGCATCGACATGAGCTACGGCGGCGCGGGCCACCGCATCAAGTCCGAATTTCTGGTTGCGCCCGGCGCCGATCCGACTCAGATCCGCCTGGATTACTCCGGCGCAAGCCTCTCCATTGCGGCGAATGGCGATCTGCTCATCCATATGGGTGACGACGGCGGGCTGGGTGACGACGACGGGAACGCCGAGGCCAGGGAAGCAGCGCCGGTCATCTATCAGGAAATCGCAACCGGCGGGCGGGTCGAAATTCGCGGGCGCTACCTGCTGCTGGACGCGCACACCGTGGGATTCGAAATCGCCGCCTACGACCGTTGGCGGCCCCTGATTATCGATCCGGTGTTGTCGTACGCGACGTATCTGGGCGGCAGCGGCATGGGCGCGGTGACCGGCGTCGCCGTGGATTCATCCGGGGATCTATACGCCACGGGCTGGACCGAGTCGCTCAACTTTCAAATCGCGGGACCGATCCAGGCGTCCAATGCGGGCGGCGTGGATGCGTTCGTGGCCAAGCTCACTCCGGCGGGAAGCGGACTGGTATATGCCACCTATATCGGCGGGCGCGGCGACGACCGGGGCCAGGCTATCGCCGTGGACGGCGCCGGCCAGGCCTACGTCACGGGCTCGACCGCCTCGAACAATTTCCCGCTGGCGGCGGCCATCCAGCCGTCGTTCGGTGGCGGCCGTGATGCGTTCGCGCTCAAGCTCAACGCCCTCGGCAGCATGCTGCTCTACAGCACCTATCTCGGCGGCGTCAACACAGACACGGGCAACGCCATTGCCGTGGATTCCTCGGGCAACGCCTACATCGCCGGCGATACTCTGTCGGCCAACTTTCCGGTTCGCGGCGCGGAGCAATCCGCGCTGGCTGGAAGTCAGAACGTCTTCGTGACCAAGCTGAGCTCCGCCGGCGGGGTGGTATTTAGTACGTTCCTGGGCGGATCGATGGTCGATCATGCGGGCGGCATTGCGCTCGATTCCGGCCACAACGTCTACGTCGCGGGAGGAACCACTTCCACCAATTTCCCGGTGGTGGGCGCGATTCAAGCCGTGAATGGCGGATACCAGGACGCCTTTCTCACCAAGCTCAACTCCGCCGGCTCGGCGATTGTCTACAGCACGTATCTGGGCGGAAGCGGCGGCGAAACGGGAACTCCCGAGCAGGCCAACGCCGTGGCCGTGGACGCCAGCGGCAGCGCCTATATCGCCGGAGCCACCAACTCCGTCAATTTCCCCGTCACCGCGGGGGCGTTTCAGACTTCGTATAACGCGGTCGAAGCCGCCTTCGCCGCCAAAGTGAACCCCGCCGGCAATGCGCTGGTCTACAGCACCTACCTGGGCGGCTCCGGCTTCAACTGGGCCAACGGGCTGGCGGTTGCGGCCGACCTCAGCGTGTATGTCGCCGGCTATACTTCTTCGTTCGATTTTCCTACGGCCGCCCCGGTACAAGCGTCGTTTAACGGACTGTATGACGCTTTTGTATCGGTCTTCAATGCAGCCGGCAACGGCTTGAGCTTTTCGACGTATTATGGAGGCTCGGGTTCGGATGAGGCCAACGCCATCGCCGTGGATAGCAGCGGCAATATGTATTTGGGCGGCCAGACCAGCTCGATCGACCTGACATTGCTGGATCCCGTTCAATCCACCAACATTGGATACGCCCTCGGATGGCTGGCGCGGCTGGGGGTCGCCGGAGTGGCGGCTGCCCCCTTGCAGTTCTACCCGCTCACGCCCTGCCGCATCGCCGACACGCGCGCCAGCCAAGGCTTCGCGGGCGCGCTGGGACCGCCCGCGTTGGCGGCCTATGCGGACCGCAATTTTCCGATTCTTTCCTCGGCGTGCTCCATTCCATCGGCGGCGCAGGCGTATTCGTTGAACTTCACCGTGGTTCCGGACGGGCCGTTGGGTTTTCTCTCGGTGTGGCCGGCCGGGGATGCCTATCCGGGCGTCTCGACGCTGAATTCCACCGACGGCAGCGTGATCGCCAATGCGGCGATCGTTCCAGCCGGCGCCGGCGGGAGTATCACGGTAGTCGCGGGGAATCCGACCGATCTGATTATCGACATCAATGGGTATTTCGCCGCGCCAGGCGCTTCCGGGCTCGACTTTTTCCCGCTCACGCCTTGCCGCATTGCGGACACGCGCAGCACCCAGGGCTTCACCGGGGCCTTCGGGCCGCCGAGTCTGAGCGCTTATGCCGGGCGGGACTTCCCGCTCGCGACCAGTCCGTGCCTGTCGGGCTCGGAGCAGGCCTACTCATTGAACGTCACGGTGGTTCCCCCAGCGCCGCTTGGCTTCCTGTCGATCTGGCCCGTGGGACAACCATATCCGGGAGTATCGACGCTGAACTCGCCGGACGGCACAGCGCTGGCGAATGCGGCGATTGTTCCGGCGGGAACCGGCGGCGACATCGAGGTTTTAGCGGGCAACCCGACAGACGTGATTCTCGACATCAACGGGAAGTTCGCGGCGCCGGGGACGGGGGGACTGCAATTTTACACCGTGACGCCCTGCCGCGTGGCCGATACGCGAACGGGCCAGGGCTTCACCGGCGCGTTCGGACCGCCGAGCCTGGCGGCGTATAGCGGCCGCAATTTCCCCATTCAATCGAGCCCATGCGGCATCCCGTCGACCGCACAAGCCTACGCACTGAACATGACGGTGGTGCCGCAGGGGACACTGAGTTTCCTGTCGGCATGGCCCACGGGAGACGCATACCCGGGCGTTTCGACGCTCAATTCGCCGGACGGATTCGTGATTGCGAACGCGGCGATCGTTCCCGCGGGGGCTAGCGGTGGGATCACGGTGCTCGCCGGGAACCCGACCGACCTGATCATCGACATTGTCGGGTATTTTGCTCCCTGATCGGCCGGAGACGCTGTGCGGGCGGCAGTCCGTGTTCGGGGCCCCATCGCGGGCGCGCGTCCTCCTCCGCTGCATTCTACAATGGCGGATGCCATGCCCGCCAAGATTCTCGACGGCCGCGTCGCGCTGATCACCGGGGCCAGCCGGGGATTGGGCAAAGCCATCGCGCTGGAGCTGGGCGCGGCCGGAGCGGCTCTGGCGCTGGTGAGCCGCGACCGCGCCAAGCTCGATGAAACCGCTTCCGAAGCCGCTGCGCGAAGCGCCCAATCCGCCGTCTTCGTGGCCGACATCGCCCAGGAGGCGCAGGTGCTGGCGCTCCAGCAGCGCGTGGCCGATCGATTTGACCGCGTCGATATTCTCGTCAACAACGCCGGCGTCAACCTGCGCAAGCCTTTGACCGACTTTACGCTGGAGGAATGGCGCAGGGTCATGGACGCCAACCTGACCTCGGTGTTTCTGATGTGCCGCGCCTTCATTCCGATGATGCGCGGCCGCGGATGGGGACGCATCCTCAATATGACCTCCATCATGAGCCACGTCTCGCTTCCCGGACGAACCGCGTACTCGGCCAGCAAAGCCGGGCTGCTGGGGCTCACGCGGGCGCTGGCGCAGGAGCTGGCGCCGGAGGGAATTACCGTGATCGGCATCAGCCCCGGCCCCTTCGCCACCGATCTGAACACCGCGCTGATCAACGACACCGAGCTGAACCGCCAGTTCCTCACCAAGATTCCGCTGGCGAGGTGGGGCCGTCCCGAGGAGATCGGCAAGCTGGCCCGCTTTCTGTGCTCCGACGACGCCGGCTTCATTACCGGAACCGACGTGCTGATTGACGGCGGCTGGACCGCTCAGTAACGGCGCGGCTCTATATACTTGGGGATTATGTGGTTGTGGAGGTAGCAGTGAAGACTCGAATAACCGTGGGGGCGGCGATCGTGGCCGCGTGTGGCGTGGCGATTCTCGTCGCTCAACAACGCCGACGGGGCCGTACACCGCCGAGCAAGCCGTGGCGGGACGCGCCGCGTATCAAACCAACTGCGCGTCCTGCCACGCGCCGGATCTCTCCGGACGCGAAGGGCCGCAACTGGCCGGCGCGAACTTCATGGGTCAATGGGGCGATAAGACCGCGGGCGACTTGATCGATTTCATGCGCGCCACGCATGCCTCCCGGCACCGGTGGGTCGCTTTCGGACCAGACCTACATCAATCTCGCCGCGTTCATCCTCGACGCCAACAGCGCACGGCCAGGCGATCGTACGCTCGCGGCCGATTCGGGCGTTTCGATTCGCGGCGTCGCGTCGGGGCAGCGTGCAGCGTACTTGGCGGCTTCCGCCGCTCTCTCTTCTCAACAGGACAAACAGGACAATCGGGCCCCGCAGGCGCCCCGTGGAATCACGGTGGCGGGTGAAGTCAAGAACTACGTTCCGGTCACCGACGCCATGCTGCGCAATCCCGATCCCGGCGACTGGCTCATGATTCGCCGCGACTACAAGGCCACCTACTACAGCCCGCTGAACCAGATCACCGCGCAGAACGTCAACGACCTGCGTCTGGTGTGGAGCTGGGCCATGCAGGAGGGCGCGAGCAACGGGAACCAGCCCGCACCCATCGTGCACAACGGTGTGCTGTACGTGAACAACGCCGGCATGGTGCTGCAGGCGCTCGACGCCAAGACCGGCGACTTGATCTGGGAGAATCGCTACGGCTCCAATCCCACCGCGCCCGCCATGCGCGGCATCGCGATCTACGACGACAAGATTTTCGTAGCCACGGGCGAGGCGCACCTGATGGCCTTCGACGCCCGCAACGGCAAGGTGGTCTGGGACACCACCATCGGCGACCGTTCCAAAGGCGAGTACGCCAACACCAGCGGGCCAATCGCGGTGAAAGGCCGGCTGATTCAAGGACTGGGCCGCGACTCCTGCGCGACGTATCGGGAAGAGAAATGCTTCATCAGCGCTTATGACGCCAAGACCGGCAAAGAAGCGTGGCGCTTTCGAACGGTGGCGCTCGAAGGCGAACCCGGAGGCGATACCTGGGGAGGGCTCTCGAACACCTTCCGCGCGGGCGTCGAGACGTGGATCACCGGAAGCTACGATCCGGACTTGAACCTGACCTACTGGGGCACGGCGCAAGCCAAACCGTGGATGCGCGTGAGCCGCGGCTCCGGCAACGGCGCGACGCTGTATGCCAACTCCACGCTGGCGCTCAATGCCGACACGGGTAAGCTGGCCTGGTATCACAGCTACGCGCCGGGCGAGACGCTGGACCTGGACGAAGTTTTCGAACGGGTGCTGGTGGACGATCAGGGTCAGAACTACGTCTTCAGCGCGGGCAAGGCGGGCATCCTGTGGAAGCTGGACCGCAAGACCGGAAAATATCTCGGTCACAAGGAAATGGTGTTCCAGAACGTGTACGATTCCATCGACCCGCGCACGGGGGAACCGCACTATCGCAACGATATCGTCGAGCAGCGCGTCGGACGAGTGGGTGACGGCGTGTCCGTCGACGGAGGGCGGCAAGAACTGGCCGTCGATGACCTACTATGCGCCGGGCAACCGGCTGATCGTTCCGCTGAGCCAGAGCTGCCTGGATATGAACGGGCAGGCGATCGAAAAAATCGCGGGCGGCGGCAGCGGCAACGGCGCTCTGCGGCGCTTCTTTGAGATGCCGGGGACGAACGGGAATGTCGGCAAGCTGGCGGCGTACGATGTGCGGACCATGCGCGAGATCTGGAAATACGAACAGCGCGCGCCGTTCCTTACAGGCGTGGTCTCGACGGCCGGAGGCGTGGCGTTCGCGGGCGACCTGGACCGCATGTTCCGCGCCTTCGACGCCGCGACCGGCCGTATTCTGTGGGAGACCCGGCTTCCGGCCGCGGTGCAAGGCTTCCCGCTGACGTTCACCGCGGGCGGCAAACAGTATCTGGCGGTGACCACGAGCAACGGTGGAGGCAGCCCGCGCGGCGTACCCGCCGTGGTCGCGGCGGATCTGCATTATCCGGCGACGGGCAACGCGCTGTACGTGTTCGCGCTTCCCGACCGGCGATAGGCGTCCGCGATTCCTCCCCGGGTTTCCGCGCGGACTGACCCGATGAGGCGGCGTTACGCGTGTCCTTCCGGCTGCCGCGATGGGTTGGATCGCGCTGTTACTCCTGGCGCAGAGCCTCCATCGGACTGACGCGTGCGGCACGTAGAGCCGGGACATAACACGCCAGCAGAGCTGCCGACGCTAGCAGCCCGAAGACAGCCGCATACGTACGGTAGTCGGTCGGCGTAACTCCCGCCAGCCTGCTGCGCAGCACAGCTCCGGCCGTCGCGGAGAGTGCAAACCCGCAGGCGAGGCCGAGGGCGGTCATCATCAGGCCCTCGCGGATCACCATCCCGCGAATCTGGATCGGGGAAGCGCCCAGCGCGATGCGCACGCCGAAGTCGCGCGTGCGCCTCGCCATGTTGAACGCGACTACCGCGTAGAGACCGATGGCCGCGACCAGCAGCGATCCTGCGCTGAAGAGCGTCAGCAGGGTTGCAATCAGGAGCACCGGCCCGGTGATTCCCTCCCACTGCGTTTGCATGCTTCGCATGTAGACGATGGGCACGCGGGCATCGGCATCGTGCAACGCGCCTCGCACCGCGGGCGCCGCTGCATCGAGGCTGCCGGCGAAGCGGACGTAGAACGTGATCTCGCCAGCCGGGCCCGCGGCTTGCGCTTCGGGAACGAAAAAGAACCCGGGGTGCTGCTCTTCGTGGAAGCTGCCAAAGATTCCGTTCGGCGCTACGCCAACCACTTCCAAGGGCTGCGGCTCTCCGCCTACCTGCATTGTCTTACCAACGGCGGGCTGTCCCGGCCACAGAGCTTCGGCCAGATCCAGGTTGACGATCGCGACCTTCCTGGCCCCCGCGCGATCGTCTGTGGAAAGGTCGCGGCCGAGCAACGGACGCACGCCCAGAGTTGCAAGATAGTCCGGCCCCACCAGATTGCGGTCGGCCAGCACCAGCTTATCGCCGTCTCCTCGTGAGCTCTGGTGGTTCACTAGCTCAGTCCCCCAAGCAAACGGCGGCGGCATCACGTGCGAAACGCCGGTAACGCCAGGCACGGCCCTCAAGCGGGCTCGCAGGCGCTCGAGCAATTCCCCATTCGCTTGCGCATCGGCAGCGCTGCCGGCCGTGTTTACCGTGACCAGCAAAAGATGGTTTTCTCAAAACGCAGATCGAGGTCGTCGAACAGCGATAAAGATCCACGCGCGATCCCTGCGCTGGTCAGCAGGAGCACCGCCAGCGCCAGTTGTGTGACGGTGAGAACGGTGGACAGGCGGGAGCGGCCCTGGGCCACGCTCTGTTCCCCGGCCTTGAGCCACGGAAGCAGTTGCTGCTTCCAGGCGCGTAGCGCGGGGGCAGTGGAAAATGCCAGCGTGCCCGCCACCGAGAGTAGCATTGCGTAAGCGATCACCTGCCAGTCGGGAGTGAAATTCGGGTCTACCGTAAAGCCCTGGTTGTTGGGCGGAATCATGCCCGGAATCGCCTTCGCCGCCACAAAAGCGAACAGGCAAGCCGCGGCCCAGGCTGCCAGGGAGATCACGCAACCCTCCGCGAACAACAGCCGCAGAATCCGCCAGCGGGTGGCGCCCATGGACTGCCGCAACGCCATCTCGCGCTGGCGCACTGCCGCGCGTGCCAGCATCAGATTGGCGACGTTGGAACACACCAGCAGCAGGGTGAGAACGGCCACCACGGCGAGAATTGCCAGGAACGCGCCGCTCCGTTGTGCCAATGGACCCATCGCTGCCATCGAGTACGGTCCCACGACCACCATCCGGTTGCGGTTGCTCTCCGGATACTCGGCCGCGAGGCGCTTGGATATCAGTGTGAATTCGGTTTGCGCCTGACTGAGCGATACGCCGGGAGCCAGGCGGCCCATAATTTCGATGGTGGGCATCGAGCGGACGTTCAAACGAGCCTCGGTTCCCTTCCTCCGGTAATAGCTCAGCAACGGGACCCAAAGGTCGTTGCTCTCATTGAGCTGCGTCCCGCGGAAACCCGGGGGAGCTACGCCCACAACAGTGGCCGAGTAGCCGTTGAGGCCCAATCGTCTTCCGATAATGCTCGCGGCGCCGTGAAACTGTTCCCGCCAGAACCGGTCGCTGATGACGGCCGCCAGCCCGGAGGCGTCGGAGCGTTCCTCTTCAGGAGTGAAGCTTCGGCCTTTCGACATCCGAATGCCGAGCGTCTCGAAATATCCTGCCGTGACCGGCGCGGCACGGGTGGCGTAGCTGCCATCGCCAAGATCCACGGCAACGCGATCGAACCCGCGGGCAATCAAGTGGACCGTCTTGCTCTGCGCGGTGTAATCGAGAAAATTGGGGAGACTGTTCCCCGGATCGTCGGCATGTCCATCCACCGTCAGGCCCAGCGTCACTAACCCAGCAGCCTCAACACCCGGCGCGGGCTTGGTCAAGAGTCCGTGGATCATCGAATACAGAGTGGTGTTAACGCCGATGCCCAGGGCAATCAGCATCACCGCCGCGGCGCTGAGCCCCGGCGATTTGGTGAAGATACGCAACGCGTGCCGGAGATCCTGCGACGGCTGCTCAAACTGCGACCAAGTCATGGCTCCACTATGTAGCGATCGACAGAGATTGTCAATCGTTGTCGGCGACAGTTTTCAATCAGCGCGGGCGGCAAACAGCACTTCCATGATTCCTGTCTAGGCTGCCGCAGCGCGTCTGACTTGACCTCGGCGGCGCCGCCGGTAGTGATCCGGCCCCTGGGCCGGGTCTTGACGCTTCTGACGGGAGGTGGGATAATCCCACCATGATCGTGACGCTAGACGCCAAGCGGCGACTCTCTGTTCCGGCTGCTCTTGCTCCGGCCTCGCCCGGCGACTATTTCGACGCGCGTTTCGATGCGGAAGAGGACGCGCTCGTGTTTCGACGGCTGGCAGGCAAAGAGAACTGGCTTACCGTGCTCAAAGCCTGCCCGGTCAGTCCGGAAGATGTGCCTCCGCGCCGCAAAGCGCCAGCCCGGCGCCGCAAGCTATGAGCTGGCTGCTCGACACGGATGTCATCTGCCAGCCGGCCAAGCGGCACGGCGATGCGCGGGTCGTTGCCTGGCTCGAAAAAGAACAAGACCGCTGCTACACGAGCGCGGTCGTCATTGCCCAACTGGCCTACTGGGTGCGCACCAAGGACGGACGCCAGCGGCAGGCCCTCCAGGTCTGGCTGACACGGCTTGTGGACGCTCTCCAGGGGCGAATTCACGGGTTTAACGTGACGGTCGCCCACGTTTGGGCGGAGCAAGAGAGGTTGCTCGACATAGCTGGCCGGCGCATGCCGGTCGAAGACAGCTACATCGCGGCCACTGCCCGGCGGCATGGGTTGACAATCGCTACAGGCAACGATCGGGACTTCCGGCGTCCCGGACTCAAGGTCTTCAATCCCTTCAAAGAGCTGACGTAAACCGAATCGCGCAGAGGATTCATTCTGGGCTGCTTCTGCGAGGATCGAAGCCGTGATCCCAAGCGCGCTTGCCGCCGATATAGGGAGCATGCATCGATGGAGCCTCATCTTGCCGGTCTGGCTGCTGGCATCCTGTTCCGCGCCACGCCCTGCCAGCGACGAGGTGCAGATTACCAGCGGGAACGGCGTCGCAAGATCGCCGGCCCTGTCACGCGACGGCTCGACAGTGGCGTTCGCGGCCAGCGCCGACGGACAAGCCGGAGCGCAGATCTGGGTTCGCCGCGCCGATGGATCGACGCCTCCCCTCCGGCTGACCGAAGACGCATCGCAGAATTACGACCCCGAATTCTCCCCGGACGGCAAGAGCGTCTACTTTACTTCGACGCGAGTGCCGCAAGGAATCTATCGCGAGCCGGTTTCCGGCGGCACACCGGAATTGATCGTCGAGAATGCGGTTTCGGCGAAAATCTCGCCCGACGGCAGGACGCTGCTTTACGGAATCGGAGGCAAGCTGTCTCAGCGCCCTCTGGGGGGCGGTTCAGCCACTCTTGTGCTGCCCGCGATCGAGAACTCGTACGCGCCGGTCTGGTCGCCCGATGGCGTGCGCATTCTGGTCACGGCGAAGAACCGCGATCAGCGCGAACCCGAATGGTGGATCGCTGAGGCCGCGGGAGGGGAGCCCCGCAAGACATCAATCTTCTCCGCCCTGCGGGCGCAAGGGTTCAACTCGGTGTCCGCCAATGCGTGGCTGCCAGGAGATTGGATCGTCTTCAGCGGTCTTCAAGGCGAAACACAGACGCTGTGGAAGGTCCAAATCGGGCCCGACGACGAGGTTCTGGGCAAGGCCATACGCGCCACCGACGATGCTCAAGGCGATTCCGGCGCTTCGTTCGCCGCGGGAAGGCTCGTGTTCGCCCGAACGCGAGTGGACATGAATCTCTGGGCGCTCCCGCTCGACTCGACAGGCGAGCGTCTCACTGGACCACCGCAGCCGCTCACTTCATCACCCGCGCGCAAAGGCCAGGAGTCGGCCGCCGGCTCGAAGCTGCTGTACAGCGCCGAAAACGGCGGCCGCTTTTCGCTGGTCCTTAAGGACGGAGAAAAGGAAAAGGTCCTGCGCGATGGGTTCTATTCCCAGCTCGCGCCTGACGCCACGAACTACGCGTACGGAGACGGATCTAAGGATCGGCTGAACGTAGGGATGAAATCCGTAGGGTGGTGGCCGTTCTGGTCCACGGCGCTGTGCGAGGCCTGCGGAATGCCGCGCGGGTTCTCGCCTGACGGAAAGAAATTACTCCTGTGGGACGATTCGCCGCCGATCGCTCATCTCGACATGCTCGATTTGGCGACGCGTCAAGTGAACCGGATCGTGTGGGCGGGGGAAGACCTCTCCGGCCCGCGACTTTCGCCGGACGGCCGCTGGGTCAGCTTCGTCACCAAGATGGGGGAGCACCAGTGGCAGACGTTCGTTGCGCCGGTCTGGCAGGAGAAGCTTCTCGGCTCGTTCGACTGGGTGCCGGTCACCCCGGTTTCAGATTCGTTCCACTTCGCTTTCTGGTCGGCTCGCGGCGACCTGCTCTACATCCTGACGGCTCGCGGAGGCGGCGGGAACCTGAGATGGCTCGAAGCGTTACGACTTGATGCCGACACCAAGCGTCCCATCGGAGGCGCTATGCCGGTCTACGAGTTCGGTGAACGGTTGGTGCCGGGGATGGATCCGATTTGGAACACGGTGTCGGTCGCCGACAATAGAATCATTCTAGAACTCGGCGGCCTAAGCACGAATATCTGGATCAAATGAGATAGCAGTGCGGAAGCTCCCCGGCGGCTGGCGGACCGTTGCGACGCTGCGCCAACTGGAGTAGCATAAAATGCGTTTAGGAAGCTGAGGACTATGTCTTATCGATGGCGGGTCTGGAGTCTGCTGTCCGGGGCGGGCGTTGTTCTTTTTGCGGCGATGCCAAGCAACGGCCAAACTCCGGCTAGAACGACTTCGCAGATCCCGCGTATGCCGGATGGCAAACCGAACTTCACAGGTCTGTGGGAGGCTTTAGGTACCGCGGATTGGGATATTCTCGATCACAGCGCCCGGCCTGGACCGTTCTTTCAGCTCGGTGCGATCGGGGCCACGCCCGCCGGCCAGGGGATTGTCGAAGGCGGCGAAATCCCGTATACTCCGGCGGCCGCAGCTCAGCAGAAAGAAAACTTCAAAAACCGGATGAAGCTGGACCCGGAAGTGAAGTGCTACATGCCCGGCATCCCGCGCGCGAATTACATGCCGTTCCCATTCCAGATCGTTCAATCGCAGCGCGACATCGCGTTCGCATACGAGTATGCGACGTCGAATCGCGTGGTCAACATGGGCAAGTTTAAAGAGGGCGCCGTGGATACGTGGATGGGAACGTCGAACGGCCACTGGGAAGGCGACACGCTGGTTGTC
The DNA here is from genome assembly GCA_963813465.1 of Bryobacterales bacterium. Classification (GTDB taxonomy): domain Bacteria; phylum Acidobacteriota; class Terriglobia; order Bryobacterales; family Bryobacteraceae; genus Palsa-187. Next base: position 128,557 of record CAWEZD010000009.1, on the reverse strand, counting down.
GATGTCAGCGGATTGAACGGCAATAGCTGGTTCGATCGATCGGGAAACTTCCAAACCGATCAGACGCACGTTGTCGAGCGCTTCACCATGGGCGACGCCGATCACATCAACTACGAGGCGGCCATCGAGGACAAGGCGATCTTTACGCGGCCCTGGAAGATCGGCACGGTCTTTTACCGGCGTAAAGAAAAAAACGCGCAGCTCAACGAATTCAAATGTGTTGAATTCGTCGAGGAACTGATTTACGGTGATCTGAAAAAGAAGTAGCTCCATCGAAGGAGGGAGTCGTATGAGAAACTCATTTCTTATATCCATCGCGGCGCTAGGGGCCTTTGCGCTGACAGCCGAGCCGGCGCGTGGGCAAGCTGCCGTTCCGGGGCAAGCACAAAAGGCCGCGCCCGCGGCCAAGACCTGGACCCAGCCGAAGACGCCATGGGGCGATCCGGATTTGCAGGGAACCTGGACCAGCGACGACTGCATCGGCACTCCCATGAACCGGGCCGCTACTTACGGCGAGAGGCCCTTCTTTACAGAAGAGGAACTCGCTGCGAGCCAGAAGCGGCTCGACACGCAGCAGAAAAACGATCTGGTGGAAACCGTCGCGCCCGATGCGCGCGTCGGCACGGGCCCTCCCGGACACTGGGGAGAGCGAGCGCGGCGGCCCTGCAAGCAGACGTCGCTGGTTGTCGATCCGCCGAATGGCAGGACACCCGACTTGCTTCCGGAAGCTCGGACTAGACCGGTCGGGGATGGAGCCGGCGTCAACAACCCCAAAGCAGAGTCGTGGGAAGACTTCACTTATTACATCCGCTGTATCAGCCGTGGCGTGACGGGCTCCATATTCCCGGTTATCTATGGAAATGGACAACAGATTGTACAAGCTCCCGGCTATGTGACGATCCTACAGGAAATGGTTCATGAAGCCCGCGTGATCCCAATGGACGGCCGTCCTCATGCGAGTGCGAACATCCGTTCCTACATGGGCGACGCGCGCGGCCACTGGGAGGGCAGCACTCTGGTTGTCGAGACCACGAATTTCCTGGCCAACAGGAACGGAATCGGCCTAAATGGAGGCGGCACTCCCACGAGCGATGTCCTCAGATTGACCGAGCGCTATATGCGTCTGGGTGCGAACGAGATGCGGTACGAAGTGACCGTCGACGATCCGAAAACGTACGTGAAACCTTTCAAAGTCGCGTTCCCGATTACGCAGGAACCGGGCTATCAGAATTTCGAATATGCATGCCATGAGGGCAACTACGCCATGTTCGACTCCCTCAGCGGCGCCCGCGCTCTCGAGAAAAAAGCTGCCGCCAAAGCCGCGGAGAAAAAGTAAATTAATTCAGGAGACCAGAGATGAGAAAAACACTTGCAGTGATTCTTTCCGCGGGTGGCTTGCTGTTGGCCGCGGCGCCGGCATGGGCCCATCACGCGTTCGCCGCGGAGTTTGATGCGGACAAGCCGATCAAAATGAAGGGCACCGTCACGAAGATGGAGTGGATCAACCCGCACGCGTGGATCCACATCGACGTGAAAGGCGACGACGGTACAGTCACGTCCTGGATGATCGAGGCCGCGGCTCCCAACGCGCTGCTGCGCCGTGGCTGGACCAAGAACTCGCTGCTGGCCGGCACCGAGATTTTCGTCGAGGGTTACCAGGCAAAAGATGGAGCGAACCGTGGCAACGGCAGCGTCATCACATTCGCCGACGGACGGAAGTTGTTTGTAGGTTCCGCGGCCGGCGAGGCCGGCGCTGCCCCGGGAACGACCGAAAAATAGAGGTTCCGCCAGGGGCGCAGTTGTCGCCAAGAGCGAGGAGCGCACCAGGGTATCTGCGTTTACGGCTACCGGGGGGCGCAATAGCTCCGCCTTCGTCTAAGGTAGCGCCATCGCGATACGTCCGCCTGGCTTGCACCACTCAGTGGATTTCCGAAGGAACGGCAAGTCGGGCGCGTTATCGGGGTTTTGGTAAGCATCCGTCAACAAGTCGCCTCCGCTTCGTCGGATTACTTCTTGGCTGATCTCGGTGAACTTGGCCGCAACAGGTACTTCCTGCCTACAAAACATTTATCCTAATGATTGTAGTGGCCGGGAGCTCGGGCGGCAAACCTGCTCAACGCCCTACCCATGAAGGTGACTGACCGGGGTCAAAAGTCTCTGGCCGACTGGGAGCCGCCCCCCTACCCTCTCGTCGCTCTCGCCGCGGCCGGCTGTGCCGCCGGTGCAGTCGCCGCCGGTGCCGGAGCCGCCGGGGCGTCCGCCCGAATCAGCCCGAGCATCTTGCGCAGCTCCAGGTCGATCTTCTTGCGCGTGTCGGCGTTGTCCTTGAGGAACTGTTTGGCGCTCTCGCGGCCCTGCCCGATGCGTTCCCCTTTGTAGCTGTACCAGGACCCGCTCTTCTCGATTACGTTCTGCGCCACGGCCGTGTCCACCAGATCGCCTTCCTTGGAGATGCCTTCGCCGTAGATGATGTCGAACTCGGCCTCGCGGAACGGCGGCGCCAGCTTATTCTTCACCACCTTGATCTTGGTGCGGTTGCCGGTCACCACCTCGCCGTCCTTGATGGCCGCAATGCGGCGAATGTCCGCTCGCACGCTCGAGTAAAACTTCAGGGCGCGTCCTCCGGTGGTGGTCTCCGGACTGCCGAACATCACTCCGATCTTCTCGCGGATCTGGTTGATGAAGATCAGGCACGTGTTGGATTTCGACACGATGCCCGTGAGCTTGCGCATGGCCTGCGACATCAGCCGCGCGTGCACGCCCATGAAGCTGTCGCCCATCTCGCCGTCGAGCTCGGCTTTGGGCACCAGCGCGGCCACCGAATCCACCACCAGCACGTCGATCGACCCGGAGGTGATCAGCGCGTTGGTGATCTCCAGCGCCTGCTCGCCGTAATCCGGCTGCGAGACCAGCAAATTGTCCACGTCCACTCCCAGCTTGCGAGCGTAGGCCGGGTCGAGCGCGTGCTCGACGTCGATGTAGGCGGCCATGCCGCCCAGCTTCTGCGCCTCCGCCACCACTTGCAGAGCCACCGTGGTTTTGCCCGACGATTCCGGCCCGAAAATCTCGGAGATGCGCCCGCGCGGAAACCCGCCCACGCCTAACGCGTGATCGACGGAGATGGACCCGGTGGAAATCGAGGGCACCGAAGCCACCGGCTGCGCGCCCAATCGGATCACCGACCCCTTGCCGAACTGCTTCTCGATCTGGGCCAGGGTTGCGCCCAAGGCGCGGCTGCGTTCTTTTTCGTCCATGTGTGGAGTTCTTTCTTCTCGGGGAAGAACCTCAATTATATCGCGGCCAAAAACACTTCAGGCCGGACGGCTATCCGCCCGGCCTGATATGCCTAGACTTCGCGCACCCGATGATATCAAGCCACCCTTGATACTAAGCCACGTGCTGCGTGCGATAGTGGGCCAGGATCGCGTTCATTTGGTCCTTGAGACGCAGCTTTTGCTTCTTCAGCCGGTTCTCCTCATCCTCGTCTTGCAGAGTCATGTGCGACTTGGCTTCGATCGCTTCCAATTGCTTATGGTACTGAGCGTGCTTTTCCGCCAACGAACGAAACTCTTCGTTCGTGGCCATCAGATGCGCCTTCAGTTCGTCTTGGTTTTTCTCCATCAGGACCACCTTTCGTGTTTGAAACTCGCCCGGCGCACGGCGCCCGGCGCGCCTTTTCACTCCTTCGGCACCATGACGATATCATGAAAGGAACCTCATGACAATCCCCGGTTCACTGGGGTCGTTATAGTATTCTTTCCTCCGGCCGACGCGGCGAAATCCGGCCTGCTCGTAGAGCGCGATCGCGGCCGTGTTGGACTCGCGAACTTCAAGAAACCACGAGCCTTCCACGCGCCCCAGTGCCTCTTCCAGCAATCGTCGAGCCACCCCTTTTCGCCGCGCTGACGGGTCCACGGCCAGGTTCAAGATCTCCCGTTCTTCATGCGGAGCCCCCTGCGCCGTTTGGCGCGACGCCAGGAAGCCGGCGACGGCATTGTCCGCGCGCCACACCGCCACCGTACAATCCAGCGCCAGGTACTCCCGAGGCGCCCATTGCGACGCTTCGGGCGAGGCCGCCTGAATCCGCAGGATCGCTTCCAGATCCGCCTCCCCGGCCGGGCGCAGCAGGAGTGGATCTCCCGTCCTTTCTCGCAAGGTGTCCCGCAACAGCGCCCGTTGCCGCCGCCCGATGGCCTTCCAGTCGAAATGTTTGCGCGCGTGTTCCCTGCCGGCTTGGGCGATCTCCGTCCGTAACTCTGCGTTCTCCAACAGCGTCCGGATGCCTTCCGCGAGGCCCTCCGCCGAATCCGCGATCCAGGCCGTCACGCCGTGCTCCAACCCCAGCCCCGCGCAGCCGGATGGCGTGGATACGACCGCGCGCTCCATCGCAAGCGCTTCCAGCACTTTCACGTTGGTCCCCGCCGATTCGAGCGTCGTCACCACCACCAGATTGGTCTCGCGATACAACGGGCAAACGTCGGCGACGAACTCCAGAATCCGCACCCAGCGGTCTTGCGGCGGCTGGAGCGTGCCGGTCACGTTGCGCCAATGCGGCCACGGATCGGGCCCCGCCACCACCGTCAACTCGACGTCCGGCGTTAGCGGCAGGATTTCCTCGGTCAAGAACCGGAATGCCACCACGTTCGGAAAATGCCGGAAGGACCCGATGAATAGCAGGCGGCGCCCAGGCGCTTCTTTCCCATCTGGGCCAGGCTGGAACCGTTCCAGATCCACGCCGTTCTCGATCACCCGCGCGTGCGGAACGTCCAGCAGCTCGCGATCCTTCTCCGACATTGCGACAACCCGGGAGAATCGGCGGATGGCGCGATCCTCGAAGCGTTTCCATCTTTTCCAATCCCACCACGCCGAAACCGTCTTCCTTCTGGCGAGCGTCTTTCGTGCGAGAATCTGGGCGTACAAGTCCCAGGTGACGTCGTGCTCCACCAGAATGTCGCCGCCATAGGGCGCCAGGTGCGTATATTCCACCTGGGCCGCGTCGGCCTGGCGTTCGCTCCATAAGGCCCGCATGGCGGGCGATTGATACTCGCACGCCTCCGGTGGACGCAGCGTGGACCAGCGCGGCTCCCGGTAACGCGGCTTGTCCACCAGATACACGCGCGTCGCGAAGCGGAGCACCGGCTTCAAGTCCGCCTCGCCGATCTCGCCTTCGGAAAACGCATACAGGATCACGTCGAACTCTTGGGCGATTTCACGCAGCAGATGGAAGATGCGCACCGCGCCTCCGTGGGCCAGCGGGAAGGGGAAGTACGGAGTCAGCACCGCGACCACCGGACGGCCTTCCCGCCCGGCGCGGCCTTCGATCTCCCGGTGACCGTTGGGACGCGTGGTGCGATCCTTGCGCCATGGCCACAACCAAGCCGGCCGCAGGAAGATCCGGTCCAGCGGCACGCCCTTCACAAAAAGCCACGAGGCAATGGGCTGGGACCACCGCAGATGGTGCCGTTCCAGCCGCGCGTTGTAGGCCAGAATTTTGCGGGGAGCCAGGCGAGCCGCCGCCATTCGCAGCGGCCGGTACTTGGGATCGTCCGTGAACAGGACCGGCGCCAGGCCGAGGCGGTAGCCGCGAAACAGCCGCTTCACCTCATGCGCGTCTTCAAGCCTCACCTCAAAGTGCCGCCGCGATGGCTCCAGCCGGCGGATTTCCGCGCACATCGCATCCGCGAGCGCGTCCTCGCCGGAGCGGAAGCTCACGACGATGGCCTCCGGATGCTTTCCCAGAAAACCGAACAGCCACTGCTTCAGCCGGGCTTTCACCGCGAAGAAAGCAGCCTGGTGTGCAACATCACCGCAACTCTACCGTGCGCACGTTGCCGATCGTGCCCTGCTGGGCATCTGGCTTTCCGTCGTGTACCAGATTGATTGCCTTCGGCGCTTTCTGGACTCCGCAGAGGAACCGGACTTCGCTCGCTCCCTTCACCGCCAGGTTGTGCGAGTCGGGAATCATCAGCCGCACCGCCGCGCCCGTGGCCGGCTGAACGGTCAGCCGCAGCGAGTCGCCGTTCAAACAGTCCACCCTGGTCAGCGTTCCGCTCAGCTTTTCGCCGTCTTCATCGTTCCACCACGGAACCACAATCGCGCCGGGTTTCAGCGTGCCGTTGCGCTTATTTGCCGCATCCTCGGCCGCGTGGATGCGAGCTTCCGCGGCTTGCTTGACGCGCTCCAGATCCTGGGCGTCTTCCGCCGCCTTGCTCTTCTTGGCCTTGATCTCGAAGTCGACACGCTGCTCCGTCAATGCCAGGCGAGCCTTGCGAAGCCTGGCTTTGTCCGCGTCGTTGGCCGCGTTGCGCTCGGCCATGAACCACGATTTTTCCGCGTCGGCGAAGAGTTGGGAATCCGTCTGCGCCAATGCCAGCGCCTCCCACAGCCCGCTGTTGCGAGGCTCCAGAGCCGCCGCCAGCTTCAGCTCCTTGGCCTTCTCCACCGGATCGTACTCCAGCTCCGCCAAAGCGATGTGCGGCTCCGCCCACTTCGGATTGGCTTTCACCGCCGCCCGCAATGCCTCGCGCGTTCCCTGCTTCAGCAACCCGCGCGGACTCTCCGGCGGAAAATCCTTGCCGTCCGCCTTCAGATCCTCGATCAAGGCGGCGGCCCCGGCATCGGGAATTCGCGTCTCGCGGAAATCGCGGCCTTGAATAACCGGCGCGCCCTCCACCGGAACCGCCGCGAAACGCCCCGCGGCGAAGTACGCCTCTGCGCGCTTGTCCAGCTCCGCCGGTGTCAGATCGAAGGCGTTGTGCGTCGCCATCTCCTCCTCGCCGCCCTGTTGCAGGTTGTTGAGGTACACGCGCAGCTTGCCGCTAAACTCCGGAAGGGTCGCCAGCATCTGGATCTTGGCCCAGGCTCGCATGCGTTCCTCGGGAAACTCTCCCGCCCCCGGGGGCGCACCCAGAGTGATCTCCAGATTGCCCTTGGCGTCCTTCACCTGAATCGACGCCATCAAGTCGCCCAGCGCCCGCTCCACTGGCTCCGGCATCCGCCCGGCGTTGTCCTCGACCAGTTGGCGCGTGATCTCCCGCAGCAGATCGCGTGGCAGGGGCGTCTCCGCCATCCAGGCTCCTAAGTTCGCGTCGGGACCCTCCACCAGCGGCTGCGGCGGCGCGTACGGGCCGTATTCGCGCTGAGTCGGAAACAGCACGATGTCGATCGGCCATACGGTGGTCAGCTCGCTCTTTCCCAGGTACAATTCCAGCGTGTGGCGGAGTTGTTCCAGTTCCGTCAGCCGCGTGCGCGCCACGCGCTCTCCGGCGTCACTGACGATGCGAAATGGACCGGACTGGTATTGGGTCCAACCGGCGGCGCCCCAGGCGGACACGGCGAGAAGCCCCACCCCGATGACTTGGATCGAAACGGCCGGGATCGAACCGCGCGCCATGATGTTCTTATTGTCGCAAAATCGGCATTCCCGCAAACTCAGGGAGCGGGAGAGCCTCGCTGCTCCAGTTCCTGCAAACGCTGCCGGCCCTCCACCGATGCCGGATCTTCGCGCACTTCGGCCTCATACTCGGCGCGCGCGCCCTCCAAATTCCCTTCCAGCGCCAGGATCTGAGCCAATTCGCCATGATATGCGGAAAGCTTCGGCGTGGGAGCGGGACGCAGGCGGATGGCCTCGCGCGCTTGCGCTTCGGCTTCGGGCAGGTGGCCCCGGCGCTTCTCGATCTGCGCCAGGTAGATATGCGAGATATGTGTGGACGGCTTCAGGCTGATGGCGCGATACAGGTAGCCCTCGGCTTCGTCGAGTTGCCCCAATCCGATGTAGCACACCGCAATCGGCTCGTAGAGCAGTTCGATCGGTTCAGAGACGGCGCGCTCGCTCAGAAGCACTTTTTGAAACAGCGGGAGAGCGTCGGAGAAGCGCTGCTGCGTAAGCAGCTCGTTGGCGTAGTATTCAGCGGCGACGAAACTGTCCGGCGCCACTTCCACGGCGTGGCCGAATAGCGAAACGTTGTCGGCCCATATGCCGCTGTTCTCCACATTCACGTAGGCCAGGCCCGCCGCCGCCGCCGCGAACGCAACTCCCAGCGCTGCCTTCGGCCACACCCGGGAACCCGGCGCACGGGAATTCATCCAACGCGCCGCGACGACCGCCGCCAGCAAGCACAGTCCCGCCGACGGGAGATATGCGTAGCGGTCATGCTCGAAATCGTCGAACGTAAAGGCGTTCAGGTTGAGGACCGGCACAATCGGAAGCACCAGCAGCAGCGCGGCGAAAGACAGGGGCCCGCGGGTTACAGGCTTCGATTGCCGCGCGATCCACAGCAGAAAAACCGCCGCCATGGCGATCAGCAGGAGCGGCTCCCCGGTGTGCCGCAAGGAAAAGTGGGCCATGGGATACATGGGGTAAAACAGGCTGTATTCAAACGGCGCCAGCAGTTGACGCCCATAAAAAACCAGCACGCCGGGCGCGGTCCAGGCCATCATCGCCGGAGTCCAACCCCGGGTGACGGGCGCAAAGGCGCCCAGCGCGTGGATGCGCGCCCCCACGTAAATCAGCCCGATTCCCAGACACCACGCCAGCGTCGCCAGCGCATTCCCCAAACGCTGCTTATTGGTCACCCCCCGAGTCGTCCCGGCATCGGCGGGGAACAGCCAGTCGCAGGCGGCCAGAAGAAGGGGCAGCACCATGGCCGTTTCCTTGGCGAAGAGGGCCAATGCGAACAGCAGCAGCGCGCCGGCGCGCCTCCCGCGAAGCTGGCATAGGATCGAGCCCAGCGCGAGCACCGCGAACAGGCTTTCGGTGACCCCGCTCAGCCACGCGACTGCCTCGATGTGTACCGGATGCACGCCGAACAGCAGCGCGGCGGCGCCGGAAACATCGGCGCGGCGCGTGAGCCGCAGCGCCAGGAAATACAGCAGCAGCGTGGCCCCCAGGTGCAGCCCCACGGCGGCGGCGTGCAACAACGCCGTGTTCAATCCGAACATCTTCGAATTGAGCATCAACCAAAGCAGGAATACCGGCCGGTAGTAATTCGTCTTGGCGCCGGCGATGAAGGTCCAGACGTCGGAGCCAAAGTAGCTGGGCACGGCGCTCCAGGTGTAGCGCGACTGGCTCTCCACAATCTGGCCGCTGTCGTCGCACACGAAGCCGAACCCGAGAACCGGAGCATATACGGCCGCGGTCGCCAACAGCGCCACCAGCGGGGCAATCGTACGCAACCTTGATAATGTAGATCCGGATGAAGCAGCTCCGGATGAAGCAGATCCGGATGAAGGAACCTCGCCCTCCGTCGTGACTCCGCCCATTCATTTAACCTTATACCAACAAGCCCAAAGGGTGCGGCGCACCGCCAGGAGGATCGGAAACTGTTTCGCGCCGTATCCGTTTTGCGCGTGGTCCTTAAAGGCGGTGTATACTTTCATGAGACCCGGATAGCACAAACCACGCGTATCCGCTACGCTATGTTCGCTGGCCGGAGGCTTGTCCGGGATCGGGAGACAACACGGAATGAGTAGTGAAGCGCTCACTGGAGCCGAGTTCAAGAAGCAACTGCGCGAGGGCAGACCGAAGCTGGGTTTGTTTCTCAATGCACACAGTCCCACCGTCGCCGAACAACTGGCGCACAGCGGCTATGACTGGCTGCTGGTCGATAGCCAGCACGGACCCATGGGGTTCGAGACCCTTTCCGCCATGCTGTGCGGAATCGCCAGCGGCGGCGCAAAATCGCTGGTGCGCGTGGCCGGATACCACGACCGCGGCGGCATCCAGCAGACCCTGGACATGGGCGCCGACGGCGTTCTTGTCCCCTATATCAACACCGCCGAGGAAGCCCGCCAAGCCATCAGTTGCTGCCGCTATCCCTTGGTCGGAACCCGGTCCGTCTACTTTCCGCAGAGAAGCATGAACAAGGCCGGTCTGCTGGGCTATGCGGGCTCGGCCAACAGCAACACCATCGTTGCGTTGCAGGTGGAGACCGCGGACTGTATCAAGAACATCGACGAAATCGCGACCGTGCCCGGCGTCGACATTCTCTTTCTCGGCCAGAACGATTTGTGCATGTCCATGGGCCTCTACGAAAAGTACGAGTTCCCGCACATGTACACTTCGCCGGAGTTGCAGGCGGCCACCGATAAGCTCCGCGCCGCCGCCAAGAAGAACAACGTCATCCTGGGCCTGTTCCTGTTCGGCACGTCACGCGTGGGCGAATTCCTCGAAAAGGGATTTACCTTCATCAGCCTCGGCAACGACCTTCATCACATCCTCACGCAAACCGGCGCGTACGTGAAGGACGTCGAGGCCATCTCCAAAGAGAAAGGCGCGAATTGGACCCGCCGGCCGTCGGCTTTGATTTAGAGATCCTTAACATTATCGGCGGTAAGCGCTCGGTTCAGAAAAAACCCAACTTCCGAGTGGCCGACGATCCGACCGGAGCACCATCGATGCGGCTCTACGTATAGGGCGTTAAGTCAGCCTGTGTCGCCCTCTGGTTCAGTTTGCGCAATAACGTCCTTATGTGGCCCTATCGGCAGGTGGTCGTAACGCGACCGACCTGTGGCTTTGCAAAATATTTGGCGTACAGGTGGGGAGACATGCTAGCCCGCTGGCCGGGATTGCGCAAATGTTCGATTTTGCAAGCACAGCTCTATGCCAAATAATTCTGAAAGTGACATCTGCTATATAATCACGCCGATGCCCGCCGCCACTTTCCCAACGCAGCTTGAAGCGATCGTCTACGATCTTCGATTCGCCTGGCGAGGTTTGCGTCGGGATCATGCTTTCACGCTGACCGCGATTGCGACGCTCACGCTCGCGATCGCGCTGAACGTTACGGTATTCGCAGTCATGGACACCATGCTGTTTCGAGGCTTGCCGCTCGCGCAGCGCTCTGACCGTCTGGTTTACATTCAGGAGCGCCGTGCGGCCGGCGGCGGCCTCATTTCGTATGCGGATTTCGAGGATTGGCGCACGGAGACCAAGTCATTTGAGGGCCTCGCGTTTGTAGCGGAGAGCGCAATCTCTTTAAAAGACGGCGACGGCCGCCCGATCGACACGTCCGCTTTTGCTCTAAGTGCGAACACGTTCGGGCTTCTCGGCGTTCAGCCGATACTGGGACGTGATTTCGCTCCAGCGGATGAACTCCCCGGCGCGCCGATGGTTGCGATTCTCAACCATCGGTTTTGGGTGAGCCGCTTCGGTAGCCGCGCCGATATCGTCGGCATGCGTGTGCACATGAACGGCTCGCCCGCGACGATTATCGGCGTCATGCCCGAAGGCTTCGATTTTCCCACCAAATGGGACCTGTGGATTCCGCTCGTGCAGACCGCGGAGCTCAAGCAGAGAGGACCGACTGCTACAGCATTCCTTGCGGTCGGGCGCCTGCGCGATGGAGTGAGTCTTCGGCAGGCGCGCACGGAACTTGAAACCATCAATCGCCGCTTGGAAGCGGCGTACCCAGCGACCAATCGCGGAGTTATCCCGACCATGTTCACTCATGCCGAGGCAAACAGCGGCTCGGATGCGTCGATGATCTGGGGTTCGCTATGGGCCGCGGCGTGGTTTGTATTCCTGATCGCCTGCGCCAATCTTGCGAATCTTTCGCTGGCTCGAAGCATGGGACGCGCGCGTGAGTACTCGACTCGGATCGCGCTGGGCGCGGGGCAAGGAAGGATGATCCGCCAGGTCCTCATGGAAAACTTGACGATTGCGGCCGTGGCGGGCGCGGCCGGCTGGTGGATCGCGAAATGGTGCGTCCACCAGTGGGACGTGGCGACGTTCTCCATGTATCAGGTCCTCGATTACACCGTGGATTTGCGCACGTTCTGGTATCTGGCGGCGATCACGCTGGGCGCCGCGATTCTGTTTTCCTTCGCTCCCGTCGCGAGAGTGATGCAAATCGGCGTGAACGGAGTGCTCAAGGGTGACGCGCAGGGCGTGACACAGGGCCCCCGCGGAAAGCGGTTTGCAGCGGGACTCATTGCGGTGCAGATGGCTCTGGCGATCGTGCTGCTGTCGGGTGCGGGCGTGTTGGTGCGGAGTCTCGCGTCGATCGTTAACGCCAACACAGGCACGCACGATCCCGAGCACGTTCTGGTTGGATTGGCCAGGCTGCCGTCTGACAAATACCCAAGCATTGAAGCACGAAACTCATATTACGAGCGGCTGGAAACCCGATTGCGGACGATTCCGGGAATCGAGAAGGCGACGCTTGCCAACAATCTTCCTGCCCATTTCGCGGGCCAGCAAACGTTCGAGATCGAAGGAAAACCGGCCGCGCCGGATGACCGGGAGCCTATAGGGTTCTTTGGGATCGGTTCGAACTACTTCGGCGTGGTTTCAGCGGCTGCGATCTCAGGCCGCGAGTTCAACGACGGCGACCGGCAGGGCTCATTGCCGGTGGCCTTGGTCAATCAGAGCTTTGCGGCACGGTTTTTGCCTGGCGAAAACCCGATCGGCATACGTCTTCGTGCGACGGCTCGGAACCGGCCGGACGATTGGCTGACGGTGGTCGGCGTGGTTCCGAACATCATGCAAAATGACCCGGTGCGGCAGCAGTTCAAGCCCGTTGTTTACGTGCCGCTGCGCCAGCGCCCAAACGGTCGCGTGTATTTTCTGGTTCGAACGCGGATGCCGATGGCATTGGCCGGCACAATTCGGGCCGAAGTACAGAAGATCGATTCCGATGTGTCGCTCGAAGAACTAATGACGTTGAAGGCGCACATGGCCTTCGATCGCGATTCCATGGATGCGCTGCATAGCGAGTTGGGAAAGCACGCCACGGTCGCGCCAATCTTTGCGGTGATTGCGTTGGTGCTCGCGGCGATTGGGCTATATGCCGTGATCGCGCATTCGGTGGGTCGCCGCACCAGAGAGATCGGCGTGCGGATGGCGATCGGCGCGACGGCCGAAGATATTCGCGGAATGATCTTCAGCGAAGGGATGCTGCCAGTGGCTGCGGGGACGATCCTCGGTCTTGCGGCATCGCTGGCCGTAAATCGCGTCTTGCAGTCGCAATTGGTCGGCGTCTCGCCTTACGATCCAGCGACGATCGCGTCGGCTCCAGCGATTCTGGCTTTGGTGGCGTTGCTCGCCTGCGGGATTCCAGCGCGGCGCGCGATGAACGTCGATCCGGCTATCGCGCTCCGCCACGACTGAACTACTCGCCAGAAGGGATCACGCGCTACTCGGAAGTTTCTTTTTCTAACGCGCTGGTGTTTTCACAGGCCCAACAGGGTCAGGACGCGAGCGCCCGGTAAAGCGTCGTCCGGCCAACGTTCCAAAGCGACGGCCTTCTTCCGCTGAATGTACCGCACTCCACATCCTGAAGGGTTCCGAGCCGCGACTCGTTAGGCAGCGGTGCGGAGCGCGGAGAACAGTTCTTCCAAACTGACCGAGAGTTCACCCGCGCGGAGCGCAGAGGTCACGCGCACAGGTTCCGCGCCGGAGTGATATTCCCACGCGGTACGTTTGACGGGGTCGATGACCCAGCAAAAGGGGACGCCCCAGGCGTGGTACTCCTCGCATTTGCCGAGCATGGCCCCTAGCCGGTCTTCAGGGGACAGGATTTCGCAGCAGAGCAGGACGGGCTCCGTGGGGTAGGGGCCTGGAAAGTCACCCGCCACGGCCACATCGGGCACCAGATAATGGGTGGGAGAAGTGCGGACTGTCAGTTCGGGAAACGCCTGAACCCCCTGGCTCTGGAGCAGCATCAGCAGAGCCCGTTGAATGATGGAGTGGAACTTCGTCGGCATCGCCTTCCGGGAGACCACGCCGTCCCGATATTCGCAGTGAGGCTTCTCCGTCAAGCGAAGATACTCTTCTACGGACAGGAGAGCTGTGGTGCTCATGACCATATTCTATCCCCCGGCGACACGGTAAAATTGTTGCCATGCGACTCGCCGAACGAATGACCCGCATCGGAATCGAATCCGCCTTCGAGGTCCTGGTGAAAGCTCGCGCGCTTGAGAAGCAGGGGCGCAGCGTCATCCATCTGGAAATCGGCGAGCCCGATTTCCCCACTCCGGCCCACGTGGTCGAGGCCGGCCAGCGCGCCTTGGGCGAAGGTTGGACCAAGTACGGCCCCACGCAAGGCGACCCGGAGCTGCGCGAAGTCATCGCCGCCTATATTTCCCGCACCCGCGGCATCCAGGTTGGACCGGAACGCGTGTGCGTGGTCCCCGGCGGCAAGCCGATCATGTTCTTCACCATGATGGCGCTGCTGGAGCCGGGCGACGAAGTCGTTTTCCCCAATCCCGGATTCCCCATCTACGAATCCATGATCCATTTCCTGGGTGCGACCCCCGTGCCTATTCCGCTGATCGAGGAGCGCGGCTTCTCCTTCGACCTGAATACGCTCGAAGCCCGGCTCTCGGATCGCACCAAAATGGTGATCCTGGTTTCGCCCGCCAACCCCACCGGCGGCTTGGTCCCCGCCGAGGACATCCGCCGCATGGCCGATCTGCTGCGCCGTCGCGACGTGATGGTGCTGAGCGACGAAATTTACTCGCGCATCATTTATGACGGCGAGCCCACGTCCATCGCCAGCTTCGACGGTATGCTCGACAAGACCATCATCCTGGACGGATTCTCGAAAACCTATTCGATGACCGGCTGGCGGCTGGGTTATGGCGTCATGCCCACATGGATGGCCGATGCGGTGGTCAAGCTGATGGTGAATTCCAACTCCTGCACCGCGAGCGCGACCCAGCGCGCCGGCATCGCCGCGCTCACCGGACCGCAGGACGCCGTCACCGCCATGGTGGCCGAGTTCCGCCGCCGCCGCGACGCCATCGTGTACGGCTTGAACCAGATTCCCGGATTCCGCTGCGCCCTCCCCGCCGGAGCTTTCTACGCCTTCCCCAACGTCAGCGGCACCGGCGTGCCGTCGAAGGAGCTGGCCGATCTTCTGCTGAACCAAGCCGGCGTAGCCTGTTTGAACGGCGGAGCTTTCGGCGCGCACGGCGAAGGCTATCTCCGCTTCAGCTACGCCAATTCGCTGGCGAATATTCAAGAGGCGCTGAGCCGCATTCACAAGGCTTCGGAGCGGTGGGCGGGCAAGCCGGTGCCGGTGTAGATCCATGTCCCTTCCTGAAGCATGGATGCGCGGACCGATCGAGGGCGTTCCCACGCTGCTCGCGCCTCTTCTCTATTCGTTCCAGCAGGCTCGCGAGGATTTGGCGCGCTTCACCGAAGGTCTCACCCCCGAGCAGCTCTGGGCCACTCCCCACGGCTTCGGCTCGGTCGGATTTCATCTGCGGCATATTGCCGGCAGTACGGACCGGTTGATGACGTATCTCGAAGGCCGCCAGCTCTCGGAATCGCAGATGGATTTTCTCAAGCACGAGCACGATCCCGGCGCATCGCTCGAAGAGCTTCTCGGCTCGATGAATGCCGTGTTCGAGCGGGCCGAAGCCGTGGTGCGAGCTCTCGATGTCGCGCGACTCGAAGCCCCTCGCGAGATCGGGCGCAAGAAGCTCCCCACTACCGTCATCGGCCTTCTCACCCACATCGCCGAGCATATGCAGAGGCACGTCGGCCAGGCCATCAGCGCAGCGAAGCTCGCCCGCGTGGGTGGTTAAAAAGCGTTCACAGGGCCCGCGCAAATTTTCTTCTCCCTTGTCCTCAATCACTTCCCGCTTTCGCGCCCTGCCGTCTTCAAGACTCATACGTTAATTTGTAGGCAAGAGTTCGGATGTCTCATTGCATCCGGATCACGCGAGCGTGGGAGAGCAACCTAGGCAACCCCATGCGACCGTCGCACAATGAGCTTTGCCGTTGAGGTTCAGCGGTCCTTTTCTCGTTTGAAGGTTATCAAGCGTAGGAGAGGGTCCTCTCCGATCTTTGACAACTGGGCGCGTGCCGCGGGCGAAGTGTGCCGCCTTACCGCAGTTGATAAGGTTTGGCGGCCGGAGGGACCGGGTCCGGAAGCTTCGGAGGGTCGATGGCCGCAGCCCCTTCAAGCCCGGACCCGGTTACGTTATTCACGCCGATCAGCGGACCGCTCACTCCCGTCACTTTAATGTCCCGGATCTCGGCGTTCCGGATGTTGGCCATGGCGATTCCTTTGGCGCAGTTCCCGGTCACATTGGTGAGCGAGAATCCATCCAGGGGCTTGCGGGGATGGATTCCGGTGGCGTCGGCCAGTTGCGGGCAATCCTTGACGCGAACGTTCGAAAACTTGAAGTTCCTGAGAGTGGGAATGCCCTCATCGCCCGGCACCGGAACCTCATCCTGAATGCCGCTGCTCAGAGCGTTGATGCGCAGAAAACCGCCGGTGGTTCCGGAGACGTCCAGGTCGCTGGCGGAAATATCTTCGATGAACGCTCCGCGGCCCACGCGGGTCTTGATGTAGATGGCGAAGGTCCGCGCGCCGATGAACTTGCAGCGCTCAATGCGGACGTTGCGAATGCCGCCGGAGGTCTCGCTGCCGATGCCGATGCAGGCGAAGATGGAATCCGCAAGGGTGCAGTTGGTGATAAGAACGTCCTCGGTAGTCTGGAGCAGCGCGTAGGCTTCGGCGCCGCGCCCGGACTTGATGGCGATGCAATCGTCGCCGGTCGAGATGTCGCAGCCATCAATGTGGACACGCCGGCAGGAATCGATATCGATGCCGTCGCCGTTGCCGCCGGTGCTGCGAATGGTCAGGTTGGCGCAAACCACGTCTTCGCAATTAGTGGGGTGGATGGACCACATCAGGCGGTAATCGGTCGAGAAACCCTCCAAGCGAACTCCGTTGCAGGCAATGGGCTCGATCAGAGCCGGATGCCGGAGAGGATTCTGGGCATTCGGCCGGCCGCCCAGCGCGGGATTGCCCACGATCTTGCCGGCCCCCACCACGCCGATATTGCTCGCGCCGATGGCATAGACCAGCCCGGTGCGGCCCTGGATCCACTTTCCTTCCCAGCGGACTTGCGTGACCGGATAATCGGCAAAGTCGGGCGAGCCGAGGATGCTGGCGTCCTTATCGAGCCGGAGAATGGTGTTGGATCGAAGCGCGATCGCTCCCGTGAGATAGTTGCCGGCCGGGACCAGCACTTCGCCTCCGCCCAAAACCGCGCACCGGTCGAGTCCCTGTTGAATGGCCGCGGTGTCCTTGATTGTGCCGTCGCCCGTGGCTCCGAAGTCGCGCACATTGAGAGAGATTTTCGGCTTCGAAACAACGCTCTGCGCCAGGCCGAAGCCCGAGAATACGGGAGCCCCAAGCAGGCTTCCTCCGGCCATTTTCAAAAGCCCCCGGCGCGGGAGTGTGTGTGTCATTCGTTTGAAATTCTCTCACAAGGCGGCACAGGGCCGCGCAGCAGGCTCCGTTGTGCCGCTCAAGAAGTCCTCCAGTAATGTATACTTGCCCCGTAGAGGGCGTAATGTTCATGCAGTCACTCAGGCGCCGAGTCCGGACTTTCCTCTTGCCGGGTCTATTGGTTAGCGGGATTGCGGTTTCGGCCGCCGATGAGCGATCCTTCGCCACCTGGACCCAGTATCTGGGCGGCTCCGATTCCGCGCAATATTCCTCGCTCAAACAGATCGCCAAAGCCAACGTAAAGCAGCTCGAATTGGTCTGGAGTTATCCGACTGGAACCGGCACATTTATCTTCGACCCCATCGTGGTCGATGGCGTAATGTACGTTCTCAAGGCCGGCACTCCGCCCCCAGCGCCTCCCGGCGGCCAGCCCGGCGCCCAACCCGGCGGCAAGGGCAGGGGAGGGCCGCAAGCGGGCACCGCCATCGCCGCTCTGGACGCAGCCACCGGCAAGGAATTGTGGGTTCATCCCAACATGGGCGCCGTGGGAACCCGCGGCTTCAATTATTGGGAGAGCAAGGATCGCTCCGACAGGCGTCTGCTCTACATCAACGCGGGATTCCTGACCGCCCTCGACGCCCGCACCGGCCAGACCATCAATAGCTTCGGCGACAACGGCCGCACCGATCTGCGCACGGGCCTGGATCGCGATGTCCCCCGCCCGCTTCAGACCAGCAACCCCGGACGCATTTTCGAAAACCTGATTATCACGCCTTTGCCGGCCGGAGGCGCCAGCTACGACGCATTCCCCGCCGACATCCATGCCTACGATGTGCGCACGGGCAAGCTGGCGTGGGTGTTCCACGTGATTCCGCATCCCGGCGAGTTCGGCTACAACACATGGCCGCCGGATGCCTGGAAAACCGCTGGCGGCGTTCACAACTGGAATGAGATGACGCTGGATGAGAAACGCGGCATCGCCTACATTCCGCTGGGGACGGCGCGCTACGATTTCTACGGCGCCAATCGCAAGGGCAACGATCTGTTCGCCAATTCACTGCTCGCGCTGGACGCCCGCACCGGCAAACGGCTGTGGCACTTCCAGATGGTGCACCACGACCTGTGGGATTACGATCTTCCCGCCGCTCCCAAGCTGCTCACCGTGAAGCATAACGGCAAAAACGTCGACGCCATTGCGCAGCCTACGAAGTTCGGATTCCTGTATGTGTTCGACCGCATCACCGGCGAGCCGCTGTGGCCCATCGACGAGCGCCCCGTGCCCCAATCCGACGTTGCGGGCGAGTGGAGCTCCGCGACGCAACCCTTCCCCACCAAGCCTCCGCCCTTCGCCCGCCAGTCCTTCACCGAGAAGGACATCAACCCGTACGCCACGGAAGCCGAGCAGGCAATCGTCCGTGAGCTGCTCAAGAATTCGCGCAACGAAGGCTTGTTTACGCCTCCCAGCCTGCGCGGATCGATCTCGGCGCCCGGCCACAACGGCGGAGCCAATTGGGGCGGCGCAGCGGTGGACCCCACCCACGGCTTCCTATATATCGTCTCCAGAGAGAATCCGACACTCGATAAACTCGAACTTCCGGGACAAGGTGGCCGTGGCGGAAGAGGCGGTGGAAGGGGAGGCGCTTCCGGGGCTCCAGCTCCGGCCGCGCCGCTGGCTCCAGCCGACGACAGCTTCATCCACTACAACTCGCCCATTAACTTTATTGCCCAGCCCAGCAGCGGGCTTTCCGCCATGGGCCCGCCCTGGTCCAACCTGACGGCTTACGATCTCAACACCGGGACCATCAAGTGGCAGGTTCCCAACGGCGGAGTTCTCGGTCTGGAGCTTCAAGGCCACAACGGCACCGGCGCGCACAACCCCAGAGGCGGGCCCGTGGTCACCGCGGGTGGTTTGATCTTCGCCACCACGGCGTCCGACCGCAAGGTTCGCGCCTATGATCAGGACACCGGCAAGGTGCTCTGGGAGAAGGATCTCCCCAACGGCTCCGACGGAATTCCCGCCGTGTATGAAGTGGGCGGGCGCGAATACATCGCTCTGTGCGTGGCCGCCGGCAACGGATACCTGGCGCAGCGCGTCAAGAATGGCGACCAGCCTCTGCCGGCGCTGGGGCCTGGATCGTACATGGTGTTCGCGCTGCCGAAGAAATAGCCTTGGCGCCGATTCCAGACTTCCTCTACGGCACGGCCTGGAAGGAAGACCGCACCGCGGCGCTCACCGAGCTCGCCATCCAGACCGGCTTCCGCGGCATCGACACCGCCAACCAGCGGCGGCACTACTTCGAAGCCGGAGTCGGCCAGGGACTAGCTGCGGCGTACCGCGCGGGCGTGGTTACGCGCTCGGATCTTTTTCTCCAGACGAAATTCACGTACCGCGATGGCCAGGATCACCGGCTGCCCTACGATCCCCAGGCCGATCTTTCCACGCAGGTCGCCCAGTCCATGGCCAGCTCGCTCGAGCATCTGGGGACGGATTACGTCGATAGCTATGTTCTGCACGGGCCGGCACACGGCCACGGCTGGAGCGACGAAGATTCCGAGGTCTGGCTTGCGATGGTGAAGGAGCGCGACGCCGGACGCACTCGACTTCTGGGCGTGAGCAACGTCTCCCTCCGTCATCTTCACCAGATGGCCGGCTCCAGTGCGGAAGCACCCGCGTTTGTGCAGAACCGCTGCTTCGCGCGCCTCGGCTGGGATCGCGATGTCCGAGTGTTCTGCCGCGATCGGAAGATCGTCTACCAGGGCTTCTCGCTGCTGACTGCCAACGTCAATCTGCTGCGCCATCCGCTCATCGCGGGCATCGCCCAGCGCCAAGGAGCCACACCCGCCCAGGTTGTGTTCCGCTTCGCGCAGGCTGTCGGCATGCTGCCACTTACTGGCACGACAGACGCCGAACACATGCGCCAGGATCTGGCGTGCCGCGCTCTGACGCTTACGCCCGAAGAAGTGCAGGCGATCGAATCGCTGGTGGGCTGAACGGAATCAAGCGAACCGGCATCACTTAGTTAGGTGAAAGTACGTGCTGTCAACATCGATCCTATTCGACTGTTGGCCACTGGAGGGCGTCAGTGGAGACCCGTTACCAAGCGGTACTGTCTGAGGAGTTCAGCTTCAGTCATGCAAGCGATACAGTCCACAACCACTCGTACCACGACTGGCCTCGGCGCACCTTTCCGTTGCTCAAGGTCGTCACGAAAGGGTGCCGGGAAAAAACGCTGGTTCTCGGTTTTTTCCGCAGCGTCCAGGAAGTGCTCGAAGAGAGTGGCGATCATCTTGATCTGACCGGCCTGCTCAGTGTTCAAGTCCTCGCGTAGGATCACGTAGTGCCAGGTAAGTTGCTTCAATACGTCTACCCGATCCTTAATCTCCTGATCGATCTGAACGACCCTTTGGTTCTTTGAATCCGGCCGACGGAGCGAAATGGCGTCCACGAACTCGGTGATCAACCCCGTCGTCGCTCTCCAAATCCAGGTCCGATCGGCGAACCGATCTCGGTATGGGCGTACGAACGCGAGGAGGTGTCTCGAAATCAGCGCGTCAAATGCTTTTTCAAGGCTGCGTCGTCTGGGCGCGAGCGACTTATCGCGCTTAAACGACAGCTCCAGAAAGTCGCTGGCTTCGGCAGACCTGCCGAACAGCGAATCTGAAATATGATCGAGAGGAATCAGGCCAGCGCGGAAGAAATCAAAAAGATCATGCACTGCAAAGGTGATGTCATCGGCCCAGTCCATTATCTCTGCTTCCACCGATTTAACGTTCGCGGCGCGAGGCTGATTCTGGCGCGCCCAGTTGAAAGCTAACTCGTCATCCTCGTACGCGCCCCATTTGTCCTGTTTGCCCAGGTTTTGTCCGCATAACCATGGGTATTTCAAGACTCCGTTAAGGGTTGCCCTCGTAACGTTCAGACCCTCCACAGCATCAAAAGGACCATTTTGCGCACTGATTGCGTCGCAGGTGGCCAACCTGGTGACAATTCGAAAGGATTGCGCATTCCCTTCGAACCCATCCGGGCAACCAGCCTGGATCGCCAAAGCGTTAAGTTTCTTTTCGGCGGAATGACCGAAGGGCGGATGCCCGAGATCATGGGCGAGAGCGGCCGCTTCGGCGACATCTTCGCTAATGCCTCCAACGGCTTCGATCATTGAATTGCGTGCCCTTTTTAGCTTTTCCGCCATTCGCCGCGCCAGTTGGGCAACCTTCAACGAATGTGTTAGACGGTTATGAAAAGCATGGCCTCGATTTGAAGGCACGACCTGAGTAATTTCTGCGAGGCGGGCAAGTGCCGATGAATAGAGGACACGATCGCGATCTACCTGCGCGGGCGTGCGTGAGTCGCGGTTCTTGAGCTCTCGCCGATAGCGGGCATTCCGGCGGAAGCCTTGCATTTCTACGCGTGCTTTGAGTATTTGATTCTTGACGTCTCTGGTGACGACAGCCGAGCCTCGGGCGATGAGACCGACTATATGGAGCCGAAGGTTTTTTTCTGAAACCGTCTGCACCTCTGATCTCAGCTGGCCAAAGGTGATCCCTTGAGGTTTCGCCTGCAAGGCACGCTCTATCCTAGTGCGATCATCAACGGCGTCACCTGATCCTAAAAACAGGCGCTTCCGAGGCGCGGTTTCCAAAGCTATTGGCATTTCTGTTCCTCCGGGACTTGCTGCTGTCACTTTACCAGATCCACGGAGTTCCGTGGCCGCGCACAAGGCGGCGGGCCTTTATGACGATAATGCTGCCGTCCGGCGACATCTTGGGCTCGACGCATCGAAGACCTGACGCTGCGCCAGGGGAGGTCCTGGCGATCGAATCGCTTGGATGACCGGGACCTACTTCACTCCCGCCTTCTCCCGAGCCGGGAGAAACTCGTCGCCGGCGCGCCAGGTGGGAAGCTGGGGCGCGTTGGCGACATCGACGCCGATCAGCATCCCGAAGCGGGCGAACTGTTCCATCCCTGAAAAATCCCAATCGTCGGAGTATTGATCGGTGGGCTGGTGATAACGATGTTCGTTATAGTCCGCGAAAAGTTTTTCGCCCGTGTCCGGAGGCTTGCCGAGCAGGTTGCGGCCCTCCTCGATGGAGAAAGAAGGGATGCCCACGCGGGCGAACGAAAAGTGATCGGAGCGATAATACTCGCCGGCCTCGGGCCGCGGGTCCGGCGCGATGGTGAGATTGAAGCGCTTGGCGGCATCCTCGACGATCGGAAAGGCGGTGGTGCGCTCGGCGCCGTTGACCACCACGTCGCTGGTTCGGCCCCAAGGTTGAAAGGCGTCGTAATTAATGGCCAGCGCGATCCTGCCGGCGGGAATGGGAGGATGCTCGCCGAAGTAGCGCGATCCGAGCAGCCCGGCCTCTTCCGACGTCGCGGCTACGAAGATCGCCGAGCGCTGCGGCTTCTCCGGCAGCGCGGCCCAGGCGCGCGCGATCTCCAGCAGCATGCCGCAACCGGTGGCGTTGTCCACCGCGCCGTTGTAAATCGGATCTCCGTCCACCGGCTCGCCGATCCCCAGATGATCCCAGTGGGCGCTAAACAAAACGGCTTCGGATCCCAATTGCGGGCCGCTGCCTTCCACCCGCGCCACCACGTTGCGGGTTTCGATGTCGCGGATTTTGGCGGGCGCGCTTCCGCGGATACGCAGCGGTAAATCGATCGCGCGGAAATTGCGGGCATCGGCGGAGCTAAGGAGTCGATCCACGTTTCCGCCCGCCGCGGCCAGGATTTTTTCGCCGGCTTCTTTGGTCACCCATCCGGCAAAAGCCAGATCGTGCGCGCCTGGCGCGAGCCGCGTCTGCTGATCCTCGCGGCCCCAGGATGAGCGCACCACGTCCCAGCCGTA
Source organism: Bryobacterales bacterium (assembly GCA_963813465.1). GTDB lineage: Bacteria > Acidobacteriota > Terriglobia > Bryobacterales > Bryobacteraceae > Palsa-187. The sequence goes on along the minus strand of CAWEZD010000009.1, from coordinate 105,522 downwards.
GCTGGCCGTCGGCGTGGTGTGAATAACGATCGCGGCGATCGCGCCGTGCCGCGCGGCCTCCTCGAACTTGTAGGTCCAGCGCCCGTAGTAGGTGAGCGCGCGGCCGCCGAAGAACTTGGGATCGTCCGAAGGCGGCTCGTTGGTGAACAGCACCACCACTTTATTGCGGACGTCCACGCCCTTATAGTCGTCCCAATTGTATTCCGGCGCGACAATGCCGTGGCCCACGAACACCGCGGGCGCATCGAAAGCAACATCCGGCTCTTGCTGAAGCGTGACGCCGACGAAGTCGTCGAGCCACTGGAAGGCTGCGGACGTCCGGTTGTCGTTCGTGACGAAGGAGAGCTGAGTGGATGGCTGCGGGTTGACGCCCACCAGGGCAACCTTCTGGAAGTACGTTCCGTTGTCGCCGAAAGGTTTGGCGCCGATCAGCGCGAACTGCGCGGCGATATATTCGCTGGCGAGCTCGCCGCCGCGCGCGCCTACGCCGCGCCCCTCGAGTAGATCGCTGGACAGGAACTTCACCTGCGCGCGAATGCGGTCACCGGAGATCTCGGTCATCTGTGCGAAAAGAGAAGCAGCCATCGCAACCAGAAATAACACACGCCGCATGCCTTCATGATGTCATAATTGGGCATTTCGGCCCCAATGCAGGATCACTTCGAAATTGCGCACCTGGACCTTCAGGACGTGAAGGTGGTGGTGGTGTTCGTGGATGGCGCTCCTGCCCCCTCCCAATACGAGTCCCTTCAAGCCGCGGCGGCGCAAGCCGGTCTGGACGGCAACATCGTAGTGGTGTGGCCGGATGAGTTCGGCCGGACCAGATTCCTGGCTCCGCCGGAGCAGCACGCTTTCTTTCAGATCGTGGACTACGATCAGCTTCGCGCCCAGATCAGCGGGACGCTGAGATGTTCGCTTTCGTGAACCGCCGTTCGACTTCAGCGCGCGCAAGATCGACCAGCTTGGCATCATACGAGTTCAGGCGAACCAGCTCGGCGTAAACGCCAGGATCGCAAGTATCGCTCCAGTTCGCCGCTCGTTTAGAAGACACGTTTTCCATCTCCGCCGAGCAATCGAGCGTGGGGAAAATGGGCCGCAGGAAATGCTGCCCTGCGATCAGGCTCTCGTTGAAACGGTCGACCACGCCGAGGAACGACGTACGCAGCATCTTCGCCACGGCGCGCTCGAAATCGCCTTGCGTGGGAGGGTCGTTGGCGATGCCGTTGGCCAGCAGGTTCACTTGCGCGTCATTGATGTGCCACGGCATTTCTTCGATCAGGCGCGCGATGAATCCGCCCAGCGTCAACCGATTCGCGAAATCGCTCACCGGATCGCCCGCCGACGGCTTTTCGCGGAAGTAGTCGTACATGGAGCGGACGCGGTCGAACGGGTCCCGGAGAAAGCACAGATCGAAGAACAGGAAGCCGGCCACGCACGGAACCGGATAGCGGATCTGATGACTGGAAACCGCTTTCAATAAGGGATTGCGGCGGAGGTGATCGAGCAAAGCCTCCTCGCCGATATGTCCATCGCGCTCCTCGGTGTCGATGGAGGAAAAGAAGGAGCCGAAGCTGCGGTGCAGAATGCTCTCGATGCTCATCCCCGCATTCTTCAGGAAGTGATAATGCAGGATTACGAAGCGCATTCGAAGAGGCTGCCTTCGGCGGCGGGGCTGGAGCGGGGTCGCGCATCCATGAGTCCGTCCACCAGCGGATGCGGGCTGGCGCCTTCGCGCCGGCCGTGCGCAAGATAGTCCACAAACGGGTCGCCGCCGCGCCGGCGAGCCGCGGGGGAACGGGCCAGGTAATAATCCGGATCGAACCAGGGATTGGGTTTGCGGCCCTCGGCTGCGCCGTGCAACAGGTAATGCGCGAAGGGGTGCATGCGAGCCGCGCCGACATCGGGATTGCGGCGCGAGTAAAAGGAGGAGTCAAAATGCCTCCTTCGCTCAAAGAGTCTCCGGTACGAGGTTTTGAAGCGCCGCACGTCTGCCATTATCGCGTGAGACAATGCGGCGTTGCTTTTCGCCCAACGTGGCGAGCCGGCTGTCAAGTAATGTCAAATAAACTCCGCGCGCACCGCCGACTGCGGTAGAATGCAAGGGTTCGGGCTGTGGCGCAGCCTGGCTAGCGCGCTTGCTTGGGGTGCAAGAGGTCCCGAGTTCAAATCTCGGCAGCCCGACCAAAACCCCCTTTTACAATCAACACTTCTTCTCCCCTTCGGGGCATCAGAAAGAGCCGAGTGTGCTCAAAAATGTGCATAAAATCCATCAGCTCGCCATCCGTGTGCTCGAAATTCCCCGCTCGTTCGCCTGCCGGTCCAGCTTGGTAAGCGCCTCGCGCATCATTCCGAGTTTTGCCTGACTGTACAGCTTGAATACTTCCGCGTCGCCCTGTCTCAACATCTGCGTCACCATGTGATCGGCAACGCCGCCCGCGCTCAGCCGGGTTGCGAACGTGTGCCGAAGCTCGTACGGGGCGAAGTACCGAACCCCGGCTTTCTTCAGCGTCGCAGCCCAGACTTTGCGCAGATTGGTCATGTACGGCTTCTGCGCCGTGGACTTCGGGCTGGGGAACAGATACTCGCTTCCCTCCGCCTCGCCCATCTGACGCTCGAACGCCTCTCGGGCAACCTGGGTCAGCGGCATGTCGCCAATCCCATTCACCGTCTTTGACTCCGCAATATGCACCAATCCGTTTTCGAGATCGACCTGCTCCTTCTTCATGGAGAGCAGTTCCTTCTTGTAGCGTAGCCCCAGTTCGGAAATGATGACTACGATATTCCTCACGTAGCCGGGCGCTACCAGTTCGATCTTCGCCTGCTCGGTCGCCGACATGTAATGCGGCTTCCGGGTGGACTTCTTTACTGAAACAGGGAATTCCACCGCCAGACATGGATTGGCGCCGAGCCGCTTCTGCTTGACCGCAACGTTCAGGATGTGCGACAAGATCCTGAACTCCTGATGGGCAGTTGCCGGCTTGATCTTTCCACGCAACTGGAGTCCGAGTTTCGTATGTATCCTCCGCCCGGACTGGAGACGATCCCCCAGGTAGTTCTCGACCGCTTCGGAGGTGATCTCCGATAAAGCGAGTTCTCCGAATACCGGCCTGAGAAACTTCAGGGCATTCACATTCTGCTGATGGTTGCCAACGCTGCGGAACGGGGGCTTCGAACGCTTCTCCAGAAACCAATCGGCCCATTCGCTGAATGTGAGCTGCTTGCTGGTCAAGACGGTCGCCAGGCGCCCATCGTCGCGCGCGTCGAGGCGGTCCCGAAGGAACCGCTCGGCCTGCTGACGATCGGAGGTCCCTGCCGACTCCCGTACGATTTCTCCTTTCTGGTCCTTGTAGCGGACCTGCCAACACTCTGAATTCTTCCGTCTGTAGACCGCGCCGCCAAGCTTCGGCGGTCGTCCCTTCTTAGCCATTGATTCCTCCATTGACGTGAAATTGCTGCCGCCACGCCTCCAATTCCGACAACCGGAATCGGATCGCACGGCCCATCATCCGAAAATGGGGAATCTGCTTCCGCTCAACATAAGCATAGACCAACGACGGGCTCACGCCAAGAAATTTCGCAGCCGCCTTGACATCGATCGGCCTCTCGAAACTGGAGAAGCGTAACTCTTCGCTGGCCGATACCTGACTCGTCATGAACTCACCGGTAAACCCCATCACCTGGGATGTGCAGCGCTTCGTTGCGGGTCGACTGAGACCGGTTCATACGGCGCTTCGAAAAGAATGTCCCGATTGACGCGCACCGTGAACTTGTACCCTGCCGGCACCTTGATCGTTGGTTGCACGTTTAGGTTGCGGCGCGTGATCTGAGCGCCAGTTTGGCTGAGTTCCTGGCCGACAGCGCTTCCGGCGGTCTGAGCGGGCGTTGGGTATGTAAGAGCACTCTGGCTGCTTCGCTGGGAGATTTCAAACGCGGCCGTGAACATGCTCGTGAGAACCGAGAATCCAATTATTCGGAGGTAGTGGTGATCTACCTTGTCTCGCAGCCCGGCGTTGCCGTGAGAATCGAGGCCCATCATGCCGTCGAGATCCACCGAGGAGGCGTCGGGGTAGATGATGCGGCTCCAGGCGACTTGCACTCCGTCTTGACCATAAGAAACGCGGGAATCGTATTTGCCGACCAAGCGTGATCCTTGGGGGATCAGGAGGTAGAGGCCCGTGGCGGTGTCGTAGACGCTCGATGTTACCAGTGCTTTCAACTCGCCGGGAAGGTCGGAGTTGAGGGACTGTTCGAGAACTGCGGGGATCTCCCAGCCTGCTTTGATCTCATAGCGCGACAGCGGCGCTTCGCGAGTGGAGCGAAGATAGTCGTCGGCTTGGCGGTTGCGAGCTGCGGTGAGGAATCCTTCCTTGCGAGACTGCATGTTCTGACTGTCGTACTCGTTTTCGACGGGCTGTCCGTTCGGTAGCGCCACGGAATCACCGCCCTGCCGTGCGCCCAGAGCACGGCTCAGGGCTTCGACCTGAGAAAGGTCATCTGATCCAGAGCGCCCAGTAGGCACGGCGTTGCCTGTCCCGAACAAAGACGCGGACGAATTGCGGATGCTGGTGGGAGCCTGGATTGCTTCCTGCTCTCGCTGGTACGCGGCGGCAAGCCGGCGGTCTTCTGGCGTCTCTTCGTGGACCGGCGTCGTAGAGACCGTCTGCGTTCGTATCGCGTTCGGTTGGCGAACAACCACTCGTTCCTGGGGAAGGCCGTCGCAGACCTGTCCAGTTTGAGGATTGAACCGATAAGGCTGGCCCGTCTTCGGATCAGCACCGCAGGATACCGTAACGGAAGACGACGATGCATCGGGCGGGCGCAGCTCATTTGCATGACTGCGGGTCATCGGCGCCGTGCCCGCCGGAGTCGCCTGCATGAACTCCGCCCCCGCCTGGGTTGCCGGAGTGACGTTCCTTGGAAGACCGGCGTCGCGAGCAGCGGCTTGATTGCTGAGCGTTCGGCGATATCCGCCGTAAGCGAATGCGAGCAGCAGCAGCACAATCACGGCGATGATGGCCATGCTTGCGCGCCGGTTGATGCGCACAGCCTTCTGCGGCTGGGGGTGGAGATCGAGTCCGCTTGGCGCTTCAATCGGCTGGTGATCGGAACTATTGTTTGTGTCCACGGCTGATCTCCACTTTCTGGGCCTTCTTGCCCGATCCGAGCACGAGGTTTGCGCGATCGAACAGGCGGTCCACGATGTAGGTCTGGTCCTTCACGCGGTAGTTCGTCATCTCGCCTTTGCCGTCCTTGCCGACGACAAGCAGCACGGGTGCTTCACGATGTTGCAGCTCGGGCGGCATTTGGATGTAGGTCTTTGCTCCGTCGTCAAAAACGCGCACGGGCCGGAGGTTTTCATCGCCGCCGCGGATCGTGTAATCGAAGTTGACCTTTTCTACGGTGACCATCGCAGGCGGAACCTCCGCCGCGTGTTTCTCCTGCTTCGCCAGGGCCTGTTGCTCTGCGAGTTGCTGCTGCCACTTGCGGGTATCGTCTTCTGGGTATGCGAACGCGACACGTGCCACATAGTCCTCCGGTTTTGAAATCAGCCGGAAATAATAGGCGCGGCGATCCGTGGTGATCAGTAGATTCGTGTCGAGGCCGGGCGCCTGCGGTTTGAGAATGATTACGGCAGTGGCCTGATCTCCCACACCGTACATTGCGGGCGAGATGTTCCATCGGACCGAGTCGCCGATATGGGGTTCGCCGACGATCTTTTCGCCGGCCTGCAGCTCAATCATGCACACGCGAAGAGGCGCGCAGACGATGGTCGGCAATCCGGCTCCGTAGGAGTACATCACGCGACCATCGGTACCGAGAGATGGTGCATTCTTCTCTCCTTGCCAGCGTTCACTGGCGCGCACAGCTTCGAGCGCTGTCGCCGAGAGTGGCACGTCCCCTTTGGGCCGGAAGTCTTTCGGCACGCCTCCACTCGTCGCGCCAGGCGCGGCGAGCTCCAACCCCAGGTCGGAAGGCGAATTGCCAGGATCTTCCAGAGTCCTCAATTGATCGCCGAAGTTGTACTGTTGCAAGAGCGGCGGTATGTTCTTAGCTGGTGTTTGCGCCTGTCCAGCCGGTGGGACGCGTTTCACCCCGATCGGCGGCTGCGGTGGAGGCTGAGACTGCGCTGACAGCATCCACGCAGAGCTTAGGGTGACAGTGATGACGATTCGTGATGACAGCATTTCGTTCCTCCTTTTGGAACTGTTCGTCAGAGAACCTTCGCCCAACTCGCGTTGGTGATGTAAACGCCAATCGGATTGATGCGCGCCTGGCGCTCATCCGTCGGCGGATTAAGCACGATCGAGAGGTAGCCCTTCCAGCGGTCTGTCGCTTTGATTGTTCCGTAGAGATCGCGCGTTGTTTCCACCCATTCGACTTCGTAAGTGCGGTCGCTCGTGGGTAGAACGGATTTCACTTCGACGGAGACCGTCTCGGTTTCAGCGCGATTGAACGGTGGATCGCCCCGGTAGTATTCGCTGACGAACGTCTGGGCTTCGCTGCCGCTTGCGATCTGCGCGTAGACGCGATCAATCGCCTTTCGCTGCGAAACGCCATCCGTCGTGACCGTCCGCAGGTTTTCGACCCAGTTGAAGATGTTCGATCGCTTCAGCCGGTCGTCATTCAGCGACGTCTGATCGGCGACGCCGGAGGCGACTGGCCGGCCGAGGTTGTCCACGAGAACAACAAACGGAACAACGTGCGAACGCGCGGACAGCCACACCAGGCCGACCGTGGCCACCAGCGCAACCAGCGAACACAGGGCCGCCATCGTGCGCCAGTTCTTGGCACGCGTGATGAGGTCTCCGTAGCGCTCGTCCCATTCGCGGCGGGCGGCCAGATAGGGGTTATGCACATCGGACAGCTCGGGACTACGTGCTTGGCGTTTGAGGAAAAGATTCATCACGACCTCCAGTTACTCCTCGTGCTCGATTGGAATCCTTGGCGGTGTGGCGTGGGGCGCCGCGTCCGAGGGCAACGACCCGAGCCGACGCCGAAAGCCTCTCACCTGATCGGCAGCGCGTGTGAGCGCGCTCCGTCCTTTCACCATTGCGGGCGGTTGCGGACTTGCGGGACCGGTGCTGCTTCCGACGGATGCAACGTCCGACACAACCCCGGAACTTCCTGGACTGGTCGGGTCAGACGGACTGCCTACTCCCACGGGACCACTGGCAACAGAGTCATCGCCTGCCGCGGCTCGGGTCGTCGATGGAGAGGACCGCAACAGTTCCGGCGAAGAGCCTCCATCGCTCGCGCTGACCAACGCCGGCGCGAAGCCTCCCTGGGCCGATTGCGTCTCGAACCCGGAACCTACCAGCGGCTCACCCCCAATTGACGACAACGCTGACGAAACTGATCGAGGAGCCGATGTGGCTATGCTTCCGCTCGGCGCATTCTCGCCGCGGGTCGCAGCGTTACGAGGTTGTGATCGGGCGATTAGCGGATCAACAGCGCTGATGGCGTCGCCCGAACCATTTGATGGCGGGTCCGGCTGCCTGCGGGATGATCCCCCACCATTCGTGGTAGGGCCGGGCGATGGCGAGGAAGGCGGCGGCACCGAACCTCCTCCAGCGGACGAACCGGCCCCTACCGATCCGACGCTCGCAACCGCAGTCGTGGTGCTGGAGCCCGCACCTCCGGCGCTCGCCGCCGATCCGGTTCCCGCGGCGGCACTGCCTCCGCCGCCCGCCAATGCGCCCGCTCCAGCCACTGCAGCACCACCCACCGCAAGAGCCGCGCCGCCGACAACTGCGGCCGTCGCAACGAGATCACCGCCCGTCAATGCCGGTGAACCGCCGAGCACTGCTGCGAACAGCTTCGGGATCTGCCAGCAACACATCATGAAGATCAACGCTCCGCCCATCACATCGAACGCAACCATGACAGGGCGAGCGGCATCTCCGATCGCTTGTGCTTCATTGAGCCAACCGAGGCTCAGGTTGAATCCGGCGGAAATCAGACAGTACAGCAGGACGATCTTGATGCCGATCGAAACAGCAAGCCCGATGTATCGTTCCGTGTACGGAGCGGTCCATCGGCTCCCGCCGAAACCAAGAAAGATGAAACCGACCGATACGACGAGATAGCTTTCGACCAGCGTGACAATGAAATTGATCGCGATGATTGTGAACGAGATCACGATCAGGAGCGCTGCAAATGCGAGCGCCAGCGACGTACCTGGGTTCGTGAAAAAAGCGGACGTACTCGCGCCATCCATCAGTGCTCCGGCTAGGGAGAGTCCTTGCATGAAGACCCCACTGGGAGACAGCGCGCCGAGTCCGGCTGCATTCTGTCCGATCTGTGTGAAGCTATCGATGATCGCGGGAATCCAGGTTTGGCCATTCAGGAGCAGGGCATAGAATGCCCCAATCCACATCAGCTTTCGGATCAGTGCGGATGTCCAGGTCTGAAAGTCGGTCTTTTCGAGCAGCATGACGGCCGCGCTCCACGCGAACTCGATGACCGCCAGAATTCCGAAAAGGGTATTCGCGTAAACCCAGACGTGCGTGGTCCACTGGGTGCGGTTGTTGCGGAACTGATCCATGATCTGGCTTGGGACGGTGGTGTTGAAGCCGGGACCCGGTTGAGCCCAGACCCCTTGGATGAACAGACTGGCGACGGCTGCCACTTGCAGCCACCTAAGCACCGATGCCCTGCCTTTCAATGATTTGCGAATTGGCTCAAACACGACACACCTCTCCTGCTCGCCTTCATGACGCAATTCGTTTTGTGGGATCTGTCGAAGCTTTACTTCAGACCTGGCAAAAAGGTCTTGTCGTCGCTGGTCACGGGTCCGGAGCGCCAGAAAGCAAGTTCGCGGGCGGCGGTGCATAGCCGTCCCTCAGTGGACTCCGCCCATTGTGCGGTTGCCTCCTGCCGAGCTGGCTTACACATTTCGTCTACCTGGTAGGCAATGTCTTTGTGCTTGCCGAGCCACTCTCGCATACCATCCTTCGAAACAGCGGCCAGATTTCCTGAACCGGCCTGCTCCACTTTCCCAACAATGGGGCTCCTCGGTTCCGGGCGGCCACAAGCACTCAGACCCGCCAACACGACCAAGCATCCGTATGCAATCGCACGCTTTCGCAATTGCCGCATGGCTCACCTCACTTTCAATCTACTGGAGGCCCGGCAAATATGTCTTGCCGTCGCTGGTCACCGGCCCACCGGTGAAGAACCACTGGGTCGCGGCCTGATCGGCGGCCTGCTGCTGGATCATCGCGGCCTGATACGCCTGCTTGCTCGACATGTCCGCCATCATCAGCTCCCGCAGCTTCATGAGCTGTTGCACCTCCTGGTCGCTCATCTCTCCCAGTACATTCAAAGCTTGCATCTGGCCATCTGCCGTCTGGGACATGCTTTCGAGCGAACTAATCACCGTCTCCTCGCTCTGCATTTGCTGGCTCTGCAGTCCGGCGGCTCGAAGAGCTCCCAACGTTGTATCGAGAGATGTCCGGGACCAATTCTGGTAATTCGCGTAGTAAACAGTCGGATACGTCCCGTAGCCGGGATACGTTGACCGGAACAACTGATCGAGGTTGCCTAGCGAATACGCCAGCGCTTGGCCACCCTGCACGATTTGAGCCAGTGCGTTGATGTCCGCCTGGATCTGGCCGAATATCTGCGGCGAGAGATTTTTCGTGTTGCGGAGCATGTTGGCGTACATCGCCAGTTCATTCTCCAACTGGAGACCCTGCCGGATATACGCCAACACGAGTTGGGCATGGTTCAACAACTGCGTGACCTCGGTCGCGAACGCGCCGGCCTCCGCTCTTTGCGGAGGTTCGGCCGAGATTGTGAACAACACCAACAGGGTGATTACGTGTTTGCGCATACATACTCCTCTTCTTCACGTTCTTCGAGCGAGCGAAGGTAGTCCGCCCACTTTTGCAGTCCGCGCAGGCGCAGCCATTCGGCGCGCCAAGCGTCGCCAAATTGTTCCATCACGTTTTCGACAATCTGCCGTTCTTCGCGGCCATTTACGCCGACCCAGGCGAGTGCCACCTTTCCGACGCCGAGATCGACCAAGCGCCGGCCCAGCTTGCTGACCACGTAGTAGTGTTGCTTCGGCACGCTGACTTGCAGAATGTCGAGTTCGCGCTCGTTGAGGCCCACCCGTTCGTAGAAGGCGCGCGATCCTGGATTCTTCGACTCGGCGTTGGGCAGCAGAATCTTGGTTGGACAGTTTTCGAGAACCACGTCGGCGATGTCCGAGTTCGCGATGTCGCTTATCTGTTGCGTGGCCATAACAACCACGGCATTCTTCCGCCGCATCGTCTTCAGCCAATCTCTGAGGCGATTGCGGAACAAAGCGTGCTGCAAGTAGGACCAGGCTTCGTCGAGTAGAACCAACGTCGGCGATCCGTCCAGGCGCTGCTCTATGCGCCGGAACAGATACAACAGAACAGGGATGACGGCCTTGTCGTCGAGCTGCATCAAGTTCTCGGTTTCAAAGCTCAGGAACCGACCGTTGCCGAGCATGTCGTGATCGGCATCGAGGAGCGACCCCATCGGACCCATGACGGTGAAGTGTTGCAGGGCATCCCGGATATCGGTGTCCTGCACATTTGCCGACAACTCGGTGAGCGTTCGAGTAGGCGAAAGCTGCAATCGCATCACAGCTTCCGCAACCGCGTTGCGATGCTTGGGACCGAACTTCAAGCCGTTCAGCTCGCAAAGAACTTCGATCCATCCCACAGCCCACTGAACGTCCGACTCGCCGTCGATATCTCTTAGCGGGCAGAACGCGAGATCCGTCTTCGGACCGGCCAGGTCGTAAAACGCTCCGCCCGCGGCTTCGGTAAGCATCCAGATCGAGTAGCCCCGATCAAACGCGAATACCTGAGCGCGCGGATAGCGGAACCATTGAGCAGCGATCAAACCGAGTGCCGTTGACTTACCCGCGCCGGACGGCCCGACGACCAGGGTGTGGCCCAGGTCGGAAACATGCAGATTCACTCGGAACGGTGTGGCTCCACTGGTTGCGGCGAACAGCAACGGAGGGCTGTGCTTCGGCATCATCGCTGACGGATTCTCGCGGAGACCGGCCCAAACGGAAGTGATCGGAAGCATGTCCGCAAGGTTCAGCGTGTGAAGCATGATCCGCCGGACGTTCGAGTAGCCGTCGCCGGGAAGGGACCCGCGCCAAGCCTCCACCGCATTGATCGTTTCGATGCGGCAGGAGAAGCCAAGGTTCTGAATTGTCTTCATAACGGTGCGCGTGTTCTCGTAAAGCCGGATCGGATCTTCATCGAGGCAGATGACGTTCGCCGAGTATTGCGCGAACTGAACGTCGCCCGATGCGGCGACGCCCATTGCTTCCTCGGCGTCCGTGGCCATCTGCTGCGCATGGATATCGACTGCGCCCGACTGCGTTTTTAGGATCTGATCCTTCCAACCGCGGATCTTGGAGCGCCACTTCTTTCGGTGCATGTCAAGCATGCCCCGCGCTTCCTCAGGATCAATGAGAATCGCGCGGGTATTCCAGCGGTATTCAATGGGCAGGTTGTCCAATTCACGCAGGATGCCCGGCGAGCTCATCTTCGGGAATCCATCAATGGTGATGATGCGAGTATGCTTATGCCCGATGCGTGGTTCGATGCCGCCGCGAAAATCCTCGCAAGCGAGAAGTTCGTTTAGGTAACAGGGGATATCGGGCAAGGCGAAGGGGTGGTCTTCGCCGCTCACGCACCGCCGCAGATAGCGCAACAGATCATCGTGGACATGTGAGAAGCCGTAGTCATCGATCAAAGTGATCCGCTTCAAACGTTCTGTTTGGAACAACTGCCCAAACACGTTTTCAAACACGTCCACACGGTTCGAGAATCGGTTGAGGATCTGCTCCGCCGTTCGGTTGACGCTCTGCGGTCCGCCGCCTTCGAACATCCAACCCTTCATCCGCTCTTCAGCTTCGAGCGGCGGAAGGTAGGTCAGAGTCAGGAAGTACTCGGACTCATAATGAGCGCCCTCCTGCATGAACTGTTGCCGCCGCTCGTCATCGATAACGCGAGTCACGCCATCGGGAAACGCGCCTTGCTCCGGATAGCCAGGCGCGCGCGATCGAATGGCGTCGCACTGGAGCATCCACCCGGTTCCGAGCCGCAGTACCGAGTTCAATCGTGCGCTCAGCGCATCCATCTCGGCAGGGGCCGCAGACATCATGTCGGGACCGCGATATTTCCAGCCGGTCAACAAGGAGCCATCCTGCTGGAGGAGAATCCCGTCTTCGATTAGTGCGTGCGGCAGCAGAAGATCCGCAAGCCCGCGAGGATTGGTGCGATGTTCATTTCGTTGCACGTATCACCTCCAGTTGCGGGGAATCGGCACGCAGCGCGAAAGCAACCCGCTCTTAGCCGGATAGAACGGCCTGCACTGGATGTGCCGAACATAAATCTGCCGGAGCAGTGGGTCTGCCTTCCCCATGCGTTGCAGCACCGCCACTGCTCCAATCCAGAACGCAACGCTCACGCCAATTCCCCACCAACTCCCTAAACTGAACGCGAGGCTGATGGCGGTGAGCATCGCGATAAGCACCAGTTCACGATCTCCGCCGAGGATCTGGTTGGGGCGGTTTGCCGACTGATGGATCACGATTTCTCTCGGCCTGTCGGTTGTCTTCATGGTTACACCACCGCCGCATTGACACCGAATGCGCTCGAAAGTAAGGGGGCCGCGAAGACCAGCACCGAAACCACAAGGCCGATCATGCAGGCGCGGCGTCCGAACTCCGTCAGTTCGCCACCCCAGAGCATCGCGCCACCGGCGATCGCGATCCCGATCAGGCCAATGGCGTAGGCCACCGGACCGGTCAGCGAAGTTGCGATGGCCGTCATTGGTTTTTCCCACGGCAGGCCGGTGGCTGCCGCAGCCTGCATGCGCAGGTTAAACGCCGCGGCTAATGCGATTACGGCCCCGAGTCGGCGACCGACAGTTGATCTACGAATGATATTCATGTTTTTCGAAGCTCCTCTATTCCGTTGCGCCCTCAGACACGCTCGACCTGATAGTTCCCGTTGGAATATCCGTTACGAGCAACACTTCCCTGACTTTGCGCCCGGCCCTGACGCCGAACTCTTCGTCAACGAAGACCACCAGATCCACCGCCTCTGCAATCAGCGTTTGCTGAGGCGCGCTCGTCGCCTCCGCGACGAGGCTTTCGAGCCGGATCAATCCGCTTAGGGCATCGTTGGCGTGGACGGTTGCCGCTCCGCCAGGATGTCCTGTATTCCAAGCCTTCAGAAGTGTGTGCGCTTCCGCACCACGCACCTCTCCGACTACGATGCGTGTTGGCTTCAGCCGCATGCAGGCCCGAAGGCACGCCAGCATCGTTACGTCCCCAACAGCGCGCAGGTCGAGGTAATTCCTCACCGGGCACTGCAACTCGGTCGTATCCTCGATGGAGATCACCCGATCATCCGGTGTAAGCCGGGCCAGCGAATCAAGAATCGCGTTTACCAGCGTCGTCTTGCCGCTTCCCGTTGAGCCGACAACAAGGATGTTCTTTCTCGCGCGCACGGCGGCGCGGATCACATCCGCATGCTTCAAACCGCGCACGCCATCGAGAAAATCATCACGGCGGCGAAGTTGGTTCAGGGGATCGTGCTGCTCCGTCAGGATTCCGTCCGCTTCGTAGTCATCAAGACTGAAGATCTTACGCGGACGGAGCCGGATCGCGAATACCGGCCGCCGGACAACCGGCGACACGATGCCCTCAAAACGGCTCCCGTCAATAGGAAGTTCGGTTTCAAGGATTGGATGTTCATGATTCAGCACAGTTCCACGCCACGCCGCGATCGTTCCCAAGGCACTCGCCGCCTGGGCGGCCGGCATCTCGCCGATTCGGGAAAACCCGTGTCCCATTCGCTTCACCCAGAGCGAACCCTCCGGGTTGAGTAGTATGTCCTCGGTCAGATTGTCATCGAGTAGCTGGAGAACCTGCTCGCCCAGCTCCCGCCGGAGCTTCACTTCCAGCCGCTGGTGCTGCTCATTCTGAATCACGGCAAGAGTTGACATGTAAAACACCTTAGAACTGCAACCTTAATTCCCTCAATTTCGTCCTATCATTACCGCGTCTCCACAATTAATAAGGAAACGGCATGGAGGGTCCGGGACACGGGGATCGAAGTTTTTGGATGCGCGGGAGAGGGGTATGGGAGTTGTTATTATCCCGTTCAATTATGAGCAGTTGTCCGAATCCGAGCGGAAAATGATCGTTCCGATTTGCATTGCGTCCGTAGATCGCGTTGGAAACCCCATCGCCGCGGTCTGGTTCGAGAAGGGTGTGGCTCCCGTCCAGGACCAGCTTCGCGGAATCGCCCGCGTCAGACTCGGAGACGTTCAGCGGGTCTCGGAATTGGCGGAAATCACGGTGCACAAACTTTGGGAGCGGCACGGCGAAAATGCCGGGATCTGGCCGTGGCGCCGTGTATTGGTGCGCGCCATGTGGGAAGCGCGGGACCTGGCCGCAGGGAACTCGCCATGGCGCATCAAACATACAGTGTCCCTGGCCATGGACTCGCTCGAACGGGACCTATACAACAACGGCATAGCCGACCCGAAGCGCTACGAGGAGATTTATCAGCAACAGCTACTACTCGATCTCGTCGAACGCCGTATCGCTGAGGACCACCGCCCCGAGATAAGGGAGGTTTTCAAGATGTTGCGGCAGGGCTACAATTGGGATGAGATCGCCGAGCGGCTTGGGAATCCTAAACCGGAAGCTCTCAAAAAGCGGTTTTGGCGATGGATCCACCACAACTTCCCGACAAAACCCCAATAGACCCCTTGCATCCCTAAAGGCGTATGCCATAATTACAGAATTACTGACTGGCGAACATGAACGGCGAAACACCGGAACAACAGTGGAATCGCCTGCAACGCGAATACCAAAGAACGGTGCAGGCGTCGTACCCTAACCCCGAACGGCAAGACTGTCCCGGAGCGGATGTTCTGCGAGATCTGGCGGTCCGATCGGCGCGATCTGAGGACCTGGAGGAGGATCGCCAGTGGAAGCATGTGATCCACTGTGGGCCCTGCTACCACGAATACCTGGATTTGCGAGAGGGCTGTCGGCTGGGGAGCGAGGCCACGTTTCAGCGCGAATCGCAGTAACGCCACAGCGCTCAATCGAATGGCAGCGGCGCACTTTGTATTTTGAGCGTTCCGGGCCCTGAGTATTTCGGCCTCGGAGGCCGGATCACCCACGCCTCTTCGGTGCTCGCTCGTCCGAGCATCAGTGGATGCGTCTTTGAGCGTCCCATCTGCTTCCCGCCATTTCCCTTATCGATAGGGGCGTTGGAACATGGATGCTTCCATCGAGATCTGGCCACGATCGAGCAATGCGGGCGACAGAACTACCGATGCAGTCCGGCAGCAGGTCACGGCGATGGGTTCGGAACTGTTTGAAGTCGGGCTCTTCAAGCCAGATGCGGGACCAACCGAGTCCATCATGATCCCGCGGGTCTGGGATGCTGAAACCGTCGTCAAGTCCGTTCCGTGGCTGCGCCATCAGAATTGTGAAGGGCGCAACATCTATATCCGGCCAAAAGGTGAGCATGATCTGAGCATGGTCGATGATCTAGCACTACATGCGGTTAGCGCGATGAAGGAGGCGGGTTTCACCCCCGCCTTGGTGGTCGAAACGTCTCCGGGTAACTACCAAGCCTGGCTGAAACACGCGAACCGACTGAATAAGGAAGTGAGCACGGCAGCCGCGCGCGCCCTGGCCGAGAAATTCGGCGGTGATCGGGGGGCCGCCGATTGGCGGCACTTTGGACGCCTGGCCGGCTTCACAAACCGGAAGGCGAAATACCTTGATGTCAGCACAGGCTTGTATCCGTTCGCACGCTTGATCGAATACGGAGGCCGGATTTATCCCGAGGCAGACCGATTTCTGACCGGCTTGAAGAACGAGATCGAGGGGCAGCAGGCAGACAGGAAACGGTTTAGAAACGAGGTCGCCCATCTAGCGCTTGTCCGTTCCAAGGACCTGAAAACCGTTGATGCGTTCCGGGCCGACGCTCGTTATGGCGGCGACGGAACTCGAATCGACCTTGCCTATGCCGTCTACGCGTTTTCGCATGGGGCTACCGCAGCGGAGATTGAAGCCGCGATCCGGTCGCGCGATCTGTCGCATAAGGGGAACGAGCGGCGGCAGAACGACTACGTAGAACGAACCATCAAGAAGGCGCTGGCAACAATCGACCGCGGGCGTTAGGGCTCGGGGGTGAGCGCCGACTCGGGCTCCACAGGTCGACGTTCCATGTGCGGGACCACCACGCGTTGCGTTGGCCCTGGCTGGTCAAAGGCATCATGTACGAAGCAGTAGAGAAAGAAGGCCATGATCAGCATCCAGCCGGCGAGGAACCGTAGAAAGTTTCTCCGTCCTAGCAAGTTCAACAGAAGAACCAAAATCCACATTTCCGTACCTCTCGAACTGGCCTGCTAATGCAGCAAGGTCCCAAGCCAAACGCCGCCGCCGAATAGCAAAGCACCGGCTACCAAGCCGATGGCGGACCAACGAATCAGCGCTGGGCGACGGTGCGCCTCGTTCACCAGATGCACAATCTCGCTCGCCTTCAGACCGGCCCTGTGAATGTCATTCTGTAAACCCCGCCGCATCTGGACCGCCGATTCCTTCACTCCTTGCGCCAGGATACCCCCTGCGCGCTTCTCCGCTTTCTGCATTGATGCATGGAATTCGGCGATCGTTGCGCGAATCTGCCCATGGACGGTCTCCATGGCGTCGTCAAGAATGAGCCGGTTCATCGTGACCAGGGCGATTCCCGGATCGTCCGACTTGAGAAAGACATTGTGGCGGGCCGCAACCTCCGCGATGAGCCTCTGGATTGTGATGGCACCATTCTCGTTAGGCATACAGGTTAGGTGATAGCCAGCTTGTCGAGCTGCTCAAACAGCTCACGCCGCACAATCGCCAATCTCTGCTTCGACACCAGGAAGAATTTCCCGTCTTTGATTGCTTCATCGAAGGTAAGCCGCTGTTCCAGCATTTGGCGAACATCGTCGCCATAGGTGTGCGGATTTCTGTCGCGGATCACCACGGTGCCGACGAGCTTGGGCGAGTACTCCTCGGCAACCTTGAACTCCTCGAAGGTTTTCCCACCTTTGGTGATCTCGCCGAAGTATTCATTCAACCAGACAATGACGTTCTTCTGCGAGGTGGTTTGCGCCAAGCGCTCCAGACCGTTTAAGGTGTCGGTCATGGCTTGCCCGCCCGTCACCACGGAATGAACGAACACGCTTCGCCCGTGGGCTCGGAAGAAATCGAGGATCTCGTTCTCCAGAATGTAGTTCCAAAGTGGAACGAACGTCGTGGCTCCCGTATCCACGATGAAAACGCCATCTCCGTGGCATACCTTTTCGACGAACACGTCGAATTGCTTCTCGTTGATCGTACCCCGCCTGAGCACCTTCAAGTGTTCAGCCTCCAGCAGTCGGTATTGCGCGAACGTCGCGTTGACCGGATCGGTATCCAGGCAATGCACCGGGGCTGACTTCGTTCGAAAGTACTGGGCAAGGATCGCTGAGACGAAGCTCTTGCCTACGCCTCCCTTCCCCTGGAGCACCAGATGAACCGATGCCACGGTTCCATTCCCACTAATCTCTGGTTTGGTCATAAACCACCTTTCAACCGATCAGGTTCTTGTTGATTGAGAATGGGTCGAATTCGAAGCCCGATTGTTCCTTTTTCTCGCGCTGCTCCCGCAGATTGTTGAACGGATCGGATGGCTGCGGACGTGGGAGCCCGAGATCCCCGTTTGTCAGAGTGTGCGGCGGCTGCGGCGCGGCAGTTGGAGACCGTTGACGCCGTCGCCGTAGCCGTGAGATGTAGACACGGAATTGTGGATACGGAATCTCCAACCCATCCAGCCTTGCGGCCTCCCAAACCTCTCTGAGCTTCATTCCCCTCGCCAGCCCAGCTTCAATTTCTCCCCATGCCGCGGTAACCTGTCCGGTGCTCGTGGCCGGTTGGACGGAAAGGAGGGAGCGCAAGTGGACCAGGTCCGAGTTTGTTTTTCTGCGGCGCGGCGGTGGATTCGAGTCCATCGGTTCTGCCCAATTGCTCCTTCATCTAGAAAGGGAATGGCGTGGGGGCCGCGGGACACCGAATCGGCAGATTTTCGCGTTTTGCAACCGATTGCAACGGTTTGTGAACAGTCTGCAACAGTTTCGGCAGTCAGCCCGCGTCTGAAACAGTTTGCAACAGATTGCAACAACCACCGGCAGCAAAGACAGCCTCCAGACAGCCAAACACCCGGTAGTGGAACATAAAGGATCGTCTGACGATGTGGTTGATTTTCTTTTGTAGTTGGGTCACGCCAAGCCACTTTTGCGCGTCCGACGATCAGGGCAGTTGTCTGCCACTTCGTCCGACGGCCCGTTTTTCAAGCGAAATCGCGTCCCGAAGTGCCGCCGTCATTCCCTTTTGAAGTAGAGGGCAATCATGCCAAGGCGAACAATCCGGTTGACGACCGATACAGAAGAACGACTCCAATCGACCGCGAAGCTCCGAGGCTACGCCAACCCGAGCGCCTTTCTCAGAGCGGCGATTGACCATGAATTGCGTGGACGTGAAGACACGATGATTGGGGCTGAGGAACGACTCGCCACCAGCATGGACCAGGTGAGGCGGGAGATTTTTCGCCTGGGGCGAGCCCAACAGGCCCTATTTGCCTTCGTGGACAGCCTCGCCAAGATTTTGCTGACGTGCGTTCCCGAGCCTGGTGGGGAAGCGATGGAAGCCGCTGTCACGAGGGCACGAGGTCGGCATGCCCGGCTGCTCAAGAGCGCGGGCCAGGCGATGGTCCGGCGACTCGCATTTGGCAATGCAGGAGTTGGTGAACCATGGCGAAGGATGAGGAGAGGGAGTTCCGGCTTCGACCACGGAAGCCGACCGCGCGGAACGAGCGCGCGACATGGGCTTCGGCCTACAAGACCATCATGCATCATGCTCGCGCGACCAGCAGGCGTCTGCGGCCGGCAGGCCAAGGCTCCGGCCCGAGTCGCATAAGACCGTACAGCCAGCGGTGCGCTGTCCGCGTCATGTACGCGAGAAATGCAACCTCCGGGCAATGGCGAGCACATGGGCGCTACGTCGCGCGGGAAAGCGCCACGCAGGACGGTGATTCAAAGGCAGTCGGATTCGACGGAAATAGCGAGTCGATTGACATCGCCGAGCGGCTCGAAAGTTGGCAGAAGGCGAGCGATGAGCGCCTCTGGAAGGTGATCGTATCTCCCGAGTTCGGCGACCGCGCCGACCTGAAACGGCTGACTCGCGAATTACTGGCGCGTATGGAGGGGGATCTCAGAACTCCGCTCCAATGGGTGGCCGTTGCGCACTACAACACGGAACACCCGCATGTTCACGTGGCGCTCCGGGGAATCGACGCGCACGGTTGCTCACTACGCCTCAGCCGGGACTACATCAGGCAGGGCATCCGCTGCGCCGCAGAAGATCTCTGCACACGCCAGCTTGGGTATCGTACGGAGTTCGACGCTGCCACGGCGCAGCGTCGGGAGGTACACGAGCGCCGCTACACGTCCCTCGACCGCGGCATCAAGCGGGATGCATCGTGGCCGGAGAGCGTGGCGTCGATATTCTTTACTGTCGTTAGGGATCCGAATCAGAACTGGGGCAATAGCAACGCGCGGCTGATGAAGCAGCACACGACTGAACGATTGATCGCTCTGGAAGCGATGGGCTTGGCCGAGCGCACCGATCCGAATCTTTGGCGAGTGCGGGGTGACTTCGAGGATGTCCTTCGAGCGATGCAACGCAGCACCGACCGGCAAAAGATGCTGGCGGCGCACGGAGTACTCATGTCCGATAGCCGGCTCCCGTTAGTAGTGCTAGATCTTCGCGGTCTCACGACACTGGAGGGCAGGATCTTGGTGCACGGAGAGGAGGAGACCGGGCGTCACGCCGGCCGCAGCTACCTCATGCTCGAAGGAACTGACGGGCGAGTCCACTATGTCTACTACACGCCGGAGATCGAAGCAGCGCGGAATCGAGGCGGCTTGCGAACGAATTCGTTCATTCGGCTTCGAAAGTTATTCTCCGAGGGTCGCCCACTGCTAGAAATCGAAGAGTTGGGAGATTCGGAGTCGATCTTGCGCAACAACCGGCACCTGCGAGAGACCGTGCAACGCCTCATCCGGCGGGGGATTGTTCCGCAAGAAGACGGCTGGAATGGATGGCTCGGTCGCTACCAAAAGGCGCTCGGGGAGTCCGCGAACAGTCTCGAACGCCTTACGAAAGAAACTGAGCGCGACAAGAACCGAGACCGTTCCCGCTAGGACCCACGGGCTCTTACGGACCGAAGGGCCTCACCAGGAAGAGCAGGTTAGGGTCCACCGGAGGCAGAACCGAATTCAGCCAGACCGTGATGCCAGCGCCGACGAATGCAAACGGCATCGCTAGGAGGTGCTGCTGCCAAACGGTAAGGTGGCTCAGTCATTCCTCCAGCCGCCGCAACTGCTCCAATCGGGGATCGGGTTTGACAATGATCGTGCACCACTCCTCGCCCCACTCCCACCCAACGCTATCGGTCATGTTGATCGCACCGCTTCCTCTTGCTGGGCAGTCGCTTCGGATGGACGACCCCGTTCACAAATGCTGGTTGGCTCTCCTTCAAGATGAGTCTACTTGTCCGCAGGCTTCTTGTCTGCATCATAGCAAGATTAACCTCGTGACGTTGAAACGGAGCGCGCCCGGACGCAACAAGCAGATTCAGCCTTCTGCGGGTCTGGAGAAAGAGTTGGGCGAGGTAGTGCGGGAGATTCGAGAGGAAAGGGACATCTCGCAGGACCGTTTGGCGCGTGAAATGGACACAGATCGAACTACGATCAGCCTGATTGAACGCGGCTTGCGAAGTCCATACGTTCGCACTCTGATCCAGGTCGCTGCGGCTCTCGATGTCAGACCGTCCGAATTCTTTCGCCGTCTCGAAGTCCGCATGGGCGATAACTGGCGGAATGTTCGAACAGATAGCCGCAAGCGCCGAATAGGGGACTGAGCTACAGCCGGGAGCGGCAAGCAGCGGACGCACGATTTCGGTCGAAGCGGGGGATTCTCGATTCTGGCGTGTATTCTCTTGCGGGGTGCCACGCCGACTGCTCGCAACTCGACTAGGGTTTCTTGAATTCTAAGGCCAACAAGTCAACAACCGCTTGCCTATTCTCCTACCCTAGCGTACTATGGTAACCATGAGCCGTGGCGAGAATCCGCAAGCCGCCCTGGAGTTACTCATCCTGACGACGCTCGCCGCAGGACCGAATCACGGCTTCGGTATCGCCTTGCGCATCGAAGAGTCCTCTTCGAAGATGCTGCGTGTGGAGGAAGGCTCACTTTACCCCGCACTGCACCGCTGCGAGAAAGCCGGCTTCATCGAAGCCGAATGGAAGACCACCGGAAACGGCCGGCGGGCGCGCGTATACTGCCTCACAAAGGAGGGGCGCAAGCGTCTCAAGCAAATAGAGCGGAGTTGGGCGACGCTCAGCGAAGGTGTCCAGAAGGTACTCGGATGGGCCTGAAGAACTGGTTCGGCAAGCGCCCGTCGGATGACGACATCCGCAAGGAACTCGAATCTCACCTCACCATGCGCGCCGAGCACGACGGCACCGATCCATCGGCCGCGCGCCGCCGTTTCGGCAACGCGCTGCACACGCAGGAAGAAATCCGCCACGTCTGGATCGCGCCGTTTTGGGACACCCTGATGCAGGATGCCCGCTTCACTTGGCGATCCTGGGGGCGCAATCCGGGATTCGCGGTGATGGCGATCCTGACGTTAGCGCTGGGCCTGGGTGCGTCGACGGCGCTCTTCAGCGCCTTAGATCGGATTCTCTTCCGCAGCTTGCCATACCCGCACGCGGACCGGCTGGTTTCCGTGGGCATTCTGCTACCGGGTTCTCCTAGGGAGATCATGCCCGATCGCGGATATCGGGAGCTGTGGCACCCGAGTCCCGCGCCATTCGAAGGCGTGACGACAATCCTCGGGACTGGGGGCCCGTGCGACGTTACGGAGCAACCGGCGGAGCGGCTAAGCTGCGCCCGCGTGGAGGCGAACCTGCTGCGAGTCCTCGGACTATCGGTCTTCGCCGGAAGAGATTTCATCGCCCAGGACGACGTTCCGGGTGCTCCCCGCGCCGCGCTGATTCGCTACGGATTGTGGGTGCGGCGCTTTGGTGCGGACCGGGCTGCCATCGGGCGTACGCTCAATCTGGACGGCCAGTCGGTGTCGATCGTAGGAATCCTGCCGCCGGATTTCGAACCACCTGCGGGTTCCGCGGACGTATTCCTTCCTCAACAGGTGCTCCCCGGCCCGGAGCAGCTGGGCACACGTTATCTTTGGGCCATTGCCCGATTGCGACCTAATGTCTCAGTACAACAGGCTGAGGCGGCCGCACAGCCGCTCATGGCGGGCCTGCTCGCGAATGTCCCGCAGAATGTCCGCAGCAGCGCCCGCGTTAGAGTTCGCTCGCTTCGGGATACCGAGGTGGGCGACGCGCCGCGAGCGGCCTGGTTTCTGCTCGGCGCGGTGGGGGCGCTGCTGCTCATCGGTTGCGCAAGCGTGACGAATCTCATGCTGGCCCGTGTGGTCGCGCGACAGCGTGAGTTCGCTGTTCGTTCCGCGCTCGGAGCCGGAAAAAGCAGGCTCGCGCGGTTGGCCCTTACCGAGAGCCTGCTGCTCTCTGTCGCGGCCGGCGGCTTAGGCCTCGCCATTGCCTTCGCCCTGCTTAGGATCTTCGTTGCGATCGCGCCCGCCAGCATCCCCAAGATTGATCAGGCGTCCCTCGATCTGCGCGTGCTGGCTGTGGCCTCGGCGCTCTCGGTAATTGTGGGAGCGGCGGTCGGCCTTTGGCCCGCGATCTCGATTTTCCGCACCAGCGCCCTCCACGGATCGCGCGCCACCACTGCGGCCTTGCCCCGAGTCCGATTTGCCCTGGTAACAGCGCAAATCGCACTAACCGTCGCGATGTTGGGCGGCGCGTCGTTGCTCCTGCGCAGCCTTTGGAATCTGGTCAGCGTCCCGATGGGCTTTGACTCAGAACGGGTCTTGACTCTGTCGGCGACGCTCAACGCTGTCAAGTACCGAACACCTGAACAGCAATTAGCCTTCTTCGACCAATTGCTCGATCGAGCGGGAGAGACCCCCGGAACCATCTCCGCGACCCTCAGCAACGCGCTTCCGCCCATGGGGGCCGTCATGTCGGTCTCTAATGTGGCAGTGGAGGGCCGGCTACTGGACCCCGCAGGATTGGGAGTGGACATCCGTGTCAACAGCGTGACGCCGCGGTACTTTGAGACCTTTCGGATTCCCGTGAGCAGCGGCCGGGCGTTTTCGGAGACGGATCGTCAATCGTCGGAGCCACCGGCGATCCTCACCGAATCGGCGGCCCGCTTCATCTTTCCGGGCCAAGCTGCCGTTGGCCGCCGCATCCGCGTTCAATCCGGCCAGCCCTGGCAGGTAGTTGTCGGCGTCGTGAAGGACATTCGAAACGTTGGACTGACAGCCCCACCACAGCCTGAACTCTATGTTCTGCGGGGACACACCCCCGACGACGCCGTCCGGGCGGCTTATCTCGCAATTCGTACTACCGCCAGTCCAGCCACGGCCGGGGAATTCCTGAGACAGGTCGCCGCGGGTTTAGACCCGCAGCTTCCGGTGAACATTAAGCCGCTCGATCAGCAGGTCTCCGCCCTCACGGAACGTCCACGCTTTGTCGCGTGGCTGCTCGCCGCCTTTGCCTATCTCGCACTCCTGCTGGCAGCGGCAGGACTCTACGGTGTGTCTTCGTTCCTGGTCACTCAGCGCACCCGCGACATCGGAGTTCGCATGGCTTTGGGCGCGACTCCGCGGCAGGTTGCCGAGCAGGTGTTGGGAGAAGCGGGGCGATGGATTGCGGGCGGCGCCGCACTCGGGGTTTTACTCGCGTTGGCCGGCCACGGGGTCCTGAAATCACAACTCTACGGCATCACGATGAGCGACTCCGTCTCCTGGATCGGGGCTTTGCTCGTGCTCTCGCTCGTTTTATTGGCAGCCGTGATGCGTCCTGCCGCCCGCGCTGCTCGTGTTGATCCTATGACCGCGTTACGCGACGAATGAACCGATAGCCCCCTTGCTCAATGAAAGGAGAAGAGAAATGAGAGCTGAAAATGGGAACAGTACGCAGAACACCATGCTCCGAGCGCTGGTCGGAGCGAATTTAATGATAGCCGCGTGGGGCCAGAGCGCGGCTCCGGCTTTTGAAGTTGTCACCATCAAGCCGTCGGCGGATTTTATGGCCTGGTCCGGCTTCCAGTTGCCAGGAGGTCAAAACCCCGGGGGCGACGGAAACCTTTGCCCGCGGTGTTTCGAAGCGTCACATGTGACGGTAAAAGCAATGGTTGCGTTCGCTTATGACGTTCCGCGATTTTTACGTCTCCGGCGGACCCGGCTGGGCGGGTGGCGACCGGTTCGATATCGTTGCCAAGGCTGAGACCAGCGCCACTCCTGCGCAGATACGGGTCATGATGCAAACGCTCCTGAAGGAGCGGTTTCAGCTCGCCCTGCGCCGTGAAACCCGGACCGTCACAGTTTACGACTTGGTGGTCAACAAAGGCGCCCCCAAACTCACCGAAAGCTCTTTGAAGGTCGGTGGCATCGCGTTCCCAGGACGGGGAACCGCGGTAGGCCGGGGGACGGCAATGACCGGGCTGGCCGGCTATCTCCAGACGCTGCTTGGAGACGTTGTAGTGGATAAAACGGGTCTAACCGGTAACTACGATTTCAAACTCACCTGGGTCCCTGATGAAGCACAGGCCGGTAAGCCCGGCGCACAGGGTGTGCCGGCCGCGAACGGCGCTGAAGAAAGCGGCCCTTCGATTTTCACGGCATTGCAGGAGCAGCTTGGTCTGAAGCTGGAAGCAACCAAAGGGCCGGTGGAAACGCTGGTCATCGAGCGTGTTGAGAAACCCTCCGAAAACTGACGGGAAGGCGGCACTTTACATAACGCCCGGATTTATCGGCGGCGCCGGCAGCCAGTACGCCAACGAGGTATTAGACTGGTGATCGGGTTGCGGCAAGCGACCCTCAAGCCCACGGACAAGGAGTTTTCCATGATCGACCTCGCCCAGGATCTTCGGTACGCCGTTCGATCGCTCGCCCGCAGCAAGGCGGTCACGGCCACGGCGATTGTATCGCTCGCGCTCGGCATCGGAGCAAATACAGCGATTTTTAGCCTGGTCAATGCGATCCTGCTGCGGCGGCTCCCAGTGCCGAATCCTTCGCAGCTCGTTGAGCTGTACACGATCGGCGTGGAGGGGCGCAATCGACAATCGTTTTCCTGGCCCATGTTCGAGCAGATTCGCACCACCCAGCAGGTGTTTTCGGGCGTGTTCGCCTGGTATGACGGTGCACTGGAGAATTTCGAAGCAAGTGGCGTTAAGTACGCCTCCGTGTTGGACGCGGTAAGCGGGGAGTATTTTTCCACTCTTGGCGTGCCGCCACTGCTCGGAAGATTGATCACGCCGGATGACTTCTCGTCACGCGCGCAAGTTGCGGTGTTAAGCTATCGCGCCTGGCAGAGCCGCTACGCGGCCGACCGCGGCGTCATCGGCAAGACGATTCTGATAGGTGCTCGCCCGATGACGATTATCGGGGTTACTCCGAAAGGCTTTGAGGGGTTGAATGTCGATTACGGTTTCGAAGTCGCCGTACCGATGAGCTCGCGCGTCGGAAATCTGACCTCCCGCACGGCCAGAGCATACAACATCATAGGCCGTCTGAAGTCCGGTGTTTCCGTGGCCCAGGCTCGCGCGTCGATGCGGACGATTTGGCCTTCGATTCAAACGGCGACCGTGCCGGAGGAGTATCACGGCCAGCTGGCCGACGTATTCTTCGCGCGACGGATAGATACCGATTCGGCTTCGGTTGGAAATTCATACCTGCGTGACCGGCAATCGCATTCGCTGCTGCTGATCATGGCTCTTGTAGGAGCGGTATTGCTGATCGCTTGTGTGAACCTGGCTAACTTGATGCTTGCCCGCGCGGCCGTCAAGGAGCGAGAGACCTGCATTCGGGTTGCGCTGGGCGCGGGCCGATGGCAGCTCATGCGCCGGTGGATTGCGGAGAGCCTGTTCCTGTCATCGGTTGGGGCGGCGCTGGGCCTGCTTGCGGCGTTTTGGGCCACACCGGCGCTCCTGTTTTGGGCCACACCGGCGCTCCTGAAGCTCAATCTTGCGGGATATGTTCCCTACGCCATGAATCCAGAGCCGGACGTGCGGGTACTGGGGTTCACGCTTGCTCTGACGGTGGTGACCGCGCTACTATTCGGCATCGCACCAGCGTGGAATGCAGCCTCGTGCAATCCGGCGGAGGCACTGCAACGGAGCTCGGCGAGGGTTCATGGGGGAGCCCGGCTCGGAGCGAGATTTTTAGTGAGTGCGCAGATCGCCCTTTCGATGGTCCTGGTAACGAGTGCGGGACTGCTGGTGCGGACGCTGGATAACATGCGGACGGCGGATTTAGGATTTCGCCGAGACCACGTGCTGACGATGCAGTTGTTTCCCCAAGCGGGAACAGGGCGGATTCCCGACCGCACTAGCTATTACCATGATCTTGCTGAGAAACTCGGCCAGATTCCTGGTGTGCTATCCGTCAGCTACTCGAATGCCGGGCCGGTCTCGCGTATCGAGTACCCGTACAACATCACGGGTCCTTCCTCGTCAACAGATGCCATGCTGGAGGTGGCCGGCCCTAGCTTCTTCGATTTGCTGGGGATGCGTGTCCTGAGTGGCCGCGAGTTCAACTGGCATGACGATCAGTCCACGCCGGGAGTTTGTGTCATCAGTGAGAGCTTGGCCCGGCGGCTGTTCCCCAACAAGAATCCCATCGGTCTTGAGCTTAGCGTGCCCGAGTTTCCCGCGAAGGGTCTCCGGGTGATCGGGGTAGTGAACAGCGCCAGTCTGTGGGTCGTGAGGCATCGTGAGCCGGAAGCAGTTTATCTTTCTTTCCTCCAGCAGCTCGCCTATAACCAGCCGATGGTCGAGGTGCGCACGGTGGGCGATCCGCTTCGATCCGCACAGGCAGCCGAGCGGGTACTGGAATCGCTGGGCCATCATTACTCGGTGCGAACTCAGTCGGTCGAGCAGCGCGCAGACTTATTTCTCTCGGAAGATCGCACTATCACGACTCTGGCGTCGTCGTTTGCTATCTTGGCGCTCCTCCTTGCGGGGATCGGCTTGTACGGAGTGGTCTCCCACACGGCTGCGCGGCGAGTTCCCGAGATAGGTATTCGTATGGCCGTTGGCGCCGGTAGGGCTGACATCTTCCTCTTGATCATGCGCGAGGCCTTTTGGCTGGTGACGGCCGGCTTAGCGGTGGGTATCCCCGCGATGCTCATGATGCGCCGCTTAATCGGGTCGCTGTTGTTCGGTGTGGGAGCAAGCGACCCGGGTACGCTAATGGCCTCGTTCTTGCTCCTTCTCGGGGTGGCGACTCTTGCTGGATTTCTGCCGGCCCGGCGCGCGATGCGCGTCGATCCGATGACGGCACTACGGACAGAATAATCGCCATGCTAGGCGAGACGGCTTGCCTCTTCTTCGTGGTATTAGATGAGATAAAATATGCCGTCTATTCTAGGAAAACCTGAACGTGATTCGCAGTGGAGCGTCGACTTCCAACCCTGTGAATGTCCCGAGGACGCTATCGATCTCCGAATGGTGGATGGTGCGAGATTGTCGGCCATGATTACGGAGTCCATCAGCAGATCCGCACCCTTCGTGCTTTCGATCCCGACCCTGACGATCACTCTGCTCGGTTTCGTGGAGCGCCATGGGATGTCACGGCCTCGGCTTGCTGCCAGGAATGTTCGCTAAGCATCATCGGCCCCGATCACGGTCGTTGTCGATCGACGCGCGGCCCTGATGAAAGCGCAGAGACAATCGTTCGCCGATTTGTACCTCTCGGCCCAGCCGCTTTGCCTCTACGACGACAAAGCTGTTCGCAGCCGTGGCAACCGCGATATGTACTTCATCCTTAGCAACAGCCTTGCCGGTAACCGGACCAGTCTGCGGCGGCGTGCGCTCGGAAATGGTCATTTCTCGAATAGCGGTTCCCGACGAGCGCATGTATGCTTCAGCCATTTTCGCGACTTCATCACGGCCTCGTGATGCTGCAAGGACTGTCCGTTCCACGGCAGCATCGTCCTTGAGATCTGGGGCAGAATCGGCTCCCTGTTGGTCGCCTTTGTCGAGGTCCAGAAGAGAGTTGAGCTCAGCCTGGCGAGCTAGCAAATGTTTCAGTCGCTCCTCGTGATCGAAAGGGCGATCCGCCTGTGACCGGTAATCGGCAAGTTCCTTTTCGACACGAGCCACGCGGCTCCGCTGCTCGCCGGCAACCTTGTCCAAATTCCTCAAGGTGTGTTCGATGCTCTGGACCGTCCCAATGGGATTCGCGGCGTTCAGGTTTGCCGAATAGGTGGCGCGTCCGCGTACGAAAACCTCCGGCAGACGCTCGTCCTCTTGAACCATTCCGAATCCGCCACTCTTCCCTCTGCTCAATATCTCGAAGCCCCGGAGAGTACCGCGCGGCTGCATCGTCTGATCGTCGCGCCAGGAGAGAATCGCAAATGTGAGAGCTTTGGCCGCTTCCTCCCGCGCACCCTTGCCGGAAAAAACGCGATTCCCCACCGTCATACTGAACTCAGCGGATTCGCTGGCGTTCCTCGTTGCAATGTCAGCTTCGATATGAGCAAGCTGCCGTTTCGCATCCGTAATCTGCCTGGGTAGGTCGCGAATCTCCCAACGGATGTGGCGCTGCTGATTAGCGTGAACGGCGCGTAGCTGATCCAGCTTGCGAACCTCCGTATCGATCTTGACTTTTTCAACGACGGCAGGGTTGCCGGAGGCAATTGCCTTGATTTCCGCGTATGTGAGGGTGCCGCTTTCCAGATCCTCCGCCGAGCGCACCGAGGTTTGTCCGCGCATTACCTGTTGGATGAAGTGGGCCTTGGTTTCGAGCGTCTGCCACATGTAGGCGTCGAAGGACCCTTCGGTGACGTAGCGGAAGATCTGAACCTCTCTGTTCGAGTTGCCTTGGCGCAGTATCCGCCCTTCCCGCTGCTCTATATCGCGCGGCCGCCAAGGTGCATCCAGGTGATGGAGTGCCACGAGCCGTCGTTGAACATTCGTGCCGGCACCCATCTTCTCGGTCGATCCGAGCAATATCCTTACTCTCCCAGCGTTCACGGCGTCGAAGAGCGCCTTCTTGGCTGTATCAGTCTCCGCGTCATGAATAAACGCGATCTCGTGGGCGGGGACACCCGCCTTAATAAGCTTCGAACGGACATCGCCGTAGACGTTGAATCGTTCCGGATCGGGGGTGGAAAGGTCGCTAAAGACGAGTTGAGTCGAGCGCTCGCCCTGAGTTGCCTTCCAAATCTTGACAATGCGAATGACGGCGAGGTCGATCTTGGTATCAAGTTCCGGCTCGGCAGTGGGATCGACTAACCTTATGTCGAGCGCCGCCTTTCGGCCTTCGCCCGTGATCTTGAGCATGTTGTCCACTGACGGATCAACTCGCTCTCGCTTCAAGCGTTCGGCCCGTTCCGTCAGAGTTCGGATGAACGCTTTGAGTGCGGGACTGGCGGGTGCCGATGCTATTGCCGGCCTGCCGTTTTCAAGCGCGGGCCGCGAGAGGTTCAGCATATCTGCGGTTTGCACGTCGGCCACGGTGCGGAATACAGAGAGCAGTTCGGGAAGGTTGATGAATTTGGCGAACCGGGTATGCATTCTGTATCCCGATCCATCCGGGGCGAGTTCGAGCGATGTCACGGCCTCGGCGAAGTTTGTAGCCCACGAATCGAAATGCTCCACTTTACTTTCGGCCAGCATCTCTGGCGCAAGATAGCGAAGCATCGTGTACATCTCGGCGAGCGTGTTGGAGATCGGTGTGCCGGTGGCAAAAACAACCCCGCGCCCCTGGCTGCGTTCCTGGAGATAGCGGATCTTCAGGAACATGTCGAATGCGCGATTGCTGTCGGAGTTCGGCAAGCCAGCGATCCGGCTCATCTTTGTGACATACGCCAAATTCTTGTACAGGTCAGCCTCATCCACGAAGATCTGGTCGACACCCAATTCCTCGAACGTCATCGTGCGGTCTTTCGAATCGCGATCCGCTCGTTTCTTCAGCCGGACCATCAGCCGTTTCTTGGCTTTCTCCAGCTCCTTCACGATGCCGCGGTTGTCATCTTTGGAATCGTTGGCCAAGTTGATCTCGGAATCGAGTTCCGCAACTTGCTTTTCGACGAAGCGGTTGAAGTACGCATCGGATACGGGCAGGAACTCGAATGACCGGTGTGAGACGATCACGGCGTCATAATTTCCAGTGGCGATGCGAGCCATCGCCTGCTGCCGATTGCCAGTCTCAAAGTGATCCTTCCCGGCGACGAAGAGACGAGCTTGCGGGTACAACTTCAAGAACTCTGCGCCCCACTGGTCTACCAGATGATTCGGCACGACGAACATCGGTTTTTTCGCCAAATCCAGACGGCGAAGTTCCATTGCAGCGGCGGTCATCGTCCAGGTCTTGCCAGCCCCAACAACATGCGCTAAGAGTGGGCTACCGCCCTGGAGGATGCGCCACACTGCGTTCTTCTGATGCGGCGCGAGATCTCCGTCGCGGAGGGAGGCGCGGACCATGCCGGGCAGAGTTAGATGCGAACCGTCGAAATCCCGGAGCCGAATATTGTTGAATCGGAAATTGTATTCTTGCGCGAGCCGTGCGGCGCGTTCGCGATCTTCCCAAACCCAATCGCGAAAACGATCCTTCAACTGCTGCTGCTTCTCGCGCGCAGCAATCGTTTCCGGCTGATTTACGGTCCGGCTGCCATCCTCGTGCTCGTCGTAGGCTGTCGGCGTTCGTCCATTTAGCGATTGCTCAACCAAGTCGGACGCCCGGAAGCGGGCGGTGCCGTGGGTCGTAGTGTTGTTAACGACGTACTTCGCGCCGTAGTCGAGCTCCACTGTCCAGGTCGCGATCGTTTCTGCGTATCCGATTTTCACCCCTGCGCGGGGAACATCTAGTAGCTCGGTAACGAAGTCGCGAACGTCTGAGGGAGGAATCCACGACGAACCGAGGCGCGCTTCGATTTCTCCGGGTTCCAGGTCTTTAGGCTGCACATCCCGGAGGGCCTCCACATTCCGGCGATAAGCCGGATCGATTCGCTCTGAAGCCTGCGCAACGGCAAGTTTCGTGCGCACATTGCCGCTGAGGTAGCGGTCGGCAGTCTCCCATACTCCGCTCTCGGGATTTTGGTAGGCGAGAGATCCGAGTTCATCCTGCAACTCAATGGTAGTACGCCCGGTAAGCGATTCCATGCGCGGCCAACTGATCTGGCCGGTCTCATTGAGCGATACCAGCAAAGCCTCCGATGCGGTTTCGGCCCGTTCTACCGGGCGATAACGCTCCAGCGTGCGACGCTCGAAGATCGCAGTCTTGGTCGCCCTCTTTGTCTCGGGGTTGAAATCTTCAAGCGACAGCAGAAGGGGCTGGTCCGGATCGCCGGCGAACGCCTTCACGTTTTCCCTTGCGTTGAGAGGTCCAAACCGGGAAACAAAGAAATCGTACGCTCGGTTCAGATTACGCCGGGCCTGGACAATGGCTTCATCGGGGGCGTCGAAAAGCTGGGTACGGAACACCTCGCGGACCGTGTCGCGCACCTGAAGCATTCCGCGAATCCTTGCCCGTACCGAAGCTGGCACCGTCAGGGGCTCGAACACGTCGCCGCTGCGAACAACGATCTGGCCGTCGCGTTCAGCGAGGCCACCTTCTTTAACTGCACCGGCCGCAGGGACTTGCTCAGCGCGCAAGCGCGATGCCGGACTATGACTGTCCCTGACCTTGTACACAGCGGCGGGAAGGAGTGAAACGGCTCTTTCGAGGGCGCCTGGCTCCAGGTTTCCGATCAGAGCGGGAGCCATGCCATACTGCCCCGATTCCATTCCCATGCGACCGAGCATCATCTCCGGGTGGCGAGCAAAGTACTCGTTAATCTCCACTGGACCATCCGTCGTCTCAATGGATCTCAGCTCAGTCCAACTTTCGCCGGGCGGCGGCGTTTCCGGCGAACGCTTTTGGAGGAACAGAATATCCGTCGTCACTTCCGTTCCCGCATTCGCCTTGAATGCGGTGTTGGGCAGCCGCACTGCACCCAGCAAGATCGATCCGTCCGACAGATGGCGTCGAACCGTGGAATCCTCTTTGTCCATGGTGTAGCGGCTGGTGATCAGCGCGATCAGGCCTCCGGGCCGGACCACGTCCAGCGTCTTCGTCAGGAAGTAGTCGTGAATGGAGCGGGTCAATTGTGGACTTCGGCGGTATGCCGGATCGTAGACCGGATAGTTGCCGAAGGGTATGTTTCCGATCGCTGCGTCAAAGAAGTCTTTAGGAAGCGGCGTGTCTTCGAATGCTTTCGCGTGAACCCGTGAATCTGGGTAGAGTGTGGCGGCGATGCGAGCCGTAACGGAATCAAGCTCCACGCCGGTGCGATTCGCGCCTGGATGCAGATTTTCGGGCATCAGACCAAAGAAGTGACCGACGCCCATCGACGGTTCGAGAATCTGTGCGCCAGGCTGAAGTCCGAAGCGCTCCATCGCCTGCCAGATCGCCTGAATAACTTCGGTGGACGTGTAGTGGGCGTTTGGAGTTGAGGCGCGAGCCGACGCGTACTCCTCCGCGCTCAGCAGATCCTTCAACTCGTCGGCGACGCTTTGCCAGTCCCGAGGCGGCTGGGAAGCAAATGTGTTCGGCATCGCGCCCCACCCGGTGTACTTCACGAGCGCTGCCTTTTCCTCTGGCGTCGCCGGGCGGTTTTCGGCCTCTATGGTTTTCAGCGTGCGAATGGCGGCGAGGTTGGCGTGGGCTTTCTGCTTCAGGCTGCCCTCGCCGATGCCGTGAGCGGAGGTTATGCGGAG
This sequence comes from Bryobacterales bacterium, assembly GCA_963813465.1. Classification (GTDB taxonomy): domain Bacteria; phylum Acidobacteriota; class Terriglobia; order Bryobacterales; family Bryobacteraceae; genus Palsa-187. The sequence goes on along the minus strand of CAWEZD010000009.1, from coordinate 72,548 downwards.
ATCGTGGGCAAGGGTTGGTGCGGGTCGAGGGTCGCTGGATCGAACGACAAGTTGGGGCTGGTCCTCCTCGTCCGGGAGAAACGCCCATTCCCTCGTCGCCATCTCCCAGGCGAATTGGTAGTCCATCTTCTGAACCACCATCAACTCGTACAGTAGATCCCCAGTCAACTCCTGTGCCGCGAAAACCGCCTGTTGAAGCTGATTCCCGCGCTCCAAGTTTTCGACCATCGTCGGCCGATGGCTTCTCCAGTGTTCCAGGATCTGGTGTCCAAGTGGTGTGAGTGTCGTCGTTTCGAGCATCGATAGACTCCTCTATTGGATTATCCACCAGTTCGGCGTCGGTCGTCTCCGCGAATAGACTGAGTTGATTGTTGATGGTGGATAGATTGCCGGTTCGCGACTTCGACATCTTCGCACTCAGGAGTTGACCGCTAAGAAATATGGGAGGCGAAAGAGCTTTGCCCAGCCCCGCAGGGCGGTAGCCTGATACCTCGGAATGGTCGTGTGGCTAATCCAGAATGTGTTGCTGATACCGACGATGACTGTCGGACGCTGCAACATCGACGCGAGGATCGGGAAGGTGAGCATCTGCTCGTAACAGATCAGCACTGCGGCGCGCTCGTCATCGATTGCGAGAACGCCAGGAGAATCAAGACGAAGGGGCACGCTAATTCTGCTGAAAGGCCTCCACATGCCGACTGGAACCGGCACTCGTTGGTAAAACACAGCCGATTCCGCGCCAACAATCAGCATCGTGTTGTCGATGGGTTCCGGGCGTGGCTTGATTGGGCCGTTCGAGATTACACTCCCGTGGATGGCGCGCGGCGTACCCGTCCCCTTAAGAGCGTCGATGGCGGCACCGAAGTCGTATGCTTTCAAATCGCGCAGTTCTTCCCGGATGTTTCTTTCGGTTCGGGTCCTGGCCGGTAGCCCAGCACCGATCGCGAGAATTTGGCCGCGCGTTCGGCAGCGATCGAGCGATTGTCGCCAGAACACCTCCGTTGATTCCGACCAACTGGGAACGACGGACTCTGGAAAGATGAGGACTCGCGCCGAAGTCTCATTTGCTTTCTGTTGGATAAATTGAGCCGCGGGGAAGTCCTGGAAAGGCTGGGAGACATCGCCGAAGTGAGTGTTTACCGCAATCCATCCAGGGGGAGGCGTAGCGTCGCCCCGAGCGAAAAGACGACCGCCGATGGCGAGTACCACCGCAGAGATGCTAACGAGACATAAGACAGCGCAACGTCGGCGAAAGGATAACGCGTGCGTCGAGAGAACAGTCCCTGGCAGGAGCGCGACCGCCGCGAGGCCGACCCAAGCCGTTCCGGGAAAAAGGTAGCCCGCCGCCGTGAGCGGAGAAGCAAGGCCGATAATCCCGAGCGGAGGGACGATTGTTGCCAGGACCGCGAGCGGCACTCGCCATAAGTAAATGAAGCGATGATCCGATGTCCACGCAATGGCCCATGGCACCGAGAGCAGGATTGCGGCGAAGACCCACATCGCGATAGGGATAAGAGAAGTCGTGGACCGCCCGATGTAGCGATCCAAGCCGGGGACCATCGGCCAAATGGCAGCAACATAGTAGCCAAGCGTGCTTCTGAAAGCAGCCTTGCGCGTTCCCGCCGTTAGGCACACGAGCGGCATGCCAGTCGCCGCAATGATACCCAGGGGATACCCAGTCGATACTCCCAACCCCATGGCGACAGCCGACCAGAACGAAAGTCGATCTCTAAAGCGCGTATTCATAGGGTTAGGAACGCCTTCAGCCGATGGCGAATGGCCGCCGTCGAAAGCGGACCAAAGTAGCGGCTGTCAAAGCTGCGCGGATGATAGGAGGAGGCAACCCATATGGTTCCGAGGTCCACGACATACCGCCCGGTTGGCCACGCTTCGAGATGCCTGCCTTTTGTATTCGTGGCGAGTGAGGCCGTGTTCGGCAGGAGCGCTCCGTTCACGGAGATTCCACGTGCGGATACTTCGACCACATCGCCGGACCTGGCGATAACCGGCTTCAACAGCGGAGCTGCGCCGTCCGGGCAGACTCCAGAATCACGATAGCCGCGCACGATGGAAAGCGTTGCGAACGGCTCCACTGGACAGAACTCGACCAGATTCGCGTCAGCGTACGCGGTGATGATATACAGACCCATTGGGAGCGAAGGTGAGGTGTTAATGCGAAGGCCAAAGACACCGCTGAGTTGAAACACGGCGAGGACCACACCAATCGCACCGAGGACCGCGCGGCGAGTCTTGCGGAGTCTAGCCGACTGGCCAACCGTCATGATCGGCGGCTCCGTTCTGAAGATCCGGGATGGCCGGTTCCTCGGGCGCTGCGGCCGCGGCTCCCTTTGCGGTGGCTCCACGCGGCGCGGCGATCATGTGGCAATTCCAAACGACGACTTCATGGACGACTCGTTGCACACCGTCACCCTTCGGCGCGAATTGGCGCTGCTCGATCGTCCCTTCGACGAAAATGTTGTCGCCTTTCTCGAAGGTCGTCGCGACGCGCGAAAGATCGCCATAGAACGACAAGTTGTGCCAATTCGTGTGTTGTTGCGGTTTGCCGTCGCCGTCCTGGTATCGGTAGCTTTCCCCAAGACGGACATTCGCGACGGGCGTCCCGGAAGGAAGATATCTGAGTGCCGGCTTGGCCGCGAGATAGCCTACGACTTCGAGACGATTCCTCTGCATGGTTATTGGTCTCCTTCTTCAAGGTGAAGTTCCTCCACGAGGTGCTGTTCGACGCCTGAGAGCGGCTCATCGCTTCGTACGGGCCCTATCGGCGATACAAGCTCGGGCTTGCTGACGACGTGCCGGGTCCGATTCAGCGCGGGTTGCGGAACAGGTTTGCCCTCCTCCAATGTGAAGAACGCCGTCGGTGGAGCGAGTTCGGCGCGGGAGTTCAGTGCCGGATCTAGGAAGTACAGCATTTGCGTGCCGAGAATCGGATGGTGGCCGCTGACGAAAATCAGCATCTGGCCCGGTGCGACGATGCGCTCCTGCGTACCGTCGCCGCGCTTTTGCGGAGGCTTCAAGCGAAGTACTTCGTCCGGTGTCATCAGAGGCCGCTCGATGTGATCCACGCTGGCGTTGATATGCGCCATCACCGGAGAAAGTCGCGAACCGCTGAAATTGTAGCTGGCCTTCTGCACGGTAGTTGTCCCGGTCATCTTGCTCAGCAACTCGGCAGTCTCGAATTGATTGGGCGCGAAAGCGATGCGCACGTGGCAGTTGGAAACAATACTTTCGTTGTTGCCGTATGCATCGACGATCTGCCGGATGTCCTGCGTGATCAGGTATGCTTTCAATCCGTACCCGGCCATGTAGGAGAGCGCGTCGGCGAAAACTTCCATTCGATTCAGTGACGGGAATTCGTCGATGAGCAATAGCAGGCGATGCTTATTGCGCTTCTGTTCCGCGCCCTGGAAAACCATCTTCTCCGTGAGGCGGTTGACCGTCATCGTGAACATCAGGCGGATAAGCGGCCGCAGGCGGATCTTGTCCGAAGGTGGGACCACCAGATACAGCGACACGGGGCGGTCGTGGTTCACCAGGTCGTTGATGGTAAAGTCGCTGGCCGAGGTGTTCTTCGCCACGAGAGGATCGCTGTAGAGCGTGAGCGCCGTTTTCGCTGTTGAAAGGACGCCGCCGAAGTCGCGGTCCTCCTTGTCGAGCATTTCCTGCACCTTCTCGCGAACGACGGGATGGGTGAGTGTCCGATCGCCGGTCGGCATGCGCCAATCGTGAGCATGTCCGGGATCGTGCTCGAAGTTCAGCAGTTCATCGAGCGTCTCGCGAAAACCGGAACCTGGTCGCGTGAACCCGTGCGACAGATCGGCGAGACACGCGACCCGCCCTTCGAGCGCCGCTTCATAGCAGACGTGCAGGATCATTCCTGTCGTGATGGAAGCTGCGGCATCCTGCCAGTAGCGTTCCTGCGGGCTGTCCTCACCGGTACGGACGATCATGTTGGCGATGTTCTGAGCGTCGCTCACGTCACGTGGAGTAAAGAGACGCACCTCGCTCAGAGGATTGAATCGCGAGCTGGCTTGCTCCTCGACCGGCGAAAACTTGAAGCAGAGATGGCCCTGGCGGCTGCGAAACCCCGCCGTCTTCGCCCAATTCTCACCTTTGATGTCATAGATCACCGCGCTCTCCCCCCAAGCCAGGAGCGACGGAATCACCAAGCCCACGCCTTTGCCGCTCCGCGTTGGCGCGAACGCAAGAACATGCTCTGGCCCGTTGTGGCGGAGATAGCTCAGGCGATATCCGCCTTCCCGGCACCACCCACCGACGTACACGCCATGCTTTGTGGCGAGAAGCCCGGTATCCCGGACATCCTCTTCGTCGGCCCACCGGGCGGAGCCGTGGAGATCCTCTGCGTTCTCCGTCAGCTTGCGTGCGCGGCGGCCGGCGAGCACGAAGAAGATGCCGACGCACAGGAGACTCCCCGCGAAAACGATCATCTCGCCCTCGAAAAATGGCCGACGAATCCGCTCATCTTGCGACGTGCAATAGCGCCATCCCCAAGCGATCCAGGAGAACGGTTGGTAGATGCCGCCTGACCTTGCTCGCAGAATCGGCTCACCGAGCGCCGGCTGGTATTGGAAGCGGGCGGCGATGTACTGCGTCGCGACGAAGTTCACGACAACGAGCAGAAGGCATCCGAGCGCAGTCGCACGCCAGTTATAGCCGCCGAGATATCCGGGTTTGCGAGGAATACGGTAAAGTTCCGGCTGCTTCTTCCCCATAATCGCGGCTCCTCATCGGCTCCGGTCCTGCGCCTTGGAGCGCTCGCGGAATTCGCGGACCACGCCCTTGGCATCGGAGTAATTGATGCGCACGCTTTCGCCGATCTGCGGCTGGCGATCGAGGAGGTCTTTCGGATGAGCGATACCGGTGTGGGCGGATTGGCGCTGGATGACGTAATGTTCAGTCTCACCAATGATCGGGCCGCGATAGCTGCCGTTCTCGGTCTGGGCAGCAAGCGTCTTTGCGGAATCCCCGAGCACCTTCGCGGTGATCGACTTGGCCTCCACGAGCGAGTCGCCGTTCGGTGCATCAACAGTACTTCGTCGGTCCGTCGCCGTCTGCTTTGCGTGCACATTGACGGTGCCGCTGCCTGGTTCGTAGCGGGCGGCGTACTGCGTGGACTCCCGCACCGGAGCCGTATGTTCGTTGGCGTTGTCGGTGGACTCCAGAATCGCCGGATCAGCGGCGCTCAAATCCGCGTCCGATTCCTTCTCGCCGACGCGCTCTCGGTCGTGGTGAATCTCCTCGGTTTCCTGTTCCAACATCGCGGCGGGCGAACTGCCGGAGGCTCTGGAACTGGGGATGGGTCCACTGACCAGATCCTCCTCGCCGATGGACTTGTCGCGTTCCAACGCCAAAATGAAATCGGTGGCTTTGGAGGCATCGTGAGCCGCGCGGAAGATTTCGTTCTTGTCGCGCTTGAGTGTTCCAATCCACGAGTTGACGTAAGCGGCGTGCTGCTCGGGATCGTGCGGTATTCCACGTTGTGCGGCGAGGAACACGCTAGCCAATTCCGCGCGAAGCTCTTCCTTCGCATAGTTCACGTCGCCGAAACGATATGAATCGGTGAGCGTGGACCGGTCTAGCCGAGACGGGTGACCGGTCCAGTGCGCCAACTCGTGTAACGCGGTGCCATAGTATCCCGCGGCGTCCTTGAAGGCGTCCTTCGGCGGCAAATGGATGCTGTCCTGAGACCGGCCGTAGAATGCGCGATCCGCTTGGTCGTGTGCGATATTCGCGCCCGAGTTCTTCAGGATCTGCTCGCCCGCCTGAACGGCCTCGAAGGTTGTGTGCTGCTTGGGCGTGTGCGGCGGAATGTGCTCGATCTGCTGGCCATTGAAGACCGTGTATACGCGATGGACGAACCGCGATCTCTCAGTGCCCGCCTTGTCACCATTACCGGTGCTCGCATCACCGCCTCCGTCGGACGGCGATGCGTCCTTGGCCTCCCAGTATTCAATTTGGGTGCCTCTTTCCCCCCGCCGTACCTGCCATCCGTTGTCGGCGGCCTGCTTGTACGTCATCCACCTCGGGTCTTCGTAGCCGTGTTGCAGGCCCGTGGCCATCAAATGAATCGCGTTGCCGCCGCGGTACGCTCTTGCGCTGGTGGGGTTGAACGGGATGCCGAGCGAACTGGCTCCAGGCTCCCATGGTTTCTGCCATGGAGCGACGCCGCGCTCAAGCATGCCTACGATGTTGTCCGTCACCTCTTGGCGGAAGTCCCGAAGGGCTGGTTTGTCGGTGCGCTGTTGTTCGGTGGGCAGGGAAGTTGTAGCCGCCATAGTCGTTACTCCTCCCCGGCCAACTCAGCGGCCGAAAAACCCGGCTCGGGTTCCTCGGCCTCAAAGCCTGATCCGGCCAACAATTCGCCGCCGATTGCGTCGGGCAATACGGCTGACAGATTGCGTTGAGAATCCTGTGAATTCTGCATGTCGCCTCCTCGTCCGCGGAATGGAAAGTAAGGCCATCAACTATTAAGGGAACGGCGGAGGCTGTCCGGGACGCGGATTCGAACAGAAAATCCTGACGGATTAGCGGCGGGAGGCCCTATCATGGCTTTAGTGCCAAACGAGAACAGTCCGGCGCCAGACTCGTACAGTGCTCTTCTGGGAGCGATCAAGGAGCGTATTCGCTCTGCCCAATACGCAGCGTTGCGCGCGTCAATCTGGAGTTGCTGTCGCTTTACTGGGACATCGGACGACTCATCGGCCAACGGCAGCAGGGCGAGACTTGGGGGCGTGCCGTCGTTGAGAATCTCGCCAAAGATCTCCGCGCCGAGTTTCCTGGCGTGGGCGGCGTTTCAGCCTGCTAACTTATGGCGAATCAAACAGTTCTACGAAGCCTACGCCAAAGACGAAAAACTCGCACTATTGGTGCGAGAAATTAGCTGGACCAAGAATTTGGGATCCTGGAGCGGTGCAGGGAGTCCGCCGAGCGCCAGTTCTACCTTGAACGGACGAAGCAGTTCGGCTGGACCAAGAACGTCCTGATCCACCAGATTGAGAACAGGACATACGAGAAGACGCTGCTCAATTAAACCAACTTCGAGATTGCGCTTCCAGAGCACATTCGAAACCAAGCGTAGCTCGCAGTCAAAGACGAATACACATTCGATTTCCTGGAGCTTGCCGACGAGCACACCGAGCGCCAATTGGAACAAGCGATCCTCGCCAAAGTGGAACCATTCCTCCTGGAAATGGGCGGGATGTTTTCTTTCGTTGGAAGCCAGTACCGCTTGGATATCGACGGCAAGGAATATTTCACTGACATCCTGCTCTTCCACCGCCGACTGCGATTGCTAATTGCCGTCGATCTGAAGATTGGCGAGTTCCAGCCAGAACACATAGGGAAGATGCAGTTCTATCTAGCCGTTCTCGACGACACTGTTCGTTTGGAAGGCGAGAATCCGTCGATTGGAATTCTAATCTGCAAGTCTAAGGACAGGACACGATAGTCGAATATGCGCTCAAGGAATCGTCAAAGCCGATAGGGCGTCGCAACCTACAGGATCGTTACGTGTAATAGCTCAGACTTGATCTGACATAGGTAGTTAGATCAAGTCTGAGCTATTACAGATCACACTCGCACCGACGATAACGATGACCGTAACCCACTGCCACCGTATATCCCAGCAACTCTTGTAGAATCGCGTGGAAACGTAAGCTGCGTTTTTGACTACACCGCCTATGCCCATCCCGGCTGCCGGTCTCTGATCGGCACGACTTTTCAAGCGCCTCCACCTTTTCGTGTTTCTACGACCCTCTGTGCGGGCATGCGAGCGACCACCTTGGGTCTTTGAGCGGTTAATGGTGGTTCGAATCCGCACGGGGGAGGCACTTATTCTAAAGGACTTATCTCTCCCCGTTAGTCAACGGGACCCCGCGCGAAATTTGTTCGAACTGGCTAAATTTCGGGGCTTCACAGCCAGCCTCGGACGTCTCCGTTTTCGCGGTGGCGGGACTGAAGGCCTCTCCAAGGCCACGTGGCGCCATTTCTCCGTTCCCAATTTTGTGGTCCCCCGTTATTTAACAGGTGCGCGCCCGAGGTACGACGGCTCGCCAGCACGCGAGGCCGCCGCGCGGACTGAGCGTCGGACCGTTCCTGTTCAAGACGCGCATTCGCACCCAGCGTTGATCCTTTAGCGGCCCTTGGCGCTTCGCGTACTTGGCAGGGATGGAACCCATGTCGTCTCCGATTGGCGAAAATATCGTTGACACACCCACACCGGGAGGCGCACAATGGTTGCTGACCTCCCTTACACCAAAGTGTTCTTTGACGATGAGCCGGAGGCTGTGGAGATAGCGATGGAATTCCGACTTACACACAGAGGCCGCTTACGCGCGGAAAGTTGCCAGGATAGAGCGACTCCGGGACCCTATGGCAGAGCAAATGACAAGCATGAACTTCGGAAGCTCTTTCATCCGCAACTTCGTGAGTTGTGGAAGCAACACCCCGATCTCCGAACTTAGCCTCCTCTCGTTTTTACATGAGTAATCGGGGCGATGTTAATGAGAGGATCGTGCAGCTTCCTCATAACGCGGAAGGCTCCAACGTAAGAAACTGGATTGATCTCATCGCAGATGAACACATCGTTTCTGGCGGGCGATTTTTCCCATTCGTCACTGCGCGTACGGGCTTCACCTGCACTTTAGACATTCTGTTTCTTAGGCGCGATGGACCGGGCTCGTTAATTACACCGGGCGGGGATATCGACAATCGAATTAAGGTTCTACTTGACGGCCTAAAAAAGCCGGACAGCGGGGCAGAGATGGGCAAATATATAGGCACATTTGAAGCTGACGAGAAACCCTTCTATTGCTTACTAGAGGACGACAAACTAATAACGGCTCTGAGCGGGAATTCGACGGAGGGCCATTCTATGCCGCCTTTCTGACTTGTTGAAGTTCGACAAATTCGGCATTGGTCACGGCCATGCGTTTGGCCTTCAGCAGCAGGTAGCGGACGTTCTTATAGCCTCGACCACGATTGATCAGCATCCGAATGTTTCCATTGAGCGCTTCGACCACACCGAAGCGAACTTTGGTCCGGCAGTAGTTCAAGATTCCCTCCAGATGCTTCACCAGCATGTCGGCGAGTTCTTCGAACGGCGTGAGCCGTTGCCACTTCAGTTGGTCCATCCACTTCTGCAGGTAGTTGAGCATCGCGCCCTCGTAGCGATAGTCCCAAAGCCGCTCCAAGCTCTCTTTGAGAAGGTAGGCTTTGAACACGCGCCGGTTCAGTTGGAACAGCCGGTTGAGTTCTCCGCGTTGAGAGAGAGTCAGGTTCTTCCACCGGCTCATCAGGAGCCACTTCTTTCCCTTGATCAGTCCGCGCTTTTGTTTTCCCTGCCGGAAGAACTCCGCCTTCCGCACTTCGTCGATGGCATCGTTGGCATGCTGGAGGATGTGGAACTTGTCGTATACGATCTTGCACTGTGGCGCCCATTCCTCAATGCTCAACCGAAACGGTTCCCACATGTCCAGGCACGCCGCCTCAATCCGCTTGCGCTGCGGCTTCCGTAACTGGCTTCGAAAGAATTCATCCAGCGTTTCCTTCTTCCGCGTTTTGCCAAACCACAGCGGTTCGCCGGTTTCCAGATTGCACACCACTGTGAGGAACTTGTCCTTCTTGCCGCGGTACAACTCGTCGACGCCCATCTGCCGCAGCGGCGGCTTTCGACGCTTGGCCTCCCAACGCTCCAGGCACCGCAGATCGATCGCGCGCACCGTGCTTTCGGCCATGCCCAATCGCCGCGCGACTTGTCGCGCCGACGCACTCTCGCAGGCCTGCCCCACTGCTTCTTCGAATCGTTTGCTGAATGGCGCTTTGCTCGGCAACTGAGTCACCTTCTCTGCACGGAATCCGCAGCGGGGGCATTTCATCCGATACGTCTCCACCACGATCGTCGTCGAGTACTCGAAGCACGGCAGGTCCCGTACCTCCCGCTCGCTGATCTCTTGGATCCGGCTGGCCGGTATGTGCTGACCACACCCGGAGCAAATCAATTTAAGCCCCGTCTTCTTCCGCCGCACCCACAGCTTCAGCTTTTTGCCCGACTCATCGATTTCCCTCTGATACACCTGGTATCCGGGCCATCCCAGGACTCTTGTCCAGTCACGCTCCTTCATGCCCTCAGGCTAGCGCATACGTCAAGCCAGTCGAATTCCCGCTCACAGCCAAACAACTAAGGAAGTGCCCGCAACAGGCTTTCGGTCTGCTTCGTGATCTCTGCGACGCGCGACGCATAGCCATAATTGTCGCCCTTGAGATCGGGCTGCTGGCCGTTGAAAGCTAATTGCCATAGGGACTGAATCAAGCTGTGGAGGAAACATAGAAGCTCATCCACGTCCTTTTTCTGGGTCTTGCTGTACAGATCAGCAACCAGGGCCTGATCCTTCAGAATGTTATGCGCGATCTGATTGCGGATGGGCTTATAGATCGCGTCAAACTTAGTCTTATACGGTGCCAGGTCCTTCTTCAACTGGCGTAGGTCCTGAACCGTAGGTTCCCAGGCACCCTGAGCAAACCTGTCCAGAATGGAAAGGTCATCCCATCTAGTGCCGGGGATGCTAAGCTTTCTGGCGCGAAGCGCGGCCTTCGAGAAAAACTCGGGATGAGCCGTCGTCGCATTGAGAACCTGGTAGATCGAATGCAAGCCGGGGTCGGGATCGAGAATGCGAGACAGGACAATAAACAGTGTGTTCTGCAAGCTGAAAGCCGTTACGCGCCAAAACTCCGGCTGCCGGTTCAGTCTGTCAAAGATGCGCCTGTCCTGCGCCGCAATGTGGTTGATAGCCCGGTGGGTATAGCAGCTCACCATCGCGGCATTCACGTCGTCGCTGATGATGCCGTAATCGCGCCAGTATTCCTCTTCCGTCAGGGGTACACGACCTGATGCAGGCGTCATATCAAAATTGTACGGCGGCGGGGCGTGACGGAGTAAGCAAATGATAAACTGATAAAATTCTATGGCAAGCCCACTTCTATGGCTGGAGGCCCTTGCAGGGCTGAAGGCCCTCTATGACGTTCTGGAATTCGGCGTTGACTTCGCTGTCGCTTTAGCCAAACATCGCAGCGAGGCGGACACCATTGCGGAATCAAACCGCGCAGCTTCTCTGTTGTCGACGTATTCAGACGCCGAAGTTCAGGAATTGATCCGAAAGATCGAGGGATGTCGCAGCCGCTTTATCGAACAGGGGAGTGGGGCTGATCGCGCACGGTGCATCTGCAGCATCTTCCAGGAAATCAGGGATGGAAATGGAGGCGACCTGCCGAACGTGGACGACTGGCGGAGAATGTTCAATCAGTTGAAGTGTAAAGTATCGACCGGGAAGAAGTCATAACATGATGGATAACGTTGGTCACTTGCCCGGGACCGGGTTGCGCTCATACACCAGTGCGCCCCACTCTCGAGGAAACGCGACTGACTCATAATCCCCGATCCGTTCGACCACCCGGAAGTTTTTCCCCAGCCATGCGAAAATCTGCTGTCCGTAATCGACCCCAAACACCGGAAGCCCGAACTCGGGAGTCGCGCGGTCTGAAACGATCACATAGCGGATGTTCGCCCGCTCCAGCTCTCCGATGTATTTGTCCGTCGTCTGGCCGGGTGGAAGCACCTGAGGCGTGACGATGTACCAGCGGCTGGGCGCGCTTGTGCCGCTGAAGAAGTACAGCGCCGTGTCCTCGGGCATGACCACAACGCGCTGAGATTTCTGTCTGGCGGACTCCATGAACGTCAGCGCCTGGGAGAATCCCTTGCCGACCTCCGGCGTAGTGTACAGCGTTCCGCGGTCTGAGGAGACCGCGTACGATCGCGAGCGGATCGGATAGTATTCGAGGGTAAGCGTCACCACGGAAAGGCACAGAATCCCCGCGACCGCCTTCCCGAAAGTTCCGTCCAAATCCACCGAGAATTGCTTCGACACACGGTACAGGCCCACCAGAAAGACCAGGTAGACCAGCACATCGAAAAACATCGAATAGCCATTCGGAGTAATTTTGGTCAGCACGCGAATGCCGCACGCGATCGCCATGGTACACAGCACGATTGCCGACGGCTGCTCGACCAAAAGCATCCCCAAAACGACCATGGCAATCCAGATCATCCCGCTGTTGAAGAACACGGGACGCAGGAGCTTGATGGCCTCGCGATCCACCGGGGCCACGTTCGCTACGCCAGCCAGGGTAGCCGCCACATGAATGCCGCAAAGACCCAGTGCGGCGGCGAGCAGCGCCCAACGCGCGAGTCTGGATCGCGCTGCCAGCACGACACAGCCGGCCAGGATTCCGAAACCCGCCAGTCCTCTCGCTAACGATACGGCAAGCGCCCGCGGCGACAGAACCAGCCCGGTTTTCTCATTCCAGAGCCTCGCGAAATGCTGCTGAAAATAGGAATCGGGCAGGATCGCAAGATTCTCACCCAGGAAAAACTCCGCGCCCGCGGTGTGCAGATACCAGCCGTAAATCCCCAGCCACAGGATCGCGCCGGGAATGCAGGCGCACAGGTCCTGGAAGAGTGCCCGCATCGACTTGGCTCGAACGCTCCGGAGGACGAGCGCGCAGGCGAGGCCGGCATATCCCGCAACCCCGAATTCCAGCTTGGTCAGCATCATCAGGCCGGCGAGGATTCCCGCGGCAATTGTATAGCGGACGCGGGGCTCATGCATATACCGCAACAACAGCCACACCATCAGCACCGAAAACATCGATCCGTAGGCGGCCGGATACGAGTACGGCAGAATGTAGTTAAATAGGTCCACCTGGCAAGCTTGCAGCAGGAAGGCGAACGCCGCCGCAAAGCTGAGCCACACCGGCAGGAACACGCGGCTGACGGAGTACAACAGCAGCGTGTTGATCCCGACCACGGATATTCCGGCTCCGATCAGCACGCCCAGATGAATGCCGAACAGGCGGAACAACGCCGCATGCCAGTAGGGAATGAGAGGTCCGTACGGGTAGGTGAGGTCGAAGTACAGACGCCGGCCTTCGCTGATGGCGGCGGGGACGTACATCTCCCGGCCCGAGTCGATCGGCGGATAACCCCACTTCCGCCAAGTCAGCGTACACAACAGGATGAGGATGAGCAGCAGCCCGGCCTTGGCAAATTGATCGGGAGAGACGGGCTTCCTGTTAACGATTCGCCGTCTCCAGGGGGCGGTCCGTCTGAAAGTATTTCTTGTAAGCCGCGATCCAATTCTCCGAAATATCGCGTTGCGCGGTGGCGAGATCGATCTGGCCCCGGCATACCAGATCGTGCAGGCGGTCCTCGAGAGCGTCCTTGACGCGCGCATTCCAAACCGTTTCCGAATAGGATTGCGGCCACAGGTTATGAATATCGTCGGCGCCGCCGAGCGCGGGAGTGATCAAATAATCGACTTCGTACGCCACCGATTTCGCTCCGGGGATTCCATACTCCTCGAAAACCTTGCGCTGGAGCGAAGCCGGTACGGAGCGATTGTTGGGATTCGTGCCGGAGCAGACCTGATTGCGGCTGGCCGGGATGGTCGCGCCGGGCGTGAGGGAAGAGTTGGGAACCGAGAAGGCGGCGGCTTGCCGGGGACTGGGCGGGTGAAACCCGTTCCAATGTCCGGCGATCACCGTGGCGAGTGCGGCGATAGCGGCCACGGCGGCGACTTGCAGCCACAGCGGCGGAAGGCCCCCACGCAGGAGACTCCGCTGGGGCTTAGGCATCTCGGCAAGGCGGCCCTTGAGCAGCGCCCGGGGACCAGCGGCAGGCGGGATGCGCGAGTCGAGATTGCGGTGATGGACGCGGACATACACGGCGATGGCGTCTTCAATTTCCCGGCGGCGGGCGCGGCAGGCCCAGCATGCCAACAGGTGCTTCTCGACCTGGGCGGTTTCCCGGTCCTCCAACTCGCCATCGACGGCCATCAACAGGTCTTCATCGGAGATGTGAGCGCCGTTAAAATCCATACTTGAACTCCATAACCATCACCGTTTGGCAACGTGGGACATGCTTTAGCTTGTCCTCCTCGGTCGCGCTGAAAGACTTCTGCCACAGGCTGCCAGTCGCGCCACCGACCGGCTGAGCGAGAGCGACACCGCGCCCAGCGACACGCCCAGCACCTGGCCGATTTCACGATAGCGCAAGCCCTCGGCTCGTAGAGCGAGGCATCGGCGATCCTGCTCCGGCAGGGCGCGAAACACGGCCAGCAGCAGCCGCTGGGTCTGGTGGCTGGCCATTTGATCTTCCGGACTGGGAGCCGGGTCGGCGCAGACATCGGCCTCCTGCGCGAAGCCGGACCCCGCCAGGTTTCCGGCGCTGCTCCCCTCAAGGTTCAACGAGGCGCGCCGCTTCAGCGCCAGATTGTGCGCCACGCGAAAGACCCATCCGGGCAGGTTCTCGCGCGATTTGCCGCGTTGCAGGTGCTGGAACAGAGAAAGAAAAACTTCCTGGACGATCTCCTCGGCATCCTGAACGGGCAGTCCGAATCCCAATGTGTAGCGCAGCAGGCGCACTCGCAAACGGTCGAACAGATCCACGACTTCCTGCTCCAGCGGCGAGGTTCTCTCGGTTGGCGCGGCCTCGCGAGCAAGGGCAATCGCCGAGTCTGTTGTGGTCATGTTCATCGCTGGTGTACTTGTACAGGATACTACCCAATAGGCACGGCTGGAAGCGGCGCGTAAGAGTGCTAGGATCGTCCTTGGCGGACACCCGATTGCCCGATTCACCAATCCACTACAAATGGAAGGAAATCGCCGACCTTCCGGCGGATATCGAGCAATTCCGCGATAGGGAACTTGAGTCGCTCTATCAGGTGTGGCTAGATCAACGTGCGAACGTCGACGAGAAGGCATTCGCCGCCGAGCTCGCCCGCGAATGGTCGATCGAAACAGGGGTCATCGAGGGCGTCTATACGCTCGAGCGAGGCACTACCGAAATCCTGATCAGGCGCGGGATCGATTCGTCCTATATCGCCCGAGAGTCCACCAATCGGGACCCGGATCTGGTCGCCAAGATCATTCAGGCGCATCAGGATGCGCTGGAAGGGCTGTTCGACTTCGTCGCCCAGCGGCGTGAACTCAGCACCGGCTATATCAAGGAGCTTCACTCAGCCCTGCTGCGGCATCAGGACGTTGTCGGAGGCGTGGATCAGTTCGCGACAAAGATCTACGTCGAGCTCAAGAAGGGCCTGTACAAGGAGCACCCGAATAGCCTCACGCGGCGCGACAAGGCCGTTCATGAATACTGTCGGCCCGAACATCTTGCATCTGAGATGGATCGTTTGATCGAGTTCCACAAGCAGCACGTTCGTCGGAGACGTCCCCGCGCTGGTGGAAGCCGCATGGCTTCATCATGCATTCGCTCAAATCCATCCATTTCAGGACGGAAATGGTCGCGTCGCGAGGTCTCTCGCAAGCCTGATCCTGATCAAGGGCGGCTTCTTTCCTCTCGTGGTCCACCGCGACAACTGGGAAAAATACATTGATACGCTCGAAGCGGCTGATGCGGACGATCCATCTCCTTTGGTGAAGCTTTTCGCGCGGCTCCAGAAGAGAGACCTCACGCGCGCTATCGTCAGGGCGGCCGACATCAAACCCGTCGCCTCTGTTGACGAGGCGCTTGCCGTTACCCGCGAGTTGCTCGTTCACTTGGGAAAGCTCGTCCCGCCTCAGCATCAGAAGGCCGAGGTGAACGCCATTCAACTGTCCACGGTAACCGCGAACCGCCTAAGCGCCGTTGCAACGAGGCTCGCTGACGACATCGCGCGCGCAAATTCCCAATTCAGCTTCGAAGTCGCGACCCTCGGCGCGCCACCGACGGAGGAGCTTCGAGTCCTTGCCAAGGAGTTGAAATATGATCCTAATCCCGTCGAGTACTTTCAAGGCCCTCTGCTGATCCTCGATAGCAACAGTGCGAGCTCGAACATCACTGTCTGCTTCCACACCGTAGGAGCGGCCTTTCGAGGGCTCATCGCGGTAGTTGCATACTTCCAACTCGGTGCGAACCCTCCCATTCCACTGTCGGACGATATATTGAGGATCGACTACAAAGAGCCCTACAAAGAGCTTGAACAGAGGTACGTCAAGTGGCTCGACGCCTGCCTGATTCAGGGCCTCGCGGAGTGGCGCAAGACGCTCGTCTAACCTACCGCGCCGAACCCTTGGCCGCCGGCGAGTGGATCTCCTGCAAGCTCCACACCCGCAGCGGATCGCGACGCCGCGATGCGATCGCCTCCACCGCGGCTCGCGCGCCGCTCATGGTGGTGATGCAGGGGATGCGGTAGGTCACCGTGTTGCGGCGGATGATCTTCTCGTCGGCGAAGGCGTGCGCGCCGCTCGCGCCCGTATACACCACAAGGCTGAGCGAGCCGGCCTTCAGCAGATCCGCCGCATTGGGCCGTCCTTCGTTCACCTTGAACACGACCTTTACCGGATGCCCCGCGGCGCGGATCATTTCGGCGGTGCCGCGCGTGGCGGCGATCTCGAAACCCAGCTCCAGGAAGCGGCCTGCCAGCGCGACGGCGCCCGCTTTATCGCGGTCGTTCACGCTCAAGAAGACGCGACCCTTGTCCGGCATCGGCGTGCCCGCGCTCAACTGCGCCTTGGCGAAGGCCTCGCCGAAGTTGTCGCCCACGCCCATCACTTCGCCGGTCGAACGCATCTCCGGCCCCAGCGCCGGGTCCACGCCGGGAAACTTGTTGAACGGGAACACCGGCGACTTCACGAAATACCGCGGCACAGTGAGCTCGCCCCTGGCGTCCGTGAAATCGGAAATCTTGCGTCCCAGCATCGCGCCCACGGCGATCTTGGGGAGCAGCACGCCCGTGGCCTTGCTCACGTACGGAACCGTGCGCGAAGCCCGAGGGTTCACTTCCAGCACGTACACGATCCCGTCCTTCACCGCATATTGAACATTCATGAGACCAATCACATTGAGAGCCCGGGCCAGCCGCTCCGTGTAGCTGCGTATCGAGGCCAGCGTCTCCGGCGCGAGCGAAGTCGCCGGCAGCACGCAGCTCGAATCGCCGGAGTGTACGCCCGCTTCCTCGATGTGCTCCATGATGCCGGCGATCAGCACCGTCCCGTCCATGTCCGCGATCGCGTCCACGTCCACTTCCGTGGCGTCTTCCAGGAACCGGTCGATCAGCACCGGACGATCCTGCGAAAACACCACCGCTTCCTGCATGTAGCGGCGCACGGTGTCTTCGTCGTAGGCGATCACCATGGCCCGCCCGCCCAGCACATAGCTGGGCCGCACCAGCACCGGGTAGCCGATCGAACGCGCCACATCGCAAGCCTCTTGCGCGTTGGTCGCCGAGCCGTTCACCGGCGCGGGAATCTGCAAATCGTCCAGCAGCTTGCCGAAGCGTTTGCGATCCTCGGCCAAGTCGATATTTTCGGGGTCGGTGCCGATGATGGGTACGCCCGCGGCCTTCAACGGCAGCGCCAGCGTCAGCGGCGTCTGCCCTCCGAACTGCACGATCACTCCGTCGGGCTTCTCGGTGTCGCAGATGTTCAGGACTTCTTCCAGCGTCAGCGGCTCAAAGTAAAGCCGGTCGCTGGTGTCGTAGTCGGTCGAAACGGTCTCGGGATTGCAGTTAACCATGATCGATTCGACCTCGAACTCTTGCAGCGCATAGGACGCGTGGCAGCAGCAGTAATCGAACTCGATTCCCTGGCCGATGCGGTTGGGCCCGCTGCCCAGGATCATGACCTTCTTGCGGCTGGAAGGCGCGGCCTCGCATTCCGATTCGTAGCTCGAATACAGATACGGCGTGAAGCTTTCGAATTCCGCCGCGCAGGTGTCCACGCGATTGAACACCGCGGTCACGCCCAGCTCCTTGCGCCGCGCGCGCACCGTGAGGGCGCTGACGTTCCAGGCCCGGCCCAGGAACGAGTCGGAGATGCCGTCGCGCTTGAAGCGCTGCATTTGTTCCTTGCTGACGCGGTCCAGAGACAGCTCACCGGCCTCCTTCTCCTCATCCACCATTTCACGGACGTGCCGTAAAAACCACGGATCGATGGAGGTGAGCGCGTTTACTTGCGCTTCGGTGTAGCCTCGCGAGAAGGCGTGGCGAATGTAGCCCAGCCGGTCCGGATTCGGCGTGATCAAGCGAGCCTCGATCAACTGGTCCTCGTACTTGGTCGAACCGCCGGACTTCCCGGTTTCCAGGCTCCGCATGCCCTTGCCCAGAGCCTGCTTAAAGGTGCGCCCGATGGCCATCACCTCGCCCACGCTCTTCATCTGCGTGCCCAGCACCGGCTCGGCGCCGGGGAATTTCTCGAACTGCCAGCGCGGAATCTTCACCACCACGTAGTCGATGGTCGGCTCAAAGCACGCGGGAGTCTTGCGCGTGATGTCGTTCTTGATTTCGTCCAGGCGATAGCCCACGGCCAGCTTGGCCGCGATCTTGGCGATCGGAAATCCGGTGGCCTTCGAAGCCAGCGCCGAACTCCTTGAAACCCGCGGATTCATTTCCACAATGACCATGCGCCCGGTCTGCGGATCGATGGCGAACTGCACGTTCGATCCGCCCGTGTCCACGCCGATCTTGCGCAGGCACGCCAGCGAGGCGTCGCGCATCATCTGGTATTCGCGGTCGGTGAGCGTCTGCGCCGGAGCCACGGTAATGGAATCGCCCGTATGCACGCCCATGGGATCGAAATTCTCGATGGAGCACACGATAATGGCGTTGTCGGCTTGATCGCGCATCACCTCCAGCTCGAATTCCTTCCAGCCCAGCACGCTTTCCTCGATCAGCACTTCGTGTACCGGCGAAAGATCCAGGCCGCCTTCGAGAATCTCCGCCAGATCCTCGCGATTGTAGGCGATGCCGCCGCCCGTGCCGCCCAGAGTAAAGCTGGCACGCAGGATCACCGGGAAGCCGATGCGCTCCGCGAACTCCAGCCCTTTTTCAATCGAGTTCACCAGTTGCGATTGCGGCAGATCCAGGCCGATCTCGCGCATGGCGTCCTTGAACAGCAGGCGATCCTCGGCGCGTTTGATCGAGTCGATTTTCGCGCCAATGAGCTCCACTCCGTAGCGGTCGAGCACGCCCGCCTCGGCCAGCGCAACCGAAAGATTCAATCCGGTCTGCCCGCCGACTGTCGATAGCAGCGCGTCGGGGCGCTCGCGGCGTATCACCTCGGCCGCGTATTCGACGCTCAGCGGCTCCACGTAAGTGCGGTCCGCCAGGTTGGGATCGGTCATGATGGTGGCCGGATTCGAATTGATCAGCACCACTTCATAGCCGTCCGCCCGCAGAGCCTTGCAGGCCTGTGCGCCGGAGTAATCGAATTCGCAGGCCTGGCCGATGACGATCGGCCCGGAGCCTACGATCAGAATCCGATGGATGTCGTTGCGGCGCGGCATCTACCGAGGCTCCACGGGCGCATTAAAACTTTGGTCCTGGAAGAAGGCGCCATCTTCCAGGGCGAGCGCTGCCGGGTTCAATGAGATTGGCTCCTCCAGGGCGGGGGTAACTTCTATTTGAGCATACGCCGGGATCTTACGCGGAATGAGGGACAATGTAGGGGCTCATGCAGGATTACGACGTAGCCTTGAAGCTGCTATTGCAAGGGTCGTCCAGCCGTATCATTCGCGAGTTGACCGGCGCCACGGTCGAAAAATGGCTGGACGTCGAACTGCCCAAGGTGCAAAACCCGCGGGCGGATCTCCTCGGCGAAACTTCCGAGGGCGACCTGATCCACATTGAACTTCAGAGTGGGAACGACGCGATGATGCCGCTCCGCATGGCCGAGTATTGCCTGGGAGTGTTTCGCCTCTTCGGGCGATTCCCCCGCCAGTTTCTGCTCTATGTTGGCGAGGCGCCGCTGCGAATGGAAAGCGAACTCCACGACCCAGCCTTGTCTTTCCAGTACCGCATGATCGACATTCGCGATCTGGATGGCGACCGGCTGCTTGAAAGCGAAGATGTCGGCGATAATGTAATTGCGATCCTGGCGCGATTGCGGGACCATAGAGACGCCGTCCGCAAAATTGTGGAAAAGATCGTAGACTTGGAAATAGCGGAACGGGATACCGCCCTGGGGCAGCTTTTCATCCTGGCGGGCTTGAGGCACTTGGCGGCAACGGTGAAACAGGAGGTCCAAGAAATGCCAATTCATATTGACCTTATGGAAAACGAGGTCATCGCGAGCTATTATATGCGCGGCCTGCAAAAAGGTGAACTGACCGTCCTTCGCCGGCAGATCGAGAAACGCTTCGGCGTGTTGCCCGGATGGGCGGAGGAGGGGCTTGCCGCGAGATCGACGACTGAACTGGAAGAACTGAGCGTGCGGGTGCTGGACGCCCAGAATATTGAAGACCTGCTGAAATAGCGCAACCGCCCCGTCTCCGTCACAACGGGCCGCTGGCCCGGTTTTTGAATTGGGAGGACAAATGTCCCGCAAAATGTTGGCTATTAGTCTGGGGGCCGTTCTCGCGACGGCGATCGCGGTTTGCGCGCCGCGAGCAGGCGAGACGCGCGTCAATTCCAAAGACGGCTTGACCTACGTGTACGCTCCAGCGGGGAAGTTCACGATGGGCTGCTCGCCGGGAGACAGCGAATGTTGTCCGGCCGAAATGCCCGCTCACGACGTCACAATCACCAAAGGCTTTCGGCCAGACCGAAGTGACGCAGGAAGCCTACCAAAAGGTCACGGGCAAGAGTCCGAGCACCATCAATGGCGCGAAGCTCCCCGTCGAGACCATCACTTGGAATGATGCCCAGAGCTACTGCCAGATGGCGGGGATGCGCCTGCCCACGGAAGCGGAGTGGGAGTACGCAGCGCGGGCGGGAAGTAGCGCGAGCCGCTACGGCGATCTCGACCAGATCGCCTGGTACAGCGGCAATAGCGGGAGCAAGACGCACGAAGTCGGGCAGAAGCAAGCCAACGCGTGGGGCTTGTACGATGCCTTGGGCAACGTGTCGGAGTGGGTAGCGGACTGGTACGCCGACCAGTACCCGGCGGGCAATCAAACCGATCCGTCGGGCCCAACGAGCGGACAACGTCGAGCGCTGCGGGGCGGTTCCTGGGGCAGCGGTTCGGGGGTCGCGCGCGTATCGGACCGGTACACGGGCGGGCCGGTCGGCCGGGGCATCGGTATCGGGGTCCGGTGCGTGGGGGAATTACCTTGATACTTTTTCACTTTTCGCTTGACCCGGCGGCGGAGCCGCCCTGCATCTACCGGCTCATCAACTTTACGAAATCGTCAAACAGATATCGCGAATCGTGCGGACCGGGCGCGGCTTCGGGATGATACTGCACGCAAAACACGGGATGGCTGCGATGGCGGAAGCCTTCCAGCGTCTCGTCGTTCAGATTGGTGTGGGTGATCTCGATTTCGTTCAGGTTGAGCGAGTCCGGATCGACCGCGAAGCCGTGATTGTGCGAAGTGATCTCCACCTTGCCCGTCACCTTGTTGAGCACCGGATGATTCGCGCCGCGATGGCCGAACTTCAGCTTGTAGGTTTTCCCGCCCATTGCCACGCCGAGGATCTGGTGTCCCAGGCAGATGCCGAAAATCGGCACGCGGCCGATCAGCTTGCGCACCTGCCCGGCCTGATGCGTCAGCGGCTCCGGATCGCCGGGACCGTTCGAAAGGAACACGCCGCTGGGCTTCAACGCCAGCACGTCTTCGGCGGATGTTCCGGCCGGAACCACCGTCAGACGGCAGCCAACCTGCACCAGCCGGCGCAGGATATTGCGCTTCATCCCGAAATCGTAGGCGACCACATGCAGCCTCCCGGCCTTCCCCATTTCAGGCGGCGCACCGATGTGCTCGGAAGGCGAACAGGCTTCGACAGGCGAATCCCATTCATAGCGCTCCCGCGTGGAAACGCGCGTGGCCAGGTCGAGTCCCGTCATCGACGGCGACCGCCGGGCGCGCTCGACTAGTTCTTTTACATCCGTAGACACCGCCGACAGCACCCCGCGCATCACGCCGCGCGATCGCAGATGCCGCACCAGCGCGCGCGTATCGATGCCGGTGATCACCGGCACGCCCGAGGCCGCAAGAAACTCCTGCGCAGTTTCCTCCGAACGCCAGTTGCTGGAGAGCGCCGAGAACTCGCGCACCGCCAAGCCTTCGATAAACGGCCGCACGGCTTCGGAATCGGCGTCGTTAGCGCCGTAGTTGCCGATCTGCGGGTAGGTGAGCACGACGATCTGCCCGGCATAGGAAGGGTCGGTGAAGATCTCCTGGTATCCGGTGATCGCGGTGTTGAAAACCACTTCGCCCGTTCGTTCGACGGGCGCACCAAAACTCTGGCCCTCGAAGACCGTGCCGTCTTCCAGGGCGAGAACTGCCGGGTTCAACAGGGTTGTTTCCTCCAGGGCGGGGGTAACTTCTATTTGACCACAGGAGCCCGGTCCGCGGCGCGTCCGCTTCCAACAGCCAGCCGGCAGTCGAAGTTAGCCGAGGTGTATCGAAATGGCCTCGCTGCTATTTGGTCACCGTCAACCCGTCCACCTGAACCTCCAGCAGGTGATTGATACGGATGCCGTAGTTGCCGTCGGTTTTCGCCGTCGCTCCGCTTTTGGGCGTCGTGTGTACTACGGTGCCGTTGACGACGTAGTCGATCTTGTCGGCGCCCACACGCACTTCCAGCGCGTTAATGGATTTTCCGCTGGCGTCGGGCGTCTTCACTACCCGTGACGCTTCCTGCGCCACGGTGGCGGTGGACTCGCCATCGCGGCGTTTTAGAAGCCACGTCCCGTCCTGCGCGACCGTGAAGTACAAATACCTCTGCTGCGGACCTTCCAGACCGCTGCCGCCGAACACCAGGCCGTAATAGTTAGTGTGGCCGCTGGGCTTCATCAGGGTAAACGTGGCCTTCAGAGTATACGTGCCCGCCGCGGTATTCGCCGGATTCCAGTACACCGCCGCTTGAGGGTTGGTCGCATGGAAGCCCGCTCCCATGGTGACGAACTTGATCGAGCCGGACGCGTCCGGGTCCGACGCGGACGTGCTGCGGTCCACACGCATCTTCCAGCCCTTCGGAGCCTGGGCGAAGAGCGCGACACACAGGACAAAACCGAGTCCGGATACATTTATAGGACGCTGCATTATTGTTCCTCTCATCACTTCACGCTGGTCATCCATTTGAGGATCGGCCCGGTAACGCTGGTATCCGCGGTATCCGGCGACATTACCTCGGAGATGTGGCTGTGATCCTTAAACGTGACGAAGGTCGGACATCGGCCCGCCTTGCAGAGCTCATCTTTCAAGGTCCCCGCAAACGCGATGACGTTGGGAGGATCGAGCTCGGCGACCGAGACGAAGAAGGGCAGCTTGGACTTAATCAGCCCCGGCAAATTGGATCGAGCCAATTGAGTGGCGGCGTCCGGCTGAGTCTGTTTTCCCCTGCCCGCCCCGGCTTTTCCATCGCCACGCCCACCCGGTCCCCGTCCAGCCGTTCCGCGTCCACCAGCAGCAGCGGCGGGAGCAGGCCCTCCGTTAGGCTGCCCGCACGCCCCGCCTCCGCCTCCGCCCGGAGGTGGAGTGGCCGGCAAAATGTTGAAGCCCGGTGCGGACATGAAAACCACTCCTTTGATGCCGACTCCCTTGGGGCCATACAACTCCGGATGGCCGACGTACGTGCCGACAGGGCCGTTCCCCGCCGACTGCGACCAGAGGAAGACGCGCTTGGGATTGCCTTTGTAGTGCGCCGCGTTTTGCTCCACCCACTGAACCACCAGCGCGACGTCTTTGGCGGGGTCGTCCCAAGCCTGGCCGGGTCGGCGCTGCATGTTCACCCCGACCATGCCGTTCTTGGTCGCCCACAGCATGATGTTGTCGTAGAAAACGTCGCCATTGGGACCACCTTGCAGTTTGTTGCCGGCTCCTCCCGACACGTAGATCAGGACCGGACGGTTCCCGCCGCCCTTCTCGGCCGAGAAAACATCCAGAACGTTCATGGGATCGGGCCCGAAGGAGATGTCGCGGGCAATCGTGACTCCCGTGTACGGAGGGTTCTGGTGCAAGGGCCGATAGATCTGCGCGGTTTCCGGCACGCAAACTCCGCGCCCGATAGCCACCAGTTGTTTGGCGATCTCCGGCGGCACCTCCGCTTGGGCCACTCCCGCCGCGGCGATCGCGGCAGCCACCGCCCACGGCGTCTTGCGTAGAGATCTCATTTGCATAGATCTCGAACCTCCAGCCGAAATCGAGTATATCGCATGCGGCTCCCTCCCCAAGGTCGGCCGCTCAATAGATTTCCGTGGAGCGGATCTTGAACCGGCCCAGCTTCAGCGCCAGGAGGCCGATCGCGCGAACCGGGTTCCCGGCTTCCGGCGACCACCGGTCGACAACGTGATAGTTGCCGTTTCGTACACCTTCGATGATCCATTGCGCACCGTCGAGTTTGGCAGCATTCTCACTTGGGTCCGCCAGCGTGGGCAGATCCCAGAAGTTGCCGCTCTCGATCGCAGCCAGAAACGATTGGGTGAGCCCCTTCCTCAACCACGAGACGCCGTAGCGATCGATTCCGCCAGGCTGGAACCCACCCTTACCAAACGTCTCCCGCGAGTTGATCCATCCTGACCCGTTCTGGCGCACAACCAGCCTGACAGCGATGGGGTGATGAAAGGATCGCAGCCAGAGGAACCGGTAAACTTCCGCCTTAGGATCCTGCCGGGAAAGTTCCCATAACGAGGGCTCGCGCAGAGCCTTGAGGTGTTTGGAATACCAATTCGCCCTGAATTGGTCCCCTTGCGCATTTTTGTCGAGAATGCCGGTTGGAAAATACTGTTGCGCGGGCAGCACTCCAGGAACGAGCAATAGCGCAAACATTACGTGGGGCAAGCGCATCGCAGTAAACCCTCTGGTATGCAGAGCTCCGGAATGGTTGCGAATCGCGAACGTTACTCTTCCGACCGATCCTTTAGCGGCCCGAGAGCTCCGCTCGCGGCTGGTAGTCGTGCAGCAGATCCTGATAGCCGTTCATCGCCAGGCGGGTTGCCATCTCGGTGCCACCGAAGCGTGCGCGATGCCACATCTGCTTGGGCGCGTAGACGATGTCGCCCTGATCGGCGAGGAAGATGGGCAGCGACCCGATCTTGTACTCGATCTGGCCTTCGAGGACGAACCAGAACTCGGAAGATTCTTCGTGAAAATGGCCCTTATCCGCGTCGGTCACCGGCGCCTGAGTCTTGGGATTGCCCCGGATGATGTTGGCCACGGCGCGATCGTCGGCGATGAAGCGGGTTGTCTTGTCGGTTCCCGCCACCACCTGGTTGAAATCGACGTAGGGCTTATTGCGCGCATCGTACTTGCCCTTGCCGCTGATCCGAACCTTGACGAAATTGATGCCGGGCATGTCCGGAGGCGTCTCATCGGCGGGATACATGGTCTTGGCCTCGCCGATGTTCACTTCCAGGCGCAGCGAGGGCTTGTCTCCCACCGTCTCCAGGCTGAAGACGTTGCGATACGGCACCTGCACCAGATACCCCTTCGTGGCCACGAACGGCTCCTGCCCCTCGATCGTGAACCGGATCTGGCCGTCCTGCACGATCCACCACGCGCGGTTATCGGGATGGAACATGCGCTTGGTCTTCATGCCCGGCGCCATCGAGATGTAGTCGGCGTGCAGCGAGGTGTCGCTCACCACGGTTTCGGTCCAGTTCTGCTCGCCCTTGTGCTTCGAAAGGATCTCGGAAAGCTTCCAGATGGGTTTGTTGGGCGCGACCCAACCCGTGAGTTGCGCCGGTTGCGGCGCCCATGCCAGCGTCTCTCCTTGTTGGGCCGTCAGCGCGGGGAACAGGCTCAAAACCCCCACGGCGACCAACGCGAACTGTGTCCTTGCTTGCATAGCGGCCACCCTCCAGTCGAGTTACACCCCTGCGGGAAAACTATATAAGACCGGTGCGCGGGAGTCAATGGTTGCGGGCCGGGCTGGGAGTATGGGGCGGACCACGCCTGCGATATACTTTGGGCGGCAGTACTTCTTCTCCGCGCGGGGGGCTGCCGATTAGAAGGGAACTCAAATGAAACGAATCACGATCGCGACTGCGCTGGCGCTGGCGGCAGCTCTCCAGACGATGGGTCAAGCGGCGCCGAAGGAGGGCAAAGCGCCCGCCGCGGCGACTACGCCGGTTGGGAAATGCACCGGCCCGGACGGGAAAGCTTGCACGGCTGCGCACGTGAAGCAAGTGAACGATGCGATGGTCACGGGCAGGAGGGTACACAAGCCCTTGGAGGCGGTCAAGGCTGTGAGTTTGGCTTCATCCGATGGGACTCTGAAGTGCGAGCAGAACGATGGAACGGCCTGCACGGCCGAACAACTGGACGCTCTAAATCAAGTCGCGGGGCCGCTCAAGTGCGCGATTAACTATAACTCCTCGAAGTCGAATACAGGAAACTTCAAGTGACCCAAAGGCGGCCGGGAAGCGACTAACGGCTGGCCTCGACGGGGGCGTCGCGGGTGCGGCGTTTGCGGTTGCGTTTGCGCGCGAGGGCGGACTTGATGCGCTTCTTCTCGCCGGGCTTCAAGTAGAACGAGTGCCGCTTGGTTTCCTTAATGATGTCTTCCTGCAAAACCTTGCGCTTGAAGCGGCGGAGCGCGCTCTCGATGGTTTCACCATCCACGATGTAAACTTCAGCCAACAGGAACTCTCCTTGACCCCGGGAACGGGGAATTCAATCTTTATAGAATAGCAGTTCTACTGCGAATCGGAAGGGCGCCGGATCAAGGAGCCGGGGAAGTCGTCGCCCTCGACTACTACGGGACCGTACTCCTCGGTTTGATCGTCGGTGTCGGGAGCATCCCCCTCGGGATTTGGGCCTAGCCGATTGCGCTCGAGGCGCTTGGCTATTTTCTCCTGCTGCTTTTCCTTGCGCGCCTGCTCTTTTTGCCGTTTCTTGAAACTCTGCGGTCCACGACCTCCCATAATTGCTCCTCTTGAAAGAATACGTCACCACTCCGGCTCCATTCCGGCGAAAAGTGCGGCGTGGAGAAGGACTGCTTAAAGCTAAAAAGTTTCTACCAGCGGGAACCGCGGCCGCCACCACCGCCGCCACGTCCACCGCCGCCCCGTCCGCCTCCGCCGCGGCCACCGCCGAAGCCTCCACGCCCGCCGCCGGCCGGCTTGGGCCGGGCTTCGTTGACGTTCATCGCGCGTCCATTCAGCTCCGCGCCGTTCAATTGTTGGATCGCGGTTTCCGCTTCGTGGCGGTCGGTCATCTCCACGAAAGCAAAGCCGCGAGGCTGCCCGGTGTCGCGGTCGGTCACGATATTGACGCGCTCGACGGCACCGTACTGCGCGAAGGCTGCGTGCAGGTCGTCTTGCGTGGTCTGAAAATTGAGGTTCCCCACAAAGATATTGGTCACAAGATGTAAGCTCCTCACTCCCCTCAAAAGCATCTTCGGCAGACGGCGTTGGAACACAACCTAAGGACCAAAACGCAGCGCAGCAGGGCGCCGACGGATGAGGAGGGCGCCGACAAAGACACAACAAGTGTACCATTGGTGTGCAAGAAATGCCTTCGGCGGGAAGGATTGCGCGTGAGAGCGCGATCCGGGCGGGATTGGCGAAGTTTTTCGACCTTTTATCGATGCTCCTTAAGATTTGGAGGCCCCCAGCCGCTGTAAACCCAAGCCGGTTTTGAAATGCCGGCCGCAGCAGCAAGCCCATCGTGTTACGAGCGGCACGGCGTTGCCCGCGGGACTCTACCATGCTTCGTGGCCTGGACCCGATGAGGGAACCAGACTCTTACGGCTCCATGATAGGGGAGAAAGCTTCGCGGCGCGTTGGCGCGAAAGCGGGAAGTAATAGAAAGCATGGAAGATTGAGTTTTGTTATTTCACGAGACGAAGGAATTTGGAGCGCAGAGAACGGGCGGCTTTGGCTCCGGAGGTGACGACCAGGACAGTGTCGTCCCCGGCGATGGTGCCGGCGACATCGGGCCACTCGGCGTAATCGAGCGCGGAGGCGAGGGCGTTGGCGTGTCCGGGCGGAGTGCGGAGCACCAGCAGATTCTGAGCGATGCGGACATCGAGAAGAAACTCGCGGGCGATGGAATCGAACGCCGGGACGGCGGGCGCGGAAGGATTGGGGGTTTGCGAGTAGCCTTCGGGGGTCTTGACCAAGCCGAGCTCGCGGATATCGCGCGAGAGGGTGACCTGGGTGGCGGAGAGGCCCTGGGCGCGGAGCGCATCGGCGAGCTCTTCCTGGGTGTGGAGATGGCGGGCGCGGACGAGCTTGAGGATTTGACCATGACGATAGGCTTTGTTCATACCCGCGCCTGTTTCACGTGCGCCACTGGGCGACGCGCGCGGCGGCCTGCTCCAGCGCGAGGGCGACGGAATCAGGGCCAGTGCCACCGTGGATTTCTCGGGTCTTCATGCCTTCGGACGGTTGCATGAGCGCGATCATGGCGGGGGTGAAGGCGGGCTCGAAATCGACCAGCTCGGCGGCGGTCCAGTCGGAAGGCTTTTTGCCGGCGAGGGTGCTTTCAAGCACCAGGCGTCCGACGATCTGGTGGGCCTGATGAAAGGGCGTGCCGTTGCGCGCAAGGGCCTCGGCGAGATCGGTGGCGACGGCCCAGCTCTCTTCGACCGCCGTCGCGGGCCGCGCAGGATGCAAGCGCGCGGAGTCGATGACTGCTCGCATCATTTCAAGAGAGCCGGCGAGTTGACCGGCGGCGTCGAACAGCGGGGGCTTGTCCTCCTGCATGTCGCGATTGTAGGTGGAGGGAAGGCCCTTCATTGTTACAAAAAGAGACGTAAGGTCGCCGAAGACGCGGCCGGACTTGCCGCGAATGAGCTCGAGCGAATCGGGATTTTTCTTTTGCGGCATGAGGCTGGAGCCGCTGGTGACGCCGTCGCCGAGCTCGATCCATCCGAATTCTTCGCTGGAGTAAAGAATCCAGTCTTCGGCGAGGCGGCTTAGGTGGAGCATACAAGTGGAGGCCGCGTAGAGAAAGTCGAGGGCGAAATCGCGATCGGCAGAGACGTCCATGCTGTTGTGCGTCACGGAAGCAAAACCCAGATCTTTGGCAAGGGCCTCGCGATCGAAGGGAAAGCCGGAGCCGGCCAGAGCGCCGGAGCCGAGCGGCAGAACGTTGACGCGGGCGCGAGCCTGCCGGAAGCGGTCGAGATCGCGCGCGAACATTTCGAAATACGCGAGCAGGTAATGCGGCCACAGCACGGCCTGGGCGCGGCGGAGATGAGTGTAGCCGGGAACGACAGCGTCGGGATTGCGGCGGGCGCAGGCGACCAGCGATTCGAGAAGCGCAAGCAGGCGCTGCTCGATTGCGTCGATTTCATCGCGCAGCCAGAGGCGAAGGTCGAGCGAGACCTGCTCATTACGGCTGCGGCCGGTGTGGATCTTGTCGGCGAGGGCGCCGACGCGCTCCTTAAGCTTGCGGATGACGAGAGTGTGGACGTCTTCGTCGGTTGCGCCGTGGTAAAAAGAATCTTCGCCAGCCTGCTGGCGGAGGTTTTCGAAGGCGGCGACAAGCTGAGTACACTCGTCCGCGGTGAGGATGCCGACACCTTCAAGCGCGCACGCGAAGGCCTGGGAGCCGCGGATATCGGCGTCGATCAAGCGGCGGTCGAAATGCAGAGAGCCGGAGAAACGCTCGAAGACTTCGGATGGTCCCTCGGCGAAACGGCCGCCCCAGAGTTTCATACGGATTTCTTCTGCGATTTCTTGATCGACGCCCGCACCTGGATGGGCAGGCCGATGAGGTTGATGAAGCCGCGGGCGTCGCGCTGATCGTATTCGGCGCCCATGGTGAAGCTGGCGATATCGAGCGAATACAGCGAATAAGGCGACTTGCGGCTGACGGGCTGGATGCCGCCTTTGTAGAGGCGCAGGGTGACCTCTCCCGTTGTGGACTCACCAGCTTTTTCAAAAAACGCATCGAGCGACTCTCGAAGGGGAGTGAACCAGAGGCCGTTGTACACCAGCTCGGCGTAATCGAGCGCGAGTTTTTGCTTGTAGTGGGCGAGGTCCTTGGGAAGAGTGAGGGCTTCGAGCTCCTTGTGCGCGGCCATGATGAGAGTGCCGCCGGGGGTTTCATAACAGCCTCGGGACTTCATGCCGACGAAGCGGTTTTCGACCAGGTCGATGCGGCCGATGGCGTTCTCCGCGCCAATGTGGTTGAGCTCTTCGAGCAACGCGACGGCCGGTGCTTTCGCACCATTTACTGAAACAGCGCGGCCGGATTCGAATCCGATGGAAACGTCAGTTGGTTTGTCGGGCGCTTGTTTGGGACTGCGGGTGAGCATCCAGACATCGTCGGGCGCCGCATTGGCGGGATCTTCCAGCGCGCCGCCTTCGTGGGAGATGTGCCAGATGTTGCGGTCGCGGCTGTAAATCTTGGTTGTCGTCTGCGAAATCGGAACGTGGCGCTGCGCGGCGTAGGCGATGCAATCTTCGCGCGAGACGAGGTCCCATTCGCGCCAGGGCGCGATGACGGGGAGATGCGGGGCGAGAGCTTTATAGGTGAGCTCGAAACGGACTTGATCGTTGCCCTTGCCGGTGCAGCCGTGGGCGAGCGCGTCGCAACCGGTGGCGAGGGCGACCTCGACCTGTTTCCGGGCCAGCAGGGGACGGGCGATGGAGGTGCCGAGGAGATATTTGTGCTCATACTCGCCGCCGGCGCGGACCAGACGCCAGAGGTATTCGGAGACGAACTCTTCGCGCAAATCGGCGACGTGAACTTCGGATGCGCCGGTGGCGCGGGCTTTGGCTTCGAGGCCGGTGAGCTCATCGCCGCCCTGGCCGATGTCGCCGCAGACGGCGACGACCTGGCAGTCGTAGTTTTCCTTGAGCCACGGAATAATGATTGATGTATCGAGGCCGCCAGAATAGGCGAGCGCCACCTTCTTGGGTTTGTTCATAGAAATTCGATTCTACTCGCTCCTTAAGCCAAATGGCCGCAGATGAACGCGGATAAACGCAGATCAACCCAGGAGCATCAGCAGTAATGCTTTTTGCGCGTGCAGGCGATTTTCGGCCTGATCGAAAACCACGGAGCGCGGCGATTCGATGACGGCGTCGACGACTTCCTCGCCGCGATGGGCCGGCAGGCAGTGCATGAAAACGGCGTCGGGACGGGCCCAGGCGAGCATAGCCTCATCGACCTGATAGGGCGCGAAAGACTCGAGGCGCGCGGCGGCTTCGGATTCCTGGCCCATGCTGGCCCACACGTCTGTATAGACGGCGTGGGCTCCGTCGAGCGCCTCGGCTGGATCTTGGGTCAGCGTAATGCGGCCGAGCTCGGCGGCTTCCGCGGCGATGGCGGGGTCCGGTTCGAAGCCAGCGGGCGTGGCCACCGCGACGTGAACGCCGAGGCGTCCGGCGGTGAGCATCAGCGAATGCGCGACGTTGTTGCCGTCGCCGATGAAGGCGAGCTTGAGATCTTCGAGATGGCCAAAGCGTTCCTCCAGAGTCTGCACGTCGGCCAGCACCTGACAGGGATGATAGAGATCGCTCAGGGCGTTGATGACGGGGATGTGCGTCCAGGCCGCGATTTCCTCGACGGTGGAATGCGAGAAGACGCGGGCGACGATGCCGTGGGTCCAGCGGTCGAGGTTGCGGGCGACGTCCTTGACCGGCTCGCGGCCGCCGATGGGGCCGGCGTAGTTGACGGCGTCGCCGCCGAGCTGCTTGATGGCCAGCTCAAAGGTGAGACGCGTGCGCAGCGAGGGCTTTTCGAACAGCAGGCTAAGGTAGCGGCCGGTGAGCGATTGCGCGTAGCGCTGCGGGGTGCGCTTGACGCGGGCGGCGAGATCGAGCAGACGCCGGAGGGAGACGGGGGAGAGATCGAGATCGCTGAGGAGGCGCTTGGGGGCGGGCTCGGCGGACGTTTGACCGGCAAAGCCGGGTTCGGCGCTTCTTGGTTCGATCATGACGTGGGCGGCCATGGGCATTCTCCGATTGAATAGTTATTCAACACTATGAATAATAATACAGCCGGGCGGGAGATGCAAGGGGGCGGCAGGGATGGTTGTGTTACGCGGTGCGTTGCCGCCCTCAAAAGGAGCGCCCTTTTTCGGGGCTGATCGCCTCTCCAAGCGTGAGAGCAGTTTTGGAAGTTAGAACAGTTTCATGATAAAATGTTTGTTGGCTCCTGTGGGAAAATTATCAACAGCACTTCCCCGAGCGTTTTCCACAGATGGTTCCCTTGTGGTGTCTATGCCGTGGCGTTACAGTTGTGTTGAAACGCTGTGGATAAAACGCAACGCTCTGGAATGTCGGGCGCCTTCCCGCTTACAGTGCCTAGAAGACTTATGAAACCAGAGAAGGTGCTCGTCGTCCCTACCAGGTGCCTGTGGGATCGCGTGACGTATACCGATAGGGGCCTGATTACCGAAGGGGCTGAGCAACTCGCCCCGGTAGTGGCCAGTTGCGGCAGCTTTGTGGAGAGGTCGGCAGCCGAGACGGACCCAGACTACAAACAAATCATCCCTTACGCAGTGGTATCCCACGCAGGGTCATATTTTTTGTTACGACGGAAGAATGCCCAAAGTGAACGGCGACTGCACGACAAACTGTCCATCGGAATCGGGGGGCACATCAATCCAACCGAGGGGATCTTGCCGGCAGACCTGATCCAGAACGGTCTCACCCGTGAGGTCAATGAGGAACTTCACATCGCCCCTGGCTATCGAGAGCGCCTTATCGGCCTGATCAATGACGATACGACAGACGTGGGCCGTGTGCATTTGGGGGTTCTCTTCGAGATCGAAACCGCCTCTTCCGATGTGACAGTTCGGGAGACGACCAAGATGGACGGGGATTGGGCAGTTCTGGGACGCCTTGGAGAGAGTTACGAACGGCTTGAAACGTGGTCGCAGATTGTATACGACTCGTATCTTCGTACTCGGCTTCGACGTGAGCACACCGGAACGGCAGGGTAACCCACTCACGCGACATCTGTGCTTTGCTGTATGCCTTCAGGTAGCAGCAAGGGAGGCCGCTGGCTTAGAACTTGATCCCATAGCTGTCGCCAATCATTTAGGCGTCGTCTTACCCGTTGGAAGTGATCCCTCCGCGCTGATCGAGTCCGGCGTAACGAATATCCGCTTTGATCCAAGCCCAGATTCGTGGGGAATCGCTCCGGCAGCCTCCACGCTCAATGCAATCCTCGGGCGCTTGACTGGTTCTCTAGAATGCAGCTTTGAGTCAATTTCCAAGTTTCAGGATTGGGAATTTGAGGATCGGCTGAAGGCCCTTACGGAATCGACCCACTTCCCGATTGTCGGGTTTGACTACAACTCGCTCTTTGGAGAGCTGGCTCAAGGTGGTCAGGGGCACTGTGCTGTTGTGTACCGCGTTCGGCTGAAGAATCAATCCGTCATCGATATCTACGATCCCGGTCCAGATCGTGCCGGATTCAAGAGTGTCGATTCATATTCGCTCTATCGTGCTTGCCGAGGGAGACATGGAGGGATCTGGCTAATATCCCGCAGTGGTGATGTTGGATAGCGACCACTTGTTAGCCCTATCTACCTCGGCCGGATTGCTGCCGCCGTTTGGCGGCGGGGGCGACGGCTTGTCCTTGCGTTGAAAACTCTTCTCCTCCCGGCTCGATCAGGGTTCCGTCCACCCTGGTGAACGCCGTCAGTCAGAAGGAGAGTCGGCTTTTTCCCGCAACTTGCTAAGACACTGTGCATCAATAAGTGCTCCGTTTGTGATATCGTGGACTAGTGGCTGGCTCCCTTGGTTCAGAGCAGAGTATTGCGCAGCGTTATAGGGGCCTTGCACCGGTTCTGAACGAACAGGGGTTGCGGCGGTTCGCGGCGACCGAAGCGCAGTCATATGGTCGAGGTGGAGTGAGCGCGGTTTCGCGAATAACCGGAATCGCTCGCAGCACGATCAGTCGCGGGATGAAGGAAATCGCGGAATCGCGGCAAGTGGAAGCCGGGCGAATCCGCAGGCCGGGCGGTGGACGCAAGGCAAAACTCACCGAAGACTCGACGTTGCTGGCGGATCTTGGACGGCTGGTGGAACCGGCGACGCGCGGTGATCCCATGCGACCTCTGAGATGGACCTCGAAAAGTCTGCGACACTTATCCGAGGCTCTGCGAAGCCTGGGTCATTCGGTTTGTCCTCACGTGATCGCCGACGGTCTGCGCAAACGGGGATTCAGTCTGCAGGCCAACCGCAAGACACGGGAGGGGAGCAGCCACGTGGATCGGAACGCCCAGTTTGAGTACATCAGCGATCAGGCCAAGGCGTTTCTGGCGGCGGGTGAGCCCGTAATTTCGGTTGACACCAAGAAGAAAGAGTTGGTGGGCAATTTCAAAAACAACGGTCGCGAATGGCATCCCAAAGGAAAACCGGAAGCGGTCAATGTCCATGACTTTATCGATCCGAAACTGGGGCGGGCGATCCCATACGGTATCTACGACATCGGCGACAACAAGGGATGGGTCAGCGTTGGCACCGATCACGATACCGCCAGTTTCGCCGTTCACGCGATTGGCCGCTGGTGGTTGAGTATGGGACAAGGCCGCTATCCCAATGCCACACGACTGCTGGTGACTGCCGATGGCGGCGGTAGCAACGGACACCGTGTCCGCCTGTGGAAAGTAGAATTACAGGAGCTAGCCAACATGCTTCGCGTTCCCATCACGGTCTGCCATCTGCCCCCGGGTACCAGCAAATGGAACAAAATCGAACATCGCCTCTTTTCCTTTCTCACGATTAACTGGCGTGGAAAACCCCTGCGGAGTTTTCAGACCATCGTTCAACTCATTGCGGCAACGACGACCACCACCGGACTTACCGTACGCGCCGAACTCGACGAAAACAAATATCCCAAAGGCGTCAAAACCTCCGATGCCAAATTTGCCGCCATCAATATCGCGCGCCACCCGTTCCACGGGGACTGGAACTATACCATTTCCCCATCGACACAATGAAGCGGTTATTTATGCACGAACGCTAAGTGTGTCTAAGCGATTCTGTCGATTGTTTCCGTATAGGTCACCCGCTAAGATCGACTTTTGATATGGTACTTCGGACCCGAAGGTTTCAGAGTCTGATGGCCTGGTCCGGCCTGATCGCCGGCTTTTCAACCGCCCCCACCTTCGCAGTCGATGTACTTACGAATCATAACGATGCCGCCCGCACCGGTCAGAACCTCAGTGAGGTTATTCTGACGCCAAGTAACGTAAATCCAACTACCTTCGGCAGGCTTTCGACGCTTTCGGTGGATGGGAAGGTGGACGCGCAACCGCTGTACGTATCCGGCCAAGTAATGGCGGATAACCAGCCTCATAACTTGCTCATCGTAGCCACGGAGAATGACTCAGTCTACGCGTTCGACGCGGACTCCGGCGCAACTCTGTGGCAGGTCAGCTTGCTGTTATCGGGAGAAACACCCTCCGACGATCGGGGATGTAGTCAGGTAGAGCCAACGATTGGCGTCACGGGAACGCCCCTCATCGATCTCAGCAGTGGTCCGAACGGAACGATCTACGCGGTCGCCATGAGCAAGAATAGCTCCTCCACCTACTTTCAGAGACTCCACGCCCTCAATCTCAAGACCGGGGCCGATCAGTTTGGAGGACCGGTGGTCATTCAAGGCACATATCCCGGCACGGGCGACAACAGCTCCGCGGGGAACGTGATCTTCGACCCAAAACAATACAAAGCGCGGCCGGGTCTATTGCTGGTGAACGGCGTCGTCTATATTGGTTGGTCCTCGCATTGCGACGATCAGCCGTACACGGCTTGGCTCATGGGTTACGACGAGCGCTCATTGGCGCAAGTCACCCTCTTGAATTTTACGCCGAACGGACAGGAAGGGTCGATTTGGCAGGCCGGAGCCGGTCCCGCCGCCGACGCCCAAGGCAACATTTATTTCCTGATGGCGAACGGGACTTTCGATACGACACTCACAGCGGCTGGATTCCCCGCCAGCGGGGATTACGGAAACGCATTTCTGAAAGTGGCTCCGTACCCGCTTGGTTTGAGCGTGACCGATTTTTTCACCATGGATAACACCGTTTCGGAATCGAACGGCGATGTAGACTTGGGTTCGGGAGGCGCAATGCTCTTGCCGGACATGGTCGATGCAAACGGCGTGACGCGGCACTTGGCGGTCGGCGCCGGGAAAGACGCCAACATTTATTTGGTGGACCGCGACAATATGGGAAAGTTTAGCGCAACCGCGGATCTGAACTATCAGTTGGTGGCCGCCCTGGGCGGGGGTGTATGGAGCAGCCCGGCGTACTTCAATGGGTCGCTTTACTAC
This sequence comes from Bryobacterales bacterium, assembly GCA_963813465.1. Taxonomy (GTDB): domain Bacteria; phylum Acidobacteriota; class Terriglobia; order Bryobacterales; family Bryobacteraceae; genus Palsa-187. The sequence goes on along the minus strand of CAWEZD010000009.1, from coordinate 36,331 downwards.
GGAGCCTCGGGCGACACGATCCGGGCATTTTCATTTTCACAGGCTAAACTTTCCACCAGCCCGACATCGCAGAGCACTCACGCGTTCCCGTATCCCGGCGCCACGCCTAGCATCTCGGCGAATGCCGCAAGCAACGGTATCGTATGGGTGACCGAAAACACGTCGCCAGCGGTGTTGCACTCCTATAATGCCGCCAACCTGGCAGTGGAGTTGTATAACAGCAACATGGCGTCCGGTGCGCGTGATCATTTTGGGTCCGGGAACAAGTACATTACGCCAACCATCGCGAACGGGAAGGTGTATGTGGGTACCACCAACGGCGTGGGTATCTTCGGCATCTTACCGGGCAACGCCGCGCCGGTGGTGACGAGCTCTTTGACGGCCACGGCAGTTGTAGGGACGCCCTTCCGGTACCAGATCAGCGCCGCCAACGGTCCCACCAGCTTCGGGACAACGACCCTGCCCGCCGGTCTGTTGTTCAACTCCGCGTCAGGCGCGATCGCAGGGGTCCCCGCCGGCGCCGGCACGAGTAATGTCACCATTAGTGCGATCAATAGCGCGGGAAGCGGGTCGGCGAACCTGTCTATCGCGATTTCCAATGCGGTCGCGCCGGCGCCGCCCACCGGATTGTCGGCCACGGTGCGGTGACCCCGACCAGGCCCATACTTTGGTCCCGGGGGCGGCAGGGAGCGCAGGGCCGCCGATTATTCTTCTTCGAGATTATTTCTTCAGACCGGCCTGCCAGTTGAGGACCACCGTCATGGGCACCGTGGCAGATTGCTCGGCCGGCGTCGCGATCAGGAAACGGCCGTCGGCGCTCACGTCATAGGTGGGGTTGGTGGCCCCCAGGCGCACGTCGAACAACGGCTTGGGCACGCCGGCTTGGAACTGCGCGCCGGGCTGGATCTGAACGGCCATCAGCTTGTTGTCCGCGCTCACGAAGTACAACTCGCGGCCATCGCGGCTCCAGACCGGACGCCGGCCGCCGTCGGCCGAGATCTGCCAGTGCCCGTTGAGTCCCGGAAAACCCACGACGTAAACCTGGTTGCGCTTGGATTCATCGGATTCGTAAGCGAGCCAGCGGCCGTCCGGCGATACCCGGGGATGCCGTTCGCCGAACTCGGTCTGGAGCAGCGCCACAGGCTTCCTTGCGTTGGGACCGGATAGCGGCAGTACCCACATATCATTTCCGGTTTTCGGATTCGTGTTCGGCGTCTCCGTGAGCAGAAAACCGCCGTCGCGGCTCCAATCCTCGGGAAATTTTTCGGCGGTTTCGAGCACCTCTTCCTGGCCCGTGCCGTCCGCCGCCTTCGCCACGATCTTCCTCTCCGCCCTTTTGACGTATGCGACGCGCAAGCCGTCGGGGGTCCAGACCGGGAATTGGTTGTTGTCCGCGAAGGTCAGCCGCTGATCGGTGCCGCGCGCCAGGTCGTACAGCCAGATGTCGCGATTCGCGCTTTGCGCATCCAGCCGGTCCGTCGCCACCATCTTTCCGTTCGGCGACAGCCTGGGCGTTTGAATATCCACGGGCTTGCCGACGGTGCCCACCACTTTGCCGGAGCGGTCATACCAGGTGATCTGCAACCCAGCGCCCGCGCCGCCGGAGGAGTACGCCAGCACTCCGTTCCGCGAGGCGCCAAAGTAGGCATACGTATTGCCGACGCTATAATCCACCTGCTCGGCGATGGGGACAGCGTCGCCGGTGGTCTGGAGTTTGCCGGCGTCGAAGGGCTGGGCCATCAACGTGCGTTCCCGTGCAAACGCGATATAGCCATTTCCTCCACTGCTCCCCGCAGTGGGTTCCGCGTATTGGACGTTGCTGGCCGCCTGCACCACCAGCTTCTTTTCCTTCGATTGCAGGTCCCCTGCGAAGATGGCGGTCTTCTCGGCGTCGCTGGAGACGGCCTCGTACAGAAAATGCCGGCCGTCGGGCAGGAAGTGCGGCCACTTGTGGGCGATCTCATTGCGGCTCTTGTCGAGTTCGGTCAAAGGCGCAGGAGTCCCGCCGGCGGCGGACACGCGCGACAAGCCGGAGCCGGCGGAAAAGACGATGACGTTTTCCTGGTTCCAGGCGCCGCCGCGGAAGGCGGAAGCGTTAGACACTGTGCATCAATAAGTGCTCCGTTTGTGATATCGTGGACTAGTGGCTGGCTCCCTTGGTTCAGAGCAGAGTATTGCGCAGCGTTATAGGGGCCTTGCACCGGTTCTGAACGAACAGGGGTTGCGGCGGTTCGCGGCGACCGAAGCGCAGTCATATGGTCGAGGTGGAGTGAGCGCGGTTTCGCGAATAACCGGAATCGCTCGCAGCACGATCAGTCGCGGGATGAAGGAAATCGCGGAATCGCGGCAAGTGGAAGCCGGGCGAATCCGCAGGCCGGGCGGTGGACGCAAGGCAAAACTCACCGAAGACTCGACGTTGCTGGCGGATCTTGGACGGCTGGTGGAACCGGCGACGCGCGGTGATCCCATGCGACCTCTGAGATGGACCTCGAAAAGTCTGCGACACTTATCCGAGGCTCTGCGAAGCCTGGGTCATTCGGTTTGTCCTCACGTGATCGCCGACGGTCTGCGCAAACGGGGATTCAGTCTGCAGGCCAACCGCAAGACACGGGAGGGGAGCAGCCACGTGGATCGGAACGCCCAGTTTGAGTACATCAGCGATCAGGCCAAGGCGTTTCTGGCGGCGGGTGAGCCCGTAATTTCGGTTGACACCAAGAAGAAAGAGTTGGTGGGCAATTTCAAAAACAACGGTCGCGAATGGCATCCCAAAGGAAAACCGGAAGCGGTCAATGTCCATGACTTTATCGATCCGAAACTGGGGCGGGCGATCCCATACGGTATCTACGACATCGGCGACAACAAGGGATGGGTCAGCGTTGGCACCGATCACGATACCGCCAGTTTCGCCGTTCACGCGATTGGCCGCTGGTGGTTGAGTATGGGACAAGGCCGCTATCCCAATGCCACACGACTGCTGGTGACTGCCGATGGCGGCGGTAGCAACGGACACCGTGTCCGCCTGTGGAAAGTAGAATTACAGGAGCTAGCCAACATGCTTCGCGTTCCCATCACGGTCTGCCATCTGCCCCCGGGTACCAGCAAATGGAACAAAATCGAACATCGCCTCTTTTCCTTTCTCACGATTAACTGGCGTGGAAAACCCCTGCGGAGTTTTCAGACCATCGTTCAACTCATTGCGGCAACGACGACCACCACCGGACTTACCGTACGCGCCGAACTCGACGAAAACAAATATCCCAAAGGCGTCAAAACCTCCGATGCCAAATTTGCCGCCATCAATATCGCGCGCCACCCGTTCCACGGGGACTGGAACTATACCATTTCCCCATCGACACAATGAAGCGGTTATTTATGCACGAACGCTTAGCCACAATGGTGATGGCCGGTCCGCCGGTCATGTCAATTTTCATCAACTTGCCCGCGGCGCCGAACCCGATCTGGCGGCTATCGAGGGCCCAAAAAGGCACGGCGGCGTTATCCGTGCCCGGCAGCATCCGGCTCTCAAGCGAATCCAGGTCGCGCACCCATAGCATGCGTTTCCCATCTACAGCAGCGATGAACGCGACGCGACGGCCGTCGGGCGAGACCGCGGGCGGACCCACACCTTGGACCAGCGTGCCCTTCTCCGGCGGCGGGAACTCGAACTTCACGAGGCCGGGCGGCGGCTCGCGGAAGTGGAGGAAGGCGAGGGCGGCGAGGGCGAGGATGGCGACGGCGGCGAGGGCGGCTAACGCATAAACCGCTCCCTGTGGTCGCGGCTCGGAACGGGGCAGGCCAAAGGCCTGCTCTACAGGGTTTTCCAGGGCGATGCGAGCCTCGCCGATGGCTTGCAACCTTTGCTTGCGATCCTTGGCCAGCATCCGCTCCAGCAGTCTTCGCAAATACGCCGGCGTGTCCGCGGGCAGCTTGGACCAATCCGGATCGGTCTTGACCACCGCCTCGAGCACGTCCGGCGTGGTGGCTCCAGCGAAGGCGCGCTTGCCGGTGAGCATCTCATACAGCACCGCGCCGAAGGAGAAAATATCGCTGCGGCGATCGACAGCGCGGCCCACGGCCTGCTCGGGCGACATGTAGGCCGCCGTGCCCAGGATCACGCCCGCGCGGGTGTGTCCCAGCGTCAGCGTGGGCGAGTTAGACAGAGCCGATGCAGGCGGCTCGTCTTCGAGCACCTTGGCGAGGCCGAAGTCCAGCACCTTCACGACACCGTCGGGCGTGATCTTGACGTTGGCCGGTTTCAGATCGCGATGGACCACGCCGCGGTCGTGCGCGTACTCCAGGGCGTCGATGATTTGTTTCGAGATCGCAATCGCTTCGTCGAGCGGCACTGGACCGGCCGCGACGCGATCCGCCAGCGTGGGACCTTCGATGAGCGCGAGCACCAACGCGCGCGAATCCGCGGAGTCCACCAGTCCGTGAATGTGCCCGATGTTGGGATGATCGAGCGAAGCGAGAACCTCGGCTTCGCGCTGGAAGCGAGCCATGCGGTCGGGATCGCGGAGAAACGCCGGGGGCAGGACTTTGAGCGCAACGTCGCGCTTGAGGGTGGTGTCGCGAGCGCGGTAAACCTCGCCCATGCCGCCCTGGCCGAGCAGGGAAAGGACTTCGTAGTGACCGAGTTTGTCGCCCACGGAAAGCGGCATAGAAGGAATCAGTGTAAGTTTACCCGAACTCGAAACCTCGGCGGCGATGGGCGCCGTCGCGGTGACCATGTCTGGTCATGTGACCATATTGCGTTACGGGCCTTGAGTGTGGAGCCGATGCAAGGGCCGCCGTTGGACCTGATCTGCCATGAAAGTCCACTTAACTCCAGAGTGGGCCGGGGAAGTGCTCTAACCGTGTCGAGGTGATTTTATGCGCGGATTTACATTTATCGTGTTAGCTGCGGTTGCCGGGATCGGCTTCATGGCTACCACCCCCAAGGCAGAGGCTCAGGTCAACATCAACATCGGCGTGGCCCCCGACTGTCCCTACGGTTACTATGACACCGCCCCTTATGGCTGTGCTCCCACTGGCTACTATGGTCCCGAATGGTTCAATGGAGATGGATTCATTGGCGCCGGCCCCTGGTTTCATAGCTCCAGCGACTTTCAGGGCAACGTGAATAACCGTCTACATCCAGACCACGGCTATAAGGGCCCGACGCCACAACGTGGCGAGAAAGCCGAGCCGGCAAAGAAGGTCGATAGTGCGCACTTCCAAGGCAACGAAGCGCGGGATGGACGTGGCAACGTAGCAAAAGGCAAAAAATAGGCGATACGCGAGGTCTTGCAGCAACACGATAAGGCCGCCGGAAGAAGTGACCTCACGGCTTCCGGCCTCTTCGTGCCAGGTGGCAGGTCGGGGAACTGCCCCACCATGGCCAGTCAATAGTTTGCACCCTTGTGGCGCAGGCCTCTGACACGGGGCTGTTCGTTTAGGGCGTCGAGGTTGCTCGTTTCCCGATTTCGTCTCCGAGGAAGTTGACCAGTTCCCGGTTGACTTCGTCCGCGTGGGTCCAGGTGATGCAGTGCGGCCCATCCTTCACCACCGATAGGCGGGCTCCCTTGATCAGTTTGGCGGTCCGAAGTCCGGAGGCGCCGATCGGCAGAATGCGGTCCGCATCGCCATGCATGACCAGGGTGGGTACGTCGACGCGGGTCAGGTCCTTGCGAAAATCCTCGTGCCACGTAGGCACGCACGCGAGACTGGCGGTAGCGGAGCAGCCGGCGGCGATATTCCAGCTCGCTTGCACGGCCTGTTCGCTGACGCGGTTGCCCAGCAGGAGATCGGTGTTGTAAAAATTCTTGAAAAACTCGGTGAAGAACGCGTAGCGGTCGGCGGCGACGGCTTTTTCGATCCCGTCGAAGACACTGCCGTCCACGCCCTCCGGATTGTCCGGCGTCTTCAGAAGGAAGGGCGGAACCGACGAAATGAAGACCGCCTTGCTCACGTCGTTCGATCTATAGTTCCCCAGGTAGCGCGCCACTTCGCCGCCGCCCATGGAGAAACCGACCAGCGCGAAGTCCCGTAATTGGAGCTGGGTCACGAGCTTGTGCAGGTCCTCGGCGAAGGTGTCGTAGTTGTAGCCGGTGGTTGGCTGGCTGGACTTGCCGAAACCCCGGCGATCATAGGCGATGACACGGTGGCCCGCGGCCAGAAGAGCCGCCGTCTGCTTCTCCCAGGAAGCGCCGCTGAGCGGATATCCGTGGATCAGGACGACCGGCTTACCCGAGCCGTGATCCTCATAGTAGAGATCGATGTTGCCGGAGTTTTCCTTCCCGACGGTAAGGTATGGCATTGAGTACTCCTTTGCGCATTTGTATGCGGGTTCACATGGAACTAGATACTTGCGGATCGCCGGGAGTTTCGGAGTCTTTTCGGGCTGGGGCGGTTCCCGCTCAGACTTTAGGGGCGGGCGGAGGGAGGTCGCGCGCGGGGCAGGCGGATTCGAAAGCCTGGCGGCGATGGGAGCCGTCGCAGAAGGGCTTGTTTTCGGAATGGCCGCAACGGCACAGGCCGACGACGGAACGGCCGCCGAGTCCGAAGGGGTTGCCGTCGACATCGGTGATGGTGAAGTCGCCCTCGACGCGGATGGAGCCGTTGGTGTTGATGGTAATTTTCGCTGGCATCTCTCTTTAGATGCTAACAACAAATGCCGCTCGATGGACAAGCTAAAGCATGTCCCACCTTGCCCTAACTGACGCCTATAATTAGCAACATGGTGCGTCCTGAAAGTCGCGTTGTTCTAGCGGATGAGAGATCCGTCCGGGTAAGCGCCGGAGCGCCCGGTAGCAGACTCCAGCCGAGCGGAGAAATCCGCCCGCGCGAAGCGGAGTGTCAGAAGCCCTTGAAAGAGAGGGGAGCAAACCAGCGGGCCGCAACGTTAAGTGAACGCTACAGCCTCGTCAAATTATCAGCCGAAAGGCGTTTGGGAGGGCCGAGCCACTCAAGTCATGGCGAAGGCAACAGACAGCATTCCGTGAAACCGGATGGGATGCTGGACCTCCTCGGGGTCTCAGGCGGTGGCACGTTGGGACAGAGCAATGCGGAACAGGAGAGACCCTACCTGGCAGCCAAGTCGGGCAAAGACCGGGCGTATAAGGCCGGACGGCTGAAATCGCGCGGAGCCGGGAGGGAGTCCGAGGGGTCCGTAATACCGGTGAAGGCGTGCAGCAAAACACGCTGGAGGGAAGGGACCCTGCTTTGGTCACGCCGGCACGGAGGTAAGCGTGAGGGCATGCCGGAAACGGCCAACAACCTCTTTGTAAAAGCGCGACAACTTCGTTGCCCGGCTATGGATGTGCGCCAAGTGCGCTCATCGGCGGTGGACTCAGGCGAAGGCGTATACAGGCGAAGTGACGATTCGTCGAAAGGCCCGAGTCTATCTGCGCGATGGCGTCACGCACGCCACATCAAGAAGATCATCGTTAAGCCGTGTGCGGGAAAACCGCAAGCACGGTTTGAAAGGGGGTTGATGGAAACGGGTTGGCGTTAGACGCCGATACCGCGCCATAATCTACCAATGATTTCCCGGCGGCGGATGCTGGGGCTGCTCGCGGCCAGCCCTGGGCTGGAACCCGCGACCGCCGCCCCGCAGGCGGATTTCTCCACCGGCATCAAGATCGTGAGCCTGCTGGTGACGGTGCGCGATAAGAGCGGCAAATTCGTCAACGAGCTGGAGCAAGACGATTTCATCGTTGAGGAAGACGGCCATCCGCAAACCATCAGCTACTTTTCGCGCCAAGACGATCTCCCCTTGACGCTGGGCCTGTTGGTGGATATCAGCGGCAGCCAAGCAGAGGTTTTGGGGGACGAGCTGGCGGCCAGCGACGTGTTCTTCAAACAAGTGCTGCGCGAAGGCGTGGATCAGGCGTTCCTGGTCAGCTTCGCCACGCGCGCTTGGCTGATGCAGAACGTCACGCTTTCGCGCGCCAAGCTGCAGACGGGTCTCCAGATTTTGGGAAACGGCTTGCGCGATCAGCGCGGCTATGGCGGCACGGTGCTCTACGACGCGGTCGCAGACTCGTCGGACACAATCATGAAACGGCTCCAGGGGCGCAAGGCTCTGGTGCTGCTGACCGACGGCGACGATACGGCCAGCCGGGGCTCCCTCGAACTGGCCATTGCATCGTGCCAGCGCACCGATACGCTTGCATATAGCATCGGCATCGGCACCGGGTTGGGGAGAGGCGCGTCGGTTCTGCAGACTCTTTCCAAAAGAACCGGCGGCAGGTACTTCGAGGTCACCAAAAAGCAGCCCGTGGACGTCATCTATAAGACCATCGAAGAGGAACTGCGGAGCCAGTACAACATTGGCTACCTCCCGCCGCCCGGCATCCCTCGAAAAAACGCGTCGAAAAACCGCACCGGATTCCACAAGGTCCGGGTCACGGTGAAGCGCAGCGGCGCAACGGCGAACACGCGCGACGGGTATTACGCGAGCTGATCCACATTGGTACACACCATCGGGCGCACGGCGATTGATATACTGCTGGTGTCCGGAGGTTTAGATGGAGATCCCGGTGGGGCGTTCGCGAATCCTGTTCACTGCTGTGCTCTGCGGAGGGTTGGTCGCCGCAGCGCTGCTGACCGTTCCAACTCGCGCCCAAAGTCCAAGTGCGGCTCCGGCCCCGAAGGCGCAACCCTCGCGGACGGCGCCGGTTCTGACTTCCGCCGACCTGCGGGAGTTCTTCGACACCTACTGCGTCGATTGCCATAACAAGGAGGCGCGCACCGCCGGGCTTACGCTGGATACGTTGGACGTCGCCAAGCTGGGCGACAATGCGCAGACCTGGGAGAAGGTGATCGGGAAACTGCGAGCCGCCTCGATGCCGCCGCAGGGAAATCCGAAACCCGATGCAGCCACTTATACGGCCGTGGCGAGCACGCTCGAAAACGCGCTTGATCGGGCTTGGGCGGCCAATCCCAATCCCGGCAGAATCGGCGCGGTGCATCGTCTCAATCGCGCGGAATACAACAACGCGATTCGCGACCTGTTCGCGCTTGACCTGGACGTGAAGCCTCTGCTGCCGGGGGACGACACGGCGGACGGCAGTTTCGACAACTTCGCGGACTCGCTTTCGATTTCGACCGCCCACCTGGAACGATATATGTCGGTGGCGCGGCAGGTGACTCGCCTGGCGACGGGTCTGCCTCCCGACCAGCCCAACCTGGAGCGATTCGAGATTCCCCTGCACATCTTGCAAGACGACCGGCAGAGCGAGGACTTGCCGTTCGGGTCTCGCGGCGGAATCGCGATTCATTACGAATTTCCGGTTGACGGCGAGTACCTTATTCGAGTGCGCCTCCAGAGGCAATATCAAGATTACCTCAAGGGCATGGGTTGGCCGCAGCAACTCGACATTCGCCTGGATGGCAAGTTGCTGAAGCGCTTCACCGTGGGCGGCCAGGGCAAGGGCCGGCCCGCGGCAGCCAGCTACGCCGGCGACGGCGAACCGGGCTTTGCCGGCGATCCCGAATGGGAAACCTATATGCAGCTTACCGGCGACGCCGGCTTAGAGGTCCGCGTGCCCGTGCAGGCTGGTTCCCGAGTGGTCGGCGTGTCGTTCGTTCGCGAGCAATGGGAAACGGAAGGCCTCCCGCAACCGGTGCAACTGGGCCGAGTGATCGCGAACGACCAGGTGTACATGGGCTACGCGAATGTAGGCTCGGTTCAAATCGGCGGCCCGTATGAGGCTCACGGCCCTGCCCAGGACACGCCCAGCCGCCGCACGATTTTCGTGTGCCAACCGCCCGCATCCGGGCCGTCTGCTTCCAAGAACGGCGCGGAGGAACGCTCCTGCGCCGCCACGATTCTTTCGAAGATGGCCCGCCTGGCGTATCGCCGTCCCGCGGCGAAAGCGGACGTGGATACGTTGCTTCAATTCTTCGACAACGGCAGGCAGGACGGTGGCAGCTTCGACACTGGGATTCAATTCGCGCTGGAGCGCATGCTGGTGGATCCGGACTTTCTGCTGCGCGTGTATCGCGATCCAGCGGAGCCCCACGCGAAAGCGGATCCAAAGGCCAAGCCGGAGCCGGCTGTCTATCGCCTGACTGATCTGGACCTGGCCTCGCGACTCTCGTTCTTCCTGTGGAGCAGTATTCCCGACGATCGCCTGCTGACTCTGGCGGAGCACGGAGAATTGTCCAAGCCTGCGACGCTCGAAAGGGAAGTGCGGCGCATGCTGGTGGACCCTCGCGCAACCGATGCGCTGGTCAACGATTTTGCGGCCCAGTGGTTGAACCTGCGCCGCGTCGATGAAGTGGTGGTCGATCCGGTGAAGTATCCTCTCTACGACGACAGCCTGCTCCAGGCGTTCCAGACAGAAACGGAGATGTTTGTCGCCAGTACGCTCAAGGAGGATCGCGGCGTGAGCGAGCTTTTGAACGCGAATTATACGTTCGTCAACGAGAGGCTCGCGCGGCATTACGGCATTCCGGGAGTTTACGGCACGCGCTTCAGAAGAGTGACGCTTTCCAACCACGATCAGCGCGGCGGTCTGCTGGCGCAGGGGGCTCTGCTGGTGACGACTTCATACCCCGACCGCACCTCGCCGGTGCTGCGCGGCAAATGGCTATTGAACAATATCTTTGGTTTGTCCATCCCGCCGCCGCCGCCGGGAGTGAACGCTACGCTCGAAACCAAGCCTGGCGCGGCGCCGGTTACGATGCGCGAAAAACTCGCGCAGCATCGGACCTCGCCATCGTGCAACAGTTGTCATTCCGTGATCGATCCGCTGGGGTTTGCGCTGGAGAATTTCGACGTCATCGGCGGATGGCGCACCATCGACGAAGCGGGCAAGCCGATCGATGCCAGCGGCACTACGGCGAGCGGCGCAAAGGTGGACGGGCTCACGGGACTGCGGGCGCTGCTGCTCGCGCAGCCCGATCAATTCCCCCACACCGTCACCGAAAAGCTGATGGCCTATGCGCTCGGGCGCCGGCTGGAGTACTACGATGAGCCCGCGGTGCGCAAGATCGTCCGCGACGCGGCGGCAAAGGATTACCGCTGGTCGTCCATCGTGCTGGGGATTGTGGAGAGCCCTGCATTCCAGATGCGTGAGTCCGCGCCGTTGCAGACCAAGGCTTCTAACAACTAGGACCCGCGCGCGTCAGGCCCGGATACTCACTTCGCCGGAGCCGCCGCGGGCGGCTTGGGCGGGATTGGCATGCTCTTCGCCTTCTGGCGATACTCTGGATACATTGTCTCAGCACCGCCCAGCGCCGCTTGCGCAGGGAGCCCGAATTTCGCGGCAAATTCGGTCATGAACGGGTTCTCGCCCGGCATAAAACTGGGGACTTCGCCCTGTTTCCGGCCCGGCGCTTCGTCCACGTACTCGCACGGCCACAGCCAGTTTGCGTTCGAGCTCGCGTTCAAAACGTAGTCCTGCGTCTTGACCAGCGGTTCGTCCAGGTAGATGGGATCGGTCGCGACGCTTACGTGTGTCATGCGATTTCCGTGCCGGATGAAATGCTCGGTCAGCGTCAGCATATCGCTGGAGGGGATGCCGTTCCGGCGGTGCCAGCCCTGCTTAATATGCGTGGTGTAGACGGTGAGGATGTTGCCATCCCAATGTCCGGTAGAGAACCCCATCCAGGTGTGTGGCGCGTAATCCGGCGGATGCGGACGGTTATCCATCCAAATCGTGCGGTTCTGTTCGTACGTGCTGGTGTAATTGTGAATGGCCACCAATTCCTGAGTTTGCGGGTCGCGCTCCTCCCAGATCCGCAGTTGCAGCGGTCCGCGATAAATGTAGGCCACGGTGTGTACCTGGCACTGGTGCTCCTGGAGAGTGAGACGGTCCGGATCCCAGCTCAGGGCCCATTGGCGGCCCGCCGCGTTGATCGGGATGCCAAGGTAGTCCACCAGATCGGGCCCAGGGCCGCGCTCGGGCGCGTCTTCCGAAAATTGCGGCGCCCAGGTGCCGGATAGGTCCAGTTGCCCGAAAGCTGGGGCGCTTGCCAGCATCGCCGTCAGCAGCAGCGCGGGAGCGGCGGCTCGATTCCCGATGTTCATGCGATTTCTCCTGCTCACAATATTAGAACTTTGGACGCAAACTTTGGGTGATGACGCGTAGGCCTCGCCTAGGCCGGGCGGCGCTTTCGCGCAGGCATGTTGCGGCATCGATTCTTTGGATTGAGGCAAGTCATAGTCAGCACAGGGATTAAGTCTGAGATTGCAATGGCGTCTAAATTGCCAGACCAGCGGCAGGGAGACTTAAAATTCATGCACACGGGAATTACAAGAAGCTTTTTCTACTTGGCGGCGATGGCCGCGATGGCAGGCTCGGCAGCGGCGGCCTCGGCTGAAGCCGCTCAAACCGGCGCTCCTCTATCCGCCCCGGCGGTGGCAATGATCGCCGTGCTGGCGGTCTGTTTCATGGCCCTGGCGGGTTTGGTGGTGACGCTGCCGGCGGTGAAGAACTGGTTCCGCCGCGTCCTTCACAGCGGACCGGGATTACCGCGGCACGCCGTCACGGGCGCGCATCGTCCGTCTTAAACGGCCCTGCTCCAGACGCACCGGCTGCTGCCGATACTGATCATGTGCTAACTTCGGGAGATTCGCGTATGGGGCCATCCAAACGACGCATCATCGGTTTGGCTGGCGCAGCTATTTGGCTCGTTTCGATTCGTTAGGGAAATGTGACTCTACGCGAAGGAAGCGGTCAGGCTTGCCCCACGCCGCCCGCCAATCCGGCCACTTGAGCAAGCGGGTCAGGATGCCGCCAAGCTCGGCCGGGCATCCGGAAGTTGCCTTTTTAGGGACCATCCCATTCGTTGACTTGAACGGCGCTGTTGGGAATTCGAGCGGAGCGTTATGGGTGTATACTGCAACGTGAAAAGATCGATGGAGGTTCTGCCCAACGTGAAAATCTGGATCTTGGCCGTGATCCTGGCTGCGCAGGTGAGTCCGGCTCAATGGCTCAACTACCCCACAGCGGGAGTGCCCAGGAAGCCGGACGGATCACCCAATCTCTCCGCTCCGGCTCCACGCGCTCGGGACGGAAAACCGGATCTTTCGGGACTCTGGGCGCCCGTCCGGCAGCGCCCACTTGACGAGAGCCTGGCGGGCCAGGCGAACGCCACCGGACCGTTTTGGGATTTCGGATCGGTAGTTCCTGGTGGATTGCCTTACCTGCCCTGGGCCGCGGAGGTCCGCAACAAGCGGTTCGCCGACAACAGCAAGGATAATCCGGATGTGCATTGCATGCCGCTGGGCATCCTTCAGATGGACACTCATCCGTTTCCGCACCGGTTCATTCAGACGCCAGGCTACCTCGCGATTCTGCACGAACGCGACATGGAATACCGGCAAATCTTCACCGACGGGCGCCCGCTGCCCGGGGACCAGCAGCCGAGCTGGAATGGTTACTCAACCGGGAAGTGGATCGGAGACGTTCTGGTCGTGGAAACGATCGGCTTTCGCGATGGACTCTGGGCCGACTACGACGGCAGTCCCCTGACGAGCGCTGCCAAGATCACCGAGCGATTCCATCGCCTCGACTACGGATCGATGGAGATCGAGATGACCGTGGACGATCCCAAAGCGTACACCAAGCCGTGGACGGCGAAAGTAACTCTGGCCCTGCAACTCGATTCAGATTTGCTGGAGTACGTTTGCCTCGAAGGGGAGAGGGATGCGGTTCACATGGTGGGCAAGTGAGTCCCGAACGCTCTCTTCCTGATCGGGTCGGCTGGTTTATACTAGACTCCGTCGTATAGGGAGGCAGGAATGCCGCGAGCGCTAGTTGCGGTTGTTATGACTATCGTCGGGGCGCACTGGATCGTCTCGGGGCAGGGCTGCGGCGGACAAGCACGGCCGCGAGAGGTCGTGCAGATCCGCGGCGATCTGTACTACGTGAGCGGCAGCGCGAACACCGTCTTCCTGGTGACGCCCGACGGGATCATCCTGGCCGACCCGGTCAGCACCGAGCAGGCCACCTGGCTGAAGCCGGAGCTCGATCGCCGGTTCAACAAGTCGGTCCGCTACATTATCTACAGCCACCACGATTTCGATCACGCCGAGGGCGCTGCCGTCTTCGGCCCTGCCGCACAGGTCGTCGCGCACGAAAACGTCGCGAAGAATCTCGATGGCAAACTGCACCGGCTGGCTGGCGGCAACGTCGATACCAACCACAACGGGAAGCTCGATCGGGACGAGGCGAGCGGCGGCTATCTTACGAACTTCGACCGTCTCGATCGCAACCATGATGGCGCGATTACTCCGGACGAGTTGAACCAGGAGGTTCGAAAGCCCGACATCGCCTATGCCGGCCGACGCGCCCTGACGCTTGGCGGCAAGACCGTCGAGCTTATCTATCCGGGACGAAATCACTCCGACGATATGACAGTCGTCTATTTCCCGGCCGAACGGGCGGTGCTCGCGGTGGACTTCATCTTTCCCGGAACCACGCCGCCGGTCTGGGGCGAATACGACTGGACGCCGCTGCGCGAGTGGATTGCCTCCATCAGGGCGGTCGAGGCGCTTGATTTCGACACGCTGATCGCGGGACACGGCGCCCGGCTTGGGACTAGGGCGGACGTAGTGGCCAACCGGGAGTTCCTGGAAGATCTGTCAGCGGCCGTGTCAAAGGGGATTGCGGAGGGTAAGAGCCTCGACGAGATCAAGCGCACGGTGACCCTTGAGAAATACGCGAAGTGGCCGAATCTCGGCGCGTCGCTTCCGAATGTCATCGAACAGGCATACAAAAACCTGCGCGACTATCCATAATAAACTAGAGAATCGGAAGCTCGCGATCGCTTGCCGGTAGCGGCGAAGTTATGCCTCTCTCCGCAGGGAGCAATCTCGCGGAAACGACGCTTTCGGGACGGTCTTGGATGTACAGCGTGCTGCTTGGATTTATCGGTAAAACACTCGGCGACAAGGCACGACTCTGTCTTCCAAACCTCCAATCCGGTTCCAAAGAAGACGCGCGCCGGCACATCCGGACCCATGCGGGGCGTAGGGTTGGGATGTGATATATTCGGGGCCAAGGCCGCAGCGGCGCCGGCCGAATTACGCGCCCGGCCGGCCGCGGCGAGCTTGTGCGACAAAGGTCAGAGGAGGACGAAATGAAACTGCGTATCGTCGCTTTGGGATTGGCGGTGGCTGGCGCAATCGCGCTGAACGGTGTGGCGCTGGCTCAAAACGTACCGGAGCAATTCGTCGTCAGCGGCAAAGCCGCCGAAGAGATTCAGGATTTCACCACCATCAATCTGGCCACCGCCGAGCGCCTTGCCGGCGCGTGCGAGAAGGCCGCGGCCGCCGAAGGCGTGCAGATCAGCATCATGGTGCTCGATAACGACGGCAATCATGTGTACATGGATCGCATGGACGGCCAAGGCTATCTCAATATAATTACGGCCGAGATGAAGGCGCGCACCGCGCTCATGGACCGCCAACCCAGCAAGGTGCGCATGAACCGCGTGATTGAGGATCCCACTCAGGAACTTCAACTGATTCAGCTCGGCATGTTTGCGAATTCCGGCGGGCTTCCCATCGTCGTCAACAAGCAATTGATCGGCGCCGTCGGCGTCGGCGGTTCCGCGCCGCGCGTGCCGGTGTGGAGCGACGAGATTTGTGCGCACAAGGCGCTGACCGACGTGATTGGGCCGTCGGTTCCGCCTTTGGCGCAGGACCTGCCGGCGCGCCGGAACCCCAATGCGGGCAATGCGCCGGTTCCGCGCTTTGCCGCCGCCAATCCGCCCAAATCGAGCCTGCCGGCGGAATACGTGGTCGGCGGCAAGGATGCGGCAAGCATCTTTGACGGCAACCAGATTTCGCTTGCGGCGGCGAAGAAGATCGCGCGCGCCTGCCGCGACTGGGCGGCGTCGAAGGGCGGCACGATGTCGCTCTACGTCATCGATAACGCGGGCGAGTTCGTGCACATGGAGCGCATGGACGGTCAGGTCTATAACAACATCCGCACCGCGCTGCTTGAAGGCGCAAACGGCGCTGAAGACGCGCCAGCCCACTTCCATCCGCGCCGTACAACTCAGGAACGATCCGGACGGCATCCCGCGGCAAACCGCTTTTTTCAATTTCTTCACGAACTCAGGCGGCATCCCGATCGTGGTGGACGGACAAATGATCGGCGCCGTCGGCGTCGGGGGCGGCGCGGGCGGCGGCGATGAGAATTGCGCGATTGAGGGCCTGAAGGCGACCTTCGGTGAGCACGTCACGCTGCCGGTCTATCCCGCCGCGGTGGGCCGCTAAGAGGAGCGAATCCCGCCGAGGAGCCAGTTGCGCGCAATCAGCTCAGTTTGAATCAATCACATGATTGCGGAGATGGGAATTAGGGAATGACGCTCCAATGCACTACGCAGCGCTTCTGGGGGCGGGAGTTTTTGTTCTTGAGGATCAAGTCTTGCGTATCTCCTTCCCCGGGCGCCAGGCGCACGTCCCAGATTTTCCGGTCGTACTCGAACCGCCTATTAACGGTCGGCACGTTACGGAAAACATATTCGGCGTTTTGCGGGATGGGGCCTCCGCTACACTCCAGAGTGCCCGACTCCGCTCCGTCGTAAGGCCGTGGCGCCGAAGCGGCGGGAGGCGCCGGGCCGGGCGCGCGGCCAGCGGTTGCGGACAAGGAGGGCTGCATGCTTCTGCGAGGGTTTTGCTCGCTGGCGGGACCGGACGCGCTCGATTTGAGAGCGGCCGTCCAGTACAGAGCGCGAGTACGCGCTTCTCTGTCGCCCTCGTTCAGATCCGCTGCCAGAAGAGTCTCGGTCACCTGGCGGTAATGAGGTAGGATCTGGAGAGCGCTCATCCTCCACGTTCTTATATCCGGCATATCCAGCAGAATCCTGCACACGGCATATGCTTCCGGCTCTGCAAGGCCCAGCGGCTGGCCCGCGGCTGTATCGCCAGATCCGAGAAGATCGTCCAGGAAGGGTTTCGCACTGTCCGGGAAGCGAAGCATCAGGTTTCCGAACATCGGCGCGTAAGCGAGCTGGAACGTCGCTTGACGCTGTTGACGCCACGAGAACTCGACCACGGCCGAGGCCACACGCGCGTCGGCGAGTGCTTTTATCACCTCCGGCAGGTTCTCCCTCCCGTCGTCTTTTTTCCAGACTGCGATTAATTCTTCGTCGGCGATATCTCTAAACCAGCTCAGAAGGCTGGAGATCGTCGCGATGGTCTGCTGACGGTTACTCGGATCGATTTTTCCCAACAATGTCCTGATCTTCTGGCGCGCAACCGTCGCCGAATACGGCGGGGGCCCCACCGCTTTAAACTGTGCATCGGCTGGCATGCTCGCCGCGAGGAAAAGGAGCGGCGCGGCGACCAGTACTTCCGCTAACGATGCAGCGATGCTGGATCGGCGAGTTCTTGAGGTCTTCATGCCATCTCCGTCTCTGCTGACGTCCGTCGCCTTAATCCACAGACGTCATTTTCATTGTATTAGGATCTGCTCTTTTAGCGCCTTTCGTTCCCTTCCGCTCCCCGACACAGGACCCGTCCGTGCGCTCGCGAAACGGAAGGAATGCCAAATTGTCGAAGGCCCCTGATGCCGGATCATGTGCATATGTGCATCTCGATCCCGCCAAGCACCCAGTCGCTTCGCTGATTGGGTTTCTGAAGGGAAAGAGTGCCATTTCCATTGCATGGTTGTGCGGAAAGGAGAGAAACTTTTCTGGCGAACACTTCTGGGCCGGCGGCTACGCGGGGTCCACGGTCGGGTTCGAACTGGAGCAGGTCTGCCTAATACATCCGCGGAGTTACATGCTGACGCGGCCGCAGGGGAGTCGACGCGACGAAGCTGAAACCTGCGCAAGTCCTTTTGCATCCAATGGCATAGAGATAGATCGGCAGCCGACGGACTCCTTACTACGCCCCTAACCTCCGAATCGCCTCCAACCCCAAGGAAAGACAAGCCCGAGGCGCTGGAGGCGATGAAGGGGTTAGCATCCGAAGGCCCCGGTTCAGTGGAAGGAATAGTTCAGCGGAAGGAACATGGATAAATTTGGCGAACGCACGTTGACAGAATCTGATTCGTTCAGCTTTCGTTTGGGTGGGGCGCCGGAGCTTCTCGACGCCAGTTTAGAAGACGGCGATGAAGCCACTCCGCCCCTTGACGAGTCGCCCTATACGGACGACCTCGTCCGCGTCTACCTGCGCGAAATGGGATCGGTGTCCCTGCTCACGCGCCAAGGAGAAGTCGGCTTGGCGCGCCGCATGGAACGGGCC
Organism: Bryobacterales bacterium; assembly: GCA_963813465.1. Taxonomy (GTDB): domain Bacteria; phylum Acidobacteriota; class Terriglobia; order Bryobacterales; family Bryobacteraceae; genus Palsa-187. The sequence continues at coordinate 18,138 of CAWEZD010000009.1, read as the reverse complement.
AAGCTAAGGGTGCGAAAACTGCTGTCGCGCGCTCCGATGGTACAGCAGATGGTGATGGCCATTCACGAGGACCTACGTCAGGCCAAGGTCAAACTGAAGGATCTGATGGATATCAGCGCCGCGGATGAGGCGGGCGGCGAGCGAAAGCGCGTGGAGGCCATGCAGCAGTTCGCGAAGGTGGCCAAACTCAATCGCGATCTGCGGGTAATGGAGCAAAGGCTTGCTTCGACGCCACCCCGCTACGTGCATGTGCGTGCGCAGCTTTGTCGCAAGGTGGCCCGGCTAAGGATCAAATTCTCGCAGGCGATCCGTGAGTCACCGTTCACCGCGGCAATGTGGACAGCCCTCCGGAGCGCCTTCAAGCGCGCCGCGGAAGAGATGATCGCGCTTGAGACGGAATTAGGGAAGCAGGCGGCGAACGGGAAAGAGCCGCTGGTCCGCGAATTAAGGCGCAAAATTCGCGAAAAGGAGGCCGAGGCCGGATCGACAGTCTCCGAGATGCGCCGCGGCTTGAAAGCAGTGCAACAAGGTGAGATAGAAGCCGAGCAGGCCAAGCAGGCGCTGGTAGAGGCTAACCTCCGGCTCGTCGTTTCGGTAGCCAAGAAATATGTGAACCGGGGCCTGCACCTTCTGGATTTGATCCAGGAAGGCAATACCGGACTGATGCGCGCTGCCGACAAATTCAACTACCATCTCGGCTATAAGTTCTCAACTTACGCCACCTGGTGGATCCGGCAATCGATTACTCGCGCCATCGACGACCAGTCGCGAACGATCCGTATCCCCGTCCACATGAACGAGAGCCTCGCGAAGTTCTTACGGGCGTCCCGCGAACTTGAGAAGGAACTAGGCCGTACACCGACCAATGAAGAGATTGGGCGCCGGATGGAAACCACGGCGCAGAAAGTTCAGGAGCTGAGGACTATCTCCCGGGAGCCGGTGTCGCTCGATCTGCCGGTCGGCGGGGACGGCGAGTCCGCTCTACGCGACTTGATTGAGGACCGTTCTGTCCCACCCCTGGCGGAGGCGTTGTTTGAAAGCAGCGTTCGAGAGGAAACCGCAGGAGTGCTAAAGACTCTGGACCCGAGCGAAGAGAAGGTTATCCGGATGCGGTTCGGGATTGGCCACGATCGCGAGCACACGCTCGGAGAGATTGCTCAGCAGTTCAACCTGAGCCGTGAACGGATCCGGCAGATCGAGGCGCATGCCCTTCGACGCTTGCGCAACCCGGAAAGTGCGCATCGCCTGCGACCGCTCATGAGCATTCAGTTGTACACCGGCGTCAAGGAGACTGAAAAGCCGTCGCGCCACAGCAGCCATGGCTGAGCAAAACGGCGCGGCAAAAGGCATTTCGGGTGCGGTCCAAGCGATGAGCGCACCGGAGCCAGGAAGAAAGTTAAAATGCGAGAGTCGCCTTGAACCTCGGTGCAATCGGACTTCCGATCCGCGACGATATCGAGCCGCTCAAGAATCTCGTCGGGGTAGTCCAGCTTGCCATCGCCCAGGATGTCGAACTCGGCGCCAATCAGGATGTGGAGCGCTTTGGTCCGTCGTCTCGTTCGAAGCCGCTCGATCTCTTCGATCTCTTGATCGAGCCGACCCAGATCCAACCCGTGGGCGATGCGTTGGGACGGCGAGTGGTCGGTGAGCGAAATATATTCGTAGCCAAGTTCCGCGGCCTGCTCGGCCATCTCCTCCACTGTGGACTTGCCATCGGAATAGGTCGTGTGCGCCGCAACGGGAGCGATGCTGGGACACTCGACTGGGCCCATTGAAGCTATGGGTGCCGAAGCTACGGGAAGGCGGCTGTGTGCCGAGCTTCGGGGACGCCTTTACCCGTGCGGATAGCGCCCTCGGTCCGGTTGCACGGAGTCCCCCACGGCACCAGGTCGAGCTTCTGCTCCAGGAACGCGTCCAGGTAGGCATTCGCCGCTCCCTCCAAGGTCCCGCGATTATCGCGCTGTCCGGCCGGGATTACTCCCCAATCCTCACCCGGCGACCACTTGAAGTAGTTATTGGCATCGAACAGCCAGTCGCCTTCCTGGGTCACCATCGATTCGATTTCGGCGATCTTGTCGTGATTGACCCTGAGGCGCGTGCCGAGGACATACGGGTGGCTCTTATCCGTAACGATCGCCTCGGTAAACGTCTGACACGTCGTTGCGTCAATCAAGGTTCGATGAAAGTCGATCTTTTAGCGGTTTCTGGATGACGCTCGACTTGATATCGACGACTCGCATGTTCTTGATATAGGCAAGTCCCTGCGCCAGCGGCATGCCGGAAGGATCACCCTTCGTTTAAGCTTCGATATTTCGATATAGAGATCGGTTGCGGCTTCGAGGCCGTTTCACGTGCAGGCGACCTGCGCGAAACCGGCCGCCGGTAGAAGAAATGCGAGCACGATCCAACTAGAAGCAATGCGATTCATCCGGCTCCTCTCATCACTAAGAGATGTTCTATCGGCACGCTGCTTATCGGCATCAGGGTACCCTAAATTCCGCGGCTGCGGAGAGCCGGGGACCGATGCAGTTTGCGCAACAGGATTGGTACTGAGGTGAATCATGTATCCTGATCACATGTATGATGATCGGGGATCGGCGAGGGAGGAAGCGATGCAAGACGGACACAATCAACAGGCTCGGCGTGCTGAGATAAAAGTCAATCGGTTCATGCCGGCACCGGTGATTGTGGCGGTTGTGGCGGTTCTCTGTGCCGGATTCCTGATGGCACAGTCATCGCCGCCGCCCAAGGCAATCGCACCCGCCGCGAACCTCAATCAACTCATGAGGGGGCTCTTCTTTCCGAATTCGAACACGGTCTTCTTCACTCAGCGATATGATCCCGCGGAGGTTAAGCGGGCGGACGAACCTTCCGGATCGACCGACCCCCTGACCGGCGTCTTCGGAGGCTGGGAGGCCGTGGAGAATAGCGCCCTTACATTAGCAGACTCCGCGGATCTTCTTATGACGCCGGGCCGGAAGTGCAGCAACGGGCGGTATGTTCCCGTCGCGAACGCGGACTGGGCACAACTGGTGAATGGACTCCGGGACGCCAGTATGGTCTCTTACAAAGCGGCTCTGACCAAAGACCGGGACAAATTGATCATGGCGTCCGAGGTGCTGGCTACATCCTGCTCGAACTGCCATAACAAGTACCGCTCCAGGGTCAGGTGCCAGTAGGCGGGAGGCGCGGGTCCGGGACCGTCTTTGCGTAGTTAGCCGTTCCGATCGGAACCGCACGCCGAGAGTCGGCCGCCTTTCCATGAGCCGGTTCTGTGCGGATGGCGCGTCATCGAGGAACTTGCGCGGCCGCAACGTGTGAGAGATGCCGACTACCCGCTCATGTAATTGCCGTGAGCGGCGCTACACGGAGGAACCGTGCAAGATGCAAACGAATCAGCTCGCGGAAAACCTTTTTCGCTGCTCTTCCGCAAGCTGATCTCTTGGTGGATTCAACCATCCAAACTTTGCAAGAATTTCGATCGAGGTCTCGAGGGCGAGTTCGCGACCTCTTGTTTGAAGATCCAGAACACTCTCCTGTCTGACAACAGTAAAATCCTCGTCCTGAGACCAGAAATCCTTCTCAAGTGCATCCGCCGTGCCAACATTGCTAACGGGCCAGGTCAGGGCGCGACCAGCTATGCCACGCAGCTCGAACTTGAGCTGGGCATCCGGTGAGAGAACACCGCGTTTTGCCAGGCGCGCCGCCAACTCGAAAGCCCCCGTAACGGTATCGATGATTTCCAGGACATGTATCCGATTCCCCAGGTCCTTGATTTCGTCGAAGGCACGGTTGTGGACGAATTGTCCGCTTCGGAAGAGTGCCCACCGTTCGATGCGTCGCATCCGCCCGCCTGACTTATCGATCTCCCCGGTGACCCATTCGTTTTCGGTTTGAAGGTCGTCAACAGAGAACCACGGGTACGGCATCCATCCTTTGATCAGCACGTAGGACGAGACCATGAACTCGCGGCAGTGTTCGACAGTCTGAAACCTGGCCTTCTTGAAATCGATCGGATGAATCCAAATTACCCATTTTGGCCTTTTCCATACCTCTTTCTGGATTTCTGTTTCCGGAAGCGTTTTTCTTTGATCCCAGAATTCTTGCCGTTCCTCCGCCAACGGCTTCTCGCTTAAGACTTTTACCGGGTCAGCGGGGCCATGCTGTGGCGGTGTTGGGGCATAACCGCTGTGTTGCCTGACGCTCAGTGCGTTCGATGCTTGTTGCCACTCGACCGTCAAAGCTGGCGTCCAGGGCTCGATGTCCTGCGCTTCAACTGAAAGAGCCAGCCGCCACACTTGAGTACCACTCGCGTCTCCCGCAGGCCAGCGCAGGCCGCCTTCTCCCGAAGTGTTGCCCAACTCAAGCCGCCCGTTCCGAACGCACAATAGCCAGTACGGACCCGTCTCGTCGCCGGCCAGGATTTCCTTCTGAAGGCTTAACGCAGGAATCTTCAGGGCTAGCCCTTCCCGGTACTCCGAAACCTCTGCGTCAAAGCTCTGGGCTTCTACCAGGCGAACGCTGCAGTCCTGAATGTTCTTCGTACGACGATTCGTCACAGTGAAGATCAGCCCCGGAATACTCGGATGTCGCTTCACATTGAGTCTTAGATTCGCCGGGGAGATCAGATGGACTTCGGAACCGCCGTCGATGCCGACTGGGGTAAGAGGGGCAGCGTCAGACGAAATCTCGCTGGGACGCTCCATGGAAAAGTGCGATTTCAGAGTGCCGCAGTCCGGACGAGCCTCTGGCGACTGCCGAAGCATCTCGTCAACTATTTGATCTAGGTGCGCGTACGCCGGCGCAATCGATGAGATTCGTGGATGATCCCGGCCAAGAGGGATCTGACGGGTAAAGAGTTCATTCATAATCAATCCCAGAGCCCAAATGTCCGCTGGGGGGCCGACCACCTGCCCGCGCGTGCGTTGTTCAGGAGCCGAATAGGTGAAGTTTGCCAACCGCTCGTGGGCAGATGTCTCCACTGCGGCGACCAGGAGATCCGAGCTGAAATGGGCGATCCCAAAATCAGCTACGACCACACTTCTCAGGTCAGCGTCGCACAGGATGTTTTCAGGCTTCAGATCACGGTGGACGATTTCTTGCTGGTGGGCGAATTCCATCGCCAGCACAAGTTGGTAGACGATCTGCGGAATGCGGCCTGATTCAATTCCTTTTTCCATTGCCTTGCGCAGAGTGGCCTCGAAAAGCGGCATTACAAAAAAAGGCTCGTCTGGGGAATTCGTGGGTCAGGGTTCAAGGAACCGATGCAACTTGCGGCAAGTGGAGTCGAAGGAACGCTGCTGATCCTCTGAGCCGTTGTGAATGGCGGGACCACCAAGTTCATGGACAGACTGTCTGAGGAGCCGGTCAGCGGGAAGCTTGCGACGAGTTTTGTCATAGTGCAGGTCGCGGATGATCTCGCCGCCAAGGCTCCAGAGGTTGTCCACGTGGTTGCGGATGGTTTTCGGTGAGAGACTCGACGAGGCCAAGTGTTCGATGAACCGGCGAAAGTATGGCAGGAGTTGTTCACCGGGCGAGAGGTCCTGCTCGATTCCCATCCAGGAGCGCGGCCATTGATCGAGATCCCGGCAGTAGGCCGAGACATCGACGGCGGCCTGTGGCCGTTTTACGGTGGAAGATGTTCTCTTCGCCGTCATGGAACTGACCACGATTCTAAACCAATGCTACCCGCAGCCGGGCTTCGTCTTCCTCAAGGCGCGTTTCCGCCCCGACAAGAAAGCCATCGAAGTGCCTGTACGTCCGCGCAAGGGATCTCAAGCGGTGTGCGGGCGGTGCGAGAAACCGGCGCCGGGCTATGACACATTGCCGGCGCGGTTGTTCGAGTTCATTCCCTTTTGGGGATTTGTGGTTTTTCTGATCTACGCGCGGCGGCGGGTGCAGTGCCCCGATTGTGGCATCGGGGCCGAGAAGCTTCCCTGGTCCGCAGGTAAGCAGCACTCCACCCAGGCGCACCTGCTGTTTCTGGCACATTGGGCGCGCAAGCTTTCCTGGACGGAAGTGGCCGTGAGCTTCCGCAGCAGTTGGGACCGGGTGCATGACGCAGTGGAATATGTCGTTGAATGGGGCCTGCAGCGGCGGACTCTGGAATCGATCTTTGCCATCGGCGTGGACGAGATTCAGTACGCCAAGGGCCACAAGTATCTGACGCTGGTCTATCAGATCGATCGCGAATGCATTCGGCTGCTGTGGGTCGGCAAGGAGCGCACCATCGAATCGTTTCAGGGCTTCTTCCGGGTGATCGGCGAGAAAGTGGCCGCGGAGATTCTGTTTGTTTGCTCCGACATGTGGAAGCCTTACTTGGACGTCATCGGCGAGAAGTGCGTCAACGCCCTGCATATCCTCGACCGCTTCCACATCATGGCCAAGATGAGCAAGGCTCTCGACGAGGTGCGGGCCCAGGAAACCAAGCGCCTCATCCGCGACGGCTATCAGCCGCTGCTGAAGAAATCGCGCTGGTGCGTGCTCAAGCGTAAGGAAAACCTCACCGACAAACAACAGGTGCGGTTGCGAGACCTACTCCGCTACAACCTGCAAACCGTTCGAGCCTACCTATTAAAGGAGGACTTCCAGCAGTTTTGGACCTACAGCTCTCCGGTCTGGGCCGGAAAGTTCCTCGACTTCTGGTGTCACCAAGTCATGCGCAGCCGCATCGAGCCGATGAAGAAGTTCGCCCGAACTCTCCGTGAACACCGGGAGTTGTTGCTGAACTATTTCAGGGCGCGCAAGGAGTTTTCCAGCGGTGTCGTCGAGGGCCTCAACAACAAAGCCAAAGTCGTCATGAGAAGATCTTACGGCTTTCGCACGTTTCGCGTCCTCGAACTCGCCTTGTATCACTCACTTGCCAAGCTGCCGGAGCCAATCCTGGCCCACAAATTCTTCTGACGAAGCCAAAAAAAGGGATTCCCTCGTCGCCGAAGAGCCCGTGATCGAGCACTCGAATAATGTTGGGATGGGAGGCGGTCATGCAGAAGCTCAATTCACGCTGAAACCGCTTCTGCTTTGTTCCGCCCAGGAGTTCCTTTCGGAGAAGCTTCAGGGCAAACTCGCGTCCCTCGCGATCACGCACCTTATAGACCGTTCCGTTACCGCCTTCGCCGAGGATTTCCCTGCGGTGATAATCGTTTAACGCCGTGCGAAAGACACTGCCATCTTCTTTGCGGCGTTTGACTAGCGGCTTCTCGGGAATCACTTCGAAGGTTGACGGGTTTAGCGAGCCATCTGCGTTTGACGCAATTTCCTTGGAAGACGGAGTCATCAGATCTAACTGGCTGTTAATTCGCTTTTTCTCCCAAACGACCTTAGCTCGGGCGGATCTGATCTCGGGACGCAGGCTGTCTGGATCGTCACTGTCCACCGTCGGAAGAGAGTAGCCAAGGCGTAAGTCTTCGACTTCTTGAAAGAGTTTTCGAAGCAAATCTCTCTGGGACGAGGGTACGGCACTGTCAGGCGACCGCCTCACCTGCTCGAGGACGAGTGTATCCTGCTCGGTTAGCTCGAATTCAAGCCGTTCTAGCTTGTGCAGTTCCTCGCGCAAGCGCTGCTCGCTGGATTCCATGTATTGCAACAATAATAGCCAAGTTGGCGATATCTGAGGCCGCGATAGCTGTGGAATGGACCGTCCAATTACTGCCGGAAAGTCGACGTCATCTCAACTGGCCGCCTAACGCGCAAATCACTCCCGTGGTGCCCTTGACGGCGGCCGATCCCACTACCGGAATGTCGCCCCCCTCCCTTATGACCAATCTGGAGATGCGCGCACGAGGTTAGCCGGCGAACGCGGACAAAACAATGGAGACCACATCCGCCCAAAGCTCTGCCGAGAAGCGCGAGCCGTTCCGAGCCGCGATTACTTCTTCTCTTTTGGGTGAGCGCGTTCGTAACGCGACGTCTCGATGTAGTCTCGCACCGGAATGTTCCCCTCGTGGCAGGAGTACTCGAACATCTGGTACTTGTTGTCGAGGAACATCGGATACGCGATGGTGTAGGAGCCAGTTGCGAGCACGGCTGGGTCCGTCGATTGTCATCTTGAACTCGATGGTGTCAGCGGCGACGCGCGTGAACCATTCGGTGATCTTCATGTTCGGAGTTTCCGGCTGCAGCGGGCCGGGAGAGCCGGGGACGCCCGGCGCTGGTCGCGCCGACCAAGCCGTTGAAGTTGGCAGTCTCCACCACCAGCGTATTGCCTTCCCAGTGTCCGCGCGATTCACCCATCCACTCTTTGATGTTCGAAGCCAGCGGCGGCATTCCGTTGTGGTGGGAATGACACGGGCCTCATGGGCCATTTCAAGCAGGATCACCACGTAGCCGGGCGACTGCATGATGCGGATGCCGTTGTTATAGTTACGCGGCTCCATCGAAACCGGCATGCCACGCGTGATGCAGTGGTCCCATGCCGCGAAATCGTCGACGCTGTCGAAGACCGTCTGACCGGGACGGTAGCTGCTCTTCATCTCGCTCCTGAAGTTTCTTTCCGTAATCGGTGAGCGCGGGGAATTGGCCATTTGGCGGATCGACGATCAAGGAGGTTTGCCGCATCGCCTGCTGCGAGTGTCGGCCTGTGGAATCGCTCCGGGACTCGAGGCGCTTGTTGCGTGCCTCCAGCGCTCGAGCTGTTCGCGCTGGCGAATTCCTCGTCGGTCAGGTAAAGGCGATCGCCGTACTGCGGCGGCCGACCAGCGGCACGGCGATCAGATGGTTGATGGGCCAGATGCCCTGCAGATCGGGTTCGCCCCAGGGTGTCTTGGGCACCTTGTAGTTAGGGTCGATCGTGACGTCGTAAGCGAAGAGCTGCCTCTCCTTGGCCGTTCCGGGCGCTGCCGGCTGGACAGGGACCTCGCCCCCTCCCGCCTTGCGCGAAGGTTATCGCGATGCTGATTCCACCGAGAGCCAGAATCCGTTTGATCATCTGAAGACTCCTCTTCCCTTGTACGTCCGAGATTATATTACCTTCTCAGGGCCGTGCATGCAAACTGACGTCCTCGATTGTCCGACACGAGGGTCCACGAGTGTCCAGTTTGCATGCATTTTCGTTGACAATCTGATATGCTTGCCTACGAAAGCGGTAGCAGGCGAACAGGGAGTAGATAGATGCGGAATCCATTCCTCGGCGCGATCTTGACGGTGGCGCTGATGTCGTCCGCCGGCGCCCAAGAACTGAAGCGCCCGGAAACGATCGCGGGCCATCCCAACTTTAACGGCATCTGGCAGGCGATGAACACCGCCTACTGGAACCTGGAAGCGCATCCCGCGGAGGCTCTCGACGACTTCTGGGGACTGGGTGCGATCGCGGCGATTCCGGCTGGGAAAAGCGTCATTACCGGCGATGGAAAGATCCCCTACCTGCCCGCGGCGCTTGAACAGCGCAACAAGAATCGCTCGCTTTGGCCCGCGGCCGACCCCGAGGCCAAGTGCTTCATCCTGGGTGTTCCGCGCGTTACCTATCACAACATGCCGTTCCAGATTTTCCAGGGTACCGGAGACGTGTTGATGGTTTACCCGTTTGCCGCCACGAATCGGGTGATCTTCATGAATGACAAATCCGAACCGGCGGCGGATACCTGGATGGGCAAATCCATGGGAGCTTGGGAAGGGAACGTGCTGGTCGTCACGACCATCGGTATGAACGGGAAGACCTGGCTGGATCGTGCCGGCAACTTCGCCAGCGCCGACCTGAAGGTAACCGAGCGTTTCACCCTTCTCGATTCCGACCACATCCGCTATCAAGCCACGCTCGAAGACCCCAAGACGTACTCGCGGCCCTGGACGATCGAGATGCCGCTGTATCGTTTGATCGACCAGAACGTGGAATTGCTCGAACACAAATGCGTGCCGTTTGCGGATAAGCTTCTTTACAGCGATCTTATGCACCTGGAGCCGCAGCAGAAGAATGCTCCGGATCCGAAAAAAGCTAGGGAGTAAATACTCATGACCAAATCGATGACGATCTTGGGAACCGCCGGTTTGTTGATCGCGGCGGCTTTCCCCGTTTCCGCCCACCATTCCTTTTCAGCCGAGTTTGACGTGGACAAGCCGGTCAAACTCGAAGGCACGGTCGTGAAGATGGACTGGGTTAACCCGCATACTTGGCTGTATATCGACGTCAAGAAGCCGGACGGTACGGTCGAGCACTGGCAGGTGGAAGGCGGAGCGCCGGGCGTCCTGCTGAGGAACGGCTGGACCAAGAACACGCTTGCCGAGGGAACCAGGGTCATTGTCAACGGACACCAGGCCAAGGACGGTGCGTTCCGCGCGAACTCCAGCAATATCGAGTTCCCCGACGGCCGCAAGCTGGACACGGGCAGCAGCTATAAAGAGAAAGAAAGAAATAGCCGGCCAGCCGCAACCTGAATACATGCCGCTCCGGCCGCGAGGAGCTCATAGGATCATGCGCAAACTCTTGTTGCCGACCGTCGCCCTGGCCTTCTTGCCGCTCGCGGCGTTTTCGCAGAACGCGCCCGCGGGCTGGAACGATCCGTTCCCGCCTCATCGCATCATGGACAACATGTACTACGTGGGAACCAAGGAGCTGGCTTCGTTCCTGTTCGTCACACCCGCGGGCAACATCCTGATGAACAGCGACTATGAGTCGTCGGTGCCGGTGATACAAGCGAGCGTGGAAAAACTGGGGTTCAAGTTCAGCGACATCAAGATCCTGATCGCCGGTCACGCACACCCGGACCACGTGGGCGGAGACAACCTGGTCAAGGAGTTGACCGGCGCCCAGGTCGTGGTAGGGCGCGTGGATGCCCCCAAGACCAAGGATTTTCACCCGGCAGGGAAAGAGCACCCGATCGACCGGCTGGTCGACGACGGCGACACGGTCACGCTCGGCGGCACAACGCTGACGGCGCACCTGATGCCCGGCCACACCAGGGGATGCCTCGCCTGGACCACGGATCTTAAGGAAAACGGCAAAACGTACCACGCGTTTATCGAGTGCAGCCTGAACGGCCAGTTCCTCCAGTCCCTCGATAACTACCCGGGAATGATCGACGACTTCAGGGCTACCTACAAGAAGGCCCGCACGTTCCCGGTGGACCTGTGGGTCAGCTCTCACGCGTCGTTCTATGGCATGGCCGCGAAAGTACGAAAAGCTAAAGACGCGGCGGCCCGGGAGATCCGAATCCGTTCGTCGACCCCGAGGGCTACAAGGCTCACGTCGACCAATACGAGAAGAGCTTCGAGGCCGCGCTTGGCCCGGCGGCAAGCCCAGGCCGCAGGCAAAGGCAAGTAGGAATCAGGAGACTGAGATGGAAATGAATCGTACCCGTCCGGCGGGCCCCGCGTTAGTGCTGGCGGCCGCGCTCCTAAGGAACTCGCCCGCACAACGGAGCCTCACTCGGCGGAGACGGTTCGGCTTCCCGATCGTTTGGAGCGCCTCGCTGGCCCTGTGCGGGCTGCTGAGCCTCCCGGCGTTCGCCCAGGTCGATCTGTCCGGCAGCTGGCAACCCGTGCCAGCCGAGGATTCGTTGGGCAACCCCGACCTGGTGGACTATACGGGGATTCCCATCAACGACGCCGCCCGCCAATGGGCGCTGAGCTGGGACCCCGACCGCCTGGGGCTGCAAGAGCACCAGTGCCAGGTGCACACCGCCGCATACATCTACGGCGGCCCCCATCGGCTTCGGATCTGGGAGGAGAGAGATCCTCAAACGCAGAGCCTCGTCGCCCTCCACAACTACATCAGCACGTATGAGCAGTACCGGACCATCTGGATGGACGGCCGCCCCCATCCGCCCGACTACGCCGCGCACACCTGGATGGGGTTCTCCACCGGCAAATGGGAGGGCGACACCCTCACCGTCTACACCACCCACATCAAACAGGGCTGGGACCGGCGCAATGGGGTTCCTTCAAGCGACAGCATCACGCTCACCGAGCACTTCATCCGTCACGGCAACCTTCTCACGCACGTCAGCGTCGTCACCGACCCGATTTATCTGTCCGAGCCGCTGGTCAAGACCGTGAGTTACAATCTCTCCGCGAACTCCGATGGAAACTGGCTGTGGCCCTGCGAGTATGTGGATGAGTTGCCGGGATCGCGGCAGGGCACGGTTCCCAGCTACATGCCGGGGGAGAATCCTTTCCTAGCGGAATTCGCCGCCAGGTACCAGATCCCGGTAGAGGCGGCACTCGGCGGACCGGAGACCATGTATCCGGAATTTCGAGACAAGATCAAGAATCTGAAACCGCCGCCGAAAACCGTTCAGACCCGAGGGACCCGATGATGGGTTGGGCGGGTCTACAATTCAATCAGGTTTCCGCCGCGCACCGATTTCAAGAGCTCGCGGTCTTCGAGCGCGGAGTCGAGATTGCGGCGCGCCAGGCGGGCGTGCTCGCGGGCCAGCGTCTCGGCGCGCATGCCCTCGCGATTCGCGATTGCATCCAGGATTCCGCGGTGATGCTCCAGGGCGATCAGGAATAACTGCCGTGAATCCGCGAGGAAGTGCTGCTTAAACAGAAAGGCGCTGGGTGAGGCAAAAGGAAGGGAACACGCCTGGTTGATCGCCCGGCGCAGGATGCGGCTGTGAGACAAATCCACCAGCGAGGCGTGGAAGCGCGCATTTAAATCGATATAGCTGGTGAAGGCGTCGAGAGTGAGTTTGCCCCTTTGAAACAGCGCCTCCATCCCCTCGATGGATTGGCGCGAGGGGAGCAGGTCGCGGGGGTCGCGCAGGCGTTCGGAAGCCAGTCGCGCGGCGGTCCCCTCCAGCATGCCGCGCAAATCGATGGCGTCATAGATGTCGATGGTGGAGAATTGCTGAACGACGAAACCGCGTGTGGGGCGTGTCTCCAAGAGGCCTTCATGGGCGAGGCGCTCCAGAACCAGCCGCAGAGGGACTCGGGAGACGCGGAGTTTCGCCGCCAGAGGGATCTCCTTGATGCGTTCGCCCGGCTGGAAGTGTCCGTCAATGACCATTTCCCGGAGCAGCAACGTTGCTCGCGTGGTTTGGGACGCAGTGCGGTTCTGGTTCGGGGCTTCTCTCATTTCCTCATCCTGGGGTGGCCAATGGGATGGCCAACCAGCAATTGTACATCCACGAACAGGGGCCCGTAAAGACATTCTTGCATGCAGACTATCCCGTCTCGACCGAAGGGCGAAACGCTCCAAGATAGGTCTCTGGCGCTTGCACAAAGTGTTTGACTCGCTGTCGCGGCGGATCTATACTAGCGAACGGTCTTACGGTTTTGCATGCATTGTGCGGCGCTCTAAGGCGCCCGGTGGGCTGTGACAAATATCGATCTCAAACTGCTCTCGGTCATCGGCGAATTACATCGAACCCGCAGCGTCTCCCAGGCGGCCGAGCATTTGGAAGTGAGTCAATCCACGGTCAGCATGAGTCTGGCGAAGCTGCGCAAGCACTTCAACGATCCTCTCTTTGTGCGCACCTCCGCGGGCATGGAGCCTACGCCGCACGCCTCGGAGTTGATCTACCTGCTAGAGAAGGCTGAAACCCTTCTGCAAAGCGCCCTGGAACACCACGTAGTGTTCGACCCGCAGGCCTCGGACCGGATTTTTCGATTGCATTCAACCGACATCGCGCAAGTGACTTTGCTGCCGAAGCTGATGTGCCGGCTGAAAGCCATTGCCCCCTCCGTCGCCATTCATTTGGGCAGGATTTCCGTGGACACCTCCAAGCTGCTTGAGTCAGGCGAACTGGACTTGGCGGCTGGGTTCATTCTGCCGATGGGCGCCGGGTTCTGCCAGCAGAGGCTCTTCAAGGAGCGGTTCGTTTGCGCGGTGCGGCGGGATCATCCCCGCATCGAGGAGGCGATTACCGTGAAGCAATTCGAATCGGAAACGCATCTGGCGTTTGCCACCACGGGCACCGGTCACGGAATCGTCGAAAAAACGCTGGAGGCGAAGAGGATTCGCCGGAAAGTCGGGCTTACGATCCCCAGTTTTCTCGGGATCGCCTCCATCCTGACCAACACCGACTATGTGGTCACGCTTCCGGAGCAGCTCGGACGGCATTTGGCGGCGGCTGGGTTTATCAGGGTTCTGCCTCCTCCCTTCGAACTCCCGCCCTACTACATCATGCAGCACTGGCACGAAAGATACAGTCAGGATCCTGCCAACCGGTGGCTGAGAACCGTGATGGCCGACTTGTTTTTGAGCTCGCCGGTATGACCGCGCTAATCGCAGGCCCACGGCTGCTATCCCTTCTATGAGGAGTTTTTATGAATAAGATCCAGGTTAGTTCCATCGCGGCAACAATGGCCGCCTCCGTCCTTTGGGCATTCCTTCCGCTTATCGCACAGCAGCCGGCCGCGACCACGCCGGCTCCCGACGCGCCGAAAGGCGGGGGATTCGGAAAGGGAGGGGGCAAGGCCGCCGCAAAGGATACCGCGCCCAAGGGCCCAACCCCGCGCATGCCCGACGGAAAAGTCGATTTTTCCGGAAACTGGGCACCCAACGCAATTCGTGAGAACGTCGATCTTGCTAGTGTCCTATGCGGAACACAGGTCGCGCCCTGCGGCGATCCGCCGATGCTTCCGTGGGCCGATAAACTGTACCGGGAACGCAAGGGGAGTCTCTCGAAGGACGATCCCGAAGGATACTGTCTGCCTCCCGGCGTGCCGCGCATGAGCACCACGCCTTATCCCTGGACTATGATCCAGACCGATAAGCTGCTGGTGATCGTCTACGAAGGCGGAGCGCACATCTGGCGCAAGATCTTCCTGGATGGCCGTCCCCACAATCCTCAGGTAGTGGAGACTTGGCTCGGCGACTCGCTCGGCCACTGGCAGGACAACGACACGCTGATTGTCGAGACGGTCGGCCAGACCGACAAAACCTGGCTCGACGAGTCCGGTCTCCCTCACACCAAGGACATGGTCGTCACCGAGCAGTTCCGCCGCCCCGACTCTGGCCACATGGAGATCGTGCATACCATCAACGATCCGGGCGCTTACTCGAAGCCCTGGACCTTCACCACTCACCCCACCCAGCTCAAGGGCGAGTTGATCGAGTATATCTGCCAGGAAAACAACCAGGACGTTCCAGCACCTGGTTGGAAAGTAAGCCGGTCTAAACTTGAGTATGCATTCTGAAAGAGGCGGTGATCGTCGATGATCCGGCAGAGCTTGGAAGCGCTCTTACGGACGACTAGCCCGGTGAAGCTGTTGCGAAATTCGCAAACCGGGCCCCATGTTTATCCGGTGGTGCCGCCCGAATACACCAACTGGCGGGATGAGCAGCACGCCTGGCAAAAGACGTGCGTTCTGTTCAACCAGTCCTACCACATGACTGATATGTACGTGGAAGGTCCCGATGCGCTCAAGCTGCTCTCGGATCTTGGCATCAATACGTTCAAGAATTTCGGCCCCAATAAGGCGAAACAGTTCGTGCCGTGCAATCCCGAAGGCTATGTGATCGGCGATGTGATTTTATTCGGCCTGGAGGAGAACCGGTTCAACCTGGTGGGCCGGCCGGCGGTCCATAATTGGGTCCAGTACAATTGCGAGACCGGCGGCTATAACGCGAAGGTTACGCGAGACGAACGAGCGGTTGAGCAAAAGGGTCCGGTCGTGAGGAAAGCGTACCGGTATCAAGTGCAAGGTCCCGACGCGGTCAAGCTGATGCAGAAACTAACCGGGGCCCCGGTGCCGGAAGTCAAGTTCTTCCACATGCACGATTTCACGATAGCGGGAAAGCCGGCTCGCGCGTTGCGTCATGGCATGGTCGGCCAGCCCGGATTTGAATTGTTCGGCCCATGGGCCGACGGCGAGGCCGTGAGAGACGCAATCGTCGATGCCGGCCGGGAGTTCGGTTTGCGGCTCGTTGGCGCGCGCGCGTATTCGTCCAACACATTGGAGTCGGGATGGATTCCTTCGCCGCTTCCCGCCATCTACACGAGCCCCAAGATGAAGGCATATCGCGAGTGGCTTCCGGCGAACACATGGGAAGGCATCGCCTCACTCGGGGGAAGCTTTTATTCGGACAACATCGAGGATTATTACCTGACGCCGTACGACCTCGGCTATGGATCGATGGTCAAGTTCGACCATGACTTCGTGGGCCGGGAGGCGCTCGAGAAAATTGCAAAGGAGCCGAAGCGCACGAAAGTCACTTTGGCGCTCAACTCGGACGATGTGATGAAGGCGATGGGAACCATGTTCGAGAGGTGCAATCGAGCCAAGTACATCGATTTCCCGTCCGCGGTGTACGCGACGTGGCCGTACGATAAGGTGACGAAGAACGGGGAGACGATCGGCATCTCGACCTGGGTTGGCTATAGTTCCAATGAAGGCAAGATGCTGACTTTGGCGATTCTCGACAATCAGCATGCCCAGAACGGCAACGAGGTCACGTTCGTTTGGGGCGAGCAGCCGGGTACGGGGACCAAGCCGACCGTCGAGAGCCACGTGCAAGTGGAGATCCGCGCGACAGTCGCTCCGGTGCCGTATGCGGAAGTAGCGCGGGAAGCGTATCGGAACAAATAAATTCACGGCCGCTTGCTAACGCGCGCGGTTCAGAAAGCGATTCTGAACCGCGACCGTCTGGTGAGTGGGGTAGGCCATCGCCTTTTGTGGCCTGCCTTGCGCGCGGCAGAAACGCGGCAGCGCTGCCGGTCTCCTTCCGTTCAATCCGGCCCGGCCGGCGGCCTCGCTGAACCGCGACCGTGAAGGAGCGGCGTACGCTAGTTCGTCGAGCTGCCTGGCAGCGGCATCTTGCCGTCCAGCGCGAAGACCCACAGCTTGGCGGGCGGGCGCGGAGCAGCGGATGCATTCCCCGCTCCTCTGCCACCGCCTGCTCCCGCTCCGCCGCCAGCGAAACCGCCGGCACCGAAGCCGCCGCCTCCGCCGGCGCTCCGGTCACAGTGATGTACTGCTTGCCGTCGAGCATGAAGCTGATCGGTGGTCCCATTTGGGAAATGCCAAGATTGATTTCGGTGAGCTTCTCGCCGGTGTCGGCGCGGAAGATCATGAGGCGGTCATTCACGGAGTCAAGCACGAGATTGCCCGCGGTTGCGAGCGTGCCGCCGGTGAACGGGCCGGCGCCGGCTCCTGCAATACGCCACCGTTCCTTCTTGGCGATCGGATCCCAGGCGTAGAGCACGTTTCCGGTGGGGCCATCGGGACCGATTGTGCCTTGAATTTCGATGGGCGACGCGCGGCCGGGACCCGGAGCCGCGGGCTGAGCTTGCTTGGTGGGGGCCTGCGGCGACGGAATCCGGCAAAGCATCGGTGTTACCACCCCGGCCCGCGCCGCGGCCGAGCTGACCCCTCCGCCGGCGCCGCGGCCCGTACCCATGTTCATTAAGCCCCGGCCGGTGGGACCAACATCGGTCGGCTGCGGGACAAAATTCGGATCGGCTTGATAGTTGTAGCTGCCGCCGGCTGTACCCGGAATGTAAACCAGTCCCGTCATCGGGCTGTAAGACCACGGCGGCCACACGTGTCCGCCCGAGGGTCCGGGCAACACGCGCGCACAGTGTCCTTGCCGTAGCGCGCGGCGGGATTTACATGCGGCCTCCCATTCTTCAGGTCGATGCCGGTCGCCCAATTGATCTTGGTGATCGGATCGGCGGAGAGCAACTCGCCGGTGACGCGATCGAGGACGTAGAAAAAAACCATCCTTGGGCGAGTGCATGATCGCTTTCCGATTCTTGCCGTCGATCTTCAAATCGACCAGCATCAGATCGGCGATGGAATCGAAGTCCCAATCGTCGCCGGGGACCTCCTGGTAAAACCAGACCAGCTTGCCGGTGGCCCCGCTTACAGCCAGGATGCAATTGGCAAACAGATTGTCGCCCGGCCCGCGCGTAAAATCGGTCCAAGGTCCGGGCTGGCCGGTCCCCACATAGACGAGGTCGTTCTCGGAATTCGTAGGCGAACCCGTTCCACACCGCAGCGCCTCCGCCAATCTTCCACCACTCCCTGCTCCAGGTCTTGGCGGCTTCCTTCAGCTCCGGCTGCTCAAACGGCTTGGATGGATCGCCGGGGACGATATAGAACTTCCACGCGAACTTTCCGGTCTGCACATCGAAGGCGGCAAAGAAACCGCGAATCGCGTATTCGCCGCCGCTGACGCCGATAATGACCTTGCCGCCTTTGATCACGCGTGGCGCCATGGTAATCGTGTACGGCATGTTCTCCGGCGATACTCGCGTT
>CAWEZD010000008.1:0-165338 GCA_963813465.1 Bryobacterales bacterium | reverse complement strand
GCGGAGAAACCAGGAAATGATCCGGGTCGCCGTGATCACCGTAAGCGATTCGGCGGTGGCCGGAACACGCGAGGACCGGTCCGGTCCGGCACTGGTGGATCGCATAACCCAACTTGGCTGGCAAATTGCTAAGACCAGGCTAGTGAGAGACGAAGTGGGTGAAATCGCGGTGGCCATGACGGAACTCGCCAGTTCAGGCGAGATCGACGTGATCTTGTCGACCGGCGGGACCGGCTTGGCCCCGCGGGATGTGACGCCGGAAGCAGCGCGGTCGGTGGCGGGGCGGGAAGCGCCTGGATTTGGAGAGGTTATGCGGGCGAAAGGGCGAAATTCGACGCCCCTGGCCGCGATATCTCGCGGCTCGGCGTATACGCGCGGGGAGACGCTGATCGTGACACTACCCGGATCGCCTCGCGGTGCGGTAGAGTCGTTAGAAGCGGTGATGGACTTGATCCCCCACGCCGTCAATCTCCTGCACGGGCGGACGGAGCATGATGCGAAACTACAGTCTGAAACGAAGCATCCTAGTAAGCAGAATGCATAAATTGCCGATTGGTATAACGCTGCTTGGATTGACGACGCTTGGTTTGACGACGCTTGGTTTAACTACGTCGGCCCTGCTGCTGGCGCAAGAGCCGGCGAAGCAGGCTCCCGCCGCCGCTGGAGCAAACGAAGCAGGCGCAAGCTCGGATCAGGACCTCGTCTTTAGAGTCCCCGTTAAGGCTGTCCAGGCGCCGGTGACGGTGCTGGATCGCGATGGACGCGTGGTGACCGGGCTCAACGCGCTGGATTTCCAGCTTTTGGACAACGGCAAGCCGCAACAGATCACGGAGGACCTGGCCGGGCATCCGATTTCACTGGTGGTCGCGATCCAGGCGAATTCGGGGATGGAGAAGATTCTTCCGCAGATCCGGAAGATCGGCAGCCTGTTCGACGGCCTGGTGCTCGGCGATGAGGGCGAGATCGCGGTGGTGGCCTTCGATCATCGCGTGCAGGTTCTGACGGGCTTCACCTCGGACCCGGACAAAATCCACGCCGCTTTCGGCGGCAAGGACAAGTCGGGGAATTATGCGCTGAAGGCTGGGAGCTGGACCAGCGCGGTGAACGACGCCACCATGGAATCGATCAACATGCTGAGGAACCGGCCCGTGAACCGCAAGCGGATCATCATCCTGATCAGCGAATCGCGGGACCAAGGCAGCGGTCTGCACGTGCGCGACGTGCTGACGGCGGCCGAGTTCGCCAACGTAGTGATCTACCCGATGGACGTTTCGCACCTGCTGACGTCGCTGACCGCCACGCCCCAGCCCTCGCGGCCAAACACGATTCCTCCGGGCGGACAGGTGCTGCCGGGCGGTAACGTGATGACGCCGACGCTGGATCAGCAGATGAACAATAACGGCGATTGGACCCCCGTCTTCAAAGAGCTGTTCATCGCCGTCAAGGGGATTTTCGTGCCCAATCCGCTGGAAGTGTACTCGCGCTACACAGGCGGGCGCGAGTTCCCGTTCTACACGCAGAAGGGTCTGGAGCAGGCCGTGAGCGACATCGGCCAGGAACTGCACAACCAGTACATCCTGACCTATATCCCCAACGATCAGAACGAGGCCGGATACCACACCATCAAGGTGACCGTGAACAAGCCGGACCTGAAGGTGTTCACGCGCGAGGGCTGGTGGATAGCTGGAAAACCGGAATAGCCCCCGAAGCTCTTACTTAACGTAGATCGTTGTAACCAGCCCGTTCCGCGTCGTCAACAGCAGGTCCGTGCCGGGGGTGCCGTCCGGGTTGGAGGTTCCGCCGTAATTGCTGTTGATGTCGTCCAGAAACACGACGATGCTGATGGGCGAAATCGTGCTGGAAGGGGTGCCGACAGGGACAACCGCATTGACCTGCCACAGGCCCGGGTATTGTGACGATAGTTGCGATCCACTCACCGTTGCGGATTGGCCGTTGATGAAGACCGTGGGAGTGAATTGAGGGTAGGCGCTTCCGCCCGGCGGGGTGCCATCGGGGGGGAGGTTTTGAACGTAGCCCGCCCCCGTCAGCCACAGCCCGATGGTTCCGCCGGCGGGGACGGGGGCGCTCGGGCTGTTCACGCCGAGGGAGGTGCCTTTCGCGTCGTAGGCGAAGGCCGCGACCTGGAGGGTGCCCGCAGAGTTGGTTGTATACAGGGCCGGCGAGGCGGGCTGCATGTTGAACGTCGCCACCGCCAGAATCTGTCCGGTGGCGGGGTTGGTTACGACAAAGTCGGCCGGTCCGGATTGAGGCGCTAAGTTGGGAATCACGAAGAAGATCACCGCGGGATCGATGCGGAAAATGGGCGCGGGGACGCCGTTGACCGTGACCTGAACGTTATTTAGACTTGCCGGCCACGGCGGAGGCAGGTTCTGGACGGCGCCGGCGCTATAGGAAGGCGTGAGACTGAAGTTACTGCCCAGGCGCGCGATCTCGGCGAGCATGCCCGGAGTGGGCGCGGTGGGTTCACCGATGCCCGCGGAGAAGCTGGCGGTGTTGCGGTAATACAATTGGCCGAAGTAAAAGGTGACGCGATTCGCCGAATCGGCCACGATGAGATTATCGAAGGGGTCGAGCGCCACGGCCAGGGGGCCAAAGGACTGGATCACCTGCGTCGCCGCGTCGGTGGTCTGCAAGGTCTGAAATTCCGGAAGCTGAAGCACCTGGCTGGAGGTAGTGCTGGTTATCCAGCTTCGGCCGGTGATAAAACTCACGGTAATATCTTGCGGTGAACCCAGGCCGCCGGCCTCGAGAGTGGAGGAGGGGCCGTTCACCGTGGGCTTGGAGAATACCAGGATGCGGTTGTTGCCGGAATCGCAAACGTAAAGGCGGTCGGAGCTGTCCACGGCGATACCCCGCGGGCTATTGAGCTGGCTGCCGGTGGAACCGGCGCTGAACTGCGTGAACGTTTGCTGGCCGATGACGAACGCAGCTCCCTCGCCGCTACTGAAATCGGCGCCGGTTCGATTGAACACCAGGATGCGGTTGGCGGAGAGGTCCGAGACGGCAAGGCTGCCGGAGCCGGGTGCGCCCCCGTTCGCAAATATGGCGATCCCAAAAGGCTGAACCATGGTAAATGCATTGACGTTCTGGTTGAAGGTGACAAAGTCGGATTGCCCCAGCACCACGGTGGCGGTCTGCGTGGAGCCGGCGGGTTGGGCGAAGGGCGCGGGGAAGCGCAGGGCCCGCCCGTTGCCGGAGTCGGCGACCCACAGGTTTCCGTTTGCGTCCACCGCTAGTCCGACGGGCAGGGACAGGCCGGTGGCGGTGGGCGGCCCGACCACTCCATTCGGAGCGCCATTGGGATAATTGATGGTGCTGTGCTGGAGATCGGTCTGGCCGATCACCAAGTCGGCTTTCTGGGTCAAGAGACTGTGCGAATCGGTCCCGACTTTTCGCGCGTCGTTGAAGCCCAGAATGCGATTGTTCTGGGTGTCGGCGATATACAGGTGCGGCGGAGTGGAGTTGCCGTCGATGGCGATTCCACCGCCGTAGCCGCCGATCCAGAGCTCGCGGCCCTCGATGAGGTTGGCCGTGCCATAGACAAAATCCAATTGTCCGACCACGCGCGAGGCGGTGCTGTAGACGCCGCCGCCCTGGTTCGCAAAAGCGACCACGCGGTTATTGACCGTGTCGACGATCCACATTTCGTTGTTGCTGCTGGGATCGGGATTGATGGCGCCGGAGATGGGATAGGAGAAAGTCTGATTGGAGGGGTTGATTTGTCCTTGATTGGCTTGGCCGCTGACGAAGTCCGGCTGGCCGGTAACGCCGTTTTCTAACGGCGAGTTGGCGGGAGCCGCGATCGTCCAGGTGGCGGAGAACGTGTCGTAGCGAACCACGCGGCTTTGGGTCGAATCGCATACGAAAACGGATGCGCCTTGCGCGCCGTTCAGGACAAATACGCCTTGCGGAGCGCCGGTGATGCCTCCTCCCGAATTGACCGAACCCAGTGTTGAGGCGGTGGGATAGGTCACAGTCTGGCCTTGCGCCGTCGGCGTGGGCGGGATGCCGAGCACCTTGGAGCCATTCTCGCCGATCATGAGCGGCGCAAGATACTGTATCGCGCGGCCGGCTTGGTCCGTCACGTACAGATTCCCCTGACTGTCGGCGGCTACGCCGGTGGGGTTTGCCAGAAAGCCCAGATTGGTCTGGCTCCGGTTGGTGGTGGGAAGCTGGTTGGAGATGAAACTACTCTGTCCGAGCACAACATTCGCCTTCGGCAATTGGGTACTCGCCGTCAGACTGGAGGCCGGAAAACCGAGCACGCGGTTGTTTCCGACGTCGGCAACCCACAAGCTGCCGTGTCCATCCAGGGCCAGACCGGCTGCGAGGATCTGTCCCACGGAGTTGGCGATCGAAAGATACAGGCTAGCCGAGCTCGGGCTTGACGCGCCCTGGCCCTGATTGACTCCATTGCCGTTGCTGTTCATCTGTCCGATCACCAGATCCACTTGCTGGTCGTTGGCGGTTTGCTTATACGGGGCCTTGAAGCGCAGAATGCGATTGTTGCTGGAATCGGCGACGTACAAATTCCCGTTGGCGTCGACGGCAATTCCGGTGGGCCCATTGAATCCGGTGCTGTTGCCGGGACCCGACGTGACTGTGGAGTAAAAGTCGGGCTGGCCGATCACCAGGTCCGCGAAATCTCCCTGGCTCAGTTTGTTGGCGTTGCTCCAGCCCAGGATCCGATTGTTGCCGGTATCGGCAATGTAGACGTGGGGCGGGGTGACGCTGGCATCGAAAGCGATGGCGCGAGGGTAGTACAATTCCCGGCCCTCGACCAGATTCGGTGAGGCGGACTCGAGCGCCGTTACGGGATTCACGAGCGTCGGTTGCCCAAACTCGCGCGTGGGCGCGCAATTGATGGTTACCGCCGGCGCCGTGGACGCGATTATCGGGCAAGGGCCCTGCGCCAACACGGGCGCGGCAGCGACAAGCATGGCACACAATAGTTGTCTCATGGGGGTAAAATGCCTCCGGACGGGCGCGGGAACCGTCTTTCTTTATTGAAGATAGCACACGGGACGAAGCGTTCTCATGTACCTTTGGCGCCAGATTCTACCTTGACGGAAGGTTGGGAGGGCCGAGCAGGGGCTTCACGGCGCGCAGCACCGTGTCGGAGACGATCCTGGCGCCCTCGGCGGTAGGGTGAATGCCGTCGCGCTGGAAGTAGCGCAGATTCTTGGTGCCAGGGTCCGGCGTCACGATATCGGACAACAGGAAGGGAATAAAGGTGAGACGGTACCGCGCGGCCAGATCCTTATAGATTTTCTGGAAGCCCTGAATGTAGTCGGGTCCGTAGTTGGGCGGAAGAGTCATTCCCGCGAGCACCACGCGCGCGCCGGCGCTCTGAAATGCCTGGATCATCGTATCGAGGTTCTTGCGGGTGCCGGCCAGGGGCAGGCCGCGCAGGCCGTCGTTGCCGCCCAGCTCCAGGATCACGATACGCGGCTTGAGCGAGGTGGCAGAATCCATACGCGAAACACCGCCTTCGGTGGTATCGCCGCTGATGCCCAGGTTGACCACGCGCCAAGCGTAGCCCTGGGCGTCGAGCTTGGTCTGCATATCGTCGGGAAAGCTTTGGCCGGGTTCGAGGCCATAGCCGGCGGCAAGGCTGTCGCCGAAGACCACCAGCACCCTACGGGTGTCTTGCGCCGAAGCCGTTGCCGGAGCCGCCGCGGGCGCTGGTCGCGCCTCCCGAGTTTGGGGTTTGGAGCCGCTGGAGCAAGCGCACAGAAGGGCCAGCAGGGGGATCGCGGCGAGAACCTTCACTGGAACCAGCATAATAAAAGTAATGGCGATTCTGGAAGCGCGAAACCTTACCAAGATCATCGATACGGGCACGCACCGCGTGGAGATATTGCGGGGGATCAATTTAGATGTGCCGGCGGGCCAGTTCGTGGCCATCATGGGCGCCTCGGGCAGCGGCAAGAGCACTCTGCTGGGGCTGCTGGCGGGGCTCGACACCGCGACGGAAGGGCGAGTGGTGCTGGACGGCGCCGACATCACGGGCTTGAACGAAGACGAGCTGGCGGTGGTGCGCGGGAGCAAGATCGGATTCGTATTCCAGAGCTATCAATTGATTCCTACATTGACGGCGGAAGAGAACGTGCTGCTGCCGCATGAGCTGATGGGCCGCGATCCGGGCTCCGGCGTGGCCAGGGCTCGGGAGCTGCTGGAGCGCGTGGGGCTTGCCGATCGCATGGATCACTATCCCGTCCAGCTTTCCGGAGGCGAGCAGCAGCGCGTGGCCCTGGCTCGCGCGTTCATGGTGAAGCCGCCCATATTGATGGCGGACGAACCCACCGGCAATCTGGATAGCGTGAACGGGCGGCACGTCCTGGAGCTGCTGCTGGACTTGAACCGGCGCGAGCACACGACCCTGGTGCTGGTGACCCACGATCAGACTCTGGCGTCGCGCGCGGACCGGATCGTCACGCTGAAGGACGGCCAGATCGTGGACGATGAGATGCGCGAGCCGGTGGGAGCGGCGCGGTCATGAAGCTTTCCTTGCGCACCGCGGCGCGGATCGCCTGGCGCGAGACGCGGTCCTCAATGGTCAAGTTTACGTTCGTGGTGCTGGGCGTCGCCGCGGGCGTGGGCGCGCTGAGCGGTGTGCGAGGGTTCAGCCAGAGCTTCGAGGGCATGCTGACGCGCGAGGCTCGGACCGTGATGGCCGCGGATCTGACGGCGCGCCAGTTCGTGCTGCCGGATGCGGATCAAACGGCGCAACTGGATGCGCTGGCGGCGCGTGGCGTGGAACGGACGCTGATCACCGAAACGGTGTCGATGGCATCGGCACCGTCTCAGCCCGCGGACGCCGCAGCAGAAGCCGCTCCGGTCTTGGTTTCGATCAAGGCCGTGGACCCGTCGAAATACCCGTACTACGGCGCCGTGAAGCTCGATCCCGACATGCCGCTACAGCAGGCGCTGATGCCGGATACGGTGATCGCGGGAGAAGATCTGCTGATCCGCTTGGGCGTGAAGGTGGGCCAGCGGATTCGCGTGGGCGGGCAGGATTTCCGCGTGGCCGCGGCGGTGATCTCCGAACCCGACCGCATGTCGGGGAGCCTGAATATCGGGCTGCGCATGATGATGTCGCGCGAGACCTTCGAGCGGACGGGGCTGATGCAGATCGGGAGCCGCGCGGCCCAGCGGTATCTGTTCAAGCTGGACGCGGGCGCGCCGACGGTGGAAGAGGCGCGCGCGGCGATCAAGAGCGCGCTGCCGGAATCGACGGTCGCGGACTTTCGGCAATCGCACCCCATCATCACGGCGGGTCTGGATCGCGCCACGGTGTTTCTGAGCCTGGTGAGCCTGATCGCGCTGATCGTGGGAGCGATCGGGGTGGGCATGGCCATGCACGCGCACTTGCAGCAGAAAATGGATCACATCGCGGTGATGAAATCGCTGGGCGCGACGTCGGGCGAGATCATGCGCATTTATACCTTGCAGACGCTGATGCTGGGTCTCGCGGGCGGAGTGGGCGGAGTGCTGGTGGGGCGCGGCGTGGAACAGGTTTTCCCAGCGCTGATCAACAAGCTGTTCCAGATCGACGCGCCGGTAACCTGGCACATCGAAGCCGCGGCGCAGGGCATCGCGGCCGGGATTCTGACCACGCTGCTGTTCACCGTGCCGCCGCTATTGGCGATTCGCAAGATCCGGCCGGCGCTGATCCTGCGGCGCGATATGCCGGAGGCGAAGCTCCCCTGGGCCAGGCGCTTGGGCGAGATGAAACCGGCGCTGGCGGCTGGGGCGATGATTCTGGCCGGCATCGGAGTGCTGGCGGCGTGGCTGGCGGAATCGCCGCGAGTGGGCGGTTACTTCGCGGGGGCATTGAGCGTGAGCCTGCTGCTGCTGGCGGTGGTGGCCACGGCGCTGCTCAAAGGTATTCGCGCGTTTGTCAAAAGGACTCCGTGGAGGATTCCGGCTTTGACGCGGCAGGGGCTCGCGAATCTATACCGGCAGGGGAACCAGGCGCAGGCGATTCTGGTGGCGCTGGGATTGGGCGTGATGTTCACTCTGACCGTGTACCTGGTGCAGAACTCGCTGGTGAAGGAGATCATCGCGACGGCTCCGCCGGAGATGCCCAACGTATTCCTGGTGGGCGTGACGGAGGCGCAGACGGGTCCGCTAAAGGAGTTGATCGCCAAGCAGGCGGGAGTGCTGGGGGCTCCGGTGCTGGGTCCGGCCGTGGCGGCGCGGCTGGTGAGCATCGACGGAGTGCCGGTGACGGATCACCAGGTTGACGGCGTCAGACGCCGCTTCACCAACACGCGCTCGGTGACGTGGGAGGCGGAACAGCCCTCCGACGTCAGCGTGATTCAGGGCGGGTGGTGGGCCAAGGGGACGAAAGAGCCGGTGGTCTCGATCGAGGAGGACGCGGCCAAGACGCTGGAGATTCAAGTGGGCGCGATGCTGGAGCTGGCGGCGAGCGGAAAGACCATTCGCGCGAGAGTTGTGGCGCTTCATCGGGTCGAGGCTATGCGCGCCACGCCCTCGGCCGAGTTCGTGTTTAACCCGGAGGCGTTGGCGGGGCTGCCGGTGGTGTATTACGGCGGCGTGAGGATGCAGCCGTCGTCGGTGGGCGCGCTGCAACGCGCGGTGTTCGAGAAATATCCGACCATCACGGTTGTGAACATCGCCGACGCGCTGGCGATCGCGCAGCAGGTGGTGGATCAGATCGCGCTGGTGATCCGGTTCTTGTCGGGATTCGCGATACTGGCGGGCGCGATTATCCTGGCCGCCAGCGTGGCGGGGACGCGTTTCCGTCGAGTCCGCGAGGTAGTCATTCTGAAAACCCTGGGCGCGACCAAGGGGCACGTGCAGCGGGTGTTCTCGATCGAGTTTCTGACCCTGGGCGGCGTCGCGGGCCTGCTGGGGGCGTTGCTTGCCGCCGCGTTTTCGAGCCTGGTGCTGAAGCGGCTGCTGGACGCTAAATTCCAGTTCGACTTCCTGGCCACCGGCGTTGCGATCGTGGGAACCGCGCTGCTGGCGAACCTCTCCGGGTGGCTGGCGAGCTTCCGAATCTTAAGGCAGAAGCCGCTGGAAGTACTTCGTGAGGAGTGAACGGGATACAATGTTGCTTGAGTTTCCGAGGAGGATTGGGTGAGATCGCGGGCAATCATCGGGCTGGCGATCGCGGCGGGACTAGCCGCGCCGCTGGCGTTTCACGGCCAGGGCCCCATCCAGCCTCGCCAGAAGGCCTCCGTAACGCCGAAGCAGGAATCCAAACAGGACGAAGATTCGCACGTCAACATCAGAGTCGATTCCACGCTGGTGCTGGTGCCGGTGGAAGTGAGCGATGCGTTGAACCGTCCCGTCTCCGGCCTGGAGAAGGAAAATTTCCACGTCTTCGACGACAAGGTGGAGCAGAAAATCGTTTCCTTCGCGATGGAGGACGATCCCATCGCGGTGGGCGCTGGTGTTCGACGTCAGCGGCAGCATGGCGCACGATATTCCGCAAACCCGGCAAGCCGCGTCCACATTTTTCAAGACCGCCAATCCGGAAGACGAGTTCTGCATGGTAGTGCTGGCCAGCGAAGCGAAATTGGTGGTGCCGCTGACCACCAGCCCAGGCGAGATCGACAATCAGTTGGTGTTCGCCAGACCGGGAGGATCGACCGCGCTGCTGGATGGAATCTACCTGGCGCTGAACGAGGTGCGGAAGTCGAAGAAGCTGAGGAAGGCGCTGGTGATTATCTCCGACGGCGGCGACAATAACAGCCGCTACACGGAGGCCGAGGTCGGCAGCGCGATCCGCGAAACCGACACGCTGATTTACGCCATCGGGGTCTTCGGCAACGGCATGGGCTCCAACTACAGCGATCAAGAGGTGCTGAAGACCATGACCAAGGAGAGCGGCGGCCGATTGTTCCCCACCATGGGCATGCCCATCGCGGATTTCGCGGAGAAGATTATCACCGACCTCAGGAACCGCTACGTGCTGGGATACTCGCCCACCAACGCGTCCAAGGACGGGCGCTATCACCGCCTGGAGGTGAAGCTGGCGCCTCCCAAGGGACTGCCGAAACTGAGCGCGCACTGGAAGACCGGCTACTACGCGGCCACGGAATAATACCGCTCCTTGCAGTCGCGGCTCGGAATCACGGCGGCTCGGAAAATGTCGGCGGCGTGGCACACTGGAAGAAATGGTCCCGGATCGATGTTGCTAGGCCTGCACCATGTGACGGCGCTGGCCGGCGACCCGCAGCGCAATCTTGATTTCTACACGCGTGTACCGGGGATGCGCCTGGTGAAGCGCACCGTGAACTTCGACGACCCCGCGGGATATCACCTTTACTACAGCGCCGGCGCGGGAGCCCCGGGGACGCTGCTGACTTTTTTCCCGTGGGTTACTGGACGCCGTGGCGTGCCAGGCTCGGGGCAGATTACGGGCGTAAGCATGCGCGTGCCGAAGGAGTCGCTTGGAAGATTGCCTGCCGATCCGGATGGTGTCGCGATCGAATTCCTGGAGAGCGCTGCGCCGCCGGGCCTTCAATCGGTGACGCTGTGCGAGGCGGACGCTGCTCCAACGGCTGCTTTCCTGGAGGATGTGCTGGGACTGAAGGCGATCCGGGAAGACCCGCAAGGCGGGCGGTTCGAAATGCCGGACGGGGCCTGGATCGAGGTCCTGCACTCGCCGGGAACGCCGCGCGGAACGATGGCGGCGGGGATGGTGCATCATGCGGCGCTGCGGGTCGCGGACGAAGACGCGCAACTGGAGTGGAGGGAGCGGCTGATCCGCGCGGGACTGCGCGTGAGTCCGGTCAAGGACCGTCTGTATTTTCATTCCATCTATTTCCGCGAACCGGGAGGCGTGCTGCTGGAGATCGCCACCGACGGACCGGGATTTTCAATCGATGAAGCCGAGGACCGGCTGGGCCGTCGCCTGTGTTTGCCGCCCTGGCTGGAGCCGGTGCGGGAGAGCATCGAGCGGCGGCTGCCCTTCCTCGAGGAGGCGAATGGCGGCTAGCCCCGCGGTCGGTTTCCGCAACGCATGGACGCCCTTGCATCACGGCTTGTTCCGCGCGATCTGGATCGCGGCCATGGCCTCCAACATCGGTACGTGGATGCACACGATGGGGGCGTCGTGGCTGATGACCACTCTGGTGTCCAGCCCTTTGATGGTGGCGCTGGTGCAGACCGCCACCACTCTGCCGGTGTTCCTGGTGGGATTGCCGGCGGGCGCGATGGCCGACCTGGTGGACCGGCGGCGCATGCTGCTGTTCACGCAATCCTGGATGCTGTTGGCCGCGGCGGCGCTGGGAGCGCTGACGCTGCTGGGCAGGACCGGACCGTGGACGCTGCTGGCGGTGACGTTCGCCTTGGGACTCGGCTCGGCGATGAACGGTCCGGCGTGGGCGGCCGCGATTCCGGAGCTGGTTCCGCGCGAGGAGATGCCGGCGGCGGTGGTGCTCAACTCGGTGCAGTTCAATATTGCGCGAGCGGTGGGACCGGCGCTGGCCGGGATTGTGCTGGCGGCCTCCAGCGCGGGGGTTTTGTTCGTGCTCAACGCACTGTCGTTCCTCGGCGTGATCCTGGTGGTCTGGCGCTGGGAGCCGTCGTCGCACCCGCGCGGCCGCGAGACCGTGGCCGCGGCGATGCTTGCGGGCTTGCGCTACGTTCACGGCACGCCCACGTTTCACGCGGTGCTGCTGAGATCCGGAATCTTCGTGTTCGCGGGGAGCGGATTGTGGGCGCTGCTGCCAGTGGTGGCGAGCCGCGGACTGGCGGTCTCGGCCTTCGGCTACGGCGTACTGCTCGGCTGCCTGGGAGCGGGCGCGGTGACGGCCGCCGCTCTGCTCGCGCCTTTGCGGGCACGCTATCCTGCGGACGCGCTGGTCGCGGCGGGGAACCTGCTGTTTGCCGGAGCCACGCTCGGCTTGGCGCTGCTGGGGAGGTTCGAATGGGTGGCGGCGGCGATGCTCGCGGGAGGAATCGCGTGGATGACTACCATGTCCACGTTCAACGTGACGGCGCAGACCCCGCCGCCGGTGTGGGTCCGGGCGCGGGCCCTGGGCGTGTACCTGCTGGTGTTTCAGGCCGCGCTGGCGGGAGGGAGCGCGGCGTGGGGCGCTCTGGCGGCGAGAATCGGCGTGCGCGGCGCGTTGCTGTGGTCGGCGGCGGCGCTGCTGGCGGGACTCGCGGGCGGGTGGCGATTGCGGCTCACGCCGGCGTTTGAAGAGGTACAGGCTGATAAAGTCGTGGCGGCGGAGGAGAGCGATCGTGTCTATTGAGAACTTGTCTTTGGAAAACGAATTCGTAAGAGTTGCCATAGCCGATCTGGAGCAGTTCTGCGGGCGCATCGAGATTTGCGTCGGGAAGCTCACGCCGGAACAGGTGTGGGGCCGCGGGGCCGAGAACCAGAACGCCATCGGGAATCTGCTGCTGCATTTAAACGGAAACGTGCGCCAGTGGATTCTCTCCGGCATCGGTGGCGCGGAAGATACTCGCGTGCGAAACGAGGAGTTCGCAGAGCGCCGGAGAATCGACCCGGCAGAATTGGTGGCGCGGCTGAAGGCGGCCGTGAAGGAAGCTGAAGAGGTGATCCGTCCTCTATCCGCGGATCAGTTGATGCAGCGGATCACCGTGCAGGGCTACCACGTGACCAAGCTGGAGGCGATCTTTCACGTGGTGGAGCATTTCGCCGGACACACGTTCCAGATCATTTTCGCGACCAAACTGCTGACGGGCGAAGACCTGGGGTTTTACGCGCACCTGGCAGCGGGCTAGCGGCGATGCGATCGCCGTCGATCGACACATCGCCCGGCCCGTGGTCATTGCTTGAAGGACTCGCGCTACACTTCCGCTTTATCCCGTCCGCTCAAATAAAAGTGCACCGCGGGGGTGACGATCAGCGACAGCACCATGGAAGCCAGCACCCCGCCGATCACCGCGATCGCCAAAGGTTGCAGCATCTGCGAGCCCGCGCCGATAGCCAGCGACAGCGGAATCATCCCCGCCATGGTCGCCAGCGCGGTCATCAGGATCGGCCGCAGCCGCCGCTCGCCCGCTTCAATCATGGCTTCGCGCGCCGGGGCTCCCTCGGAGCGGAACTTTTGATCGGCGTCCAGCAGCAGAATGCCGTTCTTGGCCACGATGCCGATCACCATGATCAGGCCCATGAAGGAAGAAATGTTGAACGTCGTTCCGGTGGCCAGCAGCGCCAGGAACACGCCCGAGGTCGATAGGATCGCGGAAGCCAGAATCGCCGTGGGGGCGGAGAACGTGCGGAACTCGATCAGCAGCACGGTGAACACCAGCACCACGGCGAGGATCAGCACGGTAACCAGGTCCTTGAACGATTTCTGCTGTTCCGCGTACAGGCCGCCATACACCACTCGAATCGAAGGCGGCAGGTTCATGGCCGCCACGGCCTGCTTCACGGCGTCCATTCCCGTGCCCAGGCTCATGCCCTCAAACCGGCCTGTCACGGCCACGTCGCGCTGCAAATCCTCACGCAGGACTTCCGTCTGTCCGGCTTCGTTTTTGAAGTTGGCCAGCGAACCGAGGGTCGCGGTCTTTCCGCTGGAGCTGCTGGTGAGCACGGTGTTCCGAATTTGTTCCAGGTTTCCGCGCGTGTCTTCGGGGAAGCGGACGCGAATGGTATAAGCGCGATCGTTGACCACCACCGGCGTGGTCGCCGGCTCGCCCTGGAGGATCGCGCTCGCGTCCAGTTCGACTTCCTGCGGCGTGAAACCCGCGCGGGCCGCGATTACCGGATCGACGTTCATCACGATGGCCGACCCGCTGACGGTGTTCTCGATCCCGTTTTTTAAATCCACGACGCCCTTAATCTTGCCCACCTTGTCGGCCACTTTGGGCGCCCACTGTTTTAGAACGTTGGGATCCTGGGCAAACAGCTTGATTTCCATCGGCTCCGGCGAGCTGGTGAGATCGCCGATCATGTCCTGCAAGACCTGAATAAACTCGACGTCAAGCTGCGGATACTGCTTGTTGACTTTCTCGCGCACCTCGGAGATGATCTCGTCGATATCGCGGCGCGGAGGCCGCTTCAACCGGACCGAAAAATCGCCGTTATTCACTTCCGTCACGGCGGCCAGCCCCAACTGCGAGCCGGTCCGGCGCGACGTACCCTCCACTTCGGGTGTTTCGTCCAGAATCTTCTCGACGCCCAGCAGAATCCGATTCGTGTCGTCGAGCGACGATCCCGCGGGCATCAAGTAGTCGAGAATGAATCCGCCCTCGTCCATAGCCGGCAGCAAGTCGCTGCCCAGGGCGCGATAGCAGAAGAACGAACCGACGATGAGACTCAGGCAGCCCGCGGTCAGAATCAGCGGATGCGCCAGGACGAATCGCAGCGACGCGCCATACCCCCGCGTGACCCGCCCCATCAGGCCGGAGGTCGCGTGACCGTGCTCTATAGCGGCATTGGAGGCGCCTTCCTCCGTTTCCTCGATGGCCGGATTCTTTCCTCTGCGCCGGAGTAAGTAGTGGCTCAGGGTCGGCGTCCAGGTCAGCGCCAGCACCAGCGAAGTCAGCAGAGCCGTGCCCACGGTCATCGCCAGCGCGCGGAAGAAGGTGCCGGTGACTCCGGTAATGGTAATCAGCGGAAGAAACACCACGATCGGCGTCACGGTCGAGCCGACCAGCGGGATGCGAATCTCGCGTAGCGCGCTGCGGATGGCCTGCTCGCGGCTTTGGCCGGAATCGCGGTGCAGCACGATATTTTCCACCACCACGATGGCGTCGTCGATCACCAGCCCCACCGCCGCGGCCAGTCCGCCGAGGGTCATCAGGTTGAAGCTCTCCCCCATCGCATGGAGAGCGATCAAGGTAATCGCGATGGTGGCGGGAATGACCAGCCCGGCAACCAGGGAACTGCCCCAATCGCGCAGGAACAGCACCAGAATGATCGCGGCCAGAATCAAACCGACCATAATCGCGTCGCGCACGCTGCCGATCGCGTCCCGCACCAGCGTGGATTGATCGTAGAACGCTTGCACTTTGACGCCGGGAGGCAGCGCCGCCTTCATCTGATCCAGCTCCGCCGTCTCCGCCTCCGCCACCGTCACCGTGTTGGCGTCGGGCTGCCGGAAGATGTTCAACAGCACCGCCGGCTTTCCGTTCGCGGTCACGATCGTGTAAACCGGCATCACCGATGGATGCACGGCGGCCACGTCGCCCACCCGCACCGGCACGCCGTTGGGCGTGGTGCGGATCACAATGTTCCCGATCTGGGCCGGATCGCGGGTCTGCCCGCTCACCAGAGTCAGCGACAGCTCGTGATTATTATCGATCAGGCCCGGCGAATCGATCATGTTGGTCTTCGCCACTGCATCCAGAATGCCCGTCACCGTCACCTGCGCCTCGGCCAGCTTGGCCGGGTCGGGCTCGATCTCGAATTCCGGGACCTGCCCGCCTTGCAACACCACCATCGATACGCCGGGCACCCGGTTCAGGCGCGGCTTGATCGTGTAGTTTGCCAGCTCCCATAGCGCCGTCTGCGGCACTGTGTCGGAGGTCAGGCTGAAGGCCAGGATCGGCATCAGTGTGGCGAACGTTAGGCGATTCGCGGTTAGTTTCGCAGTCGGCGGCAGCGTCGGCTGCACCCGAGCCAGGGCAGCGTTGACGTACTGAAGCGTCTGGACCATGTCGACGTTCCAGTTGAAGAACAGGTTCACTTCGGCCGATCCGCGGCTGGTCAGCGACCGCACCTGATCCAGGCCCGGCACGCTGTTCATGGCCTCTTCGATCGGTTTTGTAACCGTGACCTCCATCTGATCGATCGGAGCGACTCCGTTATCCACCCCCACCACGATGCGCGGAAAGTCCGTCGAGGGGAACACGGCGACGGGGATGGTAAACGCGTAGTAAATGCCGATCCCCACCAGCGTGAGGATGATGAAGATGATGGGCCGGGAGAAGTGCGCGGTCCAATGATCGCGCGCGCCGCCGGCCTTGGGCGCGCCGCCGACCTCGGGCGCGCCGCCGGCCTCGGGCGCGCCGCCGGCCTCGGGCGCGCCGTTGACAGTATCGTGTGGGCTCATCTGTTATTTGCCGGGTTCCTCATCGCCGCTGTCTTCGTCCTCATCCTCGTCCTTGGGTTGCTGAATGGCGACCTTGGCCTTGTCTTCCAGACCCAGGCCGCCGGAGGTCACCACCTGATCGCCTTCCTGCACCCCGCTGACGATTTGGACTCGATCGCCTTGCCGCACGCCCACCGACACCATGTGCTCATGCGCCACCGAGTTCTTGTCGATCACCATCACCTTCTGCCCGCCCTCATCGCCGTTGAGCAAGGCCGAGGCCGGCACCACCATCGTGTTCTGGATGGTCTCGGCGATAATCGCCACGTGCACCGTGGCCCCGGGCTTCAGTTTTTCCCCCGGATTCGCGCAGCGCACCCACACTTGCACCGTCGTCGTCGTGGGGTCCACCGCCGGACTCACCACCGTCACGATGCCCGGAATGTCGCCGTCGGGACCCGCTATGCGCGCCGGCCGTCCCACCTTAATGTATCCGGCCTCCTTCACCGGCACATTCGCCCGAGCCACCACATCCGAGGTATCGACGATCGAAACCAAGGGCGTCCCGCTCACCGCCATTTCGCCCGGATACACGGCGCGATCCGCCACCACGCCCGCGATGGGGCTCATAATCTGCGCATAGGTAAGCTGCACTTTCGCGGCGTCATAGTGCGCCTTGGCTGTGTTCACTTGCGCTTCCGCGCCGCGTATCGATTGCTTCTGGCCCACTTGGCTCAGCGCCTCCAGATTCCGCTGCGCCGTTTCGTATTGGATCTGGGCTTGCACCATGGCGGCCTTGGACTCGTCCACCAGCTTCATTGCCAGCGCTCCTTCTTTCTGCGCCGCAGCCCGGTTGTCATACACCTTCTTGGCGGCATCCAGCGTCGCTTTGGACGATTGCACGTCCGCCTCCGCCTTGGTGCGATCGTCCACCACGGTCGCCCCGGATAGCAGATCGTAAGCCGCCTGCGCCTGCTCGATTTGATGCTGGCTCTCGTTCGCCGCCGCCGCCAGGTCCGCGCTTTCCAGCACCATCAGCACCTGCCCCGCGCGGACGTGATCGCCGCGATTCACCATTACCTTCGTCACCGGGGCATTGATCTTCGCCGTGACGTTGGCTTGATCGACCGGATACAATACCGCGTCCGCGGCCACCACGCGATCAATCGCGCCTCGCACGGCGGTTTCCACGGTTACCGGAGTGGGCGCCTCGGCCTCTTCCCCGGCCGCGGCTTCCTTTCCCTGCTTCTTGCCGCATCCGTTCATCCAGCCGGCTGCCGCCAGCAGGCACGCGGCTGCCGCTGCGTATTTCCATCGGGCGATTCCAGTCATAGTTATAGCGTCCCCGTGAGCGTTTCGAGCGTGGCCAGAGCCATGCGATACCGCGCCAGCCCGTCGTTTAGGCCGTTGCGCGCTTGTGTCAAAGTGTTCTGCGAATCCACCACTTCGAAAGCCGTCGCCTCGCCTGCCTGGTAGCGTATCACGGTCAGGCGCAGGCTCTCCGTCGCGAGAGTGACGGATTCGCGCAAGGAGTCGAGCTGCGCCAGCGCGCCCCTCGCCTCCGCGTATGCCCCTGCCACGTTGCCTTGAAGCGTTTTCTGCGCCAGCTTGAGATCGGCCTCGGCCTGCGTCTGCCTCTGCTCCGCCTGCTTGATCTTGCTGCGCGTCGTGCCCCAGTTCCATACCGGAATGTTCAGCGTCGCTTGCGCCACATAGCCCAGATTCTGCCGCGAGCTGACCTGATAGTCCGGAAGAGTGCTGCGTCCCGTGGCCTGGGTGGAATGATTGGTCTTGATGGCGAACTGGTTCGCGTCGATGCCGTAGAAAAGGTCGATCCCCAGCGAAGGCAAATACCCGTAGCGCGCAACCTCCGTATCGAAACCGGCTTCCGTGATGCTCGCCGTCGCGACCCGCAGATCGGGACTGCTGGCAGTAGCGAGCGTCTTAGCCTCGTCAATGGGCCGCAGCGTGGCGGGTTGATCTAAATCGTCCGCCACGGAGAACTCCGCGCTAAAGTCCGGCCTGAAGTCGGGAAAGATCAGGACACCCAGCGCGATCTTGGCGCGTTCCACCGCAACCTGCGCATCCTGCAAATCGCGCCGGAGCTGCCGCAGCGGAATCTGCGCCTTGATCACGTCGGCCCGCGCCGCCTCTCCAGCCTTTTCCTGTTTCTGGGTGATGTCCACAAACCGATCCGCCTCCGCGACGGATGTCTGGGTGTTGCCGGCCTTGCGTTGCGCGCTCACGATCGCATAGTAGTTCTGGATCA
The DNA here is from genome assembly GCA_963813465.1 of Bryobacterales bacterium. Taxonomy (GTDB): domain Bacteria; phylum Acidobacteriota; class Terriglobia; order Bryobacterales; family Bryobacteraceae; genus Palsa-187. The sequence goes on along the minus strand of CAWEZD010000008.1, from coordinate 147,056 downwards.
CGGTGGCGTTCAGGCCGCGTGCGGCGACGTCCATTTTCGCGCGCGCCACCGCTTCGGCGGCCATGGCGCGGTTGAGCTCGCCGTGCCGCACCAGCATCAGCGCCTCTTCGTGAATCACCGCCTGCTCGTTATAGACGTGCACGCCGTCGTTGGCCACAAAGGTGCCCGACGGAGTGCCGTTGCCCTGCGTGTTGATGTATTGATTGAACGCGCTGACCGCGGGCAGGCTCGCCTTCTGAGCCTGAAAGCGGTCTTCGGCCGCTTGCAGTACGCCCAGATTGGCGCTCTGGACCTGCCCCCCATACTGCCGCGCCCGCTGCAGAGCGTCAGCCAGCGTCAGCGTAGGCGCGGGCGTTTGCGCCATCGCAAGACTACCCAGGGCGGCTCCTAAAAGCCCGCACAGGGCCGGCTCGGCTTTCCAGGCCGCCGGGAACTTGTAACGCCTCCGCCGAGCATGCTTTGTCGGAAGGGCGCTCCGTTGTGCGGGCGACGTCCATAGAAGCGCGCACCAGTGTACGAACATTCGTGCGTTCACCATTTCAGTGGAGCATTCCTTCCTGAAGAATCGCTGAAACTCGTTCTCCTCAGTTTACGATCCGGCAATGCTACGATCGGGGCATGCAGATTCTGGTCGTCGAAGACGAACGCGGCATGGCCGAACTGCTGAAGCGGGCGCTCCAGGAAGAAGGCCACCAGGTGGTGCTCGCCGCGGATGGACGCGCGGGCTTCGAAATCGCCCGCGGCTCCGCTTTCGACGTCATCGTGCTGGACGTGATGCTGCCCGGCATGGACGGAATCTCGGTGGCCCGCCGCCTGCGCGAATGCCGCAACCAGACCCCGGTGCTGATGCTCACCGCGCGCGACACCCCCGCCGACGTCGTGGCCGGTCTCGATTCCGGCGCGGACGATTATCTCACCAAGCCGTTTTCCATCGGCGTGTTGCTGGCCCGTTTGCGCGCGGTCAGCCGTCGCGGCGCGATTGCCCGGCCGGTGCATTTGGAAATCGCCGGGGTGCGCCTGGACCCCGCCAGTCATCGTGTGACTCGCGCAGGCGAGCCGCTGAATCTGACCCCGCGCGAATACCAGCTCCTGGAGCTGCTGATGCGCAATGCCGGGCGCGCCGTCAGCCGTGAAACTATTCTCGAATCCGTCTGGGGCTTCGATAGCGACGTCACGGAAAACACCGTGGAAGTGTTCATGCGGCAGCTCCGTCTCAAGGTTGACACTCAGGAACCCAAGCTGATCCAGACCGTGCGCGGGTTTGGTTACAGGATGGAGGAGCCAGCCTAGGCAGCATGCACACCCGATCCATCCGCTTCCGGCTCACCGTTTGGTACGCGGCGGCGATCACGCTCGGCCTGGGCCTTTTCAGCGGCCTGATCTGGCTGTCTCTGCGCCAGCGCCTCGTCTCCGAGCTCGATCGCGATCTCGCCGGCCGATCCGGCCGGTTCGAGCAATACTTTCGCGGCGAATCGCTCGAAGCCCAAGGCGACCAGCTTCGCGATGAGCTCGACGAGTTCTGCCAGGCCCTGCCTCCCGCCAGCTACGTCGATCTGCGCGGGTCCGAAGGATTTCGGTTCCACTATCCCGCGCGCGCACTGTCCCAAAGCGCCGCGCCCCTAAGCGGAGACCTCCGTATGCTGCAACGGCGCTTCGCCGCCGGCGGTCAGGAGTTCGATCTGGAAGTGGGCGCGCCCATGGACAACGTGGTCCACACCCTCCAGCTTCTGCGCCTGCTGCTGTGGAGCCTGATTCCGGTGGTGATCGTCATCGCCTGCGCCGGCGGAGCATGGCTCAGCGGCCGCGCCCTGAAACCCATCCAGCACCTCACCGCCGCCGCCGCCGCGATCGGCATCGAAAACCTCTCCGAGCGTTTGCCCGCGCCCGCCACCGGCGACGAATTGGCCCGGCTTACGGATGTCCTGAACGGCATGCTGGCCCGCCTGGAGGCCGCGCTGAAGAAGCTCTCGCAATTCGCCGCGGACGCCTCCCATGAGCTGCGTACGCCGCTGGCGGTGATTCGCACCACGGCCGAGCTGGCTCTGCGCCGCTCCCGAACGCCCGAATCCTACCGCGAATCGCTCTCGGAGATCGCCGTCGAAACCGAGCGCATGACCCAACTCATCGAGGATTTGCTCACGCTGGCGCGCAGCGGCACCGAAGCCGTCGAAATGCCGCGCGCATCCCTCGACCTGCGCGCCCTCCTGCGCGAGGTGTGCGCCGAGCTTCACAGCCTCGCCGAAACGCGCCAGATCCGCATCGAAACCCAGTCCATCGACGCCGAGCTGGAACTGATCCCCGCGATTGTCTCCGGCAACCGGCCGGCGCTGCGGAGGCTATTCGTCATCTTGCTCGATAACGCGCTCAAGTATTCTCCCGCGGGCGCGCAAGTGCTGCTGCGGCTGAGCCGGGAGGACGGCCGCGTCTCCGTGAGCATCCAGGATTCCGGCGCCGGAATCAGCCCCACCGACCTGCCACACATCTTCGAGCGTTTCTACCGCGCCGGCGAGGACGGCAGCGAAAGTCACGGCCCCGAAGGTCATGGCTTGGGCCTGGCCTTGGCGGACCATATCGCGCGGGCCCACGGCGCTACCATCGAAGTCCGCAGCACCGAAGGGGCGTCCAGCGTGTTTCGCGTATCCTTCGCGGCTTCCGTTTCCACAACTTCCGCCTCAGCCAATCTTCAGATTCGAGCGATATCGTAAAGTGCTGGAATGCGCGAATGCCCCCCACGAAAGGATGGAGCACATGAAATCTACTCTTCTACTACTGGTCTTGGCGACGGCCGCGGCGCTCACAATCAATGCCGCCCCGCCCACCTACAAAGTCGTCGGCAAAATTAAAATCGGCGGAGCCGGAGCCTGGGACTACGTCTACGTCGACAGCGCCAATCATCGCCTGTATGTCTCCCACAGCACGCAGACCGAGGTGATCGACACCACTACCGATAAAGTCATCGCCACAATCCCGGATACGAATGGCGTGCATGGTATCGCCATCGCCGCTGACCTGGGAAAGGGTTTCACCTCCGACGGCCGCGACAACGCCGTGACGATTTTCGACATCAAGACCAACAAGGTTCTCGGCAGCAAGATCAAGACCGGCACGAATCCCGATTCCATCATCTATGAGCCCGGGACGCATCGAGTCTTCACCTTCAACGGCCGTAGCAGCGACTCCACCGCGATCGACGCCAAGACCGGCGACGTCATCACGGCTTCGATTCCATTAGGCGGAAAGCCTGAATTCGTGCAGGCGGACGGCAAGGGCCACCTCTACGTCAATATCGAGGACAAGAACGAGATCGTCGAGATCGACGCCAAGAACGCCCTGGTTTCCAGGCGCTACTCCATCGCCCCCTGCGATAGCCCCAGCGGCCTCGCCATCAGCGCGAAATTGATCCTGACCTCCGTCTGCGACAACAAAATGGCCATCGTTAGCGACCCGGCCGCGGGCAAAGTCCTGGCCCAGCCGGCGATCGGCTCGAACCCGGATGGCGTGGCCTTCGACGACGGTTATTGGTTCAGCGCCAACGGCGGCTCCGGCAACATCTCGATGATCGGCGAAACCTCGCCCGGTAAATACGAGACCGTCGCGACCATCGAAACCGCGCCCGGCGCGCGCACCATCGGCTCCGATCAGAAGGCCCACAAGCTGTACCTGCCTGCGGCCGAGTACGGCCCTCCGGCCCCTGCCAAGGACGGCAAGAAGGCCGCTGCGAAAGGCCCGGTTGTGCCCGACAGCTTCCACATCATCGTCGTCGGCCGCTAGTATTGACGCTAAGTGGGGTAGGCGATCGCTTTTTGTCGCCTGCCTTTCGGCTACAACATGGCAGGCCACAAGAAACGATGGCCCGCCCCACCAGCCCCAACAGGCCATAATACAAGTCGATGCCGCTCTTCGACCTCTCCGGCCGCGTCGCCGTAGTGCTGGGCGCGACCTCCGGAATCGGCCGCGTGCTGGCGGCGGCCCTCGCCTCCGCCGGGGCCGACGTTGTTCCCACGGGCCGGCGATCCGCGCTGGTCGATGAAGCCGCGCTCGAGATCGAGCAACTCGGCCGCCGCACGCTGGCCCAGGCCTGCGATGTGCGCAGCCGCGAATCCATCGACCGCTTGCGCGACGCGGTGCTCGAGAAATTCGGACGCGTCGATATCTTGCTCAATGCCGCCGGCCAGATCTTCCGCAAGCCATCCCAGCAGCTCGGCGAAGCCGAGTGGAACGCTCTCATGGACGTCAACGTGACCGGCATGCTGCGCGCGTGCCAGAGCTTCTATGAGCCTCTGGCGGCCAGCGGCCATGGCCGCGTCATCAACATAGCCTCGCTGAATTCGTTCGTCGCGCTGGTGGAAGTCGCCGCCTACGCCGCCTCCAAGGGGGCCGTGCTCTCGCTCACCCGCAGCCTCGCGGTGGAATGGGCTCCGCGCGGAATCTGCGTCAACGCCATCGCGCCGGGCGTTTTCAAGACCGACATCAACGCCGCCCTGCTCGAGGGCACCGAGCGCGGCAAGGAGCTGCTTCTGCGCACTCCCATGCGCCGCTTCGGCAAGACTTCGGAGCTGACCGGCGCGGCCATCCTGCTCGCCTCCGATGCCGCCAGCTTCATCACTGGCCAATGCATCGTGGTCGACGGCGGTTTTCTCGCGTCTGGCGTGAATCAGTAAGGAAGATCGGCGTTTCCGAGCCGCGCGCGTCGGCAAGCGGAAGCGTCAGGCCTTTTTCCCGCGCCGCTTCGCCACCCAGCCCGGCTTGTTCACCTGGCGTTCGCGCCCCAGCGCCAGAGCGCCCGGCGGAACCTCTTCCGTGATCGCGCTGCCCGCGGCGATGTAGCTGTCCGCTCCGATCTTGAGAGGCGCAACCAAGGTCGAATTGGTTCCGACGAACGCCCCATCTCCAATCGTGGTCGCGTGCTTCTTTTCGCCGTCGTAGTTGCAAGTAATCGTGCCTGCGCCGATATTGACGCGTGTGCCGATCTCCGCATCTCCAAGGTACGCAAGGTGCTGGCTCTTCGATCCCGCGCCCAGGCGAGTGTTCTTGAGTTCCACGAAGTTGCCGATTTTCGTATTGGCTCCGGCGTGCGCCCCCTGACGCAGTCTGGCGAACGGGCCGACTTGCGCGCCCGCGTCGATCCGCGAATCCGCGATGACACTATAGGGCCGGATGATCACACCGTCGCCCAGCTCGGTGTTTTCAAGAATGGCGCCCGCTCCGATGCGGCAGTCCTCGCCGATGCGGGTCCGCCCCAGCAGGCGCGTAAACGGCTCGATCACCGTATCGGCGCCGGCGCTCACGGACGCGTCGATGCACACCGTCTCGGGCCGCTCGATGGTCACGCCGGAGAGCATCAGCTCTTCCGCCTTGCGCTGGCGCAGAATGCGGTCGGCGTCGGCCAGCTCGACGCGTGTGTTGATTCCCAGAAGCCCGGTCGAATCCTCGATATGCAGCGCGCGGACGACGTGCCCATGCCCGCTGAGAATCCGCGCCATATCGGTGAGATAGTATTCACCGGTGATGGGATTGGGCTGGACCTCGCCCAAATGGCGCCACAGGAGATCCGCGCGGAAACAATAGATGCCGGAGTTGATCACCCTGATGGAGCGTTGCTCCGCGGTGCAGTCCTTATGCTCGACGATGGCCGTGACGTTGCCGCGCGCGTCCACGATCACGCGCCCATAGCCGGTGGGATCGTCCAGAGTGGTGGTGATCAGCGTGGCCGCTCCCTCGGAGCGCTCTTGCGCCTCGCGCAGGCGCTCCAGCGTTTCGGCGGAAAGCAAGGGTGTATCGCCGTAGAGTACCATCAGCAGTCCGTCGGCGCCCTCCAGCGCCGCGCGGCAACACTCCAGAGCATGGCCGGTGCCCAGAGGCGGCTCCTGCCTTACGAACCTCACGCCCGCCGGCTGAAGCAGAGCCTCGACTTCGGCAGCCTGATGCCCCGTCACCACGATCGTGCTCTCGGGCGCGGCCAGGGTGCGCGCCGCGCCTGCCACGTGTTCCACCAGCGCCAAACCCCCGGCGCGATGCAGGACCTTCGCGCGCTTGGAGCGCATGCGCGTGCCCAGCCCCGCCGCCAAAATCACTACGCACGTATTCATGATGCCAGTTTGCGCCGCATGCGGCGTCCTTGTTGCGCCAGCTCGATGGCCACCGCGGCGGCCGCCGAAGAATCGTGGCGGATTTTCCCCGCCGCGGCGCGGCTGTTCAAACGAAGCAAATCGGTCGCCACAACCTTGATCCCCATGCGCCCCAGTTCCTTGGTGTCGCATTCCACCGGCTGAGCCGCGTGCTTTTTGTAATGCTCCAGCGCGCGCGCCGAAAACGGCCGGGTATTCACCACGCACACGTCGATCATCCCGCCGCGTGCCCGCCCGCAATGCCTCAGCAGCGCCGCGGCGTGATCGGAGGCCCGGAAATGCGTGGTCTCGCCCGGCTGGGTCATGAGGTTCACGAAGAAGGCCTTGCGGGCGGGGGAAGCGGCGATGGCCCGCGGGATACCGTCCACCAGGAGATTCGGAATCACGCTGGTGAACAATGAGCCCGGGCCCAGCGTGATCAGGTCGGCCTTGGCGATGGCTTCCAGCGTCTCGGGCAGCGGCTTGACATGGCGCGGATTGAGGGTGATGCGCCGGATAGGGACCGTGCTGCGGCTGATAAGCGATTCACCGGTTACGCGCCTTCCGTCGGCCAGCATCGCCTCCAGAATCACGTTGGAGGACGTGGACGGATAGATGCGCCCGGCCACGGCCAGCACTTCCGAGGAGAGCTTGACGGCCTGCGCGAAATCGCCCGTGAGATGGCTCATCGCGGCCAGAAACAGGTTGCCGAAGCTGTGCCCGCTGAGGCCGCTCCCCCGGCCGCTGAGGCCGTTTCCTTTGGAAAAGCGGTATTGAAACAGGCGAGCCAGCAAAGTCTCGTCCTCCGAGAGCGCCACCATGCAGTTGCGAATATCGCCGGGAGGAAGAATGTCGAAGTCGCGGCGCAGGCGCCCGGAGCTGCCGCCGTCGTCCGTCACCGTCACCACCGCGGTGATCTCCACCGCGCCCGAGCCCAGCGTGGCATAGCGCTTCAGTCCCCGCAGCAAGGCGGAGAGGCCGTTGCCGCCGCCCATCGAGACGATCCGAAGCGGCGAAAAATTCGAATCCGGCATCCCCCTTGAGGATCGCACGGCGCCGGCGCGGAGGCCAACTTCCTCCGGAACATCTTCGTCATGGAACGTTCTTTTTACCTGCATGGATTCGTAACCCGAGGTCCGTATGCTCGAAGCGGGAGAACCAGAATGGCAAGTCCTGACGCGGTGCGCACGACGTTGCAAAAATGGTCCCGGGCGAAAGCGGGAGAAATGGTCCCGGGCGGAAGCGGCGTCTTCGCGCGGTTTCTGGAGGAATTGGACGTACGCTGGAGCTGTTCCGCCGGGGACATGGCGCGCATTCCGCGCTCCGGCCCGGTGGTAGTGGTGGCCAATCACCCCTTCGGATTGGTGGAGGGCGCGACGCTCGGCGCGCTGTTGAGCCAGATTCGCCCGGACGTGAAGTTTCTGGCGAATTCCGTGCTGGCAAGCGTGCCGGGGACCGAGGAGTACCTGATCCCCGTGGACCCCTTCGGCGGCGCGGCAAAGACCAACTGGCGAGGCTTGCGAAGGAGCATCGAGTGGTTGCAGCAAGGCGGTCTGCTGGTGACGTTTCCGGCCGGCGAAGTCGCCGCGCTCAAGCTTCCCCGCATGGAAATCGCCGAGCCGGAGTGGAATGAGCGCATCGCCAGCCTGATCCGGATAACGCGAGCGTGCGCGGTTCCGGTGTACTTTCACGGCGTCAACAGCGCGGCGTTCCAGCTCGTGGGATTGATCCATCCCCGGCTGCGCACCGCGCTGCTTCCACGCGAGCTGCTCAACAAGAAGGGTCACACGATTCGCGTGGCCATCGGCGGGCCGGTGAAGGCCGAGAGCCTGTCGCGGCTGGCCACCGACCGCGAGGCAATGGACTATCTGCGCCAGCGCACGCACTTACTGCAGGCGCGCCCAGCCCAGACTTTCAAGGCTGGCGCCGAGCCGCCGCAGTTCCACATTGGACCCCTCCGAATTGACGTTCCGCGCGTGAATATCGCCGGCGCCGTCGATCCCCGGGCCTTGCGCGAGGAAGCCGGAAATCTGGCCGCGCAACAGGTGCTGCTCGAAAGCGGCGATTACCGCGTCTGCTTCGCCCAGGCCGAGCGGATCCCCAACACGCTCCGCGAAATCGGGCGCTTGCGCGAGATCGCCTTTCGCAAAGCCGGCGAGGGTACCGGAAGATCGCTCGACCTGGATCGCTTCGACAAGCACTATCTGCATCTGTGGGTCTCGCATCGCGAGACGGCCGAGGTTTCGGGCGCGTACCGCCTTGCTTGCACCGACACCGTGGAATCGGCGTCCGACTTGTATACCACTACGCTTTTCCGCTTCCGGCCGCCGCTGCTGGAGCGGCTGAATCCGGCCGTCGAGCTCGGCCGCAGCTTCGTCCGCCCGGAGCATCAGAAAAGCTACCAGGCGCTCCTGCTGTTATGGAAGGGAATCGGGCGCTGGGTGGCCCGGCATCCGCGCTACCGCGTGCTGTTCGGGCCGGTCAGCATCAGCCGCGAGTATAGCCAGGCGTCCAAGGCGCTGATGGTGTCGTATCTGGAAGCGCAAAGGGTGCGGCGCGCACCACCGGCGGAATCGGGAACTGTTTCGCGCCGCACTCCGTTTTGCGCGAGTTCTTTGGAAGCCCGCTGTGGCGAGTTCACCGGTGAAGTCGCGCCGCGCAGGCAGTTCCGGGCGGGCCGCTTGTGCGGCTGCGACGCGGCTCTGCTGGCGCCTCTGCTCCGCAACCTGGAGGAGCTCTCGGAGGTGGTGGCCGAGCTGGAGGCCGACGGAAAGGGTGTTCCCGTGCTGCTGCGGCAGTACTTGCAACTCGGGGGCACGGTGCTGGCGTTCAACGTTGACCGCGCGTTTTCCGACGTCGTGGACGGGCTGGTGGTGGTGGATCTGGCGGGATTGGCTCCCGCCGTTCTGGAGAAATACCTGGGGCGCGAGGGCGCCGCGGGGTTCCGCGCGGCGCATCGGCTCTAAAAAAACATCTTTTGTAACGAATGTTTCTTTGTGTTGCCAGCCTGATTGTAACCGTGCGCGAGCTATAAGGGTCATCATGGAACTAAAGTCTTGGAAACTTAGTTTTTTGCTCGTGGCATCCGCCATCCTGGTAGTCGTGTTGTTGGCGTTGCCGCACCTGACGGATTCGCAGTTTTGGGCGGAGCTTTGGGCATGGGGCTTAGCGTAGGCCGGGCACAAACCAGCTCCCGCCAAGCGCCCGCGGGAGCAAAACATCTTTTGTAACGAATGTTTTTTGTGTTACCAGCCTGATTGTAACCGTGCGTGGGCTATAAGGGGTCATGAGGTGCGACCTCCACGTACACACCATCCACTCCGGCATGTGTACGGTCCCGGTTCTGAACCGCATCTGCCGCGAATGCTACAACGATCCCGAGGAAGTCTATGAGACCTTGAAGCGCCGCGGTATGCAACTGGTGACGGTCACCGATCACGACTCCATCGACGCCGTGGAACGCCTCCGGCGCCATCCCGATTTCTTCCTGAGCGAGGAAGTCAGTTGCCGCGCTTCCAGCGGAACCCATCTGCACATCGGCGTCTACGGCGTTGCGGAGCGCGACCACATCCAGATGCAGCGGCGCGCCGCGGATTTCCCGTCGCTGCTCGCCTATCTCCGGGAGCGGAGGCTGTTGTTCAGCGTCAACCACGCCTTCTCCGGACTCACCGGCTCCCGCACCCGCGCCGACTTCGAGGAGTTCGTCGAAGCTTTTCCCGCGGTCGAAACCCGCAACGGACAGATGCTCCCGGCGGCCAACCGCTTCGCCGAAGAGATGGCGCTGCTCGCCGGCAAGGCGGTCGTGGGCGGCAGCGATGCGCATACCCTCGAGTGCCTGGGGAGGACCTATACGGAGGTCGCGGGCGCCCGCACGACCTCCGAGTTCCTGGAAGGACTAAAGCGCGGCCAGGGCGCCGTGCGCGGCGAATCCGGCGATTACTGGAAGCTGACCCGCGCGATTACCGATATCGGTTGCGCCATGTTGCGGGAAACCGCGCCCCAGCATCCCTGGAGCCTCGCGCTGGCGCCGCTGCTGGCGCTGGTTCCCCTTATCACGCTTGTGAACCTGCTTCGGGAGACATACTTCGCGCACGCCTGGGGACTGAAGTTAAGTCGAGATGCTTCTGCGCGTCAGGAGGCTTTCCTGCGTTGCGGCTCTTCCTCGGGCTCGTCGTAAGGGGCGACTTGCTCCAGGTCGTCGGACTCAAAGACCTGGTCGCAATCCAGGCAGCGGACGTACTCGACTCCATCGCGGCGCATCAGGAACTCCGCGCGCTTGTGTTCACAACCCGGCATACGAAAGCTAGAATACCCTCTATTCTAGTCAGCCTCGTAACGTTGTCAAGCCCCCTTACGCGGCTGCGAAGTACTAGTGACGCTGGCCCCCAGCATCGACTCCAGAATCAGGTCGCTCACCTCCTTGACCGCGCCCGGCGAGTGGCTCAGGAACAGCGTATTGGTCCGGTCGCTTTCGCCGATGGACTTGAGCGTGTCGAAGTACTGGGTCACCATCACCAATTGCATCACCTCTTTCGCCGACGCCCCCTCCACCACTTTCTGGAACTGTTCGATGGACGCTTGCAGCCCCTCGATGATCGCCTTCCTCTGATTGGCGATGCCCTGGCCTTGCAGCGCCTTGCTCTCGGCTTCCGCCTCGGCCTTCTTCACCACCAGGATCTTTTCGGCCTCGCCGCGCGCGGTCGCCGCCACCTGCTCCCGTTGCGCCGCGTTGATGTCGTTCATGGCCGACTTCACCTTCTCGTCCGGCACGATGTCCGTCACCAGAACGTTGACGATCTCGTATCCGAATCCGGTCATGTCCGTGTCGAGCTCGTGCTTCACCGCCGCGGCAATGCTGGATTGGCTGGCAAACACCTCGTCCAGCGTCATGCCCGGCACGTGCCCCAGGATCACCTGCTCCACGTAGGATTTGATCTGCGCCTGTGGATCGGCCAGCTTGTAGTACGCGTCGAAAACCTTCTCGGGACGGACCCGGTTTTGCACCGAAATCGGGATGGTCACGAACACGTTGTCCCTGGTCTTGGTCTCCACGGTGAGCGTGATCTGATTCACCCGCAAACTCACGATCGCCGCCACGGAATCGACAAAGGGGCGCTTCCAATTCAGCCCCGCTTCCGCCACCCTCTGAAACTTTCCGAACCGCGTGATCACCGCCACCTGCGCCGTGCTCACCGTAAAAAAGCTGCCCAGGATCGTCCCCAGCACCAGGATCCCCAGGATCGCAGCGGGAATCATCACCAGCACGTCCATCTCTTGCCTCCTTTACCGTCTTTCTACAGTACATGGTTCACGATTGGCTTAGTATACTTCGGTGAAGCCGTACTTATGAGCCACGCAATAAGGAGAAAGACAATGAACGACATCATGCGCCGCCTGGCCACTGCTATCGCGCTTGCGTTTACGCTGGCGCAGGCTTACGCACAGCGACCGCTCAACCCGCCTCTCAAGAATTGGCCGGCTCCGTTATATTGGGCGCCCACGCCCGCGGAGGCCGAGCCGCAGCGCATAGAACAGCGCATCGTTCAGCGTGACGCTTCACCGGTGGCGCAAGCTGCCGGCATTTTCACGCCGCCTGGTCCGATGACCTTCATCGCGATGACTCCTTGCCGCGTGATGGACACGCGGGCGGGCCAAGACTTCACGGGCGCGTTCGGTCCTCCGTCGCTGCCGGCGTTTGGGACTGCCCGCCAAGTGCCGATGCCCAGCTCCTCCTGCAACATCCCGTCCAACGCCGGAGCGTACTCGCTGAACATCACGGCTGTCTCGCCTGGAGTACTTTCGTTTCTGTCGGTGTGGCCGGCGGGACAGCCGTATCCCAACGTATCGACGCTGAATGACTCCTCGCCGTCTGGCGGAGCCGTGGCCAATGCCGCCATCGTGCCGGCGGGAACGGCCGGAGCGATCCAGATGGTCGCCGGCAACATCACCGACGTAATCGTCGATATCGACGGCTACTACGCCGCGCCGACCGACGGAGTCTCAAATACCGCCATCGGGGCGGGAACGCTGACGAACATCACCACCGGGCAAGGCAACACGGCCAGCGGCTTCCAAGCGCTGCTGAGCAACACCACCGGAAACGAGAACACGGCCAGCGGCGCCTTCGCGCTGCAGAACAACACCGCCGGGGGCTCCAACACTGCCAGCGGCGACTACGCGCTGCAGAACAACACCACCGGGAGCAATAACGCTGCCAGCGGCTACGCCGCGCTGCAGAGCAACACCACCGGGAGCAGCAATACGGCCAGCGGCTTCCAGGCGCTGGAGAAAAACATCGCCGGGGATGGAAACACGGCTAGCGGGTTCGGCGCGCTGCAGCTCGACACCAACGGGAGCTACAACATTGCCAGCGGTTATCAGGCGTTGCTAAACAACACCACCGGAAGCAATAACATCGCCATCGGGTATCAGGCGGCTTTCAACGTCTCCGGCGGCAACAACAGCAACATTCACATAGGCAGTTATGGCGCCCCCGCCGACAACAACGCCATCCGGATCGGGAACCCGGCGTTCCAGACTTCGTTCTTCGTGGCCGGAGTAAGCGGCACCGCCACGGGCCTCGGCAGTCCCGTCCCTGTGTTGATCGATGCCAACGGCCAGTTGGGCACGATGAGCTCTTCGCGGCGATTCAAAGAAGATATCCACGACATGGGCGACGCCAGCAGCGGCCTGATGAGCTTACGCCCCGTCACCTTCCGCTACAAGCAGCCCTACACCGACGGATCGAAACCGATCGACTACGGCTTGATCGCCGAAGAAGTGGCCGCCGTGTATCCCGACCTGGTGGCCTACTCGCCATCGGGCGAGGTCCAGACCGTGCAGTACCAGAAGGTCAATGCCATGCTGCTCAATGAAGTCCAGAAGCAGCATCAGCAGCTTCAGGAGCAGAGGGAAGAGACCAGCGCGGAAATAAGCGCATTGAAGGCGCACCCCGCTGAACTGGAGAAGCGGCTCGACGCCCTTGCAGCCTCGAAATAGCTCAGAAGACGTATCATCAAAAGATATGGCAGTCCTGCACATCACCGAAGCGGAACTGGCGCGCGACGTCCACGCTGTGCTGGAGAAGGTCCGGCAAGGCGCTGAAATCGTGATCGAACAAGACCACCGGCCTGTCGCGGTCATCAAGACGCCACAAGGGCCTGGCCGGATGATTTCGGAGTGCATCGCAATTGCGAAGCAGCGCGAGAAGGAAGGGGGCTACGCCGTCACTCTCGATCCGGACTTCGCGTCAGACGTCGAGGAGATCGTCCGCAACCGGCAGCCCTGGAATCCGCCCTCGTGGGACTAATGGGATTGATCTTGGACACCAGCACGCTCGTCACCGCGGAGCGGCGCGGACACGGCGTTCCTCAAATCCTGGAGCAAGTACAAACCGCCTGGGGAGAGGCCGAAGTAGGCCTATCGGCCGTGACCATCGTCGAGCTGACGCATGGCATCCAGCGAGCCAAACTGGAAGCGCAGAGGCAGCGGCGTCACCTGTTCGTTCAGGAAATCAGGGCGGCGATGACAGTCCATCCGCTCACCGCTGACATCGCCGAGCGAGCTGGCTTCATCTCCGGACAGGAGGCCGAGCGGGGAATCACTCTTGCCCTTGCGGATCTCCTGATTGGCGCGACCGCTCTGCATCTTGGCTTCGAGGTTGTTACTGAGAACGTGCGGCACTTCGGGATGATTCCGAATCTCCTGGTGAAACAACTCTAGGAAGCCCCCCCGCGCCGCCGGCAGCCACACTTCCTGGCAGGCCAAGCACGCGCTCCGTCAGCGAATTAAAATCTGTGTTTCCCGCTCGCGGTTGCCCGGCCTGCGTGGCCGCGTCGGCCTCCAACATCCGCCGCCGCAGGCTGTAGACGGTTGACTTGGATACTAAAGGCGTGAAATGATACGTGACGACAGAAGCGGGAGCGTGGACGGCTGTCACCGCCCAACACTCCCTAACTCAGCAAGGAGGTACTAGCTCCAATGCAGAGCTTTAAAGAGTGTAGCAACGCGAGTACTCGCATTCCAAGAGAGCGCGTTGGCTTTGGCGGTGGCAGCCGGAAGCGCGGAACTTCCGTTTACTTCCTTCCAGCGATCCTCACCCTGACGCTGGCAAGCGCGCCGGACATTTTCGCTCAAAGCAACTGTATCGGGCAGATCCAGCCCCTTCGTCCGTCGTCCCTCTCTCCCCGCTTTGCGTCTCCGTTCAGACTAACAACTGTCATTCGGCATGGGTCGGAAATCGAAACCATCCGCAACGCAACATCCCGCTACAGCTTGGGCGACCCCATGCGCTTCAACAAGTCACCCAATCCACGTCACTAAGCAAGGAGAAGAAGATCATGAATGACACCTTACGACGCTATGCGGTCGTCCTCGCGTTCGCATTCGCGCTGGCGCCGGTTACCTGGCAGTCCCTTAACGCCCAGCAACCTCTTAACCCGGCTCTCAAGAACTGGGCGGCTCCGTTATATTGGGCGCCCACGCCCGCGGAGGCCGAGCAGCAGCGCATGGAACAACGCATCGCTCACCCTGACGCTTCCTCCTCCGCGATAGCGCAAGCCGCCAGCATCTTCACGCCGCCGGGTCCGCTGACCTTCATTGCGATCACTCCCTGCCGCGTGATGGACACACGGGCAGGCCAGGGCTTCACGGGAGCATTCGGTCCTCCGTCGCTGCCGGCCTTTGGGACGGCGCGCCAAGTGCCGATGCCCAGCTCCTCGACTTGCACGATTCCGTCCAACGCCGGAGCGTATTCGCTGAACATCACGGCTGTCTCGCCCGGAGTACTTTCGTTTCTGTCGGTGTGGCCGGCGGGGCAGCCGTACCCCAACGTATCGACGCTCAATGACTCTTCGCCGACGGGCGGAGCCATCGCCAACGCCGCCATCGTGCCGGCCGGGACCGCCGGTGCGATCCAGATGGTCGCGGGCAATATCACCGACGTGATCATCGATATCAACGGGTACTACGCCGCGCCGACCGACCCAAGCGGAAATACGGCCATCGGGACGGGTGCGCTCGGGGACAACACCACCGGTATCTACAACACGGCCACCGGCGCGGGTGCGCTACAGAGTAACACCACTGGGGGCTTCAACACGGCCAGCGGCTACGGGGCGCTGAAGAGCAACACCACTGGTTTAACCAACACAGCCGACGGTTTCGGCGCGCTGGGGAACAACACCACCGGGAGCGACAATACGGCCAACGGGTTCGACGCGCTATTGCACAATACCACCGGAAGCAGCAACACGGCCAGCGGCTCCGGCGCACTGGGTTTAAACACCACCGGGATCCAGAACACGGCCGCCGGCGCCAGCGCGCTCGCTGTTAACACCACCGGGAGCGAAAATACGGCCAGCGGCTACTGGGCGCTGGTCGGCAACACCACCGGGATCAGAAACACTGCCAGCGGCTCCTTCGCGCTGGAGAGCAACACCACTGGAGGCTCCAACACGGCCAGCGGCTACGGCGTGCTGGACAGCAACACCACCGGATACAACGACACAGCCGACGGTGTCAACGCGCTGCAGAACAACACCACCGGGTACCAAAACACGGCCATTGGCACCGAAGCGCTGGGCTTAAACACCACCGGAAACAACAACATCGCCATCGGGTACAATGCGGCCCTCAACGTCTCGAATAGCAACAGCAACAACATTCACATAGGCAGCCTGGGCACCGTCGGCGATGGCGCCGCCGCCAACAGCGGCGTCATCCGGATCGGGACCGCGGGAATGCAAGCCTCCTTCTTCGTGGCCGGCGTGAGCGGAGTCCCGACAGGCCTCGGCAGTCCCGTCCCGGTGCTGATCGATGCCAACGGCCAGTTGGGCACGATGAGCTCTTCGCGGCGATTCAAGGAAGACATCCAGGACATGGGCGACGCCAGCAGCGGCCTGATGCGCTTGCGGCCCGTTACGTTCCGCTACAAACAACCCTACCAGGACGGCTCCAAGCCCATCGATTACGGGCTGATCGCCGAAGAAGTCGCTGACGTGTATCCCGACCTGGTGGCTTATTCGCCGTCGGGCGAGGTCCAAACGGTGCAATACCAGAAGGTCAATGCCATGCTGCTCAACGAAGTCCAGAAGCAGCACCGGGAGACGAGCGAACTGAAGGCGCGCCTCACTGAACTAGAGAAGCAACTCGAAGCTCTTGCGGCCCCGAAATAAACAATTACTCAGCCGCGATCTGGACCCCATGGAGAATGCGTTTCCACATAATTGAGACACTGTGCGGTGTGCTCGCTTGCGAGACGCTCAACGCATTTCAGCTCGACCACCAGAACGTCTTCGACAACGAGATCGGCACAGTATTCTCCGACTGAGTGGCCCTATTCTTTGTGCCCGCATAAACCAATCCCTCTCGGAAAACAAAATTGGCCACGGATGAACACAGATAAACACAGATACTACAAAGGCCGCGCCGGCAGCCACACTTCCAGGCACGCCCCGCCCTCGGCCCGATTGCTGGCTGTGATCGA
Source organism: Bryobacterales bacterium (assembly GCA_963813465.1). Classification (GTDB taxonomy): domain Bacteria; phylum Acidobacteriota; class Terriglobia; order Bryobacterales; family Bryobacteraceae; genus Palsa-187. The sequence continues at coordinate 130,463 of CAWEZD010000008.1, read as the reverse complement.
TCCCCCGTGCTGCGTCACGATGCCCTCGGCCACGGTCAGCCCCAGCCCGGTCCCGCGGGCATCCAGGCGAGTGGTGACGAACGCATCGAAAATGCCCGTCAGCATATCGGCCGGAATCCCCGGACCGTTGTCTTCCACGCCCACCACGATCCCCGTTTCGCCCTGCCTCTCCCCGCGCCGCGAGCGCACCACGATCTTCCCGCGTCCGGCTTCCACCGCGTTCAGCGCGTTGCGCAGCAGATTCACGAACACCTGCGCCAGCCGGTCGGAGTTGCCCACCACCTGGTCCTCCGCGCCGACTTCGTTCACCAGCTCGACGCTCGAAGCCTTCTCGTCGATCGCCACCAGCGACCAGGCCTCGTCGATCAAGGCGCGCAGACCCAGCGGCTCCATGCTCTGCTTGCGTACGCGAGCGAAATCCACCAGACTTTCGCTGATGCGCCGCAGGCGCTGCGTCACCCGCTGCATCCTCGCCAGGCGGTTCAGCGTCTGCGCATCCGGCGAGGTCTCGATCAGTTTTTCGATGGATCCGTTCAGCACCGCCAGCGGCGTATTCAACTCGTGCGCCACGCTGGCCGAGAGCAGGCCCAGGCTCACCAGGCGGTCCTGCTCCTCCAGGCGCCGCAGCGCCCGGGCCAGCTCGTCTTCATGGCGCCGCAGCGATTCCACAGTCTGGTTCCGCGAGCGCATCAGGTATCCGATCTCGTCGTCCAGAATCTCGCTTTCCGGAATGAGCTCGCGCTCGCGGTTGCCCGCCTGCGTGGCCGCGTCAGCCGCCAACATCCGCCGCAGCGGGCTGTAGACATACTCCGGCATGATCACCGCTTCCAGCAACAGTACCGCCAGAACGTAAATGCTCCCCAGCACCAGGAACAGAGTGAGCTTGGCGCGGCGCAGCTCCTGTTCGTAGGATCGCTCCGGTAGCGTCAGGTTCACCGGCTTCCCCACCACGGCAGCGGCCCGCTCCAGAATCTGCACTTCGCGGTCGCGGGCAACCGTCACTTGTTTTTCGAAAAGTGGAATCAGGGTGAAATAAGCGGCGCACGTCAGCACAAGAAAGAACAGGTTGTGCAGAACCATCAGTTTCGGTCGGACCTTGAGGTTTCCGAAAGTTCTTGCTACTATATATTTTCTGCTACGAGGCAAGAATTGTTGCTCCACTTGCGGAACACCTCCGGCTGTGATAGAAACGAGGAAAGCCTGCAAAGAATATCGCTCGACACCGTCCAGCCGGAAGCGTCGCGACTGGACGCCAAGGACTATACATAGAGATGGCTGCCATCTTCCCCAAATCTTCGGATCTCATCCTTAAAGTAGCCAGCGCCGTGATCGGTTTGGGCGCGGTGGGGGCGATTGCCGCCTACGCCTACTACTCCTACCCGGGCGTGATTGACACGGGCTATCAGCCCGTGCAGCCGGTGCCGTACAGCCACAAGCTGCACGCCGGACAACTCGGCCTGGATTGTTTTTATTGCCATTCCACCGTCTATAAAGCCGCTTTCGCCGCCGTTCCCTCCACCCAAACCTGCATGAACTGCCACACCAAGGTTAAGGATACGAGCCCCCGGCTGCAACTGGTGCGCGACAGCTTTAACGGCGGGCAGGCGATTCCTTGGGTGCATATTCACAGGCTTCCCGACTACGTCTATTTTAATCACGAGGTGCACATCAGCGCCGGCGTAAGCTGCGTGCTGTGCCACGGCCGCATCGATCAGGAGATCGAAGTGCATCAGGAGAAACCCCTCAACATGGCCTTCTGCCTGGATTGCCACCGCGACCCCGCGCCCAACCTGCGCCCGGTGGAGCTGGTGACCAAGCTCGACTGGGTTCCGGATCGCGATCCCCGTGAAATCGGCGAGGAGATTATCCGTGCCAAGCATATTAGTCCGCCATTGAATTGCTCGGGGTGCCATCGATGACTTTCGAAAATGTGACGAGTCTCATTTCGATCAAGACCAATCTGCCCTCGGGCCCCAAATACTGGCGCAGCCTGGACCAGCTCGCGAATACTTCGCAGTTCCGCGAATGGGTCGGCCGCGAGTTCCCCACCGAAGCGGATTCGTTGTTTGCCAATGGGCTCGACGGCAATTCGCGCCGCACCGTTTTAAAGATGATGGCGGCGTCGTTTGGACTGGCCGGTCTGACTGCCTGCCGGCGTCCGGTCGAGTACATTTACCCCAACTCCAAGGGCGTGGAGAATTATTCTCCCGGCGAAAAATATCTATATTCCACGGTGACGTCGCTCGCCGGGCAGGTCGCCGGCCTGGTGGTGGAGACTCACGATGGACGCCCCACCAAGATCGAAGGCAATCCGCTGCACCCTTACAGCCTGGGGGCGGCCACGGCGCTGGCGCAGGCCTCGATCCTGAATCTTTACGACCCTGACCGCTCCTGGAAAGTCCTCCAAGGCGGCAATGAATCGAGCTGGGAAAAATTCGAAGCCTTCGCGAAGTCCCTCAGTCTGGGCGATGGCGCGGGCTTGCGGTTCCTCAGCGAAGCGGTGGTTTCGCCGTCGCTGATGGCCCTGCGCACCGCGACGCTCAAGAAATTCCCCAAGGCCAAGTGGATCGAGTACGAGTCCTTCCAGCGCAGCGAGGGCCGCATCGGCGCGACCCTCGCGTTTGGCCAGCCGGTAGCGCCGCAGACCAATTTCGACAAGGCCAAGGTGATCCTGGGTCTCGATTCCGATTTCCTGGGCCTGGATTGGCAGACGCCTCTTCCCACCAAGCAGTTTTCCTCGCGCCGGCATGTTTCGAGCGACGAAGACCTGGAAAACATTAACCGCCTGTACTCGGTCGAGAGCCAGTTCTCGATGACCGGCGCCAATGCCGACCACCGTCTTCGCATGCGCGGCTCCGAGGTGAAGCAGTTCGCCATCGATGTCGCGGTCGCGCTGGGCGCAATCCCGGGATTGAACGTGCTGAACAACGGTACGGATCGCCGGGCGAAATTCCTGGCCGCCGTGGTCAAGGATCTGAAGGCCGCGGGCAAGGACGCGCTGGTCATCACCAGTCCGCGCCAGCCCGCCATCGTGCACGCGCTGGCTCTGTTGATGAACCAGACGCTGGGCTCGCTGGGCAACACCATGGAGATCGTCAAGGCCTCGTCCGAGGATCGCGTCGAAAGCGGCGTGGATGCGCTGAAGGCGCTCGCGGGAGAAATGTCTTCAGGGCAAGTTTCGACGCTGGTGATGCTGGGCGGAAATCCGGCCTACACTGCGCCCGCGGATTTGCAGTTTGGCGCGAACCTGGCCAAGGTCGCCACCTCCATTCATCTGGGTTCCGATCCCAACGAAACCGCGGCGCTGTCCAAGTGGCATCTGCCCGAGGCGCATTACCTCGAAAGCTGGGGCGACGCGGTCGCCGGCGGCATCGCTTCCATCCAGCAGCCCATGATCGAGCCCATCTTCGGAGGCCGCACCGCCTCCGAAATCGTCGCTCTGATCTCCGGCTCGAAAGATACCAAGGCTCACGACATCGTCAAGAATTATTGGACCGCGACCTTTCCTGAAAAAGGCGGGGCTGAGAAGGCCGCCGAGAAAGGCAATGACGCGGTCTCGCGGGAGCAACAGTGGCGCAAGTCTTTGCACGACGGCATCGTGGTCGACTCGAAACCGGTCGAGGCCTTGAAGCTGACCGCCGACGCCAAGAAAATCGCCGCTGCGGTAGCCGCCGAGCCGAAACCCGCTGTTAATCCAGGTGCCGGTGGCATCGAAATCGGCTTCGTGCCCAGCTCGCAAGCCTGGGACGGCCGCTTCGCCAACAACGGCTGGATGCAGGAATGTCCCGACCCCATGTCCAAGCTGGTGTGGGGCAACGCCGCGCTGATGAGCGTCGCGACGGCCAAGGAAAAGGGCTTCAAGGACGGCGACATGGTATCGCTCTCGAAAGGCGGAATGAAACTGGAAGCCGCCGTGATCACGCAGCCGGGCCACGCCGACGGAGCCATCACCATCGCTCTGGGCTTTGGCCGCACCCACTGCGGCCGCGTCGGCAAGGATGTGGGTTTCAACGCCAACCTGATTCGCTCCACTGACGGCTTCTGGTACGCCTCCGGATTCGAGATCGCCGCCACCGGCGCGACCTACCAGTACGCCACCACCCAGGAGCGCGGGCTCGCCGAGCACATGAACGACCGGCCTCTCTACCGCGAAGTCAACGTCGCCGAGTACAAGAGCAACCCCAAGGTGGTCGAGGAAATGTCGGAGCTGCCTTCGCTCCACTCGGTCTACCCGGAGTTCAGCTACACGCAGGGCAACCAGTGGGGCATGGCCATCGACCTGGGCGCCTGCACCGGCTGCAACGCCTGCGTGGTCGCCTGTCAGGCCGAAAACAACACTCCCGTGGTCGGCAAGGATCAAGTCATCCGCGGCCGCGAGATGCACTGGATCCGCATGGACCGCTACTACGTCGGATCGGAAGACGAGCCGCGCGCGGTGGAGCAGCCTCTGCCGTGCATGCAGTGCGAGAACGCGCCGTGCGAGAACGTCTGCCCCGTCGCCGCCACCACCCACAGCCCCGAAGGGCTCAACGACATGGTCTACAACCGCTGCGTGGGCACGCGGTATTGCTCCAACAACTGCCCCTTCAAGGTGCGGCACTTCAACTTCCTGAACTTCCACAAGAACGAGCCCGATATTCACGCCATGGTCTTCAACCCCGACGTCACCGTGCGCATGCGCGGCGTCATGGAAAAGTGCACCTACTGCGTGCAGAGGATTCAGGAGACCAAGATCAAAGCCAAGGTGGACGGCCGCCGCGAGATCAAGGACGGCGAGATCAAGACCGCGTGCCAGCAGACCTGTCCGGCCGATGCGATCGTGTTCGGCAATATCAACGACCCTGAATCGAAGGTTGCGAAGTTAAAGAAGCAGGAGCGCAACTACGCCATGCTGGCGGAGCTGGACATCCGGCCGCGCACGACGTACCTGGCCAGGTTGCGCAATCCCAATCCGGAGTTGGAAGCATGAGCGTAGCAGTGCGGCAAGATCCGGCATTACTCGAGACCAACCCGCCGTTGGTTCCGGGCCGGCCGGAGTATCACGAACTCACCGATCAAATCAGCTCGATTGTCGAAGCCGATGTTTTCGAGACGCCCTCGAAGTACTGGATCGCGCTGGGCATCACCAGCTCCATCCTGGTTCTGCTGCTGTGTATGCTGGGCTATCTCGCGGTCACCGGCATCGGCGTATGGGGCAACAATCGGCCCATCGGCTGGGCCTGGGACATCACCAACTTCGTGTTCTGGATCGGTATCGGCCACGCCGGCACGCTGATCTCGGCGATTCTGTTCCTGTTCCGGCAGAAGTGGCGCACCTCCATCAACCGCTCCGCCGAAGCCATGACGCTTGTTCGCGGTGATGTGCGCGGCGATCTTCCCTCTGTTCCACACCGGCCGTCCCTGGCGCGCCTACTGGCTGTTCCCGGTGCCCAACACCGATCTCAACATGTGGCAGAACTTCCGCAGCCCTCTGATCTGGGACGTGTTCGCGGTCAACACCTACCTGATGGTGTCGATCCTGTTCTGGTTCACCGGCCTGGTTCCCGACGTGGCCACCTTGCGCGACCGCGCCACCACCAAGATCCGGCAGTGGGTCTTCGGCGCGCTCAGCCTGGGCTGGCGCGGATCGGCGCGGCACTGGAGCCACTATGAGGTCGCGTACCTGATTCTGGCGGGCATTTCAACGCCGCTGGTGCTCTCGGTCCACTCGGTGGTGAGCTTCGACTTCGCGACTTCGGTGATTCCGGGCTGGCACACCACCATTTTCCCGCCCTACTTCGTCGCCGGCGCGATCTTCTCCGGCTTCGCCTGCGTGATGACGCTGCTGCTGATCGCCCGCTGGCTGCTGAATCTCCAGAATCTGATCACCATGAAGCACCTGGAGAACATGAACAAGATCATCCTGGTGACCGGCTCGATCGTGGGCTATGCGTACGCCACCGAGTTCTTCATCGCCTGGTACAGCGGCGACATCTACGAGCAGGTTCACGTTCTTGAACCGCGCCTTCGGCCCGTACTGGTGGGCGGCGTGGTCCATGTACTCCTGCAACGTGTTTATCCCGCAGCTTTACTGGTTCAAGAAACTGCGCACCAATCTGTGGGTGATGTTCATCATCAGCATCACCACCAACATCGGCATGTGGTTTGAGCGCTTCGTGATCATCGCCACCAGCCTGACGCGCGATTATCTGCCCACCTCATGGTGGTATTTCCATCCCACCTGGGTGGACAAGCTGACGCTGCTCGGCACCTTCGGGTTGTTCTTCACGCTGTTCCTGCTGTTCGCGCGCTTCCTGCCGATGATCGCGATCTCCGAGGTCAAGGGCGTGGCGGCGCACGAACGGCACTCCTTCGCGCCGGCCACCGCTACCGAGGAGGTCCACTAGCATGGCCCGCCAGTTGGACATCGAGCAAATTAAAGACAAGCTCGGCATCGGCGCGGATAAAGTCTACGCCGCGATGGGCGCATTTGAGACCCCGGAAGAGCTGGTCAAGGCCGGACGGAAGATCCGCGAGATGGGCTATTCCAAGCTCGACGCCATGACGCCGTTTCCCGTGCACGGCATCGACGACGCGCTGGGAATCCCGTATTCGAAGCTGGGCTGGATCGTGGTTTGTTTCTCGCTCACCGGCTTGTCCACGGCGCTGCTTTTGCAGTGGTACACCGGCGGACTCCAGTTTATCAAGCAGTTGATTCCCTTCGGCCTGAGTCCCTATCCGCTGGTCATCGGAGGCAAGCCGCTGTTCGATTTTTCGTTCTCGATTCCGGTGGACTTCGAGCTGACGGTTGCCTTCACGGCGCTGGCGACCTTTTTCGGCTTGTGGATTATCAACGGGCTGCCGCGGCTGTATCACCCCTCCATGAATTACCGCAACGCCCATCGCGCCACCGACGACCGCTTCCTGCTGGTGATCGAGGCCGACGATCCCATCTTCGAGCCGCGCAAGGCCTCGGACCATCTGCGCAGCGTGGGCGCGCAAGAGGTGGAGGTGGTGGTCGGATGAGACATATATGTGGGGCAGGTCTCCGACCTGCCAAGTTCATTGCGCGGCGCTGGCCGTACTGCGATGGCCGTTCTATCCGCCTGCTCCAGCATCCAGCGCGATCCGCCCACCATGATCTGGTGGGACATGAAGCGCCAGCCCAAATTCCGCACCGAAGGCGAGACCGGGTTGTTCTCGGACGGACGCAACACCCGCATTCCGCCCGAGGACACCGTGGCGCAAGGATATCTGATCGACGACACCGCGTATAACACGGGCATGGTTGGCCCCATGTACGTGGGCAAGAATCCCGTGCCGGTGACCGCGGAGCTGCTGCATCACGGCCAGTTCCGCTTCAATACCTACTGTGTTCCGTGCCACGACCGCACCGCTTCGGGACACGGCATCGTGCCGGCTCACGCTCCGCAATGGCAGCCGGCCAATCTCACGGACGACCGCGTGGTGGAAATGGCCGATGGAGACATTTTCACCGTGATCACCAACGGCCGTCGCACCATGCCGCCGTACAGATATCAGGTCGTAACCGCGGACCGCTGGGCCATCATCGCGTACGTCCGCGTGCTCCAACGGGCCGCGCACTCGACCGTCGCGGACGTACCCGAAGATCAAAGGGCGGCACTCAAATAGAAAACCTATGAGCCAATCCTACACCGCGACCGACAATTACCAACTCGAAAACAGCCGCTGGTCGGCCGGGCGCAACACGCTGTTCTTCGCCGCGTTGGTTTCAGTGGCGGCCTGCGCCGCGGGCTATTTGTATTACCCGGAGCGTTTTTTCCAATCCTATGCCGTGGCCTTCGCGTTCACCTCCGCCATCGGTCTGGGCGCATTCTTCTTCGTCATGGCCATGTACCTGTCCGGCTCGGCCGCCAGCGTAACCGTGCGCCGCATCATGGAAAACATCATGGTGACGCTGCCGGTCGGCGGCATCCTGTTTCTGCCGCTCATTTTCGGCTTGAAGTACGTGTATCCCTGGACCCATCCGGATGTGGTCGCGGCCAGCGAAGCCTTGCGCAAGAAATCTGGATTCCTCACGGAGAACTTCTTCGTGATGCGCACCTACATCTACTTCCTGCTGTGGTCCATCTGGATCTTCGCCATTTATCGTCAAAGCACCAAGCAGGACTCGCAACGCTCCGTGCGGCAGATGAAAGTGATCGCACGCTGGTGCGCTCCGGGCCTGCTCCTGGTGTTTTTGGTGGGCACGCTGGCCGCCTATGACTGGCTGATGTCGGTGCAGCCGACCTGGTATTCGACCATCTTCGGGCTGTATTATCTGGCCGGTGGAACGCTGGCGTTCATGAGCGTGGTCACGCTGGTGTGCCTGGGCTTCCGCCGCGCCGGAATTCTGACCAATTCCATCAACATCGAGCACTACCACGATCTGGGCAAGTGGCTGTTCGCGCTGACGGCGTTTTACACCTACATCGCGTTTTCCCAGTATTTGCTGATCTGGTACGCCAATCTACCGGAAGAGACTATTTTTTACCGCGCCCGCTCGCAGGGGGGCTGGCTGTATTTGAGTCTCGCGCTGCCGTTCCTCCGTTTCTTTATCCCGTTCTTCGTGCTGTTGTGCCGGCCCGCCAAACGCAATCTGACGATCATCGGGATGGTGGCGGCCTGGAGCCTGGTCATGGAATTCATCGACGTCTACTGGGTGGTGATGCCGGTCCACTACCCCAATGGCCCGCAGTTGCATTGGCTGGATTTCGCCACGCTGGCGGCCACCGTAAGTATTTGCGGTCTCCAGTTCTGGAACCGCTTCCGGCGGCACAAGATGGTTCCGGTGGGCGATCTGCGCTTTGAGCAGAGCCTGAATTTTGAGAACGCATGAGGCCAGCATGAGCGAAGACCAGAAACACCGCACCGAGCGCGAAGCCAGCGAGGCTCTCGGCGACATCCACGAGCACGGAATCCGCACTCACCACGAACCCAGCGAGGGCTTCGATTACACCGAGCCGCAAGCTCCCAAGATCTGGGCTTTCACCATCGGCAGCGTGATCATCCTGGTGGTGGTGATCGTGGCCTTGCAACAGTATTTCGACAAAATCTGGAACGACGCGGTGTATGAAAAGGTGCTGGCGGCGCCCAGTCAGGAGCTCCAGGACCAGCGCAATCGCGACGATTGGGCGCTGACGCATTACCGTTACGAAGACAAGAGCAAAGGGCAGGTGCGCATCCCCCTCGACCGCGCCCAGGAGTTGTTCCTGAAAGAAGCGGCCGAGGGCAAGACGTTCTATCCGGCCAAGCCTACTCTGCCCAAGAATGACGCGGACGAGAAGAGCCCGCCGCCGTTGCCCACGCCAAACAAAGAATGAAAACACTGCGACATTTCGAGGGATTTTGTGTGGCGCACGCACTCCTGCGTGCCGTGTCGAGACTCATCTCGACACCCAGTCGGGATGCCGACAGTCGGACGGGGCTCAGCGTCGCCAGGAGTGGCGACGCGGCACGCAGGAGTGCGTGCGCCACGCTCTGCTTAACCGCCCTCTTTGTAACGATCCCCGCCTTCGCGGGATTCGATTCGCGCGTAGGCGGCCCGCAACCGGGTCAGTCCGTCGGCGTGCTTCCTCCGGGGGTGACGCCGCCGCAGCTCGAAGGCGTGGGCGTCGATGAGCACTTGGGGCGCGCGGTGGACTTGAAATTGCAATTCACCGATGAAACGGGCTACCAGGTTCCGCTCGAAAGTTTCTTTCACAAGGACCGGCCGGTGATTCTGGACCTGGTCTATTACACCTGCCCGATGCTGTGCAATCTGATCCTCAACGGCCAGGTGGACGCGATGAAGGAGCTGACCTGGAATCCCGGCGTCAACTACGAAGTGGTGACCATCAGCTTCGATCCGCAGGACACCTTCGACGTGGCTCGTCACAAGAAGGAGACCTACCTGGACACCTACGGCCGCCCGGCTCCTGGATGGCATTTCCTGACGGATTACCACGGCAACGCCAAGAGGCTGGCCGAGGAGATCGGGTATCATTACCGCTACGACGCCAGGCAGCAGCAGTTCGCGCATACTTCGGCCATCATGGTGCTGACGCCGGAGGGCAAGATGGCGCGGTATCTGTACGGCATCCGCTTCCGCTCGCGCGATTTGCGCTTCGCGCTGACCGAGGCTGCCGAGGGCCGCAGCACCGCCACCATCGACAGGATTCTGCTGTGGTGCTATCACTACGATCCGATTGCCAACGCCTACGTGCTGTTCGCGTCCAACGTGATGAAGGCGGGCGGGGTCTTGACGGTACTCATCATGGGATTTTTTCTGTGGCGCCTGTTCCGGGGAGAAAAGCTCCGGGGAGAACGGCTCCGCGCCGAGCGTCTCCGCAACGTGCATCGGGAGAGGACGGTATGACGCTGGAGAAAGCCTCGGGAGGATTAAGCGGCACAGGGCCGGAGCGGCCCTTGTCAAGGCGAGGAACTGGCGGCGGTCCGGCCGCGACAGGCTCCGTTGTGCCGCTTGTGAGGATATAACGATGGGATGGCTTACTAGAATCATGATGCCGCCGCAGGGCTCGGCGTACGCGGGGGAAGTGGACACCGTGTACATGGCCCTGTTCTGGCTGAGCGTGGTGCTGTTTCTGGGGATCGCCATCCCGGCGCTCTACTTCGCCTGGCGCTATCGCTACAAGCCCGGGCGCGTAACCCCGCACGTCACGCATAACACCACGCTGGAGATTCTCTGGAGCGTGCTGCCGCTGCTTCTGTGCGTCGGGATCTTCTTCTGGGGTCTCAAGGGCTGGATGGAATATTCGGTTGCGCCGGGCGAGGCCATGGAGGTCCAGGTCACGGCCAGGCAATGGAACTGGGCGTTCGAGTATCCGGACGGCTCGCGCGACGGGGGCACCCTGCACGTGCCCGTGAACAAGCCGGTTAAGTTCATCATGACCAGCGAGGACGTGATCCACGATTTCTTCGTGCCGGATATGCGCGTCAAGCACGATATCATTCCAGGCCGCTATACCGAGGTCTGGTTCACGCCCACGGTGCTGGGCGCGCACAACGTGACCTGCGCGGAATATTGCGGCAAGGGCCACTCCGACATGAAGGCGACGCTGATTGTGGAAAGCGAAGCCGATTTCCAGAACTATCTGGCGACCGGCGGCACGGAGTGGGAGGCGTACAAGAACAACATGCCCGCCTGGGGCAAAATCCAGTGGGACCGCAAGGGCTGCAACAGTTGCCATACGCTCGATGGATCGAAAGGCAAGGGTCCCAGTTGGAAGGGTATCTGGGGCAAAATGGAAAAAATGAACAATGGCACGTTTGTCCTGGTGGACGAGGCGTATGTCAAGGAATCCGAAAATATGCCGCAGGCCAAGATCGTGGATGGGTTCCAGCCGATCATGCCGACGTTCCAGGGCCTGATCAAACCCCACGAATTTGAGGGCATCATCGCGCTTATGAAGTCGCTACAGTAGGCAGTGTGGCAAGGAGTTTTTAGAGGGTAAGGAATTATGGAATACCAAGTACTCACAATGGGGGCCAAGACTGGCAGCCTGCCCCGGCCCAAGAAGAACTATCTCAACCAGAGCCACGGGTTCATGAGCTGGGCCGGCACGCTGGATCACAAGCGCATCGGCATCATGTACCTGGTGGGAGTGTTGACGGCGTTCCTGATGGGCGGATGCTTCGCGCTTCTGGTCCGGCTGACGCTGCTGACGCCCACGCACATGCTCTTCGGAAAAGTGCTGCTGACGGCGGAGCAGTACAACCGCGTGTTCACGCTGCACGGCGCCATCATGGTGTTCCTGTTCATCATCCCGGCGATTCCCGCCTCGCTCGGCAACTTCGTTCTGCCGCTGATGCTGGGCGCGAAGGACGTGGCTTTCCCGCGCCTGAATCTGACCAGCTTCTATCTGTGGGTGACGGGCGCGCTTATGGCCATCCTGGCCATGGTGCTGGGAGCGGTGGACACCGGCTGGACCTTTTACACGCCGTATTCGACCACCACCGACGGACCGGTGACGCTGATGACAGCGGCGGTGTTCGTGCTCGGGTTTTCGTCCATCTTCACGGGATTGAACTTCATCGCCACCACCCATAAGCTGCGCGCTCCCGGCATGGGCTGGTTCGACATGCCCCTGTTCATTTGGGGCATTTACTCCACTGGATTGATCCAGATTCTGGCGACCCCGGTGCTGGGAATCACGCTGGTTCTGCTGATGCTCGAACGCGGCTTCGGCATCGGCATTTTCGATCCGCGCATCGGCGGCGACCCGGTCTTGTTCCAGCACTTCTTCTGGTTCTACTCGCATCCCGCCGTGTACATCATGATTCTGCCGGGCATGGCCATCATCAGCGAAATCATCCCGACCTTTTCGCACAAGACCATCTTCGGCTACCGGGCGATTGCTTACTCAAGCGTCTCTTTGGCTCTGGTGAGCTTCATCGTGTGGGGCCATCATATGTTCGTGGCGGGGCAGTCGCAGCTTGCCACGGTGGTCTTTTCGGCGCTGACCTTCCTGGTTGCGATTCCTTCCGGCGTCAAGATTTTTAACTGGCTGGGCACCATGTATCAGGGCAATATCTCGCTCGAAACACCAATGTGCTACGCCATTTCCTTCCTGATCCTGTTCGCCATCGGCGGCCTGACGGGCATCTTTCTGGGCACGCTCTCCACCGACGTGCACCTGACCGACACCTACTTCGTGGTGGCGCACTTTCATTTCGTCATGATGGGAGGAACGGTGACCGCCTTCCTGGGAGGGCTGCATTACTGGTGGCCCAAGATGACCGGGCGGATGCCCTCGGAGAAATGGGGACGCACGGCCTGCGTGCTGTACACCGTCGGATTCAACATGACCTTCCTGACCCAGTTCTTCCTGGGCAGCAAGGGCATGCCCAGGCGCTATTACAACTACCTGGACCAGTTCCAGCCGCTGCACGCGTTTTCCACGGTGGGGTCCTGGGTGCTGGGCTTGAGCCTGTTCATGACCCTGGCGTATTTGCTGGCCTCGCTGCGCAAGCCCATGGACGCGCCCGACAATCCCTGGGGCGGCACCACGCTCGAATGGCAGTGCTCCTCGCCGCCGATCATGTACAACTTCGAGGAACAGCCCGTGGTGGCGCGCGACCCCTACGATTACCGTCCGGTGAAGGTGACATAAGAACATGAGCACAACCAGCGTCGACTTACCTTCGCACGGCGGGCACGGAGAGCACGGCCACGGTTTGGGCGACCCGCACCATCAGCATCACTTCGCCACGATGGAGCAGCAGTTCGACACCGCCAAGCTGGGGATGTGGATGTTCCTGGCCACCGAAATCCTGCTGTTCGGCGGTCTGTTCGTGGGCTTTGGAATGATGCAGCAGCGCTATCCGCGTGAGTTCGTGGAAGCGCATGAGCACCTGGTGCGCTGGCAGGGCTCGCTGAACACGGTGATCCTGCTGGTTTCCAGCTTCACCATGGTGATGGCGGTGCAATCGGCCAAAACCAATAAGAAGCAGAGGACCATGTTTTTCCTGGTGCTCACAATTCTGTGCGCCTGCGGCTTTCTGGTGGTGAAGTATTTCGAGTATTCGCACAAATGGGAGGAAGGCTGGCTGCCGGGCAAGTACTATTCCGCCAAAGGCGACTCGATTCCGGGGAGCCACGGCTACGCCACTTTTTTCTCGTTCTACTTCATGATGACCGGCCTCCACGGAATCCACATTTTGGGCGGCATCGGAGTGCTGTCGTGGATCCTGATGCGCACGCGGAGGGGCGAATTCTCACACACGTATTACACCCCGGTGGACCTGGTGGGGCTGTACTGGCACATCGTTGACTTGATCTGGATTTACCTGTTCCCGCTGTATTACCTGATCCAATGAGCACTCATACGGAAACCATTCACACTCACGACGGCGAAGCTGGCGTCGCACACGGTTCGGCCGTTTACGTCAAGACCCTGGTGGCGCTGCTGATTCTGACCGCGATCACCATCGGCGCCGCCTACATCAACCTGGGGAACGGCAACGTGGTGGTCGCGCTGTTTATCGCCACCATCAAGGCCTCGCTGGTGGTGCTGTTTTTTATGCACCTCCGCTGGGACAAACCGGTGTACGGGATCGTCGCCATGGCGGGGTTCCTGTTCCTGGGAATCTTCCTGATGTTCTGCCTTCTGGATCAGGACACTCGCAATTACTATTTGCCGCAAAACGTGCATCGCACCGAAGTGCCGCTGACGCCGGGAACCGCTCCGGCGCCCTTGACCGAGATCCTGCCCGAGACGCCAACTTCGGGTGCCGCGCCGGCTTCGGGCGCCGCGCCCGCCCCGGGAGCTGCGGCGCCAACCACCGAAAAGGCGCCTGCGGCTGAGACCAAGAAGTAGCGTCCGAAAAAAGCCTTAGAGCAGGCCCCTCCGGGCGCAACACCGAGCAGGGTCCGGGAGCCTCTAAGTCGTTTACAATCAGTGCCTTGTTCCCATTAGTACTGCCTAGAACGTAGTCTAAGTAGTTTATGTACTTCAAACTGAAACATTAACCTTATCCCAGAACGAAAGTTATACCTTGACAGTACTCTTGGCCTGTCTTAGCATGGTGGAGTTAAGATTTTTTCTGACAAATTTCACCGGAGGGAAAATGTCTCTGAACTTCTACAAGAAAGCGGCAATGTCTGCCGCGATCCTCTTCATCCTGGTACTTTCGCAGGGTCTGAGCTATGCCGCCGGCCCCTGGACGACGCTGAATACACCGGGCCAGCCGGCAGGTACGATGCTCCTATTGACCGATGGGAGAATAATGATTCAGCAGGGTGGCGGCTCGTGCGGCAATGGCTCCTTCTACCTTTTGACGCCGGATAGTACCGGCAACTACGCGAACGGCACTTTTACAACTAGCGCCTTGATGAGCACCCCACGTCTGTATTACGCATCCGCCGTGCTGCCGAGCGGGAAAGTGTGGGTCCTGGGAGGAGAATATAGCGGCGCCAGTTGTACAGGGAACATTCCGAACACGGGCGAGATCTACGATCCAGTGGCGAATAGCTGGAGTGCGATCACTAGCTATCCAAACGCGAACTTCGGCGACGACCCCGCCGAACTTATTCCGGGCGGCAAAATTATAGCCGGAGACATCTTCACGGCCACGCCGCAGATTTACAACATCGCCACGAATTCGTGGAGCGCGGCGGCAACCAAGGTCTATGGCGATCGGAGCGACGAGGAAGCGTGGGCGAAGCTAGCGAACGGCAACATCGTCGTCTACGATCTTTTCGAGTCCACAACGGACGGAACCAAGGGCTATGCGGAGGAGTACAACCCCTCGACGGGTCTCAACGGCGCGTGGACCGACATCACGCCTGGCCACAACGGTGTCACGGGCACTTTGCAGCTCCTCACCAACGGCCTCGGGTGCTCATCGCAGACCGTCGGCCAGTATTGCTTCGAAATGGGGCCAAACATGCGGTTGCAGGACGGGCGGATCTTCCAAATCGGCGCAAACCAACACAACAATCTGTATGACCCCGCAGCGCTCACGTGGACGAATGCGCCGGATACGGACGGGCCTTCGACGAGCGGCTGCACGACTTCGACTAACTCGTGCCCGTATGGCGCCGATGACGCGCCCGCAGCCGAGCTCCCGAACGGCCATATAATCTATGCTGCCGATTCGGGCCCGACTGTCGGAAAGTTCGATCCGCCCACGGTGCTCTTCGATTTCAACCCGGCGGCGGGGACGATCGTGCCCTTGGCCGTCCAACCTCCGGCTGGCCTCGGGGGCGAGCCCGCTTTCGTCACCAGAATGCTGATGCTGCCCAACGGGCAGATGCTGTTCGGCAACGCTTCGTCAACCTTGTATTTTTACAACCCCAACGTCAGTGCCCCATTTGCGATGCGGCCGGTGGTCAGCGGGATTTCGCCCCTTGGCGGCGGCTCATACCAGCTCACGGGGAACAACCTTAACGGCCAGTCCGCGGGAGCCTACTACGGCGATGACGTAACCAATGACGAGAACTACCCCATCGTTCGGCTGGTGGGCGCAGGCGGCACGACCTACTATTGCAAGACGACCAACTGGAGTTCCGTCGGCGTCGGCCCGATTATCGGGGAGACAGTCGATTTTGCGGTCCCGGCCGCAGTACCCGCCGGCAATTATGAGCTGATCGTCAGCGGCGCTGGAATCCAGGGTATTCCTGTTGGGTTCGTTAATCCATAAGTACAACCGAATTCGGAGGAGAGAATTTATGAATATCACTTCAGCAAGATTTGGCTTCAAGTACTTGACAAAGTTCGGGATTGTAGCTCTGATGGTTGCCGCACCCGCAGTTTCGCGAGCGTCGATTGTATACAGCAACTTTAGCGCCGGCTTCGGCTACCAAACGGGAGATGGAAACGGGGTTGGCAACGACTTCCTTGGGGACAACCTCGCCGAAGCCGACACCTTCACCCCGGGAGCCACCTACACGTTTCAAAGCCTGGAAATCGCGCTGAGCTGCGAATTCTCCACGTCCGCGGCCAACTGCCCGGACCAGGTCACGGTGGATCTCGAGACAAGCAGCGGCGACGCACCCAGCGGCACCATCCTGGAGACCCTTCCTCTTGTCACAGGCTCTACGCTCCAGACTCTGGGTGCCAGTGGCTACGTCACCCTCACTTCCAGCGCCCACCCAATTCTCACCTCCGGCACGCAGTATTGGGTTGTTGTCATAGCGGACCTGAATGATACTGTTGTGTGGAATTGGAACTCGACCGGCGATGTCTCCGATCAGGCAACCTCCCTCGACGGCGGAACGACTTGGAATTCGCCTTCGGGCCAGACGCCTGGCGCCTACGAGATTGATGGCACCACCAGTGGCTCCGGCACGCCCGAGCCGGGGACTCTCAGCATGATGCTGGGCGGCGGCCTGCTGCTCGGGTTGATCCGTAAAATCCGGGGGTAAAGTAACCTGTAATCAATAACTTCAGGACCATGCGAGTAACGCTCGCATGGTCCTGATTGTTTTAATCGGCGTGTTCCGGAAACATGCGCCTCCTCGCGCGCATCTTACGGATGTCATGCATCCCTCCCGGTTGCTCCGTCGTTCCGCGGCGATCCTCAGCGTGGCGGCTCTGAACGCTTTCGTGGCCCACGCTCAATTAACGATCACCACTTCCAGTCTGCCTCCCGCCACGTCGGGGATGGCGTATAGCGCTACGTTGAGCGCCACGGGTGGCACGCTTCCTTATACCTGGTCGATTGCCGCCGGAAACCTGCCACAAGGCTTGATGTTCAATCCCGGCTCGCCCACGGCAACCATCACCGGAACGCCGGCGGCGGTGGCATCGACAGGCGCGATTATCGATCCGCTGCCGATTCGCTTCCAGGTCATGGATGCCCAGGGGCTCACGGCCGCTGCTACGATGTCGATCGTCGTCACGAATCCGATTGTCATCACGACCACGTCGTTGCCGTCGGGAAGCCTCGGGAGTGCCTACTTCTTTTGTCTGTCCGCGACCGGCGGAGATCTCGCATCCGGGGAATTTTGGGCGATCACGGGGGGGGCCCTCCCCACCGGGCTGTCGTTCGGGACCAATGCAAACTGCCCCGGATACGGGCCGGCTCCCAGCGCCGCTATTTCGGGAACCCCAATGCAATCGGGGAATTTCAATGTGACGTTTCAAGTAGCGGACGGCCAAAACCGTTCCGCGCACGCATCCTTCACATTGTCGGTTAGCGGAGGCAGTTCCACTGAAGCCGTGAACGCCGGTCCCACCGCGCTGAGCGCCGGCTATACCGTGGGAGGGACGGCGCCCGCGATGCAAGGCCTGACAATTTCGAGCAGCGGGTCGCCGCTGGCATACAATTCCACGGTCAGCTACGTGGCGGGATCGAGCGGAAATTCGAGCTGGGTCACCTTGACGAATCCGTCGGGAATCACCCCGGGCACGGTGGGCGTGAATTTGAACCCATCGGGCTTGCCAGTGGGCGCTTACAAGGCGAACGTTGCGGTTGCGTCCAGCGCCTCCAATAGTCCGCTCTCCGTTCCAGTCACCCTAACGGTGACCTCCGGAGTCACTCTCATCCTCACTCCGCCGACCGTTACCTTCACCTATACCCAAGGCGGATCTCCGCCGCCGGGGCAGGTGGTACAGTTCACGACAAGCAGCGGATCGCTCACCTACAGCTTCATGGTGAACTCCGTGGTGAACTGGCTCACGGTGAATCCTCCCGGGGGAGCCAATCCCAGCAGCTTGTTCCTGACGGTCAATCCAGCGGGACTAAATCCGGGATCGTACACCGCCACAATCGAAGTCTCCGCCAGCGGCGCAGTAAACAGCCCGCAGGCTCTCGGGGTAACGTTGATTGTCGAGAATGCGACGCCGGCGATCGCCTCGCTGGTGAGTGGGGCGAGCCTGGAGGTGGGGGCGCTTTCCGCCGGGTCCATCGTAACCATTAAGGGCAGCGGGCTGGGGCCGGCCTCGGGGGTTTCGATGCAGACGGACGCGAAGGGCGATTATGCAACCATCCTGGGCGGCGCCCAAGTGCTCTTCAATAACGTCGCGGGTCCGATGCTGTACGCGCAGTCCGGCCAGATCAACGCGATCGTTCCCTTCGAGAGCAGTGGATCGAGCGCCTCCGTACAGGTGCTCTACAGCGGCATGACCTCGGCCTCCTACACTTTGCCGCTACAGCAGGCAGCTCCGGCTCTGTTCACGGTTTCGATGTCCGGGACCGGCCAGGGAGCGATCCTGAATCAGGATTCCACGCAGAATTTGAGCACCAACCCCGCCAGTCCGGGAACCATCGTGCAGCTTTTCGGCACCGGCGGAGGGCCCTTTCAGGCGGCGCTGGGCGATGGAACTACCGCGGGCGTCACGAACCTGACGCTGCCGGTCACCGCGCAGGTTGGCGGCGCCGACGCCAAGGTCATGTATGCGGGCTCCGCGCCGGGATTGGTCGCGGGAGGCGTCCAGATCAACGTCATGATCCCGGCCGGCACGCCGGCGGGAGATGTGCCGGTGGTGGTGTTCGTGAACGGCGTGGCGAGCCAGTCGCCAGTCACCGTCGCGGTCCGCTAGCGCCGAGCCGGCCTGGCGCGGGCGGACGAAGACACTGCGAGTGTGCCGTGGCGTCCTGCCCGCGCGCATGAGAAAGATCGAAGGAGCCCCTCGTCCGCTTGATAACCCTCAAACGGAAAAGGGACCGCTGAACCTCAACGGCACGACTCATCGTGCGACGGTTGCGCGGGGTGCCTCGAGGACTTTCCGCGCTCGCGTGATCCGGAACCAATGAGGGAACCGAACTCTTGATTCAAACTTACACGAGAGCCGCGCAAACGGCAGCGAGTGAAAGCGCTAAACCATTGAGAAGCAGGCAAAAACAATTTGCGAATCTGCCCGCACGGCAGAATCAGCGCCGGCCGCCACCGCCTCCGTGGAAGCCCCCGCCTCCTCCGCCGAACGAGGGCATGGAACGGGGAAATCCCTGGGAAATTCCGGAGCGCCCGAAATCGCTGGTCCGCGATTGGCCGAAGGACCGCGATTGCTGCTGCTGGCGAACCTCGGACGGAGGCTGGACCTTTTTTGCGGCGGCGGAGTTGCCGCGCTGCACCCACGAGTTGTTGCCCTGGCGCTCATACACCTTCCCGTCCTTGCCGGCGTAGAGATCGCGACTGGCTGCCGCTGAGGTCGCCGGACGGGCGCCGACAGCGACGGGCCGGATGGTCCGGGCAGCCACGGTGTTGCCGCCCCAGCGATTGTACACGTTCACGTTATTGCGGATCTTTTCGGCGTCGCCGGGATTCCAGTGCGGATTCCAGTGCTCGGTGTAAACTCGGCCCATAAAGGGCGTGTTGTGATACCACCAGAACCCGTTAGGACGCCAGATCCAGCCTCCGCCGAAATAGCCGAACTGGAATCCGAAGCCCCAGGTCCAGGGCCAGCCATACCAATCCAGGCCGATCCAGCCGGGATACCACCAGCCGGTGCCGAATACGACCGTGTCATCCCAGACATACGCTCCCATGTAACCGGGCGTGAAGCCGACGTAGACTTCGTCGGGGGTCGAGCCATATACGTACACATAGCGGTCATGATAGAGCGGATTGCTGGGAGGGATGGAGTAGATCTCGGCGGGAATGGTGTCGGCCACGGCCCAGGGTCCCGTGGGAACATCCGCGACGAACCAGACGCCGTTATGCACGGCGTAATAACGCCCGGCGGCGTGGACCACTTCGCTCGAAGTATTGACCGCATACTCCAGGGACGTGCCTTCGATGGGGCGGAACTGCGGAGCGCCGTCGTAGGTCACGGTGAGCTTGGCCTGGCTGCGCTTGACGGCCGCAGTTTGGGGAATCTGGTTGGCGATGACGGCTTCCTTGGCCTGCTCGGTTCCGGGGATGGAAACCATCACGGAGTACTTGGGGTTCTCCGGCGGGATTTTCTCAAAGTCCTTGGGAAGCTTGGAACCGGAGACGGCCGCCCAGGGGCCTTCGAGCGCTCTCGATTGATACCAGCGGCCGGCCAGCAGGACGTAATAATCCTGGGTCTTGACGTCGCGGAAGAGGTCACCGGCGGTGTTGGCCACATAG
The DNA here is from genome assembly GCA_963813465.1 of Bryobacterales bacterium. Lineage (GTDB taxonomy): Bacteria > Acidobacteriota > Terriglobia > Bryobacterales > Bryobacteraceae > Palsa-187. The sequence goes on along the minus strand of CAWEZD010000008.1, from coordinate 109,966 downwards.
ACGAGCTCGGTCTTGGGAATGGGAGTATATTTCGGCCTGCCGACGATTTGAACCAGTTCGGCGGGAGTGGTGCTGACGTAGACGGCCGCAGGTGCGCCGAGGGGGGGTGGAGTGGCATCCTTGGAATGATCGTGCGGATCTTTTTCCTCAGCCGCGAGGACCTGGGATTTGACCGCGTTCAGATCGGCGGGAGGGTTGGCGGCCTGGGTCCAGGGCCCGGTGAGATTGGCGGAGGTCATCCACAGGTTGCCGCCATCCAGGAAGTACCGCGAGGCCGACGTATCGTACAGCATCAGGGCGGGGGTGTTGATCACGCGGGTGTATTTGGTGGAGCCTTGGACGGGCTTGAGCACCGGGTCGCCGTCGATCAGAATCAGAACCGAAGGAACCTGGCTGATGAAGATCTTGGGAGGGTCGTTCTTGAGGCCGGTCGATTCGCCTTCAGGCGTTGCTCCGTTGATGGAGAGATCGGCGAGCAGACGATCGAGCGCGACAACCTTGGGCCAGTTGGGGAGCGAATCGCGGACGGCCTTTTCGAGATCGCCCTGCGCCGGCTTCGCGCCCGGAAAGGAGGCACTGGCGACTTTGAGGTCTTCGAGCGCGACCATGCGGGTTTCCTTGTCCACATCGGTGCGCGCGGAGAGCGTGACGATGCCGAAGGCTTCCATGCTTGAGCCAGGGGTCGAACCTGTCTTGGTCGCCGTGACCGCGGCTCGGCCTTCGAGGCGATCTTTTTCCCAACTGTCCACCTGAGGCTGATAGATCACCAGGTGGAACCCGTGGTCGTCCAGCTCCATGGGCCAGGTCTCGGGGGCAGGGGCGGTCTGGCCGGATAGAAGCGGGATGGCGGCGAGCGTGATCAACAGAGAACGCTGAAAGGTCATGTGTGCCCTCCTATCCACATAGATGGTGCGGTCGCTCTTTAGGATACGAAATCGTTCTCCATTTCACCTGCCCCAATCGGGGGATGAGCTACTTGGCCAAAAGGCAGGCACGGACCACCCACTAATTTCGATGCGATTCGCGCTAGGATGGAATCGAATCCAGAGGTGGAGGAAATTTATGAAACGATGCTTTCAGATTTGTGCGTTGCTGGCCCTGCCGGTCTCGCTGTGTTTCGCGGCCGATGTCGTGACCGCTGTTCACGGCACGGTGACGAAAATCGATAATGGCGCGAAGACCATTGTCGTCAAGACCAAAGATGGCACCGAGCACACCGTGCATTTCGTGGCCAAGACCACGGTTCACGGCACCGAGGCGGGCGCGAAGGATACGTTCAAAGGCGTGAAGGAAGGCTCGGAGGTGGTGGCTCACTACACGGAGAAGGGCACTGAGAAGACCGCGGTGGAGGTCGACAGAGTGGGCAAGGACGGGTTGAAGGAAACCGACGGCACGATTTCAGAGATCGACCGAGGCGCCAAGACGATCGCGGTCAAGACCGCGGATGGGACGGTCCAGACGTTCAAGATGGCCGATCACGCCACCGAGGACGCGGGCAAGGACATCGCCAAGGGGTCCGAGAAAACGGCCAAGGTGACGGTGTATTACACCGAGGAAGCGGGCAAGAAAGTCGCGCACTGGTTCGAGGGTAAGTAGGCGCGGACCGGACGATTCCCAAAGGGCATGCCGACGCTCGCCTTTTGGAACGTAAACGCGAGGGTCTCGCCGGAGACGATCGCGGTTCTGGCCCGGGAGTGGGACGTTGACATCATCATTCTCGCGGAGAACGAGACGGATCGCTTCGAGATTCTGCGGAAGCTGAACGCGGACGCAAACGGACTGTATTTCTCGGACCCTGGCCAATCGGATCGCCTTACGATTTGGACCCGTTTTCGGCCGGAGCCGTTCTGTTTGGTGCGCGACAGTCCGGGCGTGGCCATCCGGCACTACAGCCTCCGTCCGGGCGAAAGCTTTCTTGTGGTGGCGGTCCACTTGGCGAGTAAGCTCTGGACCAAAACTGAGGATCAGATCTTTGTGGCGGCGGAGTTGGGGCACGACATCCGTGCGGCGGAGGAGCGAGTCGGACATAGCCGTACAATTGTAATTGGCGATCTGAACATGAACCCTTTCGAAAGTGGCGTGGTCGGGTCGGGAGGGTTGCACGGGGTAATGGACCGCCGAATCGCATCAGGAGGGTCCCGCAGGATCCGGGGGAAGGACTACATGTTTTTCTATAACCCGATGTGGTCAAAACTCGGGGACGGGGGCCCTGCGCCGCCGGGGACCTACTTCCACAACAATAGCTCGGATGTGAATTACTTTTGGAATATGTTCGACCAGGTGCTGGTGCGGCCGGCGTTGTTGGATTCGCTCCCGAACGACAGCGTGAGTATCGTTACCCGGATTGGAGACATGGACTTGCTCACGGATCGAGGACGGCCAAATTCTACAGTAGCGTCGGACCACTTACCGATCGTTTGCAAGCTGAGCGAAATTCAGGAGACGGCCAATGTCATCGAAGAATTTGTGGGCTGATCTAAGCCAACTTGAGAGAGTCCGTACTCCCAGGACGGTGCTGCTCGAGCAAGCGCAGTATCTCACGGAGGCGACCAAGGGCGCGTTAGTCGGGAAAGTGGATGACAGAACAGCCTATGTGGCGTCGGGTTTTCGCTACCTACTCGATGTTCGGGTCCCTGAGCTGAATAATTATTCAGTAGAGATTCTTTGGATCGACCATGGCATTGAACTTTACCCGGTTCGGCTGGGAGCGAGCAAACCTAACAAGGACGTCTCCTGCGCGAACGAATCCGAGCTGGAGAAGGCGATCGAATCTGTACTCTCTTCTTCCGAGGTCAAGACCATCCTTTCGCACCTCTTGTCACAGCTCAAGTAGACCGCCGGCCAAGTTTGCGATGATGGCACGGAATGGAAGCTCTGCACCTCGCCGAGGTTAGAGCGCGCAGCTTGACATCTACCAGACGCGGCGGACACCGTATCGATCGAACATCTTGTCGCGCGAGACGATACGGAGGTCTTCCTCGATCGCTTGCGCGATGAGCAGGCGGTCGAACGGATCGCGATGATGCCAGGGCAGGACGGTGCATCCGGCCACGTGACGAAACCCGATTTCCAGCAGGGAAAACCCGTTCATTGAGACTTGTTCGGGGATGTACCGGTCAAAGCCGGAGGGCAATTTCAACCTGCCCAAGCTGATCTTTATTGCAATTTCCCAAATGCTCGCCAAGCTGAGGAGGCAGTCCTCAACGGAGATGGTTTTGCGCGCCCTTTTTGAGAGCTGAGGAGAATCGTCGCACCACCACAGGAAGGCATGCGTATCGAGCAGCACGGCCACGCTCTACATGTACTCCCGAAAATCGTCAATCGGCTCGTCAAAGTCGGGCGAAATCCAGATGCCTTTCCCCGTTCCGGGCTTGCGCTTCGGAGGCTTGATAGGGACAATCCTTACGACCGGCTTATTCTCCTTCGCAACAATCACCTCTTCGCCAAGAAGCGCCTTTTGAACAAGCTCGGAGAAGCGCGCCTTTGCTTCAGCAAGGTTGAATTGTGGCATAGTCACATTATATGACTATGAGCCCCTGGGCCGGCGGCGGGGCTCCACGCGTTCCTGAGCGGAGCGATTTTGCGATGATGGCAGGGGATGGAAGCTCTTCACCCCACAGAAGTGCGCGTGCTGGGCGCGCTGCTTGAAAAAGACATCACCACGCCGGAATACTATCCGCTGACGCTCAACGCGCTGGTGAACGCGTGCAACCAGAAGTCCAGCCGCGAGCCGGTGGTCAACTACAGCGAGGAAATGGCGACCGAGGCCGTGGCCTCCTTGCAGCACCGGGGGCTGGCACTGCGAATCAGCGGGGCGGGACATCGGGTCGAAAAGTACGGGCACAGGCTGGGAGAGAAACTCAACCTGGGGCGCAGGGAGCAGGCTCTGCTGTGCGTGCTGATGCTGCGCGGACCGCAGACCGTCGGCGAGCTGCGCGGGCGCACCGAGCGGATGCACGATTTCGCGGACCTGGAAGAAGTGGAGCGGGTGCTGGAATCGCTTCAATCGCGCGAACCGGATGCGCTGGTAGCTCCGGTGGCGCGCGGCAGGTGGGTGCAGTTGCTGGGCGGTCCGTACGAGGAATCGGCGGAGCCTGGGCTTAGGGAGGCGTCGGCGGCGGGAATGCGCTCGCCGCTGGAGGAGCGTGTCGAGGCTCTGGAGCGCGAGGTCGCGGAGATGCGGCAACAGCTCGACAGTTTCCGGCGTCAGTTTGAGTAGCTTCGCAGGCCGGGGGCCTGCGCCACAAAAGAGCACTCGCAGGCCGGGGGCCTGCGCCACAGAGAGTAAGATCAAATTGATGCATTCCTCTCACGCCCAGCGCCGCGTACACGTGCGGCGCGTCGACGAGTGCGACACTCTGGATGAGCTGATCCGGCACGCTTTCCCCGCCTTTGGCGGCGCGTTCCTGCGGCGCATTTACCTGATTCTGGACCGGGCCATCGGCGCGGGATGTCCTCTGACACTGGCGGTGTCTGGTCCAGTGACGGTTTCGGGGCAGCACCAGGCGTGGCTGATTCCATTGCTCGAAGCCGGATGGATCGCGTATCTGAGCACCACCGACGCGGTGTGTTATCACGACGGCCATCGCAGCCTGAACGAGCATCGCGATCCAGTGTTCGAAGTGCCCATCTGGGGCGACGACGGAGCGCTGCGGGAGGACGGCACCATCCGCGTCACCGACATGGCCTTCGACGAAGAGGTGCTGCTGGATCAGGACAAGTTTCTGTCAGCGGCGCTGCTGCGGCCGGAGTTCCAGCATCCAATGACGGGCACGGAGTTGCGCTACCGGCTGGGCGAGTTGTATGCGGAGGAGGAGCGGGCCAATGGCGTCGAGGCGGGATTGCTCTCGACCTGCCGGCGGCTGGCGATACCGATTTTCGTGGGCGCTCCGGCCGACGGCAGCGTGTTCCTGAATTCGATGAAGCTATGGGCTATGCGGCGGGCGGGGTTGGTCGAGTCTTACAAATTCGATCTGGATATGCACGCGGAAGTGTATGAAGCGTGCGCGTATCACCGCTGGGGGCTGTTTGAGAGCGAAGCTCGCGCCTTGGGGACGCTGATTCTGGGCGGAGGCGTGCCCAAGAATTACAACTTGCAGCCGGAGCCGGCGCTGGGGCAGGTGCTGGGCTTGCCCAACGTGCGGGGATATCATTTCGATGTACAGATTGTGACTGCGCCGGTGACGGATGGGTCGCTGTCGTCGTGCCCTCCGGGCGAGGCCGTGACGTGGGGCAAGGTGGATAAAGACAGCTACCAGCAGACAACTGAGAGCATGCAGGCGGACTACTCGATGGTGATGCCGTTCCTGGTGAAGGCTCTGTTGGATAATCGCAAGCGGTACGAACGGGAGGCGGCCGAGATCGGCGAGGCGGCGCTGTTCGAGAAGGAGCCGAAGGCTAAGGGCTATTTGCGGCCTCGCGCGGGGTATCGCTTGTTTGAGCGGCGCGAGGAGTTGTGCGCGAGGCTGACGGCGGATGTGCAGGCGAACCGGGAGTGGCTGCTGGAGTCGCTGGAGTATCCGCTGGCGGGAGGATAGGGAATGGGCGTCAGACTGGTGCTGATTGTCTTGATTGCGGGCGCCGTGTGGGGCCAGATTCCAGCGGCCCGGTCGGAGTTTGAGGTCGCCGATGTTCGGGCGAACAAGTCCGAGGGTTCCGCGGCGCCGACGCAGATCCTCAATCGCGACGGAATTCCGGTCGCGATTCAACTCAACTCCAATGGCATCGCCAGCCTGCTGGAGGAACCCTTTGCTCCCAGCGGCCGGGTAAGTCTGCGCTACGTGACGATGCGAATGCTGATCACCATCGCCTACAAGAAAGAAATCGTCCGGGATGAGTTCCTGACGGGAGGGCCAAGCTGGATCGATTCGGATCGCTTCGACCTGATCGCGAAGGCTCCGGCCAGCACGTCCATGGAAACGGAACGCCTGATGATCCAGGCGGTCCCTGGAGAGCGCTTTCATCTCCAGGTGCATCGGGAGCAAAGGCCCATGCCCATCTATGCGCTGGTTGTGGCGAAGGGCGGGCCCAAGCTTCAGCCCGCGGCGAGCGCGGGTGAGGCGGGCTGTGAGCTCCCGGATTCGCGGGGTCCGGGTGACGGCGGCAGGCATTTGGTCTGCACCAACATGACGATGGCGGACTTGGTGAAGGAGCTTCCGGATCTAGCGCCGGACTACATGGACAAGGCCGTGGTGGAACAAACCAGTCTTACGGGAACCTACGATTTCGGGTTGGACTGGGTGGCGAGAAGGAACCTCGACGCGCTAGGCGGCCTGAGCATGTTCGGTTCGATCGAGAAGCTGGGGCTGAAGCTGGAGGAGCGCAAGCTGCCGATGCCCACGATTGTCATCGATCACGTGGATCGGACGCCAACTGAGAATTGATATGACCCGAGTAATCGCATTGTTGGGATTGATCTCGATGGCGCTGGCGGCCTACGCGCAGAACAGCGGCGTGATCGAGGGCCGAGTCACCAACAGCGTCACGGGCGAAGGGGTGAGCGGGGTCAAGGTAAGATTTCTGGACCGCCACAGTTACGCATTCGATACCGTCACGGACTCGACCGGCTCGTATCGCCTCACGGGACTTGATGACGGCGATTACCGCGCGGAATTTACCAAAGACGGATTTGCAGACGAGAGCAGGAATAATCTGGGCAATCCGTCTTTCCACGTTGCGGGTGGCGTCGCGGCTCGGGCGGACAGGCAATTGAAGCCGTGGGGTGCGCTGCGCGGGCGCGTGGTGGATGAGGACGGGAAGCCGGCGGCGGGAGTTCGAGTAGAACGCGACCCAGTCCCGCCCGGGAGCCTCGACGGCGATACAGTCACGGATCAGAACGGCGAGTTCGTGTTTCAGGATCTGGCTCCGGGTTCTTATATGGTGGTCGCCAAGCCTGCGGCGAAGACGCGGATGCAGGATGGGGTGCGGCTCGGGACGGTCGCGATGTACTATCCGTCGGCAACGGAGCCGGCGCGAGCGGTGCGGATTTCCGTGCGAACCGGGGAGAATGTGTCGGGCATTGAAATCCGGCTGAAGAGCGTGCCGGTGCATCGCGTGGCGGGGGTGGTGCTGGATCCCGCTGGAAAACCGGTCGCGCACGCAACGGTGAAGCTGATGGGGCGGGTAGGAACGGCTCGCCAGACACTGAGTTTCGCGCCCTCCATGAGCATCGGGCCCGATGGCATCGGGCGGTTAATGTCCATGCTTGGCAAGGCCTCGTCCGGCGTTGTGGGGCCAGGTGGGGAGCCGGAGGTGGCGCAAGTGGAATCGCGCGACGACGGCACATTCGAATTCGCGGCGGTCGAAGAGGGCGATTGGAGATTGAGCGCGGAATTCGGAGAGTACGGCGAAGCGCCGCTGGGCGGAGTGGCATCTGCACCGGTTTCCGAAAAGGACGTTGAGGACATCCAGATCCGGCTGGCTACTCTGTTCCCGCTGGAAGTTACGCTGGCTTCGGGAAGCGAGGAAGCTCCCCCGACCGGCGCACATTGCGACCCGACGGGATGTGTGTTCCAACACGGACCGGTCCTCCTCAGTCTGACGGCGGAGGAGGGACAGCCGCGGGTACACGTGGCTGATCCGGCGAATAACCTGGCGAAACTCAACGCCGCCTTTCCGGGCCGGTACCGTGTCATGCAAGGCATGGGGATGCAGGGAGATCCCTATGTCGCGGCGGTGATGTGGGGAGGGCGCGACGTGAAAGGACAGGTGGTGGAGTTGATGCCCGGCGCGGGGCCGTTCCAGATCGTCTATAAATCCGGGCTCGGCAAAGTGGGCGGGACGGTAGAAAAGGGCGAAGGCGCGGGCGTGTTCCTGATTTCCAACGGCTCCGGCGAGATCCTCACTTATCAACAGGTGACGTGCGGGGCGGGAGGCGCTTTCGAGATCAGCCAGGCGCCGCCGGGCGATTACTACGTCGTGGCGTTCGACCGGACGGAGGGCGGCGGTTTGCCTGCGGCCGATCTGCCGGCCTCGATCATTCCCTTTGCGTCGAGCGTGCGGGTGGAAGCGGGCTCGACGGCATCGGTGGATCTGAGGGTGAACCGATGGCCCTGGTAACGGGCTTATGCCCGTTTTTCTTCGCCGCAATAGTGTGTATGCCCGTAGTTGGTGGCTCAATAGAAGGACGCGCGACGAACAGCGTCACGGGCGAAGCGGTGGGCGGAGTCAAGGTGAGATTTCTGGACCGCCAGAGTTATGTGTACGAGACCGTCACGGACTCGACCGGCTCGTATCGCCTCACCGGGCTCGGGGATAACGATTACTACGGGGAGTTTACAAAGGACGGGTTCTCCGACAGCCGTTTGAATGAGCGTGTCCATGTTTCGGGCGATGTCCCGGTTCGGGCGAACACGCAAGTTCAGCCGTGGGCCACGTTGCGCGGCCGCGTGGTGGACGAAGACGGGAAGGCGGCGGCGGGAGTTCGTGTCGAGTGTGGTTGTACGCGCGATGACGGCGCGGTCACCGACGAGAACGGCGAGTTCGCGTTTCAGGATCTGCGTCCGGGTTCGTACACGCTGGTGGCCAAGCCGGAGGCGAAGATCCGCACGCAGGACGGAGTGCGACTGGGGACGGTCGCGATCTACTATCCGTCGGTGACGGAGCTGGAGCAGGCGGCTCGGATTCCCGTTCGGGCCGGGGAGAATGTTGCGGGCATCGAAATCAGGCTGAAGAGCGTGCCGGTGCATCGCGTGGCGGGGGTGGTGCTGAATGAGGCCGGCAAGCCGGTGGCGCACGCGACGGTGAAACTGATGGGGCAGGCGGGGAGGGCTCGCCATCCGATTATGTTCAGCCCCGGTTTTTCCTACACGATAGGGTCGGATCCAGAGCCGGAATTGGCCCGAGTGGAATCGCGTGAGGACGGCGGGTTTGAATTCGCCGTGGTTGAGCCGGGCGATTGGCGATTGAGCGCGGAGGCCGGCGCGGAGGACGACCTGCCGCTGGGCGACGTGGCCTCAGTGCTGGTTTCCGAAAAGGACGTCGAGGATGTGCGGCTCCGGCTGGTTGCTCCGTTCGCCGTGGAGGTCAACGTGGATTGGGGAGGCGCGAAACCTCCATCGGGCGGATACGGCTGGACACCTGTGTCGCTGACGCCGCTGGAGGCGCAGCCGCGCTTGATTGTGGACCCCGCCAAGAACGTAGGACGTATCAACGGTATTTTGCCGGGCCGATATCGCGTGACGGCGTGGGATGCGGGGCTGGATGTTTATCCATCAGCCGTGATGTGAGGCGGCCGCGACGTGAAGGGGCAAGTGGTGGAACTGACGGCGGGGGCCGCTCCGATTCAGGTGATCTACAAACCAGGACTCGGCAAAGTGCGCGGGACCATTGAGAACGGCCAAGGGGAGCGAGGCGAAGGCGCGACGGTGATGCTGATTCCTCGCGAGGCGGGCGAAGTCAGCACCATCCTCACGGCGCGGTGTGGCGCGGGAGGCGTCTTCGAAATCGGCCGGGTTGTCCCGGGCGACTACTACGCCGTGGCCTTCGATCACCAGGGCGAGGTGGGAGTGCAGTGGGACGCGCTGCTCAGCACGATCCTTCCCATCGCATCGAGCGTGCGGGTGGAAGCGGGCTCGACGGCATCAGTGGATCTGCGCGCGAACAAATGGCCCTGGTAGTGTCCAAGTCGATCCTCAGAGCCGCTGCGCCTTTTGCGCTCGTGTTCGCGAGCTTCCTGCCGGCAGGCGCGCAATGGCTCCACTATCCGACTGCGGGCATCCCGCGAACGGCCGACGGCAAGCCCAACCTGACCGCGCCGGCGCCCAAGACTCCCGACGGCAAACCCGAACTCTCCGGCTTGTGGATGCCGACCAGAGCCGGCGCGAAAATCCCGGCCGAGCAGGGCTCGTACGCCAGCTTGCAGTACTTCATGGCCCCTGGCTCTAGCATTCCTCCGATGCTGCCCGAGGCCGAGGCTCTGTATCGCAAGCGCCTCGAAAACTTTGGCGCGGGACGGCCCTCCGAGCACTGCATGCCGCATGGAATTCCGGACGCGATGATCGTCCCGGGGCCGGTGAAATTCGTGCAGAATCCCGGCGTCACCTATTTGCTGTACGAAGAGTTCAATCACTTCCGCCAAGTCTACACCGACGGCCGCGAATTCCCTCGCGACATAACGCCGGCCTGGCTCGGATACTCCATCGGCAAGTGGGACGGCGACACGTTTGTCGTCGATACTGTCGGCTTTAACGACCAGACCTGGCTCGACGATGCCGGCCATCCTCACACCGACCAGCTACACACCACCGAACGTTTCCGCCGCCGCGACTTCGGGCACATGGAGATGCAAGTCACAATAGACGACCCCAAGGCGTATACGAAACCCTGGACCGCTTCCATTCAACTCACGTTCATGGCGGACACCGACATGATCGAGGACATGTGCGACAACGAGAAAGACGCCCGTCACACGGTCGGTAAATAAACTCCGCCCGCTGGGCGGTGTAGAATAATCCCCGAGGTGTGTTTCGATGGCTTCGACCCGTTTCCGGCTCGCTCTTCCCATCCTGTGCTCGTTCGGTCTGGCTCTGGTCTTCTCGGGCCTTTTGCCCTCGCAGGAGAAAGGGGACGCCCAAAAGGAAAAAGGTCAGGGAAAAGCCGCGGGCAAGGGTAATAACCTGATTCGCCCCCTCGCCGATCTCGAAAAGGATCTCAAGGGCAAGCTGGAGCGAATCAAGGTTCACGGCAAATCGCTGGAAGGCAACCTGGAAGGCGATTCCGCCGATCGCGATGTGTTCGTGTATCTTCCGCCGAGCTACCAGAGCGAGCCGAATCGCCGCTACCCCGTCGTGTATACGCTGCATGGATACGGGCTGCACGCGGAGCAGTGGGTGGGCTTCGCGAACTTCGCCTCGCTGGAGAAGGACGCGGCAGCGGGCACGGCCAAGGAGATGATCCTGGTGGCTCCGGACGCGTACTCCTTCCACATGGGCAGCTTCTATTCGAACTCGGCGGCGACGGGCGATTGGGAAACATTCGTGGCGGCGGAACTGGTCGGCTACATCGACAGCCGTTACCGGACGATCGCCAATCGAGCCAGCCGCGGGTTGATGGGGCACTCGATGGGCGGCTATGGGACGTTCCGGTTGGGAATGAAGCATCCGGAGGTGTTCTCGACACTTTTCTCGATGTCGGCCGGCGGGATATCCGAGACCGGCGAAGTCACTCCGGCGATGGCGCAGTTGGAGGCGGCGATCAAGACCAAGGAAGACGCGGCCAAGGTGCCCTACGCGCAGAGATCGCCTCTGGCTCGCGGCGCGGCTTGGTCGGCCGATCCCAACAACCCTCCGCTGTTTTTGGACTTGCCCGTGAAGGACGGCAAGCCGCAACCGGCGATCGCCGCCAAATGGATGGCCAACTCGCTGATGGCGATGCTGGAGCAGTACGCGCCCAGTTTGAAAAAGATGCAGGCGATTGCGATGAACGTCGGCACACAGGACAACCTGCTCCAATCCAACCGTGACATGGATCAAGCTTTGGCGGCCGCCGGCGTCGCGCATACTTTCGAAACTTTTGAAGGCGATCACAACGGCCAGGTGGGGATGAACTTTGAGACCAAGGTGCTGCCGTTCTTTTCCAATCAACTCGCGTTTACGCAGACCGCTGCCGCTGCCGCGAAGAATCAGGGGACGTACGCCCGCATCAAGGTCCACGGCAAATCGCTGGAAGGGAATCTATCGGGAGAGCCGGCGGATCGCGACGTGTCGATCTATCTGCCGCCCAGTTATCAGACGCAGAGCACGCGGCGTTATCCGGTCGTCTACCTGTTGCATGGCTACACCAACTCGGATGTCGGCTGGTTCGGGCCGGAGTCGCGAGGCTCCTTCGCCAACGGCAACACCATGACCGCGGCGGCCGACAGAGCGTTCACCAGCGGAGCCGCGCAGGAGCTGATTCTGGTGATGCCCAATGCCTACACGATGTATCAAGGCAGCATGTTTTCCAACTCAGTTACCACCGGCGATTGGGAAGGCTTCATCGCTAAAGATCTGGTGGAATACATGGACAGCCACTATCGAACCATTCCGGAGCGCGCCGGCCGCGGATTGGCGGGGCATTCGATGGGCGGCTATGGAACGGTTCGAATCGCGATGAAATATCCGCAGGTGTTTTCGAGCATCTACATCCTCAGCGCTTGCTGCCTCACCGCGAGCCTGAGCCCGAATCCGCAGAGCTCCGCCAGAGCCGAGGCGCTGAAGAGTCCGGCGGATGCCAAGGGAGCCGAACGCGGGCTCGCCACGCTGCTGGCGGAGGCCGCGGCCTGGTCGCCGAATCCGCAGAACCCGCCGTTCTATTTCGACCTTCCGGCGAAGGACGGCAAGATCCAACCCGCGGTGGTGGCGAAATGGGCGGCCAACGCGCCGCTGGCGACGATCGACCAGTACGCGACCAGTCTGAAGACGCTGAAGATCGGCATGGATGTAGGCGACAAGGATGGGCTGGCGGCCAGCAATCGCGAGCTAAACCGGATCCTCAACAGTTACGGAATTCAGACTGCCTTCGAGATCTATGACGGGGATCATACGAACCACATTGTGGACCGGATGGAACGCGTGGTTCTGCCGTTCTTCGCGAAGAACCTGTCGCTCCCGGCAGTCCGCTAAAACGACCACGATACCGACGAATATCCGGTGTGCGCCCGGTAGTTCTGCAACGCCGAGAAGTCTTCGCGGTAGCCGTAATACTGGTAGCCCACGTTCCACCGGATCTTGGGCGTAATGCGGAGCGACAGGCGCGCCTGCGGAGAAAGGAAGCGCAGCGGAAATGTCTGCGCCGCGAGCAACGCGGATTGCGAGGTATACGCGCCGCTCCCCAGCGCCGTGGCCCGTCCGTCGCCCACGTCCTGCACGTGGCTGTAGCCCACCGAGACATCCACGCGCTTGCGCACGGTGAATCGCGCCGCCAGCGTGGCCGTGTGAATGTTGCTGACGTAGTAGGATTCGTCCCCGGTGACCAACGTCGTGTTCAGGAAGTAGCTGATCGCCCCCAAGGAATCCAGGTGCAGCCGCGAGTAACCCGCGTCGATGGAAAACCAATCCACCGGAATCCACGACCCGTCGATTCCATATTGCCGCGAGTGCGAGGCGAAGCTGGTCAAGGAGGCGGAGTTGGTGTTGTAGTCGGATTTGGCGTAGGCGGACGCACGCAAAGTTTTCAGCTTGTACTCGGCCCGCGCGCGCAGCGCGTGGTAGTCTTTTTCGCTGATGGGATAAATGGGCTTGTCCGCATGCCCCAGATCGCCATCCAGGCTGATGACCAGAGACTTGGTGGGCTTGATCCGGAAGCCCAGCGTTCCCTGGTGCAGAACATTGGTCTGGTCCACGGGCGTTAGCAGCGGCAGCCCGGAGGTGATCAAACCCGCGTCCGCCACCGAGCTGATGCGGCGGTCGTCGTAGGTGTAGCCGCCGTGTACCGTCAACCATCGCCGCGGCCGGATCTGCACGTCGGTGGAATTGGAAATGGTCCGGATGCCCAGGTAGTTGAAGAACAGGATCGGAGTGATCGGCGAGCCGTTGGTGTACTGCTCAAAGTAGGAATCGCCGGACATGCGGATGTTGTATACCGAAGTCTGGTTGGTGACAGTGATCGTGGAGGTGGGGAACAGACTGAACGTGAGATTGCCGGTAGCGGCCGGCCGCTGCGCGTTCCCATAGGTGTACGCCTGCTGAAGAGTATTCGCGCCCACGCTGTTGAGTCCGCTCGCCGACTGATTGAAAACGAACCCGCGGTTTCCCGCCACGTAACTGAAATGCCCATTCACCGCCCAGAACTTCTTGCCTTCGCGAAACAGGCCGACTCGCCAATAAGGGCTGGCGCCGTGATAAGGCTGCACGGTCGAGAAGGAGTTGAGCTGATTCAGGCCGGACGGATCGATGCCCAGGGAAGGAGCGGTGAGTGTCTGCTGCGTATCCTCCTTGAAATCCTCCCAGCCGCGCAGCACATTCAGACGGAAGCCCAGCACGCGAACCTCGCCGCCCAGCCTGTATTCATTCTGCTGATCCCGGATGTTGGCGAACAGCGGGTACTGGGGGCCGGTGGGGTTGAACAATTGAATGGTGGAGAGCGACGGTCCGGAGTCCGTGTCGCGCGAATAGCCCAGAAAGAAGTGGATCGCGCTCTGCGGGAACAGAGTCAGGTCGTGGTCCTGGAGCCGGCGCGTCGTGTCCATCAGGTGGTCGCCGCCGGAAATCGTCAGGGCCGGGTTGAAATAGGCGTTGGAACGCCACGTAAAGTCGTAGCGGTAGAGGCGGTTCTTTTCGATGCGCAGAATAACGGACTGGTATGGATCGTTGCCCAAGCCCAGGGTGTTCAGCAGGATCTGATCGAACAGGCGTCCGTGGCCGTTGCGCGAATGGACGGCGAGGGAGCTCGACAGGAGCCGGATGCCATCGGTGTAATTCACGGTGCTGCGGTACATGTCGGTGTCGCCGCCGTCAGTATTCCAGCGATAGCCCAATTCGAAGGATTGCAGAACGTTGTAGCCGGAAACGTTGTCGCCGCGATTGCTTTCGGTGGGCTCGCCCGTGGGCGCGACCGGAGGCTGCGCGGAGAGGATGCCGGCGGCCAGCAGAAGCAACGTGATTCGCATGGGAGCGCCTGTCATCGGAGAAAGTCGGAATCGGCGTTCGATCCGTGGATGCGCGCGTGGCAAGAAGTGCAGTTCTGGTAGACCGGGTTGGCCAGGTTATGGCTGGCATTGGGCCGCAACACGCCGCTGTTGTTGGGCCCGAAGTTCCCCATGCCGTTGTGGCATTCCAGGCACAGCGTAAAGACTACGGGACGCTTGAGCAGCCGCGCGTTCATGGAGCCGTGCGAATTGTGGCAGCTCTCGCAGCCGTCCACGCGCACGGCCACGTGCTCGAACACGAACGGACCGCGCTTATCGATGTGGCATTTCAGGCAGGGCTCCTCGTTGGCTTGCGCCTGCTCGGTATTGCGCGGGCGATCGGTCATGCCCCAGGTGGGCGCGGAAGATCCGTGCGGGTTATGGCAATCCGTGCACTGCATGAACCCTTCGTTGACGCGATGTTTAAAGGGCATGGAGAACTGTGCACGCACGCTGGCGTGGCAGGTGTAGCACAGCTCGGGCTGCGTTTTCGCTAACAGGCGCTTGAATGTGGCGGGTTTGTGAATGGAGTGACAGTTGATGCACACCACGTCTTGATCGGTGTGCGCGCTGCGCCGAATGTTGGCGCGGGAAAGCGTCTGCGAATGGCAGCGCAGGCAAGCGTCGAGAACTTGCGCGGGCGCCAGTTGGGAGAAAGCGACGATCGTGGCCTTGCCGCCCTTAGCTTCCACGTGCGCCTGTCCCGGTCCGTGGCAGCTCTCGCAGCCCGTGTTCTCGGGCGCTTCCTTGCCTGAGGCAAGGCTCTTGAAATGCGGATTGCGGTAGAAAGTTGCCCAAACGTCCGCGTGACAGGTGCGGCAGGCATCGCTGCCGACGTAGCCGGCCGCGAACCCGATTGGGGAAGTTAGGACGAACAGCGCCGCAAATTTCCAACTCCCCCAAGGCATCTACCAGCTAAAGACCACAAAACGATAGGGGGTGGAACACCAAGGTGTTCCCGCGCTCCGCCACAACGGCTCAAAGTAAATCGGATGGAGCCGACCTTTTTCCTGGCAGGCGCGCCGAAGTGTGGCACTACGTCCTTTTATCACCAACTGGACCAGCATCCCCAGATCTACATGAGTCCGATCAAGGAGCCCTGCTACTTTGCCTCCGAGCTGCGGATCGAGAACTTCAGCGAAGAATTGCAGCCCCAACTTCGACGCGAGAGTGCGGCGCTCAGCGAATACTTGCTCGGGGGGATGACTTCGAAACGTTTCGGCGGACCGGTGGCCGAATGGGAGCAGTACCTGCTCCTATTTCGAAATGTGCGCGGCGAGACGGCGATTGGAGAGGCCAGCGTGAGCTATCTCTGGTCTCAAACCGCTGCGCGGAACATCGCCGCGCGCATTCCGGACGCCAAGATCGTCCTGCTGCTGCGCAATCCCGTCGATCGGGCGTTTTCCCAATACCTGCAAGCCGTGAGCAGCGGCTTGGTGCGCGCATCCTTTCGCGAGCAGAGCGCCGCCGCTATGAGTTCCCGGTCTGGGAAGTTCGGTGTGCTGAATCCATTTCTGGATTTCGGGGCGTACAGCGAGCAGGTGAAACGCTTCCTGGATGTCTTCCCGCGAACGAATGTTTTAATCCACATTTATGAAGACATGCAAAGCAAACCGGCGGAAGCGATGGCAGAAACCTTTCGGTTCCTGGGAGTGAGCGCCGAGCTGACCCTTGGCTCTTCCACCCGTTTCATGGAACCACGAGTGCCGCGCTTGATTTCATTCGCCTACGGTCTTAAGAAATACGGGGTTTGGCAAAAGACCGCCCGGCTGATTCCGGAATTTCTACGGCCGGCGCTTCGAAGAGCCGTCCATCGGCCTCGCGCGTCTTTGACAGTAGCTCCAGAGGACCGCGCCTATCTGCAAAATTACTATCGCGAAGACATTTTGAAGCTGAAGCACCTGTTGAATCGCGATCTGCACTGTTGGCTGGCGTGAAACTTTTTGGATCCGCAGATCCCGTTTAGTCTTAGCTGGCGTCGCGCCCGCTGAAGACCCTGCCAGGCGTCCGCAACAGGAGCCGCAGGTCCAATTGCGGGCTGCGATGGCGCGCATAGAACAAGTCCAGGCGGCGGCGCTGCGCATAGGTCAGCCGGTTGCGGCCCAGCACCTGCCACAATCCGGTGATGCCGGGACTAACCGACAACACCTCCGCGGCGCGCGCGCCGTAGTATGAGTCCCACTCTTCGCGTGTGATCGGACGCGGTCCCACCAACCGCATGCTGCCGCCTACGACCTGGATCAACTGCGGCAACTCGTCCAGGGAGAAGCGGCGGCAGAAGAGGCCAAGGCGGCTGGTCACGCGCGGATCGCGCGCGCCTTTGAAGGCGGGAACGTGCGTGTCCCGGATGTGTTCGATGACGTATTCGATCCAGCGGCTCGTTTTGTGCCCTGCGCGCCGGTGCCCGTCCCACATGGTCCGGACCTTGAGCATCCAGAATTCCTCGCCGTAGCGGCCCAGGCGGCAGTGAGCGATGAAGGGAGATTTTCGCGAGACCAACGCGACGGCGAGCGCGACGGCGGCCAGCGCCGGCGCCAGAGCGACCAACAAGCCGCCCGCGAGGACGCGCTCCGCCACGGACCAGAGCACAGTCCCCGGGGAAACTCGCGCGGGAGCGCTCAGGACCTCCTTGGCAAGACTCCCGGTCAGATGCAAGGACGGCGTACTCATGGATGCTGGGCTCTCTGTTTTAGTGCGTGATCGGAACTACAAGCGGGCCGGGCGGATTGGAGTTGATGGTGGCGGGCGACGAGACGCCGTTCACCGAGATCGTGATCGGGTACGATCCGGCTGGGAGGCTGGCGAACTGTTGCGAAACCGTGAAATTGATCTGGAACTCGCCGACGGCGACGAGACCGGCGAAATCGGCGGGCACGGTTACGTTTCCGATAGTCACGGACACACCGTTGACGCCTTGCGGTACGGGCAGCACTCCCGCGGAGGTCGGAACCAGACCGGTGGCATAGAGCTGAATCGCGTCACCCGGCTTGGCGTTGCGGAAGGCCGAATTGACGGCTGGATCGCCCACCAGCTCGCCGTCAAGGAACACTCCGGCTGGATAATTGATCCCATTCACGATCACCGGAAAAATGCCGGGAGCGGTGGTCGCGGCCGCGGCGGTCACAATGTTGCTCGCGGCGCCGTTGTTGATTACCTGAACGGATGCGGTTCCCGAGACTCCGGTAGGCACTTGGAAGTCTATTTGGCCTGGAGCGATGTAATACACCGCGGCCGGGAGGTTGTTCACGTTGACTTCGACTCCGCTCAAATCGGTGGGCAGATTGTTGCCGAGCCCAACGAAGTCGGTGCCGCTCCAGATACGTGTCACGGCGCTCAGGCCCGCGCCCGTGACCTGCGCCCAGGACCCCGGCACCAATCCGCCGGGAAGATAGGTAGCACCGTTGGCCAACGATCCGTCCGTCAGGGAGACGGATAAAGAAACAGTATCGGGGGTCAAGGTCGACTTGGCCAGCCCGCTGCTGAAGATCGAGACGATGGACCCTGGTGAAAGCGCCGGGCCAGGGATGGAGCTCTCGCCATTGAGTTCACTCCGCTTCGATACGGAAAGTTGGGCCAGAGCGCATCCCAGAAAGATGGATGAAACGCACGCCAGTTTTAAGGATCGCATCGGAAACGGGTCCTCTGGCTGCTTAGACTCACGGTCTGGCGCGCGCGGAACCGAGAATTTCGTTCATCGTCGAGGCCACTTCAGCGTCTTTCCCGCCATCGAGATACAAGGCTCGGCGGGCTTCCGGCTCGGCTTCTCCCAGGCGGCCTTCCGTCGCCAGCAGGCGTGCGAGCGCCCAATGCGGCTTGTACCAGACAGGCGCCGCGGCAATGCTGGCGCGCAAACTATACTCCACTGCCCGCACGTCGTTGGTGGAGGCTTCAAATATCGCCAGATTGTACCAGGCGTCCGGTTGCTGCTCTGGGGATTTGGTGGCCAGGCTGGCGGTCCCCACGGCGACTTGAGCATAGTAGAGCTTGGAAAACGTATTAGGGGCATTCCGCGCCACCATGGCCCAGCGCCGGGAGAAGTACAGGTCGGCCGTGACATTCTGCCCGCCCCGGCTGAGCGCCGTGCGGTAGGCATCGGCCGCGCCGCGTGCGTCGTTGGCGTCCAAACGCCGCTCGACTGCCGCCAACGCGGCATCGGCCGCCACCAACCGGTATGCCGTCACAGCCAAAAATCCGGCGCCCGCCAAACCGCCCGCGAGCAGGACCCAGCGCCCGGCCGCTGGAACTCGAAAGACGGCGGATTTGGAATTGCCGGCGCCGGCCAATACGCCCGCGCCCAGGTAGAAATAGAAGGCAGTCGGCGCCGTGAACACGACAAACTGATGTGCCACCAGGCTGGCGGCGAAGGCGGGCAGCAACGCCACGGCCGGCGCCGAATTCCGCAAAAGATTTTGGGTTTGGGCACGCAAACTGCCGGCGAAGGCAACCACGCAGACTCCCGCTAATAGCAGCAGTCCCGGCACGCCCTCCGCCGTGAGGGCGTCCAAAAATATGTTATGCGGCGATTCGTGAGAAAAGTCCGGGTAGGCGCGCGCCAACTCCTCCGACTGATAGTGCGGAAACTCGGCGGCGAACGTGTCGGGGCCGAAACCCGTAAGGGGTTTCGCCGCGGCCATGCGCAAAGAGTCGCGCCACAGCAGCGGGCGTGCGCCGCCGGCGGGATCTTCCCCAATCCAGTGCATTCGCGCGCGAAGGCGTTGGCCCGCGGGCGAAAGATAGAACGTCCCCAGGGCCAGCGCGGCGAACACGGCCACTTTCGCGGCCGCGCGCAGACTCGGCCGGAGCATCGCGGCCAGGATGCACAACCCCGCCATCAGAGCCAGCCAAGCCCCGCGCGATCCGCTCAAGAGAATCGCAATCGTCCCGGTTGCGGCGGCGGCTGCTCCCAGAATCCCGCCGGCGCTGACCTTTTCGTGCCACAGGAGACCGATTCCGGCGAACACCGGCCACAGCAGGAACGCGGCGAAGTAATCGCTGTGCCCCAGCGTTCCCGGCGGACGCACAATCCGGAAAATTCCCTCACCCGCTTCATAGCCGGCCCTGGGCAGAAGCGGATCCCACCCGAAGTACTGCGCGATGCCGTAGAGCGAAGCGAGGAGTCCGGCGGCGCACATCGCGCGCAGGAGCCAGACCAGGCGTGGCGGCGATCTCACCGTGTAGGCGGCAATCCAAAGCGCGGCCAGGACCACCGCGATCTCCGTCAGCGCGCCCATGTGCCGCCAGGCCGAGCCGTTCCACGCGAGGGCCGGATAAGCGGAGCGCAAGGTCGCGATACCCGCCAGCGCGATGCCGGCGCCGGCCGCCGCCGCGTACCATCGGCCATAGCGCGTTCCGCAGAAGGCCAGGAGCGAGTCCAACTCTCGGGAGGCTAACGCAAGCGCGATCGCGGCGCCGAGCAGGAGCAACGCGACCTTCGGCGTAATGTCGTAGTAGAAAAGCAGATGCGGGGCAAGCGCCAGAGGCGCAAGGAAGGCAGTCGCAAATACGGCCAGGGGCACATCTCCTTGAGACACCAAAACCGATCTCGCAAGAACAATCCAGCATGACCGATTCGTTCGATCCGATTGAGTACCTCGATTACCTCCGCAAACGCTGGCGGTTTACGGCCGTGGCCGTGCTTGTTGCCGGAGCGGCTGCGGTAGCGCTTTGCCTCCTGCTGCCCAAGCAGTATACGGCGGTTGCGACGCTGGTCATCGAACCTCCGGGAGGCGATCCGCGCAGCGCCACCGCCGTCAGTTCGATTTACTTGGAATCCCTGAAATCCTACGAAGCCTTTGCATCCAGCGATTCCCTGTTTGCCAGGGCCTGCGAGAAATTCCACCTGCTGGACGGTAAGACCGGGCCGCCGCTTGAGTCCTTTAAGCGTCGCGTACTGCGGGTTGACAAGCTGAAGGATACGACGGTTCTGGAGGTCAGCGTGACGCTTCCGGATCCGGCGCAAGCCCAGGCTCTGGTCCAATATCTCGCCGAAGAGACGGTTGCACTGGACCGCAGTATTATCCGCGCCGGGGACCAGGAACTCCTGGACAACTTGCGGCTGCAAGGGGAGGCGGCCCGAAAGGAGCTGGATGAGGCGCGGGCGGAAGCGGCCTCCGCGGCGGGGGCGGAACCGGCGCTCGAAAGCGAAGTGCAGTCGTTAGAGGAGCGCAAGGCTCGCGCCGATGCGCAGCGGATCGAGGCGAACGCGATTCTGGCGGAGAGTTCGGCGCGCGACAGCCAGCCGTCGATGGCAGCCAAACGGGCCGGGATTGCGGCGCTCACGGCGGATATTGCGGCGATCGAGCGGGATTTGGATGCGAAATCGGCCAGACTTGCCGTCCTGCGCGTCCGCCAGCAGCGCGCGGACGACCGGCTCCGCGGCGCCGAGGACGCTTTTGACAGAGCGGCGAGGCGAGCCGACGAAATCTCTGGCCCCGCGATGTTCCGCACCGAGCAACTGCGCATCGTCAACCCGGGCATCGTTCCGCAGCGCCCCAGTTTCCCCAATCTGCCTCTCGCGGTGGTCTCCGCGTCGGCGATCGCGGCGGTACTGTGTCTGGCGTGGCTGACGCTTCAATTCGGATTCATGCGCCAACGCGAGCAACCGGCCCGCGCCGCGCTCAGGGTGGCCGGCAGTGGCGGCCGTTGAAGCGCTAGACCCGCCGCCGCACTGGCGAGCGCGGCAGCAATTCTCTGGATTCGCGACTGCGCTCGCCATCGGCCTCTGCGCCGGGATACTGCCGCTGCTCGCGCGCGGAGCGATTCTGTGGGCCGTGCTCGCGGGCACCTGCTTTGTGCCCATCGTCTGGCTCGGATTCTCGAAGCCGCGGCAGTGGCCTTTACTCTTCTGTGCGGCCGCCATCCTACTTCCTCCATTGCCGTTTCCCGCGGGGGATTCGGGCGCGCATTTATCCATGGCGATCGCCGCCGCCGGGCTGCTGGCGGGCTTGGCAAGACTGGCGGAGTGGCGGATTGAGTGGAATAGCCTCAACGCGGCGCTCGCCGCACTGACCGGCGCGCTCGCGATAAGCCTGGGTTTCGCCGTCCTGTATTCGGGCTTCGCTCTGGCGGCTGCCTCGGCCGCGCGGTTCGCGCTGTTCACCTGCGGAGTGTATGTGTACTTCACCGCCTCCCAAGGACCCGGCGTTGTGGACCGGCGTCAAGCGCAACGATCCGCGCGGTGGCTCTTTGCGATTGCCGCCGCGGCCGCGCTGTTCGGATGCGTCGACTTCGTCTACCAGTTGCCGGCGCCCGCCGGCTATGGCGCGCAGTTCATCTGGCTCAACTCCGGAGTCTATCGCCGGGCGCAAGGGCTGTTTTACGACGCCAGCGCATTGGGAAATTTCTGCGCCTTCTTCCTGGTGATGAGTGTGGCCGCGCTGGCGCATCGGGAACGGGAGAGAAAGATTCTACCCACGCTTGCGGCAAGCGCGGGCGTTGTTCTGTTCCTGACGACGTTGCTGCTTTCGTTTTCCCGCGCCCCGCTGCTTGCGGCGGGAATTGCCTGCTTGGCGCTGGCGATTCTGGAAAAAGACCGATGGATGCGGAGCCGGTGGACTTCGCCGCGCATGCTTCTGACTCTGGCGGTGCTGGTACTGGCGGCAGTGACGGTTTTCGCGGTGGCGCTTCCCGAATTCGCCCAGGGCTATTGGGCGCGTGCAGGCGCGAACTGGGACTCGCTGTTCACCTCGCCCGACAGGGTGTTGTCGGGACGCCTCGAAAGCTGGCGAACCATCGCGGGATTCATTGAAGAACATCCCTGGCAAACTGTCGCCGGCATCGGCTACAAGACGTTGCCCTATTCGCGGCATTTCGGAAAGCCGGTCATCGCCGACAATATGTATCTCTCGTCGCTGGTGGAAACCGGCGTCTTCGGATTGTGTTCGCTGCTGGCGATGAATGCCGCGATTCTGACGGTATGCCTTCGGGCGTCGAAGAGCGGATCGTTCTTCGGCAAGTGGATGTTTTGTTTTTGGGTTGGAGAAATGTTCCAGATGTTCGCCGGCGACATTCTGACGTTCTGGCGCATCCTGCCCGTGTACTTCTGGGTGCTGGCGCAAGCGGCGCGGGAAGCGGGCGAGCCTTGAGGATCCTGTTGATCGACCAGTTCGGCGAGATGGGCGGCGCGCAACGCTGCCTGCTGGAGACGGCCATGGGTTTCGCCGCGCGGGGTTGGGAAGTACACGCGCTGGCGCCCGCCGGTCCCATTCACCGGGCGTTGACGCCCTACTGCGCTCAAGTCCGCGAGCTCCGGTGTGGCCCGTTCGCCTCGGGCGCGAAGACTGTGAGCGATGCTGTACGGTTTGCCCGGCAGCTTCCACGGCAGGCCGCGAAGATCGCTCGCCTGGTCGCGCGTAGCCGCATCGACGCGATCTACGTCAACGGTCCGCGAGTCCTTCCGGCCGCGGCTCTGGGGCGCGCCGGCCGGCCGCTTGTATATCACGCGCACTGGATGGTTCCGCAACCCTTCGCGGCGTCTTTGGCGCGCGTGGCCCTGCGCAAGAGCGGGGCGTCCGCCATCGCTACGTCCCGCCTCGCGGCCGATTGGCTTCGAGGTTCGATCAAGCCCGGCCTCATTTCCACGGTCTATAACGGCGTGGCCGGATTCGGCATTTCCCCTCGCCCCCGCGGTGCCGTCCGGCACGTCGCGATGCTGGGCCGAATTTCACCGGAAAAGGGTCAATTGGAGTTTGTACGGGCAGCTCGAATCGCCGCTCGGCACAGTGATCGGACCAACCCCGGCCTGCGCTTTACCGTTTGCGGCGCTCCCCTGTTCTCCTCCCAGGACCGGTACTTCGAGCAAGTGCGGGCGGAGGCCGCTGGAATACCAGTCGAGTTTGCCGGCTGGACCGAAAATGTCGGCGCGTTCCTCTCTGGCGTCGATCTTCTGGTGGTTCCTTCGCAGGCCATCGACAATGTTCCGCGAGTGATTCTGGAAGCATTCGCGGCAGGCGTGCCCGTGCTGGCCTTCGCGTCGGGCGCTATCCCCGAGCTGATTGAGCATGGAGAAACCGGCCTTCTCCTCCACCAGCGGACGCCGGAGGCATTGGCGGAGGCAATTCTCTCCGTCGCGGGGAATTGCGATCGGCTCAACCAGATCGCCGTGCGTTCCTACAGGCGTTGGCAGGAGCGCTACACTCTACGCCGTTTCCAGTCCGAGATCTCCGAGGCGGTGGAGGCGGCGGTGCGCCGCCACAACCAGCGCACCCCGCTCGCCAGGGCCGGGGCGAGCGCTCCTGCGTGATAGCGCAAGCGATCCCCAAACTCTTCATGGGGCAGGCGCAACGGAACCATGCGGTCCCAGAACACGCGGATGCGATCCCAGGGGCTCGCGATCAGAGCCAGGTGCAGCCAGACCGTGTCTTTGTTTGGTCCGGTCAGGTTGGCCACGGGCGACCACGCAAAGTCGGAGAACCACGCCGCCACGGACTTGGATTGCCCGGCGGCCTCCGGCAGCGCGCATCCGAACCATTCGTGGGCAAAGCGAAACGCTACCGATTGAAGGTCACGCAGTTCGGGCGCGTGCAGGCCGTTCCATCGATTCCAGAAGTGGGCATCGTCCGAGCAAAAATCCAGTAAGCGAGCCAGCTCCAGAACGTGCGCGGGTCTGGCGTCGTGGCGCAGGATATGCCTTAGCGCGTGCAGAGCCGCGAAAGCCAGGCGGTCTACTTCGTCAAACGCGGGAATTTCAAGACCGTTCACTTTGATGAAACGCCGGCGGCTCCAAAACTCCTCCATCCCAACTGGATGAATGCGGTCGCGCTCCGCGCTCCATGCCGAAGAATGCAGCTCGATGGGAATGGGCATCTCCGGATCGTAATAGTCGCCGCGCCAGCTCCAGTTTGAAGGCCGCAGCAGAGGGCGGGCATGCTCCTCCGACAAAGATTGCGCCCCGTGGGCCGTGTAGCCGAGCCGCTCAAAGACCGTCCGCGCGCGGGGAACGTCGCCGGGTTGCGTGAGAAGATCCAAATCGTATTGAACTCTTGCCGAGCCGTCGATACCAAATCCAGTCTCGTGCGTGAAACCCTTGAGCATCACGAAGTCGATCCCGGCGACGCCAAGAGCGTCGGCGGCCTCAATGTATGCCGCGCGCAGACGGCGGCGCCGTTCGGCATTCTTGGCATACCGAATCTCAATCTCCTCAGCGAGCCATGACGGCAACCCGGGCGTTCCGCGCAAGTGCAGCGTCAACTGGGTGCGGTCGGCGAATGCGAGAAGCTCCCGCCACTCGGCCTCGGTCAGCACAGGCGCAGGCACGCCGCGACCGATCATTTCAAAGAGAGCCCGAATCATGACTCAAGGACCTCGATGGCATCCTCCAGGCGTTCGTATTCGAGCACCGACGGTTCCGCTGAAAGAAAATCGCGCAAGCGCCGTTCCGCCGCTGTTGTGTCGCGCGGGAACAAGTACTTTAGGAAATACTGAATCGCGGCGGCCGCCGGAAACGGACGCACCGTAGCGGGTCCCGGCCTGCGCCGCAGGAAATAGCAGCGCGACGCAACCGCGGCGCGGGCTGTTTTTAATCCATGAGCCACGCCATCGATTTCGATGGCTTGCTTGCCATTGGGCGCTGCGCCCGTGTCCACATCGTCCAACTCCGGGAAAAGAGCCCGCGCGGGCTCGCGAAGATGGATAAAGTTCGATCCGCCCACGCCGATACTCTCCGGTCCAGGCGCCAGGTGCACGGCGTCGTCGGAAACCAGGGTCCAGCCACGGCGCGCGCAGGCGTAGGCCAGCGAGCTCTTTCCCGCGCCCGAGTCTCCGCACAAGAGCGAACCGGCGCCATCGCGAGCCACGCACGCGGCATGCAGCGGCGTGAAGAAAACCGAGTCGAGCGCGGTGAGCACCAGCGCCTCCAACCAGTGATGCCGGAATCCGGCTTCGTCGCCTAACGCGCCGCCGCCGACGCTCATGTATCCGGTCCGCGATTCAAGCTCGAACACCGCGAAGTTGTGGCCGCCAGCGGAGAACCTCAGCCACCCGGCGGGGGCTTCGAAGTGAGGAATGTTCCGTGGAGCGGGGTGATCATGCGTCTCGATTTCGAAGCGCATCGGAGGTGCGTTGTCGAACAGAGCCGGCCACGCTCCCCAGCTTTTCGAGGCCGCCAAGAGCACTGCTTTGTCGCTCGCAACGAAGTCCACGGGATAGCCGAGGGGATAAAGACACATCGCCATCACGCCCCTCCCGAAAACACTTTGGGCTCATGGCGTCGCAACAACACCACCAGAACGCAAAGCGACACGCACTGCACGCAGGGCGTGGCGAGGGCGATTCCGGCCACTCCCATCCAGCGGGAGAAAACGACATCAAGGACGATATCCGCGATCAGGGCGGCAGCGCCCATTGAGACCAGCAAACGGTTCGCGGATAGCGCCGAGGTGAGCCGCGTGGCGATCGCCAGCAGCATCGCGAAGGGCGCTTGCAGCAGGGCGAAGCGCTGAACCTGCGTCACCACTTGCGCGGCGGAAGCTTGAAACGCCCCGTGCTCATACAAGGCGCGCACTATCGGTCCGGAGCAGACGGCCAGCGCAATCGTAAGAGGCGCAATCAGCAACGTGACCGCGCCGCTGTATACCAGAACGGAGCGGCGCAGACGCCTCCACTCTCTCGCCGCGGCCAGACGGGAAAATACGGGGAGCACGGCGGTGCCGGCCGCGGAAGCCACCACGGCTAGCAGAACCGCGGCCAGCTTGTTGCCATACACCAGCGCCGAGACTCGTCCCGGCCCAAGGCGGCCGGCCACGGATTGATCCACAATCACGCACGCGGAGGAGATGATCGCGCTCGCCACCAGCGGCACATACTGCCGGCGAAGACTTCCCAACTGGGGGCTCATCAACTCGCGCCACCTGGGATGGATTGGATATCCCATGCGCCGCACCGCCAGCGCGAGCAGAATACATTCCATCGCCACGCCGCCCACCGTTCCCACGCAAAGAACCGCTACGCCAAACCTTGCGGCAAGCGTGTAGAGCAGAACAATGCTCGCGAGCGGAGTCGCCAGCGGTGCGATCGCCGCCAGCGCGAAGGACCCGTTGGCATTCAGCACGGCCCTCCAGGTGGCGATGCAGGCGCTCATCGGCAGCCAGAACAGCAGTCCGAAGAACAGCGCGGTGGCCAGATGCAGTTTGTCCGCGGAGAAGCTCGAACCCGCCAGAGGCAACAGCCAACGTCCCGTCAAGCCGAGCCCCACGGCAGCCGCAAGCATGGCGGCGAGAGCCATGCCAAGCGCCCCGGCCGCCAGGCGATGCGCTGCTTCTGGGTTATTAGTTGTGCCGCCCGCTGTCTGAGTTCGCACAAGTAGGGGAATCAGGCTGGGAGTGAAGCTCCCGGCGACAACGTCGGAAAGGAAGGACGGCAGCAGGAAGGCGATCAGAAATGCGTCCAGCGCATCGCTGGTTCCGAAGAACCGCGCCGTTACGATCACCTTGGCCGCGCCCGCCAGCTTAGCGGCCGAGGTCAGTACGCCTACCGTGGCCGCATTCCCGAACACCCGCCCGGCTCCCTCACGGTCGCGGCTCCGTGCGAGCGTCTCCGAACCGCGCGCGTCGGCAAGCGGTCTAATTGTCAGCGGTGCGAGCACACATGGAGAAAGACCGTGCCGCAAGCCTCCGCGGAACAGTCTAAAGCAGCAAGGTCAAATGCGCGTTGCGATCGTCCACTATTGGCTCCTGGGAATGCGCGGCGGCGAAAGCGTCCTCGAGTCGCTGTGCCGCATGCTGCCGGAGGCCGACATCTTCACGCTGTTCTACGATCCTTCGCGTGTCTCGGCAACCATCCGCTCCCACAGGGTCACCGCGTCTTACCTGAATCCTCTGCGGCGGAGCCATCGCGTTCTCCTGCCGTTCATGCCGTCGGCGCTCGAAAGCTTCGACCTTCGCGGCTATGACCTGGTGATCAGCAGCGAATCCGGTCCCGCCAAAGGAGTGATTACCCAAGCCGCGACGCGGCACATCTGCTACTGCCACACGCCCATGCGCTACCTGTGGGAACTTTATCCGGCGTACCTCAATGAATGGACCCACAGCGGCATCCAACGCCTGCTGATGCGCCTGGTGGCGCCTAATCTGCGGCTGTGGGACTTCGCCTCGGCCGCTCGGGTGGATCGCTTCGTTGCCAACAGCGAGAATGTGCGCCGGAGAATCTGGAAAACGTATCGCAGAGAATCCACGGTCGTGCATCCCCCGGTGGCAGTGGAAACATTCTTCCATCGGCCGCCGGAGGACTTCTTTCTGATTGTCTCCGAACTGGTCGCGTACAAGCATTTGGATTATGCCATCCGGCACTTTTCACGGACGGGCCGAAAGCTGCGCGTTGCCGGAGACGGGCCGGAGTATCGAAGTATAAAACGTCACGCCGGCGCCTCGGTGGAATTTTGCGGCCGCGTTCCCGCCGCGGACCTGCGGGAACTGTACGCTCGCTCGCGCGCGCTGGTGGTGCCGGGAGAGGAGGACTTCGGGATCACGATGGTGGAGTCGCTCGCCAGCGGGAAGCCGGTCCTCGCTCTCGACCGCGGCGGGGCTCGCGAAATCGTGACTCAGGTAGCGCAGGCCCCTGGCCTGCGAACGGGAATTCTCTACGCGACCCCCACCAGCGAGGACTTGGAGGACACCCTGACGCGCTTTGATCTTATCGAGCACGAGTTCCGCCCGAAACAGCTTCAACGCGGGACTGTACGCTTTTGCGAAGCGCACTTCCGGGAGAACATGCAGCGAATCCTGGCCTCGCCGGAGGCCGTCGCGGAGCCTGTTCCCGTCCCTTTCGCCTGACGGTCTGAATAGTCAGCAAACATAGCTGACCCAATGGCTTCCAAAAAAATCGTCTTCTTCTTTCCCTCCTTCACCAGCGCGGAAGCCACAGCGCCGCTGGGCATTCTGGCGATTTCCACTCCGCTGCTGCGCGCAGGCTATCGGGTGAAGTTGATCGACTCCACCATCACGCCCAATTTCCAACAGCGGGTGATCGAGGAGCTCGCCGACGCCTTGTGCCTGGCGATCTCCCTGGTCACCGGACCGATGATCCGCGAAACCGTGGCCATCGCCCGCGAAGCCAAACGCGTCTATCCCAACAAGCCCGTGGTGCTGGGCGGTTGGCACCCCTCGCTGCTGCCGGATCAAACGCTGGCGGCTGAGTTTATCGACATGATCGTGATCGGCCAGGGCGAGGACGCCTTCCTTGATATCGTCCGCCACATCGAGGCGGGCGAGCTGCCCAAGGGCGTCGCCGGCGTGGGCTACAAGGACAAGGGGCAGATTATATTCAATCCGCGGCGCGAGCTACGTCCGCTGGCGGACATGCCTCCCAAGGCGTATCAGATCGCCGATTTCGACGCTTATGAGCGGCTGTGCGGACGCCGCTGGGCCATGTACACCAGCAGCCTCGCATGCCCCTACAACTGCGGATACTGCACCAACGAGGGCGTCTACGGGCGCAAGTGGAACGCGCTCGAGCCCGAGCAGGTCAGCGCAGGAATTGTGCGATCTGGCGGCGCGCTATCGTTTGCAGTTGATCTGGGTTGTGGACGACAACTTCCTGGTGGATCGCAATCGCGCGTTGGGCATCGCGGAAGGAATCTGCTCTCGCGGCACGCGCTTCGAATGGAGCATCCAGGCGTCCACCAACCTGGTGACTCGCCTGAGCGTGGAGGAATGGAAGCTGATGCGCCGCGCCGGCCTCACCCAAGTCGCGCAAGGCGCGGATTCCGGCTCGCCCAAAGTTCTTCACCTGATGAACAAGGATTTTCAGAAGCTGGATACCATCTACGATGCCGCGGACAGGCTCTCGCAGGCGGGCGTCCGTCCCTCCTTCAACATGATCTTCGGGTATCCGGGCGAAGGCCGGAAGGAGCGCCGCGAGTCCATTCAGCTCATCATGAACGTTTGCCGGAAGTATCCGGGCGCCGAGTTCTGGACCAACATCTTCACCCCATATCCCGGCTCGCCCGTGATGAACAAGGCTTTCGAGCTCGGCATCCAGGTTCCCAAGCGCCTGGAGGAATGGTCGGACTTCTTCCCCAAGTACACGGTCCTGCCGTGGCTCAAGGGGAAAGAGCACAAGCGCGTGCAGGCCATGCGCGATTACATTCGCGTGGCATTTCGGCGGGTGAATATCGGCCGCTTCCGGAAAGGCGCGCGAGCGCGGCTGGCCTACTGGTTGATCAGTGCACCCGCGCAGTGGCGGCTCGATCATGATTTCTATTGGTTCCCCTTCGAGGTTTGGCTCAAGCGCTACGTGGACAAGCTGCCCGCCGCGCTCGAAGAGGCTCCCGTGGAAAAGACTCCGTCTGAGGCGATGGCGTGCTAGTTCTGCTTACCCACGCCAATCATCTCTACTCGGATCGCAAGCAGGTCCGGAAGATGCAGCCCTATCCTCCGCTCCAGACCTTGATCGCCGCGGCTGCGCTTCGCCGCGCGGGCGTCGAGGTCGCGTTCTTCGATGCCACGTTTGACCGGGATATCGATTCTGAGCTCGATCGCATTGGTCCGGATCTTCTCGCGGTGTGCGAGGACAATTTCAATTTCCTGACCAAGATGTGTCTGTTGCAGAATCGCGAGCTGGCCTTTGAGATGGCTCGCGCCGCCGCCGCGCGCGGCATTCCAGCGCTGGTCAACAGCTCCGATGCCGCCGATCGTCCCGAAGCGTATCTACAGGCGGGTTTCAGCCGTGTGATTCGGGGAGAGCTGGAGGCGACTCTGGTTGAAACCGTCCGGCATTGGCCGCGGCCGGTGACGCCGCAGCCGCCAATCGCGGATCTGGACGAACTTCCTTCACCGGCCTGGGATCTGCTGGATATCGAGCCGTACCGCCGGGCGTGGGAAGAAGAGCACGGCTACTTTTCGATGAACCTGGTGGGCAGCCGCGGATGTCCATACCGCTGCAACTGGTGTGCGAAGCCGCTCTATGGCGACAGCTACCGCCGCCATTCGGCCGGCCGCCTGGCCGCGGAGATGGAATGCGTCAAAGATCTGTTCCATCCGGATCAGCTCTGGTTCGCCGACGACATTTTCGGCCTCTCGGCGAAATGGACCCGTGAATTTGCATCGCGCGTGGTCGAGCGCCAGGCGCATATCCCGTTCCGCATGCAATCCCGGTGCGACCTGATGACGCGCGACACGGTGGAGGCGCTCGCCAAGGCCGGCTGCGTCGAAGTCTGGATGGGTGCGGAGTCGGGCTCGCAGCGCATTCTGGATGCCATGGAGAAAGGG
This sequence comes from Bryobacterales bacterium, assembly GCA_963813465.1. GTDB lineage: Bacteria > Acidobacteriota > Terriglobia > Bryobacterales > Bryobacteraceae > Palsa-187. The sequence continues at coordinate 79,159 of CAWEZD010000008.1, read as the reverse complement.
ATTTACGTGGAACATATCCGCCAGGCGCGGGAGAACCTGCGCCGGCACGGCATCCGCGCTTGTATGTTCCTCCAGTTCGGCTACCTGGGCGAGGAGTGGGAGGACATCGAATCCACCATCCGCCTGGTTCGCGAAACCAGGCCGGACGATATCGGCGTGTCCGTTTCCTATCCCATGCCGAATACGCGCTTCCATCAGATTGTGAACGGGCGGCTGGGCGCCCAGGAAAACTGGTCCGAGAGCGGGGATCTGGCGAGGATGTTTCAAGGCCAGCTTCCGGCGGAGTTCTACCGCGCGTTGGCCGACGCGCTGCATTTAGAAGTGGCGCAATCCGCTTCGAATGACGATCTGGGTCACGCCTGGGAGAAAGTCGAGAATCTGCGGTGCGCCTGCTGCTGACGCATGGCTTCTTCCTGGGTGAGGATCCCAAGGAACAACAGGTCATGCGGCCATACCCGCCGCTGGGGATTCTGTATCTCTCCGCCTATCTCCGCGCCAAAGGTTTCGATGTGGAGGTTTACGACTCCACCTGGGGATCGAAATCGGAACTGTACGGAATCCTGGAGCGCGGCCCGGCGGGTTGGCTGGGCGTGTACGGAAATCTGCTCACGCGCGGAAATGTAATCGCGATCGTGGAGCGCGCGCGGGCGGCCGGTTGGCGCATTGTCCTGGGCGGTCCGGAACCGGCCAACTACGCGGAAGAATATCTCGCCGTGGGCGCGGATTATGTGGTGCAGGGCGAAGGCGAATTGCCTCTGGAGCAGTTGCTGTCGGGCAATCCGGCGCCGGACGGGAGCATCTACCGCGATCCTTCCGGTGCGGTGATTCGCAGCCCCGCCGCCGGACTGATCCCGAATCTCGATTCTCTTCCGTGGCCCGACCGCGAGCGCATCGACCTGGGCCGTTACCTGGCGGCGTGGAAGCAGCGCCACGGAATGGGCTCGGTTTCCCTGATCACGGCCCGAGGCTGTCCGTATCATTGCCGCTGGTGCAGCCACTCCACGTTTGGCAAAACGCACCGGCGGCGATCCGTCGCATCGGTGGCCGATGAAGCCGAGTGGATTCTCGACCGCTACCAGCCGGAGATGCTGTGGTACGCCGACGACGTCTTCACCATTCATACCGGTTGGACGCTGGCTTACGCGGCGGAGCTGAAGCGTCGCGGCATCTGCGTGCCTTTCGAATGCATCACGCGCGCGGACCGCTTCAGCGGACCTATTGCCTCCGCGCTTGCGGGAATGGGCTGCTTCCGTGTGTGGATCGGATCGGAGAGCGGATCGCAGCGCGTGCTGGACGCGATGCAACGCGGCGTGCAGGTGGAGCAAGTGCGTACAGCCGTGCGTCTGGCGCAATCCCACGGCATTCAGACGGGAATGTTTCTGATGTGGGGCTATGAAGGCGAGCAGATCCAGGACATCGAAGCCACGGTAGAGCACGTCCAGGCTTGCCGTCCCGACGTGTTTCTCACCACGGTGTCCTATCCAATCAAGGGCACGCCGTATTACAACGACGTGGGAGACAAGCTGGTCCGACTCGGCGAATGGCGCGCCTCCACCGATCGCGATGTGCGCGTCAAGGGACGTCACAGCCGCCGTTTCTATCAGTTCGCCGACGACCTGCTGCGCGGTTCGATGGAGCGGGATGCCACTCGAATCGCTGCCGCGCGCGCGGCCCTCCAAGCCTCGTTCGCCGAGGTCGACGCATGAACACACCCTTCAACGCTCTCGCGCAATCCTACAACGCCCTTTGGACCGAGACGCCTCGCGGCCGTGACCAGCGCGATGCCGTCTGGCGCGAAATCGACAGCTTGTTCCGAGCAGGCGATCGCATCCTCGACCTCGGTTGTGGCACTGGCGACGATGCGGTGCATCTTGCGAGCCTGGGAATCGAGGTTCTTGGCATCGACGCCGCGCCCCGGATGGTGGAGATCGCGCGGAGCCGCGGCGTTAACGCGTCCTTGCTAGCCATCGAGGACCTGAATGCTTCTGAACCGCGCGCGTTAGCAAGCGGTGCTTTCTCCGGGGCAATTTCCAACTTCGGCGCGCTCAACTGCATCGCGAACCTTCGTCCCGTCGCGGCCCAATTGACGCGTCTGGTTCAGCCCTCGGGCCCAGTAGCGATCTGCCTGATGGGAAGATTCTGCTTCACGGATTGGCGTCACGCCGCTAAGCGCTGGTTCGGCCACGGTCAATGGCGCGGGATGGACGTCTACTATCCCACCTCGCGCCAGATCCGCGCGGCTTTCGCTCCCTGGTTCGCGTTCGAGCGGCGCATCGCCATCGGCCGCGGCGACCATCAGCTCTATATTTTCCGGCGAAGGTTGGGATGTTAACCCCGAATTTGGCAGGTCGGAGACCTGCCCCACTGCCGCGCCAACAGTTCGTCGAAGACTACGCCAAAATTCGCGCAGCCGAAGGCCGCGGCTCCGAGCACAGCGCTTACTACCGCGCCCTTCCCTTCACCGATCTTACCGGCCGCAATTCCGCGCAGTGGCGCATCCGAGCGCGCACGTTCGAGTATTTCACCCGCCGGATTCTACCTCGGCGCGCTTGTGACATCTTGGACCTCGGCGCGGGAAATTGCTGGCTATCTTACCGGCTCGCGCAAATGGGACACGCTCCCGTCGCAGTGGACATATTCGCGGACGCTCGCGACGGATTGACGGCGGCACGGCACTATCCTGTACATTTCCCAGTGATCGAAAGCGGCTTCGACGATCTACCGTTCTCCACCGCCCGGTTCGATCTGGCCATCTTCAACTCGTCTATTCATTACTCGTCCGATTACGCGCGCACGCTTTCTGAGGCGCGCCGCTGCCTGCGTCCCCAGGGTCGCGTCGTTATCCTCGACTCGCCGGTATACCAACGCAGGGAACACGGTGAAGCGATGCGGGCCGAGCGTCAGACCCACTTCGAACGCGAGCACGGCTTTCGCTCGGAGGCGCTGGGAAGCATCGAATTCCTGGATCTCGATATGCTCAAGGACCTCGAGCGCAAGCTCTCGCTTACCTGGGAAATCCATCGGCCCTGGTATGGCTGGCGGTGGCATCTGCGTCCCGTGCGCGCGCGGCTGAAGGGACAGCGGCCGCCCTCGCGCTTCTGGATTCTGGTGGGGAAGTTTCAATGATCATTCTGCTCCATCCCCGCAGCACTCGGCCCAAGAACCGCAGGTTCCCGCTCTCCGTGCTGGCGCTGGCCGCGGTGCTCGAAGGCAGGGAAGAGTACGAGATTGTCGACGGCAACGCCGATCCCGACCCCAAAGGCACAATCGACCAAATCATGCAGCAGAGCCCGGCGGAGGCTCTCGCCGTCTCGTTGATGCCGGGACCCCAAATGGTGGCTGCGGTGGAGCTTTCCAAATGGTTTCGCGCCAAGTACCGCCAAGTACCCATCGTTTGGGGCGGCTATTTCCCTTCGCTCTACGCGGATACGTGTTTGAACGCGCCCTATGTCGATGTCGCCGTGCGAGGCCAGGGCGAAGACACACTTCTCGAATTATTGCCCGCCTTGCGCAACGGGCGTGATTTTCGGCACATCGCCGGATTGTCGTACAAAGATCAATTTGGTTTGCACGTTCACACCAAGGACCGCGGCATCCGCTCCCCCGGCGACTTCCCTTGGATGCCCTACCACCGACTGCGCAATCCGGAGAAGTATATCGCCCGAACCTTTCTGGGCAATCGCACGGCCGTTCATCATGCCAGCTATGGATGCCCCTTCCGCTGCAAGTTTTGCGGCGTCACGGAGGTCGCGCACGGCCGGCAGAAATCGGAATCTCCCGAACGCACCGCGAATATTCTGGCGCACATGCAGCGCGAATTTGCGATTGACGCTGTGCAGTTCTACGACAACAATTTCTTCCTGCGCGAGGATGACGCAGCCGAACTGGCGCGCCGTATCGCTCCGCTCAATCTGAGCTGGTGGTGCGAGGGCCGCATCGACATTCTCTTGCGCTACTCGGACGCAACTATGAACGCGCTGCGGCGCTCCGGCTGTAAGATGATTTTCCTCGGCGCCGAGTCCGGGTCGGACAAAATCCTGCGCGAGATGGACAAGCAGCTTACCAGCGCGCAGACGCTCGAACTGGCCGCGCGCATCCGGCGGTTCGGCATCATTCCCGAATTCTCCTTTGTCATCGGTAATCCGCGGGAGCCGGAGCAGGACCTGCGAACGAATATGCAGTTCATCCGGCGGCTCAAAAACATCAACCCGGACGCCGAGATCATCGTTCAGCATTACACGCCCACGCCGCACCCGGACGGCATGTATGGCGATATCGACGGGAAGATCGTGTTCCCCAAGACCCCCGAAGAATGGGCTTCGCCGCGCTGGTACAACTTCACGGTGCGGCGTGACCCGGCGTTGCCCTGGCTCCCGCGCCGGACCAAGCGCCTCATCGACGCGTTCGAGACCGTGCTGGCTTGCCGCTGGCCGACGATCCAGGACTCGCGCATTTCCGGCTGGGCGCGCGCCGCGCTTAAAGCTTTGAGCTGGTGGCGGTACGAACTGGGCGTTTACGCGTGGCCCTTCGAGCTGAACGTCGCACAGAAGATTTTGCGCCCGCGCAATCCCAGAGTAGAGAGCGTATGAAGCTTTTGGCCCCGCGCGAGGCCTATGAACTCCTCGCGGATGATTACGACGCCAGCCCCAACGCCCTGATCGCCCTGGAACAGCGCGTCGTCATGCCACTTCTGCCGAACAGTTTGGATCGGCTCACCGTCGTCGACGTGGCGGCTGGAACCGGCCGATGGGCGCTTCACTGCGCGAAGCGAAGGGCTCGCGCCATCGCCGTGGATTTCTGCATCGCAATGCGGCCGTCAGTGCAGGCCGACGCGATTCGGCTTCCGTTCCGTGACGCCTCGGCGGACCTCACCATCTGCGCATTTGCGCTCGGCTATGCCCCCCAATGCTTCGCGGAGTTGGTGCGGATCACTCGTCCCGGCGGGACACTCCTTGTCAGCGATGTTCACCCCGAGGCGAGGAAACGCGGCTGGACCCGATCCTTCCGCCATCGCGGAGAAGTGATTCAAGTCACGGACCAACCTTATGAGCTCGCGGATCTCTCTGCGCCCAGTCTGCGATTGTCCTGCTTGGTCGAACCGCGTCTCGGCCCGCCGGAGCGCGAATTCTTCGAGCGGGCGGGCTGCCTCGACCGCTTTGACGAAGCCTGCCGCGAGCCCGCCATATTTGTCGCGCGCTGGCTTCGAGTAGAGCAGGCGTTTTCGCCTGCACGCCATGCACGTTGACGGCGCCGATCTGGATCTCAGCGGGCTTCAAGTCCTGCCGGGCCTGATCAACGCGCACGACCATCTCCAGTTCGCGCTGTTCCCGCGCCTGGGTTGCGGTCCCTACGCCAACGCAACCGAATGGGCGCGAGACATTTACCACCCTGAGCGCGATCCCGTCCGGCAACACCTGCTGGTCCCCAAACATTTGCGCCTGATCTGGGGGGGCCTGCGCAACCTTGCCGCCGGCGTCACCACGGTGGGCCATCACGATTCCTATCACCCCGTCTTCGATGAGGATTTCCCCGTACGCGTGATCAAGGACTGTGGCTGGGCACATTCCCTGGCGTTCACCCCGGACGTGCGCGCGCGCTTCAATGCCGCGCCGTCCAACATCCCATTCGTGATTCACCTGGGGGAAGGCACGGATGCGGGAGCTGCGGAAGAGGTTCTTCGGCTCCACCAGCTCGGCGCGCTGGATCGCCGCACGGTCCTGGTTCACGCCGTTGGCCTGTCCCGCGAGGGATGGGATCTGGTGCGCGCCGCCGGCGCCTCTGTCATTTGGTGCCCGCGCTCCAATCTGTTCACGCTCGGGAAAACTCTTTCAATGGCGGCGCTGGAGGGAATCCCGATCGCGCTGGGTACCGATTCTTCGCTCACCACCGAGGGCGATCTTCTCGACGAACTCGATCACATCCGTGAAGCAACGACACGAGCCGCCCTGGTCACCACCGCCGCGGCTCGCATTTTGCGCCTTCCGCCGCGCTCCGGCGATTGGATTGCGGCATCGCGATTCGGCGCGCCTCCCGAGCTGGTAGTGATCGGCGGCGTCATCCGGTTGATAAGCCCCGAGCTGGCGGCGGGGCTGCCGCCCAGTCTTCGCCGGGAGTTTCATCCCTTGAAGATCCATACCCGTCTCCCAGTACTGGTGCGATGGAACATCCCGCAATTACTTCAGGACACGCGCCAATATCTGGGGCCGGATCCGATCTGTCTGGCTGGACGAGAAGTTTTCACCTAAAAGAAACCGTGGTCTTGCCCACTCCCGCCCTGCTGGCGGAGCGTGCCTGGTCGAGCGCTACTTCACGACGTCGACGCCGGGCCGCTGCACTTCGTAGGGAGCCCCGTCCGGACCGGAAGATCCGAGAAACAGTTGTTGCCCGTTGGGCAGCTTGAGGTCCCTGCCGTTGGCCCTGTGCGAGCCGTCCTTGGACTGATACCCGTCGACGACGATCTTGTCCCCCACCTTGAGCGTGTCCTTGGTGATGCCGCGCCTCAGCAGGATGTTCGGGCTGCCCGCTTCGATGGCCCAGTTCTCAACCTTGCCGTCGGGTCCCTTCACGTCGACGTAGATCCAACTGTGAGGATTGATCAACTGGACCTTCGTAACCGTGGCGTCCAGGAACTTGAGCGGCTTCTTCTCGTCAAATTCCGCCGCAAACGCGTGGTGCGCGCGCGCCGGCGTCGGCGACAGAAGCACGGTAATGCCGGCTGCAACGGCGTATCCAACGATTAACTTGGCGGTTAGCTTGGCTCGCATAAAACTTACTCCTGATCCTTTATCATCTCACAACTTCGGCGGCCTTCCCTTCATTTGGCTGGCGGCGGGTTGCCCGAAATGTAGCGCTCGAAGACGGCTTCGCCGGGCGGGATCTTGTGCGTGATGTCGATGGTCAGGGTGGTGCCTTCCCAGTGTTTCACCAGCGGCTCCTTGCGAAGGTGCCCATACATCGTCTCCTCCACCATCTCGACACACCGGAACTCCATAATTTGGGCATTCTTCTCCAGCCGGCGATACAGCGGCATACTGATCTTCCAGGGGCGCGTAAATACCTGCGGGTCCGTAATGGTGGCTTCGTACTGGATGACGTTCTGACCCATGGGAGTGTACCGCTCGGTGAGGTGCAACGCGTCGCTATGGAAATTCCCGGCCCTGTCGAACCATGTCGCGTCGGTGAAATCCGTGGCGTCGACCACCAGCGTATCTCCTTCCCAGTGGCCGGTCGAGTATCCCATGTACGCCACGTTTGGATACGGATCCATCTTGGTCAGGTGGATGGTGCGTTGCGCATTCGCGTATTCGAACACCATCATGACGTCCTTCGCGCTCTCGATAATCTGAAATGGGTGCGGCATGTACAGCCCGCGCGGTATCCCCGGCTGGAAGCACTTGATCTCCGGGTCGCGGTCGATCCAGTGTTCCTGGTTCTCCTTCTTTCTCGCCGCCGCCCACGGCTGGTACGGAATCTCCTCGCCTTCCACGACGCCTTGACCTGGAGGAACCCAGCCGAGGGAGCCCAGCGCGACCACTGGCGCCGCCAAAACCACGGAGTTGGGCGTCAGGCCTGGCTGGCCAACCAGCGGACGGGCCACGTGAGTCTGAAGGTCCCAATTGGCGGTGTTGTTGGCCTCCCAAATCCCGCTGAAGTCGGGCTTGCCTGCAATGCGGGCCAGACCGGGAACGGCCTGACCGGTAGCGGGCGCTTGTGCCGGGCTTTGTTCGATGAACAACGAAACCAGACCAACCGTCACCGCAGCCATCGATATGGCAATAGCCCAGCCTTTGCCCCAGGAACGCATGTGCGAAACCTCCCTCCTCCGATCCTGGATCATACATGGGGGATAGCTGCGATGTCAATGCTGTGGACCTTTATGCCAGGCGCGTGCCCCCACCCCTCATTGACACCCACGCTCTCCGGGTGATATGGTAGACCCCGGGTTCGTAAATAGTGTCTTTTGTACGTGTTGCAATTACGCGACAGTGTAGTGTATCGGATACAATCCCCTTCTGGAGTTAAACGCACCATGGCTTACACCTTGACTGTGAATGGCAAGAAGTCCACTGTGGACGTTCCTGCCGATATGCCTTTGTTATGGGTCCTGCGGGACGTTCTCAAACTCCACGGCACGAAATATGGCTGCGGAATTGCCCAGTGCCGTGCTTGCACTGTCCACCTCAACGGAAAAGCGGTCCAGTCCTGCCAGACGCAGATCTCGGCGGTCGGGACCCAGGCGGTGACCACCATCGAAGGTCTCTCGGCGGACGGAACGCACGCCCTGCAAAAGGCCTGGGAACAGGTCGATGTGCCGCAGTGCGGGTATTGCCAGGCCGGGCAGATCATGTCGGCCGCGGCCCTGCTCGCCTCCAAGCCCAAGCCCACCGACGCGGATATTGACACCGCCATGAACGGCAACCTGTGCCGCTGCGGAACCTATATCCGCATCCGCCAGGCCATCCACCTGGCCGCAACCCTGGGCAACGGCGCCTCCGGATCGGCCGCGCAATAAAGGATAAGGAGAGATAACCATGACCACCAAGAAAATCGATCGCAGGTCTTTCCTTAGCATCACCGCGCTCAGCGGAGGCGGTGTTGCTTTTGGTCTTCTGAACAGAGACGCCCTGGCCCAGGGGCCACCCCCGGCCGGCCGCGGCGGAGCTCCCGGCGGCGGCCGCGGCGCCGCGGGCGGCGGAGGCTTTGGCGGCCCAGCCGCTCCTCCCAAGGTCGAGAACTATATTAAGATCGCCGCCGACGGAACCGTCACCATCATGGCCAAGAACCCCGAGGTCGGCCAGGGCGTGCGCACCATGCTGCCCATGCTGATCGCGGACGAGCTGGACGTCGATTGGAAGGAAGTTAAAATCGAGCAGACCGATGTGGACGGCTCGAAATACGCCGGCCAGATCGCCGGCGGCAGCACGGCCACGCCGCAGAACTGGGTTCCCATGCGCCAGGTGGGCGCCGCGGCGCGCCTCATGCTGAAGAGGGCCGCCGCGCAGACCTGGAACGTGCCCGAATACGAGCTCACCACCCGCTCCGGTAGGGTCTATGACCGGGACTCCAAGCGCTCCCTGGGCTACGGAGAGTTGGCCGCCAAGGCCGCGACGCTCCCTCCCCCACCACCGAAGAGATCACTGCCGCGTTGAAGGACCCCAAGGACTACAAGATCATCGGCAAGCCCATCGTCAACAGCGACATCAAGGCCATCGTCACCGGCAAGCCGCTGTTCACCATCGACATGGAAATCCCCGGCATGAAGTACGCCGTGTACCAGAAGGGACCGGTGTTCGGGTCCAAAGTGAAGACCTGGAACGAAGCCGACATCAAGAAGCTCCCCGGAGTGAGGGATGCCTTCGTGGTGGTGAAGAACCAGCCGGATACGCCGTACATCGGAGCCCGCATCGCCGGATCTCCCCCCGAAGCCGGAGATTTGCAGGAAGGCATCGCCATCGTGGCCGATCACTGGTGGGCCGCCCAATCCGCGCGCAAGAAGTTGCAGGTCACCTGGGATGAAGGTCCCCGCGCCTCGCAGAGCTCGGTTGGGTATGCCGCCAAGGCTGTCGAGATCAGCAAGGGCAAGCCCCAGACCACCACTCGCAACGACGGCGACGTGGATGCGGCGCTGAAGAGCGCGGCCAAGACCGTCGAGGCCAACTACTCCTATCCCTTCATTTCGCACGCTCCGCTGGAGCCGCAGAACTGCACCGCTGTCGTCAATGACGGCAAGTGCGAAATCTGGTCCTCGAGCCAGATCCCCTCCGGCGCTCTTGGGCTGATCCAGACGAACCTGGGGATTCCGCAAGCCAATATCACGGCGCACATGATCCGCGGCGGTGGCGGCTTCGGCCGGCGCTTGACCAACGATTATGCCATCGAAGCCGCCATGATCTCGAAGATGTCCGGCCTGCCGGTGAAGCTGGTTTGGGCTCGCGAAGACGATATGGCCAACGATTATTATCGTCCCGGCGGGTTCCACTTCCTCAAGGGCGGCGTGGACGCGAACGGCGCGGTCACCGCGTGGCACGACCACTTCGTCACCTACGGCGATCCGGCTTCTAACCCGGTGGCCACGACCAGTGCGGCGTCGATCGGGCCTACGGAATTCCCGCAACCCTTCATTCCCAATTACGCGCTGCTCACCTCAGCCCAGCCGCTGGCCATCCGCACCGGATCGCTGCGCGCGCCCACCAGCAACGCGCTAGCCTTCGTGGTGCAGTCCTTCATCGATGAGCTGGCGCATGCTGCCGGTAAGGACCCAGTGCAATTCCGGCTGGATCTGTTGGCGCAGACCAAACCTGCCCCTCCGCCTCCGGCGGCGGGAGCTCCTGGTGGCCGCGGCGGCGGCGGAGCCGGCGGCTTCAACGCCGCCCGCATGACCGGAGTCACCAAGCTGGTGGCCGAGATGTCGGATTGGAGCAACCACCAGAAGAAGCTTCCCAAGGGCACCGCCCTGGGCATGGCTTTCCACTTCAGCCACTCCGGCTATTTCGCCGAGGTTGCCGAGGTCAAGGTCGACGCCAACAAGAAGGTCAAGGTCAACAAGGTTTGGATCGCCGCCGACGTCGGCAGCCAGATCGTCAACACCAGCATGGCCGTCAACATGTGCCAGGGCGCCGTCGTCGACGGAATGAGCGCGATGATGGGCCAGGAAATCACTCTCGATAAGGGACGCGTGATGCAGTCCAACTTCAACAACTACCCGCTCATCCGGCTGGCGCAGGCCCCGCCGGAAATCGAGGTGCAGTTCCTGCGCAGCGAGAACGGTCCGACCGGCTTGGGCGAACCGTCCATGCCTCCCATTCTGCCGGCCGTCGCCAACGCGATCTTCACGGCAACCGGAGATCGAGTGCGCTCGCTGCCGCTCAAGAATAGCGGGTATAGCTGGGCGTAATTCCGCTTTAAAGTAACTGAGAAAAGGTGGCGGCAACTCTGCCACCTTTTTCTTTTTTGTTCTATAATCTCGGAAGTGGCGATGACGCGCATGGTTTCCTTCTTCGTTCTGGCCGCGCTTCAGGCCCGCGCCGCCACCGTCGCCACCGTCGGCGACAGTCTCGCGGACGCCATCTATCTGGGGCTCAAGCTGCAACCCGATCTGCTGCGCAAGAGCGGCATCAAACTGGTCCGCTGGAGCCGTCCCAGCATCGGACTGACCCGCGTCGATCGATTCGATTACACCACTTGGCTGCGCGACACCGCCGATCTGGGCAACGTCGATTTTTGCGTGGTCGAGATGGGAGCCAACGATTTGCAAAGCATCGCCACCAGGGACCAGAACCAGCCCGTCAAGAACCGGAACACCAGGAAATGGATCGCCGTGGGAACCGAGGCCTGGCAGCGCGCGTATACGGACCGGGTCCAGGCGCTGATTGAGACCCTCAAACCGCAGCGCTGCGCGAGCGTAGTCTGGCTGTTGCAGCCCCCTTATCAGAACAACAAGTACCTGCGCGAGTATCACGGCATGATCAACGCGGCGCAATCCGCCGGCGCAGCGTCCGGAACGGCCATGTTTGAGATCGACGCCGGCGTGGACGACTACAGCACCGACGGCGTGCACTTCAACAAGGATTTCTGCTTCAAGCTGGCCCGCGCCGTCGCGAATCTGTTGGCCTCCTGGCGTCCGCCCTCGGCCGGGACCAACTGCGCCTCCTGCCACGCCTCGCCCGGTCTCCCGCCGGCTCCCCTTCCCGATTTGGCTCCGCTGATTCCGCGCCCGGCTCATCCGTCCGCCGTTCAAACGCGCGAAGCACACTGATGGCCGGCGGAAATCCGCCGATCAGTTAAGTAAGCCTATGTCCGCTCCCGTTGCCGGCAAGTTCCAAGATCATTACACGATTCTAGGGGTAGACCCCAGGGCGACGCCCGAAGCGATTCAAATCGCTTATGACCGGCTGGCGCGGAAGTATCACCCGGATACCGCCCAATCGGGAGACCAGGCCAAGTTCGATTCCATCCAGTTAGCCTACGAAGTGCTCACCGATCCCGTGCTGCGGCTGGAGTTCGACAAGATCAAGGGCATCGACCAGGACGACGCCAACCTGACCTTCGCCGGGCTGGAGTTTTTTGACGCCCTGGGACGGCAAGCCGGCTTACGCGCCGCGCTCCTGTGCATTCTTTACGATCGCCGGCGCAAGAAACCGTCCAAGCCGGGACTGTCCATACGGCACGTCGAGGGCATGCTCCAGGCCACTAGCGACGAGTTGATGTTCGCGCTGTTTTATCTGAAGCAGCGGGCCCTGGTGGTCGGCGACGACAAGAGCAACTTAACGATTTCCGTGGGCGGAATGGATTTCCTCGAACACGATCGGCCCGTTCCCGAAAAAGTGTTCCCATTCATCAAACCCGGCGCCTTGTCTATTCCAGCAGGGCCGGTGTCGGCAATCGCCGCCCTCTCTGCGGCGGTCGAGCCCCCCGGCGCGCCCACTCAGCCGAAGGCCCCCGACGAAGTCGAGTCTGTGATGAAGGTCATGAGCCGCGCCCGGGCGCGCCAGTAACTCGAACAGAGCCGATTCGGCTCCGCGGAAGTTTGTTCCGCTCCGGCTCCGGTGCCGGTCCAAGCATTGATCCCGCCCGGCCAGCGTGGCGGGAGCGAGAATGCTACATTGGGGGACAGCGCCTGAGTGGAATGACCTGCGACCTGGAGGTAACTAGAGGATGCGGCTCGCGTTCTTTCTGGCTGGTTTAATCGGATTCATCCCCAGCGGGATGGCGCAAAGCGCCGTGCCCAATCCGGCCCGGAACGCCGGTCAAGCTCAAGCCCAAGCTTGGACGCTGGAGATCGGCGGCCAAGCGGCGGAAGCGCGGACGTTGCTGGAACGGGCCGCCAACGCGACTCCCGCCAACCCGGACGCCGTGCGCGCCTACGCCGAGTTCCTGGACCGCTATCACGATCCAGCCGCCCGCCAGGTGTACGCGCGCCTGGCCCAAATCCTCAGTGCATCAAGCGGGGATGCCTCCCCGGCTTCCGCCGCCGGCCGCGCTGCCGTCCACCGCCGTTTGGCCAGCCTGGATCTTGCCGCGGGTGACCGCGAAGCCGCCAACCGAGATCTGGCCGCCTTCACCGCCGCGGGCGGCGCCGGCTTCTCTCTCACGCCCCGCCCGGCCGACCGCGCCGAAGCGAGCTTTATCGAAATTCCCGGACCCCTCGCGGCCTTCGCGCGCATGGCGGCGCTGGCGCTCGACATGGACCCAGGGGATCTGCTGCCGTCCCTGGCTCGCAACGTGGTCACCAACGGCTATCAGACCGCCGCGGGAACCGAAGGGCTGGAACAAACCGAATACCTCAAGCTGGTGATCCGCTATCTTTCGCAGGCTCGCGAGCTCGAAAAACTCTCCGGCGCCGGCAAGTCCATCCGCATCGAGACCTGCGACTCCACCGCCACCGGCGATCTGCTGCGCGTGCTGGGCTACCGCATGCGCGGCGGATGCGGATCGGATCTCGTGTTGGAAACGGTGAATGCCTCGCGCGCGTTCCTCACCATCGATTCGGGATTTCCCCTGTCCCAACTCGAGCAGGCTCTGCGCCTCAACCAACCCTTCACGATGGACTATCGCCCGGCGCGCCTGCCGCTGCTGTACGACCTGGCGTATTGGGAGTCCGCCAAGGACAAAACCGAAGGCGAGTTCATCGACTATTTCCTGTCCGATCCTTCGCTGTGCCGGCTATACCTGGGGCTTTCCAAGCTGGACCCGGATACCGCGGAGGAGTTGCGCAAGCAAATGCCCGCGCCGCGCCTGAAGCTCTACGCGCACGTGCTCGACTTCTTCGGAGGCATGTTTGAAATCCGCGACGGCAAAGCCATCGTGCCCGGCGGCGCGCGCGCCGAGAAGGCCTGGGCCGAGCTGGCCGGCGTCGAACCGTCCAAGGGCGCTGCGTTCTTCGAGCGGCTGCTTTCCCGCGACGACGGCTGGCTGGCCAGCTACCTGGACGCTCTGACGCGAATCGATGGGCCGCTGCGCGACTACCTCACCGATCCGGATCGCCTGAAACGCTTCTACGCGGCCATTCGCGGACGCGTCACCAGTCCCGGCCCGGCGCGGCCGGTGTTCCAATCCAACACCGACATGCTGTTGCTGACCGCGCGTCTGAGGCTGGATCCCGACGGCAAGCCGCACCTGCCGGGCAGCCTGGAGGTGTGGAAGAATCTGTTCGCCAATTTCCCGCGGGGCCGGTACGACTCCCGGCTCACGCGCGCCGCTCCCGCCTGGAAGGATCCCGACGATGTGCTCGAAGCCCTGTTCGGCCTGAGCCGCAAGCTGGCCGAGAATGAGCCGCTGAAAATCTTCATGGCCCTGAGCGACATCGACCGCGGCCGCGCCAAGCCCCTGGAAACGGCCACCGCGGACCGCCTGGCCAAGGAGTATCGCGACATGTCGGCGCAGTATTCCCTGTTTGCCGAAGCTCCCGAGTTAAGCGACAAAACCATCCTCGCCTTCATGGATTGCGCGCACGCCATTTTCAAGATCGGCGATGCCGGATTGCGCGCCGACACGGCCGGGACCTTTCAGGCTCTGGCCGGACTGTGGCAGATCTTCCTGCGTCAAGGCTCGCTTGCGCCGGCCGAAGCGGACCAGACTCTGGCCGCGCTGATGACGCCGTTCGCCAAGATCCAGAATGACCGCGAGCTGTTTGACGGCGGCATGGCGGGCGTCCAGATCCTGCTGAAGGCCACCCATTCGGCCGCCAAGGTGAATCCGCAGGATCGCATCGTCGATTTACTCGCCGGCACGGGCGCGGTGGATGCTTCGGAAGTGCATACTCAGATGATCCAGGACATGATCCGGATCTTCGAGGCGCAGCGGCTGGTGGCGCTGAACACGCTGTTCGATCTGGCCGACAACCTGGATAGCGTGAGCCGCGGTGAAAAGCTGAACACCGCGCTGGCCGGAAAGCTGGCCACGCGCATCGGCGAAATCCAGTTGCCGCGCGGAACTCTCTCCGAGCAGGAACGGACCGCGCTGTCGTTCGGCTACTGGACCGAACGCCACATCGATGCGCAGCGCAAGCTCAACCTGCGCGCGGCGATTGAAAAAGCGGCCGGCGAGAAGGCCGCGAATGAGAAGGGAGGCGACCCGCAGAAGCTCAAGGATCTGCGCGGCCAACTGGCGCCGTTCCTGCGCGATACCCTGGTCGGGTTCAACTACATCCATTACGCTCCGCCGGGCGCGCAGATCCTCAGCACCAATCCTCTGTTTGTGCGCAGCCACGATTTTATCGGCTCGGAGAACCAGCAGGTGGTATGGAAGGAAACCGAGGTGTACGGCTCGGGATGGCCGGAAAGCGCGGGCGGAAGACTGACGGGCTCGCTCGCGACCCTGCCCTACGCGCTCGCCGCGGCGGAGCAGAACTTCCTGGTCCCCAGCAAGGAACAGGCGCTGATTTGGGGCGACCTGGTGCCGCAGATGTTGGTCACCGCCGTGATCCCGCGCTGGTGGAACGTGTCCTCCCTGCAGCTTCACTGGGTGGACCTGCACATGGCCTACGCCGAATCGCTGTTTGCGGAGGCGGGGATGAGCACCGCGCGGCGGATCCAAGTGGAGGCGGCGCTGGAACATTACGCCTCGCCGGGACGGCTGCGCAAGGTCGATCGACTGCTGGCAGCGGGAGAAGTTCACAACGCTCTGGAACGTGTACCGCCGTCGGAGATGTACCTGGTGGCCGACGCACTGGCGCCTTCCGACAACGATTCACCGCTGGCGGCCGCGCTCCGCCGCCTGGCCTCGGAGCACGCGGATCAGTTCAGCCAGCGCGCGATTTCGCGCATCTTCGGCTCGCCCAAGCCCACGCTGGCGAATTCCTTCGAGCCGGAGCTGCTGAACCTGCGCACGTTCCCCACCCTGATGGGCTTCTCGAGCCGTATCTTGGCGGAAAGCTGGGAATCCAATCTGCTGTTTTACGGCGCGCTGGCCGACGAAATTCACGCCGCGCCGGCGGAACTGAATGTGCTGGTGCCGGAATGGACCAAGCAAACCGTGCAAGCGATTTTCGCGACCCACCTGGAGGATTGGCCGGCGTTGCTGCGCTCGCTGAGAACGGTGGGCGACGAAGTGCGCGATCAGGCGCGCAAGGAGCGGCTGCGCGCCGCTAATCAATAAGCAAATCGATGACGGAGGTGACTGCCTTGATTCGCAAACTCGGATTGATTTTCCTGGTGGTGGCGTTGGCCCTGGCCCAGGATCGTCCCACCTTCAAAGTCAAGGTGGACATGGTGGTGCTGAGCTTTCAGATCACCGACAGCAAGGGCCACTACGTGAACGGACTCAAGCCCAAGGATTTCAGGATTCTCGAAGACGGCATTACGCAGAAGATCAACACCTTCTCCGAGGGCAACCAGCCGCCCATGGCCATCGCCGCGGACGGAGCCATGAAACCGGTGGTAGTGTCCTCCACTACCGCCGAGGCCGAAACACCCGAGACGCGCGCCGAGACGCTGCTGGGCACCAGCGTCTTTGTTTTGTTCGATACCAGCAACTACATGTACCGCGGCTTCGTGTACGCCTCCGACGCCATCGCCGATTTCATTCGCGGGCTGGATCGCTCGGATTCCGTCGCGGTGTATACCTACAGCCGCAACCTGTCGCGAGCCGCGCCGCTTTCGAAGGAACGCGATACCGCCATCGGAGGGTTGCGCAAAGCCGTCGCCGGCGACGATTCAGCGCTGTACAACGCGCTGCTGCTGACCTTGCGCGACGCCGCCAAGGTTCCGGGGCGCAAAGTGGTGATCGTGTTTTCCAACGGTCCCGACAACGCCAGCATGGTTGCGCCCGACGACGTCCGCGCCGTGGCCGAGGACGAAGGCATCCCCATCTACGTGATCTCCACCAACGATGTGAACAAGGACGCCATTTCCGCCAACGTCTTCAAGCGCATCTCCACGCGTACCGGCGGCAAGACCTACTTCGCGCGCACCTGGCAGAAACAGGTGGAAGCGTTCGAGGCCATTCGCGAGGACCTGGGCAACTCCTACACCATCACGTATTATCCGCAGACCAATCCCAATGAGGGTTTTCGCAAGATTTCCGTGGAAATCGTGTCCGACGTGGGCAAGAAATACCGCGTCCAGTCTCGGCCCGGATATCGTCCCAAAGGCGGGTTCTAAAAAAATAGCCGGAACGCCCTGTTTTTGCGTTCCAGCGCTATGAGAAAGATCGAAGAGGCCTCTCGCCCAATTTGCTACGCCCTACCGGGAAAGCGGACGCTGAACCTCAACGGCACGACTCATTGTGCGACGGTCGCATAGGGGGGCTGCCTAGGTTGCTCTCCCACGCTAGCGTGATCCGGATGCAATGAGACATCCGGACTCTTGCCTACAAAATGAATCGTGCATTGGGAAGTGCGCGACGGCGCGAATCGCTAAAAGCGATTGAGCCGTAGACAAATTGCTATTTTCGCAAGCCGTGTGACCGCGTGGCAGAAGAAACGAGCGCGCTGAGCTGAGGGCGTCCTCTCCGCAAACCCGTCGGCAGGCCTGTGACGGCTTTCGATCGGGCGGTTCCTTCGCGGAGCGGGCCGCCGCAGGGGTTTTCTCGCTGGAGAGTTTTAACTTCCTTAAAGATTGGTTTAGGATATTGATCCGCCTTGGAAGACGTTCTGAGAATACAACATATGTGTTGCACGACCAAACTGTTGTGGATACCTGAATTATGCATGGAGCGCGACTGGGCGCACGGGTAGCGTGAGCATCGGCGCGGTTGCCGAGGATCTGAGCTAGTACTGATCGCGCGCGTGCACACGGGCATGTGGTAGTCTGAGCATAGGAATTGGGCGTACTTGTACAGCGGTTCGATCCGCAGCTCTTTCCTAAGAAAGGCGCTTGCTCCTATGCCACAACCGAAGATCCCTCCATCGGAGCGGATCAATTCTTCCTTCAAAAAGCTGACATCTATTACGCCGGAGCTTCATGCTGCGGCGAAGGCGCTCTCCAAAACCGTCGACGAATTGAACGCAGAACTGGAACCGCTGTCCCTAAGGGTTCCGGCATGGCATCAGATCTCGCATGGTGAGGATGAGAATGGAAACTACTGGAACCGGGCGATCGGGTATGCCTACGTGGGGCACGATTGGACGATCGCACTTAAGACGGCTTCCGGAAATGAACACGCTGACGTGCATGACGAAGAGGTATGGGCCTTCAGTAAAGCCCCGCGCTGGCTCATTATCGAGAGTGTGTCAAAGCTTCCGGAGCTTTTCGAGACGATAATCGAAAGAGTTCAGGAGACCACGGCAAAGCTGAGGGCACGGAACGAGCACGCCAAGCAACTGGTTGACGCCGTTCGCGCTGCAGCCGCAGAAATCGAGGCTGCAGACGCGAAGGAATCGGAGGCAAGTCTATGAAGGCCTCTGCGGTGTGGTTGCTCTTGGCCATAGCGGCCTTCTTTTTCGCAGCGGTGCTCTATGCGATCTACCGTGGGCGCGACGTGCGGGCTTTGCTAAAGATCCCCTTCGCGGCGTTGTCGTTTGAGACAAGAGAGCCGGGAAGTTCTGAGAGAATAACCGTGGCGGAGATTGAAGCCCAGTCGCTACAGCTGCCCGATTCGCCCGATACGCGGCCAAAAACAACTGGCTCTGAGCAGGAATCTGACAGACCTCGCGCCAGCGCGTGGATAGGGCAGGATCGGATAAACTGACGGAGCTTGGGATACAGAGAATGGACGAAGATTCTGGGATGGCCTGGCTATCAGGTTTACCAGTGTGAGATAGACGAAGAGCGCAAGACGTTGAAGCTGTGGGTGCGGCGGAAACCGGGGACCAAGAAGCTGATCTGCTCCGGGTGTGGTCGGCACTGCGGCGAGATTCATGATGCCACCGAACGGGAAGTGCGTGACCTTCCTTGGTCCGAATACACCGCGACGGTGGTGGTGGAACTACACCGAGTGCGCTGTCCGCAATGTGGCCCAAGGATCGAGAGGGTGGCGCAGTTGCCGAGCAAGGCACCCTACAGCAAACGGTTCGAAGAAGCGGTGGGGCAGGCTTGCGAGAGTGCAGCGGCGCGGCAAGTAGCGCGACGAATGGGCTTGGCCCAAAGCACTGTGCGGGCTATTGATCTGCGGTGTCTGGAGCGTTGGGAGGCCAAGCGGCGGAAGCCGGCTCTTCGGCAGATGGGCGTTGACGAGTTGCACCGCGGCAAAAAAGACAAGGTTTTGACGGTGGTGTGCAATCTGGAAACGGGCGAGCCGCTGTGGTTTGGCAAAACGCGGAAGAAGGAAACGCTGGATGAATTCTTTCACGGTGAGTTACGACCGCAGCAGCGCAAGCGGATTGAGGCGGCGTGCGTGGATATGTGGGAACCGTTTCGGCTGAGCATTGAGGAATGGGCGCCACAGTGCAAGATCGTGTACGACAAGTTCCACATCCTCCAACACGCCAACGACGCCATCGACGAAGTGCGGCGGGCGGAGTTCTTCCGGCAGGGAAAACAAAAGCGCGGGCTGATCAAAGGGAAGAAGTGGTTGTTGATGAGCCGATGGAAGAACCTGACCCTCCCGCAACGCGGGGAATTGAACCGGCTGTTCCAACTCAACCGGCGCGTGTTCAAGGCTTACCTTCTCAAAGAGAGCTTGGAGAAGCTCTGGGACTATCGCTACGAAGGCGCGATGCTCAACTACCTACAGAAGTGGATGGACCAACTGAAGTGGCAGCGGCTGACTCCCTTCGAGGAACTGGCCCAGATGCTGCTGAAGCATCTGGAGGGGATCCTGAACTACTGCCGGACCAAGGTTCGCTTCGGAGTGGTCGAGGCGCTCAATGGAAACATTCGGATGCTCATCAATCGCGGCCGTGGCTATAAGAACATCCGCTACCTATTGCTGAAAGCCAAACGGATGGCCGTAACCAATGTCGAATTCGTTGCCGTTCACCAAGTCAGGAAAGCAGCGTAGAATGGGCGGTCTCTCGAATTCTCGCTCAGAGCCGAATTTAGATTGGCAGAACTCCAGTGGTCGAACTCCTTGCTGTGCCGCTGTGGCCTGTCCGCTCGTCGGCGCAG
Organism: Bryobacterales bacterium; assembly: GCA_963813465.1. GTDB lineage: Bacteria > Acidobacteriota > Terriglobia > Bryobacterales > Bryobacteraceae > Palsa-187. Next base: position 59,174 of record CAWEZD010000008.1, on the reverse strand, counting down.
ATTCAACCACAAAGTATCGGCTCCTCGACCCGCGCCCATCATCCGTGTGCCCGCGCGGAGAATTGGTAATTTTTAAAAGGGCCAAAGTGCTTGGCCCGAGTCACGCATCGAAGAAACGGCGCGCTGTTCGTATTTCCAGATATTCGGCTGATTGAAATCCGTCCGGCTCGATGAACCGCGCGCCAAACAGGCACACAGTGCCGGCCAGGACGGAGCGACGAGAAACCATTAGATTGTTCCGATCGGGGAACGCGCTTTACGTGTCATCTGTTCGACGTTGTCCGTTTGGCCAAGGTTCCTGCGGTTAGCGGATGGGAGATCGGCCAAGCGGAGCGGCTTCGGGTTGGTCATCGATTCAGAAAGAAGTTCCGCTATCCCGAAAAAAAGTGCCGCATCTAGAACGCGTTCCGTTTGTGACTGTTGATTCCAGGAAACTTCCGGGTTTTGGCCCAAAAGATGCTTTTGCTAAGGCGCGTTGGAGATGTGTTGGGCTACCAGTCCAGCAGCTCCGGCGAATGCACGAAGGAGAATACTCATGAGTTCACATTTCCTTAAAAGAATCGGGATCTCTGCTGGTGCGTTGACCGGGATTGTGGTCGCGGCAGCCATCATCACGTCTCGCGCTCAAGCCGACCAATGGGACAAGATGACGCTCCTGACGGTGGACCAGCCCACCCAGGTAGGCGACACGTATCTAGAGCCCGGAACTTACATGTTCAGGCTCTTGGACTGGGACCGGCATATTGTCGAGATCGCTACTAAAGATCGGAGCCGGGTACTCAACATAATCCTTGCGATTCCAGCCTATCGTGTCGAAGTGACTGGAGACCCACAGTTCACGTTCTATGAGACGCCTCCGGAAACCCCGAAAGCGGTACGGACGTGGTTCTACCCAGGCGACCACGACGGTCAGGAGTTCCGCTATCCGACGCAGTGGAAACAGATCGCGGCAGTGACTCCACTGGTGCCCGCGCCGCAGCCGCCTCCCGCCGTGCAATCTGAGGTGGCCCCCGCGCCAGCGCCGGTGGCCGCCGAGCCCGAGCCTCCTGCTGCGCAGGCTGTAGAACAGGCTCCGGCAGCGGAACAGCCGCCAGTTGAGATCGCTCAGGTTGAGATTGCCCAGAACAATGCTCAGGAGGTGCCGGCGCCACAGCCTCAGCCAAGTCAAGCCGAGGACCAAACGCTCCCGCAGACGGCCAGCCCGTATCCTTTGATCGGACTGGGCGGCCTGCTTTCCTTGTGCCTGTACGCCTTGCTCCGCGTGAAGACGGTCGTAAGTTGAACCGGTAGACTTTTAAGTGAGGACGGGCAGCAGCTATGAACCGGCGCTCGGCAGTGCGAACTTTGATGACCGCCGGCGCCGGTTCACTCTTGGGACGGGGTTTGCTTGCCGGAGGCGCAGAAGACGACCAGGACCGCTACATCATCCACAGCGAGGCTCGATTGGTGCTCCTCGATGTGAGTGTGAAGGATAGCGCAGGCGGCTTCATTTCGGGACTCTCGAAGGAGGACTTCAGCGTCTTCGAAAATGGCCGTCCGCAACGCATCGTGTCGTTCGACCACGGCGACCCTCCGGTGACGGTGGGGATTCTGGTGGACGAAAGCCGCAGCATGGCGCCTAAACGGCCCGCGGTTCTCACCGCCGCGCTGGCGTTCATCGCGGAAAGCAATCCCAAAGACGAAATCTTCGTGCTGAACTTCAACGATACAGTGACGCGCGGATTGCCCGAACCCGTGCTCTTCTCGGATGACCTGGAACAACTGCGCGCGGCTCTTTTCCGCGGCGTTTCGGAAGGAAGAACCGCTCTCAACGACGCGGTCGTGGAGGGCTTGGAGCAACTCCGGATGGGAAGGCGCGAGAAAAAGACGCTGGTGCTAATCAGCGACGGCGGCGACAACGCCAGTATGCACGCGCGGCGTGAGACGCTTGACCGGGTGGAAGGGAGCATCGCGACGGTCTACACCATCGGGTTGTTCGACGCGGAAGATGCGGACCGCGATCCCGGAATCCTCCGGCAGCTCGCCCGAATCAGCGGCGGGGAGGCGTATTTCCCGCCGAGCCCCGCGGAGATGGTCCCGACGTGCCGCCGCATTGCGCGGGACATTCGGGCTCGCTACACGCTGGGCTATGTTCCGGCGGCGGGAAGGGGCGTGAACGACGTGAGGAACATCCGCGTCGGCGCGTCCGCGCCGGGTCACGCCAAATTGATCACGGAAACACGGAGCCGTTATCGCTATGACCAAACCGACAGCCCGAAACGGAAATAGAGCTCGCCGCTGGAGCGGAAGGATATGGATCGAGAGGATACTCTTGCTGGCGGCTGTAGCCGGGCTCGGCGTCTGGTTGGGGGCGAACGTGGTTTCCGCCGTCTGGCAGGCGTGGGCCAACCGGGTTTTTGATCGTGAGATCCGCGAGGAACCCGCAACCGTCTCCCGCCCAACTGCCAGGGATGGAAGTCTCATCGGCCGTCTGACGATTCCACGCCTGCACCTCAGCGCGATGGTGCGCGAGGGAGTTCGCGAGAATACCTTGAGTCTGGCGCTGGGCCATGTCCCCAGCACCGCCGTGCCGGGACAGAAGGGAAACGTCGCGGTCGCGGGGCATCGCGACACCATTTTCCGGAGCCTTCGCGGGATTCAAAAGTATGACCTGATCCGGTTTGAAACGCCTTCCTCGGGCAGCTACCTCTATCAGGTGAGCTCCATCGAAATCGTCGATCCCACGGACGTGAGCGTGCTCCAGCCGAGCCGGGATTCCGAGCTTACGCTGGTCACTTGTTATCCGTTTAGCTACATTGGCTCCGCTCCGGAGCGTTTTATCGTCAAGGCACGCGAGGTGGACCGCGTTCCTCCAGATTCGGAAGGGCGACAGATCAGTTTTAGGTAGATCGTCTCAGGCGCTCGTGCGTTGCCGTCACGTACGCCCGTTCTCCGAAGGGCTCAAAGGAGGGGGAGACGGGGACGCCCCATTTGAAGCTCCCGGACCCTGGAGTGCTGAGTAGTCCACACTTGCTTGCGTGGGCAACGCCAGCGCGGTGCCGGCCGAGGCCACCGCATCCAGGATACGCAGCAGCAGATCCTGCCGGATCCTGAGGAATTGGTCTCCATCGACCGTCAGCACGTAGGCGAAGACCTCGATGTCCAGCGAGTACTGCCCTACTCCGATGAAGCGGCCCGGAACGGGGCCCGTCTCAATTCCGGGGTCATTCAGGATCTGTTGGATCGCTTGCAGCACAGTGCGAACCTGGCTTGGCGTCGTGTCCCTCCGCAGATTGAGCGTGAAATGCAATAACATCTTGTCCCGCCCGGAGAAATTCTCCAATGTCATCAAGGAAAATTGCCCATTGGGCACGGTGACCAGGGTGCGGTCCACCGTCCGGATGCGGGTGGAGCGCAGACCAATGTCCTCCACGGTCCCCACGCTATCGCCAAACTTGCAGAAGTCGCCCACGGATACAAGCCAGTCGCTGACCACGGCCACGCTGCCGAAAAGATTCTCGATGGTCTTCTGGGCCGCTAGCGCGACCGCTACGCCGCCAAGACCCAGGCCGGCCAGAAGAGTGGTCGTATTGTATCCCCAACTGCTGAGCACTCCGACGATGCCCAGAATCAGGATCAGGATCTTGATGACGCGCGAAAACAACGGGAGTGCAGAACGCGACATCGTGTAGTGCGTGCCATCCAAAGCCGCCCGCAACCGGACCATGCCGAAATCCAGGATTCGTGCCGCCAGCCATGCGAAACCCAGTACGGTAATCAGCACAAGGATGCGCCCCAAATAGAGTCGCACCACCGCGGATGGATCCACCCATCGCGCGGAAGCACCGAACGCGGCGGCACACAGCAGCAGTTGCATCGGCCCCAACAGCGAGGGGAACAATCCCAAATGTGCCGACAGGGCCAACCGTTTCAGGACCGGCGCGAGGCATAGCAGCAGCAGACGGGAGATCCAGCGCGAGAGCGAGCTAATCGCGATCGCCAGCAAGCATAGAGCGATCCAGCGCCAAATGGCCGTGTCCAGGAGCTTATAGTTAACCAGCGGTGCGGGCAGATGCCGCTCCACGGGCGACTGGCTGGTGGCCGCAGCGAGTTCAGGAATGGATTCCACGCTGTCCGAGGCGACACGCCAAACGAGAATCCCCGATCGCAGTTCCGAGCGCTCCAACTGCAACTCGATGGTCTTTCCGGCGAGACGCACTGAAGTCAAGCGATCGCGATTGGAAGCAAGCCCGTCGTCCCGATCCCCCTCCGGGTCGCGACTCAGCGTGGCTACGTCGAACTGTGCATCGCTGTTGAGTACCTGCTCCAATTCCTGAGCCAATTGAGCGCCCTGTTGCGCCCGCTCCTCGGAAGGGATGCTTCCCAGATCCAGGTAGTGGAGGGCCCGTTGGTAGTTCTTCAAATGGCACGCGTCCAGAAAACTGAGCACCGAGCTCTGGGGCGTGGTGCGGTTCAGAGGATCCTGCGGCTTGACTTGTACCGCTGAAGTGGGTGGACCCGCCGCCGGTGCAGGAGGCGCCTGCCCCGCAGCGTTGAAAGCAAAGCCGAGAGCGATCGCGATGAGAACGATGATTCCAGCTCCCGCCGAACGCCCTAGCTCCGGCTTATTCGGACGCACCGTGAATCCCCAGCCTGGCCTACTTGGTTTGCACCGGCGCGTACCTGTTCAGTTCGGCGTAGAGACCGTCCGCACTGGCGGGCGGTTGAACCTTGCCGTGGAGAATCTCCCCTTGTGTCGCCCCAAATCCATATATCTTGTGATTGTTGTCATTATCGGGACGAAGGGTGGCCCCATCCAGGGTGATGCCAGCAAAAACTCCCCGTGACCGCGAATAGGCCAGAATCTCAGCGCGCATCATCGCATCCGTCGCTGCGTCCGTGGAGCGGCCCAAAGGCCCTGCCATCGCACTTGCGTCGGCGCCGATGGTGAATTTGTCTTTCGTCAGAGCCTCTTCGCCGGACTTGCTCATTACGACGAAGATTACATCCGTTTCGCCAACGCCGATCTGGAGGCCGATGTTGCCGCCTTCAATGCGAATCGTCGAAGGAGCGCTCCACCCGACACTGGTATTGTTGAGCCGGCACGTGATCACGCCTTTTCCGTACTTTGCGCCCACTACGAATCCCACCTTTTTGAGACTGGGTACGATTCCAACGCAGTGTGCCTTTTGAAGAAGATCCCTCGGGATCGACCGATCCTTGGCGTCCATGATTTCCGAAAGAACGCCCGCCGATTCGTGAATTCTTCTGGTGTGCTCATCCACACCCTCGTTATCTGCCGCGAAAGTTCCAGCGGCCAGAAACAATGTTGCAAATAGTGCAATTGGTCTCATAGGTCAAATCACTCCTCGGGGAATAAATTCCCCGAATGAACACTTGCACGTTGCGGGCCAAGCCGCCAACATTTTTGGGCGGCAGCAGGATAGCGGAAGCGGATTGACGGTCAGCATCCATTTTCTACACCACGTTTTCTACACAACAAGGTAAATCCTGCTGGTTTGTTACGGATCGTTGTCGGCCGGAATCTCCCACGTGGAGCCACGGGAAATGAGATGGTGCGCGCTCCTTTGTGGGTGTGCCTGATGGGATGTGCTTCATCGGCCGGCGTCGTGTACGCTGGGAATCGGTGTCTATCTTCGACTACATTCGACAAGCCTGGAAGGAGATGACGCGCTCGCATCAGAATCTCGCTGCGGCAGCCGTCGATCCCAAGTTTCCGATTCCCTCCGGCGGGCGCTGGCCTGTCTACGTGGCCAGAGACGAGAATCTCTCAAGGGTGCGGGAACAATTGTGCGTGGAAATGCGTGAGGCGGACGCGCAAAAGATCGATCTTCGTCCGCTTCCGCCAGATCCTGGGCAGATTCCCGAGCCGGGGCTGCTTTACTTACCGCGGCCTTACGTCGTGCCGGGCGGCCGCTTTAACGAGATGTATGGTTGGGACAGCTACTTCATCCAGATGGGCCTGCTGCGCGATGACCAAGTCGAGCTTGCCGAGGACATGGCGGATAACGCTCTGTATCAAATTCGCGAGTACGGCAAGATCCTGAATGCCAATCGCACCTACTACCTGACTCGTTCCCAGCCGCCTTTCCTCACGCAAATAGTGCTGGGCATTTACAGCCGGAAGCTGGACCGGAAATGGCTCGAAGAGTCCGTGCCCCTGATCGAAAAGTACTACGCGTATTGGACCACCGGGCCACACCTGACCCCCGCGACGGGATTGTCCCGCTACTTCGATCTGGGTGATGGACCGGCGCCCGAGGTTCTCACTTCTGAGCACGATTCCAGCGGCCGCACCGACTACGATCTCATCAAGGAGTATTTCCGTTCTCATCGCATTCACGATTACGACGTTGCTCGATACTACGACGCCAAGAAGGATGAGCTGACGCCACTCTTTTATAAGGGCGACCGCTCCATGCGGGAGTCTGGTTTCGATCCTTCAGGCCGGTTTGGCCCATTCAGCATCGATATCATTCATTACAATCCGGTTTGTCTGAATACGCTGCTATATCTGATGGAGTCTCAGACGGCTGAGATCATGAGAATTTTGAATCGGGAAACCGACGCCGCGGTGTGGCGGCAACGGGCTCAGGAGCGAGCTGCCCGGATCAACCAATTAATGTGGAATGAAGCTGACGGGTTCTACTACGACTACGACTTCGTTCACAGCCGCGAGCGGCGTTATCCGTTTCTGACGACTTTCTATCCGCTGTGGGCCGGCATCGCGAGTGCGGATCAGGCTCAGCGTGTTGTCCGAAATCTACGCGTTTTCGAGCAGCCGGGAGGGTTGCAAACCAGCCCTCGGCAAACTGGCGACCAATGGGACGCGCCCTTCGGATGGGCTCCCTTGCAATGGATCGCCGTGGAAGCACTCCGCCGTTACGGATACAACAGCGAAGCGGACCGCGTTTCGGAGAAGTTCCTGTCCCTGGTCCAGCAGGAATTCGTACGATACGGAACCATCGAAGAAAAATACGACGTCGTGCGACGGCAGTCCGACGTTGGCAAGAGGCTGCGCTTTGGTTATCGCACCAATGAGGCGGGGTTCGGATGGACCAACGCTGTCTTTACGGCCCTCTTCGATGAACTTGCGCCTTCCGGCCAGCAGAAGGTACTGAACACTCGTTGAAAACCACGCTGAAGGGCTTGGAACGCAACGTGCTCTCACTGAAGCGAGATGCGCTCGCGAATCATGAATCTTCTTGAAATCACGGGAGATCTTGGCCTTTTTGGAATGCGCGTGGTGCGGAACATTTTTCATGCTCCCTTCGAACTGCAGGAGACGGGACGGCAGATCGCGGAGATCGGCTCCCGCTCTATACCATTGATCGCGGCATGCGGCTTGGCGATCGGCGTCGTCATGTCGCTGCACACGCGAGCTTCCATGACGCGATTCGGAGCCGCATCCATGATTCCGGCGGTGCTGACGATCGCGATGTTTCGGGAACTGGGTCCGCTCGTGACCGGCCTCCTGGTGTCCGGGCGCGTGGGAGCCGGTATCGGCGCTGAGCTCGCGGGTATGCGCGTGACCGAGCAAATCGACGCGCTGGAGTCACTCGGCGTGGACTCCTTCAAGTACCTGGTCGTGACTCGCGTCGCGGCCTGCGTTGTGGCCTTGCCGGTCCTGACCATAGTGATGGACTTCATGGGATCCGCCGGCGGCTTAATCGCGGACGTGTCCGTGTCCCATTCCTCCGCGCTTCTTTACATCCACCGCGCATTCGCCTCCATGGGCTGGTCGGATTACATTCCGACCACTCTGAAGACCGCCGTTTTTGGACTTCTGATCGGAACCATTTCCTGCCACCTTGGTTATAACGCCAGCCAGGGCGCCACGGGCGTAGGACGCGCTTCGACAAGAAGCGTGGTCTTTTCCTCTCTGGTGCTGATTCTGTTCAATATCATTCTGGTCAAGCTCACCATCTTCTGGTTTCCGGGGCAATCCTGATGAAGAACCATACCAGCCAGCCCGCGATTCGCATCGAGCACGTCTCGAAAGCGTTCGACGGTCATGCGGTACTGGAAGACGTCTCCTTCGATGTTTCGGCCGGCGAGGCATTCGGCATTCTGGGGCGGAGTGGAACCGGCAAGAGCGTCACCCTCAAGCTCATCATCGGACTGTTATGCCCCGATCAAGGGCAGATCTTCATTGGCGATGAGGAGGTCCAGCAGTTGGACCGGACAAATCTTCTACGCCTCCGCCAGACGGTTGGGTTCATGTTTCAAGACGGCGCCCTTTTCGACTCCATCTCGGTTCGCGAAAACATCGCCTTTCCGCTGCGCCGACACACCGGCAAGTCCGGCGACGAGATTAACGGAATCGTCGAGGAAAAGCTATCTGAGGTGGGCCTGGAAGAGGACGCGGAGAAGATGCCCGCCGATTTGTCCGGCGGAATGCGCAAGCGCGTGGGCCTCGCGCGGGCGCTCGCCCTGGATCCTCCGGTTCTGCTGGTGGACGAGCCGAACAGCGGTCTTGATCCGGTGACAGCGTCGGAGATTTACAAGCTTTTGGCCGATCTCAAGCAAAAGCAGCACCGGACTCTGGTTGTGGTGACGCACGACGCCGCAGGCGTGCGGCAATTCGCGGACCGGCTAGGAGTTTTGGATCACGGCCGAATGATCGCATGCGGCTCACCGGACAAACTCGTCCATAGTAAGAACCATCTCGTGCGCGCTCTGGTGTCACCTGAGGGGGTGTGAATGTTGTCTACAAAGGCGAGCGTCGGGGCGTTTTTGATCGGTGGAACGGTGCTGTTCGCAACCGGACTCTTTCTCATCGGCAACCGGCAGAGGGTGTTCAGCCGAGGCTTCGAGATCTATTCCGATTTCACCAGCGTCAGCGGCTTGGTGACCGGCGCCGATGTTCGTGTGTCCGGACTGCAATCCGGAGAGCTTCTGGAGATCCAGGTTCCACGCCAGCCCTCCGGCCAGTACCGCGTCAAGCTGCGGCTGGATGAAAAAGTTCATCCGCTGATCCGCCAGGATTCCCTCGCTACCATTCAAACCGAAGGCTTGGTCGGCAACAAGTTCCTGGAAATCGACAAGGGCAGCGATAGCTCGCCGCAGTGTCCTACCGGGGGAACCATCCCCAGTATGGACCCCTTTGATTTCTCGGACCTGATGCAGGAGGCGCGAGGCTTGGTGGACAACACGAATTCAACAATTGAAAGCGCCGGCGAAGTGGCGGACGACGTCCATCGAGCGATGACTCAGTTTTTCGCGCGGGATCGCAACGGTAAAAACGGGCCCGACGAACTCAACCAAACCGTGGTCAGCGCACAGCGCGCCATGACGAATCTGGCCGACGATACCGAAGCCGTCAAGCACAACTTCTTCCTTCGCGGATTCTTTCACAATCGCGGCTATTACAATCTGAGCGAACTCACTCCTGCGGAGTACCGCTCGAGCAAGTTCGTGACGAGCCGTGCCGCGAAGCGGGTCTGGTTGCAAGAGGGTGAACTTTTCTCCAAATCGGCCAAGGGCGCCGAGTCGCTATCGGCCAAGGGACAAGCGGAGCTGGACCGGGCTATGTCGGCTTTCGTGCCCAACCTTCCAAACAGTCCCATCATGGTCGAAGGCTATTCGAACCAGGGATCTCCCGATGAACAATTCCGGGAGTCCCAGCAGCGCGCGGCCGTGGTTCAAGCGTATCTGGACGCCCGCTTTCAACTGAATCCGAAGCTTGTCGGCAGCATTCCTTTGGGGGATTCGCCCCCGGAATCAAGCGGAAAGAAAGATTGGAGTGGCGTATCGCTGGTCTTGCTTCCTTAATGGCAAGGCACGCGCGCAAGATCTTCAAGGGGGAGAGAAATGCTAACATCCGCGCAAATCCAGCCGCAATCGGCCCATATGGATGCCTTGATTGAAAAACTGAAGCGGACCGGTGAAGGCGAGCTTCTAATCGAGCATCTGCAAACCGCGCACGCCTACCTTTTGGGTGCGATGCCGGCGGAATGCGAGCACAACCTGGAACTCGCCCGGGACGCCGCTCGCGAGTTCTCCGCTAAGACTAAGCTCCTTCAAGATGAAGTGAACCAAGTCGTAGCCAGTCTCGTGGAGGCGCTGCACTCCTCCGCGGTGGCGAGCCATCCCGAATTCGACCCGCTGGTTGTGAGTCACACGCCGCCGGCGACCGCGAAAGGGCTAGCCGAGTTCTTTAACCGCGCCGACACTAGCTTCGGTATCTTCTATCCGAAGAAGCACACCGTCGCGGTCTTCCCGTCTTTCGACCGGGCGCAAGCCGGCTATCAAGTCCTATCCGGCGCCGGATTTCGAATGTGGGAGATTATCGCAGTGGCCGGCGAAGAGGTTGAGAGATACCTCGAAGAGATCCGCATAAATCGAACGCTTTGGGACGAGCTGGTTAAGGCAGTATCGGTATTGTTGGACACCGAAGCCAATCTTGTGGATCGCTATGCGCACTGGGCCCGTCATGGGTATGGATTCCTGGTTGCCCGCAGCACCTCCAGCACAGCCGCGGAGAGGGTAGCTGAACTCCTCGATCCTCTTGATCCGGTAGCCATGCACTGGTTCATGAGCGGCTATATCCGCCACTTGACCGAAGGAAATTAATTCAACACCGGAATCTTGCGACCGGCAATTGAGTCGCAGACCTTGCGAATGTCCTGGTCCAGTGCGCGATAGAGTCTGCGCCGAGCCTCGTGGTTTTCATCCGATTACAGTTCGTGGGTTGAGAGATGTAAAGCTCGCATCGGCCGCGCGCCTCTTCGATGAAGGGGGCCCCACTGCAGGACCTCGTCGACACTACGGCATTGCACCAACCCTGTCCATCCAAAAATAGGACGGATTCAGCGGCGCGAACGTTCCAGCCTCCACGCTATCGATGCATGCTCTCAGGTGTTTCGGGCCTCGGAGGGGGAAAGGATGTCTGGCCCGTTTCAGCATTGGCCGGCGCCCGGCGATCAAAGCCGTCCAGATGCAGGATGCCGCGCGCGACGGCGATCGTCACGGCCTGCGTGCGGTCCGAAGCGCCCAGCTTCTTGAGAATGTTCTGGAGGTGCATCTTGATGGTCCCGGTGGCGATGCTGAGCCTGTGCGCGATTTCCTTATTGGACATCCCGTGCGCCACCAAGCCCAAGACTTCAAACTCGCGGGGCGTCAGTGCCACCTTCGGGAAATGCTCGCTCAACCGTTCAAGGACCGCCGCCGGCACCAACCGCCTGCCGGAATGCACGGCGCGGATAGCATTTCCAACTTCCGCATGCGCCGTTCCTTTCAAAATGTATCCGCGCATGCCGGCTTCGAGCGCCAGGTAAATGTCCTGATCGCCGTCGTAGCTGGTTAACGCGATGATGCGAGCTTCAGGATCCAACCCGCGCATCGTGCGTGCGGCCTCGATGCCCCCCAATTTGGGCATTCGAAGATCCATCAGGACCACGTCAGGGCGGCACTCCAGGAATTTCTTGACGGCCTCGCTGCCGTCCCCTGCTTCTCCCACCATCTCCAAGTCATCTTCTACGGCGAGGATGGACTCGATTCCCTTGCGCACCAGCGGGTGGTCGTCCACCACCAGTACGCGAATCCTCGATTCCGGCAGTCGCGCCATTGCATCTCCGATCCGTGGCCAATTCTCGCAGCCTGATCTGTCGTGGTTATCCAGCAATTCATTTGCCATATGTCCAGCACCACCACCACGCAGGAGCTTACAGCTCTCGCAAAATGCAGGTTCTGCACTCGCAAGAAATTCTTGCGGCCAGCGATTCAGGCTTGGGAATGACGTTGCAAGATGGCGGCACAGTTCGAATGATGGTACCTAACATGCTCCTTCCAACAGCTAGGAGGTTTCCGATGCTGAACGTTGAAGAAGGACAATGCGGTTTGTGCGCCCATTTTGGCGAAACTCACAATGGCCAGAAGGATCGTCTGGCTCAAATCCGCTTGAAGAAAGAGGCTCCGGTGACGATGGTGGACGAGTGCGGTCATCCCCGGCTCGTATAGTTGCATCTCAAGGTAACTCCGATCAGCGGTTGCGATGGCTTTGAGCAAGCTAGACCCTCGTGAGGCTCACGCCGCGTGAAGTGATCCTCGTTGGGGAAAGAAGGCGCCCGTCTTGTGGTGGTTGAATTGCTTGAGTGGAACGCAGTCGTCCAGAGAACGACGCTTATCTGATCGGAGGAGTCGGAGGACCCTAGCCTAGCAAGCGCGGTGGGATTGCGGTTCCCGCCGCGCTGTCTTGTGTTGTGCTGCGGGTAACACAGCCCCCGCGGGCGCGTTCTCTTCGTTCAAGCTGTTTGCTGGTTCAAAAGGTCGAGGACCTTGGCGCCGACATCCCGCAGAAAGTCCGCCAAATTCGCCGGCTTGGCGATGAAGCAACTCGCCCCCATCTTGATGGCGTCCTGAACCTCATTGGGCTTTAGGAACGAAGACAGGATTGCCTTTGGTACTCCGTCTAGGTTCGGATTCGCCGCCGCGGCCGCTAGAATATCAAGACCCTGGCCGCCCGGCAAATTGTAATCAAGCAACAGTAGTTGGGGGACCGGCGAGCCGCCCACGCCGCACTTCTTCACAGCGTCAATCGCTTCCGCCGCGGTTAGATGGTGGTCGAGTCGATAATCCAGAGATTGGCGCCGCAGAGCCTCCTCGATCAACCAAACGTCTGCCCTGTTGTCTTCCGCCAGAAGGATTCGCACGGACCCGTCTTCGTTGAGGTCGGTTGTCATTACGTCCCGCTTTCAAGCAGCGGATCCCTGGGCAGCGTAAACTTGAATACCGAGCCGGATCCGGGAGTGGATTCAACCCAAATTTGCCCGCCCAGCCGTTCGACCGCTGCCTTGCAGATGGATAAGCCGATGCCGGTTCCCGAGTGCTCGGCGGTGTGTAGGCGCCGGAACACTCCGAAAATATACTCCGAGTACTTGGCGTCTATGCCAGTTCCGTTATCCTTGACCGAGAACATCCACCCGTTCTTGGTGGCCGCCGCAGAGATTCGAATAAGCGGAATCCGTTCCTGAGATCGATACTTGATTCCGTTGCTGATGAGATTCTGAAACACTTGTACCAGGAGAATTTCAATAGACGGAACGATGGGGAGTATGCTCCACTCCACCGACGCGCCCGTCTCTTGAATCAAGGTCTGTAGCGTAGCCACCGTCGCCGCCACAACCTCATTGCAGTTCACTGGCGCCCATTGCTGTTGCCCCGATTCGCTCACGTGAACGTACTGCCTCAAGGCCCCGAGCAACTGGTTCAGCCTGGAGGCGTGATCTTCAATGACCGTGAGCATGCCCCTTTCACGATCCGCCAGGCGGCCGTTGATTGCTTCTGAAAGCCATTGAGCGTAGGTCAGCACGGTCCGGATCGGTTCCTGGAGATCGTGACTGGCGGCCCAGGTAAACTGCCGCAACGCCTCGTTCGAGGAGCTGAGAGCCGCGGTACGCTCCGCGACTCTCCGCTCCAGTTCCGTGTTGATCTGCTGGATGCGCGCCTCGGCCTCCACCTGGATGGTGATATCCCGGATGGAGGTCGTGACCAAGACGGCCTCGGACGCGTGAAACGGACTTCGAGTAATTCCAGCGGGAAAAACGGTCCCGTCGCGGCGCACCCCCGTCTGGCGGAGTTCCGTCTGTGCCGAAGGATCCTGCGCCGGCCCCGCCGTCAGGCGCTCCCACTCCGGAATAAGCGTCCGGATGTTCTGTCCGATCAAGATCTCGCGTGAATGCTGGAAAAGCATGTCGACGCGAGAATTTGCAAGTTCAATCCTGCCGTCCTCGTTGGTGATGATCATTGCGTCGGGCGCGGCCTCCAGCACGTCCCGGAACTTCCGTTCCGTGCGCTTAAGATCTTCCGTTTGCCGCTGGAGTAGCTCTTCGCTGCGGCGCAGCTCGACAAACACTTTCACCTTACTTAGGAGAATCTCGGGCACGATCGGTTTGAACAGGAAGTCCACCGCGCCCAGGTCGTAGCCCCGAAAAAGCTGTTCGTCGCTGCGGTACGCCGTGAGAAACAGAATCGGAGTCCGGTGGGAGTGCTTCCGCGAGCGGATCATTTCCGCCGTTTCGAATCCATCCATGATGGGCATTCGAACGTCCAATAAAATGGCCGCGAAATCGTGGTCCAGACACAGCCGAAGCGCATCGGTTCCATTCTCGGCGAGCATCAGTTCCTGGTTCAGCGGTTCCAGGATGGCCTGAAGCGCCACCAGATTATGCGGGTCGTCGTCGACCGCCAGCAGCTTTACCGGCGTGGGGCCGGGAAATGGGAAGGTTAATTCGCGGGTAGTATGCTTTGGACTCATACAATTCGCAAATCCGCTCGCCGCTGCTCGGCTCCGGCGCCGGCAGCCGCAGCCGCTAAACCCGCCAGCGCTACTCGCATGACGGAGAACAGATAGGCCAGGTCCACTGGCTTCGTCACATAGTCGGTCGCGCCCGCGTGCAAACACTTCTCGCGATCGCCCTTCATCGCCTTGGCAGTCAGGGCAATGATCGGAAGCGATGCGAAGCCCGGAAGCCGGCGAATGGCCCGGGTGGTTTCGTATCCGTCCATCTCCGGCATCATGATGTCCATCAGAACCAGATCGATGTCCGGGTTTTCGCGAAGCACGTCGATTCCCCCTTGTCCGGTCTCCGAGTGCACTACTTTAATATCATGTTGCTCGAGAACGCTGGTCAAGGCAAAAATATTGCGCAGATCGTCGTCCACAACCAGGATCTTCCGGCCCGCCAGCGCGGGGTCGGTTTTGCGAACGGTTGCCAGCGCGTCCATCTGGGCTGCCGTGAGATTACCTTCCTGCCTGTGCAGCAACAGGATGGTGTCTTCGAGCAGCCGTCCGAGTGACGGCGCGTATCGAACCGGACTGACTTTTGAGAGCCGGTGCAGTTCCGCGGCCCTTCGGGCGTCCAGCCGGGGAGGGCCGAATATGACGACCGGCGGCACACGGGGCCCCCCTTGCTCCTGTATCCGCTCGATCAAATCGAGGCCGTCCACTTGGGAAACGGCCCAATCCAGAATCACTCCGTCGACCGCATCTTCCGATGCGATGATTCCGGCGTCCTCCGGCGACGATGCGGAGAGAAGATCGAGATCGGGAGCGGCTAGGAACTCGCTAATGGCCGTCCGCATGCGCTCCGATCCCGCCACGATCAACAATTTCTTCTTGCGGGGCTCCAGGGAATGCTCCACCATCGGAAACACGCTCGCGAAGGATTCCTTTTCCGGCGCTTTCTGAATACAGGTCATCGCGCCCAGCGTGAATCCCTCCCGTGGCGCCTCAACGCCCGAGATGACGTGGACCGGGATATGACGCGTGACCGGATCGTGCTTGAGGTGGTCGAGAACGGTCCAGCCGCTCATGTCCGGGAGCCGCACATCCAGAGTAATCGCGGCCGGCTGGAAGCTCCTCGCAAGGGTGATGGCGCTTGCGCCCCGTAGCGCCACCAGGGCCTTGAAACCGCGTTCGTGGGCCTGGTTCATCAGCACCTCCGCAAAGGTGGTGTCGTCCTCCACGATGAGCAGAATCTGGTCTCCCGGTTGAATCGTGCTCCGGTCGTCGTCCAGGTTTGCTTCGCGTTCGGACAACCAATTCGGAAGGGAGATGGCGCCGTGCTCAAACCGGTAATCCACGTCACGGGCCATCCACACGCGCATGACCGAGAACAGGAGATCGAGATCCACCGGCTTGGTCACATAATCGGAGGCTCCGGCGCGAAGGCATTTCTCGCGGTCTCCCTTCATCGCTTTCGCGGTCAGGGCGACAATGGGCAGCGTTCGAAACTCCGGAAGAGACCGAATCGCGCGCATGGTCTGATAGCCGTCCATTTCCGGCATCATGATATCCATGAGGACGATATCGACGTCGTGCGCGGTCTTCAAGAGCTCGATTCCCGCGCGGCCGTTTTCAGCGTGAAGGATCTTCAATTCGCGATGCTCGAGTACGCTGGTGAGCGCGAAAATATTGCGTAGATCGTCGTCGATCACCAGCACCTTGCGCCCAACCAGCATCGAGTCGGACTGCCGGACGTCCGCAAGAACCCGTTGCTGCTCCGCCGAAAGTGCGCTTTCCTTCCGGTGCAGCAGCAAGACCGTTTCGTTCAGAATGCGTTCGATCGATTGCGCGTACCGCACCGGACCCACTCTGGCGCACCGGTGGATTTCGGAAACTTGTTGCTCCGATAGCTCGCGGCTTCCGGATACGACAATGGGCGGCACATACAGCGAGGATTTCGATTGAACGGTCTCGATAAACACCGTTCCCTCGGCTTCGGGCAGAATCCAGTCGAGTACGATTCCGTCAACCTGACGGGAATCCATCGTATGCTTCGCGGATGCAAGATCGGGTATGCTGACTATCTCAATGTCGTCGCCGGCCAGGAGAGTGCGAATGTCGGTGGCGCGCACGTCGTTTTCGGCGATGAGCAGAAGTGTTTTCTTCCGGCGCTCCATGGAGCGCTGGATCACTCCGAAGAGCCCCTCCAGCGACTCGTTGCCGGCGTCTTTGGGCATGCAAGACATGGCTCCCAGCGCGAAGCCGCGCTTATTGTTCTCGTGGCCCGAGATGACATGGACCGGAATATGAGCGGTCGAGGAGTCGTGCTTCAGCCGGTCCAGTAACGTCCACCCGCTCATGTCCGGCAGGCGCAGATCCAAGGTGATGGCGGCCGGCTCGAATTCGCGAGCCAGGGAGATAGCCGTGGTTCCACGCAATGCGACGATCGCCTTGGCTCCGCAGCGATGGCTCATGTCCACCAGAATTCGAGCGAATGTGGCGTCGTCCTCGACGATCAACAGCACGCGGTCGGCGGGCGTGATCAGGTTGCGGTCGTCATCCACCACTAGTTCCTCTACCAGCTCGGCCGGGACCGGGCTACCGGAAGGAGAAAGGATCAGATCCAAGTCGCTCCTGGAGCGGAGTTCCCCGTCACTCAGGGCCAGAGGACGGTCACCCGTTTCCGGCTTCGGCGCGGATGCGATATACGTTTGCGGCAGGTAGAACGTGAAAATGCTCCCCCGGCCGACAGCGCTCTGGAGGTGTATTTCTCCTCCCAGCAGGCGGGCCAGCTCGCGGCTGATCGAAAGTCCCAATCCGGTTCCGCCGTATTTTCTGCTGGTGGTTCCGTCGGCTTGCTGGAAAGCTTCAAAGATGATGCGCTGTTTTTCGTGCGCGATTCCGATCCCCGTATCGGTCACCGAAAACGCGACGACGTGTTTTGCTCGGTTCAGCACAGAGTGTGTGCGGCTCCAGCCGCTTGTCACCGTTTCCATGCGCAATCTGACGGAACCCTGTTCCGTGAACTTCAGTGCGTTGGAAAGCAGGTTCTTCAGCACTTGTTGCAAGCGCTTAACATCCGTGCGGATCACGCCGGATGCAAGGTCCGCCTGTACTTCAATCCCAAAGTCGATCCCTTTGCCCTCGGCCACGTGGCGGAACGCCCGGACGCAGTAGTCCTCGAGTTCCGCGAAGCGCACATTGCCGACCTCGACGTCCATCTTTCCAGACTCGATTTTGGAACGGTCCAAAATGTCGTTGATCAGCGCCAGCAGATCGGTACCGGAAGAGTGAATCGTCTCCCCGTACTTGATCTGCTTCGGAGTCAGATTGCCCTCGGTGTTGTCGGCCAGGATGCGCGCCAGAATGAGGAGGTTGTTGAGCGGCGTCCGCAGCTCGTGAGACATGTTCGCCAAAAACTCGTCCTTATATTTCGATGTAAGGACCAGTTGCTCGGCCTTTTCTTCCAATGCATGCTTCGCCTGCTCGATTTCCCGGTTCTTGGCCTCAACTTCCGTATTCTGCTCCGCCAGCAATTGCGCTTTTTCCTGGAGCTCCGCATTGGTGTTCTGCAATTCTTCCGCCAATGCCTGGCTTTGCTGAAGAAGCTGCTCGGTGCGCATCGTGGCCGCGATCGTGTTCAGCACGATTCCGATGCTCTCGGTTAACTGATCGAGGAACGCCACATGGACCTCGGATAATTTGTGGAAGGAGGCCAGTTCTACCACGGCCTTCACCTCACCCTCGAACAAGACTGGCAGCACCACGATCGTGGTGGGAGCGCCGGAACCCAGGCTCGACTGAATCCGGATGTAGTTCTCGGGCACGTCCCGGACCAGAATGCGCTGCTTTTCGCGGGCGCACTGGCCCACCAATCCCTGGCCGACCCTGAATTGCATCGGAACCTGGTCGCGCTCGTCGCAGGCATAGCCGGCCATGAACTTGAGCACACCGGAGTCTCCTTCGCTATTCTCGGCGATGTAAAACGTGCCCCGTTGCGCGCTGACCAGCGGAGCCAGCTCCGAAAGCAGCAATTGGGCCACGGTGAGAAGGTCTCTCTGGCCCTGCACCATGCTGGTGAATTTGGCGATGTTGGTCTTGAGCCAGTCCTGGTCGGTGTTCTTGCGCGTGGTTTCCGCCAGGTTCACGATCATCTCATTGATGTTATCCTTGAGCGCCGCGACCTCGCCTTGAGCCTCCACGGTGACGGAGCGAGTCAAGTCTCCCGTCGTGACAGCCGTCGCGACCTCGGCGATCGCGCGCACTTGCGTGGTCAAGTTGGCCGCAAGCTGGTTGACGTTGTCGGTGAGATCGCGCCAGATTCCAGCGGCGCCTGGAACTCGCGCTTGGCCGCCCAGCTTGCCTTCGATTCCGACCTCTCGCGCCACGGTGGTTACCTGGTCGGCAAAGGTGGCCAAAGTGTCGATCATCGCGTTGATCGTGTCGGCCAGCTCCGCGATCTCACCCTTGGTTTCGAGCACTAGCTTTCTCTTCAAATCGCCATTTGCGACAGCGGTCACAACCTTGGCGATGCCGCGCACCTGCGTGGTCAGATTCGCCGCCATCAGATTGACGTTGTCCGTAAGATCCTTCCAGGTTCCTGCCACGCCGCGGACTTCCGCCTGTCCGCCCAGCTTGCCCTCGGTGCCGACTTCGCGGGCCACGCGCGTCACTTCGCTCGCGAAGGAGTTCAACTGGTCGACCATCGTGTTGATGGTGTTCTTCAGCTCCAAGATCTCGCCGCGAACGTCCACCGTGATCTTGCGTGATAAGTCTCCCATGGCGACTGCGGTCGTGACCTGGGCGATATTGCGGACCTGATTGGTCAGGTTCGACGCCATCGAGTTCACCGACTCCGTCAAGTCCTTCCAGGTTCCCGCGACTCCGTACACGTCAGCTTGCCCGCCCAGCCGGCCCTCGGTGCCGACCTCGCGCGCCACGCGCGTCACTTCGCTGGCGAAGGAGCTGAGCTGATCCACCATCGTATTGATGGTGTCCTTCAGCGCAAGGATCTCCCCGCGCGCGTCCACGGTGATCTTGCGGGACAGGTCGCCCTTGGCGACAGCCGTCGTCACCTCGGCGATATTGCGAACCTGGGCGGTAAGATTCGAGCCCATCGAGTTTACCGACTCGGTCAGATCCTTCCATGTACCCGCGATGCCGCGAACGTCCGCCTGCCCTCCCAACTTGCCTTCGGTGCCGACTTCGCGCGCTACGCGAGTCACCTCACTGGCGAAGGCGTTGAGCTGATCCACCATCGTGTTGATGGTGTTCTTCAGCTCCAGGATTTCGCCGCGCGCGTCCACGGTGATCTTGGTTGTAAGATCGCCCTTTGCCACAGCCGTTGTGACGCCGGCGATGTTTCGAACCTGATTGGTGAGATTCGACGCCATCGAATTGACAGAATCCGTCAAATCTTTCCAGGTGCCGGCGACTCCGCGCACGTCGGCCTGACCACCCAGCTTGCCTTCGGTGCCCACTTCGCGCGCCACGCGCGTCACTTCGCTGGCGAAGGAGCTGAGCTGGTCCACCATCGTATTGATCGTGTTCTTCAGCTCCAGGATTTCGCCGCGCGCGTCTACAGTAATTTTGCGCGACAAATCGCCTTTCGCGACGGCCGTTGTTACTTCAGCAATGTTCCGCACCTGATTGGTCAGGTTCGACGCCATCCAGTTGACCGATTCCGTGAGATCGCGCCACGTTCCCGCGACTCCGCGGACGTCCGCCTGGCCTCCGAGCCGGCCTTCCGTGCCCACCTCGCGCGCCACGCGAGTCACTTCGCTGGCGAATCCGTTGAGCTGGTCCACCATGGTGTTGATCGTATTTTTCAACTCCAGAATTTCGCCGCGAACGTCCACCGTGATCTTGCGGGACAGGTCGCCCTTGGCGACCGCCGTCGTCACCTCGGCGATATTGCGAACCTGCGCGGTCAAGTTCGAGCCCATGGAGTTCACGGACTCCGTCAGATCGCGCCACGTTCCCGCCACCCCTTTCACGTCGGCTTGCCCGCCGAGTTTGCCCTCCGTGCCCACCTCGCGAGCCACGCGCGTCACCTCGCTGGCAAAGGAGCTCAGCTGGTCCACCATTGTGTTGATGGTGTTCTTCAGCTCCAGAATCTCGCCACGCACTTCCACCGTGATGGTGCGGGACAGATCGCCCTTGGCCACCGCCGTTGTCACTTCCGCAATATTGCGTACCTGATTGGTCAGGTTCGACGCCATGGAATTGACGGAATCCGTGAGGTCCTTCCACACGCCGCCGACGCCCTTGACCACAGCCTGGCCGCCGAGTTTGCCTTCGGTGCCCACTTCGCGCGCCACGCGCGTCACTTCGCTCGCAAAGGAGCTGAGCTGATCCACCATTGTGTTGATCGTGTTCTTCAACTCAAGGATTTCGCCGCGGACGTCCACCGTGATCTTGCGGGAGAGATCGCCGTTGGCCACCGCCGTGGTCACCTCGGCGATGTTGCGTACCTGCGCCGTTAGATTTCCGGCCATCGAATTGACCGAATCGGTGAGGTCCTTCCAAACGCCCCCGACGCCCTTCACTTCCGCTTGGCCGCCCAATTCGCCCTCCGTTCCGACTTCGCGGGCGACGCGCGTCACTTCGCTCGCGAACGCGTTAAGCTGATCCACCATCGTGTTGATCGTGTTCTTCAGCTCCAAAATCTCGCCGCGGACGTCCACCGTGATCTTGCGGGACAGATCGCCGTTGGCCACCGCGGTGGTTACTTCAGCGATGTTGCGCACTTGCGCCGTGAGGTTGCCGGCCATCGAATTGACTGAGTCGGTAAGGTCCTTCCACACGCCGCCGACGCCCTTCACCTCCGCCTGGCCGCCCAATTCGCCCTCCGTGCCGACCTCACGCGCCACGCGCGTCACCTCGCTGGCGAAAGAACTGAGCTGGTCCACCATCGTGTTGATCGTAATCTTCAGCTCCAGGATTTCTCCGCGCACGTCCACTGTGATCTTGCGGGAAAGGTCGCCGTTGGCGACGGCCGTAGTCACCTCAGCGATGTTGCGCACCTGCGCTGTAAGATTCCCGGCCATGAAGTTGACCGAATCCGTGAGATCCTTCCAAACGCCGCCGACGCCCTTCACTACCGCCTGCCCGCCGAGCTTGCCGTCAGTGCCTACTTCGCGCGCCACGCGAGTCACTTCGCTGGCAAAGGAGCTGAGCTGGTCCACCATCGTGTTGAACGTGTTCTTGAGTTCGAGGATCTCGCCGCGCACTTCGACGGTGATTGTCCGAGACAGATCGCCCTTGGCTACAGCGGTGGTCACCTCGGCGATATTGCGGACTTGCGAAGTCAGATTCGACGCCATCGAATTGACAGAATCGGTAAGATCTTTCCACGTTCCCGCGATGCCCGTGACTACCGCCTGGCCGCCCAACTTGCCCTCGGTGCCGACTTCGCGCGCAACGCGAGTCACCTCGCTCGCGAAGGAGCTGAGCTGATCCACCATCGTGTTCATCGTGTTTTTCAGCTCCAGGATTTCGCCCTGGACGCTAACGGTGATCTTTCTGGAAAGGTCTCCGCGGGCCACGGCCGTGGTCACCTCGGCAATGTTGCGGACCTGGTTGGTCAGGTTCGACGCCATCGAATTGACCGAGTCCGTCAGATCCTTCCACGTCCCCGCCACGCCCGTCACCACTGCCTGGCCGCCCAGTTTGCCTTCGGTGCCGACCTCGCGCGCCACTCGCGTCACTTCGCTCGAGAAGGAATTCAATTGATCCACCATCGTATTCACGACTCTGGCGGTCCGGATGAACTCGCCCTGGAGCGGACGGCCCTCCACTTCGAGGGACATCTTTTGGGAAAGATCGCCCTGCGCCACGGCTCCGATCACTCGGGCGATTTCCGTCGACGGCTGAACCAGGTCGGAAATCAGACTGTTCACGGACTCGACGCACGAGGCCCAGTTTCCTGAACCGGCCGCAAGCGACGCCCGCTGGCCGATTCTGCCTTCCTTGCCCACGGCTGTGCTGATCCGAGACAGCTCATTCGCCATGTTTTCGTTAAGCTCGAAAACGTCGTTCAGGACATCGGCGATCTTCCCCGCCAGCCCTATTTGATTCACAGGCATCCGGACCGAGAAGTCCCCTTTTTTGAAAGCGATCAAGGTGGCCAATACCTGATTGGCGTCCAGAATTTCAGCAATCGGAACTTCTCTCATCTGGTTTCCTCCCGGCAGCGTTAGGGAGTTAGATCATGCACTTCAAGAGCCGTTTCAGAAAAGTTTTGCTGGATCGTCCTGGGGCGCAGGTAGACGCGGTGGGAAAACCCGCCGCGCCCACGCCTCCGTCCTCCGATAACCGTTAGATCTTGCCTGAGTTAAGCAGCTGTTACGCTGCCCGATCTTCCCGATCCGGGATGCGCCGGCCGGCGAACGCTCGTGCGGCGCGACGGGCTCGCATCAGCCGGATCCGAATCGCGGTTTCCGTGACTCCGTCGTGACGAGCAATCTCTCCGGTCGTTACTCCCTGCATCTGTAGCTCGAGCAACTGGCGTTCGCGCGGCCTGCAGAATTTCAGAATACGTGCAACGTCTATGGCTGCCGTGTCTATTCTCAGCCCACTATAAAGCTCAGGCAATGGTTCATGGAAGCGCACCTCCGTCCGCAGCACTCTGCGATACATGTTCAGGGCGATTGTATTCACCCAGGTGAGTAGCATGTCGGCATTGCGAAGTTGATGCAGACGCTCCCACCCCCGAGCCCAAGCGGCTTGTGCAGCCTCTTGCGCTCCGTCGCTCGGCGCACCCCTGGAGATGAGAAAGCGGATCGTCCGTTCAAATCCCGCCTGGTATGCCTGCCCGTATGCGTTCCTTGTCATCGGGTCGATACATAGCATCCGTTGGACCAGAGTGTAAGTTACTAAGAATAAACATGATATCGACTTCGTGGTATGCAATTATTGCATCTCAGTGCAGCTTCTGCGGCGCAATGGTGCAACGCCAGGGCGCTTCGGCGAAGCTCTGCAGCTTTTGCACAGCCAAGTAAATCCTACTGGCTGGAGATTGGGGCAATTCCCATTTCCTGTACCCAGATCTGTCGCCAGGAGTTTCGAATCCCATATGTCGACAGCGTTTCGATCAGGCGTTGTGGATCACCAAGGTCGCTCCACCCAACGTCTCCCAGGTTCAAGACAGCCAGGCGGGAACTGCCAGGCGGACAAGACCAGTTTTGAGAAGTCGGCGGAGGGTATTGAATCGTAAACCGACTCGAGCGCGCCGTCATCCGTTGATTCGCCGCAAATCATTGGTTCAAAAGCATGATAGAGGCCGGGAACGGTTTCATGAACCAAACCGAGAAACGCTCGCAGGGTCCCCACCATCACGAATGTGTTCCAAACGCAGCCGTGGCTCACCAGGTTCCGGGCGACGTTGGGCGAGGGTTTTTCCCAGAATCGTCTCACGGACATCAGCCCCCGCTTGGCGCGTCCCGATATCGAGGGCTCAGGCTCGATGTAGCCAAAACTCGTTTCCGGAATCTTTGCCTCCGTTCCCAGCAGAATCACCGAGTTCGGATTCCGCTCAGCGGCTTCGAAAGCCGTGTGCACTCCTTTGATGAATCTTCTCTCCCGAGAGTAATAATGATCCGATGGGAAGAAGCCAACCACAGCTTGGCTGTCAAGCCCTTGGCCTGTGAGTTTAATCAATCGCGCCAAGCAGCAAAGAATCGCAGGAAGGGTCCCGCGATTGGTCGTTTGTATAATCATTCGCGAAGGTGGAATCTGCGCGAGATCAGCGGCGTAAAAGCGTTCGTGCCGATGCGTCGAGACGTACAACGTTCGGCCCGGCGGAACGGCCTTCGCGATTCTCAGTTGGGTCTGATCCAGCAGCGTCTTTTTCCCTTCCAACAAAGGACAGAATTGCTTGGGCCGGTCGTCTCCGGCAATCAGACGGGTCACCGGACGGAGCCGTTCGCCGTCGCCTCCCGCAGATGATGCCCCAGTGACGACTGCAATTCAGCCTATGCATTCTTTCTCCTCGTCGTAAGCCTTCCCCGCGCGTCGTGCAACTGAGATGCCAGAGGTACTATGCTGCGACGATTACGGATATCGTGCCAAAGAGGTACATAGCCATATGGCCTAAAGACCTACTAGCGCGAATATGCGTTTTGTGGGATATTGGCTGCTGTATGCCAACGGACGTGACGGGGCCAGCCTCCACGGTGCTGGTGGTGGACGACGATCCACAGGAGCGCTCCGACCTCTCCGAGATCATCGCTTCTCTCGGCTATGCCGTCGAGACGGCCGTGGACGGGGAAGATGCGCTCGCTAAGATCGACGCAAAACCGGTTGCCGCCATCCTGACGGACCTGATGATGCCCCGGATGGATGGCTTTCACCTGTTGCGCGCTCTCATGGATCGGGGCGAGTTAACGCCAGCCATCGTACTTACGGGATTCGACGATATCTCCCACGCCGTGTCGATTGTTCATGAACTCCAGGCTTTCTGGTTCCTCGGCAAACCAGCGAATCGGGACGTTCTCGCCGTTCTTCTTGACCGCGCCATTCAGCACGGAAACCTGGTGAAGGAAACGGAGCAATTGCAGCGGCAACTGAGCCACCAAGGGGTGCTCGGCGATCTCGTGGGTTCGTCTAAGCCCATGCAGCGGCTCTATGCATTGATCCAGCGCGTCGCTCCGACGCACGCCTCGGTGTTGATCACAGGGGAGAGTGGAACCGGGAAGGAGATGATTTCCCGGACCATTCATCGTTTGAGCAATCGCGCAAGCGGCCCGTTTGTCGCCATCAATTGCGCCGCATTGCCCAGCGACCTCATCGAGAGCGAACTGTTCGGGCATGAAAAGGGCTCTTTCACCGGCGCCGCCAACCGGCATCCGGGCTGCTTCGAACAAGCCCACGGCGGGACGCTGCTTCTCGACGAGATCGGAGAAATGCCGCCCCTGATGCAAGCCCGGCTGCTCCGTGTTCTCGAGGAATCGAGCGTGCGCCGCCTGGGAGGAACCGCCGAAATCCCGGTCAATGTTCGCGTCCTGGCCGCTACCAACCGGAACCCGGAAGTGGCGATCGAGCATAAGACCCTCCGTGAGGACTTGTTTTACCGTTTGAATGTTTTCCGCATCCACGCTCCGCCCTTGCGCGAGAGAACGGACGATATTCCTCAGCTCTCCAAAGCCATCGTCGGAGACTTAAACCGCAAGCATGAGTGCAGCGTGAAGAGTCTTCACCGTGAAGCCTTGGAGCGTCTGATGGCGCATTCCTGGCCCGGAAACGTTCGCGAATTGCGCAACGTTCTGGAATGGGCCGTGATCACCGCGCATTCGGACGCGATCTTGCCCGCTCACCTGCCCAAAATCTTCGGATCTCGACCTTGCGCGGTGGACCTCCCGATCGCGAACGGCGCGGGGGTGCGATTCGATCCAGGCCGCCCGCTTGAGGAGATCGAGAGAGAGTATATTCTGGCGACGCTCAAGAGCGTCAACAACGACCGGAAGCGGACGGCGCAGCTTCTTGGGGTCAGCCTGCGGACTCTCTGTAGCCGTCTCGCGGAGATCAAAATTTTGAGTCCGGGGCGTGCCGCAGCCGCGAAATGAAAAGCCGGCAGCCGGACGAGAATCGATCCAGCGGCTCCCGCGTCCAGCCTATCGTCGTTCTCGACGCCGTTCTCGACGTGGATCAAAACCGCGCCTCGCAGCGGGCGCGTCGCCGTGTTCTAACCGCGGCGGGGTTTTGTGTTCACGGAGCCACGGGAGCGAGCCAGGCAATGGAAGCGGCAGCGACCTGCCAGCCCGAGGTCGTCCTTCTCGACTCGAACGAGGCGGACCTCTGCCGGCGGCTTAAGGCCGGGCCCGGGAGCATCCCGATTGTGGTGCTGTTGATCCCCTCTTCAAGAACCGTAACAAAGCTGCCGCAGTGCGGAGCGGACTTGTGCCTCCCCAGGAGTCATCCTCCCGCATTTCTGGTCGAGGCGCTACGGACCCTGCTCCGGATGAGCGGTGCCGAGCAGGCTCTTGACCGGTCGCGCGGAGAATTGGTGGATTTTTCCCGGCAGATTGCCCACGACATCGAGGGGCCCCTTCGAGGCGTTGTCACCTTCGCGGAATTAATCGGCCAGGTACACCCGCTTTCCGAGCGCGAACGGACCTACCTGGGGCATGTTCTCTCCAGCGCGGATCAGGTGCGGCGGGTAGCTCGCGGCGTCCTGGCGTACGCCGAGGCCCAGCGCGCTCGGCCGTGCCTCACTGCAGTTCCTTTGCGCGGCATTGTCGTGGCGACGGTCCACGGTTTGCGCGAACGTATCAAAGAATCGGCGGCTGAACTTCACATTCTAGACCCGCTCCCACGCGTACTTGGCGACTTCTCCTCCCTTCAACAAGTGATTCAAAGTCTGCTGACCAACGCTATCGATTATCGCTGTCCAAATACCAGCCTCTCCGTTACGATCGGCGCGAAGCAGGGCAGCGGCGGCGAATCGCTGATTTTCGTTTCGGACAACGGCATCGGTGTGGCCAAGCAGTACCACGAAGCCATCTTTGTCCCGTTCAAGCGATTGCATGGCATGGAAATCCCCGGCGCCGGCATGGGACTTGCAATCTGCAAGCACATCGTCGAGGCTCACGGCGGACGAATCTGGGTGGAATCGGAGCCCGGATGCGGCGCTTCGTTCATGTTCACGCTTCGAGATCCGGCCTGAGCCTCGAAACGTTCTTTCCCGCCCAACAATCCGATACTCAAGTAACGTCGCGGCCCGGTGATCCACGCGCCCCGCCACTTCCCATCCTTGACGATGCCCTCGCGTGTCATCAGAACTTTTCGGCTAGCCAGCGTCCGCTCCACTTGGGAGAAGCGGCAGCCCGAGCGAATGAAGGCACGGATGCGCCCGTTCTCGTCTTCCTCCGCGCGGGGGCTGGTGGCCTCCAGCGTAAAATCGGGTCGGCCATTTTGAAGTCTTGTTAGCCCGTGTATACTTGAAGCGCACATTCTCTACCAAGAGGCCGTCGCACGCATAGGCCCGGGCTCCTCTTTCGACCGAGTGTAGAAAGAGGCAATCGATGCCAATAGGACGCTATCGCATCTTGAATCCCACCCTCGCCCTGTTCGATGACGACGGACACCAGGTAGCCCATACGGTCCCCACGGGAGCCTTCATCACGGTCGATAGTGTCGCTCTTCTTGATGGTGACAAGCTTGTGGACGTGACGTGGGAGGGCAGGAGGCATAAGATGTTCGCCGAGGACTTTCGACTACGGGCTGAACGGGCCGATTGATTTTCAAAGTAGCCCACCTAACCCGAAATCGCTTTCCTTGACAAGGTCGGGGTCTGCCTCGGGCTAGTCGCCTCTAAAGAAGCGGCGATGGCAACTCCGGCACAGGAACGGAGCGCGGCCAATCGCTTGGAACAGCCAAGCGATCAATCCTAAGCGCTCTGTGCGGCGAACGTCGCTCGATCCGCATTTGGGGCACCGCAGAATGCGCCCTTGGCGGTCTAGGGTCTGCGGCATCCACAGCAGTATATCAGCCTAATCTAAACGGGCCGGTCCACCGCCGCCCCGAACAATTTCATGAGAACTACCCCCTACCGGGGATAGGAAATACCAATGGGGTGGAGGGATGTTTCGTGAACAGGGCGGCTCGACGAGCATCGGCAGAGGAACCTTTTTTGAAAAACACCGGTAGTGCGATTTCGGTCTGGCTGCCTTCGAGCGACGCAAACGTCGCGAGGCGACCGAAAGCGGCACTTAGTTCGACCAGCGCGAGGCCTAATCTATCGGCACCTTTTAGCCGATACTGCGATTGGATATGCGCGACAGGCGTTTCGAATTCAGAGTAGGTCGTGAGGACCCTGTGGCTTTTTGCTGGGAGGATCAGCTCGGCCAAAAACACCAGGGTGCTGCGCGCTTGGCGAATATCTCCCCGTCCGGAGCTGCTGTGGAAGTCCAGCACCCCGTGCGGATCGGAACCACGCTCTTTCTCGGTTATCAGAACCAAGAGCTTTCCGGCGAGGTGAAGTACTGCGTGTCGCTGGGGTCCGGCTATCGTCTGGGGATTAAGTTTCAGGCCGGCAACCGCCGGTCACCGAGCCGGTCGTAGACCTGTCCGAGTGGGTGGGTCCGTTAACTGCATCACGGCCTGTCACCCCCGGCACTTCACGTCCTGAAGCCGCCCGCTATTCCGCATCCGTACTCGCGCTCATGTTCCAAGACGGCATTGAGCGCGCTTTGCCACGCCTCTGAGGTTCTTTGTGTTAATTGGCGCAAGGCCCTGGAGTCGGGGCTTCTATAATTCGCGACTTCGCCGAAGGCACCGACGGCGGAGAGGTATTCCTTGATTAGACGGTCGCGTTCAGAACATTGAGGATTCACGGGAATGACCACTTCGGACGAAGGAGACCACACGTCGCTGAACGGTCCTACCCGTCCCTGCCTCGGGTCCGGCGCTTGCAGGAAGACGCTGCCCGCAATTTCACTCGCACATGGCTTGCCAGTTACTTTCCTCCCCTTTCGCTGGTCCAGCTCGAAGCTGACGATTCAGAAGGGAGAAGAGCGGCGTAGGGTATAATCTCGCCAACGATGTACAAGGTCACTATCCAAGCAACACCGATCAACGAGAGCGACTGGAAAGTCGTGGCGAGTGGTCGTTGGACTCCTGGGCAGCAGCCGCAACTCGACAAATCCCTCTCCGCCGAAGTCCTCGAAGAACTATTCAACGTCACCCCTTCGGAATTGGACCCATCAGGCCGGAACGAAATTCAATGCGGCGATACGCTCTACGCCGTGGTGTTCAGAAGACTTTCAAGGTAGCCCGAGAGAGAGAACATGAAAATCGCCTTGAACATCATCGGCGCGCAAGGCCGCTAACGATTTCGTGGCGTTCCAAACGCGGGCCAGCGGCTGCCCCCAAACAGCTGACCGTGATTCACTTTCCTATAAGCGGCTTTTGGCTTGCGCGATTGATCGGATGGAAGCGGGCGCGCCCGCGATTGCGATGCACGCAAGTCAAGTAGTGATGGCGATACGCAGTGGCCCTACCTTTTTTATACCCGCCAATATCAACTGCCGGTATGTTTAGCCGTTGGTTGAGCTTGATCCATCGTTTCGCCCATGTGTTTTTGAGTGTGGCGGTCAATGGCGGTGCGCACCAAACTTAGATGCCGTTGCGACACCAAAATCGCTTGGCGAAACTGCTGGTACTCTTCTCTGGACAAGATCCCGCTTTTCGCCTGAAGCCGCGCGCGTGCAACGTCGAAGGCTCCCTCCGCTTCGGCGCGTTCCTTCTCTAGTTGCTGGCATTCTTGGCACGGCATGAGAGCGCGCAGGATTAAGACCTGGCCACGAATGTTAGATACGAATCAGCGCCGAAACATTTCATGAGGTTCGGCCATCTCCGGCGATGGAACACAAGCCGAGGCATCCCGCCCCTTCAACGGCTGTCAAGGGAAGCCGGGACGGCGCGTTCGGGCTGTGACTGTTGGGCGACGGGAGCGCGCACTCCGCCGTGCAAATGGCAGGATTCGACAGGCTGGGTTCCTTCGATAAATACTTCGTCCCCGACGTGGGGACAGTTTGGCGTTGCCAGCTCGCCTGTCTCAGCGTCGATCTGAACCGTGACTACGCCGCTCGGCGCCGACAATGGATGCAACAGTGGACGCAATACGCGCTCAGTTCTGTACCGTACGACGCGCGGTGAGAGGTTGAGATGGAGGTTCACACCGCGGTGCAGGAGGCACTCTCCGTGCTCCAACCTAGCCAACACGAGGCCATCACCCGGCGCCTGGTGGACACGGCTGTGCATAGGGCGCTGGGGCCGTGGACCAGGAAAGACGTGCCTTGGGAGCCGCCTTAAGCACATTTCAGTCTTGAAATATCTCGAAGAGCATGTTACTAGTAAAGGAACTCGATGTGGTGTCGTATTACCTACCAGCAATCGATTTTCTTATCTTGTCCACTCGGAGGCTGGCAGGCGCCCGCAGGATCACGAGGACCAATAAGAACAGCGCAATTCCAGCCAAGCCGAGCCACGCAAGCATGGCGCATCCACTATACTCCCTCTCACGCCACTTGAGATTGCAAGTGAATACGGAAGATGCCGAACCTGCTGACGCACTGTTGGAGCAATCAGCGGCGGACGAGTCGCGTGTCTGATCGCCTTTGCGCCCTGCTATTCCAGGGCGGGTGATGCGACTAAGGCGGGCCGAACCACGATGGGAGGCTACTACTCTCAGCAGTAACTTTTTGGGTATTCCATTTAGTCGCACCAAGGGCGAGCATGAGAATATGAGAGGGAAACGCCGTGATATTCGCTCGACGACAAATGTCGAAGCCCTATGTTGTGATGCCTGACAACCAGATCGTAGCCCTTAAACTTCAGTTCGCGCGCCAACTCTACGACAGGTGTCTGGAGCGGCACGGGGAGAATCACGAGCAGACACGCCTTGTGTTGGGCTACATATCGGCTCTTGAACGCCGAGACTCGTTATCTAAAGCCGAGACTCGTTATCTAGAACGGAGAAACATTGCTAGCGCCCGCCGGATTCGCTGACCTCAGCCCTGCTCTCCGTCTAGAGATCCCACACTTTCTCTGTTTGAGGACCGAGCACATGTCCCCAGTGCCGACGTTCGTTCATCTGCGTGTTGGTGTGAGGCGTGAAGTGTCGTTGGCGGCCTGTACCAGATCGAGCGAGCCCAACCGCTCCAGTGGGCTCTTGGTGGAACTAATGGCGGTATGGCTTACGCGTACATAGAGGGCTGTGGTTCTCACGTCCGCGTGCCCCAGCCGTTTTTGGATGATCGCCTTCCGAGCTTCAGACTCGCTCTAACTCCCTGGCGCTCCGGCTGATCGTGTAGTCTTCTAGCCGACAGGCCACGCCAAAACCAAATTGAGACCCTTGTTCTACAACCCGGACGACCCGTACTCGGCAGCGCAGGCACAAGTTGTCCTCTGGAGCGGAGCTCAATTCGTCGCCAGGTATGAGTAACTCGCACTCCAGCCGATCATCCGGCGAAAATGGTTGATCCGAAACACAGTAGAAGCTGTCACAGCTTACATCCTCCGTTTTCGTCTTGATCCTGTCCGACTCTTCTGGTCGAAACAAAACAAGGGGAAGCGCCAACCGCAAACGCGGATGAGACCGACGACCGACGCCAGATTCCAGCCCGGATATTGGCGCTTGTTCGCTCTCAGTTTTCACTAACATTCGGCGGCTCCTTTGAGGGGTGACAAGCACGTGAAATGCCATCCGAACGGCACGCCATGTCATTGAGTGCCGTCAGGTTGTGGTAGGGCATAGCAACTATTAAGTATCTTGGCAGTATCTTTTACGAAACGTTCGCCAAACTTGCATCCGACTCAAAAAGTGACCTTCATCGACGGCAAGGTCAGTCCGGTTCAGGACTCCTCGTAACCCACACCAGTTCTATCCCGGACCTGTTGCTCTACGAAATCGGGCTCGGCGACCTGATTGTAGTAACGGCCGCGATCCTGCTTTTACGCAAGAGCAGGCCCGCTGGCATGGTTCCTCCAGCGGTGCCTCCGGCTGCAATGCCTCCCGTTCCGCCTCCCGTACCTCCAGTGGCACAGTCGACCCGCCTCAAACGGCCGCGTCGCTACCTCAGTCGCAAGCGGTAGGAACTGGGCGATCATCACAACATCGGAATCCTTAAGCAGCACGGCCCACGGGCTTCCCTTCTTATGGGTGCCGAAATCAAAGTGAGTGGCAGGCGCGGGGCGTCGAACACACTCCCTAACGTCGCCGCGCTGTGTTCTAGGCTCGAATGCCGTGTCTCCGGCCTGAGCCTCGAAACGTTCTTTCCCGCCCGACAATCCGATAGGTGCCGGAGACATTTCGGCAGGAGGCAATGATGAAGGTTCTTATCGCGTGTATCGCGCTACTTTCGCCGGCGCCTTTCTCAGCGCTCGCGCAAGGGGGTAATGGGCCGCCATGGAAGCTTACAAGAGCGAGACCCGAAAGGTGATCAAACGCTTCCTCGCCCACCGTATCAGCTTTCCGGATTGTCTTGCCGCCCTGGATGCCGCGCTTGCCAGCTTTATCCCCAGGATGCATCGGGAAGAACTTCCCGCTCTGCGAGCTGTGATATTGGCGAATAACGAAAGAGTGATGAAGGAGATGGAAAGGCGCCCGCCGCCAGGCGAAAAGTCAAAGTAGGCGACTACCGGCTGCTTTGCGGCGCTGGGCTGAGAGCGATTGCGCGAGCCCACGTCCGGCCGCGAGTCTTGCGCCGCGTGCGTTGCCATCTCGCCGCTTCAGCAGGAACGTTCCCATCGCCCCGCAGAAGCTCCCTGATCCTCCTTCCGACTTCATTGAGGAAAGAGTTCAGCTCGGGCGGCTTGACGATGTAGGCATCCGCTCCCAGTTCGCGCGCCCTGCGCATATCGGCGGGCGAGTTTGAAGAAGTGAAAACTACTACCCGAACCCTGGCAAGCTGGGGGCGGCTGCGAATGAGGCGCAGTAAATCGAAACCGCCCACCCGCGGCAGATTCAAGTTGACCAGAACCAGGCTCGGATTGCTTTCCCATCCCCGAATGGCCGTTTCCGCGAGTTCTCCGTCCGCCCAGTGCTCCAGTTCACAATCGATTCCGTGCTGCGTCAGGGCCCGCTTGACCAACAAGACATCCGTCTCATTGTCTTCAATCAGAACGATGTGCGGCCGTGGTCTGGTCATTCCGTTTGTTGGTCGGGAAGCGTGAAAAAGAAGGTCGAACCTTTGCCAATTTCAGATTCGACCCAAATCCTGCCCCCGTGATTCTCCACGATTCGTTTGCACAGGGCCACGCCGATCCCCGTGCCGGCATGTTCGTTGCTTCGATGCAGCCTCTTGAACATCACAAAGATCTGCTCGAAGTACCGAGGATCAATACCGGTCCCGTTGTCCCTGACGGCAAACATCCAGGTCTGGCCCTTGCGCTTCGCGACAATTTGAATTGCGGGCGTGGCCGGACCACGATATTCGACCGCATTGCCTAGCAGGTTTTGGAACACCTGGGCCAGCGCGATCTTGTTCCCTCGGACGCGCGGGAGGGAAGCGAAATCGCACTCGATTTTCGCGTCGGCGCTGGCTGCGGCCAAGCTGACGTTTTCGATCGCCCATTCCACTGCCTCGCGTGTCGCCACATCTTCAAAGACTGCCTCATTACTGCTGTGTTGCGAGTAGCTGAGCAAATCCGTAATCATTGCATTCATGCGCCCCGCGGCTTGAACAACCCGGTCCAACCAGGAGCGCTCTTCATCGGTAAGGGGATGTTGGTGCTCCAGGAGAAATAGTTCCGTAAAAGCCCGTATCGCGCGCAAGGGCTCCTTCAAATCGTGGGAGGCGATGTAGGAGAACTGCAGGAGGTCCGCATTGGCGCGGTTCAACTGCTCCGCCCGGTGCGCGGAAGCCGCCTCCGCCTGCTTCCGTTCCGTAATATCTCGAGCGATCTTGGAAGCTCCGATGATGGTCCGGTTCGGCCCGAATATGGGCGAGACAGTCAAGGAAATGTCGATTCGACGCCCATCCTTGGCCTTACGTATCGTTTCATAATGTTCAACGCGCTCGCCATTTTTGATGCGCCTGAGAATGCTCGGCATTTCGTCCATCCGATCCGGGAAGGCAAGCATAGTAATGGGCTTTCCGATAGCATCGCGCGCTGTATAGCCAAATAGCCGCTCCGCGCCTTGGTTCCAGGTCATGATCGTGCCGTTGAGATCCTTGCTGATGATGGCGTCGTCCGAGGAGTCCACGATGGCCGCAATCAGCCCTTCCCACTGTATCCGGTCGATAAGATCGGGGCCCTGAGTTGAACGCGAATCACGGTTTGTCGTCCGAAGCAATGCGGCTTCCAGGGTTGCGATTCTCGCGCGAAGAACCTCAACCTCAGATCGTGGACCCGTGCTCACACCGCCGCCTTCCTTGGGAACCGGTCTTCAAAGTGGGTTGCGTCCCTGGATGAGCCGGATCAGAAGAACCACGACCGCGACCAGAAGCAGGATATGAATGAAACCGTACAGCGTGTAGGACGTGACCATCCCGAGCAGCCACAACACTAGAAGAAATACGAAGATCGTCATTAGCATGGCTATCTGCCTCCGTCTATGAGATCCACCTGTCTTGGGGATGTTTCAGCACGCCCAGGAACGAGTTGAATGATTCCCAACGACAGTAGTTCTTACAGCCCAGGTCGAAAAAACGCCGCAGCTTTTGATTCGCGGCGGACTTGCAGCGCGCGCCAGAATGAATTAGCCGCCTTGGCATACGAATTGCACTCTCTATCGCTGTAGGGCTCCATGAAGCTTACGGTTTTCACGGTAGCGGCCGTGCTGGTGGGAGCGTCGTTTGCTCCCGCCTAAGAACCAGTCCACGAAGAATCCAGGGACGCTTCCGCGCCCTTTATCACGTGACCGTGGTTGAGCGGACATAAGGCGATTGGCAGGTATGTTAGGCCGTTATGCGGAGAGTAACGGGGATTTTGTTCTCGTTCATGCGGCGATCTTGAGACCCACAGCCCGGAGAAGTTGATCGAGATCGTCGGCGACGCGTTGTTAAGCCGGTCCAACTGGGAGCGTTTCTGGGCGCAGAGCTTCGCATCGGCGGGGAATGAGTGAAGCAGGCCGGCGGTGAGCGGCGCGTATTCGCTCGAACAGCTTCAGGAAGACCAAACAGATCGAGTAGCCTTCGGGGGTGAGGCGATAGCGCCGCGAGTGTGGCACTTTCTGCACCAAGGTTTTGGCGCGCAACTTGGACAAGTCGTAACGGAGCGAGGACAAGCTGTAATCGGCCGGCGAGGCTCCCAGCGAGTCGATGGTGTGCTGGTAGATGTCGGCGGTGGTGAAGGTGCTCGCGGCGGCGATGTGGGCAAAGCGCACCAGAGCATGCATGAGGGCAAGTTGGCGAGGGTGATCCAGCTTGAGGCCAGGAATGCGTTTCCCGTTGGGTAGAAGCGTTGGTTCGGCGAGTTTCCGGAGTTGACCGCGGTCCAGGAAAGTTTCTAGGATGTCCTGCTGGACATCGTGATAGTTGTCGATGATGGAAGACATCTTCTGGCGGAGTTGCGGAAGATTCTCCACGGCCTTTTTGACGCCGTAGTCGGTGACGTTGTTGGTCGCTGGCTCGGTGCGCAGGTTCAGGTGATCGCGCACGTACTGCTTGATGAATCCGCTGCGGTAGTGACTGCGGATGACCGGGTTGCCTTGCGGCTCTGGCGCTGGTTCGGTTCAATGCAGTCCTCGGCGAGATCGCGCGCCGGAACGGGACCGTGAATTCAATCTTCATGACTGGCCTCGCTCCTGCTGAGGTGCATCGACACTGCCCCGGTCGTTCCGTCGTAGCCGACTTCTTTCACCAATGCCCGCAGGAACTCGTAGTGTCCCGCCTCCAGGGACTGCCAGTCGGCGTCCGCAACATTAAGCTGCTCACGTGTCTCAGGGGCGCGCAGAGCCGTTCGAAGCTGAGCGAGGACCGCATCTTCGATCATGCGCGCCTGAACCGATTTGGTGGGACAGGCACTTTCCCCATGTCTGAAGGGACGGTGCGAAGCATTTGACAATACACACCAGTTGTGTATACACTACTTACGTAAGATCATTAACCTCATTCCTATGAGCAAACGCATCAACATCGTTCTGCCGGAAGCCACGGTTCAGACCATCGATCGGATGGCCAAGTCCGGTCAGCGCAGCCGCTTCATCAACACAGCCGTCCAGCACTACGTGGCAAACCGCAGCGTCGAGGCCATCAGGGCGCAATTAGAACGCGCCGCTGTTCGAGACCGAGACCTAGACCGCGAAGTAGCCGCGGACTGGTTTGCCGTGGATCACGAAACATGGAAAAAACTCGACGAACAACCCATGGCGCAGAAAAAGCCAGCCATCCGCGGCGGGGTGAAATCTACCTCACGGCGCTCGATCCGACCCTCGGCCGGGAGATAAAAAAGACGCGGCCAGCCCTGATCATTCAAAACGATACCTCTAACCGGCTGAGCGACATGACCATCGTGGCTCCGATCACATCCACGGTGCGGTTTCCGCTCAATCCGGTCCACGCGTTACTGGAAGCGAGCCCCACCACCGGGCTTGCCGTAACCTCCGTAGCCTTGTTGAACCAGATTCGCGCCGTGGACCGGGTCCGGCTCATCAAGCGCCACGGGGTCGTCGATGACCTAACCTTGGAGCGCGTCGATGAAGCCATCAAGATCAGCCTGGGATTGCTTCGGCTCTAGTCAAAACTGGCAAAGGTATCCGTCACCGTTAACCTGCGAGCTGACATTCACTGGTTATCCCCCCTAGGCGCTCTTGGCACTTGCGCCAATTTTTCCCTGCTTGCGAGAACGCGGCGTTCTGCTACGCTACCGGAGTACGAAAGTTTCCGAGGCGATCACGCCATTCATCAACTACTGCCAAGCGGAACGCGACTCCGCAACTTCCACGCTCGCCAAGTACCGGGAGTGCTTCGACTGCTGGCTTTCGCCGTGGCTGGGTGAAAAGGACCTCAAGGACATCAGCCGTCTTGACGTTTTGAAGTTGCGCCAAGCCATGACGGAGCGGGCGTCTCTCGATTGCACGGCAATACAGCATCCTCATGTGCCTGAAGAGCTTCCTCAAGCGCTGCCGGTCGATTTTGCTTCAGCTGGTCGTACGGATTCGAAGCGTACCCCAACCTCCATGTAACTCCCAATAGCCGCAACTGGATTCTGGTGGTCAACGGTTCGGTCAAATGTGCTTCTGTTTTAAGACCATCTCTATTTTTCTAACCTAAACCTCTGAGACGTTTCAGTATTCCCTCAGCCCGCGCGGAGAGCCCCAGTTTTTCAAATCGCTGGAGGGCTTGGTTCCAAAGTTGTTGCGCCTTTTCTGTATCGCCGCGCCCGCGACAGACTTCGCCGAGGTACTCTTCCGACACGGCTTGGCCCACAGGCTCACCGATCTCGGAATAAGTACTAAGTGCGGTCTGAAGGAAACGCTCAGCAGATTCCAGCTGATTTCGTTCCGCCTCAATAACGCCAAGATTCAGCAATGCACTTGCCACCCCCTCGCTTCGCTCCATCTGAACATTGATGTTCAGAACCTCACGGAACAACGACTCGGCGTGTTCTGCGTTCCCCTGGCTAAGGAAAACAGCTCCCAGGCCGGCACTTGAGATTGCGATGCCCTCCTGAAATCCGAGTTGACGACTCAGGGAAAGCGAGCGGGAGAACATCTCCTCGGCGGCGACAAGCTTACCCCAGTCGAAGTTCAAAACGCCCAAATTCGCGCATGCGGTCGCGATCGCCTGCGTGCGGCCTCGCCGTTCAGCAATCGCCAAAGCCACCAAATGCGCGACCTCGGACTGTTCAAATTCTCTCTTGTCGCGGTAGAGCAACCCGAGGTTGTTATAAGCTCGACCTACAATATCGTCTCGGTCAGCTTTGCGGCCGTTTTCCAGCGCCAGATGGAATAGCTGCTCCGCTTCCTCAAAATGCCCTTTCCGCTTCTCGATAATGCCGAGATTGTTCTGGACCTGGGCCACTCCGTCCAGACCACCCAGCTCTTCGTGAATGGCCAGGGACTTCCGGTGCATCTCTTCCGCTCCGGCAAAATCACCGGAGAGCTCTCGGACTAGGCCGATGTTGCCGTAGGCAACCGCTTTCCAGGTTCTATCGCTCGCTGAGGCCAGTTCTAGGATGCGATCGAACATCACTTCTGCCTGAGCTCGACGACCCTCTCGCAGGAGGAAAGCTCCATAGCTGCGTAACGCCTCGGGATCGTCACCTCGGGCGACGCTGCGGGCAAAGAGGGTTTCGGCTTCGGTTAGCCTCCCTGCCTCGGCGGAGCCCCACGCCTCTTCGAGCAGAGCCTGATTAGGGCTAGTGGATTTAGGAGCGGAGATCTCATCACTAGGAGGCGGCATGAGCGGTCGCCGTGGGCTGCCCGACCGTCCCTTGCCGAGGTTGCCCTCCTCATGGTCCCGGCGCCACTGCGCCAGCAGTCCGCGCAGGTGACGCTCGAACTCAGCGTCCCGATCGAATGCGCAGAAAAGCAGCTCGCGCGAGGTTTCCAGCTTCTGGCGAAAACGGAGTACCTCCTTCAATTGCGGACCCGGATCGTTCAATTGCGCAGAACTCACGCCTTTGAAGAAGACCGCGATCTCTCGTAAGCAATGCTGCGGATCGTCGTAACAGCACTTGGCAACGTAATACTCCTCTTCCGTTCCTGACGTGTATGGGGAGTTTTCAGCGCAGTCGGGAGGTGTCCCCCAGCGGTCCCAGAACATGAGGAGGAAGTAGTCGGAAGTTCGGATCTCTTCATTGATCTTCGCCTGCGGGCGGCCGATGCCGGGCTGGGTGTCCTCCCAGCCAACGGCAACAAAGTGAATTCCGCGCTGACCCGACTCCAACTGGTTGTACTCAGTGATGATGTCCCTGAAAGCGAGCCGTTCCTTTTGGAGGCCTCCAGGAGATGCGAAGAAGATGCGATATTCCTTGAGGTCGCGGGCCATTTTCCCCTATCATTGCAGATCCTCACGGCCGTCCATTGGCAGTCGCGATGGTTTCTGGGCATTCGGCAACCAACACACTGACCGACTGTGCGCAAAAATGTGCAAGAAATTCAATCCAGCGCCATCTGCAGTGAGCGGAAGCAGACGCCCCGAATCCGTGTAAGCCATAGAAAACACCCAAAGCCACGGAACCTAGAGAAGGCGGCCCCGTGTTTGGGGTGCAAGAGGTCCCGAGTTCAAATCTCGGCAGCCCGACCAAAATTCCTCAAAGGCTTACGGACACCGCAACACCCCAGACCTCTTGCTGGAGTCCAACCTGGAGTCCAAAAATGGACGCCAGCGGGCTCCGCAACAGGGTGTTCCTCGACCATCGCTGACTCGCGAATTTTCATTCTCGAATCCTCCAGGGCTCTCTCCTGTCGTAGAAACCCGACAAACCCGACAAACAGCATCCAAGCCATTGGTAGCAAAGGGCGAGTGCTTGTCGGGTAGGCCCAAAAACCCGACAAAAAACCCGACAAATCGCGTCCCAAAACCCGACAAGCGGTATGCCGAACTCTCAGGACGGCGGGTTCTGGCTGGCTACTCAGGGGAGAACTCAGGTGAGCCACGTGAGTTCCTGGCCTATGGTTGTGGCGGCCTTGGTGCCGGCACGGTTAATTAAGATGTCAACATGGCCGATTGTCCTGCACACGACTGCTCCGGCGGCGCCGGCCGCGGCCGTGAGGTTCAGGACCCGGCGCGCGTTGAGCTACCGAATTCCATTACACCTCCGAAGCCGACCGCCAAGCTATTTCATTGCTCCTATTGCGGCTTTCTCTGGTACGAATACATGTTCAGTGATGCTCCCCGTCCGTTCTTGGTCAAGTATCCCGTTGGTTTCTTTGATAATTTTACGAAGCCTCGTGAGTTCTTCCCGGTGTCTCCTGACTATCGTCTTAAGTCCGAACCCAAAGCTCGTCGCCGTCACTGAGATGTTGTCGGGGTAAGCCCATCTCCCGCCTCGTGGGGCCTTTGCTAATTCTGCTCACATCATTTCGTCTGTTGACGACTGAAGTCGGCAACTGCTATTCAGGGACGAATGATCGAGATCGCGCCGGGGAAACTCCCATGACTCTGCAAGCGGTGGCGAAGCGCATCGAGCATTGGCTGCTCGACAAGCTGAAGCCGTTCGAGCGCAATCCCCGAACGCACTCCGACGCGCAGATCGCCCAGATCGCCGCCAGCATCGACGCGTTCGGCTTCACTAATCCGATCCTGGTGGACAGGGGGAGGCGCACGACTGCTGGACGACCACCGAGGCTGCGCTGACGCGGGATCTGTCGGTGGACCTGCGAGAGGCTTGGGTACGGCTGCGCGAGGCTGCCGCTGGTTTTGGTCAGCAGCGCATCTACGCCTCCGGTCACGCGATCATGTTCGCGCGAAAGACGTGCTATTTCTTCGTGCGCCCGAAGAAACAGTTCCTGGAAGTCTGCGTGTTCCTCGGCCGCACGATCAAGGCTTCGCAGGTACGGCGCGTCGATCAGACTTCCAAATCCAAGCTCGTTCACATCATGCGGATCGCGCATCGGGATGAGGTGGAAGCGCCGGTCACGGACTGGCTGCGGGAGGCGTATGAAATGTCCGATGCGCTGTCGAAAGGGGATGCCGCCTTGAAAACGAACGGAAGCCAGACAAAAGTGCGGCCCGCGCGGGCAGCCGAAAATAAGCAGACGGATGAAAAGCGCGCACCCCGCATCAAAGGACATGCTGCCAAAAGGGGACTTGCTACCAAAAGAGACGATGGCAAGCAACTCAAGCGGGTCCGCATTATCTGCAACTCGATTCCCGGCACAGTCGAAAAGATCTCCCACGGCGAGCCCACATTCTTCACGCCGAAGCGGGTCTTCGCCATGTTTTCGAATAACCATCACGGCGACGGGCACGTGGCGGTTTGGGTCCCTGCCGCTCACGGCGTGCAAGCCGCTTTAATCGAGGAGTCGCCCGATACTTACTTCCGACCCCCTTATGTCGGCGTCGCCGGCTGGGTTGGCGTCGAGCTGTCAAGGGCGGGTGACGAACATTTGGGCGCCATGATCCGCGAAGCCTTCCGCCTTATGACTGCGAAGACGATTGCATCGGATCGCTCAAAACTCTCTCGACTTGCCAGCGCAGGTAAAGCGCTGCGGCGCCCACGAATGTCGTGATTCAATTCAGGGCGATGTGTCTTCGGTACACCCTACTCTGCGATAGAATCTATTTGCCGTTCCCGAAGCACGGAGTCTTATATGAACCAACCAAGTATGAAACAACCAAGCTTGAGGCGGATGCCAATGCTTTCCGCGGCCGTCATCGTCATCGCTACTATGCTCGCCCTGCCCATCCAGGCGGAGTTGTTGGAGAAGACCAAGAAGGTGGGTGGTACGACCGTCCGATACAAAGTCGTTCTGCCGAACGGATATGATCCTAGCAAGGCTTACCCCGCGATCCTGGCGTTCGGCGGGGGTCCGCAGACAATGACCACGGTGGATGGCGTTCTCGACCGCAACTTCCGTG
Organism: Bryobacterales bacterium; assembly: GCA_963813465.1. Taxonomy (GTDB): domain Bacteria; phylum Acidobacteriota; class Terriglobia; order Bryobacterales; family Bryobacteraceae; genus Palsa-187. The sequence continues at coordinate 17,975 of CAWEZD010000008.1, read as the reverse complement.
CAGAAGCTGAAAGACGTGGCTACATCGTCGTCGCCCCCGCCGCGCCGGACGATCAGTTGTTCTTCGAGGACGGGGCTCGCATTTTTCCCGAGTTTCTGAAGCTGATCTTGGCGGACTACAAGATCCAAGACAAAAAGTTCCATATCGCTGGACCATCCAACGGGGGAATCGCAGCGTTCCACGTTGCGGCGGCGAATCCTCAGTACTTCCTCTCGGTTACCGCCTTCCCTGGATACATGTGGGAGCCCAGCCCGGCCAAGCTTCAAGCGATTTCGAAGATGTGCGTCTTCATGTACGTTGGCGAGAATGACCCATACATGTGGCACGCGGAAATGAAGAAGGAAGCGGAATGGCTGCGCTCCAACGGGACGGTCGCCCGCTATAAGGTCGAAAAGGGCCAACCCCACCGGCTGGAGACTTTGGCGGGTTCCAATGCCGGGCGGTTGTTCGATGGATTTGAAGAATCCAAAAAGGGTTGCAGCAAATGAGATCAGCGCGCACAACGATGTTGTTTGGGTGCGTTACGATTGTAGCGGCTTGCCCTTCCTGCTGGAGACGGTAGCTGAGGCAATCCCTGAAGACCCGACGAGTCCTCCGCCGAGACTCGAAGGTAGGAAGTGACGGTCCGCCGGCCGGGATTGAGCGCCGGACCACCGGTTCCCGCGTCCCGGCACACGCTGACTCCCCCGCAACCGTAGGATCTACCGCGGCTTTGTACCGGCGTGTCCACGCGGAAGTCGATGCCCGATCGCAAGCGCATTCTCGTCAAAACGGGGATCGGTGGTCGCTAACTAAGACAACTGCCGCGCGATCGTTGGGTCCTTGATCTTCGTGTCGTTCACCAGCAGAAGAGCCTTACTGAGCACTAAGCCCAGGATACGAATCGACGCCGCTCCAGCAAGGCTCGTCAGACCATCTCGGTGACCACCACCCGGACTGGCGACCGCAACCTTGTCTGAGAGGGTCAGGCGGATAAACCTTGGCTATTCGGAGGCTGGCCTCGCACTGTGATTGACGAGCCCAGGTTCACCGGACCCTAGCGCGTTTACTGGGAGTAATGCCAGTTCCCCCTTGTACCGTTGCTCTTTCGAAGTGGCGCGTAATACATTGCCAACCACGCCTGCTCGGACAGACTTAGCCTTGCTGGGGTGCAGGGGGGCTCAGATTGATGGCAGGCTGCGCCGCAGTTCGTCGAAGAAATTCAGCAGGATGGTTGCGTGGACCGTAGTCGGCTCCTCTCTCCTAGATTCAGGCGGAGCGAGCACTACAAAGCGGCGGCCGTCCGGTGCTATGTCCAGATTCCAAAGAGCGTTGTTCGTTGGCCGGAAGAGCGGCGCCGGCGACCACTGCTGGGGTTTCTCGGGGACGAAGGAGTGCTCATTGGCCCGGTAGTGGACTACCATGATGCGGTTGTCGGAATTCACGTAGAATAGTTCGTTGCGATTGCGCGACCAGACGGGGAACTTTGCCCCGCTTTCCGATACCTGCCACTGGCCCGCCGAAGGCGCGGACGGAAACGGGCGCACAGTAACTTCGCCTCCAGTTCCCGCGCCGTTGGTGGATACGTAGGCGATCCAACGGCCGTCGGGTGAAAAGGCCGGGTCAACCTGGCTGAGGGATTCGCGCGCGAATGGCTCCGGCTTCCCCGATTTGGGGTGGTCCGCGGCCTTCAAATCCGTCGCAAATCCAGCGGGAGCGTCCAAATCTCAAACGCCCTCTCCTTCGCCGTCCGAACAAAAGCCAGGGTGCGTCCATCACGGGAAATCGACGACACTTGAAGAGGAGTTCTCTCGCCGAACAACTTCTGAGGCTGGCTGGAGCCATCGCTGCGGATCCACCAGATGCGGAATTCACCGTCGCTCGCGGGAACATCCGAGCCGTAAACAATGTGCCGGCCGTCCGGCGTCCAGACGGGATGCCGGTTCAGAGAGGCATCGAAGGTCAACCTGGTTACGGTGCCGCGCTGGAGATCGTGAACGAAGAGGTCTCCCGCGACCGACAGCGCCAGCCGGTTACCATCCGGCGAAAGGCGAGGAGTCTCCGCCTGCTGCGAGACGCTGCCCGATGTACTGAGGGACGGGCTTACAACCCTCTGTGACTTTCCGGCGCTATCCAGCCAGGCAATGGGGGCGACTCCGGCTCGACCGGCGCCCGCGTATAACAGAATCCCGGTCCGGGAAAAAGAGACCCGGCCAAACGCGGGGCTTTCCGAATCGGCGAGATCTTCAAGCAGGGGCGCCGGGGCGCCGTGTGTCTCCAGACGCCCGAGGTCGAACGGTACGCCATAAAGCGTTCCCTGACGAAAATAGATGAGGTGGCCGCTTGGCAGATAGCGCCCAAAGTTTCCGCCGCGCAGAACCACCTTGACCCGTCCCGACTTGAGCGAAAGAACTTCGATGCTGGCGCTATCGGCGGCCGCGGCGGAAGCTGCGACAGCGCCGGTGAACAAAACGTTCTCACCGCCGGGCAGAACCTGTGGCGCACGCCAGGTCCGCTCGCCGTATTGCTCCGGCTTGCCGATGACCTGCGGCTCACCCCCGGTCGCGGGCACGCGGACCAGATGGTAGTTATCCACATTGGCAATGATCGCGCCGTCCTCTCCCCAGGAGGCGCCGCGCTCCTGGCCGGCAGTATCGCACAAAGAAACGACCACGCCACCCTGCAAGGGGATCTTCTTCAGCTTCTGGCCGGCGAAGAATCCGATCCACTGGCTATCCGGAGAAAAGAAGGGATCGACCGCTCCTTCGGTACCTGCGAGTATTGTGACCATGGGCTGGTCGAGGCGGCGCACTGCCAGTTGCTCGCTGCCATCCGCCGCCTTTGCGGGGAAAACTAAACGCGTTCCGTCGGGCGAGATGACTGGATTGAAGAATAGGCCACTGCTTGCCCGTCCCCGGATCGCTTCGGGTCCCAGGTCAACGCTGAAGCGTACCATGGGCCGGTCCGCCGGCAGTGTGGCACGCCATAGCAGAGCCACTGAGATCATTGCAACTACCGACGAAAGGCCCACGATCATCCACGGAAGCCCAGCAGAAAGCCTCCGCTTTAAGCCGTGGGTTGCTCCACCCACGCCGAGTGGCTGGGCCTGTTCGGCGAGCGCGGGCTGTGTCTCCAGGGCCGGCTCGGCGAGTGGCTGGCCGTTGGGGTGGCCGTTGTCGACTGGTGCGATGAACCGGTAGCCGCGCTTCGGCAGCGTTTCGATGAAGCGGGGGCTATCCGCAGAGTCACCCAAAGCGTCGCGGAGGTGATTGACGGCCTTGTTCAGACCGCGATCGAAATCGACAAATGTGTCGGCCGGCCAGAGCCGTTTTTGAAGCTCGTCGCGAGATACTACTTCGCCTGGATGTGTCAGCAGGAGTAACAGGATTTGGAAAGGCTGGTCCCGGAGTTTGATCCTCAGGCCCTGTCTTGCGCAGTTCGCTCGCATGCAGGTCGACTTCGAATACTCCAAAGCGGATCGGGCGGCCGTTCCCAGACATACTCACTCCTGGTAGATCGAGTATACACCGCTTTTCACATGTCTCTATAAGGCTTTATTTTACATCGGCTTAGACGGGAATATCAGGGGAACACAAAAGGTGCAATTTTTGGATTGACCTTCCGGGCGGCCAATGCCACTCTGGCTCGAAATCTGCTACCTGAAGGCCATCCCTGCATCGCAGGTCCACCCGCGCCCAGCCCGCTTCATAACGACTGCCAATAAAATAAACCCATGAAGAGAATCTCTGCAAACCTTCTGCTCACAGCAGCCTTCGCGTGCTCCACAGTTGCGCAACCAGTGGTGACGACGGTGGTGAACAAGGCCTCCTATTCAGCGGTTCTTTCGCCTACCTGCGTCCCCTACGGTCCTTTCGAAGCGGCCGTGTCCACGTTCAGTCTGTACGTCGATGGTCAGCTGATCGTTTCCAAGGGCTTGCCCTACTTGTTATATCAGCGAGCGCCCGCCAACCCCTGGCCCGAGATTCTCATATGTATCGCGTTTCCTGGACCCGCCGGGCAGTGTGGTTAGATTGTGTTTTGTTGTTTAGAAATTGGGAGATCGGCGGTGGAATGCGATTCTCCGTGAGCATTCGCGCTAAACGCCGGAAGGGGGGACGATGACACAGGTAAAAATCGCAATGGTCTTAGCGCTTGCGGTTGCCGCGCACGCCCAGACCAGCCGCGGCACAGTCACCGGTACGGTGTTGGACCCGTCGGGCGCCGTAGTCGCGGGCGCTCGTTTAAGCTTGACCGGCGTCGACACGGGCATCCAGCTCTCTACTGAGAGCAACGCTGCCGGGGTTTATCGCTTCGACGCGGTTGACCTTGGTGTCTACGCGCTTCAGGCCGCACATCCGGGATTTCGGACCTATCTCGGGACCGGCATTAATGTAGAGGCGAATCGCGCCACAACTCTCGATCCACGGCTGCAACTGGGCGACGCCGAAACCAGGATCGAAGTGAACGATGAATCCAGCGAAATGCTGGTCAGGGATAGTCGTTACGCGGCGGGAACTTCCAGCCGCGCGAGGTTCGCGATTTGCCCTTTCAGGCTCAATCCGCTCTCGCTGACGCGGACATTGCCTGGCGCGACGGACGCAGCGGGCAGCAGTGTCACCAGCGGCGTCTCAAATACCGGATCGGGGTTCTCGATTAACGGCCAGCGTCCGCGGGGAAATAATTACTTGTTGGACGGCACTGACAACAACGAAATCTGGTTGACCGGGGAGGAACAGGCTTTCACCATTGCCGACGCGGTCGAGGAAGTCTCCGTGCAAACGGGCAACTTCAGCGTGGAGTTCGGGCGCGCCGGCGGAGGCGTGTTCAACATCATCACGAAGTCCGGCACCAACGATCTCCACGGCACGCTCTTGTGGCGCTACCAGTCGCAGCGATTCGATTCGGTCTCGAATGTGGACAAGCTGAATGGAGTAAAGCAGGCGGTCTTCAGCGACAATATCTTCGGCTTCACCACCGGAGGGCCCGTGCGTAAGAACAAGACCTTTTTCTTTGTGGGATTCCAACAAGAGTATCGACATTCCACCAGCAACAACGTCTTGCAGGTTCCGACGGCGGAAGCGGTCACGCGCTTACTTTCGCTGTTTCCGAACAATCCCCGGCTCAACCTGTACCTCAGCACTCTCGGCAGTCTGCGCGGCACCGGAGCGCCATTCAATGTCGCACTGGGTGTGGATCCGCTAACCGGCATCGACCGGGGATCGGTGCAGTTCGCCGCCGGCTCCTATGTGCTGCCATCGATCAACGATGGTCCGCAGTGGCTGGGGCGAATCGATCGTTACCAATCGGAAGCGCATCGTCTGTCTTTGCGTTTCAGCTACGACTCGCGACTTAACTTGCCGATGCACAATGGGTCGACCGTCGCCAGCTTTCCCGGTTTCGTCGGGGAGCAGGAATTTAGCCACTACAACGCGATCTTTGCCGACAGCTACACTTTTGGCCCCAGTTACACGAATGAATTTCGCTTCTCCTACGAGAGGCAGGACGGGAAGTTTGGGGTCACTACGCCAGGCTCGGTTCCGCTGGCACTGACCTTGCCGGCCATCACCATTACTAATGTGGCCGCGCCAGGCTTGGGCTCGAATGGCCAGTTTCACTACGGTAACAACTTCCTCTTTCAGGAGACACAAACCAAGCTGATGGGCGGCCACGCATTCCGATACGGTGTGGAATTTCTGCACCAAACGGTCACGCAGCAGCCGACTGGTGCAACGCTTGGGAATGTCGCGTTCCTGCCATCCGTCGGCTATTCCGCTTTTGCGAACTTCCTGGACGACTTCAGCGGACCGTCAGCTTCGATCACCAAGGTTTTTGGCGCCACGCCGTTCCATGTGGATCAGCTCCGCCAGAACTACTTTTTCCAGGACAACTGGAAGGTAACGCCTACACTCGCGTTGACACTGGGGCTGCGCTACGAGAACTCCGGCCAACCGGCAAACTCATTGCCGTATCCGGCCTTCGCCGGATTCGACCCGTCCCAGTTTCTGGTGCGCCATGAAGTGCATCGCGACAACTTGGATTTCGGGCCGGCATTGGGCCTGGCATGGTCGCCATCGTCGCCGCCCGGCTGGCTGGGACACCGGTTCGGAAGATGGATTGGCGACGGGAAAACGGTCTGGCGGGGAGGATACCAGATCAGCTACGACGCTTTCTTCACGCAGTTGATGACGACCACTGCCACATCGACGCCTAATGCAATTACCACCAAAACGACCGCGCCGAATGCTGGCCGCGGCGCGCCCAACTGGCTCGAACAACTTCCCACATCGGCAGCCGCTCCCCGCCTGACGGACGCGCAAACCGCCCTCGACCCGGCCTTGCGCAGCCCGTATACCGAACGGTGGTCTTTCGGGTTTCAGCGGCAGTTACCGCAAAGCATGCTTTTGGATGTCTCCTATGTCGGTTCCGAGAGTCACGGCTTATACACCAAGACCATCGGAACCCTCAGCTCCTCACGGGCATGCACCTATATCCCAATTATGGACAGATCCTGGTGATCGACAACGAGGGGAACTCCTCCTATCACGCTCTGCAGGCGCGCCTGGACCGGCGGTTCAGCTACGGATTCCAAGTGGCTGCCTCCTATACGTGGTCGAAGATGATCGACAGTACCAGCGACACCGTGGCCGGTTCCGACGTGCAGGCTCCCGCGGCTACTGGCATAACCTCTGTCCCTGTATTGCAGGGCGGGCTGACGCTGGATCGGGGATTAAGCGACTACGACCGGCGGCACCGGCTGACCATCGCCTACCTATGGGCGTTTCCAGGGCCGCGGTCGGGCTGGGGGAAATATGCTCTGGGCGGCTGGTCGCTTGCGGGCATCACCACCTTTCAGTCCGGAACCCCGTTTACAGCCGGCAACGGCACCGACCGGAACAACGACACATTTCTGGAAGACCGGCCCGATATCGGCAATCCCAGTGCGCCTCTGAACACCCGTGCAATCATTTCTCCGAAATGCGCGACCGGTTATCAAAATCCCGACACCGGCTCCTGCGTGAGTCCGGGTGACGTGCATTGGGTAGAGGGAACGGGGTTGCCAAATGCCGCCACGGTCGGACGCAATACCCTGCACACGGGCGGCACGAATGACTTCGACCTCAGTCTGACCAAGTCGATTCCGCTCGGCGAGAAAAGGCGCTTGGAACTGCGCTGGGAAGCGTTCAACGCATTCAATCATCCGCAGTTCATCCAGGTTCCGCAAATGATCGTCAATGGCACTCCCGCAGGGCGCTTTCTAAATCCGGCTCTGAGCGGGAATTCGACGGAGGGCCATTCTATGCCGCCTTTCTGACTTGTTGAAGTTCGACAAATTCGGCATTGGTCACGGCCATGCGTTTGGCCTTCAGCAGCAGGTAGCGGACGTTCTTATAGCCTCGACCACGATTGATCAGCATCCGAATGTTTCCATTGAGCGCTTCGACCACACCGAAGCGAACTTTGGTCCGGCAGTAGTTCAAGATTCCCTCCAGATGCTTCACCAGCATGTCGGCGAGTTCTTCGAACGGCGTGAGCCGTTGCCACTTCAGTTGGTCCATCCACTTCTGCAGGTAGTTGAGCATCGCGCCCTCGTAGCGATAGTCCCAAAGCCGCTCCAAGCTCTCTTTGAGAAGGTAGGCTTTGAACACGCGCCGGTTCAGTTGGAACAGCCGGTTGAGTTCTCCGCGTTGAGAGAGAGTCAGGTTCTTCCACCGGCTCATCAGGAGCCACTTCTTTCCCTTGATCAGTCCGCGCTTTTGTTTTCCCTGCCGGAAGAACTCCGCCTTCCGCACTTCGTCGATGGCATCGTTGGCATGCTGGAGGATGTGGAACTTGTCGTATACGATCTTGCACTGTGGCGCCCATTCCTCAATGCTCAACCGAAACGGTTCCCACATGTCCAGGCACGCCGCCTCAATCCGCTTGCGCTGCGGCTTCCGTAACTGGCTTCGAAAGAATTCATCCAGCGTTTCCTTCTTCCGCGTTTTGCCAAACCACAGCGGTTCGCCGGTTTCCAGATTGCACACCACTGTGAGGAACTTGTCCTTCTTGCCGCGGTACAACTCGTCGACGCCCATCTGCCGCAGCGGCGGCTTTCGACGCTTGGCCTCCCAACGCTCCAGGCACCGCAGATCGATCGCGCGCACCGTGCTTTCGGCCATGCCCAATCGCCGCGCGACTTGTCGCGCCGACGCACTCTCGCAGGCCTGCCCCACTGCTTCTTCGAATCGTTTGCTGAATGGCGCTTTGCTCGGCAACTGAGTCACCTTCTCTGCACGGAATCCGCAGCGGGGGCATTTCATCCGATACGTCTCCACCACGATCGTCGTCGAGTACTCGAAGCACGGCAGGTCCCGTACCTCCCGCTCGCTGATCTCTTGGATCCGGCTGGCCGGTATGTGCTGACCACACCCGGAGCAAATCAATTTAAGCCCCGTCTTCTTCCGCCGCACCCACAGCTTCAGCTTTTTGCCCGACTCATCGATTTCCCTCTGATACACCTGGTATCCGGGCCATCCCAGGACTCTTGTCCAGTCACGCTCCTTCATGCCCTCAGGCTAGCGCATACGTCAAGCCAGTCGAATTCCCGCTCACAGCCCTAAATCCCAGCTTCACCGATAGCGGCATTCGCACGATGTGGGTGCAAGCGAAGGTGGTGTTTTGAGATGACAAAACAAAGGTGACAGACTACATGTCCTTTTTGGCGCAGAGCGGCCTCTCGCGCAGCGTACTGTAGTCTGTCCCCTTTGGGTCTTTCACATGTCCCGATAAGGCTTTATTTTACATCGGCTTAGGCGGGAATCTAAGGGGAACACAAAAGGTACCGTTCTTGGATTGACCTTCCGGGCTGCCAATGCCAATCTGGCTCGAAATCTGCACCACAACGAAGGATGACAATGCAAAAGATGCCTAACATATCGAGATGCGGAAGTTCCCTGATTCGGGTTGCGGCCGTTGTGGCAGCCGTGCTGCTCGCGGGCAGCCGTGGCTACGCCGATATCCTGAGCACAAGCGCCACGGTGAGGCCGACCAATTCCCTGCTTGTCGATGTTCAGGTGACAACCAGCGCCAGCGTGGAGCACGTCTCGATCACCTATCAGACCGCGGGCGTTGACCCGCTGGTTTCCCGTTTCACTCAGGTCTCCTCCACCGGCTCGACCACAATTACCATCGGAAGGCTGAGGGCGAACCGGAGCTACACCTACACGGTGGACGGGTTCGACCGCGATGGCAGTCCAGCGGGAACGGCTAGCGGGAGCTTCACCACTGGCCCCCTTCCACCGGCCTTGCAGTCGAACACTTACACGCTCACAGGGCGCACTACGGTGCCGCTGGTCATTGTGGCGAACGCCCAGCCGACTTTCCAGGGCTACGTGGGGCTTGACCTTCATTCGCCCGACGCGCCGCAGATCGTCTGGTACTACAGCAACGCCCCGAGCAACGCGTCCGGAGCGTTGAAAGTCGATTCGATACAGACGATCGTTCAGGAGCAGGACGGGAATTTTCTCTTTGCCGATGCGGGAACGGGCCCCCCTCCGCTCTCCGCGGATTCGTTCTACCGGGAGATTGCACCCGACGGAACCATTCTTGCCGCGAGTCCGGCCACCTGTTCGGTGACGCCGCCGAAGTCGTCGCCCGCCTCCGCAGGCTGGATCTGGGGCCAAGGCAACGACGTTCACGAACTTCTCCTTCCTGGCGCGGACGGGGTCCCCGGCACGATCCTCCATCTTGGCAAGATCGCCAAGGACCCGTTCTTCGACGCGGGGCAGGCCCCGCAAGGCGCCCGCGTGCAGTTGGGAACCAGCATTCGCCGCTGGAACCTCGCGGCGGGGACGGACGAGGTGGTGTGGGACCCCTTCAACTTCCTGGATCCCAGAAAGGACGGATGCAGCGACCTCGGATCCGGTGGTCAACTCCAACGCCCAAGCCTCTATCCCTTGCGCGGGAGCCACGCTCAAGATCGAGGAGTGGATGCATGCGAAATCCCTCCAGATGGCGCCCACGGGTGTGCTCCTCATGTCGGTCAGGCACCTGGATACGGTGATCGCGATCTCGCCACAGTTCGACCGGATCGCCTGGCGGGTCGGCCGCTTCGGGAGCAACTTTACCTTTCCCAATCCTAACGACAAGTTTTACCACCAGCACTTCGTCCGCATGCTCGACAACGGAAATCTCCTTCTGTTCGACAACGGGGACGGCAGGCCGGCGGCTGAGGGTGGGCAGTATACGCGCGCTCTTGAGCTCACGTTCGACTGGACCTCGATGACGGCAAGCAAAGTATGGGAATATCGCCACCAGGTAGGCACCAGCGGCGGAGCTCCCGTTTATAAGTACGCGGATAAGGTCGGCACGGCCCAGCGGCTCGAGAACGGCAACACGCTGGTCTGGTTCGGCGCCGACGTTGATCCCACGACATTGGCCCTGAAGAACCCGGAGACGTTCACGCTGGTCGAAGCCGACGCAAACTCAGAGGCCGGCGCCGTGGCGGTCCTGAACGCGCAGATTCCTCCGGGAAACGGGGTAGCCTATCGGGCGTTGCCGGTGGAAACGCTCTTCGGGGAGGTCCCCGGGCTCATGAATATGGTGCCCATTCAACCGGCGATCCTTCCTTACTCTGACACCAACGCGCCGAATCAAGGAGCGATTGAAAATGGCAACGCCGGAAATGCCGTGGCCGACCCAAGCAATCCTGCCGCGGCAGGCAACACTATCGTCATCTACTGCAAGGGGTTGGGCCAGGTGACCAATCCGCCGCCGGCCGGGGTTCCTTCCTCCGGCCTCAATTCGACTCTGGTCACGCCCACGGTGTTCATCGACGGAATTCAGGCGCCCGCGCCTGGTTATTCCGGCCTCGCGCCGGGATGGCCGGATCTGTATCAGGTGAACGTGGTTGTGCCGCCGGGCATTCACTCCGGACACATCAACGTCTACTTGCAAATGAAGGATCCGATCACGGGTCAGATCATTCAGTCCAACACGGTCACGATAAACTAAAACGTCAGAAGTGCGATCCCGTGACACTTAAGGAGAATTTTGATGATCGGCGACCCCACGCAGCTCCTATTTTCGTTCAAGATCCGGCAGTCTCAGGACAGCTTTCGAAGTGCGTTTGTGCTCGGCCATCCCAGCAGTCTGTGCGATTGACGGAACCAGATTCTGGAACGTCGTTTGCCCTTCCTGCGAAGAATCGGTGTTAAATGTCTTTGCGATATAGCGCCCACAGCGATTAATATAGGACCGACAAGTCAGCCAGTGTCCTGCTAACGTCCGTGACCGGCGAGGACGCTGGCCCGTTTCCCCCCGCCGGGATTCCGCAGTTCGGCGAAAGGCAACGCATCGACCGCCCACTGGCAATCCCACCCTTAGCACGAGAATGGGATCATAGGACCGCGCTATGACCCCTCTTTTCGACGGCGATTCGTTACCGCCCTCCCACGAGCAGCTCGAAGAAGGCGCCGTTCTGCTGCGCGGATTCGCCAGTGCCGAAGCACCCGTTCTGGTTGAGGAAGTGGCGCGGATCGCCCAGACCGCGCCGTTCCGCCACCTGGTTACGCCCGGCGGTTACACCATGTCTGTCGCAATGACCAACTGCGGCCGCGTGGGTTGGGTCTCCGACCGGACGGGGTACCGCTACGACCCAGTCGATCCCGACACCGGAGCATCCTGGCCGGCGATGCCCGCGGCGTTCCTCGATCTCGCTGTGCGCGCCGCCGCCGAGGCCGGGTTCGCCGACTACGATCCCGACGCATGCCTGATCAACCGCTACATCGCAGGCGCCAAACTCAGCCTCCATCAGGACCGCGACGAAAAGGATGCCTGGGCTCCGATCGTCTCGGTTTCGCTCGGCCTGCCCGCCGTATTCTTGTGGGGCGGGAAACGCCGCTCCGATCCCGTGCGCCGACTGATCGTCGAAAGCGGAGATATCGCGGTGTGGGGTGGTCCCGCACGCTTCGTTTATCACGGCGTCGCTCCGCTCAAGGACGGGCAGCATCCCCTGACTGGCGCCGCTCGCATCAATCTTACGTTCCGAAAGGTGTTCTGAGTCCGCCCGTGTCCACCAGCGCCAGGAGCTTGGCCATTCCAGGGCGGTTCAGGCTCTTGGCCGACTCGCCACTCTCGACGATGATCTCGCTCTGTTGGGCGCTTTGGACCAGCGCCATGACCCGGATCTTCTCTGCTTGCGCCTCAAGCGAAGTCCCGCGCTCGGCCTGCTTTTCTGTGGAAACGCGCACGTAGCCGACTGTCTTCATCGGTCACATGTTAGAGCGTGCAAACGCTCACATCAAGAGAAATCGGGCCTTATCTGCGCTGGCGCACGGGAGGAGGGCTGACAAAACCCCGCCGCACCGGCTACAGCGCGCTGGCTCTGGAGGCGAATACCCTCTCCCCTACACGCCGCATCCGCACTAGAAGGATTGACGGCAAGGCCGATTTATCATACACTGTTAGGCAAATATGCGTGACTCCGTCGGCCAGTTCGAACAGATCATCCTCACGGCCATCCTGAGCCTGCGCGATGAGGCCTATGGCGTGACCATCCACGAAAAAGCAGTCCAGCTCGCCGTGCCGAAAAACATCTCACTCGGCGCCGTCTACGTTACGCTCGACCGTCTAGAGGATAAAGGTCTCATTGCCTCCTGGCTCTCCGATCCGACGCCCGAGCGGGGCGGCCGGTCGAAGCGTTTCTATCGCCTGGAGGCGCTGGGTGAGCGGGCGCTTGAGGAATCAGCCGCTACTGCCAAGCGAGTCTCGGACACAGTCACCGAAATCTGGGGAGGTTTCGTAGAAGGAGTAAGAAGGCGTCCGAGATGGAATCCAGTCCGTCCAAAATAAGCGAGGCCCTCGCGGGGTGGCTGATCCCGTCCGCTTGCCGCGAAGAAGTTCTCGGCGACATGCGCGAACAGCACCAGAGCTCGGCGCAATATCTCCTCCACGCCGTGCACACTATCCCATGCGTGATATACAGCCGCATTTGTCGCACGACTGACGCCGTCGTAGCGCTGACGGAGGCAATCTCGATGTACACGGCGTTTGTGATGGCGGCGTGGTGGCTCGACCGCGCGGTGCTTTTGGACGAGCGCGGCTTCGCGCGTCTCGCTATTCCTCCGGCAATCTTTCTGGCGGGGACGATCCTTGCCGATGCGTACAGCAATCCCCAGAGGCGGTGGCCGCTCAAGCCGCTCTTTGGTCCGACCCTCGGATTCGCGCTCGCCTACATCGTGCAGTTTATGCTCAACCAATGGGCACTCCCGACGCCAGTGCTCGCTTGGGGGAGCGGAATGAGCTTGCTCCTAGTCACGACCCTTCGGCTGACATTCCCGCCAATTGCCGACCGGCCTCAAGCGGCCAACGTCCCGGCATTCTGGCAGAAACTGGACCTTACACCACTCTCGCTCGGCTCCAAGAGCGCACTGCTACCATGCACGATCTTGCTGGCGGTGATCCTCTACCTGCTCAAAAGATGACTCTATAGGGGAGTAACGCATGAATTCAAATGTTAGGAACGCAATCCTCTGGTTCGTAATCCTGGCCTTGGCCGTGATGATCTGGACGGTTTTCCGCAAACCGCCGGTCTCCGCCGATCAGCCAACATTTTCTGACCTGGTTCAGAAGGTCAAGAACAACGAGGTGGAGGCCGTAACCATTAGCCCGGCCGGCGACATCACGGGTCACTTTAAGAACAAGGACGAGTTTCACTCCACGGTTCCGCCAACCTATAACGAATTCGTCACCCTGCTGATCGACAACCATGTGAACGTGAAGTACGACAACGACAACAGCAATAGCTGGATGTCTATCCTCTTTCAAACCTTCCCCATCGTGCTGGTGGCTGGATTCTGGGTGTTCATGATGAAGCAGATGCGGAGCGGCGGCAATCGGAAACTGGAGGATCGCCTTGCCGCGCTGGAGGCCCTGCTGTCTGGCCAGACGGCGACGCCTGCGCGGCCGGCGAGCAGCCAGTAGTTCCCGGCCCCGGCGCACCCGCGCTGCTTGTCGGCTCCAGAACGCACCAACGCCGCCACCGGCGGCACCGGAAGAGGCGTTGGAGGGAACGACTGTGGCGCTGGCCAGGCGCCTGCATTCCTGCAGCCTTGAGCTGGAGATGGCTGCTGGCTGATGGCTGGAGTCGCGACGGGATGGCAGGGGCAGGAGCAGCCGTTCGAGGTTTGATCGGGAATCGGACAACGTTTCTGTACCGATGAACGATCCAAGGCGCGCGGCTCCCCGATTCCTTGGGGGTGCCCGCCGGGCTTGGTTGGATCGCCTTGGCTAACGGTCACTTCAAAAACACCTGAACGGAATTCGAAGTCTCATAACCCACCACCAGGTTCAGCGAAACATAAGAGGGCGACGACGGAAGGGGCGTCAATTGCACATTTACCTGCATCACTCCGAATGGCAGGCCCGGGGCGCTGTCTGCATAGCTGACCTTTCCAAGATTCGACGTCACATCCAACACCGGTGCCCAGAGCGTGTTACCAGCGATCGTGCTGTCCGGCGGGTTTCCTTGAAAATCGCCCCCGCCGAACAGGTACATCACAACGGTGGAACTGGCCGCCGCGGGGTTGTTCTTCGAATTCAGAGTGAAGTCCTGGTTCAGTACCGCGGCGATCTCGGGTTGAGAGAGTTTTGGAGAAGGCGTGAAAGTGGTGCTGAACGTGTTCCCTTGCCGAAAATCTACAAACTGAAAGCCCTGTGTCGCGTCCATGCCCAAAGGCACGATGAAGTTCACTTGTGTCGGACTCACATACAGGATCGATGCCAGTCCGCCGGATATGCTTACCGTCACGCCGTTCAACATTGTTGGCAGCTTTCCGTTCGCATCAAGTCACCCCGGCCACGGGACCGCCAGTCGCCAATCCAGTGCCGTAGAGGCTTACGATTTCACCCGGTGCGATATACCGCGACAGCGCTGGCGCCGCTGCGTTCGCAATGCCCAAGACCTGTGAGCCTGTCGCGCCCTGGGTGGTCAGGCGAAGGATGGAGCCGCTGCTGCCCAGAATTACCGGCGCCCTCGTCGAATCCGGATTCAGGGCCCGATCCGCCGAGCCCGCGGGCAACAATTGCGTCACCAGCGCCTTGGCGGCTGTGCTGTCGAGTTCCACCAATGCATCTGTCCCCAATTGCAGACTGCCGGGAAGCAGCGGGAAGCCAGTCGAAGTCGTTTGACCCGCCAGCCAGATGTTGCCTGCGGAGTCCTCTGCCATGCCGCTGAGTGAATTTCCCCCGGAACCGCCATAATATGTGGAAAAAGCAGCGTTCCGGCCGCCGAGATTCGCGATATCGTCGAGTTCCCATAATTACCCGCGAGGGTGGATTGTAGAGCCGCGGCGGTCACCGGAAAATCACTGCTGTGGGCCTCGCCCGCGACCAAGACGCTGCCACCGTGGCTCCGCCGTGATGAAACTTAGCGTGTCGCCCACCGACCCCGCCCCAAATCCCGTGCCGCCAAGAAACGTCGAGTAACGGAGAACCTTTCCGCCCGGCTCGAAACTGGTAACAAAGCCGTCACCATATTGCGTCTTCAGCGTTGGAACAATCGCATTCGCCGTGACCGGAAAGTTCGGAGCCGTGGTGGTTCCCGCAATGACGATCGACCCATCGGCCGCGACGACAATTCCCGCCGGTGTCGTGTTTCCGAACACTCCCAGGCAACTGCTGCCTCCCTCGCAAGCCGACGCCCCGTCTCCCAGAAACGTCGAGTAAATGACCGTCTTGCCGTCCGCGCTCAGCTTTGTCAGAACGCCGAATATCGCCGTGCCGAAAGTAGTAGGAGTCGGCCCGGATTTCTGGTAGGCGTCGCTCGTCACCGGATAATTGGGGTCGCGGGTGTAACCGGTCACCCAGATGCCGCCGTCGGGATCGAGCGCGATCCCCGTCAGCGCGCCCCCGGCTGCCACCGTCCCGAGGGATTGGGTCCATGGCACGAACGTCGGCGATCCGATCGGCAGAGCCGAAACGAATCCTGTTGCATTTGCAGCCGAGCCAGCCACCAGCATGTTCGACCCGTTCAGAACCGCGGCGAGCGGCATCATCGTGGACAAGGCGATGCTGCCGCTACTTGAAGAGGAATTCGCGGAATAGGCTGACACGGCAGATCCCGGTTCTCCCGACACCACATAAAACGTTCCATTTGTCCCCGCCACTACGCAGCAGGTGGATGTGCCATTCGAATACCAGAGTTGCCCGAACGCCGCCGGGACCATCATGAGCCATGCAAGAGAACCATAAAGCCGCATGAGTTCACTGTACGTCGATTGCGGTTCGGATGGGATTCGTCCCAGCCGCCGATTACGTGGTTGCGCTCTACTTTGATACCCGTGGAAACCGTTCAAGCAGGCTTCACAGATGGGTAGCTTCCGGCGTCGCTGAAGCCGCGCCGAGCAGGACGTAGCGATTCGTCGATGTTCCCTGGGGGCAGATTGCGCTATGCTTCCGGAATGGACGTTTTGAAAATGCTCGCCGAACTGCAACAGGAGCGCGCACAAATCGAGGAAGCCATCCTGACTATCGAACGCCTGGCGATGGGGCGGGGGAAGCGCCGCGGCGTCCTCCGGCGTGGATGAAGGAAGTAGCCGCATCAAAGCGGCGGGGCCGGCCACCGGGGAGCAAGAACAAGCCCAAGGAGCAAGCCGCCGCGCAGGGGTGAGGCTCCGGGTCTTATTGCGAGCGGGTAGAATCCATAAGTGGTGCATCGATGACAGAGTGCCAGTGCGAGCGATCCAACGGCGTAGGGCATATTTCGAATGGGCAAGGCTCGGAGCTTAGTGAACTGTTCCCTCGTCCGCCGAGGGTCAGCGTCAGCTTCCGATCAAGCAATTGTGGACGGCCTCTTGGCGGCGGCTGAGCAAATAGCACGTTTCCCGACGGAGGCCGTACTGCTGTGGGAAGGTTGCCAAAGGCAGCGCTCGAAGTATGTCATACCGCCAGCACTGGCTGAGAAGTTGCGGCGGGAGCATCTTCCTGCCGTGAACCGAAGCGAAGGGAACGGTCCCGTCCACACGGCTTATCGCATTGCGGGCGGCCGACGCTTTCAAGATTGGCAGCATGATCACATCTATGACGGCAAACACGGAAACCTTCGTGCCGCTACCGAACGACGCCACTTCACGCAGAGCGCGGGAATCGTACTCGTGCCCAAACACGTTCACCGCGAACGGCCCAGAAGTGCGTCGCTTAGCTGGTTCTTTCGCGGAATAGCATTCCTGAAGTTCGGTTACGATCCCGACTGTTTATTTTGCGAAGCCGTAGACGATTATGGGTTTGAGCGCGGCGCGGCTTATCGGGTGTTCTGGTCCGATCCTATCGGACAGCACGACATTGTCGATAGCGCTGCATAACGGACTTTCTGTTGGGCTAAACGCTGGGTGTTTCAGCACCCTTCCGGCGCCAAGCATGTTTCCCGTACACATCACCAAGAGTTGCAACACCTGGGATGGGAAACACGTGAACGACATCGTAGCCCGGAGCAATCACAAGTTGCTGCTGAACGAGTTCGTTCGAATCGATGTAGCGATCAATGCGTGTGGCAAGCCAAGGAATGACGGAGTCGAAGACGATATGGCCGTCGTGGTCTCTCGTTGCCCCGGTGGCGCTATCGATGTCTTGGGCACGAACATCCAAGACCGCCGATTTAGAGGACCACCAGTGGCGGCTCGAAGACCCCACTGTGAGACCAGCGCCTGGCATAGGCGTGGTATCTATCATCCGACCGTGGATGTTGTACGCCACCCACGTCCCAATTAATTTCTGCGCCGCCTTCCAGGCTCGATACCGCGCTACAAACTCCCAACACTGGCTGGTGATGATGTTGGCTATGAACCCAAGGCCCACGCCAAACCAAAAAATTGAATTCATCGTTCGTTCAGTTTACCTTCAAATTCCCGCGCGCTCGACCTCGTCGAGCGTGATCTCATCGCCGCGCCGGTCGTAAAGGCTGGTCGTGCGGCTGCTCTCGCGATTGGCCATCTGCTGCGCGATTTCGAGCCGCCCGCCGT
>CAWEZD010000007.1:445000-667113 GCA_963813465.1 Bryobacterales bacterium | reverse complement strand
TCGGGGGACACCTGAAAACCGGCCAATGAGGGACACCTCAAAACCGGCCAACGGAATCAGGCAAGACTAAGGCTGTTATAACCCACTACCGCCACTGGCGGCAAGAAAAAACTTTGCGAACTCACAACAGGTTCGGTTATCCTGGCCTCACCTGGGCGGAGGATATGGCTCCGCAGGGATGCGACCAGAGCGCCGACCCAGAGGCCGGAATGCGAGGGCGGCGCAGGCCGCCTGCGCGGCATTCTGGCGATAAAGCGGTAAATCCCGGGAGCGCGAGGGCAGCGCCCTCGCATCAATGAGCGCCTCCTTCCTTGGTTTCAATCGGCGGCTGCGATCTTGGTGCGCCAGCTCTTGGGTCCGCACTTGAGGACGTGGCCGTGATGCAACAGTCGATCCAGCATGGATCCGACGGCGGCGACATCGGCCAGGAGCTTGCCCCAGTCCTCCACTGGACGGTTCGAACGTCAGCAGGGTGCTGGCGCGTTCGTAGCGGCGCATGACGATCTCCAGCAGATCCTCGGCGGCAGTCTGCGGAAGCTTGCGCATGCCGAAGTCATCGATGATCAGGAGCGCCACGTTGGAGATGGACTCCATGTATTGCTTGCGCGTGCCATCGAGTGTGGCCTCGGCGACTTCTTCGAGCAGGATGTGAGTCTCGCGATAGAGCACCTTGTGACCCTGCAGGATCGCCGCCTGGCCGATCGCATGAGCCAAGTGGCTTTTGCCGGTGCCGCCCGGCCCGAGAAACAAGGCGTCCTCACGACGGTCGATGAAAGCGCCGGTGGCGAGGTCGAAGACCAGGCTGCGGTTCAGCTTGGGATTGAAGTGGAAGTCGAAGTTGTCCAGCGTCTTGTTGGGATCGCGAAAGGCGGCGAGTTTGCGCCTCCGCTCCAAGAGCCGGTCTGAGCGCCGGGTGAGTTCGTCGGAGACGAGTGTTGCCAGCAGATCGATCGGCGCCATGGGTTCGGCTTGCGCTTGCCGGAGGCGCGTTTCCAGAACGGCGGCCATGCCGCCGAGCCGGAGTTGACGCAGACTGCGCTGCAGTTCGATGAGATTCATGTATGGTCCTCCTGGGTTTTGTGGTCGATGAAGTCGCGGTACAAAGTCAGCTGACGGATGATGGGGTCCACCTGGCGAAGAGTCAGTTGCGGTCGGCGCTCGAGCCAGCGGCGGACGAATTGATAGGAGTTGGAGGGAAGGCCGGATTCCAATGCGGCGGCACAGGCATCATCTGTGAGTGCCGCGCCATGCTTGCGCGCCAAGCCGGTTAATCCCAGAATGCGGCGAATGGAGGCCGGGCCGTCCCGCCGGTACATCTGCCCGGCCAGCGCGCCGATGTGTGCGCCGATTTTGCCGCAGCGTGACAAAAGCTGCTCGGTGGAGCGCGGGGTCTTGGCCGGCTTATCCTGATCCGGGATGCGGTAGCCGCCACGCTGCTGGCGCAAGTGCTCGCGCAACAGTTGTCCGGTATGCGGATCGAGCACACGCACCACTTGGCCGTCCCACTGCACTTTGACGCTCCGGGCGATCCAGCCCGGCGGAGCGCTGTAGTAAGCCGCTTCGACTTCGACGCAACCATCCAGGTTCACTCTGCGTTCCCCGAACTGGTAATAGCGGAAAGGCTCGATCGGCAGCGGCAGCAAGGCCGGTTTCTCTTCGGCGAACATGGCCGCCACCTGTCGCTTGGTCGTGCCGTGGATGCGCGTGTCGGCCCAGTTGGCTTCCCAGCGATCCAGGTAGGCTTGCGCCTCTTCCAGGCTTTCAAAGCGCATCCCCTTGAGCGGAGTGTTCTTGGCGTGCCCCACGCCGCGTTCGACCTTGCCTTTCCGATCCGGATCGGCAACCCGGCAAGGCAGCGCGACCGCGCCATAATGAGCGAGCATGTCGCGATACAGCGGATTCAAGGTCGGGTCGTAGATGTCGGGTTTCAGGACGCCTTCACCGAGGTTGTCCAGCACTACGGTGCGCGTGACGCCACCCAGCCGGCGGAAGGCTTGCTCGTGCAGTTCGGCCCAGATGCGAGTGCTGGAGTGGAAGGTGAGCAACCGGACGGCCTTGCGACTACAGCCAAGGGTGAAGACAAACAATCGCGTGCGTTGATATCGGCTGGAGCGCGGATCTCGCACCATGGGACCGGTACCGTAATCGACCTGCCCTTCTTCGCCGGGCGGCGTGACGATGACCGCACAAGCCTGGAGTGTGGGCTGTCCACGTAACCCTCGGACGAAGCGCTTGACGCTCTGGTAGCGGCCGCGAAAGCCGTGGTCGTCCACCAAGTCCTGGTAGATAGCCTTGGCGTTCCGGCCTTTGCTCAGCGAGAGTTCGATGAAGTCGAAATGCGGCTCGCACGCGCTGGCCGTAGGACTCCGGCCGGGCGCCGGGACCGGAGCCGAGCCGGGGGACGCCTCGTTGGCCGGTTTTGAAATTGGCGTGGCCCGATCGGCGTCAGGGTCGGGGGACACCTCATTGGCCGGTTTTGCCGGCCCACGCCGTCCCCATCCTCCCGGTGCACGGATGCCAATCCCGGCCGCCTTCAGGTAAGCTCCCGCGGTTTCCCGCCGGATGCCGGTCTCCTCTTCGATGCGCCGCAGCGGCCAACCCAGCCGCCCCAGCGCGATGACTTGTTGTCGCTTTCCTTCGCTCAAGACATTGCTCACGACGATGGAGGGTAGCCCCCCATCGCTCTCAATGTCTTGCCCGATTCTATTGGCCGGTTTTCAGCCGTCCCTCATTGGCCGGTTTTGGGCGTCCCCCGAGGGTGATCCGGCGAGATCGCTCCGCGGATGATCACCACGTCCCGTGTCTGACACACTTCCCGAATCAAGTCGCGCGCACGCTCAGCTATCCGCCCCCGCAATATCTTGTAACGGTACTTTGCGATCCAGATCACGTGATACTTCAGATCGAAGGTCGCGTGCGCGCTATGCCTGTATTCGCCCATCCCTCCATTCTCGTAGAGCCGCGCTGAAGCTCACCGCCTAAAGGCGGTGGGATTAGACCTGGAAGACTGAGCTAAAATTGAAGCTGTTATCAGAGATTCGGCATCTATCCGGCGAGTGACGTCTCTGCCCACCGTTTCCGGCACTTCGGGCCGCGTTCTTCGCGCCTTATCTGAGTTCATTGGATAGGAAAAGTGACGATCAGGGGTTCTGCCGCCCCGCACGGCAGCAGACTGAGCGCTGCCAGCAGGATTCTTTTCTGGAGGTCGGCATTGTTGGGCTCGCCCAAGGGGTATCCAAGCGGCTTGTCCACAGCCAGGACACGAGGCGGCTCGACGCGTTTGGTGATGTCCAATAGCAGCGATATCGATACAGTCGCGATACCAGTCTTCTCAATAATGCTTTGCAGCAATCCCGCGGCCTGATGACAGAAGGGGCACACCGGCGCCAGAAGTACGGCGTCGACGGCATCTTCCTTCAACTTTCGGGCGATCTCCGGACCGCTTTCCGAGATGAGCCGCGCCGGAGCGATCAGCGATCCCATGATGCTGAATTGTCGCGGCGCTGCCTCGCCGACAACGCCTGCTTCAACCAACTCTCGTAATCTGTCGAGCGGCAGGGCCAGGTTGCCGGTCCGCCTCAATGCCGGAGTGATCAAATGCATCACTGCTCTGCCCGATCTCAAGCGTTTCCACTGGGGTTCCCCACGGGATCTCGCGAAATGAGCAGTCGTCGTGCCGGAAAGATTGATCAAACGGTTTCTGGCCGGGGAGGTAGAAGCCAGCCGTCGTGATGAGCGCGATGCGAGCTTCCCTCAACGGTTTTGTCAGCCTTGTTCCTGGCCTCCAGTCAACGCGCCGGAAGCGATAGCCCTGAATCAAGAGCCGGTACTTCAGCTTCAGATCCGATAGCTGGGCCATTTCACGCTCGTCCCACTACAAGGGCATACCCAAGCCTTCGCGCCCGCACGGCTTCCGAGGCTGCGCTTGCCAGTACCTTCGCCTTGGCGAAGTCGATGCCTTCCAGATCGAGCTTCTTCAACTTGCTCATCAACTCTGCTCCGAGAAGTTTGCCCTGAATGTTCCGCACCAGTTCGGCAAGTGCCTCGTCATGAGTCTCGACTTCAACATTTCCGATGCCGGCGGCTTCGAGGTAACCGACGTATTCCTCAACAGGCCGGGCATCGGCAATGCAGGCCACCCAAGCCAGAAGTCCGTGGAGTTCCTCGGGCAATTGGGCCAAGCGCGTCAGATCGCTCAATCCCACTCTTCCGCCGGGGCGCAAGACTCGCGCAAACTCCGCGGCCGCCAGGTGCTTGTCGGGGAAAGTGCAAAACGCGCATTCGCATAGGACCGCGTCGAAGCTTGCATTTGGGAAGCCGAGTTTCTCCGCGTCGCCCTGTTGGAATCGGACCAGATGGCCGACGCCGGCCTCATTGGCTCGCGCCGCCGCTTGCTTGACGTTTTCCAGTCCAAAATCGATTCCGACGACTTCGGATCCAAAGCGCTGAGCCAGGAAAATCGCGGTTTCCCCCTTGCCGCTCGCGACATCCAGGACGCTCATTCCCGGACCAAGCGCAAGCTTCTCTCCCAAGCGTTCGGTCAAGCGCAAGCCGCCGGGGTGGAATGAATCCCCCAGCAGCATCCTTGCAAAGTCGCTCTCATATAGCGTGGCGCAGCACGCTTTGATGTCGTCGCTCATTTCCCTGGGCCGAGCGTTACCAAGGGATCAGCCGCGTCCACACCGAAGGCAAAGGTGACAGGCTGAACTTCATACCTGGTCCCCGCCCGCCGAGCCGCCACGCGGTCGCGTTCCTGGGCCATGAGCTGCGCGCGGGCCTGCTCGCGATAGCCGACCGTATTGTACGCACAGAACGGAATCTGTTTTCCTCCCGGCAGCAAGAATTCCTTGCAGCACTTCATAAGGTTCTTCTGGTTGAACGTCCACGGATCCATGAAGTCCTGCAACATGATCATGAAGATGAAGTTCGAAAGCCCCTTCACGTCGAGGCCGCCGTCCGGCAAACCACACGCGGAACACGAGAACGAAAACTCCTTGGCTACCTTCTCCGAACCCAGCACCGCGGACGACGACCACAGACCCTCCAGAGCACGCCTGATTTCGGCTCCCAGGTCTGGCATGGCTCGATTCGAGATGTAGTCGAGGTAATCCTCGACATTCAGAATGCGAGGGAGCGGGGTGACGTTCTTTTCTCCATCGATGTAGGCGTACGTCACCGAATTGCAGGTCGGGAAGCAGCACGGCACCGGAATGAAGTCGGTGGTCCGGAACATGCCTTCGGTCTGCTCTTCAATGAGCTTGATGATGTCGGGATTGGTCATCCGCTGCATGGGGTCATGCCGCTCGTGCCGGCCTGCGTGAAATGCGGCTTGGAAGTTTATTCCCTTTACAGCCGGATGGTCCAAACCGAACCGGACGATCTTTCCGATCTCATGTTCGTTGACGCCGCGTTCGATGGCAGGCACAAGGATTACGGTGCAATCGATTTCCGCCAGGCGGTCCAATGCGCGCAGTTTCTTTGGAAGAATGTCCGGCTCGCCCCGGATGATGCGATAGGTTTCGCTGTCGAAACCATCGAACTGGAAATAGATGTTCGGGCGTACTTCAGCTAACTCCGTCAGGAACCGGTCATCGGCCGCGATCCGCTTTCCGTTCGTATTGAGCATCACGTTGGGAATGCCCCGCTGCTGTGCCGCTTTCATCATCTGGATTATCTGCGGGTGGATCGAAGGCTCACCGCCTGAGAATTGCACAACCTGAGGATTTCCTTCCGCCTTGACGTAGTGATCCAGGACGTCTTCGACTTCTTCGAGCGTTAAGCTGAATCCCGGACCGGCCTCGGCGAAGCACAGCGGGCAGGCCATATCGCAGGCACTGTTCACTTCGATAATGCCGAGACAGGCATGCTGCTGATGGTCCGGGCAAAGTCCGCAGTCATGAGGGCACCCAAGTTCCACTTCTGAGGCGAACTCCAGCGGGATCGTGCCCGGCTTGTTGAACCGGGATGAATTTGTATAGAGCTGCGCATCGCCGTAAACCAAGCCCTCGAACATTCCATGGTCCGGGCAGCGCTTCCGCATGTAGACCTTGTTGTCCCGAATCAAAATGTGCCCGTCGATCACGCGGCGGCACTCCGGACAGATGCTTCGGGTCAATTCGTAAAACACGTAGTTTGCATCTTGCTTGGGATCGGATGCCATCGAGAGGATCGGGCTGGGATTTGCCATTACTGCAATCACGATACCAGTGATTTCGGCTTCCGGTGCAACGTCCCGAAAATTAAAATACGAATCAGGCCGGCTCCTTCCCATCTGCCAGGTCCCGCAGGCTTACGATGGAGGTTGATGCGTTTCACCGACCGTAACATTCTCCTGGCGATCTCGGCCTTAAGCGCGGCGGCAATGTTGTACGTTGGAGCTTACCAAGTGCGCGCGGTCGCACACTTGAAGTGTCCTGTCTTCGGACATGGTTGCGAGGCCGTGGCCGATGCGCCTTTCGCCAGACCATTTGGCATTCCCGATGGGTTTATCGGAGCAGGCCTCTATGTGCTGCTGATCGGAGTGACGCTGCTGAATCCCCAAATCGCCTGGGTGAAGTACTCCGTACGCGGAGTAGCGGTGTTGGCGGGCGTGGCAAATATACTGGGTGTGATCGATATGGCGCGGTTCGGCGCCTACTGTTTCTACTGCCTGTTGACGACGGCACTCACGCCTTTTTTGGTTTGGAAGGCATTCCTTCTTTAGGGAATGCGGGCGGCAGTCACCTTCGCCCGCTCCACAAGTTGCGCGCACAACTGAACGCCCCGCACTACGACGCGATCAACCCTTTGAGCCGCTCCTTCAGCAGCCTCTCGCCCGGGCTCTTTGCGGTGCCATTAAGCCAGTCCTCGACTTTCCGCATGCTCACCGTGTGCGTCACGGCCGGGCTCCGGGCCTCGACCTCCATCTGACTCGCCGGCCCCGGCGCGCAATCGTGCGCCCGGAACACCCGGACGGCGAGTGCCACCGCCTCGTAGAGCGTGTCCGCCTGGACGTTCTCGCGATTGTCTAGTAAGTGGCTTACGCCCGAAACGCATCCGCTCGAACTGCGGATCGGTCTCACGGGAACTGCACGGGAAACTGCTCTATCCCTCGCGGTGTAAAATACAATGCTTTATCCACATACATACCCTGGACTTCTTGTCCTTGCGTTCCGAATAGAACAAGGTTGTCGCCCCGCTCTCCCGCGGAGCGCTCGGATCTTCGGACGGTCTGGACCGATAGCCCTGCTAGAAATCCGCTGCGTGCGACGGCCAGTCCGATCCCACGAGCCACCGAGCAATCGTCGCCGTCCTCCAAGCGCTGCCAGAGTCCGCCTCCCCATGAGTACTCCTGCGCAATAACATCCATCAACGCCCCCGTCTGGAGTCTCGTAACGAAATCGTTTGTAGCTGGATTATGGGGAGAAAGGTCCGCCACCAGCATCTGGCGCATGAGCACGATCTGGATGACGCACCTGTCCACTAATGCGGCTTGCCCGGCGAGCCCGCCATAGTGCATCGCTTCATTAACCAATGCCTGTTGCTGGAGTACACAGTATAATCCTCCGGCCGCCGGAATCGCGGCGTTGTACGAAGGACCGCTGAAGCGGTAGTTCGCTTCAGTTGCGCCATCTCTCAGTCGTAAAGCTTCTCTGGCGGCGACTTTCGACACATGCTGTCCGGGAGGCGGCTGCGGCAAATACCTCGCAGGGAGGAACCGGAAGATTGTTCGCTCGGCGGGGATGAGCATCGTCGGAATAGAGCGGATGTTCCGCAATGTCGCTTCATAAACCGCCGCCAAGACGACAGCGCGCCTAACCGTGGGCATAGCAACTCACTCCTCTCGCGGAGCGTCAAGCTTAAACTCAAGATCCAAAACCGCAATACTCCGGTGCGGCCCGACGACGGGCAGGATGTTGATTTTATCACCTCGCCATCCCCCATCTGAGGGCAGAATTGTCCAACACGCGACCCGGACCCGAACGATTATGGAGCTGGATCGACCCCGTCGAGCCAATTCGCCGTCGACAGCCGTTAAAACCGGAATCTTTTCATACGCGCCAGTAAACCAGATGCGAACAGACATGAACGCGTCAGTTGAGGCCGAGTCCGCAACCTACGTGCTCAAGCAGCAGCGACCAGCAGTGAAGCCAAACTAATGAGGATAGGCAGGACGTTCGCGGAGGCCGATCTGACGCGATTGATCCGCGCGACCGAGGCGCGCGTCCAACACCCTCGTTCGCATAATATTCCTGTGGATCGGGCGGGCGGCGCACCATCGGTCTGAATATACACTGGAGCTGTATGGACCGGAATCAGGCCTGGGAGATCGTGTGCGAGTTTGTAAAGTCGGATAGTCTGCGAAAGCACATGCTAGCGGTAGAGGCCTGTGTCGCGGCGTATGCGCGCAAAGCGGGC
Source organism: Bryobacterales bacterium (assembly GCA_963813465.1). GTDB lineage: Bacteria > Acidobacteriota > Terriglobia > Bryobacterales > Bryobacteraceae > Palsa-187. The sequence goes on along the minus strand of CAWEZD010000007.1, from coordinate 658,716 downwards.
GAGGATGAAGAGAAGTGGGCCGTTGCGGCGCTGCTGCACGACTTCGATTGGGAGATTCATCCCAGCTTCCCCGACCATCCGACTAAGGGCGAGGCGATTCTCGCCGAGCGCGGTGTCAGCGAGGAAATTCGACGTGCGATCCTGTCGCATGCCGATTTCACAGGTGTGCCGCGCGTCTCGCAGCTTGAGAAAACGCTGTTCGCCTGCGACGAACTGGCGGGATTTCTCACGGCTTGCTCCTACGTAAAGCCCGGCCGCAGCATTCACGAGGTGGAAACGGCGTCGGTTAAGAAGAAGCTCAAGGACAAGGCTTTCGCGCGGGCGGTGAATCGCGACGACATCCTGAACGGCGCTGCGCAACTGGGGGTGGACCTGGATCAGCACATCTCGTTCTGCATCGAGGCGATGAAGGCGCGCGCGGCGCAACTGGGATTGGCAGGTAGCGCGGCGAGTCAGTAATGCAACCTTGATGTCTGCCTGCGGCGCCGGAATCTTAACGGACAAAACTCGTGGCGGCGGGCGCGAAGGCGGGGGCCTCGACGCTTCGGCCGAAATCCTCGCCGCGCCACGCAGTGACGTGTTACGATTTCCTCGATGCTAACCGACCACATCGTTGCTCTGTTGATCGCAGAGCGGGACAAGCTGAACCGAGCGATCGAAGCTCTCCAGGCACCGATCAAGCGCCGCGGCCGTCCGCCCAAGAATCCGCTCGCTATAACGACTTCTTCCGCCGCCCCAGCACCCATGAGCGCCGCTCCCAAACCGCCGAAGAGGAAAGGCCGCACTTTCAGCGCCGCACAGCGGAAGGCCGCCGCCGAACGAATGCGACAACGATGGGCAGCGAAAAAGAAGGCAGAAGCGAAGACGGCGAAAAAGACCTAGCCGCCGCAGTTCACAGCGCGAACCGATGTTTGAATCTGCCGGCTCGACGATCCTGATAGCCGGGTTCGTAGGATCTACGGACGGCCTGGGCGACCGGTGATTGGTAATCGCGAAGCGGCTTTTACGATTAACGCGGGTCCAGGCTCGGTGTCGGACGCCCCCCTGAGGCGAACGTAGGATCTCCTTGGGATCGACCTACCGGAACTTCACGAACGCGCAGGCTACGATCGCGTTTCCTTTCACCTCCGGCAGTTGGCCCGTGACTGCGACGGCGTACCTGGTGCCTTGGTTCAACGGCGGGTGCCCGTGGATCACGGAGTACCTTTACGCCGTCGATCAGTTCGTTCCGCTAATCTCCTTGTGGGCTGTCGACCACCTGTGTCTGTTCGCATGGCCCGTGCCGCCGGAGCGCAAGCCTCTAACATTCCTTTAAGCCTGGTGGGGAAGCAGACAGCACGACGCGGAATGCGTCGTAGCAACATCGACGTCAGCCTCACAGCATCAGCGCCAGGATACGCGCTCGACCCCAGCGTTGAGGCCGAACCCTACGTTTTCACTTGCGAATTCTCTCGTTTCTCCGGTTGACAGGAAGCGTTTGTTGACGGCACAGTTCAACTCGGCCAGCCCACGGCGACTTCTTTGGCCATCCCAAACCTCCTTGCATAATTATCTCCCAAGGAACAAGTCGGCACCGCACTCCGCTATGACACCACGACCGACGTGAAGTACCCTTGAGATTTCGGTGCTAGCATTGGGGCGCCGGGAGGTCCGCTCCTGTTGCTTCGGGCAATCAATCGCGCCGTGAGAGACTGGGAGTCTCCCATCGACCATGAAAACGCCCAGCGCTGACAAGACTTACATCGACTACTGGCAAGACTATGGGACGGGGAGGAAGAGCCACTTCGGGATTCGGGTATGGGCAGACCGCTGCTCGGCGATTACCAACGTCGGGGCAGAAAGTCCAACCTTGTTGGGGGTTCCGTGTGAGGTGCCGATTGATCTATCCCGAACAATGGGACAACACAGTCTGAACAGCGTGATCGGCGAACACATGCAACGTCATCCTGATTCTGATCTGGTCGCCGTGCTCACAGGCGAGAAGTCCTTCAAGGAGGCATTGGACTAGGGCGTCTGGCCTAGCTTCCGACCAGTTGTCGCGGTAGATGGTCCGAACTACTATCTGCCCATCGTGGACACCACGCAGTTTTCCCACGCGCGTGGGGATGCTTGACGGCCGAGCGTTTCCGCGACTAGCTATTTACTCGATAATGGGCAATATCGGTAGTCATGTTGACACTACCTCCGAGCGGCGAAGACATCAAGCGAAAGGCACCGTAGATACGTAGATCCTCGCGCGGCGGCGGCCAAGATGAGAACGCCAACGATCCCAACGCTCCTGAGGTCATACACCCCACGGCTTTTCACCACGCGTTGCTGGCGGGCGCGGTAATATACGTTGGTATGATTCGGCCACACGCTATGATAGGCGGTGTCCTATTCTTCAGCGCTTTACTCAGCGCTACGATCGTCACTACCACGACCCTCACCAGCGTGACACCGACGGCGCCGGTATACGGGCAGGTGGTTACAATGACCGCGACCGTGTCGCCTGCGACGGCTCCGGGCTCGGTGGCGTTCATGGAGGGAGGCGTGCTGGTAGGAACAGGAACGTTGAATGCCAGTGGCGTCGCGCGAGCGACCACACTTACCTTGTCTAGTGGACCGCATTCGTTCGTGGCGGTATACGGAGGGAGCGCTGCCTATGCTCCGAGCCAATCGTTCGCGCGATCTTACTTCGTGACGGCGGCCTCCGGCGCGGGATTCGCGGCGGCAGTAAACTACACGGCTGGTTCCTCGCCCCAGTCTGTCGTGGTAGGGGACCTTAACGGAGACGGCAAGGCCGATCTCGCGGTGGCCAACAGTGGCAGCGGCAATGTAAGCATTCTGCTGGGCAACGGCGACGGAACCTTCCAAACTGCTGTCAACTACGCAGCGGGATCCAATCCGAGTTCACTGGCGTTGTTGTCGCACTTCATTGGGAGCGTCACAAGGTCCGACCTCGTTGTGACGGACCTCGCCGGCAGCAACGTGAGCGTCCTTTTCGGCAACGGCGATGGGAGCTTCCAGAATGGGCTCCTCTTTCAAGCGACACACCACATGGCGTTTCTGCATGACTTCATTGTCGCGCGCCCGTCAATACGGCTTTCGTTCCCTCCTCGCTTCGGCCAGGGGACGAACGGGCTGCCCGCGGGCGTGCCCGCCTGGCGCAGTTCCTCGCGGAGCATTTGCGAAAAGCACTGGGGGGAAACTGGGGGTACCCTTGAGTCCACGGAATAGGAAATTCGGGTAAGGACGGGTAATTCGATGTTGATGTGCTGACCCGGGGTGCGTTGGGGCAAGCCGCGCCTGGTGTAGGGTTTGCGTTAGGAATGAAGAACTTAGTTTGGCTCCTCAGGTAGGACTCGAACCTACAACCCTTCGGTTAACAGCCGTACTCCTAATACACGCGGAATCATGTACTTGCATGATAAGTTGACTACTTGCGCGAGTGGACGGTTACTTGCTCTAGGCTGGTTTTGACGCACGTTTTCGACGCTCGACGCTAAGGATTCCGCTAAGGTACTGCTAGGTCTAGGTCATTCATTCGCATGGGACTTTTCTTGCGGTGCCTTCTCAGGCCGCTGTTCCCTTGCGTTGTCGGGGATGTCGATCACAAGCGCGATTTCAAAGCCGCCTGGGAAGAGGCTGCCGTCCGTTCGATCCATCCGCTGCTTTAGGAACTGGATGGATTTGACCGCTCCCTGAACCATGTGCTCAATGGTGTCTTTCTCGTCAGGCTTGCCTTCTATCATTATCCAGTTCCCCTTTATCGTCCAGGGTTCATTGCAAGCTGGGCAAGCGCGAAGCCGCTCAGCCTTGGTGCTGCCTTGCCCAAAAAGCTCAGTTATTTTCGCCAGCGGCAACGTGAGCGCGGCGTGGCAACTCTTACATTCGAGCCGCAGGGCCAGAATGTCGGATAGTTCGACGATTATTTGTCTCATGGCTCATTATCGCAGATTGGCTCTCGATTTCAAGCTCCTACTGTGTGTAAATAAGCGCCGTTATTAAGCCGTTTATAAGGCCGCTTATAAGACCCATCTATAGAAGTACTCTATAACAGCCCTCTATAACAGGGTCTTAAATAACTGAACCCTTTTCGGCACGGTGTCGTCTAACGGACGGACGGACCCTAATAATCACGTCCATCCAAAAGGTTTTAATATGCAACCCACACCACCGAAAGAGACGTTGCCCCGCATCCGGCCATGCTTGAGTTGCCATCAAGACAAGCCGATCATCGCGCGGGGCCTTTGTGATGCGTGTCGCCAGAAAGAGGCTCGACAGCGGGACAGGGAGGCCATAGCGTCTACTCATCCGGCCTTCGGACGAAAAGAGGAGCAGGAGAGCGGGACCGAGCTTCTCTGGCGACTGTTGAAAATCCTCAACAAGGCGAAGGTCCCCAGGCCCGAGCGGAAGATCCTACTCGAAACGTTCATGCCGTTCTCCGGTTATAGCGAGGCGGCGCAGGCCCCGATGCTCGCCAGCCTATTAGGCCCGGACCCCGATTTTGAGGCTGGACGGATGGACGCGACAAGGCTAACCGTCCAGCCACCACCTACACAAGATTGGGATGGTGAAGTTGGACGGACGGTTAGGCAACCGGTAACCAACCAGCCATATGATGGAGGGACGGACGATAAATCCATAACCGTCCAACCAGTAAAGAAGGTGGCTACAAAGGCGGCGTCTAGACGGACGGTCAAAAAGTCGGTCCGTCCATCCAGGAAGGCGAAATAGGATGGCGCGGCATCGGTCGGAATACGAAGAATGTGGTTGCCGGTGTCCGGCGTGCTATGACAACGAATGTGAATCCGGCTGTCTCGACCCTAAATGCGCTGATCCTCTTTGCCGCGATCCACGCTGTCGGCTGCGTTGCGCTCGCGCGGAACTAGCGACAGCACCCCCGCCCACCAAGGAAGAGATTTCGGAGATGAAGCGGTTGGCTGGCAAGCAGGCCAAGGGACGGCGCGGATCGAAGACGCCTAAGGCGCGGACGGTTGTTGTTGACGTAGTGTTCCTGCGCTCACAACAAGGGAAGCGTACAGCGGCTGCATTCGCTCGCTGGTTACGGATACCGCCGACCACTTATAGCACGATCATGCATGACGGCACGACCTCCTGGGCGACGGCGTGGAAGATGGCTACCCGTATGCGCATGAACCAGAAGATCGACAAGCTCGTTATCGGGGCCGTCCCTCTCAAGCCGAAGGCCCAGCGCTAGGCCGTTTTCTACCCCCCTGAAACGCAACGACGGGGCAGGCAACCCTGCTATACCGTCGTATTTTTTCATACCTCTATTTGCCGCTTTTTCACGCGTTTAGGCTCGCTTGGCTGACAAGAGGGAGGTAAAAAAGAGAAAGCCATCGCTATATATATAGTAGGAACGTAGAGCGGCGCGGCTTAACCGCGCCCCGTTGGAGTTTCCCGCGCCGCGTCGAGCGGCGATTCTTTCCCTGCCCAGGGGATCATGCTGGGCAATCCAAACAGAGAGGAACCGATGCAGGACAGTAATGCGGCGCGGCTGCTTACAGAAACGCAAGTCGCAGAGCGATACGGCCTCGGCTTGCGGATGTTGCGCTCGATGCGGATGCGCAACACCGGCCCCAAATATGTAAAAGTTTCGGGCCGATTGCAATGCACTGGGGGCAGGATTCTCTATCCTGTCCACGCGCTTGAGGAATGGATCAACAGTCGTCCGAGCGGCGGCGAGCAGAAGCAAGCAGCCGTCTGGCCGCCTGCAGTGGAGACGCGCTAGTGAGCACGACCATTGATGAGCGACGCCGAATACGCGAAAGAGTCTGGCCCGTAGTTCTGGATTACTGCCGTACCCACAACACTTTTTTCAGCAGGGAACTGGATGAGTTCGTAGAGACGAAGATTGGGCGGCTCGCACCCGATACGGCGGCGCGCCGATTGGGCGAACTCAGGCAGAAGGGATATCTCGATTACTGGGTGGATTCGGACCACCGATTCCACATGCTGCGCGAACCGCAGCCAGATTTACAAGTCGAGTTTAACTTCGACGACGAACCACAAGGAGATGAATAACGATGCAAGTTGAAGAACGACGATACCTCCAGGCGCAGGTAAGAAGCGCCGCCGGGGGACGCGTAGTGAACGGCATTGCCGTCCGTTATAACGCGCTCAGCGAAGATTTGGGCTCCTGGCGCGAGCGTATCAAGCCAGGAGCATTCACCAAAACCCTAGCCGATGGCCATGACGTCCGAATGTTGTTTTCGCATGACCCCGCCCGAATCCTTGGCTCGACGAAGTCGCGGACATTATCCATCCAGGATATCGCGGAGGGACTTCATTTCCGATGCGAACTACCCCGTACCGCCGATGGCGACACGGTCGCGGAGCTATGCACTCGCGGTGATTTACGGGAGATGTCGTTTGGCTTTAGATGCGAAAAAGAAGATTGGTTAGACGAAGATGACCCTGACGACTATGACGATGACCGCAGCCGTAGAAGCAAGCGAAAGATTCCCGTCCGTCATGTACTCCAAGCCAGCCTCTCCGAAATCAGCGCGGTGGCGTGGCCAGCATACGCTAACGACGCGACCCATATCCGCCCCGAGATTGCAGCGGCATCGGCAGCAGGCTCGCGCAATCTCTTTCCTGGAGGGGCAATCCCGTTTGAGATTCGCAGTCGCGTTCCGTCCCTTTCGCTGACCCCCGAAGAAGATGCCGTCCTCGTAGCAGCACGAATGCTCGAACTCCAAGCAAGCCTGAATCGTTAAACCTCTCCAATCCTGGGACACGTTCGAAAGTAGAGCGGTTCCGTACCAGTTACATACAACATAAGGAAAAAATAAATCGTGTTTGAAAATCAAAATCTGTCCGCCGAAACCAACGGCCTAATCGGTTCCACCATCCGCGACTTGATGGCCAAACCATACGCAAGCCGCGCCGCAAAGCTCGCGCTCTCGCAGCAGCTATTGAAAATCGCTGGAAGCTTCGACAGCGACGCCGACGCAAAACGCCAACGCGACGAAGAGCATATGAAGTTGTTCAATCGAGCACTGCGCAACGGCACCAAGCTCTGGAACCAACGCGACCTTGAGCAGTTCAATCGATTTCAGATTGAGCGCCGCGACATGAGCGACACCGCCCCCAGCGGTGCATACCCAGCCAGCACGAACGGATTCTTCGTGCCGATGGCATTCGAGGAGATGGTCTGGCAGATGCTCGCCGCGACGGACAAGCTCTTCGATGAATCGTTCGTCACTTTCCTACGAAGCGACAACGCACGGCCCCTGAGCCAACCCCAGCTCGACAACACGTCCTCTGCTGCGGTCGTGCGCCCACAGGGCCAAGCTATCACGATCGCCGAGCCTCCCATTATCGGCCAGCTTTCATTTCCGACTGCATCGAGTTGGACGAGCAATATGTGGCGCATCTCTCGAAGCTTGCTCGAAGACAATGCGGTTGACATTCCTGGCTTGTTTGCAGCGACAAGCGCCGTACGTTTTCGGCGTGGAATCGGCAAAGCGAATGTGGCCACGCTACTGAACGCTGCGACGCTGGGCTGGGAGGCAATCGGAAGCTCGACCACAGACGGCACGGGAGGCCCTGAAACTTGCGGGATCGACAACCTGCATTCCCTCCTCGCCTCTGTCAATGCAGAATACCTAGCCAGCCCGAAGGCTGCATGGCTGATGAACTTCAGCACCTATCAATCGCTGCTCCAAGTGAAGGACATGCAAAAACGACCCGTCCTGGTCGAGCAATACGACGCCGATGGCAATCCTCTACTATTCGGCAAGCGCGTGGCCATCTGCCCATCCATGCCATCCATGAGCAGCACCACGAGCAGCCCACAGTTGACGCGCACGCCGATTGCCGTGGGCGACCTGGGTCGATTCCTAGTACGCGTGGCTGGGGGAATGCGTATCGTCCGCGCCGATGAACGCTTCGCCGAATATTTCCAAATCGGCTTTGAAAGCTTCGTTCGGACCGACGCTTTGTTGAACGTGACCACGGGGAGCGACTCGCCGATTAAATATTTGACGACGGCGGCGTAAAAGGAGCCATATCAAATGTCACCAGAAACTGCTGTCACGGCCAACCCCGCGTTCAAAGCAATCAGCAATCGAGATTACCGACGCCAGCCGCTACCCAGCCCATTCGGTGCGGAGATAAAGTACTGGACCACGCTGAAATCGGCGCGAGAATGGCTCTCGGAGTTAGGATTCGGTGGCCGCATCGAACAATGGGACGAAGGCTCGAAAGCCTATAAGCTCGTCGAGGTGGTGGAGGCGACAAAATGAAAGCGCCATACCATGCGGTCAGTCATTACGATGCTTTCGGGGATGCACCATTCCTCTCTGGCCTTCCCCGCGAGGAGGAGGACTTCCGCCATCTAGGATGCGCGCGCGCCTGGCTCAGAAAACGCGGCGGCGGACGCATCGAACGATACGCAGATCGCGGCGCATGGCTGTACAGCCACGAAACCGTAGCGCCCCTCTGATTTAGAGATAACCTTCCTGGAGGGGTTGCTTCGGAGACTCTTCCAGGGATTTCCATCCAGGAGGATGAATATATGCACAAGTGTATTGACGATGACGCGGACGAATACGACCTTGATAACGACCCGCAGGAGGACGACGCCGGAATATTGCGAATCGGCAACTTGATTTTGTGCAGTATGGAAGAGTGGCTCCGCAGGCAGCGGTATCGGACTAACGCGCCAGCGCGGCCGGGGCTTGCGGCGCGAAATCCGCCCGAGGCGAGCTAAGAGAGTTATGCCAAGCCTTCCATGGATAAAATGGTTCGCCTCGAAATGGCTAAGCTCTTCGGCTAGGGTAGAAATGAGCCTTCCCGCGAGGGCGATTTACCTCAACGTCTTATTCCAGATTTACGAATATGGCGGGTCGGTTCCATCCGACCGCAAGCAGCTTCTTAAGCTCACAATGGCGACGCCAGAGGAGTTTGAATCGGTATGGCCCGAGATAGAGCGACATATCGTCCCGCTCGATTCCGACCCCACCAGACTCACCAATGTGACCGCCATGCATTACCTTGACAAGCTGACCCGCGAGCATCAGGTTGCCGTTGAATCTGGTCGCCTCGGTGGGCGGCCCCAAAAGGGTCGGGTAAAGGGTAAGCCAAAGGGTAACGATAACCATGTAGATGTAGATATAGAAAGAGAGAAAGATAAGACACAGACTGTGTCTCCTTTTTTCGGCTCTGAGCGGGAATTCGACGGAGGGCCATTCTATGCCGCCTTTCTGACTTGTTGAAGTTCGACAAATTCGGCATTGGTCACGGCCATGCGTTTGGCCTTCAGCAGCAGGTAGCGGACGTTCTTATAGCCTCGACCACGATTGATCAGCATCCGAATGTTTCCATTGAGCGCTTCGACCACACCGAAGCGAACTTTGGTCCGGCAGTAGTTCAAGATTCCCTCCAGATGCTTCACCAGCATGTCGGCGAGTTCTTCGAACGGCGTGAGCCGTTGCCACTTCAGTTGGTCCATCCACTTCTGCAGGTAGTTGAGCATCGCGCCCTCGTAGCGATAGTCCCAAAGCCGCTCCAAGCTCTCTTTGAGAAGGTAGGCTTTGAACACGCGCCGGTTCAGTTGGAACAGCCGGTTGAGTTCTCCGCGTTGAGAGAGAGTCAGGTTCTTCCACCGGCTCATCAGGAGCCACTTCTTTCCCTTGATCAGTCCGCGCTTTTGTTTTCCCTGCCGGAAGAACTCCGCCTTCCGCACTTCGTCGATGGCATCGTTGGCATGCTGGAGGATGTGGAACTTGTCGTATACGATCTTGCACTGTGGCGCCCATTCCTCAATGCTCAACCGAAACGGTTCCCACATGTCCAGGCACGCCGCCTCAATCCGCTTGCGCTGCGGCTTCCGTAACTGGCTTCGAAAGAATTCATCCAGCGTTTCCTTCTTCCGCGTTTTGCCAAACCACAGCGGTTCGCCGGTTTCCAGATTGCACACCACTGTGAGGAACTTGTCCTTCTTGCCGCGGTACAACTCGTCGACGCCCATCTGCCGCAGCGGCGGCTTTCGACGCTTGGCCTCCCAACGCTCCAGGCACCGCAGATCGATCGCGCGCACCGTGCTTTCGGCCATGCCCAATCGCCGCGCGACTTGTCGCGCCGACGCACTCTCGCAGGCCTGCCCCACTGCTTCTTCGAATCGTTTGCTGAATGGCGCTTTGCTCGGCAACTGAGTCACCTTCTCTGCACGGAATCCGCAGCGGGGGCATTTCATCCGATACGTCTCCACCACGATCGTCGTCGAGTACTCGAAGCACGGCAGGTCCCGTACCTCCCGCTCGCTGATCTCTTGGATCCGGCTGGCCGGTATGTGCTGACCACACCCGGAGCAAATCAATTTAAGCCCCGTCTTCTTCCGCCGCACCCACAGCTTCAGCTTTTTGCCCGACTCATCGATTTCCCTCTGATACACCTGGTATCCGGGCCATCCCAGGACTCTTGTCCAGTCACGCTCCTTCATGCCCTCAGGCTAGCGCATACGTCAAGCCAGTCGAATTCCCGCTCACAGCCCTTTTTTCAAAACAACTCCTCCCACCAGTGAAGTAGCGGGACAACAGGGCGGATGGTTCATCTCATGGTGGGAAATCTATCCTGTTCACAAAGACCGCGCTCGCGCCATCGAATCCTTTTGCCGAGAAGTCCGCACACAAGAGCTTTTCGACCGCGTGATGCAAGCGACCAATGAACAGGCCTCGGCGATGATAGCGAAGGAGCCGAGGTATCGCCCATCACCCGTAAGCTGGCTCGATAATCAGCGCTGGCTCGATGAACCCGATGCGCCGGCCGCGACGGGCGGAATCTCGGACGATGAATGGAATCGGCGCTAACCGTCATTCCTCCTGGATGGAACCGAAGCCGTAGCGCTCGCAACGTGGCGCGCGCTGTGGCTCGACAGCGCGTCGGCTGGGGCGCGGATACCCCGCCGGGCGACAGCGCGTCCTTTAAGCGCGAAGATGGCTTCACCCTCCTGGATGGAAAGAGCATTCGCCGGGTTATCACTGACCCCTGCCCTATCCAGTCCGCTACATCGCCCCTATATAGCACTCTACTTACGAAGACGTGGCGACGTATCATACTTCGCCTCAGCTTCTTTGTAAGAGACTGATTCTAAGGGGGTGGGCGGTCGTCGTTTATACACGACACTGTCGCGTGACCGCTCCAGCCTCATGTGCGTGCGTTTGTGTACCTAGAAGTGCTTTGTTAGGCAAAGTAAACATATTCCTCGCGTATTTTGCGGCTATTTCCGGTAAGTTGCTGAAACATAATGGTTTACTGGTAATAATCGGTTACATACTATAAGCGCTAGTTATAGACCGATAGTTGGTCGCGCACGCACATGAGGCTGGAGCGGTCACCAGGCCGAGGCATCGGGGAAATCGACCCCCCATCCCCCTCACGGTTAGCGTCGCAGCGCTTGACTTCCTTCTCGCGCACGAGGCATGAATCGTCCTGCGCTAGCCGAAAGAGGACCCATGACCACCACCGATACCGTCGCCCCCGCCGTTACAGAGGCCAGCCGTAAGGCACAGCCGCGCTCAGCAGCGTCGAAGAAGGCCGCCGCGAAGAAGGACCCCACAAGGAAGAAGGCCGCGCCACGGGCTAAGAAATCAGCCAAGCCAGAACGCAGCAAAACCGATACCATCTTGGCGCTGCTACGCCGGAGGAACGGCGTTACGCTGGCCACGATCATGGCCGCAACCGGCTGGCAGGCTCATTCCATTCGCGGGTTTATTTCGCTGGCGCAGAGCAGGCGCGGCCTGAAGATTTCGTCGGTGAAGAACACGGCAGGGGAGCGCATTTACCTTCTAGCGAAGTAAGGCCGAACGCGGCAGCGGACAAGGGGCAAGCGGGAAACGCTGCCCCTTTTTGCGTTTACGGGTGCGTTTAGTTCCTGGATGGTGGGAAAAGCGCTCCGCGCGAGCGCTTCACTCTTATATAATGACCGGCATGAGTAGATACTTTGCCGTGTCGGACACCGAGTACATCAACCTCGACCAGATTGATTTTGTCATTGATACAGGGAGCCAGATTAACGTCGGCTTAAGCAGTCCTGTTCAGCTACCCGGCAATCCCATCAAGGACCCGGACAAAATGAAGGCTCTACGTATAATCCTCGGCCTTCCGGCCCGGTGACGAGCCTGCCCTTATTTCTTATCGTCGGGCGGCGCGTTCGGCTTGGCTACCAATGCGGCGACGGCCTTCCTCTTGGCCTCCATTCGAATATGGGAATAATGTTTCAGCATCTGTTTCGACACGTGACCGGCTAGTGAGCGGATAGTCTCGTCCGACGCTTCGGTGGACTCGGCTAAGTCCGTAACGAAGGTGTGACGAGAATCGTGCCATCGTCCAGTGACACCGGCATTTTTTCGGATGACGCTCCAAGCGCCCTTGAAACTCGTCACCGGCCTACACGGGTCTGTAGGCTGCGGCTGACCGAATGGAAAGAGATACCATTCATCCCGCGTCTCGCTGAACTTTTTGAGATACCACTTCCTGTGGCTCTCTAGCGCCGCGATCACATCGGTGTTGAGCGGAATGGTCCTGCCTTCCCCGGCCTCGGTTTTGCTATCACCGACCGCGAGCATAGGCACAGCCCCGTCAAGAATAACGCGGTCCCAGGTAAGGCCGCGAAGTTCCGCGTCCCTCAGACCGCAGTGCAGCGCCAGCATGAGCGCAGGGTACACCGATGGCGAGCGACGCTTCTTCGCTTCCGCGAGCAGCTTAGCTTTATCCTGGATGGAAAACGCCTTGGCGATAGTACGCGCGACCTTCAGCTTGAGGCTGCCCTTCCGCTTGAGCTTGGCTCGAATAGCGTCGCCGTGCTCATCGAGGATGCGGAGAAGGAAGCCGACCTCCTCGTTGATCGACTTCGGCGAAGCCTTCTCTTTCAGCCGAGCGGTCTGATAGCCCGTGATAGCCGCGTCGCTCATGTCCACCGACATGCTCTTGCCCAGCAGCCGCTTCACGTGTCCGAGAGCGTATTCCGCGAAGGTCGATGACTTCGGGCTGCGGAGCTTGTAACCCTCAGAGTACTCATCGGCCAGTTCCGCGATGGTCCTTATCCTCTCGCCCCGCGTGTCCGCGATGTTGTTATAGCCGCGCTCAAGCTCAAGCCGACGCTTCTTCTCAGCTTCGACGGCAACGGTCTTACGCTTACTCTTGGACGATTCCTGGATGTGCCGACCGGCAAAACTGAAGTGATACCACCAGACCTGAGATTGCTTCAGCGTGCCATCCTTGTCACGGTATGAAGGCTTGTAGACGCTCATGGGTTTTGGTTCCTTCCCGGAACGGAGTATACCTCTTTTTTTTGAGGCCGCTAAGGTATCCGCTAAGGTAAAGGGTTTGAGGCTAAGGCGGGGTTTCAAAAATAGCAAAAATACTAAGGTTTTTTGGCTCCTCAGGTAGGACTCGAACCTACAACCCTTCGGTTAACAGCCGAATGCTCTACCATTGAGCTACTGAGGAGCAACGTTGGCGGGCAGCCTTCATTACATCAAACCGCTCTCTTCAAGTCAATTCTTTCGCACTCCTTCTTTCGCACTCCTGAAGCGCGGGAACGGGCGGTCCGAACGCTATGATGGACTCCATGGAAACCATACTCCCGGCCCGCCGTTTTCGGGTCTCGGCCGGAACGCGGGCATTGCCCCACACCCGCGACTCGTTCTGCCGCTGGTTGGTAGGTCCTCCATCTGTTACTTGCGGCGGCGGTTTGGATGCGATTCGGAAGGGGCAAGCCAAGTGGGTGGGCATCGGTCAAATTGTCTGCCAACTCCAGTTCATCGCCGGGCTGTTCCAAATTACAATCTGATCCGACGCCGGTATCGTGCCTCTTCAGTGCCGCCGCTTCTCAAGTTGCAACACTGCCTTGTATACTGGACGAAGTTCGTACTCTACATTCAGGAGAACCGCATGTTGCAGCGAATTTGGCGAGCGACATTGATGCTGCTCTGGGGCGCAGCTTCTCTTGCGGCTGTGGATTGGCAGCCCTTCACCAAGGACGAATTAGCGGAAACCAAGCCGCGGATTGATGCCAGAGCCGGAGCGGAGGCGCTCCTATGGGAAGTCCACGTGGAAGACGTGGACCAGCGCACCTACGAGATACAACTGGCCCGGCCCTCGCTGCTTGCAAGCCTGCCTAACGCCGCGCCGCATGCGACGCTGAACACGGTGTTGGACAATTACCTCCGGATCAAGATATATAACAACGCCGGCCGCGACCGTTTCTCCACCATCCACATCGCTTACGGCGGAAACAACAGTATCCTGGACATCGCCGGACGCACGATCCAGCCGGATGGCAAGATTCTGGAACTGTCGAAGGATGCGATCTTCGACGGAAATACCGAGTCGGGGACGTTTCGATCGAAATCCAAGGCATTCGCGATGCCGGGCGTCGTGCCGGGATCGATTATCGAATACCGCTGGCGGGAATTCCGCCCCTATATCGCGGGATTCCAGGTGCTCCCTTTGCAGCGGGATCTTCCGGTGCGGCTCGTTCGCTACTACGTGAAGCCCTCTCAAAACATGGGCGCACTCGCTTATCAGGCGTTTCACGCCGACAATACGCCGTTCGTGAAAGAACCGGATGGTTTCTTCAGCACCACCGTCGCTGACGTTCCGGAAATCAAATATGAGCCCTACATGCCTCCATATGACGAAGCCGCTTCCTGGCTCCTGGCCTACTATAAGAACGACCCCAGAGAAACGCCTCAGCAGTTCTGGCTCACCCGCGCCGCGAACGACTACAACCACTCCCGGCAAGGGATCTTCGAGGTAAATAAGGACGTTCGCAAGCTTGCTCAGGAACTGACCGGGGGTAGTTCGTCTCCTGAAGAACAGCTCGCTCACTTGTACGATTATTGCCGGCTACACATCGTCGATCATTACGGCAGCTTTGCCACCGTGGAGCAGCGAACAACTGCCAAGAACAACCAATCGCCCGCGGATACGCTGAACCAGAAGATCGGGACGCAGCCCGATATCCGCAACCTCTTTGCAGCGCTCGCGCTTGCGTCGGGGTTCGACGCGAGGCCGGTCGCGCTCCCTTCTCGAAGCCGGATTCTTTCCTTCAACCCGACTTACCCGAACGGCTATTACACGATATTCTCGGCAATCGCCGTGCGGGTCGGCGACCACTGGCGGCTGTATGATCCGGCTTCCCGGTACACTCCACCGAACATGCTGCCGTGGGACCAGCAGGGAGTTTTTGCTTTGATCGCGGACCCGAAAAGCCCGGTGTTCGTCCGGACAGCCATTGAGGCTCCCTCGCAATCCGCGATCAACAGTACAGGTGACTTTCGCCTATCCGAGGACGGAACTTTGGAAGGGGACGCCACCATCGAATACACCGGGCTCGAAAGTGAAGAAAGAAAGCGGTCAAGCGAAGCCCAATCCGAGGAGGCCCGCCAGAATGCGCTCAAGAACTTAATGCGCCGTATCCGCACCGCCGAGGTTTCCGATATCAAGGTCGAGAATGCGACCGATCCCGATAAACCGTTCACCTACCGTTTCCACCTGCGTGTCCCCAATTACGCGGAGGTGACCGGCAAGCGAGTCCTGTTCGCGCCCGGGGTGTTTCAGCAGGGACTGGCAGCAAAATTTTCCGCCAATGAGCGAACTCAAGAGATTTATTTCGCGTACCCGTGGTCGGAATCGGATGTCGTCACGATTGAGGTGCCCGAAGGATACGCCCTCGACAACGCGGACATGCCTGGTTCGTTCACCATTGAAAAATTAGGGAGGTATGAAGTGCACGCGGAGCTTCGCGGAGGGAGACAGCTTATGTACACGCGCAACTTCAGTTTTGGAGAAGGCGGCACGATCAAGTTCCCCGTAGCCTCCTACCCGTCCATCAAGAGAGTCTTCGAATCGGTTCACACCGCCGATAATCACACGCTTGCTCTGAAAGCGTCCGACGCCGGAGGCCGATAATGCGCGGTGCGTTGCTCATGGGTTTCTTGCTCGCGCCGCATTACTGTTTCGCCGACGATGAGCCGTCCTGGGTTCGCGAGGCCGCTATGCATCGCGTCGCGGTGAACTCGAAGAATCCGGCAGCCGTTTTGCTTCAGGAACAGCAGGTTTCCGTGCCAGGAGCTGGGCGAAGTGTCGTCACCAGCCGCAAGGTGGTGGAGGTGATGACGCCCGAAGGAAGATTCGAAGCGCGCGGCGCTCAGATTTACATCACTGGAACGTCCAAAGTGCGGGAGCATCGCGGCTGGGTGATCGAACCTTCCGGTAAGGTCTTGAAACTCGGCGCGCAAGAAACCTACGACCGTCTCTCATCCAACGATCTCTATAACGAAGTCCGCGAACGCGGAATCGATGGCTCGGGCAAGTCGGAGCCTGGCTCGATCTTCGCCTACGAGATCACCACCGAAGATACATCGGTCTTCAGCCAGTTCGAGTGGGGCTTTCAGGGCCGCCTGCCTGTCGTGCTTTCCCGCTGCACAATCACGTTGCCAAAGAACTGGCGAGCCGAAAGCCATGTGTACAACTATTCTGGTCTATCTCCGGTGGTGCGCGAATCCACCTACACCTGGGAAATTCGCGATTTGCCCGCGGTGGAGGCTGAGCCGCTCAGCCCGACCTTATCCTCGCTGGTCCCCCGGCTTGCAGTCAGTTACTTCCCGCCGGATTCAAATCCAGCCGGTCCGATGCGGACATTTGAGAGCTGGCAAGATGTCTCGGTATGGCTGACTGAGTTGAGTGACGCTCAAGCTGCGTCCAACGACGAGATCGTTGCCAAAGCCCAGGAACTCACGGCGAACGCCAGGACTGAGATGGCGAAGATTCAGGCGCTCGGCCGTTTCGTGCAAGGGATCAAGTACATCTCGATTCAGACCGGTGTGGGACGTGGAGGAGGGTACAAGCCGCACGCAGCCTCCGAAGTTTTCACGCGCCAATACGGAGATTGCAAGGATAAGGCAACGCTCATGCGCGCGATGTTGAAATCGGTCGGAATCGAGTCTCACCTGGTGGCCCTGTTCAGCACGGATCGCAATTACGTGCGCGACGATTTTCCATCCCCGCAGCAGTTCAATCACGCCATTGTCGCGGTCAAAGTCTCGCCGGAAACCAAGGGCTACGCGGTAGCGGACGATCCAGCGCTGGGCCGGCTACTGTTCATGGATACGACCAGCAACTTCGGCGCGGGCACGCTGCCGCCGAGCGAGCAGGGTGGGTACGGCCTAGTCAGCGCAGGAGCCTCCGGGAAGCTGATCCGCTTGCCAATGAACTTGCAGGCTAACGTCGCGCAGTATCGCGTGGAAGCGGTTCTTTCTGCCGACGGTAGCCTGTCGGGAGCCAAGCTGAACGGAAACAACTGGCAGCCCCCTCAAGTGAAAGCCGGAGAAGTAAAGAACAACCGGCTCATGATCCTGAAGCCGCCGTTTCCGGCCCGCACCAACGTCGCGTATCTCACGGCGCCGTCACGGAAGTACCCGGTATTGCTCGATCCCGCCGGGTTCAAGGAAACCGTCACGGTAAGGTTGCCGGCCGGTTTCAAGGTCGATGAAGTTCCTGATCGCGAAGTCTTGTCGACGCCATTCGGAAAGTATTCGGCGTCCTGCACTGCGTCGGCCGGACAGGTTTCCTGTTCGCGCGATTTTGAAATCGGCTTCGCGACGATTCCGGTCGAGCAGTACCCCGCTGTGCGCGAGTTTTTCCAGCGAATCGTCGCGACGGAGCAATCACCAGTGGTTCTGGTGCACGAGTGATTTAGTGGATCGACTCGACCACCCAGCCCGCCCCTGCTTTGCGCAGCGTGATGTGCTGGACTGCCTCTGACGAATAGACCTGGGCATTACCCGGATACGATTTTGTGGTATTGACGTTGCAATCAGCGCGCGCCGTCTCGCCGTTGATTGACCAGTTGGGCGCGGTCGTTATGCGCGTTATGATGGACTGCGTGGACTGGAAGTCCCTCCGCCATTGCTCCAGCGTCGCCTTCGGAATGCTGGGCCACGCGGCCTGCAGCTCCACTTCATTCCGCTGGCTGATGGCGGAAAGGTAGCGTTGCAGCGCTGTATTGATCCGAGTAGTTGCGATGTTTGCCCGGATCGTTTCCGCCTGCTTGGTGTGTGCGCCATTCGGGTGCGTCTGGATATAGTCCGTCAATGCGGCGGCGTCTTTCCGGTTGACCCGAGCCCACTCCAGGTCCTCCAGCATGGCGGCTGCCTGCTTTGCGTACATTCCCGAAGGATACTTCGTCAGAAAAGCGCGCCAAACAGTCGGGTCGCGTTCCGGCTGAAGCGAGTTCCAATCGAGTTGTTCGAGGCGTAAAGTCGCTTCCGTCTTATGAGCTGTGGAAGGATAGGCGCGCAGAAACGCCTCCATCGCGTCGGCGCTCCCGGCTGCCACAGCCTTACGCCAATCCACATCCTCGGAAGTTGCTTCGGGTGCTGCCTTTGTCTCAGGTGTGGGAGTGGCGGCAGTAGGCGGGATTGGCGGAGTAACAGATTTGCCCTTCGATGTCTTGCTAGCGGATGGCTTTGTATCGGGACGCTCTTGAATTTTAGGCGCGGCGGCCGGACTCTCCGCGGGCGGCGACACGACTGCGGGAACGGTTGACGCAGGCGGCTGCACTCCGGCGACGAAACTCGTCTTCTGAGCTCCCGGAATCACGAAGTACAAGATGCCGGCGATAAGACAAAGGGCGAGAAACGCGATTGTTCCTGCGACCCAGGTTCGCCCGCCATCAGACGGCGCAGGAATCTGCCAAACCATTGGGCGAGGCTGTTCAGGTTTTGCGTACGCCGGCGGCTTATGCAGTTCCGCGGCGGCGTGGACCTCATCGGCCCGCCGCCATTCTTCCTCCACTTGCTGCTTGCGTTCCTCCTCCTGCCGCCTCCGTTCGTCCTCGATCCGCTTAGCTTCCTGTGCCGCCGCAACCCGAAGCCTCTCCGCCTCTCTTGCCACTGCTTCGTGTTGGGCAGCACGGGGGAGTTCTTCTTCTTTCCGGCGGCGCTCCTCTTCTTGCCGAAGCTGCTCTTCGCGTTGCCGGCGCTCTTCCTCCACTCGATTTGCTTCGATGGCAGCCGCGACCAGCGCTTTGAACTCGCCTTTCTCGCCGAAGCGCAAGGAATACGATTCCAGATAAGCCAGCGCCTCCCTGGGCACGCCTCGTTGCAAAAGGCCTCGCGCGATCTCCAGCGTGCGCCGGAGATCGAGAAGAAACCGCCGCCGCAGCCGTTCCGCTTCCTCTTCTATTCTGAGGGACTCTCGATGCGCCAGCACCTCGTGTTCGCCCGCGTGTTCCTCGTCGATTTCGCTAAGCGCCCGCGCCGCCGCCGCAAAGTCTTTGCGCGCCAGGTGCTCCCGCGCCATTTCGAGAGCTTTCCGCGTCCGCTCGCGCGCCGCTGCCTTGCGCTGAGCTTGTTCTACCCTAATCGCCAGAGGAATCAGAACCGGTTCTCCCGGAAAATCGTTCTCAAGAGACGCTAGCAGAGCCTGAGCCTCCCGCCATTGGTCTGCCTCCAGCGCCGTGTCCACCTTTTGTGTCCCTTGGTGCAGTTGAGTCTCTCGCAACTGCTGCTCCATTTCAATGTGGGTGATTTGGGCAACGGATGCCAGCAGAGAATCGAATTCGGCATCGCCAAGATAACGAAGAGTCTGCGTTTCCAGGTACTCCTGCGCCTCTTTGGGGCCGCGCCGTAAGAGCAAATCCCGGGCGTGGTCGAGTGTTTCGTCGCGTACGATCCGGGCCATCTCCAAGCCGTGGTTCAACGCTGTTACGAATTCGCTGCATGTCGCGTAGCGATCTTTCGCGTTCTTAGACAATCCTCGCTCGATGACTGCCGCGGCTTCGGCACCTAGCTTCGGATTCAGCTCATCCGCAGGCCTCGCCGGCTCCATGACGATTTTGAAGAACAGCGCCTCCAGCCGATCGGAGTGAAAAGGAGGCGAACCGGTTAAGGCGACGTATGACATTGCAACCAGGGAGTATTGGTCGCTGCGCCCATCCAGTTCGTCGCCTTTCACTTGCTCCGGCGACATATACATCGGGCTTCCCATGCGCAAACCGGTATGCGTAGAGGAATTGCCCAGCGTCTTAGCGATTCCGAAATCGCATATCTTGACCTCGTCCTCTTGATCGATCAGCACGTTGGCGGGTTTTACATCCCGATGGATGACGCCCTTGCTGTGAGCGTAATCCAGGGCGACGCCGATCTTTCGGAGCACGGAAATGATTTGCTTCCAGTCGGGCGCAGGATGAGAAGCCAGCATTTTCTCGAAGGAGACGCCGGCCACGAACTGCATTACGATGTAAGCCAGATCCTGTTCCTGGCCGATGTGATAGACGGTTACGATGCCGGGGTGGGACAAACTTCCGGCTGATCGAGCCTCGCGAATGAGACGGTCATGAAGGAACTCCCTTTGGTCGGGAGCGGTGAAGCTGTCCATGCGGATCACCTTGATCGCTACCGGGCGATTGAGCGCCGGATCGTATCCGCG
The DNA here is from genome assembly GCA_963813465.1 of Bryobacterales bacterium. Taxonomy (GTDB): domain Bacteria; phylum Acidobacteriota; class Terriglobia; order Bryobacterales; family Bryobacteraceae; genus Palsa-187. Next base: position 638,268 of record CAWEZD010000007.1, on the reverse strand, counting down.
ATACACCACGCCCATGCCTCCACGACCCAGTTCTTCGAGGACTTCATATGCCCCGATCCGCCGCATATCCTTAAAACTCGATCATACAGGACGCTCGCACGCCGCGTTTTTTTGTCGCCGCTATAAAAAGGACCCCGACCCGCCGATTGCACTGCGGCGCTGCTACAACATCGCGGCGCACGTCGGTTCCCCGGCCAGCACCGAAAACCTGGACATGTTCGCAACAGAGAAGGAGCTCGCGAAGCTCGCGGCCGACTGGACCGCCTCCCGTCTGGTCGAGGCCTGGAACGCATTCGCGGGCGCAGTTTCTTTCGACGACCTGCAGCCAATCAAGAAGTTTACCAGCGGTTGACGACATGCTCGTTAGGAAACCATACTCCCGGCCCGCCGTTTTCGGGTCTCGGCCGGAACGCGGGCATTGCCCCACACCCGCGACTCGTTCTGCCGCTGGTTGGTAGGTCCTCCATCTGTTACTTGCGGCGGCGGTTTGGAAATCTGTTAATATAGACAATCCACGTAACCAAGCACTCGGGGTGGATGTGTTGCAACCTCGCAGTACGCTGTTCAGGACGATGATCGTCAATCTGCTCCGCTCGCTGGCGCTAACATCTCGTGAGGCGCTTCGTTGATCCTTGAACCCGCGCAGCGAAGAGAGGAAAGGGAACCTTTATCGATGCGCGTCCATCTGGTTAATCCCAGCGATACGGCGTTTGGGATCGGGGTGATTACCCCGCGTTGGTTGTACGTACTTGCCGCCGCCACTCCGGCAATCCATGGCGACCCCGTGATCACCGACGAGACGCTGGAACAGATTCAGCCCGAGCTCATACAGCCCGGCGACGTCGTGGGCATCGGCATCCATACGGGAAATGCTCTGCGCGGCATGCACGTCGGACGCATGGCGCGCGAACGCGGAGCTTGGGTGGTGTTTGGGGGCATCCACGCGACTCTGTATCCGGAAGAGGCCTTTGAGTTTGGCGGCGCTCACGCCGTAGTCAAAGGTGACGGGGACGTGGTTTGGGCCAAGGTAATCGACGATCTGACGCACGGCAGGGTCCAAGGCCGAACGGTTCAAGATGGCGCGGCCCAGGCGATCTACGACGGCGGACGTGTTTCGGGTGAGCAGTTCCTGCCCGCGCGCTGGGATCTTGCCCCGCGCGACCGGTACATGTGGGCTTCCGTGCAAACGGTGCGCGGCTGCCCCAAACATTGCTCGTTCTGTTCGGTGTGGCGTACCGACGGACAGAAGCCGCGGCAGCGCGCCTCCGATGTGGTGATCCACGAAATTGTGCAATTGCGGCGTATCGGGTTTCGCTTCATCGCGCTTGCCGACGATAACTTCTATCCCGTCACTCTGACCGACATTCAGCTCGCCGAAAAGCAAGGCAACACCCATCGGGTCGAGGAGTTGCAGGCGATGCGCGCGGAGCGGTTCGAGCTGATGGAGAAGCTGGCCAAGCTTCCCGCCGACACTATCTTTTTCACGCAGATCACGATGGAGGCCGGCGAAGACCCTGAGTTTCTCGAGGCCATGCGGCGGGCCCACATCAAGGGCGCGCTTGTCGGAGTGGAATCCGTCACCGCGGAAGGGTTGAAAGCCGTCTTTAAAGAGTTCAACTCGGCCGGCGCCGATTTGGCCGCGCGGCTCAGCGCCTTCAAGCAGCATGGCGTTCACGTGCTCGGATCCTTTATCTTCGGACTTTCCTCGGATCGCCCGGATACTTTCGCGGCCACCGCCGCCTTAGCCAAGCAGGCGGATTTAACCTTCGCGCAGTTCGTGATGATGACTCCCTTTCCCGGCACCGTGGACTTCGATCGCTGGGAGAAGAACATGAACGGGAACGTTCCCAAGGTGCATGGTGTTCCGATCACCCGCTATTGGCTGATTCCCGCCGATGTGCGGCCGAAGATGTTCACTCCCCACCCGACCATGACATCGGAAGATCTGCGCGCACGGACGCAGGGAGTCTGGGACACCTTCTACAGCATGCGGGAGATCTGGCAACGGTCCAAGTGCGCAAACAAGTTGCGCGACCGGCTGGCGTTCATGTTTATCTCCAAGTTGTATCGCCAAATGTACGCCAACACCGGCATTTCGACGGACAGCGCCCGGAGGCAGAGGGCCACCCAGGTGGCGCGCTGGCTGGCGGTGCCGTGCCGAAAGCTATTTGCGGGCAAGCCCATGCCGGATCTCGAAATGCCGGCCTCGCGCAGATCTTCGGAGTTGACTTCGATTACGTACTGAGCCCGCACGAGGACCGGCTCGGCCGTCGCAACCGCGGCTACTGTCGCAGCACGCCGAAGCGGCCGATCGCGTACCCCAGCGCCGCGCCCATGAAGACGTCCGAAGTAAAGTGGGCCGATAGCGTAAGCCTCGAAAGGCCGACCACCGCGGCCATGCCGTACGCAACATAGGGAACCCAGCGGTGGTTTCCATAGCGCCGGGCGATGACCGTCGCCACCGAGAATGCCGCAATGGTGTGGCCGGATGGGAAGCCTCCATTGCTTAAACGGGAGCCGCTGCCCTCAAACCAGGTGTCGGAAAAGTTGCCTCCTACGGGAACGCCGCTCGGACGCACACGGTTTGTGGCGTCCTTCAGAACCATCGTCAGGATCTCCGCGCCGCCGGCGGCTTCCCCTGCGAACAGCGCCGTTCGCTCCATTTTCGAGTCTTTCCGGAACAGCCCGATCGCGTACAGCGCAGCCGGAGCCGCGATCATGCCGATGGCTGTATCGTTACCGGTGAAGACGCTGTTGAACCCCTGAAATGTCCGAGTGCGCCTAAAATAAGCCCCTTCGATTGGGTCGAGCGCCAGCAGTCCGCCCATTGTTCCGAGGACCGCCACGGTCGGAATCCAGTTGTGCCGCTTGGCGATCCTGGCTGGAAACGACCAGATCCGTTTCTGATCGCTGACCACGTTGGGAAGCACGAGCCTCAAGGATACCGCCCGATCAAAAGCCGGCGCCGGCTGGGGGACTGGGGCGGAAATGGGCGCCTGCGGCGGAGCGCTGGATGGTGCATCGGGGGGCGGTGTCTCTTGAGCCGCTTGACCTAGCGCCAGGGCCGGCAGCACCATGCACGCAACCGCGAGCTTCATGAAGGACTCGTCCTATTCTATAGGGAGGGGCACAGACGGTACCGTTGCCTCAATGATGTCTAGAAAGCTTGTGATGTATATCCGGCCAGAACTCTTTTAGGATGTTGGAGACCATATCGTCCCCGATCTGTGTACCGAGCCTCAACACCGCGCTGCTCACATCGCGCCCATCCGGATAGTATGCGCTCGAAATCGCCACCGCCGTCGAGTTGCCAACGATTTCCGAGTAGTTGAACTGCATGCCGCCCGCATCCGTGTGGGTCCAGAAGATCTGTCCCATCGCGTATCCCAGTCTGGACCATCCACTCCCAGTCCCACGCCGAAAATAGCGGGGATCCTGATGCAGGAGAGTCGGGAAGACCGCCTCGGTCATGTAATCGCCAACTACCAGATCGGTATACGCGGCTCCGAAGTAATGCGCGTATCCCTCGACCCCCTGTCCAAAGGAAGGACTCGAATTTGACAACTGCCCCTCGCCTGCAAACGCTGCGGCAAGAATCACGGTGCCCCGGTCGAAAGAATCGGCAGTGGCTATGTTGAGCTTCTGCCTGGGCGTGATCGGCTTGTAGACGGCCGGGGTCGGGAACGTCTTGTAATTCGGAATGATCCAGAGGATGCGCTTGTTGCTTGGCTCCGGGGGTTGCGCCGGATCGCCTGGCGGGCCACTTGTCGATAACAGCGCTTGACCGAAACAGGACGCTGCCGCGAGCACCGCTGTCGCGAAGCCCGAGCCAGACCACGCGCGTGGTTGATGGGAGAACATGCCTCTGATTAGTTGAGGCATCCAGGCTCCGTTGCGTTTCCCAATCGGAGAAAATAGGCAGACAATAGAGGAGGCGGGGCCTCCCTGCCACTAAGTGGAAACAATGAAAAACCCGATTTCAGTTCTCTCCCTCGCTCTCGTGCTCAATGTGGCCGCGTTCGGACAGGGATTCCGAGCCGAACCCCTCGCCAATCCCAGCGCCGCTGGGAGCGTGCAACCCAACTGGTCCACCGCTCCGGACGGCAGCGCGATCTTAAGCTGGATCGAGCCTGTGAAGAACGGCGATTACTCGCTGCGTTACGCCGTTCGCAAAGGCGCGGCGTGGTCGGAGGCGCGCACCGTCATCGCCGGCCGCCACTTCTTCCGCCATCCCGCCGAAGCGCCCGAAGTCATCCAGATCGGCGATAAGCTCTGGCTGGCCCACTGGGTCGAAAATCTTAAGGAATCGAGCGATGCCGAATATATCTACGTTTCCTCTTCCGTTGACGGCACACACTGGTCCGCGCCGTTGATGGCGCACAAAGACCGCAGCGAAGTGCAGCACGGTCTCGTCTCCATGGCCGCCAGCGGCCCCAACGAAGCCTCGCTGTTCTGGCTCGAAACCCCCAAGGGGGACGATGGACCGGGCTACTTGATGCGCACCGTGGTGGACGGCTCGGGGAAAGAGCTCAAGGAGGAGCGCCTGGATGACGATGTGTGCGACTGCTGCCCCACCGCCGTGGCCCGCACCGCCAAGGGACTGATCGTGGCCTATCGCGATCACACGCCCGATAATGTCCGCGACATCGCCGTGCTGCGTTTTGAAAACGGCAAGTGGGCGCCTTCCAAGATCGTGCACGCCGATAACTGGCGCTTGGATGCGTGTCCGGTCAACGCGGCGGCCGTTGCGGCCAAGGGAGATCGCGTCGCGCTGGCGTGGTTCACCGGCGCAACCGAGCCCGCGAAGGTGCAGATGCTTTTCTCCGATGACGGTGGAGCGACCTTCGGCAAGCTCATCGTTGTCAGTACAGGCGTCAGCGCCGGAGCCGCCCTCGGCAACACCTCTTTGGCTCTGGCCGATGACGGCGGAGCCATCGTCTCCTGGCTGGAACGCAACGCCGGCGGCGACGCTCGTCTGCTGGTGCGAGAAATTTCCCCGTCCGGCGTCGCCGGCCCCGTGGTGCAGATTGCGGAAGGCGGAAAGACCCCCTTCGGCTATCCCCGCCTGTTCCATTCCGCCGCCGGAACCTTCGTCGCCTGGGGCAGCGGCGGAAAACTCGAAACCACCCAACTGCGCAAGTAAAGTTGCGCCGCCGCCGCGCATGCCGCTCCAAGTGTTTCAAGCATGACGGTGTTGCCGCCCGCGATGGTGGAAACGAGAGTGAGCGAGCGTTTCCCTGGTATGGCGTCCACGTTAAAGAAGCAACGTCCTCTCGCCGCCTGGCAATCGAAACTCAGATGCGGAATGCCACTCTCGTTCCTGGGGAACGGCCGCTGTTTGCATGCGCTTCGAGCCCGCTCAAGAGCCAATTCGATACGCAGAAAATGAAGATGACCTGCTCCTTTGTACGCGTCAGGTTGAGCCCTGCCGCCTTTCACGGTAGTTCCTCATTGTCGGTGCAAATGCCATTGAGCGCTTGATTAGCCAGAGCACGTCTAGCGAAGACAATCGGCCATGCCATCCTCCATTTGCATTCTAGAAGGGCGGGGCGCCGGTTCCCCTCCCTTCGAGGAAGTAGATCGGGCCGCCCGGCTTAAGCCGGAACTTTCGTCGCTCACCGCATTCGGGCGCTTCGGGGCGCGTCTCAGCCGGAAGGGCCGAGACGTCGATTGCGGTCGCATTCTTTGCAATATCGAGGGTCGCTGCTCTGTTGCTCTCCGGAGCTCCGTGGGTTCGCACGGTCGCATTTTAAGCACGTGCCGTGCTGCCGGCTCCTGCCCGCTGGATAATATTGGCACCGCTCTGTTTCGGCTTTGCAGGTCTCGCAGTAATCTTTAAGGGATGTGTTCAAAGTTGCTTTCATTGGTCGTTCTCCAATCCAACCACTTTGTTCGGGTGATTGTAGGACCGGCTAATTCAGTCGCGGGCATGGCGACTTTGCAGGTCGCTCAGCAGAGTTCCGTCCAACTCGCTTGCGGGCAGATACGTCTTGAGTGTAACAGCTAAACGTGGACCCTCGACCTAGCATCAGCGCGGCGATGCACTCTATGTGCTAGTGGCCGCCGCCGGAGAGTTTGCGGTAGTACTCGGCGACCGAGTCCCGATAGCCGGGCGGCACCTTGGACGGGTCGGTGTTGCGAATCGTGCCGCCCTTGTTCTCGTCGAGCTGGCGGCGCAGTTGCAGTTCCAGAGCGTCCACCTCGCTGACCAGTTGCTGATGCATCTGCTCGACCAGCTCCTGATTCCCCGGGAAACGGCTGGGATCCAGATTGCGCATCTGATCGATCAGTGACTGCAACTGTTGCTTGGCCTCGGGACTATCCTGCACAGCGGCGCGAACCTGGTTGAGAAGGTTCAAACCCTGATCGATCTCACGCTGGGTATCGGCCGGGGTGGGGCCTTGCTGCCGCGGCACGGCGGACTGACCGGGGATGCCGTTATTGCCGGTATCAATGTTGCCAAACGCGGGGCCGCCGCGACCCCCGCCACCGGGCTGAGTGTCTGCGATACGGTCGCCGACCTGACCACCCTGACGTCCGCCGGCTTGACCGCCTTGGCCCTGACCCTGACCTTGGCCCTGACCTTGCCCGGGTTGACCGCCTTTACCTTGGCCGCCTTGCTTGCCTCCCTGGCCCTGTTGCCCGTTTTGTGCTTGCTGCCGACCGGGTTCACCGAGCTGCCCCTGCTGTAGTTGGCCGGGTTGGCCGGCACGGCCGAGCTGACCCTGGCCTGTTTGAGGATTGGGTTGTCCGCCGAGGCCGGCGAGTTGGTCGCGCACACGGGATAGTTGGTCCATGGCCCGGTTGATCTCGGCGTCCTTGGAAGAGATCTGAGCGCTGCCCAAGGCGCGCGCGGCGTCGCCGATCTGTTGACCCAGTTTTTGCAGGTCGCCGGTGAGGGCGGCTTCCTCCTGATCGGAGAACCCGCCTCTAACCAGCCGATCCGAGCTGCGTTGCAAGCGGGTGCCGAGATCGTTTTCGTCCATGCCATCGAGCGCGCTCCGCAACTTGGTGGATGCCGCCGGCTGCGTAGGCGCGAGCTCGCGCGCCGTGTCGCGTATTTGCTGGGTGAGGCGCCCCAAGTCATCGCTCACCTGTTGGCGATCGTTGACCATCTTGTCGATTTCCTGGGCGGAAGGGTAGTTCTGCTGCTTGCCGGAGGCGCGAGCGGCATTCTGCTGAGCCATCAAGTCGCGCACGTGATCCGCTTGCTGCTTTTGCTGGGCCGCCAATTGATCGGCCGTCTGGGCCATGGAGTTGAGGCGGCCGGCGGCGTCCTGCTGCTGAGCGCCGCCAAGCAGGCCGGCGGCTTCGCGCAAGCGGTCGGCGGCGCGGCGGGAATCGGCCGCACTGGCATTCTGGGAGGCTGCGCGCCTCATGTCTTCGTTGGCTTGGCGCAAGCGGTCGAGCGCCTGTTGAGCCGCCTGCTGGCGGCTATCGGCGGCTTGGTTGGCGGACTGCTGCGCACTGGCGCCGCCCGCGGATGAACTGCCCGCTTGTCCGCCGCGGCCCGCCTGTCCGCTGGATTGCCCGGACGCTGAAGCGCTCTGGCCGTTCTGCTGACCCTGTTTTCCCTGTTGCCCTTGCTGACCCGATTGGCCCTGTTGGCCTGGCTGGCCATTTTGATTAAGTTGCTGCTCCATCTGTTGCTGGAGCTGCTGCGCCTCGCGCTGCAACATCTCCTGCTGCCATTTTTGTTCGGCAGTCTGCTGGCCATTGCGTTGCTGCTGGGCCAGAGCCTCCTCGCGCTTGTACAGTTCGTCGAGCTTTTTGAGCGCGTCGTCGATCGCCTGCTGCTTTTGTTGCTCGGTCGTAGCCGCGCTCTGCTGGGTCTCGTATTGATTTTTCTCGGTATCGAGCTCGAGATCGAAGAGGGCAGCCAAATCGCGCGCCGCGCCGCCCCCGCCCCCGCCGCCTCCACCCCCGCCGCGCGCTCCAAAGGCGACTTGAATGTCCCGGTAGGTGGCTTCGGCGCGCTGGAGGAACTGAAGAGCCTTCTGCTCATTGGGGATGGCGTCCTTCCACTTCTGCTGTTGCAATTGCTGCGCGGCCGGCGTCATGGCGTCCGAGGCGGCAATCATATCCTTCTGGAAATCGCTGATGGCCTGCACTTCATCGGTCAACTCGCGGGCCTGCAAGCGGCCGGAAAGCGTGACGGCCTGATCGTGCAGCGTGGCTTGGGATTGGGACAGCAGCTTGGATATTTCGGCGCCCTGTTGCGCCGTCGAGTTCTTGTCGCTCTGTTGCCTGAAGGTGCCGGAGATGATCTCCTTCTCGCGCTGCGTGATCTGCGCGGGCTGCTGGCCCCCGCCGCCGCCTCCTCCTCGGCCCCCGCCTTGCTGCGATTGCGTGAAGTTGCGCTCATAGGGGTCGGCCTCGATGAACATCATGTCGGAGTGGGATTCTGCATTGGCGTCCTTGGCGGTGGCGTAGACGCTCACCAGATCGCCGGGAACGAGCTTGAAATCCTCCAGCGAAAGGGTGGTCGAGCCGTCGGACTGTTTGTCGCCTTTTTGCTTGAGCAGATCGACAGTTTTCTCGGGACCGCCGTTGACAGAATAGTGCAGCGTGGCGCCGCTCAATCCATATTCGTCCGAGGCCTTGAGAGCAATGGTTACCTCTTCGATGGGAAGAGCGTGGTAGTCGCCGCGAGGACGCACTAACGCGATCTGCGGCGGGTTGGCTTTGCGGGCTTCGATGAAAAAATCCTCGCTGACACGAACGTGCTGGCCGTCCTCAACGCCGGCGACGTGGTAGACGCCGTCCTTATCCATCTTGACGGTGCCGCGATAGACGTTATTCTGGCCGCCTGGTTTGATATCGACGAGCTGGATCTGTTGTCCGTTGTCGAGCTGGATCTGGCCGCCCTGAAGGGAACGGTCGGTGGAGACCTCGAGTTCGGCCTCGGTGCCGGTGACGGCACGCAGGTCGCCACCGCGCTCCTCGACCTCGGACGGCATGCCGGTCCAGGCGGGGTAATGGTAGGTGACGCGAATCTGCTTCACCGCGGGCAAATCGGTGACGCGAATGTTATAGTGCTTCGAGGTCATCGCTCCGGCGGTGACGTAGTACTCGACGTTGTCGAGCAAACCGGCAAATAGAAATTGATAGCCGCCGGCGAAACTGCCGGCCGCCATGGGCTGCATCGCAATCTCTTCCCACTTGGAGGAGTTCTGAAAGCGGGCATACAACTTGACGCTGGGCGACTGCAAGCCGGTGGGGAGCGCCGCAACCATCTGGTCGGCGTGGCGGCGCACGACGGCGTCGCCGGGAGTCACGCGCAACTCATAGAGCGCGGGCTTGTCGCGGTGCGGACCGGTCCACAGCAGCGATGCGCCATAACCAAGAAAACCGGGTCCGGCGGCGATCATCCAGACCAGGACAGCGCAGGCGCCGACGCTAGTGCCCAGCGAGATCCACAGGCGGCGGTCGGTGACCATTTGCTTGGGCTCGGCGGATTGGGCGACTTCGAGCGTGTCCCCGGCGAGCAGTTCGATAAAAGGATCTTGGCCGTCGCGCTCGGCGAAGGTGGTGAGGCGCTGCTCAAATTGCGGGAAGGCGGCTTCGGCGGTTCCGACCGCGCGGCGGCGAGTCAGGCGGCGCAAGGGCAGCGCCAACCCGGCGACAGCGGCAATGGCCAGAACCAGGATCAGTCCAAAGCGAGCGGCGGTCACGCTTCCGTTCGAAAAGGCAAGCGCATTGGCGATCGCGACCAGCACCAGCGTCGCCACCAGCGCGCTGCCGGTGAGAATGGCCAAGCCCCGCAGCAAGGTGCTCCAACGCAGACGCTGTTCCAGTTGCGCAATGTATGCGTGAAGCTGTTCGCGGAAATTCATTGGAACCTCCAACGGCCCGGCCGGTGTTTAACATCTAAAGCATATCGCATCGCGCTGGCCGTGGCGGCGGGCCGCCCATCGGCGCGCGAAAACGGGGCGTCAAGGGAGCGTCGGCAAGTCAGCTTGCCCACGCAGGCGGAGCGAGCGAAGGGACCGCCCCACAAAACTGGGTTCACTTTTGAAGGGGTCATGCGTTTGCGAACGATAACGTAACTCATTCCTTATGATTCAGATCCCTTTCAGAATTGGGGCTGGAACCGGCCTCAAAATTGGCTTCGGTTAGAAAATCGCCATCCCTCGATTCGATAGCGAGCTTTTCGGGCACCTTCAGAAGCTTGGCGAGAGCGCGGTTGTAATCGGCGGGCATAGCGGGCTTGAAAAGTGACAGCGGCGAGGACGGCGCCCGATCCCGCGGAAGGATGGATCCTGACGGGCGCGGGCCATCGCTCGTTGAATGGCGGTTTGAATTCCCCGCATGCGCAGCAGACCCCAGCGGGCGGCAGTCATGGTCTGAACCAGGAATATTTCGGCCGAATTGCAGGGTTGAAATTGGAGGCGAGCAACGGCGCCGGAAACGAGTTTGGGAAGAGCCGCGTTGGCGCGATTCGCTTTTATGTGATGTTCGGTTGCCATACTGACCCAGCGTAAACGGCGGCGGCGGCTCCAGGGGCCGAGTCAAAACGGGAAAGCTTTCAGGGGAAAGGGAATACTCTTGGAGCGGGAGCGGGAATGACAATTGACGGACTACGCAGCCCTGGCACAGCATCCTAACCCAAGCGCTTAGGAATGTACTTATCCCAGATTTCCGTTTTGGCCACGATGGGCCTACTAACCTTCTGATGCTTTTCGACGCCTTTATCCATGAGGGTTCCGACGTGAAGAACACGCCACGGAGGGCAGACACCCAGTGAGTGAAAAGCAAAACAGGTCGTTCCAGCTCTGCTTCAACGGATTTCTCAAGGTCGATTTCCTATTTCTCAAGATCGATTTCCTAAGGATCACGTGTGACCTCGGATGGGGGATTGATTCTGGTCCGAGAGTTGGACGAACACTTGGGGATGAGCCAACTCATCAAACAACACCTGACCGACTCACGGCGCTGGAAGAACACGCAGCTTCCGCTGGCGGACCTGTTGCGCCAGTCCGTGTACACGTGCACAGCGCCGACGACTGGGAAGAGGTATCGTTGCCCGAGATCCAGCGCCAGCACCAGCACGGGAAAGAAGTGGTGGTGCGAGCCGACGCGGCCTTTGCTAAGCCGGAGATCTACGAGGCGCTGGAAGGGCGGGGTGTCAACTACGCCATCCGCATCCCGGCCAACGAGAACCTGGAACGGGACATCGCCGAGTTGCTGCCGCGTCCGGTGGGGAGGCCCAGCATCAAACCCTTGGTCGAGTACAAGAGAGTTTTCTCTACCAGGCAGCGAGCTGGAAGAAGGCCCGCCGAGTAGTGGCCAAAGTGGAGCATCACCAGGGCGAGTTGTTCCCGCGAGTAGGCTTTATCGTCACAAGCTTGAGCGTGGCCAGTCGGGCAGTGGTACGGTTCTATAACAAGCGCGGGACAGCCGAACAATGGATCAAGGAAGGCAAGCAGGCCACGCATTGGACACGGCTGTCGTGTCATCGCTTTCGATCCAACGAAGTGCGCTTGCAGTTGAGCGTGCTGGCCTACAATCTGGGGAACCTGTGGCGACGGCTGGTGCTGCCGAAGAAAATCAATCACTGGTCGCCGACCAGCTTGCAACGGCGGCTGGTGAAAACGGGTGGGCGATTGGTGAAGCATGCCCGCCACTACTGGGTCTTGCTGGCCGAAGGTCACCTGACGCGGCGGGTGTTCGGGGCGATTTTGCGGAGGATATGGGCGATGCCCCTGCCGACCGGATAGAACGGGGCGGCGGGTGAGAAAACCGGTTGAAGGAAGGAGGGTAGGACGACGAGGTGTCTGAAAAATCGCTTGTACTGCGGCACCTTCAGCCTTTTTAGTAACGGCGGGAGGCAGACCCGGTCTGTTCCTGGGCCATCGGCGTGGAGCGGGATGGAAAGACTTCAAGAAGCCGGCACAAGCGGAGCGGGTTGGGTGTACAATAACTCGATACGAAAACCAAAACGGAAATTCCGGCTCATATCGATCAGGAGGATTTCATATGTTCAACGCGACCGATTTGTGGCGAGCGAAGCGGTTCGGCTGTAAACTAGGTCGGCCGATAGGCCAAAATGGAAATCCTGGATTAGAACTCACGTAAATATCCATCTAGGCTGCGAGGTACATTATGAACAACGCAAAGGTCCACGATTGGGCGCAAGGAGCAATCGACAAATACACCACTTACGTCGTACACGAGAATATCGAGAACGCATTCGGTTACCTGAAGGGGTTGAGGCAGGCCGGGAATACAGACCTGGAACTCGCTGCGGCCGACCATTACATGTTCCTCCGTATGTGTTGCCGCTGGGTGGGGGGCACTCCCTTACTTGGTGTTGCGACAATCGCAGTGCTTGGCTATGACGGACTGATCAAACTTATTGATACGGTGGTGAAAAGGGCCTACGCATCGGGGCTCCCAATCAGGGTTGGTCCGACTCCAACCAGTCCTTTTTCGCTGTGGACCCTGGCCTGGGACTTCACGGCAATCGCGAATGGCCAAGAGGACTATTTTTTTCGCTGGGGCGTTAAGAAACTTAATGTCCCACGAACCCCCATACCGTTACCTTTTGTCGGGTCATGGATTTTTTAGACGTTCCGGATGCCGACGGTCATGTGGACCCGGGCGAGAAGACCAGCCGAAGTTGGAGGAACTCGGCCTTTCGCAATCCCCCAACGCCTGCGCCCAATCCCACGGCTCCCACGCAAACCCGCACCTTGACCGTCCCCTTCTCAACGTCGGTGGAGGCCGAGTGACCGCGCGCGAAGCCGCGCGACGGATTGTCGCGATTAGTCGCGCAGCGTTTACCAATTCCGACTTAGATCATCCGCCTTCGTTGTGGCGCTCGTTCCTGCTGGTTCCTGATACTGTAGAGCCATTTCTGGCCGTGGGCTGGACATTGACGCATGAGGCGAGATGACAATCCCGGCTTACAAGTTGTCTGGCCTGGTGGTCGCATTTTCCCTCCTGACGCCCGTTCCAAAGGCTTTCGCGCAGCCGTCGCCGAGCCTTCAAATCAAGTCGTTCTCGGTCGGGCCGGACACCACCCTGAGCTATCCTGACAATCCGGCCAGTCCCGGCCACCTCAATGGTTTCCCCGACGAGCATACGACCATCATTCCGCCGGCGCCGGGCTCGGCGGACTATCTGGTCTTCGCTGCCGGCCAAATTTCCGGAGGGCAGTTCGGAGCGGTGGTTCTCCAGACCACCGATCTGCAGAACTTCAATTTCGCGACCGCCTTAGGATACAACCCCCAGGTGATGACCGGGACGGTGCCGGTAGGGCAATGCAATCCCATTTACACGACCGAATTTGATGGCAACTACGCGGCACCCGGCACGGTCGTGCAGGATCCCACTCTGCCCGCCGGCAACTTCATCATGATCTATGAGGCTGAAAACCATTGCCCCGGCGGCGTGTTTAATATGCCCTTTTACGACACTGTTGGATTCGCCCGTTCCTCCGATAGCGGCAAGACCTGGCCCGCGCCGATCAATGGAGTTCTGGGTGGTGCTGCGCGTCACCCCGTTCTTCAAAGCTCCGACCCTCAACCTTCCGTCCCCCACGGCGACGAAGGCAATGGCCTTCCCAGCGCCTTCGTCGATCTGGACGCCGATCACAACTATTACCTCTACGTGAGTTACATATACCATCCGGCTACCGGCAACGACGACAATCTGATTCGCGTCGCGCGCGCCAAGCTCGGCGCAGACCCGCTTAACTTTGAGAAGTGGTACAACGGATCGTTCAGCCAGCCCGGCATCGGCGGTTCCGATACCGGTGTCACGCCATCCGCAGGTTGCGCCAACGGGGGTCAGGCTCACCCCGAAATCAATTACAACGACGACCTGGGCTTGTATCTGATGATCTTTGTCTGCAGCCGTGGGCCCACCGGCTCCGTCGTTGGCGCCTGGTATTACTCCACCGCCACCAGCCTCGATCTGCAGGACTGGACCACGCCGCAGATGATCCAGAATTCCCAGTTCCCCGTCACTGTGCCTTGCCCCGGCTTGACCACCGGCGCCCAGTTTGACGGCTATTATCCCTCCACCGTATCGCCCGGCGCGGCCGCGGGCCATACCAAGCTGACCGGCTACTTCTTCTTCCTGAACGGATGCGTCATCGGCGCCCGCCAATTCATGTCGCGAACTTTTACCATCGTGGCTGAGCCGAGCCTCCCGGAGATATCGCTGGTGGCCAACGCCGAAGGCGAAGGCCAGACGATCGCGCCCAACACGTGGGTGGAGATCAAGGGCTCGGATCTGGCGCCCGGCGGCGACGCGCGCATCTGGCAAGGCTCGGATTTTGTGAACAACCAGATGCCGACGCAACTGGATGGTGTCAGCGTCACAGTGAATGGCAAGCCCGCCTACGTGTACTACATCAGCCCCACGCAGGTGAATATTCTCACGCCGCCCGATGCTCTCCCAGGGTCGGTCCAGGTGCAAGTCTCCAATAACGGAATCGCCGGCGCGGCGTATACAGCGGCGGCGAAAGTGGCCTCGCCGTCGTTCTTCGTCTTCAATGGCGGGCCTTACGCCGCCGCGGTGCATGCCAACGGAAGCTTGATCGGGCCAACCAGTTTGTACCCAGGTTCGACCACGCCTGCCAAGCCCGGCGAAACCGTGCTGCTTTACGCCAACGGCTTCGGACCGACGAACGTGACGGTCACCAGCGGATCGATAGCGCAGTCGGGAACGTTAGCGCCGCCGCCTGTAATCAAAATCGGAGGCGTAGCCGCAACCGTCCAATTCGCCGGTCTGGTCGCAGTAGGCCAGTATCAATTCAACGTCGTGGTTCCATCAAACACGCCCGATGGGGATCAGACGATCACGGCTACTTACAGCGGACTGTCGACGCAAGCCGGAACGTTAATCACGATACAACACTAATCCTCTTTCAAAAGTACTAATCAGCAAGCGCTTCGCGCTTGCGTCGAGCCAGAAGCTCGACGGTCTTAATTGGAGGTGTTCTTAGAAGCAATTATTGCCACTTATAATTAGACCCGCGCGCATGTATCGGTACTGATGCGGCGAACCCGGCCGCGGAACCCACTCGACATGATCGTTGCCGCGGTCGCCGAGGTGAATGATTGCGTCGTTGTCACTGATAACGAAAAAGACTTCGCGGGCCTGAAGATCGTCAATCCTTTGCGGGTTGCTACCCACTGCTGTGCAAATTAGCTGAAGCCGCGGTTGAGTAACGTTGGAGCGATTGGACATAGCCCAGGGCTGGCGCGATTTGCAAGGCACGGTTGGCGGCGGGATTTCACAAGCGTGAGTGACTTGGGCTTGGCCTGCTATCCAAAAGATCGATTTTGCATTGATGTAGGCATTGGGTTTTGCGGTGTTCCCCGCTAGGTGCTGTGCAAATTACATCGGCAGGGCCATTTGAAGGTCTGGCGCGACCTCCGGCGGCGCCTGAAAGGGATCCTGGATCCATTTCCAGAGGTCGCGGTGGACGAACAACTGTTGGCGCAGCAGGGCGATCAGATTGGACAGGCTCCAGCCGAAGGTACTCTTCAACTGCAGGTACTTCAGGATCAGCATGGCGATCAACGCCGTCCAGATTTGAATCTGCACGGCATTCTCCGTGGTGCCCACGAAGGTCTTGATCTTCAGGCCCTGTTTCAGGGCTTTGAAGAAGAGTTCGATCTGCCAGCGTTCTTTGTAAATCCGGGCGATGGTGCGCGCCGCCAGTTTGAGGTTGTTGGTGACGAAGACCATGCTTTCGTTCTTCTCTTCCACCCACACTTCGATGCGGCGCAGCCGAGCTTTGGAGCCCACTTCCTGCTGACTGACCAGAACGATCACTTCATCGCGCATCACGTTGGAGTTCTCCGGTACTGGGCGGCTCTCCACCACTCCCTACGACGCGCTGTCCTTCAGGCGCGTGACCAAGTTCACGCCCGCGCGCGTAAGATTCAACCACCAGTCGTAGTCGCTATATCCCCGGTCAAACACCAGCAGCGTGCCGCTTTCAAAATGCATCTTGCGCGCTTCCGTGATGTCGGCCGTCTTGCCTTCCGTCATCACCGCGTAGCAGGGCAGATAGCCGTCATGGTCCAAGACCAGGTGCAACTTGAGCGCACCTTTGGTCCGCTTGTACTTGGCCCAGTCGAACGACTCGGCGCACAACTCCACCATGCTGGCGTCCAGCGACAGAAGCTTGGGTTGGAACCGGAACTTCCGCTGACCTCGCCTCAGCGCCTCGGCCCGGCAGCGCTCCAGCGTTGTGTAGAACACGCTCTGATACAGTTGCCAGGGCCGGTGCGCATTGGCGTAGGACAGCGTGGTTGTTTTCGGGCAATCCAGGATTCCCAGATGACGCAGCTTGCCTTCCGTCGCCGCCAGACCACCGCAGATCTCCCGCAAGCTTTGCGCATGCCCTAACTGGCAAAACAGCATGGCCACGAACTGCTGCCAGCAGGTGAAGCCGCGCGCATGCCGCTCCGCCTTGTGCTCCCGTACCGCGGCGTCAAATTCCAGCCGTGGGAACCACTGCAAAATCTGATGGAATATGCTGCATACTCGTGTCATGGCAGAGGCCTCCTGTCGCCCCATTTCGATCGGTTCTTGCCGAACCCGATCTCAACGGTAGCAGAGCCTCTGCCTATCCTCTGCGAATCGCTCGGCCCTCCCTTAGGCACCGCCACCGATCCTCACAAAGTTAATTTGCACAGGTGTGGCCAGCGGCCCTTCGCCTCGTCGTACTTCTTGGCGCGCAGGGAGCGATACCGGAGGTTCTGACACAATTTTGATTTGCTTGAAGAAGGCCTTCTTCACTGCGGCAGGGGCGGTGTCTAACGCCTCGTTCACAGAGTCGCTATATTCAACTTTCACCGCACGCGTTTCTTCTTCTTGAGGGAGGCTCGCTTCTTCAGTTCCGCCTTGACGTGCGCGATCATCTCGTGTGCGGTGTCGAAGGGGCCATGGAACGGGCCCTTCTCCGCTTCATCGAGTTGTGCATCGATGAGGCGGCGTTGGTCAGGCGAGTACTCGGTGTCGGCAGTAGGGACCTCCGGAAGGATGGTGATGATTCCTCCAGAGACTCTAAATTCCAGCCGATCGCCTGCTTTAATGCCGGCCTGCCGCTGGACTTTGGCCGGCACGGTCAGGGCGAATTTGTCTTTGACGATTATGGTCATAGGAGTAGAAGAATCAGGATTGCTCCCTGATGGGAAGGATAGAGGAAAGTCATATGGCTGTCAAAGCGCGGAGGCTCGAGCGCGGATTCACGCGTGACGCACGGCTTCCATGGGATTGATCCTGATCCAGGGCCTGGCAGAGACGTAGGCGACCAGCAGCGATATAGCCAGCATGGCGATGCCAACCGGGACCAGCACGGTCCACTCCACGGCGGCCACATTATAAAATTCGGAGCGCACCAGCATGGTTACGCCCACGCCGAGCAGGATTCCAATGGCGACTCCGGTGCCCGCGATTACGAGCGTCTGGCGCAGAACCATCTGGAGCAGCTGCCCTGGCCGCGCGCCCAGCGCGACGCGAATGCCCAGCTCTTTCTTGCGCTCGCTGACCGAATAGGAGATCGCGCCGAACAGGCCGATGACGGCGAGCAGCAGTCCCAGCGCGCTCAGAGCCGCGACGCATCCAGCCGTGATCCGTTCGCCCAGCAGCGTCAGGTCCAGCCAACTATCAAAAGCTGACGGAGGGGCGAGGCTGAGCAGGCCGCGCTTGCGGATTAACTGCGCCAGCGGCTCGAGCCACCGGCGCGGATCGCCTTTGGTCCTGGCGATGATATTGACCGCGGCTTGATAGTGCTGGTTGAGAGCATAGTAGAAGTAGGGGCGCACGGGCTCGTCAATATCCTCATACTTGCCGTCCGCGACGATCCCTGCTACGACGGCCTTTCGTCCGGGCTCACCGGCGATCACGGACTGGCCCAGGGGGTCGCGGCTGGGCCAGAATTGATCCGCCATTTTGCGATTGATCACGATCGCGTCGGGAGCGTTCTCACGGTCGCGGGAGTCGAAGACGCGGCCTGCGAGCACGCGGATTCCCAGAGTCGCGAAGTAATCGCCGTCGACAACCGTGTGCGCGATCGGGACCTTGTTGCCGTTCTCCGGAAATTGCACGGGGATCGGGTTAGCGCCCATCAGCGGCACTTCCTGCGCCAACGACACCGCTTCCACGCCCGGCAACGCCGCGACCGCCGCGCGTATGCTCTGCTGGAACTCCTTCCCTTGAGCCTCAGAGGGATTGTCGATCGTTGGAAACACCATCATCGCGACCAGATTGCGCGCCGAAAAACCGAGATCGGCGTGCCGCAGGTTGTAGAGATTACGCTGGCACAGTCCCATGCCCACCAGCACCAGAGTACACACCGCCACCTGCACGATCACCAATGCATTCCTGCGAACACGCTTGCGCGTTCCGCCCACCACGATTTCACCGCTCAGGACCTGCGCGACATCGGGCGAGGAAGCATACAGAGCCGGCGCGAGCCCGGTAGCGAAAATCGCAATCAGCATCAGGGCGATCGTAAACGCCGCGACGGTGACGTCCAGCTTGAGCACGATCCCAAACGAATACGCGCCGACGTTGGGGAGAGTAAGCGTGAAGTTCGCGAAGCGGGCGATCACGGCCGCGGCGATCGCATATCCCAGCGCGGCGCTGACCGCGCAAATGACCGCGCTCTCGCGCAGGAATTCGCGGATCAGACGGCCTCGCGGCGAGCCCAGCGCCAATTTGATGGCAGCCTCCTGCCGCCGCCCCACGGCCACCGCCAGCAGCAAATTCGCGACGTTGGCGCACGCGATCAGCAGCACCAGCAGCACCACCGCCATCAGAATGCCGGTGACCAATTCCGCGTCTGCAATTCCGTCGGGCGGCAGAAGCGTCGCCCGCGTGACCATCGCCGTTCGATTCTTATCGTCCTTGGGATAGGCCGTGGCGAGCTGTCCCGCCAGAGCCGCCATCTCGGCTTGCGCCTGACGCCGGCTCACCCCCGGCTTGAGCCGGGCGGTCAGAAACAGATGCCGGGCGTCGCGTTGCGTGAACCAACCGGGTTCAAAACCCCGCGAGATCGTTGTCAGAAGATCCCCGTTGACCCCGTAAAACGACCCCGTGAACTCCTTCGGCGTGACTCCCAGAATGGTGAAACCGACAACCGTCTTGCCGGCGATGTTCGGGTCCGCGCCCAAGCGCTTCCAGCAGGAGTAGGTCATCACGGCGACAGGCTCTTTGGTTTGATCTTCGCCGGGCGAGAAGAATCGCCCGAGATATGGCCGAATTCCCAACACCGAAAAATAATTGTCGGAAACCGGCCTGTTGATCACCTTCACTTCGTGGGTCCCGTCCGAGTTGGTGTTCACTGAAATCGAATTCGGAGCCGCCGCGACATCCGTAAAGACGTGGTTATTCTCGCGAATGTATTTGTAATCCAGGTAAGAGATTTGGCCGGCCGCCTCGCCGGCCGAGCGCGAGGAAATCGCGACCAGCCGGTCTGGCTCCGGAGCGGCGGGAGGCAGCAGCAGGGCCGTATTCGTGACGCTCAGGCTCACCACACCCAGAGCCATCGCGATGGAAAGTGAAAAGACGGCGATGGCGGTCAGCTTCCAGTGTTTGCGCAGAATCCGCAGAGAGCGCATCGTCGAAATCATGTCAGTTCATTGTAAAAAACCGCGACCTTGGTCGCGCGCGGGTCAGGGGACCCGCCCCACCTTTTCTTCCAGCTCCGCCCACCGCGCGTACAGCAAGTCGACTTCCTGCTGCGAGGCTTCGATCTCGCGATAGATCCGCTCCAGGAGACGTCCGTCTTTGAGCCCGGCCTCCAGTAACGACGCCCGCTTCTCGTGAAGAGCCGCCTCCATCGCGTGGATTTTCTCCTCGATCGATTCGTACTCTCGGCTCTCGATGTACGATAATTTCTTCCGCTGCGGCGCGGCCGCGGGCGCGGTAGGCGGGACCGCCTTCGGTTTCACCGGCTTGCGAATGGCTGTCTCTGCGGCCCACTGCGAGTAGTCGGCGAAGGCTTCGGCCTTCCCGCCCTCCAGGCCCAGCACAATGGTCGAAACGCGATCCAGCAAATAGCGATCGTGAGTCACCAGAACCAGAGCGCCCTCGAATTCGAGCAGGCTCTCCTCCAGGATCTCGAGCGTGGGAATGTCCAGATCGTTGGTGGGCTCGTCGAGCAGCAGCAAGTCGGCGGGCTCCAGCATCAGGTTCGCGATCAGTACGCGCGCCCGCTCGCCTCCCGATAACTTGCTCACGGGCTGGTCCAATTGCTCACTCGCGAATAGAAATCGCGCCGCCCAGGAGGCGATGTGAATCATTTGGCCGCGATAGATCACCGAATCGCTCGATGGCGCCAGCGCCCGCCGCAGCGTCAGATCCGGATTGAGCTGGCGGCGCTGATCGAAGTAGACCATCCCTAGCGCTTCGGCGCGCTGAATCTCACCTTGGAGCGGCGCGAGCTCGCCACGCAGGAGTTGCAGCAGAGTGGTCTTGCCGCTACCATTGGCGCCCACCAAACCGACGCGCATCCCGGAGGTGATCGTAAAGTTGAGACTCTCAAACAGCGGCGTGGCGTCGTATCCGAATCCGACGCCTTCCAGATGGATCAGGCGCTTGGTCTTGCGCCCGGTTGCCGCGAAGTCGATCCCGGCGCTCGCGGTCTGGCTGCGGGACTTGAGATCGGACAATTCGGCGATCAGCCCGCCGGCGTTGTCGATGCGCGCTTTGGCCTTGGTCGCGCGCGCCTTGGGGCCGCGCCGAAGCCACTCCACTTCGGTGCGCACCCGATTCTCCAGCGCGCTCTGGCGCTTGGCCTGGGCGTGCAGGAACTCGGCTTTCTGTTCCAGGAAGGCGCTGTAATTTCCGGCAACATAGAAGATCCCGTCGGGATAAACGCGGTTCAGCTCCGCCATTCTGGTGGGAACGTTTTCCAGAAAGTAGCGATCATGGCTGATAATCACGCACGCGAACGGCGCGCCTTCGAGCGATTTTTCCAGCCACTCGATCCCCGCCAGGTCCAGGTGGTTGGTGGGCTCGTCGAGCAGGACGATTTCCGGGTTCTGCACCAGAGCTTCGGCGATGGAGAGCCGCTTGCGCCAGCCTCCCGAAAGCGCCGCTGCTTCGGCATCGAAGTCGCGGAAGCCCGCGCGGCCCAAAGTCTCCGCCTCGCGAGCCTGCCATTCCGATTCCGGCAGACGCGCCGAGCGCAGAGCGCGCCGCATCACATTGCGGATGGATTCGCCCGCATCGAACTGAGAATCCTGCGGGACATAGACGAGCTTGGTGCCGCCCCGGAGCACCAGGTCGCCGGAGTCGGCCGCGATGTGTCCGGCCAGGATTTGCAGCAATGTGGACTTGCCGGAGCCGTTGGGGCCGATCAGGCCCAGCCGGTCGCCTTCTTGAATGCTGAGGGACACGTTGCGAAACAACGGCGTCATGCCAAATTGTTTCGAAATCTTGTTGGTATTGAGCAGCAGCGACAAGGCGGGACTTAACTCAAGTTTAACCGATACAATCAGACGATGGCCGATGCCGTTCCCTCGCCGCTCACCCAATTAAGCGAAGAGGAATCTCTGTTCCAGGCTTCGGTGCGCCGTTTCGCCCGCGAGCGCCTGGCTCCGCACGCGCGCGCCATGGATGAAGCCGGCGTGTTCCGCGCGGACCTGATCGCGGAGATGTTCGAGCTGGGGCTGATGAGCATCGAAGTTCCCGAGCAGTATGGCGGCCAGGGCGGATCTTTCTTCCAGTCCATTCTGGCGATTCAGGAGCTGGCCGCGGTGGACCCGTCGGCCTCGGTGATCGTGGATGTGCAGAACACTCTGTTCAACAACGCCATCCTGCGCTGGGGCGATGAAGCGCAGAAGCGCCGCTGGCTTCCTCGCGCGGCCAAAGACACGGTGGCCAGCTACGCGCTGTCGGAGGCCGGCTCCGGCTCGGACGCGTTCGCGTTGAGCACACGGGCCGTCGAGCAGGGCGACTCCTACCGGCTCACCGGCCGCAAGTTGTGGATCACCAACGCGGCCGAGGCGGGATTGTTCCTGCTGTTCGCCACCGTCAATCCGGAGCTGGGATACAAGGGCATCACCGCGTTTCTGATTGAGCGCGAGTTTTCCGGCTTCCGCGTCGGCAAGAAGGAAGACAAGCTCGGCATTCGCGCCTCTTCCACCTGCGAGCTGATCCTGGACGGCTGTCCGGTTCCCAAGGCCAACGTCATCGGTGAAGTGGGCAAGGGATACAAGCTCGCGATCGAGACGCTGAACGAAGGCCGCATCGGCATTGGCGCGCAGATGCTGGGACTGGCGCAAGGGGCGCTCGATCATGCGCTCGAGTATTCCAAGCAGCGCAAACAGTTCGGAAAACCGATTTCGGAATTCCAGGGAATTCAGTTTGAGCTGGCCGAGATGGCCGTGGACGTGGAAGCCACGCGGCTGATGGTGTACAACGCGGCGCGCCTGCATGACGCCGGCCGCCCTTTCCTGACCGAGGCCGCGATGTGCAAATATTTTGCTTCGCAGGTAGCCGAGCGCGTGGCCTCGCGCGCCATCGAGGTCCTGGGCGGCGTCGGATTCACCAAGGACTACCCGGTGGAGAAGCTGTATCGCGACGCCAAGATCGGGCGCATCTACGAGGGCACCAGCAACATGCAAAAGATGACCATCGCGAAGCAGATGCTGGGAAAGCCCGCATGACCGGCCTGATGATGGATTATCCGCTGACGCTCACGCACATCCTGGAGCGCTCCGCCAAAATCTATCCGAACAGGGAAATCGCCAGCCGCGCGCCGGACGGCTCGATGCACCGCTATACGTATCGCGATTTCCACCGGCGCGTTCATCGCCTCGCGCACGCGCTCCAGAGGCGCTGGGAGTGCAACCCGGAGATCGCATCGGGTCGCTGTGCTGGAACAGCTCGCGTCATCTGGAATTGTATTTCGCGATTCCCTGCTCCGGCTGCGTGCTGCACACCCTCAACCTGCGGCTCGCGCCGGAGCAACTGGCGTACGTCATCAACCACGCCGAGGACCGCATCATCTTCGTCGACGCCTCGCTGCTTCCGCTTCTCGAATCGATCCGCGACGAGCTGAAAACGGTCCGGTGCATCGTCGCCATCAACGACGTCCGGTGGCGAAATGACTCAGGCACGCTCGATTACGAAGCCTTGCTTCGAGGGGCGCCGGAAGAACCGTATCCGTGGCCGAGGCTCGACGAAAACGCGGCGGCCGCGATGTGCTACACCTCCGCGACCACGGGCGATCCCAAGGGAGTTGTCTACAGTCACCGTGCTCTGTTCCTGCACAGCTACGGAATCTGCATGGCGGACACGTTCGCGCTGAGTGAGCGCGACACGATTCTGCAAGTGGTCCCGATGTTCCACGCCAACGGCTGGGGCACTCCCTACGCCGGGATCATGACGGGCTCGCGACTGGTGTTCTGCGGCCGGCATCTGCAGCCCGCCGACATTGCACTGCTGATCGAAAACGAGCGCGTCACCATCAGCGCCGGCGTGCCCACGGTATGGATGACGCTCTACAGCCATCTCGAGTCGCACCCGCACGACATCTCCAGCCTGCGCATGGTGGTGGTGGCGGGCGCCGCGCTGCCGCGCCAGTTCATCGAGCTGTACCAGAAGAAATACGGTATCCACTTCATGCTGGGGTGGGGCATGACCGAGCTCACTCCCATCGGGACGGTCACGTTCCTGAAGAGCCATCTTGCATTCCTGCCGGAGCAACAACGGCTCGACCTGATGGCCCGCCACGGACTTCCGCTTGCGGGCGTGGATATTCGCATCGTGGATGCGGAAGGCAAAGAGCTGCCGTGGGACGGAATCGCCATGGGCGAACTGCAAGCTCGCGGACCGTGGGTCGCCAGCGGCTACTACAACGATCCGCATAACCATGCAATCCTTCATGGATGGCTGGCTCCGCACCGGCGACGTCGCCACCATCGATGCGGAAGGCTACATCCAGATCACGGACCGCACCAAGGATCTGGTGAAGAGCGGCGGAGAATGGATCTCCAGCGTCGATCTGGAAAACGCCATCATGGCGCATCCGAAGGTGGCGGAAGCCGCGGTTGTGGGCGTGTTTCATCCCAAGTGGCAGGAGCGTCCGCTGGCCTGCGTCGTTGCGCTGCCCGAGCACAGAGGCCAGATCACGAAGGAAGAGATCCTCGACTTCCTGGCTTCGCGCGTGGCCAGGTGGTGGCTGCCGGACGACGTGGTGTTCATCGAGGCGGTTCCCAAGACCAGCGTCGGCAAATTCAACAAGCGCGCGCTGCGGGAGCGGTTCAAGGATTACAAACTGCCGGGCGCGGACGCGGCTGCCGGCCAGGTCAAGGCCCCGACCTGATAGCATCAAATGTGATGCAAGTTTAGTGCGGACACTCCATGCTCGATATTTCCAAAGACATCCATTCTCTGAGCGACTTCAAACGCAACACCCCGGGCCTTCTCAAGCAGATGCGAAAGAGCGGTCATCCGGTCGTCTTGACCATTAACGGAAGGGCTGAGATTGTGGTTCAGGACGCAGCCGCCTACCAGAAGCTCCTGGACCAGCTAGACGAAATGCGAGCGCTCGAAGGAATCAAGCGCGGGCTGGCCGGCGTAAAGGCCGGACGGGTCACCTCCGTGGAGGATTTTGAAAACGCGTTCCGCAAAGAGCACACTCTACGACGTCGCTCTCGCTGACTCCGCGAAGGCCGACGCCGAAAGCATCTACAGGCACGTTGTTGGCGCTGCTCCGCTGCGAGGCTCCATCTGGTTTGAGGAGTTGATTGAATCGCTGCATTCTCTCGACAGATCGAATCCTCTAAGAAGTAGACGAGGCGAGGCGCGCGGTTTGGATTCTCCATATCCGCCACGGGGCCAGGCGAGATCTGAAGGCGCGCGATCTTGCAAGCCCACCTGAACGGAACGAGTCATGATTCATCTTCAAGCTCCCGCTGTCCACGGCCAGCGATAGGTTGTCGCGTTCGAGATTGGTGTTGGCCCTTACCGCCCGCCGCCCGGACCCAGCGCGGGGCCGGAGATGTGCTGCAAGTCGTAGTTGTCTTCCTGGCAAATGTATTCCAGCAGCTCGGTGCCGGCCATAATGCGGGCGCGCCCCGTGGTGGTGAAAGGTTTGGTGTAAGCGCCGGGGTCGCTGATGGTGACCTCGATGGTCATGTTGCCCAAGTCCGTGCGGGTGTAGCGCTCGATGGTATGGAGTTGCTCGGTGTGCGGGTGGCCTTTGTAATCGAACCAGAATTTATCGTTGAACCCGACCGTATCCACGACCAGCGTGGGACCGTCCCAGTGGCCGATGGAATGCCCGTACCAGGAGGGATCGGGATCGTCGGGATGCTTGCGCCCATCCATGAAGATCTGCCGCCAACTGTGGATGTTGCCCTCATACACGATGAAGTAGATGCCGGGCGTTTGCGCGATCCGCCAAGGATACGGCGAGCCGCGAGGAATGCCGGAGGGCAGACAATTCGCCTCCGGGTCGTCCTTGGACTTGCGATTCTTGACCAGCTCCTCGGCCCACGGCAGCATCACCACCTGCTCGCCCGGTTTGAGGCCGCGGCTGACGTCGCTATCGTTGCTGCCGCTGCCCAGCCACACGCCCGAGAGATCCGGCGTTCCGTCGGCCAGCTTGGGAGCGGGGCCGGTGGGCGTGGGAGGTTGCCGTTGATACAGCCCCACCGAGCCGCCCTTGGCCGCTTTGGAATCGCCCGGAGCCGTTTTGGGAGCGCCCGCGGGAGCCTGAGACCGCACCGGCAGCGAGGCCAATGCGAACGCGGCCACTGCCGCAATGGCCATGGCTAGGATGTGCTTGCTCACTTGGAATCCTCGTATGCCGACAGGAAGTTCAGCTTGCGCCCGTCCGGTAATACGATGCTCTGCGCGATGCCCAGAGTCGAATTGTCCCGCGCCTGCGAACCTGTGACCGTGACGGTGTCGCCTTCCTTGAGGGAATGCCGGCTCCATCCGTTGCGGATCAGAATACTGGGACTGGCCAGCTCGAAATTCCAGTTCGTCACCTTGCCCGCGGCGTCTTTGACGTCCATGAAAAAGTGGGCGTGGGGATTGGTCCAGTCGACCTTGGTCACAACCCCGGTCAAATTCAGCTTCTTACTGTTGTCGAACACCGCGGCGCCGGAGTGGTGCGCCAACACGGGCAATCCTCCCACCAGCAATGCGGCGAGCAAGCACCCGAGCGTAGCTCTCATCGAAATACCTCCAAGGAGGGAATTTTGTCATGCCGATGCGCCGCGCGCAAGCCTGCCGCGCGGGTCGGATGGCAGAGAGGATCTCCTACGGGCCGAGTTTGTCGCCGGGCGTCAGGCTCATTTCTTCACCCCCGCGCTCCAATTCGTCACCACCGTCAGAGGCGGCGCGGTGGCCGGGCCCGAGTTTACCGACGCGTTAATCAGGAAACGATTGCCGTCCCGGGTGACGTCGTAGGCGAACCCGGTGCCGCCGCCGCTGTGGACCATGTGGGCATCGAACAATGCCACGGGAGTGCCCGCGTCAAAGGATGGCTTTGCGCCGAGCACTGCCTTCACCGGAACAGCCATCAGCTTTCCGTCCGCGGCTTCAAAGAACATCTCTTTGCCGTCCGCGCGCCAGCGCGGCTGCTCGCCGCCGGCAATCGAAATGGTCCACTCGCCCTCGCCGGGCGGAAACGGCCGCACGTATACTTCGCGCCGGCCGGACCGGTCCGAGACGAAAGCCATCCAGTGGCTGTCCGGCGAGAGTTGGCCAAAGATCTCGTTGAACTCGGTCCTCAGGAATGGGATCGGCTTGCGGTCGGCCTTTGGGTTGACCTTTTGGTCAAGAGCCGCTCCTTCGGTGGGAAGAACCCAAATGTCAAATTTGTTCTTCGGATCAGCCTGGTAGTAGACGATGAAGCGGCCGTCACGCGACCATTGACTCGGAAGAGTGTTGAGTGTGTTCGGCAGCAGCAACTCCTCTTGTCCGCTCCCGTTGGTGGCTTTCTGGTAAAGATTGAAGACTCCGCCTTTGCGATTCGATGAAAAGACGATGCGGTCGCTCCGGGGCGACCAAAAGGGAATGACGTTGGATCCATCGCTGGTGAACCGCGTCTCGGTTCCGCGGTTCAGATCCCGCACCCACAGATCGGTCCCGACGCTCGCCTGGCGCACGTACACAACCGACTTCTCATCCGGGGAAAGCGCTGCATACGCGCTACCGGGAGCGCCCACCGGACCCAGGGATTTGCCGGTTCGATCGTACCAACCCAATTGGCTTGCCCCACCGCCTGCGGCTCCGGTCGAGTACAGCAGCACACCGTTCTCCGACACTGTGGACGGCAGATAAGCAAGGCCCGACAGGGGGACGCCGTCGGCCAGCGGAAATACGTCGCCCGCGATCTGGGCGCTCACGGGATCGAAGGGCACGGCCATCAAAGTGTTTTGGCGGACGAATAGAATGTGGCCGTTGCGGTTACTCCGCGCGGACGGCGCGAACACTGCGCCAGACCCATCCGCCAAAACTCGCCGGTTTTCTTTACCGTCAAGCGAGCCGACAAAGATGCCTGTCGCTTCGGGCGCCCCGAGGGAGGCGTACAAGAAATGGCGGCCGTCGGGAAGAAATACCGGGTACAATTCAAAGCCCATCTTTTTCGTCACGTCGGTGGGAACGCCGCCCGCCGCAGCGACCCTCTGGAAGGAAGCGGTGGGGTCCGGAGCGAACACGATCACGTCGTCGCGGTTCCACGATCCGCCGGCGCCTTGGGGCGCGTCGCACAGCGATTGCGATGGACCGCCGCTGGCGGCCACCTTCTTCAACTTACCCTGCGCGAAGAATCCGATATAGCGGCTATCGGGCGACCAGAAGGGAAGCATCGCGTCGTCGGTGAACGCCATCGGCTGAGCTTGCAGCGCATCCATCGAACGCAGCCAGAGCTGGCGCTTGCCGTTGACCGCGGCTGCGATGACGAGAGTGCGGCCGTCGGGAGAGATGGCGAGGCTGTGAACCGTGCTGTTTTCCGGTAAGGTGATCGAAGATCGCAGCGTTTGCTCCGGCGGCGGGGTCTCGCGGAAGTGGATGAAGGCGAGCGCCGCGAGGGCCAGCGTCGCCACTGCCGCGACGGCCGGCCACACCCAGTGGAGCAGGCCTTTGGCCTGCGCCCGCGCTTGCAGGCCAAAGGCCTGCTCTACTAGCAGCAAGCGCCAATCGCCGATAGCTTGCAATCTCTGCTTCGGGTCCTTTTCGAGACAGCTCCGCAGCAGGCGCTGCACCTTCACGGGCACTTGGTCCAACTTGGGCTCTTCCTTGATCACCGAGGCCAGCGTTTCCGAGAGGTCGTCGCCCTTGAACAACCTCTCCCCCGTCAGCATTTCGTACAGCACCACGCCGAAGGCCCAGATGTCGGCGCGCCGGTCCACCGTTTTGCCGCGAGCCTGTTCCGGAGCCATATACGCCGCCGTGCCCAGAATGGCTCCGGCTTGAGTCATGCCCATGGAGAGCGTGGGCGAATTCTCCGAGGGGGCGCCGGCTTCAGAGGGTGAGTTTTTCGCCAACCCGAAGTCAAGCACCTTCAACGTGCCGTCGGGTTTGATCTTGATGTTGCCGGGCTTCAGATCGCGATGCGTGATGCCTTTGTCGTGCGCGGCCTGAAGCGCGTCCGCGATCTGGCGCGCGTAATCGAGCGCGGTTTCAAGCGGCAGAGGACCTTTCAGATTCTCGCCTTCTACCAGCTCCATGACGAGGAAATTGGGACCAACGTCGTAGATCTGGCAGATATTAGTGTGGTTCAGCGCGGCGATGGCGCGGGCTTCACGCTCGAAGCGTTCGCTGAAGCGCTCGGCGGAAACTTTGATGGCGACATCGCGGCGCAGGCGCGGGTCGTGGGCTCGATAGACTTCGCCCATGCCGCCCGCGCCGATCGGCGCGAGGATCTCATACGGACCGAGTTTGTCGCCGGGGGAAAGCGGCATAGGAGATATTCAGCTAAGTGTATCCGATCAAGCGGCGGCGTTCTACGCCAGGTGCATTCGCCGCAGCGAAGCCTGGAAGCGCGGGTCGGCGCGGTAGGGGTCGAAGAGCGGATCGTTGTGAAAGTGGGGGAGCGCCGGCTCGCGCTGCCGGTAGGCCTCTTCGAGCGCGTCAAACATCGCCTCCACTTCCCCGGTGGCGGCGTAATAGATCGCAGCCCAGACGGTTCCACCGTGCGAGCCGGCGAGCTTTCCTGCCCATTCATGGCTACGCTCGCGATCGCCTGCCTGATGGTAGGCCGCGGCCAGTGCCCACCCACCGGCGGAGAACCAGGGCGCCAGCTCCACAGCTCGTTTCAAGCTGGCAATCGCTTCCTGTGGGAAGCCTGCGTGAAGCTGGGCGATCCCCATCGAGTTCCACATGAAGTAGTGGTTCGCATCGATTTCGAGGGCTCTGCGCGCGTAGTCAATGGCTTCCCGATACTGTTTCGCGTGGTACATCGACACTGCCATGGCGTGGTGAAGAAGCATGGAAAGTGGATCGGTCTCGAGCGCCAACCGGATTTGTTCCCTCGCCTCCGCGAATCGTCCCAACGGAAGCAGATAAAACGAGCCGTAGCGGAATCGCACCCTGGGCGGGACGGGTTCAGCCGCCATGGCCTTGCGGTAATGCGTTTCGGCCTTTCCAGTCGTAGTCGAAGAGTACCGCGATCATGGCCAACACGCTGTGCACTTCGCCATTGGCGGGATCGATGGCGAGCGCTTTCTCCGCAGCCGCTTTCGCCGAAGATGCCACATCGCCAGCCGGTTTTATGCCCATCGCCGCGATTGTGTAGTAATAGGTCGCCAGTCCGCCGTGCGCCAGAGCGTAATTCGGGTCGATGGCCAAAGCCTGCTCAAGGCACTCCTTCGCTTTCGCCAGGCTCTCCGGCGAGAAGCGCAGGATGTGATACTGTCCCTTCAAGTAAAGCTGGTAGGCTTCGACATTCACCTTCCGCGCGCGGGGAGCCAGCCGCACTTGGAGCGCTTCCGAAATCGCCTGGCTGATTTCATCCTGGATGGCGAAGACGTCGGTCATGTCGCGGTCATAGCGCTGCGACCACAGATGCGTGCCGTCGGCGGCATGGATCAACTGCGCGGTGATGCGCAGACGGTTGCCGGCTCGGCGGACGCTACCTTCGAGAACGTTGCTCACGCCCAGCGTTTCGGCGATCTTGCGGAACGTCTTCGTTCTTGCCCTTGAAGGCGAAGGCCGAGGTGCGGGCGATGACTTTCAGCCCCTGAACTTGCGTCAGCGCGTTGATGATTTCCTCGGCCAGGCCGTCGGAGAAATATTCCTGCTCCCGGTCGTCGCTCATGTTGGCGAAGGGCAGCACCGCGATGGAGGGCTGGCGATCTTGCGGTTTGGCGCTTAACTGCTCCAGCGCGGCGCGCACTTCGGCGGCGCTTGCGAAGCGGTCCGCCGGGGCCTTGCGCAGGCAGCGCCAAACAATTTTCTCCAAGCCGGAGGAAGCCTCCAGGGGCCGCGGCTCGTCGCGCAGCACGGCGGCGAGACTATCGAAGGCGCGGCGTCCGCCGAGAAGCTCGTATAACACCGCGCCCAGGCTGAACACATCCGAGCGCGCGTCGAGCGTCCTGCCTTCGGCCTGCTCGGGGGACATGTACAACGGCGTGCCGGAGACGCCGATGGTTTGCGTCGCGTCCTCATCCGAGACCAGTTTGGCGAGGCCGAAGTCGAGAAGCTTGGCCCCCGCGGCGGTCATCAGAATATTGCCGGGCTTCAGATCGCGATGGAGAATCCCCTTGGCGTGCGCGGCTTCCAGGGCGGCGGCGATCTGCAAAGCCGCACGCATGGCGTCGGGTGCGGTCATGGGGCCCTTGAGCGGCTGCCCTTCGACGTACTCCAACACCAGGTAATCCGGGCCGATGTCGTGGATCTGGCAGATATGGGGATGATTGACGGCGGCGATGGCGCGGGCTTCCTGCTGAAAACGCGCGCTGTGCTGGCCCTTCAGCCGCTTGATGGCGACGATGCGATCGAGACGCGTGTCGCGCGCCTTCCACACTTCACCCATGCCACCCACGCCGATGGGCGCGAGGATTTCGTAGGGGCCGAGTTTGTCGCCTACGGAAAGAGACATACGCGCGATTCAGCTAAGTTTAACCGATCAAGATAGAGAATGGACGCACTACGGCTGTAGGAATGGAAGAAAAAAAGACGTTGCGGCGGCTGGGGGCTCTCGGACTTTTCGCCGGGCGTTTTCCAGCCGCCAATGATTTAAGCTACTTCTCGCGGGGGCCCGGAACTGGCTGGATGGCCGTCCCATATTTCCCGCTTCGAATGCCAACTCTCTGATGTCCGGACTCACGTCGTAAGCCGCTTACCGGAATTATAAGGATCGATCCCTAAATTCTTCCGCCCGACGGGTAAAGCCTTGCGAAAGTTCAGTACCATCTCAAAACACAACGCTCCGTGCACGGAGTAACTTACGATTCGAGCATAAGGGGCGAGCCGGCGAGAAAGGAGTGAGCGAAAGCGCGAAGTAGCGGAAAGGATTGGAGAAAAAAATTATTTTTTCAGCAGCAATGGCCAGTTATAGACCAGGGGTCAGCGGCGCGGACGACTTCTGCTCCGGCGTGCCAGCGACGAGGAAGCGCGACTTGCATGGCCGGGGAGCAGGCTGGATCGACATCCACCTCTTGGCGTCCGCAATGGTCGGACACTTGCGTCTATGGACGGCCGACCCGCGTCTCGCCGCGATGGGAAACGAACTGGGCGTCGCCTACGAAACGCGCGGCTAGGAGTGTTCAAGGAGCGGCGATACCGCTCGAAAAACTCCGGCACGCCGTGGCGAGATCCGCATCGAGCGGCATGATGAGGTCCATGTGAACCATCCCGAATACTTTCGCGACCGCTCCCTGGGCGCCCGCCAGGCGCACTTGGCCCCCGGCTTGATTCATCCTGCCGCCGCAGCTCACCAGCATCCCGATGGCCGAGCTATCGAGCGAAGCCAGCCCGGTCAGATCGATTACCAGCTTGCGCGCGCCGCCGGCGATGAGACCTTGAATCGAATCCTCGACCGACTGCAACTGATTGCCCAGGTTCAGGCGCCCCGAGATCGCGAAGACCGTGATATCCGGTTCCACGCGGTGCGTTTTGGTCTCGGTAATCACGATGAAGCCTCCGCGATGCCTTGATACTCAAACCTGCGGAGATTTTCCAGGCATTCCGTGAGCGCGCCCCCCAGAGTGTCGCTCCATCCAACAGGTTTGAACTTGAGCGCCTGCTGATTCAGCTCAATGTCGGCGGTGGCGAAGTATTGCAACGCGCCGATCTCGGGAGTGGCGAACTCCTTCACGGTGATGCGCGCTTCAATTTCACCGGACGAATGTTTTTTCGTGACCGAGAAAAAGTGCAGGCGGGCGAGAGCTTCCGAGCGATCTCTCTGCGCGTATTTCCAATCGTCCATTGTGGTTTGCTCCTTCTCACTTCGGCAACTCAACTGCCAAGTTTAGCCGATCAAGCGGCGGTTAGGGTCCGGGTTGCACGGGGAACGCTCTTCGCACTATGCTAAGCGTATTCCTGCGTACTGGGGAGGTGAACGGATGAAACTTAGAACAGCCCTATCTGCTTGGTTAGCGGGTGTTGGTTTGCTCCTGACCGCGGCCGCGCCCATGCGGGCGCACCACTCTTTCGGCGCCGAGTACGACGGCGACAAACCGGTTACCCTCACCGGCGTGGTCACCAAAGTGGAATGGACCAACCCACATAGCTACTTCTACCTGGACGTCACGGATAAAGACGGCAAAGTCGCCAATTGGAAATTTGAAGGCTATCCTCCGAGCGTGCTGTACAGGACGGGTTGGAAGCGGGAAGTCACGTTGAAGAACGGGGACACCATCACGGTATTTGGCTGGCGCGCCCGGGATGGTACAAACTGGGCGCATTCGCGAGAAGTAACGTTCGCGGACGGCAAGAAGCTGTACTTCGGGCCTCCCGCCGGAACCGGCGACGGCGGCAATACGCCTCCCGTTGCTGTTCCGTAAACCAAGTGGGAGGTTCAATCGTGAGAAATACCTCAAGTGCGCATTTCGCAGCGGCGATGGCTCTGGCCTTCTTGCCTATAGCCGTTGCCCAGAGCCCGTCCACTGCCTCAAAGGCAAAATACCCGCCGATACCGCGCACGGCGGACGGGAAGCCGGATCTCACCGGCGTGTGGCAGGGCGGCAGCAACCGAGTGGGAACGTGGGAAGAAGCGAACAACGGACCAGGGGTGGGTGGAACCGGAACAGCCGCACCCGCTCCGGCCACAAATCGGCCACCGGCGCCTGCCCGGGAACCTGCTCCCTATCAGGCTTGGGCCGCAGCGAAGGTTTTGGAATTTTTCAATCGGCGGGGAATCGACGACCCTGACGCATATTGCATTCCGCCGGGCGTTCCGCGGATCACAACCTTTGGATTATTCCCGATGCAGATCGTTCAAACGCCGCAGACGGTGGTGATCCTGTTCGAGGTCTACCACGTGTTCCGTATCATCCCGATCAATGCCAAGCATCCTGACGATCTGGAGCCCAGCTACATGGGAGACTCGGTGGGCCACTGGGACGGGGATACGCTGGTGGTTGACGTAACCGGCTTCAACGACAAGACCTGGCTGGGGCCGACGGGCACATTTCACACAGAGGCGTTGCACGTCACGGAACGCTATACACTGGTGGACTACAACACCATCAACTACGACGTTACGATGGAAGATCCGAACGTGCTGACCAAGCCCTGGAACACACACAGCACCATCATGCTGCGTAACGGCACGCGTCTCCGGGAGTACGAATGCGCGGAAAACAACGCGGACATGGAACGTTACGAGAAGCTGCTGAAAGACGATTCCGTCTTCAGGCGAAAATAGAGCATTTTTGCGACTACCGAAGACCGCCGCTTGCTGACGCGCGCGGTTCAGAAGGGAGCTTTCGAAAATGCCCTAGGCCTTTAAGGGGCTATCAGGATGGTCACGCGGCGGCGGGAAGGGTCGGTCAGTCCATCGAAGCTGCTGCATGACGATGGAGCCGACATCGGCGCACCGGCCTGAAATGAGCGCGCGGCCCGGGTCGGTGGTGTAGATGATGCGCCCTAAATAAGGATGCGGATCGGCATCGGGAGCGCAGGCGATCTTGAAGACGGGGAGCTCGCTCGATTCCGCCCAGGTAGGAGGCTCGGTCCAGGTGGGGAAATTGGTGGTGCCCGCGTCGACCCATCCAGCCGAGAGGTCCTGGCCGGTCATGGGAGCGTTGTGGCAGGTGACGCAGGCGCCCTTCACCGGATTGCCCAAACCGGTGTTGTTGATGTGCGCCGCATCGCGCAGCCAAAACTGGCGATACACGAAGATGTCCGCGCCTCGGGCGATGGATGCGCGGATGTAATCGGGTCCCTTCCATGCAGTGAAGAGGCCGAAGGCGGGATCGTGGTTATCGCCGGCCTTGTTATCGTTGATGCCGCCGGCCGGATGATCGCGCAGCGCGGCCACGCCCAGCGCGGGCGGTCCTCCGGC
Source organism: Bryobacterales bacterium (assembly GCA_963813465.1). GTDB lineage: Bacteria > Acidobacteriota > Terriglobia > Bryobacterales > Bryobacteraceae > Palsa-187. Next base: position 603,824 of record CAWEZD010000007.1, on the reverse strand, counting down.
AACCACCAGAGGACCGTCGAAGATGTGAGCCTGCTGCGCGACGTAGACCTACGACTCAAACTCGACGATCTTTTCAAGCTGCTGGCGCGAAGGGGGCGTACGCGCTCGTTCGTGACCCATGATGACGTTTAACGCCTGGGTTTTCAGCGACGCCTCGCGGGCATCGGTCATCAGATTCATGCTGACAGGCTTTCCGGTTTCGGGATCGACGTTGGCCAGGATGCCGGTCTTCAGATCGATAGGCTGGGCGCCGGAAATAACGTATTTCAGATTCGCCGCGGGGCGCGGGCGGCGGTAGACGGAGATGGTTGGCTCGGCGCTGTGGAGACCGTATTGACGGCTGGTGTTGCAACCGGTGGGGTCGCGACTTCGATGGTGAATTCGACCGGCTTGGGCGAGCCGTCGGTGTTTTTGGGCGGCCAAGACAGCGGAATACGGAACAGCCCACGCTTGAGCAGGAGCGAATGCGAGCTTTCCTGGTCCTGCGGGAGGCCGGGGCAGTTGGACCCGTCGAAGGCCGCGAACACCGGGTCTTTGCCATCGGTGGAGCGCCAACGCTCCAGGAGGCCCGCCACGGAGACGCTCATCCCGTAGGTGAGCTGATGACAATTCACCAGGCTCGCCCGTTGGTTCCCAGCGCGGTGAAGAACGGATGGCCTTCCGTGTTCACGGGTCCGGACGCGTTGAGAACGCCGAGCGTGCCCTCGACGCTGTCAAATGCGTCGAATTCAGGCAGGATCGCATTGCCGCCAGGGTCAATCCAGGTGATCTTGAAAGCGCTTTGATACTGCGCGCTCAAGGTGAGGGCGATTCCTCCAAGGATGATGACGATCGGGAACAGTCTGCGCATAAAGCTATAACGGGAGGGTATCCCGTTGCCGCTCATTCTGTCAAACGGGCAGACGGATCTTTGTTCTTGCTTTCGGTCTTGAGCGACGTTGCCTTCCGCCGGACGCGGCCCCCAAAAGGGGACCGCGAAGCAGCATCGGAAGGCTTTTAGGCCGCGGCCCGGTTGCGCTTGTAAGGAGCGCCGGCTACGATCGCCAGCCCGAGGGCAACCAAGCCGGCACTCATCGGTTCAGGAACCCCGGTGCTGGCCGTAAACGTGGAATCGCCGCCCGACGCGATATTGAGGCCGCCGAGAGTGGTCGCAAAAGTGAGGTCCGGGCGAATAAAATTAGTGTCGGTAATGGGTCCGATCGCGGTGGTTAGATCATACGTCCCGAATGCGTTATCGAAAGTGTCGAGGATGGAACCTTGAGCGGAACCAAATCCCGCCGCTACTGCGCCCTGATTCACGAAGACCTCGATGCCGCTGTCCGTGACGGTGCCGGAGCCGATGCCGGATATGCTGATCGTGGTTCCCGTCGCGTCGATGGTGAAAAAGCCTGACCCGCCAGTAACGTTGGACGTGTCACCCGTAAACATGAGTGTAAGCAACGCATCCTCGAACGCTGCGCTGCCAATGGTTCCGCTGGCTGTAATCTGCTCGGTGTACGTGATCGTAGAAGCCATTCCGATAGCAGCCATACCGGAAAGGAAAAAGATTGATGCCACAATTTTCATCGTAAATCTCCTCCAGGTTATAACCCTACCAAATTCCTTAGCCGGCCGCAACTCCTAAACGGAGCCGCATCGCTGCATGGCCCCGCAGTCCAATGCTCGATTGGTTCTGGTTTACGGCGCGCCGGGAAGCGATGCCGACAGGTCAAACCCCAGCGTGTGTTATCGCTTCCGGTCCTGCGCGGCGTTGCCTTTGCGGACGGCCTTTCGATCGCCACGCTCGCCATGGTAGATGAACCCGGTGATCGCGCCCTGGGCATCCCGGAAGAATTCGACATGTTCTCCGATCGCGCGCGCTACAAAGTCGGTCTCGGAGTTGGGCGCCAGCGGCAGCTTGAGCGGGTTCGCGCCTTCCTGCAAGAACAGCAGATCGCCCTCGAAGGTGATCACGGCCTCGCGTCCGGGCGCGTACTCGTAAGTCCCCGTGTACTTCGAGAGAATCTCCGGGGCGAGCTTGATCGCGGTCCCGCCGAGCATGTGCGGGACGGAAGTGTCATGTTCGCACACGCTCTCCAGAAGATCTGTATCCGGCGTCAACCGCTGGTCCATCCTGAACGAAAACGGTTTCGTAAACGTCTTCGGGTCGTCGATGGTCATTTCCAGGTCCATGTGCCCGAAGTCGCGACGATGGAAACGTTCGGTAATGCGCAGAGCTTCAGTATGCGGGTGCCCTTCTATGTCGAGCCAGCTTCGATCGTTAAAACCCGCGGTATCGACCACCAGCGTGTCTCCCTCCCAATGCCCGACCGAGTATCCCATCCAAGCGGGATTGGGATCTTTGGGAAGCGGACGGCCGTCTGTGAAGATGGTCCGGTGAACACTATTGGTGGTGCCCTGATACAGAATCACGATCACTCCAGGGGTTTGGACGATTCGGGCCACGTCGACCATGTGGTAATAGGCAAAGGGGTCGGGCAGGCAGTTCGCGCGAGGAGCGTCCTTGCCCATATCGCGGACGCGCTGCTGGTAGATCGCCTCGGCCCAGGGCTGAATATCGCGGGGACTCAGATCCCTGGCGATATTGCGGTCGTAGCTTCCCGGCCCCGGCCCGGTCCAAACGCCCGACAGGTCGGGCTTGCCATCCGCTGTGCGAGGCGTGGGCGCGGCAAGATTGGGCTTGCCGTCCGGCGTGCGCGGGATTCCGGGCGCGGGATAATTCAGCCACTGCGCCGAGGTTGTTGCGGTGATGAGTAGGGCTAGGATGGCAGGTCGCAGACCTGCCCCACATCTATTTTCCAACGGCATGCTGCGCATCCTTCTCATTATCGTTGCAATAATAATCCAACAATTCTGTATTTAGCACAATAAGCTGGTTCAACGTCACGGTCCAGGGCTTGGTGTAGGCCTTCGGATCGTCCACGGTCAGCTCGATTTCCAGCCGCCCGTAGCTGACGCGCCGGAAGCGCTCGGTCATCCTGGCGGCGTCCGTCATGGGGCTGCCGTTGCGGTCGAGCCACGCGCCGTCGCGCAGTCCGTTGGTTTCCACCACCAACGTATCTCCGTACCATTTGCCCGTGGAAAAGCCGTTCCAGGATGGCGAGGGGTTGACCGGCAAGGGACGGCCGTCGGTGAAGATCTGCCGGAAAGTGACGTCGCGCTCGGAGAGAATCACGATCTCTCCGGGAGTCTGGATGATTTTCCGCGGCGGGGGAAAGGTGAGAATTCGCACCGCGCCTGAAGGGAGGCAGCGAGCCACGGGATCGTCTTTGCCTAAGTCGGCCGAGCGCCGCTTGACCAGTTCGGCGGCCCATGGCTGATACGGTAAACCGCCGCTGAGTTTAACGCCGAGGTTCAGGAACTCCGGACCGCCGACGTAATCGCTGCAACCGCCGGCGGGGCAAGCAGGGTGCTCGAGTTCCCAGATTCCCGAAAGATCCGGCTTACCGCCGGAGGTGCGAGGCGCGGGCGCGGCCAGATTCGGCTTGCCGTCCGGCGTACGGGGGATGCCAGGGGTGGGATAGTTGAGCCATTGCGCCGCTGCCGTAGCGGCCATGAGTGCCGCGACGATTGCTCCCGTAAGCTGGGGCTTCATTGGGTGCTGGACCTCTCTTGAAAGTGTAGCTCCGCTACCCGTCTTGAAAGTGTAGCGCCGCTACCCGTCTTGAAAGTGTAGCGCCGCTACCCGACCCTTACCGACAGCATCGAGATCGATCCTCCATCCACGCCCTCGACCGGAAACGCGATGGCCTCGCCCCGTTGCCTGGCTGCGATCACGTAGAGCAGCGGCAAGTAGTGATCCGGCGTCGGAATGGACAGCATCGCGTCGCACCCGAGCTTCTCATAATCGATGAGCGGCTTGTATTCGCCGGCAAGCATCATCTCTTTCGCCTCCTTTTCGAAACGAACGGCCCACTCATACGGATTTGGCACGTGGCGCCCCCAGGCGTACGCATGAAGATTGTGGACCAGATTCCCGCTTCCGGCGATCAGGATACCTTCGACGCGCAATGGCGCGAGCTTCACTCCGATCTCGAAATGGAAGGACGCCGGCTGCGATTCGTCGATACTCAATTGCACAACCGGAATATCGGCATCCGGATACACGTGCCGCAGCACGGACCACGTTCCATGATCGATTCCCCAGGAGTTGTCGAGCGTTACCGGCAACGGCGCGAGCATCTGTTGCACGCGCCGGGCAAGATCCGGATCGCCGGGCGCGGGATACTGAACTTGATACAGCTCGCGCGGAAAGCCGCCGAAATCGTGAATGGTCCGAGGCGCTGTACCGATCGTTACGGCGCTTCCCGGCACAAACCAGTGGGCGGATATCGAGAGGATGGCCTTGGGCCGGGGCAGCTGCTCCCCGATGCGCCGCCAGCCTTGGGTATAGGTGTTGTCCATCAGGGCATTCATGGGATTGCCGTGTCCGAAGAAAATCGCGGGCAGCATTGCTTTTTGCAACATCTCTTTCAGGATCGCGCGATTTCGATTGCGATAGAATCGGGAGCGTGACAAAACTCATTCTCACGACTCTCGCCGCCGCTGCCTCGCTGGTTGCGGCGGACGGCCCGTGGCCCTGGAGCGGAGCTCATGGCGACACAGCCGACAACCAAGCCGTCACGCTGCTGCTGCTCGGCGATGTCAGCGTCGAGCAACGCGCCGACCCGGCCAACGCCATGATCCACGTCCGCGAAACCTTGAGCCGCGCGGACCTGGTGTATGGAAACCTGGAAGGGCTGCTCGTAAAATCCAAAGGACCGGATCAGGACATCCCCGACAAGAGCGGCTGGCAGCACATCGGCCCGGAAGCCATCGCGGCTCTGAAGGCGGGGAACATTCAGGTGGTGGGGGTCGCCAACAACGTCGCCTACGGACCCGCGGACATTCTGAAGAGCCTGGCCGTGCTGGATGCCAACGGCATTCAGCACACCGGCGGAGGCGCGAATCTCGAGGCCGCGCACAAGCCCGCCATCGTCGAGCGTAAGGGCGTCCGAATCGGCTTCCTGCAATACACCGCCAAGTGGTATCGGGAAGATCAGCAGATCGCCACGGCCACTTCGCCCGGAGTCGCGCGCATCAAGTCCAGCGACGGCGTGACCATCGACCCCGCCGATCTGGAGCGCCTGCGCCAAGACATCCGCCGCTTGCGGCCGCTGGTGGACATCCTGATCGTTTCCAGCCACAATCGCGACGGGCTGGGACGAGTCATCAGCTCGGCGGCAGCTTCTGAGAGCAAAGCGGGGCCGGTCAATCCGGCGACGCTGGTCGCGCCCATCGCGCTCGGCCCGCAATTCTCTCAAGCCGAGCCCTACGAAAAGGAACTGGCGCACGCGGCCATCGACGCCGGCGCGGACATTGTCTACGGCCATGGCTCGCACGTGCTGCAAGGCGTGGAGGTGTATAAAGGCAAGCCGGTGATGTACTGCCTGGGGAATTTCGCCACGGATTGGATCCGCATGCGCCCGAACAAAGACGGAATGGTTGCGCGTGTGACGATCGACAACAAGCGGGTTGCGCGAGTATCGCTGGCGCCGGTCACACGCGACGCTGAAAATAACAACGTACTAATGCTGGACCCGTCCACCGGCGAAGGCGCGAAGCTGCTTCAAAAGGTGAAGGATCTTTCCCCGGGCACGGCCTTGAAAATCGACGGCCAGGAAGTGGTTCTGGTGAGTTTAGTAGCGCGCTAGCCCTGGGTGAAAAACGGGGACACCGAAGCGTCCCCACCTTTCAACAGGCAGCGCCGTTATTTCCCGTCGTAAGCTTTGGGGCTGCCGCGGCCACTGCACAAATCCCAGCCCGAGGCTGCAAAATTCCCCATATACGGGCCGCAGTTTCCCAAAGTGATGTCGGTGAAATCTCCAGCTTTGTCGCCGTATAGCTTGGTGAGTTCGGCGCCGGAGGTTGCGGCGAATGTGCCTGCCGTATTGACGATCCCGGCCCATGTGGGCGAGGAAACGCTGGTGCCACCGACGATAAACCATACCGGCGCACCAAATGTCAGGCTATCGAAGACCCAAACGCCGGTATACGGATTCGCGTCAGACGCGATGTCGGGTGTGCCACGATGAGTGCCCACGATGCCCGCGATGCCGTTCTGGTAACCCGGCCGGAGTTCAAAAGCGCTCACACCACCGCCCGTCTCCTGCCACGTATTCTCCCCAATGAAGTCGCCGGTGGTGGCGTTGTAGCTGACGGAGGTGCCGCCGACGGAGACCACGTTGGGAGAGGCTGCGGGATAGGAAACCCCGGGGCTATCGCCCGCCGAAGCAAAGTAAACGACTTTAGGCGTAGTGAACACCGGGTCCACGGCAGTTTCGGCGGGGTACTCGCCGGAACCCCAGCTCATCGAAACCTCACCGCCCCCTTTCGCGCTCACAATACTGCCGGCAACGGTGACCGCGCATTCAAGGTCGCTGAGGAAATTTGACTGGGCCTCCACCAGGAAAAGAGTGGCCAAGGGCGCCATGCCATGAGCCCACTCGATATCCAACGATTCTTCAACGTCCCAGCCGGTGCCCTTGGCGGACAGAGGCTGTGTGGCCGCACCCGCGCAAGATCCGGGTGTGCTGCCGCCATGCGGCGCATAGACGACGATGAAGCTGCTCGGGTTAATTGCCGCTATCCCGAACTGGCCTGAGAAGTACTGCAGGTCCGCATATGCGTTGGGATCGTCATAGGCATCCACTATGGCAATGGCTTTCGCGCCACCCTCCGGATTCACGGTGACCACGTTCGGATTGCAATTTGGCAGAGCGGGGGTTGGGGCTGGGGTTGGCAACGCAGGGATCAGGTGGTAAATGCAACCTAAGGAAGCGGGAGTCTGGTAGAGATATCCCAAAAAGGGAGGGCCATAATACTGATGGGTTTCCGTGATGTTCTGGGAAGTATTGAGGATTTGGAGATTCGTGTGGGCCACTTGGCCGGCATCGCTGGGACCCGCAATGCTGGAGGGTGGGCTGGTTGGAACCTGGGCCAATGCAATCGTTGTGCCGACGGCAAGGAACAGAGGGGCGATCGCTCGTAACGCAGTCGAGTGTCTCATTTTCATGACGATTTTCTCCTATTCTTCTGGGTTTGGTTGCAACCGGAATTTCCATCTCGGCTCCCGGTCCCGGCTAGTATACACCCTGTGTCCACACTTTGATCGTCCGAGTTGCACTTTTCGCTTGGGATTTCTGCGATTGAATCGCAGCGGCAGAAGGTGGTTGCAGATGGACTCGAAATGGCCGCTGGGCGGTTTGCTACTCCGGAGACCGGAATCCAAAAGATGAGGAATCTTTCCCGAATACATCGTTGAAAAACGGCGGGCAACGAGGTAGTTCTGGCGGGGCCGGGCGTTTTAAGCTAGTGGTCACCAGCGGTTGAGAAGGGCGCATTGCCGGACAGTTGCGCCTCCAAGGCGGCCAGCCGGTCTTCGAGGGATCGAATCTGCCCGGTTTGCTTCTGCAACTCGTTTAATAGCATCGGCGTTAGTTTCTGATACTGGATGGTTTCGATTTGTCCGTCCGGCCCTCTCACCGCGAGGTCGGGATAGACTTGGGCCACTTCTTCGGCGATCAAGCCGTAGTCCATGGGCTTCGATCCATCCTCGTAGGCTTGCTTGTAGCGGAAGGTGACGGGGCGGAGACGTAGGAGGCCGCTGCTGGCCTCGCCCATGTCCTGGATGTCCTCTTTGAACCGCTGCGAAGAAACGACCACGCCCAACTGGCCGCTGGAACTGACCACGACGTTGGCGCCGCTGACGTTGACTCCGCTGATGCCGGCCGCAAAGAACGAAGCCTGATTTCCCGCAGTTCCGATCCGGATGACACCGCTGCCGGCAGCGGCGCCGTCGGTGGAGACGCCCTGGCTGCCTATGTCAATGTTGTTGCTGTTGCCGCCCGAGACGCCGGAGGCCGCTGCATACCCGATGGCGATGTTGTTGCCTCCAGTGGTGTTGTTCCACAGCGCCTCATAGCCGCTGGCCGTATTGGTGCCGCCGGTGGTGTTTAATTCCAGCGCCCAGAAGCCGCTGGCTGTATTGCTGCCGCCGGTGAGATTGTACTGCAGCGCGGCGGTGCCGCTGGCCGTGTTGCCGCTCCCGGTGGTGTTGAGCCAAAGCGCGTTGACGCCGCTGGCCGTGTTGGCGTTCCCAGTGGTGTTGCTCCCCAGCGCGCCGCCGCCGCTGGCCGTGTTTTGGCCCCCAGTGGTATTGCTCAGCAGCGCCTGGAAGCCGGTTGCGGTGTTGGAGCCTCCGGTGGTGTTGGCGTTCAGCGCGCCGGAACCGATGGCGGTGTTGTTGGCCCCGGTGGTGTTGCCCAGCAGCGCCTGGGCGCCGCTGGCCGTGTTGTTGTTTGCGGTGGTGTTGAACTGAAGCGCGTTGGCGCCGCTGGCCGTGTTGTTACTCCCGGTGGTGTTGAGCCAAAGCGCCTGGAAGCCGCTGGCCGTGTTGCCGCTCCCGGTGGTGTTGTCCTGCAGCGCGGCGGAGCCGCTGGCCGTGTTACTGGTCCCGGTGGTGTTGCTCGCCAGCGCACCCGTCCCGATGGCGGTATTTAAGTTTCCATCGGTCGGCGCGGCGTAGTAGCCGTTGATGTCGATGATCACGTCGGTGATATTGCCCGCAACCATCTGGATCGCACCGGCGGTCCCGGCCGGCACGATGGCGGCATTAGCCACGGCTCCGCCCGATGGCGAGGTGTCATTGAGCGTCGATACGCCTGGATACGGCTGTCCCGCCGGCCACACCGACAGAAACGAAAGGACTCCGGGCGAGACCGCCGTGATGTTCAGCGAATACGCTCCGGCGTTGGACGGGATGGTGCACGTCGAAGAGCTGGGCATCGGCACCTGGCGCGCCGTCCCAAACGCCGGCAGCGACGGAGGACCGAAGGCTCCCGTGAAGCCTTGCCCCGCACGCGTGTCCATCACGCGGCAAGGAGTGATCGCGATGAAGGTCATCGGTCCCGGCGCGGTAAAGATACTGGCAGGCTGCGCCAAAGGGGAAGCGCCTCGTTGAGCCATGCGTTGTTCTATGCGCTGCTGCTCGGCCTCTGCGGGCGTGGGCGCCCAATATAACGGGGACTGCCAGTTTTTGAGAGGCGGGTTCAGGGGTTGCTGGGCATAAACAGGCGCTAGCGAAAACGCGAGCGCGAGAACGGCAGGATAACGGTTCATGGGGTTGCCTCCTTGGTTCAAACCAGACTATCGGAAAACGCGGGGGAATGTTAACCTGCCCCGTGGCCCTGCGTATCTAATGTCAGTAGAGAGGTCAGTAGAGGGGAGCGCAACGATGACGCAGATGCGAATGAGGCGGGTTTTGGGAGTCGGGATGCTCACGACATTCTCGGCCTGGGCGCAGGCGCCACCGCCAATCCCGAAGGGCGCCGTGCCCGTCCCGATCGTGACCGTGGAGCAACCGGACGCGCAGCGCACCCGCGACCAGCTTTCGCAGCTTTTGGAGCGCTATCCGCCTGCGTTAAGAGGCGTCCTCGGGCTCGACGCGAGTCTTCTGAGCAATCAGGTTTATCTCGCGCCGTATCCCGCGCTTCTCAGTTTTCTGAATGCGCACCCTGAAATTGCGCGCAATCCCTCGTTCTACGTCGCCGGCAACGGGCCTTTTGATCGGATCAGAGACCACGACACGCAAATCCTGGACCTGTGGACGGGGGTGCTCGCCGGCCTGGCCGGTTTCGCCGCCGCCGGCCTGGCCATCGGTCTACTGGTCTGGCTCATTCGTACCATCATTGACTACCGCAGGTGGAACCGGTTGACCAAAGTGCAGACGGACGTCCACACGAAACTTCTGGATCGATTTAGCACCAACGAAGATCTGATCGCTTACATCCAGTCGCCGGCGGGGGCCAAATTCCTGGAATCGTCGCCGATCACGCTCGACGCCGGACCGCGGAGCGTGGGCGCGCCGCTGGGGCGGATTCTCTGGTCGGTGCAGGCGGGCCTGGTGCTCGCGGCACTGGGCATCGGTCTCGAAGTGGTGAGCGGGCGGGTCGGACGCGACGCCTCGCAGCCGCTCCACGCCCTGGGTGTTTTGGGTATCGCTGTCGGCCTGGGGTTCGTGATATCGGCGATAATCTCGTTCATGATCTCGCGACGGTTGGGTTTGATCGAACGGCCCGGATCGCGGCCGGATTCGCCCGGCACCGCTTCCGGCAATCAGGGATGAGGATGCGCTTGCTTTATGTTTCGTGACGTGACATTTACCGATGTCAGCCGCACCGACGCCATCCACGAAGACTGCGCGGGTTTCGTGATGGACGAGGACGCCTTTCGCGCATTCTACGATCGGACGGCGCGGGGAGTATGGGCGCACCTGGCGCGGGTCACCGGCGATCGTCAACTGGCGGACGACCTGCTTCAGGAGGCGTTCTACCGGTTCCTGCGCGCGGCCGCCGCGCACCAGGACGAAGCGCATCGCCGCAATTCTCTGTACCGCATCGCCACCAATCTGGCGCGCGACGCCCGGCGCCGAAGCTTGTTTCGAATTCCCGGCGGGGGCCTCGCGGGCGACGACATCGAGCGCATCGCGGCCGGCGGGGATCAGGCTCGCGCCACCGAGCGGCGCACCGATTTCACGCGCGCCATGTCGCACCTGAAGCCGCGCGAACGGGCGATGCTGTGGCTGGCGTATGCCGAGGGAGCGTCGCATCGCGAGATCGCGGATGTGCTCGGCCTGCGTCCGGCGAGCTTGAAGCCGCTGTTGTTTCGGGCGCGGCGAAGGTTGGCCGCGCTGTTAGGCCGCGCGCCGGGCCGTACGGCGGAAGGGGAGCAACGATGAAGCCCGCCGATTGCAAATTCGAAGCCTGCGAATTCGAATCGGAAGTGCTGGCCGCCGCGCTCCAATCGCGCTGGCCCGAGCGGGTGGACGAGCAACTGCGCGCGCATGTTGCTGGGTGCACGATCTGCTCCGATGTCGTCGTAATCGCGAGTGCGGTTGACGACGCGCGCGAGGAGCTCCGCTCGAGCGCGACCGTTCCCGATTCCGGCCGAGTCTGGTGGCTCGCTCAGCTTCGCGCGCGCCGCGAAGCCGCCGAAGCCGCGGGCCGTCCGATTACCGCCGCTCAGGTGGCTGCATTCGCCTGCGCGGTCGGCCTGCTGGGGGCGTGCTTCGGCGCGACGTCGGCGTGGTTTCAGGCGGCGCTCCGGTCCGCACTTCGATGGATTGCGTCGAGCATCGGCGGCTTCGACGTGAAAGCGTTCCTTCTTGCTGCGACCGCGCTCCTGGCTGAACACGAAGCAGTCGTGCTCGCCATGGCAGCGGTGCTCTTGCTGGTTCCTACCGCGGTCTATCTCGCGCTGGGGAAGGACTAACAACCGCACCGTAACCGTCGCGGCTCAGAAACAGCGCCTCCGAACCGCGCGCGTTAGCAAGCGGGAGCGGGCGAACAGCCGTATGTGATCTAATGTCGCTTGTGCGCGCGATTCTGCTGAACCTTGGCATTGCGATTCTGGCCTTCGCTCTGACGGGTTGTCAGCGCGCCCAGCCAAGCGCTCTGGACCGGCTGCATCCGTGCAAGATCGAAGAGGGGCCTACCGAGGCTTTCTGCGGCGCCTATAGCGTCTTCGAAGACCGTGCTGCCAAGACCGGCCGTCAAATCGGGCTCAAGATCGTGGTCGCGCCCGCGCTGAAGCGCGAGCCTCAACCGGATCCTCTGTTCATCTTCGAAGGCGGTCCCGGCGGCGGCGCGGCTACGCTGGCGCCTTATGTTCTGCCCACTTTCCGCCGCTTCCAGTTGGACCGCGATATTGTCCTGATCGACCAGCGCGGAACGGGCGATTCCAATCCTTTGAACTGCGAGCCGGAAGATCGCAATGAAGAAGACTTCTCGAAAATCGACGAGTACCCGGTGGAACGGCTGCGCGCCTGTCTGGCGGGACTCAAAGCCGACGCACGCTTGTACACCACGGCGATCGCCATGGACGACATCGACGAGGTCCGGCGATATCTGGGTTATGGCGCGATTAATCTGTGGGGCGGGTCCTACGGCACGCGCGCCGCGCTGGTGTATTTGAAGCGGCATGAAGACTCGGTGCGCAGCGCCATTCTGGATGGAGTCGCCCCGCCCGACATGCGCTTGCCGCTATTCATGCCGCGCGACAGCCAGAGGGCGCTGGACCTCATGATCGAGGACTGCGCCAAGGACGCTGCCTGCGGCAAGCAGTTTCCCCGCCTGCGCGAATCCCTGACGACGATGTTCGAGCACGCGGCGGCCAAGCCGCGCATTGCTTTCATCCATCCGCGCACCGGCAAGCCCGTGGAGCTCTCTGTTTCGCAGCGCCTGGTGGCGTCCATCGTCTTCTCCGCGCTCTACGATCCCACCGTCACTTCCTTATTGCCGCGCCTGATCACCGATGCGGCTCAAGGAAATTACCAAGGCTTGCTGACGCTGGGCTTCTCAAGCGAGCTGCCCAAAGGCGCCATGAGCGAGGGCATGTTTCTTTCGGTGGTTTGCGCCGAGGATATGCCGCGCATTTCCGCCGGCGAGATCGCAAGCGAGGCCAAAGGCCGATTTCTGGGAACAACTTTTTTCGACACACGGATGAAGCCCTGCGAGTTCTGGCCCAAGGGCGCCGTAGCCGAGGATTTCTATGCGCCTGTGGTTTCCAGCAAGCCTGTCTTGATCCTTTCCGGCGCCGACGACCCGGTTACGCCGCCGTCCTGGGGCGAGCACGTGGCGCAGTACTTGAAGAACTCGAGGCATTTCATTGTGCCTGGGGCCGGGCATGGCAGCACCGGGCGCGGCTGCGTGCCGCAGTTGATCGGGCAAGTTTCTGGACCAAGCCAGCGCGAATGGCCTGGACCCGGCGTGCTTACAGTCGCAGCATCGGCCTCCCTTCTTTGTGAACTATACGGGAGCCGATGAGCGTTGATTGAGATCCCATGATCGGAATTCAGGGTTTGCGCAAGAGCTTTGGCGCCGTGGAGGCGGTGCGGGATGTGAGCTTCCGTGCAGGCGATGGAACGGTCGTCGGACTCCTGGGACCGAACGGTGCAGGCAAGACCACGACGCTGCGGATGTTGTCGGGGCTCATGCGGCCGGACGCGGGGACGATTCTCGTGGACGATGCCGATGTGGTGGCCGATCCTATCGGCGCGCAGACGCACATGGGTCTGCTGCCCGATTCGCGCGGGCTGTATCCTCGCCTGACGCCGATCGAGCACATCGAATACTTCGGCCGGCTGCACGGCATTGACGGGGCCGCTCTCGCCGCAAGAACCAAAGATCTGGTGGAGCGTCTGGGGCTGACCGAGGTGGCCAACCGCCGGGTTTCCGGCTTCTCTCAAGGTGAACGAACCAAGGTGGCGCTGGCTCGGGCGCTGGTGCATCAGCCGCGCAACGTGATTCTGGACGAGCCCACCAACGGGCTCGACGTGATGAGCACGCGAGCGATGCGAGAGGTGATCCGCGGGCTTCGGCGCGACGGCCGCTGCGTGCTGTTTTCGAGCCACATCATGCAGGAGGTTTCGGCGCTGTGCGATCGCATCGTGGTGATCGCGCAAGGAACCGTGGTGGCCGACGGAACGCCCGACGAGCTGCGGAGCCTCACCGGCCGCGACAACCTGGAGGACGCGTTCGTGGCCCTTTCCGGGCTGGAGGCGGAGGAAATTTCGTGAATGGCCTGCGGCAGTTGGGGATCGTATTGGCAAAAGAGCTGCGCGACGGCTTGCGCGACCGGCGCTCGATGTTCTCTGTAGTAATCGGCGCGGCACTTACACCGGTCCTCATCGGAGTTATGTTTACGGTGATCGCAGGCCGCGGCAGGGACGCGCAGGAGTTCAAGCTGCCCGTGGCCGGGGCGGAAAACGCGCCCGCTTTCGTCGATTGGATGAAACAGCAAACGGGCGTGGAGATCGTGGCCGCGCCGGCCGATCCGGAGCAGGCCGTTCGGGATCGAAAAGAAGATGTCGTCCTCATCGTCGAGAAGGACTTCGCGAAGAACATGGCGCGAGGAATCCCCGCGCCGGTGAAGCTGATCAGCGATTCGACTCGCGAAACCGCGCGGCCAAAAGTGGACCGGGCCGAAACTCTTGTAACGGACTACTCCAATCAAGTGGCGGCGCTGCGGCTGATCGCCCGCGGAGTGGCTCCGTCCATTGCACTGCCCGTGCAAGTGCGGGAGGTGGAGGTGTCCAGCGCGCAGGAGCGATTGGCGACCCTGCTCAACATCCTGCCGTATATGCTGGTGCTGGCCGCGTTTATCGGCGGACTGCAAATCGCCATCGATACCACGGCCGGCGAGCGCGAGCGCGGGTCGCTGGAACCGCTGCTGCTCAGCCCGGTTCCTCGCGTCGCGCTGGCGGCGGGCAAATGGCTGGCGGCATCGGCGTTCGGCTGCGGTTCGGTCGTGTTTTCGATGCTGCTGACGGTGAATGTGCTGCGGCGCGTACCCTGGCACGATCTGGGAATCCGGTTTCGCGTATCGGACGGAGATTTGATGAGCCTGCTGGCGCTGGTGTTGCCGCTGGCATTGTTCCTGAGCGCGGTGGTGATGTTTGCCTCGACCTTCGCCCGGTCGTTCAAGGAGGCGCAAGGCTACATTGGACTGCTGATTTTGTTGCCGATGTTGCCGGGATTGCTCGCCACTCTCTACCCCTTATCGAACCGGCCGTGGCTGGCGCCAATCCCGATTATCGGGCAGTATGCGCTGGCTGCCGATGTCCTGGGCGGCAAGCCACCCAGTGTGGCTTTCTATGTGCTGGCCGGCGTGTCGGTAGTGGCCTGCGCGCTGGTACTGCTGGCGCTCACGTCGCGACTCTTGACGCGAGAGAAGATCATTTTTGGCCGGTAGCTAGCTTATTACCGCCGAACGCCCGCCCGGTGTTAATGAGTACCACGGCCCAGCAGTGGGCGGCCGCCGAAGCGTTCCCTGTACCAGGCCTTGACGCTGAGTTGGTTGAGGATAGTCACATCTTCGCCGGCGGGCCCGAAGGCGTCGATTGGCTCCGAGCGATGCTCGCTAAGAAACTGCGCGTCGCCGCCATGCTGTAATATGGGCGATCCGATCCGCGAATTGACGAATTCCTGAACCTTCAGAACGTTCGGACCGCGCATGTGCGGTTTGCCAAGCAGGACCTCCACCGCCGCCAGGTTCCGGTGCGCCTGAGCGATGTCGATGATGTCATAGAGGTCGTGGTCGCCGTGAATGTAGTTCTTCTGAAGCATCACACAGCCGCAGTGGCGGGACCGGGTATCCCGATCCACCGTGAAATGACCTTGTTGAACTAGTTGCTGAGTGTCCTTCCAGCATTTGAGGGCGTCCCGAAACCGGTCCGGTTGGAAGGCGGCCTCGCGATCGGTGGGATCGATCACCAGGCCCGCCAGCTGATACCTGCCGAGGTCATTATCCGCGGTCTTCGCTTTGCAGTTGATCGGCTTGGGAACGAAGCCGGGTTTACCGATGTATTCGAAAGATGCCGGATTGGTGCGGCGGACCAGAATCCAGACCTGGAAGTGGCTGGCGGCATTCAGGAAGACCCGGTTGATGTCAGTTGCCTTCATGGGAATCGGCTATCTCTCCCGTCCTGACATTATAGCGCTAGCCGCTGAGCGGGATGCGCTGTTTCAGCATTCTTCCATGACGACGGGCAAAATCGTCTTGTGCCATCGCGGGACATGTCCGATGCGCGAGCATCATGGTTCCTTAGCAGAACGAAGAGATAGCAGGCGCGAATCGCATTGTCGATCTCATCGTTGAGAACCTGGCTTGGAAGAACGGAGTATTCCGCGGCGAACACTTCGATGTTTCCGGGCTCCGCCAGTGAGGCCTTTGCCAATCGACGATCTGCAGGTCCTTGCTGGAATAAGTGACGAAGACCTTGTAAGCCATTCGTCAAGCCTGCTCTATTCTAAAGCCCTAGAGTGCCCTGTTTCTCTACTGTCTCGCTCGAAGATTTCTTGAAGTTCAGGCCGGGTTCGTAGTCCGGGTGTTCCGCTCGCTGCTTGTGCGAGAGCAGCCCCTCAATCGTCAAAAGCTGAACGCGGGGAACTTTCATCTTCCCATTCGCTCCGTTATAGAGGCCAGCGCTAGCGGCGTCTTTGATCATGGCGGCCGTTGGCTTCTCCAGCGATATGAATAGCGCGATCTCGGCGCCCTCGCGCTCCCTGACATGATTCAATGCGCGAACGTCATCGGCTTTCAATCCGCCTCCCTTAACGCTGACGACGATCTTTCGGGCTTCTTTGCGGTCGAGATCACGGAAAAATTTAATGCCGTCCACTCCTCCATCGGCACCCTTCTTGCGGCCTTGAAAGGGCTGCGCGTCCACGAGTGAAACCGCCCACCATTGAAACTGGTATTTATTGCGTATGGCGAGATCGTTTGCCGCATCGAGATCCTTCGGAGTTCCAAAGACTTCAAACTTGCAGGAGTTGGGGAAGGCCGTCTTTAGACGCTTCTCGATCAGCGAGATCGCGAGATGGGTAATGTCGATTCCGATCCACTGACGCTTGAGCTTTTGCGCACCATGAACTGCGGTTCCGCAGCCGCAAAATGGATCGAGAACGAGATCGCCCTCCTTGCTGCTGGCGCCGATAATGCGTTCCAAGAGCGCAAGAGGCTTCTGGGTGGGATAGCCAAGGCGTTCCTGCGCTTGAGAATTGATCGGCGAAATGTCCGTCCATACAGTTCCCATGACACCGCCGCCTTCGCCTTCGTTGAGGTATCGCTTTAGTTGAGGGCGCTTGGTCGTGTCCATACTGCCGGCGCTAGTTGTGGGATACCAGATACGTCCCTCGTCATCAAGTTTGGCCATTGTCTCCGGCTCATAGCGCCAACCCTTTTCCGGGAACGGAAAGCCCTTCCAGACATACATCATGTTCGGGCGTGGGTTTGGACTGGTCATGTTGTCCAGGCGATAGACTCCACGGCCATCGTTGTCG
This sequence comes from Bryobacterales bacterium, assembly GCA_963813465.1. Lineage (GTDB taxonomy): Bacteria > Acidobacteriota > Terriglobia > Bryobacterales > Bryobacteraceae > Palsa-187. The sequence goes on along the minus strand of CAWEZD010000007.1, from coordinate 586,944 downwards.
TCGTAGCGGTATTTATTGGCAAGATACTCTCCGGAATGCTCGTCCCGAGGCGTGTTCCAAGTGAACGTGTCCGATTTCGTATAGAAGAAAATCGTGTCGGCGACTCGGCTCCACGTCTTGCTGTCGCTGTGGGTAGTGGTGCGCTTCCAGATGATCTCGTTATGGTAGTTCTCCTTTCCGAAAACGCCATCGAGTACGATTTTCAGATAGTGAGATGCCGTGGGGTCGCAATGAAGGTATAGCGATCCGGTGGGCTTGAGAATACGGTCCAGCTCCAAGAGGCGATTGGCCATCATCGTGAGGTAGGCCATCATGTCGTTTTCACCGAGGAAGGCGCGGAGCGCCCTCATCATCTGCGCGACATCCGTGTTCGGCTGATGCAAAAGTTCGTCAAACTCGCGTTCCGCTTGGTCGCCCCAATGCCACGAGTCCTGAAACGCGGTGATCTGCGCCTCGCTCCGATGTCCTTTCGGAGTCTTGAAAAGCAGGTTGTAATCGCGTTTGGAGTTGAAGGGCGGATCAAGATAGACGAGGTCAACAGACGAGTCGGGGAGCGATTCTCTCATTACGTGGAGGTTGTCCCCGTAGTAGAGCTGCCCCGGTGGAATGATCTTGACTGATTGCAAAACTAAAGTCTAGCGCTATTTTGTCCCTACCGGGTTATCCAGCGCGCAACGTCTTCCCGATCCGTGACGCCGGGACAGAGACAGTTCGAAATTGGCAGGTCGGCGACCTGCCCCACAGGCCGCTAGCGCCTATTGCCGGAGCGCGTACACAAAAAGCGCGCTGCCCGCGGCCACGGCGATGTACTGGCGATTATTCACCATGTAGCTCATCGGGCCGCTGTTTACCTGGCCGCCGAGCGAAACCTTCCACAGCAGGTTTCCGTTCTTGCCGTCCAGCGCATAGAAGTAGCCTTCGCGTCCGCCGCTGAAGACCAGATCCGATGCCGTCGACAGTACGCCGGCCCAGGTGATGTCGTTCATCTTGTACTCCCACTTCTTATCGCCTGTTTTCGGATCAAATGCGCGGACGATTCCGTAGCCTTCCTCCTCGGTCTTGTGGTTGGCGATGAGATTTGGCTGAGCCATGGGAGTGTCGCCGGTGGGGCGGCCGAATCCGGCGCCCTTGGAGAACGTGGTGCCGCTGTTCTCCCAGCCTGGAATGTAAAACAAACCAGTGTGCGGGCTGTAGGAGGGCGGATACCAGTTGGTGCCGCCCAGTCCGTTGGGCTGAATCACCACGGGCGTGGGGCTGTCCTGCTGTCCCGGAGTCCGCATGGGCCGGCCCCTCTCATCGAAGCCCGTCAGCCAGTTGGTCTTGACGAAAGGCTTGCCCATCAGGAATTGCCCGGTGGTGCGGTCCAGAACGTAGAACAGTCCGTTGCGGTTGGCCCACATCATGACCTTGCGGGGGCGGCCCTCATACTCGATGTCGGCCAGGACGGGGACCTGGGTAGAGTCATAATCCATGGTGTCGTGGGGCGTGAATTGGTAGTACCACTTCAGCTTCCCCGTGTCCGGGTCCAGAGCGACCACCGAGTCGCTATACAGGTTGTCGCCGAGGCGGATGTCGCCGTTGGTGTCGGGCGCTGGATTTCCGATGCCCCAGTAGGTGAGATTGGCGTCCGGGTCGTAGGCACCGACGTTCCAGATGGCGGCCCCGCCGGTCTTCCACGAATCGCCAGACCAGGTCTCGTGGCCAGGCTCGCCTTCGCCGGGGATCGTATAGAAGCGCCAGACTTCCTTGCCGGTCTTGGCGTCGAACGCGGCGATGTAGCTGCGGATGGGGCCGTCGCCGCCGGCCATGCCGACGATCACTTTATCCTTGACGATCAACGGCGCGTGCGTGATCGCATAGCCGCCCTGCTGCGCGGCGACTCCGGCAGTGGTGTTCCAGACGATCTTCCCGGTCTTGGCGTCGATCGCGATCACGTGAGCGTCGAGAGTTCCCATGTACAGCGTGTCGCCCAGAATGGCCAGCCCGCGATTGACGCGCCCGCAGCAGACGCGCGCTTCCGGCGCCGGCGTGTAGTTGAGATTCCAGAAGATGCGTCCCGTGACCGCGTCCAGCGCGTACACGTTGTTGGGAGCCTCGATGGTGTACAGAACCCCGTCCACCACCAGAGCCGTGGTCTCGAACTTCTCGACGGACTTGGCCTGCCAGACCCATTGCAATTCCAGATTCTTTACATTGCCGGGCGTGACCTGAGTCAGCGGGCTATAGCGTTGGCCATTGACGGTCCCAGAGTAGGTGAGCCAATTTTGGGGTTCCCGGTCGGCGTGCAGGATGCGGTCAAAGGTGACACCTTGGCCCCAAACGGATCCCATCGCACAAAGGAGCAAGAGTGAACGCAAAGCCATGCAACACAGCATATACCCGAAGAGGGGGCCGCTGCTCGGTGTTTGGATTTCGAGGGCGGATGTCTAGAATGGTCCTGCGCGGTTCGAAAGGGGACTTGACGGTGTGGACTTCTCAATGAGGATACCTTCACGGTGCAGATGATCGACAAGTCGGAGCGGCTACTATCTTTTCAAAAGGCGGATCTGCGAGAGTGCACGTTTGAGACCAAGTCGCCGATGCCGTCTTTCGAGGACCAGCTCAACGCGCAGGATCTCGCGGACGTGGTGGCTTATCTGGGCGACTTCAAACTACGCCGGGCGCGGGACGCAGAAGACGCGGCGGAGCGCCCGGCATGTCGCCTCGCTGGCGAGCACTCGCATTTCCAGATCGCCGGCATTCGGATCGTCGGGCCGCGGTTCAAAACAGCATGAGTTGCTCCGCCCCCGCTGGACGATAGTTCCACCGCAGCACATTGGCTTCGTCCGTACGATCCCAATGCTCGCAGATCCAGGTCAGCTCGCGGGCGCACCTGTCCGGTTCGACAGCCGCGTCCAGCAGCCGGTACAGCAGCTCGTATGCCTCGGCGAATCGCCGCGCAGCGAGCAGACGCTGGGCGTATGCCGGAGTCTCGGGCGTCTCCAAAGTTTTCACAGTGTCGTGCGTGATGGCCGTCGACGTAAGTCCACCCGCGGTCAGCTCCAAAGAAATCTCCGCGCCCGGAGCATCCAGCACAACCAGGCACCGACGCGCGGTCAGCAACTCGCGAATGCGGCCGCAATTCTCCTTGACCGGACCATCGAGCGTAAGTCCCAACTGATGGCCCAGCTCTCCCGAGATTTGGGCCAGCGTGCGGCCCTGGCACGGCACCCAGAGCACCGCCTCGAACTCCTCCTCGGCCTCGCTGGCGAACCGCGAGGCGGCTGCGCCACCGACGTGCAGAGTGCCGGCGCGATCGGCCAGAGTCAAATACAAATCCTCGAGATCGCTCGAGAACTCGGAGCTCGGCGCGGCGCCCGATTCGCGCTCGCGCAGCCTGAACCAGCGCTTCAGCAGCCGCTGGGCAGTCAGCCAATTTGTAGTTGCATCGATGAAATTCCGGCGCCGCAACAACGGCGGAAAGGAACATTCCCGCAACAGCATCGTCACCACTTCTACATCGCCTTGCTTTGCCCGATCGAAGAGAACCGGCTCCCAGCGTTCCCGTAGCCACCGTGTTGGGGAGGACGACGGAGACAGCAGCAGCAACAGCACATCGGCGCAGAAACCTTCTTCCGCTTTCGCGATCAAGTCTTGGTTCTCACCGATCTGCCCGTCGTCTACGTAGCAGGTGAGATTACAGCCGGACTCCAGGAATCCGGCGAGGTTGCTTGCGAGGTCATGATCGGCTCGGGCATGAGCGAAAAATGCGGTCGCCAAGCGTCGAGTATATCCCATGGGGCCCAAGGCAGGAATGTCGATTGGCGCCGGCTCGCCCCATGATCCGGCAACGGGCGCGGCGTCGCGCCGTCCGTCACCGCCTGCGACCCGGGCGGCGCTCCGCTGTGTTCGCCCTCTCCAGGGCCTCGTGAAGCAGCATGTTGATGTACGCTTGATAGGGCACACCCTTAGTTTTAGAGAGGCGGAGCGCCGCAGCCGCGTCGGGCGGGCTCAACTGTATCGTGATTGGTTCGGCGGCCGGACGATAGAAAAGACCCCGTACACCTCCAGCCAGGCTGCGGATCTCCGGAATGTCGCTTGTGTCAATCTGCGAATCCGGCAACGCGGCGAGCGCCGCCAGATCCCTCTTCTGGGTTCTAGTGAGCTTCTTCATAGAGCCTCCGCTCAGGAGCAGTCGCCTTTCGCGCCGAGATTATGCGGATAACCTCGCCGCCGTTGTCTTCCGCGACGGTGTGCGCCACGACCAGGACCATGCTTTGAGCCCATCCGATCATTTGCCAGCGCTGCTCTCCTTCGACGACCCGGTGCGGGAGCGCGACGGCGCCGGGGTCCTCAAATACCAATTCGGCGGTTTCGAATCCGACGTGGTGCTTTCGCCGATTCGCCGCATTTTTCCGGTTATCCCAGGTGAAGCGGGTGGCCACACAAACACATTATAGTGTGAACATCGCATGGACCCATTGATCGAAAGCCGTGCGACCCGGCCCGCAATATTCGTTTCGGCTTTGAGGTAATCTTCCGCGACAGGTGAACCGGACGTCAGTCACTCGCACGCTTCAGTAACACAAATGGATTCCACCGTGCGGCCGATTGGCGGCGCGAGAAGCCCGGCGGCCGTCATCAATTTGCGCAAGAGCAGCTCGGTCTCGGGATGCGCGATCGCCGATTGCACGCCGACGCGGACCAGGCCATCGGCGTAATCCAACGGTTCCCAGGTGTGGATGGCTAGTTTGCCGCCTCGGTTGTCCGTGTTCCCGTAATCCCGGACATCCAGCTTGGCGCCGTAGTCCACATATTTTAAAAAAGACTCCGAATTCGCATGTTTGCTTTCACTTTGGCGCAGTGATTTAGGACTTGTAGCGCGGACTAACGGCGGGGGATGAGCCTTGAGCAACGCCGGTATCCGGGCGGCAGTGCGCTCGCCGCAGAAGAAGCTGGATACGCAGGGTATCGGCTTGCAGGGGGAGCGGGAAAGCGCTACGTTTGAAACATGAGCGTGCAAGCGATCAAGGAATTGATTGAACACCTCCCGCCCGAGGAGCAGACCGCGTTGGCCGCATGGATGAACGAGCGCGATTCCAGAGCATGGGACGCTCAGATCGAGCAGGACTTTTCACCGGGCGGTGCAGGCATGGCGTTACTCCAAGAGGTGGATGCGCAGATCGAAGCGGGCAACCTTCATCCCTTTAAAGCGACTCGTCCGCGTGAGTGAGGCCAGATCGATACCTTTCCAATCGTTCTGGAAGCTCTACGCCGATTTGCCTGCCGAGGTGCAGAAGCTCGCGGATAAGCAATTCGCCCTCTTTCAGGACAATCCCCGTCATCCTTCTCTCGGCTTCGCCCGCAAGGGTAACGTCTATACGGTTGAGGTTGGCCGATCCTATCGAGCCATAGCCCGCCACAGCGGTGACACCTACTACTGGTTTTGGATCGGCTCGCACGAAGCCTACAACAAGCTACTCAGGGCGGCAGAGGTAGCCCTGCTTGACTCCCGCCCTCCCGGAAGAAATCGCTACTGAGTCGTCCCAATTTGCAATTAATCGCCGCACGCGTCGGTCACGCAAATGGATTCCAGCGTGCGGCCGACTGGCGGCGCTGGAAGCCCGGCGGCTGTCAGCAATTTGCGTAAGAGCAGCCCGGTCTCGGGATGCGCGATCGCCGATTGCACGCCGACGCGGACCAGACCATCGGCGTAATCCACCGGTTCCCAGGTGTGGATGGCGAGTTTGCCGCCACGGTTGTCGGTATTCCCGTAATCGTGGACATCGAGTTTGGCGCCGTGGTCCACGAGAATCTGTACGACGGCCGTGCTCCCCTTGTGTGCGGCGCCGTGCAGCGCGGTGCGCCCGGTGTCGGCCTGCGCATTCGGATCGAGACCCAGGTCCAGCAGCAACTTCACGGCTTCGATCGTTTGAGGCGTCGACCACTCGTAGGTGATCCCCTCCACCCAGCCGATTCCGGCGGCCACTTGCAGCGCCGTCACATGCAACGTGGTCTCGATCTTCGGATCGGCGCCGTGGGCCAGCAGAAGCTTCATCAGGACGATGTCGCCGGACTGGGATGCGCGCAGGAAAGCCGTCGCGCCGTTCTCATCCAGCCACTGGTTGGTGAAAACCGTGCGGGTCTCCGTGCTGTCCTTCATCCGGGCGTTCACGTTGGCCCCTTTGTCCAGAAGGAGCTTGATGAATTCCAGATGATCCATGTCGCCCTTGCGGACGGGATAATCTCCGGATTCGATATTGCGGTTATCGGTGGCAAGATAGAGCGGCGTCCACGCGCCTTTGTTGGCGAGATTCACATCGGCGCCGTGCTCCAGCAGATACGCTCCGAGCCTGTAGTACCGATTTTGCGTCGCGACCAGCAAGGGGCTCCAGCCATAGCCCGTGACCTGGTTTACGTCCGCTCCCGCCGCCAGCAGGACTTTGACGGAATCGAGATCGTTGGAGCGCACCGCATAGACCAGCGGCGTCAGAGCTCCACCATCCTTGACGGCCGCTTGTCCGCGCCTGCCGACTGGCGCCGCGGCGCCGTCATCCCCCTGATCCGCGCCGTCTGCCGCACCAGCGGCGCCTCGGCCGCCCCGGCCTCCACGACCACCGCCTCGCCCGCCGGCCTGAGCGCCACCGCGGCCACCCCCGCCTGCTCCCCCAATACCATTGTTGTCGCCACGAAGCGCGCCCAAAGCCGGCGGCGCTTGTCCGGCGGCGAGCGCCGCACCCTGCGCCGCGACCGCTTTCCTGGGATCGTTGGATTTTCCGAGCGCCGGCCCTCTTCCGCGCTCGGCCGGATCCGACTGGGCCTTGATATTGGCGCCACGCTCGATCAGGAGCTGGATCGCAGGCGCATGGCCTTCGTCCGCAGCCCACATGAGCGGCGTGGTCCCGCGCAGGGTTTCCTTCGCGTTCACATCGGCGCCATGGTCGAGCAGCACTTTCATCGCGGCGACGTTGCCCGTGCGCGACGCCAGCATGAGAGGACTCCTCCCCAGAGGAAGCTTCTCGTTCGGATCGGCCCCGCCCTTAATCAGCGCTTCAATGATGGCGGCGTCTCCGTTGACGCTCGCCAGCCATAACGGCGTGGAACCCTCGCGGTTCGCGGCTTTGGGATTCGCGCCTGCGCGAATAAGGAGGTCCACCATCTCCTTATCCGACCGGAACACGGCCCAGTGAAGCGCGGTGGCGCCATCGGCCTGGGGCGCATTCACATCGGCATGTTGCCCCACCAGCTTCTGTACGGCCGCCTTGTCGCCGAGCATGGACGCATCCGCAACCTCGGAGGGTCCGGCAGCAAAGCCGGCGACCGGGAGCAACAGAAACAGGACGCTACTTCGGGTGACGCGCTTCATAGATTCCCCCCCTACAGATTCACCAGACGGCCCGTGCTGTCGCCGATTTTATCCTGGTGAATGTCGTACAGGTCAAGCAAGCTCAATAACAGATTGCCAGTCGGGATGGTCTTGGTCGGATACGCCAGATGACGTCCGCCTTTGAGTTTCCCGTTCAATCCGCCTACCAGCACATGCGGCACGTCGTAGTGGACGTGTTGATTGGAGTTGCCCATGTTGGTGCCATAGAGAACCAGAGAATGATCGAGCAGAGTGCCGTCGCCGTCCTGGGTTTTGGCCAGGTTGGCGATGAGATGCGCCAGCATCTTCACGTGATACTGATTGACCTTCGATAGTGTCGCGATTGTCTTGGGATTCTCACCGTGATGCGAGGTGCCATGGAAGCTCGCTGTGGGCGCTTCACTGGCAGGGTAAACGCGGCCAGTCAGGTCGCGCGCAAACAGCAGGGTGCCTACGCGGGTGATGTCCGCCTGGAAGGCCAAGGCGAGAAGATCGAACTGGAGTTTAATATGCTCGTCGAAGGTTTGCGGCACGCCCACCGGCACCGGCATATCCGTCGGCGCCACCGTCGAAGCCTTCATTGCGATCTGCAGGCGCCGCTCGATCTCGCGAACGTTCCCCGTGTAATCGTCGAGCTTCGCGCGGTCGGAGTCGCCCGCCTGGGCGCGAAGCCGGGATAGACTGCCTGTAAGGGAATCGAGAATACTGCCGTCCCGCTGTCTTCGCTTAGCGCGCTGCTCGGCCGTACTGCCGTCTCCAAACATACGCTCGAACACCACTTGTGGATTCAACTCCATCGGCAGCGGCTGCGTCGGCGAAGACCAGGAGATCGAGTTGGTGTAGGCGCAACTGTAACCCTCTCCGCAGTTACTCGAACTCGAGCCCGGATCCTCGACCGCGAACTGCAAGGACGGCAATAGGTTTTCCTGGCCGATCTTTTGCGCGATGATCTGATCGATAGTGGTTCCCGAATAGATATCGGCCCCGGCGGTCTTCTTGGGTTTGTTCGCCGACATGAACGCGGAGGCGACCCAGTGGTCGGCGCCGGTCGCACCGGGAGGCGGCTCCGCCGACCGGGAATGCAAGCCGCTCATAATCACGGTTTGCTTCACGAATGGTTCCAGCGGCTTCCAATTGAAGGGAAGAACGGCGTCCAGGGGGCCTTCCTTATCGGGAACCCAATAGCCGGGCGCCATGCCGTGGCACACAAAGCAGCCGACAAATCGAGGTTTCGGACTGGCCGCCGTTTGCGCCAGTGCCGTCCCGGCAGGGATCATCGCATCCAGCAACGGCAGCGCGAGCGACGCGCCGCTGCCACGCAGAATGGTCCTTCGAGAAATGTGTTTCTTGGTGATAAACATTTGCAATGTCTCCTATTGGCGGACCGCTACCTCGGCAGCGCCGGCTTTCATATTCGATTGAAACGCGGGGCTTTTGACGATGCCCAACACGAGGGAAGAGAACTTGTACTTACTGGGCGCCGACTCGCGCACAATCGAGCGCAGCATCGGCATGTCCTGATATTCAACTCCGCGGCCCAGCGCATAGGTAAGCAGCTTCTCGGTAACGACGCGCTCGAACTGATCGGAATAACGCACCAGCGAGTCGCGCAGGCTCTTCACGCCATCCAGTTTGGTTCCATCCACCAGTTCCCCGGTCGCATCGATGGGACTGTCTCCATCGTAGGTGCGCCAGGCGCCCACGGCGTCAAAGTTTTCCATCGCCAATCCGATGGGCTCGAAGATCTTGTGGCACGACGAGCACACCGGGTCGGTGTGATGCGCTTCCATGGTTTGGCGCATCGTCGGAGCTTTCGAGTTGCCCGTGGCGTCCGCCGGCTTATCCTTGATTTGCGGCACGTTCGGCGGAGGGTCCGGCGGACTGACGCCGAGGAACGTTTGCAGGAACCACTTGCCCCGGGCGACCGGTGAAGTACGAACCGCAACCGACGTTTCCGTCATGAGCGCACCCTTGCCGAGCAGGCCGCGCCGCATGTCGAGGACCGCGGGCAGTTCCACGCGCCGGAACTGCGGACCATAAATGTTGGGGATGCCGTAGTGCTTCGCAAGCCTCTCATTGACGAACGTATAATTCGCGGTCAGAAGATCGAGGATGCTGCGATCCTCATGGACGACGCTGCCGAAGAACAGTTCGATCTCGCGTTCGAACGCCGCCCGCAGGTTATCGTCGAAATCGGGAAACAGATTCACGTCCGGCGAGCTGACTTGGAGCGAGCGCACGTTCAGCCACTGCCCGGTGAAGTTGTCGATCAGCGCGTCCGACTTCGGGTCTGCCAGCATGCGCTTAACCTGCTGTTCCAGCACGGCCGGATCCTTGAGTTTGCCCTGTGCGGCAAGGTCGATCAACTGATCGTCGGGAACGCTGCTCCACAGGAAAAACGACAGCCGCGAAGCCAGGGCCAGATCGGAGATACGATAGCTCTTGCCGGCAGCTAGATTCGCCGGTTCCGGTTCCAGGCGATACACAAACTCCGGATCCGCCAGCACCCTCTCCAGCACCACCTCGATGCCGTCGTCGAAGCTCCCGCCGTCGGTCCGGCCCGACTGATAAAACTCCATCAGATTGGTCACATCCGAATTCGTGGCCGGGCGGCGGAACGCATGCTTCACGAGGGTTGAAACGATCGTGCGCGCACACGGCGCTTCCTCTTGAGGCGTGGCGGGGTGGCACACAAAAATCTTCTTACGGGCGGCGGTGTCTGTTGCGCCCTTCGCGCCGTAGGGCCCTTCAATCCAGACTTGGCCTACGTGCGGATAGAACTGAAAGCCCGGTATGGAACCGGGCGTATTCATGGTCCGCTGAAACGGTCTATTCAGTTCGCTGCCCGGCACGTCGTTGGTGGCGATGAAGGTCACACCGAGGGTGTGCAAGCCCGCCTTTACCGGGACGCGTGGAGTGGAGCGGCCGTTGCCGGTGGTGTTCCCAATTTCCTTATCCCAATCGAAAAGCTTCACACGTTCGCCATCGACCGTGACCTCGAGCTGCTCGCCCTTGACGCCGCCCAAGACAGCCTGGAAGTAACCGGTGACGCCTTTAACCTTGAATGAATATTCTCCGTCCGCCGGGAATTGGTATTTGATGAGGATGCCGCCACGGGTTCCGAAGGGCAGCCCTTCCACGTGATAGTTCTGCGCGGTGTCCGCGGGCACCTCAAAGACAGCTTGCGTCGGCGCAGATACATCCCCAATCGCCAGACGGCTGATCTTTCCCGCCGCCGATAAATACGCCTCCATCAACGCCGGAGACAACGTCAGCGCCCCCGCGATGTTGTCGAACCCGCGGGTCGAATCGTCGGAGGGCAGGAATTTGGTGGCGTCCACTTGGAGCGCAAGCACGTCGCGAATCGCATTCGTATATTCGGTGCGGTTGAGGCGGTGCAGGCCCGGCGCAGGCAGATACGTGACCGCGCCACGATCCAGTTCACTCTCCATCCAGGCGATCAGCGCTTCGCGCGCGGCCGGGTCCGGCCTGTCCATTCCCGTCGGCGGCATCATCCCCGCCCGAAGTTTGCGGACAACTTTTTCGCCGGTCTCCGCATGGTCCCCGAGGTGTGCCAGGTCCAGTTGGTCCAGCATCAGGTTGCCCGTCTTCAACTTTGCGTTGTGGCAAACCACACAATACTCGTCGACGACTGCGCGCTGTGTCGCGACGTTCCGGCTTCGGCGTCTGCGCGGTCCGGGCAGTCTGGCCGCAGACACAAGCCGCCGCTATGAGCAACACACTGCCGACTACGAGAAGTCTCGTGTTCACAGATACCTCCACCGGTTACTGTTAATGTTTCTGCGCTCTCTGGATGTCTATCATAGCACTTGATTCTTCCCTTGCCAATCCCATGGGTTAGGTACCGTAGGGACGACCGAGCGCCTTCCGAGCCACGCGCGGCATGGGGGCCCGCCCTCCGCGCCAGAAGTGAACTCATGGAGCTTCTATTGGCAGCCGTTGATTCCCTTGGACAAACAAATCGAAGATTTGGGTGGCGGCGGAACAGGGATCCCCTTCTGGTCCATCAGCTTCACCAGAAGTTTTTCGGCCTCCGGGTGGGCGATAGCGGATTGCACACCAACTCGCACCAGCCCGCGGGCCCAGTCGAGCGGGATGAATGTCTCATCCAGCAAGGCGCCGTTCACGGTGTCGCGGCTTCCTCCGTCGTGAGCGTCCAGTTTTGCGCCCGCGTCGACGAGCAGTTGGATTACCGCGGTACGGCCCTTATGCGCGGCGCCGTGCAGAGCCGTGCGTCCTTCGTCGTCGGCTACATTGGGATCGATACCCAGCGCGAGGCACATCTTGACGGCCTCGTTACTGTCCACCTCCGACCATTCAAACGTCACGCCTTCCACCCATCCGATTCCGGACGCCACCGCCAAAGGAGTCACGTTGTGGGCAGTAAAAATGTGAGGATCGGCCCCACGCGCCAGCAGCAGCTTCATCAGCGGGATGTCTCCGGATTGGGCTGCGCGCAGAAATGGAGTCGCTCCCTCTTCGAAAAGCCACTGCATGGTGAAATTGGTACGCGTTTCGGTGCTATCGCCTACACAGGCCGCCGGTTTGGATTGGGATCCGCAAACGCGAGCATTTACATTAGCTCCCTTATCCAGAAGCAGCTTGATGAACTCCAGGTGGTCCATATCCGGCGTGCGCACCGGATAGTCGCCGCTCTCGATATTGCGGTTGTCCGTAGCCAGATAGAGCGGTGTCCAGCCGCCGTTGTTGGCGAGGTTGGGATCCGCTCCCTTTTCCAGAAGATAGGCTGCCAGCTTGTAATGACGGTTCTGCGTCGCGGTCAGGAGCGCCGTCCAGCCGTAGTTCGTAACCTGGTTGATGTCGGCGCCGGCGCTGACGATCGACTGAGCGCATTCGAGACAGTCCTCGCGGGCGGCCAGCACCAACGCTGTCAGGCCGCCGCCGTCCTTGACTTGCTTGCCAAATCCAAACTGCGAAAGCTGCTCGATCAGCACCGAAGCATCCACGCCCGGAGGCAGGTTCCCGAGGTCGAGCCCGAACCCGGTAAGGAGGTCCGGATCTACGCCGGCCTCCCTAAGAGCGTCGGCGACTTCGGCGGCGCTGCGCTTGGGAGCAGGGGGCTTGGCTGGTGGCGACGACGCCTGGGGGCCAGCGCCCGGAGTGGCAGCCTTGCCCCCGCCAAACCCTGCACCAAAAAAGGAGTTCTGGCGCTGCGCCTTCGGGTTCGCAAGGTTGTTGCGCGGTTTACCGCCTGCGTCGGGATCGGCGCTCGCTTTCACATCGGCGCCCCGCTCGATTAAGAGCTTCACCGCGGCGGGATGGGATTGTTCGACCGCCCACATCAATGGAGTAGTGCCGCGCAGTTTATCCTTCGCGTTGATCCGCGCCTTATAGTCCAAAAGCAGCTTGATGGCATCCAGACTGCCGCTTCGGGCAGCCAGCATCAAAGGAGTCTCGCCCTGCGGTCCCACTTCATTCGCGTCCGCGCCAGCTTCCAACAGTCTCCGGATCATCGCGGCGCTTCCCTCAAGCGATGCGAGATAGAGCGGAGTGGCGCCTTCGCGATTCGCGGCCTTTATGTTGGCGCCGGCTCCGATCAGTACCTCGGCCAAAGGCAAATCGTTGCGATAGGCAGCCCACTGAATGGCGGTCGCACCGTCGGACTGTGGAGCGTTCATGTCGGCCTTCTGCTGAATCAGCGCACCCACCGCCGCGATGTCGCCTTTCATGGCGGCATCCGCCACGGGACTACTGGCTGCGCCGAGCACAAACAGCGGCAGCGCCAAGGCAACGCAACAAAACGATAATGATGTCCTTGGGAGCCTGACTGGAAACTTCATCCCCTTGCCTCTATGGAGATCGTACAACAAAAAGTATGCGGATGAATCGGCGCAGTGAGCCGGCTCACTTGAAAGTGGTGGGTACATCCAAGGACACGACGCCGGTCGCCAAGCCCAGATCGACACCCGAGGCCGACACGGTCTGGGGAGCAGTCGCATTCATGACGACGAGCTTGCCGCCTCCCGGCGGCAGCGCCAACAAGGTCGCCGATGGAATCGTGAGTTGTCCGGCGCTGGAGGGGGCGTGGCAGTAGAAATTGATGCTCCCGCTGCTGATTGGGCTCGCGGCCACGCCATTCACCATTACATCGCCGTTTGCAAAGCCGGCGCTCCAGGTGACGACCGCACCCTGCGATCTGGTGATCGATGCCAACGCGCTCTTGTTGGTCAAGGAAAACGGCGATTGCACGTTGATGGCGACCTTGAAGCTTCCCACGTCTTTTCCACCGGAACCAGTGAACGTGTAGGCGCCGGGGTTGCCGGTCAGGGAGCCAGGCGGCAGTTGTCCGACATAAGCGCCCCCTCCTGCTTCCAGATTCAGGGCGCCAGTGGGTCCGGTCAACTCGATTGTCCCCGCATCCAGGGGGCCTTGGAATGGGAATTCCCCTCCCGGCTCAAAGACGCTGCAACTTCCCTGGGAAGCATAGTTGTTTCCCGAACCGAATTCCGCGCTGGTGACGGAGAGGGACAGAACGGAGGCTCCGTCGGACACAGTTCCAGCCGAGTTGGTGTACTCAGAGACGGTTACAGCAAGTGAATTAACCGGGGTGGCGACGCCTTTGGCGGCCAGCGATTCAAGTTGGCTGCCGCTCAAACCCAAGGCTGGATCGGAGCACGCCCCACCCTTCGGACTCACCGGGAGAGTGACCGAGTTGCTCACGATAGAGCCGGTCTCCGCGACTACCGACACGTAGCAACCGGGGGAAACATTGGACGGGACCACAACGTTAATCTGATCCAGGCCGGGAAACTGGGACCGGCCGTGGTAGAGAACATTCGCGGAGATGCCCCCAATGTAGACCTGCATCGGGATATTGGTGAGATTGTCCTGGGTTTGCGGGTAGGTACGATCGTCGTTGGACGTATCGGCGCCGACGCCCGAGCCCCACAGGATCACGGTTTCGCCCGGCATTGCGGAGTTGGTGAGTCCGAGAACGTTGAAGTTGGCATCTTCGATGACGCCCGCGCCGGCTCCGTTTCCGTACAAGGTGTCCAGTCCAACCGCACTCGGCACTACCTGAATCGGGGCCTGTGCGCTATTCCCGTTGTAAGTCACGGTGATGGTTCCGGTCCCGACCGGTGTGGTGGATGGAAGAACCGCGGCGACGGCGGCCGACGACGCGTAGTACAGCGCCGGCGTGGTGGTGACGCCATTGACGGTCACCGAAAGGCTGGTCTGATTCAACGTCTTGGGCAGACCGGGCGCCGCGCTGTTCTGCAATACTGGTGTCGCACTCCCGTTCAAGTTCTCGCCCTGGATCGCGAACAGGCTGCCGGGCGCGACGCCGTAGTTGGGCACCCCGGGCAGAAGGAAACTGTAGTTGTTCTGTACCTGATAAATGAACAGCGGGGGGCCGGCGGCCGCAGGATTGGCCACAGAGCGGGCCGCGATGCTCGAACCGGCCGCGATGAAGGTCGTGTACTGAAGTGAAAGAGCCGCGCCATTTGCCGCGATGACCATCACTTTGGCATAGTGACCGCCGTTGGTGTGCACTCCGAATACATCTCCCGCTACCAGCGCGCTGGCAAGAATCGGAGCCGCGCTGTAAGTTGCGGCCGATGCAGAGCGGACGGCGATGGCTTTGAAGACCCGCGAACCATATTTCCCCAAGTTGTAGAGTCCGGCGCGGCCTTGCGCAGCCAGCGCCGTCCCGTTCCAAAAGATGTCGCCGCCGGCGCTGGACATCGCGCCGGTGTCCAGGTTCAAATAAGCATTCGGCGAGAGCGTTGCGTTGCCGGACTGATCGGCCAACGCGGCAGTGGAAAGAGCAGTCGCCAGAACGGCCACCGCCAGGCAATGGTTTCGATAACGCGACAACATCCGTGGCCCTCCGCTTCGTGTCATCGAGTATAAACCGATTTCTCCGGCCTTGGCGGCCGCAATGGTTCCGTCTCGCCCGCAGGTCTATTTTGCTCGGCCCTTCAGCCCTTGCGCAATCACCGGAAGCTTGTAAATCGTCGCGGCAGTCTGCTGCGGGCCCTCGCGAATCGGCTGGCCGTTTTCGTCGTCCGCGCCGCTGCCGACGATGTAGAGCGTCTTTCTATCGGCGCCCGCGAAAGTCACGCTGATAAGGCTGCGCGGAGTCGGAATCACGCCGAGATACTTCCCGGTTTTGTCGAAGACCTGCACCCCGGGGTTGCTGCTCACGTAGAGCCGTCCCTCGGAATCGACCACCATGCCGTCTCCATTGCTGCCGGCCGGGAGCGTTGCGAACTCGCGGCGGTTGGTGAGCTGGCCAGGCCCCGTCACGTCGAATGCGACAAGCGTGCCGCCGTTGGTAACGTAGAGGGTCTTTTCATCCGGGCTGAAGACGATCCCGTTCGTACGCAGATTATCCGCCGCCACCGTTACGCCCTTCGGACCCGCATAGTAGAGGCAGCCCACCGTGAAATACGCGCCGCCCCGGCCGTCGGCGGTGAGGTCGTTCGGCCGTACCGTAAGCGCCGTGCCATCCGCCCACTTGTCGGCGATGGTCTTGCGTTCCGGCGCCAGCACCGTGATCGCGTTGACGATCGACGCCTGGTCCGGCTTGGCCGATCCGGCCCTCTCGGTTCTGTGCGCGCCGTAGAGCAGGCCCCGCAGATCCATCGATATTGAGCCGACACCCTTGGCATTCGCCACGGCCACGGATGCCCTGCCGTTTTCGTCGATCTTGAGGACGGTGTCGAAGTCTTCCTGCGCCACCAGCACGCTGCCGTCCTTGTCCGGGATAATGCCGTCGGCGCTGTTGCCGCCGGCCTGCCAGACTTTGGTCCAGCGCCCGCCGGCGGCAACGACCCCGGGGATCGCCGAGATTGCCAGATTGCGCGGAGCCGGTTGCGCTGGCTGACCGCCGCCTTGCTGACCGCGGCCGGCGCCCGCAACTCCTTGGCCGCGCCCGCCACCCCCTTGGGCGGGCGGCTGCGCGGGCGGCACACACGATGAAGCCGGCGCTTGGGCGAATGCCGGGCTCAAGAATGCCGGGCTCAAAAGGATCGCCGATCCGGAAAGCCACGACAAAATCGCGGATGCGGTCGTCTTTCTCATTTCACCGCTCGGTCTCATTTCACCGCCGACAACCCCTCACTCATCTCAATCAGCGTTCCAAACGGATCCTGAAACACAGCGAACCCCGCGTTCATTTTGGCATTCTTCCCCGTATAGGGACGGTCGAGCTTAATCCCGCCCTCTTCCAGCTTCTTGACTTGAGCCTCCAGGTTCACCACCTCCAGGCCGATCCGATCGAATGCCCGTCCCCTGGTGGGAGCCACCGGCCCTTTGGCCTGCTCGAACAAAATACTCGACCCGGGGATATCCGCCACCATCTCGCCTCCGCGTTTGACCATCTCCGCGCCGAAGTATTTTGCGTACCATGCCTGCGCCTCCGCAACATTCGGAACCATCATCTTGATTGTCTCCGCCGCGATTGGCGCCGCCAGCGACTTATCTTCGGTGATCCTCACCTTAATCTTGTCCGGCGACATCAAATAGACTTGCTTCGCCGATCCGCCCGCCAGCGGCTTGATCCCCGCCCCCGCCCACTTGGCAAGCGACCCTTTGAGATCCTTCACCGAAAACCCGATGAAATCAACCGACGATCCTTCCGATCCGGCCAGCTCCGCGGGAGCCGCCGGGGCCCCTTGCCCTCGCCCCTGACCCCCTGCTGCGAGATTGAGCAGCAGGACGCCCGGAAATTTTGTCAGGTTCAGAGTGCCGGCGAACTGAACCGGCTGGCCGCCGAGCGTCTGCCAGAACTTGTTCGCCGCGTCAAGATCCTTTGCGCGGAACAGGTCGTGACCTGCGGCAACTCCAGCTTTATTCGGAGTGGGGAGCTGCGCCAACATAGGCAGCGCAACCAGAAGCAAGGCGGAAATGAATTGTGGCCTCATAGACTTCCGCCGATCATATCACGCTCATCGCTGGTGTGGGCGCTTGACCTGCTTGAGTCTCTGGCGCGGAACCCTCAGGGATCAGTTTGTTTCAAGTACGAGAATGAACTTGGCGTCGCCGCAGGAGGTCACGTACTTTACGCAGGCCGAACCGGCAATGCAAATCCCATCCGCCCGGAGCATCACCAAGGTATGCAAAGGAATCTTCACAGGCACCTCAATGTGAATCCTTCTGCTGGAGATGTCGATGCACCTTCCCGGCACGCATCTGACTTGTCCCGGTTTGTCAACCCAGGCCAAACGGACTGGTTTGTCTGAAGGAAGGTGCTGATAGCGATTCTCGAAATTATCTTTCGTACTGCCCCTCTTCAATCCTGAGCCTAGGCCGGGAATTGCGGGCGTCACGTGACCGTTCGTCACGCCTTGGTTTCACGAGTCCAGGCGCTAGGCTCAGCAACGGCAGCATGGCATCGCCCCACCCTCCGCGCAATGGAGCGATAGCTTCAAATGAGACCGGTACGATCGGGCTACGATCATTAAAGAGGTGACGGAAGGACCAAGAGCGGGCGTCTCACTTAGTACCTGCGAAAGTTACTTTTGGGGTATTCCGCTTAATTGCCCCAAGAGCAAATATTAGATCGTGAAGAAACAATGCGCTGAATGCCGATCGATGACAAACTCCGAAGCCCCATATTGTGACGCTTGCGGTTATGTATTCCCCTATTGTCCGCCTGCGTTTCGGAATGCGGCTACTCGGCATGCGGCTGCTCAGCATGCGGCTCCCTGGAAAGGTAGGATCGTTGCGGTCGCTTGTGGGCTGCTCGCGGCGGTGATCGTTCATGCTATTAACGTTTGAGCAAAGATCCGCGATACGAGCCCGCTATCTGGGCCCAGGTTCTCCACAGACGTAGCACTCGAACAGGCGTCCAGCCTATCCGAGTATTCCTCAACTTCGCGGGTCCAAACGGAACAGAAGCGGTACATAATGTTCTATGGCAAACGGCTAGTACTTAAGTTGCGAAAGTTCGTGTATTGCCGTCGTTTTGAGATCCGGCTGTACGCTAATTTCTGCAACTTGGTACTAGAACTTCTGTCCTATTCCAAGGCGTACGGTATATTTCCCAGGTAGTGGACTGGTACATTTACCGGTATCGGACTCCCGAAACGCAGCGCACAATCAAAAACTGAGACCGGTTCGAACCGGCCTTCGCTTAGAAACCGCCTTCATGGAGGAAACAGAAATGAAATGTTCAACCGTACTTTTGGCAATGGCCGCCGGAGCGCTCTTGGCCTCCGGTGCACCCATCTCCTTCGCTCAATGTCCGGCAGTGGGGAACGACACCACCGGGTGCGAGCTCCTAGTCACGATTACGGCAGTTAATGGATCGGGTGTCGTGACGGGGTATACAGTTGCCGCGTCTAGTCCGGACCAGGGACCTTACGATGGTGCTGAGGACACGCTGATCGGTATCGTCAACCCGCTCTCTACCGCGGCAAAGTCGATCTTTTTCAGCGCAATTGTGGCCGGTGACGGAATCTTCGATTTTGACGGGGACGGCGCTTGTGGCGGTGGCTACATCTCCTGCACAAATGGCGCGGGTGACACCTCGGGGTACGCCGGTCCCCACGTGAATTTCAGCGGCATCAGCGGCTCGGTATTCCAAAGTGGTACCGTCAATCTCAATTGCACCGGCGTGGGCACCTGTAGCGGCATTGCAAACGGCGCTTCAGAGTGGTTCTCGCTGGAAGAGGCAATCACCGGCCAGCAGCTGACCGGAACTCCTGAGCCCGGCTCGCTGTTTCTGCTGGGTTCCGGGTTGGCCGGGCTTGCGTTCTTAGCCCGCAAACGACGGGTTTCCCGGTAGTTTCGGTTCAGGCGATCCATTCGGTCAACGGATCAGCGTTCCCGCATCGCGCATCTGCGTGCGGGAACGCTTTTATTTTGCGGGAACCGGTTTATTGTCCAGCATTGCGGAGCAGCAGCGATGTAGACGCGCGAACGGCTTTCCGCGTGCGACGCGAATCCGCCTCCCATGCCCACGCAACCACCCCTACCGCGCCGAGCACAGTTGGCAGTTTGCTTCGTCCCTTGAATTACTCGAAGCCCGCGATGCCAATGCCAAAAGCCCCCGCCGCGTCGCGCTTCATCGCCGAGCCTGGCACAAAGTCTACGGGAGCAAGAAACCGGGACAGTCACCATTTTTCGACGGCCCGTAACTCGTTTGATCCCAATATGCTCATCCGGCGAAAAGTGGTGACTCTCCCGGCTTTTTTTGCGGATCGGCGATTTCTACCACAGGCTGCTTAAGCCATGAAGAACCTCGCCGACGTGAGTTTGACCGATTAGAAGGTCCGCGTGCTGATCGAATGGACCGATCACCGCCGCAGTTGGGCCACCGTCGGCGTCTCCGAGAACGTCATCGAGGCGAGCTGGTTCGTCGTGCTTGGGACTTCTCGCCTATTCGACGTTGCGGCGGGCAAACGTGTGCGAGCCCACCCCGAGCATCCCCGCGAAACTGGTATGAGGACTGCATAGGTTAGCCGGAGCAACAAAGGCATCTTCAACGTCGCGTGACTTTACATCCCACGCGGTACTGAAGGTAACTGAAGGTACTAAAACTTCTCGGAGCATAACAACAAACTCCGAGGGTTTTTTCTAAGAGTTATCGTGTTATCGTTGGGGCGAGATTAATAATGCAAACGGCACAGCATAGGCGTAGCCGAACACACCACGGCAGCTTAGCGGCCCATGTGCTTGTTGCACAGGAGGCAGAGGGCAGAAGAGTCTCCAGGGAAATGCACGACGATTTGGCTCAGAAGGTGGCCCTCCTGCAGTTCCAAATTGAAGGAATGAAGCGGCGGCTCATTTCGCAGCCTCAGGTTCTCCCTGAACTGAATCCTTGCGCGGATGTGTGGCCATGCTCGCGGAAGACGTGCATCGAATCTGCTTTCGCCTTCATCCGTCATTTTGGACAATCTTGGCCTGGTGTGGGGCGTCGAGTTTCTATGCGATGAACACAGCAGGACTACCGGTGTGAAGGCCACATTCCTTCACCACGCGATTCCAGATCGGCTCCCCGCGCCGGAGATAAGTCAGGAAATGGGGCTTGATCGGGATTCGCTACATCGCGAGCATGTGGAGTTTCAGGGCCGCGGGGGAATGCCTCAGGCGCGCAAGAGACGTCCCACGGTGCTCATTGCCGACGGCCACCTGATGATGGCGCAGGCGCTGGCGCACCTTCTGACGGACGATTGCAATGTGATCGCCGCGGTCAACAACGCGCAGGAGCTGCTCGCCATCGCCGCCCAGCGATGCCCGGAACTCGTCTTAATGGACGTTTGCATGCCGAACCTTACGGGAATGGAAGCCACACGAAAGCTCCGCCAGATCGTGCC
This sequence comes from Bryobacterales bacterium, assembly GCA_963813465.1. Lineage (GTDB taxonomy): Bacteria > Acidobacteriota > Terriglobia > Bryobacterales > Bryobacteraceae > Palsa-187. The sequence continues at coordinate 566,292 of CAWEZD010000007.1, read as the reverse complement.
CGGCTGCAAGGTGATCCTCATTAGCATGTACGCCCAAACGGAGTTTGTTCGGGAGGCCTTTTCCGCCGGCGCCTCCGGATACCTCTTAAAATCCTCCGCTGCCACGGAATTGCAGGATGCGATCCACGAAGTAATGGACGGCAAAGTGTACGTAAGCTCGTGCATCGCCAAGGATGCTTGGGCGTCTCTGCTGATGCCGCCGGCGCCGGCGTTAAGTCAGCGCCAGCGCGAGGTTCTCGCCCTGGTGGCGGAGGGATGCTCGGCAAAGGAAATCGCAGGACGCCTGCGCATCAAGGTCAAGACGGCTCAATTCCACAAGGCCAACATCATGGTTAAGCTCGGCGTTCACACCACGGCCGAGCTAACGAGGTATGCGCTGGGACATGGCATCATCTCCTATTGAAGCTCCAGGGGATAAAATCCCGCTGACGTACTCCGCTCGGGCAGCGCCGCTCCACGCGGCGTCTACTGGCCTAAGGCGACGCGGTTCGAATCGGCCATCGGAACTTTTAAGGTTAGAATAAGAACCGGCCTCGGGTCGAGATTCTATGTCAAGCCGCGACCGAATCCGCACCACCCACGTCGGCAGCCTGCCGCGGAACGAGACCCTCTCCGCCCTTCTGGTGGAGCGCGAAGAAGGCGGAGCCGTCGATCCCGTCCGGCTGGCCGGGGAGATGGACCGCGCAGTGCGGCACGTCGTCGAAAAGCAGGCCGCGGCCGGCATCGACATCGGCAATGACGGCGAGCAGCAGCGCATCGGCTTTCAGACCTACGTGCCTCAGCGCATGTCCGGCTTCGCGGGCGAATCCAAGCGCCGCCGCAGCCGCGACTACGAAGAGTTCCCGGAACTGATCCAAGTTTTGGCGCAGCGCTTTCCACGGCGCAGCCGGATGCAGAACGCCCCGGAGGCGCAAAGCGAGCTGCGCTATCTCGACGCGGCTCCCATCCAGCAGGAAATCGAGCGCCTGAAACGCAGCGCGCGGGCAGCGGGTGCTTTCGACGAATGCTTTATGACCGCGCCCTCGCCCGGCATCATTTCGACCACCATGCTCAATGCGTACTACGACTCCCACGAGGCGTATCTGGCGGCGCTGGCACGTGAAATGCGCAAGGAATACCTGGCGATCCATCAGGCCGGCCTGATCCTGCAAATCGACGCGCCGGATCTGGCCATGGACCGCTCCGTGTTCTACCGCGATCTGTCGGAGGCCGAGTTCGTGAAAGCCGCCGAAGAGCACGTGGCGGCGCTAAACCAGGCGATCGCGGGGATTCCGCCCGAGCGCATTCGCTTGCATTGCTGCTGGGGCAACTGGGACGGCCCACACGTCTTCGACGTTGCCCTGGAGCTGATCCTGCCCGTGCTGTACCAGGCCAGCGTCGGCGCTCTGAGCATCGAGTTTGCCAATCCGCGGCATCAACACGAATACCAGGCGCTGCGCCGCCACAAGCTTCCGGCCCCCATGGTGCTGCTGCCGGGCGTGATCGACACCACGACCAACATCGTCGAGCATCCTGAAGTCGTGGCGCGGCGGCTACAGGAAGCCGTTGACGTGGTCGGCGACCGCGAGCGCATCGTCGCCAGCGCGGATTGCGGCTTCGGAACGTTCACCGGACGGGAATGGGTCATCGAACCCGCCGTGTGGTTGAAGCTCCAGGCCATGCGCCAGGGGGCCGATCTCGCGTCGGCTCGCTTGTGGGGCCGCGGTGTAGCGTCCTGACCGCCTGCGATCAGGGCTTTGCGTAATCGCGCAGGAATTGAACGAGCAATGCGCTCACCTGTTCCGGCTGCTCCTGCTGCACCCAATGTCCGGCGCCATCGAGAAGATGGAATCCGACCATATGCGTGCAGGCGCTATTGCGCATCTTGTCGACCGCACCCGGCGTTTGATAGACGCCCCAATCGCTTTTCCCCGCGATGTACTGAGAGGGCACGTCTATGGTGCGGCCCGAAAAGGTGTGCATCTCGGCGATACTTCTGGGATCGGAGCCCCGCCGCACGCGATAGCCCTGCAGCGCGCCGGTGAAACCAGTCCTGCCGTATTCGGTCGCGTACACATCGACCTCGGCTTCGGTCAGCCATTTGCAATTCGCGATGTAATCCGCCGGCGGCATGAACGGCGCAACGGTCGCCGCCATGCCCTTGTCCTTCTCCATCACGTAATAGGTCGGAATTTGCGCCATCTCCTCGGCGGTGCGCGCCTTCAGGGGATGGGGATTGTTCCCTTTGTAGTCGGCGCTCTTGTAGAAGTAATAGGCGCGGAAGAAGGCGTGCAGGCCTTGCGGCGCATGCAGCATGTCGTCGTTGGCGCCGCGCGTGCGCTGATAGTTCTGATAGTATTTCCGCGGTGGGTTGAGCTTCGCGAGCTCGGCATCAAGCTCGTCGTCCGTGACTGCCGGGCGCGGCAGGGGCGCGCCGTTCGCTGTGTCGAAGGGCAACGAGGGCGCGCCTTCAAATGGCGAGCTCATGATCGTGATCGAACGGAAAATATCGGGCCGGATGAGCGCGGACCAGGAGGCGACCGGCGCACCGGCGTCGTGTCCGACCACCATCGCCACCGAGCGGTGGCCCAGCGCGTAGACCAGCCCGATGGCGTCTCGCGTCATGTTGAGAATGCGAAACGGATCCGGATCGGCGTCGTAGGAATCGTCCCAGCCGATGGTGCGGCCGTAGCCGCGCTGATCGGGGGCGATCACGTGATAGCCGGCGGCCGCCAGAGACGGCATCACCTTGCGCCAGCTATAGGCGAGCTCCGGGAAGCCATGCAGGAGCAAGACTGCCGGCCGGCCCGGCGTTTCGTAACCTGCCTCCAAAATATGCACGGTCATGCCGTTCACGTTTGCGATTTGGCGCGAGCGGATGCCGGCGGGGAGCGTGCCGTTACCGTAAGCCGGAAGCGTCGAAAAATCGGTGTGCACGATGGCGGCACGCGCGGGCGTGCTTGGCGCGATCGCCAATCCGCCGAGCCCCGCCGCGGCCGTCGCCATGAAAGCGCGCCGCGAGAGGTTGGTGATCGTCTCGACACTTGCCGGTTCGGCCATGGCACACTCCCTTGGTCAAGGATGTGCGATTATCATCGCTAAGAGCGCGGTATGTGTCAAGGTGAGACTTACAACAGCCGGAAGTTCACTTCCACTTGCGCTTGCACAGTAACGGGCTTGCCGTCCTTCATGCCTGGCTTAAACTTCCATTGCTTGACGGCTTCCACGCTCCCCAGTCCGCCGTTCTCACAAGGGCGGTGTCCCGGTCAACCTTGTGCCGCGCCTTCCGTTTCAGCGACGGCTAAGGCCTTACCGTCTCGATGCCGCAGGAAGCCATTGCGCGTTTCATCGCGCTGTCCTTTGTGGCAATCGGCAGCTTCAGGCGAAGCGCCAGCTCCAGGTTGGCGGCCGAGGGCGAGCGAGGCATCGACGATCCATTGGCTCACAACGGATGGCCTTCGTGGATCAGTTCCTTGGTTGAAATCCCGCCAAGGGGTATCGCCTTGTCCCTGGCAAAGGCGAGCGCTCGCGCAACCGCTTTGCGCCGCTGCTCCAACCCAATTGCCATGGACTGATGTTTCTCGCGCCAGGCTTGGATGCCCTCAACGATGATCTCATCGACCGACCGGAAGTGATCGCTCTGGATCTCCTTTTGAACCAGTTGTTCTGTTTCAGGTTTGACGTTGATCGTCATCGCTTTTGTTGAACTTCTTTGTTACTGGTGCGGAGAGGGGGACTTGAACCCCCACGGTGTTACCCGCTAGCACCTCAAGCCAGAATCCTCTCTATCCCGGGGTATCCTGGAGACCTAAGTAGCTTATTTTTCAGCAGCACCTATATCCCCCAGTATCGTGGTTTTTCCCGCCGTGGTTACATTATTGGTTACGTTTTCGGCCGTATTTTCAGGGGTTCTGCGGCGGTTTTGCAGAAGCTCTTTGGCCATCTGCAGGTCCTCTGAATCGACGATATTATAGCGGCGCTCCATACTGTCCGTCTTGTGGCCACTGATCTTCATGCGGATCACCTGCGGGATGCCGGCGCGCCGCATGTTGCGCACGGCGGTACGGCGCAGGTCGTGGAAATTCAGGTCCGGGACCCCTGCCCGCTTGCAGGCCTCATCCCACGCCCACCGGAAGTCGATGATGCGCTCCCCTCCGCGGTTGAAGACCCACGGCGATTGAGGCCACTTCTCGTCGTGTTCTTTCTTGGCAGCCACCAGCAGGTCACCCATGTCGCCGTCGAGGATGGGAACCGAGCGCGGCTCGTCGTTCTTGGTTTCGCCCTTGTCGAGCGTGATCAGCCCCGCCTCGAAATCAACCTGCGGCCACTGGATGGCCGTGATCTCTCCCCGGCGCAGACCTGTGATGTAGCCGGTGACGAACAGGCCCTTGATTTCCGCGGGCAGTTCGTCGCGGAGTTTGTCATACTGCTCATCGGTCAGGAAACCCTTGCGAATATTCGTTTCGGCGACAATCGGGAAATAAGGCACGACCAGCACTTTCGGCGGCGTGCGCTTGCGGGCATTGTGAAAGGAAGTGCGCAGGATCGACAGTTCGCGATTGGCCGTCGCGTCGCTACGCCCCTCCCCTTTCCTCTTCTCCCGGTACTTGTCCATGAGATCGGTGGTGAGGCGCTGCGCCTTGATCTTGCCGAAGAACGGGCGGATGCTCTTCTCGATCACTTTCTCCCAGACGTAGCGCGTCGAGGGCTTGATATCGCTTTTGAGAACGTCGTCGAGAAGTTCGGTGATGAGGACTTTGTCGGCGGAACCGCCAGACAATTCGCCGCGCGATTTCTTCGCGAGCATCTTGTCGCGCAGCTTGATCGCTTCGGATTTCTTTGTGGATTTGCTGGACTCGTAAACCGGGCGGCCATCGACACGGATCTTGACCCACCAGATGTCACCCCGCAGGTACAGGGTGCCGGAACCGTCGCTCTTTCGGGGCATAAGCTACTGCTATTGTAACCCAAAAAGCTAACGCGGAATCAGGTTTAATATTTGTTTTTTTCGATCCAGGCGTCGAGGTCGCGACGGTCGAGATGGACGCGGCGACCGGCGCGCACTACCGGCAATTCGTGCGAGAAGATTAGGTGCTGAATGGCCTGCTCCGTCCGACCGAGATAAATCGCGGCACCTTTCACGCTTAGGAGCATCGGTTGCATCGGTGGCACGAGATGCTCAAGCCGGTCGAGGATGCGTTCCTCGACGCGCTCGGCGACTTTAGTGGCGAACATCTCGATCGTCTTCGCGACCTGGGAATTCGGGTGCGGCTGGATCGTCCACGGATACCTGACGTTCGGCTCCGGCAGCGCGATCGAAAACGTGTGCGGTTTGTTGCTGAGCATGGCACCCTCCAGTCTCACGACGTATCGGATGCATGCACGTGCGCTGCCGATTCAGACCGGCGTGTTTTCACTGCGTTTCCCTGGCGGAAGGCTGATTGTGGTGGTGGATTTCAGCCGGTGACCCCGCCCACTGAGTGGCAGGCATGCGAGCATGCTAGCCGTGTTTGTCCTTGTAGTAGGTCCACACTTCCTCAAAGAGGTCGTTGGCGTCGCGGTCGTGTGCCAGGGCATACGTTCTGAAGTCGCGACGCATTTCGGGGGAGATCTTCAATTGCAGGGGCACTTTGCTTCCGGCTGCTGGCTTGACCAGATTCTGAACGGTTTCGGCGGGCTTGGGCGGTTCTCCCTTGCGAGCTGGTTTGTGAAGAGCGCTGATGTTGGCCATTAGGCAGCCCTCCTCTTGGAAATTTTCTCGATAGCGCTAACAATGCTCTGGACCACCTTGTCGGCGCGTTGGTTGAGAGTGGCAGATGTGGTCTCGGTGAATGCCTTGCCTCGATCGCTCGCCCGACGGTATAGGGTCCGATCGGGAACTTCGCCGGCGAGCACGCGGTAACCGGCCTTTGTAATGTACTCGCGGGCATCCTGTATTTCGGCGTTGCTGTCCCCTACCCTCCAAAGAACGAAGAACAGCTTGTCAGCGCCCACGCCTGCCTTGATCAGCTCGTGGCCAAGAAGAACCTGGGGGCGCAGATCGTCGTTCGATAGCCCGGTTGGCAGAAGAACAATGTCAGCGGCTTTCGCCATTTCACGCGTGGCAGCGGACGCGGCCGGGGCGCCATCCATGATGAATAAATCGAAGTTGTCGGCATCTTTGAGGGCTTGTTTGATACTGGCGAATGTCTCCGTCCTTATCTCGGGAAGGATCTCGTTGGCCGCGCGTTCCTTGCACCAGTGGAAGCTGGTCCCTTGCTGGATATCCATGTCGGCGATCTTGACTTTCCATCCGGCATCGGCGAATTCGCGGGCGATCAGGCGGGCGCAGCTTGACTTTCCGACGCCCCCCTTCTGTGAGGCAATTGCGATCTTGACGGGCATGAGGACCTCTCTCTGTTGGTTAGTGTGGGCATGCTGGCATGCGAGAAGGCGGAAAGGCTGGGAGGCTGGAAGTTCAGGAGGCGAGAATGCGAAACTGCGAGCAGTCTACCATGCGGGCATGCTGCGTTCAAGAGGGCCACGCGGGCATGCTGGCATGCGAGCGAGCCGAAAGGCTAGACGGCCAGAATGCGCGACGGCTCGAATGCGAAACTGCTGGCGGGCCATCATGCGGGCATGCTCTGTCTGGGCTAATGCTGGCATGCGAGCATGCGTGAGGGCAGAAAGGCTGGGCGGCGAGAATGCGAAACTGCTGGCACTCTGGCATGTGGGCATGCTCGGTCTGAAAGGGCTAATGCTGGCATGCGCGACGGCTCGAATGCGAAACTGCTGGCAGTCCATCATGCGGGCATGCTGTATCAGGAGTGCGTGAAGGGCGGTGTGCCATATCAACCCTCAGGGGCGTCGCTACCGTCGTACAGGAATAGTTCTTGAGGAGTTATATGGGTCAGTTCCTAGGCAATGCGGGCATGCTGGCATGCGGGAGAGCGGAAGGCTAGCATGCCGGGCTCTTCACACGCTTTGCCGGCTGGCATTCGAGCATGCCCGCATGCTTTGTCAGGATCGGAGCTGCCGGTTAGGGACATACCAATGCGCGCCCCGATCAAGCGCACCAGTAGGCCGTCATCTGTTACAGGGGGAGCCGCGAGGGGGATTTCATTACTTGCGGCGATGGCTGAATGTTTACGGCAACAAATACCCCGACAGGCTGATCCCCGAAATTCTGGAACACGCGATGTTGCTGTACATCGACACGATCTACCGCCCGCCGGATTTTTCGGGTCATCACGGGCGCGATTACATGGACAACCTCGTAGCCGGGCGGTACGTGTCGGGCCATGAAGCCGCATTGTGCGAGGAGATGCTCAAGGGCATCGGGCGCGAGGATCTTGAGCGATTCGAGGTTCTGAATACGCCCGCGATCGTGTGCGTGTCGAACGGAGTTTACGGATATTTCTTTTGTGTGGATGCCGTCACGGGCTATCACAAGGAGCGCGAGCGGCCTGATGAGAATATGGGGCCATTCCTGACATGGGTGTACGGGGAGTGGAGGGGCCTGAAACTTCGGAAGAAGGACCTCGATGGCGTGGTAATCCGGTTAGAGAAGGGGCACTGGCCGATCCATCCTCGATTGATTCCCGGACATCCCCGTGCCGGGCAGCCTTCTCGAATTGTGAAAAACCGTTCCTTGATGCTGGTCGGCTTCCGGCCCGTGTCGCAACCCCCATTGCCGTCGTTGGAGGCGGACTTTCCCGCGCGAGCTTCCGCCCTTGGGGCGGAATGACTAGGGGGCGGCGTCTTAAAGTGTTTTGCGTTTCAGCGCTCAAACCCTGAGCTTCCCTGGCTACTGTTTTCAATTCCTTGATATCGTCGAGTGCTCCATTAGCTTTTGCGACCTCCGCCCGGAATTGCCCAACGGCGCTTTCGATATCGTGCTGGATGCTGGACGGGTCGGTGCCGGTTTTGAGCAAGCGGACGATCTCCTCGAGATTCGCTCCGCACTTCCGGATGTGTACCAGGTCGCGGTTTCTGTCGTCCACGAACTTTTCGACAGCGGCCAAATACGCATCCAACTTCTCGTGGTTAATGGTCGGCTGCCGGCGGCGGGGCAGGGGCTTGTTTGGCAGAGCATCACGGAGCAGGGCGGTTGTTCGCCGCTTTGTCCGCTGGCGGCTTTTCCCGCCCCTGCGTTTCTGCTTGCCGTCATCGCTCATGCCGCCGCTCCTGTACAACCTTCGATAGAAACTTCCGCTACTGTGCGCGCCCGGAGGCGGACCGTCAAGGGTGTTCTGACCCCGCTTATGAGAAGCATGGGGCGGAATGTGAGCGGCGGGGTTGCTATTTCCGGGGCGGCTTACGTTCGCGCTCGAAGCCCAAAGCCTGAAGGCAGGCGAGACGGAGTTCTTGAAAGGTACGGATGGCCTCGTCCAGTTCCGCGAGGGATGCCTCGATCCTGCCGTCCATGACATCGCCGGGGCGTCCTGCGTTCAGATGGTAGGCGATCTGATTGACGTTTGAGCCGGCTTTGCTGACCTCGGCGCGATTCTTGGCCAGTTCCGCGAGCAGGAGGCTGACGGCCTGCCGGTCGATCCTGGCGGCGGGTGGCCGGTAGTTCAGGACGGCATAGCGGATGAGTTCGCTGATTGAGATGCCCGTGGCGTCGGCTTTGGCCTTGACGGTGGCTCTTTCGCCCGGAGCAACGCGAGACTGTATGATGACCGAGCGCTGCCGCTTTTCACTGCCCCGCTGACCGCTCATGGGGTGTCCTCCGGGCGGGCGCATCCAACCGGCCTGACGGTTGGTCGTGGGGCAGGGGCGCGAAAGCCCCGCTGCGGTCGATGGGCGCACAGCCCTCGTGCAGGTCCATGGCGGCACACGCCTGGTCGATGAGGGTCCAGGGGGAGAGCGAAGTCTCCCCCGGTCTGGAGGTCCATGGAGGGCACGAAGGCTCTCCTGGTCGAAGCCGCTGCCGAAACAGCGGTCAGGTGGCCGGAGGGTGAAACACCTCCCGGTCGGAAGTCCAGAAGGCGAAGCGCTTCTGGTCGGGTCCAGCGGCTGAAAGCCCTGGTCTGGGGGATGCAACGGGGGGCGAAGCTGCCCCCTTGGCAAGATGAGGCGAAGCCGGTGGTGTCTGGAATACCGCGGCGCGGTATGACAGGCACACATCTTGCGAGCGAGCATACGCGACGCCTTTTCGCCTTCGGCTTCAAGCCGCGCTCTGTGGTGCCGGGGGGCTTTCGTTTACGTAATCGCAGCATAGATAAAATTTGCCTCAAATGCAACACATCCAACCATGCAAAACTTAAGGAAGTCTTACAACCCGAAATTGTGGCAGATTTGAGTATCAGCTATGCGCGGCTGGACCATCGTCGTGCTCGTCGTCCTCGGGGCCTGGATCATCATCGTCGGGCCTCCCGCGATTGCTGAGCCTTTCCTCCGCGCCACTCCGCACTTTGTCTTCGACCTCATCGAGTGGTTATATTTCAGGGTATTCGCGTTTCCGGGCCGGTGGGTGCTGCTCCATATATGGTCCGGGTTTTTCTCGGTTCCCGATCCCGCGTCAACGTGGCGCGTCTTCGTCGCCGTGTTCGCGTGGGTATTCGCCTTCGTCTTCTCGTACTTCTTCTGGCTCATCCTCTTCTCCCGGTTCTGGAAGCTCACGGGGCGGTGGAATCCGTTCGGGTGGAAGACCTATCGGATGCGCCCGCTTTTCCTCAGAGCCTATGCAAATCTGGGCGACTGGTGGGAGACAGAGTTTAAATTCGGGCGGCAGGTGACAGGCGGCTTCGCCAGTCTTCTCGGCGTTCTCTCGAACGAGTTCAAGCACGGCGATATCTTCCTCGGGCGCCCCAAGCTGTTCTTTGGCGGTATGCTCCGCCCCATCGGAATTCCCACAGAAAAACACATGGTCACCATCGCCGGTACGGGCTCAGGAAAGAGCACCGGAGCGCTGGTCCCGAACCTGTGCATTCATGAAGGTTCCCTGCTATGCGTCGATCCCAAGGGCGAACTTGCGGCCATCACAGCAAGGCGAAGGGGCAACGGCGGGGGCGGCGTCCGGGGCATGGGACAGGATGTTTTCGTTCTCAATCCGTTCGATCTTCCCATTCTGAAAGGGCTGGGCCACGCGTCGTATAACGTCTATGACGAAATGGAGCGCGTGGCGCAGTACGACGCCGACCGCCCCGTGAGTTATGCCAGCCAGATCGCACAAGCCCTGATCCCCCCGACCACCGCCAGCAGGGACCCGTACTGGGACAACGCGGCCCGCACCTTTCTTAATGGGCTGGTTCTGTACGTCTTTCAGGGGCCGAAAGAACAGCGCAATCTGGTGCGCCTCCGTGAGTTGCTTATGGAGGGCGATAAGGAGAGTTTTCAAACTCTGACGAAGCGGGGAAACGATCGCCGGGGCGATGCGTTCGACGCCCTGATGACCATGATGAAGAACTGTCCGGAAGGGCCGTACCGGCATGTCATCGCGGGATCGGCGCATTCGGTAGAGCATATGGGCGGGCCTCAGCGCGGCTCGGTCCTGACGACCGCGATGGAACATACTTCGTTCCTTGATATGCCCGAGATCCGCCGCATCAGCATGAAGTCGGATTTCCTGCTGGAGGACCTGAAGACCCGCTACATTTCCGTGTATCTCTGCCTGCCTTTGAACGCCGTCAGCGGCATCGAGGGGCACTGGCTGCGCATGTTCGTCATGCTGACCGGGGACATGATGATGCGGGCGAGCAAGGCCCCGAATCCGCCCCTGCTGATCGCCATAGACGAATTTCCGTCCCTTGGAAAACTCGACACGATAGAGAGTTTGGCGCCCACGGCACGGAGTTACGGCGTGCGTCTGTGGGTGGTCGGTCAGGATCTGGAGCAATTCGAGAGGGTCTACCCGGATTCCTGGGGCAGTTTCATCAGCAATGCACAGGCCGTGCAGTTCATGGGCATCGTCCATCCCCCCACGGTCGCGTGGCTGGCCGAGAGATTGGGCCGGCACGTCGTGGTGAACTATCAGAAGACGGGGCGCGAAGTCCAGGCAGTCCCTTCGGAGCGGGCGTTGCGCGACCCCGACCAGATTACCCGCATGCTGTCTCCCAAAAAAAAGAACCAGATCATCTGGCGGGGCAACGAACGCGCGATGCTGCTGAAGATCTGTCCGTATTACGAGTACATGCCGTGGTGGTATTATTCGCGCGATCCGCGCTTCCCGGAAAAATTGAACCGCTCGATATGGCGGGGTTGGCAGGGCGACACTACTCCGCCCCCAAAGCCGCCGCCCCCGCACGATCCGCCCAGGCCGCCATTCCGTGACGCGCCGCCGCGTGAAACGCGCGCGCCCGTCACGACAACGGCGGTGGAACGGCCGGTGATCGAGATACCCGATTACCTCTCCGCGCCGCCCTCGCCCGCGAGGGACGAGCAGGGGCGGATCATTTCCTATCTGCCGCAGGAGCCGGGAGCGGATGTGAAGCCATCCGACAACGTGCCGGGCACGAAGGCGACATGGAGCGAGGCGATAACGAATTTCATACAGCGGACGGGGGAAGACGCGGAACGCGCGAAACAGGAAAAGGCGTCTCGGGCAACGACGGGACTGGAGGAGATTTTCGGGAAGGCCGAGAAACCGCCCGATCCCGACTTCCTGCCGCCGCTGACACTGCTGAAACCGCCCGGTGGCGGGATGGGACCGGAGGCGATCCTCGCGGAACTGGACGGGATGATCGGGCTCGCCGCCGTCAAGGCGGAGGTGAGAGAGGCGATCAATATGGAGCGGTGGAACCGGGCGCGGGACAGAAAGGGAATGCCCCACTATGAAGCGCCCCATCATCTGGTATTCAGGGGCAACCCCGGCACCGGCAAGACGACGGTGGCGCGCATGGTAGGGCGTATTTACAAGGAAATGGGCGTCCTGAAATCGGGCGTTATGGTCGAGGTAGGGCGGGTTGATCTGGTCGGGGGGTATATCGGGCAATCCGCGCTGAAGACCCAGGAAGCGATCGACAAGGCGATGGACGGAGTGCTGTTCATCGACGAAGCCTACAGTCTCGTGCCTGCCGACGTAGCGCGAGATTTCGGGGTGACCGAGGTCATCCCGACCCTGGTCAAGGCGATGGAGGATCACGGCGACCGGATGGTGGTTATCGTGGCGGGCTACAAGGACGAAATGGACCGTTTCATCGACTCCAACCCCGGCCTGCAATCGCGCTTCACGACGTACATTGAGTTCGAGGACTACAACGCGGAGGAGCTGTACAGGATATTCCTTCACCTCGGATCTCAATACGGGGTCAGGCCGGCGCTTGATGCGCAGACTGCGATTCGAAAGCTGATGGAATCGCTTGAGACCGGCAAAAAGGGCTTCGGCAACGGGCGCACGGTGCGGACTATCTTCGGTAAATGCGTGAGGCGGCAAGCGGCACGGCTGGCCGACAGAAAAACCAAGGTCGATCTCACGATGTTGGAGAAAGAGGATATTCCAAAGGTCGGAGAAATGAAGTTCAAATGAAATTCTTCTAGCGGATCAGGTTAAGCGCCATGCCCAAGGCGAACAGCCCGCCCCCGGCGAGGATGCACGCCACGGCCATGCCGGTGGCGCGCGGCACCAGCCGGGCGACCGCGCCGCCCTGTCTTTTCCACTTCAGGCCGCGGAAGAGAGCGAGAATGAGCACATGGATCAGACGGACCGCGCAAAACAGAAAGATGCTGAAGCTCCGGCCGACATCCTCCGGGAGCTGGACGGGCTGATCGGGCTGGACGAGGTCAAGGCGCAGGTGCGCGAGACCGTCAACCTGATCGAACTCGGCAAGGCGCGGGAAAGAGCCGGATTGCCGCGCTTCGACCTGACGCCCCAGCTGGTGTTCACCGGCAATCCCGGCACGGGCAAGACGACGGTGGCGCGCATCGTCGGGGAGATTTATAAGAACATCGGTCTGCTGAAGTCCGGCCATATGATCGAGGCCGACCGGGGCGATCTGGTCGGCGAGTATATCGGGCACACGGCCCCGAAGACCAAGGCTGTGATCGAGAAGGCGATGGACGGCGTTCTGTTCATTGATGAAGCCTACAGCCTGGCGCCGCCCAACATACCTAATGATTTCGGGGCTGTGAGCGGGAATTCGACTGGCTTGACGTATGCGCTAGCCTGAGGGCATGAAGGAGCGTGACTGGACAAGAGTCCTGGGATGGCCCGGATACCAGGTGTATCAGAGGGAAATCGATGAGTCGGGCAAAAAGCTGAAGCTGTGGGTGCGGCGGAAGAAGACGGGGCTTAAATTGATTTGCTCCGGGTGTGGTCAGCACATACCGGCCAGCCGGATCCAAGAGATCAGCGAGCGGGAGGTACGGGACCTGCCGTGCTTCGAGTACTCGACGACGATCGTGGTGGAGACGTATCGGATGAAATGCCCCCGCTGCGGATTCCGTGCAGAGAAGGTGACTCAGTTGCCGAGCAAAGCGCCATTCAGCAAACGATTCGAAGAAGCAGTGGGGCAGGCCTGCGAGAGTGCGTCGGCGCGACAAGTCGCGCGGCGATTGGGCATGGCCGAAAGCACGGTGCGCGCGATCGATCTGCGGTGCCTGGAGCGTTGGGAGGCCAAGCGTCGAAAGCCGCCGCTGCGGCAGATGGGCGTCAACGAGTTGTACCGCGGCAAGAAGGACAAGTTCCTCACAGTGGTGTGCAATCTGGAAACCGGCGAACCGCTGTGGTTTGGCAAAACGCGGAAGAAGGAAACGCTGGATGAATTCTTTCGAAGCCAGTTACGGAAGCCGCAGCGCAAGCGGATTGAGGCGGCGTGCCTGGACATGTGGGAACCGTTTCGGTTGAGCATTGAGGAATGGGCGCCACAGTGCAAGATCGTATACGACAAGTTCCACATCCTCCAGCATGCCAACGATGCCATCGACGAAGTGCGGAAGGCGGAGTTCTTCCGGCAGGGAAAACAAAAGCGCGGACTGATCAAGGGAAAGAAGTGGCTCCTGATGAGCCGGTGGAAGAACCTGACTCTCTCTCAACGCGGAGAACTCAACCGGCTGTTCCAACTGAACCGGCGCGTGTTCAAAGCCTACCTTCTCAAAGAGAGCTTGGAGCGGCTTTGGGACTATCGCTACGAGGGCGCGATGCTCAACTACCTGCAGAAGTGGATGGACCAACTGAAGTGGCAACGGCTCACGCCGTTCGAAGAACTCGCCGACATGCTGGTGAAGCATCTGGAGGGAATCTTGAACTACTGCCGGACCAAAGTTCGCTTCGGTGTGGTCGAAGCGCTCAATGGAAACATTCGGATGCTGATCAATCGTGGTCGAGGCTATAAGAACGTCCGCTACCTGCTGCTGAAGGCCAAACGCATGGCCGTGACCAATGCCGAATTTGTCGAACTTCAACAAGTCACAAAGGCGGCATAGAATGGCCCTCCGTCGAATTCCCGCTCAGAGCCGATTTCGGAAAGGAGGTTATCGCGACGCTGATCACAGAGATGGAAGAGAACCGCGGTCGGCTGGTCGTGATCGTCGCCGGATACAAGGACGAAATGGAGCACATGATCGGCATCAACCCCGGCCTCAAGTCGCGCTTCAAGACCTTCATCGATTTCCAGGACTACAGTCCGGGGGACCTGTTCAAAATCCTCACGCACATGGCGGCAGAGGCAGGGATCAGGTTTTCCGTCGACGCGATGACCGCGGCGTCGTTGCTGATGGAATCGCTTGAGACAGGGCAAAAGGGCTTCGGCAACGGGCGCACGGTGCGGCATATCTTCGATAAATGCCTGAAGCGGCAGGCGGCACGGCTGGCCTCGAAAGGTGACAAAGTCGATCTCACGATGTTCGAGAAAGAAGACATCCCCGAAAAAGGGTAGAAGGATTTCGCCTAGTGGATCAGGCCAAGCGCGATGCCCAGTGCGAATAGACCGCCCCCGGCGAGGATGCACGCCACGGCCATGCCGGTGGCGCGCGGCACAAGCCGCGCAACAGCGCCGCCCTGTCTTTTCCACTTCAGGCCGCGGAAGAGGGCGAGAATGCCGATGCAGGCGACGGCAATAAGGACATATCCCGCCGAGCTGCCGGGTTTCTTGAGCAGGGCCAGGACTGCGGTCGTGGCGAGGAAAATAACGAGGCAGGCTCCCAGGGTTTTGAAAAACGACTCCCCGAAAGATTGTTCCCGCGTGGCGCCCAGAAGATGATGGTCAGTGAGCAGGTGGCCGCGCGGGCACTTCCCCTTGACGGGGTTCGGCACGAGCTGGTTGCACTGGGTGCAGATATACACGGCTTTGAACGATCTTAACGCCTTTCCGCCGCGCAGCGGCCCTGCTTCAGGGAGTGAGGGCGCGAGTCCCGAACGGGCGGGTGGGACTAAACGAAGGCTGCGCGATTGCTCGCGCAGCGCAACGGTTCCTGTATCGTCCGGTTAGCGGAATGCGAAGGGATGCGGATTGAGCGAGACGAATTCGGGAATCAGGTTCTCGTCCTCGTCGGTCACCTCGACAATGCGGCGGGACACCGCGTTGCGCCAGCCGGGTTCGGTCGGCTCATCCGGATAGTCGCTGATTTCCCCTTGAGTCATCAGGTCCACGGTATCCATGGCGTCGGTATTCGGCAGTGCGTCTGTCAGTTTTTGCATCGGATCATCTCCTATAAAGGGTTGAAGCTGGGAATCAGCGGCGGCCCGTGAGAGCCGCCGCTGCCGTGTTTCATTCGGCATCCCCGTTGCGGGCTTCGACGATTTTGGTGTGAGCCAGGTCCGCCGCCTTGGCGAGGGCCAGGAGATCGTCCGCGTTGTAGCTGTGCGAGCTTTTCCACTGGTCGCCGTCCTTGTAGCGGCGCTCGAAGGTGACGTTGTGGAATGTTCCCTTGTCCGTCTGGTTTTCCCAGATGCTGGCCGTGATCAGGCCGACGCGGACTTTTCCGACCGGGGGATTCTTCGTTTCAGCGGCTTCGTTTTTCTTCGTGTTCTTGAGTGACATTTGAGTTTCCTTTTCTGTTCGGGCCGGCTTCAATGCCAGCCTGTGATTTCGGTTAGCCCTGCGAAAGCGGACCGACACGATCAAGGGAGGGGCATCACCCGGCTGCGACAGCGCAGCGCGGAAGCTTGGCGACACCCTTGCGGGCATCAGGGCCGGTTTTCAGGCAGAAATTCACAGGTAAAGGCTGGCATGAATGGATTCCGGCGCGACCCAAGGAAACTCTGGCGGTGAACACGAGGGGATGAAGTGCTGGCACGGTTTAAGCCGGTCATGCCCGCGATCGGTTAAGATGACCGCAACGGGGAGATTTCGGAAAAGGAACATCACATGTCTGACGATAAAGACGACGGTGTGGAGATCCCGGAAGAGCCGGACTTTGAAGCCAGCGCGGACGTATTCGGCGAGGAGCTATGGACCGAGACCAGGGAGCTGTGCGAGCGCGCGCACAAACTGCTCGGGGACGAAATGGCCGGCGGCATCGGGGCGGCGGAGACGGACCGGGTATGCCTCGATATTCCCAAGGGGCTACTGCTGATCGCGCAGTACGTCGTCGCACGCGAAGAGTTCAACCAGACATGGGACTGGATGGAGGAAGCTCTGGCCGATAAAGGAACCGAAGGCCGGGCCGTGCACAAGGCCGTGCACGAGCGCCTGACGAAATATCTGAAGGACGCGCTGCATGAGGAGCTGCACTGGCTGGCAACGGGCGGCCACCGGATATTGCGCGAGGAAGCAAAGCGGCGGGGATGGAAGCGGGAAAAGCCGTGAATCAGGCCCGGTACGAATCCGCCGCAATCTCAGCGTTAGAAATCAGTCAAACCCGTTTTCCTTCCGTGTACTGACCCGTCAGTGGCCTTTTCAAGGATGTACGCAGCCCGAAGCCATCCGGGCCTGTGCAACGAACAGACCGCACCGAGCGACCGTGCAATCCGTTGACAGTCCGGCTGTGCTCCGGGCGTCCGCGTCCTCATGAAAGGCCCCATGCCGGGGCTTCAACAGAGGAGGAAACCATGAAGCTGATTACAAATCACGAACTACAGAAACTGACTGAACGAGAATTGACTGCTTTGTTCTGCACAGTCTCGCAAGGTCTGGTTTGCACAAGGAGGCAATCGCCCGAACGCAGAAACTCGCTCGCCTCGCTGGAAAATATCAGCCTGGCGCGCGCGGTGCGCATGCAATCATATGAGCCGTGAGCGGCAGCGACCTCGCGCCCGAACCGTGGAGGTTCGGGCGCGTGGGATGGCACGGGAAAATAACGAGCTTCAGCAAGCTGTATTTCAGGTATTTCAGCAAGGTCATTGCGGCACCCTTATTTTGGCGATGGCATCGCAGGCCACGCTGTGTGCAGCGGCACAGGGGGAGCCGCGCAGAAGTCTTTCGATTTGCCCCAAAGCCTCCAGCAACTCCGGCGCGGCTACCATCAGAAGCACATCTTCATATTCGCAATCAAGTTCGCGAACGACAAATACGGGCTTGCACGGAGCGCCAAGTGATTCCTGCTGGCGGTCACTGGACATGATGAACCAGCGAGCGGGCTCTTTACCCCCAGCATATGCACCAAGTGTCCATGGCCCCGGTGTGTGCTGCTGAGTCGGTGATTTGTTCTGTTCGGTCGTCATCGTTCTTCCCTTCCAATGCTGTTGTTCATGCGAACAATTTGCCGGGCGGATAGCCTGCGGCGTGTCCCAAGATCGTCTTCGCTCACCGAGGGTCCGCCTTGCGGAAGCGGTGAACGAAACGATCTCTGGACGGGACACGGAGGGCGCGGACGGCATCGTGAGCAAGGAAGAGATCAACAGCCATGGGACGAAGGCAATGACAGCATCGATAAAAGCAAGCAGCGGACCGAAGTCGTAGCGACGCGCGGGCACAGGATGGAGGATGTCCGGGAGCTTGCGGTGGCCGAACGGCCAGGCGCGCTTTCCTGCGGTGTATTGCGTGCCGTGGGACCTTTCTTAGCGCCAATCTCAGCGTTAGAAATCAGTCAAACCCGTTTTCCCGCCGTGTCCTGCCCCGTCAGGGCCTTTTCAAGGATGACGCTGCCCGAAGCCATCCGGGCCTGTGCAACGAACAGACCGCACCGAGCGACCGTGCAATCCGTTGACAGTCCGGCTGTGCTCCGGGCGTCCGCTTCCTCATAAAAGGCTCCATGCCGGGGCCTCAATACATGGAGGAAAACATGAGAATGATGTCTAAAGCAGATATGTGGAGAGTGAACAACCGACGGCTGGATGCGCTGAAGGCGGAGATCCGCCGGGATATCGGATACTGCGAACAGAGGCGGCGCAAGGATTACGCAGCGCTCGACGATATCCGCAAGGTGCAGGGGCAACGCCCCATCAGCTAGCGCTTGGGATCTGTCGGATCGAAGCTGCGATCGGGGCCGTCGTCGAGGTCCCGGTCGCGATCCTCGCGGCTGCGCCGGTTCTCGACTTCGCGGTTGAACGCTTCCGTGAGATCGATGGGCGGTTTCGCGGCCTTCTCGAAATCCGTCCGGACGGGCAGGGGGGCAGGGTCCGGTTCCCGAGGCGGTTCGGGATGAAGCCCTTCGACGAACCGGTTGAACAGGCTTACCAGTTTCCCCTTCTGCTGTTTACTTCCGTCTTGCGGCGTGCGGCTGTCATCCGTCCCCGTGCGCTCCAGAACCGGTTTCGCAACGCGTTCGAATTCGGGTTTAAGTTCGCGTCCAGGCGGTTTCCTGACAAGCTCGGCGATCCGCTGAAATTCCTCGCGGTGCAGGGCTGTCCGGGCGGCCCGACTCTCGCGCGCATCCAGCCGGTCGAGAGCGCCGTAGTGCCGGTCGGCTTCCTTCAACTCGCGGTCGTGTCGGCGCTTCAATGCTTCGGCCTGCACCTTTTGCTGTTCGGCGCGGCGCTCGTCCTGTTTGCGGTAGCGCGCATCGGCGATCATCTGTACGCCCGTGATCCGAGTCAGGAAGGCCAGAATTCCTTTGGGCTGTCTTTGCAGCCGCGCGCTGACGACGCCCGTGTTTTCGGATTCGTGCATCGCTTTCAATCCGTCACGCTCGGAGAGGTGACGGCCGATCAGGTCGATGCGCTGCCGGTCGATCTCGGCGCGGCGGGCGGCCTGAGTTTCCTTCAGGGCCGCGAGCCGAATCTCAATCTCGGACGGTCGTTTTTCCTGTTGATCTTGTTTTTCCGCGATCTGTTTTTCGCGCTCGATCCGCTGCTTCTTAGCCCATGCCTGGGCCGATTCCACGTCGGGCAGCTTGTCGAGCGGATAGCCGGCGAGGCGGTCCTTCAGTTCCCCGGATTTCACAACGCCCACGAGCTGGCGCGACAGACTGTGGACCTCGCTGTGGAGATCGACGACAACGAAGGCGCGCTGGTCGCCGCGGGCGAGGTAATAACCCTTGGCCTCAAGCGCCTGCACGAAGGCCGCGCCGTTGCCCGTTTCCTTCCAGCACGTGGCGATATCCGCCATCCGCTTTTCCTTGGGATCGCCCGTGCGTTCCTGCTGCTGCCGCTCGCCGAGGTTCTCCTGTTTCGCGCGGTCGTTGAAACGGTCGCGCCTTCCGTCCTTCTTCATGCCGTCGGGAAGTTCCAGCCCGTGGTCGCGGGCGAATTCCCGCGCGACCGTGCGCAGCTTCAGCCGGTCGTGCGTGATCTGGACGGCTTTCATTTTCTCCGTGTCGATGCGCGACCAGACGGCGTGGCAGTGTTCGCGCAGCACGCCGTCCTTGTCGCGCTTTTCGTGAAAAACGACGGCGCGGGGCTGCCCAACGAGCTGGAGGCTGCGCTCTGTCCGGTCGAGCAGTTCAAGATACTGCTCGCGCGTGAGGTGCCCCTGCGCCTGATCGGGATTGAGGGAAAGGCTGTAGAGGAATTTCTGGCACTTCGTGCCGCGGGCCTCGGCGGCCCACTCGGCGAAGGCGCCGGACAGATCCTGCGCAACGGAGCCGCGCACATCGGCGATTTCAACGCGCTCGTTATCGAACGAGTTCATCAGGTGTGCCGCCATCTGCTGGCCACCGCCGCGTTGATTGCCTTTGAGGATCATATTTTTGATCCAGAGGCGCTCGCCCTTCCAACCGGGTTTACGTCATGTACTCCTATGGATGAGCGCCACGGCGGTGTGGATGCACGGCGGATGCCGTGGGCGTCTCGCCGAGCAAACTTAAGAAAACACGGGAGCAGACGCCGGGTTTGGTCACCAATCTTGCGGCGTGTGGTGGTGGTTTTCAGCCAGAGGAACTGACAGCGTCTCCAAACAGGATCGCCAGACGCCAACACCTATACGCCTGGATGCAGTAGGTCAGTTCTTTCGCGGAGACGATCACTTTGACGCGTCGGCGAACCGACTACGTG
The DNA here is from genome assembly GCA_963813465.1 of Bryobacterales bacterium. GTDB lineage: Bacteria > Acidobacteriota > Terriglobia > Bryobacterales > Bryobacteraceae > Palsa-187. The sequence goes on along the minus strand of CAWEZD010000007.1, from coordinate 546,083 downwards.
AGAATTTCGCCAAGAACTGTCTCCGGTTCGCAGTGGACGGACACCAAGAGCTTCCTATGCAAGTGCAATTTGGTACAGTAGGCTGTCGTTTCTGAGGTAACGGTTTCGTCGGTCCTGATGGGCCGATTTCGGCTAGCCATCAGAAAGGCATCAGAGTATGAGTTACAAACCGCGTTCGCTCTTCAGTTTGATTGAAGACATCGATAACAAACGCCTGTTTCTGCCGCATATCCAAAGGCCTTTCGTTTGGAGCGACGAACAGATGCGCCGTCTCTTCGACAGTCTCATGCGGAATTATCCCATTCAGACTTTCCTCTTCTGGCGAACGAAGGATTTTATCAAAGTGCGCGAGTTCATGCCGTGTGTTGATTGGGATATCGATCTGCATGACCTCTACAACGACCAGAAGAGCTCTCAAGGTGTCGAGAAAGTTTTTGTCTTGGACGGGCAGCAGCGGCTGCAAACGCTTTATGCGCTCTTCAATGGCCAAATCGCCGGTGATAGTCCAGCAGCCAAACGTGACGCTTTCGTGGATCTTACGGCGGGGGAGTCGCCCAACGAGGACGGTTTGATTTTCGATATCCGGTTCTCCAGTGAGCCCATAGGCGTGCCGCACTACCGGCTGCGTGACCTGATGGGAAAGGACTCATCAAAGAACGCCGAGGAAATTGCTGAAGGGGTCAACGAAAAACTCGACAGCGCTCACCCGGAAGAATCTGAACAGAAGAAGGAGAGAGAGAAGCGGGTCCGCCGGAATTGCACCCAGATTCGAGCGCTTCTGAAAGAGGAACATTTCTTTTGGGTGCAGCAACTCGATGGCGTCGCTGATCTGTACCCCTATAAGACAATTCTCGACATATTCGTGCGAGTGAACTCTGGGGGAACTAAGCTCGATGCTGGCGATCTGATGTTTGCCGCCATGAAAGAAGGCTGGGCGGACGTTGAGGAGCGTGTTGAAGACGTTGCCGAGATGCTAAGCGGCAGCAAACTCGACATCGACAAGAGCTTCGTCTTAAAGACTACCGGCTAAAGCCGGTAGATTCCTATTCCGACTGAAAGTCGGCTTGCGGCTGAAGCCGCCTGAAGCATCTGCGGCTCAGAGCCGCCTCAAGGCTCGGTGGGCGCGGTGATCTTGAATCCCTGCTCGTCTTCGTCCCACTTTTGGTTTTCGATGTAGGCTTTGATCGTCTGCTCATCCACCGCGCCCACCGTTGCACAGAAGTACCCCCGCGCCCACAGGTGCTGCCCCCAGTACCGTTTTCGTAACTCAGGGAACTCCTCTTGCAGTTTTCGAGACGACCGGCCTTTGATGTACTGCACCAGTTTTGCCGGTGCCAGATGCGGCGGCGCCGACAATAGCATGTGGATGTGATCCGGCGAGATCGCTCCGCGGATGATCACCACGTCCCGTGTCTGACACACTTCCCGAATCAAGTCGCGCGCACGCTCAGCTATCCGCCCCCGCAATATCTTGTAACGGTACTTTGCGATCCAGATCACGTGATACTTCAGATCGAAGGTCGCGTGCGCGTTATGCCTGTATTCGCCCATCCCTCCATTCTCGTAGAGCCGCGCTGAAGCTCACCGCCTAAAGGCGGTGGGATTAGACCTGGAAGACTGAGCTAAAGTGCCTTGTCGTTGCCCACGATCAGGAGGCCGAGCTGTCGCCGGAGAAGTTCTCGTCAACTAGCGGCAAAGACTTGCTGGGACGAATCGAAACTCAGTGGCAAGCTGCCGAAGAGGCTTTTCAGCAACTTCGTGACTTCATTGAGAATGAGCTTCGTCTGTTCTCGCCGAAAGTTATCCGTAGCTATGGAAGTTTCATCCCATTGTTCGATTACCTGTTCCGCCATCCGAAGCCAGACGCCGCAAATCGGGCCTTGATGTCTGCGTATTACTACAAAGCGCAGCTATTTAATTGGTTCGCCCGTGGGACTGACGGCACACTAAACACGTTGCATCGTGTGATTTCCAGAGCCAACGGCGATGCATTCCCTCTTGCCGACATCGTATCCAGCTTTTCCGCTCGTTATGATACCCATCTAAACGCCGGCCACCTATCGGCTTCGCGGCTGCGGACAATCCTCCTAAACCTTCTGTACGTGGAGACGTTCGGAACGAGTCCGTTTAACGTGCGTTTCAAAGGAAACGAACCCCATGCCGATCACATCTATCCGCAGAGTCCGCTCCGCACAAAACTGGGCCTGGCGGCCAGTGAGATCAATGATATTGGAAATTTTCGCTTGGTCGGGGCTTCGGACAATCTCAGAAAACGGGCGGAAATGCCTGCCGACTACTTCGCACGATTGAAGAAGAGTGGCGTACCCATTGAAAATCATCTGCTGCTGCCTGAATTTGCTGCTGATCCTGCACTTCTCAAGTTCGATGCAGAGACTTACAAGGATTTTCGAAAACGGCGGCACGATGAAATCTTTCGAATTCTAAAGCGAGTAATCGACCCAGCGGTATCAACGACGGTTTGATCGATTGTCTGGATGTAGATGCCACGGGCAGGGACTTAAGACGGGTTTCCCCGGCTGCCTAACACAGGCACCCTCCCGCCGAGCAACTTTTGAGAAAACACAGGCTCAGACGGTGATCGGAATGGCTGGAAGAGAGGGTAGGGTTTTCATAAAGGGGCTGTGAGCGGGAATTCGACTGGCTTGACGTATGCGCTAGCCTGAGGGCATGAAGGAGCGTGACTGGACAAGAGTCCTGGGATGGCCCGGATACCAGGTGTATCAGAGGGAAATCGATGAGTCGGGCAAAAAGCTGAAGCTGTGGGTGCGGCGGAAGAAGACGGGGCTTAAATTGATTTGCTCCGGGTGTGGTCAGCACATACCGGCCAGCCGGATCCAAGAGATCAGCGAGCGGGAGGTACGGGACCTGCCGTGCTTCGAGTACTCGACGACGATCGTGGTGGAGACGTATCGGATGAAATGCCCCCGCTGCGGATTCCGTGCAGAGAAGGTGACTCAGTTGCCGAGCAAAGCGCCATTCAGCAAACGATTCGAAGAAGCAGTGGGGCAGGCCTGCGAGAGTGCGTCGGCGCGACAAGTCGCGCGGCGATTGGGCATGGCCGAAAGCACGGTGCGCGCGATCGATCTGCGGTGCCTGGAGCGTTGGGAGGCCAAGCGTCGAAAGCCGCCGCTGCGGCAGATGGGCGTCAACGAGTTGTACCGCGGCAAGAAGGACAAGTTCCTCACAGTGGTGTGCAATCTGGAAACCGGCGAACCGCTGTGGTTTGGCAAAACGCGGAAGAAGGAAACGCTGGATGAATTCTTTCGAAGCCAGTTACGGAAGCCGCAGCGCAAGCGGATTGAGGCGGCGTGCCTGGACATGTGGGAACCGTTTCGGTTGAGCATTGAGGAATGGGCGCCACAGTGCAAGATCGTATACGACAAGTTCCACATCCTCCAGCATGCCAACGATGCCATCGACGAAGTGCGGAAGGCGGAGTTCTTCCGGCAGGGAAAACAAAAGCGCGGACTGATCAAGGGAAAGAAGTGGCTCCTGATGAGCCGGTGGAAGAACCTGACTCTCTCTCAACGCGGAGAACTCAACCGGCTGTTCCAACTGAACCGGCGCGTGTTCAAAGCCTACCTTCTCAAAGAGAGCTTGGAGCGGCTTTGGGACTATCGCTACGAGGGCGCGATGCTCAACTACCTGCAGAAGTGGATGGACCAACTGAAGTGGCAACGGCTCACGCCGTTCGAAGAACTCGCCGACATGCTGGTGAAGCATCTGGAGGGAATCTTGAACTACTGCCGGACCAAAGTTCGCTTCGGTGTGGTCGAAGCGCTCAATGGAAACATTCGGATGCTGATCAATCGTGGTCGAGGCTATAAGAACGTCCGCTACCTGCTGCTGAAGGCCAAACGCATGGCCGTGACCAATGCCGAATTTGTCGAACTTCAACAAGTCAGAAAGGCGGCATAGAATGGCCCTCCGTCGAATTCCCGCTCAGAGCCCATAAAGGAACGGAACACACCGTCCATGCAGCGTAGCGCCCATGATTCACGGCTGTATTTATATCTGAGTCTATTATTCTGTGACTCTCGTGTCGTATCCGAATCCATTGGCTTGCCCGGCCATTTTTGCCGGTGATGCCTTGGAAACAACGGAGCTAGCACCGCGACCAGCAGCCCGGCGCACATGCGTGTGCGGGCATAGATGACTTCGACCCTGATATAGCCTCCCGCCTCTAGCTGGCGCAAATAGCGCTGCACGCTGCGGCTGCAACGGCCAAGCGCCTTCACCAGATAAGACACGGTGATCTCGGCGTCCCGGCCTTCGCGATTTTTCCGGTAAACGTATTCCATGATTTTGCGGGCGCAACGGCGCGCGCCGTCCGTCAGGTTGGGGTCGTCGTCGATCCGCGCGGCCATCTCCGGCACGTAAGCGCCGGTGTCGCGTGGCAACGCGTGCCATGGCTTTACTTCTGCGGGCAAGTGGCAGGAACGCAGCGAGCGCTGCCGCCGGTTTTCGTTTTTGGCCGTTGGCGGAAGCGAAGTGGGGGAGGGGATCTTTTCGATACGAATGCCGTCGCGGGCCATGCGCGCCTTAAGGCGGGCGAGCATTTCCTGCGCGACTTCAGCTTCAGTTGGTCGGTGCATGGTTCTCTCCTTGATTATGAGAAAACCAGCCAGTTTGAGGCCGCAAAAAACCGCCGCAAAAAACCGCCGCAAAAAACGCTTGCGTCCGCTTCGGGATTCTGAGAAAGTGGGATTGCAAAGTCACCGCTCACTCAGAGCTTCAGTTTTTAGAAGGCCCGCCTCTGGCGGGTTTTCTTTTTGTTACGTCATAGGATTTCCGGCTCTGAGCGGGAATTCGACGGAGGGCCATTCTATGCCGCCTTTCTGACTTGTTGAAGTTCGACAAATTCGGCATTGGTCACGGCCATGCGTTTGGCCTTCAGCAGCAGGTAGCGGACGTTCTTATAGCCTCGACCACGATTGATCAGCATCCGAATGTTTCCATTGAGCGCTTCGACCACACCGAAGCGAACTTTGGTCCGGCAGTAGTTCAAGATTCCCTCCAGATGCTTCACCAGCATGTCGGCGAGTTCTTCGAACGGCGTGAGCCGTTGCCACTTCAGTTGGTCCATCCACTTCTGCAGGTAGTTGAGCATCGCGCCCTCGTAGCGATAGTCCCAAAGCCGCTCCAAGCTCTCTTTGAGAAGGTAGGCTTTGAACACGCGCCGGTTCAGTTGGAACAGCCGGTTGAGTTCTCCGCGTTGAGAGAGAGTCAGGTTCTTCCACCGGCTCATCAGGAGCCACTTCTTTCCCTTGATCAGTCCGCGCTTTTGTTTTCCCTGCCGGAAGAACTCCGCCTTCCGCACTTCGTCGATGGCATCGTTGGCATGCTGGAGGATGTGGAACTTGTCGTATACGATCTTGCACTGTGGCGCCCATTCCTCAATGCTCAACCGAAACGGTTCCCACATGTCCAGGCACGCCGCCTCAATCCGCTTGCGCTGCGGCTTCCGTAACTGGCTTCGAAAGAATTCATCCAGCGTTTCCTTCTTCCGCGTTTTGCCAAACCACAGCGGTTCGCCGGTTTCCAGATTGCACACCACTGTGAGGAACTTGTCCTTCTTGCCGCGGTACAACTCGTCAACGCCCATCTGCCGCAGCGGCGGCTTTCGACGCTTGGCCTCCCAACGCTCCAGGCACCGCAGATCGATCGCGCGCACCGTGCTTTCGGCCATGCCCAATCGCCGCGCGACTTGTCGCGCCGACGCACTCTCGCAGGCCTGCCCCACTGCTTCTTCGAATCGTTTGCTGAATGGCGCTTTGCTCGGCAACTGAGTCACCTTCTCTGCACGGAATCCGCAGCGGGGGCATTTCATCCGATACGTCTCCACCACGATCGTCGTCGAGTACTCGAAGCACGGCAGGTCCCGTACCTCCCGCTCGCTGATCTCTTGGATCCGGCTGGCCGGTATGTGCTGACCACACCCGGAGCAAATCAATTTAAGCCCCGTCTTCTTCCGCCGCACCCACAGCTTCAGCTTTTTGCCCGACTCATCGATTTCCCTCTGATACACCTGGTATCCGGGCCATCCCAGGACTCTTGTCCAGTCACGCTCCTTCATGCCCTCAGGCTAGCGCATACGTCAAGCCAGTCGAATTCCCGCTCACAGCCGTTTTTTCAAGCCGGCGTCCGGCCTGAATGCCGACCTAGCGCGACTGTATGAGGCGAACATCCTCTCTGTCGTCCGGCAAGTGCGCTACAGCCTGAAGAATGAGAACGCCATTGATATTGTGCTGTTCGTTAATGGCCTGCCAATCGTTACAGCAGAACTAAAGAATATTTTGACTGGGTCTACGTTCCGGCACGCCGAGAAACAATACCGCTCGGACCGCTCACCCGCGGGCGAGCCGCTTCTGACGTTTAAACGAGGTGCATTAGTCCATTTCGCCTTGGACGAAGACAACGTCTCGATGACAACGCGACTTCAGAATGGCCGGACCCGGTTCCTCCCTTTCAACCGGGGGCGAGACGGCGGAGCCGGAAATCCAGACGTTGGAGGCGAGTTCCGCGTCGCATATTTCTATGCCGATCAGCCCGAGGGCAAGGCGATACTCTCTCGCGAAGTTTTGCTGGACATCATCGGGCGATTTGTTCATCTCGACCGGCAGGAGACGCCGAAGCCAGACGGTACGCCCGAAGTGCGCGAGACCCTGATCTTCCCTCGGTTCCAGCAGCTTGACGCCGTGCGCAAGATAATGACGCATGCACGTAGTTTCGGCCCCGGCCGCAATTACCTCATTCAGCATTCTGCCGGCTCTGGCAAGTCCAACACGATCGGCTGGACTGCTCATCAGGCGATCAACCTGCATGACGACGCCGACAAACCGATTTTCGATTCAGCGATCATCGTCACCGACCGCGTCGTTCTCGACCGACAACTCCAGAACACGGTTTCGCAGTTTGAGCAGACCAAGGGTGTCGTCAGGAAGATCGACGGCACCTCCAAGCAGCTTAAAGAAGCCCTCAACGGCGGAGCGCGCATCGTCATTACCACGATTCAGAAATTCTCAACCGACCATCTCAAAGAACTGTCGGGGCAGGGGTCGCGTAAGTTCGCCGTCATCGTTGACGAGGCCCACGGCAGCCAGTCTGGCAAGAGTGCTCAGGCCATGAGCGATGCCCTGACGCGCGATGAAGTCGAAACCGGCAAGAATATAGAGGATTTGATCGCCGACTACCAGAAGGCGAGGGGACCCCAATCCAACATCAGTTTTTTCGCCTTCACGGCGACACCTCGCAACGTCACCCTGGAACGGTTTGGCATAAAGGGTCCAGACGGTCTTCCCCATCCCTTCCATCTTTATTCCATGCGCCAGGCTATCGAGGAAGGGTTCATTCTCGATGTGCTCCAAAATTACATGACCTATAAGGCCTACTATCAGCTCGAAAAAGCCATCGAGGATGACCCGGAGCTGAATGGGCGACGCGGGCAGCGGCGCGTGGCCCGCTTTGCATCGCTCCATCCGACGGCCATCGGTCAAAAGGTCGAAGTGATCGTCGAACATTTCCGCCGCCACGTCATGGCCGGGTTAGACGGCCAAGCCAAGGCGATGATTGTCACCGGCAGCCGCGAGCATGCGCTCCGCTATTACTTTGGCGTGCGGGATTACATCGCTGCCCGCGGATACAAAGATGTGAAGGCCTTAGTGGCCTTCTCTGGAGAGCTGGAAGTTGACGGCGAGACCTACACGGAAGCCGGGGTAAACGGATTCTCCGAGACCGAGCTACCCCGGAAGTTCGATGCCGACGATTATCAACTTCTGATCGTCGCCGAGAAGTATCAAACTGGCTTCGACCAGCCGAAGCTGTGCGCCATGTACGTGGACCGCAAGCTCGCAGGTCTGCAAGCGGTGCAAACGCTCTCGCGTCTGAACCGTACCTATCCAAACAAGGACAACACCTTCGTCCTCGATTTTCAGAACACCATGGAGGACATGCAGAACGCTTTCCGGCCGTTCTTTGAAGTGACGGCCTTAGAGGCTAATTCCGATCCCAACCAGATTTATGAACTGGAAGCGCGTCTGCGGACCTTCGGCGTCCTCGATCAGGGCGAGATCGACCGCTTCGCCGACACATTCTACAAGGGTGCCCTCGATACGCATGACCGTGCGCGGCTTGAAGGGCTTGTCCGGCAGGCTGTGACCCGCTTTGAGCAGGAGGACGACGAAGGCCGCCAGGAGGAATTTCGGCAACTCATCAAGAGCTATCTGCGCTTCTACGCGTTTGTCGCCCAGGTCATCCACCTGAGCGATACGGACCTGGAAAAGCTATACTCCTATGCGGCTTGGCTGTCGCGCCTCCTTCCAAACCGGGAAATGCCAGCCGACATCGATATCACCGAAGACATGCTCCGGCTGCAGGCGTTCCGGGTAGAACAGAAGGAACAGGGCTCCGCCTCACTGAGCCCCGGTGATCGGGCGACCCTGAAGCCGATCAGCGAGTTCGGCGCAAAACCCTACACCGAGGACGAGGAGCGGTCACTTTCCGAGATCATAAAGGCCTTCAACGAACGCCACGGGACGCAGTTTACTCGCGATGACTTCGTTAGGTTTGAGCAAGTGAATCGAACCATCATTGACGACGACATGGCCGAGATGCTGCGTAACAACCCGCCCGATGTGGTGTACGCAGCGTTTGCACAGGCATTCTTCAAGGGTGCCATCGATCTTTTCCAGCGCGACAACGAGATGAAGAATATCGTCTTGACGGATGCGCAGGTGCGGGAGCAGGCGACCCGTCATTTTTTCAACCGTGCGCTTCGCGAGGTGCGCGAGATCCCGCCAACCTAAGGTAGCGGAGATGCGCGGCACTCGTAAACGCCAAAGATCCAGCGGAAAGCGCAAATATTTAGGTGCACCCCTCTGGCAACACGCGTCGGGCTAGTCTATCATTATCTGATAGACTAGCGAGGCCAAGGAGGCTTGCTGATGGTATACCAACGCTCACTCGATATTGAGAGGCGACTGGAGGCCGTATTGGGCCTGATCCGCTCGGGCGAGTACTCTACTCCGATGCTCGCCGAGCAGCTCGGCGTCTCCATCCCGACCGTTTCGCGGGTTGTGACGGCTCTCAGGGAGCGGGGCCACGATATTCGCTCCGAACGGAAATCTGACGGCTGGCGGTATGTGCTCGCAGGCAAAGCATCGACTTCCCCACGACTTGCGAATGCCAGACTACGGGAAGCGAGACTGTGACGGTGTGTTACATGGAAAGGGCGAGGATTACATGAATTCCGATATCATGAAACGTGTTGTTCGCGCCATCGCTTCCGGCTCCCAAGGCGATCTTGACCGCCTTGCGGACAAAATCGTGGAATCTGAACGGCGGATAGGTCACAAGAAACTTGCAGATCAACTGGACGCGATCCTCAAGCAGCCTCGCCCGCGCCGTAACGGTCATTCGTCCGCGCCTGTTGCCGAGAGAAGCCTTATCGAGCTGCCCGTCAATCGTAGGCATGGCGAATCACTAGCTACGCTCTTCGAGCCGAAAACCCTGGAGCACCACATGGTTCTGCCAGCGGCAATCGAGGAACGTTTTGCGCGCATCGAGAGTGAGTATGCAGCCAGAGACAGGCTAGGGACGTTTGGGCTCCGACCAAGGAAGACCATCCTTCTTTACGGCCCGCCAGGCTGCGGAAAGTCTCTCGGCGCGAAGCGCATCGCTTGGAACACGGGCCTACCGCTGATGAAAGTTCGTTTCGATGCGCTGATTTCCTCTTACTTTGGCGAATCGGCAACTAATCTCCGCGCTCTCTTCATGGCCGCCAAAGAACGCCCCTGTGTCTTGCTTTTGGATGAATGTGATTTCATCGCACGGTCTCGGGCTAACGGCAAGGACATTGGTGAGGCGTCTCGCATCGTCAACTCACTTCTGCAGTTGATGGAGGAATATGATGCACCGGGCCTGCTAGTTGCCACAACCAATATCGAGTCTTCTCTCGATTGGGCACTCTTCCGACGTTTTGATGAGGTCTTCCTGGTACCGCCACCCGGTCCGGAAGAAGTTGAAAAACTTCTGCGCATGACTTTCTCTGCTGTCAAGCTTGCAGAACCAATCGACTGGCATCGCCTTGTCGATCAACTGTGTGGTGCGCCCGCTGCAATGGTGGTGAAGGCGGCCCGCGACGCTGCAAAGGCAGCTGTTTTAGGAGGACGTAACGTCGTCACTGAAGCGAACATTCGTGAAGCTATAGCGGAACTCCATATCAATGAGACTCCCACGCGCAAGGAATAGCGGATGCCGGATCAGCACAATTTCGAGCATCTTCCCTTGCTATTGCGTTATCAGGGGAGGGCACGTCTTCGAGGGTTTGGTTCGCCATCGCCGCAAACGGTGGCAAACCGGAATGCCCGTCAAGCGCATAGCACGTCTCTGGCGACCTCTGCTCAATCTCTGAGCGCCAGCTGGCAGGAGCGCAAGGCGCAAAGCCAGGAGCAGGGTGTTCCGGTCATTCCTCAAGGCATTCCGATCCTTCTGCAAGTTGATCCAAGCCTCGACTTGGACGTCTTGCGTGAAAAATTCTCATTCGAAATCGTCGCCGAACAAGAGGAAGGGTATGTCATTGTCGCTGCCGAAGATATTCAGCTAACTCCGTTTCTAGCAATGGTTAATGAGTTTGCCGTGCAGATACGCGGATCGGCAACCATTGCACAAGTGCATAGACTTTTTGATGATCCGACGCAGGCTGACCGTCTACGGCGTATTCTTTCTGATCATCTCCTCGCAGCGTGGCCAGGTATTAACGACGCGCAGATCTACATTGTAGATATAGGTATTGCCTGCACGGGCACTCAAGAGATCCCCGCACAACCCAAAAGGGGTAAGCGGGACAAGGACGCTGACTGGGCTAGAAAGGAGCACGATTGGTCGCAGGCCCGAGCAAACGCGTACGAGCTATGGGATCAAATAAAGATCGCGCGTGAGGGTGAGATAGAACGATTTGCCCTGGCTTACGGAGCCGACATTTTGCATCTCGTTGACGGCGCCCCTTTCGATGCGGCCGTCCTCCCAGACAGCTTTACGGTCCGGCTCAAAATTTCTGGCAAGGGCCTGAAGGACTTCGTGCTGAACTACCCCTATATCTTCGAGGTCCTTGAGCCGGAGGATATCTCCCTCCCCCAGCAAGCGGGTGGAGCAGGGGCCGCTGCCATCCCGCCTATAGCACCCGTTGCACCTGATGCTGATGCTCCGGCTGTTTGCGTCATCGACAGCGGTATCCAGGAAGCCCATGTGTTTATTCATCCGGCCATCGATCAGGCAACATCCCACTGCTTTGTGCTGGGGAAGAACACAACCGAGGTTAGTGACTTCGTGCAGCCCGGCGGCCACGGTACCCGCGTGAGCGGCGCGGTCCTTTATGGCGAAGTCGTTGCCAAAAATGGAGCGCCAAAGCTTCCGTTCTGGATTCAAAATGCCCGCGTCCTCGACGAGCACAATAAAATGCCCGAAGAGATGTTCCCCCCGGAAGTGTTGCGTGCTGCCGTTGAGCGATTTCACAACGGACCACGCCACACGCGCATTTTTAATCACTCGATCAATGCTAGTGTCTACTGCCGTACGCGGTACATGTCCGCTTGGGCGGCGGAGATCGATTTGCTCAGTTCTGCCTACGACGTGCTAATCATACAAAGCGCCGGCAATCTTCCGGCATTGGGCACTAATCCCTACCTCGGAATCAAGGACCATCTGGATGCGGGACGCCAGTATCCGGCCTACCTGTATGAGGCGTCCACACGGATTGCAAATCCCGCTCAAAGCCTTCAGGCTCTCACCGTTGGCTCGATCGCGTATGGCGCGTTTGACGACGGCGATTGGCGCACCTTCGCGCGAGAGATTGGCCATCCATCGGCATTCTCGCGATCTGGCCCCGGCATCTGGAATGTTATCAAGCCAGAAGTTGTCGAGTACGGTGGAGACGATACACGCACCCAGAATGCGCCGACGGATGTACGGGACGGTGGCATCGCGGCAGCATGCCCTGAACTGGTGCGCTCCACCATGTTTCCGCCGGGACCTGCGTATGATCGCGACGATGTTGGGACTTCTTTTGCCGCGCCGAAGGTGGCACGGATCGCTGCGAAACTGCAGCACCTTTTACCTCAAGAGCCTTCGCTTCTGTACCGTGCCCTCGTCGTGCAGTCAGCTCGCTGGCCCACATGGGCCGAAAGATTCTTAACTGATCTTCGCCAACCAGGATTGGATCGGAATCGGCGACAGGAGTTGATTGAGAAAGTCTCACGGATCATCCATTGCATCGGATATGGCCTCCCACACGAGACCCGTGCGACCGCCAACTCGGACCATCGCACTACCTTCATCACGAGTGGCGAAGTATCGATTCACGCACGTGAGTGTCACGTTTACCAAGTGCCAATCCCCCCAGAATTGCGCAGTCCGGCCGACGAGTTTGATATACGAATTGAAGTGACACTGTCATATGTGGCGCAACCGCGGCGTACTCGACGCAATTTACGGCGTTACCTGTCAACGTGGTTGGACTGGAAAAGCAGTAATCTCGGGGAGGGACTCAACACGTTCCGCGCACGGGCAATGAAGGAGGAAGACGGTGACGAACCATTGCCGGGCTCAGCCCTTCCGTGGACGCTGCACGAAAAATCGGATTGGGGCTTTATTCGAGACACTAGGCGGAGCAGCGGCACCGTTCAGAAAGATTGGGCTGTAGTGAGATCGAATACATTGCCTACAGACTTCTGCATTGGCGTTGTCGGGCACGAGGGCTGGAGTCGCGACCCGGATTCAACAGCTCGGTACTCACTGGTAGTAACATTCGAGATTCTCGGGCAGGAGATACCGATTTACGAGTCGCTCCGCACAGCTGTCATTGAATTGCAGGAGATTGAAGCCGAGGTTGAAGCCGAAGCCGAAGCAGAGGTGGAAGTGAATGAATGACGCGGGTAAAGCGATGACAGGTAAACTCGCAGGTCTGAATCTCACTCCTCGCAAGAGGCAACGTCAGATAGACCCAGAAAAGATATTCAAGAGCCTGACGCTTCGAGGCGGAGTAGAGAACATCTGGGAGCCTCAGGCTGCGGCGCTACGCCAGTGGCACGAGAAACGCCAAGAGCCACGGACGGTCCTGGAAATGAACACCGGCGGTGGCAAGACACTCATCGCGCTACTCATTGCCCAATCGATGGTGAACGAAACCAACGGCAGTGTCCTTTACGTATGCCCCACGATTCAATTGATTGAGCAGACACGTGTCCAGGCGAAAGCATGCGGTCTTGAAACGGCTGCCTACTTCGGCGGTTCGTGGTACGACCAGGACGTATTTCGCGAGGCTCGCGGCCCGTGCGTCACCAACTACGCGGCGCTCTGTAATGGCAAGAGCATCTTTCGCCGGGAGAGCCTTGCGGCGATGATTCTGGACGACGCACACGTCGCCTCTCCGAGCATCCGTTCCTGCTTCACACTTCGATTTCCCACAGGTACTCCGCTCTTCGATGAAGTTGTTGCCCTGTTTCGCCCTTTTCTGGAGAAGGCTGGACAAAGCCAACAGCTAGCAACTATCTTGAGCGGTGATCCCGTACCCTTGCTATTCATCCCTGCGTTTGAGCTAAACCGGAAATGGCAGCAGTTGACGAAAATCCTTGTTGATGGCGGTGTCGCTGAAGAACGAAGCACCCTGTTCGCATGGGAACACCTGATGGATCGAATTGACCGCTGTTCCGTGCTCATTTCAGCTTCACGAATCGAAATTGCCCCGGTGGTGGCACCGATAAATTCTCTGCCTCAATTGGCCGCGTGCCCGAGAGTCATCTACATGACGGCAACCTTGCCATCGGCAGCCCAATTCGCCAGAACCTTTGGCCCTGGAACCCCTCACGTCATCCGCCCAGGCGGGAAATCTGGAGAGGCACAACGATTACTGGTTTTTGCTCCTGGGGACACTGACGACGAGCAACGAGACTGGGTAAAGGCGCTTATCGCGGACCACAAGGCATGCGTTATCGCGGCATCCGGAAGCAGGGCGCAACATTGGACTGATAATGCAACCTTATATGATGGCGGGACCGGAAATGCGGGAGTGGAGAAGTTTAAACGGGCACAGCCTCCGGAGCAATTAGTGATGGCGGCCCGCTATGACGGCATTGACCTGCCGGGCGACTCGTGCCGCGTCTTGGTGCTCGACGGACTGCCTCTCGGCTCTTTCATGGTCGACCGTTTTGCGGATGAGATCTTGCACGTTGAAGGCCTTCGTGCATCCTCAACGGCCATCCGGGTCACTCAGGCAATCGGTCGTATCTTCCGCAGCAACACGGATCACGGCGTCGTAGTGCTTTGTGGCACTGATCTGCAGAAATGGGTGCAGGCACCCATGAACCAGTCTTACCTCCCAGAACTACTTCAACGGCACCTTCAGTTCGCGCTCCAACTCCGCGATCTGGTAAAAAAGCGCAAGACAACTTACGCAGACCTGATCGATGGCATACTCGCCGGTGACGCTGACTGGGATCGTCTTTATAACGCTATCGGCGGATATGAAGTCGAAATACGACCGGCTCCGGCAGCCTGGCTCGTCGCGGCTGCCGGTCGGGAAAACCGGGCGTTCGAGCTGATCTGGGAGAGAAACTTCGCGGACGCCGCCCAACAACTCGCCTTGCTTGCCGACGAAGTAGAACCTCACGACCGCGCTCTTGCCGGTTGGTATCGTCACTGGACGGGGTTCGCACAGGAAAAATTGGGACAGGATGTGCCCGCACTCCGTTCTTATATAGCCGCTGCAAATGAGCGAGGACAGTTGGGACGGCCCAGCGTTTCGAGCAAATCAGTGCTGGCAGTTGAATCCTCTGAAGCGCCTGGACCACAGGCCGAAGCGGTCGGCGCGTTGGCTCGAAACAGTGCCGGCATCTAAAAGACGCTGGCCAAAATAAAGCGCGATTTGGTCTACGGTGAGGACACCAAGCCGGCAGAAGCGGCATTGGCAGAATTAGGGCGATTACTCGGGCTTGCGGCATCCCGGCCCGACAACACCAAACCAAGGAAAACTGGTCCAGATGTTCTCTGGCGCCATACCCATTCGATGACCGGTGTCGCCTTGGAGGCCAAGACCGACAAAAAGCATACTTCGCAATACCAGAAGACGGATGACATCGGTCAGTTTCATGACCATGTCCAGTACCTGACGAAGGCGCATCCCGGAGAGACGTTCTTCAAAGCGATCGTTGGTCCCACGTTGCCGGTTTCCCGCCAGTGCCATCCCCCTGATGACCTTCGTATCGTTTCACTCGAAGAATTCCAGAAGCTGGCCGAACGGGTGCAGACAATGTATAACTACATGGCATCGTCAACCGTCAGAGACCCCCAGCCGGTTTTGGCGCAGCGCTGGCTCTCTTTCCTCGGTCTCGAATGGCCACAATGCTTTGACGCATTGGCTTTTTCGCTGGCCACGGACTTGCAGCGCGAGGAAACGTCGGCTGACGAGGTCTCCTGAGACGTTATGGGAGAGCTGGCAAAATATGGTCAGCCGATCCTAGGGATTAATAACGCCGCCGCCGCTTCTGCTGTCCAAAAGTGTCGACAAACGCGAACACGAGCGTAGCTAGGACCGCGCCGCCCACCGTAGTCGCAACTTGCCGATTCCACCGCTCATCCGTGTACAGCCAGCGGGTCAGGCTGTCGCAGTCGGTCTGCTTCAGGACGGAGTAGGAGACCTGCTGGTCCACGCAGACCTGCGCTCTTGCCAGCACCATCGGAACGAGTTCCGCAGGCGGCCTGAAATCCAGACTGGACGTTTTTTCGAACTCGGCGGCACTCACCCACGTGTAAGCTGGATAGCCCCGACTCAGGGTCGTATCGAATGTGAGGTAAAACGGCTCGCCTTGCTCGCCAAAGTACTGTTCCTCTGCCGTGTAGAAGTGCTGCCCCCACGCGTCGTACCGCCGATAGAAGATCTGTCTCTGGACGATCGTTCGATAGTGGTCGAAGAGGCCCGCTTCGAGCGTTCGGTCTCCCACCTCGTACTTCCATTCATGGCTTGATTTCTCAATGTACATTCGTTGCCCCGCCTGAAGGCCTAGGACCATCTTACCTCCTTCTCCAAGGCCACAATCGGCGCGCCGAACTCATGCTGGCCGTAACCGGACCACAACATATGGGAGATCGAGCTTCCCTCACTACAATATCAGGGGTAAAATGGGGGACAGGAGGTTTGCTTTATGGCAGACGACAAGCTATTTGTAGAGCGGCGTCCCGAAGGTGATTTCGCGGTGCGCCGACCCGGTTCCGAGCGGGCCAGCGCGGTTGAGCCGACCCAAGCCGAGGCGATTGAGCGCGCCAAACAGATCAACAATGGCGGTCCGGTTCTGGTCGAGCGAGTCCGCAATACCGACGTTGGCCATCGGGATAAATGGCGCAAGGCTTAGGCGGGTTGTTCCGCTAATTGTTGGGTCATCGGTATTGCCGCCACCCGTCGTACCGAAATGGCTAAAGCTCGTCGTGTGTCCCGCGCGTCCGATCACGAACGAATAGCGCCTTGATGTATCTGTCAATCGTTTAGGTGAGACCGGCTAGGAGGCTTAAACCATGAAGACGGAGTTAGGGGAGGCGCTGGCGACGGTATACACTCAACAGGACTCTCCCCTCGGATGAACTAAAGTTGCGGAGCAGGTCAGAATGATGATATTTGCGCCAACGCGTCCCGCTCCATGGAGCCGTGCATGAATTTTGATGGCTACGAGAAAGAAGAAGCTCTTTATGCCGAATTTGCCGACACCGTAAGACTCATATTGGAAAAAGCGATTGCGGCCAAGGAGGACATTCCCCGACCGCAATCTATTCAATGTCGCGCGAAGTCGGCCGCAAGCCTGAAGCCCAAGCTGGAGGCTCGTGGCCTTCTGGATTCGGAATCCATAGAGAAGGAAATCAGAGACCTCGCTGGCGCCCGGCTGATTTTCTACACGAATACAGATGTCGATAGATTTCTCAGCTCGCGCCTCATACCGGACACTTTCCAAATTGATCGCGATGCAACGAGGGTCCATCACCCGACCAAAGAAAATGAAGAGCGCCGTTATCGGGCCATTCATTACACGGTCTCAATGAGCGAGGACCGATCAAAGTTACCTGAGTATGCCATGTTCAAAGGAATGCGCTGCGAGATTCAGATTCAAACCATTCTGAACCACGCATGGTCCGAAACCTCCCACGACATTATTTATAAGGACAAACCGAGGGCGGGTTTCGGAACAAAGGCGATGGAAGCCATCGCCAATCGCTTCAACCAGATCATGGATAAGTATCTTCTACCAGCAGGGTACGAATTTCAGCGAGTCCAGCATGACTACGAACGCTTGCAGCAGGGGAAAGAGCTATTCGATCGCGATGCGATCCGATCCCTTCAAGCCAGTACCAATAACAACCAGCGTTATGATTTGCTTACGTCTCTCAAGGAATATGTCTTGCCCTATTACGATGACATCCCGGCGATTTATGGCGATTTGCGTGGTCCATTGGTCGAGGCGGCGAAAGCGTCCCGTGGCATCCTTGTTGAGCCGATCAAGACGACGTTCGGTGATCTGGAAGGACGCACAGAGGCAGAGGTTGTTAATGTTATCGTCGATATCTTCGATACTTTCCGGTATGCGGATGTCGAACGGACCTTCTACGCCCTCTGCGAAATCTATCGGGACGAACCTGATGGCAGCGTGCGAAAGCACATTCTCGAAACCGTCAAACGCCTCGCCCGCTATAATCTGGATGTCTGGCGTCAGGTCGGGCCGGGCGTTCAAATGGCCCTTGTCAGCATTATTGAACGCATGGGGGATAGCGATCGTGCCGCTCTCCGCTCGCTTCTCATTACCGTTTGGAGTACAGTGCTCGACTCCGGCATCACCGGCACGAAGTGGGCGGCGAATTCTCTCTCGATAAGCAGTGGTGCGTTGCCGGTATCCGACGAACTAAAGGTCGTCCGTGAGAAAGCGATGGCAGGTCTCTTTGATCTGTTTGCCCGGTCAACCACGGGAGACCAAAAGGGGCAGGTCATCTCTGCGCTGCGGGAAGCAACCCGCGTTCCCACGCAAGCGCATTACTCAAACGAATTGCTTGCGCTGACTCTGAGCGATGCCAAGCGCATCGTAGACTTTTTTGTTCTGCAGGCTCCGGGACAACCCTACGAACTGCTCCAACATCTCGAACATGACTTTCTCTTTGACTACCGGATTGCTCGCGGCCTTGCAGCAGATGAGGTTGACAAATTTGGCTGTCGCTTGGTCGCGAAAGACCTCATGGTCTCAATCGAGGCGTTCCGCGATGAAGTTAACCGTGACCAGACATTCGTTCGATACAAGACGCTTGTCGGGTTCGAGTCTGTTTTTCCGCCCCACTGGGAAGACAACAACTTCGATTTTGCGGAGGCCGAGACGTACCGACGGGAGCGCACATCGGAATACATCGGCGGGATTTCCGATGCGACCGATGGCGAGTGGTACGGGGTCATTGCTCGGTGCGCATCTACCGAGTCAAATGACCTAGCGACATTCCCTGTCTTCGGTGAATTTCTCTATAGCCTGGCAAAGGCCAAGCCGAATATTGCGGTCAGAGTCTTGCAACGTGCCGATGACCATGTTTTGAATTTCCTACATGCATTTTTGAGCGGCTTGAGCGACAGCGGTTCACAAACAGATTATCAAGAGACCCTGACCCGTTGCTTGGCGGATGGAAAGAATCTGATCGCCATTGCTCGCCACTTTCGTAAGTCCTCGACTCTTGCCGTCGATTCAGTCAAGGAGGTGCTGGAGAAGGCTATCACCTCGGGCGACGAGATCGCCGTGATGGAGTGCTTGGTTCTCGCGATCGAACGGCATGAGCCAAAAGAGAGCCCTCTGGTTGAGCCCGTCTTCGTTCCCGCGATCAAATACCTCTCGGGACGCGCTGATGCACGATGGATACACGGGGCGTGGTTCTTGGAGGCAGGCAAGACGTTCTTTCCTTCGCTGTCAGCGGAATACGTGGGCCTAGTGCTCGATAACCTGTTGTCCCTTCCAAAAATCGAACACCATGCAGAAAGAATTCTCGTTTATATCGCGCAACACCATCCGGAAGCGGTTTGGACGTTTTTCGAGCGGCGCCTGAAACGGATGCGAGAAGATGACAAAGAGCGTTATGAAGCGATTCCGCACCGATTCTTCGGACTGGAGCAACCGCTTTCTGAAGACCCTGCGTTGGCGATTGGAACCGTTCGGGGCTGGTATCGTCCTGACGATCCGCTATTTCGGTTCGACGGTGGGCGGCTGCTCAACACCGTATTCCCAGCATCTCCCGAGCCCTTCGTGGATAAGTTGTCCGATATGGCTGCGAACGGTTCGGACGACGATGTTGGGTTCGTACTCGGCGTGCTTCAGAACTATAAGGGCGAACCCGCAACCCATCCTGCTCTAAAGGCGCTGGTCACTCGAATGCCCGAAGGCGATTCGCGACTCACGCGCGTCGAGATATGCCTTCACAATACCGGCGGGGTATGGGGAGAATTCGGATTCGTGGAAGCGTTGAGGCAAAAAAAAGAGGAGATGGCGTCGTGGCTCGAAGACACGAGGCCACGAATCAGGGAGTTTGCGGCGGATTACATCCGCCGCCTCGATCAGAGAATAGCCCAGGAGCAACGATCGGCCGAACAGGAAAAGGAACTCCGAAAGGGCATTTTCGATACCGATGAGGATACCTGATCGTCCATGTTCGCCGTCGGCCACTATCCGTTCACTACGCCTGCGGAGGTAAAGGCTTGGCCCTCTGAGCTGGCCACATAGGGGTAGACCAAACACTTTTGTCACCAGGGGCCATTTGATAAATAACCCATTGATAGGAAACGCTGTTTCAAATAGCCCACTCTTCGTGGATTGGCCACACATGCCCAAGAAAGCATTGTTATTTCAGCAGCACGCGTGCGCTGACGCTCGCGGTGCTCGCATGCTCCAATCTGGACAGCTTCCGGCAGTTGATCGAGATTCAGATCCTGGCGCGGGCTCTCGCCCCGGATTCCCCGGTGTAGGTCTTCTACTCAGACTATGCCGAGCCTATGCTGTTTTTCGAGATCAGGCGGATAGTTCGCCGCCATCATGCTGTTCTGGGACAATGGTGATATGGAGCGCAATTGCATCTATTGTTCGGAGTCGCCGGACTCCCTCGAACATCCGCTCCCTGCTGCGTTTGGTGAATTCAGGGACGCTCCGCATCTTGAGAGCCGCATCTGCAAGCAATGCAACAACCGTCTCGGTCTTCTAGATGAGCAGTTAACTCGGTGCGGACCGGAGGCGCTGTTTCGCAGGTTCTACGGCATCCAGGGGCGTTCAACTCACGAAAAAGTGAATGTCTTCGAACGGGGCAGTGCAGGCGGGCAACGTCTGGACCTGAGGGCGAGGGATAACGCTCTTGGTATCGACGTTCTGCTTGAAATTGAGAACGGAACAGCTCGCCAGATGCGCCAGATCGTGTTTGTTGAGAAATCCGGGAAGACGCATCATCTCCCGATCCGTTCGGGCAGCACTCCAGAACAATTGCGCGCGGCGTACACGCAACTGGGCGTGGTGCAGCCTTGTGAGGATGTCCGGATCTTCTACGGCCCGGAAGAGAAGGAGTGGGTGGAGTGCCTGATTAGGGAAGCATGGCCCTCGGTCACATTCGGAGAGGGCAATCGGGGCAGCACCATGTATCAGGGGGCCGTTGGAACCGTCGTGTTGACCAACCGCTATTTTCGGGCTGTCGCCAAGATGGGCTTCCACTACTTTCTGACACAGTTCCCGCAGTATTCCGGCCATGAGCCAATGTTCGCGGAGATCCGCCAGTTCATTCTGGAGGAGGGCGGGGGCGTTGATCATGCGAATGACTTCATCGGAAAGCGCCAACATGCACTTCTCAATGAGATGTTGGCGCCTGGGGTTCGTCCCGATAAATGGCGCGCCCACGTGCTGTGCGCTGAGATCAGACCCGGCGAATGCCTTGCATACGTGCAGACGTTTCTGACGGAGGATTGGCCGGCGCCGATTTACGCCATTCGTCTGGCCCGCGATGCGGCCATCGTTGATTGTCACGCGGCTGGACACGCCTACATGTACCACGGCGATGGGTATTTTGATGACCGGCAGGAAGGCAATTTCTCTGGCGACGCCCTCAGACTGGAAACCACCCGAGCAGACTGGCCACCACCGCCTTTAGCCCCGGTGATCATGTCCGCCTGACCCCTAGTTAGTCTAGTTAGTTATCTCGCACGGTTTCTGGCTCTGGCTGTAATAGCATTTATAGCCTTTACCCGCCATGCACATCTGCTTTGCCTGCATTAGCATCGCGAGTCCCATCATGCCGCTCTGCCCGGAAGTGGATATCTGCGCTCGCTCATTACAAAACGACTGGTCGGCGTAAAACTGCTGTTTGCTGGTAGCGGGCTTTTCAAAGACCATCTGACCAGCACAGCCAGAAAGCAATATGACAGCGCCCAATAAAAGAACTCTCCCCATGCTCGCCCCCAACAGTTTTCCCCTAAGTGCATTCGTGAAACTGATTCACGCATTTCCCACAAAGACTTGCAAGGGCGAAAGAGCCCCAACGGGATTCCCGTGACAGGGGCAGTGTTTGCGGCGGAATCCCGATGTGATAATGTATCTTATGACAACTATAGATTGTATTCAGGGCAGGGGGCTTGTGTAACTTGTCTCGCTTATTGGCTACGCGGCGGTCTCAGACGCTCAGAGTGGATGGCTCAGGCGTTGAAGAATCCCCAACCGCCTATTACTCCCACTAAAGCCAAGAAGAGGATGCCAGCGACAAGTAAGGCAAGTATTGCTCATCCGCACTGCGAGAGAGGGGATAATGTCGTGATGTGTAGGCAGGCCAGCAACGCGGCTAAGATTATCAGCAGAAAGCAATTGGGTGTGGCTACTTTAGAACGACGGATAACTTATACAAAATGAGCCACTTGGTGTGATTCATACGGCTTTTGGTAGTCACTTAAGCTGTTAGTTACCACGATAAATGAGCAGCTTTTTACCACGTTATTTGGTTGATATTTGCCTCCTCCAACACCCCTGAACTTCTCAAGTGGCCAGAGCAGAGCGATTGTCGAGGCCGTATGGCTGTAGACGCACCGATTAACTTGGTGAAAACCTATCCATTTATCGTGACAGATTACAGGGGCCTACTTCTAGCTGCGGCTCTTTCTCCAATAAGAGTCTGGAATGCACCTTTTCGCGACCAACCCCATAGACGGGTCGAGAAGAGGAACTTCAGGTCACTGCGCCCATTTTCGGGACAACCACTCTTCTACTTTTCTATCTACTTCGGTCTTTTTGTCGAGTGTTAATTGCTTACTTACCCCGTCGAGAGCTGCTTGAGCCTCATGATTCCAACCTGGCTTAAATCCGGTCATCAGTTTCTTTGCTAGTCTGTACCAGAAATATGCTTTCGTTGGATCTTTCGATGAACTCAGACCGGCTTCATAAATTGAACCCATTGACAACATCGCCCACGGATCACCATGTTCTGCAGGAGTTTGCAACCATTTGAGGGCTTCTGCATCATCTTGTTTCGCCCCAGTACCTCGCGCATACATTCCGCCGACGAGGTCTTGAGCACGCCAATCTCCCTGATTAGCGGCCTTAAGCGCCCATTTGATCGCCGTAGCATAATCTTCATTCTTAGGTCGTTGGCCGTGAGAGTATGTTTTGGCTAAAGAATATTGGGCATCGGAGCTACCTTGATTAGCGGCTTTTTGGTACTGTTGCATCGCCACCGCGTAATCTTTCACAACGCCCTCCCCCCTCTCATAAGCATTCGCCAACCGATACTGTGCCTCCACATTGCCTTCATCTGCCAAGGGCTGCCATATTTTCACCGCTCTGTTCCACCATGTGTGTGCTTCTGTCTCGTCATGTCTGACACCAGTGCCGGATGAGTACATATTGCCGAGGACCCATTGTGCATCCGGGTCATGATGATCGGCTGCCTCACGCACTTTGCTATACCACTTCGTCGCTTCAGCGCTATCTTGCTTCACGCCCCAACCATTCATATACATCGTGCCAAGCTTAACCTCGGCTTCGACGATACCCTGATTCGCCAAAGGCTGCAGCCAGTGAATGGCGGTCTCATAACACTGATAATTAAAGGCATACTCGCCGTAGTTAAGACTGTTACGGTTAGTTGCTGGTTTTTGAACATCGGCCCTTGCTGGGATCGAAAGAAGGGTGGCTACCAACATGACAATTAGACTTTTCATTCTGGCCTACTGTGCCTGCGGTGGATAAGACGTGACTGTATGACCTGACACGCTGGGGTTGTATAGATTCCAGTCGCCGGGTATAGGCGCTAGTATCGTCCCATCGCGCAATTGTGTCGTAAACTGCGGAGGACCTTCAGTATCACCCACCGGATTCATACCAAACAGTCCATACGGTGATTGGTACGGGCGGATTTCTTGATTCGGTCCGACGACCGAGGCATCGAGTTCGTTTGCCAACCCAGCCGCGTACCCATTATTACTGTCTCCGGCCAAACAAGAATCCAGAAGCACTGGCTGCCCTGCGACATATCCGCTTTTGCTATCGGGGTTCTTTAAATAATTAGCGAGTTGCTGGGGTGAATAAATATTCCCAAAGGCGTCTTCGAGACCAAGAAACTGTCCGGCCGAATCGACTGCAGCATGCATGGAAATGGAATAGTAGCCTTGAGGATTATTGCTCTTCCAAGACTGCTGTAAGCTAGGATCTCTGTAACTAGTCAAGGTATCTAACCCCCACGCATCAATCGCCTGCGTAGGGTTGTTTGCTGCATACGCCCGCGGATTCAGCCCACCCGCGAGTCCGATAGGATCGGCTTCGATATAGCCGATGGTCGGATCATATTCCCTGTTATTGTTCTGGCTCAGCAGGTCTTCCGCGTCAGCGTATTGGCCGGGGAAGCGGTGTTGGGTCGGCGGCGTATTGGTTGGCGTGGCGTAGTCCTCGCCGAAGGGCTCCTGTTCGCGGTCGAAGACGATGGTCATGGAACTGTTCGTCATCTTCTGCGGCGCACCAATCTGATTGTTGTGTGCATAAAAGAGATTGCCCGAAGAATCCACCTGGGCCAGAAGTTGTCCCTCCGCGAAAATATATTCAATCGCCGTCGTGCCGGTGCCGTCGTCCGCCTCGGCGATGATATTTCCTCTGATGTTGTGAATGTAATCCGTCGTCGCGCCGGTCGTCGCCTTCTGCACTCTCTGTCCGAAGGCATTGACCTTGAACGTGACCGTCGGCGTTCCAACCGTGATCGATTCCAGCCGGTCGCGACCGCCGTAAGTCATCGATACGGCGGTGCCACCATTCATCACCCTGTCGTCGGTCAGCATGTTGCCGGAGGCGCTATTCGTGAAGTGGCGCGTATTCGTGCCGTCGGTTATGCTGGCCAGCAGATTGGTGCTGGAGGTCAGAGTAGATGTCCGCGTCGTCGTGCCGTCATACCATGTCGAGCGGTTGCCGTTGCTATCGTAGGTGTAAGTTCTCGATCCATACGCGCCGGACGCTGTGTGCAGCCGGTTCAGGCTGTCGACGGTGTAGGTCTCATCGCGGCCCGCAGCAAGATTGTCGGTGATGCTGGTCAGGTTTCCGGTATAATCCTGCGCGAACGTCAGGTTTTGGATGTGGGTCGAGCCGTTCGACGTGACGATGTCGTCCAGCCAGTAATTATTATCGAAGGTGTTGGCCACCGTCAGCGTGTTGCCGAGCGTCATGCCGGAGATCGGGCCAAACGGCTTGTGCGTGATGCTGCTGGCAAGGGTGGTGACAGTTCCGCCGCTGCTCGGCTTGGTCGTCACCGTCGTCAGGTAACCACTGGAGTCAAACGTGTAATCAACGTACCGGCCTGACGGATAAATAATCTCCGTCAGCCTGTTCGCCAGATCGTAACTGAAGCTGGTAGTGTAGGTCTGCGTGCCGATGACGCGTACTTCCTTTGTGATGCGGCCAAAATTATCGTACGTGATCGCCGTCGAACCGGACTCGTCGGTCACGCTGGTCAGCCGCCCGACGCCAACATTGCCGCCGCTCGTGCTGTCATACGTATACGCGATGTTCTCGCCCGAATAGCCGGTGAATGTGGTGGCGGTCAGACAGTCGGCGGCATCGAACGTCTGCGCCGAGACGACGCTGCGGGCGTCGGTGCGCCCGGTCAGGTTGTTGTCCTCATCGAAAGTATTGTTGACCGTGCCGGTGTCCGGGCTGACGCGCTTGATCGCATTTCCGAAGGCATCGCGCGTATAGCTTGTGGAATAGCCGTTGAAGTCGGTTTGAGCAGTAATCTGGTCCAAGTTATTGTACGTCGGCGCTGCCGTGTTTGAATTCGGATCGGTGACGGTCGAGGGCCGGTTCAGCGCGTCCCATGCGAGACTGGTTGTTTTGCTGTTCGCGTCCTCCACCGAGAGTCGGTTTCTGTTACCGTCCCAAGTAATTGTGGTGGTCTGGGTGGCGCCGGCGGAGCCAACAAGCGTTAGGCGGTCGCCGAGCACGTCATAGGTAGCGGTGAATGATTTTCTGGCGGTGCCCCCGGCATCCTTGATTGCCGTCGTCGTGGGCTCGCCCATCGCGTTGAGCGTGTAGTTGATCGTCTCGCCCGCGGTGTTCGCGAGTTTGGTCAGGCGCTGCGCATTATCGTATGTGTAAGTGGTGGTGCTGGAATCGGGCAACGTCGTAACGTAAGGCTGGCCGGAGCCGATGTAGCTGTAGGTCGTGACTTCGTTGCTCGGGGTGGCCTTGACTGTCTTGCTGGTCAGGCGGTTGCGGTTATCGTAGACGAAGTCAGTCTCCACGCTGTTTGCATCGAGGATCTTGGTTGGCTGACCCGTGCCGTTGGCCGTGCTGATGGTGATGGCGTGGCTGAGCTGGTCAGTGATGCTGGCCAAAGCGCCGGCGGTGTAGGTATAGGTGTTCTTGACGGTCGTGCCGGTGCGCGGGAAGGTCTCGGTCAGCATCTCGCCGGTGCCGTTATAGGTATAGGCCCAGACCTCGGTGTTGCCGTTGGTCGTCCCGCCCGTGGTGTCGGTCAGCGTGTGACTGGTAAGCGTGCCGTAGGTGGCGTTGTAGCGGTCATCGATGGTGACATTGGTCTTGGTCGTCGTGTACGGCTTATGGACCCAGGTCGAGTCATAGGAAATCGTCGTCGTCCTCGCGATGCCGGCGCCATAGGCCTCGGTGATTGAGGTCGGCTGTCCGTGGCTGTTGTTGGTCCAGTGCGTCGAGTTGCCGTCCCAGTCGGTCGCGGTGGCGAGATAGCCGTTGCCGTCATACGTGAAATAACGGCTGGCCGACGCGACCGGTGAATTCGCGGCGCGGTCGATCTCGTTGACCTTCTGCATGTTCAGCGATGCCGTGAATTTATAGGTCTCGGCATTGCCGAGCGGGCCGGTCACCGTGCGGTTGCCGGTGCTGTCATCGTATGAGACCTGGTATTCGTCCGCGCCGCCGGCCAGCTCTGACATCGTGCAGCGTCCCGTGCCGTCATAAGTGAACGAAGCAAAGGTATTGCTGTTCTCGTCCGTGATACTGGTCAGCATGAAGGGCAGGTTCGTGTTTGCGTAGACGTAGGTCTGGCTGGTCGAGGGGCTTGTGTTGTATGTGACCGAGGTCAGCAGGCTCTGGCTTGCTACGGTCGTATAGCCATAGGTCAGAGTCGCGCTGTCGGGCGTCGTGACGCCGGTCAGCATGCCGCTCGTATAGGTGAAACTCAGCGAGCGGCTGTAGGAATCCGACACCGAGGTCAGCACGCCGCTCGTGTAGTTCATCGTCTGCGTGTAGCCGTTCGGGTACGCGATCGAGGTCAGCGTCCCCTTCCCGCTTGTGACCGAATAGGTTTCGACCGTGTCGTCGGAATCTGTCAGCGTGTAGGTGGTGCCGGAATAGGTGAGCTTGACATCGACATCGCTGTCCGGCGTCCCCACGCCTGCGGACGTTGCGAAGTTGATGACCCGTCCGTCGTCGCGCTCCGCCTGGAGCTGGGTCGTGGAAATGACACGCACATAGCGGTCGTAATTGGTGCGCCAGTTCGGCCCGATCAGCGTCGGGTACGGGTTGAGCGTATAGGACTGGCTGTTATAGGAGCGGATCAGCGCCAGCGGATTGGTGCCGACCGTGGTGTAATCAGTCACCTCCTGGTAGAGGTTGCCGGTGGCGATGTTGATCGGGGCCGCGCGGGCCGGAGCCGCATCGATGCCGCACATCACCGGGATCAGAAGAAGCGCCAGTAGAAGGCCGGCAATGCGCCCGGATTTACGGGCTGTGGCTTTGAATAAATTCATGGCATGAGCCTCCTGATTCACGGTGAGGTCGAAGTCGCGCCGTTGGATACGACTCCGCCGCTATGCGCGGCGAGCTGTGCGCCCGCTGCTGCCGATTTTTTTGCCGCTTCGCAGGCAACGCAGGTCGAGCCCTGGCCCTTGCCTTGAGTGGGCATGTCAACGCCCGCGCCGGAGACCTCTACGGTATAGCCGCCGGTTCCGTTGCCAGCGTAATCGTTTTCTACGAAGAGATATTGGGTGCCGGTCATGGCATATCTGGCGGAGCCGGCACTTGTGCAGGTTGTTAGATAAGTGCCTTGGTCAGTGCCGTTGGGATTGATAACTCTCAAGAAGGGACAAAACCCGGCTCCGCCGCTGGTCTTGGTAAGCGTCACGGTATAAATCTGGCTGCCGATCCCCTGATAGCTGTAGAAATCGTTTTCGCCAAGATTGATCGTGCCGGAATAGGTCTCGCCATTCCGCATCGTGCCTCCGGCCTGTCCGCTCGGCTGGCTGATTGTGCCGGGCCACCATACGACCTGGAGCCCATAAGCGGCAGCCGTCATCGAACTCTGATAGTTAAAGACTTCGACGGACCATGTCCCGCTGACGCCGCCGGAGGCGGCCTCAACGCCACCAGCATAGTTGCCGTCCCCATACACTCCGCTCCGCGTGCCGTTAGGATTTACGAATCGGAAACTGGCGTTGGAAGTTGTGCTGTGTCCGCCGGATTCCCATATTGAAATAAGGAATTGATAAGTACCGCTGGGTTGCTCAAAGGTGTATACATCGTTCGCTGTGCCGGAGATCGTCCCGTAGACGATCTGCCCGTTGCCGACGGCCTCATTAACGCCGTTGGCGAGAGCCGGATGAATGCCGCAGATCAAAGTCAGAAACGGCAGGAGAACAAGTGCGGCCCCGCGGCTGTGTCTGCGGATGGCAGAGGTGAATGAATTCATAAACTTTCCCCTATCGATTTATGTCAGTTCGTCTTGTCGTTCACGGACAGCGAATAGGCGCCGGTCACATCCTCGCCGTCCGCCTTGCGGACGATGATCGTATAGGTCCCGCTCGCCTTGATCGGCACGTCGTGACTGGCGCAAGCGCCCTCCCCGCAACCGAAGCCGCCGGCAAGATCGCCCGTCGGCGAAAACACAAGTGCCTCCGGCACAAAACCGGCTCCGTCGGTCACGTTGACCGTGAGCGTTTTGGCGCGGCCAGCAACGCCGTTGAAAGTCCATGCCTCAAGCTGGCCGCGTGTGTTCGATCCTGAATAGGCTTGTCCGGGTGCCATCACATGGTTTGCCGCGACAGCGCCCGACGTCTGAACGAGCGTCAGGGCGTAAGATCCGCCCGTTGTCCCGCCCCCTGCCCGGCTGACCTTGAAGGTCCAGGTTCCCTCAGCGGCGTTCGGCTGCACAAAGCTTGCGTGGAACGGATGCGCGCTGCCCGGTCCCTCGCTGGTGCCGGGCGCCGCGACATCAATCCTGGGCACAAACGACGGATCGTGGGGACCCGTCTCCGCGACGGCAATGACAAACGCGCCGCCGGCCGCGGCGTGAAAGGTGTAAGTGTCAACGCCGGTGTCGATGATGGTGCCGTTAACGGTCTGGCCGCTGGCAATGGTGCCTTTGACACCGTCAGCGCGGGCGGGAGCGCCGTTCCAGCAGGTCAACATGACAAGCGGCAAGAACCGCACCAGCAGCCACAGCAACGAGCGGTTACAGGCATAAGGCCCAATACCTCTCGACCCGGCTTTAACATCCTGAAAGCCGGTGCCCGCGCGGACATGCGCCGCGGGTTGAATTGGGTTCATGAAATATCCTTCCCCGAAAGGTCGTTTGAATGAGTTCGCGATCTAAGCCAGATCAGACAAAATGAGTCAATAGCCCTAGTTACATAAGTGGGAACATTTGGCGAATAATTTGCGCTCATCATCGACTTTGTCCCTTCTGAACCCGCAGGAACCGCATGTAGTCATGAAGCGCTCTCTTCTGCGGCTCCAGCAGCATGTTGTATTTCTTGATCAGGGCAACCTGTTCCGGCGTCAGCTTTAGCGCGTCATTCCGGGGAGCACCCTCGATCCCGTCATAGAATTCGGCAACGGGGATTTTAAGCACATGCGAGAGCAGCCAGAGCCGGGATACGCTGACGCGATTTTTGCCCTTCTCGTATTTTTGAATTTGCTGAAACGTCACCCCGACCGCGTCCGCGAGTGTCTCCTGAGTCATCCCTCGAAACAGGCGGACCTTTAACAGGTTCTCTCCCACTTTCTTGTCAATGTCGGTTGCTGAACGCATGTCACGCCCGTGTGTTGTTTAAACAAAACAACGGGGCTTGGCTGGTGCCAAGAGGTTAGTAACCGCCGCTAGTTCGGCGAACGACGTATTTCCCCGAAGGGTGTTATATTCCGCCGTCCTCTCGGCCAAAGCACGAGAGGAGCAAGGCGTAAATACGCGCTCCTAACATATAACTAGCGAGGGTTACTAATCCCCGTTACCGGGAAAGACTATCAGCAGGATCGGGGAGAGCCAAACGCTATTTCACGTCTGTTCGCCGGTGTCATGAATTCTCCTCAAAAGGGGATGAGCCTCCAGGTCACCGTGCAGGACATCAGCAAGAGATATGCCCTGCAGAATGAGGGTCAGCAGTTTCTCCAAGGGGTCCCGCAGGGGCGTTCTGTTTCCGAGCCTCCCATCGGTGCCGGAAGAAGCGCCAGCAAGCGCGCGGGCTCTCATTGCATCAATCACATCAGCCATGGAAATATCAGAGGCCGGTTTCGCCAGTTGATGACCGCCATGGGTTCCCGCAAAACTTCTAATCAGACCGTAACGGCTCAGGTCGGCTGAGATCTGTTCAAGGTAATCTACCGTTACGCCGACGGCCTCCGCCAGCAGACGTAACTTGATGGGTTTGTCGACGGCCTGGCGGGCGATCTCGACAAGGATGGCAACCGCCAGATGGTCCTTTGCCGTCAATTTGTTTGTTCTGGTTATTGTTATGGCCGTCTCCTTCCTAATAACTCTAGCCCTGCACGCACCATCGTTCTCAGTTTCCCGGTCACAGACCATCTGAGACGGACATAAATAGCCTTGGACGCGTTTGCAGGTCAAGGAGGTCACGCGACCGCCGGTACGGATCAGGCTCCCCTCTCCTTCCGCCGGTTTTTCTATTATCGTGATCTGGCGGACGCAGTTAACGCCGATGGGCGAGTTGAACAACGCGTCCTGCTATGCGCCGTGGAAGTAAGGCACACTGCACATCGGGGTTTTGCGCCGACTAACGGATATAGAACATATGGTTTTTCGTTTATCTCGCGATTGTAGCCGGTCGCGCCTTCGCGTCAATTCCCAGAGATGGTTGCGTTCCGGGTCCCCGCCCAGAACGGCAGACCATCTTGGATGACCCGTACGGCTCAATCGACCGGCCCCTTCCTTCGCGTTGTGAAAAACCACCTAGCAAAGGAGAACGTAATGACTGACACCACATCCATCCCTCTCAACAAGCTCACCGCCTGGGACGGCAACGTCCGCAAGACTGCCGGTGCTGATACCGCTCTA
This sequence comes from Bryobacterales bacterium, assembly GCA_963813465.1. Taxonomy (GTDB): domain Bacteria; phylum Acidobacteriota; class Terriglobia; order Bryobacterales; family Bryobacteraceae; genus Palsa-187. The sequence continues at coordinate 515,237 of CAWEZD010000007.1, read as the reverse complement.
GCCGAACTCGCAGCGTCCATCGCCGCGCATGGCCTGCTGCAATCGCTTGTCGTCCGCAACGGCAAGAAGGGTAAATTCGCCGTCGTTGCCGGAGGCCGCAGGCTTGCTGCCCTTCTGCAACTCGCCGAAGCCGGCAAGATCGAAGCTGATTACGCGGTCCCGTGTCAGCTCGTCGCCGACGATGCCGACGCCACCGAGATCAGCCTGGCCGAGAACGCCGTACGCGAGAATCGATGCACCCCGCCGATGAATTCGAGGCCTTCCGCAATCTCAGCGACAAGGGCATGCCTGCCGCCGATGTCGCCGCGCGTTTTGGCGTCACCGAAGCCGTGGTCAGCAAGCGCCTGAAACTCGCCCGCGTGAGCCCGGCCATCCTCGCCGCCTACCGCGACGGCAAGCTCGACCTTGAGCAGGTCATGGCCTTCGCGATCACCGACGACCACAAGGCGCAGGAGAAACTCCTCAAGGTCCTGCGCAACATGGACGACGATCCCCGCTCGATCCGCCGTGCATTGACCGACGATGAAATCCCCGCCTCGCACAAGGTCGTCAAATTCGTCACCCTCAAGGCCTACGAGAAAGCCGGTGGACAGGTCCGCCGCGATCTCTTCGCCCAGGATGACGAAGGCGTCTTCATCCTCGATCAGGAGCTTCTGCAAACTCTTGCTCTCGCCAAACTCGAAAAAGCCGCTGACGGTCTGCGCAAGGAGGGCTGGAAATGGGTTGAACTCCGGCTTGAGCAGGACCATTCCGAATGGTCCCACTGCACACGGATGCATTCCGAGATGGCACCCCTCACCCCGAAGCTGGCGAAGGAACTCGCAGCCCTTGAGCAGGAGCACGACACGCTTGAGACCGCCTGGGACGCCAACGACGACCCGGACGCCGAATATCCGGAACGTCTGCGCGAAATCTCCGATCGCATCGACGCGATCAACGAGACCCGCGAGGATGTCTGGCCCCCTGAAACCCTGGCCATCGCCGGTGCGGTTGTCCGGATCGACTATAACGGCAAACTCGATATCGACCGCGGCTTTGTTCTTCCGGCTGATCGTCCGAAGAAAGCACCCGCGACCAAAACCGTCGAGCACATCAATGACGACGGCTCGGTGGAAACCGTCGAGGTTGCGGAAACATCGTCCCTCCCCGCTTCCCTGATCGAAAGCCTGACGCTCCACAAGACGGCGGCCATCAGCGCGGAACTTATCAACCGTCCTGATATCGCGCTGGCAGCACTCGTGCACACAATGGCGGCACAGGATCTGCTGGGCCGTGCCTCGGGCAATACCTGCTTCGAGGTCTTCACGACGACCAAATCCCTGCGCGGTGTCGAGGGCACGAAAGCCTTCGATGCCATGACATCAGCCGCAGAAAGCTGGGGCAGCAGAATCCCCGGCACGCCTGACGGCCTGTGGACATGGTGCCTGGAGCAGGATCAGCAGGTGCTTCTCGATCTTCTCGCCTTCTGCATGGCGCGCAGCGTCAATGCCGTGCGGACGAAGAAAGACAGCGCTGACGATCATCGGTTCGCACACGCCGACAGGCTTGCCGACACGCTGAAGCTCGACATGACCGCGTGGTTCACGCCGACTGCCGAGAACTACTTCGCCAGGGTCAGCAAAACCGGCATCCTCGAAGCTCTCACCGAGGCCAAAGGTGACATCGCCCCGGCGTGGAACAAAGCCAAGAAAGGCGAACTCGCCGTCATCGCGGAACGCCAGGTGGCCGACACCGGCTGGCTGCCCGCACTGCTGCGCAAAGCTGCCTGACATCCTTTCGCCAGATGGCCCGTCATGCGGGCGGGCCATCGCGTGAAACGGACCCCAGGACGATGAATCCGCGGAAGTCGCCTTCTTGCCTACATCGCCTTCGCTGTTTCCCTCTGCGCCGAGGGGATTTCCGTGACCCCTCGGCTTGAGGGAAACCAGACAGAAAAGGAGCTAAACGATGGACGACGAGCACACACCCGGCCCACACTTTGTACGCGACGGCGCGGAATTCCATCTGCCAAACCAGATCGTAATTACCGACGAAACTGCTACCTATGTCATCGCAGCTCTTGATGATGATGAGCGTGGCCGCGCTAATGCGAACCTACTTGCCCATGCCTGTGAACTTCTGGCGTCCATGGAACGCGCGTTCGACATCCTCGAAGGCATCGTCGATAAATTGCTGTACGAAGAAGGACAGCCGGTCACCGCGATTGAATCCCGCGAAATCGAGGACATCTATAATGATGCGATTTGCGAACTTGCGCCGTTCGAGACGCTCATCCGCAAGGCACGGGGCGAAGCATGACGTAGCGCAGCCCAGGAGCTGCCCGATCTTACTTGGGCCGTGAATCCTTGCCCGGCGGCTGGGGACCGGCGGGCGGGTCCTGCCGCTTGCGCAGAATCTCCGGCGGCGGGACGGCGGGAGCGTCGTCGCGCCCCTTCTTGTAAGCCGCGATCAGTTGACGTGGCGCACTCTTGAGAATGGCTATGATGCGGCTCAATTTTCCAGCCAAAGCCTGCCTCCTTAACGGAACGCGATGCCCTCATAAGGATATCGCCTTTCCTGCTGGTTAATCCCCAATGATTGGCCGCTGTGAGAAGAGCAACCCGCGGGGTCCCTTCCATTCCGAGCGCCGGTTCTCGATCCACTTCTTCAGCCGCGCGCCCTGGACATGGTGAATGCGCCCGGCCGTCACGACCTCGAATTCGGTCGAGGTTGTCGGGATCGGAAAACCGCAGGATGGATTGCCGCGCACATGCGTCAGGTACAGATGCGCGGCGTCGTATGAGCTGTCGGCGTTAACGTCGACGCTGTACCGCTTGCCGTCGCCATCCGTCACGGTCACGGTGCACCATTTCCCCACGCAAACATCATAGCGAACAAAAGGCGAAGATGCTGGTTCGCTCCGGATCAGCGTTTATTCCGGCGCCGCCACTCTTCGAACCGCTCATCCCTCTTCAGGCGGCGTTTCTCCCACTGGTCATCCGTCCAGTTTGAAAACCTCCGATTCAGCCATGAGAGCAGCGTCAGAATCGGACTGACGAACAACACGCCCAGCCAGAACCCTAGATTATCCTCGCGCTTGTGGATCGCGTCGTTCCAGTCTTCCAGTTTTTCGTGCCATCTGTACGAGCGGGGAAGCCCATCATCGTCTTTATCCATGCCGGGACTCCAGGCTCCATGCTACCGGCGAATTGCGGATGCCGTCCACTTCTCCGGGCGCTGCATAGCTTCGCCCCCGGTCGTGCAGTCCGGACTATTTGATCTGCGATGGTCCCGATCCCCTTCCGAAGGTTGTTCAGCCTCATCGCTCATCCTGCCGGTCCTGCCGGCGTCGTCAACGGGCGCCCGCGCCGAGTGACCGTGTAACCCGTTGACCCCGCCTGCCCTCAGGCCCGGCTTTTCTTTTCGCGTAGTGAACAACCACGAAAGGAAAAAGCCAATGTCATCGAACTCAATACCGGACCCTGCAAGACCGAACGCACAGCGTATCGGCACGGCACGCTCGGCCCTGAGCGCCGCTATGTGGGCGCGCGGCGACGATTTCCCTCTAACGGATGAAGCCGTCATCAACCTGCTTGCCGACCTTCGCCACTTCTGCATCGCCCGGCATATCAACTTCACGGCCTGCAATGGCATCGCCGAAGGCCGCTTCAACGCGGAAATCAGCGGGGGCCAGTCATGAGAACCAAGCTCCTGACCAAAGACATCCACGAACGGCTGCTCAAGAATGGCCGTCTCCGGCAACAATCCCAATTGGCCGGTCAGGGCGAACCGGATTTCCTCCCCGTCGTGAAACTCTTCACGCCCGATGCGGGGTGCACATGGCTGCTGACCGAAATCGATCCCGAGGACCCGGATATATGCTTCGGACTCTGCGATCTCGGCGTCGGTTGTCCCGAACTCGGTTACGTCAGCCTGTCGGAACTCGCCTCCGTGCGCGGCAGGCTAGGCCTGCCCATCGAGCGCGACCGTCATTTCACTGCCACCAAGACGCTGTCTGCCTACGCCGATGAGGCGGACGCAGCGGGCGGGATCAGAACCGGAGGTGTGTCATGACCAACATCACCGCAGACCATCGCGCGGCCTTCGAAGCGCTTTCCTCCGGCGACTTCGGAAATTTCGCGCTGTTCTCCTGTTTCGTGAACGGCGAACCGGCCGCCGCTATCGTGACGGTCAACCGCGACGGCGACGACTACATCATCAACCCGCTGTTTGTGAGCGTCACCACGTCGCTGCAAGTGACCGATCACGACGGGCATCCCTGCGAACCTCTCCCACAAGGGAGAGCGCCATGACGAGTCCCCTCTCCCCGCAGGATTGCGTGAAAGCGTTTATCAAGCGCATCACGGCGCTCGACCACGAGAAATCCCCCTACGACACATTCCGCGACTTCTGCGAAATGGCTTTCTGCGCCTATGCGAAGACCACGGCCCCGACGCCGGAACGCGCGCAGGAGCTTGAGGACCGCTACATGCAGATCGTCGGCACGTACCGCGACAAGGATACGGTGCGCGCCTATCCCGAGCTGCTGGGCCTGGCTGCGAACGCGATCCGGCAGGGCTGCGATTTCCTCGGCAGTGTCGCCACCGAAATGGAAATCCTCAACGCGCAAATCGGTCAGTTCTTCACCCCTTACGAAGTGGCGCGATTCATGGCGATGATGAGCCTTGAGGACGCCGCGGCTTTGATCGGGCAGAACGGCTTCGTGACGCTTCAGGAACCGGCGTCCGGCGCGGGCGGCATGGTGCTGGCGGCAGCCGATGCTCTGACGCAACAGGGATTCGACCCCGGCCTGCACATGCTCGTCAATGCCATCGATATCAGCCCGCTGTGCTTTCACATGACGTTTCTGCAACTATCGCTGCGCGGCATCCCGGCCCTCGTGGAACACGGCAACACGTTGACTGGTGAACGGTTCGCCCGTGCATGGACGCCCGCGACAACCGCCTTCTGGCTCCATCATGGCCGCCTGTTTCCCGAAGCGCCCGCCACAACCACGCAGCAGCGCATTTCCGACGAAGAGCCGGTCATGCCCGGCGAGCAACTGGTGCTGCTGTAGAGTCTCCCGGCAATCGAGCCCGTCCGCTGCTGTTCTTTGCGCCCGGCCCGTTCCGGTCCGCCGGGCTCTAGTTGACCGCCATCACGAGAAAGAGCGATGGCGTTTCTCCCCGAGCCCCCTTGTGGGGTCTCGGCCATACGGTGACGATCCCTTGCGCGCGATAGGCGCGTACGCGTATCCCTGTTCCATATTTGCGGTACCGGAGCTGGATCGCCTTCCGTAACCTTCAGAATTTAACCATTGACACTACATAGTCCCCATTGCGACAGATTGTGGTAGCTTCGATAGCTGATCCCTTTGGTTGACGCAGAACCGATGACGAATATTGATAACCAATTTGGCGACTTGCGCGATCTCGTCAGAAAGCTGGAACCGACCGGGCCAGACGGCTTCGAGGGACTGATGGCCGCGGTCCTTACAGAGATTACTAAGACAACCTTTGGCTTGGCCAACTCGGGCTCTCAACGTGGGAAGGATGGCCAGTCTGTCCTGAACGACGGTGCAATCAGCTTTGAAGGAAAGCTCTATGACGAGAAAGTCCCCAAAAACGAGATTCTCAGCAAGATTGCAGAGATAGCCGCTGACGACGACGGCGCCGCCGATCTTTGGATTGTGGGGTCGACAGGGACCGTCCCCACCCAAGTGGTCAACACCGCAAACACGTTGGGCAGGAAGATCTCAGTCGGAATACTCATAGCTGACTGGTCGACGGTTGGTTTGCCAACCTTGGCCGCCATTCTGGCAATGGCGCCAGCTACGACAGCGAACTTCATCGCCGGCAAAATCGGTGTCAGCGAGCAGCACATTCTCGAAAAGCTTGATGCGGTCCGGCGACACCCGCAATTCGCCGATCGCGCCCAGGAGCTGGAACGTGTTTTTGAACAGCCGAGCCTCGGACCGGCTTATGCGCTCAAGGACAACGACAAATGGCTGCGGACCGCGTTTGGCAGCACGAAGCGAGCCCGCGCCGTTTTCGGGCAGCCACTTGCCCCCGGAGATACGTCAGTTTCTGGCGTCCTGGACAGGCCAGTCTTACGCCAACGTTTTTCGAACGCCATTTTCGAAGAACGGAACGATGCTATAGCCGCAGCGCTTGGCGCTGACGGTAACGGTAAGTCCTGGTTGTTTGCGCAGGCCTGGATGCATCAGCCCATAAAGCCTCTCACTGTGATCTTGGTCCCGGATGATCTAAAAGCCCCGTTTTCATTCGAGGCTCTGGAAGAGCTCCTGATCTTGAAGCTGATACTCCAGACCGGCGACACGGCAACAGAGACATCAAAGAAGCGCTGGAAGAAACATTTCGACCGATGGAAGCGCCTGAATGAGTCTGACCGACGGCGGCTTGTGGTTTTCCTCGATGGAATCAATCAGCGAGAAAGCATCCCGTGGGTAAAAGTTATCGATTCCTTGAGCGAGGTTCTTGCCGACCTTGACGGAAAGCTTGTTTTTAGTTGCAGAGAGTTCTTCTATCGCGACAATCTCAAACATAGGCTGGTAAGCCGCGTTGTGCCATTTGAGGTTCCTGAATGGAGCACCGATGAACTCAAGTCGCTGCTGGTTGCCCGCGGCACCTCGATATCAAAATTGAACGCTTCGGTTGTTGGCTCTTTGAGGAATCCCCGAATATTTGCGGTTGCAGCCGAACTTCTGAAGAACTCTCAGATCGAGCAATTCGACGAACTTAGCGTCAGCAGACTTTTGTTCGAGCATATCCGCACAGGAGCGGCTTCAGATTCGGACCCTTTGCCGCCGCACCAGTTTGTTCGCGACATGTGCGACCATGCCGACGCGATTGTCGAACGCCTCAAACAAACGCAGACCGCCGACCTCACGGTCTTTGACCGGCCGCGCGGTATCACGGCCCAGTCAAGTCATTCGCTCGCCGATCAATTCGTTATCACTTCCGCCGGACGCTTTTTTGAGCCTCTCCTGGATGACCCCACCCGGTATACCCTCAAGGACGATGGTCTGCCGCTCGCGCTGGGCCTTTCACTAGTGAGTATCGCCAAACGCGCCTATCGCAATCAGCTAAACATAGAAAGCGAATTATCAAGACTTCTGGACCCAATCGCGGCGCTCGACAAAACCGCAGACGTCTTGATTTCTGCGCTCCTTGCGGCCGTGCTTGGTGATGACACTCCTGGTGAGGTGGTGGCTGCGCTCGTCACCGCGTTTATCACGCTGCAGAACCTTGACTCCGGGCGCTATCAGGAGTTTCGTGCGCTGGCGCGGCGGGCAGCGTCACCGTTTCTGTTGGCGCTCGAAAACTCCGCGCTCGCCGACGGCGTCTCTTTGAACCTCTCGTGGCTTACAGAAGCGCTTTTCGAAAGCCGGCACGACAGCAATTGCGCGCAGGCCATTACGTCTTACGTCCTCCGCTGGTTAAGTATGTATTCTCCCGCCCCCGAGCGTCTCATGATGACGGCGAGGTCGGGTGGCAGCCAAGAAGCGCGGGCTGCGGAGTACGAAAAACGGAAAGACATACTGAACGCTAAGCTTGCGGCATTTAGTATCCCAGAAAACGACTTGATGAAATCCCTAGTGTTGCAAGAGCGCGGCGACTACTCGCATTTGAACAGGATCGCTTTTCGTTTTCTGGCTGGAGCGCACTTGGCACCCTTCGCCGACGCCTTTCGAAATTGGTGCTTTGCCGCCTCCTTCAACGGTGGATTCGACAATCCGCATGACCAATTTGATGATCTAATTCACTTCAACCGTGTCGACTGGGTCGACGCACGCGTCGCGATCTTGAAGGCCGCAGAGAGTCTTAGGGGGGAGGCAATCTCAGAGACTGGTCAGTGGGCCTTGGCCTATCTTCTCCGTGCCACAGGCGCTTCAGCGGACGCTAAGGAGGCGGAAGATGTCGTCGAAGTTCTGACGAAAGACAGGGAAACGTTTGCCGGCTGGCGATTAGTCGAAAACTTCTGCTCCACCGACCCATGTGATCCCAACTCTTTGCGACCGGACAATATTGCTGCAACCGCTAATAACTACCGCGCCATCAACGTCTCCCAGCTCAAGAGACACATGGGACATACGCAGGAAGATCACTTCTTCGATATGGCCAGGCTCGGACTGGCCCGGTTCGAGCCGGATGCCGCCATTGGCATGATGAGAAGCTTCGCTGCTGACGCCATCAATCGCAATAACCCCGAGTTCCGACTTGCCGTGTCTTTTCTGAAGAACCACACTGCCGCTTTGGACGACGCGGCTGCGGCGGGATTCGTCGAGAGAGCATCAAAGGTTGCAGCAGACGCGATGTTAGGGGGTGACAAGCATCGTGAGCTCTGGGTCACGGCGCAATTCGGGTTATTGATCGCGTTCCCGCATATAGCAGGAAACGACCAGCTTGATGCGCTCGTCTCCCATCCAAAGGATGAGACCATCTTGCTCGATCTTGCAGAGTTAATGCGAGCGAGCGATCCGCTCAGATATGAAGCGGAGATCGAAAAGGCGTATCGAGACGGTAACGAGGTCAATCAGTTCAGACTGCTCGCCTTTGCTGAGCATTCCCAGACCGAGATTAGCGAAAGATCCAGGGCGATAGTCAGCCAGCTTTTAACCTCGACCAACAAGCATGTGCGGCTTTCGGCGTTGGGGTTGATATGCCGCATCAAAGACAAGTCCTTGCTCGACGCAGTCGTGGCGAGCGACTGGGCAGCAGCGAAACTCGACAGTACATCTGACAGGTTCGAAATCTGGTATGGCTCAGAGGCCCTGGTTCTTGCAGCGGAGCAAGGCTTGCTTTCAGTGGAGGCGTGCCTGCAGAGGATTTCATTGAGTGCGTATTTGAGCTTGCTGCAAAAACTGGGCAAGAACTCGGTTCTTGCCGTGGCGGGCCGCGTGAATACAGCGATACTCAAGGCCGCTGGGTATCAAGTTGACGCCAACCTCCCCGATATCGAGCAACGCATGGGTCTACGGCAGTGGCCACCCCTTTTCGACATTGGGGACAGACCTAACGCGGAGGAAAGTCCCGGGGACGCATTTAAGCGGATCACCGAAACCGGTGATGCCTGGTACGAGCGTCACCGTCGAAACCGAGAGGCCGTGGAGAAATTTGAACGGGAGCTAACGCAGGCAGGTGCTGAGCTTATCAGTCAGTCCGTTACTTCGGATCTCGTGTCTGAGATAGCTAAGGGTGACCCATCGATCATCCGGGAATGGTACGCGCGTTTCATGGGTCTAGAAGACAAAGCTCTGAATAGGCTTCACAATATCGCGTCACTCGTTGCGCAGGTTATCTCAAAGGATGATCCACGGTCGGCGATTGCTCTTTTTGAAAAGCTGAAGGCCAGCTCGCCTTATGTACGGGTAACTTTCGGCAGGGCGGGCGTAAGCCTGGATGCGGTGTCGGTGTGGAGCGCGGGTGACAACGAAGAATTGGAAAAGCTCAGGTTCAAGCGACTGGACCAGGCGCGAACCGATCACGAAATCGCCGTCGAAGTGCTGGCAGCGATTTACTCCGGGAAACAGGAAACCCTTCGAAAATATGTAATCGACCGTCGAAGCCGGCCAGAGCCGTCTCATGTCGCGAGAGCGGTCACCGTCGCGGGGTTTTCCGAAGAGAGCGACTGGGCAGTTGAGACGGTCGAAGGCCTAAGAGGGTCGCACGGATTTTTGTCTCTGGCCTATGACGGAGCCAAATATGCATTGGACCGCCATAGCTGGGCGATGCACTGGGCAAAATTGATGGGAGAGGCAAAAACCGAGATCGATTTGTGGCGATGTGGCATTCTTCTCGCTGGAATCGTCGACGGACGCTTTCGGGGCATCGATCTTATCGGCAAAAGTGACGATTCGATCATCAAGAGGTATGCCACCACCTTTAATGATCTGCTCAGCAGGAGAATAGATCGATGGAAGGACAAGCGCAGCAAGACACTTTTTGGCATGAAGGCGCCGGACGAAGGTTTTCTGGGCTGACGGCTGAAGCGGGCGAGAAGCTGCGATGCTGTTTCGTCCTCTATGTGAGCGAGTTCGTCCCGACGCGCGACAAATTTTCTCAGCACAGATTTCTTCTTCGGTCCTGACAGCGGCGTGCCTTCTTTCACTTGAACCATTTCAGACTGAGCGCCTCGGTAAGCTCCTGACCGACATTCGCCTCGTAGCAATCGTCGTCGTAACCAATATACCGGGTAGCGCAGAACTCAATGAATGCATTCGGGTCTGCGTTGACTGGCTCGTAGATTTTTAGCTGCACGACACCACCTTTGGCTCGGCTTTCAGGATTGCCATCTTTCGCCTCTGTCCAATGGAGAGCGCCGCTGTCTGTCCGGAACACCGGAGCGTAGGTCGCTGCTGTGGATTCCCGCAACAAGCGCAGCCCGTCCACTGCCCATCACAGTGCGGAAGTTCCGCCGAGGAACGCCGCGAGATTGCCGTGATAGCGGTGCGTTTCCCGCTGTACCTGCAACCCTTGTCTGCTCCCACTAGCTGCCGGTTTTCTCATAACCTTGCCGCGATCATGGGCCGGTCGGCGTGCCCCGTCAACGGCGCTGCCCGCTCCGTTCGTCCCTGCGGTCCTCCCGTGTTGGCCGTTTCCCTGCGGTGACGGGTCACTCAATCCGCCCGGCCTTTCAATGCCCGCGTCATGAGAAACCCGACGCAACAGAAAGGAACAGACAATGCAGAATACAGAACGGCAGGATATCTACACCCGCATTACCGCGAAAATCGTCGCGTCCCTGGAGGCAGGTGTCCGCCCGTGGGTCAAACCGTGGAGCGGCGAGAACGCGGCGGGACGGATCACGCGCCCCCTGCGCCACAACGGCGTGCCCTATTCCGGCATCAACATCCTGATGCTGTGGGCTTCGGCCATCGAACAGGGCTTCGGCTCGCCAAGCTGGATGACCTTCAAACAGGCGCTTGAACTCAATGCGTGCGTCCGCAAAGGCGAAAAGGGTTCACTCGTCGTCTACGCCAACTCGATCACGAAGACCGAACAGAACGATGCCGGTGAGGATGTCGAGCGCGATATCCACTTCCTGAAGGGCTACACCGTCTTCAATTGCGATCAGATCGACGGCCTGCCCGAGCAGTACTACGTGAAGCCGGAGCCGAAATTCAATGCCGTCGAGCGCATCGAGCACGCCGACGCGTTTTTCGCAGCAACCGGCATCGAGATTCGCTTCCGTGGCGGCCAGGCCTATTACGCGCAGGAACTCGACTACATCCAGATGCCGCCGATTGAGGCTTTCACTAACGCTGAGGCCTTCTACGCTACGCTTTCGCATGAGGCAGTTCACGCCACGAAGCATCCTTCCCGACTGGAGCGTGATTTTGGCCGCAAGAGCTGGGGCGATGCGGGCTATGCCCACGAGGAACTCGTCGCCGAGTTGGGAAGCGCTTTCCTCTGCGCCGATCTCGAACTTACGCCGGAGGTCCGCGACGATCACGCCTCATACATCGCCCACTGGGTAGCGGTCCTGAAGAACGACAACCGCGCGATCTTCGCCGCCGCTGCCCACGCGCAGCGCGCCGTCGATTACCTGCGCAGACTCCAGCCGGAGCGCATCGAGGCCGCCGCATAGGCGGCCTCCTTTCGTAATTTCAACAGCTTCAAGCGGGTTCCCTGTTGATTTCGTCTTCTTTTCGATTGACGGCATTGCGCTGCCGTCCTTCAATCGTCATGATCCAACCCGAGCGCCGCTTTCAAAACATGTCCCAACTTCGCAAACGCAGTCCAGAAGATCATTTCTATCGCGATTTGGGAGGCGCGATCCGCCTCGCGCGTGTTGCCGCAGGCAAAACGCAGACGGACCTTGCCGAGCATCTCGACGTATCCCACCATCAATTTCAAAAGTACGAGACAGGAACCAACCGCATCCCGGTCCAAGAGCTTGCCCGTGTCGCTAATTACCTTGAAGTGCCCATCGCGCAGTTTTTCTCCCCGACCGACACCGAAGGCGGCGACTCCGCTCTGCGGTCGCTTGTCGAGGATCTGGGCGACAAGGAGTTACTGACGCTTGTTGAAACCTGGAAGGCCTTAAAAGACCGCCGCATGCGCGCCGCGTTGCTCAACTATCTCAAGAGCGTGGCGGCGCTCAGCCGTTAGCTGGCGATCCGGCCCGACGCCTATGCCGTCTTTGAACCGGCAGCAGGCTCTTTCTTCCGGCGGGCCTCCCACGCCTTCAGAACCCTGACCGTATCTACGTGGCCGTTCTTCGCCGCCAACCTCATGGCCTCATCCCGGCGGCTGGCACGGAGACCAGCCCCGTCCTCAAGCAACACCCTGACAGTATCCGCATGGCCGTTCTCGGCTGCATTCACCAGCGCCGCCCCGTCGCATACATGGAGATCGGCGCCTGCCGCGACCAACACGGCCACGGTTTCGGTATGGCCGTTGTGCTCCGCCATCGACAGCGGCAGACTATTGTACATATGGATATTTGCACCATTGCGAAGCAGCTCCTTGACCAGTTCGACCATGCCATTCGCCGCGGCCTCCAGCAACGCGATGTCCTTATCGGCCCCGGCGTCGATTAGAGCGCGCATCGTATCGGTGTGCCGTCCCCCCGCCGCATACCACAGCGGCGCGTCCACCGAATTGTGGACATCCGCTCCTGCGTCCAGCAGCGCCTTTACGCATTCGGTATCGCCATCCATCGCCGCCATGCGCAGCGCGCTGTCTATCTTTGCCGCGATGCTGTTTTCTCTCATGTCGCACCCCTTCACCTGGTTTCCTGCACCCGAGGTTGCATGAGTTGAACAGATCAATTGATGGTTGTAAAGGCGCTTGCTGTGCGGCAAATCTTCTGGCAGACTCTTCCATGGCCACCAGATTCTGATGGCCTCACCGCGTGCGTAATGACTGAAGGAACTCCGATGACCTGAAAAGAAAAACCCGCCGAAGCGGGTTTCAAGAAAAATGCTTTATTGGTGTCTCACACCCCCAATATTGCAGGATTCGCCACCTGATGCAAGAGCGTTCTTGTAGCGTTTTTTTGTTGTCTAAATCGGCGCGGTTCTCTCCCTGCCACAAACCAGAAGACTGCTTTTGTCCACACTGATCGCATACAAATTTAGGCTGTGAGCGGGAATTCGACTGGCTTGACGTATGCGCTAGCCTGAGGGCATGAAGGAGCGTGACTGGACAAGAGTCCTGGGATGGCCCGGATACCAGGTGTATCAGAGGGAAATCGATGAGTCGGGCAAAAAGCTGAAGCTGTGGGTGCGGCGGAAGAAGACGGGGCTTAAATTGATTTGCTCCGGGTGTGGTCAGCACATACCGGCCAGCCGGATCCAAGAGATCAGCGAGCGGGAGGTACGGGACCTGCCGTGCTTCGAGTACTCGACGACGATCGTGGTGGAGACGTATCGGATGAAATGCCCCCGCTGCGGATTCCGTGCAGAGAAGGTGACTCAGTTGCCGAGCAAAGCGCCATTCAGCAAACGATTCGAAGAAGCAGTGGGGCAGGCCTGCGAGAGTGCGTCGGCGCGACAAGTCGCGCGGCGATTGGGCATGGCCGAAAGCACGGTGCGCGCGATCGATCTGCGGTGCCTGGAGCGTTGGGAGGCCAAGCGTCGAAAGCCGCCGCTGCGGCAGATGGGCGTCGACGAGTTGTACCGCGGCAAGAAGGACAAGTTCCTCACAGTGGTGTGCAATCTGGAAACCGGCGAACCGCTGTGGTTTGGCAAAACGCGGAAGAAGGAAACGCTGGATGAATTCTTTCGAAGCCAGTTACGGAAGCCGCAGCGCAAGCGGATTGAGGCGGCGTGCCTGGACATGTGGGAACCGTTTCGGTTGAGCATTGAGGAATGGGCGCCACAGTGCAAGATCGTATACGACAAGTTCCACATCCTCCAGCATGCCAACGATGCCATCGACGAAGTGCGGAAGGCGGAGTTCTTCCGGCAGGGAAAACAAAAGCGCGGACTGATCAAGGGAAAGAAGTGGCTCCTGATGAGCCGGTGGAAGAACCTGACTCTCTCTCAACGCGGAGAACTCAACCGGCTGTTCCAACTGAACCGGCGCGTGTTCAAAGCCTACCTTCTCAAAGAGAGCTTGGAGCGGCTTTGGGACTATCGCTACGAGGGCGCGATGCTCAACTACCTGCAGAAGTGGATGGACCAACTGAAGTGGCAACGGCTCACGCCGTTCGAAGAACTCGCCGACATGCTGGTGAAGCATCTGGAGGGAATCTTGAACTACTGCCGGACCAAAGTTCGCTTCGGTGTGGTCGAAGCGCTCAATGGAAACATTCGGATGCTGATCAATCGTGGTCGAGGCTATAAGAACGTCCGCTACCTGCTGCTGAAGGCCAAACGCATGGCCGTGACCAATGCCGAATTTGTCGAACTTCAACAAGTCACAAAGGCGGCATAGAATGGCCCTCCGTCGAATTCCCGCTCAGAGCCCCCATAACAATGTCGTCTTCGGCCAATTGGAAACGGCTGACTTCGGTAACCTGCGCGTTCGGCCAATAGACAACATCGTCCCAGCGAATTGATCCGACTCCTACATTCACCCCTCTAAGCAATCGCGTATCGTTCGACTCCGAGGAGAAATCCTTGCTAGCGAAAGCGTAGCCGGGCAAAATGCCAATGTGATGCCCCAGTTTCGTTCTCGCGCCTCCGTTTTCGACAGCAGCCGAGATCAATGATCCAGTCCTCTCTGCTAGAAGATCAATCATTCGCTGCTTCTTCAGTATCAGCTGATCAATGGATTTAGTTTCGCGGTCGAGATAGTCCGCGATTTCCTTTTGTCTTTCGGAATCGGGAACACCGATCCAGTCGTTTGGAAAATCCGAGAAGTTAATTGACTGGCGGACGCCTCCACCAAGCGAGTAGTAGTATTTCGCCAAATCAAGCGCAAGAAGAGCGTAGGCCCAAAACCGCGGATCATGCCCCGTCCCAACTTCTAAGGCGTCGTACGCGGAAGTGATAATTCCGCGTTCCTGCACCAAACCTTGGCGCAGGCTCCGTTTGTCGTTCTGAAGGTCAGTTAAGCGCATCACGATGTTGCCGGGGTCGACGATTTGATAGGTTTCAAAGCTCTCCGGTAACAGGCCTTCTGCGGTGTCGATGTCTTTGCGGACGATTCGTCCGTAGCTAAGCGATAGGAGATTGTCTTCCTGCAAGCCCGTGTTCTTGAAGTTGTTTCGGACGCGAAGTACACGGTGCAATTTTCCCAGAGCCCAAGATGGAGGAGGCATCACACCGTGTACTCGCTCCTGGAGTGTGATCATCCTGCCACCTTTTTGAGCAAAGCCGTGATTTCGGCCTCAAGCTGCTTAAGCTCGTGGTCAATAGCACTCACTGGGCGTGGTGCAACGTACTTGTAAAAGTAGCGGTTGAAGTTGACCTCATAGCCAACGCGACCAACTTTTCCGTCCTGTTCGTCCCGATACGTTTGGTCTACCCACGCTTCTGGCACAAATGGTGTTACCTCGCGGCTAAAGTAGTCTTCCCAGGCTTCCCTAAGAGGCACTTGTTCAAAGGCCCTCATATCCGTGTCGGCCTCAGGCCTAGCATCGCCATCGCGGCAAATGTCTGACCTCTCATCTCGTTCAGACATTGCGGACAAAATGACTTTTTTGATCGGGGGAGAAAGTTTCATTCCGGCACTCTTGGAGGCTTTAGCGAGGGCCTTTTCGAAGTTATCGCGATTCGCGAATGTGTGCGTCGGAAGTATAGTTCCGAGTAAGGAAAGGATTGCTTCCTGCTCATTGGGCTCTAGCCGCAAAAACGGTTTTTCTATCTTCATTCTGTTGATGCGCTCGGTCGTCGTCTGAAAGGAGAGCCGCAGTGGCCGCTCAACGCGAATCTCGCGGTAACCGAACTCGGACACGTCGAAGATTTTGGAGAACTCTCCGTACTCACCATTTCCGTTCAGCATCCGGGCATAGATGCGAACGATCTCCTTGCGGGCATCTTCGGGTATCTCCCGTCGTTTGGCCCCAAGGCTCTTCCTCATCGATTTCCAGAATCTTTCCGATGAGGCGTCGATCAATTGCACCTTGCCACGCCGGGCCTTGGGCTTGCGGTTGGTCAGAAGCCAGACATAGGTCTGAATACCCGTGTTGTAGAACAGGTCCGTGGGCAAAGCGACAATCGCCTCGACCCAGTCTTTTTCGAGCATCCATCGGCGGATTTCGCTTTCGCCGGACCCAGCTCCACCAGTAAAGAGAGGCGAGCCGTTCATGACGATGCCAATGCGGGAACCGGCTTCGTCGTTGCGCATCTTGGAGATCATATGCTGGAGAAACAGCAACTGTCCGTCAGAAATGCGTGGCAGGCCTGCGCCGAAACGACCGTCCCCTCCGAGTGTTTGGGCTTCTTCCTTGATGGGGTCCTGATACTTTTTCCAGTCCACACCATACGGCGGATTACACAGCATGTAGTGGAAGGCCTTGCCCTTATGGGCGTCGCCAGTGAGCGTATTGCCGAAGGCGATCTGTTCGGGATCGTGGCCGGTCACTAGCATATCGGATTTGCAAATACCGAAGGACTCGCCATTCAGCTCCTGACCGTAAAGCTCCACGCGGATCTTCGGGTTTAATGCTTTCATTCGTTCTTCGGTAATCGCCAGCATGCCTCCCGTGCCGCATGCTGGATCATAGACGGTACGAATGATGCCAGTTCCTGTAAGCGCGGCTTCATCGTTTGCCAGGAGGAGATCGACGATAAGGCGAATGATCTCGCGGGGCGTAAAATGTTCTCCGGCCGTTTCATTGGAGATTTCCGAGAAGCGCCGGATCAGGTCCTCAAAGAGGTAGCCCATCTCGACGTTGGACACGCGGTCCGGATGGAGGTCGATCTGTGTGAAACGGTCGAAGACCTGCCAGAGGATACCACCGTCCTTCAGGCGCTTAAGCTGGTCGGTAAACAGGAACTTGTCGAGAAAGATGTCTCGCACGTTGCCGGAAAATTTCGTGACGTAATCCAGCAGGTTGGCATGGAGCTGGCCAGGGTCCTGACCCTTTAGGCTTTTGAAGGTGAAAGCGCTGAGGTTATAGACCTTGAGGTTGCTCCCGGCTGCTCCGAAAAGGATCATGTCCTTGGTGGGATCATCTACCCCTTTGGGCAGACCCTTCGCAGCCTTCAGAACAGCGTCTTTCGTAGCCTCGAGGATGCAGTCGAGGCGGCGCATCACGACAAAGGGAAGGATGACCTTGCCGTAGTCGGACTGTTTGAAGTCACCCCGAAGAATTTCAGCGACGGACCAGACGAACGAGCCAAGCGATTGCGATGGCGGTCCTTGTTTTTGCTTCTGGGAAGCGGCGTCGTTCTGATCTTGAGCGAGTGGCTGGGACATGGTTTTATGAACATTCATTATCTGCTGCTTAAGGATGGATTCTAGCGCCTGGCAGGCAGTCTTGTCCTCATGACCTTACACGAGAATGCCGGGAAAGGGAAAGCCCCCAGGGAAACTTTCGATCTAGCGCGTTGCTGTCGCGGGCTATTCAGGCGTTTTCTTGTCGGCGTCGTCCTTGTGATGGCTGCGCTTTGGAGCGTGATCGCCGTCGTAACCGAGCTTGGCCAGCTTGTCATCGAAGGCCTTGATGGCGGCTTCCTTCTGGCGAAGGACTTCCTTTATCAGCTCGTGGCGATGGGCTTCGAGCGTCTTCTGCTCGGCGAGGAATTTATCGACCGGATCGTCGGCCATGTTGATTATGATCCCATAGCCGGGCTAACGGCGGGGCATGGACGGCGGCGCGAGGTGCGAGGCTGAGCCGCGCTATTTCCGTCTTTCGCGGGCCGGTATCATCGGAACAACAACCTGAGGAGGTATGACCAGTCCCTTTTTCGCGGCGTCTTTGGCCTGCTCTTTTGAAGGCACTTTTTGAATCGTGAATGTCCCGTCAGGGTTGTGAATAACCATCAGGGGCGCGCCGGGTGAAGCAGCTTCTCCTACAGGCTTGGCTGCCTGGGGATCGTCAGCACCCACTCACCGCCGCCGGAGAGGCGCAGGCTGCCAGAACGGCAAGAACCGGCGACAGCAGATTTGATGGGCACTTCATTTTTCTATTCGCTCCGTGCAACTCCCGCAACCGGCTGAATCGCGACGAGTGTTATTTCTGCGACGGCTGCGGCGGGAATTTGTCCTTCACCACTTTGACGATCACGCCCTCGACCTGGATCTTCGTCAGATCGACCTTGCCGTCATGGGCCAGGATCTCCAGTGCGCCGAGTTCGGTATACAGCCGCTCAAGTCCTTCCGAGAACGGCTTGCCTTCCTGCTTGCGCGAGAACCAGTCGCGGATGTCCTGCGCCAGTTGCGGATTCTTCGCGCCGAGGTCGCCGGTCATCTTCTCGATGAAATCGACGACGTAAACCGATTGGTCATGCGTGGGCTTGGTGTTGAAGTCTTTCAGGCTCATCGCCTGCGCCGTCATCAGGACGAAAAAAGCGAGGAAAAGCTTCATAACTGAGTATAACCCGAATCGAATGAATCTGTTGCGGTGATCTTCAAAGTTTCTGTCAGCCACGATCATAAGCGTCTTGCCGCCCAACGAGGCGGCCCTGTCCTTCCTTATATAGCGTTTTCAAAACCTCCATTTTCCTCTTGATAGGACAAGGGGGTTCTTCAGATCGGGCCGCCGCAAGTCAAGGGCGCGGCTTTTGCGCTCGTGAAACCCTTGACTGGCAGGGCGGTCTGTAGTTTTGCGTTGGAGGAAAATGGATCGGGTTGAAAGCGCTTTTGCAAGCAGGTCTGACGCCACGGACCGGGGCCGTAATCTACGACCGTGAGTCGGAGTCGTCTTTGCTTTCCAGAATAAGGGTTGTTTCTTTGGCCAGATTTTAGGCTACAGGGGTCTGTGATGATGGCTGCGAAAATAGACGCAGCGAGTGTTAGAACGCACAGACGTACCGCTAATGCTGAAAGGCACACCGTAAAAGGCATCACGGTCAGGCTTCGTTATGGGGCCTCACGATAATGGGCTCTCCATTGTTCCGATATCCGAGGTCATCGTGAACGAGAAAGTATCCTTCATCCTGCCTGTAAGCTGGCAGCAGTTCCTCGCGGACGACATCGATCATGATGTTAAGCTGCCGGACGAAACCATAGAGCAGCTTCCCATTTCTCCGTGACCACTTGCTCTTTTTGTCCTCGGCCTTCAGGCGTTCCTCGAATGACATCTCTGGGAAGATGTGATCCGAAACCATGAAACTCGGGTCGAGGTTCCGATACTGGCAGGCGCTCTCGAAGTTCTCACAATAGTCGCTCCAGCTCTGCAGAACGGATTTGAACGCCTCTTCCACTTTGGGCTTGCTGCCGGGCCAGATCGTCTGAAGAAGGATTGATCGCACCGTCGTCACGGATTCAATGGCGGACGAGGGCGCAAGGTCCCTCCAGAGGTGATCGATCAACCAGGACCATTGGTCCAGCTGCAAGGCACGCTCCATTCTTGCCAGCAGGTCGGCGTAGAACTTGAGGAAGCCGATCTTCTTGCCAAGGTTCGCAAGCAAGGTTTCTGCGACCCAGTGTTCATGCTGTAGCTTGAAGGTTGTCAGCCGGTCGGGGGGATAGTCGCCCGCATTCTTGTCGATCTCGGTGTGGCAGGTTGGACAAAGCAGAATGTGGTTCTCGTAGGAGTCCCTCGCATCAAGGGCAAGCGGCCCCTCCCCTCGCGGTCCTTTGATGCTGCGCGCGATCAGATGTGCCATTTCCCCGATCTGGTAGAGACCGTTTTCAGCCTTCGAGAACCGTACCAATATTTCGCGGCAGTCCGGGAATGAGCAGAGACCGGCTGCTCTGGACCAGAGAATCTTCATGTCTGCATCAGGGAGGGCCATAAATCTCCAACTCAAATCGGTTGCGACCGCCAAGTATAGGCGGGAAGCGGGCGCGGACGGAACATCTTTTGCGACACTGGCTGATCACGGCGAACTCTGCGCCAAAGCTATGGCTACAAAAACGGTGCAGAAAGACGAAGGGCCGGGATTTCGTCCCGGCCCTGTTGACTGTTCTAATTTATGGTGCGGTCGAGAGGACTTGAACCTCCACACCGTTTCCGGTACAAGCACCTCAAGCTTGCGCGTCTGCCAATTCCGCCACGACCGCATGGTTACAAAAAGGGTTACATTGGCATCCCGATTTGCCTGCAACTAATTCATTTCAAAGAACATGACTTGAGTAGCTCGTTAGCACCTCAAGCTAGTGCGTCTGCCAATTCCGCCATCTCCGCGATTATGAGAACTACTTTGCCGGCGCGGGCGCCACCGGGGTCGGAATCGTTTGGGGCGTACCCTTTTCCCCGTTCGGACCAACCGGAGTAAACGTAAGCGGCACCGTGGAACCGGGCTGCGGCGTGCCGCCCTTCTGTTGCGCCGGTGCGGTCTTGGCCTTGTCCAGCACCGAGGAACCGGCTTTGCCTCCCCGCGTCGCGATGATCGACAAGCTCAGCGAGGTCACCATGAACAACACCGCCGCGATGGTGGTGGCCTTGGACAGCACCGTGGCCGATCCGCGCGGGCCAAATACGGTTTGCGAGCCCATCCCGCCGAACGCGCCGGCAAGATCCGCCGCCTTCCCGCTTTGCAGCAGAACCACGATGATCAGGAAAATGCAAACGATGTAATGAACCGCAGTCAACAGAATGGCCATAGGACTACCTTTCTCATGCTACCATGCCGCCCGCCCCTTGCGCCTTTCATTTATAGGCCGCAACGCCGGTCACGCGCTCCCCGATCACCAGCGCGTGAATGTGGTCCGTGCCCTCGTAGGTCTTCACGGTTTCGAGGTTGCACATGTGGCGCATCAGGGGATGCTCGTCCACGATTCCGGCCGCGCCCAGCAGATCGCGCGCCATGCGAGCGCAATCGAGCGCGATGGAAGCGTTGTTGCGCTTGAGCATGGACACATGGGCCGAGTCGGCCTGGCCCTGGTCCTTCAAGCGGCCCACCTGTAACGCCAGGAGCTGCGCCTTGGTGATCTCCGTGATCATCCAGGCCAGCTTTTCCTGCACCAGTTGATGCGACGCGATGGGCCGTCCGTCGAACTGCTTGCGGAGCACCGTATACGATCGCGCGGTCTCGTAGCAATCCATGGCAGCGCCGATCACGCCCCAACCGATGCCGTAGCGAGCTTGGGTCAGGCAACTCAGCGCCGATTTCAAGCCCTTCGCGCCCGGCAGCATCGCGCTCTCCGCGACGCGGCAATCCTGAAGCGCCAGGCTGGACGTAACGGAGGCCCGCATGGACAGCTTCCCGTGAATCTCTTGCGACGTGAATCCAGGCGTTCCTCGGTCAACCAGGAATGCCCGGATGCCCTCCTCCGTGCGAGCCCACACCAGCGCGACATCGGCGATCGAGCCGTTGGTGATCCACGTTTTCTCGCCGTCGAGCACCCAGCCGCTACCTTCGCGGCGCGCGCGCGCCAGCATTCCCGCGGGATTCGATCCGAAGCCCGGCTCGGTGAGGCCGAAGCAGCCGATGGCCGCGCCCGATTGCATGCGCGGCAGCCAGCGCTGCTTCTGCTCCTCGCTGCCGAACGTCAGGATCGGGTACATCGCCAGCGCGCCCTGCACGCTGACGAAGCTGCGCAGCCCGGAGTCGGCCCGTTCCAACTCCTGCATGATCAGGCCGTACTCCACGTTGCTCATGCCGGCGCAGCCGTAGCCTTCCAGATTCGCGCCGAAGAATCCCAGCCGGCCCATTTCCGCGATCAGCTCGCTGGGGAAGCGGGCATCGCGGAAGCAATCGCGCATCAGCGGCTGCGCGCGGTCGTCCACGAACTGGCGCGCGGTCTGCCGCACCAGCAACTCTTGCTCGCTGAACAGCGAGTCGATGCGCAGATAATCCACGCCGGGGAAGGATGGCATGACAGGGCCATTTTACCCCGGCGCGGCAAGCCGCTCTTTCCCGGAGCCATTACTTATCGGCGCCGCTACTTCTTGTGGATCAGGATTCTTCCGTTATAGGTAGTGAACTGGATTTCCGTGCCGCCGCCGTTGATGGTGCCTTCGACATAATCCGTGCGGCCACCGACGGCCGACTTCAACGCAGTCCTAACCTGCACCCTGACCTGGTCCCTCACCTGGTTCCTGATCGCGGAGCGAGAGCTCGGTGGAGCAGGAGGCGCGGGCGGGGCCGGCGGAGCGGGTGGGGCTGGCGGAGCGGGTGGGGGCGGCGGAGGGGGCGGAGATACCGCGGTCGGCTGCGGCGCTACCTTCACATCGAAATCCGTGAAGATGTCGCCATTGTCAGCCCGGGCCTTCAAGGTGGCCTTGGCGTCGGCGGGCAGCGTCAGATCGATGTCGCCGTTAAATGTGGAAAAGCTCACGCTCTTGTTCGGCGCGAGCCTGCTCAGCGATGCCATGATCTTGCCGTTGGTGGAATGCGCCACCACCGGCCCCGAGGCATTCGTAATCGTGATCGCCCCGTTGATTTGACTGACCTCGATGTCCCCCGAGATGTTCTCCACCACCACTTTTCCGCCCACCGAGGTTGCGATCGTCACGGAGGTTTGGGTTGGAACCTGGATGTTGACGTCGCTGAGACCAGCGAAAAAGCTGCCGCCGCTTACGCGGACCACGTTGTTGTTCTGGATCACATCCAGCGCACCGGCGCCGCCGATGCGATGCATGCCCGGCGGAGGTTCGGAGGTGCGGCGCTGCGATCCAAGAAAGCCGCGCATCGTATAGTCGATCGCCACATCGGCCCGCTCCACTCCGCGCACGGTAACGCTGGCCATCTCCAACGTTACCTCCAGCTTGCGTGGAGCCGAGGGATCGCCAAACGCCGCCGTGACATGCTGCGGCCGCGGGGTTTCCTGCGCCACCGCCAGCGCCGCCAAGCCGATTCCCACGATCATGAAGCGTCTCAAGATATTCATTGCAATTTCTCCAAGGCCCATTGGGCCCGTTGCCTCACGTCAGCATCCGCCGAGTTGTCCGAAACCACCCTCTGAAGCTCGGGCGCGGCTTCGGTCTCCTTCAAATCCACCAACAAATCGATCAGCGCCACCTGCACGATGGGCGCGGTCTGCCCCGGCAGTGACTGCATCACCGCGTCCCGGGTGGTCCGGCTTGCCGCAAAGAGCCGCAGTGCGTCCACGGCCGCCAGCCGCACATTCACGTTAGGATCGTGATTCACGGCAGAGAGCAGCGCCGCAAGCACCTCGGTGTCCGACGGCTCGACGCGATACGCCCAGCTCACACCCCGCAGCCGTTCGCTCGCGGACTGCTGTTGCAGTAACGACAAGGCCACTAGTTGACGCATATTGCCCACCTCCCCTCGCAGTTGCGCGACCTCCGCATTGGCCGCCTGGCTGGCGTGGAAACTGTATCCCGCGCCAACACCCGCCAGCGCCAGCGCCACGCCGGCGGCGATCTGCCAGACAAATTTGAACGCCGGCCTGGCCGCGGCGGAGCCGTCGCGATATGCCGCCAGCGTTTCGTAGAATCGTTCACGCACGCCAGGGCCCGGCTCGGGCGTTGGCAGCCGCGCCAGATCCCGCCACAGTGACCCCAACCTCTGGGCCTCGGCGCGGCAGGTTTCGCAGACAGCCAGGTGCGCCTCTACTTCCGATTGCTGTTGCGGGTCGAGCGTCCGGCCCCAATACTCGGCCATCCGCGATTCCATCTCTTCGCACGTCATGATGCTTTTTCCTTCTCCAGCGCGAAATAAATCTGTTCCAGTGCGCGCACGGCCCGGTACACGCGCACCTTCACCGCCCCGACTTCGCAATTGAGCGCCGCCGCGATGTCCTCGTACTTCATTTCCTGAAACCGGCTCAGCGCCAGAATCTCGCGCTTGTCCGCGGGTAGCAGATCCAGCGCCCGCGCCAGCAACCCGAGATTCTGCACCTTGGCCGCGCGCTCCTCCGGACCCGGCACGCCGGAGGCGGGTTCGCCGCGGCGCTCCGTGATGGCCTCAATTCCGATCACCTCGGCGCGACGCTCTCGCGCCCGGTCCAGGCCGGCGCGGCGCGCGATCCCGTACATCCACGCCGTGAACGCCTTGCCCGGATCGTAGGTGCCCCGGTAGCGCAAGATGCGAAAAAACACGTCTTGCACCAGATCCTCGGAAAGATCCCGGTCCCGGTTCAACGACACGAAGTAGCGGAACAAGGCGCGGTGATGCCGCTCGAACAAGACAGCCAGCTTGGGCAGATCTCCGGCGCTCACTCGGGCCATCAAAGCGTTGTCGGTCGTGCTCACGGCTTTCACATACAAATACTCGCCGGCGGCGAAATGGTTACGGGAAAAGGTTACGAT
The DNA here is from genome assembly GCA_963813465.1 of Bryobacterales bacterium. Taxonomy (GTDB): domain Bacteria; phylum Acidobacteriota; class Terriglobia; order Bryobacterales; family Bryobacteraceae; genus Palsa-187. Next base: position 491,015 of record CAWEZD010000007.1, on the reverse strand, counting down.
GACAATAATGTGGGCGCTGCCGCTGATCTGGTTCGGCTCCGCGACGGCGGCGTATATTTACTCGCGGCAATACCACATCCCCTTGCACCTGGCGCTGGAGGCGCTGCCGGCGTTCCTGCTGGAAGCCAGTTTCTACTACACCCTGGGCGTCGAACGCTGGCGGGCGCGGCTGGAGCGGCTTCCGCCCGCCGCGCTGGCGCTGGTCCTGACGCTCTCCGCCGCGGCGCCCTACTGCGCAGCCTCCCTGGCCTTCGGGTTTTTTCGCTGGCAAGCGCTGGCGGCGATCCTCGGGCTCGCCGGCGTCGCGTCCTTCTGGTATGTTGTGCTGCCCCACCAGGGCGCGGCCGATGTATTGTTCGTCGTATTCATGGCTGCGGTCTTCCTGGCGAACCTGGAACGCCGCGAGTACCTCGACCCGTACCCCAGGCTGACTCTGGACGTCCTGGGAAAGGTGATGTGGATCCGTGTCGGCGCATTCGCCATGCTGAGCGTCCGGCGCATGAAGGGAGTCGGCTTCGGCTTCTGGCCCAAGCGCGGGGAATGGATCATCGGCCTGGCCTGGTTCGTCCTGTTTCTACCGGCGGCGGCCTTGGCGTCCTGGGCCGTGGGATTCGGCTCGCCGCACGCGCCGTCGCCGGGATGGGATCGGATCGCCGTGCTGGCGCTGGGAACGTTCTTCGGAGTTCTGTGGGTGCTGGCGCTCGGCGAGGAATTCTTCTTCCGCGGGCTGTTGCAGCAGTGGATCGGGCAGTGGCTAAAGAACCAGTGGCTGGGTCTGGCGCTGGCCTCGCTTCTGTTCGGCCTGGCGCATCTGTGGTTCCACGCTTTTCCCAACTGGCGCATGGCGGCCATGGCCGCGGTGGCGGGCGTGTTCTATGGGCTGGCGTTCCGGCAGGCCCGCGGCATTCGCGCGTCCATGGTCACCCACGCGCTCACCGTCACCGCCTGGAAGCTGTTCTTTTCTTAACGATTTCCGAGCCGCGACCGCAGGGAGCGGTTAAAATCGCAGCTTCACACCCAGTTGAATGTAGCGCGCGTTGCTGGCGAACACCTGGTTCCACTGCCCAAACAGCGCAGTGCTCGGCATCAGGTAGTTGATCGCCAGAGCCGAGCTGGAGCGGTTCACGGCACTGACGCTGTCCAGCAGGCCGGGCGTGTATTGCGGATGATTGAAGGCGTTAAAGAAGTCGGCGCGGAATTGGAGACTCATCCGCTCCCGAATGGTGAAGTTCTTCGACGCCGTGAGGTCCCAATCGTTGATCCGCGGCGTCGCCAGCGTATTGCGTCCGGCATTGGCCAGAGCCCCCGCCTCCGCCGTAATGTACTGCGCGTTCGGATTATTGGCGAGATAAGCTACCGTCGCACCGGCGCTGTTCTTGAGCGCTGTCGCGCCGGTGCCGGTTCCGGGCACTCCATTGGGATTGACGATGGTCCGGTCGCTGGTCGAGTCGCTGTTGAGATTGGCGTCGATTCCGCCCTGGGGCGTGACGTACTCCGGAGACTCGAAAATGTAGCTGCCCGCGATCTGATAATTGCCCAGCGCGTTGCGCACGAACCCCTTCTGGTTCTTGTTGAACCACGGCGTCTCATAGGTCCACGTAACCGTGGCGCGTTGCCGCCGGTCCAGCGCCGAATTCGCCCACTCCGTTTTGAGGTTCCCGAAATCCTGCGGCCGCCGCGGCGAAAGCGCCGTGGTATTGGTATCCGCCGTGCTGTCGTCCCGCATGTGGCTCCACGTGTAGGCAGCCTGGAAGAACAGGTGCCGCGACATCCTCTTTTTAAGCTCCGTCGCCAGACCGTTGTAGATGGAGTTTCCCGTCGGCAGATAGGAGGTGATGACGTTAGTGAATCCATACGTCGCCAGCGGATTGATCCCCGCCTTCAAGGCATTTAATTGCGTCAACGTGACGGGCAGAGCGTTTAACGCGGCTTGCCCGGGCGACTGGAGATACGTCGGCAAGTACAACTCAGGGGTGACCACCGAGTTGCGGTTCAGCTCCGTCTGCTCGATCAAATGCACGCCGCGCGTGCCCACGTAGCGCACTTCCAGCGTGTAGTCGTGGGCAAACTCGTGCTGGACGCCCAGGCTCCAGTTCATCGCGTAGCCCAGCATCTGATTCGGGAGCCAGCCGGTGGTATTGGCGCGAATCTGCGCCAGCGTCGGATTGGGCGGAAGCGCGGTCGGCGGAATTCCGCCGTTGCCCAGGAAATTGGAGGTGCTGGGAACATTGGTGATCAAAGAAGTGTCTTGCGGAGGGCGCACGTTCAGCCCGATGTTGTCGAAAATGGGGTCGTAACCCATGCCGAAGCCGCCGCGAATGGAGGTGGCGGCCTTGCGGCCCGGCGAATACGCGAATCCGAAGCGCGGCGCGAAGTTGAGTTTCTGCGCCTGCGGAGCGAAAAAGCCGATCACGCCCGGCACGTCCGCCACGCTGTTCAACGCGAAATCCTTCATCGATTGCGATACGCCGCTGTATTCGTAGCGCACCCCCAGATTCAGGCTCAGGTTGTTCGATACTCTCCAGTTGTCGTTCACAAACGCGCTGAAGGCGTTGGCGTTTCCCGAATAGGGCTGGCTTCCCACGCCCCGCTGCGCCCTATAACTGGGAACCTGATCCAGAAGAAAGCCGCTCATGCCCAGGTATTCGTAGTCTCCACGCGAATATTGAATGAACGTGTCGCCGGCAATCTGGTCGCGCGCGTCGACGCCAAACTTCAGGTCGTGCCGGCCCTTGACCCAGCTCAGGTTATCGATGAGCTGGTAGGTGCTCTGAGCGATGGTTTGCGGAGCATTGGGATCGGGACCGAGCTGCACGCCCAGATCGTCGTAGATGACAATGTTGGGGAACTGGTCCAGACCGGGATAGGAAACGTTGGGACTCTGGGTGTTGTTGTCAAAACGATTGTAAGCCAGGCGCACTTCGTTCAGCAGATTCGGATGGAACGTGTGGAACTCCGACAGCGACACCAGTTCGCTGGTGGTCAGCGTAGGCGTCCAGAACGCCGGAAGGTTCGCGTTGGTGTCGATCTGCGATTGCCGGTTGCTCAGATAGCGTCCACGGATCTGGTCCTTGCTCGAAACCGTGTAATCGATCGATCCCAGCCAGTTGTAGAAGTTGTAATAGCTGGGAGCCAGAATAGGCGAAACCCCGATGGGGATGGTGGCCCCGTCCACCTTCGTCGTGGAACCCTGCGCCGGAGCGGGCGCCAGGTACTTTTCGAGAACGCCCAAATTGGTCTGCGAAAGCCCGGGCATTGAATTCAACGTCTGATAGCCCGCCGCGGTTGGCGCCCACACCGCCTGCGATACGGACCTGGCCTGGCCCACCGGGTTGTCGTCAAGCAATACGTAGTAAAACAGCGAATTTTTGCGGATGGGGCCGCCGATCTCCCCTCCCAACCGGTTGTTGTCGTAGCGCGGGTTGGAGCGAATGCCTTGCCGAGCCAAAGACTGATCCACGGCGTTCAGATTGCGGTTCAGGAGGTATTCAAACAGCGACCCATGAATCACGTTGCCGCCATTCTTGATCACCGTGTTGAACTGACCTCCGCCGGAGTGCCCGAACTCGGCGCTGTACTGATTCTGAAGCGACGTGAACTCAGCCACGGCATCGTTGGGGACCAGCGTCGCCGGTCCGGTGAGGTCCTTGCGGTTGTCGTCTACGCCCTCCACCGTGAAGTTATTGCTGCGTGGACGCTGCCCTCCCACCGAGGGTCCTACTCCGGCTCCGAGGCCGCCGGAGCTGGCTACGCCGCCGTCGAGCAGCGCCAGGTTCAGCGCGCCATTGCCCGCATTGGCCGCGATCGCCAGGTCCTCGGCCGCGCGCTCCGAGTAGGACGTCGCGATCTGCGCCGTGGTGGTATCCAGCAACACCGGAGCCTCGACCACGGTCACGTCCGTCTTTACGGTCGCCGGTTGAAGCGTCACGTTGACCGTGGTGGTCTTGTTGAGATCGGCATGGACGTCTTTGATCAACGTCCCCGCGAAGCCGGAAGCGCTGACTGCCACCGTATAGGCTCCAATCGGGATATTGTTGAACCGGTAGGTTCCGTTGCCAGCGGTATTGCCCGTCGCCTGGACTCCCGTCGCGATATTCTCCAGCGTCACGCGGGCATTTGGCACCGCGGCGCCCGTCCCGTCAAATACCGTGCCGACAACGTCTCCGTCGATGGCCTGGCCTAAAACGGCCGGAGCGCTCAAGATCGCCGCCAGCAGCGCGGCTACACACAGTCTCATACGCTTCCCCTATCAGTGCGATTCAAATCACTAGATCGGACGACAGGAGGAAAAACAGTACTAAAGCCCGCCGGAAAATTGAGAGCGTGTGCCGCACGTCCGTTCCCTTTGGGCGGCTTTGTAACGGCTTCCGAGCCGCGACCAAGGGTGGCGGTTGGACACCCTATTCGTGGCCGGCTCTTAGTTTTAGATACTCGACGCCCCCAAAAGGGTGAGGCGGCCGCTCACCTCAAACGGGGTAGTCCCTGGCGCGGAGTACCATACCTCGCCGGCGCGGACGGGCTCGCCGCCCATGTGCCCTTCCCCCTCGATCACGATCGCAAGATCCGGCGGATGTAGAAACTCGATTGCCCCCGAGACATGGTGGCGCGTCACCTTGAAGTGTTCGCAGGAGACCAGCTCCTCGCCGCCAGCTTCAATCGAAGCTTGGACGCGAGCAGCATGCCGTTCACGGCGGCTGACCGCCAGCGACCGATCGAGATGCAGTTCCCGGGGACGCCCGTAGTCGTAGAGCCGGTAGGTGATGTCGGAGAACTGCTGGATCTCGCACAGCGTCAGCCCCGCGCCGATGGCATGCACCGTGCCCGCGGGGATGAAGAAGGTGTCGCCGGGGCGGGCTTCGTGCCAGGCCAGCAGCTCTTCGATTTCACCGGACAACGCCGCCGCGCGCAAACGTTCCGTTGAAATGGGCTCGCGGAATCCAGCGGCGATCCGCGCGCCCGGCTCCGCCGCCAGCACGTGCCACATCTCCGTCTTTCCGCGGCTGTTGTGATGCTGAGCCGCGTAAGCATCGTCCGGATGCACTTGCACCGACAGCTTGCCCGAGGTGAACAGGAATTTCACCAGCAACGGCAGCTCGCCCGAGCCCTCGAACCAGACCTCGCCGATTTTCGCCCCGGTGCTTCGAAACCAAGGCTCCAAATGCTCCGATCCCCAGACCTTTTCAAGGAATCTCGGCTGCAACCGGCGCGGCATTACACTCGGGCTTTGATGAACCGCTCCACCCGGTCCAGGCCGCGTTCCAGCTCCTTCATCGAAGTCGCGTAGGAGATGCGGATGTGCTCGGTGGTTCCGAAGGCCTCGCCCGGCACCAGCGCGACATGCTCCTCCGCCAGCAGTTTCTCCGAGAACTGGAACGCATTGGTAATGTCGCCGCGGTACGCCGCGCTGACGTTGGGATAGGCGTAGAACGCCCCTTGCGGAGTCTGCGTCTTGACCCCCGGCATCCCGCGCAGCCGCTCCATCACGTAGTCGCGCCGCCGCCGATATTCGGCGAGCATCGCCGTCACCGAATCCTGCGGCCCGTTCAGCGCCTCGATCGCCGCCTTCTGCGTGATCGAGTTGGGATTGGAGGTCGCATGGCTTTGCAGCTTGTTGATGCCCGCCACCACCGCCGCCGGCCCCAGCACGAAGCCCATGCGCCATCCCGTCATAGCATAGGTTTTCGAAAGCGACCCGGCCACCACCACGGTGTCTTTAGCGCCCGGAAGCGACGCTAGCGAGAACGGCTCGCTCGCATACAGGAAGCGCTCATAGCACTCGTCGGCCAGAATCCAGATGCCCCGGTCCTTGGCCGCCCGGAAGATCCGCTCCAGCTCGCCGCGATCGAACACCGCCCCGCTCGGATTCGATGGCGAGTTCAGAATAATCATCCGCGTCTTGGGCGTGATCGCGCGCTCCACCGTCGATGCCTTGAGCGTGAAGCCTTCCTGCTCGTCCGTCTCGGCGAAAACACACTTGCCGCCGGCGTAGTTGACCACGTCCTTGAACGTCACCCAATACGGAACCGGAATGATGACCTCATCGCCCGGATCGAGCAGCGCCTGGGTCAGGTTGAAGATGGCGTGCTTGCCGCCCATGTTGGCGATGCATTCTTTCACCGTATAGGAGGTGCCGTACAGGCTTTTGTGGTGATTGCAGATGGATTGCTTGAGCTCCACCGTGCCGCTGACCGGCGTGTACTTGGTGAAATTCTCGTCGATCGCCTTGATGGCCGCGCGCTTGACGTTTTCGGGCGTCGGGAAATCCGGCTCCCCCGCGCTGAAATCGACCACGTCGACGCCCTCTCTTCGTAAACGGTCGGCCTCGGCGGCCACCTTCATCGTGGAGGATTCGCTGATCAGCGAAATCCGTTGCGCCAATGCTTGTACGCTTTGCATAATCCCTCGAATTCTCTCGCTATCCAGGCGTCAGATCCCTCGCGTCGCGTAGCGCGCCTTCAGCCGGGCCTCCACCGCGGGCGGCACCATCCCGGCGACATCGGCTCCCAGCGCCACCACCTGCTTGATCAGGTGCGAGCTGATGAAGGAATACGCCTCGCCCGCCATCAGAAACGCCGTCTCAATCTCCGGACGCAGCCGCCGGTTCATCAACGCCATCTGGAGCTCGTGCTCATAGTCCGAGATGGCCCGGATGCCGCGCAGAATCAAATTGGCGCCGCGCTCCGCCGCGTAATTCACCAGCAGACCGTCGAACGATCCGACCTCGACGTTAGGGTACGCCCCGGTGACTTCCCGAAGCATCTCCACGCGCTCCTCGACGCTGAACAACGGGCGCTTGCTTTCGTTGCGCAGGACCGCCACGATGAGCCGCTCCACCAGCCGGCTCCCGCGGGAGATCAGGTCCAGATGCCCGTTGGTGATCGGGTCGAAGGAGCCGGGATAGATCGCGACGAGATTCAGCGGAGGCCCGGCCAATCTGCTCCTAAGAATTTTCATGGTAACACGCCGGGAATCGGCGCTCTCAGTGTGCGCCCGCCATTATCGTTAAGATACCGCGGAATAAGATACCGCGGAAGTGGAAGTTCCGGTCAAGAAGCGCAAAAACCGGACGTGCTCAAGCCTGCCTGACGATGGCAATCACCCGCTCCACTATTTCATTGAGCTTCACCGCGGACACGTGACCGGCACGATACACGATTATGCCCGCATCGGCTGTGAATAGCCGATTTGGACGAACCCTGCTGCTCTGATTGAGCCCGCCCGAAATGAAGTCACCGTCATCGAGGGGAACCGAGTATTCGTCGGCTCTCGTCTGGCTGGTGACCTGACACAGGATGACGTCGTCGTCCTTAAGCGTCGCGATCACCAGCGCCGGTCGTCGCTTTGTCTGACTGAGGTCCGAGAAGGGAAAGTTTAGGACTACAACATCGCCCTTTACAAATGGGCCCAGGCCGCATCCTCCTCAGGCGTCAGCCAATCTTTGGCGAGCGACGATTCGGCGCCCAGTGCCGGCATGGCGGTGTCGGCGTGTGCTTCCTTGAGCGAGCGCACGAACGCCAGCAGCTTGTCGAGATCCGGCTCCGGCATCCGATTCAACTCGCGGGCGATCAGTTCCCGTTTACTCATTGCAACCTTAATCCCATCGTAAGGCAATTCATGCCCGCTTGGCTGGCCGAATCAGTCCATCCGCCGGCGGCGGCTTCAGCCCACCAAACCAAGCAGGTGAAGATGAGATAAAATCGTTTCGACCCAATGCCTCTTACCAGCGGGACTCTTCTCGGCCCCTACGAAATCCTCGAGGTGATCGGCAAGGGCGGCATGGGCGAGGTGTATCGCGCCCGCGACCCGCGTCTGAATCGCGACGTGGCCGTGAAAGTCTCCGCGGCGCAGTTTACCGAGCGCTTCGAACGCGAGGCCAAGGCCATCGCCGCCTTGAATCACGCCAATATCTGCCAGATCTACGACGTCGGCCCCAACTACCTGGTGATGGAATTCATCCAGGGGGAATCTCCCAAGGGTCCGATGCCGCTCCCAGAAGCTCTGCGAATCGCCCGCCAGATCGCGGCTGCCCTGGAAGCCGCGCACGACAAGGGCATCACCCATCGAGATCTGAAGCCCGGCAACATCAAGATCAAGCCCGACGGCACGGTGAAGGTTCTGGATTTCGGTCTGGCCAAGGTCACCGCGGGGACCTCGGCGTCGGGCGAAAAGTCGCCCACCCTCACCCTGGGCATGACGCAAGCCGGCGTGGTGATGGGCACTCCCTCCTACATGGCGCCGGAGCAGGCCCGCGGCAAAGAGAGCGTCGATAAGCGCGCCGACATCTGGGCCTTCGGCGTGGTGCTGTATGAACTGCTCACCGGAAAGCTTCTGTTTCAGGGCGAAGACCTGGGCCATACTCTGGCCTCGGTGATCATGCAGGAACCGGATCTGACCACCGCTCCCGCCGAAGTGCAGCCTCTGCTGAAACGGTGTCTGGAGAAAGATCCCAAAAAGCGGCTGCGGGATATCGGCGACATGGAGTTGCTGCTGGTGCCAGTGGGGCAGGTCTCCGACCTGCCATCGCAGGCCAGAGGCCTGCCGCGCTGGGTGGCGTGGGGAGTTGCGGGCGCGCTCGCGATTGCGCTGGCCACCCTCGCCATCATGCACTTTCGCGAGACCCCGCCCGTGTCGCAAGCCGTCCAGTTCGCCATGGAACCGCCGCCGGATTCCAACTTCAACAATCAGTACGGCGGCTTCGCGCCATCCCCGGACGGACGCTACGTGGTGATCGATGCCCGGCCCCGCATCGGTGCGCAATCCCTATGGCTAAGACCTCTGGATTCGCTCACGGCGCGTCCCCTGCCGGGAACCGAAGGAGGCAATTTCCCGACTTGGTCGCCGGATAGCCGGTCTTTGGCCTTCTACGCTGACGGCAAGCTGAAGCGCATCGAGATCGCGGGAGGCGCCCCGCTTACCTTGGGCGACGCCGCCAACCCTCCTGTGACGCCGACCGGGACCTGGAACCGCGCCGGCGTCATCCTGTTCGGCAGCGCGGCTGGACTGCAACGCGCCTCCGCATCCGGCGGCGGCGCAACTCTCCTGACCAAGGTCGATCCAGCCAGGAAGGAGACCGCCCACGGATATCCGCAATTCCTGCCGGACGGCAACCGGTTCCTGTATTTCGCCGACAGCAGCGATCCCAACGTGCGTGGCATTTTTGCCAGTTCCTTGGAGAAACCGGAACAGCGCCTGCAAATCTTGCGCACCGGGGCCAAAGCGGTGTACGTTCCGCCGTCCGGGGCGTACCCCGGATACCTGCTGTGGTTGCAAGACCAAACGCTGTTGGCTCAGCGCTTCGACGCGGGCTCGTTGCGGCTGGAAGGCGAGCCCGTTTCGGTGGCAGAACAGGTCGGTCTGAATCCCGGCGTTCCCGTCCGTGCGGCGTTCTGGGCGTCCGATGCCGGCTTGCTCACGTATTTTGCAAACGCGTCGATCAAACGGCCCATCGTGTGGATGAGCCGCGACGGAAAACCGTTGGGGAATGCCGCGCCCGATGACATTTTCGGGTCTCTCGCGCTGGCTCCGGATGCGCAGCGCATGGCCCTTGAGGTGCTGCCCACGTCCGGACAGGGCAACCGGGACATTTGGGTGCGGGATCTTGCGCGTGGGGTAATGACTCGCCTGACTTTCGATCCCGCCAGGGATGGGGTGCCCGTGTGGTCTCCGGACGGAAAGCAAGTGGCCTTCTCTTCCGACCGCGAAGGCGGTGTGTTCCAGCTCTATCGGAAGGATGCGTCCGGGGCCGGACAGGAGCAGCGTCTCACCGAAGGTCCGAGCCCAAAGCTTGTCCTGGACTGGAGCAAGGACGGCAAATATCTTCTGTACCGGGAGGACAATCCTGGAACGGGCCGGGATCTGATGGCGCTGCCGCTCGAAGGCGACCGGAAGCCGATCCCCGTGGTGAAAACTCAGTTCGCGGAGAACACTGGCGCCATCTCACCCGACGGCCGTTGGGTGGCCTACGCATCCGACGACTCCGGCCGGAATGAGATTTACGTGCAGGCCTTCCCGGGCGCAGGCGCCGGACCCAAAGGCCGTTGGCAGGTTTCTACCGGCGGCGGATATGAAGTCAAATGGCGTGGTGACGGAAAGGAACTCTACTACGAGAGCACGGATGGAAAGGTGATGGCGGCGGCGATTCAGGCCGGCCCGCAAGACGTTCGGCCGGAAACACCGCGTGTCCTGTTCTCCGCCGATTTTCCAATTCTCACCATGCACACTTTCGATGTCACCTCCGACGGCCAGCGCTTCCTGCTGATTCTCAATTCGCGTACCGAGGGCAGTACCGAGCGGTTGACCGTGGTCTCCAACTGGCAGGCCGCCCTGCGCAAGTAGGTCGCGCAAGTAACCCGGGCGTCACGCACCTGTGTCAACCTGGAAACACATTTTTGACCGAATTTTCATCGCAATGGAACAGAGCTTCTGTATCGTTGGGGTTCATGAAATCGCACCCCTCCGCCGCAGCGCTTCTCGGCCTGCTGTTCGCCGCTAGTCTAGTTCACGCCCAGAGCCAAAACACCGTCACGCCCATCAAGCACGTGGTGGTCGTCTTTGACGAGAACAATTCGTTCGATCATTATTTCGGCACCTACCCCAATGCCAAGAACCCCCAGGATGAGCCCGCGTTTCACGCCGCGGCCGGAACTCCCGAGATCAACGGGCTCAGCGGCACTTTGCTCACCCACAATCCCAACACCGTGCAGCCGTTCCGCCTCGACCGCAGCATGAATGTGACTTGCGACAACGACAATCACTACACCGATGAGCAGAAAGCCTACCACAGCGGCTTGCTGGATCAATTCGTGCAAATCACCAGTGCCCCCGTCAGCGCCACATGCCCACTAGGCTTGGCCATGGGCTACTACGACGGCAACACCGTCACCGCTCTCTGGAACTACGCCCAGCACTTCGCCATGAGCGATAACTTTTTCGACACCGAGTTTGGCACCACCGTCATGGGCCATCTCAATCTGATCTCGGGACAGACGCACCAGACCGCAACCCCCTCCATCTCCGGAAAAATCGCCAACGGGACCGTCATCGCCAATGTCGAGGCCTTCTACGACGACTGCACCTCGGGCACGCCGGTTCAAATGACCGGCAAGAACGTCGGCGATCTCCTCAATGCCGCGAACGTCACCTGGGGATGGTTTTACGGCGATTGGATTCCCACCGGCATTAAGAACGGCGTCGTGACCTGTTCCAGCCTATACAATACGCACTACGATCCGTTTCAATACTACGCCTCCACCTCGAATCCGCATCATCTTCCGCCCCCGGTGGTCTCGCAGATCGGCCAGACGGATCAAGCCAATCACCAGTATTCCCTCGGCGACTTCTGGAACGCCGCTTACAACGGCTATCTTCCCGCAGTCAGTTTCCTGAAGGCTTCCGCCAAGAGCACCGGCCATCCCGCGAATTCGGACCCGCTTTCGGAGCAGACCTTTCTCGTGAATACCATTAACGATCTCATGAGATTGCCCGAATGGAACGAAATGGCGATTCTGATCGCCTACGACGATTCCGACGGCTGGTACGACCACGTGATGCCGCCCATCGTGAGCCAGTCCAACGATTCGGCCAACGACGCGCTGAACGGCTCGGGTCTTTGCGGAATCCCGATGACAGGAGCTTATCTCGATCGCTGCGGATACGGCGAGCGCCTTCCCTTCTTGGTGATCTCCCCGTTCGCCAAGCCCAATTTCGTCGATCACACAACCACCGACACCACGTCCATCCTGCGCTTCATTGAAGACAATTGGAACCTCGGAAGAATCGGCGACCAGTCCTTCGACGCCATCGCCGGCCCCATTCTGAATTCTTTCGACTTTACCGGTACCCCCACCAAGCCGCTTCTCCTGGATCCAACCAGCGGAGAGATGGTCACCGCACAAAAAGCAACTCGCTCACGATAACTCAAGAAAAGGACCCAAAGGAACAACTATGCGCCCCTTCCTCTCATTGTTGGTGGTTCAACTTCTGATATTCGGCTTGCTCGTCGGACCCGTGCCTGTCCGCGCGCAATCCTCCACTGCTGCTTCCATCACGCCCATCAAGCATCTGGTGGTGATCTTCCAGGAAAACATTTCTTTCGATCACTACTTCGGAACCTACCCCGTCGCTACCAACCCGGAAGGCGAGCCCGCCTTCACCGCGTTGGCGGGAACGCCCTCGGTCAACGGTTTGACCGATGTACTGATGACTCGGAACCCCAACTTCGTCAACACCACCAACGCAACCGGAGCCGTCAACCCGTTCCGTCTGGATCGCTCCCAGGCCGCGACCTCCGATCAAAATCACAACTACGGGCCGGAGCAATCGGCCGAACACGGCGGATTGATGGACTTGTTTCCGTCGTCAACGGGCGTTGCCGGACCTCCTCCGGTGGCTTCCGGCATCGGCTTCAATCCCTACGCCACCACCGGCATTAACATGGGCTACTACGATGGCAACACCGTGACCGCTCTCTGGAACTACGCTCAGCACTTCGCCCTGAATGACAACTCCTACGGCACCAACTTCGGCCCGTCGACGCCCGGAGCCATCAATCTCATCTCCGGCCAAACCAACGGCGTCACCGGTAACATCAACGGCACCGGGTCGGTGACGAACGGCGGCAACGGCACCACCACGGATATTGGCGATGCCGATCCGCTCGGCGACGTCTGCTCCACCACCACCGGCGAGTTGTTCGGCATGACCGGCCAAACCATCGGCGACCTGTTGAACGCCCAAGGCGTAACCTGGGGCTTCTTCACCCAAGGCTTCGACCTCACCGTCACCAATGCCAACGGGACCACCGGCTGCGCCCGCAGCACCACCTCCCTCGTCACTGCCACGAAGAAGGCCGATTACATCCCGCACCACGAGCCGTTCCAATACTACAAGTCCACCGCCAACCCCACGCACACGCGGCCGACCTCAGTGGCCAGCATCGGATATTCCGACGCCGCCAATCACCAGTACGACATGCACGACTTCTACGACGCCGTCAACGCCGGAAACTTTCCGGCCGTCAGCTTCCTCAAGGCCCCCGGCTATCAGGATGGCCACCCCGGATATTCCGACCCGCTCGACGAGCAGGCGTTCATCGTGAACGTGATCAACTTCCTCCAGGAAAGCGGCGAGTGGGCGAGCACCGCCGTAGTCATCAACTGGGACGATTCCGACGGCTGGTACGACCACCAGATGGGCCCCATCGTAAACCAGTCCAGCAGTCCCGCCGACACCCTCACCGGGCCGGCGAGTTGCGGAAGCGGCACGGGCGCGCTCCCAGGCCCCGGCGTCACCCAGCCCGTTCAGGGCCGCTGCGGTTACGGCCCCCGCATCCCGATGCTCGTGATTTCTCCGTGGGCCAAGCAGAACTTCGTGGATCACAACGTCACCGACCAGAGCTCGGTCATTCGTTTCGTCGAGGATAATTGGCTCAACGGGACGCGCATCGGTAACGGCTCCTTCGACACCATCGCCAACTCCATCGCCAATATGCTCGAGTTCACCAAAGCCGACAAGAAGAAGCTCATTCTCGATCCCGCCAGCGGCGAACCTGTAGTGCCCTAAGTGGGGCAGGTCCCCGGCGCCAAGCGAAACGTGCCTATCACCCGACGACAATTTCTTCAAGCCGCGGCAGCAGCCAGTGTTGTCCGGCCTGAAGTTAGCAACGCCCAACCCGTTCCCCAGCTCGACCCCAACACTCTTCCCAGGTTCGTCGATCCTCTTCCGATTCCTCCCGTGGCGAAACCCATCCCCGGCGTGAAAAAAGGCGTAGCCGCCTATCGCATCGCCATGCGCCAAACCTTGGCCAAGCTGCATCGCGATCTCGCCGCCACGAAATTATGGACCTACGGAGGAAGCTGGCCCGGCCCCACTATCGAGACCCGCACCGGCCAAGGCATCCAAGTCGAATGGGCCAACGAGCTTCCCGAGAAGCACTTCTTAGCGATCGATCATCGCCTCCACGGAGCGGAAGCGGATAAGCCCGAAGTCCGCGCCGTGGTCCACGTTCATGGCGCGAAGGCGCCGCCCGAAAGCGACGGCTGGCCCGAGGATTGGTACGTTCCCGGTAAATCGGCGACCTATTATTATCCGAACGCTCAAGACCCCGCCATGCTCTGGTATCACGACCACGCCATGGGCATCAATCGCCTGAACATCTACGCCGGTCTCGCCGGCGCATATATCGTGCGCGATTCAATCGAGGACGCGTTGAATCTGCCCAAAGGGCAATTTGAAGTCCCGCTGATTCTCTGCGACCGCTTCCTGCTCAAAGATGGCAGCCTGGATTACCCCGTTTCCGGAAAGTCCGGCGAACCTTGGGTTCCCGAAGTCTTCGGCAACGCCATGACGGTCAATGGCAAACTGACTCCGTATCTAGACGTCGAGCCGCGCAAGTACCGCTTCCGCGTACTCAACGCGTCAAATGGGCGTTTCTATCATCTCTCCCTCTCCGGCGGCCAGCCCTTCCATCAGATCGGCACCGATCAGGGATTGCTGCCCGCGCCCATCGCGATTCAGGACTTCGTGCTCGCACCAGGCGAGCGCGTCGATCTGGTCATCGACTTCAATTTCCACCCGGGCGCCCAAATCGTGTTAAATAATGACGCGTTTCCGATGATGCAATTCCGAGTCGCCCGCGCCAAAGCCGCCGACACCAGTTCCCTGCCCTCCGCTCTGCGGCCCGTTCCCAAAATCCCCGAATCCGCGGCCGTGCGAACCCGCCTTCTCACCATCGACGAATACATGAACCGAGCCGCGGAGTCGATGCTCATGCTGCTCAATCGCGCTCACTGGCACATGCCCATCACCGAGAAGCCCGTGCTCGACTCCACCGAGATCTGGAGCATCGTCAATCCCACCGACGATTCTCATCCCATCCATCTGCATCTGGTCCGCTTCCAGATTCTGGACCGCCGCAAGTTTGACACCTACGCGTATATGACGACCGGCCGGCTCCGTCTTATCGAAGAAACCGAGCCGCCCGAGCCCAGCGAATCCGGCTGGAAGGACACCGTGCGCGCCCACGCCGGCATGGTCACGCGCTTTATCGTCCGCTTCGAAGGCTATCCCGGAAAATACGTTTATCATTGCCACGTGCTGGAGCACGAGGACAATGAAATGATGCGCCCCTACGAAGTGGTGGCCCGCGCCTAGCTGACCCCCAGCCGGATCAGCGCGTTCAACACGAACGCGAACAACCCCGCCCCCAGCAGCACCGTCACCGGCAGCGTCAGGACCCATGCCAGCAGCAGGTTCCGCAGCGTCTCCATCTGCAAACCGGAATGGTTGGCCGCCATGGTTCCCGCCACGCCCGAGGAAAGCACGTGAGTGGTGCTCACCGGCAGGCCGAACTGATCCGCCGCCAGGATGGTGCCCGCCGCCACCAGCTCCGCCGCCGCGCCTTGCGCGTACGTAAGGTGCGTCTTGCGAATTTTCTCTCCGACGGTGACCACGATCCTCTTCCAGCCGATCATCGTCCCCAGGCCCAGCGCCAAGGCCACAGCCACCTTCACCCACAGAGGAATGAATTTCGTGACCTTGTCCATGCGGCCGGCCAGCGTGACTGCGGACTTCTGCAAGGCCGCATCGGTGAGTTTCTTATTCTTGTTCAGTTTCTTCATGGCTTCAGAAGTGAGGTAGAGGTCGCTGCGCAAAATACGCCGCTGCTCCGGGGTCAGATCCGTCAGCGCCTTCTTCCCATCAATGGGCTCGTTAATTTCGCGGCACTTGGTGCCGATCGCCGCGTAGGTTCGCGGCGTATCCTTGCCCGTCGTCTTCAGATAGGCAGACAACTCATCGGCGGCGACTTGATAACCCGCCACGGCGACGCCCGGCGCAAGCTGGTCCATCTGGCCCGAGATTGTATCCGCCGTGGAAGCCAGTTCCTGAATCGATGTCTGGTCGGTGCTCAAGTCCACCGCGAATGTAGTCGGCAGGATGCCGATCAGGATCAGCATGATCAGACCCATGCGCTTCTGCCCATCGTTCGATCCATGCCCGAAGCTTACGCCCGTGCACGTCAGAATCAGCGGGCCCCGGATCCACAGCGGCGGCGACTTGTCCTTCTCCGGCGCTTGATACAGGTCCGGGCGGCGAATCAGGAGCTTCATCAACAGCGGCAACAGCCCGGCGCAGACGAATCCCACGATCGGCGAAACCAGCAGCGTGATTCCGGCCTCGCTCGCCTTGCCCAGTTGACGCCTTCTCCGAATACGTGCCCGGGCGCGAGCAGGGAGTTCGCCAATCCTACGCCCATGATCGACCCGATCAGCGCGTGCGAGCTGGAGGCAGGCAGTCCCAGATACCAGGTCCCCAGATTCCAGATGATCGCAGAAGTCAACAGCGCGAAGACCATCGCGAATCCGGCTCCGGAGCCGACGTTCAGCACCAGCTCCACCGGCAGCAGCGCCAGCACCGTGAACGCTACGCCGCCTCCCGATTGCAGCACGCCGATCAAGTTCCAGCAGCCCGACCAAACCACCGCCGCCATGCCGCAACGCACAAATCGCGCACGGTGCGCGATCATTTCACCTGGACGCGAATAGTACCAGCGATTGGAGCAATACGACGAAATACTGAGCTGTATTAGGGCCCTTGCCCCTTGGTGCCTCAACCCATGTCCACGTATTCTGAGGTTGACCTTATAGAAAGTTGGGGACATGCGAACGCACAAACGGGGGGATGGGAAGAAGGATCGCGGCTTTGTTTTGGTGACCATGGCCTTGGCCGCCGTGGCCGTGTTTGGCTGCGTGGGTCTCGCCGTGGACATGGGCAGGATGTATATTGTCAAAAACGAGGCGCAGAGCTATGCCGACGCGGCGGCACTGGCAGCCGCGCTGAAGCTGGATGGAACCACCGCTGGCGTGACCCGCGCGCAGACCGCGGCCACCTCTCTGGGCGATAGTTGGAACTTCGGTACCACCAGCTACGGCACAACCGTGCAGGTGGCGACGTTGTTAGCCGGGCCGTGGGTCTCGGCGACTACACCTCCCAGCCCGGCCACCAATTACACCTATGCTCGCGTGACCGCGAATACGACTTTGCCGCTCTATTTTCTTCCCGTTGTCACAGGCGTAACCAGCACCAAGGTCCAGGCCCTGGCGACCGCCCAGCAGGTGGCGCCCACCACCTGGAATGAAGGCGCGTTCCCGTTCTCGCCGATTGCCTTCGACGGACCGACTGGGGGGAGCAACGTGGGTCCAAACTGGGGTTTCATCGCCGGGGACCAGTACACGATGCGCTACGCCGCCAACGGCAAGTCGGAATGCGCCGGGGACTCTGGAGACTCGGAGCACCTCAAAAACGGCTCCGCCCGGGGCTTCTGGGGAGACAACAGCGCCAGCGCCGTCGGGCAGCAGGTTCAAGGCGACCTTCAGGAAGAGAGCCTGACAATCGGAGAAGCCCTGCCGGGTGTCGGTGGCGCGAAAACAACCATCGCCAGCGACATCGTCGACCGTATCGACCAGGATAGCGATACTTCGGACGATACTTACGCCAGCTATCTGGTGAATGGAGGCAACGGCCGCCGCGTGATCGTGATGCCGATTCAGAGTGAAGTGGACGGCACCGTACTCGGATTCGGGACCTTCTTATTGATGGACGACAACTCCTACGGTCACACCGGCAACTCGGACTGGTGCGCGATTTATCTCGGCACAGCCAACGTTACCGATGGTTCCGGCGGCGGCAGCTCCACGCCGGGGGCCTACGTCGTGAAGCTGGTGCAATGAAAAGGTGCTCCAAGCCGTACGCTCAAAGCCGCGGGGGCGGTTCCAGTCGGGTCGCTTCTAAGAGGACCGGCTCGGTCATGGTGGAGTTCGCTATCGGGCGCAACTCTGCTGGCCACTGTGTTCGCCGGCACATTCCAGTTTGGCTACAGCTTCTACGTCTATAACAATATCCAGACCGCGGTCAATAACGGCGCCAAGTACGCCGCGCTCAGAACTTACGAGCAAACTACCAGCTCACCCAGTGCCTGCTTCACCACCGCCGTGCAGGACATGGTGGCCTACGGAGACCCCACCGGCGTCACCACCAGTCCGGTAGCCCCCGGTTTGAAGCCCGCCAATGTGAACCTTACCGTCACCTTCAGCAATGGCGTTCCCAGCCAGATGCAGGTGAGCGTCTCCAATTACATCATCAACTCGGTCTTTTCGACGATCACTTTGACCAACAAATCTTTCGCGATCTATCCCTTTATGGGCCGCTACGCGCCCACCAACGGGTGTACGCAATGAACCCGGGAATCAGGACCCGCCGCCGGCACGGCAGCGCCATGGTGGAAGCCGCTTTCGTCTTCCTTGTCTTCGTATCCATGCTGATTGGTATCTTCGATTTCGGGCAGTTCCTGTTCATTCAGCAGACACTGACGGAACGGGCGCGGGAGGCGGTCCGCTACGGCATCGTCAACAGCCCGACCAACGCGGCGTTGGTGCAGAATGTCGTCCTCTACGGACAAGCCAGCGGCGGATCGGTTCCCGCCCAGCCGGGCAATGGCGACACCGGAATCTTCAACCTCAAGCGAGCCAGCGTTGTCATCACGACGCCGGGAATCGCCACCGACGACTACCGGCTCCTGGTGCAGATTCAAAACTACACCTACAACATGTACTCGCCCGGAATCGCTGGTTCCTTTAACGGTCCCACCATCACCGTCTCCCTGCCGCTGGGCATTAATTAGGTCCGGTTCAAAGTCGTCTCCCAGCCTGCTATCATGATCCTCCGGAAGGAAGGAAACATGTCCCGATCCCTAATCTTTAAGCGCTGCCTGCCCGCCGCTCTGGCGGCCGGCTTCGTCTTGCTCGCATCCGTCCAGGCCGGCGATCTCAATCCCAAGGCGCTGGCCTACAAGAAACCCGATCAAATCAAGTGGGTCGAGAAAAGCCCCAACGGCCCCATACAAGCCGTTCTGCTGGGCGATCCCTCCAAGCCCGGCTTATACATCATCCTGGTCAAATGGCTGCCGCATCGCATGAGCCATCCGCACTTCCATCCCAATGACCGCTTCGCCACCGTCATTTCGGGAACCTGGTACGTCGGCACCGGGCCGAAGTTCGATCCCGACGGCACCACTCCCCTGCCCCCCGGCTCCTTCGTCACGCACTACGGCAAGCAGATTCACTACGACGGAGCCAAGGACCAGGAAGTAGTCTTGCAGATCGTGGGTCAGGGACCCGAGACCGCCACCGACGCCGAGCAGAAGTAACCTGGGAGCTCCTTCTGAACCGCGCGCGGCCGCAAGCGGCGGTCCGCGGCCCTACTTCGCCAAGTGGGGCAGGTTCCGGCCTGCCGCCTTATTCCGAGGCTATAATTAACAAGACTGACCACACCTGCTTGGCTGTCTGTGGCGTGACCGGGCAGCGGGTTATACTGAAACACGAAAGCCGCTCAATGGAATGAGCGGCTGTAGGTGTTCAACCCGTGTTGCAACCACGGATTGATGGGTTCTGTCAGTCCCCATCTATCTGATCCAATGCTGTAAGGGCAAACGGGTGACCGCCGAACTGGGGTTTCTCGTATGGCGCTACTTTCAGCTAACCTTATCATCTGTGAAAACGTTCTAACCGAGACGCCACCCCTCGGGGGGCCTGTACCCAGTGCGATCCGGGTCATGAGCGCAATCACACTTGCACCTGGAAATAATCTCGCGCATTTGTTTACGATGGCTTTTCTACACTCACAGCCTGGGGACTTCTCGCAACACACTATACAAATCCGGGTGACGGAGAAGAGCGGTCCCCTGATAGCTCAAGCACCCCCATTGGTATTTCAGTTTGGCTATCTACTGGACCCGTCTGGTCCTGGAGCATACACACTCAAAACAGAATTTACTCTCAATGTGACGCCATATCAACTGCCACTAGGTTGCTTGGTTTCAGCCTTCCTAGACAATCAGATAGTAGCGCGAACTCCCCTTATGCTGCGACGGCGGTAGGGTTACATGCCGCATTGGAACCTGCGCTTTGTGGTGGGAGGGAGGTACCCGAGTTATTGGCCCCGAAACTCGTGGTCCGTAACTCTGGCGGCGCAGTGGGACCATTCCACTGAATTGGAACAGGCTCCGCCATCGGCGATATGGACCACTCTTCAGCGCTGGACGCCGCAAAAGGGCGGGAGATCTGAGTCAACTCCTCCATCAACTCCTGGTCTGTCCAATGCCCAGAGGAGGCTTCCCCGAGTATGCCTTCGATCCTGTACGCGAGCTTTACCGCCTCCGCATCTGCGGACTCCTCGATGTTCCAAGAAACCGGTACGAACCACGCCCGGAACTCATCAAGTGAAGACTTTCCAGAAACACAGCGCTCGATCTGGCTACGAATTTGATTTGCGAGTGAAGCCATGAGAGAGAAGCCTTCCGTTGTTAGGATAACCCCTCAGGAGCTGCAGGGCAAATTCAATAACAACGAAGGAGGATATCCATCACGCTTGGATGATCTGCCGTGCATATGCACCCACGATGAGCCCGCAAGTCCAAAATCTGGCCAGCCTCCTGGGACTAGAAGCAAGATGTACAAGTACTTCGATCCCAACGGCACTCCAGTCATGTGGTTGCATTGCTTTGAACTTCCATCTGGAAAGCTCGGGGCTTCCGGCAAGATGGACCCAAAGCGGTTGCTCGTAGGTGATACTTACTACTTCTGCGATTGAGACCTTTCGTGTAATGATAAAAGGGCTGTGAGCGGGAATTCGACTGGCTTGACGTATGCGCTAGCCTGAGGGCATGAAGGAGCGTGACTGGACAAGAGTCCTGGGATGGCCCGGATACCAGGTGTATCAGAGGGAAATCGATGAGTCGGGCAAAAAGCTGAAGCTGTGGGTGCGGCGGAAGAAGACGGGGCTTAAATTGATTTGCTCCGGGTGTGGTCAGCACATACCGGCCAGCCGGATCCAAGAGATCAGCGAGCGGGAGGTACGGGACCTGCCGTGCTTCGAGTACTCGACGACGATCGTGGTGGAGACGTATCGGATGAAATGCCCCCGCTGCGGATTCCGTGCAGAGAAGGTGACTCAGTTGCCGAGCAAAGCGCCATTCAGCAAACGATTCGAAGAAGCAGTGGGGCAGGCCTGCGAGAGTGCGTCGGCGCGACAAGTCGCGCGGCGATTGGGCATGGCCGAAAGCACGGTGCGCGCGATCGATCTGCGGTGCCTGGAGCGTTGGGAGGCCAAGCGTCGAAAGCCGCCGCTGCGGCAGATGGGCGTCGACGAGTTGTACCGCGGCAAGAAGGACAAGTTCCTCACAGTGGTGTGCAATCTGGAAACCGGCGAACCGCTGTGGTTTGGCAAAACGCGGAAGAAGGAAACGCTGGATGAATTCTTTCGAAGCCAGTTACGGAAGCCGCAGCGCAAGCGGATTGAGGCGGCGTGCCTGGACATGTGGGAACCGTTTCGGTTGAGCATTGAGGAATGGGCGCCACAGTGCAAGATCGTATACGACAAGTTCCACATCCTCCAGCATGCCAACGATGCCATCGACGAAGTGCGGAAGGCGGAGTTCTTCCGGCAGGGAAAACAAAAGCGCGGACTGATCAAGG
The DNA here is from genome assembly GCA_963813465.1 of Bryobacterales bacterium. Lineage (GTDB taxonomy): Bacteria > Acidobacteriota > Terriglobia > Bryobacterales > Bryobacteraceae > Palsa-187. The sequence goes on along the minus strand of CAWEZD010000007.1, from coordinate 469,488 downwards.
GAAAGAAGTGGCTCCTGATGAGCCGGTGGAAGAACCTGACTCTCTCTCAACGCGGAGAACTCAACCGGCTGTTCCAACTGAACCGGCGCGTGTTCAAAGCCTACCTTCTCAAAGAGAGCTTGGAGCGGCTTTGGGACTATCGCTACGAGGGCGCGATGCTCAACTACCTGCAGAAGTGGATGGACCAACTGAAGTGGCAACGGCTCACGCCGTTCGAAGAACTCGCCGACATGCTGGTGAAGCATCTGGAGGGAATCTTGAACTACTGCCGGACCAAAGTTCGCTTCGGTGTGGTCGAAGCGCTCAATGGAAACATTCGGATGCTGATCAATCGTGGTCGAGGCTATAAGAACGTCCGCTACCTGCTGCTGAAGGCCAAACGCATGGCCGTGACCAATGCCGAATTTGTCGAACTTCAACAAGTCACAAAGGCGGCATAGAATGGCCCTCCGTCGAATTCCCGCTCAGAGCCGATAAAAGTAAGACTGGCACAAGAGACACGATCGAAGGCACGGAAGCCTTCACGCGCGTTTCAAGGCAGCGCTGAAAGCAATCCTAACGGTCCCCAAGAGTGCAATGCCGCAAAGCAAAAAACCGGATCGCTTCCTGTAGGATCTTTGGTTCGCTGCTCATGAGCCAAATATGACCTGAACCCTCCGGTCAGTCAAGCTAATTATTTCCTTATTTCCCCACGCCCACGCCGAAATCCCAGAGTTGCAGACTCTCCTCCTCGGTCCCGAATTCGATCACCGCGTATTCGCCCGGCAGCATGGGCTGCTCCGGCCAGATCTTGAACAGCAGCTCTCCTACCTGCCTGGTGAAGGTCGGCACCACGTCGCGCTTCGCCTCCAACTGGTTGACGACCGGCGCGATCGAGACCGTCTCCACCGTCCTCGCAGTCTTCTTGGGAGTCAGCTTGATGATGGCCAGCCCGTCCACCTGGTTCAAGCGGAAATAGAACTCCGGCCGGTCTCCATTGACGCGGAACGCCGCCGCCGCGCCTTCGATGTCCACCGTGTTCTTGCCCGACACCAGCGGAACCGGAGACAGGATCTTCAGCACCGTGCGCTTCTTATCGTGCGTCACCACCAGGTCGGCCTCCTTCAGAGGCTCCAGTTTATCGACGCGAACGTAATACACGCCCGGCTCGTCCGGCACCGAGTTGGCTTCCTGCTTCGCCTCGCGGATCGCGCCTTCTTCCTCGGCGTCTGCCTTGGCTTCCTGGCGCACCTGCTCCTCGTGCTCGGCCGCTTCCTGCTTGGTGCGGTTGAGATCGATGAGATCCAGAGGAATCTCTTCCCACTCGCCGCGTTCCGCGCTTAGGTACTTCACGCGATCTTGCAGCACCTGGTATTCGCGGACCAGTTGATAGGTGCCGTCTTTCAGATACAGGCGCAACGTCGCGCCGAACGCCGAAAGGGCCAGAAGAAGAAGGACCGGCAGGCGCCACTTCATTCCTCTATTATGGAGGATTGCTATGTTAGGAGCATAGGCCTCCGATGATCCGGCAGCGAATACTTCCCCTATGCCTGCTCTCCGCCGCCGTCGCCTCGCCGCAGTCCGCTCCTTCACAGAGTCCGCCCCAGCCCGAGATCGTTTCGCACGACGCCCCCGCCACTTTCAGCAGCCGCATCAACCTCGTCACTGTGCCCGTGGTCGTCCGCGACCGTGACGGACGAGCAGTCGGCAGCCTTCGTCAGGAAGACTTCCAGCTTTTCGACAAAGGCAAAGCGCAGGTCGTCACCAGGTTTTCGATCGAGACCAGCGGCTCAGCCGCCGCCAAGGCGCCACAGGATCAAGCCGCACCCGCGCCCCAGCCAGCCGCCACTCCCGCCGAGCCCCCCAAGCCGGTCCTGCCCAGCCGCTACGTCGCCTACTTCTTTGACGACATCCACACCAAGCCCGGCGACTTACTGCAAGGGCGTCAGGCCGCCAACCGCCAGATCGGCGACACTCTGGACTCCAACACGCGCGCCGGAATCTTCACCACCAGCGGAAGAACCACCCAGGATTTCACCGGCGACATCGGGAAATTACACGCGGCCATAAACCGCATTCAGCCCTGGGAGCGAGGCCTGGACAAAAACCACGATTGCCCCGCCATCAGCTACTATGTGGCCGATTATTTGATCGACAAGTCGACTTCGCTCAGTCCCGGCCTCAGCGATAGCATGGTCCTCTCGCGCATCGGCGTCGATCAATTGTTGAACGCGGTCATTCAAGAGGCGGAAGCATGCCTGCAAACCACCGATCTCATGCAGGTGCTGCCGCAGGTGCGCACGGCCGCGCAACTGGCTTTATCCTATGGCAAGACCGAAACATTCACCGGCCTGAGCACATTGAAGGATCTGATCCGCAGCATGTCTTCGCTTCCCGGAAACCGCAGCATCGTGATGGTCTCGCCCGGATTCATACTCGCCGACGAACAGCGCATCTTCGAAAACGACGTCTTCGAAAAAGCCATCCATGCCAACCTCACCATCAACACCCTGGACGTGCGCGGCCTTGCCACCATTGCCGGCATGGACGCGGAGGATCGCGGACACGCCGGCCTATCCAGCGCCATTCTGATGCAGGCCGATAACGCCGCGGCGTCGCAGGCCCAGGATCTGCTGGGCGAGTTGGCCGCCGGCACCGGAGGGACTTTCTTCCACAACGACAACGCCCTCGCCGAGGGCTTGCAGGAATTGGCCGCGCGTCCCGAGTATGTCTACGTCCTCGGCTTTTCGCCCGATAATCTCAAGTTCGACGGAAGCTATCACGGTTTGAAGGTCGCTCTCAAGAATGGCGCGGGCGTGAATCGAGCAAACCTGAAGATCGACGCCCGCCGCGGCTACTGGGCCCCCAATCACTCCATCAGTCCCGCCGAGCAGGCCAAGGAAGAGATCGAGGACGCCGTGTTTTCGCGCGAGGAACGGCTGGATATTCCGGTCCAGCTCCACACCGAATTCTTCAAACCGAGCGAGGCCAAGGCCGAGCTCACGGTGGAGACCCGCGTCGATCTCAAGGGCCTCAAGTTCCGCAAAACCGATGATCGCAATCGCGACACTCTCACCGTGGTGACCGGGCTGTTCGATCAAAACGGCCGCTATGTAAAGGGGACTGAGAGAACCATGGAGATGCAGCTCCGCGACCAAACCCTCGACGCCGGCAGGAGTTCAGGCCTGGTGGTGAAGGAGAGCTTCGACCTCCCTCCCGGCCGCTACGTCGTTCGCGTAGTGGTGCGGGATACCGAAGGCCGCTCCATGGCCGCCCAAAACCAGGGCATCGAGATCCCGTAAGTGGCAGTGGGGCAGGTCGGCGACCTGCCGCGGTCCATCGGAGTATACTGACTCTTTGCCCAACCAGGAGCACCCATAATGAACAAGCCTCTATTAGCGGTCTCGTCGCTAATCGCCTCAACCGCATTTCTAGCGTTCACCCTTCGCTCCGGAAATGCTCAGGACACGCCCGCGGCTCCACCGGTTCCTGGCGGTCCAGGAGCCAAGGGCGCCGCTCCAAAGGGGGGCGGCGGCAGAGGCAAGGCCGCCACCGACACGCTCGGCGAAGGTCCCTGGGATCTCAAATCGGAACTGACGCCCATCCACGTCAGCGTCGTCACCAAAGGACTCGATCATCCCTGGGGCTTGGCGATTCTTCCCAATGGCGACATGCTCGTGACCGAGCGGCCCGGCCGCCTGCGCCTGGTTCACAATGGTGTGCTCGATCCCACGCCTCTCGGCCCCATGCCCGAGATCCGGGCCAGAAGTCTCGGCGGCCTGCTGGACATCGCGCTGCATCCCAAGTTTGCCGAAAATCACCTGATCTACTTCACCTACGTGAAGCCCGGCAAGGAGGACCCCGCGCATGCGACCACGGCCGTCGGGCGCGCGCGCTATGACGGCGGCACCACTCTCACCGACGTAAAGGACGTCTTCGTGGCCAACGCTTGGTTCGGTGGAGCGGGCGCTCCCAAGGGTTGCTGCGGACAAGGCCCCAACGACGGCAATAGTCACGGCTCGCGCCTCGCCTTTGACAAAGCCGGCTTCCTCTACGTCACCAGCGGCGACCGTAATTATGGCGAGCTCGCGCAGGATCCTTCCACCGACATCGGCAAGATTCTGCGCATTCGTGACGACGGCACGATTCCACCCGACAATCCCTTCGTCGGCAAGGCCGGTTACCTCCCCGAGATCTACAGCATCGGGCATCGCAATCCCCTGGGGCTCGCCTTCCATCCCGTAACGGGCGAGCTCTGGGAGTCCGAGTTCGGGCCCCGCGGCGGCGACGAGGTCAACCTCATCAAGGCCGGCAAGAACTACGGCTGGATCATCGCCACACACGGCGAGCATTACAACGGAGCGCCCAGCGAGAAGACGCACGAAGGCATGGAAGAACCCGTGCTCCATTGGGAGCCCGTGATCAATCCCGGCAACTTCGCCTTCTATTATGCCGATAAATTCCCGCAGTGGAAGGGCAATCTGATCATGGCCACCATGACCCGCTCCGTGCTGCGCGCCACCTTCGACGACAAAGGCAATCCCACCGGCCAGGAGCGCATGCTCACCGAGCTGAAGCAGCGCTTCCGCGACCTCCGCATCGGCGCCGACGGCAACATCTACCTGCTGACCGATGAAACCTTCGGCGCGGTCCTCAAGATGGAAAGTGGGGCAGGTCGCTGACCTGCCATTCCGCCTTCAGACTGCGGAAGTGGTCCGAAGAAAGCGCTTTACAACCAGTATTAGTGTAATCCCCTATTCTATTTTGAGCCTTTCGTACCACCAAAATTCCAGAGGAGCCGTAGATAATTAGACGCAGTGAGGCCTGGATCTAAGGCTCACCCTACAGGATCTTCACGTAGAGATAAAGATGGTTCAAGAGAATATGGTCGCAAAACGGAACCTTTTTCGGAAGCGAAGCCAGCGCGGATTCGCGATTGTGGTTTACTCTCTGATGATCTTCGTGGTCCTCGGATTTACGGGTCTGGCCGTCGACGCCGGGTATCTTCAATGGCAGCGGCGTCTCATGCAGTCGGCCGCGGATGCCGGCGCCATGGGAGCCTTGCGCGAGATGGAGCTTGGCCGCACCAATTCCCAGCCTCAGTACGACCTCACCACCGCCGCGCAAAATGACGCCGCCATGAATGGTTTCACCAACGGTGCGAACAACGTCACCGTGGCCTTTAATAACCCGCCCGTCTCCGGCCCATTTAACGGCGTCGGTACCGCCGCGCAGGTGATTATCTCGCGTCCCTACCCGACCTTCTTCATGCGCGTATTGGGAACCAACACCGTAACGGTTAACGCCCAGAGCGTGGCTCAAACCACCACCAGCTACGGGAGCATCGGCGGGTGCATCTTCGCCCTCAACCCCACCGCGTCGGACGCGCTGAACCTCGAGAGCGGCACTACGCTGAATACTTCGTGCAGCGCAATCTCGGAATCCTCCGCGACCGAGGCTTTCAAGATGGCCGGCAGCGACACCTGGAATATGACCTCGCACAATGCTCACGTGGCCGTTGTCGGGGGCGCCACCATGAGTGGATCGGCCACCATCATGGATACCACCATGTCGCCCGCGGTTTCGGAACAGCCGAAGACCAACTACACGAGTCCCGGGGACCCGCTCGCAAATATCCAGGCTCCGACGCCTTCCACCGTGAGCGGCGGTATCCAAAGCGGAACTCCAGCCAGCTATAGCAAGAACGGTATGCCCGCCGGAAACGCTCTCTCGCCCGGCATCTATTGCGGAGGCATCTACGTCGGCAACACCGGCGGTGCGACCCTGAAATTCAACCCCGGAACCTACGTTCTGGCCGGTGGAGGGCTTTCCCTCGGCTCCCAGGCCCTCGTCGCCGGCACCGGCGTCACCTTCTACAGCACCAGCAGCGGCAGTGCCGGCTGGGGATGCTGGGGCTCATACAGCGCCGGCCCTCTTTCCTTAACCGGCCAGGCCACATCGAACTTTTCAGCGCCTCTCAGCGGGTCCATGGTCGGCATGTTGTTCTTCCAGGATCGCACCCTCGACCCCGGCGGCAGCACCATCGTGGGAGGCTCCTCCAGCACCTTCGACGGAGCGATTTATTTCAAGAAGAGCAACGTCAAGCTCGCGGGAAACAATTCCACTAACGGGTACATGGTAATCGTCGCCGACACCATCGACATCAACGGCGCCACCGCCCTGGGGAATAACTATACCACTCTGTCCGATCCCAACCCGTTTGCTCCCGGCTCCACCGGCGGCGGCCTGGTGTATTAGAGGTGACACGAATGAAAACCATCAAGATGAGAAAAAGCTTCCAGCGTCCCGCCGGTCTACGGACGGCCCGCCGGCGGCTGCATCGACGCGGCAACACGCTCATTGAATTTGCCCTTTGCTCCGTCCTTTTGATGCTGATCACGGTCGGCGTCACCGATTTCTCCAGATTGTTCTCCGTCGCCGACACCGCCGCCAGCGCGGCCGCGGCGGGCGCTCAGTACGGCGCGCTGAGCCCCGCCCATTGGAGCGACTTCACCGGAATGCAAAACGCCGCCCTGAACGATGCGGGCAATGCCACCGGAGTTACCGCCGTTGGTTCCAACACTTGCTATTGCAGCGTGGGAGGGCTTCCCACCACTTGTCCCGCCAATTGCGGCAGCACCTCCCCGATCACTTATGTCACCGTCAAGGTGACGGTCCCCTTCACCGCCTACTTCAACTACCCCTGGATGCCCATGGTGCCATCCATCACCACCACCAACTCGGTCCGTGTGCAGTAGGTGACTCGTATGCCTCGCCTTGCAGTCAGCCGCCGCCGCCGGAACGGCTTTGCGCGAGCTTCCCGGAAGGGGAGCGCGCTTGTCGAAGGCGCGATCTGTTTCACCGTGTTCCTGATGCTGACCTTCTCGGCCCTGGACTTCGGCATGGCCGTCTATGCGTACAACTTCTGCTACTACGCCGCGCGCGACGCCACGCGCTGGGCCGCCGTTCACGGCGCCGGCAGTGCGACCGCATCCGACTGTAGCGCCAACCCTGGAATCGCCGGCGGCTGTGCCGCCAACTCCACCGACATCTCCAATTATGTTTCCGGCATGGCGGTAGGGTTGACCACCAGCAAACTGACCGTCACCACCTCCTGGACTCCCAACACCAGCCCTGGAGCCGAGGTCAACGTGAAGGTCGCCTACGCCGTCACTCCGGTCTCGGGACTGGCTTTGACCCAGTCCTTTACCGTCGCCAGTTCATCCCAGATGGAAATGGTTCACTAGTGGGGCAGGTCTTCGACCTGCCATCTTTCCCTTAGAATCAACCACTTCGCATTCCGCCTGGCCTCGGTCGCGCTGTCGCCCATCCTACGCTTGGGGCAGAACGATGCCCCGCTCACCCGACTCCGGCCAGATCGACCTCACCGAGGTGTTCCACCGCGTCCAGCAGGAGATGCTCGCCCAACTCGCCGTCGGGCGCCTCTTCGAGCACGCATCCTCCGCCGGAACCGCTACCGAACGTCACTGGCTCGAATTGTTTGACCGCTATCTCCCCAAACGCTACCGCGCCACGCCCGCCTTTGTCATCGACTCGCTCGGCAGCCGCTCCCGTCAGGTCGATATCGCCATCTTCGACAATCTCTATTCGCCGCTTCTCTTCCCGCACGCCTCCGGCTTCCACATCCCCGCCGAAAGCGTCTACGCGGTCTTCGAGGTCAAGCCCACCTTCTCGCGCCAGTGGCTCCAGGACGCCGCCGATAAAGCCGCCTCCGTTCGCGACCTCTACCGCACCTCCGTGCCGGTCATCGCCGGAGGAGCCCGGCGCTCGGCCATTCGTCCCAAGCCGATTCTCGCCGGCCTGCTCGCCACCGGCTCGGTTTGGAACCCCCGCACTTTCGCTGCCAACCTCCGCCGCGCCCTCTCTTCGATCGACGGCCCGCTCGACCTCGGCTGCTGCCTCGAACACGGCTCCTTCGAGCGCACCCGCTCCCTCCGCATCAGCCATAAAGACGAGTCCCTCATCTTCTTCATCATTCGCCTCCTCGAGCGCCTCCGCGCCATGGGCACCGCCCCCGCCGCCGACCTCATGCTCTACGCCCGCTCCCTCCGCTCCTTTAAGAAGAAAACCTAGCCCGGCAGTGTGGCGCACGCACTCGTGCGTGCCGTGTCGAGACTCCTCTCGACACTAGTGACTTATGAAAGCCGTTTCCGAGCCGCGACCATAGGGAGCGGTCCGCGCCCGTCGTGCACATGCGCAATTCGCGCGAGCCCGTCGATGCTCTCCAGCGAGTGAGTGCTGGTGGGCGATCGGCTCCACGGTCTGCGTCAGCGCCTCCTGGCGCTCGGCAACAACACCAGTGGAATCCCCCGCCCCGTCCGCACAGCGCGGAAGTCGCGCTCATCCACCGTCAGGATGCGATACACCTCCAGCCGCTCCGCCGTCGCAATCACCGACGCGTCGGCGAGCCCCAAATCCAGATCGTGATATTGCTCAATCAACTCCCCGCAGCGAGCCGCGTCCTCCGTTGTGAATCCTTCAAGCGTCAATTCGCCCTTCACGATCCCTTCCAGCAGCCGCATCTCCGCCTGATTTATATCTTGCAAGCGCCGAGCTTGACGCGTAACAGGTAGTCGAGTTCGGCCAGTATCGCCACCGGCAGAATGATCGGACCAGCCTCGGCGCGTACGGCTTCCTTGACCGCCCGATGATTCTTATCTCGCGAATCGTCGAGCGCGTACAGCCCTCCAGAATCAGCGACTAATGCCACGCGACCTCTGTTTCCGCCACTTCCCGTGTTCGGAAGCTTCGCGCACGATTTTCCCCGCACGCCCGGATACGCCAGTTTCGCCGCTATCGAACTCGCCCACTCCCGGAATGGGCGGTCTCTTCCGCTGCCGAGCGAACTCCGCCAGCGCATCCCGGATCAGTTCAGCGTGGCTCCGCCCTTCCTGCTGCGAAAGCTGGCGTAAAGTCACCACGATCTCCGCGTCAAGATAGACGGTCGTCTTTACCATATGCCATATATGGTGCCGCCCAGATGACTCTGAGGACTTGGAGGTCGGGAAAGTTTACGAAGCCCCCCGGCCCAAAAGCCGCCACGGAAGGCTACCTTCGCATCATTGACGAAAGCGGAAAGGACTACCTGCACCCAGCGGAACGCTTTGCTCCGCTTCTCATGGACGCCGCCCGCCTTCCAAATCCGTAATGCGGCGCTCGTGCGAATGAGCGATCCGCGCCAGGCAATTGACGCGCTCCAGCATGTTCGTCATCACGACCTGGTTCTTCTCCCACCACTCCCGCCGCTGGTGAATCATTTGCTCCACCGTCTGCCTCAGCGCCGCGTGGCGCTCGGTAAGCCGGTCTAGGCGTTCATCGATGGTCATCCAACCCTTAGTGTAAAGCAAAAGCCCCGGCTCTCACAGACACTGCCGCCGGCGCCTCTTGGAATGCACAGCATGGTACACTTTAGCTATGGAAAACATAGCAACAAGCGTACGCATTACTGCGACCGCGAACGCCTTGTTATCGACTCTGGCAGGCAAGACTGGCAAATCTAAGGCGCAAATCCTGGAGGAAGCGCTTCGCGATTTGGAGGACCGGATGTTCTGGTCCGAAGTACAGCAAGCCTTCGCCGCCAGCCCGGAATCGGACGATCTCCGCGCCGAAAGAGAGCTTTGGGACTCCACCGTATCGGACGGACTCTCGGAATGAAGCGCGGCGAGATCTATTGGTGTGATCTCGAACCGCGCCGCGGCCACGAGCAAGGCGCGCGCCGTCCCGTCGTCATCATTTCAGCGGACCCTTACAACCAGAGCCAGTCCCCTCTGATCGGCGTCGTCCCACTGACCTCCGCTGTCGCCAAGAACCCTGTCCATGTGAAGCTTATAAAGGAGGAGACCGGTTTAGACGCGGATTCAACCGCCCTTGTAGACCACGCCCGCTTCCTGGATCGAACCCGATTGGCTCCAACCCCCGCCGGCAGGTTGATCCCCGCCGCCCAGTCTCGCCTGGATCGCAATTTGGCCCGCGTCATGGGTCTCTGAATCGGCAGTTCCCCGAGGCGATAAAGCCCGCACCGGCCACCTCGGTCGTCCAGCGGTCCGGAAACCCCCGAGCGCTCCGCCGCACGAGCTCTCGCGATTGGGACGTGCCAGAGCCTAGCATCGGGCACAGCCCGTTCCTCCGCTCCTTCCGGTCATAATGAAGTAGGAGGCTGCTCCCATGACCATTCAAATCACCAAACCCGAAGTCGAGGCGCTCATTAAGCAACGTCTTCAGAGCGGCGCATTCAAAGACGCCGAAGATGTAATTTTGGGCTCTTCAGTCCTCTCCGCCGAAGCCCTCCACGACGCCTCAGCCCGAGCCGCCACCTGCCTCGCCACCTGTTAAGAATATCGAGGAGCTGTTCGCCCCGTTGCGCGGCTTGAACCTTGATTTCAGCCGTAACCCGTCCACCGGTCGGCCAGTTGATTTGTGAGCGGCTATCTCCTCGATACCAACATCCCGTCGGAATTCAGTCGGGACCGGCCCGAGCCCCGCGTAGTCCAGTGGCTCAAAGCGCAGCCGCCCTCGATGCTCTTCCTCAGCGCTGTTACGTACCCGAGCCTCGACACCATCAGCATATTCTCATTGAAGAATGAGCCTGGAGGCGGGAGCGACGCGACCGCGCCACAAGGATCTCCTTTCTGATAGGATTTTGAACTCGGGGCCGACCAACGGGAGGCAGACTGCGCTCCCCTGAACTGCGTTGGTTTTTCTTTCATAAGAAGGTTTTGGTTTTGAATTTCGGAGCGGTCGTTGTTTGCTCGGGCCGACCAACGGGAGGCTATGGATGCCAGCCTCATGCGCTTCGCCTTTCTTGGAAACCGGCGAACAGCTTGCGCTTGGCTGCCTGCATTTGTTCGGCGGCCTGCGTATCGCTTTTGACCTTTGCCTGTTGATCCAACTTCGCAATCGTCACGTCAGCCTTGAGATGGCTGGCTACGTCCGGTAGTTGACGCAAGATCTCCCACGGTGTCGCATACCATCGGTACACGCGTTTCTCTTTCCCTTTTGCGTTCACCACTAGCTCCGGCACTCCGCAGGGTCGATGAAAGTTCAAGTACGGATTGAAATGCTCGTGGTAAAAGTCGGCGATCGCCGCCGCGTGCGCCGAGGCAATATGCGTATAGCCCATGTGCTTTCGCACGACCGCGCCATTTTTGCTCTCGGCCAGTCCGTTGTCGTTGGAGTGCCGCGGCCGTGATTTGGTCTGTTCGATGAGCAGCTTGTTGAGCAGTTTGGCCACCAAGTGATTAATGAACTCGCTGCCGTTGTCGGAATGAAAGCCTCGAATGCGAAACGGAAACTGCGCCAGTATGGCCGCCAGCACCGGAAGGAGAAAGGCTTCGCTGATCTGCTCTACAGCCGCCACCACCTCCCATTGCGTGACTTCGTCCACTGCGTTGATGTGATACACGCCCTTCACTCCATCCTGGTCGCCCTGATGCACCGTGTCGATGCGGAGATATCCGGGGCGCCCCCGCGGCTCGGGTTTCCTCCGTTCGCCGATCGACACCGGCGTCGGCCGGGTTGCCTGGTATTGGATACGCCGCTCGCGGTAGGCACGGCTTTTTCGCAGCCGGTACAACTGCGCCACCGAAATCCCCGCCAGCCTCCGATAGCGCCCGTCGTTGAAGTTGTAGCAGGCGCGCTGGAGGAGTTTCTTGGTCGCCGGCCCGCTTAGCGTCTGGTGCGCCTCATCCATGCCCGCAAGCAAGGCGATATCCTCCCGCCTATAGATCTGCCTGAAGCGCCGCCGCCGGTAGGGCTGCGGTTTCACTTCTTCCCCGCGCAAATATATCGTGATCAGTCGCGTTGTCTGCGCCCGGCTCAGTCCAGTCATCTTTTCCATGTACCGCCGCACCACTCCCCGCCCGCTGCGGTTCAGTCCTTCATATCCCTGCTGCCGCAACGTTTGATTCACCCAGATGTAAACCTCCCCTCGTTTCTGACCTTTGAATCCGACCTCCCCACTGCTTTCTAGAAATGCCTGTATCTGCTCCAGGCTCAATCGTTCCGTCGTTTCCACTTTGATGGTCAAGTCCTAGCATGCGGAATCGCTCCTCCAGGCTCATCTTGTATGAGAAACCGCCCTTCCCTCCAGGCTCATCTTGTATGAGACAAGACTCCATCTTGACATCATCTCCGCCGCCCGCCACAATGGGCGCATGAGCCGGGCTGAAGTCCTAGCCATCCTCCGCAAGCACGAACAGGAAATCCGCACTGCCGGTGTGACCCGTCTTTCCTTGTTCGGCTCCGCCGCCCGCAACGAAGCCGCGCCCGCCTCCGACGTTGACCTTCTCGCAGCCTTCGACCAGGACCGGCGGCTCTCGCTACTGGACATCATCCATATCCAGAACCAAATCGCCAAGCTCCTCGGCGCCCCCGTCGATCTCATGGAGGAAGGAACTCTCAAGCCCCGCGTCCAGGCCGCCGTTGAACGCAATGCCGAACGCGAGATTGTTCGTGCCTTCTAGCGATCCCGCCCGCCCCTTCCGCACCGGGTTAGTGACTTAACTTTCCAGGCATAATGAAGAAGGAGACAGTCGCATGACCATTCAAATCACCAAGGCCGAAGTCGAGGCCCTCATCAACCAGCGCCTTGAGAGCGGCGCCTTCATCGACGCCGAGGACGTGATCTTGCAGGCCCTCCAATCCTCTCCGCCGAAGCCCCAACAACGGCCCCACTCGACGCCCCACTGCCCGTCAAAGACATTGAAGAACTCTTCGCCCCGCTACGCGGCTTGAATCTCGATTTCCGCCGCAACCCGTCCACTGGCCGGCCAGTTGACTTGTGAGCGGCTACCTGCTCGATACCAACGTCCCGTCGGAATTCAGTCGGGCCCGTCCCGAGCCCCGCGTCGTGCAGTGGCTCAAAGCTCAGCCGCCGGCGATGCTCTTTCTCAGCGCCGTTACGATCGGTGAAATTCGCAAGGGTCTCATCATCCTTCCCCAAGGCCGCCGCCGCACCGAGTTGGAAACCTGGTTCCACACGGACCTGCTGATTTGGTTCCGTGACCGTATCCTTCCCGTTACTCCCTCCATCGCTGACCGCTGGGGCGTGTTGGATGGTCAATGCCACCTGAAGGGAGCGCCTTTGAATGCGGCGGACGGAATGATCGCTGCGAACGCCCTTGAACATGACCTCACGGTGGTAACCCGCAACGCGAAGGACTTCGCCGGTCTCAGCGTTGAGGTCTTCAACCCTTGGGATCTGGCTGAACGATGAGAAAAAGACAAATGGACTTCAGCCAATCATGAGCGAAGCCACATCGCGCTCGAAGTTCGTCCTCTGCGTCCGCACCGGTGACTCAGAGGATTTGGAAACCAGGAAAATTTACGAAGTCCTCCCCGACCCGAAAACCGCCAGGGAAGGCTACCTTCGCATTGTTGACGAAAGCGGCGAGGACTACCTCTGCCCTGCGGAGTATTTCGCTCCAGTAAGATCACCGGCCGCCACGATGCGGGAACTCGCGTCCACGCGGAACTGACCTAATTGCGGCCGCCCTCCAAATCCGTGATCCGTTTCTCGTGCGTATGAGCGATCCGCGCCAGGCTGTCGATGCTCTCCAGCACGTGGGTCATCAGGACCTGGTTCTTCTCCCACCAGCGTTCGTTCTTCCCCCACCACTCCCGCTGCTCGTGAGCCATAAGCTCCACCGTTTGGGTCAGCGCCTCGTGGCGTTCAGTAAGCCGATCTAGGCGTTCATCAATCGTCATACAGCTCTAGTGTAAAGCAAAAGCCCCGACTCTCACCGGGGCTTTCCGTGATTTAATTAGGCGACTTCCTACCCTCCCACGTGGGCGCTCCGTCGTGCGGGCGGCCTCGATTGAAGAAGCTCAAGCCCAGGCGGTCGAGGAGGTCGTCGCGTGGCAGCTCGCCGAGGCGATGAAGCCCGCACAGGGTCAGCTCGACCGTCCAGCGGCCCGGAAACCCCAAGCGCTCCGCCGAGCCTGCTCTACGTCAAGAGCGCCCCGTTGTGCGGGCGGCTCCTCCAAGAGAATCACAAAATCTCCAAGAACAAAATGGCCGCGCTGCTCAAGACCAGCCGCACCCAGGTTGACCCTGCTCGACCCGAAAAACGACATCACGCTGTTGAGCCTCCAGCCCGCACAGGACCGGCTCGGCCCTCCAAATAATCCCAGAAACTCGCGTAGGCGCCGCCGAGCACGCTTTGCCCCAGGCGCTCCGTTGTGCGGGCGAGCTCCTCAGAAGCGCAAAGGGTGCGGCGCGCACCACCAGTCGGGTCAGGAACTGTTTCGCGCCGCACTCCGTTTTGCGCGGGTTCCTCAAAAGCGCCGTCGCAATCGTCGGCCGCAGCGTGACCATCGAGCTGGTGATTGAGAGCACGTCAACCCTCGTCCCCCGCTATTGCGCCGCGTGTTCGTATAAGTATTTCTGGAAGCCGGCAAAAACATATCCTATCTCTTCCGGTCTCCCCAAATCGGCCACCGCATCCGCAATGGCATTGTTGTACTTGAGCTTCAGCAGCGGAGATAGTTTTTCTTGATCCAGCTCCTCCACGCCAACCTTGACGTATTGGGCCAGCACAAAGTTGAGGAATGCCTGTTGCCTGGCGCTGAAGCGAGTACTGATCGCCACCTTGGCGTGCATGGCCCGCGCTTCACGGGTGAGGGGCGGTAACGCATAGGCTACGTGCGCGAGCACGTCAAAGAGATCGATCTTCTCGGCGTCGATGATGCGCTGCATCTCCGCTAGCTGCTCCCTCGCGAAGCCCTTCTCCGCCAATCCCTGGAGCAATTTTGCCCGAGTATCCGGAGCGCTCCAGATCGCGCGAAGCTGGTCTTCATCCTTGAAAAACTCGGGCAGCGTGCCAAACAGCATCTCCATGAACTGCTGTGCGGACATCGGCGCGCCGTCCGGATGCCAGAAACTGGTCATCATCATGTGCTGGATGGTGCGGGCCTTGCCATCAGCCAGCTTTACTTTGATCCTTTCACGGCGCGGCCCCGGCTCCGGTGGAGGTCCCTCCGGTTCCGGCAAGGGAGCAGGCCGAGGCTTGGGCTCGGGCTTTGGCTCCGGTTCCATCGGCTCGCCGTCCCACTCCGGATCGCTGAAGTGGTGGTAGGCCTTCACAAAATCGTAGATCGTGAAGTAGTCTTTTCCGTCATACAGCCGCGTGCCGCGCCCGATGATCTGCTTGAACTCGATCATCGAATTGATCGGACGCATCAGCACGATGTTGCGGATGTTCCTGGCATCCACGCCGGTGGAAAGCTTCTGCGACGTAGTCAAGACGGTCGGGATGCTCTTCTCGTTGTCTTGAAAGTCCCGCAAGTGCTGCTCGCCGAGGGCGCCATCGTTGGCGGTAACCCGCTGGCAGTAATTCGGGTCGCTACTCGTCTTCAACTGATTGATGAGGTCGCGCACCGCCAGCGCGTGATCCTGCGTCGCGCAAAAGACTAACGTTTTCTCATTCTGGTTAATTTGCTCCAGCAGCAGCTTCACGCGATGCGCTTCGCGTTCCTTGATCTCGATGATCTTGTTGAAGTCGCCCTCCGTGTAACGCTTCCCGCTCTCGATCTCGCCTTCGATCAAGGTGTCGTCCGGCGTATAGACATACTCATCCAGCGTGGTGGCAATCTGCTTCACCTTGAACGGCGTGAGAAACCCATCGTTGATCCCGTCTTTGAGCGAGTAAATATACACCGGCTCGCCGAAGTACGCGTAGGTGTCCGCGTTTTCCGCGCGCTTGGGAGTGGCAGTCAGTCCAAGTTGCACCGCGGGAGCGAAGTATTCCAGAATGCCGCGCCAGTTGCTCTCGTCGTTTGCGCCGCCGCGGTGGCATTCATCGATGACAATGAAGTCGAAGAAATCTGGCGGATACTCGCCGAAATAGGGCGAGGGCTGGCCGTCTTTAGGAGGCCCACTCATGAAGGTCTGGAAGATGGTGAAGAACAGGCTGCCGTTCTTCGGCACCCTGCCTTTCTTGCGGATGTCCTCCGGGGCGATCCGCACCAGCGCATCCTCTGGGAACGCAGAGAAGGCGTTGTAGGCTTGGTCCGCGAGGATATTGCGATCGGCGAGGAACAGAATGCGCGGCCGGCGGGACGGCTCTCGATTCAGACTCCAGCGGCTGTGAAATAGCTTCCACGCAATTTGGAAAGCAATGAACGTCTTGCCCGTCCCTGTCGCCAATGTCAGCAAGATGCGCTCGCGCCCGGCCGCGATCGCTTCCAGCACGCGATCCACCGCGATGTCCTGGTAGTAACGAGCAGCGAAGTAACCGCCCTTGTCTTCAAACGGCACCGCGGCGAAGCGGTCGCGCCAGGCGTTGGCCTCGGCGAAAGTAAGATTCCAGAGCTCTTCCGGCGTCGGATACTGGAGCACCTCGCCTTCGTCGCCCTCGCCCATGTCGACGCCGTAAATGCCTTGGCCGTTTGTCGAATAGGCATAGCGGACCGCCAGCTTTTCCCCGTAATTCTTCGCTTGCGCCAAGCCCCCGGTCAGCTCTTCATCCCACGCCTTCGCCTCCACCACCGCAAGTTTGTGGTTCCGATAGACCAGTACGTAATCGGCAATCAGGGCTTTGCCGCGCCGTACATTCCCGGCGGATTTGCCCTCGATGCGCCCCCGCGTGATGGAATACTCGCGCAAGATGCGGCTGCCCTCAACGACGCCCCAGCCGGCCGCCTTCAGCGCGGGATCGATGTGCTCGGCTCTGGTTTCGGCTTCGTTCATGACCGCGTGTTGGGTTTCGGCTTAGGCGGCTTCTTGACTGCCTCCTCAAGCTGCCTCATAGTATCGGCCTCCGCCTCGTCTTCCAACAGGCTGCGGCGGCGGGCGGCAAACTCTTCATACTCCCGAGCCGCCTTCTCGTCGGCAGCTTCGCGGCTCACCCTTCCGGCATCCGGCAGGACATCGCGCTCGTTGAAGCGCAGGAATTCATCCAGCCTGGTCTTCCAGTCTTTGAGGAAAACCTGCTTTCGCCGCCGCGCCTGATCCTCCGCAAAATCCAGAAACATCACCACGATCCGATTCAATTCCGTGATTTCCTGCTCCCGCAAGTAGTTCTTGGCCACGAACACATCGCTTTTGCGGACAACGCCCCCTTTCCAACTGGTCAGGCCCATGTTGGGTTTCTTTGAGTTGGCTCGCTCGGCGATCAATTCCGGCGCGGTCTTCCCAGTCGCCGCGAAGTGCAGCTTATTCTGGATGGTCTGAAATACACGCTGCGTCTCCGCCTCTTGCGGAGCGTAATCGGCGGCGAGCGCCAAAATTTCCCGAACCCGCAAGTACATCCGCCGTTCGCTCGCGCGGATATCGCGAATCCGCTCCAGCAGCTCATCGAAATAGTCCGTCAGGCCGGCCACGGACGGATTCTTTAGCCGCTCGTCGTCCATGGTGAAACCCTTCACCAGGTACTCGCTCAAACGCGCCGTCGCCCACTGGCGAAACTGCGTACCGCGGGAACTGCGGACGCGGTATCCGACAGCCAGAATGGCCTCCAGCCGATAGTGGCGGAGGTTTCGAGATATCTCCCGCCCGCCCTCCAGTCGAACTTGTAAGTAATCCTTACAAGTTGCCGCCTCCGTCAGTTCCCCCTCCGCGAAGATGGCCTTCAGGTGCAGGGTCACGTTCTGCGGCGTGGTCTGAAACAGCTCCGCAATCTGCGCCTGCGTCAGCCATAGCGTCTCCTGATCGAAGCGGCACTGGATGCGCGTCCGCCCGTCCTCTGTCTGATAGAGGACCATGCTGGACGGCGGTGGCGTGCGCTCTGGCATCGGAGATTCTAGAGTTGCCCGCTGAAGGCTTGGTGAAGGAGCGACTTCTTCAACTCCTCCAGCGCCGCGAGCTTTTGACGGTAGATGGATTCGAGACGCTGGGTCTCCGTCCTAACTTCATCGAGCTTCTCTCCTATTGCGCGCTGCTCGCGGATCGGCGGCCTCTGGAATTCGAAATCTTTGATCTGCTGCCCACTGATATGCGGTACGCCGATGCCCGTCTGCACCCCCAGGAGGTGACGTGCGAAACCGGCGCTCCCAATGAGATGCACCAAGAAGCGGTTTTGGAGATTGGCGCCCCCTCTCAGTCGAGCTGTCCGCTGTACGAGTAGGCACGGCAGATCGCCTTCTGAAATCGCAGCGTGCTTGAGCCCTGCCTTAACCCACGGGCGATCCATTGCGAGAACAACATCGCCTGCACAAAGCTGATAGCGGCGATATTCAGCGCTGTCCGATGAGGGCCACCTTTTGACGTCGTCCCAACGTAGTGCTCCTTGGACGATGTTGTCGCCTCTGAGGAGCTTCACGCCCCCGTCCGAGTCGGTGTATCCAGAACTTTTGAAGGCAAAACCAGCGAGCAAATCAATCTCTACTCCAAGGCTTGTCTCCACCCACCCCGCGTCGCGTTGCGTGAAGACATTCTGCAGGTGGCTTTCAAACAGAGCACGGGCGTTTTGGAGGTTCTTTTCGGCGTTGGCTTTGGCAGTGGCGATGCCGTCAAATGCCTCGTCGAGGATGCCCACGATGCGCCTCTGTTCGGGGAGCGGCGGGATGGGAATGGGATAGGTTTCGACGAACTCCTTTGGGACCCGCTGCTGGCCAACCGCCCCACCCATGCGCGCTGCGCCTTCGCTCCTGAAATCTGGGCGAGACAGGTAGTAATAGAGGAACTCCTTTTCGAGGCCAGGACGGGGTCGGAAGACGATGAACTCGCTAGAGCCGAATCCAATACCGTTAGTCAGACCTGCCGCGATTCCGACCTTTCCGTTCTCAAAACACGGAGTGATCTTTGCGAGGAGTACATCTCCATCCGCGAAATAGGTGTAGCTGCCGACAACTGAGGCGAGGGGCCTCACGTGTGTCGCGCTCAGGAGCTTTCGGTCGATTCCCAGGCCTTCCATCGGCGCGAACGACACCAGCGCATTTCCGGCGATTCGTTCACGCGCCTCAGACTTCGGAGGCTTGATCTCGCAGACATCAGCTAGGCGCTTCGTCTGCCACCCCGCGCTGGCCCCCGCGCCGCTATTCATCGTCGGCGCCCTCCCCGATCCATTCCATTAGCTTCCGCTGCAACTGGTCCTTGCTAGGCAGGTACAACTGGTACTCCCGCGCGTGGATGTTGGCGTCCTTTGGAAGGGTGATTTCGACCAGCGCCTTGTTCTTCTGCTTACAGAGCACGATGCCGACGGTGGAATTCTCCGCTCCGGTTTTCACGCAGCGGTCGAAGTAGTTCACGTACATCTGCATCTGCCCGAGATCCTGATGCGCGATCCTGCCGATCTTCAGATCGAGCAGCACGTAGCAGCGCAGCAGGCGATTGTAGAAGACCAGATCTACGAAGAAGTGCTCGTCGTTGAACGTGAAGCGTTTCTGGCGCGCCTCGAAGAGGAAGCCCTTGCCCAGTTCCAGCAGGAAGCGCTCGATCTGGCCGATGATGGCGGATTCGAGGTCGGATTCGGAATATCGGCTCCTCTCTTCCAGGCCCAGGAATTCCAGCACCAGGGGCTCTTTAAGAAGGTCGCGCGGCTGGGAAACGACATGCCCCTCCCGCGCGAGCTTCCGAATCCCTGCCTTGTCACGGCTGAGCGCAAGGCGCTCGTAAAGGCCGGAATCGAACTGGCGCTTGAGCTCGCGTACCGTCCAGTTCTGCTCGCCTGCTTCTATCTCATAGAAACTACGCTCGTTCGGATTTTTGACGCCGATGAGGAAGACGTAATGGGTCCAGCTCAGAGTGAAGGGACGGACTGGCGGCGGAGCCGATTTTCCAGTCAGTGACTGGAAAATTGCCAATTGGTCAGACACTGTCTGACTTTTTGTGGTTCTGAATTGGCCAGTCACTGACCGGCTTATTGAGGGCTCTCTCAAGTGGTCAGTCACTGACTGACCAATTCGACCCTGATTCTGTAGGTAGAACTGCCTCATGGACTTCAGATTCGAGAGCGAGAACCCCTTGCCAAACTCGGCCGTCAGCCGCTCCGCCAACGCCTTGATGACCTCTTTCCCATAAGCAGCCCGGTTCTTGCCAAGCTGTTCTTCCTTGACGATGCGCCGGCCGATCTCGAAGTTGGTGACCACTTGAACCAGGTCAACGCCGCGGGCCACCATCGTGCGCGCGGACGAAATCAGTTCACGGATGCCGTCGAAAAAAGTAACCTTCGGCTTCACAGCAACCCCCGGATGGTTTCCAACACCTCCGCGCTCTCGGCATCCAGCGCTGCGATTTCGTCCATGATCTCCTGCGGGGTGCGGTGCGCTATTTCCTCGCCGCCGTTGGGATTCTTCACGGAAAGGTCGAAGGTCGTCTGGTCGATGTTCTTGACATCCACGCTCCACGACTTAGGCGAGTCGGCGAAGGTTTTTTGCAGCTCGACGAACTCGGCGAGGTCGGCGTCATTCAGCGGGTTGGTCTTGCCGAGGTTGCGCCCCGGATCGAGCTGGTAGAACCAGATCTTGCGCGTCTTCGTCCCCTTGTCGAAGAACAGCACAACCGTCTTCACGCCCGCCCCCTGGAACGTGCCGCCGGGGCAATCGAGCACGGTGTGAAGGCTACAGCTTTCGAGCAACAGTTTGCGCAGGCTCACCGACGCATTGTCGGTGTTGGAGAGGAAGGTATTCTTGATGACCACGCCGCCGCGCCCGCCGGCTCTCAGGATCTTGATGAAGTGCTGAAGGAAAAGGAACGCGGTCTCGCCGGTGCGGATGGGGAAGTTTTGCTGCACCTCCTTGCGCTCCTTGCCGCCGAAGGGCGGATTGGCCAGCACCACGTCGTAGCGGTCCTTCTCCTGAATGTCGGCAAGGTTCTCGGTGAGCGTGTTGGTGTGGACGATGTTCGGCGCCTCGATGCCGTGCAGGATCATGTTCATGATCGCGATCACGTAGGCCAGCGATTTCTTTTCCTTGCCGTAGAAGGTCCGCTCCTGGAGGGTCTTCAAGTCCCTGGTGGTCAGGCTCTTCTTCGACTTGAGGTACTCGAACGACTCGCACAAGAAGCCGGCCGAGCCGCAAGCGCCGTCATAGATGCGCTCGCCGATCCTGGGCTGCACCACCTGCACCATGGCGCGGATGAGCGGGCGCGGAGTGTAGTACTCGCCGCCATTGCGCCCGGCGTTGCCCATGTTCCTGATCTTGGCTTCGTAGAGATGCGAGAGCTCATGCTTCTCGGTCTGCGAGCGGAAGCGCAACTCATCGATGTGGTCGATGATCTCGCGCAGGTTATAACCGCTTTGAATCTTATTCTTGATTTCCCCGAAGATTTCGCCGATTTTGTATTCGATGGTGTTCGGCCCGGTAGCCTTTTGCTTGAAGCCGTGAAGATAGGGGAAGAGCTTCTGATTGACGAAGTCGCGGAGGTCGTCGCCGGTCTTTGCTCTATTGTGGTCTATCTGGCCGTGTTTGCCCTTGGGCGCGGCCCATTCTTCCCAGCGGTACGGCTTGTCGAGAATGAAGCTGTACCTTTTGCCTTCGAGCGCGGCTTCGTCGGCCTTGTCCTGCTCCAATCCGTCCAGATATTTTAGGAAGAGCAGCCATGAGGTCTGCTCGGTGTAGTCGAGCTCCGTTGTGCAACCCGCCTCCTTCCACAGAACATCGTCGATATTTTTGAAGGCTTGTTCAAACATGAGGCAGAAGAGTCTTTTCGATTGTATCGAGTTTACGCCAGGAGGACGGCAGTGCCACGGCAAGGCGAGATGGTAGACTGAACACGGGATGGATTTCACCATCGTCGGCGAGGTGACCGGCGTGGAGGTCATCGCCAAAGGGCGCTCCATCCGGCGGCTGAAGATCTTGATGAAGCGCTACGGCGGCAAGAATTGGCGCAAGATGAAGGGCATCGCCACCATTCGCACAGTTAGCGGGTCGACGAGGCGGGCCGAGTTGCATTGGTACGAAGCCCACGGCATTGGGCGCAAGGGATGGAAGATCAAGCAATTCCTGGACTGACCACATGAGCAAATCTACGTCGCACTCGAAGTTCGTCCTCTGCGTTCGCCAGGGCGACTCTGAGGACTTGGAGATAAGGAAAGTTTACGAAGTCCTCCCCGACGCGAAAGCTGCCAGGGAAGGGTACCTTCGCATCGTTGACGAGAGCGGAGAGGACTACCTATACCCGGCGGAATACTTCGCCCCGGTAAGACTACCCGCCGCCACCGTGCGGGAACTCGCGGCGACGCTCAGCCCGGCGCGCGAATCCACTTCCGTTCGGTAGCCTCAACATCGGGATAGGGGGAAGCCTCGCGGCTCCTCCCCTCCCACACCACCGTACATGCGGGTCCGCATACGGCGGTTCCGTGACTTGAGCCGGTGAGGGCTGGAGGTTCGTGTCGCTTTTCGCCGATGGAGGCTTCGCCACTTCCAGGTTCCTTTCGGGCTTCACCCTATCCGTCCCTGGCAAGCTCCGCCGAAGCGAATTGGCTGGCGCATGGCCCACATGAGAGCTGCGCACTACTACCCACGATCACGGTTCGGGCCTTCATCCGTTGCTGGACTAATATGCCCTCTGCTGACTTCTGCTGTGAGATCAAAGCATCTTACGATGCTCTCAGTCACGAATCCGCAACGCACAACAGATCTCCCGAGGTAAGTTCGACCGCCTTCCGCACGCAACCGCCGAATTTACAACCAGCGCCCTTGATGGATATGGGCTTCGCTGTCATTGGCCAGCTCGCCCGGCGCCGTATGCCTCTGATCCGGTTCTTGTACATCGGCTCGCACGTTTGCTCCACGCTTCTTTCAGACCCTCCGTCGCCGGAACGCCCTTGCGCTTCGCTATCACTTCACCTCCATCAGGTTGTGAAAAGGACTTTCACCTTCGAGCTGTCGAACATGCTCGGCACACCAAGCAAAAAGCCCCGGTCTTTCGACCGGGGCTTTTGTCTTCTTAATCGCGCACAGCGCATTCGCTGTGCGCTTGAATTTAATTGGGCGACGTCCTACTCTCCCACACACTTGGCGCGTGCAGTACCATCGGGGCTGAAGGGCTTAACTTCCGTGTTCGGGATGGGAACGGGTGGAACCCCTTCGCTACAATCACCCAAAGTCGTTTGAACCGGCCCTGTGCGGGCCGTTCGAATCAGCCTCCAGATGATCCGTGTTTATCCGTGTTCATCTGCGGCCAATTCTTGAATATTGACGGGCCACTGCTGCATTTCATGCAGCCACTTTAATCGCGCACAACGCTGAAAACCGCTGTGCGCTCGTCTTGAAATCGCGCCACGCTCGGCCCTCGCGGGCCAGGCGTACCGCTGCGCTTTAAATCGCGCACAAGCCTTATTGAACCGCGCACAACGCCCTCTCGGGCTGTGCGCTTCGCTGTGCGCTCTAAACTACTCTATATTCACAGTAAAATTTTATGGTCAAGCCGAACGGGCTATTAGTAACGGTCAGCTCAGCACATTACTGCACTTACACATCCGTCCTATCAACGTGGTCGTCTTCCACGGCCCTTCTTAGATTTTACTCTTGGGAGATCTCATCTCGAGGAAGGTTTCGCGCTTATATGCTTTCAGCGCTTATCCCGACCAGACTTCGCTACCCAGCTATGCCACTGGCGTGACAACTGGATCACAAGAGGTCTGTTCATCCCGGTCCTCTCGTACTAAGGACAACCCCTCTCAAATCTCCTGCGCCCACCACAGATAGGGACCGAACTGTCTCGCGACGTTCTGAACCCAGTTCACGTACCGCTTTAATAGGCGAACAGCCTAACCCTTGGGAGCTTCTACACCCCCAGGATGCGATGAACCGACATCGAGGTGCCAAACCGGAGCGTCGATGTGAACTCTTGACTCCGATCAGCCTGTTATCCCCGGCGTACCTTTTATCCGTTGAGCGATGGCCCTTCCATTCAGAACCACCGGATCACTATGTCCTGCTTTCGCATCTGCTTGACTTGTTGGTCTCGCAGTTAACCTGGTTTATGCCATTGCACTCGAAGGAGGATTTCCAAACCTCCTGAACCAAGCTTCGAGCGCCTCCGTTACAATTTAGGAGGCGACCGCCCCAGTCAAACTACCCGTCTACCAATGTCCTTCTCCCGGATTACGGGAGTAAGTTAGAATCACAGAATGCTCAGGGTGGTATCTCACCGTTGGCTCCTCCGATTCCGAGAAACCGGACTCAAAGCCTCCCACCTATCCTGCGCAGAGCACCCCATAATTCATTGATAGAGTATAGTAAAGGTGCACGGGGTCTTTCCGTCTTGTGGCGGGCATCCGGCGTCTTCACCGGAACCACAAATTCGCCGGGCGGATTGTTAAGACAGTCTTCAGATCGTTACGCGATTCGTGCAGGTCGGAACTTACCCGACAAGGAATTTCGCTACCTTAGGACCGTTATAGTTACGGCCGCCGTTCACCGGGGCTTCAGTTCAGAGCTTCGCTTGCGCTAACCCCTCCCTTTAACCTTCCGGCACCGGGCACGCGTCAGCCCCTATACGTCGTTTTCGACTTGGCAGAGACCTGTGTTTTTGTTAAACAGTCGCCTGAAGCTATTCGCTGCGGCCCCCTCTTTTGGAAAGGGCACTCCTTTTCCCGAAGTTACGG
>CAWEZD010000007.1:0-440000 GCA_963813465.1 Bryobacterales bacterium | reverse complement strand
GTTCGGGCAGGCCAGATGGCAGCCCTAAGAGGAGAACAGTATGAATATCGAAAACAAGACAGTTTTGATCACCGGCGCCAGCCGCGGTGTCGGCCGGGCGCTCGTCAAGGAGGCGCTTCGGCGCGGAGCGAAGAGGGTATATGCGGGAACGCGCGGCGCACTGTCAGTCGCCGACGCTCGCGTGACATCTCTGACGCTTGACGTGACCAACGCCGCGCAGATCGAGCAGGCGGCCAGCGAGGTCAACACCCTCGATGTCCTGATCAACAACGCGGGCATCGCTCTCTATGACGATCTGAGCAATATCGACGTGATCGAGCAGCACCTAGCCGTCAACCTCTTCGGAAGTTTAAAAATGAGCCGCGTTTTCTTGCCAGCACTAAAACGCTCCAAAGGGGCCATCGTCAACACTCTGTCCTTGATGGCACTCGCCCCGTTGCCACTCACGCCTGCTTACGCCATTTCAAAAGCCGCCGCGTTCAACATGACGCAATCACTGAGAGCACTCCTTGCAGGTCAGGGCGTGACGGTCCATGGCGTGTTCCTCGGTCCCACCGACACCGATATGACCCGAGGCTTTGAGATACCGAAGGCTTCGCCCGAAGCAGTCGCGCAGGGCATCTTCGAGGGGTTAGGGAACGAGGAAGAGGATATTTTCCCCGACCCTGCGTCCCAGTCAATCGCCGAGGGCTGGCGCACTGGCGTAGCCAAGGCGTTCGAGCGCCAGTACGCGGGCTTCGTGCCGGAGAGCGTGGCGGTGTAATACGACGTCTAGCCAACAGGAGAACAAGCCATGAAGAAGCGCAGTTTCACTACAACCATTTCGGTGGACCAAACGCCGAACGAAGCCTTCGCTGCCATCAACAACGTTCGCGGATGGTGGTCAGGAGAGATCGAGGGCGCCACCGACAAGCTGGGAGCTGAGTTCACGTATCGTTACAAAGATGCGCACCGCTCCACGCAGAACATCACGGAACTCATTCCCGGCAAGAAGGTCGCCTGGCATGTGTCCGACAGCCATCTGAGCTTTGTGAAAGACAAGACCGAATGGACCGGCACGGATATCGTTTTTGACATCTCCACGAAAGATGGTAAAACGGAAATCCGTTTTACTCACTCAGGCCTCGAACCGGAGATTGAATGCTACGGTAGCTGCTCCAACGCTTGGGGCATGCTCATCAACGGCAATTTGCGCAAGCTGATCGCCACAGGAAAAAGTCAGCCAGACGTGTTCGCATAGAAAGGAACAGCCATGAACAACCCGGACCCGAATTTCACGACTACCATTTCGGTAGACCAATCTCCCGAAGAAGCCTTCACTGCCATCAACAACCCCCTTGGATGGTGGTCGGAAAACATCGAAGGCAGCACCGCAAACCTCGGCGATGAGTGGACGTATCGTTACAAAGACGTGCACCGTTGCACGATCAAAGTGACAGAAATGGCGCCCAACAAGAAAGTCGTCTGGCTTGTTGTGGATAACTACTTCGATTTCACTGAGGACAAGACCGAGTGGAAGAACACGAAGGTGGTGTTTGAAATCTCCACACACGGCAACAAGACGGAAATCCGATTCACCCACCAGGGTCTCGTTCCCGCGTATGAGTGTTTCGATGTATGCTCCAACGCGTCGGGCTCCTATGTGAACGGCAGTTTGCGCAATTTGATTGCGACCGGCAAGGGCCGGCCCAACCCGAAAGAGCCGAAGAGGAACTAGGAGGAACCTGGCTTGCGTGTTTGATGGTGGAACCTTGACGGACGGTCACCCGAAGGCCCATACTGACTGCAAATGACACCGGGGCCGTCACATCAACCGCAAGCCACCACCCCTCCAAGCGAGGAGTTTGGGCGGCTCGCGGAACCGTTCCGCCGCGAACTCCAAGTGCATTGTTATCGTATGCTTGGCTCCGTACACGAAGCAGAGGATCTGGTGCAAGAGACATATTTGCGTGGCTGGCGCAGCTTTGACAGCTTCAAGAACGTCGAGGGCGGTTCTTTTCGGGCATGGCTGTACCGGATCGCCACTAACGCCTGCCTGAATGCCCTGGCCAGCCGCAAGGACCCGCAGCGCTTCTTGCCTCACCAGTTGGGACCGGCGACTGTGCAGATGCCGTCGAGCCCGGCAACCGACGTGGCGTGGCTCGAACCTTACCCGAATGCCTACCTCGAAGGAATCGGGGATGAGGCGACGAACCCCGAGGCACGCTATGCCGCTCGCGAGACCGTGCAACTGGCTTTCGTCGCTGCCATTCAGTTGTTGCCGGCGCGTCAGCGCGCCGTGCTGTTGCTATGCGACGTGCTCGGTTGGGCTGCTGCCGAAGCCGCGACCCTGCTCGAAAGCTCAACGGCCTCGATCAACAGTGCTTTGCAGCGGGCGCGAGAAACTCTTGCCAAACACTATCCCGGAGGTCGCCCGCAGGCGACACCTCTTTCAAATCCGGCCCAGCAAAGGCTTCTCGATCGCTATCTGGAAGCTTGGCAGCGGCACAATGTGAACGGCTTTGTAGCTCTCCTGAAAGAGGACGCCACGGTCACAATGCCGCCATGGAGAGAATGGTTTGTTGGCCGCGACACCATTGGGTCCTTCTTTGGGGCAGCTTGGAAGACTTGCAACGGTCTTCGCCTGGTTCCGACAGGAGCCAACGGCCAGCCCGCTTTCGGCGTTTATGAGCTCAGCAGCGGCCCTGATGCCCGGTGGGCCGCGCACTCTATCCACGTGCTCTCCCTTGATCAGGATAATATTTCAACAATCACGATGTTCGTGCCGCCTACTGGACCGGACCTGTTCAAGTCATTTGGACTTCCGCTGATTCTCCCGGATGGCGGAGACGCTTCCACCCGGCATCACTCCTAGCCGAAGTTCGTCACGGTTGAGGTCAAAAACCAGTTAACCCATTCAGAATCAGTTCAGGCTATAGCGGAGTCTGCACTACATTGGCGATTAAATTGGAGATGCTCGGGCAGGCGGAGGCCGAGTTGGCGGAGCAAGGATTTTTGCTCTGCGGTTGGCTCGGTGATGCGGCGCAGACGGATCTCGCGCCCGTCGGTGGTGGGAAGAACAATGTCGGCGCTTTGGAGAGTGGAAAGTAGAGCAATTGCTCGCATCGGCGACATGGGCTGAGCGTTCTCGACTCCGCTTGCCGACGGTTTGGGAACCACCGCGGGCCGGCGTTTCAGCAGTTGTTTGAGCGTGACCCATAAAGCGTAGCCCAGGAACGCCACCATCACATGAGCCTTGACGCGCGGCTCCAGTTGGTGAAACAGAGGCCGAATCGAAAGCTCGCTCTTCAATGCCCGAAAAGATGCTTCGGCTTCGGTCAACTGCATGTACTTGGACCACAGCTCTTCGGCCGTCTCAGCCTTCAGATTGGTGCGCAGCAGATAAGCGCCCTCGCGGGATTCACGCCAGTTTTTGCGATCTTCCTTGATCTGCCAGAACAAGCGGACGCCTTCGGCTGTATCCCGCAGAGCGAGATCATACAGATCGTTCACCTGCGGATGCCGGGCCTGGATCTTTCCTAGCCGCCGCTCCATCTTGTTGCGGTCTTTCAGCCGCCCCGTGACGATGGTTTTCTCCAGACCCTTCAGGGCTGTTTCCATGCTGTTGGAAAAACGATTCCGGATCGCCTTCTCTTTTTCCTTGCGACCCGAGGTGCGGCACAGGATGTAGGTCTCCTCGCCCTGCGGAATGGTTACCTTCTTCACTTCCACTTCGGGCCGGACGCGCGTCCAGTCTTGCTTCAGCAGGTCCGCTTCAAACTGCTTCATCTGGCTGCGCGGCGTGCCCGTCAGATACTGCCCATCCCGTTTCCGGATTGCCGCGAGATTCTCCTCGCTGACGATGCCGCGATCGAACACCCAGATCCTTCGCGCCTTGCCATACTTGCGTTCGACCATGCGCAGGATCGTTTCCATCGTCGAGACGTCGCTTCGATTGCCGTCGAATGTTTCATAGCTGAACGGGAAACCTTCGTTGTTCACAATCAGGGCGATCACCAGTTGCTCGCAGTCCGGCCTGTGATCCCGCGAATAACCGCGGCGCACCATCGGATTGTTTTCCGCCGCGCCCTCCACATACGTGCTGGTCAGGTCGTAGAGCAGCACGTCGAACTCGGCTCCGAACAACGCGCCGTAGCGTTCCTTCAGATGCCGTTCCAGCTTCGTCTTGTGCGGCAGAATGCGGTCCAGACAGCGATACAGTCGCGTATCGTTGATCTTGCCTTCTTCGATCTCCAGCAGATCGTCTAGTGCGGTGGACGGATACCAGCGTTGCTCGATAGCCAGTTCGCTGCCCGGCGCGCAGAGACGATTGATGGCCAGCAAAGCCGCCACTCGCGACCAGGGCACATCGGCCGCCTCGTGATCCAAGGCCTGTTGGAAGAAACCATCCAGTTCCAGGCGCTTCCACAGATCCAGCCCCAGAAAACAAGAGCCGAACTGCCGCGTTCTCTCCAGCCGTACCTTGTTCAACAGCACCCGCGCTACTTGCGGATCGTCCGGGGGCGGAGCCACATGCGAAGGGAATAGTTTCAACTGCTGCGCCTCGCCCTGTTCATTGAAGACCTCAACAGTTCTCAACCAGCGTGTCTGCGCCGAACTGTTCAGCTCGCCCAGGTAGCAGAGAGTTTTCTGCCGCGGGCCATCCGCCGTACGCACTGTTTCGACCAGCGACCAATAGGTGTGATCCTTGCCGTCCTTGTTGCGACCGTGCGACCGCAGAAACATTCTGAGTCGATCGTGTCATGATGCCGCTTCGCTTTCAAGACGGTAGGTCTGCACTACATCGCTGTTTTCCAAATGCGTCACTGATCCGCCACGACTTAACCTCATCGCCACGTCGAAAAAGCCTGAAACGATCAGCGTGGTGACGAACTTCGGCTAGGATGTTAATCCGGTCGTGGGGATAACCATAAGTCCCAGGGACTTTCAGGCGGAGGGCTGCTTCCCCCCGCGGGGATCGGGAACGATAAACGCCCTTGGCTCCTCTGATCCGCTTTTAGGCGCGGCCTTCCGGCGATAGATCCCGTGAAGTCGCCGTTGCAGCAGCCGTGCCAGGAAAAAGGAGTTGCCGAACCAGAGGGAGGTCCCGGGCGGGCTTTTTCTTTCTTGACTTGGCCTTCTTGAACGGGTTGGGAACCGCAGTTTTGGGAACTGAAAGAACTGTTTTCAGGGCGCTGAGGAACCGCTCTGGGGCTTGTGGGCCTTCGATCATTTCGGGGTGGGGCTTCACTGTTTCCATCATGCCATACACGGGATGCCTGCTGCCGTCTGCTTCCATGGCAATAGGAACGGATGGCCGCCACGTGTTCGGCACCTTCAGCCGATCCGACAAAAACATGACTTCCTTACCCTGATGGCGGCCATTGGCGCTATAGTTCAGCCCGTAGATGATACGACGATGCCCATCATACAGATTGTGGCGCACAGCGGCGTGATCGTATGTCACGACCCATGGAATGTGTAGGGTGCTCACCAGCATGGCCAACTGAAGGTGCGCTTCCATCGTGTAGTCGTTGAGATACAAGTCTTCCCCGTTCTCAAGGTACGGCGGATCATAGAGCGCAAACGCGTTGCCCCGAAGCCGCGACACAACGCTTTGCGTAAATGTCAACGCGTCCATTTGATAAAGTTTGATCCGGCTTGCATATCGCCCGATTCTTTGGATGCGCCGGACCAGTTCCGCCTTATTGAATCGGGCATCGATTCGCCACTCCCCTCTTTGGTCTTTGCCACCGATCACACCGCCGCCGATGATTCCAGAGCGGTTTGTCCTATTCAGAAAGAGCGCCGAGAACCCTAGTTCATCCAAGTCCGCGCTAGCGCGGTTCTCATAGACCTTCCGCTGTCGATGCCATTCGCGCATCGAAATTTTCGTCTTTTCGATCCGACAGCATAAATCCGCAGTATTGTTCAAGACGGAGTACCAGAAGGCATAAACGGGCCTGCTCAGATCGTTTATGTGCACGATGGAGGCGTACTCTTCCAACAGCAGCGCGAGCGCAATCGCAGCCCCGCCCGCATACGCTTCGGCGTACTGGATGTCCCGAAGCCGGTTCTCTTCTAGAAGTCGCGCGATGGTCGGAACGAGCCGCCGCTTTCCACCCGGATAGCGCAGGGGCGTGTAGTATGGCATGGCCAGTTTAAAGAATTTGAACCAATTTGGCCAGAGTTTTCTTCACGCGGACCACATCGCGGTCACGAATGGTTGAAGGCTACTCCATGCCGCCAACAGATCTCCCGGAGCCGGAAACGCGTATTGATTGTGAACGTAGTCGTGCATCAGCTTCACCGATGCCGCCAGCAAGGAATCGGATGAGACCGCGCGATTGACAGGCTTCGCTTGCTGGGATGTGAGTTTTTTCTTGGACACCAGATCGGCGGCGACTGCTTGCAGCTTCTTGCCGAGCGTAGAATCCGTGGATATTGTGAAACCAGCGCTAGCAATATAACAGTCGGCACTCAGTTCAATGAACACGCGCAACAGAACGCTGACTGCGTTCGCGTACTTTTGAACGTGCAAACGTCTCAGTTCTCCCTCGATGGCCTTCACGCGGGCGTCAGTGACATTCAAGACGCAATCGCTCGGGATCAGTCTCTCGCGCTGGCGTGCGGGCCGCACGACTGTTTTCTTGGCGGGTGTCGCACCTGCAACAGTGGCCTCCGCCAGCGCGACTCCCTTTCCGCTATCAATGGTTGACTTAACGACGATCCTTGACGGCAGCTTATTCGTCCATGCGAGTCGCTGTTCACGCTTGTCGATCTCTCTGACGGGCGGCAAATGCTCAATCACATACATCAGAGCCTTGGCGACACGATCCGGCTCGGAGCGAAGGAAAAGTTTTTTGTTTTTTAGTTCCAGTCCAATGCGATCGCGCAATTCCGGAACTTCTATAAGCCGCTGAAACGTAGTCGTCTTGATATTCTTTCTGGCCTCCAGGTTTAGGTCGCCGCGTCGGGAGAGAAAATCTAGAGCTTGCGTGTGTGGCTGAAGGATGCCTGTTCGGGCTTTGAATCTCGCGGCTTCGTCTGGATTCCATGTCACGACTCCGGCACCCTCGTTCCATCCGGTGTGCTTCAAGTCGATCCAATGCTCAATCTGTTCACGATCTTTCACGAGGAAACATTCAACGTAATCAATCGGTGTTTCGTGATACTTCTTGCTTAGTTTGCGAATTTCCTTCAGCACGCCCGCGTTTACAGCGTCCGCAATGGAGTCCGGGTTTTCGAGCGCCTTGAGGGCCGTGAGGCGGCGATTACCTTCCAAAACGATGTATCGACCGTCTTCGGTGAGCGCTACAGCAGGCAACTCTAGCGGGTTAAGGCCGCTCTCCACAATATCCTTGGCCAGCATTTGCAGTTTTCGTTGTTGGTCGCGGGCAAGCGCCCTTTGGGATTCGCGTTGTCCTACATTTGGCGGGTCAAGACGTGGGTTGACTTCATCGATGAGTAGATCTGCTGGTCTGACAGGAACCACATCAAGCATGGACGGCACCCCTCCCGTAGAGTCCAGTCATTATACATGGTTTGGTACGCTTTTTGGTACGCTAAGTATATAGTTGTTCTATTTTCGCTGGAGGCCGATGTTGCGAAATCCCAATGATGATCGTATTCTGAGGTGGCGGTTCGCACGGGCTGTTCCGTGGTCACGTTTAACACCAAGGATTTTGTGGGATCTGAACGCTTTGGCGTGAGCGTGATGAGTCCGAGGGAAGCCCTAAACCGCATTGGAGGCCGCCAACGATGAATTTGACGATCAACGTTTCCGAGGAATTGTACCGCCGGGCCGCTGAAGTTGCGGCCATGGAGGATGTGTCCGTGGAAGAGTTGTTCGCCGCGGCCTTCGAGGAGCGGGTCCTTGAGTTTGAGCGGCTTAAAGAGAGAGCGGCAAAAGGAAGCTACGAGAAGTTCCGGCAGGTCATGGCGAAGATCCCCGCGGTGGAGCCCCCAGAGTACGATCGCCTCTAATTGGTGTGGTGCTGTCAGGACCCATGCATGACCTCTACAGGTCTGCTAGTGCGGAAAGCCGCTGATGGCGGCCAGCACCGAATTCGTCACCGAGAAGCTTGCCAAAGACCACGATTTAAGCCGCTTCGAGCCGGCAACATCCCCGAAATAGAAGTCCTTCAAATTGTCCCGTTGTCTTCGTATCGGACGACGGACACCTCACATCGGCGGCTTGACGTTGCCATATTCGTAACGCGTAGAGATGTGACTCTTACCCCCTTCCATGTCGATGTCCGAGCGCAGCGGCAGCCCCTTCGCCTTCGAAATCCAGGTCTTAGAATCGGACGTAGACCTGGGTGACACCTCATGCACACTGTATACCGCCGCCATTTCACCGTTTACCGGCTCATCTTTCAGATACCGGCACGTCGTCTTGTTATTCTGCCGGTTCTTTTCCGCAATCTCCTTTATCTCCTTGGTCGTCGATCCGGCACTCCATTTGCCGTCGTTCTTTGCATATACTAAGCCGCCAGCGTAGATCGACTCTCCGGTTTGGGGTTTGCCGGTTAGGTCCATAGTGAAGTAGGCGTGAGTGGGGGTGTCGAAGAGCTTGATCATGGCGTCCAAAACCAATTTGCAGTCGTCTTGGGCCGCCAGAGGCACCGCGCCAGTCAGTAGATGTCCGAATGCGCAGCCAACCATGATGTAGAGCAGTCTTTTCCGTGTCGTTTCCATGAACCAGAGTCCTCGCATCCATCGTACGCGCATTTTCCCCTGTAGCTAGTTAAGCGCTTTGCTTGGATTAACGTCCAGAACGACGCCTCACGCACTCACTGACATTGCCCGCACAATGGAGCCTGCGGCCGTGTGCGGGCTAGACGTTGCACACGCCGCGACAAAGTGGTGGAGGGAAATCACGCTCTCACCGCAGGAAGCGTGGGTTCGCGGCGAGGCTCCGGAGCGTATCGGCCGCGGCCTCGCCGCCCATCCCCATCAGCAAAGGGCTGGGCACGACCCTGTTGCAGGATGCTTTGATGCGGGCCGGGCAGGCGGCCGAAACCGTAGGCGTCCGCGCTGTCCTGGTGCAAGCGATTGACGCCGCCGGGCGCTCCTTCTACCTCCGCTTCGGGTTTAGCCCGTCGCCGGTTGACGAAATGCGCTCATGCTGCTGATGAAAGACCTCCGACCTTCTTGCGGTGGTGATATCCCCGGAAAGGGATCTATCGCGGCCCGCAAATTGACGGGCGCGTCGACCTCGTCGCGACCAGATAGAGCAAGCTCTGTTTGCGGTGGGCAGGGTCTTGAGGATGCCGCGTGAAAACGGTTACGGCCGGTGCGGCAGAAATCTCTCGCAGGCGGGGCGCCACAGCTTTAGAATAGGGGGCCTCTTCTGGCTCGGTGCCAGAAATGCAGGATTTCCACTTTGGGCGGTTCAATGAGAACCCTGTAGTAGACGTGAAGCGGCGAGTGCAGAAGGCGCCGGACACCAGGGTAACCGCGCACCGGCGCCCCCAGATAGGGGAAGACTTTCAGCGGGTCACCATGATTGAGCAACGCATTTTTGCGAACCGTTCGGTGGTTCCCGGATGGTTCTGCCACGACCAACGCATGACCTCTACGAGGTCTGCTAGCGCGGGTTCTGTGTAGAGAACCTGGAAATCCACTGGGGGATGAGTTTCGAACGTTTCGTTGGAAACAACCCGGCCTTCATCTGCGGCACGGATGCCGCGGCCGATCGCGGCGGCGGTTACCGCGTCCACTTCAACTTCTTCCTCGGTGGAAACCATGGGGTCGCGCTCAGGTTCAGCCATACCTTCACAATAGACGCGAAAAGCCGCGGATGCAATCAAGCGCTGGAAACTTATCCATCGCGCATGCGGATCAACGTGGGGTGGCGGAGTTAGCCGACATCCATATTTATTTACGATGACTTCGCTGTGGACTCTGCGGTCGCTGCTATCATAAGACGCACGGATGGAGGAAAAACAATGAAGAGGAATAAGATGCTGGTTTCGGCGGTGGCGGCAGCCTGGTTGCCAATCGCCTATGCAGCGGACCCACCGGAACTGAAAGAGGGTCTCTGGTCGATTCACACCCAGACGATCGACAATCCCGGTAACAAAAAGAGCGAGTGGACAAACACGCTTTGCCGCAATCACGCCTATGACAAATCCGTGGAGGAGCTTGGGAAAACCATCAAAGGCTGCACCAAGGTCAGCGAAAGCGTGCAAGGCGGCAAGACTTCCAGCGAGCTGCATTGTGTGGTCGCAGGTACTGTCATCGACACTAAGGGAACCGGCACCTATGGGGGCGATACGTCGTCCCACTCCGAGAGCCACGCCACGTATAGTCCCGCGTTTGGTGGCGTGAGTGAGAGCACCATGATCATGGATCAGAAGTATGTCGGCACTTGCCCGGCGGGAGTGCAGCCAGGGGACCAGACGAGCGCGGACGGAACGGTAATCCATCTAGGGAAACATTGAGACCGCATCCTGCGTTACGAATGGTAGTGTCGCAACTTTCGAATCGGCGTTCGATGGGATGTGAAGTTGAGCGGAGAGACGGTCCAATGCGGCGAGTTCAACCGGCCGATTCGAAGAGCTTGTGGATGAACTGAACTTGACGTAGATCCAGTTCATTGCCGCGTAATCGGTCGAGCGGTCGAAGGATCGCCAAACCGCCCCGCCCGGCCGCGTCAAGCCCGGAAGCCTCATGCCGCCCGCATCGGCCCCATCTGCCGGCGCCGCTGGCGGCGTCCGCTTTGCGACTCCCGCAAATTGACCGGCTGCTCGACCTCACTCATGCTTCCCGTCTCGACATTTTGTCCCTTGTTTTGTGCCAATTTGTCGCTTCCGGGATTCCATCACATCCCGTAAGCCGTTAAAAATAAATATTCTCGTATGGTTTTCGGATTGCCCATAAGGGGGAAACACTATGCCTTTGCAAATAGCAAAACGGGCACCCCGACTGCGGCGAAAAGAGGCCGCGCACCAGCATACCCTGCGAGTTTCCCAAATCATCTCGGCGCTTTCCTACGCGCTGGATCTGACGGAGGGCAGGCCCATGGGCCATTCGGTACGGTCCTGCATGATGGGCATGCGACTGGCCACCGAGATCGGTCTAAGCGTGGAGGAACAAAGCGACCTATATTACGCCCTGTTGATGAAGGACGCGGGATGCAGCAGCAACTCCTCCAAATTGTTCCACATCCTGAGCGCGGACGAGATCCGGGCCAAGCGGGACGTGAAGCTGACAGACTGGACCCGCACCAGTTGGGAGAGCTTGCAGTACGCTCTGACGCACGTGGCCACGGGAGCTCCTTTCCTGCAGCGGGTCTGGACTTTATTGCGGGTGGCCGCCAAGCAGCAGGCGGAATCGCGCGACCTGGTGAAGATCCGGTGTGAACGAGGAGCTTCGATCGCGCGGAGAATCGGGTTTCCGGAGCCGGTGGCGCAGGCCATCTACAGTCTGGACGAACACTGGAACGGCGGCGGGTACCCGGACGGGCTTCTGGGTGAAGAGATCCCTCTGTTTTCGCGCATCATGAATTTGTCGCAGACGCTGGAGGTTTTCCTGGTGAATCGCGGCCGGGACGCGGCGATTGAGGTTGCCCGCAAGCGCAGCGGGCGATGGTTCGATCCAGATCTGGTTCGCGCCGCGGAGTCCTTGGCCAAGCAGGGGTCGCTGTGGAGCGGCATACACAACGAAGGGGTGATCCAGGACGCCCTTGCGCTCGAGCCTGAAGAGCACCGGATGCTGGCGAACGAAGAGACGATCGAGAAGATCTGCGAGGCTTTTGCCGACATCATCGACGCCAAGTCTCCCTTCACCTACCGGCATTCCAACGGCGTGGCCGACGCGGCGACCGCAATCTGCCGGCAACTGGATCTGAGCCAGGAAGACATCACGTTTATGCGCCGGGCGGCGCTGGTGCACGACATCGGCAAGCTGAGCGTCTCCAACAGAATTTTGGAAAAACCCGGGAAGTTGTCCAGGTGGGAGTGGGACGTCATCAAAATGCATCCCTACTACACGTTCGAAATCCTGCGCCGGATTCCAGGCTTCGAGGAATTGAGCGAAGTTGCCGGCGCACACCATGAGAAGCTGGATGGCTCCGGCTACTACGCCCACCTGGGCGCGGATCAACTCACCTTGGAGATGCGCATCCTCACGGTGGCGGACATTTTTGACGCCCTCGCGGCCAAGCGGCCGTATCGCGATGCGATGCCGCTCGAAAAAGTTTTCGGAATCATGCAGAAGGAAGCGCCCCGGGCAATCGACGCCCAATGCCTGGACGCGCTGATGAGGCACCACGCCGGAGGGCGGTCCAGCAGGGAGGACCTGCTGAAACTTTCGGGCCGCGTTGGTGCAAGCAGTGTTGGCTCAAGCAAGGTTGGCAAAAGCAGTGTCAAGACTTCATTGGAGGAAAAAAATGAAAGTATCGTACCTGTCCCTTAAATGCGTCGTGGCGTTCGGCTTGGCCGGCGCGTGCGTTCAGGCTCAGAGTTTCTATTGGAACACGGCCAGCGCCAGCTCCATGGCCATGGGAGGAGTGTACCTTCCCTCCCAGGGAGGCGCGCTGGACGCGCTGGCGTCGAATCCCGCCGGCTTGACCATGCTCGGCGCCCGGACCCTGGACCTGAGCCTCACCAGCATCTTCGCGAGCGGCTCGTTCAGCAATTCGGTGAATAGCAACGTGCCTTTGAAAGACGCTCCGGGAGTGATTCCCTACGGCGCTTTCGGGATGCCCATTGGGCATTCGCGCTTCAGTTTCGGGGTGGGGGTGTTGCCGGAGCTGATGTCGGTTTCCAACTGGAATTATGTGGACGCTCCGGGAGTCGCGGGAGCCAGCTACGGGCTCCAGAAGCAGCATTCCGCAATTATTGCGGCGCGCGCGGTGGCGGGCTTGGGATTCGCCTTGAGCAGGAAGGTTTCGCTGGGCGTGACGGTGGGTGCGCTGTACAACTCCAATACACTGGAGACGCCCTACGTGTTCCAGAGCAACCCCGCGCTGGCGGGGCTGAAGACGCAGTTGGATCTGCACACCACGGGCGCGGGCTGGAATACCAGCGTAGGCCTGATCGCGAAGCCCACGGACCATCTGCAATTCAACGTGGCGTGGAAATCGAGCACCACGATCGACAGCACCGGCGACGCCAACGGAAACATCGGAGTGCAACTGGCGGCGCTGGGGCTGGGCGGAGCGCGTCCGGATTTCCACTATAACGCGATGGTCCAAACGGTCATGCCGCAATCGGTAATCGCCGGGGCGAACTGGCGCGTGGACGGACACTGGGTGTTCGCGCTTCAAGCCGACTGGATCGACTGGAAAGGGGCCTTCGCCAGCTTGCCGGTGACGCTCACCAACGGCAATAACGCCGATATCAACGGACTGCTTGGCACCAACGGGATCTTCGATCGCGTTCCGCTGGACTGGAAGAACCAATATACATTCCGCGGAGGCGTGGAAAGATTCCTGACGGAGAACATTTCGATACGCGGAGGCTATGCTCACTCCAACAATCCCGTGCCGGCGT
The DNA here is from genome assembly GCA_963813465.1 of Bryobacterales bacterium. Classification (GTDB taxonomy): domain Bacteria; phylum Acidobacteriota; class Terriglobia; order Bryobacterales; family Bryobacteraceae; genus Palsa-187. The sequence continues at coordinate 426,519 of CAWEZD010000007.1, read as the reverse complement.
CCACTCTGTCGCCGCTTACGGCCGCCATCATGACCAACCAGCTCTCGACCGGCATCGGGTACCGGCACGGGCATTGGCGCTTCGACCTGGGTTATGGAATCGATCCGACGACTCAGGAGGACGTCGGCAAGACGGCGCTGCTCGGCGGCGAGTACGGGAATAGCAAGGTGAGCATCCGCATGCAGTCGCTCGGATTGAATACGTCGTTCACGTTTTAGGGGCATCGGCGTCGCCATGAGTGGCGACGCGGCACGCACGAGTGCGTGCGCCACACGGCCGAAATAAAGCACCAGGCGGCCGCGGGACGCCACGAGCACGCCACAGCGCTAATCCAGATCTCTCACGGCCCGCGAGTCGGACAAGCCGGCCGTGGCGGTAAAATCACAGTGGGAGCTGCGCGGGTGACTCAGCCGGTCTGGTATCTCTTTCTTCTTGCGACAGTGGCGCAGGGGCAAAGCGACTACCTGACCTATTCCACGGGCGTCACTCCGCAAGGAGTCGCGGCGGCGGACCTGAACGGCGATGGCAAGCCGGACCTGGCGATCGCCAATGCCGGTTCCAATTCCCTGACCATCCTATTGAATGATGGCAAGGGCGGTTTCACGGCGCTGACGCCGCTGGTCCTCGGCGACATTAATTCCGCGCTTGCGAAACTGACGCCGACTTCAATCGTCGCCGCGGACTTAAACGGCGATCACAAGATCGACCTGGTGGTGCTCAGCGAAACTTCCGTGGTCCTAACGCCGAGCGCTGGAAGCGTGGGAGTGGTGGTCCTGCTGGGGAACGGCGACGGCACTTTTCAGCCGCCGATCCCGGTTCCCGGTTGCGCGAATGTCGCGGCCCAGATTGCGGATGTCGACGGCGACGGCATCCCCGACCTGGTGGGCACGTGCCTGGTGGGAGGTTTCCTGATTCCGACCGGCGCGGCCGTGCAGATCATGCCGGGGAACGGAGACGGCACATTTCGCAGCGGTTCCTACTACTTTCTGGGGTTCACTCCATGGGCGGTGCCGGCGGTCGGCGATTTCAACCAGGACGGTAAGCCGGATGTCGCGATTGCAGTGGGCGGCGCCCTGACTGTGCTGCTGAATGACGGGAAAGGCGGCTTCAACGCGGTGGTCAATTCGAGCGAACCGTGGAACTTTTCGCCGGGGATCGCAGCGGGCGATTTCAACGGCGATGGGGTATTGGATTTGGCCGTGACGGGCCAGTCATTCAGCAACCCGGCGGATGGAACGGTCACGGTGCTGCTGGGCAAAGGCGACGGAACGTTCCAAGCCGGCTCGAGTTTGGAGACGGTGGGGTTCGGGCAGATTGTGGCGGCGGACCTGAATGGCGACGGCAAGCTCGATCTGGTGGATGCCGCAAGATCGCTGTTCTTCTTCGCCGGGCTTGGGGATGGAACCTTTGAACGGGGGTTGGCGTATGGGGGCTCAGCGAACTCGAACGACCTGGCGCTGGCGGATTTCACCGGCAGCGGGCGGATGGGCTTTGCCGGCACAAACGATTTGAATGCGCCTGACGGGACTCAAATCACCGGGACGGCGGTGATTCTGCCGCGGGCTATCTGGCCAACGCCAGATCTGGGGAACGTTTCCCTGGCGGGTTATGGGTTGGGTCCGCTGGCGCCGGGCAGCGTCGTGGCCGCGATCGGGTCCAACCTGGCGGCGCAAACCGCGCAGGCGACGGGAGCACTGCCGATGGTGCTCGGCGGAGCGGCGGTATCGGTGACAGATTCGGCGGGCGTGGCTCGGGCGGCGCAGCTTTACTATGTGTCGCCGGGGCAGGTGAACTACGTGATTCCGCCGGGCTCGGCGACGGGATTGGCAAGTGTCAGCATCAGCTCGAACGGGCGTGTGGCGGCGACGGGCCCGATCGAGATCGCGCCGGTCGCGCCGTCGCTGTTCACCGTGAATGCGGACAACCTAACGGCGATGAATGTGATTCGAGTGAACCAGAACGGCGCGCAGACTTTCGAATCGATTTATCAGACCGATCAGAATGGGAATGTAACAGCGCTGCCGATCGACTTCGGCTCGGCAACCGACACGGTGTACATGTCGCTGTATGGCACGGGGATTCGCAACTTTCAAGGCGCGGTGTCGGCGACGACGTATAACGCTCCGGTTACTTATGCGGGTCCGCAGGGCACGTATACGGGCCTGGACCAGGTCAACATCCAATTGCCGAGGACGCTGGCGACGGCGAACGGCGCGACTCCGTATACTCTCACGCTGCAACTCGACGTGGACGGGCAGATGTCGAATCCAGTCACGCTGTTGATTCAATAGATTTAATTCGCGGATGGCCGTTCGGCGTGGTCGACGACGATGACTTCGACTGGGCCCTTGGTGGATTCGAGCTGTAACCCAAGTTGTTGGCGGAGCGCCTCCGGAAAGGATGAGCCCGATATACCAGAATCGGGCGGCGGAGCCGGCAGTGCCGGGGTGATCTCATCCGGCACGAAATCCAGATGCAGGTCGAAAAGTCCCGTGAATCCGGTCCTGTCGATCACGCTCCGGCCGAGCACTCTCGAAAGCATCCGGACCAGCTCCGGCATGGCGATCTTCCCGCCCTGCATCTGCGCACCAGCGGTGTTCACGCTGACGCCAGCGGAGCCGCATCGCACCTTGGCCGGTTCAACCTCCCCGGGCGCTGCCATTCTTCCTCCGCCTACCCATTCAGGGGGCGCGTCCGCGGCAGAGTCCACGCAGCCGCCTTCCTTGGGGGGTGGCAGCTTCAGTCCGCTTCTGGCGGCTACCAGCGCATATACCGGCAGATCCCTGGTCTCGCGGTGTGTCTTCAATTGGAAGCGGTTCTCAAGCAGCGATTGAAGCATGAGAAACATTCGGTCCCGGCTGGCATTGCCATCGGCCTTGGCGTCGATTTGGTAGCGCTCGGACTGCATCCACCCCGGACCACCCACGACCTGGAAGGGCTGGACCCCGTACGCATACTGAATTAGAGTCTGAAGAGACGCATCGGCAGTGAGACGGCCCGGAAGCGGGCGCACGTTCTGTACACTACCGTTGAAAGACGGCTTAACGGAGGCTACCTCAAACTCCGGCCGAACGGTGGGTTGGGCAAATACTGCCCACGCCCCAATTGCCAACAGGATCAGTGCAGGGATGGCTCCGGGTCCGCAGGAGGCGCGACCGGAGGCGGACGACTGGCCCAATAATCTGCCAATACGGCCGGACAACGAGCCGCCGCTCGCGGCCATGACTGTGGGCTGAATTGCGCGCGCCGAATCGAGCTCCGCCAGGGCGCGGGCGTAGACGACCGCGTCACCGGTGATGGATACGGCAATGTCGTCGCAACAGAGTTCGCGCTCGGCGCGCATGTGACTGGAGATCCACCAGACAGCGGGATGGTAAAAGAAGACGGCCTCGACGGCGCTCTGCAATATATTTACGAGATAGTCATGGCGGCGGATGTGTGCCAGCTCGTGAAGCAGAAGCGCTTCTATCTGTGCGGACGGAAAGCCGGCGAGGGCGCCTACCGGCACCAGCACAACCGGCCGAAGCCATCCTATGGCGGCCGGCGCCTGTAGGAGTCCCGACACCAGCAAACGGACCGGCCGGGAGACAGAAATGCGGGTTTTGAGGCGATCCAGGGTCCGTTGCCATTCGGCGGACGCGGGGCGCACCATTCTGTGCCGAAGACGTTCGGCGAGTATCCAGCCACCCAGCAGGCGAAGCCAGAAAGCGGTCGCGCCGGTAAGCCAGAACACGACTATCCAGGATAGAAACGCCCGAGGCCAGGATAGAAACGCCCGAGGCCAGGACAGAAACGGCCCAGGCATGGCAGGATATGCGTCACTCGTAAGCGATAGGGAGATGGATCGAGCGGACTCGGTTGGAGCGGCGGACATGGGCGCCGTGAAGGTGACGGCGACGGATTCCGCCGCCGGCCCGCGCAGCAGCATCCAGGTCGCCACCGGGGCAATGGCCATCGCCGTAAGCGCCGCACAAGCGAGCGCATAGCGGCCGTTTGGGCCTAAGGTGCGTGCGCCCCGCTTTCGTGCAGCGGCATAAATGGCGGCGATGATAGCGCCCTGCCAGAGAGAGTGGAGCAGCGTCATCCCCAGGCGCTCCACCCAGAGCTGCGCGCCCAAGATCTGAATGGGGATCTGAATTGCGCTCATTTGGTCCTCCTCTTTTTTCGGTCCAGTTCGTCGAGCATTCGGCGAATCTCCGCCCGCTCCTCGGAAGTCGTAGGCTGAGCGCCGAGTGCGCTCATGATCAGTCCTTTGGGCGAACCTCCAAAGACACGCTTCAGAAGATCTCCAGCAATCCGCGTCTGCATCTGGTTCTTTGGCGCCGCGGGTTCATAGACGTGCGATCAAAAGCGTTCGCTGCGGACCAGCAGGCCCTTATCGGTCATCAGCCGCATCTGGGTAAGAGTGGTGTTGTAGCCGCAGTCTTTCTCCAGGGCATCATGCACCTCCCGCACGGTGGCCGGCCCCAGACGCCAGAGGATAGCCAGGATATCGGCTTCCGCGGCAGTGGGCATCGGAGGATCGGGCTTAGGACTATCGGAGTGCGAAGGCATCTGGAAAAAGCTTACAACTATAAACCTCTTATGTCACCTATAAACCTCTGAGTTAGTAAAATCGGGCCCGCGGGTAGAAGTTGCTCGCGGGCCGAGGGCCCGCGCCACCCGGGCGCCGCATCATCACAACCTCGCTATGCTTGTCGGTATGAGTTCTCAGATTACGGTTTTCCGCTCGGCCGACGAATCGGCCAGCGAGGATGCGGCGAACGTGCAGCAGATGCTGATGGAGGAGGGCATTGCGGCGACGCTGCTCGACGACAGCGCTCCCGGGGTTATTGAGGGAGCCTATGAGGTGCGCGTCGATGCGGAAAACCAGGCGCGCGCGGAACAGCTCATCGCACAGTTTCCGCCGGGGACGGAACTGGAAGACGTGGACCCATCCGAGGCGCTCGACATGGTGACGGTGTTTCGCTCGGCGGGGCCGGGCGGTGAGATGGAGGCGATGTCGATTCAATCGGTCCTGGAGGCGGGAGGGATCTCCGCGATGATTGTCGGAGACTCGCGGGTTCCGATTTTTCCGCAAGACGTGCGAGTGGCAAGAGAACACGAGGCGCAAGCCAGACAGATGATCGAAGATGCTCTGGCGGCCGGACCGGCGGGGGCGGAGGAAGCCGAGGAGTTGGGAGAGAAGGGCTGAAGGACCGCTCCCTTTGGTCGCGGCTCGGAATCGGTGTTTCGGGCTGGTATGCTGCGTGTATGGAAACTCGTCACTCGGTTTGCGCGTTGGATTGTCCGGACACGTGCGCGGTGCTGGTACAGGTGGAAAATGGCCGCGCGACCAAGCTGCGAGGCGATCCTGACCACCCCGTGACGCGGGGGTTTTTGTGCGGCAAAGTGGCCAAGTACCTGGATCGCGAATACTCGCCGGAGCGGCTGCTGTATCCGCTGAAAAGGGACGGCGAAAAGGGCGCGGGGCGGTTCGAGCGCATCTCCTGGGATGAGGCGCTGGATACGATCGCGGAGCGGCTGGCCGCGACCGCGCAGGAGTTCGGGCCGGAGGCGATCCTTCCTTATAGTTACGCGGGCACGATGGGATTGCTGAACGGGTCCGGAATGGACCGGCGGTTCTTTCACAGGCTGGGGGCGTCGAGGCTGGACCGCACCATCTGCTCCTCCACGGGCGGCGCGGCGATGACGGCGACGCTGGGCCTGCGGTATGGAACCGAGCCGGAGCAGTTTCGCGAATCGAAATTGATTCTGGCGTGGGCCGCGAATATTCACGGAACCAACGTACACCTGTGGCCGTTCATCGTGGAGGCTCGGCGAAAGGGCGCGAAGCTGTACACGATCGATCCGGTGAGGACGCGGACGGCGGGACTCTCCGACAAACACTTTTCGATTTATCCGGGCAGCGACCTGGCGCTGGCGCTGGGCCTGGCTCACGTGATTATCGGCGAGAAGTTGTATGACGCCGATTATGTCGCCAAGTACACGAACGGGTTCGCGGAGTTGAGCGAGCGAGTGCGGGCGTACGATCCGGAACGCGTGGCGGCGCTGACGGGGATCGGCAAACGCGACATCGTCGAGTTGGCGCGCGAGTACGCGACCACTCGACCGGCGGCGATCCGGTTGAATTACGGAGTGCAACGCTCGGAACACGGAGGGGCGGCGGTGAGGGCGATTGCGGCGCTGCCGGCTCTGACGGGATCGTGGCGCGAGTCGGGCGGAGGGTTGCAGCTTTCGACCTCGCAGGCGTTTCACTTCGACAGGAAGGCGCTGGAGATGCCGGAATTGCAAATGAAATCGGCACTGGGGCGCGAGGCCCGGATCGTGAACATGGCGGAGCTGGCGAAGGCGCTGACGCAGCTGGATTCACCGCCGGTGAAGGCGATGGTGGTGTACAACTCAAATCCAGCGGCGATTGCTCCAAATCAGAATCTGGTGCTGAAGGGGATGCGGCGCCCGGATCTGTTCACGGTGGTGCTGGAGCAGTTTCCAACCGACACGGCGGATTACGCCGACATCGTGCTGCCGGCGACGACGTTTCTGGAGCACACGGATCTGTACCTGGCGTATGGGCATTATCATTTGCAGATGGCCAGACCGGTGGTGGAGGCCGCGGGCGAGGCGCGATCGAACGTGGAAGTGTTTCGCGAGCTCGCCCAACGGATGGGATTCGAGGATGAGTGTTTCAAGGATTCCGAAGACGCGATGATCGACGCCTTGTTAGGTAATAGGACGGGGTCGGGGCACCCGTTCCTGGAGGGGATCACGCGCGAACGGCTGGAGCGGGAGCATTCGGTGCGGCTGAATTTGTCTCCTCGGAGAACCGCGCCACAACGGAAGGCCGTGGCATCGACTGCTTCAGAAAGAGAGGAGGCCACGGCCTCCTGTGGCGCTGACGAGTACGAGCCGTTTCTACCCTTCGCGAAGGGCGGGTTCGGGACGGCTTCGGGAAAATGCGAATTCGGCGCGGAGACGCTGGAGTATGCTCCTCCGGTGGAATCGCGATTGGGCGATGAGGGATTACGGCGGAAGTATCCACTGGAGTTTTTATCGTCGAAGAACGACGACAGCATGAACTCGACGTTCGGCTACAGGGCGGCGACGGATGAAGAGACGTCGGTGCTGCATCTGCATCCGGAGGACGCGGAGGCTCGGGGGATCGCGGCGGGGGATCGGGTGCGAGTGTTCAACGATCGCGGCAGTTTGTTGCTGCGAGCGGCGGTAGCAAAGATGGCGGCGGAAAGTCCGGTGCAGAGGGGCGTGACGCGAGCGCCTTCGTCGAGGTGGCCGAAGCGGGCGGCGGATGGGCGGAACGCGAATGTATTGACGTTGGAGAGGCTGACCGACATGGGCGGAGGGCCGACGTTCTACAACTGCCTGGTGGAGGTGGAACGTTGCGGGGATTAGCGGCGGCAGGCCGGAGACCTGTCCCACTACTCGCGCTAGTCGTGTTGGTTGCGCTGACGGTGGTGGGTTCGGCAGGGTGCAAGCGGAAGAAGAAGGTGGAACCAGCGAAGGCGGCCGCTCCCCAAAGCTTCGTGGCGATGAACGATCCAGCGGTCGCCGGGCAGCTCCAGAGCGGGTTCTATGGGATCGAGGGTGGGTCGTGGCGCTGGACCGCGCGGAACTTTTCCCTGGTTCTGGCGCCGCCAGCGGGCTCGGCGCAGACGGGCGCGCGATTGCATTTCAAGTTCACGCTGCCGGACGCGGTGATCAATAAACTAGGGCCGATTCAATTGAGCGCGTCGGTGGATGGCAAGGCGCTGCCGCCGAAGCGATATTTAATGGCCGGAACTTACGATTACGGGGGCGACGTGGGGGCGGGCGCGCTGACGGGAGGGCTGGTCACGGTCGAGTTTTCGTGCGACAAAGCGCTCGCGCCTTCGGGAGACGAGCTGCGCGAGCTGGCGCTGATCGCCGAATCGGCCCGGCTGGAATCGCCTGGTCCGGAATCGCATTGAAGCGGCGCTGCGAGTATTTCCTGATTCCGGCACTGGTGTGCCTGGCAGTGTTCTGGAGGGCTCCGTTCGTGTGGTTCCGCACGGACGATTTTGCGTGGCTGGGGCTGCGGCTGGAGGTCCACGGCGCGGGCAGCCTGATGCGCGCGCTATTCCTTCCGGAAGCGCAAGGAACCGTGAGGGTGCTGAGCGAGCGGCTGTTCTTCCTGGTGTTCTCCTCGGTGTTCGGGCTGCACGCCGCGCCGTTCCGATTGTTCGCGCTGGCGACGTGGTTTGTGGCGCTGGCATTGGCGGGAGCGGTGGGGGCTCGGATCACGGGATCGCGCGCGGCTGGAATCGCGGCGGCGGTGGTGTGGACCACGAGTTTCGGCGTGGCGGTTCCGCTGATGTGGTCGTCGGCGTACAACCAGATCTTGTGCTCGGCGCTATTGCTGGCGGCGTTGTATGCGCGGGCGCGTTTTCTCGAATCGGGCGAGGGACGCTGGCGGGTCACGGAATGGGCCGCGTACCTGGCGGGCTTCGGAGCGCTGGAAGTGACGGTGATGTACCCGCTGGCGGCGTTGCTGTATACGCGGTGCGTGGCGCGGACGAAGGATGCATGGGCGTGGGCGCTGCTGGCGCCCGCCGCGATCTTCGGCGCAATTCACTGGCTGGCGATTGTGCGGCCGGCGGGTGAGATTTATCGAGTGGCGGTGGATGGGCGGATCGCGGGGACGGCTCTGACATACGTGAAGAATGCGCTGGGGCCGGATGGATTTCCGGTGCGATGGGCGATCGGCGCGGCGCTGGCGGCGTTCTTCATCTGCCGGCTGTGGCGGCGGGACTCCGGCGTTCTGTTTCCTGTGGCGTGGTTCGCGCTATTCATTGCGCCGGTGCTGCCATTGCCGAATCACATTTTGTATTACGAGTTAACCATTCCGCTGATCGGGATGGCGTGGCTGAGCGGGTGGGCGCTGGAGTGGGCGTGGAGCGCCGGCGGGCTCGCACGGGCCTTGGCGATCGGCTTAGCGGCGGCGTTTTTGGCGGGATCGCTGCCGCAGATCAATATGGACACGGCCGAGTGGCTGCCGCGGACGTCGCGGATGCGGATAGCGGTGCGACGAGCGCAGGCGGTCGCGGCAGAGCATCCAGGCGTGTCTCTGATTTTCCAGGGAGTCGATCAGGAGCTGTTCGATACGGGCTTCGAAGACGAGCCGTTCCGGTTGATGGGAGTGACGCGCGTATATCTTGCTCCGGGGAATGAGGAGGTGCGCGGGGGCGATCGGTTCCGCATTTCAGCCGAGGACGCCGCGAGGCTCATCGAGAGCGGTCAGGCGAGAGTGATCGAGGTGAAATGATTCAGGGAAGAAGCGCCTCCAGCGCGGCAAGGCGATCTTCGAGTGAGTGAATCTGTTCGGCTTGCTTCTGCAACTCGTTCAACAGCATCGGCGTTAGTTTCTGATACTGGACAGTTTCGATTTGCCCGTCCGCGCCTTTCACCGCCAGGTCGGGATAGACTTGGGCGACTTCTTCGGCGATCAAGCCATAGTCGATGGGCTTCGATCCGTCCTGGTAGGGCTGCTTGTAGCGGAAGGTGACGGGGCGGAGACGCAGGAGGCCGCTGCTGGAGTCGCCCATGTCCTGGACGTCTTCCTTGAAGCGACGTGAAGAGCTCATCGTGCCCAACTGGCCATTGGAGTCGATCACGACGGGGACGGCTCCGCTGAGGCCGGTGGTGACGCCGGTGATTCCGGCCGCGAAGAACGAAGTCTGTATTCCCGCGGTTCCAATCCGGATGACTCCGCTGTTGGCTTCGGCACCGTCGCCGGCAACGCCTGCGCTGCCTATGTGAATGTTGTTGCTGTTGCCACCCGAGACGTTGTTGGCCGCCGAATTCCCAATGGCGATGTTGAAGCTCCCGGTGGTGTTGCTCAGCAGCACGTCGACGCCACTGGCCGTGTTGGCGAACCCGGTGGTGTTGGAATATAGCGCACCGGCGCCGTTGGCCGTGTTGTTGCTCCCGGTAGTGTTGCTCTGCAGCGCGCCTTCGCCGCTGGCCGTATTGCCGGCCCCAGTGGTGTTCCAATACAACGCGTAGTAGCCGCTGGCCGTGTTGTTGCTTCCGGTGGTGTTGTTTTCCAACGCGTAGTAGCCGCTGGCCGTGCTCTGACTTCCGGTGGTGTTATTTTCTAGCGCGTATCCGCCGGTGGCGGTGTTAAAGTTCCCCGCAGTGTTCTTAAACAGCGCGGCTTGGCCGCTGGCGGTGTTGCCGTCCCCAATTGTGTTGAGATTTAGCGCACCGGCGCCGCTAGCTGTATTGTCGGACCCGGTCGTATTGTTCGCCAGCGCGGCGTAACCGCTGGCCGTGTTGCTGCCCCCGGTGGTATTGCTCGCCAGCGCGCCCGTCCCGATGGCGGTGTCGTTATTCAGGTCGGACGGCGCGGCGTAGTAGCCGTTGATGTCGATAATCACGTCCGTGATATTGCCGGCGACCATCTGGATCGCGCCGCCGGTTCCGGCCGGAACGATAGCAGCATTGGCCACGGCTCCGCCCGTCGGCGAGGAGTCATTTAGCGTTGACACGTTGGGATACGCCGCTCCCGCCGGCCACACCGACAGGAACGAAAGCACTCCCGGCGAGACGGCTGTGATGTTCAATGAATACGCTCCGGCGTTGGCAGGGATGGTGCAGGTGGAAGAACTGGGCATCGGCACCTGGCGCGCCGTCCCAAAGGCCGGCAGCGATGGAGGACCGAATGCTCCCGTGAAGCCCTGGCCCGAGCGTGTGTCCATCACCCGGCAAGGCGTCATCGCGATGAACGTCATCGGCCCCGGCGCGGCGAATATGCTCGCGGGTTCCGCCAGCGGAGAAGCGCTACGCTGCACGATGCGTTGCTCTATCCGCTGCTGCTCGGCCTCTGCAGGCGTGGGGGCCCAATACAATGGCGCCGGCCAATTCTTGAGCTGCGGACTCAGGGGTCGCGGCTGCTGCGCGTAAATAGGAGCAAGCATCGCTGCAAATACCAGCGCAATAATCTGCCTCATTTATCTTTTCTCCTGGTGAATTCCGAGTATGAACCAGGGTATCGTAAATCGGCGCTCACAGGCTGCTGAGAAAACATCATCAGCCGCGAATGCACGCGGATGCACGCCGATGAGAACTCTGTTTTCAATTCGTGTTGATTCGCGGCCACTGGCCTTAAGGAGCTTTTTAGCATTCTGGCAGCTAGTACCAAGTTGCGAAAGTTCGCGTATGCCGCTCCCTAACGGTCGCGGTTCGGAAACGCTTTCTGAACCGCGCGCGTTAGCAAGTGGTCTTGAGATCCGGCCGTACGCTAATTTCTGCAACTTGGTACTAGGGTGCCGACGCCGCGCGGTCCAGCATCGCGTCGAGATCGGCGCGCGAAAAGTAGCGTCCGCGCATGACGACGGCGCGGATTTTTTGGGTGTTGCGGATGTCGGCGAGAGGGTTGGCGTCGAGCAGCACGAGATCGGCGGCCTTGCCTGCCTCGATGGTTCCAGTCTGATTGAGCGCGTTGAAATAGCGCGCGGGATTACGCGTGGCGGTGGCCAGCGCTTCCAGAGGCGTGAAGCCGGATTCGACCAGCAGAGCCAACTCCTCATGCAGCCCGACGCCGGGAATGACCGGATTGGTGAGGCTGGTGTCGGTTCCGGCGAGGAACTCGACGCCGGCTCGGTGCATATCGCGGACCAGGATCTTGTAGCGATCGAGCAAGGCGCGGATGCGCGCGACCTGCGCGTCGAACTGCTCCGGCGAAAGGTCCTTCATGTATTCTTTGTCGCGAGGGTGCGCGGTTTTGCGCCAGCTCTCCGGCATGTACAGGAAGCTGGGATCGTTGACCAGATCGTCGCCATAGGCGAAGCCGTGAAGCAGCGCGAGCGTGGGCGTGTGCCAGACGCCGTTGCGGACAAAGGCCGCAAACAACGTATCGGCTTTGTCCTTGCTGTACGTGCCGGTGAAATCCGCGGGATCGGGGAAGCCGAGGATGCGGAGCCGCGCTTCGCCGGAGATTTTGTCGTCATTCATGACGCGGAGTCGCTCGGCGCGAAGCGTGTCTTCGTTGGTGGAGCAGGCCAGCAGAATGTTGATGAGATGTTCCTGGCTGCGCTGGCCCGCCTCCGCGGCTTCCAGAGGGCTGACGGCTTCGGGAACGTGGCCGGCGAAGGGGATGCCGATGGCGCGAGCTTCCTGGGCGATGGCGAAATAGGCTTCGCGCGGCAGGCTGCTATAGACCTTGAGAAAATCGTAGCCGCTCCGGGCCAGCAGATCGACGGCGAAGCGAGCCTGAACGTCGGTGGAGACGGCGATGGCGCCCGGCGGAATGCTGGGGGCGGAGAGCATCAACGGGCCGTCGAGGAATCCGGAGGCGACGATGCGCGGAACGTCGGAGCGGGCGCGCCATTGCTGGATCAGCGGGAGCGGGATGCCGGAAAACATTTCGCGCACGCCGGTGATTCCGTTGGCGACCAGCATCGGAAAGAAGGCGTCGGGCAGGCCCAGGTGCATGTGCATGTCCCAGAGTCCGGGGATCAGAAATTTGCCGCGCGCGTCGATGATTTGCGCTCCGGGCGGGATTTTGATCTTTTTTCCAATGGCCAGAATGCGTCCGGCGGAGACGGCCACCGAGACGTCCTTGAGCGGCTTGGGCGAAGCGAGATCGATAACCGTGGCGCGCTGGATGATGAGGGTTTGGGCTGGGAGGGGAGTGAGGAGGAATAGCAGCGCGAGGAGAACGAACACGGGGAAACCATTAGGTTACCGCATCGCGGCCTCGGCTGCTGTCAGATGAGGTCGGGCGTCCGACGTGTGAACGTGGGCCGCGTTACGCTCTACCGTGCATTTTGCAGCGATTGAAGGTAGAGGGGGTTATCCTCAATCCGGTCCATGAGGCAAGAACATCAGTAAGTGGAGGCCGCGTTTTTCATCCGCGGCGGAGATCGAAGTATGAGAAGTATTTTACGATTTCCACTGGAATCCTTCGAAACCCCAAGAGCACCGACGCATAATACCGGTGGAAGCCGTCGCGCACGCGATGCGGAAGTGGGCCTTGCGGGGGGGCAATCTACCTGAATGGGTGGTGTGCTATCGTTCGACGCGATCCCCTTCAGGATTGGAAGCATGTTGTCTTCGTGAAACCACGCTACGCCTGGATCGCGTACTGGTGAAGAAATCTCCCGAATGTCTAGAACCTTTTCCGCGTCCTTCGATACGAAGCGATCATCGACGAGCGAGTCCCCGGCCAGACCCGACATAGCCAACCATTTCTCCCATTCCCCGGGGAATCTTGAACACAATGGAATCGTGCGTTTTCGGGCATGTCAATCATCTTCCCATGAGGAACACAAGCGTGCGCCGCTCCGGTAGCTTATGCAAAAATCCGCAGTCCGCGCTTTTGCCGGACGACGGAAGAACGGGCCAGCGCAGTCGCTGCAATCGGGGAAGAGCTAGCTTGCGGCCAGCATCATTCGTACACGTCCTTGCGGTGAGCGATCCGGGTGATGTCTACTCTTCGTTGCCCGTCGTCGATCGCATAGACGATACGGTAGCTTCCCACCCGAATCCGCCAGCGGTCTTTGTAGCCGTGCAGCTTCTTGCAGCCGACGGGACGCGGGTTTTCGGCCAGTTCACGAATTCTTGGAAACAGCCGCCCTATTGCATCGGACGGCAAATCCTTAAGCTCCTTTTTGGCGGTGGCAGCGAAGGAGACGAGGTACTCCGTCACTCCAGTTTGCCGAGGGCTCGCAGTTCCGCTTCCACCTCGGCCAACGTGAAGCGCGGCTCATGGCTTCGGGCTTCCGACACAGAGCCATCCTCAATGTCCTCGGCCAGCATCGACAACGCCGTGTCAATGACTTCGTTCGGGCTACGGTAAGCGCCCGACTGAATCGCCAAGTCGATCACACGCTGTTGCTCGGGTTTCAGGTTAATTACCATGGGTCGGTTTCCTTCGGGACGAGCTCTCAACCATTTATTCTACTCTCGACACACTGCGTCAATAGTTAGAGCGCCGCGTTCAACCAGCGTGGTCCAAGCAAGGCTCGGGCGCAAAAGACGGTACAGTTGAGTGGAGGATCGTTCAAATTGGCAAACGAAAAAGCAGTGCCGGAACAGAAAGTCAAAGAGAAGAAGGTAGCGGAGAAGAAGGTAGCGGAGAAGAAGGAGAAGAAGGAAAAAGCGCCGAAGGCGGAAGCGGTTGAGGCGGCGCCGGTGGCGGCGGCTCCGGCTCCGAAACCGCACACGGCTCCGAAGTCCGAGAAGAAGGCGAAGCTGGCTCCCCGGAACAAGGCCCGTCTGCCGCGGCGGCTGAAGAAGGCACAGAAGAAGGCGGCCAGGGGTTTATAACCAGCGCTCTGCTCGTGCGCAACCGCTCCCCTGTGGTCGCGGCTCGGAAACTTGGTCGCGGCTCAGCGGGGCCTCCGGCATTGCCGGATTGAACGGTAAGAGACCGGATGCACCGGGGCGCTTGTTGGGGTAGGCTTCAAAAAGAACACGACTGCAGTTAAGGCCCTTTTTTCATTGGAGCGTGATGCCCCTTGCTCAGCTTGGCTCCAGGAAGGCGATTGAACATTGGCGAGGTCTTGATGACACTCCCCTGGAGTAGATTTTGCGATCAGCCAGCCTGGGCGTTCGTGTTCGGGAAGGCAGGAGACAAATGAAGCGAAACCGAGGTCAGGAGAAGGATTCGGATCGAGGGATGGAAGGCGACGGTTTCCCGGTGTTGCGACGAAACGTGGCGGGGATCGATCTGGGGAGCACAAGCCACTGGGTATGTGGGCCAACGATAGAGGGCTCGGAGCGGGAAGTAGAGGAAGTCGGAGCCACAACACCAGAGTTGGCCAAGCTGGCGCAATGGTTGAGGGAGCGGAAGGTGGAATCGGTGGCGATGGAGAGCACGGGTGTGTACTGGATTCCTGTGCACGAATTCCTGGAGCGCCAGGGATTCGAAGTGTTGTTGGTAAGCACGCGGGAATTCGCGCAGGTGCCGGGGCGAAAGAAGACGGACCGGGTAGACTGCAAGTGGATTCAGCGGCTGCACAGCTGTGGGCTGCTTCGAGGCTCGTTCCGGCCGGTTGAGCAGGTGTGCATGTTGCGGACTCTGGTACGCGACAGAAACACGCTTGCAGCGGAGCGGGCAGACTGGCTCCGACGAATGCAGAAGAGTCTGGACCAGATGAATGTAAGGGTGCACCGGGCGGTCTCCGACATCCAGGGCGCAACGGGTATGGCGATCATCCGGGCAATCGTAGTAGGAGAGCGGAACCCTGCCGTGTTGGCGAGGTTGCGGGAACCCGGTTGCCGCAAGAGCGTGGAAGAAATCGCCGAACAGTTAAGCGGGCATTGGCGAGAGGATCATCTGTTCAGCCTAAAGCAGAGTCTGAAGATGTACGATGCCATAGGCGAAACGATGCAGGAATACGACAAAGAGACTCTGCGGCGGCTGCGGGAGATGGAGCGAGCCGATTATGAGGGGAAGCAACCACCCCAGCTGAAAAACACCAATAAAGCAAAAATGATCCGCCAACGCGGCGAAGAACCGATGCGCGAGGCTTTCTACCGGATGAGCGGGGTCGATCTCACGGCCATCGACGCCGTAGGAGTTGGGGTGGTTCAGTGTGTGCTTACTGAATATGGTTCCGACCTGAGTTGCTTTCCGACGGAGAGCCATTTCGTCTCCCACGCGACGCTGGTTCCCAGGGGTGGCTTCAGCGGAGGCAAGGCGCTCAAAAAGAAGAAGCGCGGCAGCGCCAGCAGTCGTGTGTCGGCTGCACTTCGCTCGGCAGCGCTATCGTTGCGCCACAGTCAAACCGCCCTCGGAGCTTTTTTTCGCCAAACCGCCCGACGCCTGGGACCCGATGTCGCAGCCTTTGCCACGGCTAGAAAATTAGGCATACTGATTTATCGCCTGCTCCGTTGGGGGCAGGCCTACGTGGATGAAGGAGCCGAAGCCTACGAAAAGCGCTACCACGCCTCTCGCATTAATCGCCTTAAAATCACCGCCTCAGACCTCGGCTTTGAACTCGCTCTCAAACCAACAAACCCGTGAGTTCTTCCATTACCGACCTTTGGTCTCGGAGTAGAGACCGTTGCAGAGCCGCGACAATTATTGTAGCGGCAGATCTTCCTGGCCGTTGACGACTTCCGTCTCCGGAATCAGACTGGCGGCGGCGACCTGGTCGCTCTCTTCGACGTTGACCAGGCGCACGCCCTGAGTGGAGCGGCCGGTCTTGCGGATGTCGCCCGAATCGATGCGGATGATTTGCCCCTGCTTGGTGACGATCATCAGATCGCTATCTTCCTTGACGGAAAGGATGCCGACCACCTTGCCCACCCGGGGGGTGGTCTTCATGTTGATGACGCCCTTGCGCCCGCGGGCCGTGAGCCGGTAATCCTCCAGCGGAGTGCGCTTGCCGAAACCGTTTTCCGAGATGGACAGGATCAGGTCTTCCTTGCCCACGATCACCGCGCCCACCAGGTAGTCGCCCTCCTCCAGCTCCATTCCGCGGACGCCGCGCGCGGGCCGCCCCATGGAGCGGACGTCGGATTCCTTGAAGCGGCAGGCCATGCCTTCGTGCGATCCCAGGAAGATGTAATCCTCGCCGCTGGTGAGGCGGGCGGCCAGCAATTCGTCGCCGTCGTCCAGACCCAGCGCGATGATGCCCCGGGACATGATGTTGTCGAACTCGGTCAGCTCGGATTTCTTGATGACGCCCTGCTTGGTGACCATCACGATATACTTTCCGGCGACAAATTCCTTCACTGCCAGGAACGCGGTGACGGTTTCATCCGGCTGAAGATTGATCAGGCCGGAGCAGTGCTTGCCCTTGCCGACGGTGGCGGCGTCGGGGATCTCATAAATCTTGAGCCAGAACACGCGGCCCTTGTTGGTGAAGAACAGCAGATAGGCGTGCGTGGAGGCGATGATCAGGTGCTCCACCACGTCTTCGGCGCGCGTGGACATGCCGATGCGCCCCTTGCCGCCGCGGGTTTGACGCCGGTACGTGTCGACGGCGGTGCGCTTGAGGTAACCGCCGCGGGTCACCGTGACGGCCACGTCTTCCACCTGCACCAGGTCTTCCAGCTTGATCTCGCCGGTGTCCTCGACGATCTGGGTCCGCCGCTCGTCGCCGAAATCCTTCTGGACTTCCTTCAGCTCCTTGACGATCAAGCCGCGCAGCGTCTTTTCCGAGCCGAGGATCTCCAGGTACTCGGCGATGCGGACTTGAATCTCGGCCAGCTCGTCGAGGATCTTCTGCTGCTCCATGCCGGTCAACCGCTGGAGTTGCAGTTCGATGATCGCCTGCGACTGTTTCTCGCTAAATTCGAACTGCGCGATCAGGCCTTCGCGCGCTTCTTTGGGGTTCTTGGCGGCGCGAATCAGCTTGATCACCGCGTCCAGATTGTCCAGCGCCTTCTTGAACCCGAGCAAAAGGTGCTCGCGCTCGCGGGCCTTGCGCAGCAGGTAATCGGTGCGCCGGCGGACCACGTCGATGCGATGCTCGACGAAGCGCTTCAGGGCGTCAAGGATGCCCATCTCGCGTGGCTGCCCGTTCACGATGGCCAGCAGGATCACGCCGAAGCTGATCTGCATCTGCGTCTGCTTGTACAGGTTGTTGAGGACCACCTCGGCTTGTTCGCCGCGCTTCAACTCGATCACCATGCGGTAGCCGTCGCGGTCGCTCTCATCGCGAACGTCGGAGATGCCTTCGAGCTTCTTGTCGTTGACCAGCTCCGCGATGTGCGCCACCAGGCGGGCCTTGTTCACCTGATACGGCATTTCGGTGACCACGATGGATTCCCGGTCTTTGCCCAGCTTTTCGATGGCGGCCTTGGCGCGGACTTTGATCGAGCCGCGGCCGGTGGCGAAGTATTCGCCGATTCCAGCGCGGCCCAGAATAATTCCGCCGGTGGGGAAATCCGGACCCTGTACCAGCTCCGCGATTTTGGGCAGCGTGAGGGCGGGGTTCTGCACCAGGGCAATGCATGCCTCCACGATCTCGCGTAGATTGTGGGGCGGAATCTTGCTGGCCATGCCCACGGCGATGCCTTCGCTGCCGTTGACCAGAAGGTTGGGAATACGCGCCGGGAGCACCTCCGGCTCCATCTCGCTTTCGTCGTAGTTGGGCTTGAAGTCAACCGTTTCCTTGTCGATGTCTTCGAGCAGAGTTGAAGAAATGCGCGAGAGGCGGGCTTCCGTGTACCGCTGGGCGGCGGGAGGGTCGCCATCGATGGAACCGAAATTCCCCTGCCCGTCGATTAAGGGGTAGCGCAGGGAGAAATCCTGAGCCATGCGGACCAAGGCGTCATAAACCGGAGCGTCACCGTGGGGATGGAATTTACCCATGACATCGCCGGTGATCTTGGCGCACTTGCGGGTGGGGCGATTGAAATGCAGCCCCAGCTCATGCATGCCGTAGAGGATGCGCCGGTGCACCGGCTTCAATCCGTCGCGCACGTCGGGAAGAGCGCGGCCCACGATCACGCTCATGGCGTAATCGAGATAGGACCGCCGCATCTCGTCTTCAATGTTGACCGGGATGTGCCGGCCGCCTCCTCCGTCGCCGCCTAACGGAATCTGGCCGCCGGGGGGTGGTGGTGGCGGCCCTGGTGGTGGCGAAATGGGGTCCTGGGAATCTGCCAAACTCGGTGCTCCTTGTGGTTGCTCGCTGAAAGCCGGGCGCTACTGAATGTGTGCGCGGCGCTTGATCTTATTTTACCAGCTTCGGTGCGTCGCGCACGGATTCACGTGAACACACGGGTGTGCGACATGAAAGAGGAAGCGACGGAGTTTTCTTTTTTTGCGCCTCAAACCCGAGCGTATGTAGTACGCTTAGGTGAGGAGGCTTGTTTCCCATGCCGGATTCCCTTTTGGAATTAGAGAAGCGTCGTTCCGAAGTGCTGGCGGAGATCGCTGCGTTGGGCGACTTCCGTGGTGGTTCGATTTCAGCCACCGGAGGCCGTTGCGGCACTCCGAATTGCCACTGTCATAAGCCGGACGATCCCGGTCATGGCCCCAACTACCGGCTCACCTACAAGGTCGAAGGCAAGACCGTTACGGAAAGCTTTCCCAATCCTGCTGCGCAGCGTAAAGCCGAACGCGAGGTCGCCGGTTTCCGTAGTTATCAGCAACTGAGCCGGACTTTGATCGAAACCAATGAGAAGATCTGCCGCGCCAGACCGGTCCAAGACACTCTGACACCGCAGGAAAAAAAACGGCGGAAGCGATCCGGCAGGAAGTCGAACGGGAAATAAGCGCGCTGCTCCGGCTCGTCTTTCAGGACCAGCGCAAGACCGGCAGGCTCGATCTGGAAGCGGTCGAGATGGCGATGCGATCCGCGATGCACCGGGCCGGGGCGGCCGCGCTGAGCCAATTGCTTCGATGCGAACCTCCCGGTCCAGACGAGCGCGAAATACTCTGTCCCTGCGGCCAGAAAGCCCGTTACCGCGAGATGCGTTCCCGGCGCGTGCTGACCGCCGTGGGCCAGATCGAGTTCCTGCGGCCCTGGTATTTATGTCCGCAATGTCATCACGGACAGTGTCCCGCCGATGCCGCCTTGGACATGGAGAAGGTGGACCTGTCACCCGGTGTTCGCCGCATGCTGGCGCTGGTTGGTTCGGAAGCGCCGTTTGATCATGGCCGCCGCCAGATCGCACTGCTGGCCGGCTTGGACGTCACGGCCAAAGCGGTGGAGCGGACGGCGGAAGCCATTGGAGAAGATGTTGACTCAGGCGAGCGAGAGCAAATCCAGCGGGCAATGCAGTTGGACCTGCCGATCGTCGTCGGCGAACCCATCCCGATTCTGTATGTGCAAATGGACCGGACCGGAGTACCCGTGGTCAAGAAAGAAACAGCGGGCAGGAAAGGCAAGACTGCCGGCCAACCGGCCCCTACGCGGGAGGTGAAGTTGGGATGCGTGTTCACGCAGGCCGGCTGGGACTCGGAAGGCTATGCGATTCGCGATGCCGATTCCACCACCTATACGGGGGCCATCGAGACCGCCGAGGAGTTTGGCAAACGCATTTATCTGGAAGCCTGGAATCGTGGCTGGAGCCGCGCCGAAAAGAAGGTCGTCATCGCGGACGGGGCTGAATGGATCTGGAATAACGCCGACCAGTATTTCCCCGGTGCGATTCAGATCGTCGATCTCTATCACTCCCGCCAACACCTGTGGGAAGTTGCCCGCCAGCTGCATCCCCACGACGAAGCCAGCCAGAAAGCCTGGATGAAGATCCACCAGAAGCGGCTGCTCGACAAGGGAAAAATCGAAAAGCTGGTGCTCTCACTGCGGTCCATCGAGTCAATCAACCCGGATGTCATCGACAAAATTCGCATCGAGGCGGACTACTTCGAGAAGAATGCCGAGCGCCTGCGCTACCCAAAGTTCCGGCGCCAGCATCTCTTTGTCGGCTCGGGCGTCATTGAAGCCGGTTGCAAGACCCTTATCGGTTCACGCCTTAACCAGTCCGGTATGTTCTGGACAGTTCGCGGAGCCAACGCCATCATCGCCTTGCGCTGCTGCCACCTCAACGGACACTTTGAGGACTATTGGGAGTCGCGCCGTGCCGCTTGACCTCCACTTTTATGTCGCACACCCATCAGGCGGCTGGCGCTTCGTTGGGGCAGCAGCAGGATCAGCGTCGCTGACACGAATAACGAAACGCCGGCAAAGGCGAGGCCCCCGTAGATTCCTCCGGTTTTGCCGGCCAAGGCTCCGATGGCCGACGGCCCGGCAACCCCGCCGAGCCCCCCGGCGGTGTTGATTAAGGCGATGCCGGAGGCCGCGGAGAATCCCGTCAGGAACTCGCTCGGAATCGACCAAAATGGGCCGAGGAAACCATAGATTCCCATCGCCGCGAAGGACCAGATCGCGATCGAGAGCGACGGTGAGCTGGTTGTGCCCAGCAACAGCAGAGCAGCGCCTCCAACCATTGCGGAAAAAGCGGCGTGGCATCGCCGCTCCAGCCGGCGGTCGGAACTTCTCGATACCAGGACCATCGCCACCAGGCCAGCGAGGTGAGGCACCATCACCAGGACGCCCACCGTCGTATTGGAGTAACTGCTCGAAAGGGATTGCACGGCTTGAGGCATGTAGAAGCTCATCGCGTACAACGCAATCGCGAACATAAATTCGGCACATGTCAGATGCCACACCCTTGGGTGAGCCAAGGCGCGCAACGCCGAGATGGAGCGCTCGCCGGTCTTGCCCTGTTCTTCACTGGTGAGTCCCGCGGTGATCCAGCTCTTCTCCTCGTGCGTGAGAAATGTTGCTTCCGCCGGGCGGCTCGGCAGCACGAAATAAGTGAGAACGCCGCAAACAATCGCAGGCAGTCCCTCCAGGAGCAGCAACCATCGCCAACTGCTGATTGCCGCCCAATGCGCGTGATCGAGGATGAACCCCGATGCCGGAGCGCCCAGAATACTGGCTACCGGCAACCCTATCATGAAGAGTGAAATCATGCGCGCTTGCTCGCCCCGCCGGAACCAATACGTCAGATACAGAACCATACCCGGAAAGAAACCAGCCTCGGCCGCGCCCAGCAGGAACCGCATTCCATACAACTGCCGCACGCTCTGCGCGGTTCCGGAGAGCATGGCCGCGAGCCCCCAACTGAGCAGGAGGCAACAGATCCAAATGCGCGCCCCGATTTTGTGGAGCATCAGGTTGCTGGGGATCTGGAAGACCAGATAACCCCAAAAGAAGATCGAAACCAGCAGCCCAAACTGGCCGCCCGTGATGCCCAAGGCAGCGTTCATCGTCAGCCCCGCGAAACTTATGTTGATACGATCCAGGTAGGAGACGACGTACAGGACAAAGAGCAGGGGAATCAGCCGGCGGCGAAGTTTACGGGTCGTCCTCGACTCGATATCGCCTGCGGCGAGAACTGACATCACGACCGCCCGAGTATATCAATACGGGGCTCGATCCTGCTTCGGCTACGCGGGAGGCTTCGTTGAGTCTCCGTCGGCAAAGATGTAGGAATACGCCAGCAGGGCCACCCCGACGAATGTGGGAATGAGCCCGGCGAAATACACCGGCATATCGGGGAGCAGTTCGTGCAATAAGATCGTGACCCCGATTCCTACGGCGCTGACAACCAAACCTCCCAGCCGAAGCCCGCCGCGGATGCGCCGTTGGGATCTTCTCTCTTCCTCGCGCATCAACTGGAGAACGGCTTCTGACCCCCCGCCCGGCGATCCCGCCAGGTTTTTCAACGTTTCGGCTCGGTAGAATGCCTCCCTCTCTCTGATATACGCTCCTGGTGAGGCCCACACGCTCGGTCCGTCGGGGCGGGATACTAAAGCCTCCCGAAGCAAGGCCAGCACAGGCTCGGGAGTGGCGCCTTGCATCTCCGCAATCTTTTTGATGGCTTCCGATTTGTAAAACGCTTCCCGCTCCTGGCGGCGGTTGGTCACCCACGATTGCACGCCCCATAATGAGCAGAGCGCGAGCGCCGCGACCGCCCAACCCAGACTCTCCCACATGACGTTGTTCATGATATTCTCCTCGGCTAGGATTCAGTCTTAAATCAGTCAGACACACGGGTCCGCGCCGAGGTTGCATTTTGTAGAACCGATTCCCGCAAGAAAACGCAACCGCGCGGGATCTGAGTGGGTCGAATGTTCGGAGGACACGGGTGAGCGCCAGCGAAGATGAAGCCGACGTCCAGAAAGTCCTGGCCGGCGATATCGCCGCTTTTGAAAATATCGTGCGCCGCTGGCAGGCTCCGTTGATCAATCTGGCGTACCGTTTCTGCCGCGACCGCGGCCGCGCGGAGGAGATGGCTCAGGAGGCATTCATGCGCGCATATCGATCCTTGGGCGCGTGGCGTGGCGATGCCGCGTTTTCCACCTGGCTGTTCGCTTTGGCCACCAATCTGTATCGATCCGAGATTCGGCGAATTCCTCCCAGGACCATTTCGATTGACGATGTCGCCGAACCCTGCGATCCTCGCGTGGTTGATCCCCTGAGGCTGGCGGAGGATCGCGACCGCGCCGTGCGGCAAGCGGTATTCACCCTGCCGCCAAAATATCGCGAGGCTTTGACGCTTTTCTATTTCCACGGCATGGACGTTGCTGCCGCGGCCAGAAGTCTCGGCCTGCCCGAGGGCACCGTGAAGGCACGGCTCTCCCGCGGGCGCGAACTTCTGCGCAACAAACTTCCGCAGCTCATGGCGGAGCTAAACTGGAAGGAGGCTTGATGAAAGACCAGGAACTTGATCGCATTCTTTCTGACGAGGCCGATCTCGTGCCGTCGTCCGGATTCGTCTCCGCAGTGATGGACGCCGCGCGCATGGAAGCGTCCGCGCCTCCGCCGATTCCGTTCCCCTGGAAGCGGGCTCTGCCCGGGATCGCCGCATGGGCGCTGGCGCTGACGTTCCTGTTCATCGGGGCGTTCCGGCAATCCGCTCAAAGCGCTGCCGCTCCCTCGACCATGCACAAGGCCCTCTCTTCGCTCGCCCCGGCACTTCGGGCTGCGCAAGCGGTCGGAGCCGGATGGATCGTCGCGGCTCTCCTGCTATCCTACGTTTCCGTGAAGCTGGCTTTGCTTTTCGCCCGGGATGGAATCTGAACGGCAACCGATTCTGGCTCGGCCTGGAGAGGGTCGGCGCTTCCTGGACGGCTTGACGTGCCGGGTCAGCAGCATGAGCACGCAAGGCGAATATTGCGCCTTTGAGTTCGTGACGCCCCCTGGTGAAGGAGTGCCCCTGCACGTTCACGCTCGTGAAGATGAGGTCTATTACATTCTGGAGGGAGCGCTGGAAATCCGGTGCGGGGGAAGAGTTTTTGCCGCGGAAACCGGAACGATGGCTGTTCTCCCGCGGAATATCCCGCACGCATTTCGCAACGCCGGAACAACCGCCAGCAGGGCTTTGACCATTTTCATTCCAGGCGGGTTTGATACGTTCGTCCAGGAGCTGAGTGAGTTGTCCCCGGCGGACCTCTCAGACGAGAACAAGCGCAATGCCGTCCGGCGTAAATACGGTATCGAAATGCTCGAGGAAGGCACCTAGTACGGGATCCGGCCGGGCGTCTCCTGCCACGCTCGGAAGCAGGCCAGCGCTTCTTCGCGCATCAAGGTGAGGAATGGAATGCTTCGCTCGGCGAGGGGGACGGAGATCTGCTGGTAGATGAAGGCGTCGTCGAAACCCGCCTCCGCGGCGTCGGCGGCGGTGGCGGCGAAGAAGACGCGCGCTGGCCGAGCCCAATAGATCGCGCCCAGACACATCGGGCACGGCTCGCAGGTGGTGTACAGATCGCAGCCATCCAGTTGAAACGACCCCACAGCGGAGCAGGCGCCGCGAATCGCGATGATTTCGGCGTGCGCCGTGGGATCGTTCGTCAAAATCACCTGATTGGTCCCCGAGGCCAAGACGCGGCCGTCCTTCACCACCATCGCCGCGAATGGTCCGCCGCGCCCGGAGCGAACGCTTTCAATCGCCAGAACGATGGCTTGCTGCATGAAGGCTTTTTCCATGAACGCGGGGGGCACAGGAACTGATTTGATTCTACCCTGGCAAGAAGCGTTACAATAAGAGCGTAACGTGAGTCCCTCTTACACCCCCTGGTTGCATCGCTATGCCGTAGCGCTGGCCGTGTGCACCTTGTTCCTGGTAGTCGCCGGAGCCTCGGTGACCAGCAACCAAGCCGGGCTATCGGTTCCGGATTGGCCTCTCTCATATGGTCAGGTAATGCCGCAGATGACCGGCGGGGTGCTTTTTGAACATGGCCACCGCATGGTGGCCACATTCGTCGGCCTGCTGACCATCGGACTGGCGATCTGGCTGACGCGCGTGGAACCGAGGGCATGGATGCGGAAGCTGGGTTGGATCGCGCTGGGCGCGGTGATCCTGCAAGGGCTGCTGGGAGGCTTGACGGTGCTGCTGCTGCTGCCGCCGGCGGTGAGTGTCTCGCATGCGTGTCTCGCACAACTGTTTTTTTCGACCACGGTGGCGATCGCCATCTTCACCTCGCGGAGCTGGCAGCGTCGAGCGGAGATAGTGGAGGATTACGGCAAGCCGTCGTTGCGCTCGCTGGCGGTGGTGATTCCGGCGCTGGTCGTGGCGCAGATCGCGCTGGGCGCGGCGTTCCGGCACGGGGCCATGACGGTGCTGCCGCACATCCTCGGAGCCATGGTGGTTGCGGCGGCGATCCTAATCGTCTGCGCGTTTGTGCTGCACCAGTTTCCCGAGCACCGTGCGCTGCGGCTCGCGGCAATCACGCTGATGGTGGTTACTTTCGTGCAGGTGCTGCTGGGCGTGGGAGCTTACTATGCGAGGCTGGATGCGGCGCGGAACCCCGTTGCCATGGTCATCGTAACCGTGGCCCACGTGGCCACTGGAGCGCTGACGCTGGCCTCCAGCGTTGCCCTGGCGATTCAGATCCGGCGGAATGTGCGCGAACATGCGGCCGAGACGCAGGCGGTGACGGCATGAAGCGGGCCGTGAAACCGGCGTTCATGACGCGGGCGTCAAGTTTCGCCGAGCTGACCAAGCCGCGCATCACCAGTTTCATCCTGATGAGCTCCGCCATCGGATTCATGTGCGGCGCGCACCTCGCTCCGGCCTGGAGCTGGGTGGCGCTGCTGCACATGCTGATCGGCACGGGCTTGATCGCCAGCGGAACGGCCGCGCTGAATCAATGGTACGAGAACGAAGGCGACGCCTTGATGCGGCGCACGCGGGCTCGCCCGATTCCCAGCGGCCGCCTGACCGCGCGCGAGGCGCTGTGGTTCGGCGTGGCGCTTTCGGCGTTAGGCTTTGCCGAGTTGTGTCTGGAAGTAAACCTTCTCACCGGGTTGCTGGGCCTGTTTACGCTGGCCAGCTATCTCTTTGTGTACACGCCGCTCAAGCGCGTGTCTCCGATTTCAACCACCATGGGCGCGATTCCCGGAGCGATGCCGCCGCTGATCGGCTACGCGGCTGCGAGCGGGCGGCTGAATTTTGAAGCGGGCATTCTCTACGCCATCCTGTTCCTGTGGCAGTTTCCGCACTTTTACGCCATCGCGTGGATGTACCGCGAGGATTACGCGCGCGCGGGAATCCGCATGCTCCCGGTGGTTGAGCCGGACGGTAATTCCACCGCTCGGCGCATCGTATGGTTCTCGCTGGCTCTGGTTCCGATGAGCCTGGCGCCGAAGTTTTTCTCCATGGCCGGCAACGTGTATCTGTACGGAGCGCTGGCGTTGGGCGCTATCGTTTTGGTCGCCGGATTCCGCGCTGCCTCCGAACATTCGACTTTGCGCGCGCGCCAGGTGCTGCTGGCAAGCGTGGTGTATCTCCCCTTGCTCTATGGCTTGCTGGTCCTGGACGGCACGCGGTATTAGTCTCGGGCTCATTGTTGCCGCCGGCGGCATTGCAATAGCGTTGACCGGGTGCGCCGCCCACGCGAATCTGCCCACATACGGCTCGGTTCCGGAGTTCGTACTGACGGATCAAACC
Source organism: Bryobacterales bacterium (assembly GCA_963813465.1). Taxonomy (GTDB): domain Bacteria; phylum Acidobacteriota; class Terriglobia; order Bryobacterales; family Bryobacteraceae; genus Palsa-187. Next base: position 400,119 of record CAWEZD010000007.1, on the reverse strand, counting down.
GGAGCCCGTTTCGACAGTTCTCCGGTCCTGGACGGGCACGTGTGGGTGGCCGATTTCATGTTCACCAATTGTCCCGGGCCGTGCCCGCGCATGAGCGCGCAGATGCGGCAGGTGCAAACGGCGCTGGCGCCCAACGATGTCAAAATGATTTCTCTGACGGTCGATCCGCGACGCGATTCGCCGGAGACCCTAAAAATCTACGCCAGTCGATATTCGGCGCGTCCGGGTGTGTGGTTTTTCCTGACCGGAGACCTGGACACGCTGCGTCATCTGGATCGCGACGTGTTCAAGCTGGGCGATATCGACGGGAGCCTGGATCACTCCACGCGCTTCGTGCTGGTGGACCGTAAGGAGCACGTGCGCGGGTTCTATCTCACCGAGGAGCCGGATGCGATTGCGCGGGTGATTGCGGACGCGAAGCTGCTGGTGAAGGAGCGGATTTGAGCGTTCAGGAATTGCCGGCTGTGAACGCGGTGCTGAACGCCACGGCTTCGGTATTGCTGGTGACCGCCTACGTGCTCATCCGAAAGGGCCGGCGCGAGGCTCACAAGCGCGTCATGATCACGGCGTTCTCGGTCTCCACGCTGTTCCTGATTTCGTACCTGACGTATCACACGCTGGCCGGTGTGGTGTACTATCCCGGAACCGGATGGATTCGCAGGGTATATCTGACCATTCTGACCACCCACACCGCGCTGGCGGTGACGGTGCCGGTGCTGGCGATCATCACCTTGCGCCGCGGATTGAAGGGGTGGTTCGAGAGACACCGCAAAATCGCGCGGTGGACCTTGCCCATCTGGCTGTATGTCAGCGTCACCGGCGTGGTGGTGTATTTAATGCTATACCAGTTGTAGGGGAGGGGATCAGCAATGAAACTCCTGATGGTGGCGTTTCTGGTTGCCAGTCCGGGTTTGTTCGCGCAAAGAGGCGGAGGACGATCCGTTGCCCCATCGCGCGCACCGGCCCGCGGGACGCCGGGTCCGGCGACTCGCCCACTGGGACCTGTCATTGCGCCGTATCCGGTGTATTTTGCCGGCTACTATCCTAATCCTTATTATTACGGCAGCGATTACGCAACCGGTCCCGTGGTTGACCCCGGTTATTACAGCTACGATCCAACGCAGGGTTATGCGCCGCAGGGCTATCCGCCGCCAGGACCAGGATATGCGGCGCCAGACAATCAGTCCGTCATTGTCAATCCGAATTACAAGCCGGAGACGGCCAATCCGGTGATTCGCGAATACACCTACCTGCCCGTGCCCGAAGCCGTGCCGCAACAGGACTCGCCGACGGGCACTACGAACGCGCCCTCCGTATTTTTCCTGATCGCGATGAAGGATCACGTTATCTATCCGGCCATCGCCTATTGGGTGGAAGACGACACACTGAATTACATCACGCAGCAGGGAGTGCGCAACCGGGTTTCCCTGGACCTGGTGGACCGGGGGTTCTCGACACAGCTCAACAAAGAACGCAACATCGACTTTGCCCTACCTCCAGCCAAGTAAGGACCGCCGCTCACCGAGGGGATCGGTCCACCGCATTACACCTGCGTTGCGCAATAGCCTGTTGTTCAGTTATGCCAGGTTACCGGCGCAAGGTCATACTGGAAACTCACCGGCCCGTAAGAAGTACTGGTTGCGCCAAGGGGTGTCCAGCCTGCGCCAGGAAGAGAATAGATTGCTCCGTTCACAGTAGCGGCAGAGGTGGGGGTGACCGTCCCAACGTCGTACCACTGGTCGCCGCCGCTCGATTCCGAGCTCGCCAGATAGTAGTTTCCGCCAGCCGGCAAGGTGATCTGAGGACTGAGCGCGGCATAGACGAACTGGCCAGCCTGGCATCCCGCCATCGCCACCGACACCGACCCACCCGGCACATCCACTCCCGTGCTGGCGTTGACAAACTTCACCGTGTGGGGCAGAAGGTTTCCCGCCACACACACCCTCCCGATCGATGAGACCACAAGGGGGTTGGCGCCGACGGTCAACTGCATTCCCGTAAACCCGCTGAGGTCGCTTCGTAGCGGCGCACCGTTTAAATTGAAATCGAGAACAAAGGCGGAGGGCGAAGGCGGCTCCACGGTATATTGGAAGCTGGGTGGCACAAAAGAGGTGTTGGCGCCGTCCACCGAAATCCAGTTGGCGCCGGTGGAGTAAACCGAGTTGGTCACCGCCACATTCGCGGGGGGCGGAATGGGGCCGACGTTGTACCATTGATCTCCTCCGTCTTGCTCTTGGCTGACCAAGTAGTAGCCGCTGCCAGGTTGCAGCGTGATCGGAGCATTGAGCGCGGCATATGCGAACTCGCCCGCGGTGCAATTCGATAGGCTCACGATCGCCGAGCCACCCGGCACATCGATTCCTCCCGCGCTGATGCTCACGAACTTCACCGCGTGCATCCCCGAGTTACCCGCGATGCAAATACGTCCCACCGCCGAGACACGTAGCGGATTCGAGCCCACTGTGAATTGCATTCCCAGGAAACCGCTAAGATTGTTGCGCAGCGGCTCGTCGGCGGCAGCCGCGAAGTTTATCGCGGTTTGGCTCGCGCCGTTGATCGTGATCGCCGAGTTCGGCGGCGTGAAGGTGTAGCCGGTTTTGGTCGGTGTCACTGAGTAGGCTCCGTTGGCCAGGCCGGTGAAGGTGTAGCTTCCTGAGGCGTTGGCTGTGGTGGTGGCGGCGGCCGCTCCGCTCAGTGTCACTGTGGCCCCGCTGCCGCCCGGAGCTGGGCTGATGCTCCCCGAAATGGTCCGGGTTTGCGCCGCCGCGGAATGAGTCTCAGGCTGGTCAAGCCGTTGACTGGCTGGAGCGGGTGCAATTTCGCCGCTGCCTGGGCTCACTGCTCCGGCAAAGTCGATCGCGGTCTGGCTCGCGCCGTTGATCGTAACGGACCGGTTGACGGGCGTGAACGTACAGCCTTTCTTGCTTGGAGTCACGGTGTAGGTTCCGTTCGCGAGACCGCTGAAGGCGTAATTCCCCGATGCATCCGCGGTTACAGTGGCCGTTCCAGCGCCACTCAAGGCCAGTCTCGCCCCGCTACCTACTGATGAAGCGCTACCCGAGATGCTCCACGTCGTTGCACTGGACGTTGCAGGAAGAACCTCAGCGATGCTCAGATTGTACCTGTCCGTGGTTGGGGATGGATCGTTTATCTTCACTGTGGTGCCTGATACCGGAGTGGGATTGTCCTGCATTTGAACCCAGAACGTGTCTAAATTGGCTGAGTCGATCAGAGCCTGGTGTACCAGACTCTGCCCGGCTCCCGGTGTTCGCGCCAACGAGCCAACAGGATCGTTTCCGACCCCAAACGTCCATGAGTCATTGCGGGTTGTCACCAGTTGCGCGGTTGCACCGCCGGACGGAGCGTGACCGTGGGCGGTGCTGCCGATGGCCCCGGAGCCGTTGCTCCCCGAAGTATCGACGCCTGTGAAACTCATGATCGTCATTGAGGAAGCGACACTTTGTGATAACGTCGCCGTTACCAATTCATTGTTCAGAGGGACTGGCGCAAAGGCGCGCCAGATTTCCGAAGTCCCTCCCTGGATATTTGTCCGCACAACCAACTGCCAGATTAGGCCTGCTCCAGATACACTTTTGACCGTAGTAGTGGGTGATGCGGCAAAGTCCGTCGCGATGAAAGCGAGGAGCAACTCATTGTTCGCAGAGGTCGAGAAAGACGGCGAGGTCGCCCTTAGGCTGCTCGTTGAATTGTCACGCCATTGGATGACATCAATGCCGATGGTCGCTGAGACCCGAGCAGTGAAGTTAATCGCCGTTTGGTTCGCGCCGTTGATCGTGACCGCCGAGTTCGGGGGCGTGAAGTTGTAGCCCGCGTTGCTCGGCGTGACCGTGTAGGCTCCGTTGGCCAGGCCGATAAAGGTGTAGCTTCCCGATGCGTTGGCCGTGGTCGAGGTTTTGGCCGCTCCGCTCAGGGTCACGGTGGCTCCGCTGCCGCCCGCAGTCGGGCTGATGGTTCCCGAGATGGTCCAGGTTTGCGCCGCCGCCGTAAAGTTAACCGTGGTCTGGCTCGCGCCTGCGATCGTGATCGCCGAGTTCGCGGGCGTGAAGTTGTAACCGGCCTTGCTCGGCGTGACTGTGTAGGCTCCGTTGGCCAGGCCGGTGAAGGTGTAGCTTCCAGAAGCGTTGGCCGTGATGGTCGCGGCTGCCGCTCCGCTCAGGGTCACCGTGGCTCCGCTGCCGCCCGCAGTGGCGCTGATGGTTCCCGAGATGGTCCAGGTTTGCGCCGCCGCGGTGAAGTTCGCCGTTTGGCTCGCGCCGTTGATCGTGACCGCCGAGTTCGGAGGCGTGAAGGTGTATCCGGCGTTGCTGGGCGTCACCGTGTAGGCCCCGTTGGCCAGGCCGATAAAGGTGTAGCTTCCAGAAGCGTTGGCCGTGGTCGAGGCGCTGGCCGCTCCGCTCAGGGTCACGGTGGCTCCGCTGCCGCCGGCGGGCGGGCTGATGGTTCCCGAGATGGTCCAGGTTTGCGCGGCCGCGGTGAAGTTTGCCGTTTGGTTCGCGCCGTTGATCGTGACGCCCAAGTTCGCGGGCGTGAAGTTGTATCCGGCCTTGCTCGGCGTGACTGTGTAGGCTCCGTTGGCCAGAACGGTGAAGCTGTAGCTTCCCGAGGCATTCGCCGTGGTGGTCGCGGCTGCCGCTCCGCTCAGGGTCACCGTGGCTCCGCTGCCGCCCGCCGTGGGGCTGATGGTTCCCGAGATCGTCCAGGTTTGCGCCGCCGCGGTGAAGTTCGCCGTTTGGCTCGCGCCGTTGATCGTGACCGCCGAGTTCGGAGGCGTGAAGGTGTAGCCGGCGTTGCTCGGCGTCACCGTGTAGGCTCCGTTGGCCAGGCCGGCGAAGGTGTAGCTCCCCGAGGCATTCGCCGTCGTCGTGGCGCTAGCCGCTCCGCTCAGGGTCACCGTGGCTCCGCTGCCGCCCGCCGTGGGGCTGATGGTTCCCGAGATGGTCCAGGTTTGCGCCGCCGCCGTGAAGTTGACCGTGGTCTGGCTCGCGCCTGCGACCGTCACCGCCGAGTTCGCAGGCGTGAAGGTGTAGCCGGCGTTGCTCGGCGTCACCGTGTAGGCTCCGTTGGCCAGCCCGCTGAAGGTGTAGCTCCCAGAGGCATTGGCCGTGGTGGTCGCGGCTGCCGCTCCGCTCAGGGTCACCGTGGCTCCGCTGCCGCCCGCAGTCGGGCTGATGGTTCCCGAGATGGTCCAGGTTTGTGCCGCCGCAGTGAAGTTTGCCGTCTGATTCGCGCCGTTGATCGTGACCGCTGAGTTCGGCGGCGTGAAGGTGTAGCCGGCGTTGCTCGGCGTCACCGTGTAGGCTCCGTTGGCCAGCCCGCTGAAGGTGTAGCTCCCAGAGGCATTGGCCGTGGCGGTCGCGGCTGCCGCTCCGCTCAGGGTCACCGTGGCTCCGCTGCCGCCCGCAGTCGGGCTGATGGTTCCCGAGATGGTCCAGGTTTGTGCCGCCGCAGTGAAGTTTGCCGTCTGATTCGCACCGTTGATCGTGACCGCTGAGTTCGGCGGCGTGAAGGTGTAGCCGGCGTTGCTCGGCGTCACCGTGTAGGCTCCGTTGGCCAGGCCGGCGAAGCTGTAGCTCCCCGAGGCATTCGCCGTTGTCGTGGCGCTAGCCGCTCCGCTCAGGGTCACCGTGGCTCCGCTGCCGCCCGCCGTGGGGCTGATGGTTCCCGAGATGGTCCAGGTTTGCGCCGCCGCCGTGAAGTTGACCGTGGTCTGGCTCGCGCCTGCGACCGTCACCGCCGAGTTCGGAGGCGTGAAGGTGTAGCCGGCGTTGCTCGGCGTCACCGTGTAGGCTCCGTTGGCCAGAACGGTGAAGCTGTAGCTCCCAGAGGCATTGGCCGTGGCGGTCGCGGCTGCCGCTCCGCTCAGGGTCACCGTGGCTCCGCTGCCGCCCGCAGTCGGGCTGATGGTTCCCGAGATGGTCCAGGTTTGTGCCGCCGCAGTGAAGTTTGCCGTCTGATTCGCACCGTTGATCGTGACCGCTGAGTTCGGCGGCGTGAAGGTGTAGCCGGCGTTGCTCGGCGTGACTGTGTAGGCTCCGTTGGCCAGAACGGTGAAGCTGTAGCTTCCCGAGGCATTCGCCGTGGTGGTCGCGGCTGCCGCTCCGCTCAGGGTCACCGTGGCTCCGCTGCCGCCCGCCGTGGGGCTGATGGTTCCCGAGATCGTCCAGGTTTGCGCCGCCGCGGTGAAGTTCGCCGTTTGATTCGCGCCGTTGATCGTGACTGCTGAACTCGCAGGCGTGAAGGTGTAGCCGGTGTTGCTCGGCGTCACCGTGTAGGCTCCGTTGGCCAGAACGGTGAAGCTGTAGCTTCCCGAGGCATTCGCCGTGGTGGTCGCGGCTGCCGCTCCGCTCAGGGTCACCGTGGCTCCGCTGCCGCCCGCCGTGGGGCTGATGGTTCCCGAGATCGTCCGGGTTTGCGCCGCCGCGGTGAAGTTCGCCGTTTGGCTCGCGCCGTTGATCGTGACGCCCAAGTTCGCAGGCGTGAAGGTGTAGCCGGCGTTGCTCGGCGTCACCGTGTAGGCTCCGTTGGCCAGGCCGGCGAAGGTGTAGCTCCCCGAGGCATTCGCCGTTGTCGTGGCGCTAGCCGCTCCGCTCAGGGTCACCGTGGCTCCGCTGCCGCCCGCCGTGGGGCTGATGGTTCCCGAGATGGTCCAGGTTTGCGCCGCCGCGGTGAAGTTCGCCGTTTGGCTCGCGCCGTTGATCGTGACCGCCGAGTTCGGAGGCGTGAAGGTGTAGCCGGCGTTGCTCGGCGTCACCCTGTAGGCTCCGTTGGCCAGGCCGGCGAAGGTGTAGCTCCCCGAGGCATTCGCCGTTGTCGTGGCGCTAGCCGCTCCGCTCAGGGTCACCGTGGCTCCGCTGCCGCCCGCAGTCGGGCTGATGGTTCCCGAGATGGTCCAGGTTTGTGGAGTCACCATGATCGTGCCCGCTAGGCCGGAGCCAATAATCTTGCTGCCAGCCGCAGTCGATGCGCTAACGGCGGCGATTCCAATTGGCGTCGAAGAGCCCAGTGCACTTGCGGAAATCGTGAATGTGGCGGCGGCAAGAACCCCACCACTGATGACATTGTCATTCGCGCCGTAGGCAAGGCAGGTCGTGGCGCCAACTGTGCTGGAACAGCTCACACTCTTGCCCGCAGCCGTCGCGCTGGATCCCGCCACTACGCTCGCGCTCACAACGACGGCCGCTGGATAACTTATCGTCCATTGCACGGCGACCGGGAGTGCGCCTCCAGTACTCGCAAGGGAAAGACCCAAGGTAACGGTCCCTCCCGGCACTGCGCTTCCCGAACCGGAAGCGATCGTGATTTGCTGTGCCATGGCTTGGCTTGCAGCCGCCGCGAACAGCAGACAGATGATGCCGAAGGTTTTGTTCGCGGACTTAGTAAATACGTTCAAAGCGTTCATCAAATCCCCTGTGCTGGCGGAGGTCGGGAATCGAAGACACACGTCTTCTCAGCCAGGCCCGTGGAGCCAGCACGCGTTCCAACTCCGGGGTTCAGTTAGGTTGCCCCTGGAGTGATCCATCGCGGTCCTTATCAACAAGCGACGAGAGACTCGCAGAAGTCCGGTCAAGACCCCGAGTACCGACTTGGTCTTACTCAGGCACTTTCCTTCGTTCCTTGCTGCGCGCATCGTTGCGCGAACTCAGTGCTAGGAAAGCTCTCGCCCGGAAATCACGGATACGGTGGACAGTCAACGGTGGGGTAGACTAGAAGAGCAGTAAGGTGCCGACCTTCCGTTGGTATCCAAGGGGCAGCCCCCGCCGTTAACGGAGGCTGCCCATTTCAAAGATCAGAGTTGCTATAGCGACCCGCGAATTCGCAGAGGCTTCCCCGGCGCATCAGCGGCGCAAAACTAAAGTCCCAGATGAGAGAGACGCGGCAACAGTACTAGCAACGCGAAGGCCATTTAAGGTGCCGCAGCATTGTCGAATGGTAAGTATAAGAATCCTTTGGTTGCTTATCTGTCTCGAGGGCTATGCAGGAGCCTTCCTCTCGGGAACCAGGTCTTCGGGTTCACTCCACATGCAGTCTTTATTGCCGATGAGGGACACCGAAATGGGATTCACGCGCACTTAGTGCAGCGCCTTGAACTTATGCAGACGCCCGCAGGCGCCCCTTCCGTGAGGATTGCTTCAGAGAATTCAGTAGTGGATCAAATTCAGATCCCGCCACTGAAAATTCTCCTAAGTACTGAGGCATTTTTGCTGAGTAAGGTATCCCGCTTCGTTCAGGTGACCGCAAAGATACGTGAGTCTCCCCTGTTTTGTCGCCCAATCAAGTTTAGAGCTGGCAAGCACCTCACCTCGCTTGGGACGACCGCGCGCCCGGCAGACGACACACTGAATTACATCACGCAGCAAGGAGTGCGCAACCGGGTTTCCCTGGATCTGGTGGACCGGGAGTTCTCGACGCAGCTCAACAAAGAACGCAACATCGACTTCGCCCTACCTCCGGCCAAGTAAAGAACCGCCACTCACCGAGGGGATCGGTCCACTGCATTACACCTGCGTTGCGCAGTAGCCTGTGGTTCAGTTGTGCCCGGTTACCGGCGCAGGGTCATACTGGAAACTCACCGGCCCGAAAGAAGTACTGGGTGCGCCAAGGGGAATCCAGCTTGCGCCAGGAAGAGAATAGACCGATCCGTTTACAGTAGCGGCAGAGGTGGAGGTGACCGTCCCAAGATCGTACCACTGGTCGCCACCGCTCGATTCCGAGCTCGCCAGATAGTAGTTTCCGCCAGCCGGCAAGGTGATCTGAGGGCTGAGCGCGGCGTAGACAAACTGGCCGGCCTGGCATCCCAGCATCGCCACCGACACCGACCCGCCCGGCACATCCACTCCCGTGCCGGCGTCGACGAACTTCACCGTGTGGGGCAGAAGGTTTCCCGCCACACACACCCTCCCGATCGATGAGACCACTATGGGGTTGGCGCCGACGGTAAACTGCATTCCCGTAAACCCGCCGAGGTCGCTTCGTAGCGGCGCACCGCTTAAGTTGAAGTCGAGAACAAATGCGGAGGGGGAAGGCGCCTCCAGCGTATATTGGAAGCTAGGTGGCACATAAGAGGTGTTGACGCCATCCATCGAAATCCAGTTGACGCCGGTGGAGTAAACCGAGTTGGTCACCGCCACATTCGCGGGGGCCGGAATGGGGCCGGAGTCGTACCATTGATCTCCTCCGTCTTGCTCTTGGCTGACCAGGTAGTAGCCGCTGCCAGGTTGCAGGGTGATCGGAGCATTGAGCGCGGCATATGCGAACTCGCCCGCGGTGCAATTCGATAGGCTCACGATCGCCGAGCCACTCGGCACATCGATTCCTCCCGCGCTGATGCTCACGAACTTCACCGCGTGCATCCCCGAGTTACCCGCGACGCAAATACGTCCCACCGCGGAGACGCGTAGCGGATTCGGGCCCACTGTGAATTGCATTCCGAGGAAACCGGTGAGATTGTTGCGCAGCGGCTCGTCGGCGGCAGCCGCGAAGTTTATCGCGGTTTGGCTCGCGCCGTTAATCGTGACCGCCGAGTTCGGCGGAGTGAAGGTGTAGCCGGTTTTGGTCGGTGTCACCGTGTAGGCTCCGTTGGCTAGGCCGCTGAAGGTGTAACTCCCCGATGCATTCACGGTGGCGGCGGCACTACTCGCTCCGCTCAGTGTCACCGTGGCTCCGCTGCCGCCCGCCGCGGGACTGATGGTTCCAGAGATGATCCGGGTTTGCGCTTGAGCTGTGAGGTTGCCTTCTGTAACGTTCGCACCGCTGACCGTCACGGATTCGTCCTTAGGCGTGAACGTATCGCGAATCTTACTCGGAGTCGCGGCGTAAGTGCCGGTCACGAAACCCTGAGCCGCCGTGAAGTTGACGGCCGTGACGCTCGCGCCATTGACCGTAACGGACTGGTTGGCAGGCGTGAACAACATGGGTTGACCAGCCGCTTGAATTGAAAAACCGGCTAGCGCAAATTGTCCTGGACTTGATAACGACCAAGTATGGGTTACTGAAGAAGATCCAGTGGTGGAATGATCGGAGCCGCCGGCATAGTCCCCAGCGTTATTCATACCATCCAATAGTTGACTTGTCCAATTAATAAATGAGCCACCAGAGTCAAGCCAAGTGATGGAAAGATCATTTGGATTTGAATTAATCACTAATCGTGGCGAACTAGAATATGCTGCTACGGTTGCATAGCTGCCGGGTCGGACCGGCGCAGTTTGATCTACGCCTGTGAACGAGACGAGGTTTACATAGGTCTCGTTGACGTTGGCATTCCCAGTCACTGAAAGAGTATTTGCACCGGTGGGCGGATTCGCCAAGTAGAAAATCTGCGCGAATGCGTTGCTTACCCCGTTGGCGGCAGCGGGGCCGGCGGAAGTCATAGACTGGCCGCCATAAGTGACGGAGGCGATCGCTCCACCTGCTGTACTATCAAACGCTATCACGGCGAATGCGACAATGTTCGAGCCTCCAGCCGTAACGCTCATGCTCAGGCTGGCCGATGACCCAGCCGTTTCGGCCATCGTGTTCGTATTGTTGAAGGCTACAGTCGCATAGGCAATCTTGCTAGGAGTCACGACGTAAGTGCCGTCGGCCAGGCTGCTAAAGCTGTAATTTCCCGATGCGTCTGCGGTTGTGGTGGCCGTTCGAGCGCCGCTCAAGGCCAGTGTCGCGCCGCTGCCCAGCGACGAAACGCTGCCTGAGATGGTCCAGGTTTGCGCGGCCGCGATGAAGTTGATGGCGGTCTGGCTGGCGCCGTTGATGGTGACCGCCGAATTCGCAGGCGTGAAGGTGTAGCCGGCGTTGCTCGGCGTGACTGTGTAGGCTCCGTTGGCCAGGCCGGTGAAGGTGTAGCTCCCCGAGGCATTCGCCGTGGTGCTGGCGCTAGCCGCTCCACTCAACGTCACCGTGGCTCCGCTGCCGCCCGCAGTGGGGCTGATGGTTCCCGAGATGGTCCAGGTTTGCGCGGCCGCGGTGAAGTTGATGGTGGTCTGGCTGGCGCCGTTGATGGTGACCGCCGAGTTCGAAGGCGTGAAGGTATAGCCGGCGTTGCTGGGCGTGACCGTGTAGGCTCCGTTGGCCAGACCGGTGAAGGTGTAGCTTCCCGAAGCATTTGCCGTGGTGCTGGCGCTAGCCGCTCCGCTCAGAGTCACCGTTGCTCCGCTGCCGCCCGCGGTCGGGCTGATGGTTCCCGAGATGGTCCAGGTTTGCGCGGCCGCGGTGAAGTTCGCCGTTTGATTCGCGCCGTTGATGGTGACCGCTGCGTTCGCGGGCGTGAAGTTGTAGCCGGCGTTGCTCGGCGTGACTGTGTAGGCTCCGTTGGCCAGGCCGGTGAAGGTGTAGCTTCCCGAGGCGTTGGCCGTAGTGCTGGCGCTAGCCGCTCCGCTCAGCGTCACCGTGGCTCCGCTGCCGCCCGCAGTGGGACTGATGGTTCCCGAGATGGTCCAGGTTTGCGCGGCCGCGGTGAAGTTGACCGTGGTCTGGCTGGCGCCGTTGATCGTGACACCCAAGTTCGCAGGCGTGAAAGTGTAGCCGGCGTTGCTCGGCGTGACTGTGTAGGCTCCGTTGGCCAGACCGGTGAAGGTGTAGCTTCCGGAAGCGTTGGCCGTAGTGGTTGCGCTGGCCGCTCCGCTCAGCGTCACCGTGGCTCCGCTGCCGCCGGCGGTGGGGCTGATGATTCCCGAGATGGTCCAGGTTTGCGCGGCCGCGGTGAAGTTGACTGTGGTCTGGCTGGCGCCGTTGATGGTGACCGCCGAGTTCGCGGGCGTGAAGTTGTAGCCGGCGTTGCTCGGCGTGACTGTGTAGGCTCCGTTGGCCAGGCCGGTGAAGGTGTAGCTTCCCGAGGCATTCGCCGTGGTGCTGGCGCTAGCCGCTCCGCTCAACGTCACCGTGGCTCCGCTGCCGCCCGCAGTTGGGCTGATGGTACCCGAGATGGTCCAGGTTTGCGCGGCCGCGGTGAAGTTCGCCGTTTGATTCGCGCCGTTGATGGTGACCGCTGCGTTCGCGGGCGTGAAGTTGTAGCCGGCGTTGCTCGGCGTGACTGTGTAGGCTCCATTGGCCAGGCCGCTGAAGGTATAGCTTCCCGAGGCATTTGCCGTGGTGGTTGCGGCTGCCGCCCCGCTCAGGGTCACCGTCGCTCCGCTGCCGCCCGCAGTGGGGCTGATGGTTCCCGAGATGGTCCAGGTTTGCGCGGCCGCGGTGAAGTTGATGGTGGTCTGGCTGGCGCCGTTGATCGTGACGCCCAAGTTCGCGGGCGTGAAGTTGTAGCCGGCGTTGCTCGGCGTGACTGTGTAGGCTCCATTGGCCAGGCCGGTGAAGGTGTAGCTTCCCGAGGAATTTGCCGTGGTGGTTGTGGCCGCCGCCCCGCTCAGAGTCACCGTTGCTCCGCTACCGCCCGCGGTCGGGCTGATAGTTCCCGAGATGGTCCAGGTTTGCGCGGCCGCGGTGAAGTTCGCCGTTTGATTCGCGCCGTTGATCGTGACCGCCGAGTTCGCAGGCGTGAAGGTGTAGCCGGCGTTGCTCGGCGTGACTGTGTAGGCTCCATTGGCCAGGCCGGTGAAGGTGTAGCTTCCCGAGGCATTCGCCGTAGTGGTCGCGGCCGCCGCCCCGCTCAGAGTCACCGTAGCTCCGCTGCCGCCCGCAGTGGGGCTGATGGTTCCCGAGATGGTCCAGGTTTGCGCGGCCGCGGTGAAGTTGATGGTGGTCTGGCTGGCGCCGTTGATTGTGACCGCCGAGTTCGCGGGCGTGAAGGTGTAGCCCGCGTTGCTCGGCGTGACCGTGTAGCCTCCGTTGGCCAGGCCGACAAAAGTGTAGCTTCCCGAAGAATTCGCCGTGGTGCTGGCGCTAGCCGCTCCGCTCAGAGTCACCGTGGCGCCGCTGCCGCCCGCAGTGGGGCTGATGGTTCCCGAGATGGTCCAGGTTTGCGCGGCCGCGGTGAAGTTGACGGTGGTCTGGCTGGCGCCGTTGATGGTGACAGCCGAGTTCGCGGGCGTGAAGGTATAGCCGGCGTTGCTCGGCGTGACTGTGTAGGCCCCGTTGGCCAGACCGGTGAAGGTGTAGCTCCCCGAGGCATTTGCCGTGGTGGTCGCGGCTGCCGCCCCGCTCAGGGTCACCGTGGCTCCGCTGCCGCCCGCAGTCGGGCTGATGGTTCCCGAGATGGTCCAGGTTTGCGCGGCCGCGGTGAAGTTGACCGTGGTCTGGCTGGCGCCGTTGATCGTGACGCCCAAGTTCGCAGGCGTGAAAGTGTAGCCGGCGTTGCTCGGCGTGACTGTGTAGGCTCCGTTGGCCAGACCGGTGAAGCTGTAGCTCCCCGAGGCATTCGCCGTGGTGCTGGCGCTAGCCGCTCCGCTCAACGTCACCGTGGCGCCGCTGCCGCCGGCGGTGGGACTGATGGTTCCCGAGATGGTCCAGGTTTGCGCGGCCGCGGTGAAGTTGACCGTGGTCTGGCTCGCGCCGTTGATGGTGACAGCCGAGTTCGCGGGCGTGAAGGTATAGCCGGCGTTGCTCGGCGTGACTGTGTAGGCCCCGTTGGCCAGACCGGTGAAGGTGTAGCTTCCCGAAGCATTCGCCGTGGTGCTGGCGCTAGCCGCTCCGCTCAGAGTCACCGTGGCGCCGCTGCCGCCCGCAGTGGGGCTGATGGTTCCCGAGATGGTCCAGGTTTGCGCGGCCGCGGTGAAGTTGATGGTGGTCTGGCTGGCGCCGTTGATCGTGACGCCCAAGTTCGCGGGCGTGAAGTTGTAGCCGGCGTTGCTCGGCGTGACTGTGTAGGCTCCATTGGCCAGACCGCTGAAGCTATAGCTCCCAGAGGCATTGGCCGTGGTGGTCGCGGCTGCCGCTCCGCTCAGGGTCACGGTGGCTCCGCTGCCGCCCGCCGTGGGGCTGATGGTTCCCGAGATGGTCCAGGTTTGCGCCGCCGCGGTGAAGTTGATGGTGGTCTGGCTCGCGCCGTTAATCGTGACCGCCAAGTTCGGAGGCGTGAAAGTGTAGCCGGTGTTGCTCGGCGTCACCGTGTAGGCTCCGTTGGCCAGGCCACTGAAGGTGTAGCTTCCAGAAGCGTTGGCCGTGGTGGTCGCGGCTGCCGCTCCGCTCAGCGTCACCGTGGCTCCGCTGCCGCCCGCAGTCGGGCTGATGGTTCCCGAGATGGTCCAGGTTTGCGCCGCCGCGGTGAAGTTGGTGGTGGTCTGATTCGCGCCGTTGACCGTGACGCCCAAGTTCGCAGGCGTGAAGGTGTAGCCGGCGTTGCTCGGCGTCACCGTGTAGGCTCCGTTGGCCAGACCGGCGAAGGTGTAGCTTCCAGAAGCATTCGCCGTGGTGGTCGCGGCTGCCGCTCCGCTCAGGGTCACCGTGGCTCCGCTGCCGCCCGCCGTGGGGCTGATGGTTCCCGAGATGGTCCAGGTTTGCACCGCCGCGGTGAAGTTCGCCGTTTGATTCGCGCCGTTGATCGTGACCGCCGAGTTCGCAGGCGTGAAGGTGTAGCCGGCGTTGCTCGGCGTGACTGTGTAGGCTCCATTGGCCAGACCGGTGAAGCTGTAGCTTCCCGAGGTATTCGCCGTAGTGGTCGCGGCTGCCGCCCCGCTCAGGGTCACCGTGGCTCCGCTGCCGCCCGCCGTGGGGCTGATGGTTCCCGAGATGGTCCAGGTTTGCGCCGCCGCGGTGAAGTTGGTGGTGGTCTGATTCGCGCCGTTGATCGTCACGGCCGCGTTCGGCGGCGTGAAAGTGTAGCCGGTATTGCTCGGCGTGACTGTGTAGGCTCCATTGGCCAGACCGCTGAAGCTATAGCTCCCAGAGGCATTGGCCGTGGTGGTCGCGGCTGCCGCTCCGCTCAGGGTCACGGTGGCTCCGCTGCCGCCCGCCGTGGGGCTGATGGTTCCCGAGATCATCCAGGTTTGCGCCGCCGCGGTGAAGTTGATGGTGGTCTGATTCGCGCCGTTGATCGTGACGCCCAAGTTCGCAGGCGTGAAGGTGTAGCCGGCGTTGCTCGGCGTGACCGTGTAGGCTCCGTTGGCCAGACCGCTGAAGCTGTAGCTTCCCGAGGTATTCGCCGTGGTGGTCGCGGCTGCCGCTCCGCTCAGGTCACCGTGGCTCCGCTGCCGCCCGCCGTGGGGCTGATAGTTCCCGAGATGGTCCAGGTTTGTGGAGTCACCACGATCGTGCCCGCTAGGCCGGAGCCAATAATCTTGCTGCCAGCCGCAGTCGATGCGCTAACGGCGGCGATTCCAATTGGCGTCGAAGAGCCCAGTGTACTTGCGGAAATCGTGAATGTGGCGGCGGCAAGAACCCCACCACTGATGACATTGTCATTCGCGCCGTAGGCAAGGCAGGTCGTGGCGCCAACTGTGCTGGAACAGCTCACACTCTTGCCCGCAGCCGTCGCGCTGGATCCCGCCACTACGCTCGCGCTCACGACGACGGCCGCTGGATAACTTATCGTCCATTGCACGGCGACCGGGAGTGCGCCTCCCGTACTCGCAAGGGAAAGACCCAAGGTAACTGTCCCGCCCGGAACAGCGTTTCCCGAACCGGAAGCGATCGTGATTTGCTGTGCCATGGCTTGGCTTGCAGCCGCCGCGAACAGCAGGCAGATGATGCCGAAGCTTTTGTTCGCGGACTTAGTAAATACGTTCAAAGCGTCCATCAAATCCCCTGTAGTGGCGGACGTCGGTCATCGAAGACACACGTCTTCTCAGCCAAGCCCGTTGGTCTTAAACTCAGGCACTTTCCGTTGTTCCTTGCTGCGCGCATCGTTGCGCGAACTCAGTGCTAGGAAAGCTCCCGCTCGGAAATCACGGATACGGTGGACAGTAAACGGTGGGGTAGACTAGAAGAGCATAGGGTGCCGACCTTCCGTTGGTATCCAAGGGGCAGCCCCCGCTCTTAACGGAGGCTGCCCATTTCAAAGATCAGAGTTGCTATAGCGACCTCCGAATTCGCAGAGGCTTCCTCGGCGCATCAGCGGCGCAAAACTAAAGTCCCAGATGAGAGAGACGCTGTAACAGTACCCGCAATGCGAAGGCCATTTGAAATGCCGCGGATTCTCGGATGGTAAGTATAAGAATCTTTTCGTTAGTTGTCTGCGTTGAGGACTCTGCGCGAGCCTTCCCCTCGGGTATCGGGTGACCACTGGGGGTCTTCGGGTCACTCCAACATGCAGTCTCTATTACCGATGAGGGACGCCGAAATGGGATTCACGCTCACTTAGTGCAGCGCCTTGAGCTATGCAAACGCCCCTTCGCGAGGATTGCTTCAGAGAATTCAATAGTGGATCAAATTCAGGCTCGTCTGGGGAATTCGTGGGTCAGGGTTCAAGGAACCGATGCAACTTGCGGCAAGTGGAGTCGAAGGAACGCTGCTGATCCTCTGAGCCGTTGTGAATGGCGGGACCACCAAGTTCATGGACAGACTGTCTGAGGAGCCGGTCAGCGGGAAGCTTGCGACGAGTTTTGTCATAGTGCAGGTCGCGGATGATCTCGCCGCCAAGGCTCCAGAGGTTGTCCACGTGGTTGCGGATGGTTTTCGGTGAGAGACTCGACGAGGCCAAGTGTTCGATGAACCGGCGAAAGTATGGCAGGAGTTGTTCACCGGGCGAGAGGTCCTGCTCGATTCCCATCCAGGAGCGCGGCCATTGATCGAGATCCCGGCAGTAGGCCGAGACATCGACGGCGGCCTGTGGCCGTTTTACGGTGGAAGATGTTCTCTTCGCCGTCATGGAACTGACCACGATTCTAAACCAATGCTACCCGCAGCCGGGCTTCGTCTTCCTCAAGGCGCGTTTCCGCCCCGACAAGAAAGCCATCGAAGTGCCTGTACGTCCGCGCAAGGGATCTCAAGCGGTGTGCGGGCGGTGCGAGAAACCGGCGCCGGGCTATGACACATTGCCGGCGCGGTTGTTCGAGTTCATTCCCTTTTGGGGATTTGTGGTTTTTCTGATCTACGCGCGGCGGCGGGTGCAGTGCCCCGATTGTGGCATCGGGGCCGAGAAGCTTCCCTGGTCCGCAGGTAAGCAGCACTCCACCCAGGCGCACCTGCTGTTTCTGGCACATTGGGCGCGCAAGCTTTCCTGGACGGAAGTGGCCGTGAGCTTCCGCAGCAGTTGGGACCGGGTGCATGACGCAGTGGAATATGTCGTTGAATGGGGCCTGCAGCGGCGGACTCTGGAATCGATCTTTGCCATCGGCGTGGACGAGATTCAGTACGCCAAGGGCCACAAGTATCTGACGCTGGTCTATCAGATCGATCGCGAATGCATTCGGCTGCTGTGGGTCGGCAAGGAGCGCACCATCGAATCGTTTCAGGGCTTCTTCCGGGTGATCGGCGAGAAAGTGGCCGCGGAGATTCTGTTTGTTTGCTCCGACATGTGGAAGCCTTACTTGGACGTCATCGGCGAGAAGTGCGTCAACGCCCTGCATATCCTCGACCGCTTCCACATCATGGCCAAGATGAGCAAGGCTCTCGACGAGGTGCGGGCCCAGGAAACCAAGCGCCTCATCCGCGACGGCTATCAGCCGCTGCTGAAGAAATCGCGCTGGTGCGTGCTCAAGCGTAAGGAAAACCTCACCGACAAACAACAGGTGCGGTTGCGAGACCTACTCCGCTACAACCTGCAAACCGTTCGAGCCTACCTATTAAAGGAGGACTTCCAGCAGTTTTGGACCTACAGCTCTCCGGTCTGGGCCGGAAAGTTCCTCGACTTCTGGTGTCACCAAGTCATGCGCAGCCGCATCGAGCCGATGAAGAAGTTCGCCCGAACTCTCCGTGAACACCGGGAGTTGTTGCTGAACTATTTCAGGGCGCGCAAGGAGTTTTCCAGCGGTGTCGTCGAGGGCCTCAACAACAAAGCCAAAGTCGTCATGAGAAGATCTTACGGCTTTCGCACGTTTCGCGTCCTCGAACTCGCCTTGTATCACTCACTTGCCAAGCTGCCGGAGCCAATCCTGGCCCACAAATTCTTCTGACGAAGCCAAATTCAGATCCCGCCGCTGAAAATTCTCCTAAGTACAGAGGCATTTTCCCTGAGTAAGGTGTCCTAAGGACGGGCGCCCGGCTTTCGGCGATCATCCAGACCTGCCATTCACATCATCCACGAACACGCGCACGTTGACCACCTCGATCCCTGGCCCCAGCGACCGAATCAGCGGGGGCGTTGTTGACGCGCGATGGACACTGCTCGACCGAACTGGCACCAGAGCGTGTTGCGGATGCGCTGTCCGGATCTTGGAATTACTGCACGCGGGCTATCGCCAGCGCAGTGGCCGCCGAGCTTGGGTCCATTCCGGTGTAGCCAATGTTGCTGGGCTGTCCGGCGGTGCGCTCCTCGATCTTCTTCGCCGCTTCCGAGAGCTTCCCCTGGATAAGGAGTGTGAGTTCGTTCTGGGGCTCGGACGCGACGAAAGCGTATTGGCCCGGCCAAGCACACCGGACGTTGATACGGCACGATGCGCCATTGTGCATCTCAGGCGGAAGAGATCGAAGCTTTAGACCGGCTGCGGCGTTAGAGGGCCACTTCGGCCCGCCAATCCGCTTGCGGAAGACCAGCAGCCAGCGCAAAAGCTAAACTGAACGATTTTGCGACGGCCCAGCTCTTCGTTTTCTGAACAAGAACAGCAGACCCGCAAAGCCCGCTGCGGTTAGGCCAAACTCAAGTGGGAAACTCGGCTCCGGCACTGCGATTACCGCCAGCAACGGCCCGCCAAACGCCCCGCTTGCGAAGCACAGAAATGACGCCAGAAGCGCCAAATACCCTGTCTTACGGGTCAGCTCGCTCATTTGACCTCCGCGTACTCTCCGAGGCTCGATCTAGTCAAGTCGAAGGTTCTACCAAGCTAACATGACACGAGTCCTGATTCAAGAGAAGAGTTCACGACGCGGTCGCCGCAAAAAAACCACCAAGAAGCGTGTATCTATATACTCCGCAAGGACTTTCGCGCTACGCTTTGAGGTACTAAGAAGTATGGAACTTCAGATCATCCGCGAATGCCCTCGACGGCTGGACGGTCTTGGACCCCATGCACTCCCCATCCAGAGACCACCGCCGCCGCTCGGAAAAAGGAAGTTCGACCTCGAGGCCTGCTGATCGCGAAAATGGTAAGCCGGAATAAAGGCAACGCCTGCCTGCGGGCCTATGGATTGATTTGCGCCGGATATCGGATCACAGTGAAGTTCCGCAGCGTCAGAAGGTCCGCGCCGGAGGTCGCCGTGTCGCCCTGGAAGCTGATGGTGACGGCCCCGGTGGGGTTGATGGCGGAAGATCCCGCCGCTGACGCGAAGGCCAGCGTCGAGCCTCCCCAGCTTTGCGTGTCCCAGGTTTGTCCGCCCGAGTAGAGACCGAAGCTGGTGTGTCCGGCGAAAAGGCTCTCCGTCGCCGCGGCGGTTCGGTTGATCACCACCACCGTTCCGGCAACTTGAACCTGGGCGGTGAACCCCGTGGTCGAGCCGGTGTGGCTGTATTGATACTCGATTTCGAGGCGGTCTCCCGTGCCGAGCAGTCCCGCCGGAAGCGTGCAACTTCCCAACTGTGCCAGGGTGGAGGCGAAAGTGCCAACGCCGGCGCTGCTGCACACCACCTGCGGCGTGGTCAGCGATCCCAGAGGATTGCTGGGGTTGGCGTAGCGATAGCTGGCCAGCAGCAGATCTCCGGATTGCGGAGTCGAGCCGCTGAAGAACGTGACGACGTTGGTCGAGAGCGTGAAATCGATTCCTGCGTCCTGCCGCAGGCCGTTCAGGTACAGTTCCAAGCTCCCCACCGGGGATGGAGGGAACGCGAGGCTGAAGACGGTGTTCGCCCCGTTGATCGAGCCGGAGGGAGTCTCGGAATCCGAAAAGCCCGGATACACGCCCGTAGAGCTTCCGCACGGCCCCGAGGTCCCATCCACGTGCATGCAGTCGCTGAGATTGCCGGATGCCCCGTCGATCTGTCCCTGGTCGTTGATGATCGCGGTTCTGCCCAGCGCGTATCCGACACCTTTTTGCGCCGCCAGCGCCAGGGCATTCACCAATCCCACGACGTCGGAGATCTGAATTGAGCTGGTGAGGGGCGGCGGCCCCACCACCGTGCCGGTGGACACCAGCACATCGGGGATGCGCAGCGGCACGGAGCTGGGCGGCACGGCCCACATCTGCGTGAACTGGGTCACGCCGTTCTGGTTATAGACAATGTTGTATTGCGCGCCGGCCGAGGCCGTGGTGGTGGGCACCAGCCCGACCTTGAGCACGCCATTGACGATGGGCAAGGTCAGGTTGGCGGTCGCAATATTGGAACTGTCTCCGGCCTGGAAGGCGCTCCAGGTGATGAACATCGTTCCGGTGAAGCGCGATCCGTCCGCGCGGTAGAGAATATCCTGAATGGTGGTCAGAGCCGGTTGGGCTTCTACCAAGCCGGTCATCAGGAGGGCCGCCAGGGCCAAGAGTTTAAGACTGAACTTTTTTGGGCAGAACATCGCTACGCCTCCAAGCGACTTCAGGATACGGGCGAGATGCCGCGAGAGCTTGCGCGCGTAAGCGCGATGTCCTTGAAATTACGCGACTTTTAGTTGGTGATTAAGCGGGTTTGATCGCTTCGACACCCATGTAAGGGCGCAGCGCTTCGGGGATCACGACGCTGCCGTCGGCCTGCTGGTAATTCTCGACGATGGCGACCCAGGTGCGGCCCACCGCCAAGCCGCTGCCGTTGAGGGTGTGCACGAAATCGGCTTTGGATTTTCCGGACTTCGCCCGAATCGCGGCCCGGCGAGCCTGATACGCCTCGAAATTGGAGCAGGAGGAGATTTCCTTGTACCCGTTCTGGCCCGGCAGCCAGACCTCGATATCGTAAGTCTTGGCCGAGCTTGCGCCCATATCGCCGGTGCACAAGACCACCGTTCGATAGGGCAGGCCCAGACGCTGGAGGATGTCTTCGGCGTCGCGCGTCAGTGCTTCGAGCTCGTCGTAGCTGGTTTCGGGATTGGCGAATTTCACCAGCTCCACTTTCTGAAACTGGTGCTGGCGGATGATGCCGCGGACATCGCGGCCGTACGATCCGGCTTCACTGCGGAAGCAGGGAGTGTAAGCGCAATACTTGAGCGGCAGTTTTTCCAGATCGAGCGTTTCGTCGCGATGCAGGTTAGTGACCGGAACCTCAGCCGTCGGAATCAACCAATAGTCGGTGTTTTCCAGCTTGAACAGATCCGCCGCGAACTTGGGCAAATTGCCGGTGCCGTACAGGCTCGCCGAGTTGACCATGAAGGGCGGCAGAACCTCGGTATAGCCGTGATGGCGGGTGTGCACGTCGAGAAAGAAATTGATCAGCGCGCGTTCCAGCTTCGCGCCCAGGCCCCAGTAGACGGCGAAGCGCGCTCCGGTGATCTTGGTGGCGCGATCAAAATCCAGGATGCCCAGCTCCGGACCGAGGTCCCAGTGGGCCTTGGGAGCAAAGGAAAACTCCGGAGGCGTCCCCCAGCGGCGGACCTCAACGTTATCGTCGGAGCTCTTGCCGGCAGGGACGGATGCATGGGGCGTGTTGGGAACACCAGCCATCATCTGGCGGAACTCGTTGTCGGCGGCCTCGGCGGTCCGATCGAGCGCGGCCATGCGATCGGCCATCTCACGGACCTTCTGTTGCAGATCCGCGGTGTCCTGTCCGGCCTTCTTGAGCTTTCCGATCTCCTGCGATTCCGCGTTGCGCCGGGCCTTCAACTGCTCGGACTCGGCGAGCGCCGTGCGTCGATCCGTATCGAGTTTGCGGAACGCTTCGACATCGAGCGTAAAGCCGCGATCGGCAAGCCGTTTCGCGATTGCGTCCAGATTGTTGCGGAAGAAAGAGAGATCGTACACTTGCGGCGTTCTATATAAATCAGCGATCCGCGATATCGATCCAGGGCTTGCCCGGGGCCTCGCCGGTGTAATCCGCGCGAGGACGGATCAGGCGGTTGTTGTGATACTGCTCCAGGATGTGCGCGGTCCAGCCGGACATACGGCTGACGGCGAAGATGGGGGTGAACAGGTCCACGTGAATGCCTAGCGAATAGTAGGTGCTGGCGGAGAAGAAGTCGACGTTGGCGTTGAGGTTCTTGGCTTGTTTGGCGTAGGCTTGGATGGCGTTGGAGATTTCGTAGAGCTTGGTGTGGCCGGTGCGCTCGCCCAATTCCTTGGCCATGTCCTTGAGGAAGGCCGCGCGAGGGTCCAGAGTGTGATACACGCGATGGCCCAGGCCCGGAATCTTGATCTTGTTGGCCAGCATGTCCTTGACCCGCTCGACGCCTTCCTCAGGCGTGGTCAGGGTGAGCAGAAGCCGAATGACATCCTCATTCGCGCCGCCGTGCAGGGGCCCTTTCAGAGCGCCGATGGCGGAGGTGACCGCGGAATAAATATCGGAGAGGGTCGCGGCGGTGACGCGGGCGGCGAAGGTGGAGGCGTTCAGTTCGTGCTCGGCGTGCAGAACCAGGGCGACGTCGAAAGCCTTCACCATGATTTCATCCGGCCTTTTACCACTGAGCGTGTAGAGGAAATTGGCGGCGAAGCCCAGCTTGGGATCGCCGGCGACAACCGGATCCCCGTTGCGCAGCCGGTCGAATGACGTGACGATGGTCGCCGTCTGCGCCATGAGCTTCAGCGCTTTGGTCTTGTTGGCCTCCGGCGACATGTCCTGGGCCAGCGGATCGTACAGCGCCAGCATGGACACGGCGGTGCGCAGCACGGCCATGGGCGACGAGCCTCTGGGAGCTCCCCTTAGAAAGGCCACGACCGGTTCGGGGATGGCGCGGTGGGCCACCAGTCCGGCGCGGAGCTCGTTCAGCTCAGCCCGCTTGGGCAGCTGCCCGGACCAAAGCAGAAAAATCACTTCCTCAAAGGAGGCGTGTTCGCCCAAGGTGCGGATATCGTAGCCCTGATAGCTCAGGATGCCCGCTTCGCCGTCGATGAAGCATACCTTTGACTCCGCGGCAATAATGCCTTCCAAGCCCGCACCTGTGACCGCCATGTTTGGCCTGCTCTAGCTCCTGAATGATGAAGTGATGGACACGACCGAAGTGTCTCGATTGAAGCACCATTCTATCAACATTGGGGCTCGGGTGCGGCGACAGCGGATCTTCAAAGTCAGGAGAACAGTCCGCGGGAGGATTATCCACTCTGCTCCAGCCGGCCCAGCGCAGTCGCTACCCGGACATGGATCAGGCAGCCGCGCTGATTCGCGATCTGAAGCGGTCGCACGCAGCATCTGACAGCGGAACCGGGCGCGACCACGATCCTTACAGTTTCACTATGTTGATGGCGGGGGGCGGCGTGCAGGGCGAGCTGGCCTACGGGGCCACCGATGAATTCGGCGTAGAGGCGAAGAGGAATCGCGTCTCGATTCACGACCTTCACCCGGCCGTGCAGAACTTGCTGGGCTTGGATGAGAGTCCGCCTCAGCAGACGAGAGCAGGGGAAAGCGGCTGGGTGTACACTGAGGAGAAATTAACACTCGAACCGTCAGACTATCCCGCTGGCCAAAGATGCAGGGGAATGTTCATATTGCCGCGGCAAACGGTCCGTGTAAACAGAAATGGTGGCGTTGAATGAGATTCCGTGATTCGTTCGCGTCTTTGCTCACAACGAGCTTGGTTCTGGTCCTGATGGCGGGAATAGCACAAGCCCAAAATCCACCCGCATACTTCGTTGTCCACGGTAATATCGCAAACGGGGATCAATACGATCCTGGCTTTCCTTACAAATTTGATACCAGCACAGGAGGGGGATCGGCAAGCAGGGCCGTCCCCAACACGTCTGGTTATGGCAACCAACATTACACAGGCTGGGGCACGCTATCCGTCTCGGCTTCAATTGGGACCTTTTCTACCACCGTAATCTTTCAGGGCTCGATGGACCCAGTCGATGCTTCTCGTTCATGCAATCTCTTTTATGGCTGTGGATGGTACCCCGATGCTGGCACTGAATACTCGGGGATTGATGTATACGTTCTTGGCGCTCCTGGCACTCCGTTCCATGCAGTGCAAAACGATTCAGGCAGTCTCTTTGATTCCGTTACAACGACTCACGCGTGTAACGGTGGCTACGGAAATGCCCAGGCTAGCTCTTCGTGGTCAGGTGTCAATGGAAGCGCTACAGCCACGACCGAGCACGGAACGGGTGGATACTGCGGAATTCCAGTGCCGAAATCCGGCTCCGCCAGCGTTGCTCTGCCCTTCGTTCTAGATAGTTCATCGACAGGCCCTACGATGATCTACAACGGCCAGACCTATTCCTACGCCTACAGCGCACAGACGGTCCTGGGTTTGAGCATCTACGCGGAACAGGACCCGGATTTTACGGTCACGTCAAGAGGCACCGTGACTGTAGACATAACGGTTACTACGGGGGGAATCAGCGTTTTGAATCCCTTCGCGCCCTACGCTGGCCTTCACGAAGCCCCTCCAACGCTCGCTATGGACGACGTACTCAACGCGCCTGCGGCGACCAGCGTCGCAGGGGATGGGGAATCGGCCGTTGTCCTTTCCTACAAGTCAACCTCGTCGCAGCCAGTGACGTTTGACGTTTTGGCGAATGGAATAGGGCTGTCCGCCGGCACGGCCGTGGGATCGCTAGGGCCGTTTGATTCGAACTATCTAGCGAGCCCAAATCCGGCCAGCGGCAATGTTCAGGACTATACTGTCACAGCGCCAACCTACGGGCCCGACGCCGCCGGCAACTATTGGTTTCTGGCGCTCTTATGGGCACCAAATGCGATGCCGGTACCGAACGTTTTCCCCTTGGTTAGCCTTGCGGTGACCGCCACGCAGCCGGGAGGCCCGACTGAGCAAGCTTCCGTCGCGCTGGAACCTCCTCCCTTACTGCTCGTTCACGGTGTCTGGTCAGATGCCGCCGCGGCCGGATTCGCCCCCATCTCGCCCGTGGGATTCTATCACTCGATATCGAGCCAGTATCCGCACAACCTGATCTACGCGGTCAACTACGGAAGCCTGAGTTCCCTGGCCTTCGGCGATCCTGGAATACAAGGCCGACTCTTATCGCGCATGTCCACCGCGCTCGCGGGCGCCGCAGCGGCGGGAATGGCGGCGCGGAGCGTCGATGTGGTGGCGCACAGTATGGGTGGACTGGTGACCCGGTACTTCCTGAGCACGGAGGGTTATCTCGGTAATCCGGCCTTGCTTTCGAATCCGGTGCACAAACTGATTACCATTGGGACTCCGCATTTGGGGACGAACTTTGCGACGACCCTTGTGAACAACCAGGGCGCCGTGCTCGTAGGGACTGGAAATCCCGTAGTGCTGGCGCTGTGCTTGAAATTTTCCTCCTGCACGCTCGGAGACTTGTTTAACGGCCCGCTCCATAAACCGATTGGCGGGGCCGTGCAATCAATGGAGCCCGGCTCGTCGCAACTCTTTGCCCTTTCGTCCGCGAACGTTTTCAGCTCGATCGTCGGCGTCGCGCCCGCCAGCCTGGGGTCTGCCACAGAAAAACTGTGGGACGTTCTGATCAAAGCATTCCTTCCCTTGCAAACGGTATCCAGCATTCTGAACAACCAGCTAAACGACACAATTGTACCGATAACGAGCCAAGACCCTCCGGGAACCTTCGACACCGCAGCGATTCCAGGGATTGTGCACACCAATCTGTGCGACGCGCTTCCCCCGTGGGTACTGGCTCTGGCATCGTTGGCATCGTTTTGCTCGTCGGACATCGGAGAGACTCAGAGCCAGACGATTTGGGCCCAGGCCTTCTGGTGGCTCACAGGAGGTACCGCATATGCGCCATCTGCAAGCCTTATCTCCAGCACATCCGAGGGCGGCCTTACATCGGCGGCGACGATGCCTTTGCCCGTGCTGGACCTTACCGGATACACACAGGTAGCAGCATCGAACGTCGCCATCCTGCCCACGACAGGCTCGATCCTGACTATTAACAGCGCCATCAGCATCACCGCCACTTCCTCGACCAAGACAATCACTGAGGTGCTGCTGTTGCAAACAGTAATGGATCCGACCGACACGCTTTTGCTCTACGCGACGCAGTCTCCGTTCACCATCCCCTATGCGCCGACGCGCCTTGGATCGGCAAGCTTCGCCGCTATCGCGGTCTTTAGCGACAATACCTACGCGATGACCACATTGAATTATACGCTGCAACCTAGCGGCGCTCCGTACGCGCTGAACCTGGCGAACGCGCCGGTGGCGAATATGACCGTGGGAACTTCGGAGGTGATCGAGGCAGACGCGATCTTCACCAGCGGCCCGATTGACGTCACGCAGTTGGCAACGTACACCGCGCGTAGCGGCTCGGCAAACGTATTCAGCGTGAGCACAGGCGGCACCATCACCGCCAACGGCAACGGCGTGGATTTGCTGGATGTCTCCTATGGCGGAGTCACGGCAACTGCTCCGATCGCGGTTGGCGCGTGTACCTATGCTCTGAACCCGTCGAATCAGATCGTTTCCAACACCGGAGGCCCGGTCACGATTCAAGTCCTGACCCAATCCGGATGCACCTGGACGGCTTCGGGCGGCGCGGCCTGGCTGCCATTCACGCAGGCCAACGGGAGCGGAAGCGGCGCGATCACGCTCACGGCAGCGGCCAACAGCAGCGGCAAGGTTCAGACCGCCATGGTCAACCTAGCCGGGCTTACGGTGGTGATCACGCAGCCGGCGACGGCCTGTACGTACGGTCTCTCGCAAACGCAGATCAGCGCGCCCGCGGCAGGAGCAAGCGGAACGATTACGGTGACAACCTCTTGCCCGGTGATCGCGTCCAGCAGTCAAAGCTGGGTGACGGCAACGCCACTGCGGTCGTCCGTGGGGTACACCGTGGCGCCGAACAACGGAGCGTCCCAGCGGAGCGCGACGCTGACCATTGGGACGCAGCCAGTCTCAATCTCGCAGGCGGGCATCACCGCGCCCCCCGCTCCAGTGCTGGCCTTCCCCGTAAATGGAGCCACAGGTGTGTCGCCAACAGCGTCCTTGAGATGGGATGCTGTGCTCGGAGCGACTTATGATGTCTACTTCGGAACATCCTCCTCGCCGCCGTTCGTGGTCAACACGACGGCCACGACCTACAGCCCTGGAACACTCGCATACTCCACGACCTATTACTGGTCCATCGTTGCCAGGAATATCGCGGGAACCACGGCCTCCGCAACGTGGTCCTTCACCACGCCTGTCCCCTTGCAGTTCTATCCAATCGCTCCGTGCCGGTTGGTCGATACTCGGGCTGGACAAGGAAAGAGCGGCGCGTTCGGACCGCCGGCACTGGCAGCCTATTCGAGCCGCGATTTTCAGCTGCTTTCCGGAGGGTGTTCCATTCCGTCAACCGCGCAGGCGTATTCGCTGAACTTCACTGTGGTTCCGCAGGAGCCGTTGGGTTTCCTTTCGGTGTGGCCGGCCGGGAGCGCTTATCCGGGAGTCTCGACGCTGAATTCGATTGACGGCAGCGTGATCGCCAATGCGGCCATCGTCCCGGCAGGGAACAGCGGCGGGATCACCGTACTCGCCTCCAATCCGACCGATCTGATTATCGACATCAATGGGTATTTCGCGCCGCCGAGCGCATCGAGCCTCGAGTTCTTCCCGCTCACGCCCTGCCGCATCGCGGACACGCGTAGCACCCAGAGCTTCACGGGTGCCTTCGGACCGCCGAGTCTGGCCGGGTTTGTCACTCGCGATTTCCCGCTCGCGACCAGTCCGTGCCTTTCCGGCTCGGAGCAGGCCTATTCATTGAACGTGACGGCGGTCCCACCTGGGCCTCTGGGCTTCCTTTCGATCTGGCCCGCGGGACAACCCTACCCTGGGGTATCGACGCTGAACTCCCCCGACGGCACGGCGCTGGCGAACGCGGCGATTGTTCCCTCGGGGACCAATGGTGACATCGACGTAGTGGCGGGCAACCCGACCGACGTGATTCTGGACATCAACGGGAAGTTCGCCGTGCCGGGCGCGGGAGGATTGCAGTTTTACGCTGTGGCGCCATGCCGCGTGGCCGATACGCGAACCGGCCAAAGCTTCACGGGTGCGTTCGGGCCGCCGAGCTTGGCGGCGTATGCGGGCCGGGACTTTCCGATTCAATCGAGCTCGTGCGGCATCCCTGCGACTGCTCAAGCATACGCGTTGAACATGACGGTAGTGCCGCAAGGGCCGCTGGGTTTCCTGTCGGCATGGCCCACGGGAGATGCATATCCGGGCGTCTCGACGCTCAATTCGCCAGACGGGTACGTGATTGCCAACGCTGCCATCGTGCCTGCCGGAACCAGCGGGGCGATCACCGTGGTCGCCGGGAACCCGACCGACCTGATCATCGACATCGTCGGGTATTTTGCTCCGTGAGGGCCCCTTCAAGCATCGGCTGCTAGCCCCGAGAAGACCGCGCAGCCCGGCGGTTTTCCACGGCCGGACTTCCGGACCACCCTCTCGGCGCACATCTACGCAAGTGGACTGTTTCCGAGCGGCCTGCCATGTTCGCTATCGGTCCGCGAAACCAGCCGCTAAACTAGTAATTAATTGCGATGAGCGCTGAGCACCACTGGGAAAGAGTCTACGGTACGAAAACGGCTGACGAAGTCAGTTGGTTCCGTCCTCATCTCGAGACTTCACTTGCGCTCATCGAACGCGCGGCTGGGGACCGTTCCGCGGCGATTATCGATGTGGGCGGAGGCGAATCCACTCTGCTCGACGATCTGATTGCCAGAGGATACCGAAATCTCACTTGCCTTGATATCTCGGAAACCGCCATCGAGGTCGCGAAGAAACGCTTGGGCCAGGCGTCGCAGTTGGTCCATTGGATTCACGCGGACATCACAGGGACCGATCTGCCGAAGCACTTCTACGATGTATGGCACGATCGGGCCGCATTTCATTTCCTCACGATACGGGAACAGCGCCTGGCCTATGTTCGGCAGGCCGCCTCGGCGGTTAAACCCGGAGGCCGCGTGATCCCCGCCACGTTCGGGCCGGAGGGACCCGCGAGGTGTAGTGGACTGGATGTGTCGAGGTATGACGCGCAATCGCTGCATGCGGAGTTTGGGCCGCAATTTCGACTGGTAGAGAGCGCGACAGAATTGCATCACACGCCGTTCGGCACCGCTCAGCAGTTCCTCTACTGTTGTTGCGTAGTGGAATAGCCCTGTTCATTGGTTAAAGAAACTGGATACATGCCCAATCCATCCAACCTGCCCATCCTAAGCCATGCGCTCGAGCAGCCCTCCGCATTCACTGCCCAAAGCCTGATGGATGACGTACGCCGGACACGGCTAATCACAACCGGCGCCGTTCCTCCGGTCTGCATTCTCGATTTCGACGGAGATCTCACCGACTGGCTGGTTCGAGAAGGCATCGCCAAGCCGTTTTCATCATGGGCGTGCTTTCACACCACTATGTTCGCAATGGAACTCGGCGGTGTGACGTGTGGGATCATCGCACGCACGATCGGCGGACCTTATGCAGTGCTGATCGCCGAGCAGCTTCAGACCGCGGGGGCCAGGCTCATCATCGGCCTCACGTCCGCTGGCCGAGTCTCCTTTGAGCTTCCTCTCCCATGCCTCGTAATCGCGACGAGTGCGATTCGCGACGAAGGGACCTCCTATCATTACTTGCCGCCCGGCAAAGAAGTTGCTTGCCCCACGCCGGTGATCTCGTATCTCGAGCGGGAGTTATCGGCAACCGGCTGGACCGTTCGCTGCGGCAAGGTCTGGACCACTGACGCGCCGTACCGCGAGACAGAGGTACAACTTCAGGAGTGGGCGGCCGAGGGTGTGCTGGCCGTCGAGATGCAAGCGGCGTCGCTCTTCGCATTCGGCGCCGCGCGGGATGCCGCCGTCGCCTCCGTCGCCGTGGTCAGCAACGCGATCGATCATCCAGGACAACAATTTGACACGGGCTCGCGGGAAGACCTGCTACGGGTTCTTGAGGCGGTGGCTCGTGCAGCCGGATTGTATCTCGCGTCTTCCGCTACCCCGGATTGAGTTCATCACTTGCCCACCATGTGGCGAGAGTCTCTCTCGTTCTCGTTGCAAATGTATTCAAGCATTTCGTAGTCGGCTCGAAACACGGGATGCTTTGTGACTGTAAACGGTTTTGTGAACGCTTGGGGGTTGTCAATCGCGATCCGGAGTTCCAGATGCCCAAAGTCGGTACGGCGGAAGCGTTCCGTTATGCGCAAGGAGTCCGAATGTGGATGGCCGCCGGTGTCGAGCCACGTCCGATCGTTGAAGCCGGCCGAATCCACCACCAGCGTCTCGCCTTCCCATTTGCCCACGGAATATCCAAGCCAGGAAGGATTCGGATCTTTGGGCAGTCCGCGGCCATCCAGAAAAATTTGTCGAGGCACGCTAGCAGTCTCCTCGTACAGGATCACAACCAAGCTCGGGGTCTGGACGATCCGATATGTTACGCCACTGGTCTCGATCAAGGGCAGGCCGGCAGGAAGACAACGCGCCCATGGCTCGTCTTTCTGCAGGCTTTCGGAGCGCTGCTTGTAGAGCGCGGCAGCCCAGTCCCGCACATCTTCAGGCTGCAAATCTCTCGCGATATTCGGAATGTAGTTGACGCCATTCTCCAGTTCAGATCTCCAGATCCCGGAGAGATCTGGCTTGCCGTCGAATGTCTTTGGAGCCGGCGCGGCAAGGTCCGGTTTGCCATCGGGCAGCCGCGGGATTCCGGGCGTAAAATAATTCAGCCATTGTGCGGCTGCTGGTGCGGCGACCATCAGCCCGCACAAGGCTAGCGACGAGCCCAGCATCCTTATCTTCCCGGCGCAAGAAACTCGATTGACTTCACCTTCGCCAAATCCAGTTTTTCCGCGGGTTGCGATCCGTTTGTGAGGTAGAGCACCCGGAAATCGGTCAACAAAGACATGCGCCGCCGCGTGCCATCTTTCAACACGAATAGAGCGTCGTGATCCGTGGTGTCCTTGATCGCCGCGATAACGCCGAATGGCGTGAGCACCAGGGAATTGCGTTCGGTTTTGGCTTGGATGGCGATCCTGGAACAGATGCTGGCGGAGCACCCCACGCCCTCCAGTCTTACGCTGCGGGCCGAGCCATCGGGCAAGGTGATCTTGGCCATCAATCCCGAGGAATGCTCCTGCTTGGAGTCCTGACTTCCGTTTGCAATCCGCGAAGGCGTGCCGGCTCCGTTCACAGCGGCCGCGATCGGGACGAGAAGGCCGGCGGCTATACAACTCGTTCGAAGGACATTGGTTTTCATTTGTAGTTACCTTACCTTTCGTTGAGTATGGCCTGGATGTCGCCTTCGTACTCACTCTTGTTGCACAAGCCAACGTGAATGGCGGCGATCCGGCCGGATTTGTCGATTATGAGCGTGGTTGGCAGAACCTGCAAGCCATCGTATAGCTGAGCTATGTTGTCGTTGCCGATCAGGATGGGATAGTTGACGCTCCTTTCTTCCACGTAAGGCCGCACGGAAGTCCAGCCGTCCTCGTCGAGCGAAACACCGATCACGGCGAAGCGATCGTTTCCGTGTGTCCGCTGAAACTCGACGAACCAGGGAACCTCGACCTTGCACGGGGCGCACCAAGTGGCCCAGAAGTTCAACAGAACTACTTTGCCTCGATATTCGGAGAGCGTCACGGCCTTGCCGGAGGCGTCGTTCAGCGTGAAATCCGGGGCCATTTTGCGGGCTTCGGGTTTTACGTACGCCACACCGGGAGCCGCGCCCCAGGGGTTACCAAAGGAAGGATTCCCCAAGAAGCGGCTTATCCAGCTTGACTGGCCGACGCACGCGGAAACGCAGCGCTGGGCAAAAGCGCGCGTGCCGGGGGCCGCCATCAGGGAAATGCAAGTGGCCACCACGCCGGCGGCGATCCAGGCCCACCTTCGCTGGCCGCCTGCGACCCGTTCCCGTTTCTGCCGAAGCCGTGAAAGGCCGCGGCCCACGTCCGGCTGCCACGCTCCACCTGGACTGAGCGTCGCGAGACGGTTGTCGACCCACCGGCCGACATTCAGTTCGTCATTCTTCTCCATTTCGCTCCTTTCCATAACGCTCGATGTACTCCTTACGGAACGCCTGTTGTGCGCGGCTCAGAAACGTTCCAACGGACGCCGGATTCAGATTGAGCGCGGAAGCCAATTCCTCGTAGCTTAGGCCGTGGCTGCGCAGGAGAACCAGCTCCGCCTGCCGCGGTTCGATGATGCTCAGAACCAGCCGGACTCTCTGCTGTTCCTCTTGGGCGGCAAAAAGATCGTGCGGGGACGGCGAACCGCGAACAAACCCGAGCAGGCTTTCATAACGGCTGCGGCGTGTCTGCCGGCGCAGCTCGTCAAGACCAGTTCGCACGGCGGTCCGATACAGCCAGCCTTCCGCATTTTCTCCTTGCGCTTTGCGGTTCCGCGACCACTTGAGAAACACCTCAACCGCGAGTTCCTCGGCGCGCGCAGGGTCTCTTATGATCCCAGCGATCACCCGGGCCATCCGCCCGTACTGCGCGTGAAAAATTGTCTCAAGATCGACCCTGGCCTCGTTGAGATTCATTCCAACGACCGCTTCGCTTGGCACGTCCACAACAATAACAACGCCGCCCGAAGGACGTTTGTGACAGATCTTGGGGCTTTTCGATTCATAGCCTCGGCGAGCGGGCGCGGCTCGAAGCGTAACCGGCCCAGTATCAACAATGTGCCTCTGGCGCCCAGGGGACCGAGAAACCTGCGCTCTAGCCGCCGACCTGTTGGGCGGGTTCGAGAAGCCGGGCCAGCTTGTCTGACGGGAGGCCGCTCTTTTCCTCGGCCACGGCGCGGATGGTGCGGCCGGTTTGCCAGGCTTCCTGAACAATCGCCGCGGCACGCTCATAGCCGATCTCCGGGGCGAGCGCGGTGGCGGTGACGAACGAATGTTCGATGAGCGAATGCACGCGGTCGCGGTCGGCCTCCAACCCCTGGATGCAGTTTGTGGCGAAAGTTCGGGTCGCCGACGCGAGAATCTCGATCGATTCCAGCAGATCGTAGGCGATCACGGGCATCATCGTATTCAGCTCGAAGTTCCCGGCCGCGCAGGCCCAGGCAATGGTGGCGTCGTGCCCGATGACTTGCGCGCACACCATGAGGACGGCCTCGGCGATGACGGGATTCACTTTGCCGGGCATAATGCTGGAGCCTGGCTGCAAGGCGGGCAGACGAAGCTCGCCGATGCCGCACCGCGGCCCCGACCCGAGCCAGCGGACGTTGTTGGCGATCTTGGTGAGCGCGAGGGCGTAGGTCCGGAGCGCGCCGCTCAGGAAAGACGCGGCGTCGCGGGCCGCCTGCGCTTCAAAATGATTGCGAGCCTCGCGAAACGGCAGTCCGGTGCGCTGGGCGATGCGTTGTGCCACGGCTGCGCCAAAGCCGGACGGCGCGTTCAGCCCGGTGCCGGCCGCGGTTCCGCCGAGCGGCAATTCGTAGACGCCATCGAGCGCGAGGGTCACGCGCTCCGCGCAGGCTTCCACCTGCCGCGCGTAACCGCCGAATTCCTGGCCAAAACGGATGGGAACCGCGTCCTGCAAGTGCGTGCGGCCGACTTTGACGACCTCCCAAAGCTCGCGCGACTTTTCATCGAGGGCTTGACGGAGCGCGCCCATCGCCGGCAGGAGCTGGCCGGTTGCGAGCTCGGCAGCGGCGATGTGGATCGCGGCCGGGATCACATCGTTGCTGGATTGGCTGCGATTGACCTGATCGTTGGGGTGAGTGTTCGAAAGCCGGGCAATCACCTCATTAGCATTCATGTTCGTGGAGGTGCCGCTTCCAGTCTGGAACACATCCACGACGAACTGGGCGTCGTGGGCACCTTGCGCCACTTGATCGGCCGCCTGCTCGATGGCGGAGGCGAGGTGCGGCGGCAATTCGCCGAGCTCTCCGTTGACCTGGGCGGCGCAGGCTTTGACGATGCCGAGCGCACGCAAGAAGGGCCGTGTGAAGCGCATCCGGCTGATGGGGAAGTTTTCGACCGCGCGTTGCGTCTGCGCGCCGTAAAGGGCGCCGGCGGGGACGGCAACGTCACCCATGGAATCGTGCTCAATGCGAGTCGGCTGCCGAGTTTCTGATTTCATAACTTTATCATCCATCAGGAACCGGACGCAGGGGTGCCGCAACGGGTAACACTCATGCGAGCATTGAGATAGCAGATAAGAGTGCGAACTGACGATGCACAAAGAACTCCTATGTGGCGACTCGTACAGCATGTTTGACGGCTGCACGTCGAGCTAAACCACGGCGGAGTCGTACTCCAGTGCTTTAGTCTGGTATTACATTGCTCCTCGCAAATAAATAATCCGCATTTTTGCCGATTTGGTATATACTGATCGGCAGTCAGGGTACGGAATATATCCAAACTGACTGAGATTTAAGCGACTAAAGCGTTTGAAAGGAGACTAACATCGTGCCTGTCAAGACTGTTCAGCACCCCGTCTCGGGGCAGAGCTTCAAACTGGGGCGAAAGCGGCCTGTGGCCCGCTGCCCGCGATTCGCCCTTAAGAATTACTTGACCCGCAGCATGCCCGCGCCGCCCGCTACATGCGACTACACAAAATCGGCCGCGGCGGCCCTGTCCAAGATCTACGACAACGATACGCTCGGCGATTGTGTCATTGCCGGGATGGCGCACGTTGTCGGCGTGATGACGGGCAACGCCGGAGCAAAACCGTTCCTCTATTCGAACGCCCAGATCGTCGGCCTCTACAGCGCGATCGGGGGTTATGTTCCGGGTGAACCGTCCACGGACCAGGGGTGCGATGAGCAGACGGCCCTGAACTACTGGGAAAACAACGGTGCGCTGCCTCCAAACACGACCAGCCCCACCGGCGCACATAAGATCGCCGGCTGGATGACAGTCGATTCCACGAATGTGGAAGAATTTCAAACAGCCTTGTGGCTGTTCGAGAATTTGTACTTCGGGATTGAATTGCCGGACGCCTGGATCAATCCGATGCCGTCGGCATCGGGTTTCGTCTGGGATGCCGCTGGCCCGCCCGACCCGAACAACGGTCATTGCGTGGTCGGGGTGGGATACACTTCGGCTGGCGTGGTGATCGACACCTGGGGAATGACAGGATTGATGACCAACGCCGCTCTGGCCAAGTACCCCAACCAAGCGTCCAACGGCGAACTGTACACCGTGGTCAGCATGGATGCGCTAGGCAAAGCCAATCAAAAAGCTCCCACCGGTTTCGACTGGAGCCAGTTAGTCGCGGACTTCGATTCGATGGGCGGCAGCGTTGCGGCGCTTCTTGGCCAAAACAAGTCGTCAACCGCGGGCGCCTGATCGAGGATCGCGCGGTCCACATGCGGAGGCTGGTGTGCACACTGGCCTTCGCAAGCCAACCCCTGGTGAACCCACCCTGGCAGATGGGCGCTTGGCTCGAGGAAGCTGGTACGCTGTCAATTCTCCGCCGGTTTCTCCGCACGGTCGATGACTACCGTATCGAATGGGGCTATGACGGTTCCAATTTCAGCCCGAGCTGTTCCTGAAGAGCGGTGAAGGGCCAGGGACCGCTGGAATCTGGAGCCGCGGCATCGAGGCCCTGGACGGAGAGGCTGTCAGGAGCCCAATCGAGCTCGAAATCATAGGTTCGGGTGAGCCCAGTCTTGTCGAACACGGGGCGGCCAGCGTAGCCCTCGACCTGGCTGAGCAGATTCGTCAAGGGTACGTGTGCGGCCGTGATCCGGGTAAGTTTTCCGCTCCTGGTGACCATCGAGAACTTCGTGTCGGCGGCGCTTTCCTTAAGCTTTACTCCGCTCTTCGCCGCCACCAGATTGTACACGGGCAGGTCCCTCTGGATATGGTGGACCTTCAACTGAAAGCGAATCGGCCAGCAGCTCTTGCAGCATGAGCCGGAATTGGTCCATCGGAGGAGGCGGGGCGCCGGCGGCCTTGGCAGTCACCTGGTAGAGATCGGAGTCGCTCAGCAGTGTACGGCCGCGATCAGCCCAGGCGGGGCCTCCCGAGAGTTGAACGCTTCTCAGATTGTAGGCGAACTCGACCAGATCGTACAAAGCCACGTGCTCGGCCGTCAGCGTATCGCCGCGGACAAAAACTCCGACGGAGCCCTGTCCGGCCCACGGCTGCGGCTTGACCGACGCGACCTCGAACGAGGATTGGCCAAACGCCAGCATCGGTGCCATAACCAGGGTTGTCGTCCAGAGCCTCATACGGTGATTGTGCCGGAAAACCCTCCGAGTTCCAAAATCTTCGCTTGGCCCACCGAAGGAAGCGTTGGTACACTGTCTAGGGACTCCATGGCCACCAGCACTTTGACCGATCTTCGAACGCCCCACCCACTGGAGCGGGACGATCTGATCCGGGCCTTCCGGATCATGTATCTTTCCCGGCGCATCGACGACCGGGAAATTGTGCTGAAGCGGCAGAATCGAATCTATTTTCAAGTCAGCGGGGCTGGGCATGAGGCCATCCAGACCGCCGCGGGGATGGCCCTGCGGCCGGGTCACGACTGGTTCTACCCGTATTATCGGGACCGCGCGCTGGCGCTGGCCCTGGGCGTCACACCCCAGGAGATGTTCCTGCAAGCAGCGGGATCGGAAGCCGACCACGCCTCCGGCGGGCGGCAGATGCCTTCGCACTGGAGCTCGCCCAGTCTGCACATTGTCACGGGGTCCTCGCCAACGGGCATGCATTTTACTCAGGCCGTGGGTTGCGCCAATGCCACGCGGCTGCTCCATCCTCAATCAGACGATCCGAAATCGGACGCGGTCACCATGGTCACAACGGGCGAGGGCGCCACCAGCGAAGGCGAGTTCTGGGAATCGCTCAACGTGGCCTGCCTGGAGCGGCTGCCCCTGCTGTACCTGGTGGAGGACAACGGCTACGCGATCTCGGTGCCTGTCGAGAGGCAAACCGCGGGAGGCAACATCGCCCGCTTAGTTCGAAGCTTTCCCAATCTGGCGGTGTTCGAATGCGACGGCACGAATTTCCTTGAATCCTACAGCACCATGCGGGACGCCGTGGAGCATTGCCGCCGCGGGCTCGGTCCAGCGCTGGTGCACGCTACTTGCACACGGCCGTATTCGCATTCGCTTTCCGATGACGAAAAGCTGTACAAGCCCAAAACCGAGCGCGACGCCGAAGCTGCCCGCGATCCCCTGGTGCGCTATCCGGAGTGGCTCCGGGCCGAAGGCATCCTGGACACGCACGGCGTGGAAATGCTGATGCACCAGGTGGATCTGGAGATCCAGGAAGCCATGGCGCATGCGCTGAAGGCTGCTCCGCCGGTGGCGGGCGAGCCGCTGCGGTTTTTGTACTCGGACCGCGTGGACCCGGCGTCGGGCGAATTCGAGACGGAGCCGCAGTTCGACGGCAACCCGCGCACGATGGTGGATGCGATCAATCTCACGATGAACGAGGAGATGCGCCGCAATCCTAAGATCGTGGTGTTCGGCGAGGACGTGGCGGATTGCAGCCGGGAAGCCAACTTGGGCCAGGTCAAGGGCAAGGGCGGTGTCTTCAAGGCCACGCTGGGGCTGCAAACCGCGCATGGCTCCCAACGCGTGTTCAACACGCCCATCGCCGAAGCCTGCATCGTGGGCAGGGCGACCGGAATGGCCACGCGCGGGCTCAAGCCCGTGGTCGAGATCCAGTTTTTCGACTACATTTGGCCGGCGATGATGCAGATTCGCGATGAGCTGGCGACGCTGCGCTGGCGGTCCTACAACGGATTTTCGGCGCCGGTGGTGATTCGCGTGGCCATCGGCGGATATTTGAACGGTGGCGCGGTTTACCACAGCCAGTGCGGGGAGTCGATCTTCACACACATTCCAGGGCTGCGCGTGGTCTTTCCGTCAAATTCCCTGGACGCGTGCGGCCTGCTGCGCACGGCCATCCGATGCGACGATCCGGTTCTATTTCTGGAGCACAAGAAGCTGTATCGCGAGGCGTATAACCGCTCGCCTCATCCCGGCCCGGATTACACGATTCCGTTCGGCAGCGCCAAGACGGTCAAGCAAGGCTCGGCGCTGACTATCGTGACGTATGGCGCGCTGGTGCAGAAGTCGCTGCAAGCGGCGGTGCAGATGGAGCAGAAGTATCCGGACCGCACGGTCGAGGTGATCGATCTGCGGACGCTTTCGCCCTACGACTGGAAAGCGATTCAAGCATCGGTGGAGAAGACCAGCCGGGTGATGATCGTTCACGAGGATTGCCTCTCCTGGGGCTACGGCGCGGAGATCGCCGCGCGCATCGCCAGCGAATTATTCTCTTCGCTGGACGCGCCGGTGGGACGAGTGGCCGCGCTGGATACATGGGTCGCGTATCACCCTCAGCTCGAATACGAGATCCTGCCGCAGGTGGAAAACATCGTAGCGGAAGCCGAACGGCTGCTGGCGTATTGAGCCCATCCGCTCCCTTCGGTCACGGCTCTGTAACGGTTTCTGAGCCGCGACCAGAGGGAGGGGTTGGCAATCTTCGCGTTGAGCAACTACTTCCTTTTAAGCGCCGCAAGCTCGCCGGGAGCGACCGAGCCCACGGCGAATTGGCCTTTCTGCGCTTGGGCGGTGGGCTCCCATTCGCGATCGTGGAGGACGTAGAGATGGTAAGGAGCGTCTCCGGTTGCGATCGGGTTGGGGCATTCCAGCTTGATCGTGTCTTCACCCAGGGTGAAGGTCGCTGCGCCGCCGCGCACCTCGCCAGCTTGTATGAAATCGAGATCCGGGCGCGGCGCAAGCGACAGAACATAACGCCCGCGGTCGGGAAGATAGAACCACACCAGCGAGCCTCGGCTGTTAGCTGCGCCTCGCGAGGCTGCGCTCTGCGGAGTCCCATTCAAGGTGACGCGCGGCTGGGCGAGCTGCATCTCCGCATCGGCGGCGGAGAAATCGCGAGCGGTTCCGGAGACGGTCGGCACCGGCCGGTTGGCCAGCGCCGCAGGGAGGGTCGGCGGAGACCCGACAGCGAGAGATGGAATCGTGCGAGGCGGTTGGATGCGGATGTCGTCGATTAGCTTCTCCCCTGTCGCGGCGTCAACGAAGAGATCGATACTGATGGTGTCCCCAGGGTGCACCAGGCGTGATTGCGGAATCGCGGGCAGCGGCTGCGTGGTCCATTCCGACCAATTGGAGGAGTTGATCGGGCGCTGCGGGCGCACGAGACCGGGAGGCGCATTCGGCGGAAGTCTCGGGGCCATTTCCGAGGAGATCTCCAATGGAGTAATGCCTAACTTGCCGAACGTCGCCAGATATGTTCCCGGTTGTTGCTCTTCGAGCACCAGTTCATAGCCGAACATTACGTGATTGACGTTGTCGAGCAAGTACCGACTGGAGAATGACGGGCCCCCTGCGGCGCTGCGGCCATGCCCGCCTTGGACAAACCTTCGCGCCAATCCGGACGATGGAGGATCGGAACGCAGGAAATACTGTACGCTGATCGTCGATGTGGCTCCGCTGACGATGCCGCCCCCGAAGCCAGTCCCTACGCCGCCGCCTGTAATCCCGACGGTTTGCGCAAGCGCAGCCGCGGAACCAAAGAGTATCAATGCAAAGCAAAGCGTCCTCATTTCCCCTCCCTTCCCAAACGCGCTGCCGGAATTGCCAACAAACTGACCGCGAATCCCGCCAGCACATCGACTCCATAATGATATCGCCCATAAACAGTGGCGATCGACACCACGACGGCATACGCGGCCATGCTCCATCCGATCCAACGTTTTTCGGGAATGGTCTTCAACAATCCCCATGCCGCGGAGAATGCCGAGGACACATGCGCGCTCGGAAATACACTCGAATGGATGCCATAGCCGCCGACGATATACAGGTTCAACCGCCGAAGTGCCGTGATCACGTGAGGCAGATCGGCGCCGGGAAACGCGGTGCGCGGAGGGTCCGAGGGGAAGTACGGAAACAAAGCGTAGGCTCCCAAAGTACCCGCCAGGTACGCCATCCAGAGCTGGTCCGTGGTGTCGCGGCGGCGATGCAGGATGGCCGCGACAACGACCATGGGGCCAACTCCATAGACCAGCAGGTAACAAAGTTCGAGAAAGCCGGGAACGATCGCACCGGCACTTTCGATCGCCGCGCGCAGGTGGTAGCCGTCGAGCAGAAGGCGGTCCCACGCGACCCAGGCTCGCTCCAGATGATGATCGTGGGGCAAGGACGAAAACCAATCCATCTCGCGGTAAGCGGCCAGGGTTGCGCCGAGCGGCGCGAGGTCGCGCGCGATGGGCGTCCACCGGCCCATCAGCCACAACCACGCCGCTACCGCGACCGCCAGCATCGACGTCCGCCACGGCCGTGCGATGTAGAACGGCGCGATTAACGCCACGTAAATAAAGTAAGCGATGGCCAGACGCTCGGAGGATCGGAATCGAGGAGCGTTCCTAAAATGCGGCACCAGCCTATTGTTTCAGCTATGCCGGCTGGCGTAAAACAGCAGCGCGAAGATGGCGATGGGAACCAGCGCCACGGCGGCGTAAAACAGAGCCTTGCGCGAGGACGGCGAGCGGCGGCTGCGCCAGTCTGCGATTTCCGCACGGTCGGCGGGCGTGACCTGGTCCATGTGCGCGAGGTCCCAGGCCATCTCATTGGCGCTGGCGTAGCGATTGCGGCGGTCGCGCTCGAGCGCCCTGTAGACGATCTCCTGAAGAGCCGGCGGAATTTCGGGGTTGAGCTCGCGGGGAGGAACGGGATGATTCAGCAGGCGGTCGTTCATGACGGCGAACGGATTTTCGCCCTGAAATGGCGGCCGGCCGGTGAGCATCTCGTAGAGCATCGCGCCCAGCGCGTAAATGTCGCTGCGGGCGTCGCCGCGCTTGCCCCGGATCTGTTCGGGAGAAATGTAATCGGGCGTGCCCATGATGTTCGAGAACTTGCCGAAGGTCAGACGGCGCGCGCCTTCTTCCCCGGCGATCCCGAAGTCGATCAGCTTGATGCGGTCTTCAGCGTCCACGACGACGTTCTCCGGCTTGAGATCGCGATGCACCACGCCGCGGCTGTGGATGTAGTACAGCGCGTCGCAGATTTCCGTGGCGATTTTGACCGCTCGCTCCACCGGCAGCTTGCCTTCCCGCGCCAAAATACTCCGCAACAGCGGGCCATCCACCCATTCCATCACCAGATACACACCGTCGCGATCCTCGCGCGGAAAGACCTTGACGACGCCGGGATGGTCGAGCTTGCGTCCGATCTCGGCCTCGCGGCGGAAGCGCTCGAAAAACACGGGGTCGCTCTCAGCCGCCATTTCGGGGGCCTTGATCGCAACCGGACGATTGGTGCGAAGGTCAGTGCCTCGGAACACCGAGGCCATGGGGCCGCGCGCCACCACGTCGTCAATGCGATAGTGCTCGATCTGTTCGCCTGGTTTTAGTGGCTTACTCATCGTTTTACGGGATACTGATCGTCAAGAGCCAGATTCAGCATCAGGACGTTGACGCGAGGCTCGCCGATGAAGCCCGCGGTGCGGCCCTCGACGCTCTCATCCACGAGTATCGTCAACTTGCCGGCATCGATACCGCGAGCCTTGGCCACGCGCGCAATCTGCGCTTCGGCCGAAGCCGGACTGATGTGCGGATCGAGTCCGCTCGCCGATTGCGTCAGGAGGTCCGCCGGAATCGGCCCATTGAAGTCCGGATTGTCCTTGCGGAACTTGTCTTCGTCGCTCTTGACGCGGTCGATCAGCTTCTGGCTGGTCGGACCCAGGTTCGATCCGCCGGAAGCGGTCGAATCGTAGCCGTCGGAGCCGGCCGCGGAAGGGCGCGGGTGAAAGTACTCCGGCCTGGTGAAATTCTGGCCGATCAGGGACGAGCCGACAACCTGCCCGTTCCGCTCGATCAGACTGCCGTTGGCCTCGTGGTGAAACAGCACCTGCGCGAGACCGGTGACGACGCCGGGATAGAGCAGGCCCGTCAAAACGGTCATCAGAAGAACCGCTCGGAATGCCGGAAGAATTTGTTGCCACATACAAAGTGCTCCTTTAGGCCCAGTGAACCAGAGAGAGAAACCGGTCGATCAGCCAGATTCCGGGAAATGGAACCAGAATGCCGCCGACGCCGTAGATCAGCAGATTGCGCCGCAGCAGCGAGGCCGCGCCGGAGGGCCGGTATTTGACCCCGCGCAAAGCCAGCGGCACCAGCGCGATGATGATCAGCGCATTGAAAATTACGGCCGCCAGCACCGCGCTTTGCGGGCTGTGAAGGCGCATGATGTTGAGAGCGTTCAGCGCCGGATAGGTCACCGAAAACATGGCCGGAATGATGGCGAAATACTTGGCCACGTCGTTGGCGATGGAGAAGGTGGTCAGCGCGCCGCGGGTGATCAGGAGCTGCTTGCCGATGGCCACCACTTCGATGAGCTTGGTGGGATTACTGTCCAGGTCCACCATGTTGCCGGCTTCCTTGGCCGCCATGGTTCCGGTGTTCATGGCCACGCCGACATCGGCCTGCGCCAGCGCCGGAGCGTCGTTGGTCCCGTCGCCGGTCATGGCCACCAGGCGTCCTTCGGCCTGCTCCTTCTTGATGTAGTTCAGCTTGTCGGCGGGGGTGGCTTGGGCCAGGAAATCGTCCACGCCGGCTTCGCTGGCGATGGCCGCGGCGGTCAAGGGATTGTCGCCGGTGATCATCACCGAGCGGATGCCCATGGCGCGCAACTGGCCGATGCGCTCCTTCATGCCGCCCTTGACGATGTCCTTAAGATGGATGACGCCCAGGGCGCGCCCGCCCTCGGCCACCGCCAGCGGAGTTCCGCCCTGCCGCGAAATCGCGTCGGCACCCTCCTTAAGCTCGGGCGGCACTCGTCCGCCTCGTTCTTCCACGTAACGGACGATGGCCTCGGTGGCGCCTTTGCGCAGCTCGCGCCCGGAGATATTCACGCCGCTCATGCGAGTGTACGCCGAAAACGGAATAAACTCGGCGTCCTGATGCGAGATTTCCCGGCCGCGCATTCCGTACTTTTCCTTGGCCAGCACGACGACGGAGCGTCCTTCCGGAGTCTCGTCGGCGAGGCTGGAAAGCTGCGCCGCATCGGCCAGCTCTTCGGGGCGCACGCCCCGCAGCGTAAGAAATTCGACCGCTTGCCGGTTACCGATAGTGATGGTGCCGGTCTTGTCGAGCAACAGCGTGTTCACGTCGCCGCTGGCTTCGACAGCCTTGCCGCTCATGGCCAGCACGTTGTGCTGCATCACGCGATCCATGCCGGCGATGCCGATGGCGCTCAACAGGCCGCCGATGGTGGTGGGGATTAAGCACACCAGCAGCGAAACCAGCACGGCGATGCCGGGGACCGATCCTGCGCCGCTGCTCGAAACGCTGTAGGAGGCAAAGGGAGGCAGCGTGGCCACCGCCAGCAGAAAGATCAAGGTCAGGCCCGCGATCAGGATATTGAGCGCGATCTCATTGGGGGTCTTCTGGCGCTCGGCGCCCTCCACCAGCGCGATCATGCGATCCAGGAACGTCTCGCCCGGATTGGCCGTGATGCGCACGGTGATTTGGTCTGAGAGCACTTTGGTTCCGCCGGTCACCGCGCTGCGGTCGCCGCCGGACTCGCGGATCACGGGAGCGCTCTCTCCGGTAATCACCGATTCGTCCACGGTGGCGATGCCATCGATGACCTCGCCATCGCTGGGGATCAAGTCCCCGGCTTCCACCAGCACCGTGTCGCCGGAGCGGAGCTTGGAGGCGGGCACCTGCTCGATCATGCGGCCGTTGATCATTTTCTTCGCAAGCGCGTCGGTCTTGGTCTTGCGTAGCGAATCGGCCTGCGCCTTGCCGCGAGCCTCGGCCATCGCTTCGGCGAAATTCGCGAACAGCACAGTGAACCACAGCCACAGCACGATTTGAAAGGTGAACCCGATTGCACCGGCGCCCTTGGCGACGTCGCGGATCAGGAAGGCGGTGGTCACGGCCGCGCCCACCTCCACCACGAACATCACCGGATTCTTCCACAGCGTGCCGGGATTCAGCTTCACGAAGCAGTCCTTGGTGGCCCGCTTGAGAATCTCCGGATCGAACAGGGGCCTGGCGCGCACCAGCTTGCGCGGAATGAGATTGGTTAAATCGTTGTTGTTATTGTTGACATCCGGCCCTGGGACATGCACTGTCGTTGCCATATTCTTAACTCCAAACTCCGCTGTTCGCAACATCACGCAAGGCGGGCATGGCCCAGGAGAACAGCTTGCCCGAATGCATCAGGTAATGCTCGACCACCGGCCCCAGCGAAAGCGCCGGGAAAAACGTGAGTGCGGCGATCAACACCACCGTGCCAACAAACAGACCCACGAAAAGGGGTCCGTGCGTCGGAAACGTGCCGCTGGTGACCGGGGTTTTCTTCTTGCCCGCGAGACTCCCTGCGATCGCAATCAGCGGAATCATGAATAGAAACCGTCCGATCAGCGTGGCGAGTCCCAGGGTCAGGTTATACCAAGGCGTATTCACGCTAATTCCCGCGAAAGCGCTGCCGTTATTTTCGGTCGCACTCGAATAGGCATAGAGAATTTCGCTGAATCCATGCGGACCGTTATTGTTCAGGTTGGACGTGGCCGGCACGCTGGCCGTGGGCGCCGGTTTGGGATTGCCGGAGGCGGCATTCCAATACTGGGCCTTGTCCCAGTCGAAGTGGATTACCGAAGTGATCGCGCTAAATCCCAGGATGCTGATCGAGGTCGCGACTACCGCGAGCATGGCCATCTTCACTTCCTTGGATTCGATTTTCTTGCCCAAGTACTCGGGCGTGCGCCCGACCATCAGCCCGGCGATGAACACGGCGACGATGGCGTACA
Organism: Bryobacterales bacterium; assembly: GCA_963813465.1. GTDB lineage: Bacteria > Acidobacteriota > Terriglobia > Bryobacterales > Bryobacteraceae > Palsa-187. The sequence goes on along the minus strand of CAWEZD010000007.1, from coordinate 355,465 downwards.
GCAGAATGCCGTACAGGCCCGCGCCCACGCCGCCGAAGATGACTTCGTCGGTCTGGATGTTGAGCATCGGCACCAGCCCGGCGAGAGGCGTAAAGCTGTCGTGCATGCCGTTGACCGCGCCGCAGCTTGCGTCGGTGGTGATCACGGCGAAAAGCGACGTGGCCGCGATGCCGAAGCGCGTCTCCTTGCCTTCCATGTTTCCGCCGGGTTGAGAATCGCCCGCCGCGCTCTCGATCCCCAGGTTTTGCAGGATCGGATTTCCGGCTTGCTCGTAGTGATATACGACGAACACGCCGGCTAGGAACATGATGCTGCATGCGGCGAAAATCGCCCATCCTTGCCGCGTGTCGCCTACCATGCGCCCGAAGGTGTAGGTGAGACCGGCGGGAATGACGAAGATCATTAGCATCTGGACGAAGTTGCTGAAGGGAGTCGGATTCTCGTAGGGGTGTGCGGAATTGGCGTTAAAAATCCCGCCGCCGTTGGTGCCGATCATCTTGATGGCTTCCTGCGAAGCCACAGGCCCTTGCGGAATGGTCTGCGTGACACCCTCAACGGTGGTTACTTTTTCGGACGCCTTGAAGTTCTGAATCACACCCGAGGACACCAGCACCAAGGCTCCGATCACCGAGAGAGGCAGCAGCACGTACAATGTCCCGCGCCACATGTCCACCCAAAAATTCCCTATGGCGCTAACTTGCTGGCGCGCGAAGCCATGCACCAGAGCGATGGCCGCAGCCATACCCACGGCGGCGGAGGCGAAGTTCTGCACCGCTAACGCAGCCATCTGGGTGAAATAACTCAACGTCGCTTCGCCGGCGTAGGCCTGCCAATTGGTGTTGGTCAGAAAGCTGGCGGCGGTATTGAACGCCAGATCCGGAGTCATGGCGGTAGCGCCGCTGGGGGCGTGCGCGGTGCTGAACCCTTGCGGGTTGAATGGCAACCAGCCTTGCAGGCGCTGAATCAGATAAACAAACACGAAGCTCGCCAGACTGAACGCCAGCAGGCTGCCCGCGTACTGGGTCCAGCGCTGCTCGACGTCCTCCCGGACTCCGCAAAGGCGATAGCAGAGGCGCTCGACGGGCCGGATCAAGGGATGAAGAAATGTCCGATGTCCTTCAAACACCCGGGCCATGTAAGCGCCCATAGGCTTGGTGATCAAGACCAGGATCACGAAATAGACTGCGATCTGCGCGATACCGTTGGATGTCATGGCGAGCTCCTTAGAGCGCAAAGGGTGCCGCGCGCACCGTCAGAACGATGAGAAACTGTTTCGCGCCGCACTCCGTCTTGCGCGGTTCCATTAAAAGCGCTCCGGCCGAAGGAGCGCATAAATCAAATAGGCGAACAATAAGACCGTGACAATTCCAGCAATGATGTAGTCCATAGACTCCTCTGCTACAGCCGGTCGCAAGCCTTGGTGAAAGCCCACGTCAATGCGAAGAAGACAACGGCAATGATTCCGTAAAACAGGTCGAGCATCATGATTCCCTTTCCTGGTCTACCAGCAGCACCTGGTGTCCACGCTTAACCAGTTGCCGCGCCAGCCTTTTCTCTCCAGCGATCACTACGGCGTGGCTGCCCAGGACGCTCTCCAACCCCTCCACCCAGTCGCGGCACAAAACCACATGCACGCCGGCGTCCACACCAGCTTCTTCAGCGAGGCGCAGCATTTTCCCGGCGGTAAACTCGGGACTGACCGGCGGTTGATCTATTTCGGCCGCCCACGGAACCACTTGCGGGGCGACAATCAGGAGGCGCGTGTTTAAACCGGCAGCCAGCCGGGCGGCCTGCCGCAGCGCGGCTACAGTTTCGCGGTCCGAAGTGAACACAACATGGATGACTAGTTGCTGCTTTTCTTCGGTGCGAACCGGGGCACTGGACGACGGGGTCTTGAATTGCATCATGGGGCCTTCTCCACCTACAGCGTAGGGCAGCGGCGCTAAGGATGTCCTTAAGCCTGCCTAAAAATGCCGTAAATATCAACTTTTACAGAGTATTAGCGGAATTTTGAGGCGCCGCTGGAAGGCAGAAGCGGTAGCCCAGGCGAGGTTCGGTGATAAGGAAGCGGGGCTTGGCGGGGTCGGGTTCGATCTTCTTACGGATCTGATTCATAAACACGTGCAAATACTCGGTTTGATCGCCGTAGTCCGGCCCCCACACGGCCTGTAATAGACGCATGTGCGGGATGGCGACGTTGGGATTGCTCACCAGATATTGAAGGAGATCGAATTCCTTGGGAGTAAAGCGGACATCGGCGCCGCGCACGATAACCCGATGGGCGGGGAAATTAATGCTGACCCCGTCGAATTCCACTATCTGCGAGCCGCTCGCCAAGACCGGGACGCGCCGCAGGTTGGCCCGGATGCGCGCCAGCAGTTCGGGCATGCCGAAGGGCTTGGTGACGTAATCGTCGGCGCCGGCATCGAGCCCGGCTACTTTATCCTGTTCGGAATTCCGTACCGTCAGCATGACAATGGCGGCTTCACTGACGGCCCGGATCTGGCGGCAAGCCTCCAGGCCGCCCATTCCGGGCATGTTCACGTCCAGTAGAATCAGGTCGAAGCGTTCCTCGCGAATCTTGAGCAGCGCCTCCTCTCCGCTTCTCGCGTCGGCGACCACATACCCGTGGGCGCTGAGGCTGGCGCGGAGGACGCGCCGGATCTGCGGCTCGTCGTCCACCACCAGGATCTTGGCGGAGGTCCCGCTCGGCACATTGCTCATCGTGCGGCGACCGTCTCTGGCACAGGCGCCACCGGCAGCGAAAAGGAGAAACGTACGCCGGCTCCCGCCTGGCTGCTCACGGTCAGCTTTCCGCCATGGGTGGCGACGATTTCCCGCGCGATGGTCAGGCCTAAGCCGGTTCCCGGAATCCGATCGCGCACGTCCCTGCCGCGATAGAACTTCTGAAAGATTGCGTTGATCTCTTCGGCTGGGATCCCGGGACCATCGTTGAACACATGCACAATAGCATTGTCCTCCAAACGTTCGGCGGAAATGCCGATGGACGCCGACGGAGACGCATACTTGAGGGCATTGTCCAGGAGCTGCCGCAGCACCAGGGCGATCAATCCCGGATCGGCGTCCACCGGAGGAAGGTCCGGAGGAACTTCCACGCGAACGTCGCGGCCCTCGCAAAAGCGCTTAAGCTGATCGATGGCGTCGGCGACCAACTGAGCCACCTGGCAGGGCTGCCGGCTGAGCTTCACGTGTCCGGCCTCAATGCGCGCCACCTCAATGGTGCGAGTCAGCAGAGTGGTGAGCCGGTCGGCCTCTTCGTCGGCCACCGTCAGAAGCTCGCGCTCCACCGCATCGCATCCCGAATTCCCGAGCACGGAGGTAATGGCCGCTTTGATGGACGTGAGCGGCGTCTTAAACTCATGCGCCAAGGCGTCCAGAAGGGTGGCCTTGAGCTGCTCATTCTGCCGGGTAGCCTCGGCGCGATTGGCGGCTTCCTGCGCCCGGGCCCGTTCCAAAGCGATCGCTCCCAATTGCGCGACGGCTTGCAGGGCGGCTTCGGAAAGCGTCGTTCCCACCAAACCCAGACTGCCCAGGATTCTGCCTCCAAAGCGCACCGGCAAAATCGATGTCTTGTGACTCGAGGAAGACCATGCGGATTCGTTCCGGGCCGCGTCGCGCAATTGCGACTCGGACAGGCTGGTGGCGGGGCCGCCGCGGTGGACCACGTCGGTAGCGCGCTCGTACAGCGCCACTTCGGGAACCCGGAACACCTGCGCGATGCTCTGGGCGATCTGCGCCGCCACGCCGCGCTGATCGTCGCCGATCATCAGCGCGCGGCTGAATTCGTAGACTTGCTCCATTTCCCGACGCCGCGCGCCGGCTTCGTTGGCTCTGCGCTGCTCGCGCGCCGAAAGCTCGCTGGCCGTGACGGCGGTAATCAGGAATACGCCCAAGGCCACCCAGTCCTGCGGGTCCCCAACGCTGAATTTGCCGACGGGCGGCAGAAAGAAGAAGTCGTAACACAGCATGCTGGCGAAGGATGCCGCGATGGCCTCGGGCAGGCCGCTGCGAGTCGCCAGAGCAAGAATCAACAACAGGTAGATGAACGCGGCAGTCGAGCTCTTGAGATGCAGCAGACGGAAATCGATCACGGTGACGAGCGCCACCAGCACGAGAGTGCCTCCGACGCGGAGTGCGTGTCTCACTTTGATTCCATTCTAGACAATGCGCGCCTAAAGGATTCCTAGTCGTCAGCCGCGCAGCCCGTCCTAGGGCCAAACGGTAGCGCGGCATCCCTTCTTCCCGGTATATATCCGGACGGGTACTTGCCGCATCCCAATAGCAGGAGGCTGTTATGTTCGAGCAAATGCTGCTTCCAAACGGCGGAACTCACCATGGGCGAAATGCCGTGTTGGTATTCGCCGGTCAGCTTGGCGTGCTTGCGATCGCAACCTTTCTGATGACCTACTTTACCGTGCTGCCGTTTCCGTTTCCAGAGATAGCCGTCCCATTGTATCTTTCTCCGCCGCCACCTCCACCGCCGCCCGCGGCTGCGAGGCGCGCTCCGGTCCAGACAGCCAGGGTCGTGCCGAGGACATTCAATATCCCGGTGCCTATCGCACCGGTGGCCATCCCCCAACACGCTGCGATCATCGCTGACGCGCCGCCTTCCTTGCCGGGTATTCCTGGAGCGGGGGTGTTCGGTGGGGTTTCTGGAGGAGTGCCTGGCGGCATCCTCGGCGGTTCGCTGAATGGCGCCTTTGGCCCTTTTACGGCTCCGCCGGTTGCAAGCGCGGCACCGGAGCCTGCGGCCCACGTGGTTCCCTCGGCTCCAACGCAGATCCGCGTGGGAGGCGAGGTGCAAGCGGCGCTGCTTAAGCATGAAGTCGTGCCCGTTTATCCGATCATTGCCAAGAACGCCCGGATCCAGGGCACGGTCCGGCTCTCCGCTTCAATTGCACCCAACGGAGCGGTGCAAGACTTGCGGGTGCTCAGCGGAAATCCACTGCTGGTCGGCGCAGCCCAAAACGCGGTGAAGCAGTGGACCTACAAGCCCACGTACCTCAACGGAAAGCCTGTCGAAGTGTTGACCGAGATCGACGTCCAGTTCACGCTAAGCTAGCTGTTATGGACGTCTTTTTGTTCTCGCGTTCCTTACTGGCCCTGGCTGTCGGCGGCACGTTCCTGGGCGCGGCCTTGCGCGCCGAAGAAGGGATGTGGACTTTCGACAATCCCCCGGTCAAGCAACTTCAGGATCAATACAAGTTCACGCCGACCCAACAATGGCTCGATCACGTGCGGCTTTCGAGCGTGCGGTTGAACGACGGCGGGTCGGGTTCGTTCGTCAGCCCGCACGGTTTGTTGCTGACCAATCATCACGTCGCCAGAGGGCAGCTCCAAAAGAATTCCACGGCTCAGCGGAACTATATCCAGACCGGCTTTTACGCGGCCACCCCGGATCAGGAGATGAAGTCGCCGGACCTTGAAGTAAATGTGCTGGTGTCGATGGAGAACGTCACCGACCGCGTCCAGGCGGCCTTGAAAACTTCCAAGACCACCGAAGCCGAGTTCGCCGCGCGCAAGACCGCCATCGCGGCGATCGAGCGCGAAAGCCAGGAGAAAACCGGCCTCCGCTCCGACGTCGTCACTCTGTACCAGGGCGGCGAGTATTGGTTGTACCGCTATAAGAAATACACCGATGTGCGGCTGGTGTTCGCGCCGGAACAGCAGATCGCGTTTTTTGGCGGCGATCCGGATAACTTCACCTATCCCCGCTACGACTTGGACATGGCTCTGTTCCGGGTTTACGAAAACGGCAAGCCGATCGACAGTAAGGACTACTTCAAATGGAATCCGAAAGGCGCGGGCGACCAGGATCTTGTGTTCGTCTCCGGCCATCCGGGGTCTACCGAGCGCCTGGATACCATGGCGCAACTGGCCGAGGAGCGGGATATCGTCGAGCCCAATTATCTCAAGGTGCTGAAGGATCGTATCCGCGTCTTGAAGGAGTTTTCCGCACTGGGGCCCGAGCCGGCGCGCGAAGCCGCGTCCCTCATCTTCAACCTGGAAAACTCGCGCAAGGCCTACGAAGGGCGCTATGAGGGCTTGACCGACGCCGCCGTTTTCTCCAAAAAGCAGAACGAAGAGAACGAGTTTAAGGTCCGCATCATGGCCAACCCGCAATGGAAGTCGGCGTATGGAAATGCGTGGACCCAGATTGCGGAGGCAGAAAAGAAGGCCGCGACGCGCTTCAAGGAGCAGTATTTTCACGGGCTCGATTCGTCGCTGGCGGGCCTGGCGCAAAGGATTGTCCAATATGTCGCCGAAGTCAAGAAGCCGGACGGGGAGAGGCTCCCCGGATTCCACGATTCGCAGCTCGATTCACTGAAGTTTCAGTTGGCCTCGAGCGCTCCGATCTACAACGACATGGAGATCGCCCGCATGACTGGCGCGCTGGCGCTGGATTTGGCCGAAGCCGGAGCGAGCGATCCGTTCGTCAAATTGGTTTTGAACGGCCAAACGCCAAAACAGGTTGCCACCGCCCTGGTGAGCGGGAGCAAACTGGCCGATCCCGCCGAGCGCGAGAAGCTGATCGACGGCGGGGAGGCCGCAGTGGCGGCGTCCACCGATCCCATGATTGCGCTGGCGCGAAAGCTAGATCCGCTGCGGCGCGAGTTGATCAAATGGTCCGAACAGAACGTGGAAAGCGTGGAGCAAAAGGCCGGCGAACAGCTCGGCAAGGCACGATTCGCTGCGTTCGGCAAGAGCATGTACCCGGATGCGACCTTCACCCTGCGCCTGAGCTATGGCCAGGTAAAGGGCTATCCCATGAATGGGACGGAAGCGCCTCCTAAAACCACCATGTTCGGCCTGTATGATCGTGCGGCCAGCTTCAACTACGAGGGGCCGTTCGATCTGCCTTCGCGCTACAAAGAGGGACGCACCAAGCTGGATCTTTCGACGCCTATGGACTTCGTGACCACCAACGACATTATTGGCGGCAACTCTGGATCGCCGGTGATCAACCGCAACGCCGAGATCGTGGGGCTGATCTTCGACGGCAATATCGAGTCTCTGGTGGGCGATTTCGTCTATGACATCGGGAAAAATCGCGCCGTCGCCGTGCATACGGGCGCGATGACCGAGGCGCTGAGCAAACTCTACGGCGCACAGAAGCTGGTGGACGAGCTTTTGGGGAACTAAGACGGCCGGCCTCGAATCGGAGCTACGGACGCCGCTCCTCCATGTGCTTCAGCCGCGCATCCAGGACTTCTTCCACGCGGCGCAACTCCGCGCGCCAAGTGTCCTTCAGGGAGGTTTCAAGTTGAGAAATGCGGCTGTTCAGCGACGTGAACATGAATCCGTTGAAGACAATGTTCAGGATCACCGGGAGCCCGATCGCGAGGTACAACTGTTCATTGGTCACTAATTGCAAAGTAGTTCAACCCGCCTCATTATCTCACGGCAAGAATTCTCAGGCGGACTGCCTCTGGAACTCGTAGCGCTCCAGAGTCGCGGCGAAAGCAAGAACCGGGTTTTGGACGGGCACCCTTGCCGGCGTCAGGGCAGTAAGATGATGTTATGAGGTCCGCCCTGCCCCTGCTTGCCACGTGTTTCTTACTAGGAGAATCCCGGCTATGTGCGCAGCCAGGTTACCTCACCTACCCGGTGGGCAATCAACCGCAGGGAATCGCCGCCGCGGATTTGAACGGCGACGGGAAGACCGATCTGGTGGTTGCGAACGCAGGTTCCAATTCGATCACGGTTCTGCTGAACAACGGGTCTGGCGGATTCACGGCGCTTGCACCGGTCACGCTCGGCGAGTCCCCGTCGCCGGCCGGCCCCAATAACACGATGGCGCAAATCGTGACCATCGCGGATTTGAACAATGACGGCAAGCCGGATGTATTGGTCTTAGGGGCGTACTTCGGGCCTTTGAATCCCGGGATCGGGCTGCTGACCTTGCTGGGCAATGGAGACGGGACCTTCCAGGCCCCGCAGTCGGTTTCTAACACTGGGTACGGAGTGGCGCTCCAGGTGGCGGATTTCAACGGTGATGGGATCCCGGATCTGGTTATCGGTGTCGTGGCGCCGGGGGCCTTTGGTACCAGCGCCGCCGTTCTCTTCGGAAACGGAGATGGTACGTTCCGTCAGGGTCCCAACCTCGAGCCAATCACCGGAACGGGGATCTCGCTCGCTGTTGGCGATTTCAACGGCGACGGCAAACCCGACATTGGGGCGGGCCTCGAGGAGAGTCTTGTCGTATTCCTCAACCAGGGAGAAGGAGACTTCACGGCGACGAGCAACAGCGTCACATGGGAATACACGCCCGGGGGAATCGCTGCGGCGGATTTCAACGGGGATGGGTTGCTGGACGTGGCAGCTTCCACTCCACTGCTGAGTAGCCAGGGCGTTATCTTGCCCGGCGGCAGCTTGACGATTTTTCTGGGCCACGGTGATGGAACATTTAAGACTTTGCCCTCGACCGCCAACACCGGCTCGGGCACTGTGGTCACTGCCGATCTGAACGGCGACGGTCATCCCGATCTGGTCACCAGTTTTGCGCTGCCTGTTACCCGTCCAAACCCCAGCGCCACCAGGCTCACCTTCTTTGCCGGTCGTGGCGACGGATCTTTCGAAGGCGGCCTCCCCTTGGGCGCAGGAAATACCGGCTACAGCGCGATTGGCAGCTTTGCCGGAAGCGCAACGACGGGCTTCGCGGCAAGCAGTTACTCCAATGAGGCCGGCGCAAACCTGGGTGCGGGGACAGTGATCGTTCTGCCGCAGGTGGAATGGCCGTCGCTGGGCCTTGCGAGTGTGAGCGCCGCCGGCTTTGGCTTGGGCCCGCAGGCACCCGGGAGCGTGGCAACCCTCTTAGGCTCGAACCTTTCCTTGCAGAGCGGTTCCGCGACAACCGGGACATTGCCATTGACGCTAGCGGGCGTCACGGTGACGGTGACTGGATCGGACGGTAATAGCTTTCCGGCGGCGCTTTATTATGTATCGCCGCAGCAGGTGAATTACGTCATCCCTTCGTCGATTGCGAGTGGTCCGGGCACGGTAGCAATTGCGTCCGGAGGAGAAACTACGGCACAGGGTCAGATTGACATCGAGCCTGTGGCTCCTGCCCTGTTCACGGTGAACTCTGCGGGCCTCGCCGCCGCGTACGTGACATTAGTCACGGCCAATGGACAACAGACGTTTCAGTCCACCTCTGCGATAAGCACGAATGGCAGCATCATCGCCGTCCCGATTGCCCCTCCGCCCTCAGGGGGCACGGCTTATCTATCGCTGTTTGGCACGGGAATCCGCAACGTGAGCAGCTTGAGCGCGGTCTCTGCGGCGATTTTGTCGGCATATCCGGCTCAAGTTACTTACGCGGGTCCGGACGGCGAGTACGACGGACTGGACCAGGTGAACGTCCTTCTTCCTTCATCGGTTTTTACCATTGGGGCGGCCACCTTGCCGCTTGCAATCGTGGTGGACGGGCAGCCCTCGAACGCGGTCATGCTACAGATCCAATAGCGGCAAGAATTCTCAGGCGGACAGCCTCTGGAACTCGTAGCGCTCCAGAGTCGCGGCGAAGGCCAATTCGGCGTCTTCGCGGAGCACTTTGCCGACGCAACGGAGCCGCACCTCGCTCCGGGAGCCGGGAGCCTTCGGGAAGGTGATCACGTATTCGATGGGTTCGCCAATGGCGACCGGCGTCCTGGAGGTAAAGAGCACGCCCGCGGAACTCACGTTTTTCGTCTCTCCCGTGGTTTTGACGCTCTTGCCAGAGCCGACAATCTGGAACGGGAGGCGAAGGTCGAAGCGTTGATGCTTTCGCTGTTCTGTCACATTCCGAATTTATAGCCTAAAAGAACTAAGGTCAATAGGCGAAGCATAGAACAAAGCTCCTATTGTACTTAGTACGCCGGTTCTATCGTTCTAGTCCTTTGGCGCAGCCCTCACGGAGCGGGTATGGGACAATGACTACTTGCTGGACCGCATTACCGTGCATGGCGCACGGCAACACAACCTGAAAAACATCGACGTCGAGATTCCGCGCAACACCTTCACAGTTATCACGGGGTTGAGCGGATCGGGAAAGTCGTCGCTTGCCTTCGACACGATCTACGCCGAGGGGCAGCGGCGCTATGTGGAAACGCTTTCGCCTTACGCCCGGCAATTCCTGGATCAGATGGAGCGTCCCGAGGTCGATTCCATCGACGGGCTGAGCCCGGCGATCTCGATTGAGCAGAAGGGCACAAGCAGGAGCCCACGCTCCACCGTCGGTACCATTACGGAAATATACGACTATCTGCGCGTGCTGTACGCGTCCATCGGGGTTCCGCATTGTCCCAACTGCGGAACCGAAATCTCGCGCCAGAGCACGGATCAGATCGTGCAGCAGGTGATGGCGCTGAGCCCGCGGGAACGGGTCATGATTCTTGCGCCGATCGTGCGCGGCCGCAAGGGCGAATACAAGAAGGAACTGGAGAAACTGGCTCGGCAGGGCTTCGTGCGGGCGCGGATCGACGGCGTGCTGCGCTCGCTCGACGAAGAGATCACGATGGACCGGCGCAAGAACCACACCATTGAAGTTGTGGTGGACCGGTTGCTGATCAAGCCGGAGATCGAGAAGCGGCTGGAGGCGTCGGTGGTCACGGCGACCAAGCTCGCCGACGGCTTGGTAACAGTGGCCGTGGTGAACGGCACGGAGAAGCTGTATTCGCAGAAGCTGGCGTGCCCGGATTGCGGAGCGAGCGTTCCGCAACTGGAGCCGCGGTCGTTTTCCTTCAACAGTCCCTTCGGCGCTTGCGAAACCTGCAACGGGCTGGGCAACCGCTGGAGCTTCGATCCTGTGAAGGTGATTGTGGACCCCTCGCGTCCGCTGCTGGACGGCGGAATCGGGCCGGGCGGAAGCTCCGGCTACATGACCCACAACCTGGGCTATCTTGCGGCCGCGCAATACATCGACCTGGATAAGCCGTTCGACAAGCTGCCCAAGAAGGCGCAGGCGATTCTGCTGGAGGGCGCTGGGGGCAGGCCGGGGGTCCTGGGAATCCTCGACAAGATGTATAAACAGGAGATCGCTAGCGAAGCGTATCACGATTGGTTCATGCAGTATATGTCGCCCGCGCAGTGTCCGGATTGCGGCGGCAAGCGGCTGAAGGCCGCCAGCCTGGCTGTGCGCGTTCAAGGCGCGACCATCGGCGAGCTCGCCGGGCTATCGGTGGGAGCGGCGCTCAAGACCGTGGGCGCCTGGAAGCTCTCCGGACGCGAAGAACAGATCGGCGGGCGCGCGGTGGAGGAGATCCGGAACCGGCTGGAGTTTCTGGCCGGCGTGGGTCTGGAGTACTTGAGCCTGGAGCGCTCCGCCGTGACGCTTTCAGGCGGCGAAGCGCAGCGCATCCGGCTGGCCACGCAAATCGGATCGAAACTGCGCGGCGTCTTGTACGTTCTGGACGAACCGTCCATCGGCCTGCACGCGCGCGACAATGACCGGCTTCTAGCCGCCCTTGCGCGCCTTCGAGACCTCGGTAACACGGTGCTGGTGGTGGAGCACGACGCCGAAACCATCGAACGCGCCGATTACGTGATCGACCTAGGCCCCGGAGCGGGGCGATTGGGAGGTGAACTGGTGGCGCAGGGCACTCCGCGCGAGATTGCGCGCAACCCCAATTCGCTCACCGGGCAATACCTTTCCGGAGCGCGTCAGATCGCGATTCCCAAGGAACGCCGCACGCCTTCGGCGGGCAGCATTATGATTCGCGGCGCCTTGGCCCACAATCTCAAAAAGATCGACGTCGAATTTCCGCTGGGGCTGCTGATCCTGGTAACCGGAGTTTCGGGTAGCGGGAAATCCACGCTGGTGAACGATATTCTGTACCGGGCGGCGGCAAAGGCCGTGTATGGATCGCTGGCCGATCCGGCCGCGCATGCCTCGATCAAGGGACTGGAGCTCATTGACAAGGTCATTGAAATCGATCAGTCGCCGATCGGTCGTACGCCACGCTCCAATCCCGCGACCTACACGCAGACGTTTACGCCCATTCGCGACCTCTATGCCATGTTGCCGGAGTCGAGGGAACGCGGCTACAAGCCGGGTCGATTCAGTTTCAACGTCAAGGGCGGGCGCTGCGAGGCCTGCCAAGGCGACGGCTTGAAACGTATCGAGATGAACTTCCTTCCGGACGTTTATGTCACCTGTGAAGTCTGCCGCGGACGGCGCTACAATCACGAGACGTTGCAGGTGAAATACCGGAACTACTCCATTGCCGATCTTCTGGAGGCGACGGTGGAGGAGGCGCTGCCCGTGCTCGAGAACATTCCGCAAATCAAGAACAAGCTGGAAACGCTGGCGCGAGTCGGGCTGGGGTATCTGCACCTGGGGCAATCCTCCACCACACTTTCCGGAGGCGAAGCGCAGCGCATCAAGCTGGCGCGCGAACTGAGCCGCCGCCAGACCGGCAAGACGCTGTACATCCTGGATGAGCCCACCACGGGCCTGCATTTCGAGGACGTCGCCAAGCTCCTGGAGGTGCTGCGCAGCCTGGTGGATCTGGGCAATACGGTGGTGGTGATCGAACACCACATGGATGTCATCAAAACTGCCGATTGGATCATTGACCTGGGTCCCGAGGGCGGGGATCGCGGAGGCATGCTGGTGGCCATGGGCACGCCGGAAGAAATTCTGCGGAATCCGAAGAGCTATACGGCGCAGGCGCTGGGCAAGTTGCTGCGCAAAGGAAAGGCCGCATGAGCCGGTATTCCGAAAAGCCGCTGTCGTTCGAAGGTCTGAAGACCGTGCCCATTGACGTGCGCGGCGGCAAGGTTCGCGTGCAGGATTTCGCCAGGCCTTACCGCAAGGGCGAAAGCATGGCGGGTTGGATGGCGTCTCTGCCGAAGATTCTGGCGGGCGATGCGTTCCGCGGCGTGGTGGAGGCGCTCCAGCGGGCGCGCCGGGACCAGCGCGCCATCCTGTGGGGCATGGGCGGGCACGTGGTCAAGTGCGGACTGGGCGATGTGCTGCTGGATCTGATGACGCGCGGCTGGGTCAGCGCGTTCGTCATGAACGGAGCGGCCTCGATTCACGATTTCGAGATCGCCATCGCGGGCCAGACCAGCGAGGACGTGGAGGCGGTGCTGCCGGACGGGCGCTTCGGCGCGGCCGAGGAAACCGGCCGCGAGATGAATCTGGCGATCTCGGAGGGAAGCCCAGGAACTTCAAATGACGGGCTCGGGATGGGCGAAGCGCTGGGAAAGCGCCTGGACATCCTGGCGAAGCCGGAGTTCGCGGCGCACAGCATCGTCGCCGCGGCGTACCGCGCGGCGGTGCCCGTGACGGTGCACGTCGCCGTCGGCACGGACACGCCGCACACGCATCCGGCCGCCGACGGCGCCGCCATCGGCGCAGCCACCCATCGCGACTTCCGCCTGCTGTGTTCCCTGGTGCGCGGGCTCGACCAGGGCGGCGTGTATTTGAACGTCGGCTCAGCCGTGGTGCTGCCGGAAGTGTTCCTGAAAGCCGTCTCGGTGGTGCGCAACCTGGGGCATCCGCTGGCTGGCTTCACCACCGTGAATTTCGACTTCCTGCAACACTACCGTCCCAAGGTAAACGTGGTGGAGCGGCCGCACGCGCGCTCCGGCGGCCGCGGTTATGCGATCACAGGCCACCACGAACTCATGCTTCCTCTGCTGGCAGCCGTCCTCGTCGAGCTCGATGACTGAGAGAAACGATTCCACGTTCTGGTCGTACGAGGACCTGGCGCTGCTGCTCTCCGCGATTCTGCCTTGCTGGGTGGGGGCCTACATGCTGGTCCAGTTCAGCGGCGCGAGCAGCAAGGAAGCGCAGACGCTGATTCTCCAGTCTTCGCTGTATGGGTTGCTGCTGGCGGCGCTGTACTTGCTGGTGGCCTGGCGTTACCGCAGGCCCTTCTGGCGGTCTCTGGGCTGGGTGCGCCCAACACGAGGAGCCTGGTGGTGCGTTGTCGGCGGACCGCTGTTGGCGCTGAGTGTGGGCGTGCTGGGCTTGGTGTTTCACGCTCCAGAGCCCCCGGATCCAGTCAAGGAATTGATCACCGGACGGGCGGCCCTGGTCATCGTAATGCTCTTCGCTGTCGTGCTTGGCCCGATTTTCGAAGAGCTTTTCTTTCGCGGCTTTCTGTTTCCTCTGCTCGCGAAGACATTCGGCGCGGCGGCAGGGATTGTTTTGAGCGCGCTTCCTTTCGCTTTGTTACACGGCCCACAGAATCAGTGGGCTTGGCAGCAGGTGACCTTGGTGGGCATCGCAGGAGTGGCATTCGGATTCGTGAGGAGCCGGACGGGCTCGACGGCGGCGGCCACGATTCTACATTCATCCTTCAATCTGACGCAGTTCGTGGCCTTCCTGGTGCTGCGCGGACACTGAGACTGATGTGGAGCAGGCCTTCGGCCTGCTCTTGGCAGGTCGGAGACCTGCCCCACGCCGCCCCTACAAGCGATCGAATCCGGCCAGGCGCACGTTCTCCTCCTCCAGCGCGGCGCGAACCTCGGGAGAGGTCAGGGCGCGGAGCTCCCGCTCGCGGCTTTCCTTGAGGCGAGTTGGCGAGGCGCGCAGTTCCTCGCCGCAGCGCCCCGGGTGGCACATGAACTCGGTAGTACCGTCGGGCAGCGCCCGAATCAAGGCAATCAGCGCAGCGGCGTCATAGTTTCCGGTTATCTGGAATCCGGCAAAGTGGTCGGTGAAGAGGCAGCCATGGGCGCGCAAGACGCGCTCGAAGCGCCCTCGCACGACACCGAGCGCGCGGCTGATCGCCCGCTTTTGCCAATCTATTCCACCGGGCCCAGGCAAGAAATCGTTCGGAAAATCGAAGGGCCGGCGGACCCAAGGGATGCGGAACTCCTCCGAGACACGAGCTACCGCGTCCAGCACGGGGGGAAGCAGATGCGTGTGCTTGTGCGTATCGAGATGCGTGGGGGTCAGACCCGCGTCCAGGATGCGGCGAACCTGCGCGGCCAACTCGTCATGGATGCGAATACGCTTGAGCGCGACAGCCTGAACAAGCTTTGCGACCGTGGCCGGGAGAGGAGGCGCGCCCACCAGCACCAGGTGGCAGCCGACATCGAGCGAAGGATTCTCCGTGGCCAGCCGCACTGCGTCGTCGAAAGCTTGGCCTCCCGCCATTAGCGTGGTCGAGGTCAGGATGCCGCGCCGGTGCGCCTCGATAATCCCCCGATTGACATCGCGCGTGAATCCGAAATCGTCGGCGTTGACAATCAGAGTGCGCACCGGTGAAACGCTAGAATATCGAGAACTTGACGTGCAGGAACTTTTTGGGATTGGCGCGGAAATCCTTGATCAGGCCCTGCGTTTCGCGGGTGATTCCGTCCAGATCCTCGTATAGAGACGGATCGTTGAGCAAGCGGGCCACGCTTCCCTGACCGTTGCTGATCTTGTCCAGCAGCATATCCAAGCGCGCCATAGTGGACTTAATCTCATCGCTCAACTCGTCGGTCTTCAGGAGCTTGCCCACGGTTCCCTCCCCCGCCTGAATTCCCGCCAGTAACTGATGCATGTCATCCAGAATCTGGCGGGCTTGGTCGAAAAGGGCGGGATTCTGCGCCAATTGGCCGAGCGTCCCCTTGCCGCTGTTGATTCCATCGACCACTTTGTCGATCTGCGTCACGACGCCGTTGGCCTGCGCCACGACGCCGCGAACGTCATCGTAGAGCGCGCCGTTGTCGTGAGCCAGCTTTCCGACGGAATTATCGCTGGAATTGAGGATCGTACTGAGATCGGAGGCGAGCGATCCGAACTTAGCCGAGATCGCGACAAAGTTGTTATAGAGAGCATCGTCCACAAACAACTTGCCGATCGTGCCCTTGCCGACCTCGACCTGGTCGACGATATCGCCGAGTTTGGTGACCACCGATTGCAGCGTCGCGAGGGTCGCCGAACTTTGGCGGAATACGTCTTCCAACTCGGCCGACTCGCTGCTGGCGATTTCCGCGCCGGGCTGGATGGTCTGCGCGCTCTTGCCCTTCTTGATGTTGATGTACTTGGTTCCGAGCAGATTCGCCGCCGCCATTTCGGCCTGCGAATCGACCGGGATGGAAGCCAGGAACCGGGTCTCGATCTCCATGGTGATCTTCACGAAGCGGTTGGCCTGGGGGGCGCCGGAGAGCTCCACCTTCGATACCTGTCCGACGTTGATTCCGTTCAAGGTCACCGCCGAGGCTTCAGCGACGGCCTGGGAATCGTTCAGAAAGGTGTAGACCGGGGTCTTGGAGGTGAAGAATCCTTGCGTGGCGGACATGAGAAAAATCAGCCACCCGAGGATGGCCAAGGCCGCGATCGCCAACAGTCCGACCTTGAGTTGCGCCCACTTGGTTTTGCTGGTCCCCGGCATATGTTTAGGAGCCCCCGTGCCTCCGGAATTTGCTCACGTACGGATCCTCAGCGGCTTGCAACTCCGCCTCAGACCCCTCAAAGACCAGCCGTCCTTCGTTCATTACGAAGAATTTCACAGTCGCGGATTCCTCCGCGATGTTCGTCGCCCGCTCCATCTTCTCACTGCTGGAATTGTAGCGAAAGTTGGCCATCAGATGCCCGTCCAGGTACCGGTGAGTGACCATGATGGTCGCGGTGTTGCGCATTTCCCGCTCTTTGAGCAGCAGCGCGACAATCGTGTTGGCGGTGATGGGATCGAGGCCGGCGGTGGGCGAATCGTATAGCAACAGCGCGGGAGCTGTCACAACCGCGCGTGCGATTCCGACGCGCCGCCGCATGCCTCCGGAGAGCTCGCTGGGAAACTTTTCAAGGGTCTGGCCCAGCTCGACGAAGTTCAGCGCTTCCAGCACCCGCTCGGCCACGGTGGCGGAATGGCCGTTGCCGGAGCTCTCGGTCCGCAGCACTCTCTGGTTCAGAAGAGGATAGGCGACGTTTTCCGCAATTGTGAGGGAATCGAACAAGCCGCCTTCCTGGAACAGGATTCCGACGCGGGCGCGAAGATCGAACAGATCCTGCTCCTTGAGGTTGGAGATTTCCTGGCCGAACAGATACACCTGCCCGGAGTCCGGTTTCAGCAGGCCCAAGGCGACCTTGAGCAGCGTGGTCTTGCCGCTGCCGGCGGCGCCGAACAAAACCCGAGTTTCACCGGCCTGCATCCGGAAGGACACACGATCAAGGCCCGGCGTGGCGCCAAAGTGCAGGCTCACCTGGTCAAAGCGGACGATATCCGTGCCGGCGGTCGTGGGAGGCAGGGTCGTCTGAGGCTGGGTCATCTCAGAGATAGAGAAAAATGCGCCCGATCATCGCGGTCATCGCGAAGATCCAGATGTCGGCGACAACGACGGCGGTGGTGGTCGCTTTGCCCACACCCTGCGTTCCACCGGTGGTACGCATACCGTAGAAGCATCCCACCATCGCGATGATAATGGCGAACACAAACGGCTTGATCAATCCCTGGCCAATGTCGTTCGGTACCAGGATTTGCCATGCCGACGTCCAGTATTGGGAATCCGCGATGTTCAGCAGATAGCGGGCGATCATCCAGCCCCCGATCAGCCCGACGAAATCGGAGATGATGGTGAGCAAAGGAAGCATGAACGCCGTGGCGATAAGCCGGGGCGTGACCAGCTTCTGAATCGGATCGGTGCCCAGGGCGCGCATGGCGTCGATCTGCTCGGTGACCTTCATGGAACCCAGCTCGCTGGCGATGCCGCTGGAGTTGCGGCCGGCCACCAACAGAGCCGTGAGCAGCGGCCCCAGCTCCCGCACCAGCGCGACGGAGACGATTTGGCCCACTTCCCCCTGCGCGCCGTATTGCGTCAGCGCGCGCGCCATCTGCATGGCCATGATGACGCCGCTGACAAAGCCGATCATGATCACGATGGGAAACGAGCCGACTCCGATAATGTCCATCTGCTGGAAAACATCGTCGGCGTAGTGAGGGCTGCGGAAGATATTGCCAACGGCTCGGAAGCTCAGCACAATGAAGTCCTGGAACGACTCCACCGGAGCCTTTAGGAAATCGAGCAATCAAAGTCCCCCGATATTGACGATGCTACCATGAGGACCGAAATGAAAGGTCTGACGGACATCCCCGGAATCCTGGTAGGCCACGTCTCCGATTATGACGGATTGACGGGGTGCACGGCCATCCTGTGCGAATCCGGCGCGGTGGCCGGCGGCGATATCCGCGGCTCGGCCACGGGCACCGAGGAATGGGGACTGCTCAATCCGCATCACGTCACCGAACGCATTCACGCGGTGGTGTTCGCGGGCGGGAGCGCATTCGGTCTGGAAGCCGCGAGCGGCGTGCGGCGCTTCCTGGAGCGGAAAGGCGTGCGGTTCGAGACATCCGCGGCGAAGGTTCCGCTGGTTGCGGCGGCGATCCTGTACGACCTGGGGCTGGGCAAATCGGACGCACGGCCCACGCGCGAGATGGGTGACGCCGCAGCCGCAGTTTCTCGGCCCAATCAGCGGTTACCTTCGGCGGACCGGATTCTCAGAACGACGTCCATTCGGCGATTACGTTTGGCGACGTGGTTGCGCCAAACAACAAGTAAGCTGATTCCTCTTAGGAGCCGTGTCAGATAACGATGGGCAGGCCGTGGCGGTGCAGCACCGCCTCTACGTCCAGCTTGCTCAAACGCGATGCGTCGTAGTCCACGGTCAGCTTATCGAGCGAGGGCGATGGCTGCACACGCACCATTCCATAGGTGCTGTGGACGCTCACGAGATTATCGAAATCCTCGCCCGCAAGGGGTCTCGACAGATGGTAATGCAAGGTAACCTTGGTCACTGGTTGCTAGGATATCAACTTCCAGCGGATTTGCCGCAGCATCCCGAGCCATACTTCGGCGTCATGCGCATCCAGCTTCATGCGCCGGATCAAACGCCTAATCTTTAGGCGCACGGAACCTCCGCCTTCGCCATGAACGTAGCCGGATAGGGCCAGTACTTCTTCGAGACGCAGCGTCAAGCGCTCCAGACTCTCGGCGTCGGCGGCACGGTGAGGCTCGGCCGCAGCTCGACCCGCCGCCGGCTGGCGCGCGATTTCGTACAAACACACGGCCACGGCCTGACCGAGGTTCATCGAGCCGTGCTCCTCGCGGGTGGGAATGCGCATCAACCAGTGGCAATGGCTCAGATCGTCGTTGGACAGGCCGAATTTTTCCGATCCGAACAGCAGCGCAACCGGAGCCGTAGCCAGCCGCTTGGCAATGAGACGGCCGCCGCGCTCCAGGCGGCGCAGAGGGTGCTCCAGCGCGCGCGGCCCGCGCGAAGTGGTCCCCACCACCAGGGCGCAATCCGCCACGGCGTCGGCGAGATCCGCATATTCGCGGGCGTCGCGCAGCACGTGCTGGGACTTGACCGCGGAGCGAGCTTCGCGGAACGCAACCTGATACGGATTCACCAGCCGGAGTTCGGAATGGCCGAAGTTACTCATGGCCCTCGCGGCGGCGCCGATGTTCAATGGAGGGATTCACCAGCGCAGCTCGGAATGGCCGAAATTGCTGATGGCCCGCGCGGCGGCGCCGATATTCAGAGGATTTCGCGGCGCGATCAGCACTACGCGAAGACGGATTCACTTGTGCTCGCGGTGCACGGCGTCGAGCACGCCGTTGATGAAGGAGACGGACTCATCTCCGGAAAACTGGCGCGCCAGTTCCAGGGCTTCGTCGATGACCACGGGCGCGGGCGTGCTGAGGTCGCTCATCTCGTACACGGCCATCCGCAGAATGTTGCGGTCCACCGCCGGCATCCGCTCCAAACGCCAATTCTCGGATTTCTCGGTGATGCGCCGGTCGAGGTCGGGAGCCTTCTCCGAGACGCCGCGCACCAGAGTTTCCATGAATTCATCCGGATCGGCGGGGAGCGGGAAATCTTCCTCGCTGGAGAGCGTGTCGTAGTAAGAGGAGATCGCCTCGCCGATGGGCTGTTTGCGCAGGTCCCAGAGAAACAGGACCTGCAAGGCGCGCTGGCGGGAACGATGGCGGGCCGGCATACTACTCTGACGCACCGAAACGGGCCATCTCGATCGCGGTCATGGCGGCGTCATACCCGTGATTGCCGTGCGCGCCGCCCGCGCGCGCCTCGGCTTCGGCGAACGGTGTTGGTGGTGAGCACTCCGAACGCCACGGGAGTTCCGGTTTCGAGCGTCACCTGTTGCAAGCCCTGCGCGGCCGCTCCGGCGACAAAATCGAAGTGCGGAGTCTCGCCGCGGATCACCGCGCCTAGCGCGATGATGGCGTCGAAGGCCCTCCGCCGCGTTCGCGGCGGCTTGGGCGTCAACGCCAGCTTCCGGGCGGCGAAGGGCAGCTCGAACGCGCCCGGAACGTAGAATACGCGGCTGCTCTTGGCTCCCGATTTGGTCAAAGCCTCCTGCGCTCCGGCCAGCAGTTTCTCGGTAATGCCGGAGTTGAAGCGCGCCACCACGATGGCGAAACGGAGACCGCTCGCGTCGGCCTTCCACGACATGGCGTCAGTGGACATGGGATGGATTGGACATCGTGGGATAATCGAGTTACCGGCTTCGGCTTCATCATACCGCGCCCGAATCGTATAGCCGCGCTTCATCTTAAGACATGGATCCCTCGCGAATCCGAAATTTCAGCATCATTGCGCACATCGATCACGGAAAGTCCACCCTGGCCGATCGTCTGCTGGAGGACACCGGAGCGCTGTCGCATCGCGAGATGATGGCGCAGGTGCTGGACACGATGGATCTGGAGCGCGAGCGCGGCATCACCATCAAGGCTCACGCCGTGCGCCTGAATTACCACGCCAAAGACGGCGAGGACTATCAACTCAACCTGATCGACACGCCCGGCCACGTCGATTTCAGCTACGAGGTCTCGCGCAGCCTGCAAGCCTGCGAGGGCGCGCTGCTGGTGGTGGACGCGTCGCAGGGCGTGGAGGCGCAGACCCTCGCCAATACTTACCTGGCGCTGCACCATAATCTCGAAATTGTTCCGGTGATCAACAAGATCGACCTGCCCTCCGCCGAGCCGGACCGCATCCGCGAGCAGATCGAGCACGTCATCGGCCTGGACGCCACCGATGCGCTGCTGGTGAGCGCCAAGAACGGCGATCGGCATTGAGGACGTGCTGGAGGCGGTGGTGCACCGGATGCCTGCTCCCAAGGGATCGCCGGATGCGCCGCTGCGCGCGCTGATTTTCGATTCCTGGTTCGATCCGTACCGCGGCGTGATCATTCTGACCCGCGTGATGGACGGACGGCTGCGCAAGGGTCAGAAGATCCGCTTGTGGTCCAACAACAGCGTGCATGAAGTGGAGGGAGTCGGCTACCAATCGCCCAAGCCGATTCCTTGCGACGAACTGTCGGCGGGCGAGGTTGGCTTCCTGTTCGCCAATATCAAGACCGTTTCCGACGCGCAGATCGGCGACACCATCGTGGATCACGCCAATCCGGCGGCGGAGCCGCTGCCTGGGTTTGAGCCGCTGAAGCCGATGGTGTTCGCGGGGTCTGTATCCGATTGAATCCCACGAGCACGGCCTGCTGCGCGACGCGCTTGAGAAGCTCCGTTTAAATGACAGCGCCTTCAACTTCGAGCCGGAGAATTCCGTGGCGCTCGGGTTCGGGTTCCGCTGCGGATTTCTGGGGCTGCTGCACCTGGAGATCGTGCAGGAACGGCTGGAGCGCGAGTTCAACATCGACCTGATCACCACCGCGCCGGGCGTGCGCTACAAGATCACGCTGCTGAACGGCTCGGAGCTGATGGTGGATAACCCAAGCAAGTTTCCCAATCCGGCGGAAATCAAGCAGATCGAGGAGCCGATTATCGACGCGACCGTGATCACGCGCGAAGACTCGCTGGGCGAGTGCCTGAAACTGCTGGAAGAGAAGCGCGGTACGCAGAAGAAGTTCGAATACATCGGCACCGGGCGAGTGCTGCTGCTGTACGAGCTGCCTCTGAACGAAATCGTCATGGATTTTTACGACCGGTTGAAATCGGCGTCGCGAGGCTATGCGTCGCTCGATTATCATCTGGCCGGCTATCGCGTCTCGAAAATGGTGAAGCTGGACATAATGGTGGCGGGCGAGCCGGTGGACGCGCTTTCGATGATCGTCCACGCGGACGTCGCCTATGAGCGCGGCAAGATGCTGATCGAGCGGCTGCGCAAGCTGATTCCCCGGCAGATGTTCGAGGTGGCCTTGCAAGCGGCGATCGGCGCCAAGATCATCGCGCGCGAGACGATTTCGGGGATGCGCAAGAACGTGCTGGCCAAATGCTACGGCGGCGACATTTCGCGCAAGCGCAAGCTGCTGGAGAAACAGAAGGAAGGCAAGCGCCGCATGAAGCGAGTGGGACGAGTGGAGATCCCGCAGGAGGCGTTTTTAGCGGTGCTGAAAGTGAGCGGGTCGAGCGAGGAAAAGGACTAACGGCTTGCAATTTCTACGGACGCTGATCCCACGTCGTGAACGCGGGCAACAAACGGCCGTTGCCGGATTCAAAACCCAACAGCCATAATTCCGCGTAGATGCCTTTGCCGGTGCGGACGCAGATAAGGGTGCCTACCGCAAGTCTGTTGACGCGAAGTCGTCCCTTCGAGAGATAGTTCGCAGTCTCACACGCTTGGATCCCAGCCTCCTGCGGTCCGACCTGGGCCAGCATCCGCCCGAGCCAGCAGAGAAACGCCCAGCACGGCGAACGCGAATGTCAAGGCTTTGTCTCATAAGCGCATAACAACGCCTATACAACATTCGCGTTCCTGCCCTTCTCACACCACCATGATTCGCGCGTCATACGCCTTCAACCGAGCATCGCTAGTCAGGAGCGTCAGCGACTCCAGCGAAGCTTGCGCGACCAGCATCCGGTCGAAGGGGTCGCCGTGATGGCGCGGAAGTTTGCCTGCGGCAATGGCGTGCGGCACAGTAACCGGAAGTGGGGCGAAACGGCTGGCGTGCATTTGAGCTTCGAGATCGTCCGGCGCTTTGAGCTTTCCGATCGCAGCTTTGATGGTGAGTTCCCAGGCCGAGATGGCGCTCACATATACGACTTCAGCTTCCGTAATCGCTTGCGGGCCCCGGTCGAAAGTCGCGCATGCTCGCCTAGCCACCAGAGCAGGATGTGTGAATCGAGTAGCAGGCGATGGTTCAAAGCGATTCGTCATCGAAAGCCGCTTGGATCTCGGGCGGAAGCATGTCAAAATCCGGGCTGATCCAGATCTTGCCCTTCCAAGCTCCGGGCTTGCGCTTGGCCGGCGGCGGTTCCTTGTATGGGACCAACCGGGCCACCGGTTTACCGGCGTTGCCGATGATAATCTCCTCCCCCGCGGCCACGCGCTCGACGAGCTTCGAAAAATTCGTCTTGGCCTCGTGGATATTGGTGATCTGCATGACTGAACTAAGTCTAGTCCAGAAGCCTGTGAAGTGCAGGTCCCGATTGCCTTGATATTCTCCGATTCATCTGGGAATCTTAAGAGACCCATGGCGAACAGGAATGGCAGGCTCGCGCTCATCGCCGCCCTCGTTGTTTGGGCACTCATGCCGGCTGTGCCCAAGGCGGCCACCGTCGCCGTCGCAGTTGCAGGCGAACGGAGAATTGCCTTCAATGACGAATGGCGTTTCTTCAAAGGAGAGATGGACGGGGCCGAACGGCCGGAGTTCAACGATACGCAATGGCGTACCGTGCGCCTGCCCCATGACTGGGCCATTGAAGGACCGTTCGATGCGCGATTTGGCGCGAACACCGGCGGCTTGCCCGTCTCCGGCACCGGATGGTACCGCAAGTCGTTTACGTTGCCTGAATCGGCGAAGAATCGATACGTCGCGATCCGATTCGATGGCGCCATGTCCAACGCCCGAGTTTGGCTCAATGGACGCGACCTGGGCGGACGTCCTTACGGATACAGCAGCTTCTCCATCGACCTGACGCCGTATCTTCAGTTTGGCGACCGTCCGAATGTAATCGCCGTGCGCTTAACCCCCGAAGAGAGAGCCTCGCGTTGGTATCCCGGCGCGGGCATCTATCGCAACGTTTGGCTCGATGTCACTGGTCCCGTTCATGTGACGCCGTGGGGCACGTACGTGACCACGCCGGAAGTACAAGCCGCACGCAGCACCGTCGCCGTCAAAACGGAATTGCGAAATCGGCAGAACCGCGAGGCCAGCATCACGCTGCGGATCTCGATTCTCGATCAAACGGGAAAGCAGGTCGCCCAGCAAAACGACCGGATCACGATTCCGGCTTCGAGCGTTCAGACGGCCGACACCAAGTTGACGGTCACCGGCGCGCAGTTCTGGGATCTCGATCACCCCTATCTATATACCGTCGTAACCGACGTGATGGACAGCGGAACCGTGCTGGACCATTACACCACTCCGTTTGGCATTCGGACGATCGGGTTCAGCAAGGACAAGGGTTTCCAGTTAAACGGGCGCTCGGTGAAATTCCAGGGCGTATGCCTGCACTCCGATTTGGGAGCGCTTGGAATGGCTGTCAACCGCAGAGCCATCGAACGGGAGCTGCAAATCCTTAAAGCCGCCGGCGTCAACGCCATCCGAACCAGCCACAATCCGCCATCCCCGGAATTGCTCGAATATGCGGACCGCTTGGGTCTGGTGGTCATCGACGAAGCTTACGATATGTGGCGCATCGCTAAGGTTCCCAACGGGTCCGCGAAGTTCTTCGATGAATGGCATGAACGCGACGTTCGCGACCTGGCTCGCCGCGATCGCAATCATCCCAGCGTCATCATGTGGAGCATCGGAAATGAGGTTCCTGAACAAGGCCGGGCCGACGGGTGGCAAATCGCCAAAGAGCTATCCGGCCTTTTCCATCAGGAAGATCCCACTCGGCCGACAACTGCCGCCTTCGATAACTGGCAGAACGCGATTAAAAACGAACTTGCCGATCAAGTCGACATCCAGGGCTTTAACTACAAGCCCAATCATTATGAAGAGATCTTGAAGGATCATCCAACCTGGATGATTTACGGTTCGGAAACAGCTTCCACCGTTAGCTCGCGCGGCGTGTACCACCTTCCGCTCGCGAATTACCAGAAGCACGAATCCAAGCAAGTGACCAGCTACGATGTCGTGGCTCCCAGTTGGGCCATGCCTCCCGACGTTGAGTTTGCGTATCAGGATCGCTTCCCCAATCAAGTTCTCGGAGAATTTGTGTGGACTGGCTTCGACTACTTGGGCGAGCCGACTCCATACTCCGGAGGCCGGGGCGCAGCCGCTGGCGACTGGCCGTCGCGCAGCTCGTATTTCGGCATGGTGGATCTCGCCGGATTCCCCAAGGATCGGTATTATTTCTATCAGAGCCGCTGGACCACCAAGCCCATGATCCATGTGCTTCCGCATTGGAATTGGGCGGGCAAAGAAGGTCAAGAGATTCCCGTGATGGCGTA
This sequence comes from Bryobacterales bacterium, assembly GCA_963813465.1. Taxonomy (GTDB): domain Bacteria; phylum Acidobacteriota; class Terriglobia; order Bryobacterales; family Bryobacteraceae; genus Palsa-187. Next base: position 330,150 of record CAWEZD010000007.1, on the reverse strand, counting down.
TTCCAACGCGGATGAAGTCGAGTTATTTCTAAATGGCAAGTCTCTGGGCCGCAAGAAGCGGTTTGGCGAAGAATTCATTATCCCCGTGGGACGCAATGTCAGCGACGATCTGAAGTTTGCCAGCAAGTACCGTTTTGTCTGGATGGTCCCTTACCAACCGGGCGCTCTCAAAGCTGTCGGTTATCGCGATGGGAAGCAGGTGGCCAGCGATGAAGTTCGCACCGCGGGCCCTCCGGCACGAATCACCTTGGCTGCCGACCGAAATACCATCCGGGCCGACGGCGATGACCTTTCGTATATTACCGTGAGGGTGGAGGATCGGGATGGAACTCTTTGTCCATTGGCGGATAATCTGATTCACTTCCGGGTAACCGGCCCCGCTTCTATCGCCGCCGTTGACAACGGCAACGCGGCCACAGCCGAACCCTTTCAGGCCGATCGACGCAAGGCTTTCAACGGACTCGCGCTGGTGATTACTCGCTCAAAAGCTGGGGAAACGGGTCGCGCGCGCGTCGTTGCTACGTCAGACGGCCTCGCTCAGGCGGCCGTCGAGATCACCACCACCCGCTGAGACTCGGCCCGTGTATACTGATGACAGCCGGGAAGCGGCCCGGATAACCAGGTAATTTGTCGCGGAGGTACGGCGTCCATGAAACGCTTGGTACTGACGATCGCTACCGCGGGACTGCTAGTCACCAGTCTCCCTCACCTGGGGAGCGCCTCTGGACCCTTCGACCAACGGCTCTCCCAGGATCGACAGATTGTACAGGCGCTGAACCGATTAACGTTCGGGCCCCGCCCCGGCGACGTGAAAGAGGTTCGCCGCCTGGGTGTGGCGAAATGGATCGAGCTTCAGTTGCATCCCGATCAGATTCCCGAAAATCCAGCGCTGGACGCCAAGCTCAAGCCGCTGGAGACGCTGCGCATGGACCCGGCGCAGATTCTCAAGGATTACGGGCTTCCGCAGCCGGTCATGATGCAAAACATGGCGACGCCGGCCCCGCCGCAAAATCCCTTGCTTTCGCAAGCGATCCGGAACGCCACGCCCGAGCAGCGCAGCGCGATTCTGAAAGCGCTCAGCCCGGAGGACCGCCGCCCGATTCTGCTGCAGCTCCCGCCAGACATGCTCGCCGCCGTACCCGAACTTCAGAAAGAAGGCGAGGAAGCCCGCCGGATGCAGCAGGAAGAAGCGCAAAAGCAGAACCGCCTGCGCAACCCGCAACTACAGGACCTTTTGAATCCCGACCAGGTGGCCATCGCGCAGCGCGGCAGCAAGGAGCAGCTTACCGCCCTCTTCGCCTACCTCGATCCGGAGAAGCGGGCCCAGGTGGCGGCGGCGCTTCCGCAGCAGGCTCTGGCCGACTTTCCGGAATTGCGCCGCGAGGCCATGCGCAAGCGGCCGGGTCTGCTGCAGGGTCCGCAGCTGCTCAGTGGCGATATCAAAGAGGGCAAGGTTTTCCGCGCGTTGTACTCCAACCGGCAGCTTGAAGAGGTGCTGGTGGATTTCTGGTTCAACCATTTCAACGTGGATGAAGCCAAGAACGTGCAGCAAGTGAACAACCCCAGCGCGATGCGCGCCGTGCTGGCAAGCTACGAGCGCGACGCCATCCGCCCCCACATTCTCGGACATTTCAAAGATCTGTTGCTCGCCACGGCGCGGCACCCGGCAATGCTGTACTATCTCGACAATTGGGAGTCCATGGCTTCCGGATCGTTTGACGTAGGGCCGTTCGCCCCCCAGCGCGGAAACTTCAATGGAGTGCCGAACTCGATCATCCCCGGACCGCTGGCGCGGCTGGCGCACGGGCTCAACGAGAATTACGGCCGCGAGGTGATGGAACTGCACACGCTCGGAGTCAACGGCGGCTACACGCAGGACGATGTCATCGCGGTGGCGCGCTGCTTCACCGGCTGGACCGTCCGCGATCCCGCCGCGGAACCCGAATTCATGTTCGCACCTTTCATGCACGATACAGGCGAAAAGGCCGTGCTCGGCCACAAGATCGCCGCGGGCGGAGGCGAACAGGACGGTCTTCAAGTGATCGACATCCTATCGCATCATCCCTCCACGGCGAAATTCATCTCGCGCGAGCTGGCGCAGCGGTTCGTCGCCGACGATCCGCCGCAAGCGTTGGTGGACCGGATGGCGCAGACGTTTACGAAGACCGACGGCGATCTGCGCGCCGTTCTCGACACCATGTTCACTTCGCCCGAGTTTTTCTCAGAAGGCGCATGGCAGGCCAAGGTTAAATCTCCCTTCGAGATGGTGGTGAGCGCCGTGCGCGCTCTCGGAGGCGAAGCGTCGGACTCGTTCACGCTGGTGCAGAAGATCGCCGATTTGGGCGAGCCACTGTACAACCACCTGGCTCCGCCCGGCTATCCCAACACTGCGGAGAGCTGGCTCAGCACCTCGGGAATTATGGGACGAATGAACTTCTCGGCCGCGCTTGCCTCGGGGCTGGTTCTGGGGGTGACGGTGGATCCTGCGCGCCTCGCAGGCAAAGACGCGCCCGGGATCGCACGTGATTTGCTGGGGCGTGACGCCTCTGCGCAAACGCAGGCTGCGATTGAGAAGGGTCTTGAAGCGAAGAACCTGACACCCCTATTTATCGCATCGTTGGTGCTCGGCTCACCCGATTTTCAGAGGAGGTAAAGGACCATGTTGACGCGACGCATTTTTCTGCGCGGTTCCGCGGTTGTGATGGCTGGAATGGGGGCGGTTCCCTCCTGGCTTGCCCGCGCTGCTTCTGTCGAAGGCAAAAAGCGGAAAACCCTGGTGGTGATTTTCCAGCGGGGAGCGGCCGACGGATTGAACATCGTGGTGCCTTTTGCGGAGAAGCGGTATCGCGAACTCAGGCCCACGCTCGCCATTGCGCCTCCGAGAGAGCAATCGGCTGCCGCGGTCGCCGGAATTAACGTCTTTAATGGGCCCACGATCGATCTGGACGGGCGTTTCGCATTGAACGGCGCGATGCAGCCGCTGAAAGCTCTCTGGGATAAGCAGCAACTGGCCATCGTCGAGGCCACGGGTTCCCCGGACTCATCGCGCTCGCACTTCGATGCGCAGGATTACATGGAATCGGGCACATCCGGCAAGACCATGGGAGACGGATGGTTGAACCGTGCGCTGCCGCCGGCCGGCTCCGAAACATCGCCGTTGCGCGCCGTCGCGCTGGGAAATCAGGTTCCGCGAACCCTTCGCGGCGAGCGCGACGCCATCGCCATCGGCAATTCCCAACAGTTCCAGATGGGCAGTCAGGACGCTGCCGCAATTCTGCAAGACATGTACGCGACTTCCGCCGACGCCCAGTGGGGACGCACCGGCAAGGACGCCTTCGACGCCATGAAGATGATTCAATCCATCAACCAGACTCCCAACAACCCGCAGGGCGGAGCGCAGCAATACAACCAAGGCGGCGAGCTCGGCCGCAACCTGCAACAGCTCGCGCGGATGATCAAGGCGAACGTCGGAGTGGAGGCGGCTTTCGCCGAGATCGGCGGCTGGGACCACCACGGCAACGAGAACGCACAATTGTCGAACTTGCTGCGCCAGTTCTCTAGCGCCCTGGCGGCATTCAGCCAGGATATGGGCGACCGGATGGAAGACATCGTCCTGGTGACTATGTCCGAGTTCGGACGGACCGCGCAGGAAAACGGAAACGCGGGCACCGACCACGGCCACGGCAGCCTGATGATGGTGCTGGGTGGCCCCGTGCAGGGAGGCAAGGTTTACGGCCAGTGGCCTGGTCTCGAAAAGGAGCAGCTTTTCGAGGGCCGCGATCTGGCGGTGACCACGGATTTTCGCGCGGTGCTGGGCGAGTTGATTCGCGGGCACCTGGGCCAGAAGGATTTGGGCCCTGTGTTCCCCGGCTTCAAACCCGGCGATCCGCTGGGCCTGCTGCGCTCGTAGCGGGAAAATTGGCAGGTCGGAGACCTGCCCCACTACTTGGGGATCTGTTCGACCACCAGGTGGAACAGCTTGAGCGACGCCCCGTGTGCCGCTTGAATCGCCGCGCCTTCCAAAGGTCCCAGATACACGCCCGCGCCTTTCCCGACCGGGTAATCTTTGTTCTCCAGGCGGATCGTGCCGGAGCCTTCCATCAAATAAATTAACTGGTGCTTGCCGGATGGCCCGGCGTGAAAGCTCTCGCCGGAGTCGAGCCAGCGTAGCGCCCCCACTACATTCTTCGCCCCGGCGAGCTTGCCGTTCAGAATCTCCACGACTTCTCCTTCAGGCGTCTCCACCCGAGGCAGTTTGTTTGTGTCGATGAAAGTGGTGGTCATTGGAAGCGTCTCCTGCGGGCTAGGTTTGCACCCAAACCCGGCCGTCCACGCGGTTCCAGCGCAGGTCGTCGGGAGTGCCGTCGAGGATGGTGGTCTTGAAGCGGTTGGGCGCTTGAAATTCGAAGTAGAACAACTGTGTTTCCGGAGCGCGGAGCCGGTGCTTCGCCTCCGCTGGGATGAACACCATGTCGCCGGGACCGACTTCGCGCGACCCTTCCGGAGTGTCCACGATCGCCTTGCCCTCCATGATGAAGTAGAAATGCTCGCAATTGACGTGGTAGTGATACGGCGAAGAGCCCCCCTTGGCGTAATGCATCACTCCGGCGAGCATGTCGTCGATCTCCGTCAGCTCTTGGTTGACGAAGAATGTTCGCTCGCGTCCTGGAACAACGGACACCAGCTTGGGTAGCTCGTCTTCATGGAAAATGTATGCCATTTCGATTCTCCTGCTCTGCTTGATTTCTTGAATTGACCCTCCGGGTCAGTGCGGTCTATATGCCACGCGCGCAACCTCGGCGTAAGGGGCCGGCGCGACCGTTGCCCGGATGTGCCGCTGTGCGTGGCGCTCGACGGTCGGCTTCGACGACCCGCGCCCTTCTTCACCCCAGACGAGCGTCACCTCGGCGCCCGGCTCGCTGTGCTCGACATCGAGGATTGCCAGCGAGATCATCGCGCGCTCGTTGTACGTGTATCCGGTGTACGTCGATATTCCGACGGTCTTGCCGTCTCTTAACACCTTGTCATACGGCAGTGTTGAATAGTTGGCTAACGGCAAATCGATATATTTCGCGGTATCTCCTCTGCCGTGAAATAAGGAACCAAGGGAGCGCTCGACATCGTCCCCGTTCCACACCAGCGTAACTTTCTTCCGCCTCTGGTTGGCCGCCATTCTTTCCAAGGCGGCCCGTCCGACAAAATTGTGATCGAATTTGACAAAGGGCCCGTAGCCGAGATCATAGGGAGTCAGATAATAGTCGGTAATGTCATCGGAATAAAAGCTGCCGCCAAGGGAGGCCATGGCTTCGTAGCTCGCCGGCTTCAACCACTGCCTGTAACCCATCATCTCATCGCCGGTGTAAATGGCCGGCATTGGACTCGGAATCCATCCCGATTCCAGACACGTGGTGGGATACGTTCTCGCGCCCACTTGCCTGATCCCGTATTCTTGACCCGCTTCCAGGATGGCGTCCCGTACCGCTTCACCGTGCTCCCAGGGACCGAACAACTCCCATCCGGGTTGTCCGACCATCCCATGACGCAAGGCGCGGACGTCCCGGCCCGCGATGGTCATCACGTCCATGGTGAAGAAGCGAATATCCGGAGCCGGCTTCCCGGTCACCTTCTCCATCACCCGCAGAGCGTTGGGGCCTTGCACCTGGTATCGGAAAGTCCTGCGCCGGCCTTGATTGGCGGCAGACCGCTCATCCCTTTGTACCCGCGCGTTGTACCCGCCGGCCTCTACGTTGTACTGCACCCAATTCTCGGCGGGAGGGCGCCCAACCAGATTAAATCGATTCTCATCCAGATAAAAGAGAATCGCATCGCCAATCACGTATCCGTTGTGATTGCACGCGACGAATTGCTTGGCTTGATTGACTTTGAAGTTCTTAAAAGTATTTACACCCAGATCGGAGAATACCTTCAGGGCATCGGGGCCTTCGACATAGAGGTCCGTCATGTGGTGGGACTGATCGAAAAGAGCGCAGGTTTCCCGCCAGGACCGCTGTTCATCCCTCCAGTTGGTGAACTCATGGCGCACCACGGGGAAGGCGTATGGTCCAATCTGCGAGTTGCGCAACAGCTCAACGGGACTGGATGCGGCTTGTAGTACGTCTTCCAGGCTTTGAAAATTCATTGTTTTTGGGGCTCCTGGACAGCGTTTGCGAGCTCGCCAAGAAACGCCGCGGCCTGCGCGCCGTCGACCACGCGGTGATCGCTCGATAGCGTCAAAGTGAGCATGGGGCGGATGCCCGGCTGGCCGTTCACCGGGACCACGCGATCGGCAATGCGGCCGACCGCGAGGACCGCGGCCTGCGGCGGCGTAATGATGGCGCTGAACGCGTCGATGCCATGCATGCCGAGATTGCTGAGCGTGAACGTTCCGCCGGCGATGTCGGCGGGGCGAAGGCGGCCGGCCCGCGCGCGCTCGGCCAAATCCTTGCGCCGCGCGGCGATCTCAGCCAGCGGCATCTTGGCCGCATCGGGGATCACCGCACCCACCACCCCGTCTTTCACCGCCACCGCCAGGCTGATGTTAACGACCGGGTTGAGCACGATGTTGCTGCCGGTCCAGCTCGCGTTCATTTTGGGATGCTTGGCGACCGCGCGAGCCGTGATGGCGATCAAAAGATCGGTGATTGTGATCGACGGGTCCAGGCCCTTGCGTGCTTCGATCAGCGCGCCCGCGTCGACTTCGCGCACGAGAAAGAAGTGCGGTACTTGCGTCCAGCTTTGCGTGGTGCGCTCGGCCATCAAGCGGGCGATCGTGCTTAAACCTTCCGGCTCGGGTCCCGGAGCCCTCGGGGCTTCTTTCGGTGCTGACGCCGCCGCCAGAATATCATCGCTGCTGATGCTCCCGCCCGGTCCGGTTCCGCGAACCTTGGTAATGTCGACGCCGTGCTGCTCGGCCATTCTCCGCGCTTTTGGAGAGATTCGGGCTCCGCCCGCGGATGGAGTCTCCGTGACGGCTCGCGCGCTGAGAGCCGGAGCTTCCGTCTCGGCAGGCGGCTGCTCTCCCGGCGCAACGATCCAGGCGATGGTCCGGCCCACCGGCACTACGTCGCCCGCGTTGGACGTGACGCCCGCAAGAACGCCATCGCCGGGAGCTTCCAGCTCAAACACCGCCTTGTCGGTTTCGATCTCCAGCAGCGGCTCGCCCTTGCGGATCGCGTCGCCTTCCTTTTTGAGCCAGGCAAGCAGCTTGCCCGTTTCCTGCGCCATCTCCAGCGCCGGCATCACCACGCTGAGCGCCATCAGCGGGACACTCCCACGCGTTCAATCCCCGCGCTGGCTTCCACCATTTCGACCACATGCCGGCTGGGCGCCGGATCAGTCTCGCGGATCGCCGGCAGCGGGCCGTTCACCGTGTAATAGCGCTGTCCAGCCACCAGCAGTTGCTCTGCCGGAAAGCGGGTGATCACTTCGTGGCCGGTCTCGGTCACCACGATTTCCTCTTCGATGCGCGCCGCGCTCCATCCATCCGTCGACGGCCAGAATGTTTCCAGCGCAAATACCATGCCCGGCTTGATTTCGTAGGAATGCTCCAGCGACACCAGCCGGCTGATCACCGGCTTTTCCCAGATGGCCAGGCCGATGCCGTGCCCGTATTGCAGCCCGAAGCAGGATTCCTCGTTGGGGAAACCAAACTCCTGCGACTTGGGCCACACCGAAGCGATTTCGCCGGTGGTGCGCCCGGGCCGGACCAGCGAGATCGCGGCGTCCAGATAGTCGCGGCAGCGCTTGTACGCATCCACCAGCGCCAGCGGCGCGTAGCCGATCGAAAAGCTCCGGTAGTAGCAGGTGCGGTAGCCCATGTAGGAGTGCAGAATGTCGAAGTACACCGGATCGCCGGGCCGCAGCACGCGGTCGGAAAAAACGTGCGGATGCGGATTGCAGCGCTCGCCGGAAATGGCGTTGACGCCTTCAACGTACTCCGAGCCAAGATCGTACAGCACCTTGCTCGCCAGCCCGACGCACTGGTTCTCGCTCATGCCCGGCTTCATGGCCCGATACAGCTCGTCGTAGGCCGCGTCCACCATCATGGCCGAATGATTTAGCAGCGCGATCTCGTCCGCGGTCTTGATGACGCGGGCATCCGACATAAGCTGCTGGCCATCGACAACGGTGATGCCTTCGCGTTGCAGAGCGAACAGAACCGGCGGCTCGATCACGTCGATTCCGACCGGCTCCTTGTGCAGACCGCGCATCTCCAGCTCGACCTTGATCTTCCGCGCCACATCCTCGGCACGGCCCATCTCCGGCGACATCGCGCCGCGCAGCAGCGATATGCCGGCTCGCGAACGCTCCCCCAGCCACGGGCAGTTGAGCTGATGATGCTTGGCGGCCGAGCCGAAATCCCACAGGATGGGCTCCCCCATTGCCGAATCGGCGCCGCCGCTCTGCGGCAGCAGCGTGAAGCGGCTGATTTTATCCTGCGCCCAGGTCCCGATGTGCGTGGACGTGATGTAGCGCACGTTGTTCATGTCGAAGCACAGCAGCGCCCCCATCTCGGATTTCGCCAGCAACGCTTTGATGCGCGCCAGCCGCTCGCGGCGCAGACGGTCCAGATCGATGCGCTGCTCCCAATCCACCGCCATTGTGCCGTAGGTCTTCAATGCCATGAATATCTCCCGTTCAAAGTCACCCCTTAATCTCCACCATCGCCTCGCCCGAAGTCAAGAGCGCACAAGCCGCGACAAAAGTCCGCCCGAGCACGTCCCGCATTTCGCGATTCGAAGTGTTCCCGCAGGTGACCCAAATCACGCGCGGCGGCGCTCCATGGCGATGGAGCAGATCGACGAAATCGCGATCCTTCGTCACAACCACGGCATCCGCATTTCGAGCAGCGAAGAAGATTTCCGGGTCCAACGCATGAACTAAATTCAGATCTTTGAGCGAGTATGCTTCGACTCCAAACTGATCGGCTAACCACGATGCGAGAGCCGGAGAAAACTGTGCGTCAATCCAAACAATCACCGGGAGATCAGAACCGGGTGGCCGATCTCACGAGCCGCATACTGAAGGCAGGCTTGCAAGTCCTCTTGTTCCACGTATGGCAGCTCCTGGAGGATCTCAGGCCCGGTCAGTCCCGCGGCAAAAAGATCGAGCACATCGGAAACGCGAACACGCATGCCCCGGATGCACGGGCGGCCGCCGCACTGTTCGGGGTTCACGGTGATTCTCGATGTCAGGTCCGGCACGATCCCAGTGTACCGTATCGTTAACGGAGGGCGAGGAGCAGGGTTCGGCCCCCTCATTTAGCCCCCCCCGGTTCGAGAAATTGGGTCCGGTTTGGCTTTGGTTTCGGGTTCAAAAAGCCTCGAATCCGAGGGGGGCGTCATTTGTTTTCAATCTCCGGCCCAGGTTCATTGCGCAATATCATTTTTTTCCTCCGGGGTTTGGCCCCCGGGTTGTCCCGCGGCGGGCAGTGACTGAAGGGCAAGAAGATTGGTAAGAGCACGGGAGAATTGGCGGTCGAAGGCGACTTCATAGCGATGCAGGACTTCCGGCAGACGGAAACTTGCCGACGAGCCGAGCAACGCAAGCAGGGCACGGGAGGTGCGTCCAACGCTCCGATGCTGGCCCGCGATGTCGAGATCCGCGGCGGTCTTCTGCGCCAGCCAGACGCGCCACTGACGCCAACGGGTCACGGCCATGGTTTCCACCAGCGAGATTTGGGTCGCGGTGCGAGGCTGGTGCTCGCGCATGAAGGCCGCGAGCAGCTTCTGAAAACGGTCCGCGGATTCTTCTTCCAGGACCACGGTCTGAGCGAGAAGTCCATGGCGGGCACTGTTGCGGGATGAATTACGCTTGCCCTGCGCAGTGATGGGGCCGCGGGAGCGGGCTCCGTTGGTTTTCGAGGCTTGAATTTGTTTATCGGATCGCATGGGACCTTCCTTCCTTGGCCGCAGATTAACACCGATGTACGCAGATAGGATCGAGGGTTTTATTGCAAATCGTTGAGGCGCAAGCTGTTTTCGGGAGGGAAACTTGCTGGAATACCTCCCGGCTGTGCATGGGCGCACGAGCGGTTCGCCGATTGGTTCTTTCCGGTTCCGCGTTCTTTTTCAAGCCTGCGTTAGTTCGCTCGTCCGGCCTGGCCCACTTCGATCGTCTGAAGTGGCCCACCCGGACAAGCCCGGATGACAAGGTTCGGGGATGGACAGGAGAGCCAGAGTGGAACTATTCGAAGAGATCCGGCGCGGGTACGCGTCGGAAGAGACGATCCTGAGGCTGGCGGAGAAACATGGCGTGCTGGCGCGCGAGAAGGAGCAAGATCGGGAATGGGACCCGGCGGCTGCCTGGGGATATGTGTAGCCTATGGCAATTGGGGTATTGCAGTCAGGACCGGGCGAGGGTGCGTTCCAACCGTTCCAGCCGACTCTCGACTCGTTCCAGCCGACTCTCGACGCGCTTGATCTCCGACTCAATCAGGGCGCGGAGATCATTGAAACGGTTGGCTATATCGGCGCGGAGATCGTCAATGCGTTTACCTAGATGAGCGATGCTGCGATTCCGAAAGTAGATCCCGAGCAAATACCCACCGGCGATTACAGTGACTTGCGCCCAACCGGTGAAGATGGGATTCATGGGATTCCTGCTACGACAGTGTATCAGAACGGCGATTTGTCTCCTGAAACTGAAAGCTGGAAAACCGAAAGCTGGAAGGGCTGGGGTTGAAGAGTGGAATACCGGCGACCCGGGCGGAGGGACCTGTGCTGGAAGGTGACAGCTCCGCGGCGGCGCGGCCCCAGCCAGCCTGGCCCGGCGTATGCGAGTGTCGCGGATTGCGATCCGGTGCTGCGATCGCATTGGCGATTGGAGAAGAAGCGGTGACGGGCTGCGCTCAATGCCTCGGCGATCGGCCGGCACACATCACAGTAGCTCCTCGGGCTTGAACTTGTCCATCGCGCCGTGGCGGATGTGGAGTATTTCTACTTCCTTCTGCCGCTCCAGGATGCGGTAGACGACCCGATAGACATGGGGCTTTTTGCCATAGAGCAGATGACGGAAGTTTTTATTCTCCGGCGTGACCGGGCAGCGAGCGGGGCTCTGCTCGAGGGTGAAAACCGCCCGCTCCAATCCGGCAAACCATCGAGACGCCGCGTTTGAGTGCGGGGCGTCAATGGCTGCGTAAACATCCGCGAGGTCGCGCTCGGCGCGCGGCATGATCTTAACGAGATATGCCATGCTTTGCCTTGAATTCGGCAAAGAACTCGCGGACGGGTCTTCCCTTCCCACTGCGCGCTTCTTCCAATCCCTGACGGATGCCCTCGTTGGCATCGGCGCGGGCCGCTATATCAAGCAGCCGCTGGTAGGCCTCGGCGTCCTGCACGATGGCTTCCGCCTTGCCCTTGACGGTTAAGACGACAGGCCGCTTACTCTTGTGGAGCTGCTTCATGACGTTGCCGGAGCGGCGGCGGAAGGTGGTGAGCGATTGGATGTCTTTGGTGATATCGAGCATTTGGGATACCTATAGTTTATTTGAGCACCTTTCCAGGTGCTCGGGCAGGCTTAGACGATCCCGGTGTAGCCTGGGCTTGACACGGGCTCAGCCCGTGGCCCCTGCAGGGGAGCTCACGCGCTCGGCGCATGCTGAACGTACTCGATGCGAACATCCGGCCAATGCGGATCAGAGCCATCGCGGAGCACCGTCTGCGACGAATTGATCTAGCCATGAGAGCACGGGTCGCTTTCGGTGGATTACCGAAAGAACAGCAGAGTGCCTTCCGCGAGCGGCGTTTGTACTAAGCCGCTGCGCGGCAGCGTGATCCCGTAGCATTCTTCGTCGTTTGGAGGTATTCAACTTCCGCAAGGAGGTCATGAATGACCGAACTACGGAAGCGAATGCTGGAAGAGTTGCAACTTCGCAACTACTCGCCTGAAACCCAACGCAGTTACATCGACTTCCCGTGCGCGTCCTGAGCCGCTTGTTCCGCGGCAAGTTTCTCGCGTTCTTTCGAGAGGCCCACGAGCGAGGACAACTCTCCTTTTTCGGCAACTGCGCATATCTGGAAGAGTCCGGCGCATTTCAACGCTTTGCCCAACGTTGAAAAAATCAGAATGGGTGGTTTATTCCAAGCGGCGATCCTTTAGGCCGCATCGCAAGGGATCCGCGTCATTCGCCTCAGGAGCAACGATTCGCGCTTCTGGGGGCATCAGCGGACCGGCGCTTGCTTGCAGTAGGATTTCAGAATTAATGACATTCGTGTCAGAATACGCGACGCAAAATGTCAGACTTTATTACATAGAGGCAACGCCCGCATTGCCTGCGCGGCGTCAGATCGCGAGGGAAACGATTCGACCGGAGCGCAGACGGCAGGCGCGAGCTCCGGGTTAAACCGTCCGCATTCCGAGCAGGCAAACTCTCCTTGACGTCCTAGGAGAAGTCGGCTAAGATTCTCCTAGACGGTCAAGGAATGAAAAAGCAAGTCGAACTTGTACAGGGGACGCTGGACATGCTGATCCTCAAGGCAGTCTCGCTCGGCGGCCTTCATGGCTACGGCGTCCTGCTCCGGCTGCAACAACTCACCGGCGGCCAGCTCCAAATCCAACAGGGCTCACTCTATCCTGCGTTGTACCGGTTGGAGCACAACGGGCTCATCGCTTCGGAGTGGGGCGAAAGCGAGAACAAGCGCAAGGCGAAGTTCTATGCCTTGACCGCCGCCGGCCGAAAGCACCTCAGGGCGGAGGAGGAGTCCTGGAATCGTTTTTCCATGGTAGTGGCACGTGTCCTGGGCGCCATCCCGGAGGGGTCATGAAGATCTTCCGTCGCAAGAAGTTCGAGAGCGATATGGACGTAGAGCTCGGTTTTCATGTCGATGCCTATATCGACGATCTGGTCCGCTCCGGTATTGATCGAACCGAGGCCAAGCGTCGCGCCCGCATCGAGCTCGCTGCGTGCGGGGGCATGAATGGGCTCCGGACGAGATTTTCAAAACCCCTCACCGCCCTTCTGATTCTGGCTGGATTGGTTCTGCTGGCCTCGTGCGTGACCGTGGCGAACCTGATGCTCGCCCGAGTCATCGCCCGTCAGAGGGAATTCGCAATTCGGCTAGCAATTGGTGCGAAGAGCGGCCGGCTGATACGCCAAACCCTAACGGAAGCTCTGGTTCTTGTCGGAGCAGGCTCCGCACTGGGGATTGTAGTCGCGCGTTTGGGTGAAGCGGCCCTTGCGAGTTTCTTCGCCGAGGGCAACGACAAGATCATCCTCGACCTTTCACTGAACAGACGTTCTGGTGCTATTCGCCATCGCCGTCTCGCTACTGACCGGCCTCGCGTTCGGACTATTGCCGGCCTTGCGGGCCGCACGCGTCGATCCGGCCGCAGGATTGCAGAGCGGTTCGCGAAGCATCGCCGGAAGCCGAATCTCGCTGCGCCTTGGCCGTGCGCTGGTGGTCCTGCAGGTCGCCCTTTCCACTGTTTTGCTGGCCGGCGCAGGGCTGTTCATCCACAGTCTACACCAGCTTGAGTCCGTCGACCCGGGATTTGCTCGCGAGGGTATTCTCACAATGGAGGTCGCGCCGGAACGGACGTTGTTCGGTAAGCCTGAATGGCTGGCACTGCAAACGGAGATACTCGACCGGGTCCGCCGCGTTCCAGGGGTGCGCTCCGTCAGTTGGTCAACGATGACCCCGCTGAGCGGCCGTGATCGCGAGGCGATCCTGGATGTTCCTGGATTTGTGCCGCGAACCGAAACAGATAAGGCCGTACACCTCGTCTCGGTTTCGCCGGAGTATTTCGCTACGTTAGGAGCGCCTCCCCTCCTGGGACGAGCGTTCACCGCACGCGACGGGGGTGGCGCCCCCAAAGTAGCGATCCTCAACGAGACAGCCGCGCGCTTCTACTTCGGCAGCGCAGATCCCATCGGGAAAAAAGTGAAGTTCGCACACCGCTACGGCGATCCCTTATACGAAGTTATCGGCGTGGCGAAGGACGCGAAGCACCAAAGTCTACGCGACCAACCGTGGCGGTTCATCTATATCCCCATCGCGCAGGCCATCGACGGCGTCAACCGGCTTTCACTCTCCGTCCGCTGCTCCGGCGATGCGATGGTCTTCGTGGCGCCGATCCGGAAGTTAGTCCAGAGCACCGGCTCCCCTCTGCTGATCACCAATGTTTCGACGATGGAGGAGCAGGTGCAGCGTTCGCTGATCCGAGAACGTCTGGTCTCCACGTTATCCACTGCATTCGGAGCCTTGGCGCTCGTGCTCGCGTGCGTCGGCTTATACGGCGTTCTCGCCTACGCCGTGACTCGCCGCACGAGCGAGATTGGAATCCGCATGGCGCTCGGCGCCACAAAGAGCGGAATGGTGTGGATGATACTCCGTGAAGCAGCGGCTCTGACGATCAGCGGCATTGCCGTCGGCATTCCTGCCGTGCTGGCGCTCGAGCGCATATCGCGCGCATTGCTTTACGGAGTGGAATCTTTCGATTTCCCGGCGTTCGCCTGCGCCCTTCTGGTATTGCTCGTGTTCGCGGCGATTGCCGGAATTGTGCCGGCGCGTCGAGCGGGCCGGTTGGATCCGATGTCCGCCCTCAGATGCGAATAATACCGGGCACGTACGGTAACTGCGGATGCCGATTCGAGCCCATCCAAACTTCAAATGTGGGGAAGCGGTCCCGTCCTATCCGCAACGATGGATCGACTCTTCTTCGGGTGCTGCCGCAGTGTGCGAAGCGTAGGAGTTATGTTCACGAACACTGACACAACCGTAGTAGGATAGTGACAATAATTGCCGGCATTGTCACGATTCATGACACATATCTGCGTTAGGTCCTTTTTTATCAATATCCTACATGTCACTTGCCCTGGCATCCTACACTTGTGAGTGATGTTCGTTGACCGCGACGATGCCGTTCGCATCATCAGCGCGCGGCAGACGCGTCGTAAACGAAGGGAATATGAAGAAGCCAGTCAGTAAGCGCCCCAATCCAATCGTTAAGTCGGCGGGTGCGGACGAGATTCTTCCGGAGTACGATTTCAGCCGTGCCTCGCGCAACAAGTACGCGTCGCGATACGCCGCCGGGAGCGTTGTGGTTGTTTTGGACCGCGACGTGGCCGGCGCGTTCCCGACTTCGGGAGAAGGCGCTGCGGGCATTGGCGGGAATCATCCGGAACGTGGAGCCCGCAGGCTCACGGACAAGTGAGGCGCGCGCAACAACCGCTCCCTCACGGTCGCGGCTCAGAATCGGCGCTGGTTGATCAGCGCGGCTTGGTGGACATGCCCTCTTCCCAGGTGCTCCAGCCGGAGAGCATGCCGTAGGGCACCTGATCGAGCAAAGCTTCGACGCGGCGGATCTTGCCCTTTTCGATCTTGAACATCTCGGCGAGCTCCCAGGTCCAGGGTCGGGTGGGGCCGTTGGAGGCGTCCGTGCCGTCGGCCATTTTGTAATTACGATATTTGCCGGCGGCGTGGTCGAAGAAGACGAAGCTGAAGACCAGACCGCGCTCGGTATCGACGGCCACGAAGCGGCGGTCGCGGATGCGGGTGACGAAACGGAAGTAGCCGGAGGCGAACTGCTCCTTGCACCCGAGGGCCGCGGGGTTGAACCCGGCGGGAGGCGCGGGAGCAGGCTCCGCCTGTTTTGCGCCGCCACGTCCACCGCGTCCACCTCCGCCGCCGGCGGTGAAACCGGAGCCGGTGCGGAAGTTGGGATTGTGGGTGGTTTGCTGGCCATCTTCGAGGCGCTCGCAATCGTCGGCGAAAAAGCTGTAGTTGCCCTTGCCGTCGTTCTTCTCAAGAGCGCTGAAGTAGAGGTTGGCGGTCTTGATGAGATCCTCGCGCGAAGCGCGCTCGGGCGCCGGGATGGTTTGGAGGAACAGCGGATTGGGGCTGCCAAGCGCTTCAAGCTCTTTCGCGCCGTTGCCCCCGCTCAAGCCGGTGCGCACGACGAAAGTCTCGATTTCGGCGATCTGGCGGTTGTCGATTTTGAGGCGGATGGCGACGCTGACGGGGACGTTGGCCTCGGTCATGGTGGTCATGAGGGCGACTTCGCCCGATTGCGGATCGTCCACGAAGAGGCGGTACTTGCCCTTGGCGGTCGCGGTGCGCCAGAAGCCGTCGCCGGGATTGAGGCGCTGGCCGTTCTCCGTGTTCTTTAGTTTGGGGGAGAGAGGAAGGCGATTGGGGTCGTGGGCGATGAGCGCGTCCATGTACTGATCGGCGAAGGATTCCAGGCAGGCTCGGTCGCAAGGGCCGGATTTAGTTTGAGGGACAGCGGGGAGAGCGAGCGCAAACGCGAGAATGGCAGGTCGTAGGCCTGCCCCACAACGAATTGGGGTCTTCATTTGGTGGCGTCCCTACCGCGGTCGGAGAGGCCGGATTCCCAATCGCTCCAGCCGGAGGGCATGCCGTAAGGGGCGCGCTCCATGATGGCCTCGATCTGATGGATCTTGCCCTTCTGGATCTGGAACAGCTCGGCGAGCTGCCAGGTCCAGAGCTGCGCGGGACCGGCGGTCACCTTGCGGCCGTCGGGAGTCTCGAAGTTGCGCGTATCGCCGCCGGAGTGGTCGAAGAAGATGAAGCTGAAGACCAGGCCGCGCTCGGGATCGACGGCCACGAAGCGGCGGTCGCGAATGCGCGTGACGAAGTGGAGCAGGCCGGAATCGAATTGCTCCTTGCAGCCCCACTGGCCGGAATAGCCGGTGGCGGTCTTGGGGTCTGGGCGCTTCTGCCCGGGAGGCGTCGGCTGGTTAGTGCTGAAGCTGCCGTTCTCGATGCGGTTGCAATCGTCGGCGAAAGGATAGACGCCCTTGCCGTCGTTCTGCTGCATGCCGGAGAAATACATGTTGGCGACCTTGATCAGGTCTTCGCGCGACATGCGCTCGGAGGGTGGGAGTGCATCGGTCCATTTGTAGCCGATGCGCTCGAAGCCTTGCGCGGAGGAGGGGCTGCGCTGGATGAAGGTCTCGATTTCGGCGATCTGGCGATTGGCGATCTTGAGTCGCAGGGCGATCACCGCGGGTGTCTTCTCCTCGCTGATGCTGCCGAGGAACGTGACTTGGCCGGCATCGACGTCGGTGACGAAGAGTCGGTAGGTTCCCTTGCCGTCCATGGTGTTCCACAGGCCGTCGCCGAGTTCGAGCTTCTGGCCGTTCTCGGTGAACTTGGCGTTCCTGGCGATGGGCGCTTTGGAGGGATCGTGGGCGATGACGGCGTCGAGATAGCGGTCGACGAAGGCTTCGAGACAGGCTCGGTCGCAGGGGCCGGACTTGGATTGCGCGGCTAGAGTGGAGGCGAGCAGAATTGCCGCAGCGAAGGGTGTGAGTCGCATGATGACGCTCCGTTTCGTGTGAGAAACGATTCTATCAAGGTTTACGATGCGGCGGATTTGGCGTCGTGAGAGAATAGGACCGTTACGGGCACACACTTGTCATGAATTACGAGCAAGCCATCAAGGAACTTCAGGACAACCTGGTGGTGATCGCGGAGATCGAAAGGCGTCAATCCGCCATGCTCCGCGAGCACGCCGAGATGCTCCACGAACACAACCTGCATTACAGCGAGATCTTGGAATTCCGCCGCCGCACCGATCAGAACCTTGCCGAAATCACGGATAAGCTTAACGGTTTGATCGGCTACGTTGACGGAATGCCGCCTCCCCAGCCATCCTAACGCGAAGGTGGCCGTGGCGGCAGCGGATCGTGAATGCTGTTGGGTAGGTTGGGCGGCGGCTGATTCGGCCGCGGATTGCCAGCGCCTCCGCGTGGAGGCCGGAATAGTGGCATTTCTGCTCTCCAGTTGATCACGGTCCGTCCTACCTGGATCAGCATACGCCATTGCAGCTCTTTCCCATAGGCTGTGCCTTCCAAGTCTGACCACGGCATGAGGAGCAACGTCAGCGCATCCCGCGGGGCAACGTACAGCAGAGCGTCGGCCTCGTCGCGGAGCTTCCTGTCGGCCAGCTGCGGGAACCCGGCACCACCGCTGAGCACGGACTCGGCGGAGAGGTCACCCACCCAGTTGCCTCGAAGATCCACGATGGCCGGCAGGGGCCACGCGTCGAAGCGTTTGTCCAGATCATCGTAATCGCCGATTGCATTCGTGCCAAACACGATGAAGTAGGTGCGGGCTCCCGCCGCGCGAAGCTGTTGCTCGACGGGTACGGGCGCGCCGGGCCCCCAATCAACCTTTCGCAAGAAATGGTTCGCGCCCATGATCAACAGCGCGCGCCGCTTCTTGTGGAGAACCTCCTCCTTTACCACCTGCGCGTACCACGAATCGCGGTGCCCCACAAACGGACCCAAGTCCTCCGGATTTTCGATTGTGTCCCAGTCACCATAAGGGTCCCCGAGTACGACGCGCAGTTGATGTTTGCCCCGGCGCTTCAGATTGGCCTCGCGCACAGCGCGATAGAACGATTCCAACACGGGAGACGGCGGGCCAACCATTTCCGATCACGTTGCGCCACGCGAGCTGGACCTGCGCGAAAGGGATGTCCTCTCCGGCGATGTAACGGTCCACGGAGTCCTGATACAGCGAATTTCCCAGCTCCACCACGATGTCGTCCACGCGATCGGCAAATTGGGGGGTGCCGACGAGTTGATGCAACCATTCGTACTCCTGTTTGCAGAAGTGTTGCTCGCCGAGCATAACGATGTTGTGGTTATCGAACGCGCGCAGAACAGCGGTAGTCGCGTCTTGTGGCTGCGGCTGCCGGTACGGTCCGCCGCAGAGCGCGGCGATGAAGAGTCCCAAGCAGGCGAGGCTCGAGCGCATGTCGTCATGTTACAGTACCCGGGATGTTACAGTAATCGGGCGTGAGCACAATCGGGAAGGTCGCGGTGGTGACGGGCGGAGGCAGCGGGATCGGGCGGGCCGTCGCGCGGGCGTTGCACGGAGCCGGATATGCGGTGGCGATCGCGGGGCGGCGCGCAGCGGAGTTGGAGAAGACGGCGGGCGGCGCGATGCTCGTGGTTCCCACTGACGTGAGCAAGCCGGAGGATGTGCGCGCGTTGTTCGCGCGCGTGAAGGAAACGTCCGGACGGCTGGACCTGCTGTTCAACAATGCCGGCATGGGCGCGCCCAACGTGCCCATGGAGGATCTGACGTTCGAGCAATGGAGCGCGGTGGTGGGCGTGAACCTGACCGGAGCGTTTCTGTGCGCGCAGGAGGCCATCCGGATCATGAAGGCGCAGGAGCCGAGAGGCGGCCGGATCATTAATAACGGCTCGATATCGGCGTACGCGCCGCGGCCGAATTCCGCGCCGTATACGGCCACCAAGCACGCGATTACGGGACTGACCAAGTGCATATCGCTGGACGGGCGTAAGTACGACATCGCCTGCGGGCAGATCGACATCGGCAACGCGGCGACGGAGCTGACCGAGCGAATGGCGGCGGGGGTCGCGCAGGCGAGCGGCGCGGTGATGCCGGAGCCTCGCATGGATCTGAAGCACGTCGCCGATGCGGTGCTGTACATGGCGAGCCTGCCGCTGGAAGCCAACGTCCAGTTCATGACGGTGATGGCGACCAAGATGCCGTTCGTCGGGAGGGGTTGACACACTGAGCAAGAATCGGATAGACCTCGCGGGCCGCAGCGGTTATTGTGGAAGTGTGACGGAACGAATTCGGCGGGTGACCGATTACATCGAGCGGCATCTGGAAGGCGACGTTTCGCTGGACCGTCTGAGCCGGGAAGCGGGTGTGAGCCGGTTCCATCTGCAACGATCCTTCAAGGCGGCGGTGGGCGTGACGCCCAAGCAGTACGCCGAGGCGTGCCGGCTGCGCTCGCTCAAGCAGAGTCTGCGCGAGGGCGGCGACGTGCTCGGGGCGGTGTTTGCGGCGGGGTTCGGGTCTTCCAGCCGTGTGTATGAGAGAGTCGATACGCGGCTGGGGATGACTCCGTCGGAGTATCGCAAGGGCGGTGCGTCGATCGAAATCACGCACGCGACGGTCGAGACGTTGCTGGGTTTGCTGACGATCGGCGCGACGGACCGGGGCTTGTGCTTCGTGCAGTTCGGCGAGAGCGCGGAGCAGCTTGAAGCGGAGCTGCGGCGGGAGTATCCGGCGGCGGCTCTATCCGGGATGCGGGAACCCTGGTGGGCGCCCTTTCGCGAATGGATCGCGGCGCTGGAAGAACATCTTCAAGGAACGCGGCCGCGCCTGGATCTGCCTCTGGACCTGCGGGCGACGGCGTTTCAGATGCGGGTCTGGCGCTACTTGCAATCGATTCCCTATGGCGAGACGCGGTCGTATGCGCAAGTGGCAGCCGGCATCGGCTCGCCCCAATCGGCGAGAGCCGTCGCGCGAGCCTGCGCGAGCAACCGCGTGGCGCTGGCGATTCCGTGCCATCGCGTGATTCGGGGGACGGGCGAGCCGGCCGGGTATCGCTGGGGCGTGGAGCGGAAGCGGGCGCTGTTAGACAAAGAGAAGGGCTAGAGCTACTTCCCCAGCGGCACTTTGCGGCGCAGCTCGTCGAAGAAGTTTTCGAGGAAGACGACGTGGTTCTGGGCCTCCTGCGATCCCTTGGCCTCGGTGGCGGGCATCAGCGCCGCGACGCGCTTGCCGTCCGGCGCGAGATCGATGTTCTTCGAGGCGTTCTGGCTGACCACGAGCTGCTTCTCGGACCACATCCGCGGTTTGTCGGCGACGAAGGAATCGCCCTTCACTGTATACGCCGCCACCATGATCCGGCTATCGAGAGCCTCGAAAAACAGCTCGCGTCCGTTGCGCGACCACATCGGGTACCCGCCGCTGCTATTCGAAATCTGCCACCTGCCGCCATTGTCCGGAAACGCCCGCACATAAACCTGGGTTGTTCCCGACTCGCTGGAAGCATAGGCCATCCACCGTCCGTCCGGAGAGAAAACCGGGTACTGCTCGGAGGCCGGCGTCTGCAAGAAAACCTCCGGCTTTCCCGCGCGCAGCCCCGCTCCGTCGCTCTCGATCGGCACGGTCCACAAATCCATGCTGGTCTTCGGATCCTGCTCCATGAACGCCATGCGCTTTCCGTCCGCCGTGAAAGACCATGGAAACTGGGCGTTTTTGCTCTGGGTCAATGGCTGCGGCTTGCCCGCTCCATCGGAACGGGTCACGGACATGCCTTCTCCCACCGTTCGGAACGCGACGTAGCGGCCGTCCGGGCTCCACAGGGGGCCTTGGTTATTGCCGGTGAAGGTCAAGCGCGTCGGGGTGTCACGCTGCCAATCGTAGACCCAGATGTCGGTGCCCGATCCTTCCGTCATCTCCAGGGCCAGCCGCTGGCCATCCGGTGAGAGACTGGGCCGCCCATAGTTGCCCGGCTTCGCCAGCAGCGGCTGCGTCTTCCCCGCGCTATCGAGCCATGCAACCGTGAGCAATCCTGCGTCCCCGCTGCTTCTTCGGTACACCAAAGTCCCGCTGCGGGAGAAAGATACTTGCGCGGTGCCGAGCACGCTATTGAAGGCGACGTTGTCCACGATGGGCAAGGCCGTCCCGCGGGTTTCCAATTTCTCGAGATCGAACGGGACTGCGAACAGAGTCGCTTTGTTGATATACACAAGGTGACCACTGGAAAGATACCGAGGATACGTACCGCCTCGGGACACTTTCTTCCTGTGGTGGTCGGCGAGTGTCATCACCTCGATGCTGGATGCATCGGGGTTCAGCGCCGTGTACGCCGAGAACAAGATCGCTTTGCCTCCCGGCAGAATCTGGGGGAAAGCCAGAGCAGCTTCTCCCTTGGCCAGTCCTTCGACTGTCTCGGGCTGGCCTCCGGCGTCGGGGATCCGAACCAGCCCCTTTTGCACCCCGTCGGCCAGGAGAATTCTGCCGTCCTCGCCCCAGCTCGCTCCGAAGAAGTTGGCCACGTTTACCAGAGGGACAACCGCGCCGCCTTCCACCGAGATCTTGCTGACTTTGGCGCCATCCCGGAATCCGATCCACTGGCCGTCAGGTGAGAAGAACGGCGCGTATGCGCCCTGCGTTCCCGGAAGCTCAGTGGCTCTTGGTTGATCCAGCCGGCGGGTGAACAGCTTCGAGGGATTGCCCGATGCATATACCAGCCGCGTCCCATCCGGCGACATAGCGACGCTACTCCCAGGGATGCCCGCGATGATGGTTACAGGCACCAAGGAAACATCCGCGCCGAGATCGACGTCCAGGCGGACTAGGGGACGCTCCGCTGGTGTCTCGCGGAAGTGGATGAAGGAGATGGCGGCGAGGGCTAGCGCCGCCAACGCGGCGACGGCCGGCCAGACCCAGTGGAGCGGGCCTTCGGCCCGCACAGGCAGGCCAATGGCCTGCTCTACATCCAATAGCAGACGCCAATCGCCGATGGCTTGCAGGCGCTGCTTCGGATCTTTTTCGAGGCAGCTCCGCAGCAGGCGTTGCACCTGGACCGGCACCTGGTCCAGATTGGGCGCTTCCTTGATCACCGAGGCCAGGGTTTCCGAAAGATCGTCTCCCTTAAACAACCTCTCCCCCGTCAGCATTTCATACAGCACCACGCCGAAGGCCCAGATGTCGGCGCGCCGGTCGACCGCCTTGCCGCGAGCCTGCTCCGGCGCCATGTACGCGGCCGTGCCCAGGATGACTCCCGCCTGGGTCATGCCCATGGAAATGGTGGGGGAGTTTTCGCCAACCGCTGCATCCGCTCCCTCACGGTCGCGGTTCAGTTTGGCGAGCCCGAAATCGAGCACCTTCACCGTGCCGTCGGGCTTGATCATGATGTTGCCGGGTTTGAGATCGCGATGCGTGATGCCCTTGTCGTGCGCGGCCTGCAAGGCGTCCGCGATCTGGCGCGCGTAATCGAGCACCGTCTCCAGCGGCAGAGGGCCTTTCGGATTCTCGCCCTCCACCAGCTCCATGACGAGGTAGTTGGGGCCGACGTCGTGGAGCGTGCAGATGTTGGGGTGATTGAGCGATGCAATGGCGCGGGCTTCGCGGTCAAAACGCTCGCTGAAGCGTTCGGCGGAGACTTTGATGGCGACATCACGGCGCAGGCGGGGGTCGTGGGCTCGATAGACCTCACCCATGCCGCCTTTGCCCAGGGCTGAGAGGATTTCGTAGGGACCGAGTTTATCGCCGGCTGATAGCGGCATATTCTTGAATTACGCTCCCTTCGGTCGCGGCTCAGCCCGACAGGCCACAAAAAGCGATGGCCTGTCCCACTAGCTGCTAAGTGTAGACGGCTTTGGTGAAATCGGCCAGCATGCCCGCGCCCTGGGGATCGAGGAGCGGGAAGAATTGCATCATGATCACGGCGCACAGCGAACGGTGCGGGTCGATCCAGTAGAAGCTGTTCTCGACGCCGGCCCACATCAGGGTCCCGGCGGGACGGCCCTCCGGCGAGGTCATGGTGTTGAGCATGAATCCGTAGGTGTACTTGTTGCCGGGGCCGAGGTAGAGATCCTCGGTCACATTTGCGTCGGTGCTCTTGAGCCGTTCGATGGGGATGGAGCCGATTTGATTGGCCGACATCAGGGCGACCGTCTTGGGGCGCAGAATCTCTTCCTTGTTGGGGCCGCGGCCTTTGCGCAGGATCATCTGGGTGAAGCGAATATAGTCGGCCGCCGTCGAATACAAGCCGCCGCCGCCGTTGTAGACCGTGGGCGGAGCGGGCTGCGTGCGCGGGTCCTCTTTGAGCTTGCCGTCGGGCTGGCGGCGGTAAGTGCTGACCAGGCGGTCGAACTTCTCGGGCGCAACCAGAAACGAGGTGTTCTTCATGCCCAGAGGCTGAAGGATATTGTTTTGGAAATACTGCTCGATCGTGAGGCCGCTGATCTGCTCCACCAGCTTTCCGGCCCAATCCACGCTGGGACCGTAGTGCCATCGCGTTCCCGGCTCGAAGAGCAGCGGGTTGAGCGGAGCGACAGCTCTGGGCGTCGATCCGGAGACCTTGATGTACTGAGTGAGCGTCGGGCTCCAATTGGCGTAGGCGCAGCCGGAGGTGTGCGTGAGCAGGTGCCGCAACGCGATCGGCGTTTTCGCGGGCCGCAGCATGGGTTTGCCTGAAGGGTCGAAGCCTTCCAGCACGTCCAGCTTGGCAAGCTCCGGCAGGTGCTTCGACACAGGTTCGTGCAAGGTCACCTTGCCCTGCTCCATCAGTTGCAGAGCGGCCGTGGTGGTGATGGCCTTGGTCATCGAAGCGATGCGGAAGATGCTGTCGATCTCGGCGCTGACGGAGCCGGCGGAGTCGCGCTTGCCGAACACGCCGCTATAAGTGACGTGATCCGCGTTGGCGACGATAGCGGTCGCGGTGGGGATGCCGCGCTTCTGAAGGCTCGAGCGCAGAGCATCGTCGAGCTTTGCGGGGGCGATGTTCGTGGCGGCCCATAGGTTTCGCGAGGGAGCGGCGAGAGCCAGTGCGGCTGCGCCGAATTGTCTGCGGGTGATTGAAGTCATAGGTTGGTTTTGTGTCTCAATACGCGGTTCCACCACATGATGAATCCGGTGATGAAAAGCGCCGCGGGCAGCAGGCCGAGCGCGACCCAGGCGGCCTTGGTTTTGTTGCCGGCAAAATTGCCGAAGTGGAGGTAGTAGATCCAGCGCAGAAACGTGTCGCCGGCGCTGTAGTGCGGGATATAGCGGCGCCGTCCCTTGCCCTTACCATTGGGGCCTTTCGTGGGCGGCGGCGGCAGCAGGATGGCAGGCTCGTCGACCAATACAAAAACCGGGGCGGGCGCCGGATCGAGCCTTCGGTCAGGCTGGGGAGGCGTCTTCAGCCGGGCGTCGGGGAGACGGTAGAAATCGAGGGGAGCGTAGTGATTCACCGCTTTCTGAAACGGCTCGGGGAACACCAGGTAGACGCCGGTGAAGGCCCACATGAAAACCAGCGCGAAGGTCCAGAATCCGATGACGCTGTGCAGTTCCCAGTTCAGGCGCTTCCAATTGGCCTTGGGATTGACGACCAGGCTGTAGCGCCATTTGCCGATGCCGGGCCACCACAGGGCCGCGCCGGTGAGGCACAGCATCGTAAGAAAACTGGACGCGATTCCGTTCACGATGCGGCCCTTCGGCCCCGCCAGCAGATTGGTGTGGAAATCGGAAAACCAGGCCACGACGCTGATGCCCCAAGGCACCGATCGGCCGAGGTCCTCGCCGGAATAGGGATTGAACAAGCGCTGCTGCTTGCTGCCGCCCTTTTCCAGCCAGATCTCGGTGGCTTGATCGGGGCGCTTGGATTCGAACAGAAAGGTGATCGCATAGCCGGGATAATCGCGGTGCGCGATGTCCCTGAGCTGGTCCTGGGTCAGCCGAGCGCCTTGCACGGGAACGCGCCTGGGACTGTCGCCCAAGGCCTTGAAGATTTCATTGCGGAAGACGATGGCGCTGCCGCTGACGCTGATGAGGACCACGTAAAGGCCCAAGCCGATGCCGGTCCACAGGTGGATCTGGAACAAGGCCTTGCGGAGCCAAACGCTCTGCGGACGCCGCAGCCATTGTTGCCAGAAGGCCCGCACGGGGCCGGCTCGGCGCCCCGAGCTGTCGCGAGGCCTGGAAGCTTCCGCCGAGCCAGGCTCCGCTGCGCGGGCATACTTCTCAGAGGACATTGCTCCTATGATATGAGAGAACGATCGAGAACGCACCCGACGCGGTGAAAAAATCCAGCTTCCGAAAGAACCCCAACCGGATCAAAGCTGGCGGTCTGCCGGATCTGCGGAGCAGTATAATGGCGACGAGACCTAAAATCATGACTGCTAAAACGCCTCTCGAACGTCCAGATCGTCACCGGGCGAAATCGATTGACACCTTTCTGGAGGTGCTTCAGGGGCGCCGCAGCATTCGCACCGGATTTCTGAAGGACATGCCAGTCCCGGATGAACTCATTGAAAAGATCCTGGAAGCAGCGCGATGGGCTCCCTCGGCTGGAAACTCGCAGCCTTGGGAATTCCTTGTAATACGAGACTTGGAGATTCGGGAAAAAATTGTAGAGATCTTCAAGACTCAAATGCGCGACAAGATCGAAATCGAGGAGGCGACGCGCGGCCAGCGCCGCCGCGTGAATGCCGGTGTGGACTTCCGCCATGCGCCGGTCCATATAGTCGTGCTCGGCGATCCGCGCACGAACGACGCCTATCCGATGCGCACAAAGCTGGACAAGTGGGAAGCGCATTACTACAGCAGCTTAGCGAACTGCGTCTTGCAGATGCTGCTGGCCGCCGAGGTGTTGGGGCTCAGCTCCATGTACATCAGCGATGTAGCCTCGCCCTATTTCAGTGTCATGCTCAAGTCCCTCCTCGGCATTCCGGAGCCGTTGCAGATTTATCATCTGCTACCGATAGGATTCGCGAAGCGAAGTCCTACGATTCATCATCCACGCCGGGCGCTCGAAGAAATGGTTCACCATGAGCGATACGACCGGTCCAAGTTTCGCGGGGAAGCGGAGATTCAGGACTTTATGAAGACGATGTCCATCCGGGGCTCCGAGTATCGCTTCTGACCGGTTCTAACCGGCGGCCCTCTGGGCGCTGTTCGTATTGCCGTGTGTAGGTTAGGAATATGGCCAACAAGATGAAAATTCAACTCCGCCAGATTTCGGCTTCGACGTCGGAAGCAACGATCGGCCGGCACCAGGTGCTTATCGACCGGCCCGCCGTGAAGGGCGGCAGCGATGCTGGACCCATGGGCGGCGAACTGTTCCTCGCAGCGGTGGGGGGGTGCTTCATGAGCAACCTGTTGGCCGCAATCCGGGCGCGCGCGGCGGATATCTCGGATGTGCGCGTGGAGGTGGTTGGCGACCTGGCCGAATCACCCGCCCGGTTTGCAGGAATTGAGTTGCGGGTTTCCGCGGAGAGCGCTAGCCGGGAGTTGCTTGAGCGGCTGGTCGAAATCGCCGACCGGGGTTGCATTATGATGAACACGCTTCGCGGGAACCTTGAAGTCCGCGTGCTAGTCGCCTCGCCCGTCTGACGCCCTCAATGGGAGTCTTGCTCCTTGATAAACGTCAACCGTATGGTACCCCAGAAAATGAAAGACGTTGCTCCGTGAGACCGGCACCTTGAGACCAGCGCAGCCAACCGCGCGCACGTTTCGCGCGCCGGGGCGCGTGAACCTGATCGGCGAGCACACCGACTACAACGAAGGCCTGGTCATGCCGGTGGCGATTGAATTCGCCGCGTGTGTCGAGGTGACGGGGCGCGCGGACCGCGGGCTCGCGGTGTACTCGGAGAATTACTCGGAGACCAGGGAATTCGATCTGGACGATGCGAAAGCTCGGGCGCGCGGCGACTGGGGCGATTACATTCGCGGCGTCGCGGTGATGCTGGAGCGGGCCGGGCATCGGGTGAGTGGAGCGAATCTGCGAATCCGCAGCGATGTGCCGATGGGCGCGGGGCTGAGCTCGTCGGCGGCGATTGAGGTCGCGACGGCGCTGGCCCTGCTGCGCGAGTCGTCTATTGAAACAGCGATCGACCGCACCGCTCTGGCCCAGCTATGCCAGCGCGCGGAAAACGAGTTCGTGGGGGTCCGATGCGGCATCATGGATCCGTTCATCGCCTGCCATGCCCGAGCGGGACAGGCCCTGATGCTGGATTGCCGGACGCAGGAACATCGCTTCGCCGCTGTGCCGCGAGGCGTAAAGCTGGTCATCGCCAACACGATGGTTCGGCACTCGCTTGCCGGCAGCGAATATAACCGCAGACGAGCCGAGTGCGAAGAGGGCGCGGCTTACTTCGGACGGCCGCTGCGCGACGTGACAACGGCCGAATTGGAGCGGAAGGGTCGCGGACTCTCAGAAACCGTGTACCGGAGATGCCGGCACGTGATCACGGAGAACGCTCGCGTGATGGCGGCTTCGGCGGCTCTAGAACAGGAGGATTTGCGGAGATTTGGAGAGCTGATGGCTCAGTCTCACGGCAGCCTCCGCGACGACTACCAAGTGAGCTGCGCGGAGCTGGACACGATGGTCGAAATCGCGGCCTACGCACAGGGAGTGTATGGATCGAGGATGACCGGAGGCGGCTTCGGAGGCTGCACCATTAGCTTGGTTCAAGAGGAACACGTGGACGCGTTCCGGGAGACGATGTTGCGGCGGTATAGTGAGGCAACCGGGATCGACGCGGCTGTCTATGTTTCCGACGCGGCCGAAGGCGCGGGCGAGCTTGCTTAAAGGCAAATCGGCATTGCACGTTCGCGGGACCGGCGGCGTCTGAGTTGATAGCACAAGGAGGCGCATCATGCGCACGAAAGCGATCGGATTTACGATCACAGCCCTGCTTGCCCCGGCGATGTTCGGGCAGGCGGCGACACTCACAACACCGGCGATGCAGGATCGCGTGTTCCGCCTGACCCACACGGCTACGGCTCAGGAGTTTCAGGAGATCGCGAATCTGGTCCGCACGCTCGCGGAGATTCGAGATCTGTCCGCGGACAACGCCCAAATGACTTTGGCGGTTCACGCCACCGCCGAACAGATTGGACTGGCGGAGTGGCTGGTGAAGCAACTGGATCAGCCGGCGGGAGTGACGAGCAACCCCGCCTCGCTCGAATACAAGGGACTAACCGAGAGCGATGGGAATGGACGGGAACACGGACAACTGACCCATGACGGCATCGCGCGGATCTTCTATCTCGCCCACGCCGCCACGGTACAGGAGTTTCAGGAGACCGCGAACGCAATCCGCACGGTCACCGAGATCCGGCGGGTGTTTACCTACAATGGCGGAAGAGCCATGGCGGTGCGCGGAACGCCCGAGCAGATGGCGATGGCGGAGTGGCTGGTGAGCGAGCTGAATCAGCCGAACCCAGGACAAAGCTCCGCGGCGAGCGAGTACCGCGTCGGCGACGATGACGTGATGCGAGTGTTGCACGTCGTCAATGCCAAGACCGTGCAGGATTTTCAGGAGATCGCCACCCTGGTCCGCACCACCGCCGAGATTCGGCGGATGTTCACGGTCAATACTCCTCGGGCGATTTTGATTCGCAGCACACCCGATCAGATGGCGATGGCGAAGTGGCTGCTCGGGGAGTTGGACAAACCTGCGGGAGCTCAGCAGAATCAGGCCTCGGGCGAGTACCGCGTGCCGGGAGCGGCCGACGATGTCGTGCGGGTGTACTATTTCGCCAATGCGAACTCGGTCCAGGATTTTCAAGCGATCGCCAATGCGGTTCGCACCGCCACCGAGATTCGGCAGGTTTTCACGTACAATGCGGAGCGCGCGCTGGCGGTGCGCGGAACCGTTAACCAGCTCGCGCTGGCCGAGAATCTGATTCACGACTTGGACGGCCGGTCGAGATAGTGCAGCTCGCTCGATGCGCGCAGCCGTTCGGCGGCGGCCTCCGGCGTGATGTCGCGCTGCGGCATGGCCAGCATTTCATACCCCACCAGGAACTTTCGCACCGTCGCCGAGCGCAGCAGGGGCGGATAGAAATGCGCGTGCAGATGGAAGCTGTCATGGACTTCTCCGTCACAGGGGCGCTGGTGAAATCCCATGCTGTAGGGGAACGGCGTCTCGAATAAATTTTCATAGCGCGTGGTGAGGCGCTTCAATACACCGGCGAGATCGTCGCGCTCGGCGAGGGCGAGCTGCTCAATCGCGCCCGTGTGCCGCTTCGCGATCACGATGGTCTCGAACGGCCACACCGCCCAGAACGGCACGATGACGGCGAAGCTGGAGTTCTCGAAGATGAGCCGCTCGCCTGAAGCCGGCGCTGCGAGCTTCGAGCGCCAGATAGTCGCACAGCAGGCACCGGCCGCGATCGCGAAGGTATTGCCGCTGGGAATTCCGCTCCTTGACGATCTGGTTGGGAAGCGACTGGTTGGCCCAGATCTGGCAGTGCGGGTGCGGGTTGCTGGCGCCCATGCTGAACCCGCGGTTCTCAAAGATGGTAACCGAGTTGACGAACGGAAGGGCGCCCAGCCGCGCCGATTCCTCACACCAGGCTTCCACTACCCTGCGAATCTCTTCCGGGCTCATGCGGCCGAGCGTCAAATCGTGGCGCGGCGAAAAGCACACGACGCGGCAAACGCCGCCCTCGGTTTCGGCTACCAGGAGGCTCGCCTGATCCATTCGCTGGGGCGGCGATCCCGCCAGCAGCGCGGGGAAGTCGTTATCGAAGGCGAAGGTTCCGCCGTAGACCGGATTGCGGTCGCCGTTGACGCGCTGGTTACCCGGGCAAAGATAGCAGTCTGGATCGTATGGAATTGACGGAAGACGCGAAAGCCCCTCGACCTCGCCCTGCCAGGGCCGGCCGGAGCGCTGCGGCGACACCAGCACCCATTCACGGGTAAGCGGATTCAGACGCCTATGCGGGTGCCCGTCAAAGACCAACGCTACTCGTCGTATTTGGGGGCTTTGATGCGGCCTTCATACAACGCTTTGTTGTTCTCTTCGCAAGAATATTCCATGATATGGTCGTTGCCCAGCGTGAACGTACGAAGGGTCTTCCAATCCTGGGTGTAGGTCTTGGGATCGTGGACCGCCATTTCATAGGTGACGTGGCCCATGTCGGTGCGAGTCCACTTCTCGGTCAGCGTCAACTGGTCGCTATGCGGATGGCCGTTGGTGTCGAGCCGCGTCTTCCCGTTGAAATTGACAGTTTCGATCACCAGCGTATCGCCATCAAAGTGTCCCACGGAGTCGCCGAACCAGGTGCCGATTCCCTTGTTGTGCGGACGGCCGTCGATCGGGAACAGGTGAAACCAGGTGTTCTGCTCGAACAAATACGCCATAAAGTTCCCGTCCTGCATGACCTGGAGCGGATCGGGCGAGTTGATGGAGCGCATCAAGCCGAAGGGCAGGCACGCGCCGGTGTAATCGCCGTTGCCGGGGTCGTAGTTCTTCCAGTTGTTGGCGCCCCAAGCAGTGTAGGGAAGCAGCCGGCCTCGTCCCCCACCTCCGCCGCCACGTCCGCCGCGGCCGGGGGCTGCATTCGGGTCCGGTGGCGGGGGTGGCGGAGCCGCCGTTCCACGGGCGGCGGCGTTCTCCGGCGGAAAGGCTTTCCCGTCCATGTCCGTCGCGCTGGCGCTCATGTCCGGAGTATAGGGACGAACCCAGTAGCCGCTGAAGTCGACTTTGCCGTCGGCTTTCCGCGGCGTGGGACTGGTGGGAGGCTGATAACGGCCGGCTTTGGCTCCGCCTTTTGCGCCGCCCTTGCCGGCTCCCTTGGCTCCGTCCTTCGCCGCGTCCTGGCCGGCGAGCGGCTTGAGCGGCACAAACAGGAGCGCGCCAGTAACTATCACCGCAGTGGCCGCCGCGGCAAGAAACGATCCGTACGTCCGAGCTTTCACGTTAAATCTCCTCTGCGAATTTCGAGAGACACTATTCCCGATTCGACCATCCGCGCCACCCGTGGACGAGCGGCGAAGGCTATCCAAAAACTCTACTCTTTCGGCGCGTCCGGGTTGGACGATCCGCCTAACACGCGCCGTCCATCCGGCAGAGTCACATTACTTGCGTTGCAGGTGTTCGAGGCGTCCTTGGCCAGAGTCCCGTTGATGGTGACGGCATCGCCCTTCTTCAGGTCGTTCTTGGTCCAGCCGTTCCTGGTCAAGCTGTTGGGCGCGCCGCCTTCGCACTGCCACGACGCCACCTTGCCGGCTTCGTCCTTCACATCCAGATAAATCCAGATATGCGGATTCAGCCAGTCCACCTTGGTCACGCTCCCCTTCAGGACCACCTTCTTCGTGTTATCGAATTCGGCCGAGAAGGAGTGGTGCGCCAGCATTGGAACCGCCGCCGAGAGCAACCCCATGGCAAACACGGCAAGTTTTGCTTTCATCGAAAAACCTCCCTGATTTCGTTCCTGTATGACTTTACTGCTTGGCGGCGTCGGGGTTGGACGATCCGGCAAACACCGTTCTACCGTCGGCGAACTTCACCTGACTGGCGTTGCAGGTTTTCGAAGCGTCCTTGGCCAGCGTTCCATTGATGCTGATCGTATCGCCCTTCTTCAGGTCGTTTTTGGTCCAGCCGTTGCGGGTGAGCGTATTCGGCGGGCCGCCTTCGCACTGCCACGACGCCGTCGCCCCGGTCTTGTCGTCCTTCACATCGAGATAGATCCAGATGTGCGGGTTCATCCAATCGACCTTGGTCACCGTGCCTTGCAGGCTGACCTTCTTATCGTTATCGAACTCCGCCGAGAAGGAGTGATGCGCCAGCATCGGCAGCGCCGCCGCCAGCAGTCCCATCGAGAAAACAGCAAATCTTGATTTCATTCAGAACCTCTTCCTTATTGTAAGCGTCGCACCGTTACTGCTGAGGGCCGCCATCGTCGGCCGAGCGTGCGCCGACCTTCTTGCCATCCGACAGGGTGACAGTCCGCGCATTGGCCATGTGCGCTCCGTCCTTGGCGCGGGATCCTTCCACGGTGATCGCGTCTCCTATGTTCAGCGAGTGCCGCGTCCAGCCCTGCCGCCCCAAAACGTTGGGACTGGCCAATTCCAGGTTCCAGTTGGTCACATTCCCACTTTCATCCTTAACATCGATATAAAACCGAGCGTGCGGATTGGTCCATTCGAACTTGGTCACTGTGCCCTTCAGTGTCACCGGTTGTTTCGCGTCATACTCCGCCCCAAAGGAATGGTGCGCAAGCATCGGAACCGCCGGGACGATCAAACCGAACCCCGCCGCTACCACAGCCCACTTAGCTCTCATCGCATAGCCTCCAAACAGAATAGGTTTCCAGGAAACAAGCCGCGTCCAGCGCGAACGGATCTAAGACCGATTTTCGCACTACAATTTACCAGCTTGAATAGAGGGTGTCAAGGCCGGACTGACAGTGTGTCAACGCAAAGTAGAAATGTCCCCCTGCGCGCAAAGTAAGAATGTCCCCTTTTGCCCTGGCCCGGGAGAAGTGCATGTTAATCTGTGCGTGCCGGTGAAGCGGAGACGGGCCATGCTGGCGAGCAACCCGATCAAGGAATAGCCGGCCGGAACTCATCGGAACGATGAGGAGAGCGTGGTCCTCCCGACGCGTTCTCGGGCCTGGGTGGGAGTTGCCAGCGGGAGGCAGCGCTCCTGCCCGGGTTTGGTTTTTGAAAGAACCCCTATCGGAACGATAGATTCCGCGATGCCTAAAAAAACGCATCCTGGGGGCCCTCAGGATAGTCAGCAGGGCGAGGGAGCAGGCGGGGAAGAAATCGGCGCAAACTCTCTTGGGACGATGACAACCCGGCCCACGTAGAATCCGGTCGTTTGGGGAGTTTCCCTGTACAGGGCGGCCTTTTGGCTTCGCGCCGCTCCCGAACCCACATGTCTTAGCTGGTGGCATTGGAGCTGGCAATGGCTTTCTTCAGCGAAGGCCCCGGTGTGTTCAGAAAGTTCTTCATCCAGCCGCTCTTGCCGCCCGCGTTGGGACCCTTCCGCGCCTCCGCTTTCGCCGTGGGCCGAGGAGCGGGCTCAGCCGGCCGGGATCGCTCGCAAAGTTGGTGGCGCAGATCCTTGTCGCGGAAGCGGATGGCCACGGTTCCATCTCTGCGCTGTTCCACTCGCACGATTGCATTCCGCAAGCCGGTGCCGATGTCGGCTCGTTCGATTCTATAAATGTTGCCGTCGAGCTGAATCGTGTAATCGTTTTTCACCTGCCGGCTCTCGACATGGCTCAGGATCGCGGCCAGGTCGTGATGCTGTTCCAGCGGCCGGTGTGCATCGTCCTCACGGCGCGGTGCCACGGTACAGGTCTGGTTCCACCACGGCAGGTAGTGTTGCTCCAAATACACATTGGCTTGTTCGATCGTCTTTACTCCCGCCAGTCGCATCCCTTTCACCAGCCGGTCCTGCGCAGTCTCGAAAAACCTCTCGATGCGCCCTTTGGCCTGCGGCGAATGGGCCGGGATCCAGGCGATGTTCAGTTCCCCCAGAGCACGGCCAATCTGAGTGGGCGGCATGGGCTCCCGATCCTTCCCTTCTCGTTGTTCGTCACGCTTGGTCTTGTGCGCCGTCTGAAATAGCCCGGCCTTGTCGGTGTAACAGGCCAGCCTGCGCCCATGACACTGCATCCACGACTCCAGCACCCCCCTGTTTTCGACGGTGGAATCGCTGTCCACAAACCGTGCCTTGGCCCGACTGGTGGCGTCGTCGATCAGGCCGATTCAATACAGCCTCTCCCCTCGCCCCTCCCGCCAGTCGTGTTCGCTGGTGTCCCATTGCACCAGCTCCCCGAACCGGCTCCGCCGCGGACGCCATTCGTGAATCCGCTCGATCTTCTCTTTGCGGGCCTTCCACAGCCCCGCCGTCGTCATCCACTTCCGCACTGTCTCCCGGCTCGCCACGATCTTATGTTGGCTGGCCAGGTACTCGCTGGCTAACGTAGGACCGAATCCACGGTAGTCTTCTCCCGACAGAATCCGCACCGCCTTCTGCTGGATCTTCTCCGCGATTCGAGGCTTGGAAGGCATTCCTCGCAGCCCGTGAATCACGGCCTTGTCTCCCTGTTTCTTCAACCGTTGCAGCAGTCGCTTGACCTGCCGCACGCTCAAACCCAATTCTTCGGCCGCCTCTTGCTGCGCGATCAGCTTCTCATTTTGCGGCAGATTTGTGAACGCTCTGGGCCATCGTGGCCTCGACCAGATCGCCGAGCTGTGTCGCCGTGAACCGATTGCCTTCGATATTCGCCACCAGCTTGCGTTGACGATCGATTACCGCCGTGTGCAAAGAGTGCGTCAACAAGCCTTCGTCGGGCCAGAAATTCATGCCGAACATGCCGCAAACCTGCTTCACGCCGCTCAGCGTCCCAGTGAGGAAGCGCCATCCCTTTGCGTCGGCCTTCCAGTTGCCGGCATACTTCGCCAGCACCGGGGGCTGGTCGTGCTCGGGATCGAAGCTGATGCTCAGCAGAATGAGATCGCGGCCGAGCCGGTCTCGGAAGCGTTGCTGAAGGCGCCCGAAATTGTTGGTCAACCGCAAGCAGTAATCCGGCAAAGGGCAGCGCGTATAGATGAACGTGATCGCCACCACCTTGCCTTCGAACTCGGAGAGCGTGGCGGGGCGATTGTTCTGGTCGGTCAAGGTAAAATCGGGGACGAGTTGCCCGCTTTCGAGCGCTGGGGGCGCGCCACTCTTGGCCTGCATCGCCGCATCGAGCGCGCTCAGACGCCGGGCCTGCTGGGGGTCGCGCTCCACGCTTTTAAACTCTCGCACCTGGAGATCGGACAGATAAGAGGATGTCTTGGTCACCACCAGCGTGAAGTTGACCATCATGGCTGGGCGCAGATTGTCGAGCGCTTTGGATTCGCGCACGCGAAACGGCATGACCATCGCGTCCATGAAGCCGGAAATGCTGTCGTGTGAAATCGTTATCGTCTGGTGTTCCTTATCTACACTCAACACCAAACCGGTTCCTTGATACCGCTGATCGCACCAGGCCGGAACACCGGCCAGAAACCCAGCCAGCAACAACGACACGAGAAAAAGACGGCGGCAACTCATGGATGAGCGGCCACGCCCGGCGCGCTTGGGGATGGCCCACCGAGGCGGAACGAAGGATAGTTCAGCTTCGCGGGGCTAGTGGCGGACTCCTTAATTTCGAGAAACTGATTGGGCTTGACGTTCCGTGAATTTCTGCCTGGTCTTCGACGCCGGCCACCAAATTTCAATATTCTCTATATGCGCCGCCTTTCCGAGGCCGATATGTTGCCGCAATGGAGATCCTCCAAAAGACCCTCCGGTTCCCACGGTGCAGTAGATCGTGCGCTGGCTCCCGCCGGAATTTGTCACCGTTACGGAAATGCGGGTGCCGACGCCCGAGCGGTTGGACTTTTCTCCCACCAGGCGCAGCGTAATCCAGTCATTTCCGTGCCCTGGGTTCTTGAACAGTCTGGCGGTGCTGCGGTCGCCGAGGGACGGGCCTCCCATTACCACGAAAATGTCTTCTTCGCCGGTATTGTCGAAATCGGCGAACGCGACGCCGTGCCCCTTGGAGAGCGCGCCCGTGCCGGAGGAAGTTGTGATGTCCACAAAGCGCTTCCCTCCCTGATTATGGAGCAGCGTATTCGGGAAGAGGGTGCCAAAGGAGGGAGTGCCCATACCCAGGTAAATGTCGGGATACCCGTCGTTATCGATATCGCCGAAGTTGGACCCCATCGGCAGAAACACACGGTCCAGACCGGTCTCGGCGGTGACATCGCGGAACGTGCCGTCTTGCATGTTCTCAAACAGCTTCAGCGTCTCCCCTTTGCGCGGAAGCCCGAGATAACTCCGGGCCGGTTCTTCGGCGGAAAAGTAATAGCTGTTGACAAAAAGGTCCGGCCAGCCGTCGTTGTCATAATCGAAAAACCAGGCGGCAAAGCTAAACCGGTTGGCCTTCACACCCGCCGGACCGGAAACCTCGGTGAAGGTGCGATCGCCATTGTTGTGATAGAGAAAGCCCTGGCCGTTGGAGTTTGAAACATAGAAATCCGGATAACCGTCGTTGTCATAGTCGGCGGAAGCCACAGCCTTGCTGATCGCGCGCCGGCCGATACCCGCTTCATTGGAGATATCGGCAAAAGTTCCATCGCCCAGGTTCAGGAACAACTGGGCCGGGGCGTTCTCATTGGCGATGAACAGGTCCAGCTTGCCATCGTTGTCGATGTTGACCCACACCGCGGACTGCGACGACCGGATCGGCTCCAGCAGCCCGCTTTGGGCCGTGACGTCCGTAAACGTGCCGTCGCAGTTGTTGCGAAGCAGGCTCCGGCGCCGGGGAAATTCCCAACCTCCCCGGAGCACCAGAAGGTCGATGCAACCGTCGTTGTTGTAGTCGCCCTGAATGACGTTCAACCCGCCGGTTTGATCCGCAAGGCCGGCCTTGACGGTGCGGTCGGTGAAGGTGCCGTTGCCGTTGTTGTGAAAGAAATGGATCGGCGCGCAGTCGTCGATTTGAGAAGTAACTATATCCAGAAGGCCGTCGTTATCGAAGTCCTCGGCAATCGCTCCGCCGGCCGTGCCGTACACGTCCACACCTGCCCCCGGGGCGACATCCGGAAACCGGCCCAGATCCTCCTTCGACGCGAATACAGAGGGCGGAATCAGAATCTCTTTAGCGACGCCCGCCGGATAGGTGCCATTCATCATATGGGCCAGATTCAGCAGCCACTGAATCTCTGTTTTAGAGCCGTCGTAGGCCAGGGATTTGGTGAGGTGATCAATCGCTTTCGCCACGTCGCTTGGCTTGGCCTGCGGAGCACCCGGATGTGAGGGGAAGAGCCAACTTTGGTTTACCGGCGGCCGGTTGGAGCGGTCGGGAAGCGAAGCCCGGCGCAGGTAAGCAGTGCCCAACGCATCCTCCAGGGCCTCGGCCAACTCCGTCTCGGACGCCGATTTGGCGAGGAGGTATGCTTGCTCCCACTCCTCGATGGCGCCGTCCATGTTGCCTGTGGCTGAAAGGAGTCCCCCGATATCGAAATGAAGGATTGCCACATCGTGGGGAGTCCTGCGCCCTGGGTTGTTCAGTTGCTCGCGGAGCGCCGCCATCGCCTCCAAAGGAGCTTGGCGGCGGGTCTCGCATACGGCCTTCAAATCCAGCCCCCACTTCGCGTTTGGTATCCGGTTGCGCATGGACTGCATCAATTCCTGATAACCGGACGTATCGGTCGCCAGCCGGGCGCTCGACTGAGCATCCACGGGGAGCTGGCGGGTTCGATCGGCCTCGTTCGCATCAACGTCCTGGGTATCCTTCAGCACCTTGAGGATAGCGTACCCGGAGGGGAGCTTTGCGATCGCCGTGATGTGCCCGGGACCTACGCCTTTTAGCGCGTCCCGCAGCTCCAAACGCATCTCCTCTGGATCCAGCTTGCCGAGATACCCGCCCTCACTCGCGCTCGGATCAATCGAGTATTTGTGAGCCAGCGCGGCAAAGTCGTCTCCGCCTTCTAATTGATGCTGAATCTTGGTGGCTTGTTCGAGAGAGTCAACCAGGATCATTTCCATGGGAATCGCGCCGGACGCCTGCCCTCTTCCGGGCTGAGGCCCCATGAACATGCCGGAGAGGAGCAGCAAAGCCGCCGCACGCCGCAGTTTCTCCGCGCTGGAGACTCGCCTCATGACCGTCCCGTTCCCCATGAATGTGACCATGCTAACACCGCAGTGCCAGAGAAACCACCGGCCCAAATCTCTAAATCACGGGCGCGAAGGCAGTTGCCTCAACTCGTCTTCGATCTCCGCGAGCAGTTGGGGCGGGCCTTCGTTGCGCACCCTGCCGCGGGCTTGTTCTAGATACTGCCGGGCCTTCACCGGATCGCCGGTCGCAAGGTAGGCTTCCCCTAGCAGGACCATCACAAAGGATGTCTGAGCGTCATCCACGCTCAGAGCCGGCAGCAACTGCGGGATGGCTTCGCGATCCCGGCGCAGGTTGATGAGGATCCGTCCCAGTTCAATTTGTGCCCCGCGATTCGACGAGTCGGCCGCCAGCGCCAGCCGATACTGCTCGACGGCTTCCGCGGAATGGTTCTGCTGTTCCAGCGCCCTTCCCAGCCACAGGTGAGCCTCCGAGTAACCGGGGCGCAGTGCAATCGCTTTGTGCAGCGCCACAATCGCGGCATCGTACTTGCCCTGGCGGAGCAGAACCGCGCCATAGTGATTATAAATGTACGGGACTTCCGGGTTGATCCGGACGGCCCTGGCATACCAGGCATCCACCATGTCGTCGAGGCGGTTCAGGAACCTCGCGATGAATAGAAGGTTCACCAAAGAGCCAAGGTTATCCGGGTCTCGGCGGAGAATTTCTTGGCTCAGGCTGGCCGCCTTTTCCAAATCCCCTTTTTGGAGAAGTTCGTCGACCTGCTGGAGCTGATTATAGGAGCCAGTCGCCATTTCCGCGACTTGGTCGAACAGCGGATCTGCGGCTGGCGGACGCTCGCCGGAGAAGCGCTGCGCCAACGCGAAGTTCTTCGCCGCCTCAGCTTCGTGACCCAGACTCCGGCCTGCTGTTGCCAGACCGTAATAAGCCGCGCCGAAGTTCGGGTAAGCCTGGCAGGCGCGGCGGTAGAGATCCTCGGCCGAAGAAGAGTCCTGCTCAGCGTACTTGACCTGCGCCAGCCCGTAAAGCGCTTCGGCCGAGCTCGGTTCCCGCGCCAGCAGCGATTCGTAAGCGGCGCCGCTTTCCTTGACGCGCCCCAGTTGGAACAGCAACTCGCCCTTTTTCAGAATCGCGGGATCATAGTCCGGGCGCTTGTGGAGTGCCTCCGTGAGGGCCTTGAGCGCGTCCTCCGGCTGGGACAGTTGTTGCAGTGTCAGCGCCAGATAGTATCTCCAGGCGAATTCGTCCGGCTCCAGCCGGATCGCCCGCCTATAAGAAAGGATCGCCGGCTGATACAGAGCGTGTGCTTCGAAGACCATTCCCAGGCGGCCTGACGCCTGGCCGCTTTCCGGCTGCGCCACCGCTTGCCGATGAGCGGAGAGGATCGCGTCCTTCACTTCCACTTCAAAACCGTCTACCGAGGGCGTGGGGACCGGCGGAACGGGGCCGGCGCAGGAACCCGCGATAGCCACGGCCAGCACCAAAGTGGAAAACATTGCGGTGCGCTTCATCTGAATTTGCTGATATGTTATCACCATGTCTTTAAGGCCGAGGTACCTGAAAAGCGCACAGGACACCGCGGCGTCCACCCTTTTGGCAGAAGACGCTGCCGCGGCGTTCCGTTGTGCGCGTCTTCTGAAAAGGGGCGCGGCGGCTTTGCTTCCGTTAATGGCGCTGATCTGCTCGTGCGGGTCTGAGCGTCACAGCGCTCCCCTCTTCGAGGACGTTTCCAAGCAGACCGGGCTCGATTTCTGGCAGTATTCCGGCGCCACGGGGGAGTTCCGCTTACCGGAGATCATGGGATCCGGGGCGGCTTTGATTGATTACGACAACGACGGGGACCTGGATTTATATCTGGTCCAGGGCGACCCAGGTCCGCAGCCAGGCGGCGGCAAGCCGGCCATTCCGGTTCCCCCGGGCTGGAAACCGGGTAACCGTCTGTTCCGGAACAACCTGATTCCCAGCGGCAAGCTTTCCTTCACGGATGTGACGGAGGAGGCCGGCGTCGGCCACAGCGACGTCGGCATGGGCGTGGCCGCTGGCGACTATGACAACGACGGCTTTGTCGATCTGTA
Organism: Bryobacterales bacterium; assembly: GCA_963813465.1. GTDB lineage: Bacteria > Acidobacteriota > Terriglobia > Bryobacterales > Bryobacteraceae > Palsa-187. The sequence goes on along the minus strand of CAWEZD010000007.1, from coordinate 290,210 downwards.
CGTGACCAATTACGGCCACAACGTTCTGTATCACAACAACGGAAACGGCACCTTCACCGACGTTACGAAAGCCGCGGGAGTGGAGTCCTCCGGCTGGTCCACCAGCACAGCGTTTATCGATTACGATCGCGATGGCTATCTTGACCTGGTGGCGGTGCATTACGTGGATTTCGATACTAGGCACTGCGTCACCCGGGCTAGCCAGCGCGACTACTGCGGCCCCAAGCTTTTCGGACGAACCGTCACCCAGGTCTTTCACAATTTGAGGAATGGGCGGTTCGAAGACGTCACCTCCGCCGTGGGTTTGAATGCGGCGAGTGGACCCGGCCTCGGCATCCTGACCGGCGATTTCGATTCCAATGGCTGGCCGGATTTCGTGGTGGCCAACGATGGAGCCGCCAACCATCTTTGGCTCAATGAGCAGCGGCCAGGGGGTAGTCAAAACGACCGGGTATTCCGGGAATCGGGCCTTACCCACGGACTGGCCTACGCCTCCGACGGCCGCGCCAGAGCGGGAATGGGCGTTGCGGCCGCGGACCTTTACGGCGACGGCGTGGAGGACGTGGTGGTGACCAATCTTCCCACCGAAGGAGCCACTCTGTTCCATCGGCAGCCCGGCGGCGATTTCATGGACTCCACCGCACAGAGCGGCCTGCTCCGCTCCTCTCTGCCGTTTACCGGCTTCGGCGTAGGTTTTCTCGATATTGAGAATCGGGGGCTGCTGGATTTATTCAGCGCGAATGGGGCGGTAGAAGCGGTGGAGACGCAGCAGGGCGACCCGTATCCCTATCGAGAGCGAAATCTGCTGCTGCGCAACTTGGGTAAAGGCAAGGGCTTCGAAGATGTCACGGCTTCGGCCGGCCCAGCGTTGGCGTACAGCGAGATTGGCCGGGCGGCCGTGTTCGGAGATGTGAACAATGACGGCGGGATGGACATTCTGGTCACCAACAACAATGGTCCGGCGCGCCTACTGCTGAACACGGCTCCCGAACGCGGACACTGGCTCCTGGTGAAGGTGGAGGGAGTCCGCTCCAACCAGTCCGGGTACGGAAGCGTGGTCGAGCTCTTCCAGAAGGACGGGACCATTATGCAGCGCTATGTGAGAGGTGATGGCAGCTACCTGGCGGCCAACGATCCCAGAATCCATTTTGGGCTGGGTAAGTCGCCGGAGATCGACCGGATTCAGATCCGCTGGCTGGCGGGCGGCTGCGAGTCCTGGAGTCAAATTGCCGCCGACAGGATCGTCACGTTACGCGAGGGCAGCGGTCAGCGTTGTGCCGAGCCGGCCGCCAAGCCTGTCCGATGAGGTTCTCCCTAGCCACCGCTGTAGTTGCGGTTCGCCCAATCGAGCGGGGTCTTACCGTTCCGATCTTTCGCTTCGAGCGCCGCGCCGTGTTCGGCCAGGAACCGGATGGTGGAGTTCCATCCCTTCTGCGCCGCGGGGTGCAGCACGGTTTTGTCCGTTGGCGGCGTGGCGATTGATGCCGGCGCCGACAGTCGAGCAGAATCTTCACGGCGACAACCACATCTTTCGTCGGTCTGGTAACGCCCGCGGGTGGGATTGTTGCCATGACCCGACCCGGCGGCAGTTATCAGCGGCACGACTCCGTCCGCTTTTAACGTCACGATGCGGTAGTGGCGGAAATCTCTGATAACGCTCGCCACCAACATCTTCGTCGTCTTCTTCGTCTGAAGCTACCTCCGCCATCCCGATGGCCTCGTCGGCGGTCTCTGCGATTTCTTCGTCGTCAGAGTCGGCAAGATCTACTGGATTCTTCGCGCCTCCGCTGGACGGATGCTGGCGATGGCGCCGATGGCGGCAATCAGAGGGGTTTCGGCGAGCGGGCGTCATGGACGAGTTCCACGATATGAGGCCAGGCCGCGTCCAGTCCACAGTTGCCGGCCGCTTCGACGCCTTCGAGCTTCGCCACCAGCTTGCGCTGACGATCGATCCCGATGAATGTGACCATGCCAACACCGCAGTACCAGGGAAGCGACCGGCCCAAACCTCCAAGTCACGGGCGCGAAGGCAGTTGCTTCAACTCGTCTTCGATCTTCGCGAGCAGTTGCGGCGGGCCTTCGTTGCGCACCCTGCCGCGGGCTTGTTCCAGATACTGCCGGGCCTTCGCCGGATCGCCTGTGGCAAGGTAGGCTTGCCCTAGCAGGACCATCACAAAGGACGTTTGCGCGTCATCCACGTTCAGAGCCGGCAGCAACTGTGGGATGGCTTCGTGATCCCGGCGCAGGTTGATGAGGATCCGTCCCAGTTCAATTTGGGCCATGCGATTCGACGAGTCGGCCGCCAGCGCCAGCCGATACTGCTCGACAGCTTCCGCGGAATGGTTCTGTTGTTCCAGCGCCCCCCCCAGCCACAGGTGAGCCTCCGAGTAACCGGGGCGCAGTGCAGTCGCTTTGCGCAACGCTGCAATCGCGGCATCGTACTTGCCCTGGCGGACCAGAACCACGCCATAGTGACTATAAACGTACGGGACTTCGGGGTTGATCCGGATGGCCCTGGCATACCAGCCATCTACCATGTCGTCGAAGCGGTTCAGGAACCTCGCCAAGAACAGAAGGTCCAGCAAAGCGCTAAGGTTGTCCGGGTCCCGGCGGAGGACCTCCTGGCTCAAGCTGGCCGCCTTTTCCAAATCCCCCTTCTCATACTGCCCGGCAGGCCGGGCTGCAAGCCGAATAAGTTCTTCGACCTGCTGGAGCTGATTAAAGGAGCCAATCGCCAGTTCCGCGACTTGGTCGAACAGCGAATCTGCGGCTGGTGGACGTTCGCCGTAGAAGTGCTGCGCCAACTCGAAGTTCTTCGCCGCCTCACCTTCGTGGCCCAGACTCCGGCCTGCTGTAGCCAGACCATAGTAGGCCGCGCCGAAGCTCGGGTAAGCCTGGCATGCGCGGCGGTAAAGATCCTCGGCCGAAGAAGAGTCCTGCTCCGCGTACTTGACCCGCGCCAGCCCGTAAAGCGCTTCGGCCGAGCCCGGTTCCCGCGCCAGAATCGACTCGTACGCGGCGCCGCTTTCCTTGATGCGCCCCAGTTGGAACAGCAACTCCCCCTTTTTCAGAATCGCGGGATCATAGTCCGGGCGCTTGTGCAGCGCCTCCGAGAGGGCTTTCAGCGCGTCCTCCGGCTGGGACGTTTGTTGCAGCGTCAGCGCCAGATAGTATCTCCAGGCGAATTCATCCGGCTCCAGCTGGATCGCCCGCTTATAAGAGAGGATCGCCGGCTGATACAGAGCGTGTGCTTCGAGCACCATTCCCAGGCGGCCTGACGCCTGGCCGCTTTCCGGCTGCGCCACCGCTTGCCGATGAGCCGAGAGGATTGCGTCCCGCACTTCCGCTTCAAGACCGTCTACCGAAGGAGTGGGGACCGGTGGAACGGGGCCGGCACAGGAGCAGGCTAATCCCGCGGCCAGCACCAAAGTGGAAAACATCGCGCTCCGCTGCATGTAAATTTGCTGATATGTTATCACCATGTCTGTAAGGCCGAGTGCAAAGGGAGCGGCAGCTTTGCTTCCGCTCATGGCGCTCTTGTGGTCGTGCGGGTCTGAGCGTCACAACATTCCCCTCTTCGAAGACGTCGCCAAGCAGACCGGGCTGGATTTCTGGCAGTATTCCGGCGCCACCGGGGAGTTCCGGTTACCGGAGATTATGGGATCCGGCGCGGCGTTGATCGATTACGACAATGACGGGGACCTGGACTTGTACCTGGTCCAGGGCGCCCCCGGTCCGCAGCCGGGCGGCGGCAAGCCAGCCATTCCGGTGCCGCCGGGCTGGAAACCGGGTAACCGTCTGTTCCGGAACAACCTCATTCCCAGCGGCAAGCTTTCCTTCACGGATGTGACGGAGGAGGCCGGAGTCGGCCACAGCGATGTAGGCATGGGCGTAGCGGCCGGCGACTACGACAACGACGGCTTTGTCGATTTGTACGTCACCAATTACGGCCACAACGTTCTTTATCGCAACAACGGAAACGGCACCTTCACCGACGTTACGAAAGCCGCGGGAGTGGAGTCCTCCGGCTGGTCCACCAGCACCGCGTTTATCGATTATGATCGCGATGGCTACCTTGACCTGGTGGCGGTGCATTACGTGGATTTCGATACTAGGCACTGCTTCACCCCGACGGGCCTGCGCGACTATTGCGGGCCCAAGCCCTTCGGACGAACCGTCACCCAGGTGTTTCACAATTTGAGGAATGGGCGGTTCGAAGACGTCACCTCCGCCGTGGGTTTGAATGCGGCGAGTGGACCCGGCCTCGGCATCCTGACCGGCGATTTCGATTCCAATGGCTGGCCGGATTTCGTGGTGGCCAACGATGGAGCCGCCAATCATCTTTGGCTCAATGAGCAGCGGCCAGGGGGTAGTCAAAACGACCGGGTATTCCGGGAATCGGGCCTTACCCACGGACTGGCCTACGCCTCCGACGGCCGCGCCAGAGCGGGAATGGGGGTTGCGGCCGCGGACCTTTACGGCGACGGCGTGGAGGACGTGGTGGTGACCAATCTTCCCACCGAAGGAGCCACTCTGTTCCACCGGCAGCCCGGCGGCGATTTCATGGACTCCACGGCGCGGAGCGGGCTGCTCCGCTCCTCTCTGCCGTTTACCGGCTTCGGCGTAGGCTTTCTCGATATTGAGAATCGGGGTCTGCTCGATTTATTCAGCGCGAATGGGGCGGTGGCAGCGGTGGGGACGCAACAGGGCGACCCGTATCCCTATCGAGAGCGAAATCTGCTGCTTCGCAACTTGGGTAAAGGCAAGGGCTTCGAAGATGTCACGGCTTCGGCCGGCCCAGCGTTGGCGTACAGCGAGATTGGCCGGGCGGCCGTATTCGGAGATGTGAACAATGACGGCGGGATGGACATTCTGGTCACCAACAACAATGGTCCGGCGCGCCTGCTGCTGAACACAGCTCCCGAACGCGGACACTGGCTCCTGGTGAAAGTGGAGGGAGTCCGCTCCAACCGGCCCGGGTACGGAAGCGTGGTTGAGCTCTTCCGGAAGGACGGGACCCTTATGCAGCGCTATGTGAGAGGTGATGGCAGCTACCTGGCGGCCAACGATCCCAGAATCCATTTCGGACTGGGCAAGTCGCCGGAGATCGACCGGATTCAGGTCCGCTGGCTGGCCAGCGGCTGCGAGTCCTGGAGTCAGATTGCCGCCGACAGGATCGTCACGTTACGAGAGGGCAGCGGTCAGCGTTGTGCCGAGCCGGCCGCCAAGCCAGTCCGATGAGACTCGTCTACTGTTGGCCGATCGGCACGCTCACCGAGCCGATCGCTCCTGTAGACGCATCCTCCAGAACCACGCCCAGGCTGCCGGACACATCGCCTGCAACCACCTTCCGCCGCAAAGTGTATCCGTTCGTCGGCGAAGCGCGGAGCCGATCCTCAGTCAAGCGGAGATGGATGGTTTCGAGCGATCCTTCATCGATTCAGAGGGCATCAGCAGCGTGCCGAATCCGATTCTTCAGCCCGCGTATGGTCCGGAAACTGGATCTGCTTGAAAGAGCGTGGTTCATGACCTCGTCGTCAAGGTTCGCGATAATGGGCAACCGAGATGCCGACAGTCCTGGATCCATTCCGGTTCGTTGTGATCGCGGTGGCCGGTTGGATAAACCAACACCAACTGCAGGTCATCGATTACCTTCGGGAAGAGAACCGCGTTTTGCGCGAGCAGGGCAGCGGCCGGCGAGTACGATTCAACGACGACCAGCGCCGTCGATTGGCTTCCAAGGCCAATGGCTTAGGTCGGAAGCTTCTGAAAGAGGTGGCCACGCTGGTGACGCCCGAGACTTTGTTGGCTTGGCGCCGGAAGCTAACCGCCAACAAATATGACGGAACGGCCCAGCGGAGACCGGGCGTCCGAAGACAGCCGTCGAGATCGAGACCTTGGTGGTGCAGTTGGCAGAGGAGAACCGGGACTGGGGCTATGGGAGGATCCAGCGTGCCTTGTCCAATCTGGGCCACGAGATTGCGCGCAGTACGATCGCCGAGATTCGGGAACGGAAGGGCATCGAGCCAGCGCCGGAGCGGAGTCGGAAGACAACCTGGAAGGAGTTTCTGAGTCGGCATTGGGAACTGATTGTGGCCGCGGATTTCTTCACTGTGGAAGTGTGGACCCGAAAAGGGCCACAGAGATTCATGGTGTTGTTCTTCATCGAGCTAATCGAGCTATCAACGCGTAAGGTGGAAATCGCTGGCATTGCATCCCTGGCCAATGGGCTGTGGATGAGCCAGATTGGCAGAAATCTCACCGATGCCGTCAACGGAATCCTGAAAGGCAAACGCTACCTGATCCATGATCGTGACCCGTTGTTCACGACCGAGTTCCTGGACTTGCTCGCCAATGCTGGGGTGAAGTCGGTGAAGCTGCCGCCCCGATCGCCAAATTTGAATGCGCACGCCGAGAGATTCGTGCGGAGCATCGAGGAATCTTGCCTGGAGCGGATGATCTTATTTGGGGAGGATTCGCTGCGGACCGCTATTCACGGCTTCGTGGCGCATTATCACGCCGAACGCAATCACCAGGGGTCGGAGAACCGACTCATCAGCCCGGAGGTGGGCCATCTGGGAAACGAGGGCGCGGTCCAGCGGCGCCGGCGCCTGGGCGGCATGCTGAACTACTACTATCGCGCCGCAGCATGATTCTGTGAAACGCCGGTGTCGCGACGGAACCACGGCACAGGTAGATGCGCGATTCACCGAAGCTACTCCGGCTTCTGAGGCATCGAACCAGTCAGAGTGAAGGTCGACCCGCATTCTCCCGCCTCGCCCCTGGTTCGCAGCCGTTCGCTCAAAGCTCAAATCGGCATAAGGGGCCGACGGTTTTGGTTTTCGGACCTTACGACCTCTCCGTTTTCCCGCTCGTAGCGCCCGAAGGGCCTCTCCAAGGCCACGTGGCGGCCATTTCTCCGTTCCCGATTTCGGGCGTCCCCGTTATTTAACGGGTCCCGTTGCCGCTGGCCCTTGCAAGTCGGAAATGGCGGCGGGCTTGGCACTGTTTGTTCTTCTCACTACGACGTAAGACGCCCGGACGCTAGGTGTACGGCGCCGCGGCGGTCACTCAGAATCCCCGCGGAAGGATTGGGCGTCTGTGTAGTACTAGGGTTTAGAACGAGAACCGGGCAATCAGTGTTCCCGACCGGGGGGCGCCGTTGAGCGTGGGAACCGTGTTGACGGCGGCGGTGGCGTTTATCACTCCGAATCCGGCGGTATATTGGCCGAGATTGTTCTTCTGCAGGGGGAGCTGCGGAGCGGTGGCCGTGCTCGGAGACTGTATAAGCGTCCGGTTGAAGATATTCGTGAACTCCGCACGAATCTGGAGATTGAATCTCTCCTTGACGCGGAAGTTGCGGCCTAAGTTGGCGTTCTCCACCGGTCTGCGTCGGCCGCGGAAATCCTGATAGAGTGTGCCGAGCGCCGGCCCGACCTGTCCGGCAGGCACCACCGCCCAGGCCGCCGGGTTCAGAATCTGCTGCGTGTAGGGATTGATCTGGCCATTGATATCGGTGAGGTACAAGGGCTGGCCCGCCACGCGGGATTCCTCGCTGGTGAGGAAATTCAAGGTTGTGTTGGTGGGAGCAGCCAGGAACGGAGCGCTTTGGTATTGCGCGAACGCGCCGATCTGCCAGTCCTTCACGAACCAATTGACACCCTTGAAGCGGTTCAGGAAATCCGCTTTGGGCGTGATGTAAGTAACGTTAAAGGTCAGCGCCATCGGCGGAATTTGTTGCAGATCCCACCTCGAGCTCGTAGGATCGAAGAAGTTCTGCCGGTTCGCTCGCACAAAGGATTTGGCCCAAGTGAAGGCGCCGGCGGCCTGAAGGCCGTGCGAGAGGCGCTTGGTTGCCTTGACTTGCAGCGAATCATATCTGGTGCCGCCAGTCGGCGCTTCCGCAACCGCCAGTGCGCCGAACTGCGGATAGGGATACAAAGCGCTGAGGAGCGAATTGGTCACCGGGAACCCGGTGTAGGGAAGCAGCAGACCGTTATTGCCCACTCCTGCCGCCCTCATTCTCTGCTCCACCGCCGTGCTGTTGATGGGCTGGCTCAGCAGTTGATAATCGGAATAATTCTGGGCGGTTGTGTATCCCGCGGGACCGCTTCCGGGATATGGATACAAGCCGTACTGCGCGTACACGGCCGGGGAAAGCTGGCTCAGAAAGCCTGGAGTACCGGCTACGCTTCCATTCAGCCAGAACGTCGCGGTTGCCGACATAAGCGGCTTCCATCAAAAAGTTCCTCGTGATTTCGCGCTGAATGCCAAGGCTCCACTGGTTCTGTCTGGGCGGACGGTTGTAATTGCGGTCCGGATTGTAAGGCGCGCCTGTGGTGGTGTTCGGCGCGGGATAAACGTTGGGATTCGTGACCGGCCATGTCGGCTGGAGAATCGCACCGGGTGTCTCGATATTCACGAACGAGTTGATCCCGGCGGGAGCATTGAGAGCGTTCGAGCCGATCGTGGGGACGCCGTCGTCGGTGGGGAACTGGTACACAACGCCCCATCCGCCGCGGAGCACCGTCTTGGAGTTGAGCTGATAGGCGATGCCCAGACGCGGTCCATAGCCGTAGGCATAGGAGGGCCGATAGAACGAACAATTGCAGGTGTTCGCGAACATCGTCGCGCCCAGATGGCCACCGGCATTTGCGTTCGGCGTATTGGGATCGAACTCCGCCACGCGGCCGTGCTCCTCTACGACAGCAGTGCTGTAGTCCCAGCGCACGCCGTAATCCACCGTGAGTTTACGAGTCACCTTCCAGGAGTCCTGTGCAAACAGCGCCCACGCCATGTGCCCTTGACGATAATCCTCGCCCGGCGTTTGCGTGGTGCTGCTAAAATCGCCCAGCAGGAAGCTGGCGTAACCGAAGCCGGTGGTAAATCCGTTGAGGCTGCTTGTCGGAGTGAAGGGCTGGCACGTGGAGGTGGCGGCGCAACTCGCATTACCCGATATCGCCATGGTGACGCCGGCGAAAGGCGACGTCACTGCGCCCATTTGCGATGCCTCGCCGCCGAACTTAAACGTGTGGCTCCCACGAACCCAGGTGATGTTGGCATTGTACGTGGGCTTCTCGTAAACCGTTCGCGTTTGGCCCTGGGCGGCCGTCCCGATGGTCTGCATTCCGCCGGCGCCCGTGCAAGGGTTCGAGCCGGCGCACATCCCGGTGACGGATGGGAACTGGCGGTTGATCTCAAACCCGGAAAGCCCGAACGCTGAGGGGTCGAACTTCGTGAAGGGAGCGTTGTCCCTGAAGTCGACCCGCTGCCAACCGGCGCCCAGGTGCAACAGCAACGTCGGCGCGATGGTGTGGTCGTAGTTGAGCCGGACCGTCTTGCTGTCGATGTAAGTGCCGCGGTATTGGCCGATTTCGAGCGGCAATCCATCCGCATTTCCCAAAGGCGTGGAGACCGCGCTGGCCGTGCCGGTAGTCGAGTAATAAAAGGATAGCTTGTCCTTGGCCGTCAGCGACTCGTCGATCTTGGTCGAGGGAATCGTAGTGATACGAATGCTCGGGACATCCCCGGTATAGTTCTGGGTGAGATTGGAGTTTACCGCCGGCGGGAATAGAGCTTGAATTTTCTGCGCGACGGGATCCAGACGGGCGGTGGGAATCATGTTGTTCATGAACGGAGTGGCGTATCCGAGATTGTTCACGGGATTCACCGCACGCGTCGCGGGGTCATAGATTGTATTTGCAAAAAGCGAGCGGCCCAAAGCATCGCTGACCGCAGTGGGAATGCCCAGGGGGGTCTGCTGAATCCCGTACTGCTTGCACAGACTGCAGGTTCCGTTAGGCGAGATTGCGGAGAAATCGCCGGTCAGATAAGCGGGCACCGGGACAGTGTCGTTGAACGTGAGGCCGGTGTCTTCACGGAACTGCTCCCAACTGAAAAAGAAGAAGGTCTTGTTGTGGCCGTTGTAGACCTTGGGAATCCAAACCGGCCCGCCGAAGGTGCCGCCATAATCGTTGCGGCGGTTTCTGGGAAGGTACTTGCCGCCGGAAGAGCTTTGGCTAAACGCGCCCGCGGCGTTGAGGTCTTCATTGACGAAGTACTCATAGCCGCTGCCGTGGTACTGGTTGGTCCCCGACTTCATGGTGATGTTGTACACGCCGCCGCCGGCAGTCCCGAACTCAGGAGCATAATTGCTGGTTTGCACCGCGACTTCCTGGACAGCGTCCGCGCTGGGCTGCCGCACCTGAGTGGAAGACACTCCGGGCGAGTTGTTCCGCGAATCCTGGCCTTCCACTCGAACAGCCTCCGAGTTATTTTGCAAGCCATTGATGATCAGGGTGTTTGAGGCGCCGGCGCCCGTAGGCGATCCGAAAGTGGCTCCCGGGAGGAGCTGCGTAAGAACAAAGGGATTGCGGATACCGGCCGTTCCCGCGTTGTTCGCGCCGATGCCGAGAAGCGGGAGGTTGTCCAGTTGGTTCAGGGTGACGTTATGAGCCAGATCGGCCGTCTCCGCGCTCAGCAGCGACGCTTCCGCGGTGACCGTCACCGCCTCCGAGGCGGCTCCGACTTGCAAGGCGATGTCTTCCTTGATCACGGCCGCCGCTTGGACCACGAGATTGGTGTGGGTGTAGGCTTTGAAGCCCTGCGCCTTCACGCTGATCGCATACGTGCCCACCGGCAACTGGGTGATGGTGTAATTCCCCGTGTTGGTGGTAGCGGCGGGATACACCAATCCGGTTTCTGTGTTTCTGGCTTCCACGGGCGCGCCGACGACAACCGCTCCCGACGCATCGCTCACCGTGCCGGTAATCGTTCCCGTGGCAGCTTGACCGAATGCGGTCACACTGGCGCAAAATAGACACACTACCGCTAACGCTGCTCGCATGGACTTGCCCCTTTCCTGCTCCCACTCAGCTTTGCCCCGCGCGCTTCCCCGCGGCCCCCACCGTTTTGAGCGCGCTGCACTTTTTTAGCCGGCCTTTCGCCCGGCTACTTTATGTGGCCCTCGTTGAAGTCCTTGTTGTTTTCTTCACAGGAGTATTCCATGACCTCCCAGTCGGGCCGAAGCGTGAAGACCCTGTTATTTTTCCAAGGCTTCGTAAACGCCTTCGCGTCGTCGAGCGTGATTTCGTAAGCGATGTGTTTATCGTCGGTGCGGGTAAAGCGCTCCACCGTATGAAGAGCGTCGCTGTGCGGATGACCCACGGTGTCGAGGTTCGTCTTATCGTTGAATCCGATGGTGTCGACCACCAGCGTATCTCCGTCCCAACTGCCCGCGCGGTCTCCAAACCACAGCGGGTCCGGATCCTTGGGATGCACGCGCCCGTCGGTATGCACGATCTCGAAGACGTTCCAGGCCTCATAAAGTATCGTGAAAATATCGGGCGTTTGAACGATACGGATCGGGAAGGGCGAGTTCATGGATCGTGTGAGCCCCTGGGGCAGGCAACGGCCGGTGTAGTCGAACTTCGCCGGGTCGTAATCCTTGAAAATCTGGGCGTACTCGGGCGTATACGGAATGGGGTTCCCGCCCTTTGACATGTCCGGGACATACGGCCGCTGCCACACTCCGTTCAGGTCGGGCTTCCCATTGGTCAAGCGCGGGATCGCCGCGGAGGAGGCCTTGGCGGTGGCGACCTGACCAGGGGCGGCTTTACCGGAAGCAGCTTGGCCGGCGGCCGGCGTCGGCGCGAACAGCCAACTCGCGGCCAGTAAGGAGCCGGCGGTTACGAAAAGGGTGATGAGATGATGCCTCACGGTGATGTCTCCTGTCTTTGGGTTGCCGTTCTTCTGAAGGGAAGGGGTTGGGCAAACCAGCGGCTCGCGTGAGCCGGTTGGTTCATGAGCGACCTGCGATCAACCGTAATGCAGCATGGCATACAGCGGTGTGTACAGTGACCCGATTCTACACGCACGGGCTAAGGCTGTCAAGGGATTGTTTCAATCCTGAAAATGGCTCCGCAGCGGCTCCGAGCCGGGCGTTGTTTTGTTCTTGACAGCCATGAAAGCCGGGCGTAGGCTGTCTTAGGCGCGAGCGCCCCGAGCACGGCGGCGCGGGCAAGCGTTCATCGCCGGGAGGGTGAATGGGGAAGCTTCGGCTGTCGATGGCCTGTTGGGGCTATGACCGCACAAGAGCGCTGCTCGAAGAGCGGATCGCCGTCGATGGCGTCGAATTGACTCCCATGAATCTGCCGGTGGAAGAGACCTTCTTCCGCATGCTGCGGCACCGTGAATTTGAAATCGCGGAGTTGTCGCTCTCCTCTTATACGGTGTCGTTGTCGCGGGAAAATCCGCCTTTCATTGCGATCCCCGTATTTCTCTCCCGGTTTTTCCGGCACTCTTGCATTTACGTTCACGCGGACAGCGGAATTCGCGAACCGAAGCACCTCGCCGGCAAGCGTATCGGAAACCCCGAGTATCAAATGACCGCTCCGGTGTGGATTCGCGGCATCATGAGCGACGAATACGGAGTGCCGGTCACGAGTCCGACATACCTAAGCGGGGGCGAGGAGGAGCCGGGGCGTCCGGAGAAGATCGCGCTCTCGCTCCCGCCTGAATTCCGTCTCCAGGCCATCCCTTCCGATAAGACGCTCTCGCGGATGATCGAGACCGGCGAGATCGACGCGCTTTACACGGCTCGCGCTCCCTCCACGTTTGGAAACGGCTCGGGGAAAGTGCGGCGTCTATTTGACAATTATATGGAAGTGGAGCGGGAATATTTTCGAAAAACAAAAATCTTTCCGCCGATGCACATCGTCGCCATCCGGCGCGATGTATATGAGAAGAATCCGTGGGTGGCGCAGTCGCTGTTAAAGGCGTTCACGGCCGCGCAGAAGGAAGCCTATGCGGAGTTGCGCGAGACCGCGGCCCTGAAATTCATGCTTCCGTGGCTGCCTCGCCACGTCGAAGAAACCGAGGAGCTGATGGGACGCGACTATTGGCCTTATGGGTACGAGCCTAACGTTCATTCGCTCGCTACATTTCTCCGCTATCACCACGAGCAGGGTCTCTCAAAGCGCCTGTTGACGCCGAAGGAGCTCTTCGCTCCCGAGTCGCTGGAGACGTTCAAGATTTAGGCGCAGTCCATGACACCCGCGGAAGCCGTAAGTTCGCATCCTTCCCACAGGTGGTGGTCGCCCGGGCGCGGCGATATCGACGTGATTGTCGCCCAGGTGGGTTTCAACCTCGCGCAGATGGTCATCCCCGTGTTCCTTTTGGTTCCGGTAGGCATTCCCATCGCGTTCAGCGTGACCCACCTGTTGCCCGGCTATGCATTGGGATTCCTGGTTGGCTCGCTCGGTTTGGTGCGGCTGGCTGTGAATCTGGCGCGGCGCGAAGGACGCCAGAACGTCACCGCGCACGTATATGGAAACAACGTCCCGGCGATCATTGCATACACGCTGTCGATCATGCTGCCGGTGTATTTGCAGAGTCACGACGCGACCCAGGCATGGGAGACCGGCGCGGCCGCGGTGGCCTGGACGGGAATCATCAAGCTCGCGGCAGCACCGTTTGCGGGAACAATTCGGCGCGCGATACCCGGGCCGGCTTCGATGACCGTATTCGGAGCGGCCATGTACAGCTACCTGGCGCTGGTTTTGCTGCAACGGGTGTTCGATCAGCCGTTCGTTGGCCTCATTGCTCTGGCCATTGTCGTCACCTGCGTTCTGGGGAACCTGCCGATCACGCGCTGGCGCATCCCACCGTTCATTGCCGCGTGGCTGATTCCTTTGGCGGTGGGCATCGGCATCGGATATGTACATCCAATGTGGCAAGGCGTCTCGATCACGCCTCCGTTCGCGATCGTGCCCGAGCCGCTGCGGGCGATGATGCTCGCGCTGCCCTATATGTCCGTGATCGCGCCGATGGCCTTTTATCATGTACTGCAAGATATCGCTTCGGCCGCGGGAGGCAGCGCCGCCGGCGACGATTACGACGTGCGCAAGCTTCTGGCTTGGGACGGACTCGGGACGCTTGTATGCGGCTTGGCTGGGAGCACCGTGGCGCCGGTGATTTACGCCATGCTTCCGCCGTACAAGGCGATGGGCGCGCGAATCGCATACGCCTTTTGGACGCCGATTCTTTTTGGCGCCGCGGTGATGAGCGGTCTTACGATTTTTGTCGCCCAATTGTTTCCCTGGCCGATTCTGGCGGCGATGATCGCCTACGTATCGATCGGCGTCGGCATGGCGACGCTGCGGCGCGTCGATCCCAAGTACTGGAGCGTGGTTCTACTGGGCTTCGTCCTGCCGGGAGGCGCGGTGGTCGCCGCCGCAATGAATTCGGCGCTGCCGGCGCTGCAGCTCTCCGCCGCGAGTCCCAACGTCCAGGCCGCCTTGAACCGCTCGATTTATTGGTCTTCGATTCAGGGTCTCGGAAACGGGTTCCTGTTTCTGGTGCTGGTGGTGGCGGCGCTGCTTACCGAAGTGATCGACCGCAAGTTCGGGCGGGCCGCGGTCTGGTGCCTCGCCGCCGCGGTGTTTTCCTGGTTCGGGCTGATGCACTCGGCGCTGATTCGCTGGGGTGCGCAGCCGGCTTATGCCGCGGGCTGGCTGGCGGCAGCGGTGGTGGTGTACTCGGCTCGGTGGTGGGGCGCCGCTGCGCCGGCGAAGTCTTAGGGAAGGCGAAAAAAGCCGCAAGCCGGGGCCTGCGCCACAGGCTAGCCGCGGCGCTGGGTTCCGTCGGAATAAGGACCGTAGTCGATGCGGAGTAAAGAGGCTCCCGGCAGGTTCAGTCCGTGCTGTTGATGCAGCGCGATCTCCACGTTCTTCCGCGCCAACCGCGCGTGCTCCCGGGTAATCATTTCGGCGCGGGTTCCTTCCCGGTTTTCGATAGCCTCAACGATGGCCTGATGCTGCGCCAGCGCTACCGGGAAAACGAGCTCGAGCGCTTCGGGAATGATCAGAGCGCTAGCGGCGAAAGGGATGGATTGATAACGCTTCAAGGACCATCGCAGCATGGTGCTCTTCGACAAATCCATCAGAGCCGAATGAAACTGGGTATTCAACTCGGTGAAGCCGATAAAGGACTCCACTCCGGGCTGGCCGGGGTCGTTGGGATGGCAAGGGAGAGCTTCCATCTGCCGGCACAACCGGCGCAGCCGGTCGAGATCCCTGGGGCTGGTGAGCCGTTCGGCCGCCCAGCGGGCCGCTGTTCCTTCCAGCATGCCTCGCAAGTCGATGGCGTCGTAGATCTCGGCGATGGTGAAGGCTCTGGCGGAAAAACCCCCGCCTGAACTCGGTTCCAGCAGCCCCTCATGGGCCAGCCGGTCCATCGCCAGCCGCACGGGAGTTCGCGATGCGCCCAGACGCGATACCAGGGAGAGCTCGGAGATGCGCTCCCCCGGCTTGAAGTCGCCGCGCAGCAGCATCTGGCGCAAGCTGGCCAGGGTTCGCGCGGTTTGCGACTCGGATTCGTCGGAGGAATCCGCTTGGAATCCGTCATCCACAAGGGGAGCTATCGGCAGCGGCTTCGAAGATAACAGCGAATTATCCTTGCGCCCTTTAGCCATTTTTTCAGGTGTCGCGGCGGCCGTTTCCGCCCATCGTCATTCTTGACAAGCCGCAGCATTGAGTTTACCATGAAAACACCATGGCGTACAGCGTTGTATGCAACGATCCCTTTAGAGCCGATCTTTCTCCAAGATCATGAGGAAATCCACGATGAACGCAGATTGGAAACTCTTGGCCGCCGGTAGTTTGCTGGCTTTCGCCGCTCCGCTATTCGCGCATCATTCGTTCGCGGCGGAATACGACGGTGCCAAGACGATAGAATTGAAAGGCACGGTCACGAAAGTCGATTGGATGAATCCTCACATCTGGTTCTACATCGATGTGAAGAACGCCGGCGGCCAGACGGTCCATTGGCAGTGCGAAGGGGGAGCGCCGAACGCCCTGAGCCGGCAAGGTTGGACCCGGCACTCCTTGAAAGAGGGCGATCAGGTGGATGTTCAAGGGGCTCTTGCCAAGGACGGTACCAATACCTGTAGCGCCCGCGGCGTGACCTTGGCCGATGGCAAACGGGTGTTTGCCGGATCGGCGGAAGACCCCGCCGCCCCTAAGCAGTAAGGCGCGGAATTCTCCCGCCGGCGATTTCATTAGGTTTGGAGTGACATGCGACCCAGAGTCATTGCGCACGCAGCCGGGCTTCTCACGCTCGGGATTCTGGCGGCTGTCACACGGATGTCCTCGCAGCAGCCAGCCACGGGAATTAGCGCTGGGGGCGTCGATTATGGCAAGAACGTTCAACCCATCTTCACCGCGAACTGCGTAGGCTGCCATAAGGGCGCGAGCGCTCCGGCCGGTTTGCAACTGGATTCGGCCGCGGGCGTCTTCGAAGGCAGCTCCTCGGAGAAGGTGATCGTTCCAGGTAATTCCAAGCAGAGCGTGCTGGCACAGCGGATTTCTGACACAACCGGCAATCAAATGCCGCCGAGTGGACCGCTTTCGAGAGACCAGATCGCGATGATTACGAATTGGATCGATCAGGGCGCTCGAAGCGGATTTGGGATCGGGCGACACGCGGGCAGCGACTGCGGTTCCCCCGATTCAAAGTTACTACCCTCCTCCGGTGACGGCAGTGACTTCCGCGGCGATGGAGCGTTCTTATTTCGAGGCGTACTGCATGACCTGTCACAAGGGCCCGAGCGCTCCGGCGGGCTTGCAGCTCGACAAGCTGGATACGGCGAACGTCGCAAAGGACGCGGAGAAGTGGGAAACGGTGGTGTGGAAGACTCGCGCCGGCATGATGCCTCCGGCGGGAAACCCGCGTCCGGATGCGCGGACTTTCGAGGCGATGATCGCCTGGATGGAGAATGAACTGGACCGCCACGCTCCGGGGATCGTTCCGCCGCCCGGAGTTCATCGCTTGAATCGGACTGAATACGCCAATGCCATTCGGGATCTGCTGGCGCTGGAGATCGATCCTTCAAAGTATCTTCCATCCGACGACTCGACGCGCGGCTTCGACAATGTCGCAGCGGCGCTGACATTGTCGCCCGCGCTGCTGGAAGGATATACTTCGGCAGCGGGAAAGATCAGCCGCCTGGCCGTGGGCGACGTGACCAGCTCGACGCAGGCCGTTTACCGCGTGCCCGAAGACACTTCGCAGGATTACTACATCGAAGGCATGCCGTTCAAGACGCGCGGCGGACTCCTGGTGAAGTATGAGTTCCCGGCCGACGGAGAATACGCCATCAAGATCACGCCCATCAGCAAAGGCAACATGGGCAATACCAATCCCTTCGGCGAAATTCCGAACGAGAAGCTCGAATTCCTGCTCGACGGCCGGCGCATCAAGTTGTTCGATTGGGACAGCGAGCGAGAACGCGAAGATGGCACGCTGAACGTGAAGTTTCCCGCGAAGGCGGGCTTGCATACCGTGGTGGTCACCTTTCTCGCGACCAACTACGCTCCGGGGAGCGACCTCGATCAACATTTCCTCCGCAGCACCATCGAAACCGGCGGGCTGCCGGGGTTCAAGTTCTTTCCTCACGTCGGGAAGATCAGGATCGACGGACCCTTCGACGCGAATGGCGCCGGGGATACCGAGAGCCGCCTCAAGATTTTCGTGTGCCGCCCGGCCAACTCCGGCCAAGAACCGGCGTGCGCCAAGCAAATCGTCGAGACGCTGGCGCGGCATGCCTATCGCCGGCCGGCGACCGCCCAAGACAGCGAGATCCTGATGAGCTTCTATCAACAGGGACGCACCGACGGCGGCGATTTCGATCATGGCATCGAGATGGCGTCACGGCGTGTTCTGGTGGACCCGGAATTCGTTTTTCGCGTGGAGACCCCGCCCGGGGGCGTGAAGCCGGGCGAGAAGTACCGCATCAGCGACCTGGAACTGGCCTCGCGTCTTTCCTTTTTCCTGTGGAGCAGCATACCGGACGATGAGCTGATCGATCTGGCCAGCCAGAACAAGCTGCACGATCCGGCGGTGCTCGACCGGCAGGTGCGCCGGATGCTTGCCGATCCGCGATCCAACCAACTGGTGATCAACTTCGCGGGGCAGTGGCTGGGCTTGCGCGCCTTGCAGACCCAGATCCCCGCAACCGCGCTCTTTCCGGATTTTGACGATAACCTGCGCCAAGCCATGCGTACGGAGACCGAGATGTTCGTCGACAGCATCCTGCACGAAGATCGCAGCGTGCTTGAGCTGCTGGATGCGAACTACACGTTCCTCAACGAAAGGCTGGCCAAGCATTACGGGATACCGGGTATCTACGGGAGCAACTTCCGTCGCGTGGAACTTTCGCCGGAATTCGACATGCGCCGGGGACTCCTGGGCAAGGGAAGCATTGAAACCATCTCCTCGGCGCCCGACCGGACTTCTCCCGTGGGACGAGGGAAGGCCATCATGCAGATCTTCCTGGGCGTCGAGCCGCCGCCTCCACCGCCGGACGTGAAGGTGGACCTGAAATCGGACAACATCCGCGGCGGCGGCGTTCCCTCCATGCGCCAGCAAATGGAGATGCACCGCAAGAACGAGCCTTGCGCGACCTGCCACAAGATCATGGACCCGATCGGCTTCTCGATGGAGAATTTCGACGCGATCGGCCATTGGCGTACGCTGGATGGAGATAGCCGCGTGGACGCGTCCGGAGTTCTGGTCGATGGATCGAGGCTCGAAGGGGTGAAGGGAATGCGCGAGGCTTTGTTGCGTTACTCGCCCCAGTTCGTCCGCGTTCTCACCGAGAAACTGACGATCTACGCTTTGGGCCGCGGGACCGAGTATTACGACATGCCGTTGATGCGCGCTGTCGTTCATGAAGCCGAGCGCAACCACTATAAGTTCTCCTCGTTTGTCCTGGGGGTGGTGGAGAGCGAGCCCTTCCAGATGAATACCAAGAGACAAACGAGCGATCCCGCACGGAGTAAGTAATGTTCATTACCAAGAAGCACATTCCGAGGCGCATGTTCCTTCGGGGGGCGGGCGTGACCCTGGCGCTGCCGTTGCTCGATTCCATGATTCCGGCGCAGACGCCGCTGAGCAGGACCGCGGCGGTTCGCCCCACACGCTTCACCGGCATCTTCGTGCCGCACGGTATGGCGCCGGGATATTGGATCCCGGATGGCCCCGAGCTCGAGTCCGGCAAGATGCCGTCCATCATTGAGCCTCTCGACAAAGTGGTGGACGCCAGCGGAACTGTGGTGCACGAGTCGCTGCTGGATCAGACCGTGATCCTGAGCGGTCTGTGGTCGCAATCGGCAGAGCCGCCTCCGGGAGTCACCGGAGCCGACCACTGGGTCGCGGCCGCGTACATGTGCGCCTGCCGGCCGAAAAAGACCACCGGCGCGGATATTCAGGACGGCACCACCATCGATCAAATCATCGCGCAGAAGATCGGGCAGGAGACGCTGCTGCCTTCGCTCCAGTTGGCGATTGAAGATCCCGGCGCGAATTCCAGCAACTGCGGCGAGGGATATAGCTGCGCGTATACAAACTCCATCTCCTGGGCATCGCCGACGCAACCGCTTCCCATGGAGCTGAATCCCCAAGTGGTGTTCGAACGCCTCTTCGGCGATGGAAGCACAGCCCAGGAGCGTTCTGTCCGCAGAGAGCAGGACCGCAGCCTGCTCGATTCGGTCACTCAGAGTCTAGGGCGCCTGAAGAAGACGCTCGACCCCGGTGACAGCGCCAAGCTGGATGAATATACCGATGACATCCGCGAGATCGAGCGGCGGCTGGATATCGCCAAGAAGGCGTCCGGCGCCGCGTCCAGCGAAGGCGTAACCGTTCCGGCCGGCATTCCGGAGTCCTTTGACGAGCACGTGAAGCTGCACTTCGATCTGCAAGTGCTGGCGTTCAAGGCCGATATCACGCGCGTATCGTCGGTTCTCTATGCCCGGGATCTTACCGGCCGCAGCTATCCCTTGAGCGGCACCCCCACGGGTTTCCACGGAGGGTCGCACCATGCCGAAAACCCGGTCAAGATCAAGGATTATTCGAAGATAAACCGGTATCATGTCGGTTGTCTCGCTTATTATCTGGATAAGTTGAAGAAAACTCCCGATGGCGAGGGCACGCTTCTCGACCATACGCTGATTCTGTATGGATCGAACATGGGCGATTCCAACCAGCACCTGCATTACGACGTGCCTCACATTCTCGCCGGCGGGGCATCCGGACAGCTCAAGGGTGGACGCCACATACCGTTTTCGATGAAGACCATCACGACGGGGAATTTACTGGAAAGCATTCTGGGGATGTACGGGATCCATCAGAGCATCGGCGACAGCACGGGTCCGCTCGCGGGTTTGGTGTAGCAATTTTTCGAGGAAGGAAACCTCGAAGGAGGAAGAAATAGATGCAGCTTCGATATTCCATCCTGAGTAGCATGGCGGCATTGACGCTGCATCTGGCCGCGTTCGGAGCGTCGAATAGCCCGGTGGCCGATGCGGCCATGAAGGGCGACAAAGCGGCGGTGCGCAGCCTGATTCAACAGAAGGCCGGCGTGAACGCGCCGCAGGCCGATGGCGCCACGGCGATTCAATGGGCGGCGTATCGCAACGATCCGGAGATGGCGGACATCCTAATCGCGGCCGGTGCGAACGTGAAGGGTGCGAATCACGATGGCGCAACCCCGCTGTTTCTGGCCTCTGTGGATGGAAGCGCGGCGATCATCGAGAAGTTGTTGAACGCCGGGGCGGACCCCAACGAACGCCAGTCCTCCGGCGAAACCCCCATCATGTTCGCGGCGCGGAGCGGGCACGTGGAGGCGATCAAGATCCTGCTCGACCACAAAGCGGACGTGAACGCGAAAGAAACCGTGCGCGGCACCACGGCGCTGATGTGGGCGGCCGAGCAGGGGCATCCAGCCGCGGTGAAAATGCTGATCGAACACGGCGCGGACGTCAGCGTGATGGCGGACCCCGATACAAAGGGGAACAAAGCCTATGTCGCGCCGACAGCCAGGCAACGCGCCATCAACGACGGAATCGCTCTGGATGGTTCATTCACCGGAGGCCGGCGGGGCGGACGCCAGCAAGCGGCGGCAGCTCCGAAGCCCGCTACGCCGGCCGCGAACGACATCGCTGCCGCCGATGAAGCCGCCGCCCAGGCGTCCTTTGGACGAACCCGGGATAAGGACGGCGGCGGTCTGACTCCCTTGGTCTACGCGGCCCGCGAGGACTGCCTCGAATGCGTCAAGATTCTGATTGAATCCGGCGCCGGCGTGAACCAGACAACGCGCTACGGATGGACTCCTCTGCTGACCGCGACCCAGAACCGGCACTATAAACTGGCCGCGTATCTGCTCGACCACGGAGCCGATCCGAATATCGCCAACAAGGGCGGCTGGAGACCTTTGTACATCGCCACCGATAATCGCAACATCGAAGGCGGCGACTATCCCGTCCGCAAGCCGGATATGGATCATCTGGACTACATCAAGCTCCTGCTGGACCGCGGTGCCGATGTGAATGCTCGCGTGTGCGGAGTGCAATCAACCCCCGAGAAGTGCGTGGGGGACAGCACTGAGACGCGGACCAACTTCACCATGCAATGGTTGTACGAAGACGGAGCGACGCCGTTTCTACGGGCGGCGCAATCGGGCGATGTGACTCTGATGAAGTTGCTGCTGGCTCACGGTGCGGACCCCAAGATCGCGACCACGAATGGCGACACGCCGCTCACGGTTGCCGCGGGAGTCGGCTGGGTGGAAGGCGTCACCTACGAATCGTCCGAGGCCGAAAATCTGGAAGCGGTGAAGTTGTGCCTGGACCTGGGCCTCGATCCTAACGCGAGGGATGGCGACGGGCGGGTCCCGTTGCACGGCGCTGCGCACAAGGGAAGGAACTCCGTGGTGCAACTGCTGGTGGACCGCGGCGCCAAGCTGGACATCCACGATGACGGCAGCCGCGACACGATCTCCGGCTCGATGTACGGACACACGTGGCTGGCGCTCGACTACGCGCAGGGGCTGGTTCGTGTCGGCGTGCAATCGGCCATCGCCCACCCGGCCACCGCGGATCTGATCCGCAAATTAATGGCGGATCGCGGCATGCAGATCCCGGAGCCGCTGAAAGCCTCCATCTGCCTTGCCCAGATTTGTAAGTAGGCAAGCGGAAGAGCTCCCCAATAGACGCGTATAATCGGGGGGAATGGCCAGAATGGTTCGCGCAAAGAAGAACCTGCTCGCGGCGGCCGCAACGATCTTCTCGGCTGCCCTTTCCGCGTGGGCGCCGGCCTCCGCGCAGTGGCTGAGCTACCCGACGCCAGGCATCCCGCGTACACCGGACGGTAAGCCGGATCTGGCTGCCCCAGGCCCGAAAACGGCGGACGGAAAATCCGATCTGTCTGGACTCTGGAAGGCGCCCAGTGGCAAATATCTTGCGAATCTAGCCGCGGATCTGAAGCCGGAGGAAGTTTCTTTTCAACCATGGGCCGCGGCGCTGTTTAGTGAGCGTCTGGAAAACCTCGCGAAAGACCGGCCCACCGCGCGTTGCCTCCCGCACGGCGTGCCGGATCAAATGGCAGTCGCGGGGTATCCCTTCAAGATCGTTCAGATTCCTGGAATGGTCTTGATTCTCTACGAGGAAATGACCCACTTCCGCCAAATCTTCACGGACGGCCGCGAATTACCCAAAGATCCCAATCCGGCTTGGCTGGGATACTCGGTCGGGCATTGGGACCAGGACACGCTGGTAGTGGACACGGCCGGCTTTAACGACCAGAGCTGGCTGGACGATCCCGGGCATCCCCACACCGAGGCCTTACATGTGATCGAGCGTTTCCGGCGCAAGGATTTTGGCCACCTGGAGGTCCAGATCACGATTGACGATCCGAAAGCTTACACGAAATCGTGGACGGTCACCGAAAACTTTAACCTGCTGGCGGACACGGAACTTCTTGAGAACATCTGCGAGAACGAAAAAGACGCTCCGCACCTGGTGGGTAAATAAATTCAGATGCGACAGGAGGAGCCATGCGAACGGTCATGGGCGGTTCGGCACTGATTCTAGCGTCAGTTGGCGTAATTCTCGCTACTCTGGCGCTTTCGGGAAGTCCGGCGGCGGCGCAGCAAACCACGCACCCTCTTGTGACGCAGGCCGAGTACCAGCGATGGGAGAAGGAGTTGTCCAACTGGGGACGTTGGGGGAAGGATGACGAAATGGGAACCCTCAACCTGATTACTCCCGCCAAGCGGAAGCAGGCGGCAGCACTGGTGAAGGAAGGATTCTCGGTCTCTCTCGCCAGAGATGCCAGCAAGGAAAAGGAAATCGATAACCCTTGCCCGATTGAATGGGCGATGACGACGATGTCACCGGAGATGGTGATGGACCGGGTTGCCTATCCCTGCATTCATGGCCCCGGCACCACCCATCTCGACTCGTTTGCGCATGTCTTCTTCGATGGAAAAATGTGGAATGGTTACTCCACAAGTTTGATTACCAAGGAACAAGGGGCTCTAAAGAGGGCGAAAAATCACTTGACTCACCATGCGGTCGATATGCCCCCTATCGTCCTACAATTGCCTTGATCGGTCGCTTTGTTTGGCTACTGGGCTTCGGAAGCCAACGTCGTTCAAGGATCTTTCCGTTTGTGATCCGTATCCCTTCCCTTGTTAGGGGAGGTCCGTCTGGTTTTACTCTCGCCTCGAAGGCCAGATCTCCAGAATGCGACGAATATCTCGTACAGGCATTTATCATCGGCCCGGTCTGGGCCATTGATCTTGATGAGGCCGTATTTTACATCGAGCTTCTTGAAATCGCTGTCCACGGCAACGATCATACGCCGTTCGGCGTTGGCGAAGGTGGCTATTGCTGGATCTTTGGCAGCCTGTCCCAGAACCACTCTTGACAGGATTGCGGAAGGGACAAGCGAGATAATATAACTCGCAAGCGGCTCTGTTACCGAAGCATCAAGAAGCAACCGAAGAGTCGTCGCCACGTGGAAGCTCCAAGATCACTTGCGAAAAGAACAGAGCGTCTTGTACTTGTTGTGCCGTTAGATCTGGATAGCACACCATGGCCCCTTCGATTGAGCCATAGTGTTCGATAGCGCGCAGAATAGAACGAACTGGTATGCGGGTCCCAGAAATACACGGTTGGCCATCCATGACATCAACATCAATAGAAATCGATGCAGGACAGCGATTCATGGCTTCTTTAAATCGCTTGACAAGCGCTATGGGATACTCACTGATGGAAGTTTCTACTGCCTGTTCCCCAAATTCGGAAGCGTGGTCCTGGAGCGTCCGCCCCCGTGGTTCTTGCTTCCTACGGTGATGGGGATGGGGATTCTTCCATGTGCCTGTCTCTTGTCGTTGAATCATGCTTGCTCCACAATCAGTTTGATTGATTCGTTGAAAGTCGCCACCTCGTCGGCTAGATCAAATGAGGCGAACTCAATGCTCCGCGAAAAATCCATACTCGCCACAACGGTATCTTCTAGCTTTGTTAACCAACCGTTTACGGCGTGAAACCTGTTCCTGGGTAGGATCAATGAAACTCCATCGATCACCACTTCTGCCCCAGCCATAGTCACCTTGAAAGGAAGATTGAATCGGCTCCGCCAAGTGCCGTCCGGTTTTTCAAATGTTGCAAACGCAGTGGCCCGCGAGCTAGGTTCGCGAACGAAGGAGCCCATCCATGTCATGATCGATTCGGATGACGGCTCTGGGTGACTCTGGTTTCGTTTGACCCTACCCTCCCAATATTCTATGCGTGCACGAATTAGGTCTTTCCCTACACTCCCACTGAAGTGAACATGGTACCCACTTTGGGAGGCATCCGAGGCGAGAACCGCTGACCATGTGTCGCCTTGGCTGATTCCGGTTTTACGCGAGAACTGTTTTGTCTTGAAGGATGCTATCGGAACATTGAACTCGTAGCGGACAACGTCGCAGTGGAACTGACCAAGGACGCTGACAGGGTGCTTCGGTTCAGACCGTTTGCGTGGAGCTGCTGGCTTTGACTTGGCGCTCACGTTTCTTTCTCTTTCTGGTTTGCTGCGTCTTGAAGTTCTTTATGTTGGCATCAAGTTCAGGCTTCGTCACCGTCAAGATCTGACGAAGACCGTTCACGAATCGTTCAGCCTCCTTGCTTTCGGCCTCTACGCGGTCTCCCACTACTGTTCTCCTCCAGGGAACGCTGCCATCAATTGCTCCCAAGTCAAGCGACAACCTGCGAGAGGCCACTCACGAATCGTTCAGCATCGGTTGCCTCCCGATGATTGTACCGAAATACTTGTTCGTCCACGTAACGCCCTAGGTGGTACGGCTCAACCGATACGTAAGTCCCATTGATCCCGCGCTTTAGCAGAGACCAAAAATTCTCCAAGCCGTTCGTATGAATCTGCCCGTCTACGTACTGAACCGCATGGTCTACGACCTGATGCGCGAAGTCCCCGTTCAGCGCTTCGTACGATTTCAGCGCATCGCAGTACAGCGCCGATTTCGGTTCTACGTTCTCATGAACAAGCGCTTGAAGCTGCTTCTTGCGGCGCTTCTCAATCACTGTCGCCTTGATCTTAGCCACCACGCTCAAGGACCGCTGCTACGATGGCCTTGCCCTCTGGACCGCGCCCACGGATCTTCTCGGCACGCTTATCCCGATGCATGTTCCTGGCCTTGCCGCCGATGAACGATTCGTCAACCTCGACTTGGCCTGAAAGCTTGACCAAGGATTTTGATCGCATCGCAAAACGAAGTCGTTGAAGCATGAACCAAGCCGTTCTTTGGGTCACCTTCAGATCACGCTTGAGTTCGTAACTACTGACGCCATTTTTGCAGTTGAGGAGCATCCAGTAGGCGATAAGCCACTTGTCTAGCGGGACCGCTGAATCTTCGAAGATCGTACCTGCCTTGACGGAAAACTGCTTCTCACAGGCTTTGCATTTCCATACGCGTCTGGTCTTCAGATAAAAATGCTCCTTATGTTGGCAGCTAGGGCACTCCGGCCCATCCGGCCATCGGATCGCAGCAACAAGCCGAACACAAATTTCAGGATCTGAAAAATACCGTATTGCCTCAACTAGCGTCGGTGGAACCTTTAAAGTGCTTTCCATGCTTTAATTATAGGGCTTCGAGCATGGTGAGTCAAGTGATTTTTTGCCCTAAAGAGCTCCATCCTGACGATGAAGAATGGGATCGTCACGCGGGGAGTTTTGTATGACATCCCAAGGCTCTAAAGGGTGTGCCGTATCTCGAGCCCGGCGCCCGAGTCTTTCCAGAAGACCTGGAGGCCTGGGAAAAGAAAACCGGCGTGAAAGTAGGACCGGGGGATGCGCTGATCTTTCGCTGGTGGAAATGGGCGCGGCGGGCGAAGGTGGGGCCATGGGCCAACGACCTGGCGGCTGGTCTTGATAACACCTGCATCCCGTGGTTGAAGAAACGCGATATTTCCCTGCTGGTATGGGAAACAGCCGGTTATGCACCGCAGCCGCAAGGCGACATCTCCAAAGCCGCGCTGCATAATTTCGTTCTTACAATGCTCGGTGTACACATCCTCGACCGTGCCGATTTTGAAGCCTTGAGTGAAGCGGCGGCGGCACGGAGTCGCTGGGAATTCATGTTGACCGTGGCGCCATTGCCGATACCCAACGGGACTGGCTCGCCCGTAAATCCTATTGCGGTGTTCTAGACCATTTTCGGCCTTAACGAAGACCGCTGCTGACGCGCGCGGTTCAGAAAGTAGCTTCCGCGAGAGTGATGGAGCAGTCTACGTCAATTGCAAAACTGCGCTAAGCGGTGACAAGTGACAGGGCTCTGCCGATCTCAGAACGGGCAGTTCGCTGGGCAGACGGCGTCGCCGAGGACGCAGCATAGGTGCGGCACCTTGTCCACGAACTCCTTTTTTGAAACAGATCGGACGCACCAATTTGCCAGCGATGAGGGGGCCAGAGCCGCATGGCGCGAGGAATTACTCGACCGCAAACACCCAGATCGATCCGCCCTCAGGTACGGGCGGGTACTCGCCCGGGAAGGCCCGGTTCATGGTGCCCTGCATTCCACTCGAATCGCCGCCCCATCCCGAATGAACGGCCAAGTATTGCTTGCCGTCAATCATGAAGGTAGTCGGCGGTGCAAGAATACCGGAACTGGTCGGAAACTCCCACAATAGTTTACCCGTCTCCGCATCGAACGCATGCATCTTGCGATCCGACGTTCCGCCGGAGAAAACAAGCCCTCCGGCCGTCGCCAGCATCGAACCCCAGTTGACCGACTTCTCGTAGTTATGCGTCCAGACCAGTTTCCCCGTATCGACGTTCCACGCCTGCACCTCGCCGAAATGGTCGGCGCCGGGCCGGGTCAGCGGACCCTGCTGCCCTCCGCGTGCGGTGCCGGTAAAGCCACGCCCGGGGACATATTCGACGGTCTCCGCGCCCATGGACGTGCCGCATATGTTGTTGTTCGCGGGAACGTAGATCATGCGTGTCTGCGGGCTGAACGCGATAGGAGGCCAATTCTTCCCGCCCGATAAATTCGGGCAGAAATCGGCCGACTTCCCTGTTCCGGGCTTGTGCGCCGGATCGACATCCGCTCGCCCCGTAACGGGGTCCAGCCCCTTGAACACGTTCTGATACACGAACGGCTTGCCTTCGATAAATTTGATCGGCCCGTCCGAACGCTCCAGGAACCGCATGTATCCATCGCGCGCGACGTCAATCAGCCCCTTCACGGTCTTTCCGTTGCGCTGAAAATCCACCAGAATTGGGGGCGAAACTTCGTCCCAATCCCAGGAATCGTTGGGATGGCATTGGAAGTGGCCTTTGATTTTGCCCGTCGCCACATCCAAAGCGATGGTCGATGATGTGTACAGGTTGTCACCGGGGCGCTTATCGCCCATCCAGGGTCCGCCGTTGCCGACGCCCCAGTAGGCGATATTGGTTTCGGCATCGTAGTTTCCCGTCACCCAAACCGATCCGCCGCCGGTCTTCCATTGGTTGCCGCCTTGCGGCCAAGTCTCGCTGCCCGGCTCGCCCGGAGCGGGGATGGTGTAGGTCCTCCACTGCTCCTTGCCCGTTTCCAGGTCAAACGCAGCCACAAATCCGCGAATCCCAAACTCTCCGCCGGAGCACCCCACCATCACCTTGCCACCCGCCACCAGTGGCGCTAGCGAAATGTAGTAGCCAGCCTTGTTGTCTCCGACCGGCGCCGTCCAGACTTCCCTGCCGGTCTTTGCATCCAGCGCCACCAGCACCGCCTCGCCGGCGGCCACATAAACCTTATCCCCGAACAGCGCCACGCCACGATTGGTGTCATGCGGCACGTTCGAGCCCGCCGGACGAGGCCTGCGATACCGCCACAATTGATTGCCAGTCTTTGCATCGATCGCCAGCACCTGATTGTTGGGCGTCGACACAAACATCACGCCGTTATTCACGATCGGAGCCGACTCATGCACCCGCGCCTCGCCGGTGGCGAAAACCCAGACCGGACGCAGCTTGCTCACATTGCCGGTGTTGATCTGATTTAACGGGCTGAAGCCCTGCCCGTCATACGTCCTCCGGATCATCAGCCAATTGCCGGCCTCCGGATTCTTCAGCCGCTCCGCCGTAACGGATTGGTAGTTCTGAAGTACGGCGGGCAAGGGTGTATTCGGCGCCACAGGCGGCGGCGCCTGCCCCCAAGCGAGAGCAGTTAAAGAAAGAAGCCAAACACGGTGCATAAAAGTTCCCCTGGTCCGTCATGATACAACTGAATCACCGCTCTTGGCTACTTAAGTTGTTTGGTTGGGCCCCGATAAATGTTGGTTGATCCGATTATTGAGGGATCGGCTTGAGGTGCACGTTGCCGCGAGGTTCAAGCTCGCCAGTATCGAAATGGATGTCTATCTCATCGGCCTGAAGTTTCAAGCCCCTAACGGTTACCTCAACGCTCCCCGTCCGTCGGACGAGATCCTGAGACGATCAACCTTTATTGCTGCGGGCTCGCGCAAGGGATAATCATGGCCTGTGGCGGAGGAGGCCCGGTCAAACTGGGGACGCTCTCTGTCTACGTCTTGCACAATCCCGTTTATGGGAGCCGACCGCGCAAGCGCAACGGGACAAGGTGCGCTATTTTGCACCGCAAAGTAGTCTAGTCGAGCAGGAGGTTGGATTCCTTCCTCGATCCCCTGCGACGGCGTCCGGTCGAGGGGGCGGCCTTGCATTTCACTCCGCGCCCTGCCATAGTTGGGGCACCTCGATCCTAGTATTGCTGTGTTAAAAACGAACATTTTGATGTAGGATTGTTTTCGTGGGATCACGCTTCTCTTCGCCAGGCCCACAGCAGGCGGGCTAGCTCGCCGTAGCCGCCGATCGCGCCTGATCGGACCTGCGCGTCGAGTTTGTGCGCCAGCGCGAGAAGCCGGCGGCGGCTGGCGCCTGCGCCGGATCAATCGTCAGATGAATAAGTGCAGCATGCATAGGTGCTCTCCCGTTTTATGTCTTCAATCAGATCGGAAGCGCGGCTGGAGCCGCCATAAAGGCCCATCGGTCGCTTGGAGTTGCAAATGCTTCTCTTCGAGCGCAGCAAAAACGCCTTGGAGAGCCACACGAAGTCGGCTTCGCTGAGCTTCACCACATCGCCCACCTTGAGCTTTAGTGCGGACTTCTCCGGCGAGAGCTTGAGCGATCTTCCGCCAGACATCGGCCATTCTGGCAGCGTCTCAACCTGCAGCTTTCCGACGTTCAGCAGGATCGAATTGCACAGAACACGGACCTCGTTCAACGGATTGCCGTCCTTGCCTTCGATAACCCTCAGCCGCTGCACGAAGATATAATCAACGAGCTGGACCGCGCGATTGAAGAAGGCGGCGTCGAATTCCTTGCCGCGTCAGCGAGTGCCCCGGCGATGGGACAAGTATCGTCCGGTCAGCGTATTCCCGTTCATCGCGAGATCCGTCGGCAGGCCCTCGAACTGCACCGTGCCGCCCTCCTGCCCGGCGCCCGGCCCCAGATCGATGACCCAGTCCGCCCGGGCGATCACGTCCAGATTGTGCTCGATGACGATGACCGAGGAGCCGGCGTCGACCAGCCGGTCGAACAGCCCGATCAGGGTGTCCACATCGTTCATGTGCAGGCTCGTCGTGGGCTCGTCGAGCACATAGATATTGCCCTTTTTGCCCAGTTCGGCGGCGAGCTTGAGCCGCTGGCGTTCGCCGCCCGACAGGGTGGAGAGCGGCTGGCCCAGGGTCAGATAGCCCAGACCCACATCGTCGAGCCCCTGCAGGATCCTGGCGATGGCCGGCTCGGTGAAAAAGTCAACCGCGTCCGCAACGCTCATCTCATAGACGTCGCTGATGGATTTGCCGCGCAGCCGGTGCTCCAGCACTTCGGTCAGAAAGCGCTTGCCCTCGCAGGTCTCGCAGGTGGTGACCATGGGGTCGAGATGGCCGAGGTCGGTATAGATGACGCCCAGCCCGTTGCAGTCCGGGCACGCCCCCTTGGAATTGGCCGAGAACAGCGCCGCATCGACCGCGTTGGCCTTGGCGAAGGCCTTGCGCACATTATCGAGAATGCCGGTATAGGTCGCCGTGTTGGACCGCCGCGAGCCGCGCGCCAGGTTCTGGTCGATGATGATGGTTTCCGGATAGGCCCTGGGCAGGCAGCCCACGATGAGCGATGACTTGCCCGAGCCGGCGACGCCCGAAACGGCCGTCAGCACGCCCTTGGGGATGGTGACCGACACGTCCTTGAGATTGTTGAGCCGGGCGTGCCTGATCTTGAGTTCGCCACTGCGTTTACGCACCTTGTCCTTGATCGGCTGGTACTTTTTTATGTGGTTGCCGGTCGGCGTACCCGAGGTCAAAAGCCCCGCGAAATCGCCCTCGTAGACCACTTCGCCGCCCTTGCTGCCGGCCAAGGGACCCATGTCCACGACATGGTCGGCGATGGCGATCATGTCCGGCTTGTGCTCGACGATCAGCACGGTGTTGCCCTTGTCGCGCAACTGCTGCATCAACCCGGCCATCCGCCCCACATCGTGGGGATGCAGCCCCACCGAGGGCTCGTCGAATACATAGGTGATGTCGGTCAGCGAGGAGCCGAGATGGCGCACCATCTTGACCCGCTGGCTCTCCCCGCCCGACAGGCTCGAGCTCTCCCGGTCAAGGCTGAGATAGCCCAGGCCGATGGTGACGAGATTTTCCAGCCGCGCAGCCAGGGCCGCCAGCATCGGCCCTACCTGAGGCGCCCCTCTGGTGGCACAAGGTCGGTGCGGACCAGCGCGGCGAGGTCACTCACCTGCATGGACGACAATTCGGCGATATTCCTGCCGGAAATCCTGCTCGCCAGCGCCTCCGCCTTGAGCCGCGCGCCCTTGCAGGCGGGGCAGATCTTGCGGGTGAAGATGCGCTCATATTCGGCCCGGACATGGGGTTGCAGGGTCTCGGGGTCCTTGCTGCCCAGCGAGTTCTTGAGCTTGGGCACCACGCCCTGATAGGTGAGGTTGATCTTGTCGACCTTGATCTTGCGCCCGTCATCGAGATCGAACAGGTTGGCGCGTTCCTTGACCGAGTATTTGCGGATTGGCTTGTCGAGATCGAACATGCCAGAGCGTGCATAGGTGGCCCACCACCAGCTATCGACCTCAAAACCCTTGCAGAGCAGCGCCCCCTCGTTGAGCGACTTGCTCTCGTCCACCACCGCGGCCATATCTATAGCCGCCACCTGGCCGACGCCTTCGCAGTCCGGGCACATGCCGCGCGGATCGTTGTAGGAATAATAGCCTGGTGCGGACAGACGCGGCTCGCCCAGCCTGGAAAACAGCACACGCAGCATCTGTGCCGTGTCGGTCACCGTCGCCACGGTCGAGCGCAAATTGCCGCCCAGCCTTTGCTGGTCAACGATGATGGCCGCCGAAATGTTTTCCAGCATATCGGCGTCAGGCTGGCCGTAATGGGGCATGAATTGTTGCACGAAGGCCGGATAGGTTTCGTTGATCAGCCTTTGGCTTTCCGCCGCGATGGTGCTGAAAACCAGGGAGGACTTGCCCGAGCCCGACACCCCGGTAAACACGGTGATCCGGCGCTTGGGAATATCGAGCGAGACGTTCTTGAGATTGTTCTCCCGCGCGCCGCGGATGGTGATCGAACCGTAGTCGGGGTGGGCCATCGGCTGGTCCTGTCTCATCTTAATTGAACTCTGGCGTGAGAGCTTCCCAGACTTGCTCACATCGACCCCCGCTTCTGGTGAACTTCTGGTGGCTGATCCGCCTCAACCATTGCTCGGGCTGCGTCGATTTCTTCCTGCGCGTAGTTCTTTCTTCCGAGCATTCCTCTGTCTCCCCCCCCTTTAGTCAATGTTCGCGGCTTCTCTTGTTTATACCGGCCTGCCGTTTGTCGCTGGAATGAGGATGCCGATGGCACGGCTTTCCGGCCGAAGCGCCCACGATGCCACAGCAAGAACAGCAAGGAAGAGAGGGGTGAGGATGTGAAAGGCGTAAACCCCGTGATCGCCGGCCGCCGCGTAGGATGCGGCCGCCCCCGTCAAGTCGAAGAAGATGCCGGCATACGCCCATTCCTTGAGCCGCGGAAAACGCGGCACGAGTATGGCTATCGCGCCAAGCACTTTCCAAACGCCGAGGACGGTTAGAAAGTATGGCGGATAGCCAAGGACATGCACCGTGCCCTTGACGGTAGCTATCACTTAACGCCCCCGCTTCCGATCGCACTCGCTACGAGTGCGGTAGTAGTCCAATAAGCAATGGTTTTTGCTTTCAATGGTTAGTCCAACCCCCCAACGACACCCTCCAGGCTGCCGATGAACTGCTGCCATGCGTAGCTCGCACCCTTATAGTAGGCATCTTCTTCCGACCGGAAACCGGATTGCTCCATGCGAACATGCGTGCCGCCCTTTGTCGGCGTCAACGTCCAGGTGACAACGCTCATCAATCCAAGCGAAACCCAGCTATAGGAGAGCCGGGTGTTGACTTCGACCACGAGAACCTCGCAGTCTATAATACCGTTCCAATTCGGCATGGGAGTTGCGCGGACAGTGAACCGATGGCCCACGACCGGCTGGAAATCATTCTTCATCAGCCACTCCTCTATCAGGGGGCTTTGCGTGAGCGCACGCCAGATTTTTTCCGGGGGATGCGGCATCTCCCGTTCGACGACAACGGAACGCGTGGTGTCTGGTTTAATCGGCTGTGAGCGGGAATTCGACTGGCTTGACGTATGCGCTAGCCTGAGGGCATGAAGGAGCGTGACTGGACAAGAGTCCTGGGATGGCCCGGATACCAGGTGTATCAGAGGGAAATCGATGAGTCGGGCAAAAAGCTGAAGCTGTGGGTGCGGCGGAAGAAGACGGGGCTTAAATTGATTTGCTCCGGGTGTGGTCAGCACATACCGGCCAGCCGGATCCAAGAGATCAGCGAGCGGGAGGTACGGGACCT
The DNA here is from genome assembly GCA_963813465.1 of Bryobacterales bacterium. Taxonomy (GTDB): domain Bacteria; phylum Acidobacteriota; class Terriglobia; order Bryobacterales; family Bryobacteraceae; genus Palsa-187. Next base: position 256,927 of record CAWEZD010000007.1, on the reverse strand, counting down.
GCCGTGCTTCGAGTACTCGACGACGATCGTGGTGGAGACGTATCGGATGAAATGCCCCCGCTGCGGATTCCGTGCAGAGAAGGTGACTCAGTTGCCGAGCAAAGCGCCATTCAGCAAACGATTCGAAGAAGCAGTGGGGCAGGCCTGCGAGAGTGCGTCGGCGCGACAAGTCGCGCGGCGATTGGGCATGGCCGAAAGCACGGTGCGCGCGATCGATCTGCGGTGCCTGGAGCGTTGGGAGGCCAAGCGTCGAAAGCCGCCGCTGCGGCAGATGGGCGTCGACGAGTTGTACCGCGGCAAGAAGGACAAGTTCCTCACAGTGGTGTGCAATCTGGAAACCGGCGAACCGCTGTGGTTTGGCAAAACGCGGAAGAAGGAAACGCTGGATGAATTCTTTCGAAGCCAGTTACGGAAGCCGCAGCGCAAGCGGATTGAGGCGGCGTGCCTGGACATGTGGGAACCGTTTCGGTTGAGCATTGAGGAATGGGCGCCACAGTGCAAGATCGTATACGACAAGTTCCACATCCTCCAGCATGCCAACGATGCCATCGACGAAGTGCGGAAGGCGGAGTTCTTCCGGCAGGGAAAACAAAAGCGCGGACTGATCAAGGGAAAGAAGTGGCTCCTGATGAGCCGGTGGAAGAACCTGACTCTCTCTCAACGCGGAGAACTCAACCGGCTGTTCCAACTGAACCGGCGCGTGTTCAAAGCCTACCTTCTCAAAGAGAGCTTGGAGCGGCTTTGGGACTATCGCTACGAGGGCGCGATGCTCAACTACCTGCAGAAGTGGATGGACCAACTGAAGTGGCAACGGCTCACGCCGTTCGAAGAACTCGCCGACATGCTGGTGAAGCATCTGGAGGGAATCTTGAACTACTGCCGGACCAAAGTTCGCTTCGGTGTGGTCGAAGCGCTCAATGGAAACATTCGGATGCTGATCAATCGTGGTCGAGGCTATAAGAACGTCCGCTACCTGCTGCTGAAGGCCAAACGCATGGCCGTGACCAATGCCGAATTTGTCGAACTTCAACAAGTCAGAAAGGCGGCATAGAATGGCCCTCCGTCGAATTCCCGCTCAGAGCCGTTTAATCATTGATCCATCCTTTTCAACAAAGATTCGAGGCGGTCAGACCGTTCGCGCCAGAAGGCACCATAGAGGCTCATCCAGTCGATCAGGGGCGCTAGGGCTTGCGGTTGTGCGCTGTAGTGCGTCTCGCGTCCCTCGCGCCGGTCGCGCACCAGATTGGCAAGCTTGAGAACGCCCAGGTGCTTAGAGACGGCGGGTTGCGAAACACCGGAACGATCGGTCAAGGCATGCACGGTTTGTTCTCCGTCGCGAGCGAGCCGCTCGAAAATCGCCCGACGCGTCGGGTCACCGAGGGCCTTGAAAACGACTTCCGCCACGGCTTGCATGCCGATAATCATAACTCTTTGGTTATGGATTCGTCAAGCTTTTGGGGGCGTTCACCCGACGTTATCCGAGACGTCCACCTCCAGGCGGGCGGGCGAGTCTCTGCGCATCTATTCCAGCGGGCCAAGCTCAAAAACGGCGAGTTCGAGATGTGTCCACGCTGGGTGCCCGCTATGGACATCGGCCAGCGGTTCGCACGGATCAGTCTGAAAATAGTTCACGTCCACAAGTTCGGATACAGCGCCAAATCGGCAGCAAAAGTTCGAAACGTGTCCAGACTGGGGAGCCAAGAACCTCCCCTCGAACTGTCTCCGCCGAAAGGGAGTTCCTCAAAAGAGGTATTTCAAAGCGAACTGGACCAACCGCGGGTTAGTGCTCGTGGTGCTGATGACTCCGAAACTGGTCGGACCGGCGTTCTGCGCCAGGTTGGGGTTGCCAAACTGCGGGTGGTTCAAGATGTTGAAGAATTCCGCACGGAACTGCAACGTTTGCCGTTCGGTAATCTTCGTCGTCTTAAGTAGTGATAAATCAAAGTTGACTTGGCCGGGTCCATGAAGGACGCCGAGCCCCGTATTCCCATAGGCTGTGGCCAGGCCATCGCTGCCAACCACCGGGGGAGCACAGAATGCGGCAGGATTGATGTAGCCATGGGCGCTACCTGATCCTCCCAGCCGCGACTCGACGCCGCCCGACGTTTGCATCGTGCTGTAGGTAAATCCGGGGCAGAGTTGCGCTGTGGAATTGCCTCCCTCGCCGGTGCCGGCTTGCGCGCCTCCCGTATAAACCGTGCCTCCGGCCGTATTGGTAATGGTGAGCGGGGTGCCGTCCTGAATCACGGTCACACCGGCGAGCTGCCATCCATTGGCCAGCTTGCCGAGTGCTCCCATGCGGTTCCCGAAAGGCAGATCGTAGGTGTAGTTCACCACAAAACGCTGCGGGCGAACCATCCCGGAGGGTCCGTATTGCGACCAGATATTGCTGGGGTTGCCCAAGTTGGCCTGTCCGTCCTGGCTAATATTGGTGAGGTCCTTGCTCCAGGTGTAGGCCGCCTGCATAGATAACCCATGGGAAAACCGCTTCCGCAAGGTCACCTGGAGGCTGTTGTAATTGTAGACCAGGTCATAGCCGGTTCCCTGTAACTCGAGCGGCGCATAGCCGAGGTATGGCACTCGGTAGACAGCGTTCGCCAGCGTGTTGGTGGTCTGGCCGTTGATCGGGTTGCTGGCGCTTGCCAACTGCGCCACGTTGTAGTCGTGGTTGTAGTCCGTTTGGTTGATCCCACTCGATCCGACGAAACCGACTTCCAGCACCCAACTCGGTGCGAACTGGTACTGAAGGTTGAGATTGTATTGCCGGGTCAAGGGCGTGTGGACAGCCGCATAAAAGGGGGAGTTTAACGCAGAGTTCGCGCCGGTAGCCGGATTGAACCACCGGGGTGTGAATCCGAGCGGTGTCGAGGGGAAGGGGCTCGCCAGGCCGTAGGGAGCGCCGGCGGGGCCCGCGAAGTCGAGCGTGAGCGCGTACGGGTCGCCCTGCTCGACCGCATGGACGAATTCGCTGCTGCCGACGCGATCGTAGAACATACCAAAGCCGCCGCGAACCACCAGCTTTCCGTTTCCCTTCGGCTGCCATGCAAACCCGAAGCGGGGACCGAAGTTATTCCAGGGGATCCCGCTTTGGGTTGGGTTGTTGCCGCTGACGGTGGTGACGCCCGCGGGCGGCGGGCCGTAATGAGAGGCGAAGTTGTTGGGCACGACATATCCCAGCAGGCCCGCGCCGGTGGGCTGCGACGAGGTGGGAGGTAAACTCGGCATCAGGCTGGGCCAAATGTTGGTGAGGTTGCCATAGTGATCACCGAGCATACCATCGTATTCCCAACGCACACCGAGGTTCAGGGTCAATTCCTTGTTGACCTTCCAATCGTCCTGGACGAAGGCGGCTACATCGTGCTCACGGTAGCCATGAATGATGCCTTGGGGGCCGCTACGCACGCAGAACAGACAAGAAAGGAAGGTGCCGAACGGCGAGCCGTTGGTGTTGCCGGGGTTGCTTGGGCCGCAGCCCGCCGTGGTGCATCCGGGCCGCCCGAGCAGAAAGTCGTCAAAGCCATTGATAAACAAAAACCCGGGCAGCAGAGACGCGAAGGTAAGGTTCCATTGATCGTCTTCCCACTCCGCGCCGGCACGGATGGTGTGCCTGCCATGTGTCCAGGAAACCTGGTCGCTGTAGTTGAACTGGTTTGCTGGTCCGGAATAGGGGGAGAGAGTGCCGCCAATGCTGACCGAGTTGAACATCACCATGACCGGGGGATGGGTTTCCTGCGGCACGATCGGCGTGATGCCTACCTGTTGCGGCGTGTAGCCGGTTTGGTCGTGTCCATTATCGAGGTTCCGCAATATAGAGGCGCGGGCTACGTTGATCAAGCTGTTGGTCACCAGCGAGGTAAGCTTCAGGTTTGAGGCCGTGTTGGCAAGATAGGTGCTTACGGGAGTGCCCGGAACGCTGCTGCCGAAGGGAGTGACCTGCGGGTCCTCGGTAAACAGATAGCGCCCCGACAGGGTCTGCTTGCTGTTGACCAGGTAGTCGAAATTGCCGATGTACTGGTTCCCGGTATACTTGGCCGGGATGCTGTATTGTACCCGCTGGAAGTCGCCGGTGTTTGAGCCGGGAATGTAGTAGCTGCCGTCCGCGTTTTTAACTTGCAGGATTGCAAGGGCCACGGGACTGATGTTGGATCCGTCGCAGGCGATGTTGAGGCCGCCGAAGTTGCTGGCAAAGGTCTTATAGTTCGCATTCCCAGGGTGACTCGACGGGCACATCGCTGCACCGAGCGCGGCCGGAAAGCCCGGCGCGGACCGATCGCCAGCGGGAATGGGCGGCAAGACGGTGCTGCTGCTGCCCTGCGCCGCCACACCATTGAGCTGCCGCGTTCCCTGGTAGCTACCGAAGAAGAAGAGCTTATCCTTTTTGACGGGCCCTCCGAAAGTACCGCCGAACTGGTTTTTTCTTAGAATTTGCTGCTTCCCTCCGCCATAAAGGTTCTGCATGAAGCTTCTGGCATCGAGGTCTTCGTTCTGAAAGAACTCAAACAGCGACCCATGGAATTGATTGGTGCCGGATTTCGTCACCACGTTAACATTCGCGCCAGGGTTCCGCCCGTAGCTGGCATCGTAGGTGGAAGTCTGAACCTTGAATTCCGCGATCGCATCCGGATTGGGGACGGGGATGCCCGCATAAATGCCGTTATCGCCGGCGGTCCCGGAGCCAAATGCGTTGATAACCGAAACACCGTCCATCTGGAAGTTGTTCTGGTAGTTTCCGGCGCCATTCACTGCCATATCCAGTGTGGCCTTTCCCAATGCCGCCCCGTTGTTCACGCCGGAGCTGGCCCCGGCCTCCAGGCCCAGAATCTGCGTGTAGTTCCGGCTGGCGAGCGGCATTTCGGCGATTGTGTTGCCGGTGATTACGGTTCCAAGTGTGGAGTCGGCGGTCTGAAGCAAAGCGGCCTGGGCCTCCACGACTACAGACTCCGATTGTTGCCCTACCTGCAAGCTTCGGTTCAGGACGGGCGTCTCAGCCACGTTCACCGTTACCGACGGAACCTCCTCAATCTTGAAACCAGCAGCGGAGAATCTCACCTTGTAAGGGCCGGGCGGTATCAGCGCGAACCGGTAGCTGCCATCCGCGCCGGTTGTCAAGGTGCGAACTTGGCCCGTGTCGTTATTGGTCAAGGTCACGGTGACATTGGTTACTAAAGCGCCCGAAGGATCGGTTACGGTTCCAGTTAGTGCTCCCGTTCCGGACGACTGGGCCAAGAGCGAAGGCACCCAAAGCGGCAACAGAGCGGCAACAGCGGAAGGCAGACAGAGCATCTTCCTGAGTTTCATAGAATTGCGTTTTCCCTCGTCGTAGATTCCATCCCGGCAGAACGATAGCCCCGCCCTGCATGCAGAGGCTCGTCTCTCACGGGATTATATGATAGACTCCTGCCAACGGAGATCAAAAGAGCGTCAAATTTCATTGAAGTGTAACCGGGGGGGCTCATGAAACAAGTCGTGTTTGGTCCTTTCAGTATGGATGTATCCTCCGCCCGCTTGATGCGGGACGGCGTGGAGTTAAACTTAAGACCGCAGGTATTTCACGCGCTCAAGGCACTGGTTCAAAACACCGGGCGTTATGTAGACTACGAGCAGATGATTCGCGATGCCTGGGATGGCAACGTGGTTTCCAGGCACACGGTGGCGGTGACCGTCGGTGAGGCGAAGAAGGTCCTGAAGGAGTATGGCTCCTGGATCCACTATCGGCCTAAATTGGGCTACCGCGTGGAAGTGCCGCACTCCGAGGATCTGATCCGGAAGGGTTGGCATTTCGCGCAACGCTACACCCGCGAAGGGTTTGAAAAAGCTCTCGAATGCTTTCACCGGGCTGCTCTGGACGATAGCGCGGAATTCAGCGCGTTAGAAGGAATGTCCATTTCCTACCTGATGCTGGGAGCCCACGGGATGCGGCCGCCGCTCGAGATGTATCCACAATTCCTCGAGGCGCACCGCCGCGCCGTGGAGTTGAGGGGCCTGACTCCGGAATTGCGGGCGGATCGCGCGCACGCTTTACACATCTTCGAAAGAAAGTACGCGGAGGCCGAGGTGGAGTTGCTCCAAGCGCTGCGGGAAGAACCCAAGCTTGTGGCGGCCTATGGGCATCTGATCATGGTGTATGCCACCAGCGGCCGTTTTGATGAGGCTCTCGACGTTCTGTTACAGGCCTACTGCGCCGATGCGCTCTGGCCGCCGCTCCCCGCCATGGAGGTTTTGATCCGGTTATGCCGCCGCGAATTCGATTGCGCAGTTGCCTGCGGGAAGAAGGCCGTGGATTTGCATCCGTACTTGCATGCAGGCCGTTTCCTTTATGCCCAAGCGCTGGAATTCAGGGGTCACATGGACGAGGCGCTGGATCAATACCGCCTAGCCGGCACCATCTCGCGCGACCTCCCCTGGATACGGGCGCACGAAGCCGCCTGCCTCGCTCGGAGCGGAAGGCGAGCCGAGTCTTTGAGAATTCTCGAAGAGTTACAACACCTCCGTGAATCGGATTATGTGGACGCCTACTCTATGGCAGTGCTGCGGGATGCCTTGGGAACAAAGGATGAGGCCTTCCAGGAGTTGGAGCGGGCGGTTCAAGAGAACTCGGCCCTTCTGTTCGTCCAGGATGTGGATCGGAATATGGACGGGTTCAGAGAGGACCCTCGCTTCGCGAGCCTGCGGGAGAGGTTGTTCGCCGGTTCGGTGCGGCGGATCTCGTCGGCAGCCTGACTCTTCCGAACTGGCCGCACAACGGAGCCGGGACGCGAGCCGCAGGCCGAGGCGACCTGACCGATAATCCATTCCGGGAGCCAATTCCTGGGCCTCCAGGAGTGCTACTTCCAACCTCGGCGTTCTCTGTTGACAGCCCCGCTCAGCCGCGCTGATCGTCGTTCACAGAGCATCCTTCACTGAGCACCTTGAAATCGTAATCAGCCAACCTGCCTCGCGGGACGTCCGCACAGACCTCCATCCGTGTCACGAGCTAACTTTTTTCAGCAGGAACAGGCCGGCCCTCGGAAGGACGCATCTCGCCCCATTTCCAGGAACTCTCCCCGCTGCGGGATGCGGATTATTTCCGGGCCGGTTAGAAGCCAACGCCTCCGCCGAACTCCTCGGAATCAGTTACAGGACTACTAGAGCGTGAAACCAGACTGGAAAACAATTTGCTTGCTTTTGAGAATCTACAAACTGTACACTACCCGCTATGACACACGTGGCTGTCGATAAACTCGTGAAAGGAAACTCTGTGTGATGAGGCTAAAACATCTGAAACCCGTATTGGGATCGGCCGCGGTACTAACCGCCGCTGCTCTTGCCGGAACAATGTTGATCACGTCCCCGCGCGCGCATGCCGACGATTCGAATGGAGATTCGCGCGTCCAGACGGGCTTAAGTATCGCACCGGTCAAGCTTAATATGAAAGGGCTGAACCCGGATTTGGTTGGAATAGGCAGCTACATCGTCAACGCGCAAGGCGATTGTAACGGTTGCCACACGAGCCCCGACTATGGCCCCGAATATAGCAAGGACCCAACCTTTGTCGGCAACGCGCCGCCGGGTGTCGTCAATCCCGCGGCATACCTCGGCGGCGGGACATACTTCGCTACGTTTCCGGGGGGAGCAAATATTTTCAGCCGCAATTTGACACCCGATGCAAGCGGGAAGCCGGAAGGCGGCCACACGCTTCAAGAATTTATGACGATCATGAGGACCGGTCATGATTATGACTTGGCCCATCCTCCCTGTCCGGCCACGGGCGCTGAGGGCTGCATCCTCGGACCTCCAGTGACACCCATCAACGGTAATGTCCTCCAGATAATGCCTTGGCCGACCTTCAGCCACATGTCCGACAACGACCTTGAGGCCATCTACGAATACCTGTCGGCGATCCCCTGCATTCCGCACCCGGGTCCTGTCCCGCTTCCGCTTGGCACTCCGCCCCTCCCGAGCATTATTTTCCAAAACTGCCCGCGAGAGTAAGCTCAACCGGGGGGATTGAGATACCAACTCAAGGGCGCTGTCGCCGTTCGCTGAGACACCTTGCAACGGCGTGAGGGTCGAGATCGTCGGAACGTCCCCAGCAGCGTTGCAGAGCCGTTGGATCGCCGGTTGTGGTGCGAGACCGGGTTTGAGGGCAGCGATCGTTCTTATTCAGTCGCATGGACATTTCCTGCTATTGGATTTTGATCGTGGTCATGTTCGATGCCTGGCCATCGGCGACGACGTATACGCTGGCTTTTCCGGCACCGGCCAGCGCGGCCTCAATCTCCTCAACTCGGCTCATGCTTGGAGTCTATGACCGTCGCAGTTTGGTTTCATTCAAACCCACTACGAGTCTGGCGATCCGAATTGCAACGCATAAGCATTGACAATTGGAAGCGGAACCGAGAGTTCCCAATCGTTGATTCAAGCCGAACGATTCTTGACATCACAAGTCAGTTTTCGGTGGGCCTCTCCACGTGGTCGATGACCAGAAACTCGATCGAAGCCTTTTGCGACTTCAGCTTCAAGCCAAGGGCCTTCATCGACGCGTTCAATCCGTTGTCCATCTGCTGGAGCAGATCGCCCTTCCGATCGGCTTCGCCCTTCGCGGCGTCAGGGTCAAACAGCTTCCACGAGAAATCGTAGATTCCGTCAAGCCCGGTTCGGTCTACCACCGGTGTGCCGTCTAACGATGGGAGATTTGAGAGCACGGCCCCCACCAGGTAAGCCATGGAAGTTCTCCTGTATTGAAGATCTCCGTCTTTGGTTCCCGCATCCCTTGGTCCCTTGTCCGCCGACGCTTTGAATCGCGGGCCGCCCTTGTCCACCGTCAAAATATATGCAGGAAGTTCCTTGGTCTCTCGGTGGAGGGCTAGCTTGAAACGATCCTCCAAGAGCGACCGAAGCATCAGCTTGACCTGGGACTCCGGGACTGGACCTGCTGCCTTTGCGATAATATCGTACCTTTCGGCGAGCGAAACAGCCGGTGCGTGGGTGACTTGGTAAGGCTTGACGTCGTACGCGACCCAAACGTATTCCGCCAAGGGTCGGTCCTGGTAGGCGAGGCTGCCAGGCATGAGCTGGGCGAACACGGGGCCACCGCTCTTGGAATTGCTGAGCCGGATGGATGCTACATCGAACACCGGCCGCGCGGCTTGTGATTCCGGCTGGGCTCGGATGGGGCTCGGATTCATGATGCCAATGGCGATAGGCAGCGCGACCGCCGAAATTCCAGCGGCTGCCAGCACTAGTTTCTTTCCCATACTCATCCTTTCTGTTCCTCGATGAGTCATGATGGCGCGAATGCGCCGCCTGAGATTCGATCCGGTCACGCCCGCCACGCATTCCAGCGGCGATTCCAGATACAGCTCGCAGACTTTCAAAATCCCTTCGGCGTAGACCTTCGGCTCACTTCCCAGCCGCAGCACTTCTTCGTCGCAAGCGCGTTCGCGCTCGGCCACCAGCCGAGCTCCCATCCACCACACCAGCGGATGGAACCAGAAGATCGACTCGACGAGCATGTAAACCACAGCCGTCAGGTTGTCGTAGCAACGAACGTGGCACAGCTCGTGCGCCAGGATCGCTTCCCATTCTTCTTTGGTCAGATGCTGGGCCATTCCTTCCGGCAGCAGCAACACCGGGCGGAAGATGCCGAACACTCCCGGCTCGCGCAGCACCGGCGAGGACACCACCGGAATCCCGATCTTAATCGGCAGCCGTGCAGCCATGCGTACATCGGCGTGAATCCGAGTCCATCGGCGGCCCCAACAAAACACAATCGCGACAAAGCCACAGGCCCACAAACCGAGCAGCGCCTCAGGCAGATGATCGCTTGTATTCTTCGGAACCGCCAGCGCCGTAGTCAGAGCTGGTTGTGCGACATCGCCCATCACTGATGAAATCGCAGATTCCACGATCGCCGGAGCCTTGGGCGTCCATCGCGGCAGGCTGATATGCCCGCCCAGGCTTACCAGCAATCCAAACGGAACCAGAAACTTCACCAATCCCGCGAGCCAAATCCAATACCGAGTCCGCGCCCGATTCCTCTTGAGCAGCAGCGTCAGCAGCCCCGCCACGGCGGCGAAAAGGGAGGACTGCCAAAGGTGGGCCGTGGTCATCGAGATCATTTTGACTCGTCCTTTCGTTCCAGCTTTCGCAGATCCTTCCGCGCTTCCTCCACGTCCTCCCGGGTCAGTTGGCCGGATTCGATCAGATGCGCCATCACGAATCTGGCCCGTCCGCCGAACAGTGCCAGCAAGTCGTCAATCAGTCCGCGTTGCGCGTCGTCTCGGGAAATCGCGGCCTCAAAGATATTGGCTTTGCTGATCCTCTTCACGATTCGCAGCGCCTTCTTGCGTTCCAGACGGTACACGGTCGTCTGCACGGTCGTGTACGCGGGCCGGACGCGCTCTGGAAACGCTTCCTGGATCTCCCGGACACAGCAGGCGCCCTGATTCCAGAAAATCTCCATGATCTGCATTTCCAGCTTGGTTAGTTTCGGTTGGGCCATGGGCTATACCTGTTCGATACATTCACATTACTATCACGATAGTCACAACAATGCAAGACCTTTTTGAGGCCCTCGGGTGGGGGCGGTGTGCCTCTCAGTTTCCGTCCCCTTCCTGCTGAGAGACACTCGGCAGCCACAACCTGCTAAAATCACGTTTATGCTAGCTATTCCATCCCTGATCCAGCGCGTCGATCCGTTGCCGCACTAGCTGGTACGCCTTGCTCACTCGCGTTTTCAAAGCCCTCCAGTATCGCGACTTCCGCCTGATGTGGCTGGGAGCGTGCATGTCTCAGATCGGGACCTTCGTGCAGCAGTTCGCGCAGAGCTGGCTGGTCTACGACATGACCAAGAAACCGATTTACCTGGGCCTGGATCTGTTCCTGGGGCAAACGCCGATCATGCTGTTTTCGCTAGTGGGCGGGGTGTTCGCGGATCGTATCGACCGGCGCAAGCTGCTGCTGGCCTCGCAGTATATCCAGATGACCTGCGCCTTTATCCTGACGGTTCTGTTTTACACCCACACGGTGAAGATATGGCACATCCTGACTCTGTCGTTCTTTGTCGGATGCGGGCAATCCATGGGCGGTCCGGCGTATTCGGCGTTGCTGCCCTCGCTGGTGAATCCGGAGGATCTTTCGAACGCAATCTCGCTGAACGGGATCCAGTTCAATCTGGCGCGCATCGTGGGGCCGACCATCGGCGGGCTGGCGTATACGGCTCTGGGCGCGACCTGGTGCTTCGGGCTGAATGGAATTTCCTTTATTGCGGTGATCGTCTCGCTGTACATGATCCACGTGAAATTTGTCCCGGCGAAATCGAGCGTGCGTATCTGGACCAGCATGAAGGAAGGGTTCCAATTCATCCGTCAGCGCGACGGGTTGGAAGCGCTGGTGGTGCTCGCATTCTTGATGACTCTGCTGGGCTTCACGATGGTGGGCTTTCTGCCGGTGTTCGTGCAGACGATCTTCGACAAGAGGCCGCAAACGTACCAGTTGCTGTTGGTTTGTTCCGGCGGCGGCGCGGTAACGGGCGGGTTGATCGTGGCGGCGCTGGGCAAGCTGAAGCGGCAGGGCCGGGCCGTGCTGCTGATCATGACCGGCATGGGCGTGCTGATTACGAGTTTTGCGCTGTCACACTGGCTGCCGCTGTCCTGCGTGCTGATCTTCGCGGCTGGCATGGCGACTATGGGCGCGGCTGTCCTGATGCTGACGACGGTGCAACTGTTGGTGGCCGACGAGATGCGCGGGCGGGTCATCAGCGTATACAACTTGGCTTTTCGAGGCGGGATGCCGATGGGCAACTTGGTGCTGGGAGCGCTGATTCCGATATTCGGGATCTCCTCCACCGTGGCCGTGGCCGGCTCCGCGTTGGTGGGCCTGGCGCTGTATTTTCTTCTGGTCCAGCGCCGCATCACGGCGCTGTAAAGCGATAGTCCAGCGCCGCATCACGGCGCTGTAAAGCGATAGTCCAGCGCCGCATCACGGCGCTGCAAAGCGATAGTCCAGCGCCGCATCAGCACGGCGCTGTGAAACGCGGGTTGTTATAATTGGCGGTTGGATGTCCGAGTCGGGTTTAAAGCGCTTTCGGAACTCGCTGAAGCCGCCCGCGGCGGCCCCTAACCGTGGGCCGAGGCGCGGGCCTGCGATGCATCCCTCAGGGCTCCGGCGGCTGTGGAACGCGATCAAGCCTCCTCCCGCGGTCGCGCTTCCCTCCGAGACCATATCCAAGGAAGAGAGACTTCGCCGCCGCAGACTTGTGATCGGCGCGGCGGTGCTGGTGATGGTGGGAACCGCGACGTGGGAAGTCTACGTGTACATCGACTCGGCGCCGAGGCGCGCGGAAACGGTGTTCCAGGACGGCATGCGGCTGATGGGCTCGGGCGATTATCAGCGAGCGGCGGAGGATTTCACCAAGGCTGTCAATATCCGGCCGGGGATGGCCTCCGGTTACTTGCAGCGCGGATTGGCCCACAGGAACATGAACCAGATGGATGCGGCGGTTGCGGATTTCGAGCGCGCCATCGGCGAGGATTCCAACCTGGGGCCGGCGCACACAGCGCTGGGTGAGATCTACCGCGAACGGCGAGACCTGACGCGCGCGATGAACGAATTCACCGTGGCCATCCGTCTTAACGCCAACACGGACGCTTTCTATCAGCGCGGGCAGGCGCACGAATTGCTCGGGGAACACCAGCAGGCGATTCAAGACTATGACGCCGCGATTCATGAGGAGCCGGACGCTCCGTATATCTACCGCGCCCGTGCCCTGTCACGGGACGCCATGGGCGACCACGATGACGCGGAGAAGGACCGCCGCACGGCCAAGCAAATCGAGAGGCATCGCTAGTTTCCGGAACGCCGATTTCGGGAACGGAGCTCGCCGCGCCAGTATCGTACAATAGGCCGCGGTATGTTTATTCCGCTCACACCACTCCGCTGTCTGCATCGCGCGGTGGACCTGTTCGGTTCGAAAACCGGCGTGGTCTCCGGGGACAGGCAGTTCACCTATGCGCAGTTCGGCGAGCGGGCGGAGCGGCTGGCGGACGGGTTGACGCGCCTGGGAATCCAGCCCGGGGACCGCGTGGCCTACCTGAGCTTCAACAACCACCAGTTGCTGGAAGGCTACTACGGGGTGGTGCAAGCGCGCGCCATCGTGATGCCGCTGAACGTGCGGCTGGCGGAGGGCGAGATCGCCGCGATCCTGGCGCACTCCGGCGCAAGCATGGTGATCTTTGAAACCGACTTCGCCCCGGTGGCGGAACGGTTGCGCAAGAACCTGCCCGGCGTCCAGCGGTGGGTTTCCATTGGGCCGGCCGTTGGCGAAAAGGCCGCGTCCGCGGATCTGGACTACGAGGAGATCGTCGACCAGGGGCGCGCCCAGCGAGCCGATATTTTCTCCTACGACGAGATGTCCATCGCGGAGTTGTTCTACACCAGCGGCAGCACCGGGACGCCCAAGGGCGTGATGCTGGGCCACCGCACGCTGTATCTGCACGCCTTGGCCGTCGCATTGCAGTGCGTCCGTCCGGAGCAACCTACCGTGGACCTGCACACGATTCCGCTGTTCCATGCCAACGGCTGGGGCCGCCCGCAGGCTTCGACAATGCTCGGAAGCAAGCAGGTGATGGTGCGGCGCTTCGAGCCCGCCACCGTGTTTGCACTGATTCAAGAGCACCGGGCCACGGATATGAGCCTGGTGCCCACCATGGCGAACGCGCTGCTGAACGCATTGGAAGACCCGGCCGTCCGCGAGAAGTACGACCTTACGAGCTTGCTGCGCATGATGACCGGCGGCGCGGCGAGTTCTCCGGAATTGGTGGAGCGGTGGGAGAAGGCGTTTCCGGGGTGCCGGTGCATCGCCGGCTACGGCCTGACCGAGACTTCGCCGCTGGTTACCACCGCGATCGGGAGCGGGCAGTCGTACGGGTCCCCCCAGGAGCGCTGGAAGCGTCAAGCCATGACCGGTTGGGCGGTGCCCGGCGCGGAGGTGCGCGTGGTCGATTCCGCGATGCGCGACGTGCCCCGGGACGGGAGCACGATAGGCGAGATCGCGATCCGGGGCGATATGGTGATGGACGGGTATTTCGGCGATCCCGCGGGGACCGAGGCGGCGATGTCGGGCACTTGGTTGCGTACGGGCGATATGGCGGTCTGGGACCAGGAAAGCTGCGTCAACATCGTCGACCGCAAGAAGGAGATTATCATCTCGGGCGGGGAAAATATTTCTTCGATCGAGGTTGAGTCGGCGGTGAATGCGCATCCGGCCGTGGCCGAGTGCGCGGTGGTGGCGGCTCCGGACGAGGCCTGGGGCGAAGTGCCGGCGGCGATTGTGGTGTTAAAGGCCGGGGCATCGCTGGATGAGGCCGGGTTAAAGGAATTCTTGAGAGAACGGCTGGGTCGCTATAAACTGCCGCGCATCATCGAATTCCGCGACGAACCTCTGCCCAAAACAGGAACCGGCAAGATCCGCAAGATGATTTTGAGAGAGAAGTTCTGGAGTGGCAAGGAGAAGCGGGTGCAAGGTTAATGTTTTCGGTGCGCGTCGAGACGCTTGACGCATTCGACGAATTGGCGGCCGCGTTGTGGGAAGCCGGGACGCTTGGCATCGTCGAAGGCGATGGTTATGTGGTCGCGTTCTTCGAGGACGAAGAGGTCGCCAGGAAGTTCGGCGAGCCGTGCCTCGAGCCGGAAGTGGATTGGGTGCAGCGCACCGAAGACGCTTGGCCGCCGCTGCTGGTGGGCGAGCGCTTCTTCCTGGCGGCTCCGTGGCGCGGGGAACCGACGCCGCCCGGGCGCATTCGCCTGGAAATCAATCCAGGCTTGCAGTGCGGAACCGGCCAGCATCCATGCACGCGGCTGTGCCTGGAGGCGATGGAGCGGGTGATCCGGCCGGGCGATTCGGTGCTGGACGTTGGCAGCGGCTCGGGGATTCTTTCCCTCGCGGCGAAGCTGCTCGGGGCGGGGCTGGTAGTGGCGTGCGATCTCGACCCGGAGGCCGCAAACCCCGCCCTGTCCTTTGCAGTCCCGTTCTTCGTCGGAAGCGTCGGAGCGGCGCGGAGCCGGTCCTTCGACGTGGTGGTTGCCAATATCAACGAGGACGTGATCGGCGTGCTGCGTCCGGAGTTCGAACGAGTCGCGCGCAAACGCATTCTGTCGGGATTTCAGGACCAGACTGGCGAGTGGGCCTGCGTGGAATGCTAGTTACCCCTTGCCGGGCGGTCTGCCCGGCAAAGGGTAGGATGGTGTCAGTTCAGGCGCAAGGACCGCGCCGTGCTCGGGGCATCCTCTGGGCGAACGAAAAAGTGTCACTCGAAGGAGGGATTCGTGTATACTACAAAAAATCGCACCTTCGATGAAACATATCCTGCTCGGGCTATATCTTTGTGGCGCTGTGGCTTCGGCGGCGGAGTTGCCGAAGGCATCGCAGTGCTTCAAGGTTCACCGGCTCCTGAAGCTCGACTCCACCCACTATTGGGCGGACTGGTCCAACACCTGCCCGTTCACCATCGACTCGGTGTATGTGGAGGTCGGTTTCCTGGACCACTCCCAAAAGCAACTGGGCGAAGGCGTGTGGCCGATGTATTTCGTTCCGCCGGCGGTCCATCGAGTGACCCGGTTCAGCGTACCGGTGGGGGTTTCCGGTTATGAGACCGTGCATGTAAGCCGGATCACCACTGACGCGGCCGAGGCGTTACACAGGGACAAGCGGGAAATAGACGCGGCCGAGCATGAAGCCGTCCCTCCGGGAATTGTTCCCGACACGGGGATCGGCCGGGTGATCCACATTTCCGCTCGATAAAAATCTTTCGTTGGAATCGGACCTGCCGGACTATAAGCCGGTTTCTGTGTCCCCGAAAATGAACGGGGCGGCAGTCATTCCTCTAGGCCGGAAATTGCTCCCCGGCTCCAGCAACCTACCCGGAAGTCGTAACGGAGCGGGCCGCTCCTGCTCCCCTATTTGGTCTTGCTCCGCATGGGGTTTACCCTGCCAGCGTCCGTTACCGGAGCCGCGGTGCGCTCTTACCGCACCTTTTCACCCTTACCCGGTTGAGATATACTCCCCACCAGGCGGTATTGTTTTCTGTGGCACTATCCGTAAAACTCACTTTAAGCGAATCCCCCCGGCCGTTAGCCGGCATGCTGCCCTATGGAGACCGGACTTTCCTCCCGCTCCGCCAGCCTTTCGGCCCGGCGCGGGCGACCGCCCGTCCGGCAGGTCCACATCCATTTTGTCAGAAACGGAAAGGCCGTGGGAGGGATCTACAGATCATTAACTTCCAGGGAGAGATCCCTCGCAAGCATCGCGTGGCAGGTCTACAATGATAGGGAGCAGCGGTAGACACGTCATAAAAAACAAGTTAATGTAGAAATGTTGTGGTGAGTCAGGGAGGGTTCAACCGAATGTTGCGTAAAGGCGCGGCGTTACTGATGTTTCTGGCGTTGGCGGCGGGCGCGTGGGGGCAGGGGCTCAACCTTCCTCCGGGCGTTACCAAGGACGATTGGGAAGAGATCAATTTCGAATTCAATTCGTCCGTGCTCGTGGATGGATTCCCGAGCCTGCTCCGGTTGGCCGAGCTGTTACAGCAGAACCCGGGCTACAAAGTTCAGGTGGACGGGCACACCAACGTCATTGGTGGAACGCAGTACAACGACCGGCTGGGTCTGGCTCGCGCCAATGCGGTGCGCGACTTCCTGATTAAGTACGGCGCGCAGCCGGGGCAGATTTCGGCCACCTCGGAAGGCAAAATCTCCCCGCGGTATCCGGGTCAAAGGGATGCCTATTCGAAGACCGACGAAGCCCGCTACATGAATCGGCGCGTCTCGCTGACCGTCACGGATGCGCAGGGCCGCACCGTGGGCGCAGCCGGGGGTAGCGCGGCTGAAGCCATTCGCGCGCTGGCGCCCGCCGGCGGAGGGGTGACGGATTGCTGTAGCGAAGTGCTCAAAAAGCTGGACAAGCTGGACAACATCGCCAAGATGCTCAAGGATCTGGGAGATCAGAACGCCGATCTCAAGAAACAACTGGCCGATCTCAAAGCGGCCCAGGATGCGCTCAGGCAGAACCAGCAGGTTCTGGAATCCAGGGCGAATCAGCCCCCGGCTCCGCCTCAGCCCGCACCGCCCACAGCCGGCGAGGTGGGCAGGGAAGTGGCGAAGGAGATCGAGGCCAAGAAAGAGCCCAAGTTCCAAATGCTGGGCATGAACGTCGGCATCGACGATACCGGCAACACGACTTTCAGCGGCAAGGGCCGGTATTTCTCGCCCTTCGGCGAGCATTTCGCACTCCAGGCCCAGGCCGAGTATCTGTACTTCAAGACCGACCGGGAAGGGCAACTCGACCTCGGCATGGTGG
The DNA here is from genome assembly GCA_963813465.1 of Bryobacterales bacterium. GTDB lineage: Bacteria > Acidobacteriota > Terriglobia > Bryobacterales > Bryobacteraceae > Palsa-187. The sequence continues at coordinate 239,592 of CAWEZD010000007.1, read as the reverse complement.
ACCGCCTGGGCCACTTCCAGGCCGGCCTGTTCGCCAGCTTCAAGCATGCCAGTCTCTCGCAATTCCAGAACGGCGGCACGCTGGGTCAGGGCGCTCTGACGCTGGACTACATCTTCAAGCGCGGCAAGGTCGGAGTCTTCGGTACCAAGGGCTTCATGGACAGCGCGCTGGTGAACGTCGCCAACGCCACCGACCCTGTGAGCGGGGCCTTGCTGAACCACTTGTTCAACTACAGCTACCTGCAGATCGTGGATCAGGCGGGTGTCAGCGGCACCGTCGCCCTGTTTGGCAACACGTATTTGGAAGGCAACGCCGGCTATCTGCATAGCCAGGTTAACGGCAACCGCTTTGGCGGCACGGCCCGGTTTGTGTTCCCGCTGAATTCTCATGTTGCCCTTACACTGGAGGGCGGCATCAACGAAACCCTGCTGGAGCCGCACAACAGCGGCCGGGTGGTGGCCGGAGTTGAGCTCGGCAACATGCTGCGGCCGAAGGAGCTGCTGGCGGCCGATCATGCCGTTCCGGCGGATGTCCCCAGGGTGCGGTATGAGATCGTAACCAAGAAAGTCCGCAACGGCGACGATCCTCCGGTGGCCGACGCAGGTCCCAACCAGATCAACGTGCCCGCGGGCTTGATCACGCTGAACGGCTCCGGTTCCTACTCTCCGGACGGCAACCCGATCACCTACTCGTGGGTGGAATCGGTTGGTCCGGCGGTCACGCTCTCGGCGCCGACCGCGGCCGTCACCACGTTTACGGCGGTGGCGGGTCAATACTACAGTTTCCGCCTGACGGTGAAGGATAACTTCGGCGGGCAAGGTTTTGCTTACGTCAACATCTCCACCAGGGCGACGCCCGGCCCGGCCATTGGGTTCTTCACGGCCACGCCGGCGGCGATCAACAGCGGGCAGAGCTCGACTCTGTCCTATAGCGTCACCAACGCGACTTCGGTGACCATCAGCGGGGTGTCCGGCACGCTCAACCCGACCACCGGCTCGGTCCCGGTGAGCCCGACGGTGACCACCACCTACACTCTGACGGCAACGAACGCCATCGGTTCGACCACCGCAAATGTAACCGTGGTGGTGAACGCGGCCGTGGCGACGCTGACATCCTGTTACGCCACGCCGACCAACATCATATCCGGCGAAACGGCCACGCTGAATTGGATGAGCAGCGGCGCGACCGCGGTGAGCATCGCGCCCGGCATCGGCGCGGTTGCTCTCAACGGCAACTACGCGGTGACTCCGACGGCGACCACCACCTACACCATCACGGCCACGGGCCCCGGCGGCGCCACGGCTACGTGCAGCATCGCGGTCACGGTCACCCCGGGACAAATGCCGCGGATCATCCGCTTCTCCGCGACTCCTCCGACCATCCACAGCGGGCAGTCCTCAACGCTGTCCTGGGTTGTCGATAACGCCAACACGGTGAGCATCAACAACGGAGTGGGATCGGTTACGATGGACGGATCGCAGAGCGTTTCTCCGACCACGACCACCGCTTACACGCTCACCGCCACAAACTCTTTCGGCTCGGTGACGGCCATGGCCACGGTAACCGTGATCGTGATTCCGCCGCCGACCATCACTTCCTTCACGGCCAGCCCGTCGCCCTCACCGGGCCCGGGTACCAAGGTGACGCTGACCTGCGTCACCCAGAATGCCGTGAACGTGAACATCGCGGGCGCCATGTTCCTGGGCGCCACCGACAGCTTCGTTGTGTTCCCGAACGTGACCACGACGTACACTTGCATCGCCACCAACCAGCCGGGCCAGGTCGCACAGGCCAGCGTAACGGTGGTGGTGCCTCCGTCTCCGGCCCCCAGCGGGCCTCCGCCGGTGGTGGTTTTCGCCGGCGGCAATACCATCACGACCACGGTTCGCACCCTGACGCTGGATGCTTCGCAGTCCTCCAGCCCGGCAGGCTACACGCCACTCTCGTTCTTCTGGTCGGTGGCGGCCGGCAACGGGGCGGGCATCGTCGGCGCAACGACAGCAACACCCTCGGTCACCCTCGGGGTGCCCGACGGCGAGTATGACTTCCAGGTTGTCGTGACCGATAGCAAGGGCAATTCCGCATCCGGGGTTATGCACGTGATGCTGGTGTCCACAGCGACAACCAATTAGCTGACGGCCACCGCCGCCGGGCTTGCCTCCTCAAAGGGGCGGCTCGGCGGCGCTGGCCAGCCTGCTGAACCCCGAGTGGCAGCGAGGGAAGTGCGTTTCGAACACGTCCAAGGCGCGACGCGATCGGGTAGGCTGTCGCCGCTCCCTCACGCTTGCCCGCAACGGGGAGGTCTACGGCTCTACTCCACTCTGAGTCACACTACCGCCGCCGGCGCACCACCCGACGCGCGCGATCGGGCACTCTCTTCAATTCAACTGCGAACGGGCATCTCTGTCATTTGACCTTGGTGCCATCCGCCGGATCCGGAACCCAAAGGGTAGAAAGCACACCCTGCCGCAATTCGGTAGCGAGCGAGCCATTTACGAAAACGCGGTGGCTAGGGAACTGGCTGCCCTGGAGGGTTACCGTCGTCTTGGGAGTTCCGCTGCTAACATCAATCCTGCCGGTGATAGCGTGCCAAATGTAGACCGAGGCACGGGGCTTTACTAGTTGAAAATTCGGTTCTACTGCCAAGTGAGGCCGCCCTTTCCCGGTCCATGAAAATTCGACGAAACTGTTTCCATTCGGGCCGACTGACAGAGGCGAGACCACCAACGGAGGCGGCTGGAAACCACCTGATGCCGGCTCTGTACCAACGTCAGTATCTATATCCGGGATTCCCGGAGCCGCAGCAAGGATTTTTCCGCCTTCAAATACGACTGTGAATCGACAACTCGAAAATAATCGATAGTGTTTGTCTTTCGCGGAATTTGTAGGGTTCTCGCTGAATGCGGCGTCCGTCGCCTTTGCAAGAGTCTCCAACAAGCTTTGACGTGTTACCGGTACCGGGACTGGTATTGGCAACCCAGGAACTGGTATTGGCGGCGTTAATGTCATTCCGGGGATGGAACCAACGTTAGCTCCTATAACCGCGATGAAACTCTTAACGGTCACCTCAATGACCTGGTTTTGGGTTACGACCGCCGCCACGGACAGAAACACTAGGACTGCGCGAAATCGCTCATCATATGTTTCGTCTTTCTCGCCCTCACGGGCCGCGGCCTCTTCACCGAATCCCGTTGCCTGCTTCACGTTGAGCCCACTCGGGACTTCCGAGCGCAGGAACTCCATAGTGCTGGCCACGCGCCTGTCTGAAAGGGCCTGATTATGCGCGGAGGATGCTTTTCGGTCGGCGAGGCCGATTATAGATACGCTGGCCCCTGCCTGTATTTTGGGTATCGCTTCGCGGCGTAGGAACTCCATGTGCTCCTGCTTCAGTGCGTCGCCGTCAATGTCGAAGTTGAACAAGAGCAGACTGGGAGGATTCGTGCGGACTTCTGTTTTACCTGGCCCTGTTGGTCGCATGTTTAAACCTTGTTGGATTAGTTTGGCACAAAATCGGCTTGGGTGCGCCGGCTCCGCGCGTCAGCGGGTTGGCGTTCGCGCTGGTGACCCCCTCCGGACTGCTAAGATCGATGTGGCGTTCCGCGTCGCGCTTGGAGGAAGCCGTGCGCTTGTTCGCTTGCCTGATCGTGACGCTCACCTGCCTAGGCGCAAGTGTCAGCGTTCCCAATCAACCCCGCGCATTGGCGTTCGAGGCGCGCGAGGGCGCGTACGTGTCCCACGGCCCCGGCTATTGGCTCTCCGTAACGCGGTTCGACGCAAGCCTCAATCTGAGCGACCGCACCGTACGCATGTGGCTGGCCGGCGCGAGCCAGAAGGCCGCGATCGAACCGCTCGACCGCATGCCGGGCAAGGCGAACTATATCCTCGGCAATCAGGTGCGCGCGTCCTATGAACTATACGGCCGCGTCCGCATCCGCAACGTTTACTCCGGCATCGACCTGGAGTTTCGAGGCAACCAGGAGCATCTGGAGTACGACCTCGATGTCGCCGCGGGCGGCGATCCGGCCAAAGTCGAAGTTTGTTTCAGCGGAATTGACGAAATTCGGGTTGACCCCGACGGCGATCTGGTGCTGGAAGCGGGCGCGATTGAGATTCGCCAGCCGAAGCCGGCCGCCTACCAGACGATTGCCGGCGAAAAGAAACTGGTCGATATCGCGTATCGCCTTGACAGCTCCAAGCACGTTGGATTTCGCATCGGCCCGTATGACCACACTCGCGCACTGGTGATCGACCCCGAGCTCGTCTTCAGCAATTTATTCGGCGGCAGCGGCGCCAGTAGCCCGGCCGATGTCGCGCTCGATTCTCAAGGCAACATCTATGTAGCCGGAACGACCAGCTCGGCCGATTTTCCGGTGCAGAACGCCGCGCAGAATCATCCGGGCGCGGCTCCGCTGCTAAGTTCGAGCGATGGCGGCCAGACCTGGACCGCGTTGGCGCTGGGTGCGGCGGGTTTCGTACGCTGGCTTGCCTCCGCCCCAACTTTGCCTTCCTTGCTCTATGCCGCTACCAGCAACGGTGTGATGAAAAGCGCGGACGGCGGGACAACTTGGACCAGTCCGCCGAATGAAGGATTGACTATACCGCCGCTTGGGGTCGCCGTGGATGCCGGGTCGGCTTCGACAGTTTACGCGGCCAGCTACAGCCAGGGGATCTTCACCAGCACCGATGGCGGCGCGAGCTGGAGCTTGTCCACGAATGGGTTGATCGTGCCGGGTTCGATTCCGCCGTCGCCTCCGGAACTCTCGGGCTTCGCGGCGAGCCCCACGCAGCCGGGGACCGTCTTCGCCATCGCCCAGGCCCCCGACTTTGTCTATCGCAGCACGGACTTCGGCCAGACCTGGACCCAGGTAAACTTCCCTCCAGGCGGTGCGCCGCAAGCGGTGGCCTTCAGCCCGGCGGACCCCAACACGCTGTTTCTGGGGCAGAGGCAAGGTGCGATGCTCGAATCCACCGACGGCGGAAACACTTGGATCAGCCTCGCGAACGAAACCGTCTGGGGCCCTCAAGGGCTCGCGATCTTGCCGAGTAACCCGTCGATTCTCCTTGCCGCGGGTCAGAATGCACTGGGGCGGAGCTTCGACGGCGGCAAAACTTGGGCGACGGTGCTTCCGTTAAGCTACGGTAGCGTTGCCGTCGATCCGAGAAATTCCGGCGTGGCCTATGCGCTGGACGCCTCCGGGCTCTATCGCAGCACCGACACGGGGCAGACCTGGACCAAGACGCTGCTGCCCTATGCAGGGCGTCCGGTCAGCCTGTTTGTGTCGCCGGCCGATTCGCGAGTCTTTGTCGCCGAGGGCTCACAGACGGATGCATTCGTGACGAAGTGGAGTCCGGACGGGAGCCAGATTCTGTATTCGACGTATCTGGGCGGGAGTCAATCCGAGGCCGCGACTGGGATCGCTGTGGATGACGCCGGAAGCGCCTACGTCACCGGCTACACCGGCTCCCCGGATTTTCCGGTGACTTCGAACGCCTTTCAGAAGACATTCGCCGGAGACCGGGTTGGATTCATCTCCAAGCTCAGCCCGGATGGGTCCCAACTGGTCTACTCGACGCTGCTGGGAGGCGGTTCGGAGCAGTCTGGGAGAATCGCGGTGGACAGCGCGGGAGAAGCCGTGGTCGTCGGTTCGACGGCTAGCCCCGCCTTTCCGGTGACGCCTGGAGCGTTCCAATCCGCGCCGGTTTCCGGTTGCAGCCCGTCCGTCACCGTCGGCTCGCTCGGGGTTCAGCTCTCAGGCTCGGCGTTCCTCAGCAAGATAGCGGCGGATGGAGGGTCGCTCGTATTTTCCACTCTACTGGGCGGGAGCTGCGGGACCAATGGGCAAGCGCTCGCGATCGACGTGAACGGCAACATCTGGGTCGGAGGCTCGACCGATTCTCCGGACTTCCCGGTCACCCAGGACGCATGGCAGCCCGCGCTGGGAGGAGATGTGTACGACGGCTTTCTTGCCCGATTCACTCCCAGCGGTGGATTGGGGTATGCGACGTACGTGGGCGGTAAGGGGTTCGATTCCGTCAGCGGCATTGCGTTCGACCAAACGGGCAACGTCTATCTCACGGGCACCAGCGGCGGATTGTTGCAGCCGGCCTCAGCCGGCGCGTTCCAGACTCAGGCCGGCGGCGATTGTGCGATTTTGGATATCGGACCCGAGACGTACCAAGCCGACGGCAGCGCCTTCGTGCTGAAGCTCGACCCGGCCGCGCACACAACGCTGGGGCTGACCTACCTGGGCTCGCCGTTGTGCTTGTTCCCGTCGGATATCGCCGTCGATGCTTCGGGCGAACCGTGGATTGGCGGCACGTTCAGTTTCGGGGGAAGCGCGCCGCAGACGGCCAGCCCGTTCCAGATCGGAATCGGCACAGGCTTCGTCAGCAAGTTCAGCGCGGACTTTAGCCAGCTTCTGTTTTCGACGTATTTCAACTCCGTCTCCGGCCTCGCGCTCGATTCCGCGGGCCTCGCTTACGTGGCCGGCGCTGGACCGATGAACTACGCGACGGGGGATGGGCAAGCCTACATCGCCAAGATTGATTCAACGCCCGACTCGACGCCGCCGGCGGTCTCGCTCGATTCCGTGGTAAACGCGGTTAATCCCGCGAGTCCGTCGAATTACCAGGGGATTGGGGCGGGCGAAGTGCTGCGGCTGCTCGGAAAGAATCTGGGCCCCGCGACGCCCACGCCGGGCATTATCAACGGAGGCGTGCTGGCCAGCACAGTGGCGGGCGTGCAGGTGACGTTCGATGGAATCCCGAGGCCGCTGCTTGCGGTCAGCGCGCAGGAAATCGACCTGGTTGCTCCGTTCGAGATCGGCGCGGAATCCTCGACGACAGTTCAAGTTATCTACAACGGCGCGAAATCGAACGCGGTTCAAGTAGCCGTGTCCGGATATCCGCTGCAAGTCCTGGGCATTTTTAACGACGATTTTTCGCCGAACTCCGCGGCGAATCCCGCGCAGCCGGGCTCGACGATGAGCCTGTATTTGAGCGGCGCGGGGCAAACCAATCCTCCCAGCCAGGACGGCCAGGTCAACACCGTTCCTCCGACGGCGATGCCCGTGCCCATCACGCTCGGGTGGAATGGAAGCGAGTTCGTCACTTTACAGGTCACCTTCGCCGGTACCGCCCCGGGCTTGGCTGCGGGCATCTTCCAGATCAATTTCGTCGCGCCGCAACAGTCGTTGATGAACGCTTACGTGCAGCTCCCGATCGCGAGCGCGCGCCTCAGCGTCTTTGTCCACTAGTAGAATGGGCAGGTCGGGGACCTGCCCCACTCGATGAAACGGGGAGCCCTGGAAAGCCACTCGGTGGCACTCGTGATGGGGCGGCAAAGTAGTACGTCGCGGCGGCGAGAGCTACGGCCACACACTTAGTCTGGCTAAGGCGACCTACGAACATTATCGCTGAATTCTCCTGATCGACCTAAAAGACGACGCCCGGTAGCATATTAACAGAGAGAGTGCCGATTAGAAGTTGATGACCATACACAGCCGATTCCCGCGACGCATCTGGATCTTGCCGGCTTTTATGGCGGCCGCGTTCGTGCAGGCCCAAGCCCCGGCGGCGTTTCCGCTCTTGAAATCCTGCGGCGAAGGAGCGGAAACCGTGGCTAGCGTCCGCAGTTCCGATCCCGTCAAGATTCGCTACAGCTTTGCCACCGAAAGCGGAGCCTGCTACGCAGTCACCGCGACGATCGAGGGGCAGACCGTGAACGGTTACCTGGCGGGCGGAGCGCATTCGGGAAATGGGCCACATCCGGCCATCGTCGCGTTCGAGCAGGAAGTACGGACGCATGCCCTGGAGATCCCGATCCCTCCACCACCCGCTCCAGCCCCCCCCGCCGCGCCCAAGACTGCCGCGCCTCAGACTGCCGGCATCGCTGCGCCCGCGGTTTCCAAGGAAGCCCCACAAGAGGCGCCTGCGCCCCTCAGCTTCGCCGGCTTCCGGGCGGTGGATGTGGAAGGCAACCGTGTGGATTTGAGCATGAAGCGGGCAACCAACATCGTGTTGTATTTCTGGTCGGCGCGGGACAAGAGTGACGTCAGGAAGGCCGAGCCAATGGATGTCGTCTACGATGAATATCATCGCCGCGGGGTAGACGTAGTGGGCGTCGCGTCGGCCGCGAGCGCGGCGCAGTTGCGCCAGGTCTGCCGCGACAACGAAGTGTTGTGGTCCGTGATCCTGGACTCCGGGGGCATCGCCAGCCGCTATCACGTGGACCCGGCCAAGCCCTACCTGGTCCTGGATCAGAGCCGGAAGGTGATCGCCGCCGTCAGTTCGGCGGCGGAGTTGGAATCGGTCTTGCGGCCACTGACCGCGAGACGGAGGGAAAGCCAATGAAACGTCCGCCAGCCGTCAGAAAACCGCGCCAAAAGGGCCACAACGCTCTGGAAATGGCGCTCGGCTTTCTTCCCTTGGTAGCCCTGATGTTCGGCATCATGGATTTTTCCTTTTCCATCTTCATGCAGAGCTCCTTCCAGAACGCCACGCGTGAAGCGGTGCGGTTCGGCATCACCTACAACTTGGTCTATGGCGGAACCACCTATGCCAGCCAGACGACGGCGATGACGGCGGTGGCGCAGGCGAACACCTTCGGCTTCCTGAGCAGCTCGCTGACGCTGCCCGACCACACCGCTGCCAGCAGCAAGATCCAAGTGAACTATTATTTCCCGGACAATCTTTCGACTCCGGCGACAATCTCGCAACTGCCCCATACCACCACCACCACTCCCAGCTACATCATCACCAACCTGAATCAAACCGGGAATGTGGTGGAGGTGCGGGTCAATGCCTACCCCTGGAACTGGATGGTCCCCCTGCCGAATTTCATGCCGGGAAGCGGTATCAGCCTTTCGGCATCGTCGCTGGACGTCCTGGAAGGGCTTCCGGTGGGAACCTTCACCTACCCCACATATTAGCCGCAATGGAGAAACCGGGAATGCTCAAACAATATATCGCGAAGCGGCGGCGCAAAGGCAGTTTCCTAATAGAGATGGCGCTGGTCTCCTGGGTCCTGCTGTATATGCTGATCGGTTCGTTTCAAATGGGCCTGATGCTGGTCCGCGCCATCCAGGCCGGGGGCCTCTGCCGCAACGGCAACGTGCTGATGATCCGCGGCATCGACTTGTCCCAAACGCAGAACCAGCAGTTGCTGCTGCGCACCGCGCCCTCGCTGGGCATTAACCAGTCCGGCTCCTGGCTCGCCAGCAGCACCGGCGCCGGCATCGTCATTTTGAGCCAGGTCTATTACGTCGGACCGCTCGAATGCTCCAACGGAGTCGCCAATTTCGATGGAACCACGACCACCTGCCCCAACTTGGGCCAGTACGTGATCGCCATGCGCCTCAACATCGGAAACACCGCGCAGGGCTCGAGCGTGGTGGGCAACCCCAGCGATACTCCGGGATCAAACGGGTTCCTGACCGCTAGTCAGATCTGTCTGGACTCCGGCAACGTCGCCGCAGCCAGCTTTTCCAGTATTCTCACGCTCACCTCCGATCAATACACGTGGGTTTCAGAGGTCTATGCCAACAGCAGCGCCTACAATATCTTTCCGTGGATGCAGTCGCCGACCATCTACATGCGCAACTTGTCGTAAGTAATTTTTGAAGGAGCAACATTATGCCGCAGCGAACATTTGAATCGATCCGCAAGTCCAGGGAAAAGGGAATCGCGGTGTATCTCACCGCGTTTTTTCTGCTGGCGATGATCCCGATTGTGGGGCTGGCGATTGACGGAGGCTTCGCCTTCGTAATCCGCACGCGGCTCAGCGCGGCGGGGGACGCGGCGGCGCTGGCGGCCGGACGCGGCATCAATTTGTCCGGTACGATCGCCCAGGCCAACGCCCAGGCCACCACGCAGGCCACCAACTTCTTCAACGCCAACTTCCCCCCCGGCTACATGAACACCGCCACGGGCACCACCCGCGTCATCACGCCCACCTTCACGGTGAACCTGGACGCGAACAACAATCCGACCGGCGTTCTGAGCATCTCCATGTTTGTTCAGGTGCAGGCCCCCACGTACTTCATGAAGATGCTGGGAATTCCGTATTTGACCATTAACGACACCGGCACGGCGACGCGCAGGAACCTGGTGATGGAGTTGGTGCTGGACACGTCCGCGTCCATGACCGCGCGTCCCGCCGGGGACGTGGGCCACATTCCCGCAACACTGCTCGCGACCGACGTTCCCTGCCAGGCCCTTGTGTATTCGACCGCCCAGTTCATCACGTACTTCAGTCCCTACGACACCCTCGGCGCTATCACCTTTGACGCCACTGTGTACGACGACAACGGCGCCGGCACCAATAACGGCTCTGGGGACGGCAGCTACACCGCTTCCACCAATTACGGGCAAAGCGGAGCGGGCGGGATGGCGAACTCGATCGCGAACATTCAGTGCGGCAGCAACACCAATACGGAGGCGGCGTTGTATAGGGCTTACCAGGACATCAAAACCGTTAATCAGAAACTGGCCCAGAACGTCATCGTCCTGTTCACCGACGGCGTGCCCAATGCCGTGAACGCGCAGTTCCCGGTTCGGACCAAGGTTGACTCGCGCTACGGTCCGGCGTCGGGCGGGGGCACGGGCTGCCAGGACACAAGCGGCCAGACTTTGTGTACGAATGGCGTGGCCAACGCCGTGGTCTGCCCCGGCGCTTCCGGGTGCGTCTCCGGGACGGCAAGCGCCGGCGGCAGCGGGACCGGGGGCATGGGAGTCTGCACCACCACGAACGGGACAGTCACGGGCGTGATTGAGCAGTGGGCCAATTTCGCCATCAACGGCGGCAACAGGAACGGGCTCGACAAGATGTTCTCCACCGACGCAACGCCCACCACGCCCGCCGGCTGCCCGAGTGGCGGCGCTACGCTGACCAGCCAGACCATCGCGTATATCCCGAATACAACTTATCTTTCGTCCACGGTTGGGAACTCCACGATTAGTGTTGTCGACTCGACCGGCACTACCGTGCCCTCTCCGTGGTTACAGTGGTTGTACGGGGACACTGCCGCCACCGCCGATCACGTCAACTATCAATGCGCCCCCACCACCGTGACCATCACCAGCGGTAACACCCGATGCAAGAACCTGGGCGCCTCCTGGACCACTTCTCCTTACAACACGATGGGAGCCGGCTACGATAACAACACCTTTACAGGCGGCCCCTATAAGACCTATCTGCGCCCCGATACGCCCAACAGCATCGGCGTGGCCAGCATGACCGCGGCGACTAACATGGCCTACACCATCCGCGCCGACTCGACCTACAACGTTACGATCGACACCGTGTACTTACAGGGAAATGGTTCGGATCCCGTGGACCGCTCCTTCCTGCAAATCGTCTCCAACCAGAAGACCATCGCACCGATCATCTATCAGGCCAACCCGCCTTGCCCGACCGGGGTTACCGGCTGCCAGTCCGATGGCACTTACAACAACCCGTACTACCAATCCACCCAGCAGCAGGGCATCTGGGCCGCCACCGCCAACACCCTGGAGCTCGACTCCATGTTCCAGCAGATCGCCTCCTCGCTGCTGCGCATCAGTCAATAGCGGGGGCAATAGCCGCGGCAAAATCCGAGCAATCTGGTATTCTCAAATTAGATTGCTCCCCAAGCTGATTTCGTTCGGAACCTACTACCTGCCCACCTACGGAGTTCTGGTGGCGCTGGGATTTCTCACCGGATTGTGGGTAACGGTCCGCCTGGCGCGGCGCAGCGGCCTGAACGGGGAGCTGATCACCAATCTGGCCATCTACGCGGCCCTGGCCGGGCTGCTGGGCGCCAAGCTCCTGATGATCTGGTTTGACTGGCCGGATGTGCAGATCTTCTCGCTGTCGTTCTGGCAGGCGGCGGGCGTCTTCCAGGGCGGCCTGATTCTGGCGCTGGCGACGGCCTACCTGTATTTGCGCCACAACAAGCTGCCTCTGCTCGAATCTGCGGACGCCTTCGCGCCCGGAGTCGCCGTGGGGCATGCGATCGGACGGCTGGGGTGCTTCGCGGCGGGCTGCTGCTGGGGCAAAACCACGTCCCTGCCGTGGGCCGTGACGTTTCATAATCCCGACGCCTGGGCGCTCACCGGAGTGCCTCTGGAAATGCCTCTGCATCCTTCCCAGCTCTACGAATTCTCGACCGAAGCCCTGCTGTTCGGCTTCCTCTACTGGCGCTTCGGCCGCAAGCACGAGCCGGGGCAGATCATCGGCCTGTACCTGGTTCTCAGCTCGGTGGCGCGGTTCCTGATCGAGTTCACTCGCTTCCACGAGCAAGCGCTCCCCTTCGGTCTGCCTTTGTCGATCACCCAGTGGATCGCCATCGGCCTGGCGCTGGCGGGGGCGGCTCTGCTGGTCCGGCCCGGAAGGGCCGCCAAGATTTCCGGACGCCCGGTTCATGCGTAGAGGGTTTGTGGAGCAGGCCTTCGGCCTGCGAATGGCAGGAGCGAAGACCTGCCCCACTTTGCTGGCCTAACGCTACGGCCTAATTCTGCCGTTCTATACACGTGAGTCGCAATCGCCAACGAGGCTTTGTCCTGATCGCCATGTCCGTCACCATGCTGCTGCTGCTGGCGGTCATGGGCTTGGCCTTCGATATGGGCCGCATCTACATCGCCCGCAATGAGGCGCAGGTGTTCACCGATTCCGCCGCCATGACCGCGGCCGCCAAATTGGACGGAACCCCCTCCGGCGTGGTCCGGGCGCGCGACGCCGTGGCGCACCTGCCCATGAGCTGGAATCTGGGCACCCAGCCCTTCACCGGCGTCGTGATTGAATTCAGCTCGGACGGAGCGCTTTGGGAGCGCGATCCCAAGGACGCCTCGGGCCTGTCCCAGGCCCGCGTGACCACTCCGGCCAACGGAGTCGATATCGTGTTCCTGCGAGCCGTCGGCGGACCGAAATCGTTTCTGGTTCCGTCCCGCAGCGTCGCCGCCGTCAATCCGGTGAGGCTGGTGCAATGAAAGGCGGTCGAGTGAGGGGGGGACGCGAGCGCGGCCACGCCATGATCGAGCTGGCGTTCTCGGCCGGCGTGATGATCGCCTGCCTGGCCGGAACCTTCCAGTTCGGTTACACCTTCTACATCTACGACGAGCTGGTGAGCGCGGTGGGCAACGGCGCGCGCTACGCCGCCTCGCGAACCTATCGCGCCGCGTCCCCCGCCGACATCGAAAAGGGCAAGATGGCCATCCGCAATCTGGTGGTTTACGGAAACTCGAGGCCCGCCCCCGGCGCCGCGCCCGTGACTCCGAACCTGAAACCCGAAAATGTGCAGGTTACCTGGGTTGTAGGTGAGAACGGCGCGCCGGCCGCGGTTAACGTGACCCTTGTGAAGTACTCGGGAGGCGCCGTATTCGGATCGTTTACCTTCGATCGCCGGCCCGTGGCGGAGTTCCCCTTCGTGGGCCGCTACGCTCCTTCGGAGAGCGAGCCATGAAAGGCCGGCGGGGCCAGGGCGTCCTTGGTCAGAGTCTGGTCGAAGCCGCGCTGGTGCTGCTCGCCTTCTTCGCCCTGCTGCTGGGCGTCGTCGATTGCGGCCAGGTGCTGTTCGCGCATCAATCGCTGGTGGAGCGCGCGCGCGGGGCCGCCCGCTGGGGCTCCGTGCATGCCTGGGAAGGCCCAGAGCCGATCGTGAACCTGGTGCTCTACGGCCAGACGCAGGCGCCGCTCAAGGAAACTCCCGGCTACCTCGGCATGACCGCTTCGAACGTCCGGGTGCTGTATCAGCCCGCGACGCCGGACCGGCCCGACGACGAGACCCTTTCGGTCGCCATCGTGAACTACGAATCGCACCTGTTTTCGCCGTGGTTGTCGCGAGTACTGGTGAGCGCGCGCCCCGTGCTGATCGGCACTCCCGTCGCGGCGCGGGCGTCTGCCGCGGCCGCCGACGCCAAAATAGGCAATGTGGCCGCAAAATAGCTATTCTTGGTAGTTGGCCACCATAAAACCCTTCCAACCGTATCGCTACACAACCAAGGCGGGCGATCCGGCGAGGCTGCTTACGCAGCCCTATGACAAGATCAATCCCGCGATGCAGGCGAAGTATCTTGCCGCCAGCCCCTACAACCTGGTCCGCGTGATCCTGGGCGAGCGCCGCGCCTTCGACAACGACTCTGACAACGTCTACACGCGCGCCGCCAAGCATCTGGACGATTGGATTGGCGACGGCATCCTCGCGCGCGATCCCACGCCCGGCCTCTACGCCTATTTCCAGGAGTTCCAGGTTCCCGATACCGGCGAGCGCGCCGTGCGCCAGGGCTTCATCGGCATCCGCAAGATCGAGGATTATTCCGCCAACATCGTACACCGCCATGAGCAGACGCTTTCCGGTCCCAAGAAGGACCGCCTGGAGCTGCTGCGCCACACCCGCGCGCACTTCGGGCAGATCTTCATGCTGTATCCCGATCCTGAAGGTTCGGTCGATAGACTTCTCGCGGAAACGGCCGAAGCCGCTCCGCTGCTGGATGTGCTCGACGATTATCAGGCGCGGCATCGCGTCTGGGCCATCACCAGCCCGGAGCGCATCGCGCGCATTCAGGAACTGATGGCGCCCAAGAAACTGTTGATCGCCGACGGCCACCATCGCTATGAAACGGCGCTGGCGTACCGCAACGAAAACCCCGGCGACGCCGCGGCCAAGTACGTCATGATGACTTTCGTCAACATGCACTCGCCCGGGTTGAAGATCCTGGCGACGCACCGCGTGTTTCGGGGTCTGGAGGACTTCGATGCGGCGGCGTTCTTCGAAAAAGCGAAAGCGGCGTGGAAGGTCACGGCGAGCACACCCGAAGCTCTGAAAGCTGCTCTCAGCGTGCGCCGGCCGGAGTCGGTGCGCATCGGCGTCCTGACTCCCGGCGGCGCGTATTTAATGGAGCAGCCTCGCCGCGCCGGCGAGCTCGACGTGCCGGTTCTGCATCGCGAAATCCTGGGCGGATTGCTGGGCATCGGCGAGGAGGCCGTGCGCGAAGAGAAATACATCCACTACGTGCGCGGCATCGACGCGGCCGCGGCCGAAGTGAAGAACGGCGCGCAGGTTGCGTTTCTATTGGAACCAACACCCATCGAAGACATGGCGCGCATCGCCTTCGCCGGCGGCGTCATGCCCCAGAAATCGACCGATTTCTACCCCAAGCTGCTCAGCGGCGTGACCATCTACCGGCTGTAAACCGCCGCGATGCCGCCCACCCCTCGTCCGGTCATCGAAGTTTCCGGCATCCGCAAGACCTACGGATCGACAGTGGCCGTCTCCGAGGTTTCGTTTGAAGTCGGCGAAGGCGAAATCTTCGGCTTGATCGGTCCCAACGGCGCAGGCAAGACCACCACGATGGAGTGCGTCGAGGGAGTGCGCCGGCCGGACCGGGGCGTCATCTCGATCCTGGGCCTGGATCCGTTTCGCGACGTGTATCGGTTGCAGAACCGCATTGGGGTGCAGCTCCAACAAGCGCAGCTCCAGAAAAGGATCAAGGTATGGGAGGCGGTGGATCTCTGGGCCTCGCTCTACTCCCAAGCGGTGGACGGCAACCGGCTGCTCGAACAACTCGGCCTCGCCAACAAACGGGACGCCTGGTTCATGACGCTCTCGGGCGGGCAGAAGCAGCGGCTGTTCATCGCCCTGGCGCTGATCAACGATCCGGAAGTGGTCTTTCTGGATGAGCTGACCACCGGGCTCGACCCGCAAGCGCGGCGGGCGATCTGGGAGCTGGTGCGCGGCATCCGCGACCGCGGCAAAACGGTCTTTATGACCACTCATCTGATGGAGGAAGCCGAGCGGTTGTGCGACCGCGTGGCCATCATCGAGCACGGAAAGATCATCGACATCGGCAGTCCGGAGGAATTGGTGCGGCGGCACTGTCCTGCCCGAACAGTCGTGCTGGCTACCGGCAACGCGCTGGCCGAAGAACGCCTGCGCGCGATTCCGTCTTTGGAGAGTGTGACGGGGGAGACAGTGACGGGCCAGGACTCCCGGTTCACGATTCGGGGGAGCGGCGACGACTTTGTGACCGAGGTCATCCATTGTTTGTCCGAGAACAGGATCCGCGTCACCGACTTCCGCACGGTTCTGCCGAATCTGGAGGATGTTTTTCTGAAACTGACCGGTCATTCGATTCGCGATTAGGCCCACGATTAAGGAGAGACAATGCGATGTTCCACGGACTTTGGAAACTAACCTGGTTGGAGATCAAGATCTTCCTGCGCGAGCCGATGGGGGCGATTGGATCGATTCTCTTTCCCGTGCTGGTCTTCGTATTGGTGGGCCGAGTCATGGGCGGCCAGCTCACGTCACGCTCGCTTTCCTTAGCCGGGTTCGTACGCGTTGGGCTGCCGGTTTTGGTGGCCGTGATGATCGCGCTCAGCGCCGTGTTGTCGCTGGTCACGATTATCTCGATTTACCGGGAGGGCGGCATTCTCAAACGGCTACGGGCCACGCCGCTGCGTCCGCAGACGATTCTCACCGCTCATGTGCTGGCCAAGCTGGCGCTCACAGCGGTGACGATGGCCTTGATGGTGCTGGCAGGCAAGCGCTACTACCCGATCAACATGAACGTTCCACTATTCGGATTTACGATCGCGCTGCTGATCAGCACCTGGAGCATCCTGTCCATCGGTTTTTTGATCGCGAGCATTGTGCCTACGGCGCGTTTCGCGCAGCCGATCGGCGCGGCCATCCTGTATCCGATGATCGCCCTGTGCGGATTGTTCGTGCCGCTGCAATCGCTGCCGCCCGTGCTTCAAGGTTTGGCGCGCGCGCTGCCGCTGACCTACGCGGTGTCGCTGCTCCAAGGGATCTGGAAAGGCGAGAGATGGTCGGCGCACCTTGGCGACGTCGCGGCGCTGGTGGTCGTATTCGTAATTTGCACGGCGCTCTCAGCGAAGGTGTTTCGATGGGAATAGTATATTGTCGAATGTTAGGGAGCCAAAAATGAAAATTGCCCGCTTCTCGCGCCGGACCTTCGTGAATGCCTGGGGCGCGAATTCCTTGGCCACGCTCGCCGGAGCCTCCTTACTTTCCCAGACCTCGGGCTGCAAGCAGGTCGGAACGCCCGAGTCTAAAGAGGCTCCTGCGCAAGGCGGCCCCGCCGATTACACCCTGACAATCGCCGTGAAGCCGGTGGAGCTGGCCCCCAATCGCATCATCTCCACCACCACCTACAACGGTCAATTTCCCGGACCACTGCTCCGCTTCAAAGAGGGCCAACCGGTCACCATCGACATCCACAACGAAACCGACACGCCCGAGCAACTGCATTGGCATGGGCAGTTTCTTGCTACCGATGTCGATGGCGCCGCCGAAGAAGGCACGCCCTTCATTCCGCCGCATGGAAGCCGCCGCATCACGTTGGTCCCCAAGCCTTCCGGATATCGCTTCTACCACACCCACGTCCGCGCGGGCGCGAATCTGAGCGCGGGGCATTACACGGGCCTGGTCGGTCCTGTCTACATCGAGCCGAAGCAAAACCCCGGAAACTACGACCGCGAAGTTTTTCTTACCCTGAAGGAGTTCGAGCCGACGCTCAGCCGCGGCGGCGACATGGACATGAACTTTCTGTCGCCCGCGGCGACGGTAAAGGATTTGAAAGATTCCGGAGAGAGCGCCATGAACGCCTCGCTCGCCAAAGGCGCGCCGCATGGATTCGAGGTCGGCTACGATTCCTTCACCATCAACGGACGAATGCTGGGCAGCGGCGAGCCGATACGCGTGAAGCCGGGCGAGCGTGTGCTCTTCCACGTCCTGAACGGGAGCGCCACCGAGATCCGCAGTCTGGCGTTGCCCGGCCACACCTTCACGGTGGTCGCGCTGGATGGCAACGCCATCCCCAAGCCCGTGACCGTGCCGGGACTTTGGCTCGGCACGGCGGAGCGAGTCTCTGCCATTGTCGAAATGAATCACCCCGGCATCTGGATCATGGGCGATATGGCCAACGATGACCGGATGCACGGCATGGGGATCGTGATTGAATACGCCGATCAAAAAGGCAAGCCGCAATGGGTCGCGCCGAAGCCGTTCCAATGGAACTACGCTCAGTTTGGGAACGCGGGGGCGACGGTTCCACCGCCTGATCAAGTCATCGACATGATCTTTGCCAAGCAAAACGCAGCCGCGGATGGTTTCAATCGCTGGACCATCAACGACACCGCGTTTGACGAAGATCGCATGCATCCGATGTTTCAGGTGAAGCAGGGCAAGCGGTACCGGCTGCGCATGCGCAACGCCAGCGACGACATCCATCCGGTCCACCTGCACCGCCACAGTTTCGAACTGACGCGCGTGGCCGGCCAGCCGACATCCGGTGTCGTCAAGGACGTGGTCATGGTGGGGGGCTACCAGGAGATGGAGGTCGATTTCGTCGCGGATAATCCCGGCCTTACGTTGTTCCACTGCCATCAGCAGTTGCACATGGATTTCGGCTTCATGGCTCTGTTCGAATACGTTTAGCCCGCAATGCCGGGCGCGCTCAGCGATCTTCTAAAGTACACGCTCCTGATCGTCGGGGCGCTGTTTCCGATCGTCAATCCGATCGGGAATACGCCGATCTTCCTTTCGCTGACTCGCGGATTGAGCAGTCAGGGACGAGCCGTGCTGGCACGAATGATCGCTTTGAACGGCCTTACTCTTATCCTGGGGTCCATCTTCATCGGCACGCACATCCTGGCCTTTTTCGGCATCTCACTGCCAGTGGTTCAGGTCGGAGGAGGGCTGGTGGTGATTTCAACCGGCTGGGCGCTTCTGCGCAAACCGAATGAAGGCGAGAGCGGCGAAAATGGCGCGCCGCGGGAGTGCAGCGAGGCCGACTACTCCCGCCAGGCATTCTATCCCTTAACGCTGCCCTTGACCGTCGGACCAGGCTCGATCTCCGTAGCGATTACAGTCGGCGCGGATCGGCCCGAAGGCTCGGAGTGGCGGTGGCCTCTGATCGGAGGGATGTTGCTGGGCTCGGCGCTGATTTCGGCGTCCATCTATTTGAGTTACCGGTTCGCCGAACGGATTGGGCGCACGCTCGGCGACTCGGCGATGAACATCATCGTCCGCTTGTCGTCGTTCATCCTGGTCTGCATCGGGGTCCAGATTCTATGGAACGGGCTCAGCGCTTTGGTGCGAACGGTGGTTCGATAAAGATATGAAGAGCCGACATCCCTCCTATCTTGACGAGTACTCGTTCACGGTTCGCCCTCTATCGAGGGATGAGGGCGGCGGCTGTCTGGTGGAGTATCCGGATATACCCGGATGCATGTCCGACGGCGAGACCATCCAGGAGGCGATCGCGAACGGGGTGAATCCTCTCGGCGCTGCCCTCACTCCTGCCGAGTGCTTGCGGCTAACCCAACCTTCGCAGCTGCGATGAGTGTTGCGGCAAAAGCGAGCGGATCGTGGAGATAAAGTTTTCTTGTTCAATAGAACATTTTCAGAAGTGCTTGTAGTGGAGACCTACCCTCTATGCAGCCGGGAAAGATTCTGGCATTCTGCAAGGGACAATGTTTCTGCGCCACAACAAACGGATCAAGGATGGCAAGGAGCACCGCTACTACACGGTGGTGGAAAGCCGCCGCCTGCGGTCCGGGAGAGTGGCGCAGCGGCAAGTGTTGTATCTGGGTGAAATCAACGACAGCCAGCAAACGGCCTGGCGCAAGACGCTGGACGTGTTCGATGAACAGCAGCATCGCTTCACGCCGCTGAGTCTGTTTCCCGAGGACCGTCCGGTTCCCGCCGACGCGATCGACAGCGTGCAAGTGAAGCTCAGTGAGATGAAGCTGGAGCGAGCCCGCCCCTATGGCAACTGCTGGTTGGGATGCGAACTATGGCGCCAATTGCAGTTGGACCAGTTCTGGTCCGAGAAGCTGCCGGAGGGTCGGGAACGGGTCGCCTGGGCGCAGGTGCTGGAGTTGCTAGTGGTGAACCGGCTGATCGATCCGGGCAGCGAGTTCCGGGTGCACCGGCAGTGGTTCGATCAAAGCGCGATGGACGTTTTGCTGGGGCAGGATTTTCAAGTAGCGGAAAAAGACCGGCTGTACCGGTGCCTGGATCGAGTATTGCCACACAAGCAAGAGCTGTTCGTGCATTTACAGCAACGCTGGAAAGACCTGTTCGAAGCGGAGTTCGATTTGCTGCTGTATGACCTGACCAGCACGTACGTGGAAGGGGAGGCCGAGCAAAACCCCAAGGCCAAATACGGCTACAGCCGCGACGGCAAACCGAACTGCAGGCAGGTGGTGATCGCGCTGGTGATGACGCCCACGGGCCTGCCGATGGCCTACGAAGTGATGGACGGCAACACCTCCGACAAGTCCACTTTGAGCGGTTTTCTGGACAAGATCGAAAGCATGTATGGCAAGGCGCGGCGGGTGTGGCTGATGGATCGCGGCATTCCAACCGAGGCTATTTTGGCGGAAATGCGGACCTCGCGCCAAGAGACGTTTTACCTGGTGGGAACGTCGCGGGCCAAGGTCAAGCAGTATGAGAAGAAGTGGCTGGAGTTGCCCTGGCAGAAAGTGCGCGAGTCGGTGGAAGTGAAGTTGTTTGCCCAAGACGGCGAACTCTACGTGTTGGCGAAGAGCGAAGGACGGCAGGCCAAGGAGGTTGCGATCCGCCGCAAGAAACTGGCGCGCTTGCTGCGCAAGTTGCGCGCAATGCGGCGGAGCGCACCGAAGCGAGATCAGTTGCTGATGCGCGTGGGCGCGGCCAAGACGGACGTGGGCCGGGCTTTTGGATTCGTGAAAATCAATCTACCCGCGGCGGGCCAAGAAGTGACCCGCGAGACGTTCACGTTTCGACTCGATAAGACCAAGCTCAAGGAAGCCGAGCTGCGCGATGGCCACTACCTGCTGCGCACCAATCTGGTGGCCGAAGATCCCGCCGTCTTGTGGGATCGCTACATGCAGTTGACGCAAATCGAAGCGGCCTTCAAATGTCTGAAGAGCGATCTGGGCATTCGTCCGATCCACCATCAACTGGAGCATCGGGTGGACGCGCACATCCTGGTTGCCTTCCTGGCTTACTGTCTGAGTGTGACGTTGAAGTACCGCCTCAAGGCGCATGCTCCCGGACTGACATCCCGCGCGGTGCTGGAAAAACTCGCCGCCATTCAGATGCTGGATGTGTCTTTCCCAACCACCGATGGCCGGCGCTTGGTGATGCCGCGTTACACCGAGCCGAGTCCGGAGCAGGCTCTTCTGCTTCATCAACTGAAGTTCGTGCTACCGCGGCAGCCACCTCCTCGTATCACCACCACTGCCGTCTCCGCTCCTCTTCCCCAACTCAAAATGTAGTGGAGACCTTTGACATGCCTTTGCTGAAAACAAAGGGCATCCCAGCTTCAAATGCCCTGAACTGCGAAGGTTGGGCTAAATGAGCTCGTGTTCAGGCGCGCCACGATGGCGGGATAGGTCCGAAACTTCTCGCCTCGGCGCTCCGCCCACCTCCTGGCCGGCTCAGGGGCGCAGAAGCTGCCGAAGCCCAGCATCGCGGCACGACCGCGAAAGAGCCGATACACTTGAAATCGATGGCAACCGTGATCGAGATAGGCAGCCTGATTTCCCGACGCCCCGACATTCGCGGCGGGCGGCCGTGCGTTGCCGGGACGGGCGTTTCGGTGCGGCGCATCGCTCGGTGGCACGATATGGGCCAGATCCCCGAAGAGATCGTACCGACGTTCGGAGGGCACTTGTCGCTGGCGCAGGTGGATGCGGCTCTGGCCTAATATTACGCCGAACCAAGCGGAAATCGACGCAGACCTCGAAGCCGACGATCGCGAGACCGAGGCTCTGGAGCGGCAATACCAGCGCTGATTCGCGCCCGTGAGTCCTCTACATCGATGAAGACGCGATGAATAACCGTCTAATCACCAACCGGCTGTAACCGTAGGGGCGCGACCAACCTAGCTGGGGCTTCACCGTACTGCTACTAATTAGATTACGCCAGCGGCGCGTTCATTCGCAATGGAGGGCGCAATGGAAGGCGGGACAACGGTCCGCGGGTTTGGCTGAACTTTAGTCTGTCCAGCCTCCGCTTGGCAGCGTGGCTCCTGCGTCGCTTCACATCCCAGGACAGCCAGGTCCAAGGTAATCTCGAAACCAGTCTCTCGCCAGGTCCGCCACTTGCTCCAGGGCGCCTGGCTCTTCGAACAGATGACTGGCGCCCGCGACCACTTCGAGTTTGTGTTTGGTCTGACGCGGAAGCTTGGCCATGGCCGAACGATTGAGGTCCATGACCACCTTATCGTCTCCACCAACAATGAATAGCGTTGGCGCCAGTACTCCTTTGAGGGCTGCGCCGGCCAAATCCGGCCTCCCTCCCCGAGACACAACCGCCCGCACGATCTTGGGACGGTTCGCCGCGGCAACCAAAGCCGCCGCCGCGCCCGTACTTGCGCCGAAATACCCCAACTCCAGTTGATTCAGGCCCGGCTGTTCGCCGATCCAATCGGTTATCGCCGCCAGACGCCGGCCGAGAAGTGGGATGTCGAAGCGCAACTCGGCCGTTTGAAGGTCCGTGGCTTCCTCGTCAGGAGTGAGGAGGTCTATCAAGACCGTCCCGATGGCCCCGCGGTTGAGCACGCCGGCGACATGACGGTTCCGGGGGCTGTGACGGCTGCTGCCGCTGCCATGCGCGAATAGCACCAAACCTCTGGCGTGATCGGGCAGCGAAACATCCGCGCCTAATTCGATCCTGCCCAGCCGTACATTTGTGGCAAACTGCTGCATGTTTTCGCTCCTCTGGCGGGCTGGGTCTTTTCGACGCATCCGTCAGTCAATTCGCGCAAAATGCCTCGCGAGACTCAGGTCACTTCCACTCGCCCGCACAACGGAGCCTGGCTCGGCGGATACTCTCCGAGTTCCCTCACGATTTTGCGGGCCCGAGCCGGCCCTGTGCGGGCCTCTTGGTGAGGCGAGGCACGAGGAAGCCCCAAGCCGCTCCTGCGGCAAAAGCGATGGCAACGGCGCCCAGCGGGTTGCGCTTGATAGTGTGAACGGCCTCTTCCAATCCGTCCTCGGCTGCATACCTGCCCCGCTTCAAGAGGTGCTCCGCCGTGAATTTACCGTCCGCCAGTTTTGCGGAAACAGCACCCTTTGCGTCATCGACGGCTCGCTCGATCCGCTTCCCTAGTTCGTGGACGTCTTGCCCACAACCAGCTCGCCCCCTTCGAGCTTCACTTCCGGTTTCGGCCGTAGTCTCTTCCAAAACGCTTTTCATGGCAGTTACTCCTGATTTCCATTGAAGCAAGAGACGTGCCAAACGCAGCAAAGGAGGAATTCGCCCGTATGCCGCTCCCTAACGGTCACGGTTCGGAAGCGCTTTCTGAACCGCGCGCGTCAGCCAGCGGTTTTGCGATCCGACAGGGGCGCGCGAGTCGGGTTTGGCGCTCTGCGTGCATTTCATAGAATATGGAGGCATAGGAGAAGAACGAACTATGAAGATTCTATTGGCGATGGACACTTCGTCCGCAAGCCAAGTCGCGCTTGAAGAAGTCCTCGCGCGATCCTGGCCCGCGGATTCGTCCTTTGACGTCGTGAGCGTCGTCGAGCTATCGCATATGTGGACGACATCCGAAGCTGCGCAGGAGACCGCTCGCCAGGCGGAACAGGTTGTCGAAGCAGCCGCCGGGAAACTCGGCGCAAAGGGCGACCCGGTAACCGGCGCGACATTCTCCGGCGATCCTAAGACCGTCATCCTGGATCGGGCGCGGAGTACTAGAGCCGATTTCCTGATTGTCGGCTCGCACGGAGTCTCGGCGATCGCGCGATTCCTCCTCGGGAATGTGGCCGCGGCTGTGCTGCGCTATGCTCCCTGCTCCGTGGAGGTCGTGCGTGCCAGGGCTACAAATCCAGGCCGGGATAACATGAAGGTGCTTTTGGCCACGGATGGCTCCGCGTGCTCACAACGGGCTGCCCGCTCGATCATTGAACGCCCTTGGCCGAGCCGCACGGAAATCCGGGTCCTAAGCGCGGTCGAGCTGGCCCTACCCGCCACTCGTGCACTGCTCCCGCCATTCCTTGATTCTGCCTTTATTGAGTCTGCTCAGGCTGAAGCGATGAAACGGTCGCAAGACGCAATCGCTCAGGCTCGGCAGATCTTATCCTCCGCGAGCGAACTGAATGTATCCGAGTCGGTCTCGGTCCTCTTGGAGCCGCCGAAGGAAATCATTCTCGGCGAGGCCGCTGAGTGGGGAGCGGATCTGATCGTGTTGGGCTCGCACGGCCGCCAAGGAGTAGACCGGTTTCTGCTGGGCAGCGTCTCCGAGGCAGTCGCCATGCACGCGGGCTGTTCGGTGGAGCTGATCCGGGAGCCGGCCCGGACGTGAAACTCTCAACCATTGCTCTCGATTTCGATGGAACCATCGCCCGGGACAATGTCCTGGACCCCGGCGTACGGCAGGCGATCGCCGAGGTTCGCGCGCAGGGGATCGTTGTCGTGCTGGTTACGGGGCGCATCCTCGAGGACTTGCGCCGGGTGGCCGGCGAGTTGCATTTCGTCGACGCCGTTGTAGCCGAGAACGGGGCCGTGATCGAGTTTCCCGATAGCGGCTACTCAAGAGTTGTCGGAGAGCCCCCGCCGGAGGCTTTGCTGAAGGAGTTGCGGCGCGAAGGCGTCCCTTTTGCAGCCGGACAATCGATCCTCGACGCCCACGCGGATGCCGCGCCGCGAATTCTCGCGATCATTCAACGGCTGGAGCTGCCGCTGGTGCTTGCCTTCAACCGCAGCCGCGTGATGGTGTTGCCTCAAGCCATCAGCAAGGCGACGGGCTTGCGTGAAGCGCTCACCATCCTGCGCCTGTCGCCGCACAACGCAGTGGCGATCGGCGATGCGGAGAACGATCACGAGCTGCTGCGTCTGTGTGAGGTAGGCGTGGCCGTCGCTTGGGGGAGCGAGGTCTTGAAGGCGTCCGCCGGCTACGTGCTCCCCGGCGATGGTCCGCCGGCCGTGGCGGGATACATCCGCGCACTCGCGAAAGGCCAGCGAGTCCCGGCGCCGCTCAACTCGCGCCGTCGTCTCCTGCTGGGGCATACCGGCAACGGAAATCCATTGACGCTGGCCGTCCGGGGACGGACCGTGCTGGTGGCGGGGGATCCCAAGACGGGGAAGTCCTGGGTGACAGGGCTGCTGTGTGAACAGATGATCCTCTATGGCTATAGCCTCTGCATCATCGATCCGGAAGGCGACTACACTTCCCTCGAGGCCCTTCCGGGCGTGGTCGTTTTCGGCGGGGCGGACCCGCTGCCGCGGCCGCGGGACCTGTTGCGCGCATTGCGCCATGCCGACGTGAGTATCGTCATCGACTTATCCCACACCCCTCAGCAGGAAAAGCTCGAATACCTGCATAACGTGCTGCCGGCGCTCGCGACACTCCGGCGTCACACCGGTCTGCCGCACCGGATCGTCGTCGATGAGGCGCACTATTTCTTGGATGCTCCGCACACCTCGGACCTGCTGGATCTGGACGCCAGCGGGTATACACTCGTCACTTACCGGGCCTCGAAACTGCGCCCGGATCTGTTGGCCGCGAGTCAGGCGGTCATCGTGACCCGCGAGTCCGACCCGCAGGAGGTCCACGCGCTGCGGGCGCTGTGCTCCGCCAGTGCAGGTATGACGAGTGAGAGCGAATGGGCGCAGCTATTCGAGAGCCTCGTCCTCGGCGAAGCCGTTGCCCTGCCGGTCACGGAAGAGGCCGAGGGGAGCGTGCGCCGGATCCGCCTCGCACCGCGGCTCACGCCGCATGTCCGGCACCTGGCGAAATACATCGATCTCCCGGTGCCGGAAAGGCGCGCGTTCGTGTTCTGGTACGACGGCTCACCCACCGGTCAGCGAGCCCGGACGCTTCGGGAGTTCGTCTCCTTCGTGGAGCAGTCGCCGGCAACCGCACTCGACGGCCACCTGGATCGGCGCGACTTTTCACACTGGATTGCAAATGTCTTTGGCGATTATCCCCTGGCGAAAACCTTACGGAAGATTGAGGAAGACTACCGCGCTGAAGGCGAACCCGACGTCGCATCGAGTCTTGTGCATGCCATTCGGGAGCGTTACGAACTCGTCGAGCCCGCGCCTCAAGCGAATTGAAGGCGGCACAGGCCGTGTTCTCGGGGCGGGCGCGATCGGGTAGGTTGCCGCCGCTCCCTCACGGTCGCGGTTCAGTCCCGCCGGCCCGCCTGCCATCTCCAATGCTGTGTTAGACTAGCCTCACCGTCTTTCATGATCTCTCGTCGCTCGGTGCTAAAAGCCGCTGCGGCCGCCTTCGGCGCGCCGATGATCAACCGCGGCCGATTTTCCCTTTTTGCCCGGAGTGAAACGCAGTATTCGGCTCGCACTCTGGATTTGGTTGGCCGCTCCACGGTGATCGACATGCTGGGCCTATTGACGTTGGATTACAGGAAGCTGTCGGCTTGGGAAGCCGATCCGGGCCGGTTCCGGCAAGCCGATTTTCTCCGGCTGAGAGATTCGGGGATTACGGTGTTCTACCCCGCCGTCGGATACACAACCGGCGACATCTACGCGGAGTCCCTGAGAGACATCCTGGGGTGGAACGCGTTCATCGCCGCACACAGTCAGCAGTTCCAGCGCGTGGAAGGTGTCGCCCATTTCAAACAGGCCAAGGCCCTCGGAAAGATCGGCATCCTGATTGGTCAGCAGAACTCCGCGCATTTTCGAACCGTCCAGGACGTGGACCGCTTTTATAATCTAGGCCAGCGGGTCTCGCAGCTTACCTATAGCGGCAACCGGATCGGCGGCGGATCTTCCGACCCGTGGGATTCCGGTCTCAGCAGCTACGGTGTTGAGATCGTGGAGCGCATGAACGCGGTTGGTATGGCCGTCGACATTTCGCATTGCGGCGACCGGACCACGCTGAATGCGATCGAAGCATCCCGAAAGCCCGTCCTGGTCACGCACTCCAACTGTCGCGCGCTGGTTCCGGGCAGCGCCCGCTGCAAGACGGATGAAGCCATCAAAAATATGGCGGCCAAGGGAGGTGTCATGGGCATTACCATGGTCCGCTCCTTCGTCCGCTCCGCGGGATCGGTCACGATTGAGCATGTACTGGATCACATCGATCATCTGACCAAGCTGGTCGGGATTGAGCACGTCGGCATTGGGAGCGACGTCGATTTGGACGGACGGGATACGTCGATTCAGCCCGCCAGGAGATTCGACCTGGATGGAATCGACTATGCCAAGAAAATATTCGATCTGACGGAAGGCTTGCTGAATCGGAACTATTCCAGCCGCGACATCGAACTCATTCTCGGCGGGAATTTTGAGCGCGTGCTCAGCGAAACCTGGGCTGTCTGAGAGTCTGCTTGTGGGACGGTCCCCTGGACCGCGGCACCTTGCCCTCCTCGACGGCCCAAGTGTACCTCGTTCTTTTGGGTGGGCAAGGAAGCGGGCAAGGGAGTTTCAAAAACTAGCGAAAACTGCGGATTTTTGGGCTCAATTCGCCCCTGACACCATCGCCACCCGTTGGTTAACTGAACAACTGCACAACTCACTGAAAACACAAGCTATTGATCTGAGGTGGAACGAGCATCTGTTACCTCGATTGAGGATGAAGCTTCCCGGCGGTACTGATGCGATTGTCGATATCTCCAAGCTTCGCGACTACTGTCTGGACCCGCATCATCCCCTTGGCCGGCACAAGGCTCGCGTATTTCTGTCAACGCTGGGAGTGTCCCAGGCCGACGCCGATTTTCTGCGCGCTGCCCTGCTGGCGGCGGCACGAGACAGGGAGGCCGCGCCTGGCGAAGCTGACTTATTCGGCGAGCGCTAAACCGTCGATTTCCAGATCACCCGCGGCAATCGCGAGGTCAAAGTCCGGAGCGCCTGGATCATCCTCCGCAGCGAATCGGCTCCGCGCCTGACCAGTTGTTTTGTACTATTGGATTGAGGGACGCCATGCGGGGACTCGAATTGCTATCGGTGGTTGCATTGCTCGAAGACATAGCTGACCGTGACTTGATGCGCGGTCAGGTCGGCACGATTGTCGAACGACTCGCCCCCGGTGTCTACGAAGTCGAGTTCAGCGATGACAACGGCCGGACCTACGCCTCTCTGTCACTGCGCGGCGATCAATTGCTTCAGCTTCATCACGAGCCGAGCCATCAGGCGGCTTGATCGGTTCCATCCTTACATTTTCCGAATCACCATCGTCGAAAATCTTCCTGACTGTCTCTTTCACGGTGGTGGCCTGTTCCCTCGAAGTGAGCCCTTGGCCAGCATCGATCTCCGAGAGAACGGCGCTTTCGATGACGTATGCCGGAACCATGACGCCTCTGCAGGCTTCACGTCGGCCGGCCGCAACTGCTTCACCGTGCTGGACGGAAACCCGAACCGTTCTGGTCGCCATCAGAACCTTGAACAAGTCTTCCTTCCTCTTGTAGTTGGCTTTCCTCTGCTCAAGTCGTTTCTGGATCTCCACCGCCAGGATCGGCCCGAGCAAGGTTTGGACGGACGGGATACGTCGATTCAGCCCACCAGGAGATTCGACCTGGATGGAATCGACTATGCCAAGAAAATATACGATCTAACGGAAGGCTTGCTGAATCGGAACTATTCCAGCCGCGACATCGAACTCATTCTCGCTGGAACTTTTGAGCGCGTCCTTGCCGAGACGTGGACGGTTTAGGCGCCGGCTCACTTCTGTTTCGCCGTTTCTACCCCCCCCCGCGGATCATCGCTCAAGAAGGCGTCGAGGGATCGACCCGTTCTGTTTTCAGAACAGATTACCGTAAACGCTCTACTGCCGCGCGCCTCTAAACTACCTGTTAACGGGATACAATTTCATATTTGTTCCGAAAACCGACTATCCCTGCTAGCGTAGTGCAGGATAACATCGCGCCGAACCGCAGGTTGTAGGGCCTCGTGACGAGCGAAAACGGATATCACTTATGCGTCGGATCACGACACACTAGCGTAAATACGCAGCCCTCTGTTGGTAAATATAATCGACGCTTTTTCTGTTGACAGTCGGCTAGAAGGCGCGTAAGATTAGGGGCGAAGTTTCTCCAGGTCATGAGCGCTCTCCGGTCATGTCTGGAGCCGCCGAGCGGTAGGTCCTAGTCGAGGCGGGTTTATGAAGAGTGAGTGCGTCTATCTAGCTCAACTCTCGCTTGGAGCGGTCTTCGCCCTGGCCGCGGCTTTTAAACTCTTGGACCTCAAAGAGGTTGTTCGCGTCGTTCGCGATTATGACCTTCTTCCCGAGCCTTTGAACGTGTTCGTTGGGTTCTCCGTCATCCCAGTTGAAGTTGCCCTGGCGGCTGGACATCTTACCGGTAGGCTTCTGGTTGTTATGGCTCCTATCGGCACTCTCGTTCTGGGATGCTTCGCACTTGCAATTGGAGTCAATCTTGCCCGTGGCCGCGACATAAGCTGCGGATGTTTCGGTAGGGATTCCGAAGCGATTTCGGTGCGCTCATTGGCGCGTGTTCTAGTTCTCCTACTCGGCGAACTTGCTGTTGCGCATCAAGCGTGGGTCGCGAGGCCTCTCCTCAGTGCATCTAGGCCGGAGGCGACGCTAACGACGTTTGCAGTAATCTGGTTTCCATCTGTTTTGCTTGTCCTGGTCGGAGGCATGTGGTGCTTCGCGTCTCCGGAAATTGTTTACCTGTTTCGCCGAAGGGCCTATTTACCAGACGACGTTTCTAGGAAGGTCGGGAGTTAGTCGTGGGGTTCACCGTTAGCTACACGGCGCTCTGGGTAATTGTCCTTTTTCAGTTTTTGGTTGCTGCGGGCCTACTACGCGAGATCCGGTTAATCCGCGGAATGCCGGAGCTTAGCCTGCTCCCGGTCGGCACTCGCGCCCCGGCATTTACAGGGACTGATTTATATACTGGGCGGAGGATTTCGAGTAAGGAATTTGGAGGTCGGGCGTTTGTCATCCTGTTGGTTACTCCCGCCTGTCCTGCGTGTAGCCGTTTGCTCGAGAGCCTTGCGCTCCGGGGAGGCGCGGGAATGCTGCTTCTGATTGTGTGTTCGGGGGACGAAGCACGGTGCATGCCGCTGATGCCTAATCGACCGAACACTCGATTCTTTGCGCAAACGGATGCCGATCTCCGCCAGCTGTTTGGCATCTCCGGCTCACCTGCGGCGATCATCGTGGATAGCGAAGGAAGCATTAGAGGCTACGGTCAGCCGGTGGACTCTGAACAATTAGTCCGTCTCTTTCTTGAAAGCACGGGGCCACGAGCACATTATGACAGCGCGGCCGTAACAACGGCCAGAGGCAGCGTGGGATGATGCATGGCGCACTTCTGAACCCCGCTGGTTTGCGGCAGATTCTGTTTGAAATGAGCTACTCAGCACTGTCAGTGATGGTCGCCACCTGTGCGGTGGTGACCCAGTTGGCTCTACGTAGGGTCGTTCGTCATCGACGTTTGCGAGAGGCACGGGGCGACCGGTACCTGCCCGTCGGTGCTCTTGCGCCCGGATTTGAATTACTCGAAATGCAAACGCGCAACAACGTGACGTTGAATAACGTCCGAGGGCGATTCTTGGTATTCCTTTCGCCGCCAAGGGAGGTATCCCTAGAGATGCAGAGAGCCAGAACTCTCCTCTACAACATTCACAAAATACACAAAGGGAACATTGCCGTAGTTTGCGAAGGGAGCGAGGAGGACTGCCGGAGGCTAACATCGCACGCCGCAGTAGCAACTGTGTTGACTGGCGTACCGATCCTGTTTGACCCTGACGGTGCCACCACTCGGGAGTATATGGCGTTTCAAACACCGATCGTCATCAGGCTTGATAATGAGGGGCGGATAGCCGGTTACGGAATAGTGAAATAGCGTAAATTGTCAAACTAAAGAAAGGAGCTGTTCTTGTGATAGAACTCAACAAAGCGATTGACAAGTTGACCCCAACGAGGCGTGGCTTCATCGGTCGATGGAGCGCACGGGCGATAGGCATCTTCGCGGCTGCCGTTGGCCTTGAGAAGGTGGCGAAAGCAGATGGCATATGTGATTGTACTCTTTGCAGCCCAGGCCAATGCGGCGGGGGGAGCATAATCTACTGTGACGGTTCGGGGTGCTGCTTGTGCTTCCCAGATTTTAGCTGCGACTACCAGCCTGACTGCAATTCGGGAGGATGTACGATTTATGGTAATGGACCGTACTGTGGACCTATCTATTAGTTAACCGAGCCTCTGCCAGGAACAACGCTGCCAGAGTGTGTCGCCGTTTCCCCTGCGCGCCGTTGGACGCGGCGGCGCCGGTGGTTAAGTTCACGAGAGGTCCGGCTGCTTTGTCTGGAAGCGATCAAGTATGAATCGCCGACGCACGGTCGAAGGTTTGCAGGCAATTGATTGATTGGTTATGACTTTTATGTGATTGGAGCGATAATGCACAAAACGCAGCGAGATCGGTCGATTTCCCCAATTCTTGCAGCCTCCTGTCTTCTCGTGGTCAGCACGTTCGGCCAGTCCTCCCCGCTGCCTCAGTTTGAGGTTGCCGATGTCCGGCCGGCGGTTCCTTTGGTGGCGCCGTACCTCTTGGAATCCGTGCGCAGCACGGAGACTACGGTGGAGCTGATGTCCGGAAGAGCCAGCCCGACGGGCGGAGTGGTGCGCCTGCGCAGCGTGACTATGAGACTCCTGATCACTCTGGCGTATAAAGAAATCATCCAGGATCAATACATTTTAGCGAATAGAGAAAACGATTACCTCAAGGGCGGCCCAGGTTGGCTCGAATCTGACCGCTTCGACCTGCTCGCGGAGGGTCCGCCCAACGCAACGGGGGATGAGCAGCGCCTGATGATTCAGGCAGTGTTGATCGACCGATTCCACCTGGCCGTCCATCGCGAACAAAAAATCATGCCCGCCTATGGGCTGGTTGTGGAAAAGCGCGGGACGAAGCTGCAGCCGGCCGGGGGGGAGGGCAGTCCGGGGTGCACTACGCGGGCGCTGGAGCCACCGCTTCTGTCTTTGGTGTGTCACGCTGTGACGATGGCATCTCTGGCGGCACGCCTTCCCTTCTATCTCGGACAACCTGTAACGGATCTGACCGGGATACAGGGGAACTACGATGTTCGGTTGGACATCGCACCGGGGTCCGCGAGCCAAGACGTTGCGCCTAGTCCTACCGTGTTCGAAGCCTTGGGTAAACTCGGGCTAAAACTGGAACCACGCAAGCAGCCCATGCCGGTGATCGTTATCGATCACGTGGATCGGGTGCCAACGCCGAATTGAGGGCCGGGAATTTCGAGCGTGTACTCTCCGAGACGTGGCCGGTTTAGGCGCCGGCTCACTTCTGCCACAGAATCTGGCTGGCTTCGAGCGGAACCGGTGCGCCTGGATGATACGGTACGATCCGAGCCGTGAAGTCCTCCGCGTTCCGCGCAGCCGGCGTGCGAGCCGAGTAGAGATAGCCGCTTCCGTCCACCTTGCCGCCTCGGGCCATCGGCGCCCGCAACGGTTCAGCCGCGCCGTCGGCGAATAGCTCCACCCCGATCGCGTCGGGATCCAATTCCCCAGGATAGACCGCTACTTCAAACGCCAGCTCGTCGCCCTGCCGCTCCACTTTGAACGGACCAAATCGCACTTCCTGCCAGTGGCGGGCGAGGTTGGCTTGCCAGGCGGCTATCTCCGCTCCAAGTTTCCCGCCCTCGGCGGCGCGCTGCGCGTAGGCTTCCGCGGCCGGCGCGTAATGCCTGTCGGTGTATTCGCGAACCGTCCGATGCGCTGAAAACCGCGGCGTCAATCGCGCCATGCTCTCGCGCATTCGCGCCACCCATCGCCTGGGAATTCCGTCCTGGTCCCGCGTGTAGAACTCGGGGGCGATTTGGGTCTCGAGGATCTCATACAGTGTTTCTGCCTCGGCCGCGTCCCACGCCGGGTCGTCGCCATGTTCGTTGCCGTCGCCGATGGCCCAGCCCACTTCCGGCGCATACGCCTCCGCCCACCAGCCATCCAGTTCGGAGAGGTTCAGCCCGCCGTTCACCAGCACCTTCATTCCGCTGGTTCCGCTCGCCTCCCAAGGCCGCCGCGGCGTGTTCATCCACACATCCACCCCTCCCACCAACTGCTCCGTGAGCAGCATGTCGTAGTCGCTCAGGAACGCAACGTGCGATTGCGGGCCCGCGCGGCGGATGAAGTCGGTCCAGGCCCGGATCATCGCCTTCCCGGTTTCATCCGCCGGGTGTGCCTTGCCTGCCAGCACCAGTTGAACCGGGCGCTGCGCGTTCGTCAGGATTCGCATCAGCCGTTCCGGATCGTGCAGCAGCAGGGTGGGCCGCTTGTACGCCGCGAAGCGGCGCGCGAACCCGAGGGTAAGTGTGTTGAGATCGAAGATCCGCCCGGCTTCCGCGATCTGCTGAGCCGATCCGCCCTGGCCGGCGGCCTGCCGGGCGCAACGTTTGCGTACGTACTCCACCAGCGCCTTGCGCCCATCCGTGCGCAGGCGCCACAGCGCGGTGTCATCCGCCTGCCGGATGGTCTCTTCCACCTTCTGCAAGTCCCCGCGCCATGGTTTTCTGCCGCAGGTGATGGTCCACAAGCGGTCCGCCTCCACCGAATCCCATGTGGGCATGTGCACGCCGTTGGTCACATGCCCAACCGGTATTTCCTCGGGCGGCCAGCGCGGAAACAACGGTTCAAAGAGCTTGCGGCTCACTTCCGCGTGGAGCCGGCTGACGCCGTTTACCGCGCCGCTTCCCCGGATGGCCAGGTACGCCATGTTGAACGGCTCGCTCGGGTCGCCGGGATTGAGCCTTCCCAGCGCCATCAAATCCTGAAACGGGATGCGCACTCTTTCCCTGGCGTACCAGGAGAAATAGGGCCGCATCATGTCTTCGGAGAAGCGGTCGAAACCGGCTTCCACCGGAGTATGGGTGGTGAACAAGTTCCCAGCTCGCGTCACCGCCAGCGCCACCGCGAACGGCTGGCCCGTGACGTCCATGTAGTCGCGCGCCCGCTCCAGCACCGCGAAGGCAGCGTGCCCCTCATTCAGATGACACACCTCCGGCTGAATCCCCAGCGCACGCAGCAGCCGCCATCCGCCGATCCCCAGCACCAGTTCCTGCCGTAAGCGCAGATCCGGACCCCCTCCATATAGTTCACTCGCGATGCCGCGATGTTCCGGAAGATTCGCCGGATCGTTGGTGTCAAGCAGGTACAGTTTCCTCCGGCCCACCTGCACTTCCCAAGTCCGCAGCCATAGCGATAAGTCGGGCATCCGGAGCGTTATCCGCAGCCAGTCCCCGTTCGCGTCCCGCAGAGGCTTGATGGGCAGTTGTCCCGGATCGTTGAACGGGTACAGAGCGATCTGGTTACCGTTCTTGTCGATCTGCTGGCGGAAGTAACCCTGTTGATACAGTAGTCCCACGCCGATGACCGGCACGCCCAGGTCGTGCGCGGCCTTGAGCTGATCGCCGGCCACATTCCCGAGGCCGCCCGAATAAATCGGTAGCGCTTCGCTGAGCATGTACTCCATGCTGAAATACGCAACCGTCTTGAGGGCCGATTTCGCATAGCTCTGCTGGAACCATGTCGCCTGTTCCCGCTCGTTCTGCTGGGCCTGTCTCAGTTCGCCTAGCATGCTTTGAAACGCTGCATCGGAGGTAACGCTTGCAAGCCGCTCCCGGGAGACTGTTTGCAGCACGATCCAGGGATTGTGCGTCAGATCCCACAGCTCCGGATTCAGCCGCTGCCACAACTCATCCGTCGAATGATTCCAGCTCCAGCGCAAATCCAAGGCAAGCTGCGCCAGGGGATCTTCGTCAACCGACTCCGATGCTAGGTTCGTGTACCGTAGATTGCTCATCTTGATTCATCTTCAAGAATGACAGTTCAGTGCGTCAAGCAAATGACGATTTGTCTAAAGCCGTGCGGGCCCTTGTCCCTCTCTAGAATACCGGCAACCTTCCCCGTTCAGATCAGCTTCACTGCCATCCCCGAAAGTTCACGTGACTCGGTGTAGCCGGCCGGCTCCAAAGGTGAGAACGTCCCTGACGTTAGAATCTGTCAGCCCCGTTGCAGCAGCGATTCCAATTCCAAGATCAACGGGCCAAGGGCCAGGTCACCGTATCCCACAGGATGTCCAAGTTGATTTCGGCATACCCGTGGATCAGCCGATTGCGCATGCCGATGAGCTCGCCCCACGGAATCGAGGTGCTGCGTTGCCCATCTTCTTCCCCCACCATTTATCGGTCTCATCGCCCGATGTCTGCTCCGCACCCGCTGGTTCACGCGGGAAGTCGTTCTGAACGGGTGGTTCCTCCACGCGAACTCAAGCGCTCCGTAGCTCCTGGCAACTCGATACTGTCAACAAATGTGGAGTCCCTTGGCGACGCGAGCCTCATAACCTCGAAGATTCGGCAGGAGGCCTCCCAGTATCGGGCATGCAGGCGGGCGCCGTGGAGGCTTGGACAGGATCTGGCTCCCGCAGTACAATGATGCGATCATGATGGGTGGCCAGGCTAACGTTCAGACCGCCCATTACGAGCGCGAAGCCAAGCGTCTGGTGAGCGATCTGCACAGTCCGCGCCCCGCCATCTATTGGACCGATCTCCCGTTGAGCGCACTGGTTGGTTGGAGCGCCTTCGCGGCGGCGATCGTATTTGAACCACTTTCGTGGCGGCCGTTTCCCTGGAGAATGACGCTGGCCTCCTTGATCGCGGTGTTTCCCTTGTATCGCGGCCTCTGCTTATTGCATGAGATCAGCCACCTGCGGCAGAGCGCGTTGCGAGGATTCGAAACAACCTGGAACCTTTTGTTCGGTGTGCGCTGCTGATGGTGCCGTTCCTGCTTCTATCGCCCTTCAGCCTATTGTCACCGGGCTTGCACCGATGGCTCGCGATCCGAGCCTCCGCTCTTTGCCTGAATGTGCAATACCGGCGGGAAGTGCGGGAAGCCGTCAGCCGCAAGATCGCTCGCTGGGAGGCCGCCACCCTGGGTGCGTGGTGCGGTAATGCTGGCGCTGGCCGCGTTTCGCGTACTTCCCTGGCGTTCCTTTGCCGTCTGGTATCCGGTGTTGGCGGCCGCCGGCTTCATCAACACTCTTCGCACCTTGGGCGCACACCGTTACGCGAGCGGCGAAACCCCGCTCGACCGCGACGGCCAGTTGGGCGACTCGATCGATACGCCCGGCGCCTTCTGGACTGAATTGTGGGCCCTGGTGGCCTTGCGATACCACGCGCTGCATCACTATTTCCCGGGGATTCCTTATCACAACCTCAAGGC
Source organism: Bryobacterales bacterium (assembly GCA_963813465.1). GTDB lineage: Bacteria > Acidobacteriota > Terriglobia > Bryobacterales > Bryobacteraceae > Palsa-187. Next base: position 203,439 of record CAWEZD010000007.1, on the reverse strand, counting down.
CGCGTATCGCCGGTTGATCCTGACGCTGCCGGATTCCCGGTATGATCGGGCGACCAGCCCCAGCCTGCCCCGGTCTTTGCGGGCGCTCTACCGCGGCGAGAAAACGTGAGCCTCGAATCAGCGGCTGCCGTGGAAAAGACCGCCTGGACAGAGACGATTATTTCTTGTCCTGCTTCGCTGCGTCGACGATCGCGTTGAGGGTTGGAATATCCTTCAGATCGGGCGCCGAGCTTTTGAACGTGCGGATGTAGGCATAAATATCCTTCGCCTGTTTGTCGGACAGAGAGGCTTCAGCGAAATTCGGCATGTTTGTCGATGGCGTAATCGGCGCCACGTTGGCGCGGCCGCGGAGGAATGTAAGGAAGGCCTGCTCGGTCCCCAGGTTTCCCCAGCGTCCTACGAAAGCCCGCCCGGTCTCACCGTTGTAACCATGGCAGGCATAGCAACCATAGGCGTAATACAGGCCCTTTCCGGCAACCGCGTTCCCGCTGACCGGACTGGTCGGCGCCGGGACGTTCGCGACCGGCGCGGCACCGCCGCCCTTACCGCCGCCGCGCACGCCACCGCCGCCCTGAGCGTTGAGAAACACGGCAGGCACGGTCAGGGCGACAAATGCCGCCGCTGCAAACCAGCGGTTCTTCGAATCTTTCCTCATGCCAATCGTCCTTACCGCGGCTGGGTGATCACGTCGATCATGTATGGCTCGCCGCGTTTCGCAGAGGCTACTCCGCGCTTCAATGCCGCCGATAATTTCGTCGGATCGGTGATGGGTCCCTCACCATTCATGCCGTAGCCCGCCGCCATCTTTGCATAGTCGAGGAACGGATCCCGGAGCGTGCTGCCGATTTCCGCGTGGTTCGCGCGGCGCCCGCGAACGCCGGCCATGTATTCGACGAACATGTATTCCTGATGCCAGGCGCGATTATTGTGCATCACGGTGAGCATGGGCAGTTTGTGATGCACGGCCGTCCACAGAACACCCGGAGCATAGTTGAGATCGCCATCGGTCTGGACGTTGACGACGATTCGATTGCGGGCCTTTGCAGCCAGCGCCGCACCCACCGATGCCGGCGCGCCGTAGCCCATACCGCCGGCCCCTTGGCCTCCCAGGTAGCTATACGGCTTATCGTGATCCCACAGTTGCGCGTTATGGCCGCCCGAGAAACCGCTGGGAGAGGAAAGGCACCAGTCTTCATTCATGATCAACGGCCAGAGCTCCGCATAAATCCGCGCCGTGCTGATGGGAGTGCCATTCCATCCGGCCCTCTTGCTTTCCACCGCCGCCGTGATGGCAGTCACGCGAGCCTCGTGGTTGGCCCGCGTTTGCTTGGCGATGCGCTCCTGAATCCGCGCTTTCTGGTCCGCGGTCAGTTGGCGCTTCACTTCATCGATGATGAGCGGAAGGCTCGCCTCGGCATCGGCCTCGGTAGGAGCGGCGTTCGCATTTCCGCCGCCGCGTCCGCCTCTGCCACCGCCGCCGCCTCTGCCGCCGCCCCCGCCACTAATGCCCCCGAAACCGATGTTGACGGTATCCCGCGACGGAACAATTGTCGCCGTCCCTGGACCGTTGATGGAAGCCTGCGCCGCGGGGGTTTCAAGACCGAGCGTGTAATCGTAAGCCGTGTCGGCGCCCGGGCCGCAAAGGGCATGCCGTTGCGGGAAGCTCATAGGCCCGCCCGTGGCCGCGGTGCTGGTCGAAGCTCCCACCAGTTCAGCCAGCTCGACCGACCGCTTCACGCCCTCCGGCGTTCGCAAACGGCCCACCGCGATCCGGGGGTTTTGAGCCGCCAACAGGCCCTTCGCGATCTCCCTCGCGCGCGTCGAGTCGATGGTCACGAACGTGGGCGGCTTGTAAGCCGGAACCTGAGTGTTCGGGGCGTTGTCCTTTTGAACCTCGGAACCCAGCACCACCAGAGTGGGCCCCATCGGAGGCGTGATGGCTTCGTTGTAGGCGCGTTGAATTGTCGCCAAAGCCTCGTCGATGGTCTTGGGCTCGGCGTCCCATTTCGTGAAGCTCCGGACGATCCCGGCCATGTCGTGGGCGGTATGCGCCGCAATAAAGTCCGGGTCGTTGCCGGCGATCATCAGGACCGGCACGCGGTCGTAATAAGCCTGGTAAATGGACATGGCCGCGTGCTGAATGCCAATGGTGCCGTGCAGCAACGCCAGCATCGGCTTGCCTTCGGCCTTGGCGTAACCGTGAGCCATGGTCACCGCCGACTCTTCATGCAGCGCGGTGATGAACTCCGGCATCTGATTCGGCGGATTGCCGTAATTGATGAACGACTCTTGCAGGCCTTCGAAACTCGATCCCGGATTGGCGGCGACGTATTCGATCCCGAGCCGCTTAACCGTCTCAACCATGAGATCCGAGCCGGGCCGTGTGATCAAGCGCGCGACAGCGGGCGGGCGGACATTCCCGGCGTCGCGGTCAAGCTGCGCTTGCGTCGGTGCGGGCGCGCCCGCCTTGGGCGCCGACAAGCCGGGTGAGTCTCTCTGCGCCTGGGTGCCTTGTGCCTGGGCGCTTTGAGCTTGCGCCTCCACCAGCGGTGTTGTGGTTACCAGCGCCGCCGCGCCGGCTGCTCCGGCCGCTGCATTCTTCAGGAAGCCGCGACGGCCAACGAAGGTCTTCTGTGATTTCGCCATGATCTCAAATCTCCGCCTTTCCGCGTACACCGCGAGTCTCTCACCAATGCTACTTCGGCAATAATGATATCAGTCTTTGGGGCCGCCCGCCGGGTAGTCTTGAGAATCGCGCCCGCAAACACCGTGCCGGCGCGCTCCGGAAAGGCGCGGCTATTTGGGCCGACCGGGAACGGCGCGCAGCCCGCTGGCGGACTGAGCGCCCGCACTGTCCGATTCGTGGTATTCCGCGTCCTGGTTCACCTGCCAGACGTCGAATTTGTTCTCGCCTGCGATGATGTTCCTGGCGGTCAGCATCGCCGTCATCATGGCGTGATCCTGGTTGTTGTACTTGTGCATGCCGTTGCGGCCGACCAGATGAATATTCCCACAATGCCGCGCTAGCGCTTGCCGCACCGTCTCGACGTGCCCAGCATACGCATCGTCGTAGACCGGGTAGGCTTTGCGCTGCCGGATCACGCAGCCGTCGGTGACGTTGGCGGCACACCCCAGGCCGATCTGCTCGATCTCCCTCTTGGCCAAGGCGATGAGATCCGCGTCGGCCATGGCCCACAACCCGTCGCCCTCGAAGCAAAAGTATTCCAGACCGTAGCTGCAATACGCGGGATCGGGAACCATCTCCGGCGACCAGGATTTGTAGTTTTGAATCCGGCCGACCTTGACGGACGGGTCATGAATGTATATCCAATTGTCGGTAATCCCGTCTTGCCCACGCAGGATCAGTCCGACCGTGAGGAAGTCGCGATACTTGAGCGACTGCGCGGCAACGGCGACAGGCGCCGGAAGGCGCGGCTCGATTTGCGCCACAAGTTCCCGGATCGGCATGGAAGAGATCAGGTGCTCGCCTTCATACGATTCGATTTCCCCATCCGCCGACGCCGCCTGAATCGTCCACAATTTGGCGGCGGAGTCGAACCGGCACGCCTCCACGCGGCGGCCGAGGAGCACGCGTCCGCCCATTCCGCGGATCTTTTCCACGCATGCCTCCCACATCATCCCCGGACCTCGCCGAGGATAGCGGAAGGTGTCGATCAGCGTTTTGACCACGGCCCTCCGGTCTTTCGGCCTTGGCTGGGGCAGAAGCGCGAATTTGATCGCAGATCCCAGGGACAATCCCTTGATACGCTGCGCCGCCCAGTCGGCCGAGATTTCGCGGCAGCTCATTCCCCACACTTTTTCCGTATAGGTCTTGAAGAAGATTCGGAACAGTCGCTCGCCGAATTGATTGCTCACCCAGTCTTCGAACGATTTCGGATTGGGCTTGGGACGGAGCCGCGCGCGCAAGAACGAAAGTACGCACAACGCCGATTCGTACACGCCCAGCTTTGCGAGCGCTTCGAATGGCTTGAGTGGATAAGCGAAGAATTGGCCGCGATAGTAGATGCGCGAGGATCGCGGCCGCACCAGCATATCGGCGCCCGCGATCTCGGTCCACAGGTCTTCGACCTCGCGCGATTTGGAGAAAAAACGATGGCCGCCGATGTCGAACCCAAAGCCCTTGTAGTCGATGGTTCGCGAGAGTCCTCCCACGTATTGAGGATCGCTCTCCAGTACCAGAACCGGCAGTCCTGCCTTGGAGAGCTGGTACGCAGCGGTCAGTCCCGCTGGACCGGCTCCGACGATGATGGCTTTGACTGGTTGCCGTCTCACTTACTCTTTTCCAAACGAGCGTTCGAGTGATAAGGCATGCTGCTCTGGCAGGTTGAGGTGGGATTCCAGCAAAGTTGGGCCGGCCGGCAGAGTCGTCATTGTCTCGGCATAACAATCATGATAACCAGCGCAAGCGCTGTTAGAATACCCGCGGCCGAGTAGATGTGCCTCTCCATTCCACCTTCGAACTCCAGATCGATCGTGCAGTCGCCCGCACACTCAGGATCGATCGCCATCATTCCCAGCCCATCGCTTCGAACTGTCGCAGGGCGGCCGCCAACGCTGGCGCGCCATCCCGGGTCATAGGTGATCTGCACCGAAACAACCTGGTCATGGCTCATCCTCGCCGCGATCCGCCCCCGCTGCGGGTTCTGCCATCGAAGTTGGGCCAGTGGGAGCGCCGGATCCTCCAGAGCCTCCACGTACCGGTGCAGCGGCCCCACGTCCAATCCATTCCGCGGCCGCGAAGCGACCAACATGTCAGCCGGCGCCACGTGGGCCAACGAAGGAGACCGCAGCGGTACCTGATAGATGAAATCGCCGCCCTCGCGCCAGACCAGCGGCAGCAAGCCCGCAAATTTATCGGGATGGAGCACGGGATGGAAATAATCGCTACTGCCGGGACCCTGCGCGATGATGGCTCCGCACCCGAAAGCTTTCAGCCAGAGCACCGAGATCGGGCCGTCCTGAGCGCCGGCGTTCTGACCGCTGTAGATAGTGTAGACGGCCACCCGCGCCACCCAGTTGGCGGCGGCTTCATGTCCTGCGGCCATTTGTGGATTGTCCGTGAACAAGTTGAGCCAGAACTCCGTCTCGCCCGCCGCCATCACCCTCTGATCCGGGAGGTGTTCGCGAATCCAGGATGCTTCGCGATAGACAACCGATTGCGCCACATCAGCCGGCCGGATATATCGACGCGCGAAGCGGTAGTCCGCATGCACCACGAATCCCAAAACTGGAATTGCGATCAGCGCCGCGAACTTCGGCGGCAATCGCCGCCCCATCGGATAAAGCGCGAAGGCCGCCAGCAGACAGAAGCCAGCCTCCGCCTCAAGAACATATCGGTGCGCCGAAGGCAGGAGGCCAATTCCAGTGGTCCAAAAGAGCGCCACAACGCCGCCGAAACATCCGGTGAAGAGAGTGGCGAACCTCACCATGGGGCTGGGGATTCTCCGCAGAATCAACCACAAGACGGCCAGCACGGGTAGTAGAGCGACGGGCCACCACCCGTGCCGATAATCGCCACCCAGCGTTTGGGAATTGACCGCCCCTTCAAGCAATAGCCGAGGGGGCAGAAAACGGCAGATCAGCACGTACGCAACCAGCAGGACCAAGCATGTCGAAGCCAGCCGCCGCCACGTTCGGCCAGCGCGCGAGGTTCGGTCGCCGCCGGATGTCCCGTAGTCGATGGCCAGCCACAGCAGGAAGACAGAACTTGAGATCACCGCCAGGCCGAAATCGTTACTCAGCATGATCGCGGCAACCACGATGGCGGCGGCCGCGAACCGCCGCGGCCGAGGCGTCTCCCAGTAACGCGCCAGCAACAGCCAGGCCAAGGGAAGCAGATTCAAAGCCACGTTGTGCGGCATTTCCCCGTAGTAGACAATTGTTCGCAGTCGATGCAGGCCCCAGAACGTACCGACCTCGCCGCGGATCTCCGGCACCAATAGCGCAGGCGAGAACAGCGACCATGCCAACGCCGCCGCGAGCGCGGGCGTCACCAGTCCTGACACCTTTCGCGCAAACAGGAAAAGAAAAACCGGCCCCAAAGAGTAGATCACGGCCGTCAGAGCGTGGAACGCGTGTGCCGGAGAGCACCGCACCAGGCTCGCGATTACCGCTACGAGCGCCGGGACTAACGGAGAATACGCACTTTCAATGGGAGTCCCGCCATTGAACCAGGGAAACCAAGCAACGTGCGGCCAGTGCTCGATCAGGAACCGCCCGATGGCCATGAACGAGCCTTCATTCGATTGGAAGTCGTCCAGGTAATCCGCGCGAAACAGCGGCCAGCAGAGGAAAAGATTCAGCCCGAAGATGGCTCCGGCATAGAGCGCGACCTGCTTTTTCAAAGGGGCCGGCATCGTTACGGGCAAGGGGGACTTGACTCTCTGCGTAACAGGAGTTCGGGGCGAACCGCGATGACGACATCCGTCGAATCGCCGTGATAAACAACGGTTAGCTTCTGGGCATTCACGAACTCCCGATCGAACTTGCCGTGAAGAACGTAGACTTGCTTGTCCACCGGCAACGGCAGACCTGGCTCGAATTGGACGAAGCTCTCGCGTCCTGAAAGCGCCCGATAAAAATTCAAGGTAAGGCTGTAGAACCAATTTGAACCCACATCCGTCACGCAGTATGTGTGGTTGTAGTAGGCGAGCTTCGAATAAACGGCTTTGACCTCGGCTCCATATCGCCATTCCCCGAAGTAGGTCAGGCGCATGGAGAGTACGAAGTGCAGGGCGATTAATGAAAATACGGACATGCCGGCATAGTCGAACCCCCGGCTCATTCGGAATTCGATGGGGATGGCGGCGATTGCTCCTACGAATAGGGTGAACAGCGGAACATAGAAAAGGGCGATGCGGTTATAAGGCAGCAACAGACCGAAGATTCGGAACGCAAGCCAATGAGCCGCGGTCGCCAGCGCGATCGCCGACGCTAACACCATCGCAAGCTCCCTCAGCCACCTGCTGCGCTCATCGCGGAGCTCGCGCCTGTGCGAGATCAGGAGAACCAGCTTCCCCAGCACCACTCCCGCCAAAGCCCACAGCAGCGGATGCTCCAGGCGCCGCATGATTTGATACATCAGCGGACTCGCTACTTCCGGATTCAACTCAAACCACGACCAGTGAATCACGGTTCCGAACGTATCCCGGAGGGACCTTACGCCTTCCACAAATTCGCCGGACGGCCAGCGAAGAATCGTCGAGAGCGGGAACACGACGGTGATTGCCGCTCCGGGGAGGATCGCCGCGGCGAGAAGCCGCCAAGAGAACCCGCCCTGACGGCACGTCCACAGAAAAACCAGGGCAAGCACCGCAAGATCGACAAAGGCCAATGAGAAATTCGCCGCGAAAGAGAGAGCCACGCAGACGGAGCACGCCGCACAGATCCGGACCGGCGAAGTCTTCCGCAGGATCCCGGCCGCTGGGATGACAACGGCCCACACCAAGAACCCATTGGCAAGGCCGTATCCCCGCGCGGCCACCAGGAAATCGAAGACGAACGGATTGTATACGAGACAAATAAACAACAAGAGCCGCGAGACGATCTTGCGGTGGATCAGCGTGCAGATATAGAGGCAGGCCCAAATATAGATCGCGGCGCCCAGCAGCGCCGGCAACCTCACCGTGAGGTGAGACAGTCCAAAGACCGACGTGAAGACACGCATCAATGCGGAATTCAATAGGTGATTATTTGCGTGTGGATACCACTGAAAGGGTTCCGTGCGGCCAGCGAACGTCAGATAGGTATCCGCCTCGTCCATGGTGATCGATTGCACGCAGGCTCTGGCTACAGCCCAGAGAAACGCAAAGAGCGCGGCGATCAAGAGCGGCGTATCGATACGATTCCCAGCCTCGCATGGCGTGGCTTGATCCGAATCCGTCAAAAGGAGACCTGCCGAAGGCGAAAGATCTCAAAGACGGCTCGGTTGTTCGAATCGAAAATCGTGCGGACGATCTCCTTCCGATAGCCGGAGGCGCCGGCGGTGGCGACGAAGCGTGCGTCAACTCCCGTGAAGACCTCCCGCTCGCGGACATGGCCCACGAAGAGACCCTGGGGATCGGTGAACATCTTAGAAATAAAGTATAGCTGTTGCTGGTCCGGCGTCGCGGTAAAGAAAGGACTCGCCCCCGCGAAGAGCGGAAGCCTGCCGCGCCCGAGGAAAGTCAGCGTCTCGGTCAAGCCCCAATCCATAACATAGATATGCTCGGCATTGGCAGCGCGAACACCTTCCGCGAGGGGGTATATGGCGTCGGTAAAGTTGCCGTGAGCGCCATAGCGGTCGAGCTGGAAGATGTATTGATTGAGCACCAGCAAATTGGAAAGCACCACAACAGATCCGAGGACCAATGGCAGCCAGCGCGGGCGCAACGCCGCCAGAACCACGCCAACCAGCAGATGCGGCATCGGCCATAGCAAGATCGTGTGATGTACCGCTTCGCCGGCGTCGCGGGTTACCGCCATGAAGCTGAAGGTGACTATCGAAAAGACGATCGCGAAAAGAGCCGGCTTCCGGCCGGGAGATCGCCACCAGAAAGGCGCGGCCAACAGAGCGATCATTGCCGCAAGCGGGAACAGATTGGAGTGGCGATCTCCAAAACGATCGTGAATCCAAGTCGTGACGCGAGCTTCCGGCGAGACGGCCGGCTTGGGATCTCCTTCCAACTCCCGAGCGGCTAGAAAGCCGAAGAGGCCGCTGCCGCTCAGCGCGAGATCCAACTCGTGAACCTTGAGCGGGAGATGTTCGAGCGAAAAATGCGCTGTGGACCTGGCGGTCTCGCTTCGGGACTGGACGTTGTAGACAATCAGCGGCGAAGCGCCGGCCAGGAACGCGAGCGCGGCTTGGGCGATCCTGCGCTTGTCCCGCGCCGCCTGCCGGATCTCGGGGAGATACGCGGCCACGGCGCCGGCGGCCAATCCGGCGAGCGGCCACACAAAAACGGCCTTGTCCCAGAGCGCCAGTCCGAACACGAAGAAGCTGGAGCGGAGGTTGCCGCGGACGATGAGGCAGCAACCGGCCATCAGAAGAAGATGCTGCAAGGCCACCGGTCCCCAATCGAAGGTATTGGCGAGCAGGAACGACGGGTCGCTTGCGAGCAGTGCAACCGCGGCCAAGGCAGCGTGAATTCCGGCAATCTTCTTCGCAAAGTAATAAAACATGAGAATCGTCAAGACTCCCGCGAAAACCATGGGAAGACGCAAGGAATACGGATTCGGCGCAAATACCTTGAAAACAGGCCAGTACAGATATGTCTTGAGCGCGCCCGTGTACGGAAACACCATCAGCGGCGGATGATGATGGAAAATGGCCAGCGCGAGCGGCCAGGCGGACCCCGTGAATAGCGGATAGGTAAACAGGACTTCGTCATCCTGAATCCCAGCCAAGGGGATCAAAACCAGCCCAAGGCAGGTGAAGAGGAGAGAAGCCGCCGTCAGGAGGACGGGCGCAACTCGGCGTGCGGGGGCGATTGCCATGCGGAACCGGAATTCGTCGAGGATATCATCGCGCTACGGCTGCCCTGAAAGACTACCCGAGGCTCCTCCCGCCTTCCCCGCCGCCCGGGCCATATCCATGATATGGTTCGCCGCTTCCTGCGGACGGTCGATGGATTCCATCACGATGCGGCTGGAGCCTCCCGCGGTCTCGAGCGACAGGTCGCCGATGCTGAAAATCCGCTGCATGACGCTCTGATTCACACGCACGTCCTGGATCTTGACCAGTTCCACCGTGCGCGTGGCTTTGGAAAACAGGCCGGTTTCATAATGCAGGCGATCGCTCGAAATGGTGATCTTGGTCATGCGGCGCTGGACGTGGCGGATGGCGACGAATACTGCCAGAACGAAGGGGATCGGAGCCACGGCCCAGAACGTAACAGCGGGCTCCTGCCATAACCACAACCCGCCCAGGACAAGCTCCGCCAGCAGGCATAAAACGTATCCAGCTTTTACCGCCTTCAGCGACTGCCTCAGTTCCATTTTTAGCTCCGCCGCCGAGCATCATAGCACGACGGCCCAGCAGGCTGTCACAATAAAAGAGAATGGAAACGGAACGCCCGCGAGTCCTGGTGGTGGACGACGAAGAAGCGCAGCGCATGGCGCTGGCCGGCATGATCGCGCTGTGGGGCTACCACGTCGAGACCGCCGCGGACGGACAGGAAGCGCTCGAGAAGCTGGAATCGTTTCCGGCGCAGGTGGTGGTCACCGACATCAAGATGCCGCGCATGGACGGCGAGGAATTATTGCGCCGGCTCAAATCCAACGGGGCCGGACCGCAGGCCATCGTGCTCACCGCGCACGGCGGCCTGGAGATGGCCGTGAACATGGTTCACGACCTGGGGGCATTCTGGTTTCTCGAAAAAGGCGGCCAATCGCAGGCGCCGGCGCTGCGGCTGTTGCTGGCCCGCGCGGTGGAGCAAGGAAGATTGGCCGAGCACGCGCAGCGCCTGGAACGCCAGTTGAGCGGCCGCGGCCTGCTGGGACAGATGGTGGGATCGTCGCGCAAAATGCGCGAGGTTTTCGCCCTGATCCAACAAGTGGCGCCCAGCCGGGCGGCCGTGCTGATTACCGGCGAAAGCGGAACGGGCAAGGAGCTGGCCGCTCGAGCGATTCACGATCTCAGCCCGCGCCGCGCCGGCCCTTTCGTCGCCATCAACTGCGCCGCCATGCCCGACACGCTCATGGAAAGCGAGCTTTTCGGCCACGAAAAAGGCGCCTTTACCGGGGCGGTGGAGCGGCGGGCCGGCAGCTTCGAGCTGGCGCAGAACGGCACCGTGCTGCTGGATGAAATCGGCGACATGCCGCCCGCGACGCAGGCCAAGCTGCTGCGCGTGCTCGAGGACGGACGGGTGCGCCGCCTGGGCGGCAAGAACGAGATTCAGCTCGACGTGCGCGTGATCGCCTCCACCAATGCGCCCCTGGACACGGCCATCAAGGAAGGGAAATTCCGCGAAGACCTGTTCTACCGTCTGAATGTGTTTCCGATTCCGCTTCCGCCGTTGCGGGAGCACCTGGAAGACTTGCCGGTGCTGGTGGCTGCGTTGCTGGAGGATCTGAACCGCAAGCACGGCACCAAGGTGACGGACGTGTCGGCCGTGTTGATGGAGCGGCTGCAAGCTCATTCCTGGTTCGGCAACGTGCGCGAGCTGCGCAATGTCCTGGAGCGCGCGGTGATCCTGTCGGGCGAAGGCACGCTGGATGTGACGCACCTGGCTCCCGGCTTCGGCGGCGCTCCCGTGCCGCGCCCGGCGCCCTCCGGCGGCGAGCTGCACATTCCCGTCGGCTACACCATCGAACAGGCCGAGCGCGCGTTGATCGAGCTGACTCTCGATCACACCAAGAACAATAAAACCCGCGCCGCCGAGATCCTGGGCATCAGCCAGAAGACGCTATTCAACAAACTCAAGGAATACGGAGCGCAGGGAGCCAGCGCCGACTGATCGGAACATTTCAAATATCGTTGCGGGTCCGGCTGGTTTTGCTGACGGTCACGCTGGTGGCGCTGGTGGCCGTCGCGCTCTCCGCGCTCCACCTGGAGACGCTTGTGAATACGCTCTCCGCCGGCGCTCTCGAACGCAGCGAGCACGCCACGCAGGAGGTTAACTCCTTCCTCATCGACCATCTCAACCAGCACGCCAAGGAATACGAGACCTCCCAGGGCCCTAAGGCGGTGTGGTACACGATCGTCTCGAGCGACCCCGACATCGCCAGCATGCTGCAAAAGACCATGGCCCTGGCGCCCTCTTTGGTCGAGATCAACGTGGCCGGCGAAGACCGCCGCATTCTGGCGTCTTCGAGCGGGCGGCGCGTTGGCGAAATGCTCCCCCAGCTTCGCGATTTTTCGCAGTGGCTCAAGAGTTCGGCCATGTCGCGTCTGCTGGACTTGATGAAAGGAGGCCTGGATTACGAAAGCGCCGGTGCGGCCGGCATCCAGGGCCAGCGCGAAAAAATTCTCACGATCCAGGTGGTCACCTCCACCGTATTACTGCGCGATCCTCTGCTGTCGCAGGTGAAAGGACTGGCCGCGGTCTCCGGCGGATCGCTGCTGGCGGCGCTGGTGATCACTCTGGCGGCCACCAACCTGGCTTTGCGTCCGCTGAAGCGCATCGACCGAACCATTGACCGCATTGTGCAAGGCAACTATGGAACGGGCGCCCACGGAGGCGCGCCGGCCGAGCCGCGCGCGCCCAAGGAGTTCGCGGTGCTGGAAAGCAAGCTGAACCTGCTGGGCCAGAAGTTCCGCGGCGCGCGCGAGGACGCGACCGAATTGCGCCATGACGTCGATCAACTGCTGGAGCGTTTAGCCTCGCAATTGGACGTTGCCTCACGCCTGGCCGCCATCAGCCGGCTTACCGGCGGCGTCGCGCACGAAATCAAGAATCCGCTCAACGCCATCGCACTGCGTCTGGACTTCCTGCGCGAGAAACTGGGCGAGCCCGGGGAAGAAGAACTGGTCAAGGATATCGACGTGCTTTCGAAAGAAGTGCAGCGGCTGGATCGCGTCGTAAAAACGTTCCTGGATTTCTCCCGTCCGGTGGAGGTGCATTTTGAAGACGTGGACCTGGCCGCGCTCACCCGCGAAGTGGCCGATCTGATGACGCCGCCCGCGCAGTTAGCGCGTGTGATTCTGGAGGTGGAATCGCCCTCCGAACCAGTCCCTTTGCGGGGCGACGCGGACCTGATCAAGCAGGCGGTGCTGAATCTGGTGACTAACGCCATCGAGGCGATGAAGGAAGGCGGCCGCCTGCGGCTCAAGACCGCGCGCGACAACGGAGCGGTCACACTGGAGGTTTCCGATTCCGGCCCCGGGATTCCTCCCGCCTTGCGCGACAAGGTGTTCCAGCTTTACTTCACCACCAAGGGGAAAGGCTCTGGAATTGGCTTGGCGATGACTTACCGGGCCGTGCAGTTGCATAATGGTACTATCGAATTTGATAGTGCGGAAGGCCGGGGCACAACCTTCCGGCTTCAGTTCCCGGCTGCGATCCGGCATGTTTGAATCTACGTGCGCCATCCCGGTCGATCGGCCCAGAGGCGCTGGCTTTTGGGCCTGCGCGGCCCTCATTAGCCTCTCGCTTTTCGGCACGGGATGCAGCCTGTTTCATAAGAAGCCGCAAGCCCGGGTCTTCGTTCCTCCGCCGCCTCCTCCGAAAACCGCGAACTTGAAGCTACCGCCGGTCTTGGATCCTCCGGACGTGAACGTGCAGACTGTGGACACGTCGAATGAGCTGGCGGTCGACGGCGGCTCCGGCATCACGGAGTTTCCGCAGCCTCCACAGCCGGCACGGGCACCCCGCCGCCCGCAACCAGCCAAGCCCGCGGTGGCTCAACAGGCGCCGAGTGAGCCGCCAGCGACCCCGAGGCTCGCGCAGATCTTTACGCCGGAGCAGCTGCGCGAAAAGAACAAAACGCTGGATGACAGTCTGGAAAGGGTGCAAAAGGAACTGGAGGCGCTGGCGAAAAGGAATCTGAACGCGGAGCAGCGGGACCGGGAGGCGCAGATTCGCGACTTTCAAATGCAAGCAAGGCAGATGAGGGAAGAAGATCTTCCTAGCGCCGTCAGCCTCGCGATGCGCGCCGATCAACTGGCGAAAGATCTCCTCGATCACCTGCCTTGAGAGACCGCCGGGTCGGAGGTTCCGGCGGCCTAACCTGAGCGGGGCGCGTTACTGTTGGGCGCTCGCGATGTTGGCCGAGCCGGCCTCCGGCGCGAACAAGCGCAATTCCACGCGGCGATTCTGCGCGCGGCCCTTGCTGGTCTTGTCGTCGGCGACGGGCTGCGCATAGCCGGAGCCCAGCATGGAAATGCTGCGCAACGGAACCTGGTGCTCATTGGCCAAATACCGCGCGACTTCCTCGGCCCGCGCCTGACTCAGCGCCTCGTTGGTGGCGGCCGAGCCGGTCTTATCGGTGAAGCCCTGCACCTCGATCACGAACCGCTGCAAGCCACCGGCCTGTTGGGCGAATTCGTCCAACTCCTTCTTGGCGTCGAGAGTGAGCTTAGAAACGCCTATCCCGAACAGCACCGTCGAGGATTTCACCATCTGGAACTTGTTCACGGCGTCGATGGTGCGCTCCAACCTGGTCAGGCCCTGATCGGCGAAGGTCCGCGCGCCATCGGCGGATTGCTGCGCCCGCCCGGCCGCCTGGTTGGCCTCCTGCGCCGTCTGCCCAGCCTGCTGCGCCGCCTGCCCGGCCGAAACGGCCTTGGCGTCGGTGTCGGTCAGCCTCTCCTTCGTCTGCGACAGACTGCGATCCAGATCCTGAATCTGCTGCCCCTGGCCCGCGATGACCTTGTCCTGATCCGCGTTCTTGGCGTCGTTCTTGGATTCCACGCTCGCAATATGGGTCTCCACCGGCGCCACTGTTTGTGCGACGTACTTCTTGGTTGCGCAACCCGCGCTCAATACGCTCAGCACCATCGCTCCCGCTAACATTGTGTGTCTCATTGTGTTTCCCTTCCTCTGCCTTGTCATTCAGTTTCGACTGCGTTTGCTCCCACAGCGTTCTTCTGAAGCCGCGCGGGCCACCTGGCCGGTGCTGGTCTCCGGCGCAGACCGAGGGCAGCCCAAAACATATCCCTCTACAATTGTACCTATTGAACGGTCTCCGGGCCGGCTGCGCCCGAATTCGAGCGCTTGAGAGAGCCAGACCCGGAGAGCCGAGCCCGCGGGAGCAACCACGGGATCCTGATGCGGCGCCGGTAGAATGTTCCCGGCCCAGACCGGAAAATACTTCTCCTCGCATCCGCTAAACTCTTGATTCTGCGCCCCCAGCGACTTCATAGCCATGTAATCTGCATTTGAGGGGCCAATCCTTCATGAGCCAACCACCTTAGGGCAAAGCAGCGCTACAATCGAATCCAGATGCCCTTCCCCGTTCATCGCAAACGCCGCCTGCGTGTCTCCGAGCCCATGCGCCGCCTGGTTCGCGAAAACCGTCTCGATCCCGCGCAGTTCATCCTGCCGCTGTTCGTTTGCCCTGGAGAAGGCGTCCGCAAACCCATCGGCTCCATGCCCGGCAATTTCCAGCTCTCCATCGAGGAGTTGGTCAAGGAATGCGAGGGCGCGCAGGCTTTGGGGATTGGCGGCATCATTCTGTTCGGCATTCCCGATGTGAAAGACGACGCCGCGTCGGGCGCCTACGCCGAGGACGGGATCGTGCAGCGAGCCCTGCGCGCACTCAAGAGCGCGTACCCTAAGCTGCTGCTGATCACCGACGTCTGCAACTGCGAGTACACCAGCCACGGCCATTGCGGCAAGGTGATCGATCGGGATGTGGACAACGATTCGACGCTGGAATGGCTGGCCGCGTCTTCCGTCTCTCACGCGCGCGCCGGAGCCGACATCGTCGCGCCCTCCGACATGATGGACGGCCGCGTGGCGGCGATCCGCGCCGCGCTGGATAAGAACGGCTTTCAGAAGACCGCGATCCTGGCTTACGCCGCCAAGTTCGCCTCGGCCTTCTACGGGCCCTTCCGCGAAGCCGCGGAGTCCGCGCCCCAGTTCGGCGATCGCCGCACGTACCAGATGGACCCGGCCAACGGCCGCGAGGCCATGCACGAAATGGAGCTCGATTTCGAAGAAGGCGCGGACATGCTGATGGTCAAGCCCGCGATGCCTTATCTGGATCTGATCCGGCAGGCTCACGATCGTTTTCCCGTGCCCATCGCCGCGTACCAGGTTTCGGGCGAGTTCAGCATGCTGATGGCCGCGGTGGAACGCGGATGGCTGGAGTATGAACGCGCCATGATGGAATCCCTGACCTCCATCCACCGGGCCGGAGCCGGCATCATCCTGACATACTTCGCTCGCGATGCCGCGCGACTCCTTGGTTAAGAAGCGGCTGTCGCTTGAGCAGTGGGCCGGCGTCCTGGCGGTGCTTTGTTTAGGCATCGCGGCGCTTCTGGTCGGCAAGCCGTCGTTCAGCAACGCGTCCCTGCCGGTGCGCGGCATCGACGATCCGGTGATCGCGATTCAAGCGGCGCGCAGCATCACGGACGTGGACTGGGTATTGGGCAACGCTCCCAGCCCGGACCGTGAAGTGATGCGCATCAAGCAGCGGCTCGGCCTCGCTTTCATCAGCGCTTACACTGCGCTCTTTCTCACGCTTGCGTTGCTGCTACTGCGGGCCGGAGGCTTCGGGCGAGTCGCAGGTCCGGCAGCGATAATCTGCGCCCTCGCGACGGCCGGATTCAATGCCGCCGAGAACCTGGCCGTTTTGCGGATTCTGGATGTGCCGCTGTACCAGACCACCGCGCCAATGATCGGGGCCATTCGCAGCGCCAGCTTTGCGAGTTGGGCACTGGCCGCGCTGACGCTCGCGCTGCTCTCGACGTTCTTTCTGCGCTCGCGGCGGCTCATAATGAGATGCGTGGGCGCGCTGTTCCTCATCACCACAGCGATGCAGATCTACGGCCTCCGCGACAACCGCTTCTTGGTGTGGGAGGGAGGGCCGGCCGCGCTGGCGCTGGTGGGCGTCGCGGCGGCGATGCTGTTCCGGCGGCCGAGAGCGGCGGTGCATTTCGGTTTGTTCCTGCTGGTCGGCGCGGGCGGCCTTCACGCCGAGGTGAAGGAGGTTCGTAGCTACCACACTCATGAGCCGAGCGACCGCAATGTTCGGTTCGCCATGGCAGTGACACCAAACCAGGATGTTCTTTCGTTCGTCGCGAAGCGCGACGGAAAGTGGCGCTTGACCCGCGTGCGGAATTGGCTGGACAAGAATCCGGTCGAGCAGACGATTGACGTACCGGGCATCGTTGTTCCGGAAAAATCCAAGGGCGGCCCCGCGCAGTTGATTTCTCTTTCCATCGAATTGCTTGTGACACCGGATGGGGGCTTCGCCATCTGCGTGGCAACTGGCGGCTACCGGAACAGCCAGCGTGGCGGAGCCGCTGACAACGTCGTGTCGGTGATCGACCTGCGCACGTTTAAAGTCTTGACGACTGTCCACCAAGATGGATCTTCGGAACATTACGTCGATCGCGCAGGGCGCTTTGTTCTCGGAAAATCCGTGGTTCAGGGTGGCATCGGCCCGACGGTACCCAACCAGCGCATAAGCCGCGAAGTCACGCTGAGGTTCTTTACGCTTCCCGATGTTACGCCGGACGGCACCTGCCGCTTCACAGAAACCCTCGAACGCCGCACCTGGGCCCCGGACGATCCAGATTGTGGGTCGTCCCTGGAGGAGCGAAGCCGCACCCTTCCGATCGGCTCCCCTTGCGATCCCGCCGACACAACTCGGGACGGCCGGCTCCGCGGAGAGTTTTGCCAAAATATCCGCCGGGGCTTTTTCAATCCCGTGGTCACCGACCAGCACGTCAACATCTTCTCCGCGCAAACAGGCGCACAAATCGGGGTCATTAAGGAAACCACGCGTGATACCGTCGGCGCCCGTCTGGCCGAGCACGGCGGACGCGACTACTTGCTTGTGATGGAAGGCGGGACGCAGTTGAAGGTCTACGAGATCACTGAGCCTCACCCTTGAGCTCCGCCCGCCTGCTAGCCTGAAATTTCGGCTATGAAACCGCTCGACCCTATGAATCCCCTCCTCGATATCCAATTCCGCGTCCCTTTCGACAAGATCGAAGCCTCCCATGTCGAGCCCGCCATTGACCAGCTCCTTACCGATGCGAATGCGCGCCTGGAAGCCACCATCGCGTCCGACCGTCCGCTGCACGCGCTGGACACGATGACCGAAAAACTGGACTACGCCATGAGCGTGGTGCGGCATCTGGAGAGCGTCGCCACCACGCCCGAGCTGCGCGCCGCTCACAACGCCATCGAACCCAAGGTCAGCGCCTTCTATTCCAGCCTTCCCTTGAACGAAGGTCTGTGGAAGGCGATCCAGGGCTACGCCGCGACCGAAGAGGCTCGCGCGCTCACGGGCACGATGAAGCGCTATTTGACCAAGACCATCGACAGCTTCAAGCGCCACGGCGCGGAACTGGACGCTCCCGGCAAGGCTCGACTTCAGCAAATCGACGTCGCGCTGGCCGAGGCCACCACGAAATTCTCCGAAAATGTTCTGGACTCGACCAACGCCTTCGATCTGGTACTTGAGGACGAGGCCCGGCTCCAAGGTCTTCCTCCCACGGCCGTCGCGGCCGCGCGCGCCTCGGCCGAATCGAAGGGGCGATCGGGCTGGCGCTTCACGCTGCAAGCTCCCAGCTACCTGGCGGTGATGACCTACCTGGACGACCGCGCGGTGCGCGAGCAGCTCTACCGCGCCTTCAGCACCCGCGCCACCGCGGCCGGCCCGGGCGGCGCGGCCCACGACAACACGCCGCTGCTGATCAAGATCCTCGGCCTGCGCAAGGAGAAGGCGCAACTGCTGGGCTTCCGCGACTTTTCCGATTTCGTTTTGGACGACCGCATGGCCCACACCGGCGCGCGCGCCCAGGGCTTTCTCGACGATCTGCGCCGCAAAACCGAACGGCGATTTCGCGAAGAGAACCAGGAGCTGGAGGATTTCGCCGGCGCCACTTTGAGTCCACCCTGGGACGTCGGCTATTGGGCGGAAAAGCAGCGCGCCAAGCTGTACGATTTTGACGAAGAAGCCCTGCGCCCCTACTTCCCGCTGGACCATGTCGTCAACGGAATGTTCGACATCTTCGGGCGCGTGCTGGGCATCCGCGTCACGGAGGAATCCGGCGTCCCCGTATGGGACTCGAACGTGAAAACCTACGCGGTCCACGACCGGGCCGTCCACGATGGAGCGGCCGGGGCCTATCTGGGCTCGTTCTACGCCGACTGGTTTCCGCGCGAAAACAAGCGCGGCGGCGCATGGATGGACTCGCTGATCACCGGCAATCCGGTCCAGAACAAGCCGCACCTGGGAATGATCTGCGGCAATCTCACGCCGCCCGTGGATGGCAAGCCGGCATTGCTCACGCACCGCGAGGTGGAGACGATCTTCCACGAATTCGGCCATCTGCTGCATCATCTGCTGAGCCGCGTGGAGGTCCGCAGCCTGGCGGGAACCAGCGTGGCCTGGGATTTCGTCGAGCTGCCTTCGCAGATCATGGAAAACTGGTGCTGGGAGCGCGAGTCGCTGGACCTGTTCGCCCGGCATTGGGAAACCGGCGCAAGCATCCCCGAGGATCTGTTCCAAAAGATGCGGCGGGCCAAGACCTTCCGGGGCGCCAACACGCAGATGCGGCAAATCGGGTTCGGATACATGGATCTCGCGCTGCACCGCGAATGGGACGGTTCCGGCGATGTGATCGCCTGGTCGCGAGCCGTGTTGCAGCAGTTCTCGCCCGCGCCCTTCCCGCCGGAGCACGCCATGCTCGCCAGCTTCACGCATTTGTTTTCGAGCCCTGTGGGCTACGGCGCCGGCTACTATTCCTACAAGTGGGCCGAGGTCCTGGACGCCGACGCGTTCACGCGATTCAAGAAGGAGGGCGTGTTCAGCGCCTCCACCGGCCGCGAGTACCGCGACAAGATCCTGGCTCGCGGCGACAGCGAAGATCCGGCCGAGCTGTACCGCTCCTTCATGGGCCGCGATCCGGACCCCAACGCCTTGCTTATTCGAGCGGGGCTGGTGCGCGCGGGGCTCGGCTAGGTGGCGGAAGTCGCTCGCGGGCCAGGTTCCTGCGCCACACCGGTTATTTCTTTTCAATAACATCTGGGGTTCCTTTCGCAGTGGAATATTTTCCTGGGGCGCTGTTTGGCGGGGATTTGGGCGAGTGGGGATGCCCGGAAGGCCCGTCCATTGAGGTTCCGTTGAGGTGGAGCGCTACCATTGCGTCTTAGTGTTGCGCGGGGTTGGTTGGAAGCTCGTATTGATACAGCGGGAAGTGATTGAAACTCGGCGAGATAGGATTCCTTCACTGTGGGTGATGAGAGGACGCTGAGCGTCCGCGTTCCGCGGACGCATGCTGGCCGAGGTGGAGAAGCTGATGGATAAGGGCGAGCATCGTACGGCGGAAGACGACGCCGCTCTTGACCTGATGGTTCGCCCGATCAAGGACTACGAAGAGGAGCATCAACCTCTGGCCGATCCGAGTCCTCACGAAATGTTGGCGTATCTGATGGAACAGTGGGGATTGAGGCAAGCCCCCCCTCCTTCCTATTTTTAAATCCAGAGGCTACGTATCCGACGTGGTCAACGGGAAACGCGCCATCAGCAAAGTCCATGCCAAGCAGCTCGCCGAGTTTTTCAGGGTGTCGGCGGACCTATTTATCTAGGGATTCTTGGGAATGAGGGGGGTCACGACTTTGCCGGACCCCTCGCCACTGCGGCATTCACTTTCGCCGCGCGTTAGCCCCCGAGCAGGGGCAGTTTGAAACAGGCGTAAAATGGAGAAGGCATGTCCAGACAAGTCGAAGCCGTGTATGAAAACGGTCTATTCCGGCCGCTGGAGCCGTTGACTCTCGAAGAGCAGCAGCACGTAACCGTGATCATCGAGGATGCTCCGAAGGGCTCTGCCGAGCCTTGGATCGACCACGAATACCGCGCGGCTTTAGAGGCATCGGTTGAGCCTGAGCCTACCATTGAGGCAGTTCGAAAGGCACTCTCGCCAATCTCCGGGAGTCTTTCCGACGCGGTTCGCGCCGAAAGGGACGCGCGAGGCTAACTTCGCGCATGGGGCTGTTTTTCGATACGAGCGCCCTCGCAAAGCTCTATCACCAAGAAATTGGCAGCGCGTTCGTTGAACAACTTGTTGAGATCCCAGAACAAGTTTCGCTCATTTCCCGGTTGGGCGCGATTGAGATACACTCGGTGCTGGCAAGCAAGGTGCGCGCGGGTGAGATCACCGCGGAAGCGATGGAACTGACTCGCCGGAGATTTCGCGCCGATGCCCGCAAACGGCGGTTTCAAGTGGTGGCATTGCGCGCGAGGCATTATGAGTATGCGGAGAAATTGCTGACCCTGCACGGGGCGTCCGGGCTACGGACCCTTGATGCTCTGCAACTCGCTCTTGCGCTAGACCTTCAGCGAAACCATCTTGTCGAATCCATGGTCGCAGCGGACCGCATTCTGGGCCGAGTGTCACCTCTGGAGGGCCTCAAGATGGTGAATCCTGAAGTGCCGTAAAGACGGCTCTGTGCGAATAGCCAGCGCGGCGAAAAATCAGCGGGGCAACGAGCTGGGTGACCTGGAATGACCTCCCGCTCATACGTTGACAGAGCGGATTTGGTCGATCACGGCACGTCTCCCAACTATAATAGCAAGCTAGACGGGACGGCCCCTTGACACGTACGGATTTTAACCGTACGCTGATTTAAGAGGTTAACCAACATGGGCCAGGCTACCCTAAAGTCAAGAAAGCGTCAAGCGCCGAAGGCGAAGGCCTATCGCTTTGACGCGCGCCTCAATGAAGAACAGAAGGTCCTGATTCAAAAAGCGGCAGATATGGAGGGACGAACCATGACGGACTTCGTTCTGCATAGCGCCGAAGCGGCAGCCGAGCGCACCATTGAAGAACGCGCGATGCTGATTCTGAGCGCGCGGGAAACCGAGGCGTTTGTGGATGCCATTTTGCACCCCGCCGCCCCCGGACCCGTTTTGCGAGCCGCCGCCCGCCATTACAGGAACGCAATAGGCCGCTAGGTGAATTCGGGCCCGGCTCCTTATTTTTTCGAGGCCCTTGCGGATCACGATAAGGCCGCGTTCGCTTGCGGCATTGCCGAGCTGGATCATTACCTTCGCCAGCAGGCGAGTCAAGACGCAAAACGGAAGGTGGCAGCGCCCTTCGTCATGGTGGACCTGAAACGACGGATTGCGGGCTATTACACGCTGTCCGCTTACGGAATCCGCGGCCAGGAATTACCTCCAGCGATTGCCAAGAAGCTTCCTCTTAAGGAAGTAGCCCGCACAACGGACCATGGCTCGGCGGGACATTCCCGGGTTGCTGACGGTTCGGAGGGCCGAGCCGGCCCTGTGCGGGTCAGGTACCCGCTGATTCCGGCCACGCTCCTGGGCCGGCTCGCCGTCAGCCGTGACTATCAAGGACAAAAGCTGGGCAGGTTACTGCTCATGGATGCGCTCCATCGGAGTTGGAAGAATACAACGGAGGTCGCTTCTGTCGGAGTGATTGCCGAGGCGATTGACAACTCCGCTAGAGACTTCTACTTGCATCACGAGTTCATTCCGGTGCTTGAGCACCCGCGTAGGCTATTCATTGCGATGAAGACCACTGAGAAACTATTCGGCTAGGGACTTCCGGGAATGGGGCAGGATACGCTCGGTACTCGCACACAAGATGCGCACGGAAGAGGTCACGTCCGCACCGACGCGGCGGAAGTGGTTCCTCCCCGAAATTGGCAGGTCGAGGACCTGCCCCACCACGACCCGTCAATGATCTGTAACTCGATGGCGCAGGCTTCAGGGTCAGGCTACCGAAAGGTGAACCAGCCTGGGCCCACTCGCAGGTGATGGCTCACCGAATCCGGCACCACCAAAAACAGCAGGAAGCCGATAGCCGCGTGGGCCAATCCCAGGAAATAAAGATTCTTGTACTGGCGATAAACCCAAATAGCCGCGTAGGCGGCGACGGGCGCGATGAGCATGAGAAACCAGTTCGGGGCATGGACCACCGAGAAGAGCGCCGATGTCAGGATACCCGCCGCATTGCGCGAAAGCGCCGTCTCGAAGCGTGTGAGGAAATATGCGTTCAGCAGATACTGCTGGAACAGGCCCCAGGGCAGATACAGCGCGAAAGACTGGATGGCCGGCTTGAATCCGATGGGGCGGACGGTCCCCAGCAATAGTCCCAAGCTCAACATCGCCAGCGCCAGCCCGATCAGAGCGGGCCCGAACCTGCGCACGCAGACTCCAAAATTCCCGGCCTGAAGGCCCAAGGCGCGTGGGCGGTCGCGATGCGCCACCTGCGCAGCGAGGATCAGCGCAACCACCGGAAGCCAGAGCCTGGGGTGCGTGAAGCGCCATTTCCAGATGTAGGCCATGATAATGGCGAATACCGCGAGTGGTTCAAGAACGCCGGCTTTGCGCCGTATCGCCGCGATGGACACAACTCCAGCATGGCAGGTCGAAGACCTGCCCCACCGGCTATGGGAGGTCCAGGCCCGGGGGGACCACGAACAGAGAGAAGTGGGCCAGCATGCGCCCCAGGAAGCTGTCCCGCTCGGAGACGTTGACCCAGGCCACTTGCTGCGGATCCTGCTCATCGACGAAGAAGCCCACGCCTCCGCGGTGCAGCCGCCTATCGGACCAGTGGCCGATCAACTGCCCATCCAAATAGGTGTTGAAGTGGTCGTCCTGCACGCTGACGCGCACGCGGTAATTCCTGCCCTTTTCGAGCGTCACTTGAGTGGCTTCGGTGAGCGGGTCGTACTCGCGCCCATTCATGATCGTATAGTGGACCAGGCTGGCGTTGGGCGAAGGACCGGGCTTGGTGATCACCAGCTTGGTGGCGTAATAATTGTTCT
Source organism: Bryobacterales bacterium (assembly GCA_963813465.1). Classification (GTDB taxonomy): domain Bacteria; phylum Acidobacteriota; class Terriglobia; order Bryobacterales; family Bryobacteraceae; genus Palsa-187. Next base: position 180,028 of record CAWEZD010000007.1, on the reverse strand, counting down.
GGTCGCTGGCGCGGACAGCCCAGCTCAGGCTGCGCTTCTCCACCTGCCCTTGGAACTCCATCTGGTAATTCTGCAAGGCTACGGACTTGGTCCACAGCCGCAGGCTTCCCAGCTTGGAGATGTCGGGCGAGGTAAGCGAGTTCCTTGGATCGTCCACCGTATTATGCAAGGCCAGCGTGGCCCAGTCTCCGAAACCTTCGTGTAAATCCTGATGCAGCGAAACAGGGGCGCTGCTACGGATCACTTCGCCGATCGCATTCCCCGCCCGCTCCAGAATCCCAGGCTTCACGCCCAGGTCGAGGGAAACCGCCGGCGGATACGAAGTGGTCGGCCCCGGCAGCATCAGCGCCATCAACAGCAGCCCGGCTACCGTCAGGAACGCGAAAATCGACGCGGTCTGTCCCGCCGAGGTCCCCGACGATCCCAACGCCTTCTTTTTATTCTTCTTCTCAATCGACCAAGTCTCGATCTCGTCCTCGTCACGCAGGGCTTGCGCCGAAGCCAGGCGCGCCTCAAGGCGGTGCGCCGACGAGCAATACTGCTGGTCAGTCAAGGATCGGAGAAAGCCGATCTTCTTGCCGCAAAGGAAGCAAAGCCTGGTCATTCTGCTACCAGCCTGATTCTATCAAGTACCGCACGGAATTCAGCGGTCCTAAGGGAAGATTTGCTAGAGGGATGCTCCCTCTACTTGCCTGATTCTCAGGTGTATCATTGAGCAGAACTCCACGCAGGCCGCCATGAATTCAGACGATCCCTTCCCCGAGCCGGTGCGCATTCCCATTGAAGACGTTCTGGATCTGCACACTGTTTCACCACGCGATGTAAAGGCTGTAGTCGAGGAATATCTGGCCGAGGCCAGCCGCTTTGGTTTCAAGGCTTTGCGAATTATTCACGGACGCGGGACTGGGGTCCAGCGGGAACTCGTCCGAAGCGTATTGGCGAATACCCCGTTCGTACTTGCTTATGCCGATGCTCCGGCGGAAGCCGGAGGCTGGGGAGCCACCATAGTCACTCTGATCTAAGGGGTTTACCCGGCCCGTCAACTGCTACAATCGACCTGCATGTTCGCCAAAGTGCTGGTATCCAACCGCGGAGAGATAGCCGTCCGCCTGATTCGCGGCCTGCGGGAGCTGGGAATCGCCAGCGTGGCGGTGTATTCCGACGCCGACCGCGCCTCGCTGGCGGTGGGCCTTGCCGATGAAGCCGCCTACCTGGGGCCGTCGCCGTCACCGGAGAGTTACCTGCGCATCGACAAGATCCTGGAAGCAGCGCGACGGCATGGAGCCGAAGCGATCCATCCCGGCTACGGCTTCCTGAGCGAGAACGCCGAGTTCGCGGAAGCCTGCGCGGCCTCCGGCATCGTCTTCATCGGTCCCCCGCCGGAGGCGATTCGCAAGATGGGCTCGAAAATCTCCGCGCGGCGCGTGGCCATCGCCGCCGGAGCTCCGGTGGTTCCGGGAACAGAGCAGCCCATTGAGGGCCTGGGGCAAGCCAAGAAAATCGCCCGGTCGCTGGGTTATCCGGTGCTGCTGAAAGCCTCGGCGGGCGGCGGCGGCAAGGGCATGCGCCGGGTGGATCGTGAAGAGGATCTGGCGTCCGCGCTGCGCGACGCTTCGAGTGAAGCGCAGCGGGCGTTCCAAAACGGCGAGGTTTACATCGAGAAAATCGTCACCGAGCCGCGGCATATCGAGATCCAGGTGCTGGGCGACCGTCACGGGAACCTGATCCACCTGGGCGAGCGCGAATGCTCCATCCAGCGCCGCCATCAGAAGGTGGTGGAGGAGTGCCCCTCGCCGGTGATGCTCCGTTATCCCGAGCTGCGCGCGCAAATGGGGGAAGCGGCGGTGCGCATCGCGCGCCACGCCGGCTACTCCAACGCCGGAACCATGGAGTTTCTGGTGGATGCCAACCGCAACTTCTACTTCCTGGAGATGAACACGCGGCTGCAAGTGGAGCACCCCGTGACCGAGCTGGTAACCGGTCTCGATCTGGTGGAATGGCAGCTCCGCATCGCCGCGGGCGAACGCTTGACGGTCTCCCAGGAGGACGTAAAGTGGTCCGGGTGGGCGATTGAATGCCGCATCTACGCCGAAGATCCCGGCAACCACTTCCTGCCTTCGCCCGGCAAGATCACGCATCTGCGCGAGCCTTCGGGTCCGGGTCTGCGCCTCGATTCCGGAGTTTACTCGGGCTTCACAGTGCCGTTGGATTACGATCCTTTGCTGGCGAAGCTGGCGGCCTGGGGGCCGAGCCGCGACCGGGCGATTGGGCGCATGGACCGGGCTCTCGCGGAATATTCGGTCGCCGGAATTCGAACGAACACGGCGTTCTTCCGCGAGATTCTGGCCGACGCGGAGTTTCGCGAAGGGCGGCTGTCCACGGCCTTCCTCGAGGGCTTGTTCGCGCGCCGCGAGCCGCGCGAAATCGAGACCGAGACCGAGGCGGCCGCGGCGCTCGCAGCGGCAGCGTCGTTGCCGCGACCGCAAGCGCCCGCACGGGAGGCCCGGTCCGAGTGGCTCGCCGCGGGCCGCGAAGGGATGCTGCGGTGAAGCTTGAAACGGTTATTCGGGACCGCGCGGGGTCGATCGCGATCATTCCGATGCCTCACGGCGGCGGTTCAGAATCGTTTCGCTACCAACGCGAAGACGGCCGAATCGCCGAGGGCGAGTTCTCGATCAAAGCTCTCGATTCAGGAGCGTGGTCAGTGCTGATCGGCGGACGAGCATATCGGATCGAGGCCGGGGCGCCGGGGGAGCTGATGGTCAACGGCGCGCCAATGGCGGTGGAGCTTTTCGATCCCCGCGCGAGCCGCCCACGCCATGGCTCCGCCGCCGGCCGCGGCCGCCTGAACATCGCCGCGCCAATGCCCGGCAAGGTGGTGCGCGTGCTGGTCTCCCAGGGCGATGCGGTGGAGGAGGGACAAGGCCTGGTTGTGGTTGAGGCCATGAAGATGCAGAATGAAATGAAATCCCCCAAGGCCGGCCGCGTGGTGGAGGTTCGCGCCAAGCCCGATTCGGCCGTGGGCGCCGGAGAAGTGTTGATGGTGGTGGAATGACCGAAACAACAACCTGTCCTATTTGCGATGGCACCGGATGGAAGATCGTGGAGCGCGCCGGCCTCTCCGGAGCGGAGCGCTGCGCGTGCTACGGGGCCGTACGGGATCGCGCGCTCAAGGAATCCGCCGGCATCCCTTCCAATTACGAGCTCGCCACGCTGGACAATTTCGAGATCCCGCAAGACAACCCCATCGCCCGCAACGCGCTGGGCGCAGCCTTGATGCAGGTGAAGAGTTTTGTGCGCGAGTTTCCCGCAGCCAGCCACCCGGGGCTGCTTCTGGTCGGCGACACCGGCACGGGCAAGACCCATCTGGCGGTGGCCGCGCTCAAGGAACTACTGGACCGGGGCCACGAAGGCATCTTCTACGACTATCAGAATCTGCTCAACCGAATTCGCTCAGGCTGGGACCCGAACGCCGGCGCGGCCGACCGCGAAGCATACCGCTCCGCGCTGGATACGGAGGTGTTGTTGCTCGACGATTTGGGCTCGCAAAGCACCAAAGACTGGATCGAGGATACGGTCACCTCGATCATCACTTACCGGTGCAACCACCAGAAGCCCTTGATCGCCACCACGAATCTGCCCGACAAGGAATCCCCTGGCGACGCTCGGCGCAAACTTGGTGAGGCGATCGGCCGCCGCGCCCATTCCCGTCTGCACGAAATGTGCAAGATCGTAGAGATTTCGGTGGAGGATCACCGCTTCAAGCGCCCCGCGAAAGCCTAGGTTAAGACTTCGGCCATCATCATCCAGATGATGACGCCCAGGCTGGCCGTGGTGAGAAACGCCACCAGCTTGGCGACGCCTCCGCCCATAAACTCGAAGCGCAGCAGCAGGGCCAGAATCAGGCCGGTATACAGCAGATATGGATTCACCCCGCGGTCAGACATGTTGTTGAACAGGATCAGCACGAAGTAAAACAGCAGTGGGAGGTTGCTGTCATAGCGCTTGCGGATCACAAACGAGGCAGCCGCCACGGCTAGACAGATCACCAGCACTTCGGTGACATTGAGGGAGGTCGCGTTGAACTCCATGCTATGTATATCGGCGTTTTGCGGCCGGTTCCACAGGGTTGGAATCTTAGAACACGAACGCGAAGCCGGCCATCGGGACGAAATCCTGGAGCCATCCGGGAGTCTTGTTGGTCACCGGCGCGATCACCTGTTTGGGAAACGGCGTGATGTAATCGTGCACGTCCAGGCGCAGCATCAGATGCGTGGTGAGCTTGAATTTCAGGCCCCCGCCGCCGCTGGCCATCGGGACCAGGTCCTGAGCCTGGGTGAGCAGCGCGATGTTGCTCAGCGGTTGATAGAGCACCTGGGTTCCGGTTCCCTGATAGATCTTGATGCCCGCGCCGAAGGCCACGAAGGGCTGAATACGAGACTCGCTGCCGGTGAAATGCCACAGGAAATCATAGTGCAGGTCCTGGCTGCGCGCGGCGAAGGTGGGCTGCGTCGAGCCCTGGCTCAGCGCCAGGTCGCCCATCTGGTAGTCGTAGCGGACTTCCCCGCCCCACTTACCGTGGCTGCTATAGCTGCCCAGCCAAACGCTGCCCACCAGACCGGTTTGGATCTTGGCCGAGGCGGTTCCGGCCGGAGACGAGACGTCCGAGGAGGTGTAGAAACCGCCTCCCACGCTACCGCCGACTTCCCATTTCTGTCCCCACGCCGCCGGCAATACAGCCGCGCACACTACGAGCATTCGAGCCAGTTTCATATCGATCCCCTCTACGATCTGTCTGTAAGCGCGCCGCTTCTTTTTACGAACCCGTTGCTGCACTCTTTACTGAACCCTTTAATGGGCTCTTTACCGGGCTCTTTACTGGGCACTTTACTGCACGACGCGCAGGTTGTTGATGGTTTGCGTGCTGCCGTCTTGAGATATGACGAGCGGAACGTTGAGGCCTTGGGGGGCGTTCGACGGCACCGTCGCATTGATCTGGTAGACGCCCACTTCCCCCGGCGCCAATCCGGCGTACTCCACGCTCAGACTAGCTCCGCCCAGAGTCACCTGCGGCACGCTGATGGCGACCGCCAACGGATTTTGCGGACCGGGAGTCCCGTTCGGCACCACCGGCGTCACCGCGCCCATGCCGGTCAGGTAAATCACCAGCATGTCGCCCAAATGGACCGGATCGGAGCTAGTCACCAGCAGATTGGTGGCCTGGCGGACCACGGTGGGTACATTCGTCAGCGGACCCGCGGACCCGCTCACGAACACGGCCGGAGCGGTGGGCGGAACCACCAGGTTGAAATTCGGGCTGACGCCGGCCGGTGTATGCACCACCATCACCACGTCGCCGATCGCCTGGAACGGCATCTGCGCGTTGACCTGGGTCGGAGAGACGAAAATCAGCGGTATGGGCTGGCCGTTCACGGTCAAGCAACTGGAGGCCAGCGCCGTCGGCAAGGGAATCTCACTGGTGGCCTGATTGGTGGGGCTGAGCGAGCTGCCGAACACCGTGATCAGACCTCCCGGAGCCGCGGGCGACTTGAAATCCGCCCCGCTCACCACGGAGCTAATCTGGGGCGGCGGGAGCGAAGCCGCGTAGCCCGGCGGCAGGATCACGACGCCTGAAGTAGTCAGGTTGATGAGCGCGCTGCCGTCCACGAGCATCGCCAGCGTCCGCGTGAAGGCGTTCAGGGGGCCTTGCAGGGTGATGATTTTGATGGTGCAGTCGGACGTGTTGGTGGTGGAGTTTCCGCTGGTGCTGGAGGAGGTGCCGCAAATCGTGATGGTCTGCACCAGACCTGTCTGGCATATCTCTTCGCTGCTGTGCGAGCCGTTCGGGTTCGTAGTGGTCGTGGTAGAGCAGTCCGTACCCGTCACCGAGGTGGGTTGCACGGCCAGCAGCGGCGATTCCACTATCGAGGTGGGCTGAACGGCTCCGCCGTGGCGAGGTTCACGTTCTGCACCACGCCCGGACTGCCCGCCGCGGCCGGCGCCGTGGTCAGATATCCGGTCTGGTTCACGAAGACAAAACCGGAAGGAATGCCGGTCGCCGTCGCGACAGTCGCCTGCGGGGCGAGGGATGAGTTGAGCAGGTACGGGCCCACCGCGTACTGGCCGAACGCCGACGCCGCATACGGACCGCCCAGGGATGGGAAATCCTGCCGCGATGCGGTGAACGAGTTTACGTTGGCGTCGTACAGCATCGTGCGGCCGTCTTTCGTAGCTACGAGTATGGAAGCCCCGTTGGGAGACGACGCCAGCACCGTGTTGTTGTCGGAAAGTTGGTTCTGGTACACGCCCAGGGTGGGCAGCCGCGTGGCCGTGTTCAGAATCAAGTCGAACGAGGCGATATACGCAGGCCCACCTCCGGCGTCGCGCATGACGGCCAGGTTCATTCCGTTGGACACGGCCACCGACTGCACGTAGCCGTTGCCGGTATCGACGGGCGTGAGCGGCTGCATGGCGTTCAAGTCGAACACGCTCATTATGTGCGTATTGTTGCAGCCCACCACAAGCTTGTTTCCGTCGAAGGTCTCGGCCATCGACGTCGGCTGGGTGCAAGTGCGCAGGGCCGCAATCTGGGTATTGTTGGTTCCGTTGAAGACCAGCACCTGGTTGGTGTCCTGGCGCAGCACGTAATACTGTACGCGCGTGTTATCCGCCAGCAGGTCGACCAGGTTTCCCGGGACATTCACGATGCTTCCGCGCTGGCTCGGCTGCGGCGCGTTCACCAAGACAGTGACAGCGGCGGGGACGTCGACCGCCTGCGTGGAACTGATGGTCAGAGTTACGCTGGAGGTGCCGTTCTGACTCAGGAACGCGTTCGGATTCACACTGACTGTGATGACCGCCGGGGTCACGCCCGAGGCAGGAGAGACCGACACGCCGGGGTTGGAGGAAGAGATACTGAACGCGGTGTGATTACCCCCTGGATCGCTGATGGTGAAGGTTTGCGTGGTGGCGCTGGAGGTGCAAAAGCTATCCAGAAACAGAAGGTTTTGGACGCTGGTCGTGAGCCGGTTAGATTTGTTCAGGCTGCCTATCGGGAGTATGGTCACGCCGCTGCTGGAAAGCGCATAAATCACGCTGCTATCGCTCTTAAGGACGGCTTTGCCGGCCAGATTCTCGGGAAGAAGGATCGTATCCTGAAGCGTCAGGTTATCGGAACTGAAAAGTTGGAGCGTGGGCGTCAATCCCTGCCCATTCGCCGACAGGCCCGGGCCCGACGGTACCTGCGAGTACACCACGTTGTTGGCCGAATCCACTGCGTGCCCGCCCAAGTTGAGCACTCCGGAAGGGTTGGGATACTCGGCGGTATCTTGCAGCGCCTGGTTGACGCGCATCCAGCCCATCACGGCGTAGCTGCCGTCCCGCGCCACGCTGACGGCGCGCGGCCCCTGCGCCGGAGAGGAGGTGTACAGCGCGTAGTGGGGCGTATGATGCACGACGTCGTAATAAAATTCCAGGTTGTCGGCCAGCCCGTAGACGGCGGTGTAGTCGGCCGAAACAGCCATGCTGGCGCCCGTGATATTGGGCGGGAAGTTCACCGCCGGCACCGGAATCGCCTGCGCCGCGGCGGCGGCAATCGAGATGATGGTGTTGGTGGTTCCCTGCGACGGATTGAAGACCATGAACTCGCCGGTGGTCACCACCAGCACGTTGCCGTCGACGCCGAACGACACGCCCAGAGGCGCATTGCCCAGCGCGAAATTCTGCTGCGCGTAGTGGTTGTTCAGATCGATCAGCGTGAGACCGTTCTGCGCCGTGGCCGGGGGCGTGTTGTTGCCATACTGCCCCACCACCAGCCAGTGCCCGTCCATAGAAATCGACAGCGAGCTGGGCTGCGCCGGCACGTTGATCGAGGTCTGAATCTGACTGTTCGCCAGCGACATCACGTCGATCCTGTTGGCGGTGAAATTGGCGATGTACAGAACGCCCCGCGCCTCATCGAGCGCCAGGTCCGCTCCCTCTCCGCCGATGGGAACCACCGTCCCGAAGACGCCAGCCAGCGCGGACCCGGCCATCAGCACCGCGCCCGTCATTGCCCATAACCATGACTTCCGAAGCATACGTGACTCCATCTCCACTTCCTCTAGGGACCTCGCGCAGCACGGACTCTGCGCTCTTCTTGACGGACACGCCGGGCCACTCCCGCGGCGACCGGCCGCGCCCTTGTCTCCTCGGATATACTGCCCTCCGAGGTACTGCCTGCTACCCTCGCCGCCCGTGTTGCAACGTGCTCCCGCTTAGGCGGCGCGTGCCGGAGAAGCGCACGGACTGCCTCGGCGCCCCTCCAGCCCCACCATCTTACTCATCGACACTCTTTTTGCGGCGCAGGTAGATAATCCCTAAAAACACGACCGCCAGCGCGGCGCAAACATAACGAACAGTTGAAGTATCCATGGTCCTTTTTCCTTTCCTGACAAGAGTAAATTCGGCTCCACTAGCACTAACCTTTAGGGAGGTACTAGATGTTATTCATCATCGGTATCAGCTCGCGAACGATCTTCATGGCCACCGGCCCCACCGTGACCACGAACAGGGACGGCAGGATGCAGAAGAAGATGGGGAAGATCAGTTTCACGCCCAGCTTGGCGGCCTTCTCCTCGGCCACCTGGCGCGCCTGAATGCGCATGAAGTCGGCGTGGGCGCGCAGACTCTGCGACACGCCCGTGCCGAAGCGGTCGGCCTGTATGAGCACCGCCACAAGCTTTTTCAAATCGTCCACTCCGGTTCGCTCGGCCAGGTTGCGCAGAGCCTCAACGCGGCGCTTGCCGGCCTTGAGCTCCAGGTTGACCAGTCCGAACTCCTCACTGATCTCCGGGTGCGCATGCTCCAATTCCTTGGACACCTGGAGAATGGCCTGATCGAGGCCCAGGCCGCTCTCGACGCAGACCACCAGAAGATCGAGCGCATTGGCCAGCCCCTTCGAAATCTCCTTTTGACGCTTGTTGGCCATCCGGCGAACGTATTCGTTGGGTCCGAAGAAGCCCACCGCGCCCGCCGCCAGAATGGCCGCGAACTTGTTGCCGGTGTCGGAAGAAGAGCCGACCACGGCTACCGCGGTCACCAGCGGCAGCGCCACGCCCAGCACCAACTTGCAGCCGTATAACAGCTTGAGGGCGCTGGGATTGCGCAACCCGGCGCGGATCAGGCGCCGCTGCATCACGGTAACGTCCTTGGGCGACTGCGGAATAATGTTGCCGAGCTTCTTGATCAGATCGTGCATCGCCAGGCTGGGATGCGAGGGCATCTGCTCGTTTGCCTGCGAGCTTCCGGCCACGCGTTCCATGGCCTCCTTGGGGCGCACGTACACCTTCATGCCCGCCGCAGCCACGCCCATGGCCAGCACCACGAAAATCAGTACGGTCAAAAGAAATGGCATGTCCTTATACCTCGATGTGCACGATCTTCTGCATCACGCCGTAGCCGATCAACTGGAGAGCCACCGCGCTGCCGAGCATGATGTTGCCCACGTCGTCCTTAAAAAAGAAGTTGACGTAATCCGGATTGGTGTAAAACATGAGAATGGCCACCGCGATCGGAATGCAGCTCAGCGCGGTCGCGGTCATGCGGCCGTGCGCGCTGACGGAGCGGATGCGCCCGCGCAGCTTGAAGCGCTCGCGGATGATGTAGGCCAGCTTGTCCAGGATCTCGGCCAGGTTGCCGCCGGTGCGCTTCTGCAAAAGCACCGCCGAAATGAAGAAGTGTACGTCGATGGAGGGCACGCGCTTGCCCAGCTTCTGGAGCGCGACCTCAATCGGCAAACCCAGGTTGTGCTCCTCGAAGGTGCGCCGGAACTCGCCCGCCACCGGCTCCTGAAACTCGCGGTGAATCATTTCGAGGGAGACCGAGAAAGCGTGCCCGGCGCGCATGGAACGGCCGATGAATTCGAGCGTTTCCGGGAACAACTCCTCGAAGCGCCTCAGCCGGGAGCGGCGTTTCATCCACACGTACAGCAGCGGCCCGCAGCCGGGCGCCAGTCCCACCACCAGATCCAGATAGTTGGGAATGGGCAGCATCATCCAGGCCGCGGCCACGCCGCAGGCGAAGGCAACCAGGCACAGATGCACCAGCCGCGCGGGCGGCCAGCGCAGGCCCGCCTGCTCCAGATACTCCATGATCTTGGGAGCGAGCTTGTACTTGTCCACCAGCATCTGCGCCAGGCGGCTGGCAGCCTTGTCCTGGGTTTGCATGACCGATTGGGCTCCGCCCTGGCCGGCTTTCTTGCTCGCCTTCCTGGCCTTGCCGGTGCCCACGAGCCGGTCCTTGATCTTCTGAACATCGCTCGATTTGGCGTACTTGGACACCAGCATCCAGGCGCCAATCGCGATCGCCCAGATTACGAACATCACCAGCAGGAATCCCATTTAAACCTCCACCATCTTGATCGAAACCACCACCACCCCGATCAAACTTCCACCACCTCGTCGAACAGGTCGGGGCGCAGACGGATGCCCGCGCTCAACAGCTTTTCGTAGAATTTCGGCCGGATGCCGGTGGCCGCGAAACGTCCCACCACTTTGCCGTCCGGATCGAGTCCGCGCTTTTCGAACACGAACAGGTCCTGCAAGGTCACCACGTCGCCTTCCATGCCCGTCACCTCCGTGAGGCTCACCACGCGGCGGGAACCATCGCTCATGCGCGAGGCCTGCACCAGCAACTGCACGGCGCTGGCGATTTGCTGGCGAATGGAGGTCAACTGCATGTTGGAATTGGCCAGCGACACCATCACTTCCAAGCGGCTGACAGCGTCGCGCGGGGAGTTGGCATGCACGGTGGTCAGCGACCCATCGTGGCCCGTGTTCATGGCTTGCAGCATGTCCAGGGCTTCCTCGCCACGGACTTCGCCCACCACAATGCGGTCCGGGCGCATACGCAAGCTGTTGACCAGCAACTCGCGCTGGCGCACCGCGCCGGAGCCTTCCAGATTAGGCGGCCGGGTTTCCAGACGCACCACGTGCGGCTGCTTGAGCTGCAATTCGGCCGCGTCTTCGATGGTGACGATGCGCTCCTTGGGATTGATGAACGCCGACAGCGCGTTGAGCAGGGTGGTTTTACCCGAGCCGGTTCCGCCCGCGATGATGATGTTCATGCGCGCCTTGACGGCGGCCTCCAGCAGCTCCATCATGCCCGGCGTCATCGCCTTGCGGTCCACCAGGTCCGGCGGCATCAGCTTGTCGGTCGAAAAACGGCGGATGGAGAGGATCGGCCCGTCCACCGCCAGCGGCGGAATGATGGCGTTGACGCGCGAACCGTCGCTCAGGCGCGCGTCCACCATGGGCGTCGATTCGTCGATGCGCCGGCCCACCTGGCTCACGATCTTGTCGATGATCCGGAGCAGGTGCTGATCGTCGCGAAAGCTCACGTTGGTGAGCTCGAGCAGGCCGCGCCGCTCCACATAGACCTGCCGGTGCGTATTGACCAGAATGTCGGAGATGGTGGGGTCCTGAAGCAGCGGCTCCAGCGGCCCCAAACCGAATACCTCGTCCAGAACCTCGTCCGAGATCTGCTGCTTCTCAAGCGAGCTCAGCAGGGTGGGCTCGGCGTCAATCAGCGAGATCACCGCCTGGCGGACCTCGGCGCGCACCCTCTGGTTGTCGATGGTGGCCAGCGCTTCCAGGTTGATCTTGTCCACCAGCTTGCGGTGCAGGGTGAACTTGAGCTCCTGGTACTCCGGCTTGAGACTAGCCTTGGTGCGGGTGGAATTTTTCAGCAGCCTCTGTTCCCAAGAGACCTGCTGGTTGGTTTTGTTTGAGTTTTCAAGAGACGAGAACATAGATACTCACTCCGGCGTCATGCCGATTGCAAAGCGGGCTTGAAACCGCCAACCCCCGCTCCCCCTTTTTTATCGGCGACGCTTCCGCACAGCCGCGCGGCGAGGCTTTCGATGGACTTTCCCAAATCCCCCTCGGCGCCCAGAGGCTGACCCAGGGTGACCACCCGATGCAGCGAAAAATAGTCGTTGGGCAGGCTGGCATGCACCTTGCAGCCGAAAAGGCCTTCGATGTGCTCCAACCCCATGCTGTCGCGGCGGCTCACGCGGTTGACGACAACGTGAAAGCGATCCCGGGGGAAGCCCAATTTCTCCAGCATGGTCAGCGCCTTGCGGGTCAGGTGCAGACTGGGCAGCTCGGCGGTGGAAATCAGGAACGCGCGCTCGCATTCCGAGATGGCCATCATACTGATGCGGTTAAACACAGTGGGCAAATCCACCACCACCCAGTCGTACAGGTGGCGCGCCTGTTCCAGCAGCATGTGCATCCGGGCGGGGTCTACCGCATCGGCGTAGGGCGCGGCCGGGGCCGGCAGAACATCCACGCCGCCATAATTGACCGTGAGGGAATTCCACAGCGCGGGATCCAGATGCTCGGCGTGTTGCAGCGCGTCCACCAGCGAATAATTGTGACTGAGCTTGAGATAGAAACCGATGGTCCCGCCGGTGAGATCGCAGTCGGCGAGAAGAACCCGCTTCCCGGTGATCCGTTCCAGCGCAAAGGCGGTCTGGGTGGCGATGGTGGAAGCGCCGGAGCCGGGCTTGGTGCTGGCGAAGGCAATGGCGTGGCCTTCCTCGGCCTCGACGGCGGGTTCGGGCAGGACCAGGCGCCGCAAGCGGGCGATGGCCTCGCGCTGCGTCGCCAGCTCGAAGGGCGCGTACAGAAACTCGCTCGCCCCAGCCCGCAGCGTTTGCACAATCACCTGGGAGTCGTTGTGGGTATGCAAGCCCACCACGTGCACGGGCGGGTTAAACCCGGCGATCCAGCGGATCAGTTCCACCGCGGCGGCCAGGTCCGTCGCCAGGTCCAGAAGAACGACGTTGGGCTTAAGCTGCCGCGCGCGGATGTCCAGCGTCTGCTGCGGCGGGTAGCTTTTCAGGTCGGCGAGGATCTGGAAGGCCCGCGTCTGCGGAAGAGTATCCAGGAACTGCTGCGCCAGTTCGCGGTTCGGCGCAATCAGCAGCGCCGTCATCTCCGCATGGTTTTGGGGCCGGGATCGCATTCACTTCCTCTTGGAGACCGGCTGTGGCGGAACGTCCTTGGGATCCAGCTTCTTCAGGAAATCCTTGGGCATGTAGATGTCGGGCTTGGGATCGTTGGGACCCAAAGGCATGGTGATCTCCGGCGTGACGATCACGATCAGATCGGTGCGCTGAATCTTGTCGTCCTTGGACTTGAACAGGTTGCCGATGATGGGGAGGCTGCTGATCCAGGGAACCTTGGAAAGCGCGTACTGCTCCTGGTTGCTGAGGAGGCCGGCCACCACGAAGCTCTGTCCGTCTCCCAGCTCCACTGTCGATTCGGCCGTGCGCGTGGACAGCGCGGGGATACTGAATCCGTTCAACACCACCGAATTGGCCAGGTCCAGCGTGGATACTTCCTGCTTCAAATGAATGGAGATGTTGTTGTGAGAAGTGATGAGCGGGGTGAAGATCAGGTTGATGCCGTAGTTCTTGAACTGCACCGTGACGGCGCCGGAAGTCGCTCCGCCTTGCACGATCGGAACCGGGAACTGGCCGCCCACCAGAAAATTGGCTTCCTTGCCGTTGGTGGTCACCAGGTTGGGCTCGGCCAGCACTTGCAGGATGGTCTCGTTCTGGAGGGCCTTGATGAAAGCGCCCAGGTTCAGCTTGGGATCCAGCGCGAACAAGTTCAAGGCTTGCGTGATGTCGAAGGTTCCGCCGTTACCGGATTGGCTGGTTTGGCAGCCCCCGGCGGTGCAGGTAGTAGTCGAACCGGAGGAGGTGGGTGGAATCGCCACCGTGCCCGTAAACGAGCTGTTGCCGAATTGCCCGGTACTAGCTCCGATCGCATTGCCGCCCGGCCCAGCCAACAGGTTCACGCCGTACTGCACTTCCTTGGAGCGGTCCAGCTCGGCGAACTTGACCCTCAGCAGGATCTGTTTTTCCGCCGCCGGCAGCGGCGGCGTCAGGTTGTTCAAGACCGTCTTGGAAAAGGACGAGGCCAGGATGCCGGCCCGGTCGGCCACATCTTTGCTCGAAACCGATCCACTCAGAGCGATATTGTCCCGCGAGCTATACACCTGGATGGGCTCGTCGGGAAAGGACTGCTTGAGAAGCTGGCGCAGCGGGTCCAGATTCATCTCAACCGTCACGTTGTAGAGCGTGCGCTGGCCGGCGCGATTCCAAATGATAAGCGTGGCGTTGCCGACGCCCTTGCTGGTGACCAGGATCTCGCGCGTGGTGCTCAAGGTGTAGTCCACCACGTCGGGATTGCTGGTATAAACCTGGCGCACGTCGGAGGGATACTCGATGACCACGCTCTTGTTGACGGTCAGGCGCAGCTCCTCGGCGTTCTGCGCCGAAAGATTCACGCCTAGCAGCGCCCAGACGGCGCCGCACAGCGCACCGCGTTTCACAAACAAATGACTGTTCGGGATCATTGTGCTATTTCCTTCATCCCCGGCCCTTAGTTGCTGCGGCTCGGAAGAGTTTCGATCGATCTAGTGGTGCCGCGAAACTCCACCACCTGGTCGGGCGGCGGCGCAGCGGGCGGCGGCGGAGGCGCAGCCACGGGAACGGCAGCCGGCGGAGTCTGCGCTGTCTCCACCGGTTTGGGTTTCGGTTTGGGCGCGGAGGCGGGCGCCGCGGCGGGCGCTTGCCGGCGGCTTCCGCCGAACAGCTCGTCGACGTAGCGGCCGGCGGTCTTCTCCGTGGCCGAGTCGCTCGAATTCCGCAGCACCAGTTGAATGCGGCCGTCGATATTGGCCAGCGTCAGCGTTTCGGCCTGCTCAGGCGTCGCCAGCAGCGTCACCGTGGGGGCCTGAATGGCCTGGCCGCGAGCGTCGGGTTGCAGCGTTTGGGCGGAGGCCAGCACCAGCATGTTCTGCAAAACGGTGCTGGTGATATCGCCGTCGCCTCCCGGCGGGCGTCCCGTCACCAACACGTCGACGTGCATGCCCGGCAGCACGAAGCCGGCGACTCCGGCGACGTCGTTGACGCGCACCGTGACGGCGCGCATGCCCGCGGGAATTTCCGGCGCGAGTCCCAGGCCGGCGCCTTTGGCCGCCAGGCGGCCGTCCAGGATCGGCTCCTCCAGCAAAATGTTGGAAATGATGGGACGATCCAGCACTTCTTCGACCTTGGAATAGGCTCCCTTGGGAAACGCCTCGGCTGGAACCTTGGCGATTTTAACGTCGGCCGGCTTGACCACGGCGCCGACGCTCAGCGGCCGAGTGGTCACCACGATGTCCCGGTAGTCGGTCACTTCCGGCCCTTTGCGTGTGTTGCCGCGTGACGTCATTTGATAGAACACGCTGGACACCACCAGCGCGAACACCAGGCTCACTCCCAATACCGTGAGAAATCTGCGATCCATAACCTGTTCTCCTCTACTAGCCCGTTACCCTTTGCAGCGCTACCATTCTTTTCTCAACCCTTGGGCACCAGCGAAAGCCAAACCCCTAGTGCGATGGCCGGGGCATACGGAATCGAATCGTTGGAGGCTCCCGCGGCAGCGCCGGAACGCCGGCGAAGCGAACGGAACGCGAGCACCCCTAGCGCCAGCAATCCGCCGGTCCCCGCGGTCCACAGCGCCGCTTCGAGCAGCCGTCCCGCACCCAACAGCGCGCCGAATCCGGTCATAAGCTTGATATCGCCTCCGCCCATTCCGCCCAGCAAATAAAAAATCAAAAAGACGCCGAAACCCGCCGCCGCGCCGCCCAGCGCGTACAGCCACCCCCACCAGCCGTGCTGGCCGATCTGCCAGCCCAATCCTCCGGCCAAGGCTGCGGCGGGAATCCAGTTGGCGATCTGACGCCGGGCCAGATCATCCACCGCTGCCGCTACCCCCACCAGAATTGCGATCCACACCTGGGCGTTCATCGTGTTTGCCGAAAGCTGCCGGATTGTTCCGGCCCCTCCCCAATATGCTTCTCGATCCCCGCCTTCACGCCCGTGCCGGCAACCGGCGGCCCCGCCGGCTTCTTGTGCTTCTTGAACGCCGGCGTGCCGAGCATCAACGGCGCCAAAAATCCTGCCTGCAACGCGAACTCCGCCAGCGCCTTCCCCGACGGCAACCGCCAACTCATCGGGTCCATCCACTCCATGGGGATCTGCGGGATCCGCATGGGTGAATTGCGCCGGCCAGCGCCACTTCCGCGCTGGCTCGCGTTCTGGGACTTCATGTCTTCCTGTGCTCCCAGTTATAACTTCGACCGCGTCGGTGGTTTTCATTAGCCCCACATGGCTCAACACCTGTGTGCCTTAGAACCTTGGTTCCGGGCGCGAATTGCCTGTGGGTGGTACTGGGGTAGATGTCCGGACTAAGAGAATCCTCTTACCGTCGTCCGCGGCCACGCTCCAGTCTGGTTGCGTTCGGAGCAGTTGCACAATCGGCATTTCCTTGGGAAAAAGAGCCAGATTGAAGTCATATTTGAGGAGCAGTTCCCGCCAATCCGGCCCTCCGTTGACCAGGCGCAGGTACGGATTCCCGGTCTCGGGGCCGTAGAAATCGCTGCGGCCGTCCACGAACACCTTTTGTTGGGGATTGACGTAGATCAGATAATCTCCCCACTGATCGGTGGTAAGGACGCGGGAGGCCAGGATCTGGGCGGCGTGGGCCCGCACGATCTGGGTGGGGAAATTGACATCCGGGAAATCCTTGGGCCAGGGGATCGGAGCGCCCGTGAACACCAGCCCGAGAACCACGGCGAAGGGCCAAATGCTGGTGCGGCGGAATCCCTGCGCGGAATCGGCGGCCATCTGGTTGAAGATGGCCGGCAGCGACTTCTTGGCCGCGCCGTGGGTCCAGGCCTTCCACCAGCCTGCCAGCTCGTAGGCCACCACGGGACCCACCACCGTCACGTAGATGGGAACATGGCGGGCGCTGGCCAGGGCCATATGCGCGAAGAATACGATCCACAGGGCTTCGACGATGCGCTTGCGGCGCAGCAGCACGCCGGCGGCGATCAACCCGACCATCAGCAGCGCCTCGAACTGCAGCATGTTTTCGTCGCGGAAGGTGGGCGACATAAACTCCTGGATCACGGTCTTGATCCAGTCCGAGCGCAGATAGGCGGCCATATGCACGTGCAGATGATAGCCGTAGGGGTTTACCAGCGAGGCCGCCGCGCA
Organism: Bryobacterales bacterium; assembly: GCA_963813465.1. Taxonomy (GTDB): domain Bacteria; phylum Acidobacteriota; class Terriglobia; order Bryobacterales; family Bryobacteraceae; genus Palsa-187. Next base: position 162,927 of record CAWEZD010000007.1, on the reverse strand, counting down.
GGCCCCGGCCAGAGCCGCGTAGCGCGCCGCATTGCGCCACCACAAGCCGCCCCAGGCTTCCTTGGCGCTCCAGGCTTCGAGCGCGGTTCCCACCGCCGACAGCCCCAGCAGCGCGATCAGCGCCAGGAACCCTCCGTGCAGGTTAGCCCACACAATGGTAAGAGGTACTAGTAGCCAGATGCGGCGGCTCTGGTTTTCCCGGTCGCATTCCACCATCCACACCGCGATCGAGAGAAACAGCAGCGTGAAGATGTGCGGGCGCGCCAGAAAATGAATCGAAGCCGCGCCAACCGACAGCAATGCCACGCCAAGGGCTACAAAGAGATGCACTCCCCGCCACATCATGCGCCGGATCAGCGTCAGGGAGAAGGCCGCGATCAACACCCCCGCTGCCAGGACCACTCCTTTTAGGCCGGCAATCCGATCAAGCCATCCGTAGAAGACGTCGGATCCCCATTCCCACGCGAACCAGGGCGCGCCGGGCTTGGAAAACGAATACAAATCCCGATACGGGACCGCGTGATGATCGAGAATGTACTGGCCGGTGCGGATGTGCCATCCCACGTCGCCATCGGCCAGCAGGCCTTGCCATCCCGCCGCTCCCGAGCTCATAAACAACCACACCAGGATGGCGAGAAAGAACAGATCGGAAAGGGAGGGGATCAGCAGGCGTGCCCAGCGTGCCGCAAGGAGCGACTCGATGCTGCGCGCGGGCGCGCGCATGGCGGGCAGTGTTTGGGGCGGAGTCATCCTTACCCAGTAGTTCGCCCGATCGGCGCCGCTACTTTAGGTTTTGGAAGGGATTTCCACCGCTACGCAGCCCGGACTGGGGGGCGGGCGCATTGCTTCACCCCCCCGCGATTTTGCTTACTTTTCGAGCTCCGCCAGCGCCGCCAGCACGTCCTTGCTATGCGGGGTCGGATCGACCTTCATGAACTCCTTGCGGATGACGCCCTTGGGGTCCACCAGGAAGGTATTGCGCGCGGCCACTTCCGATTTCCCCATGGCTTGGGTAGAGCCGTACATGTTCACCACTTTATGGTCCACGTCGGCCAGCAGCTTGAAGGTGAGGTTCTCCTTGGTGCAGAACTCCACGTGGGAATCTACCGCGTCGACGCTCACGCCCACGATGGCGGCGTTCATCTTGGTGTATTTATCCTGATCGGCCTGGAAATTGTGAGCCTCGATGGTGCAGCCCGGGGTCATGTCTTTCGGATAAAAGTACAGGACCACCCACCTGCCTTTGAAGTCGTGCAGGTTCACGGTCTTGTTTTCCTGAGACTTGAGCGTGAAATCGGGCGCGGGGGCTCCCACGGCGGGCACATCGGCGGCGCGGGCGGTGGTTCCGGCTGTCACCAGCAGGAGCGCAACGGCAAGCGCAAGACTAAGCATCGTACGTGTGTTCATTCCTTTGGTTCTCCTCTTGTGTGAGTCGCCCGCTTTCCCGGGATCACTCGCCCTGAAGCGGAAATACGTCCTTTTTAGTTTACAAGGAAATGCGCTAGCCGAAGTTCGTCACGGTTGAGGTCAAAAACCAGTTAACCCGTTCAGAATCAGTTCAGGCTATAGCGGAGTCTGCACTACATTGGCGATTAAATTGGAGATGCTCGGGCAGGCGGAGGCCGAGTTGGTGGAGCAGGGATTTTTGCTCTACGGTTGGCTCGGTGATGCGGCGCAGGCGGATCTCGCGCCCGTCGGTGGTGGGAAGAACGATGTCGGCGCTTTGGAGAGTGGAAAGCAGGGCGATGGCTCTCATCGGCGACATGGGTTGAGCGTTATCGACTCCACTCGCCGACGGTTTGGGAACCACGGCGGGCCGGCGTTTCAGCACATGCTTGAGCGTGACCCATAAAGCGTAGCCGAGAAACGCCACCATCACATGAGCCTTGATGCGCGGCTCCAATTGATGAAACAGCGGCCGGATGGAGAGCTCGCTCTTCAATGCCCGGAACGACGCTTCGGCTTCGGTCAACTGCATGTACTTGGACCACAGCTCTTCGGCCGTCTCCGCCTTGAGATTGGTGCGCAGCAGATAGACGCCCTCACGGGATTCGCGCCAGCTTTTGCGATCTTCTTTGATCTGCCAGAACAAGCGGACGCCTTCGGCTGTATCCCGCAGAGCGAGATCATACAGATCGTTCACCTGCGGATGCCGGGCCTGGATCTTTCCCAGCCGCCGCTCCATCTTGTTGCGGTCTTTCAGCCGCCCCGCGAGGATGGTTTTCTCCAGACCTTTCAGAGCGGTTTCCATGCTGTTGGAAAAACGATTCCGGATCGCCTTCTCTTTTTCCTTGCGGCCCGAGGTGCGACACAGGATGTAGGTCTCCTCACCCTCCGGAATGGCCACCTTCTTCACTTCCACTTCAGGCCGGACCTGCGTCCAATCTTGCCTCAACAGGTCCGCTTCAAACTGCTTCATCTGGCTGCGCGGCGTGCCCGTCAGATATTGCCCATCGCGTTTGCGGATTGCCGCGAGATTCTCCTCGCTGACGATGCCGCGATCGAACACCCAGATCCTTCGCGCCTTGCCATACTTGCGTTCGACCATGCGCAGGATCGTTTCCATCGTCGAGACGTTGCTTCGATTGCCGTCGAATGTTTCATAGCTGAAAGGGAAGCCTTCGTTGTTCACAATCAGTGCGATCACCAGTTGCTCGCAGTCGGGTCTGTGATCCCGGGAGTAACCGCGGCGCACCATCGGATTCTTTTCCGCCGCACCCTCCACATACGTACTGGTCAGGTCGTAAAGCAGCACGTCGAACTCGGCTCCGAACAAAGCGCCGTAGCGTTCCTTCAGATGCCGCTCCAGCCTCGTCTTGTGCGGCAGAATGCGGTCCAGACAGCGGTACAGGCGCGTATCGTTGATTTTACCTTCCTCGATCTCCAACAGATCGTCCAGCGCGGTGGACGGATACCAGCGTTGCTCGATAGCCAGTTCGCTGCCCGGCGCGCAGAGACGATTGATTGCCAGCAAAGCGGTCACGCGCGACCAGGGCACATCGGCCGCCTCGCGATCCACGGTCTGTTGGAAGAAGCGATCCAGTTCCAGGCGCTTCCACAGATCCAGCCCCAGAAAACAGGAGCCGAACTGCCGTGTTCTTTCCAGCCGTACCTTGTTCAATAGCACCCGCGCTACTTGCGGATCGTCCGGGGGCGGCGCCACATGCGATGGGAACAGTTTCAACTGCTGCGCCTCGCCCTGTTCATTGAAAACCTCAACCGTTCTCAGCCAGCGTGTCTGCGCCGAACTGTTCAGCTCCCCCAGGTAGCAGAGAGTTTTCTGACGCGGGCCGTCCGGTGTGCGTACCGTTTCAACCAGAGACCAATAGGTATGGTCCTTGCCGTCCTTGTTGCGACCGTGCGACCGCAAAAACATTCTGAGTCGATCGTGTCATGATGCCCCTTCGCTTTCAAGACGGTAGGTCTGCACTACATCGCTATCTTCCAAATGCGCCACTGATCCGCCACGACTTAACCTCATCGCCACGTCGAAAAAGCCTGAAACGATCAGCGTGGTGACGAACTTCGGCTAGCGGGTAGCGAACCCGACTCAATCGGCGCGGGCCGTGCTTGCCCGGCCTTTCACTCTGTGAAGACTTCTTGGAGCGTGCTCAAGGTGGACGTGAGCGTCTTTGCCGACACCGCTCCCAATTTCTTCGCTAGCCGGGCTTTGTCCACAGCGCGCATCTGATCCAGTAGAATCAAGCCCTTCCGGCCACCATGCGTCACACCGATACGAAACGGCGCCGCGCGACTCTTGGTGGTCATTGGCGCGACGATCGCCGTACGCAGGTGATCGTGCATTTCGGCGGGGGACACCACGACGCATGGACGCGCCTTCCTGATTTCGCTTCCGACGGTAGGATCGAGATTCACGAGCCAAATCTCCCCACGCCTCACCAAGCCAGCTCCGTGTCCGCCGCATTCCGAATTCGCCCATCACGAGTGCGTCATCGCCGGCTTCGGCGATCTTCTTGGCCGCCTCCGCCCAACCTGTGCGCGCGGGGTTGGCCGGCCTGCGCAACACGAGGGCGCCGCCCTCGATGGTCATCTCCGCTCCCATCTCGCCGTTCAGGCCCAGTTGCGCCAGGACCGGCTTGGGGATGACGACACCTTGTGAGTTCCCGATCTGTCGAATGCTCACGTGCATCGCTTTCATTGTGATAACAATGTTATTCCCATGGAACGTAGTCTGTCAAGCAAGGGTTATCCGGTAGTAACGCGGCGAAGCCGCGCCGCGATTTTGAGGGTACTCTGGAAAGTTTTGAGGGTACTCTGGAAAGAAGGAGGCGCGTACAATGCCCGCTCTCGATTGGTCACAATGCCCCGCTGTGGAGAGCATCCCCGGCAAGGTCAGCGGCGCATGGGTGTTTAAAGCACCAGGATGCCGGCTGCTACTGTGTTCGAGAACCTGGAGGCGGGCCTGACGGTGGAGGAAGTGATGGAGGAATTCGCGGTCGCGCGGGAACAGATTAACGCGTCCTGGATTTCGCAGCGAAAAGCCTTCAGGCTCCATCTCCCGTTCCGATAGGCACAGGTCCGCGTCGTTCTCTTTGACCATGGTACGCCCCGGAGTATTACGCGGTGGCTTCGTGGCCATACCGTTGTAGAGGCGCTGGCAAGAGGATGGGATCGATTAGCGAACGGCGAATTGCTGAAGGCGGCGGAAGCGGCGGGTTCGATGTCCTGCTCACGACCGACACAAGTATCGAGTACCAGCAAAATCTCGCCGGCCGCCGGATTGGCATTGTTGTGCTGGGCAATCCCCAGCGGCCCGCAGTGCACCTGCACATCGATTCGAGTTGTGGCTGCGGTGAACGCGGCGACGCCCGGCAGTTATGCCGTCGTTGACATACCGTTCGAGTAACCACCGAGTGGGTCAAAAAGGGTCCTTTTTGCGACACGGTTACGCCAAACCGCGAGATTGCCGTGTGTCAGAGGTCACGCTCAGAATTCGAAGTGGCGCCCCAGGAGCGCGAAGGCCGCGCGGGAAACCGCATAGCCCGAAGGATGCAACACGGGAGCCTCGCCAACCCTGGCCTATTGCAGCAACTGCTCCAGCACCGGCAGCGGAACCGCGCTTTCCTTCAGAGCCCGGTCGTGGAACTGCCCGCAACGAGTACGCCGAGCCCTGGCGCTGCTGGAACTGTTCCCGAGCCTCCAGCCACCCCTTCCAGCCGGCGAAGTAGGTCGGGAGCTGGCAGGAGGAAAGCTGGGCCCGCTGGAACTTGGCCGTCGCCTCTTCCTTCTCCTGGAACGTATCGTTCATCATCAGGTCCAGAGCCTGCTGCTCGGTCATGCCCATGGTCTGGAGCCGCACGTCCAGAATCGTGTTGGCCAGGGCACGCAGAGCCTGCTTGTAGAAACTAAGGCGCAGCTCCCTGCTGTTGTTCAGATAGCCTTCGTCGGACATCATCTGCTGCGTGTAGAAGGCCCAGCCTTCGACGTAGGGCGTATTGCTGAACACGCTGCGCAGCAGCCGCCGGGCTTGCGGCTGCACGTCGTTGGCGTATTCGAACTGCACGTAGTGGCCGGGCATAGCCTCGTGAATGGTCAACTCCTGAAGCCCATAGTTGTTGTATTCCCGCAGCTTCGATTCGATCCGCTCCTTGGGCCAGTCCTTGGGAATGGGAGTGATCCAGTAGAACGCACCCAGTTGCGGCTCCAGCGCCGGCGCCTGCTGGAAACCGCCCACGCCGTAAATGCCGCGCATGAACTCCGGAGTCTCGATGACCTGAAGATTGGAGCGATCCGAAAGCGTCACCAGCCCCTTTTCACGCACGAACGCCGTAGCCTGCTCCAGCGTCTTCCTGGCCGCGTCCAGATAGGTTTCCGGCGTAGCGTGCTGTTTGGCGATCTCGTCCAGAGCCTGCTTCACGGTCTTGGGCGCGGCGAGCTTGGCCATTTCCTCGCGCACCGCCTTCAGCTCCGCTTCGGCCTCGGTCAGCAACTGCTCGGGCGCCTTTCCGGTGTGCAGCGTGTATTGAAATTTTTTGGCGTAGTTGTCCTTGCCCAGCCGCCAGTCGCTGGTTTTCTTTGGAGAGCGTATCCTTCAGGAACGCGTTGAAGCCCGCGCAGCGACGCGATGGCATCCCCGGCGCGCGCGATTGTAGCCGGCTTTCTGCGCCTCGGGAACCTCGGCCCGCAGAGTCTTGTCGATCAGCTCGATATTGCCGTCGTTTTCTTCCTGGGCCACGCGATTCCAGATCTCCGGGGCGTCCACCAGCTCGGACTTCGCCTGCTCGAACAGAGCCGGCATCTTTTCCAGGCGCCGGGTGATCTGCTGAAAGCGTTTCTCCTTGGGAGCGTAGTTCAACATATACGGATTGAACAGCGCGTTGCCGGCCAGCTCGACGTAGATCGTGGGGTTGTGCTTATAGCTCTGGATGGTGTTGAGCTCCAGTAGCGCCAGCCCGAGCGAGTCCTTCAGGATCTCCAGATCGGCCTTCTGCTCGCGGTCGAGCGAGGCCGGGTCCACGGCCGCCACGCGCATCTGGATTCCCTGGTAAAACCCGCGCTGCTGGTCCATTCCCTGGGGGCTGTAATCGTCCAGCAGCTCGTCGAGCGGAATGCCGTTGTGCACGTGATACCCGGCGGCCGTGGCGTTCACCGGCGAGAACGCGAGGCTGCCGTAGATCACATCCTGGCTGAGTTTGTCGAAGTCCGTGGTAATGGGTTTCGCTCCACAACCGGTAAGTAGAATGAACAGGCCCGACAGGGCGATATACTTGACAACCACTGCCTCAAGAAGGGAGTTGGCAGGTCGAAGACCTGCCCCACTGCCGGCACCACAGACTCGGGCCATGCCGGGCCTCTAGGGCTTCGCGGGAGCCGCCGCCGGGGGTTTTGGAGGAGCCGGCGCCGTCGATTGCGGAGCAGCGGGCTTGGCGCTCGCCGGAGCCTTGGGAGCCGCGGCCTTGGGCGGCGCAGCCTTGTCGTAGGCGTCGATAATGGCCTGAGTGATGTCGAGCGCTTGCGATACATACAGCACGGGAGTATTTTCCATGGAGACGTTCAGGATCAGGGAAAGCCCGTTGTCGGCGGCGTACTTGTAAATCACCGCCTTCATCTTCTCTTCCAGATCCGCCAGAACCTTGCCTTCCTCGGCCTGCTGTTCGTCCTGAAAATCCTGCGCCTCGCGCTGGAGGTTCCGAGTCTTGGTGGTGATTTGCCTCTGCAACTCGTCCTTGGCCGCCTGGGCCATGGTGGTGCCGCCGCGCTCGAGTTTGTTTTGCAAATCGTCGATATCCGCCTTCTGCTTTTGGAGCGCTTCGGCCCGGGGACCGAACTTCTTGTCCATTTCGGCCTTGGCCGCTTGCCCGTCCCTGGTTTGCAGAAGCGCGAGCTCCGCCTGAATTACGCCGATTTTAATTCCGGCGGGAATGGGCGCGGCAGCCGGTGGGGCCGCCGGGGGCTGCGGGCGCCGGAGTTTGTGCCGCAATAATGCCGGCGGCGGCCAGAAACAGAACGGCAGACATTGGATTCTTCACAAGCATACTCCTCGATTCAGTTTTTAACATCGTAACACTGTGGATTTCAACTCAGAACGTTCGCCCGACGGTAAAGCGGAATAAATCGCGGCGTTCGAAAAACGGCAGCGGCTGGCCGTACGTCGCAATTGCGTTGTTGTACGTGGCCGAGTTGGGGAAATAGCTCCGGTCCACGGCGAGGGGCGGAATCAGGTTCTGGCGGACCACGTTGGGATTCACGGCGAAGTAAACCCGGAAGGGCGCGTTGACCACCGGCATAAGGACCTGGAGCTCCAGACCCGTGGAAGAGCGGAGCGCTTGGGTTCCCGCCGCAACCAAGGCATTGTTTTTGAAGCTCGCCTCCGGGAACTGGCTGTTCAAGTTTGCGATCGTAGCGGGGTTCAACTGCAATTGGTTGGTGTCGACCAGCCGGTTCACGCCTGCATCCAGGAAAGCGGCCAAGGTGACCGGACCGAAAATCGGAATGCGATATTCGAAATTGCCCCACGCCGCCATGTCGCCGCCCGGGAAAACCAACTGGTAGGTGGGAATGCTCTGCATGACGTCCGTCAAGGTTACGGTGCCGGTGGAGGGGTCGACGAAGCGCTGCTGCCGCGGCGAACCATCGTTATTAAGCACGGGCACCTGCGCCGAGGAGGGCACGTAAGCTACCGGGCTGATGCCCCAGATGTTGAATCCGCGGATGTCCTGCTCTCCTCCTATATAAAATCGATTGAACGGCGCGGCCACCTTGCCATCGTAGCCGGTGAGGAACTTGGCGGCGAAATGCATTCCGATGACATGCTTGGCCGAGAACCCGCGCCGGAAGTAACGGACATCGAACACCGGCATGATCTGGTTGACGTTGCCGCCCAAAACGCTGCCCGAGAACTGCGCCGAAATGGAGATGCTCTTGCCCCCCGAGGGATTGATGGGGCTGTTCACCGAATTGTAGGTGTAGCTGGGGGTAACCGACGAGGACACGATGCCGGTGAGCGAATTCGGCCCGTTGAAGTTCTGGAAGTTGAGGGCTTGATAGTAAACCTGCGCCGCCGTCGTGAGGGTGCTTACGCTTTGGATGGTGAATCCGTAGGCGACTCCCAACCGGGCGAAAGCCCGCTTGAGCGGATAGCTGCCGAAAAGCGTGAACCCGTGCGAGTTGGTGACATAATTCAGCAGGTTCTGAGTGCCCAGTTGATTGTACAGCGGGACCAGGTTCTGCCCGGAAAGAATGGACGCCTGCTGTGCCTGGTTATAGTTGAAGCGTTGGACAAAGACGGTACCGCCCAATTGCAGCGGCACGTCGAACAAATATGGCTCCGTGAAGCTCAAGGTGGCGTTGCGCATCATGGTGCCGAGTTGCCCGTTGAGACCCAGGGTCTCGCCCAAGCCAAGGAAGTTGTTGGTGGAGTAGGACAGACCCAGGAAACTGCCTGACAGTTCCGAGACGCCGCCTTGCAACTGAATGGAATTCTTAGCCCGCTCTCTCACTTTGAGCGTGATGTCCACCGTGTCGTTCTTGTTGTCCTTGCTGATAGCCGCGGCCGACTCCGCTTTCAACGCCTCGAAATAGCCGAGCTGGTTCAAATGCAGAATACTGAGCTCCCAGAGGTGCTGGTTGAAGACGTCGCCCTCGTCCAGCAGCAGTTGGCGGCGGATCACCTTGTCGCGCGTGGTGGTGTTGCCCGAAAAGTCGATGCGGCGGACGAAGAAGGCCTTGCCTTCGTCGAACTCCAGCGTCAGGTCGATCTTATCCTCGTTCGGAATGGGTTGGATATCCGGCGTGGAGGTGAAGTCGATGTAGCCGAAGATCCCATAGTATTTGCCGATGTCGTCCAAACCCTTGCGCAGCTTGGCCGTGGAAAACACATCGCCGGTGTCCATCTGGAGCAGTTTGAGGATCACCTCGTTGGTCCGGAAAAAGTTCATTCCGGTGATGTTGACCTTGTTGAGGTGAAACAGATGCCCTTCCTCGACGGTGAGGTTGATGTTGGCGCCCTTGCCGGCTTTGTTGGACACCAACAACGGCATCCGGAATCTCCCTCCGCCGGTATCCACGATGTTGACCGAGGAGTCCGTTACATGCGCCGTGAAGTAGCCTTGGTCCCGGTAAAACAGCTCCAGCATGTCCTGGTCTTCTTCCAGCTTGGTTGAGTCGTAGGCCTTGTTGATCAGGCTCTCCATGTAAATGGAATACGGAATTCCGTACGCATGCAGATTTTTCATCGACCGCAAGAGGAGCCGATGGTTAAACACCTTATTCCCCGTGAAATTGATTTCGTTGACCTTGACCTTAGGTCCTTCATCCACCTTGAAAATAATGGACACGCCTTGGGGAGGAACCTGATGAAGCTGCGGCTCGACGGTGGCGAACTGGCGCCCGCGCTCGGCCAAATATTCTTGCAGAACCACCGTGGCGTGCTGGACCTTATTGGGATCGTAGGAAGAATCGGCGCTCAAGCCGACCTTGCGCTCTTTGAAGCGGTCCAGAATCTCAGACTTCTGGATCGATTTCAGGCCGTCGAAATCGAAAGTGCGGACCACCGGACGCTCCACCAGGAGGAAGGTGACGATCCAGCCAGTCTGCCCCGGCTCATAGGTTAGCGTGATGTCGTTAAACCGATTGGTGTTCCAAAGGGCGACGAAGTCGTGATCGAGCTGATCTTTGTCGAACGGATCGCCCTTCTTGGTCTGGATGGACATGCGGAGCAGATCCTGGGAAACGCGCCGGGCTCCCCGGAAATCAATGGACTCGATAATGTTCTCGGGCGGGGCGGCGGCCGGCGCTCCCGGCGCGGCCGGCTTGGGAGCCTCGGTTGTCGGAGCCTGCGGCTTAGGCGTCTCTGGCGCTGGAGCTCGGGGCACGTTTTCAAACGGATTGGCCGGCTTGGGAGCCTGCGGCTTGGGCGGTTCCGGCGCCGGAGCCTGAGGCACATTTTCAAACGGATTGGCAGGCCTGGGAGCCGGCTGAGCGGGAGCCTGCGGCTGATTCTGCGCAGGCGGAGGTTGTTGGGCGTGCACAGAGGTTACGCAAAGCGCCGGAAAACAAAGCACCAGCGTGCGCAGGCCTCCCGGCCTGGAAAACGTCATCCTAGGAACGCTACCCTTTCCACTCTGCGACTTTCATCAGACGCTCACCCGCGCCCTCCGGTTTCACGGGAAACAGCGCCGTTGAAAGCAAGGGAGTCAAAACAGGTGAGAAAATGTCATTCTAGCGCATCGGCGGCGGACTTTGCAGACGCTTCGGCGGGCTCCACTCGAGGACGGCTCCAACTGCTCCGCGGGGGACTCGGCGGCGGAGGCCTTCTGCCTCTGGCCCATGTAGCCCAGGCAGGCCCCCAGCAGGATATGCGAAAAGATGGTTGCCGGGCGGGGCGAGGCCAGCGGAACCCAGGGATTCACTCTTGGCCAGAAGGTCGCGTTGGCGACGTTGTACCATCCCACGGAAGCCACCACTCCCAGCAGAACCAGCCTTCCGCGCTGGTGAATCCCGCCGCAAGCCAACCCGAACAATCCGCCCAGCGTTCCGGTAATGACGAAGTGCAGCGCGATTCCGGCGAGGATGGACAACCCGGCGCCGGAGCGGAGCGCCCTGGTCCCATAAAACGTGGACCCGAGGAGATTGGGCACTTCCCACCACACATGGCCGGTCCACAGCGACTCGCTGACGAGCATTCCCAGCATGGCCGCTCCTCCGACAATGCCCGCCTCGATCCCGCTTGCCAGGCGGCTCCAAGTTTGGCCTGCGTGCGACTTCGGAAATCCCATGAAAGCAGACTTATACTAGCATAGGCGCGGCATTTGCCTTCTCCCGCCAGGCTTGCCTGAAACTTGCCCGCACAACCCGTACCGGGTCAACTGCGCCTGTCGCGGCCGGACTCTGGCGGGTTTCCGCCCTCAGTGTGGGCCGCGCGACATAAAAGCCCGCACAAAAGCCCGCACAGGGCCAGCTCGGGCCCGCCAAACGGCCAGGAACTCGCAAGCGCCGCACGGCAGCCCGCGGGGATGGCCCCGCTCTGGCCATGCAACGGGCTCCGCTCCCTCACGGTCGTGGTTCAGTTCTGACGGCCAGAGTGGGCCGCGCCGGCCCTGTGCCCCAGTTGAAACGCTACAATTAAAAAATGTCTCTTGTCGTTGTTGGCTCAGTCGCCTATGATGGCGTCGAAACGCCCCACGGGCGCGTGGACCGTATGCTGGGCGGAGCGGCCACCTATATTTCCCTGGCCTCCAGCTATTTCACCCAGACTCGTCTGGTCGCCGTGGTGGGGGACGATTTTGCCCAAGAAGACACCCAGCTCCTGCTTGATCGCGGCATCGACCTCGAAGGGCTGGAGCGCGTCGCCGGCAAGACGTTTTTTTGGGCCGGAAAATACACGCCCGACATGAACGACCGCATCACGCTGACCACCGACCTGAACGTCTTCGCCGACTTTCAGCCCAAGCTTCCGCGGCGCTATCTTTCGGCGCCCTATCTGCTGCTGGGCAACATTCAACCCCGGTTGCAGCGCGAGGTGCGGGCGCAGATGCAGAATCTTCAGCTCGCCGGCGGAGACACCATGAATTTCTGGATCAAGGACTTCCGGGAAGAGCTGCTGGCCACCATCCGCGAATGGGATTTTCTTCTGATCAACGATGCGGAAGCGCGCATGCTTTCCGGCCACGACAATCTGAAGAAGGCCGCGCGCGCCATACTCGATATGGGGCCGCACACACTGGTAATCAAGCGCGGCGAATACGGCGCCATGCTGTTCCGCAACGATTCTTTCTTCGTGGTGCCGGGTTATCTGCTGGAGACCGTCTTCGATCCAACCGGCGCCGGAGATTGCTTTGCCGGCGGATTTATCGGATACCTGGCGCAGCAGGGCTTCGACCTGAAGGGCGACCATATCAGCCGCGGCGAATTGAGCCGCGCCGTCATCTACGGCTCCGTCATGGGCAGCTTCTGCTGCGAGCGCTTCGGGGTGGAGCGGTTCCGCACGCTGGAGCGCGAGGAAATTGACGGCCGCTTTGAAGAGTTTGTCAAATTCACGTCGTTTTGAGCGGCCGCCTCAGTGCCACAGTGAGAAGCCCGATCTCCATTCCGTTCGTGAAAGCGCACGGCGCGCGCAACGATTTTCTGCTCACCTGGCGGGCCGAGCTTCCCGCTGAAGTGCGCGATTTAGCCGTGGCCGCCCGCGCCATCTGCGACCGTCACACCGGAGTGGGGGCGGACGGCTGGATTCTGCTCACGCCCGCGACCGGCGCGGACGCCGCCATCGAATTGTACAATTCCGACGGCAGCGCGAGCGAGATCTCCGGCAACGGGACGCGTTGCGCGGCGGCGGTCTTGATTGAATCCGGCGTCGCGGGCATGGAAGTCGGCATTTTAACGGGGGCCGGTATCAAACGATTGAAGCTTCTGTCTCGCGACGCCGATTATCATCTGGAGATGAACATGGGGCAAGCGCACATCGAGGAACTGCACTCCATTCTCGTTCCAGACCGCGAAACCGCGATCTTGAACGTCGGGAACCCGCAGTGCGCCGTCTTCGTCCCGGATTTCGATTTCGATTGGAGAACGCTCGGGGCCACGCTGGAGCGGCATCCGCGCTTTCCCCATCGCACCAACGTCTCTTTCGTGCGCGTGATCGATCGCCATACTCTGGAGGTCCGGTTCTTTGAGCGCGGCGCGGGCGAGACCATGAGCTCCGGCACAGGCTCGACCGGAGCCGGAGCCGCCGCATTGGCGCTCGGGTTGACGACAAGTCCGGTATGCGTGCATACTCCCGCGGGGCCTCTGGACCTCCGCTGGATGGATGAAGAGATTTTTCTGACCGGACCGGCCAAGATTGTAGCAAGCGGCAGTTTCCTCTGGAATCAACAATAATTAAAGGTGACCATGAATCATTTTGAAGAGCTTCGCCGTAAGATCGAAACCCGCCAGGCGCACGCCGGCGTGGTGGGGTTGGGCTACGTGGGTCTGCCGCTGGCGGTGGAACTGGCGCACGCCGGATTCACGGTCACCGGCATCGACCTGCTCCCCTCCAAAGTTGAGTCCATCAATCGCGGAGAGTCCTACATTCAGGACGTGCCCACCGAGGTTCTGAAGCCGCTGGTACAAGCCGGCAAAATCCGCGCGACTACCGAGTTCTCCGCCGTCGCCGGGCTCGACACCATCAACATCTGCGTGCCTACGCCGCTGCGCAAGACCAAGGATCCGGACATGAGCTACATCGTGAGCTCCTGCCAGGAGATCGCCAAGCATTTTCACCCGGGCATCCTGGTGATTCTCGAATCCACCACCTATCCCGGAACCACCGACGAACTGATGCTGCCGATGTTCGAAGCGGGCGGCCTGAAGGTCGGCCAGGACTTCTTCCTATGCTTTTCACCGGAGCGCGTAGATCCGGGCAATCCTAAGTTCCAGACCAAGAACATCCCTAAAGTGGTGGGCGGAATTACTCCCGCCTGCACCCAGGTGGGCGCGGCCTTTTATCGCCAGGCTCTGGAAACGGTGGTGCCGGTGGGGTCGACTCGCGTGGCGGAGATGGTCAAGCTGCTGGAGAACACTTTCCGCATGATCAACATCGGCCTGGTGAACGAGATTGCGCTGATGTGCGACCGCATGGACATCAACGTGTGGGAAGTGATCGAGGCGGCGGCGACCAAGCCGTTCGGCTTCATGCCGTTTTATCCCGGTCCGGGCCTGGGCGGCCACTGCATCCCCATCGACCCGTTCTATCTCTCCTGGAAAACCAAGCAGGCGGGCATCGAGGCACGCTTCATCGAGCTGGCCGGCTACATCAACGGCCAGATGCCGCATTTCGTGGTAGACAAGATCCAGAACGCGTTGAACGACCACACCAAGCCGCTCAAGGGCTCGCGGGTACACGTGATGGGCGTGGCCTACAAGCGCGACATCGACGACGTGCGCGAATCCCCCGCCCTGGACATCATCCATCTGCTGGGAAAGCGCGGGGCCAAGGTGGGCTACAGCGATCCCTACGTCGCTTCGATCAGCGCCGATGGAATCGAGATGAAAGCAACACCGGTGAGCGCGGCTGCCGAGGCGGACTGCGTGGTGATCGTGACCGACCACAAGAGCTTCGATTATCCCGCGCTGGTCAGCTCGTCCAAGCTGATCGTTGACACTCGCAACGCCCTCAAGGGAATTGTGTCGGATAAGATCGTCCGATTGTAAGCAAGCTCGGGAGGCAACACCGCTTCACAGTTCAATATCACGCCCTGGGTCTCTTTCGCGCTCAAAATTCAGATTGAGGCCACGCAGGGGAGCGAAGAGTTCAACCATGTCTTTCGCGGGCGGCTGGGATTTACCGCCCGCGGAGGGCAGACGGGTGGCTTCCTCGATCAGACTCGCGGCGTATGCATCGATTCCCATGCCCCGCTCGGCGGCGAGGCGGGCGGGTTCGGCTTGAGTCTCGGGTTTTATTTCAACAGTGATGGTCATGGCAGCCCCCGTACCGGTCCCCTCCCTACATTATGGTTTTCCGAAGTACGTGTCGTTGTAGACCACTCCGGCCTTGCTCTTGAGGTCGTCGACGGCTTTCTGGGCCGCTTCCGGGCCGAGGTTCTTCTCGATCTCCGGACGGGCTTGGTCAAACGACTTGGCGGCGTGGCTCTCGACCAGGATCAAGTGATACCCGAACGCGCTGCGCACCGGCTCACTCACCTGCCCCACCGGAAGCGAGAACGCGGCCTTCTCGAATTCCGGCACCATCGCGCCGCGCCCGAAGGTATCCAGGTCGCCCCCGTTGGCGCCGGACCCGACATCGTCGCTCTCGGCCTGTGCCACGTCGGCGAACTTCGCGCCGGCAAGAATCTTGGCTCTCAGATCCTTGGTCTTCTGAAGCGCCTCGGCATCGGTCAGGTCCTTCTGTCCCAGCCGCAGAGGAACGGCCGAGCCCTGAAAGCGGATCAGGATGTGGCGCGCGTGGATTTGATCCATCTCGCCCTTGTGCGCGTCGTAGTAGGCGTGCAGGGCGGCCTCGTCGGAGGTGCCCAGGGACTGGAACATCGCGCTGGCCAGCACCTGGTCGGCTTGAATGTCCAGGCGAGCCTGCACGGCGGGACTCTGATCCAGTTTCCGCGCCTTCGCCTCTCTCGAAAGAACCTTCAGCTCGACCAGTTGCTCGGCCAATTGGCGGCGGCCTTCGGGGGTCTTGGCCTGGGTTCGCGCCTGCTCGGGCAGCGTGGAAACGATCATCTCAAATTGCGATTGGGTGATCTTGTCGAGGCCAATGGTGACCACGACGGGGTCGGCCGCCGGCGGAGGCTGTTGCGCAAAGACGGATACGCCGGCAAGCAGGAACGCGAAAGTCTTCATACCTCTAAGAATATCAGCGCGCGGAGAATTCGGCCCGGGGGTATTCGCTCATCACATTCGCAAGGCCGAGAGCTATTTGAGGCCGCGCGATCCGCCGGCTTCGCTACCTGGCGTGCGAGGCCACATTCGTAATGAGCGACAGCAGAAGCCATCCGGCTACGGCGCAGGGGACCGCGAACATCGATACCTTGAGGTTGCTAGCAAACTTCAAGCGCGGGACCGCGACACGCAGAACGACGAACGCGAGCACGGCAAGCAGGATGATTGCCATACGGTTAGCATATACGATCGCACCACCGGCCGCGCACCCTCACGGTCACGGCTCAGAATAGAAACGGTGTTTCCGGCTCAGCCCGATTCCGAGCCGCGCGCGGATGGAGCGGTGGCTATGCCGCCACGACCAATTCCACCAGCGTGTAAAAAGATCCGCCGGGCTTGATGCCCAACTCGGCAATCGCGGCCTTCATCTCCGGAGGCATCTCCGGGCGCGGCGTATCTGGCGGAGGCGATCCCAGAATAGTTCCATCCGGCTTCGTCAGATACCGCTTGATCGCTTCCGCCCCGAACGCAGGGAAGAATTCCCGAGGCTCCAGTCCAACGCCTGCGAAAAATTCTTTCTCCGCCCCGTCCGGCACTCCGAACACCCAGGGCTCGCCCCAAGCGGCCAAGAATTTGCTTGACCCTAACTGAGGAAACCTGGCCATGAATTCTAGCGAGACCTTGGTTGTGTAATCCATCACCAGGGAGCTTCCCGGCGCGGACTGCGTCGCGATAGTGCGTAGAGTTTCGCGCACGCCTTCCTCGGCGACATACATGCTGACCCCCTCCCACGTGAAGAAGGTTTTCCGATTGGGATCGTAGCCGCCCTGGCGCAGCGCATCACCCAGTTTGTCGCGGTTGAAGTCGACCGTGACATAGGTGAGGTTGGGAGGGGCACCGCCCAGCGCCGCATTCACGCGCTGGCGCTTGCGCTGCTGCGTCGCGGCCGAATCGACTTCGAAGACTCGGACGGCCTTCAACAGATCGCCAAAACGGGTGGCGCGCGTATCGAACCCCGCACCCAGAATCACAAACTGCGTAGCTCCATCGTGAACGGCGCGCTCCAATTTCTCGTCGATGAACTTGGTGCGAATGAGCATCATGATCGCCGTGCCCATGGCCTCGAAGCCCGGAAAGGCGCCCGAAGAATCCGCCAACGCCGCGCCGATGGGATGCTCCTGGATGAGCGCGAGCTCTTCGGGTCCCAGCAGTTTTTCCGCCAGCAGATCCGGGTTGCGCATGGCGGGATCGGGACCGCGCGCACCCAGAGCTCTGCCGGCCGCAACCATGATGGATGTCCGCGAAGGGAGAAGAGAGTCCATTGGTTTATGGTAGCGCCCGCTCCGGGAGGGCTGGCTGGTATAAATGACATGAACGCCGTCTCAAATGCCGCAACCCGCCAGCGACAGGATCCCTTCCACGCTTGTTCATCCCGGCGCGGCCCCTTTCTGGTTGGCGGTGTTGCTCACGGGCATCGGCACGGGCGTAGCCGCGGCAGCGCTTACCCGGCTGCTGGAGCTGGTGCAGCGCGTGATTTGGAACGGCTCCGGCACGCACCTGTTGGAGGCCGCCCAGCAAGCCGGCGCGTGGCGGCACATTCTGGCGCTACTCGGCGCCGGCGCCGTGACGGGCGCGGGGCAGATCGTCCTAAGACGCCTGTCCAGCGGGAACGGAATCGACACCACGGCTGCCATTTGGTTCCAGGCCGGGCGGATGCCGGCGTTGCGCACCTTGGGGAGTGCGGTGCTTTCCGTGATTATCGTGGGCATGGGCGTGTCGCTCGGCCGCGAAGGGGCGCCGAAACAGGCCGGCGCGGTGCTCGCCAACTTCTTTTCGAATGCCGCGCGCCTCTCGGACGAACAGCGGCGGCTCCTGGTGGCTTGCGCCGCGGGAGCGGGGATGGCCGCGGCCTATGGCGTGCCGCTGGGCGGCGCCCTGTTCGCGCTGGAGGTGATGCGCGGCGTGCTGGCGCTCCGCTACGTGCTGCCTGCACTCTTCGCGTCGATGGTTGCCACCGCGGTGTCGTGGATCTGGCTGCCGGATGCGCCCACCTACCTCATCCCGGCGTATCCCAGCTCCGCTTCGAGCGTTGCATGGGCGCTGCTGGCTGGGCCGATCGCAGGCGTGGTTTCGGTGGGTTATGTTCGGGCAATCACCTGGGCGGATCGCAATAAGCCGGAGGGCTGGCGGCGCCTGGCCGCGCCCTTGCTGGGATTGGGGTTGCTGGGCGCGGTCTCGATCTGGTTCCCGCAATTGCTTGGCAACGGCAGGGACATCTCGCAACTTGCGTTCACCAATCAAGTGGGGCCGGCTTTGCTGCTGGCGCTGCTGGTTCTCAAGCCAGCCGCAACCGTGCTGTGCGTGCGCAGCGGCGCACCCGGCGGCTTGTTCACGCCCTCCCTGACCGTAGGCGCGCTGCTGGGCGCTGTCCTGGGGCAGGGCTGGTCCTGGTTCTGGCCCGGCGTGTCCCCAGGCCTGTTCGCCGTGCTCGGCGCCGCAGCCGTTTTAGCGGCCACCACTCAGGGCCCGATCTCGACTGTGGTCCTGATGATGGAACTGACGGGACGGGACCGGTCGTTTATCGTGCCGCTGCTGCTGGCTGTGGCCACGGCAACGATCGTCGCGCGGACCATCGAGCCTCGCTCGATCTATGACGCCCGTCTCACCGACGAGGAGCTCGCGGCGCGCCAGAAGCTGCGCGAGCTCCCGCCGCGATAGCCCGGCAAAACTCCGCGAAAAGCAGTAATGTGGTGAATGTCATGAAACACCATGTCGCCAGACAGCACCTCGTCGGAGTGCTCCCGCTGTATTTCTTGTTTATCGCGGCCCCTGTGAGCGCCCAAGCTCCGAAGGCCGCGCCTGCGACGCCCAAACCCGCGCCTCGCGCAGCCGACGGCAAGCCCGACCTTTCCGGATTCTGGCAGGGTCCTCTGCTGCGAAACTTTTTCGAAAGCGTGGGAGGGCCTCCGTTCACGCCCGAAGGCCAAAAAGCCTACCAGTACAACATGACGCAATCGGTGAATCCCGAAGGCTTGTGTCTGTTCGCGGGCGTCCCTCGGGCGAGCATCAGCGGCGTGCCCTTCGAAATCGTGCAGAACTCAAGCCGCGTCGCGTTTCTGTACGAGCTGATGACCACGTGGCGGTCCATTCCGGTGGATGGACGCTCGCATCCCAAGCGGATCAGCCCGTCGTATTTCGGCAACGGCATCGGCAGTTGGGACGGAGACACCTTCGTCATCGACTCCATCGGGTTCAAGGATGAACTGAGCTGGATCGACGACGACGCGCATCCGCACAGCGACGCGATGCACGTGGTGGAGCGCTGGCGGCGCATCGATTCGGATCATCTCGACCACGAAGTCCGGGTGGAAGACCCAAAGTTTTACACCAAGCCATGGACCTTTCACCGGGTTTTCACGCACATGCCGGCCGGGCAAGAGACCATGGAATTCGCCTGCGACGAGAATAACCTCGACCGAGAGGCCGGGCGGCTGGGGTTTGGTCCGCAGCAGCCAGGAAGGTAGCCGGGCGTGCAGTAACGGGGCGTGGGCGGACTAGAGCATCTTGACGATCAGCACTCTGGCCTCTCCGGCCGCTTCGCCTTGGTCCAAGAACATCACGTAACTGCCTAAGCTGGGCGGAGTCGTCCCGTTATCGTGGAGCTTGCCGGGCTCGGTTGCCGACAAGACGCCGTAATGTCCCCTAATCCAAGCGCCATCGGTAGCCCATCCTGGAACCTCCGAACCGATTTGACCGGCGATGAAAATGCTGCCGGAGGCCGAGGTCTTCCCTCTTCGCCAATGGCTCAACTTCGCGTTCACTCTTAGCGAGCTTATCTCGATCCACTTGACGAGTGTTCTCATATATGAGAACATCGGAATCGTGCCCCGGTCGGAGATCATCTTCTACAAGGAAGGTGAGACGGTGTTGATGCGGGAATGGCTGAAGAATCTTTCGAACAAGGCACACACGTACAAGCCAGGGAAGTGGAACACCGAATGACTCTCGTCCACACGATGGACGCCGATGCAGGAGTCGATTATGGCAACGAAACGAAGGTTCAAGTCCGCCGCGGTTCAAGAACTGTATGAAGAACTAGTTGGTGACGATGCCGCCGCACAGGAAGAGTTTGAAGAAGGACTCGTCAACATTGAAGCGGCTCAACTGCTCTACGACATGAGAAGTGAGGCGGGTCTCAGCCAACGGGAACTTGCCAGGAGGGTCGGAACGTCGGCGTCGGCCATCAACCGCCTGGAATCCGCCGATTATGACGGCCACACGATAGCGATGGTGCGCAGGATCGCCACAGCATTGAACCGGCGTCTGGAGCTTCGCGCGGTTCCGATCAAGACGGCTCCAGCGAAGACCCGAACCGCAGCGAAAGCTCATCGGTGATCTGGACGGGCGGCGTGCGAATCGCACTGCGGGCATGAATGAGGCATCACGCGCTCTTCGCCAATGGTTCAACTTCGCGCTGGATTTTTGCGGCCGATTGATCCTCGGCCACCTGAAGCTCGTATTGGGACTGAAGATTCATCCACATTTGCGCCGACGTCCCGAAGAATCGTCCGAGCCGCAGGGCGGTATCGGCGGAAATGGAGCGCTTCCCGTTGACGATTTCGGTCAGCCGGTTGGCTGGAATCCTCAAGGCCAGGGCTGCCGCATTGGCAGAAAGCCCCGCCTCTTCCAGTTCGCGTTTTAATATTCTCCCCGGGTGGATGGGCGGGCGCTTGGCGGCGGTTCTGTTCATGAGGTCTTCTCCTTTAGTGGTAGTCGACGATTTCAGCCTGATAGACATTCCCGTCCCGCCATTCGAAGCAGGCCCGGTATTGATCGTTGATGCGAACGCTGTACTGCCCCTTTCGTTTGCCGGATAACTTTTCGAGGCGCATGCTGGGGATCGACAAATCCTGAAGACTCACGGCCGCATTCAATTGAGCGAGGCGCTCCTCGGCGCGGTCTTGAATCGCCTGAAATTTCCTGCTCGGCACGCGGTGGAAAACTTTCTCCGTTTCCTTGTCGCGGCAGGACCGGATCATACATATAGCATACTACGCTACACGTAGCCTGTCATGCATATTATGAGGGGCGATAAGGATTGGGCTTCGAGGCTTGAAGTGCTTCTACGCGAGGAAGATCATCTGGGGCGGCTGGTGGGATTTGAACCCACGACATCCAGAACCACAATCTGGCGCTACTACCAACTGAGCTACAGCCGCCGTGAGATTTCATTTTACCCCAGTCCAGCCTTCTTCCAAAGCTGGTCCACGCGGCGGCGCACTTCATCCGACATGCGAATCACATCCGGCCAGGGGCGCGTGAATCCTTCTCCCGGCCACTTCCGGGTCGCGTCGACGCCCATCTTCGACCCGTAATTCGGAAGCCGGCTGGAATGATCCAGCGAATCGATGGGGCCCATGACGAATTGGATATCGCGTTCCGGGTCGATATTGTTGAGAGCCTTCCAGGCCACTTCGCGCACGTTCTGCACGTCCACGTCCTCGTCCACAACCACGACGCATTTGGAAAACATCGCCTGGCCCAAGCCCCAGATGGCGTGCATCACCTTGCGGGCGTGCCCCGGATAGGATTTGCGGATGGCCACCAGGATCAGGTTGTGGAAGATGCCCTCGGCGGGCATGCACACGTCGCGGATCTCGGGCAATTGCAGCCGCATCAACGGGAGGAAAATCCGCTCGACGGCCTTGCCCATGTAGAAGTCCTCCATCGGCGGAGGGCCCACGATGGTGGTGGCGTAGAGCGGATGTTTGCGGTGCGTGACGCAGGTGACGTGGAACACCGGATAGTCGTCTTCGAGCGAATAAAAACCGGTGTGATCGCCGAAAGGGCCTTCGGTGCGAAGCTCCCCCAGCTCGACGTAGCCTTCCAGAACGATCTCGGAATTGGCGGGGACTTCCAGATCCGAGGTCTCGCACTTGACCATCTCGACGGGCTTGCCGCGCAGAAAGCCGGCCAGCATCATCTCGTCGAGGTCGGGCGGCAGAGGCAAGATGGCCGAATACATGGTGGCCGGATCGGCGCCGATAGCCACGGCGATATCCATGCGTTTGGTTTGCCCCGATGCCGCGAGCCTGCGATAATGCTCCGCACCCTGCTTATGCGTCTGCCAGTGCATGCCGGTAGTGCGGGCGTCGTAGACCTGCATGCGGTAGCATCCGCAATTGCGTTTCCCCGTGTCGGGATTGCGCGAGAACACCATGGGCAGAGTGATGAAACGGCCGCCGTCCTGCGGCCAGCAATGCAGAATCGGAAAGCGGTCGAGCGAGAAATCGTCGCGCTGGATGACATCCTTGCACGGTCCCGAGGAGACCGACTTGGGAAACACCGAAGCCAGGTCGGCGAGCTTGGGCAGCATCTTGAGCTTGCCCATCAAGCCTTCAGGCTTGCGCATCTCGATCAGCTCCGCGATGCGCCCCGCAATCTCATCCGGCGCGGCTTCGAGCGCAAGCCGCATTCGCTCCGCGCTGGCGAAGGCGTTGATCAGCACCGGGATGTCCGACCCCTTCGGCTTTTCAAACAGCAGCGCGGGGCCCCCGGTCTTCACGCTGCGGTCGGCGAACTCGGTGATCTCCAGGTGCGGATCGACTTCAAAGGAGATGCGCTTCAATTCGCCGTGCTTTTCGAGGGCGCGCACGAAGTCGCGCAGATCGTCGTAGGCCATGTCTTGTGGGTGTGTCGAGTGGGTTTGACTATCATTAATCGTATGTCAATGAAGACGGCATTTGTTACCGGCGCAAGCCGGGGCATCGGGCGAGCATGCGCGCTGGCTCTGGCGCAGGCCGGCGTGCGAGTGGTTGCCGCCGCGCGAGACCTGGCAAAACTCGAGGAGGTTGCTTCCGAAATTCGCGGCGCGGGAGGCGAAGCGTTGGTGGTTGCGATCGATCTCGCTTCGGCGGAATCGATCAGAGAAGCGTTCACGGCGGCCAAGGAGTTCGGACGCATCGATATCCTGGTGAACAACGCTGGCATCACGCGCGATGGCCTGGCGTTGCGCATGAAGAAAGACGATTGGGACGCCGTGCTAGCGGCCAATCTGACCGGAGCGTTCCTGTGCATCCAGCAGGTCCTGCAAGGAATGATGAAGGAGCGCTGGGGACGCATCATCAACATTTCCTCGGTGGTGGCGGAGGCGGGCAATCCGGGTCAGGCGAATTACGTGGCCTCCAAGGCGGGGTTGATCGGTTTGACCAAGTCGCTGGCGCAGGAAATGGCCAGCCGCAATATCACGGTCAACGCGGTGGCTCCCGGTTTCATCGACACCGACATGACCGCGGGACTTTCGGCCGAGCTCAAGGACAACATGCTGGGACACATTCCGCTGAAGCGCTTCGGTAAGGTGGAGGACGTGGCCGCGGCGGTGCGGTTTCTGGCAAGCGAGGAGGCCGGCTACATCACCGGGCACGTGCTCGACGTCAATGGCGGAATGTACATGTGAGGGCGCTGCGCACGGCTTCCAGCACATCAGCTTGATCGGCACGGATGACGGTTCCGTTCGGCCGCCAGCGCGCGGCCATCCGTTCACTCGCAAATCCGTTGGCGACACTGATCAGCGGCACTCCGCACGCCGAGGCGATGTGACCGCCCGCCGAATCGTAGCCCACGAATAGTTTGCTGCGCGCGATCTCAAACGCAAAGGGAGCGAATGCGCCCGCGTAGGTGCGCATGCCGGGCTGTACAGCGGCTTCGACGCGCTGCCGTTCCTCTTCGCTCGCGCCCGTATCGACCAGCACGGAAGCTCCGCTTTCCGCCAGCGTGCTTAGCAACTCGCGCTCGAACGCGCCCTCGATTCGCTTGGCCGGATTCTCACCGACGCCCAGGCTCACTGTGATGTCCGCGGCCGGACCTGCCACCGGCAAGGGCGCGATAAACGGGCGGGCATCCGCCACGCCGAACACCTCGCGAGCCCAGCGGGCCGCGAGATCGGGCAACCGCTCGGTGCCATCTCCGCCATACGCCCGGCTGGGGAAGAAGAAATAACTGGCATCGTCGCACACGCGGATCAAGCCGAGTTGCGTAAGCCGCGAATCCGAATCGATAAGTGGGGCAGGTCTCCGGCCTGCCAATTCCGCCGATGCCGCCAGCCGGTCGCGCAAGGAACTCGATCGCGGATACGGCGATGCGCAGTGACCGATGCTTGGATCGGCCTCGAACAACTCGAAGTTCTTCTTCGGCCCGACGAAAAGAATCTCGGCGCGAGGATAACGCTTCTTGGCGGCGTCAAGCAGAACGCTGGTGACAGCGACATCGGCGCCCAGCGTCACGCGCGACAGCACGTACACGCGATCGACGGACTCCGGCGGCTTCGGCGATCCCTGCTCTTGCGATATTGAGATTCGCCGCACTCGCGGCATCAACTCGGGCAAAACGCGCTCGATCGCTCGCGGGAACAAGTCTGCGTAGACGTCGCACAAGCGCGGCTCGAAAAGATCGCCCAGGCGCTCCACCACGATCGAGAGAAACGCCCGGCCTTCGTCGATGGCCAACGCGCGTTCCAGCAGATCGCCAGACACGCTCTCGCCACGAAGGCAGTGCGCGAGCACCTCGTTACAGATACTTTGCAACCAGCAACTCCAGCTTCTTGCGGGTGCTCTCCGGAATCGCCTTGCGATCCGTGATCAGCGCGTGCTCCAGCGCGGAACCGCATTTACAGTCGCGCGAGTCGGGCATTAACCATACCGCCGAGGCAATTAACTTCGCGGCATTTTCCGCGTTCTTGGTGAGCACGGCGATGATGTCGTTCACCGTCACGGCGTCGTGGTGCGGGTGCCAGCAATCGTAATCGGTAACCATGGCGATCGTCACGTAGCAGATCTCGGCCTCGCGAGCCAGCTTGGCTTCCGTGAGATTGGTCATGCCGATCACGTCCATGCCCCAGCTTCGATACAAGTTCGATTCGGCAAAAGTCGAAAACGCGGGACCCTCCATGCACAGATAGGCGCCGCCGCGCTTCGCATGAATCCCGGCCTCCGTAGCGGCAGTGTGCGCCACCTTCGCCAATTGCGGACAGATGGGATGCGCAAAGCTGATGTGCGCGACCAGACCTTCGCCGAAGAACGTGGAGACGCGCCCGCGGGTGCGGTCGACGAACTGATCGGGGATGACGAAATCGAGCGGCTTGTGCTCTTCTTTAAGCGAGCCCACCGCACTGAGCGAAAGAATGCGTTCCACGCCCAGCGATTTCATGCCCCAGATGTTGGCGCGGAAGTTGATCTCCGAAGGCGAGAGGCGATGGCCGCGGCCGTGCCGCGCCAGAAACGCCACTTCCTTGCCAGCCAGCTTTCCGGTCACGTACACATCCGAAGGCTCGCCGAACGGCGTTCCCACCAGGTGCTCTTCCGCCGCTTCAAATCCCGGCATCGAGTACAACCCGCTGCCGCCGATAATGCCGATAGTTGGTTTCATGCTTGTATAAGTTCGAGGAGCACGCCGCCCGCCGAGGCCGGATGCACAAAGACGTAGAAATGTCCGCCCGCGCCTGCGCGAGGCTCATTCAGCAGGCGGGCTCCGGAGGCGCGCAACCGCTCCACGACCGCGTTCAGATCGGGGACCTTGAGCGCGACGTGGTGCAATCCCTCGCCGCGCTTGTCGAGAAATTTTCCCACCGGCGAATCCGCCTCCGTGGGTTCCAGCAGCTCGATGCGCGAACCGTTCAGCGGCAGCATCGCCACGCGGACTTTTTCATGCGGCACCGTTTCCCGCGCGGCCACGGCGAGCCCGAGTTGTCCCTGGTAAAACCGGAGCGCTCGATCGATAGAGCGCACGGCGATTCCCAGATGGTCGATGGAAACCTCAGTATTTTTCGAGCCAATCATGGATCACCGAATAAGGGTCGCGGATTCGTTCGGCCACCTCGCGGCCGCGCGTAAGAAATTCGCCGGAGGGCACGCGATCGAGCAAACGGTCCCGCAGCATTTCACGCAAGCGTCCGGCCCAGATATGCGCGGCACGCGACGGATCGCGGCCCCGCGCGCGATACTCCTCGGCCGCCGCCAGCGCCTCGCGCACGCCAGTGCCTTCGCTGGCGATCGCCGGCACAATCGCCGGAACCCAGCCGTCGGGCCGGTGCGCCAGAGTCAGGGACGCCGCAAGCTCGCGCTCCAGTTTTGCCGCTCCTGGAAGATCCGCTTTGTTGATGACGAACACGTCGGCGATCTCCATGATACCCGCTTTGATCGTCTGCACATCGTCGCCCGCGCCAGGCGTCAGCACCACCAGCGTGACGTCTGCCAGCCGCGCGATCTCGACTTCGTCCTGGCCGGCCCCGACCGTCTCGACCATGACCACGTCGAACCCAGCGGCATCCAGCAGCATCGTGATCTCTGTCGTCGCCCGCGCCAATCCGCCCAGCCAGCCGCGCGTCGCCATGGAGCGGATGAAAACTCCGGGATCGTCATGATGCCGCTGCATGCGGATGCGGTCGCCCAGAAGCGCGCCGCCGGAATAAGGACTGGTGGGATCGACGGCGAGAATCGCGACGGTCTTGTTCTGACTACGTAGCTCGCTCGCGAAACGATCGCACAGAGTGCTCTTGCCTGCCCCCGGTGCGCCCGTGACGCCGAGCACCAGCACGCGGCCCGTGTGCGGAAATAGCTCCTTCAGCAGTGCCTCGGCTTCTGGCCGCCGGTTTTCGATCCAGGTTGCCGCGCGAGCCAGGGTGCGAGTGTCACGTGCGATGATCCGTTCAGCGGTTTCAGTCACACGCTTTTCAGTAATTGCCGCGCGATCACCAGCCGCTGGATCTCGCTGGTGCCTTCGCCGATGGTGCACAGCTTGGCGTCGCGGAAGAATTTCTCCACCGGATAGTCCTTGATGAAGCCGTAGCCGCCGTGGATCTGCACGGCTTCATTGCTGACGCGCACGGCCGTCTCCGAGGCAAACAGCTTGGCCATGGAGGATTCCTTGTTGACGCCGGCGCCGGAATCCTTTAGCCAGGCGGCGCGCTGGGTCAGCAGCCGCGCGGCGTCGATCTCCGTGGCCATGTCGGCGAGCTTGTTCTGAATGGACTGAAACTCCGATATAAACCGGCTGAACTGCTTCCGCTGCTTGGAATATTTCAGCGCCGCCTCGTAGGCTCCCTGAGCCACACCCACCGAAAGCGCGGCGATGGAAATGCGCCCTCCGTCGAGAATCCGCAAGCTGTCCACGAACCCCTCGCCCCCCTTGCCGCAAAGCTGCGAAGCGGGAAGACGGCAGTTTTTGAGGATCACTTCGCCGGTGGGCGAGCAGCGCATCCCCAGCTTGTTTTCCTTCCTGCCGAACGAGTATCCCGGCGTTCCGTTCTCAATGATGAACGCCGAGATCCCATGCGAGGACGCCGAGCGGTCCGTCACCGCCATCACCACTCCCACATCGGCCACGTGCGCATTGGTGGTGAAGGTCTTGATCCCGTTCAGCACCCAGCACGCGCCGTCGAGCACGGCGGAGGCGCGAGCCTGCCCCGCGTCGGAGCCGGCCTCCGGCTCCGTCAGCGACCACGATCCGATCCATTCACCCGAGGCCAGCTTCGGAATATAGCGCCGCTTCTGTTCCTCGCTGCCGGCCGTGTAGATGTGATTCGTGCATAGCGAAACGTGCGCGGCCACGCTCAAGGCGATGGAGGGATCCACGCGCGCCAGCTCTTCCATCACGATGGCGTAATCCACATAGCTGTATCCGGAACCGCCCAGCTCCTCCGGAAACACCGCGCCTAGCGCGCCGAGCTGGCCGAGACTGCGGAAGACGTCCACTGGGAAATGCTGCGTCTCGTCCCACTCCATGACGTGCGGCCTGATCTCCGCCTCTGTGAACTCGCGAATGGTTTTGCGGAGCTGCTGCTGGTCGTCGCTGAATCCGAAATTCATGGAAAAATCCGAAAGCACCGCTTCCTTTGGTCGCGGCTCAGTTCCGGCGCTCCCTGCTAGACGATTTCTTCCCGAACCGCATCCCAGCGCAACGCGCGCCCCAGGCGGTAACTGTCGACAGCCATGCGGCACGCCACCGAGACGCGATAGCCAAGGTCGAACGGGCAGTTGGGCTCCTTGCCCGAACGGATGCACTCGAAGAAGTTTTCCATGTGCGCATGCGGCACGTGCGAGGAGCGGCCTGCCATCTCGCCAGGCGCGGGCCGGTTCGTCTTTGGGGGCTGGTTCGTTTTTTGAGGAATGTAGCGCACCTGCGCGGCGCGCGAGATGGTGCCATGCGTGCCCAGCACGTCTTCGCTAACGCCGAGCTGGTTGTTGCCAAAACCCGAAACCCAGTTGATCAAAATCTCCTCGGGCTGCTGCAAGCTGACGCTGACCGTATCGGGTGTCTCGCGGCCGTCCTTCCACAGATACACGCCGCCTTCCATCGAGGCCGTGCGCGGAATCTGCAAACGCAGCGCCTTGTACCAGAAGGCTAACTGGTGGCTCATGCCTTCAAAAACGCTGCCGCCGGAAGTCTCCCAGAAATAGCGCCAATGAATCAGGCGGTGCGGGTCGAAAGCCCGGGCGGGCGCTTCGCCGAGAAACTCTTCCCAGGCCACGTTCTGCTGGTTCAGATCGGGCGTGAGCAGCGCCGGCCGCGCCCACTGCGGTTTGCCCACGGGCGTGTTGCGGTGCATCTGCATGGTCACGGCGGTGATCCGCCCCAGCCGGTCCGGCTCCGAGAGAAACTGCCGCACGTCGGTCATATGGCCGAAAGAGCAGGCTTGGTGTCCGACCTGGACGGTCAGCCCGGCTCCTTGCTTCTGATACGCCGCGCGCATGAGCTTGGCGTGATCCAGCGAAAATGCCATCAAGCGTTCGATGTAAACGTGCTTGCCCGCGTCCAGGGCAGAGAAGAACTGCGCGGCGTGCAAGTGCGGCGGCGTGGCGATCACCACGGCGTCGATGGAGCGGTCCTCCAGCAACCGGCGGTAATCGGAGTAGCCCGCGGCGCCTGGAATCCACGCCTGCGCGCGCTCAAGATTGCGGGAATAAACGTCGGCGAAGCCCGCGATCTCGGTGTTGGGACAGGCGCGGATCTGGCTCACCAACTCCGTGCCCCGGTCTCCCGCGCCGATCACGCCCACGCGGATGCGATCCGCCGCGCCCAGCACCTCGGCCGGGCCGGCAGCCAGCGTCCCGGCCAGTCCGGTGGCTACCTTGCCGATGAAGTTGCGGCGGGAGTCCATAATTCGAGTGTAGCCGAAGAGGCTGCCCGGCAGTCGTGTAGCCCGGCCTCCGGAGCGTGTCGGGAATCGCCGAGGGACCTTGGGCCCTCACCCGACTAGTCCGTGCCGGCGCTCTTCAAGGCGCTGAGACCACGCCTCGCGCGCTGATCTTGGCAGGCATTCGAGCGGGGGAAAGAATTCGTCTGGTGGACCCGCAAATCTGTGAAGTGCACTCATTCCTAGCTCTAAGATTCTTCGAAGTACCTTTGTCTTGAAGAGAAAATCCATCGCATCGGGTGGCGGCTGCGATCGATCGAGCAGGAACGCAAGATCCGCGTCGACGAAATCGAGTTTGTCAAGGCCCAGAACAACTTGTCCAGCGGCGCCGCTTTGTAGGCGCCGAGCTCTCATTACTTCCGGCAGGCTCCTGTAAAACCACATTGGGCCATTCATCAATATGCCGAAGAACTCACTTAAGAAAAGGACTGTGAATATGGGCGCAAAAATGAGTAAGAGTACGATGGCGAGGGCCTCCGCAACAGCGTTGGTAACTCTGACCGCTGTCGCTACACATCCAAGCGCATGCGAAAGTTTCGCCAAATTCCCTGGCAGGTCGTTAGCGTGGGCCAGCCACTCCTCTTCGATCCGGTCCTTCTGCCCAGACCGGAATCGCCTGGCTGCCCAGCGGATCAGAATGTTGGGGAGCCACGCGACCCATTCCTTCGCCTCGTCAGCCAAGAACTTAGCGAGCACGGATAGCAACAACGCCAACAAGAAATCGCGCTTCATGCGAAACGCTCCACCAGGGGCTTCCAAGCCTTAGCTTCTTTCCGAGCACCCTGGATTCCAAGACCAGTTACGCGGTACAACCTTCGCCGAGGCTTTGCGCCGGCGACCCCTTCCTTCTCCTCCCACTCGCTACGTATCCATCCGGCATTTTCGAGGCGCATCAAGATCGGGTACAGCGTTCCAGAGGCAAGTCGACTACGACCGGCGATCTCGCTGCCAGCGATCGGCTCGGTGCTCCCCATCAGGATCGATAAGATGACCATCGTCTGGCGGGTCAGTTGAGGTGGACGTTCATTTGCCATTTAGTAGAGTCTCTACGTAGAGAGTCTAACTCACAGGGCCGCGAGCTGTCAACCGTGAATTCTTATGCCCTGCGCGTGCCCTCTATCGCAGCTCACGTGGCCTTTAGTGCACCGCCGCGGCCGCGCTCAATCCAAATGCTTATGGAACCGCTGCACGCTCAAGCTCAGCACCACCACTCCGAAAACCGCCAGCGTCAGCATCTGCGGCCACAGGATCGCGAAGCCCGAGCCTTTGAGGAAAATGCCGCGCACAATTTCCATAAAGTAGCGCATCGGATCGAGAAGCGTGAAATACTGCACCGCGAGGGGCATGTTGCGGATAGGGAAAGTAAATCCGCTCAGCATCATGAACGGCTGGAAAAACAGGAACGTGGACATGTTGGCCTGTTGCTGGGTCTTGGAAACCGTGGAGATGAACAGGCCCGCGCCCAGGCTGGTGAGGATGAAGAAAAACGCCGCCACGCACAGCGTGCCGAAGTTACCGGCGAAGGGAACGTGGAAGATCAGCAGCGACGCGCCCACCACCAGCACCATATCCCAGAAGCCGATCAATACGAACGGCAGAGTCTTGCCCAGGATCAGCTCCACCGGGCGGAGGGGCGTCACCATCAACTGCTCCATGGTGCCGATTTCCTTCTCACGGACGATGGCCATCGCGGTCAGGGACAACGTCACCAGCATGATGATATTCACCACCACTCCGGGAACGAAGTAATTGCGGCTGCGCAGATCGGGATTGAACCAGACGCGGGTTTGCGAGTCCACCTGCGGAACGGCTGCGTGAATGGGTCCGTGGGACGCCATGGTCCCGGCGACCAGTTTTTCGCGCTGCCGCTGCTGCATGACCTCGCTCGAGTAGCGCAGGATAGTTTGGCCGGCATACGCCGAAACGATGGACGCGGTATTGGAATTGGTGCCGTCCAGCAGCACCTGCACGCTGGTGGTCCGGCCGCGCTCCAGATCGTGCGCGAACCCGGGGAGCACGCGCACCACTCCGTCTATCTTGCTGCGGTCGAGCAGGTCCTGCATCTCCTTTTCGCCCTGCGGCGTGGCGACGATCTGGAAGCGCCCGGAGCCTTCGAACTCCGACAGCAGCACCCGGCTTTCGGGCGTGCGGTCCTGGTCCATCCAGGCGATGCGCGCCGAATCCACATCCAGATTCACGGCGAATCCGAAGATGAGCAACTGAATCAACGGAGGCAGGAACAGCATGAGACGCATCCGCGGCTCGCGCAGCGTCTGAATAAATTCCTTGCGAATCATGCACCGGAGTCGTTGTCTCATGGTCAGGCCACCTTTTGTCGAAGCTTCTTAGTCGCCAGGTAGAACATCGCGACCCCATAGACCAACAGCAGCAGGAAATCGAACCATAGGATTTCGAGGCCGATCCCCTTGAGGAAGATACCCTTCACGATGTCGATGAAATAGCGCGCGGGCA
Organism: Bryobacterales bacterium; assembly: GCA_963813465.1. Classification (GTDB taxonomy): domain Bacteria; phylum Acidobacteriota; class Terriglobia; order Bryobacterales; family Bryobacteraceae; genus Palsa-187. Next base: position 131,435 of record CAWEZD010000007.1, on the reverse strand, counting down.
CGAACAGCGCAATAAACTGAATCACCAGGGGCATGCTCTGGATTGAATAAATGAATCCGGAGAGCAGAAATGCTGGGAGAAACGACGTCAGCGTGCAGAGCTGATATGCCGAAAGCTGATTGCGGTTCATCGCGGAAATCAGGATTCCCCAGGACAGCGCGCCGAACAGGAACACGCAACTGGAGACAAACAGCAGAACCGGGCTGCCCCGCATGGGAACGTGAAAGACGACCATGCCCACGAACAGCGAGATGAGCATGTCCACGATTCCCAGAACGAAATACGCGGAGAGCTTCCCCACGCACAACTCCACCGGCCGCACCGGCGTCGAGAGCAGTTGCTCCATGGTTCCGTTCTCCCATTCGCGCGCGATGGTCAGCGAGGTCAGCATCGCGGCGATGATCATGAGAATCACCGCGATCAATCCCGGCACGATGAAGTTTCGGGAGACCAGGTCGGTGTTGTACCACACGCGTATGCGAGGCTCGATGGGCGCGTGGACCACGTTGCCGGTGCGCGACATCTCCGCGCCTTCGCGCTGGTTCTGCGCGTAGGTTTGAATCATGCTCTCGGCGTAGCCCATGGCGATGGAGGCGGTGTTGGAATCGCTTCCGTCCAGGAGGAATTGGACTTCCGCAGTCTTGCCCGAGGCCAGGTTTCTCGAATAGTCGTCCGGAATGACGACGCCCAGCAGCGCGCGGCGCGAGTCGATGCCCTGCTCGATGGGGCGGTAATTATGCACCTCTTCGACGATCTGAAAATAGCGCGAGCCGCGGAAATCCTTGATCAGCGCGTCGCTGACGGGGGTGCGGTCCAGATCGTAGATCACGGTCGGAATCCGGTCCACGTCCAGGCTCAGCGCGTATCCAAACAGCAACAGCATCATCAGGGGTTGCAGCAGCGCCGCGGCCAGGCTGCGGGGGTCGCGGATGATGTGCAGGAATTCCTTGCGGGCCATGGCGCGCGTGCGGCGGAGGTTCATGCGGCCTTCTCCTCTCTTTCGATCAGGCTCACAAAGACGTCTTCCATGGTCGGCAAAATCGGCTCCAACACGCCGATGCCGATTCCGGCCGGCGTCAGTGCGCCGCGAATGATTTGCTCGCCTCCCTCGGCGCTGGCGACCTTCACGTGCAGCCCGCCGCCGAACACGGCGACGTCGAGAATTCCGGGTTTGCCGGTAAGCGTGGTCATGCTGCCCAGCAGGTCCGACGACTCCAAATACAGCAGCCCTCCCTCGCCCAGCGACAGCTTTAGCTCGGCGGGCGATCCCAGCGCAATGACGCGTCCTCCGTACATCAGGGCGATGCGGTGGCAGTATTCGGCCTCGTCCATGTAATGGGTGGTGACGAAAATGGTGTGGCCGTCCGCGGAAAGCTGGTAAATCAAGTCCCAGAAATTGCGCCGCGCGATGGGATCGACACCGCTGGTCGGCTCGTCCAGAAACAGAATCGGCGGTTCGTGCAGGATCGCGCAACCCAGCGCCAGGCGCTGCTTCCAACCGCCCGAGAGCAGCCGGGTCAAGCTTTTTCTGCGGTCTTCGAGACCGGCCATTTGCAGCACGTAATCGCGCCGCGCCGGAAGGGTTTGAGGCGAGACCCCGTAAACGCCGCCGAAAAACTCGATGTTCTCCTCCACCGTCAAGTCGTCGTAGAGCGAAAACTTCTGCGACATGTAGCCGATGTGACGGCGGATCTCCTCGGCCTGAGTGGCCACGTCCCGGCCGCCCACCGTGGCCCGTCCCGAAGTGGGCGCCAAGAGGCCGCACAAAATTCGAATCACGGTGGATTTCCCGGCGCCGTTGGGACCCAGAAAACCGAAAATTTCACCGCGCTTGACCTCGATCGATACCTTGTCCACCGCGACGAAGTCGCCGAACTTTTTGACCAGATTCTCCAGCATTACGGCCGGGCCGGTTGTGTCAGCGGCCGTCACGACATTGGCAGGCCGGGGACCTGCCCCACCAGGTCTGTCAGGCAGCATGCTGCGCCTCCGCGTCCTGCCGCTCCTGCTGACGGACCATCGCAATGAATACGTCTTCGAGCGACGGCGCGATGCGCTCCCAGGTAAAAGGCGTCACGGCCGTCAGTTTTTCCGCCGAGGTCTGCCGCTGGTCCACATAGAGGCGCAGATTCGCGCCTGTGGGCTGAACCGCCAGAACGCCGGATTGCCGCTCCAGGGTCTCGCGAAGCTTGAGACGGACGGCCCCCCGAAAATCCTCCCGAGGATCGACCGTGTGAATGTTGTAATAGGCATGCTCGGAGTCCTGGCGAAGCTTGGCGGGAGTGTCGCAGCGGATCAGCCGGCCTCGATGCATCAGGCCCACGCGGCTGGCGCGCTCGGCTTCGTCCAGATACGCCGTGGCCACCAGAACCGTCAGGCCGTCGCCTACCAACTGGTACAGAATGGCCCAGAAATCGCGCCTCGAAACCGGATCGACGCCGTTGGTCGGCTCATCCAGAAACAGCACCCGCGGCTTGTGCAGCAGCGTGCACATCAACGCCAGTTTCTGTTTCATCCCGCCGGACAGTTTGCCGGCCGAACGCTTGCGGAACGGATCCATGCGGGTCATGCGCAGAAGGCGCGTGGTGAGCTCATCCCGCTCCTTGCCAGTCACGCCGAACAGGTCCGAGTAAAAGAACATGTTCTCGTCCACGGTCAGATCCTGATACAGACCGAACCGCTGCGCCATGTAGCCGATTTGATCCCGCACCAGATCGGGTTCCTTGACCACGTCGTGGCCGGCCACCGACGCCGACCCTTCGGTGGGATCCATCAGCCCGCACAGAAGGCGCAGTGTTGTGGTCTTGCCCGCTCCGTCCGGGCCCACCAGCGCGAAAATCTCGCCCGCGGCGATCTCCAAATCCAGACGATCCACCGCCGTCAGCGCTTCGAAACGCCTGGTGAGCTTGCTGGCGCTGATGATTGTCACAGCAGGATCTCCGCGTCGTTCACAATAGAATCTCCGCATCCACGGGCATGTTGTTCTTGAGCTCGTGCTCCTTGTTGTCCACTTCGATCTTGATGCGGTAGACCAGCTTCACGCGCTCTTCCTTGGTCTGGATCTGCTTGGGAGTGAACTCCGCTTCCGACGCGATATACGAAATCTGGCCCCAATAGACCTTGTTGGGGAAGGAATCCGTGGTCAGCTTCACCTTCTGGCCCAGCTTGACGCGGCCCAGGTCGGTTTCATTGATGTAGGCGCGCAGCCAGGGATGATCCAGATCGCCGATGGTCACCACCGTGGTGCCCGCGGCCAGAACTTCGCCCGGCTCAGCCGCCTTCACCAGCACCACGCCGTCGATGGGAGTGTAGACTTCGGTGTCGGAAAGCTGCTTCTGGGAAATACCGGCTTGCTCCTGGGAACGTTCGATATCGGCACGGCGCTCCACCAATTCCTGCTCCTGCCTCAGCACCTGCAGGCGATTGGCTTCCGCCGTTTTCACCGCCGCCTGCGCCCGCGCGACATCGGCCCGCGCGCCAGCGATATCTTCCTTGCGCGGCCCTTCCCGCACCATCGAATCCTTTTCCTCGGCTTGGCGGAGCATGGCCGTTGCGCTTTCGAACTTCGTCCGCGCCTGGTCGTATTGCTGCTTGGAAATGTCGTCGTTCTTGAACAGCGTTTGGGAACGATCCCAATCCAGGCGCGCGAATTCGAGCTGCGCCTTGGCGTCGTTGACTGCCGCCGCCGACTGCTGAATCTCCTGTTGACGGCTGCCGTTCAGCAGCTCGTCGAGTTTGGCCTGCGCCAGGTTGAGCTCCGCCTGACGCGCCGCGATGTCGCTTTCGAGCGTCGCCTTTTGAAACTCGATGGAGGTGACCAGTTGATCGTAGTTGGATTTCGCGCCGGTCACGATGGCCTTGTCGCGCACGTTCGTCCGCTGCAACTCCACGGGGTCCAGGCGAGCGATCAGGTCGCCCTGCTTGACCCAGGCGCCTTCGTCCACGCGGCGCTCGAGCAGCTTCCCCGCGGTCTTGAAGGATAGATCCACGGTGGTCAGCTCCAGGTTGCCGGATACCGCAATGGTGTTTCCCTTGGGCGTGAAGTAGCCGGTGTACCACAAGTAGCCGCCAACCCCCAGGGCCACGACAAGCAGAATGATGACAATTCTCTTCTTCATTGGTTCACGTACTCCGTGATGGTTCCCGTGGCCGTCGCCAGGTCGATGCGGGCCAGGTTGTAATCGTACAGCGCGGCGATGCGATTGTCGCGGGCGCGGTCCAGACGCGTCTGCGCGTCGGTGACCTCGATGGAATTGGTGACGCCGGCCTGATACCGCCGCTGCGCCTGCGCCACCTCGTTCTGCGCTAACATCAAGCCGTCTTCCGCGGTCTGCACCTGCGCCTTGGCCGAGCGCAAGCTGTCCAGCGCGAGGCGCACGTCCAGTTCGATCTGCTGCTCCAGGTCGCGCGTGCGGGTTTTCTCCTGCCGGTATTGCGAAAGACTCTCCGCCCGCCGCGCGTCTCTGCGGAACCCGTCGAACACCGGCACCTTGACGGAAATGCCGACTTCGCGCGTCGCCCGTGACACGTCCGGGGCCAGCCCGATCGCGCCGTAATCGCCGAAGGCCGCCGCCGACGGCAACCGCTCCGCGCTCACCGAGCTGTAATTGAGCTGGGCCACGCGTTCGTGCTGCTGCTGGGCTCGTAACTCGGCACGCTGCTGGCGTGCCTCAGCCAGTGAAGCTTCAAGCGTCGCCACGTCCACGGCCGCGAAGGAAAGCCTGTCGGTGAACGCAACGTCCGAATCCAGATTCAATCCCATCGCCCGCAGCAGTTGCAGAACGGCCCTGCGCCGGTCGTTGTCCGCCACGATGAGATGCTGCTGGTCGTTGGCCAGTTGCACCTGCGCGCGGGTGATTTCGATGCCCGTGCCCGTGCCCGCGTCTTTTTCCTGGTTGGCCAGCTTGAGCAAGGCGTTCGAAAGATCCACGTTAGCCTGAGCGGTTTCGAGCGCGGCATCCGCGCGCAGGCAAGCAAGATACGCACGCGCCACCTGATCGCTCACCTGGTCTCGGGTGGTGTTCAGATCGGAGGCGGTGGCCAGTGCGGCCGCGCGCGAAGCCTGATACTTGCGGATGTCGGAAAAGCTGAAGATCGATTGCTGCGCGGAAGCCCTCGCGTCAAATACGTTGAAGGGGCCCACGAAGGCCGGTATCTTGAATCCGGGGATCGTCGGGAAATTGATTCCGAAAGTCTTCAAATTGACGGTCTCGCTGGTCTCCCTAATCGTTCCGTCCACCGTGGGCAGAAATGCGGACTTGGCTTCCCTGGCCCGGTCCTGCGCCTGTTTGACCGATTCCATCGCCAAAGCGACGCGAGTGCTTCCTTCCGGCGTCAGCGCGATTTCCACCGCTCGCTTCATGCTCAACTGCATCACGTTCTGCGGAGGCGCACTCTGTGAAAGAGTGCTCTGCGCCAGCGCAAACGAGGCTGGAGCTAAAATCAGGAATGCCGCACGCATGGCCGGTGCCTATCCTTTCCCTTCCATCGCCATAGGCTCCAGCGCGGGGACCCGGAACCCGGCGGCCGCGAACGCCACCATCCGTTCGATCACCGCGTGGCGATCCGATACGTCGCACAGGCCGCCGCTAACGTCCGCAAGCACTTGCGACCAGCTCATCGTGTGGGCCATCGCGCCGCCCGTGAAGAACAGTCTCCATACCAGTTCGGCGCGCGGCAGACCGGGGAGCTCGCGCTGGAGCGCGTCCTGAAAACGCCGCGAGACCGGAGCGAGATACTTCTTGAAAACGCGCTCTACGAACTGCGTCGGGTCCGACATCATCCGGCCCATGAGCGGAACCACGCTGGACAAATCCTGATCCAGCAACGGCCCGACAAACGCCGTCAGAATCTGTTCCAGGCTGGGATGCGGACCGGCCGCCTCCAGCATTTCAAAGCGCCGCCGGTTGACCGGCTCAATTCTGCGAGCGATCACGGCGTCGATCAAACTTTCCTTGGATTGGAAATGATAGTTGACGGCGGCTAAGTTGACCCGAGCCTCGGCCGTGATATCGCGTAGGGAAGTTGCCTCGAAACCATTCAATCCAAATAGTTTCTCGGCAGCATCAAGAATGCGCGACTTAGTGTCTGGCTTCTCAATCATACGTACGTTTCAATCGTACGATTGTTTTAATACTGTGTCAAGAGGGGAGTTTTGAGGCGTAAGAATACACTACGGGTTAGTAGTACTGCTTTCACGATTCTCTCGATTCTTATGATCGACGCTTCCGTCCCTCGATTCGCCCTCCTGGGTGTGGTCGTTGCCGCTGCGGTGTACATCGCCATCGGCGTCGGAGTGATTCGTGGAGTGTTGCGCCTCCCTGGAGCTGTCCCTCCGCGTTCGGCGGAAGAACGAGTGATGATGCGCCGGTTTATCCGCGTGGTGATTGTCGAAGTCATCGCAATCATGGCCGGGAATGCGGCCTGCGCAGTGACGCAGCGGCTGGAATTCATTGTTCCGTTGGATCTGCTGATCGCTGGAATCCATTTCCTGCCATTGGCCTGGATCTTCCGCGTGCCGCGTTACTACGCGCTGGGCGGGCTTTTTTGCGTTGTCAGTGGGCTCACTCCACTTCTGATTCCTGCGGGCACGCACGTCGGCTATACCGGTGCCTGGTACGTCGTTCCGAGTTTCGGATGCGCCGTAGTGGCCTCGGTGACGGCAGCGTTCGATCTGCGGGAAGCATGGCGGTCGGTCGGAAGCGCTCCCGGAGGGTAACTCCTATGGCGTGCCGCTAAAAGTAACGCCGGCCTTCTTGAAGTCACCCCCCGTGAAGTACGAGAAAGACGCCGGGTCGATCCACTTCTTGAACGCGGCGTTAACCTGATCCGCAGTCATGGCGGCGACTTTCTGGCGGATATCGGTCAGGCGCGTCAGGGAGCGGCCAAACTGCGCATAACGCCCCAGCGTGTTCGCCACGAACGCATCCTGCGACATCTGCACGATATTGTCCTGGAGGAATGTTTTCTTGGCCGCCTCGACCTCTTCCGCCGTGAATCCCTGGGCCAGAGCCTTCGCTAATTCCTCCTTGAAGGCCGCCACCACTTTGGGGGCGTTTTGCGGATTGGCAATGGCCTGGAAGAGGAGCTGGCCGGACGTCTCCTGAGTGCCTGCGCCGTAGCCGGTCTGCACGCCATAGCTCAGACCGTCCTTGCCGCGAATGCGGCTAAACAGACGGCTATTGGGACTGCTGCCGAAGACATTGTTCGCCAGCCACAGCGCCATAAAGTCGGGGTCGTCGTCATTCAGGTTCAGCTTTTGGACAGCCAGCACGATGGCGTTGGCCTTGTCCGGCGTCTCGAAAGATTGATTCACCGTCTCCAGCTTCTGGTAGTTGCGCTTTACCTGGGCGTAAGACGCGGGACTCTTCCAGGCGCCGAATAGTTCGGTTACCACCTTTTGTACCTCGGCCGGGTCAAAATCGCCCACCACGACCAGCTCACCATCCGATGCGCCGTAGAAATCCGCATAGAACTTCTTGACGTTCGGCGAGTGTGACGTTCTTTGTGTCCGCAATCTGTTCGTCCAAGGTCTCCACTGACCGGGGGTCCCCCTTCGGATACGGAGCGAGATGACGGCTCATCGCGCGAGCGGCGATGGCCGTGGGTTCGCTGCGGGAGTTCTCCAGTCCCGCGAGCTGGGTCTGGCGGATTTGCTCCATTTCCGCCTCTGGAAACGAAGGTTGGCGGAGCACCTCGGCGGCCAGCCGCAATGCCGGCAGGAGACTCGCCTGCACCGTGTTGATGTTTGCGTTTGCGCCCGTTACCGAGCCGCCGACGTTCATCTGGACCTTCAGTTTGTCCAGCTCGTCCTGCAACTGTTGCCGCGTATGCTGCTGGGTGCCGCGCATGAGCAAGGAGCCGGCCATCCCGGCGGCGGCGCTTCTTCCGAAAAGGCTTTTCTCATCGCCGAAGTGCAAGCTCACCGTGGCCAGCACCGTGCCGCCGCGGGTTTTCTTCGGCAACAGAATCACCTTCAGGCCGCTGGGCAGCGTGGCGCGGATCGCGCGCGCTTCAATGTTGGCCGGAGACGGATCGAAGACCTCGCCTTCCTGGGCCGCCGCGTCGCCCTTGTAATCCTTGAGCTTCGCGACCAGATCCGGCGTGGGAGGAATCTCGGATCGGTCGGGCGCGTCGGTCGGGAGGAATCGCCCGAGGGTGCGATTGGACGCCTTGAGGTACTGCTTGGCGACGCGCGCCACATCCTCGGGCTTGACCTGCCGCAGTTCATCGCGTTCCGTAAACAAGAGCCGCCAGTCTCCCGACGCCGCCGCCTCGCTCAGCATCAGGCCCACGCGTGAGGAATCGGTCAAAGCCAGTTCGATATTCTTCAGCAGACGAGTGCGTTCGCGGTCCACCTCCTCCTTCGATGGCGGCTCTTTGATGACGCCGTCGATGGTTTCCAGCATGGTCTTCTGGACGTTGTCGACCGATCCCTCCTTGCGCAATGAGGCCGTGACCATGAGGAGACCGGGATCGTGCTCCTCCATCGCGTTGGCGCCCACTCCCACCGCCTTCTTGTTCTCGACCAGCGCTTTATAAAGGCGGCCGGAGGGGTTATCGCTCAAGACGGAGGCGAGCACATCCAGGGCTGTATAGTCCGCACTGGCCGCCGCAGGGATGTGATACGCCGCCATCACCACCTGGGTATCGCCGATGCGTCGCAGAACCACCTCGCGCTCACCATCCTGCACCGGCTCCACAGTGTAGGTGGGGATGAGCTTGCGAGCCGGCTTGGGAATCGCGCCCATGGTTTCCTGAATCCAGCCCAGAGTCTTGGCGGGATCGAATTTCCCGGCCACCACCAGCATGGCATTGTCAGGCTGGTAGTAATTGCGGTAAAAGGCCTGCAACCTCTCGATAGGGACATTCTCGATGTCGCTGCGGGAGCCGATCGGGCTGCGGCCGTATCCGTGCCACAAATACGCGGTGGCCATAACCCGCTCGCGCAGAACGTTGCCGGGACTGTTCTCGCCGTTCTCGAATTCGTTGCGGACCACGGTCATCTCGCTATCCAGGTCCTGGCGGGAGACCCGCGAGTTGACCATGCGGTCGGCTTCCAGGTCCAGCGCCCAATGCAGGTTCTCGTCGGTGGCCGTCACGGTCTCGAAGTAATTGGTGCGGTCCCAGGAGGTCGTGCCGTTAAAGCTGGCGCCATGGTTGCGAAGTTCGGGAACCACTTCCGCGCGCTTGGTGGTTCCCTTGAACATCATGTGCTCCAGCAGGTGCGCCATTCCGGACTCCCCGTAGCCTTCATGCCGCGAGCCGACCAGGTAAACAACGTTCACCGTGACCGTGGGCTTGGAGTTGTCCGGGAACAGCAGGACTTGGAGGCCGTTGTTGAGACGGTATTCCGTGATGCCCTCAACCGAGGTCACCTTCTGAACGCCGTTCGGTAAAGTTTGCGAGAAGGCCGCCGCCGCGAAAACGCAAGCGACGGAAACGTGTGCGAAAGAGAAGGAACGGCGCATGAATCACCCTCCAGGTATGTGACGATAGCCGGGCTTCGCCAATCAGTATACACTTCTGGACCACATCGTTGGCTGCGCGACATAGAAGCCGGGGCGGCGCCGCTGGGCGCGCGATGGCAGCACACGCTATCCGTGGACCGGAGACGCCGTGCGGGCGGCGATCCGTGTTCGAAGTGCCCCTCCCTCGCTGACGCTCGGGGTTCAGCAGGCTGGCCGATGCTCCACCGTCCGCTACAATACTGAAAACGCGTGTATGGGAAAGCTGATCCAATCTCCTCACATCGATCCTCGTCTCGCATGCTTCCCGCTGGTCATCAAGCCGTCCGCGATCCACCGCTTCGGGGTGTACGCGGGCCGGCGCATCCCGGCCAATCGAAAAGTGATCGAGTACACCGGCCAACGGATCAGCAACCGCGAAGCCAACAAGCGCGACTGGGGCAAGTATACCTACCTGTTTGCGCTGGACCGCTATTGGACTCTCGACGGGTCCATCGGCGGCAGCGGCGCGGAAATCATCAATCATAGTTGCGAGCCCAACCTCATCAGCCGCGTCATGAAGGGCCACATACTGTATATGAGTCTTCGCGCGATCAAGTCCGGCGAAGAACTCACGGTCAACTACAATTTCTCGAAAGATGTGGATTTGTCACCCTGCCGGTGCGGCGCGAAAAACTGCCGGGGTACGATGATCCGGCAGGCGTAGGTAGCATGCCCATTGCTCTGGTCACGGGAGGCTCACGCGGCGTTGGGCGAGGCGCCGCGCTGGGATTGACCGCCGCGGGGTTCACCGTTGCGGCAACGGGCCGAAGCATAGATTCGGTTGAGACCTGCCGCCTTCCGTTGTGCGAATCCGCTGCGATCATCCCCAGGACGCGGAGACGGCCCGGTCGGTTGGGCTGGACCTGTCGCATAGCGAGAGCCCGGAACTCACCGGCAGAGTGATCGCCGCGCTGAGCGTCGAGGAGAGGCCGGGCACGATGCAGTATAGGCCTTTCCGGTTAGAATTAGCAGACATGCGTTTTCATCTGCGCATCAACGATTCGGCACGGGACGTGGACGTTCCGCCGGGCACGACGCTACTCGGAGTGCTGCGGGACGAGGCGAATGCGGTCTTCGACGCCTCGGGTGCGCGCGCGAAGACCGGGAAGCTATTGTGGGAAACCAAGGTTGCGGGCAACGCGCAAGCCAACCCGGTTTCCTACGCGGGAAAGAACGGCGAGCAGTACGTGGCGGTGGACGCAGCGGATTTCGTGGTGGCATTCAGTTTGCCGTGAGGAATCGCCGGGACTGCGCGCCGCCGGTTTGGCGCGATTGAGGGAGAATAGTACATCATGAGATTCTTTATCGGCCTCGTTCTTTCGGTTTCGCTCTCCGCGGCGAGCGTGGACGGCCTCAAGATTCATTCCACAACCACGGGCACGGGCCAAAAGACCGTGATTCTGGTGCATGGCTGGACCTGTGACGAAACCACCTGGACCCAACAAGTGCCTGCGCTCGCGAAGCAATATCGCGTCGTTACCTTGGACCTGCCAGGCCACGGCCAAAGCGATTCACCCCAAGACGGCAAATTCTCCATGGACCTCTTCGCCCGCGCCATCGAAGCGGTGCGCGCGGAGGTCGACGCGGATCGCGTTGTCCTGGCCGGGCACAGCATGGGCTCGCCGGTGGTGATCCGGTACGCGCAGCTTTATCCGCAGCACACCGTGGCGCTGGTTTTGGTCGATGGCCTGATGCCGGCGATCCAGAACCCCAATTTCAAGGGTGCGGCTGGCCTGAAGCGCAGCGTGGCGATGGCCGGGCCGGACGGCCGCAGGAACCGCGAGACCATGATCCGCGGGTTTTTCTCCGTGTCCACGACGCCTGCGATGCAGACCAAGATCCTCGACATGATGCTGGGCGCTTCGGAGGCGACCGCCGTCGGCGCGATGGACGCCACCGACGACCCCGCGACCCCAGCCGATTGGACGCTGAAGGCGCCGACACTCGGCATCTATGCCAGTCGCCCCTTGGCGTCGAGCCAGGCGATTCAGACGCATTTCCCCAACTCCGAATATACGCAAATCCCGGACACGGGTCATTTCCTGATGCTCGAAAAGCCGGAGGAGTTCAACCGTCTGCTCCTGGCTTTTCTCGCCAAGCAGAAGTACTGAGACCAGGGCATAGCGCTTGGGAGGGATCACTCGGTCCCGGCTCCATGGGGACCGCGGAGCTCACGCTCTTCAGATCCACCCGAAAGATTTGCGTCGCCTTCGAGGTTCAAGCGGATGGAGGGCTGCGGTTTGCGTGGCCTTGTACCCCACAGCATGGCGCCCAATCGGAGCGCGGCGATCCCAACAAAAGTAATGCCGAGCAAGGTTTGACCGCGAGCGAAAGAGGCGATGCCAACCCCGGCCAGGGCAAGAGCGATGATCGCAGTCAAGGCATAACGCCACATCGCCGTCCATTATACGAACCCTTCAATGTTCTTTGGCCGCCCAGCATCGGCGCGGGCACCTCGATGTGCTTCCTCACCTGACCTTCCATGAAGCAAACAAAGGTCTTTCCCCCCTTGAGGAACCTTGCGAATAACAAGAGCCTTGGCCCACTAAATCGTCAATGGCCCTTTTCACGACGCACTCGGCGGCAGTCTATGGTATCGACGCGCATTTGATCGATGTCGAAGTCGACATGTATCCCGGCGCCAACCGGGATTTTGTGACCGTGGGGATGCCGGACACTGCGGTGCGCGAAAGCCGCGAACGTATCAAGTCCGCTCTGCTCAACTCGGGCTTCGGGTACCCCAATAAGTCGGTCACCATCAACCTGGCCCCCGCCAACGTGCGGAAAGAAGGCGCGGGGTTCGACCTGCCGATGTCGCTGGGAATTCTGGGAGCGATGGGCGTGATTTCGAGCGCGGATGACTATTTGTTCGTTGGGGAACTGTCGCTGGACGGCGGTGTGCGGCCGGTGCGGGGAGTCCTCTCGATGGCAGTGGCGGCGCAACGGCGGGGGATCCGCAATCTGATCGTGCCGCAGGACAACGCCGCCGAGGCTGCCATGGTCGAGGGCGTCCGGGTATTCGCGGTGCGGCACCTGGCCGAAGCGGTATCGTTGCTCCAAAAGCCCGAGCAATTCAAACCGGTCGAAGCGGCGGCGAGTCAGGCCCACCCGGTTGCCGACGGCGGCACGCTCGATTTCCGCGATGTGCGCGGCCAGACCACGGCGAAGCGAGCGCTGGAAGTAGCCGCCGCGGGTGCGCACAATGTGCTGATGATCGGGCCGCCGGGCTCCGGCAAGACCATGCTCGCCAAGCGCTTTCCAGGGATTTTGCCGCCGCTGACCTTCGCCGAGGCGCTGGAAACGACCCAGATCCACAGCGTCGCCGGACTGCTGCCCAAGGGCGCGGGATTAATGCGGGAGCGGCCGTTTCGGGCGCCGCACCATTCGATCTCCGATGCGGGCCTTCTGGGTGGCGGCGCGGGCATACCGCGTCCTGGCGAGGTCAGCCTGGCGCATCACGGCGTGCTTTTCCTGGATGAACTGCCGGAGTTCGCACGCAATGTGCTTGAGATGTTACGGCAGCCGTTGGAGGAACGCTCGGTGACGCTGGCTCGCAGCACCATGACTTTGGCGTTTCCCGCGAGCGTGATCCTATTGGTTTCGCTTAATCCTTGTCCTTGCGGAAACTTCGGCTCCGACCGCGAGTGCCGGTGCACCGGCGGAATTATCCAGCGGTATCTCGGCAAGATCAGCGGACCCTTGCTGGACCGCATCGATCTGCACATCGAGGTGCCGGCGCTGCCGTATCCGGAACTGCGCGGGAAGGACAACTGCGCCAGCTCGGCTGAGATACGGGAGCGCGTCGTAGGAGCCCGCGCGGTCCAGCAGCAACGTGGGTCGTATAACGCGTACATCCCCGTGCGTCAATTGCGGAAGCTGTGCGCTTTGGACGAAGCCGGCGAACGGATTCTGGAAATGGCCGTGCGGCGCATGGGTCTCTCCGCGCGTGCTCACGACCGAATCTTGAAAGTCGCCCGCACCATCGCCGATCTCGACTCGGCCGAGCACGTCACTGCCAAGCATCTCGCAGAAGCGGTGCAGTACCGCAGTTTGGACCGGGTTTACTGGCAGTAAGAGGCCGTCTCGATGAGTGGCCCGTCCCCGGGGTTCAGGTCTACCATTGCTCCGTTTTTCGGTCTGTGTCACTTTCCGACCATGTGCGCCGGGTCCCGGTTGTTCTCTTCGCAGATGCTTTCGATGAGATCGGTATCCGGTAGCAGGCGCCAGGCCAGCTTGACTGTCCACGGCTTCGTATACGCGTCCGGATCGTCGATGGTGACCTCGATGTCCATGTGCCCGATCTTCGGCCGAGAGAAACGTTCGGTGACACGCAGGGCTTCGGTCCCTGGTAGCCCTCGCATGTCGAGCCAGGTCTTGCCGTTTTGCCCGATCGTCTCGACGACGAACGTGTCCTTGTCCCAATGGCCGATCGAATACCCCATCCATGTCGGTTGCGGATTTTTGGGGAACGGCCGCCCGTCCGTGAAGATCTGCCGGTAGATGGTGCGGGATTCGTGCAGGAGCAGCGTCAGGTCCTCGGTCTGCACCAACTTGAGGCCGTCGGGGATGTTGTCCTTTTCCGGAATGCCGGATGGCAGACAGGACGCGCCGGGGTGATCCTTGCCGTTGTTTTCGATGCGTTCATTGTAGAGGTTCCGCGCCGACGGTTTGAGCGGCACGTCCTCCGGCTGCAGGTCGGCGGCGAGGTTCAGCAGGTGTTTGGTGGGATTTTCCGGCATCCAGAATCCGGACAGATCGGGCTTGCCGTAAGGCGTGCGCTGCGCTGGCGCATTCAAATCGACCTTGCCATTGGCGGTGCGCGGCACTCTCTTCCACGGATATGGGTCCCATTGTGCGCTGGCGACCACGGTGATGGTCAGCACCATCGCCACAGTAGTCAGTGGGATGCAAGGCGTCTTCTTGAGTGTTCGGATCATGTCGCTCCCTCTTGGCAAGATTGGCACGAGAATGCAGTTGAGACGCCGCGGCGGAGGCGATCGCGCGCCGGGCAATCGGGTTCGAGGAAGCCTGCCTGGAACGGCGCATCACCTGCCCAGGAATTTCTCGATGGTTTCGACCGCGCTTTGAGCGTAGCGCAGGCTACGGCGCGCGCCCTCCATATCGCCGCTCCGGAGCGACAACATGGCTTCCTGAAGCTGGTAATCCAGCCTGGTTTGCGCCTCGCGGATATCGGCGCGGAGGCCTAGGCCCTGGCGGGATTGCTGCTGCTCGAAGGACCTCAGGCCCGCGCTCGCAGTGTTGGCGCGGATGGTCAGCTCGTTGTACTGGTCGCGCAACTCCGCGGCCTCTGGGCTCGTCGGCGCCCTCACCGGAGGCGCCTGGGGAGCGGCCGGCGGCGCGACTGATTGCGGCGCGGCCGGCGCCGCTGCATTCCCCTGGGCGGGCGACGATAGAACGCCTGTGGCCGCCCTGCCGGACGAAGGAACCGGCCCGGACGATGGAACCGGGGATGGGCTTGTCGGGGTCACAGGCGATGGCGTGCCCTGCTGCGCCGGAAGCGCCGCCGTGTCAACGGGAGCCGCTGGCGCCGCGGACGTAGCTGGCTCGGAAGCCGCCGGCGATACACCCGGAGCAGGCGTCGAGCCGGATTGTTCCGGCGTGCCTGTTCCCTCAGCCCGGCTCACACCGCCGTGAATCAGTTTGGGGCCTTCGATCGCTGCCGCGATCAAAACGGCAACCGTGACTACCGATCCCAAGGCCATGTACAGTCCACGGCGGTTTGGCTTCGGCGCCGGCAGCGGAAGGGCCGGCGGAGGTGGAGGTGCGGAGGTGTTCCCGGGCACGGGCTGACTCGCCGCAATCGGGGGCGGCGGCACTGGAGGTGGAAGAGGCGGAGGCGCCGCCAACATCGCCGATCTCAGCACCGGCGCCGCGGCTCCGCGCACGGACGCTGCGATTTCCGGAAACGCGTTGACCAGAGCCGCGCGGAACGCAGCAGCCGACTGGAACCGCGCGCCGGGATCCTTCGCGATCGCCGTCAGAATGATCTCGCTCAGCTCCGCCGGCACGCCCGGCACGATCTCGATGGGCGCCACGGGCGCCTGTTGCAGGTGGGCGGACATGATCTGGTAATCGCTGTCGCCCCCGAACGGACGGCGGCCCGTCACCATTTCATACAGCGTAATCCCGAACGAATAGATATCGGAACCCGGGTCCGGTTCGGCTCCGCCAATCTGCTCCGGCGACATGTAGAAGAGCGAGCCAACAGCGCTGCCTGTTTGGGTCAGACGCTTATCCGCCTGCATGCGCGCGATGCCGAAATCCAGCAGTTTAACGACACCCGCGCCCGTGATCATGATGTTGGCGGGCTTGATGTCGCGATGGACCACGCCGTGCCCGTGCGCATGCGAGAGCGCGTCGAGAACCTGCGCGCCGATGGCGGCTGCCTCGCTGGGCGGAATCGGCCCGGTCTTTATCCGTTTGGCGAGCGATACGCCGTCGATGAACTCCATGAACATCAGCAACTGGTTGCCCACCCGCATCGCGGTATGGAACTTGGCTATGTTCGGGTGATCCAGCGCGGCCTGCACTTTGATTTCGCGCAGAAACCGGTCTGCCAGTCCCGGATCGCTTTCCAGGTTGGGCAACAGGACCTTCATCGCCTCGATCCGCTCCGACAAGGTGTTGCGCACCTTGAAGACCTGACCCATGCCGCCGACGCCCAGAACCTCGACAATTTCATAATCGCCGACACGTTCGCCGATATTCATGGAAGACTCCCCATTCTCAGATCGCGGGCGCGATACACCTCGCCCATCCCGCCAGCACCGATCGGCACGAGGACCTCATAGGGTCCCGAACGAGTCCCGGCGGAGATAGGCATGGCCTCTCAACGATTCTATCTCAACCGAAGGCTCAAGGAGACCGTATAACGCGAAACGGGAACGTGGCCCAGGCGTCCATTCGACAAAGAGTAGCTTCCGGGTTCTGGGCCGCCGTGTAAACCGCAGGCGGCGCGGCCGGCGGCGTAGGCGATGGTATATGATCTCTCCATGCGTTTCCTCGCCTTATTCGTGCTGACTGCGATGAGCGGCGTCGCGCCCGCGCAGACGATCGGGATGAACAGTTGGATCCACGCTACCGCCAATTTGGATCGGACCGTCCAGTTCTACTTCGAGGCCTTTGGCTTGAAAAGTCCCGCGCCCCCGCGGCCTCCGAATCCCGCGGTTCCGGCGCTGCTGAACGTGCCGGGCGCGAGGCTGCGGGTCGCCATGCTGCGGTTTCCAGGTTCGCCCTTCGGCTTTGAGCTGACCAACTTTGGCAGCGACATCGAACTCCACCCTGGCCAACCGCACCCGTGGGATCCAGGCGCGGCCAGGCTGATCGTTGAGATGCCAAACATCGACGCGGCGCTTGCCGCGCTGAAGAAAGCGGGAGCGTCCGTAGTCACGCGCTCCGGCGTACCGGTGAAGATGCGCGATGCGCGAGTAGTGGTGGTTCGCGATCCTGATGGTTACTTGATCGAGCTGGTCGAGAGCCTCGAGCCAGGAGCTTCCATGGGTCTGGCGGTGCGCGACATCCAGGAGACCGCTCAGTTCTATCACGAAATGCTGGGCTTCGATCTGCATGGCTTGGCCGAGTTCCAATCCGACCCGGGCGTAACCGACGCGCTCGGTCTGCCCTCTGGAGCCCCGCACCGCATGATGACGGCTGTGGTTCCAGGCACCAAGGCTTTTATGCAGTTTTGGGAGTTCAAGAGGCTCGATGGGACCACCTTTCGGCACCAAGTGCCCGACCCTGGAACGCCGGCGATCGCTCTGCGCGTGTCGGATCTTGACGGCGTGCTCGCGCGCCTCAAAGTCGCAGGCACTCCTGTGATTTCGGCGGGCGGCGTTCCGGCTCAGTTCAGTCCAACGATCCGCAACATCTTCGTGGAAGATCCCAACGGATTCAAGATCGAGTTATACGAGCAAAAGTAGCATGTGCCGATATGCCGGACGCGGTCGATCACCCTCTTAGTTCACCGGTTCAATGCGCAGCACCGCGCCTTCCTTCTCGTCCGTGAGCAGGTATAGCAGGCCGTCGGGACCCTGGCGCACATCGCGGATGCGCTGGCGCAGTTCGGTGAGCAGCGATTCGCGGCGCAGTTCTTCCATTTTCTCGTTGAACAGAATACGTTCCAGGTGCCCCGTGCCGGGGATTTCGCCGGTGCGCAGGGAGCCGACGAAGACGTCGCCCTTCCACTTCGGGAATTTGTCGCCGTTGTAGAAGGTCATGCCGGAAACAGCGATCGCCGGAACCCAGATCACCACTGGAGGCTCGAAGCCCGCGTGTCCGGGCGGCGTGGATTGCCAGGGGCCCTGATACGTGCGGCCGTAGCTCACGATGGGCCAGCCGTAGTTGCGGCCGGGCTTCAGGATGTTGATCTCGTCCCCGCCGTTGGGGCCGTTTTCGTTCTCCCACATCTCTCCGGTTCCAGGATGCATCGCCAGGCCGAGCGCGCTGCGGTGACCCAGGCTGTACACTTCGGGCCTGTGGCCGGCTTGGCCGGCGAACGGATTGTCTGGCGGGATGCTTCCGTCGTCGCGGAAGCGCAGCACCTTACCGCCCAGAGTGTTTGGGTCCTGGGGATCGTTGCCGCTGGTTGTCATGAACAGTGTGCCGTCGCGCCCAAAGGCGATGCGGGAAGTGGCCGGTTGATCGGCGACAAAGATGTCTCTGACGTCTTTCAGCTCGTTCCCATCGAGGCGCCCCCGTGCCACCGCTGCGACTCGCTTGTTCGCATCGAGAGGCTTCGTGTAGCTGAGATAGACCAGATGGTTTTGGGCGAATTGGGGATGCAGAGCGACGTCCATGTAGCCATGCACGGCGCCGGGCAATCCGGATTCGACGGCCCAATAAGAGGCGGGTCCGCCGGAGACAGGCTTGGGATCGAGCACACCGTTGCGGAGGATGCGCAGCCGTCCGGCGCGCTCGGTCACCAGCATGGCGCCGTCAGGAAGGAACGCGGCGCTCCAGGGGTACTCAAGCGCGCGCGTGACCGCCACGACGCGAATGCGTTGCCCTTCAGCGGTGTCAAACTCCATCGGCAGGTTTGGCAGCTTGCGGCCAGCCAGGCCTTGCGGCGCGACAGGGATGTTGTAGCGGCTATCGAAGGGGACTTTCTGCTGGCTCGATCCAGTCTGTGGGCCGAGCACCATCGCGAGCATCCCCGAGGCGGCTGCGAGGGCAGTGCGGCGAGTGTGAGTCCTCATGGTGAACACCTCCCGGTGGAACGTTCCGATGCTACATTCCCGCACACAAAGGTGTCAACGTATGGCGAGCGAGCCGTTGACGGCTTCCGGTCCCGCGCAAGCGCAAGCCGCCTGCGACGTTGCTGGCGACCGAACCTCCAACGGCTCCGGCAGCGCCCGCGGCCACACCCATCCTATCCCCGGCGCGTTGTTTTAGGGAAACTGCCCTGTGGTGGTCTACTTTGCGCCCACCGCAAAACGCCGCTCAGGCGGCGCTTGGTGGTCTATCGTTGCTCCGCCATTTATACTCGGCAGCGAGCGTTCTTCAAGCAACAACCTGCGCAAACTACGCAAATCGTTCAGGATTCGGCGGCTTGCAGCCATATGCGACGAGAGTTTATTGAGCTTGAAGGCGACCAACTGGAGGGCCTCTTTGCGGCGTTCGGCGATGTCCGCCCCGGCGAGGGCGATGTCGGCTTCGACTTCGGAACGGGCAAGCACGATGGCCTCAGCCAGGAGTCTCACATATTCGTGGGAGCTCT
This sequence comes from Bryobacterales bacterium, assembly GCA_963813465.1. GTDB lineage: Bacteria > Acidobacteriota > Terriglobia > Bryobacterales > Bryobacteraceae > Palsa-187. Next base: position 112,190 of record CAWEZD010000007.1, on the reverse strand, counting down.
CGATGTTGTCGAAAGGAGTTTCGGAGTGACGGCTCATTTTTCGGACCCCCTTAGTTTCTGCAACGCATGGCTGGTGGAATGCGGACTCTCATGCAAGATTTCCATTATGGCTTGACTCTACAGCATACTCCTTTTTACCTGTCGCATCGAGATGCGCGGTGATTCCGTGCGTAAGAATCGCGCGAACTCGAACCCACAGCTACAGTCAGTTCCTGGGGGCGCAGTTGCGCTCGCACTTGGGCGGGATCGTGAACTCGCCCTTGATTTTATCGCGAAAGGCGGGATACATGGTTTCCGCTCCGCCGAGCGCGGCTTCCTGTGGAATGTGGTAGAGCTTCATCATTTCCGCGAGGAGCGGATTCTGCCCCGGAAGATAATGCGGAACCGTGCCGACTGCCACCCCTTCATCCCCCGGGATGCAGGGCATGCCCGCGGAATTGATGACCGTAGGGCTCGGCACAAACGTCCGCGTTATATAGTAAGGCTCGGTTAAATATACCGGGTCCTCGAGCTGCGCCGCCAACGTCAGCATATCTCCATGACGAATAAAATGCGTCGTGATCGTTGCCTGGTCGCTGGTCATTGCGCCGTTGCGGCGAAGATACCCGGTCAGCATGTGCGTGGTGTAAGCGGTGAGCACGTCGCCCTCCCAAACCCCCGTGGTGAAGCCGCTCTGACTATGCGGAGCGCTCTTGGACGGATGCGGACGCCCGTCCATCCAAATGACCATGGCGTCGCGATCTTCCCACGCGCCCACCACCCACGCGACCGTCTTTCCCGAGACAGGATCGGGTTGATTCCACATCTTAATGCCGAACGTCCCGATCATCATGTGCCACTGGGAGTAGAAGGCGCAAATGCGCTCCGGCATGGAGATTTGCGATTGCTTATAACTCAGGGCTTTGGCGCGCCCCGCTTCATTGAAGGGGATTCCGGTGAAGTCGCCAGGGTTCGGACCTGCGCCGCGTTCGAGCGCATCTTCGTGATTTTTAGAGGCCCAGGATCCCGATAGATCGATCTGCGCAAGTGCGGGGAGGCCCATGCAGAGTAATATCGCCACATTGAAGCTGACTTGATTGCGGGTCATGTTGAACTCCTTACCATTTAACGGTGCACGGCGTGGGTTTCCATCCGGCATCGCCGTCCTGTTTCTTGAAGTGCGAGGTGATAATAAACGGTTCGTGCAGATACTGGGGGTCGGTCACGACGATCGTGACTACCAGCATTGTATCGCCGTTATGCTCTTTGAGTACATCGTAGTATTCGGTGAGATCAGCGTTTTCGCTATACGGAACGCCGTTCTTGCGCAGGTAGCCGGCTTTCAGATGGGAGGTGGCGACCTTAAGCGATCCGTGCGGCGGAGAACCGCGTGCCGGACGCGCCACTTCCCACAGGGCTGTCGAATCTCCCTGTAACGTTGGCGGACCGGCGGGAGCCTTCCAATCGCCGAAATGAAACAGACGGGTCTGTGTTCCAGTATCGGTGTCCATGCGCAAAGTGCGGTCATCCTGCCAGGTGATGTGAAGGTGTTCCGGCTGGCGCAGAATCGCCGGCGCTCCGTACGCCTTGCACAGATCCCCCGACGCTTCATCCTTGGCGGCATCCCAGGCATCGGCGAATTTGACGGCGGCCGGCGTTCATGGGAACACCTTCGTAGTCGCCGGGCGGGGGGACAACCATGCGGAAGCGCCAATCCTCATCCACAATCGAAACCCAATAGCCGGTCAGGTCAATCGGCGCGCCGGCTTTGGGATTCTCCGGCGGCGGCGCGGCCCCGCCTCGCCCGCCCCGCCCGCCTTGTGCCTGCGCGAGCAGCGGAAGCGCCAGTGCTATCGTCAGCGGCCATAGTGTTTTTGAAATTCGATGTTGCATCCTGTTTCTCTCTTTTCGCAAGGCGCTATCTCTTGGCGGTCAAGCTTTTGTAAATAGCCTCGACAAACGCGCTGGCGGAGCCCTCCTGCGTGCCGTACTCGGTCTCATAGGGCTTGGCGGGATGCGCTGCCTTGATTTGATCGAGCGTCTTTCCCTGTTTGATCAGGTCCGCAATCACGTCGCGGACGATCACCACCATGTCGCGGTAGTCCACAACGTCCAACTGCTGGCACAGCCGTCCGTGACCGGGAATCACGTAGGTCCCGACACCGTTATAGATGAAAGGGATGGGCACGACCGTCAGCTCAATCAGCCGGTTCAAGGCGTCGATCTCTCCCTGAATACTCCCGCCATTGGCCACATCGATCACTGGAAACCGGGTGGTGTCCATGATGTCGCCAGCGACGACGACGTCGGACTGGCGGAACAAGACCAGACTGTCCGCATCGCTGTGCGCCGCGGGCTGATAAAAAATCTCGATGGCATCGTCGTTCATGCGAAAAGCGTAGCGCTTTGCCAGGAACGCCTCCGAGGGCCAAGCGTCACCGGGATAAGACGGTTTGGCATTGCGAGCGCTCATTCTGGTGAGGACGCTTTCATGCGCAAGAATCGCCGCGCCGGTTTGGCCGTTGAGGACGTTCAGTCCGGCTTTGGCCAGCTTCGCGTTGCCGCCCACGAAATCCGAGCCCGCGTCGGTGTTGATGATGTATCGGATCGGCAAGTCTGTCAGTTTCTTGATGGCCACCAAGACCTCGGTGGATGCTGCCCCGGCGCCTGAGTTCACCAACACGACGCCGTCTGAGCCGATCTGCACACCGATGTTTCCACCGGCCCCGGCGATCATGTAGAAATTCTGCCGAACCTTCACCACGTCAAGTCCGCCGTTGTCCGGTTCGGCGGCCTGGCTGGAGACCGCGCTGCACACCAATCCAAGAGCGGCGGCCACGGTCCAGCAGGTTATCACGTTGGTGAAACTTCGCCTCACTATGTCACTGGAACGCATGTTAACACTCTCCTCAACCGACCAAGGTATGCAGCCTTCCGCATACCTTACGAGAGACCTAAACCACAATCCTCGATAGTATATTGGCGAGCTGTTCCGGGCAACCCCCCGGCCCTGCGCAAAGCTTACGGAGAAAACTAACAAAAATCGTCGACACCATTCTCCCGAGCCCATCCTTCAATTGGTCCTTGTCCCAAATGGACGGGGTGCGAGGCATTCTTCCATACGAGCACCATCTCGGCTTTCGAGCGTCGCGCTTCGGCGCGACTGCGCGTGTGCGTTAACATTTAAGCGAGAGTCCGATCCCGCATGCACCACATCAGCAGAGCAGCAGCCGACGATGTGCGAATGCGCGGTTTCGCGCAGCGTCACACTGTTGCCGCCGCCCTCGCCTGGCTGGATGCGCAACTGCAGCCGCTGGCCGCCGAAGTCGTCCCGCTACGGATCGCCGCCGGTCGCGTGCTCGCGTCTTCCGTTGTCAGCGACGTCGACGTGCCGGGATTCGATCGCGCGACGATGGACGGATACGCTGTGGTGGCCGATAGCACGGAAGGCGCGACTGCCTACACGCGACTGCCGCTGACCGTCATTGGCGACTCGATGCCTGGTTGCCCTTTCGACGGTTGCGTCGGCGTCGGCGAAGCGGTTCGCATTATGACAGGCGCGCCGATGCCGCGCGGCTCCGACGCGGTGCTACCCGCCGAATGGGTCGAAACCGAACCCGGCCAAGCCCAGACCAACGACGGCATCCCATACTGCATCAGTGCGCTGGCGGCCGTCTCGCCTGGAAAGAATCTCGGCAAACGCGGCGAAGATATCGTCCAAGGCACAACCTTACTTGAACCTGGACGCGTCCTCCGCCCACAGGATCTGGGCGTCCTCAGCTCCGTTGGCCAGGGAAAGGCGCGCGTAGTCCGCCGGCCGCGTGTGCGCCTGGCGGTGACAGGCAACGAACTGCTGCCATCGGGCTCGCACCCGAATGGCTTTCATATTGCCGATGCCAACGGGCCAATGCTCGCTGCGCTCATCGAGCGTGACGGAGGTGTTGTCGACTTCCCGGGTCTGGTGCGCGACGATCGCAACGCCATTCTCGAGGCGCTTCACGCTGACGCAGACATTGTCATTGTGTCTGGAGGGTCCAGCGTGGGCATCGAGGATCTGGCGCCGACGCTTGTCGCGCAAAACGGCGAATTGGCCGTGCACGGCATCGCCATGCGACCGAGCAGTCCAACCGGTCTAGGCCGCATCGGGCATCGCCTCATCGTCTTACTCCCCGGCAATCCCGTGTCGAGCCTATGCGCCTATGATTTCTTTGCCGGCCGCGCGATTCGCGCTCTCGGCGGGCGCAGTAAGGAATGGCCGTATCGCGCGATCCGCGCCAAGTTGAATCGCAAGATCAGCTCGCCGATCGGCCGCCTCGACTACGCCCGCGTGAAGATTGTGGACGGACTGGTCGAGCCGCTCGCCGTCGCCGGGGCGTCGCTACTGTCGTCAACGACTCGCGCGGATGGCTTCGTAATCGTTAGCGACGACAGCGAAGGCTTCGCTGCGGGCGCCGAGGTAGAGGTCTGGCTCTATGCCTGAGCCGATCTATGTCTGAGCAAGATCAGTTCCTCCAGGTTCTCGACCGCGATGAAGCGGAGCGACGCTTCCGTGCCGCGATCATCCTCGCGCCCCGCGGCATTGAGCAAGTTCCGCTCGACGCTGCCCTCGGCCGAGTGCTGGCGGCGCACGTCGTATCGCCCGTTGACGTGCCTTCGTTCGATCGCTCGAACGTAGACGGCTTTGCTGTTGTGGCGGAGGATACGTTCGGCGCGTCGGAGGAAGTGCCGCGCTTGGTGCTCCTGAGCGAAGAAGAGATCCACACCGGGATCGTGCCGGCGACGGTGATTCATCCGGGCATGGCAGTGTCCATCGCCACCGGCGGCATGGTTCCGCGCGGCGCCGATGCGGTCGTGATGGTCGAGTACGCCGAGGCGCGCGGGCGCGAGCTCCGAATCGCCAGGGCTGTAACAGCCGGCAGCGGCGTCTCGTTTGCCGGAACCGACATTACCGCGGGCGAGACAGTGCTTCGCCGCGGCCGGCAACTGACCAGCCGCGACACGGGAGTGCTCGCCGCGATCGGTGTTGCGAATGTCAACGTCTGGCGAAAGCCGATTGTCGCAATCCTCTCGACCGGCGACGAGATCATCGCGCCCGGCGATCCGATGCAACCTGCCAAGGTCTACGACTCAAACTCCCAGGTGCTCGCCGACGCAGTGCGGGAGTTGGGCGGCGAGCCGAGGCGGCTTGGCATCGCTCATGACGACCCGGCCGCCTTGCGCGAACGATTGAATCACGCACTCGAGATTGCGGACATCGTGCTGTTGTCGGGAGGAACGAGTAAGGGCGCGGGAGATGTGTCTTACCGAGTTGTCGCCGAACTCGACGATCCCGGTATCGTCGCTCACGGCGTAGCGCTAAAGCCGGGCAAGCCGATCTGCCTCGCTGCGACGGGCGGCCGCGCGGTGGTCGTGCTCCCGGGCTTCCCGACGTCGGCGATCTTCACCTTCCACGAGTTCGTGGCGCCGGTGATCCGATCGCTCGCGGGCCGCGGGTCGGAGGAACGGGCGACCGTGCCTGCCAGGCTCGCCGTCAAGGTCAATAGCGAGATCGGCCGGACCGAGTACCTACTGGTTGGATTGGTCGAAACCAAAGTGGACACGGCGGATGCAGGAACGGGAACGTCGCTCGCGGCGTACCCGATGGGACAAGGGTCCGGCAGTGTCACCACGTTCAGCCGCGCCGACGGCTTCGCCACCATCGGTCGGCACGAAGAGATCGTACAGGCCGGAACCATCATCGGCGTTCAGCTTCTGGGCCGCGAACTGCAACTGGCCGATTTGGTCGTGATCGGCAGCCATTGCGTCGCTCTCGATTACCTGCTGGGAGAGTTGCAGCGGCAGGGTGTGCGATCGAAATTTCTCGCGGTGGGCAGCACCGCGGGGTTGGACGCCGCCAAGCGCGGCGAATGCGATGTCGCGGGCGTCCATCTGCTCGACTTGAAGACCAACGAATACAATCGACCGTTCCTCACGTCGGCGCTTGATCTGGTCCCCGGCTACGGCCGCCTGCAAGGCATCGTCTTCCGGCCCGGAGATACACGTTTCGAAGGCCGAACGGCACATGACGCGATCGCGAGGGCCATCGAAGATCCCGTGTGCATGATGGTCAACCGCAACCAGGGGAGTGGCACGCGCGCGCTGATCGATCGTTTGCTCGGCGGCGTCAGACCGCACGCTCGACCACCAGGCTATGCCGTGCAGCCGCGGAATCACAATGCCGTGGCGGCCGCCGTGGTACAAGGCCGTGCCGACTGGGGAATGACGCTCGATACCATCGCGCGCGGCGCGGGCCTCGGCTTCCTGCCGGTGCAGGAGGAACAGTACGATTTCATCGTGCCCCGATCGCGCGCGAATCGGCCGGGTGTGGTCGCGTTTAAGGCGCTGCTACAGCAAGCCTCTACACGGGAGGCGCTGACACGCCTCGGAATGAAGCCATGAGCCCTGAAACCAAGCTGGCCGGCGGAATCGTTCTTTGTGGTGGGAAGTCGACCAGAATGGGCGTTCCCAAGGCGACCTTGCCTTTCGGCCCTGAGACGATGTTGCAGCGCGTGGTTCGGCTGCTCGGCACCGTCGTTGCCCCTATCGTGGTTGTTGCCGCGCGCGAGCAGGTGCTGCCGGAGTTGCCAGAGGACGTTATCGTCACTCGCGACGAACGCGAGGCAAAAGGACCGCTGGAAGGATTGCGCGCCGGGCTCACCGCGCTCCCCGCGTCCGTCGACAGCGCGTATGTGACCAGTTGCGACGTACCGTTGCTGGCTCCCGGTTTCGTGCAACGGATGATCGAACTGTTGGGCGATCATGACATCGCCGTGATGGAGATCGACGGCTTCCCCCATCCCCTCTCGGCGGTTTATCGGCGCGACACGCTGCCGCTGGTCGAATCGCTGCTGGAGCAGGATAGGTTACGGCCGGTGTTCTTATTCGATGCCGTGCGCACCCGCCGCGTGCGGACGGAAGAGATGATCGCAGTCGATCCGCAACTCCGCACGTTGCGGAACCTAAATACCCGGGAGGACTACTTGGCGGCGCTTGCCGAGGCCGGCCTGTCGGAAAGCCGGGAGGCCGCTCATTAAACCCCCGACAGACGGCACACCAGGTCGCATTGCTCTGAACGCATTGGTCGGATTCGTCGTCGGCTTAGCGGGCGGTTTAGTCGGGCTTGGTGGTGCGGAATTGCGGCTTCCTTACCTGGCCGAACCGCTGGGTCTTCCACTGAAAAAGGCCATACCGGCAAATCTGGCGGTGAGCCTGATCACGCTTCTGGCCGCGCTACCGACGCGCCTTTACACGCTGAAGACAGCGAGCCTTAAACCGTTCCTGAACGAAACGGCTGCCTTAGGACTTGGGGCGGTTCTGGGGGCATATGCGGGGGTGAGCTGGCTGAGACGCCTTTCATCAGCCGCCCTGAGCCGAGCGGTCTTCGTGCTGCTCCTCGCGCTCGGCTTGGTGATGATTTCAGAGTCGGTCGTGTCGTTCGCCCCGCTTGGCTTGTTGCCGGATGGAGCGCCTCTCAGAATCGCCTCCGGGCTTGCTTTGGGGCTTGTGATCGGCGCCATCAGTGGGCTTTTAGGCGTGGCGGGCGGCGAAGTCATTATTCCTACTTTAATCCTGGGTTTTGGCGCGCCGATCAAAGCCGCCGGATCTCTCAGCCAGATGGTGAGCATTCCCACGGTATTGACCGGATTTGTGAGGCACTACCGCGCCGGGAGCTTGAATGATCGGGCGCTTGTCACCCGGCTGATTCTGCCTATGGGTCTGGGCGCGATAGCCGGCGGTATCGGCGGCGGATTGCTCGCATCCTTAGGCCCCTTCCAATTTCCTGAAGGCGATACTCGGCGTGATCCTGATCGTGTCCTCGGTCAAAGTTTTTGCAAAACGGTCTGAACTCCCGACCAACCGCGCTGGCGGTGATATTCCGCCACCAGGCTATCCAGCCGCTCGCAGCTGAGGTCTGCGGACGAAACTTCGACCTGTTCCGGGTACCACGAAAGTGTATCGACGAAAAATGCCTGACTACCGCGAATCGCGAGTTCGGCATTTTGGTTAAACTGAGTGTATGGCGACAGTCGTTGACCCTCGGGCTTTACCGGACCGCCGCATGACGATCCCAGGGCTTAAGCCACCGGTGCGTGAATTTGTCCCTTCGGACGACGGTGATGCGAGTGAAGTTGACGCATTCAACCGTATGATCCGGAAACTTCGAAGCCACAGCCCGGCTGCCGCAGGGGTCGAGTTGAAACCCTCGCGGTGACTGTTCTCCTCCTCGACACGAACGTCGTTTCGATTCTCTTCAACAGAAACCACACCCTCCGGCAATACTGCATGGAGACGGTTGCCGGCAGCCATCTTTCCATCTCGTTCATGACTCGGGCTGAACTGCTACTCTGGCCGGCTGCCAACAATTGGGGCGAATCGCGCCGGTCCACCTTGGCGGAACACCTGGCTCTTTACACAACCCTGTACCCGGACGAACGTACATGTGAATTCTGGGTACGAGTTGTGGATCGCTGCCGTCGAGCCGGACAGCCGATTCAGACCGCGGACGCTTAGATTGCCGCGACTGCCCAACGATGGCAGATTCCGCTGGTGACGACTGACTTCCGGGACTATGAGGGGATTGACGATCTGGAAGTTGTCCCCATCCGATCTGATCCGCCACCAACTCCCGTATAGTCGGCGGGAAAGCAGCTACCACCCGCGCTGGCGGTGATATTCCGTCACCAGGTCATCCAGCCGTTCACGGCTGAGCGAAGCCTCGGGATCGTTGGGCAACGGCGTATTGAGAAACCGCTCCGGCAGAGTGTCTTCAGCCGGCGTCCACCCGGCGAGGAGGTTGAACTGCCGCTTGGCGGAGACGATGCGCCGGGCGGTTTCACGAAGTTCATCGGCGCTTACGTCCCAGCCGGTGACGTTCCGCAGCATCTCGGCGGCCTCGGCATGGAAATCGGTGAGCACGCCTCGCAGGAACTTGCAGAGGATCAGCGAATCCATCAGCGCGGCCTTGTCTTCGGTCTCGATGGCAAGGCCCACGGCGTCCAGGGTCACGTGGCGGCGATCGACTTTGTCCGAGAAATCGACCTCATATGCGCCGCTGCGATTGTGGTCCGCGCCGCGCGCGCCCACGGCGAAGCCGAGCGCCATGGTTTGCAGCGCCCTTGGCTCGTAACCGGGAATCTCCAGGCCCTTGACCTGAGGAGCGATCACGATACTGTCGTGCCCGATCGCGTGAGCGGCACGTCGGCTACCCTGGGCGAGCAGATCGCCGAGAGCGTTGCCCGGAACGTGGCGTGAGCCGATTAATTCGATCGCGCGCAGCATTGCCTCGCCATCGCCGAACTTAAGCCAGGGCTCATTCAGCCATCCGCGCTCCACGCACTCCATCGCGAACGCGATCGTCCCTCCCGCGCTGATCGTGTCCAGGCCAAGTTCGTCACATCGCTGCGATGCGCGCAGTACCGCGTCGGCATCGCCCACGCCGCATAACGAGCCCAGTGCGAACAGGCTTTCATATTCGACGCGCACCCCACTCTTGCCATTCGAGTAGATGTGTTCGCAGCCGATAGTGCAAGCCACGCAGCTCTTGCGTGTTTTGGAGCGTGTCGCGGTCAACTCCTCAGGCGAGATGCTGGACGCTTCTTCGAACGTGCCGCTCTGAAAGTTGCGCGTAGGCAGTGCACCGAACCGGTTGAACGTAAGCAGATTGGTAGCCGTGCCCAGTTCACGGTACTTCGCCGTGGCAGGACCGAACGACCGTTTCGACAGGGACTTGCTCAGCGCCGAAAGCTCGCCCGGATGTGCCCACTCCGTGCGCTGCTTGCCGCGCACCGCGATCGCCTTGATATTCTTGGCGCCCAGCACCGCCCCGCTGCCGCCGCGGCCGGCATGGCGGCCGTCGTGGGAGATGGTCGCGTAGCGAACCAGGTGCTCACCCGCCGGACCTATGGAAGCTACCCGAAAACCAGCGCCGAGACAAGCTTTCAGGGCCGCTTCCGTCTCCCCGCAGGTTGCACCCCGATATTCCTCCGCGGATTCCAGGCGGACGCCGTCATCAATCACCAGCACCGAAAGCTCCGGCGCGCGTCCGACGATGACGATGGCGTCGCATCCGCAGCCTTTGCCCGCGATCGCAAAACCACTGCTGGCAAGCGAGTCATTGATGCGGTCGGTAAGCGGACTCTTGCTCACAACCGCAAACTTCGCCGAAGTTGTCAGTGGGCTGCCCACCAGCGGGCTGAAAGCAAAAACCAGGGGAGCCTCGGGAGCAAGCGGATCGACGTGCGCGGCACCTTCGTCCAGCAGCAGCTTTACGCCCAGCCCGCTGCCGCCGATAAACTGGCGCAAAACCGCGTCGGACAAAGGCACACGTTCGGAAGTTCCGGACGAAACGTCGATCCGAAGATAGCAGCCGTGGTAGCCGCAGGGCATCGGCTCCTCTTGTCTCCCCACTTTACCCGCCCGCGTCGGCGGAGAGGATCAACAAGCAGTCGTTTTCACCGAGCCGAGTCCCTGGGTCGTCGACGAACTGATCGCCGTTCAGGTTGGCGACAAACGTGGGATGCAATCGGTCCACGCTGATGAACTCGCCCAGTGACGGAATCCGCGCGGCCAGCGTCCCGAGCAACTGCCCTAGGGTATCCGCCTGCACTTCCAGTGCGGAGATGCCGGCACGCTGGCGGGGAACGCCGAAAAACTCAACATGCATAAGCGAGCAGACCCAAAGAAATGATAGCATGACAGTTGGCCACCAGAAGACGCGTACTGACCGCTGAGGACGTCGGAACTCGATGAATACCCAAGGAATTAGACTGTTTTGCGATGGAAACCGATGAGCGATTCCGTCACTTTAGCCACACCTGAAACAACCTCCAAGAAGAAGCGGCGTGGCGGCCGCGGGGGAGTGCGCTCGACACCGAAAGGGCGGCAAGTCGACCCGCAGGCGCGCGAGGATGTCCTTGCGCTGCTCGGGGACGCGCCTCGGCGTCGGGATCTCCTGATCGAGCACCTGCACAAAATTCAGGACCGCTACGGCTGCCTGTCCGCGCGGCATCTGGTCGCGCTAGCGGCCGCGATGAAGATGGCGATGGCGGAGGTTTACGAAGTCGCGACCTTCTACCATCACTTCGACGTGGTCAAAGAGGGCGAGACTGCGCCACCTCCGATCACCGTCCGGGTCTGCGACTCTATCGCCTGCGAGCTGGCCGGCTCGCATGAGTTGCTGGCCAAGCTGCCTGCGCTTCTCGGTCCAGGCGTCCGTGTGCTGCACGCGCCTTGCGTCGGCCGCTGTGAGACGGCGCCGGTTGCCGTCGTCGGCCAAAATCCGATCCCGCACGCAACCGCGGAGTGGGTGGCGGACGTCGCCCAAGCCGGTCGCGTGACTCATCCCAGCGACATCTGCTCCGTAACCCCCGGCCACATCGATTACGCGGCGTACCGCGCTGCGGGCGGATACGCGTTGGCTGCATCGTGCATCGCTGGCGAAAGGACGGGAGAAAAGAAGGCCGCCGAAGTTATTGCGGTGATGGAAGACTCCGGCCTGCGCGGCCTTGGGGGCGCCGGTTTTCCCGCTGGCCGCAAATGGAAACTGGTGTCGGCTGAGCCCGCTCCGCGGCTGATGGCGATCAACATCGATGAAGGCGAGCCGGGGACATTCAAGGACCGCTACTATCTGGAGCGCGATCCGCACCGCTTCATCGAAGGCGCGCTCATCGCGGCCTGGGCTGTCGGCATCGACGCGATCTATATTTACCTCCGCGATGAGTATCACGGTTGCCGCGCAATCCTGGAACGCGAGATCGCGGCGCTCCAGGCGGATCCGCCGTGCGCGATCCCGGCGATCTATCTGCGCCGTGGCGCTGGCGCCTACATCTGCGGCGAAGAGTCCTCCATGATCGAATCCATCGAGGGCAAGCGTGGAGAGCCGCGTCTTCGTCCACCGTACGTGGCCCAGGTCGGCTTGTTCGGCCGCCCCACTCTGGAGCACAACATGGAGACGCTGCACTGGGTGCGCGACATCCTGGAAAACGGCGCGGCCTGGTTTGCCGGCCAGGGACGCCACGGCCGGAAGGGTCTGCGATCCTTCTCGGTTAGCGGACGCGTCAAGAAGCCTGGTGTGCACCTCGCCCCGGCGGGCATCACGCTGCGGGAACTGGTGGACGAATTCTGCGGCGGCATGCTCGATGGGCATCAACTGTACGGTTACCTTCCGGGCGGAGCATCGGGGGGGATTCTACCTGCGTCCATGGCCGACATCCCGCTCGATTTCGACACTTTGAACGAGTACGGCTGCTTCATCGGATCCGCTGCGATCGTGGTTCTATCGAATCACGACACTGCGTCCGGCGCCGCGCGCAACCTGATGAAATTCTTCTCGGATGAGTCCTGCGGTCAGTGCACGCCGTGCCGCGTGGGCACCATCAAGGCGCTCCAACTGATGGAGCAGAAGCGCTGGGATGCCCCTTTGCTCAATGAGCTGTCGCAGGCGATGATGGACGCGTCGATCTGCGGACTGGGCCAAGCCGCGCCGAATCCGGTGCTTACCGTCTTGAAATACTTTCCCAAGGAAGTCGAGTAATGGACCCGAAGAATACTGCCATCCTGGAGACGAAGCCGGTCTGGTTACCCTCAAATGGAAAGACCAAAGTAAATGGGGCGGCGAACGGGAAGCATGCTGCCCCGGCGGTTTCGTTCACATTGAACGGAAAGACCGTGACCGGCCGTTCCGACGAGAGCATCCTCGAAGCCGCGCAGCGTCACGGCGTCGAGATTCCCCGCCTGTGCTACATGGAAGGCATGCGGCCCGACGGCAACTGCCGCACCTGCATGGTGGAGATCAAAGGCGAGCGCGTGCTGGCGCCTTCCTGCTGCCGCTATCCGAAGGAGGGAATGGAGGTCACCAGCAATAACGCGCGGGCTTTGACCAGCCAGAAGATGTCGATCGAGCTGCTGTTGTCGGACGTTCCCGAGACGTCCTACACACTCAACTCCGAGCTCGATCTGTGGGCCAAGAAGCTGTCCATCGGCAAGCCGCGCTTCGCCGCGCGCCAACAGCCGCCCGAAGACCTTTCGCATCCGGCAATGGCGGTAAACCTCGACGCCTGCATTCAGTGCAAGCGCTGCGTGCGGGCCTGCCGCGAAGAACAAGTCAACGACGTCATCGGCTACGCGTTCCGCGGCGGGCACTCGAAGATCGTGTTCGACCTCGACGATTTGATGGGTGACTCCACGTGCGTCGCTTGTGGCGAGTGTGTCCAGGCATGCCCCACCGGCGCCCTGATGCCCGCTCGCGGCGCCGGCAAGATCGTCGCCGAAAAGCAGGTCGATTCGGTGTGTCCGTATTGCGGCGTCGGCTGCCAGCTCACCTACAACATCAAGGACAACAAGATCCTCTACGTGCAGGGGAAGGATGGCCCCGCGAACTCCAGCCGCCTGTGCGTGAAGGGACGCTATGGCTTCGATTACGTTCAGCACAAGCATCGCCTCACCAAGCCTTTGATCCGCAAGCCGGGCGTTCCGAAAACCAAAGACTTCGTTGTCGATCCCGAAAACTGGGGGGAGGTCTTCCGCGAGGCCACCTGGGAAGAGGCGCTGGATGCCGCGGCCAAGGGACTTCGTGAGACCCGGGATACGTACGGCAAGCGGTCGCTGGCCGGTTTCGGCTCCGCCAAGGGGACGAATGAGGAGGCATATCTCTTCCAGAAGCTGGTGCGCACCGGCTTCGGCTCCAACAACGTCGACCACTGCACGCGCCTGTGCCACGCGTCGAGCGTGGCAGCGCTCATGGAAGGCATCAATTCGGGCGCGGTGTCGAACCAGGTGCGTGACGTGGCGAATGCCGAAGTGATTTTCGTGATTGGCGCCAACCCCACGATGAATCATCCGGTCGCCGCGACCTTCATAAAGAACGCCGCGAAGGCGGGAGTGAAACTGATCGTTGCCGACCCGCGCCGCAGCGATCTGGCTCGGCACGCCGACTATTACCTTCAATTCAAATCCGACACGGATGTAGCGCTGCTCAACGCGATGCTGCACGTCATCGTCGAAGAAGGCCTGGCTGACCAGGCGTTCATCCGCGACCGCACTTCCGGTTACGAAGCGCTCGCGGAGAACGTGAAGAAGTTTTCGCCGGAGGCGATGGCGCCGATCTGCGGCGTCGACGCGAAGATCATCCGCGAGGTCGCGCGGTTGTACGCGACATCGAAGGCGTCGATTATCCTCTGGGGCATGGGCATCTCCCAGCATGTCCACGGCACCGACAATGCGCGCTGTTTGATCGCGCTGGCGCTCTCGACCGGCCAGATTGGCAAACCCGGCTCGGGACTGCACCCGCTGCGCGGACAAAACAACGTGCAAGGCGCATCCGACTCGGGGCTGATCCCGATGTTCTATCCCGACTATCAGCGCGTAGGTGCCCCCGAGGCGCGGCAGCGGTTCGAGAAGCTGTGGCACATGGAGCTTGATCCTGATCCCGGCCTCACCGTCGTCGAAATCATGCACGCCGCCAAGAGACGCGAGATTCGCGGCATGTACGTCATGGGAGAAAACCCCGCGATGTCCGATCCGGACGTTGATCACGCCCGCGAAGCGCTCTGCGCTCTCGATCACCTGGTGGTGCAGGATATCTTCCTCACCGAAACGGCGTACCTCGCAGACGTCGTGCTGGCCGCCACCGCGTGGCCCGAGAAAATCGGTACCGTCACCAACACCGACCGCATGGTGCAGCTCGGACGGAAGGCGATTGAACCGCCGGGCGAGGCGAAGGAAGACTTCTGGATTCTCAACGAACTGGCTCGCCGCATTGGTGTGGACTGGTATTACTCGCACCCGAGCGAGGTGTTCAACGAAATGCGGACCTGCATGGACTCGATCGCCGGCATCACCTGGGAGCGCCTGGAGCGCGAGTCGTCAGTTACCTATCCGTGCGTGAAAGAGGGCGACCCCGGGGACCCGGTGGTGTTCATCGAGAACTTCCCGACGGAATCGGGACGGGGCAAGTTCGTTCCCGCCGACCTCATATCCGCGGCGGAGCGGCCGGACGCGGAGTACCCGATGGTGCTCATGACGGGTCGGCAGTTGGAACATTGGCACACCGGGGCGATGACACGCCGCGCGTCGGCGCTCGACTCGATTGAGCCTGAGCCGGTGGCATCGTTGCATCCGCTGGATCTCGCGAACCTCGACGTCGAGCCCGGCGGAATGGTCACGATCAAGTCGCGGCGCGGCCAGATCTCGCTCTACGCGCGTGCCGACGACGGAATGGCGCGAGGGTCCGTTTTCGTCCCCTTCTGCTACTACGAGGCCGCCGGGAACATGCTGACCAACCCGGTGCTCGATCCGGTCGGGAAGATCCCCGAGTTCAAGTACTGCGCGGTGAGGGTCACAAAAGGTGGTCCCGAGCCGGCTCGTATGAGCTTCGGGGGCGGAGTCCTGCTGCCGGAACGGGAACCGGTGCCGGTGCGGTAGGCGTCGGACTCATTGTGAATGAAAGTCCGCGATGCGTGCCAGCGCCCTTCCAGCTCAAGCCCCAGCCGTGCCAAGTCTCCCTCGGCTATTCTGACAGTGCGCCGTTGTGGCGCATACGAAGATCCGCGCCTCATTCGTATCGGAGTGCGACACTCGGATCGACGCGCATGGCTCGCCGGGCCGGCAGGTATGCCGCAAACAGCGCAATGGTCAAGAACAAGAGCGCGACGCCTACGAAAGAGCTGGCATCAACGGCATTGAGTCCGTAGAGCAGGTCCCGCAGCAGATCCGAGGCTCCCACAGCGAGAATCATTCCGGCAAGCAATCCAGCAATCACGGGCCGCGTGCTTTGACCCAGGATCAGCCGGAGAATGTCGCGCCTTTGGGCGCCGACAGCCACGCGGATGCCGACTTCGCGCGTTCGGAACAGGACGACATAGCTGACAGTACCGTAGATGCCCATCGAGGCCAGCAGAAGCCCGAGAAATCCAAGTGTGGATGCAACCGCGGCTGCAAGGCTGGAGCCCGCGAACTCCGGCGTCCCGCGAAGCATCTCCTCGAGAGTTGAGGTGGTCGCCACCAGGTCGGGATCGATAGGGGCGATGAGCGGGTCAATCGCTCTGATGACCTCTGCCGGATCGGACTGGGTGCGGATAAGTATCGGGCTCTCTGAAAGCCTCTCGTCCGGCAGAGGCAAGTAGACCAGCTTGGCGAAGTCCGCCCCACGCGTGTCGCGGGCGACTCCGACGATTCGGTAGGCCGGCCTATCAGCCGAAAGTTGGCTCCAATTGAGGACCCGCTCGTCGGTGACGCCCAAACGAAGACTTCGTCCGATAGGGTTTTGGCCGGGCCAGAGCAGCTTGGCGGTCGATTCGCTAACAACGACGTCGTGCTCGGGTTGACCGGCGTTGGGCTGGAAGCCGCGGCCCAGGAACACGCGAACGCCGAGGATCTCAAAATAGTTTGCCTGAACGTAGGTGTAGTAGATCGACTGCACGCTTCCCGTAGAGGATTTCTCTCCTTCAACCGGGGAGGCGACCGTCGGAAAGCCGTTCGCGGCCGGCGGCCGGGCGCTGGCAATGGCAACCACTCCAGGCAACGCAGCCAGATGCGTTCGAAGCTCCCGGACGAGAGCAACCCTGCGGGCCGCATTGTACTTCGAACCCTCCGGAAATTGCAAATCCAGATCGAGAACGTGTTTGCTTTCGTAGCCCGTTTCCATCTTCAGTGCGTTGATGGAGCTTCGAATGAGCATACTGCCGGCGATCATGAGCACCAGGGAAAGGGCGACCTGCGCGGCGACCAGGAAATTCTGGATGCGGCGGCTCCGAGCAGCGGAGGTGCTGCCTCGGGCGGAGGAGGAGAGCGAGCGGGAGTTTTCAATCGCCGGGGCGAGCCCGAAAAGGAACCCTGCGACCAGAGAAACGGCAAAGACGTAGACAAAGATTTCGAAGTCTGGGGTCACATCGAAAATGAGCGTGCCATACTTGGCCGGGAAGGCTTCACCGGCCAGGATCACGGCAAATTTCAGTAACGACCAGGTGAACGGGAGGGCCAAGCCGCCCGCCAGCAGGCCGAGCAGAGCGCTCTCCGTCAGCAATTGCCGGATAAGGCGCGGCCGGCTCGCCCCCAGCGATAAGCGCGTTTGCAGTTCATTCTGCCGGGATCGGGCGCGAGCCAGTTGCAAGCTGCCGACGTCCGCGCAGGCGACAACCAGAACCATCCCGGCCGCGGCCATAATGAGCATGATTGCCGGTTCCACGCCAGGGTAAAAATTCAGAGGGAGTGGGAACGGCGATCCCTGCCAGACCAGTGCAGTGGCGGGTTTCGCCGACTCAGACTTGGGATCGTGCATCGTGCGGACGCGATCGGCCAGGAGGTTCATCTCCGCCTGCGCCTGGGCGATGCCGACACCGGGAGCCAGGCGGCCAAACAACCGGCAGAACTGGTTTTCACGGTTGCGAAGCCAATTCTCGTCGGCATGAACCAGCGGCTCCAGGCTAAGCGGTAGCCAGAAATCGGGCACGGCGATATGCGTCCCGATGAAATCATGCGGCGTAATTCCGACAACCGTAACAGCGGCGCCGTTAAGATGGATCGTTTTCCCCAGCACCGCCGCGTCCCCCGCAAATCGCTTCTGCCAGTAGTTTTCGCTGATCAGCACCGGGGGCGATGCCAAGAGATCGGGAATGCCGATAGATTCGAAGGTACGTCCTCGCAGGGCTGGGACTCCAAGAACCTGGAAGTAGTTTTCCGAGACAGCCATAACGCTGGCGAACTCCACGTTGGTCGCCCCGGAAGAGAGCAGCCCCAATCTTCCCAGACCCGATTCCGCCACCGATGTGCGCTGACTGACAATCCCGCCGGCCGCCGAGAGCCTCATTTGCTCAAGCTTCATGGCGATCAGGCCGCTGAAGGAATGCGCGGAATCCCGATACGCTTCATAGTCCGGATAACTGAAGGTGAACCCGGCGCCCGAGCCGCGCAATAACCCGAGGTTCACCATCTTGCCGGGATCGCGAGCATCCAGCGGCCGGGCGAAGAAGGCCCTGTACGCGGTGAAGACCGTCGTGTTCACTCCAATGCCAAGCGCCAAGGCGAGGACCGCGACGGTGGTGAACCCAAGATTGCGGCGCAACATGCGGGCAGCGTAACGCAGGTCCTGAAATACTGTCCCGGGTAGGATCATCAGATGGAGTCAGCAGCAATTCCATCGCCACGCAACTACCATTGATTTGACGAGGCTTAACTCAATCTCTCCGTCTCTCGCCGTTCGCTAATGGGACGCGGTTTCCTACCCCGACCGCTGGAAGACCTCCCGCACCGTCTTCACCACCCCCGCGTCCTTGCATCGATAGCCCGGCAATTGGGAGATGGCGGTTTGGAATTCTTCGCTTCGCATGATCGCCAGGACACGTTTGATCGACTCCAACTCCAGGAGTTGCTTGCGGCAGACAAAGAAATAGTCTTCCGTTACCAATCGAACAAAATCGAGATCGAACTGCCGGGCCGCGGCCTCCACACCGAAACTCACATCGGCCATGTCGCTCGCGACATAGGCCGCCACCGCCGCATGCGTGAATTCAACCTGCTCGTAGCCATTAATCCGTGTGGCGCGTGCGCCGTCGAGCCCGTGATGCGCCAGAAACTGATCGAAAAGTAGGCGAGTCCCGGAATCGGGATCACGATTTACGAATCGAACCGCCGGATCGAGCAGATGTTCGATCGATACGATCCGCAGCGGATTTCCACGCTTGACCATCAACCCCATTTCGCGCGTGACCAGGCCGATCACCCGGTGAACGCTCGGGACCAATAACCCCTCGCTGGCGGCGATGCTACGCTTCCGCAATTCCCCTTGCGGCAGGTGCATTCCCGCCAGATCGCATTGATCGTGCGCGAGCGATACCAGGGAATTCTGGTTGCTCACATACCGGAGGTCGACGCCCAGATCCGCTTCACGGCTGAGCAACTCTCGCAACTTCGAAACGGCGAATCCGTGGCTGGCGTGGACGCGGAGAATCGAAGGGCCGTGCGGAAGAAACGGCTTGATCTCCGTTTCCAGCTCTTGAGCCAGGTTCTGGAGTTGGGGTCCCAGACGCGCCTGGAGCCGTTGCCCTGCCCACACCAGCTTGCCGCCGAAAGCGGTCAGGCTGGTTCCACGTCCCTGCTTCCGCTCCACCAACGGCGCTCCGAAGAAGCCCGACCACTTCTCAATCAAGTTCCAGGCATGCCGGTAGGACATGCCCGCCCGATCCGCAGCCCGGCCGATTTTCCCGGTAACCCGGATTTCGTTCAGGAAATCGAGCATGATCATGATGGAAGGGGTGTCGCCATCCCGCTTGAAACGCCAGACCGGTTCGATTTCGATGTGGATCATATGGCACTAAATTTCATATTCCCATATCTTCGTCGCTCATTTATCCTTGGGGGACATGAGCATGAGCGAGCCGAGGCGATTCAGAAATATATGTATAGAACTGCATATATGCTTGCTGTTGACCATCCCGGCGTTTGCTCAGCCCTCTTCTGTGCAGACGGGGCAGATCACCGGCTTGGTGAAGGACCCGGATCAGGCGCTGGTCCCCGGTTCCCCGGTGATTCTTACAAACCAGCAGACGAAAGCTAAGAGGGCCACGGCCACCGACGCCCAAGGCGCATACGCGTTTCCGTCAGTGGCGCCGGGCGCCTATGTGGTAGAGGTTGATGCCGCGGGCTTCAAACCCGGCATAAGCGCCGAACTTAATGTGGTGGCGGGCCAGACCGTCAACTTCGATTTCGCTCTGACGCTTGCCGGAGCCACGGGCACGGTGAATGTCTCGGCGGGCGCGGTCGAGAACGCCTATCGCGTCGACAGCGTGGCCGCCGGCGGACCTCTCGGAACCACGCCGATCCTGGATCTTCCCTACGCGGTAAACGTAATTTCGCGTCAGTTGATCGACGACACGCAATCGAGAAATTTCAAGGAGGCCGCCAAGTATCTGCCCCTGGTGTCGTTCCAGGAGATGCAAGGACCGGAGGTTCTCCGCCCCGAGACTCGTGGCATGCAGGGCAGCAACATGCAGAACGACCTCAAGGACGGAATGGGAATCGCGGTCACCACGCCTTCCGCGCTCGAAGAGTACGAACAGGTCGAAGTCGTCAACGGATTAGGCGGTGAGCTGTACGGTCCCGCCAACCCATCGGGCATGTTCAATTTTGTGACCAAGCGCCCGACCGAGGAACCGTTCGGCGAGGTCGAGTTGGATTACGAAGGCAGCACTGTCGCGACGGCGCATATTGACGTCGGCGGACGCCTGGGGAAGAAAAAGAAGTTCGGCTACCGCACGAATCTGTTGTTGGGGGATGGCACAGGCTACGTCTCCGGCAGCGAGTTGCGGCGCCAGTTGGGCGCAATCGCGGGCGATTACCGTCCCACGGAACATACCGTGATCGAAGGGAACTACAGCTACTACAACTTGTTCCAGCACGGATACCCGGGCTGGTTCGCGTATTCGCCCACCACCACTCCGCTGCCGGTCCCCGGGTCCAAGAGCATTCTGATTCCGGAAAATGCGCCGGATCCCACGCTGCCGGGCTACGGGCAATCTTTCTCAGGCGTCGATCTTACGTCGCAGATCGTCGAAATGCGGGTGAAGCACGACTTCAGCTCGAACTGGCATCTCGTGATCGGAGGGCTGAATCAGATTGCCGATCGCAATATCAATACGGCGGTGAACCAGTTCGTCGATAACCAGGGAGACTACAAGTCATACCTCGCCAACAGCTTCTCTTCGTTGGCTCCGCGTTTCCAGGTGGACAGCGACTTGGCCTACCTGAACGGCAGGTTCAAGACGGGGAAGATCCGCCACGATATCGTGATCGGGAGCCAGGGCTACCGGTTTGGGTCCTATTCGCCGGTCACCAGCCCCGCCAAGACGGCCCTGTGCACCGCGAACACGCCGCAAGGCATCTGCGAGGCGAACATCTCCGATCCACTTGTTGATGTGGAACCCGTGGCTGGCATTTTTTCCTACGCGAAGACGACGCCATCCAGTGGCATCTATGAGTCCAGCATCATCCATCAACAGGGATTCAGCCTGGGCGACACCATCACGCTCACTCCGCAGTGGCTGGTGAGAGTGGGCGCCAGCCAGGACTGGACCTGGACCAACAGTTTTGCGGACACCTCGACCACCGGATATTCAAGGGCGCCGATTCCCGGCGGCTACCTCAACCAGGGAGTCAGCCCCTCAGCCAGCGTGATGTTCAAGCCGCGCGCGGACATGACCTTCTACGGGACCTTTGCCGACAGCATTCAGGCGCCGGATGTCGCGGCGGCGAGCACCGCCAGCGCAATCATCGTGAACGCCAACCAGGCGCTGCCGGCGTATCGCAGTAAGGAAGGCGAAATCGGCTACAAGTTGAGACTGCGCCGGATTAACTTCTCCAGCCGACGTGTTCCGGATCGAGCGGCCCTTTGCAAATTATGCCACCGGCGTGGTCAATCCAGTCTGCGGGGCTCTGTCCGGCACGTCTGAATTGCGAGAACTATCAGATTACGGGCAATCAGCTCAACTACGGAGCGAAACCATGCTTTCCGGCCGAATCTTCGAGAGCCTGATGGTCACGGGCGGGATATCGATACTGAATCCGAAGCTCACGGACACCGGCATCGCCGCTACCAACAACAAGGACTTCGTCGGCATTCCCGACTACAAGTCCAATATTCTCGCCGAATATCGTCTGCCGATGCTGACCGGCGCGTTCCTGAATTTCGACTGGCAGCATGTGGGGCGCCGGCCGATCGACGACATCAACAGCGAGTTCACGCCCCAGTACAACATCTTCGATTTCGGCGTCCGCTACACTGCCAGAATCGCGGGGAAACTGACCACCTTTCGCGTCGCGACCAACAACGCGACCAATGTACACTATTGGTCGACCTTGGGTCCTGGCAGCATCACGGGTCAGAGCACTGGCAGCTATCTCGCGCACCTGGGAGAGCCGCGGCTGCTCACGGCCTCGATGCGGTTCGCGTTTTGAGGATAGGCATGCGACTGCGCTTCTTCTCACACTATCTCTGGCATCCGCTGCCGCCGCACAGACGCCGAAATGCGCGCCGCCATCCAAACAGCAACTGATCATCTATCGTGCCGGTAGTCTGACCCGCGCCTTCAAGCCGCTTGGAGGATGCATTCACCTGCCAAACCGGCATTCAGGTGAAGGATACGGCCATGGGCAGCGTGGACGCCGGGCGACAGATTACCGCGGGAGGCCAGGCCTGCGATCTTTACGCGCCGGCCGACTACCTGGACATCGATCTGTTCATGAAACCCGCTGGTTACGCGCATTTCGATATCGTGTTCGCCCACGGCAGGATGGTGCTGGCATATTCTGCAAGCGGCCTGGCTGCGAAGAAATTGCCCCCCATCGCCGAACCCGGGCTCTTCCATCCGCCGGACTCGATTCCGAAAGCGGCTGCGAAGTGGTATGAAATCCTCACCATGCCTGGAGTCGCCATCGGCGGCGGGAACCCGTTTCTCGATCCCGGCGCCTACCGGAGTCCCATGATCTTTCAGTTGGCGGAGGAATATTACAAGGCGCAGAACCTCTACAACAACATGCTGGAGCACGTGGTGGTTCCGGGCCCGATCGCTTCGGAAATAACTCTTGGCAAGCAGCTCGATTTTCAGTTCACCTATGAGCACAATGCCCGCGCGACGGCGAGCGCCAATCCCGATTACCGCTACGTGGACCTGCCCGATGAGATCAACCTTTCGGACCCCGCGAAGGATGTCTATTACCGGCAGCACGCGGTCGTAGTTCTGCCTGGACTCGGGACTCCACGGAGTGCGCGCACGATAGCGGTGCCGGGCGCCCACCTCGCATGGGGAATCACGTTGCTAAAGGACGCCCCCAATCGCGAAAATGCGATCAAATTCCTTCAGTTATTGCTGAGCCCCGCCGGGACTGCCTCGCTGAATGACAACGGTCCCGCGCCCATAACGCCCGCGCATGTTAGTCCAGCGGATTTTCACAAGTTGCCTGAGTCCCTGCGGCCCCTTGTCAAGACCACGGCGAAATAAGCTTGTGCCGATGTACGAAGATCGTGCAACGAGATTTGGTTTGGGCTATCGTCGTCGCGTCATCCTGCGCGACCTCGGGCGGGCACCGGACAAGATCCATTTTTCTGCGGTTCGCGTCGTCAGTGCGGGTCGAAGAGGGATGGCGCCAGTTGGTTCCAGGCATGCGGTTGAAGTACGCCGGATTTCAAGGCTGATAAGCCGGCTTTTGCGAACTGACGCGCGCATAGATCGCGTGCATTTCCGCGATTTCAAACGACTGCGGTCGGTGGGCCAATCCTCCGTGGCAAGATGCCAGACCTAACGGCCAACAGTGCTGAGGTCGGACTGCGAAGCGCTTGATCCGTCGAAACCCAATGGACGCGGGATAGCCGCGATCAGCTTGCGTGTGTATTCGTGCATGGGGTTCCGGAACACTTCTTGCACGCGGGCGCACTCGACGATCGCGCCCTGATGCAGGATCGCGACCCGGTCGCACAGCGAAGCCACCGAGGCCAGATCGTGCGAGATGTAGAGGATCGCAATTCCCTGCTCCCGGTTCAAACGGCGGAACAGGCCGAGAATCTCGGCTTGGGTGATGGTGTCGAGCGCGCTGGTCGGTTCGTCCGCCAGCAGGAGCGCCGGCCGATGCAGGATCGCGAGTGCGATCAGGAAGCGCTGCGCGAGACCGACACTCAAGTTGCGGGGATACCGTCGCAGGAAGGCTACTTCAGCGGGGAGGCTCACGCTTTCAAGCAGAGGCTTCCAATCCGGCTTTCCACGCTGGTGCGCCCGCCAAGCTTCGTCTAACTGAGAGCCGAGTTTGAGATTCGGATTTAAAGCAGCCAGCGGGCTCTGCGGCACCAAGCCTATTTCTTTCCCACGCAGGAGCCGCATTTCACGGGTGTTCAAAGAGAGCAAGTCGACGCCGTGGAAGAGAATCTGGCCCGCGCAACTTCCACCCCTGAGCGCGAGCAGGCCCAGGATGGATGACGCAATGGTGCTCTTGCCCTCGCCGCTCCGGCCCACCAAACCGACGATTTCTCCTTCGGCGACGTCGAGACAGACACCGCGCAGCACGTCCGGCTTTCCCGCGTAGCCGGCCGACAGACGAAGGCGAAGGAGAGACTGATTCAATGGGTACCTGGTGGCCTTGTGCCGACAGTAAGATGTTCCGCATCCCAGAAAGTTTGCGGGAAGAAGGCGGTGACCTTCACGCCCGTTACCCGCGGAGATACCGCCGCGAGAGCATTGGGATGAATCAGGTAAATCACCGGCATTTGTTCCCTCAGGATCTCCTGCACCCGGTCGAAACTCTTCTTGCGCGTGCGATGGTCGGCTGATCCAGCTTGCGCCAGCATGAGCCGGTCGATCTCAGCCTCCCATGAAGTCTCCGGCGATTTCTGCGCCGGATTCCAGGGATGATTGCTGGCCGAACTCAGCAGCACGTTCATCCATTCGCTGGGGTCGGCGTCGACGTTCACTAGCCCGAGCAGGCAGGCGTCATAATTCAAGCTTCTGGTGATGCGCTCAATCAGCGAGGGGAAGTCCAGCGTGACGATGGCCACCTTCATTCCCAGCTTTGCCAGGTCCTGCTGCACCATGACAGCCATTTGCTCGCGGGTCTTGCTCCCAGCATTGGTGATGATGGAAAAGTCGACCGGGTTACCCCGTTGGTCCCGCAAAACTCCGGCCTCCAGACGGAACCCGTCCGCTGTTAGGAGCTTCATGCCCGCCGCGGGATCGAAGGGCTCCGGGTTCAGTCCCTCGTTGAGCCACAACTTGTTCGCGGGCGACACAGGACCGGACGCGGGAGTGGCATGGCCCCGGTAGACGATCCGGCATAGATCGGCGCGGTTGATCGCCAGCGAGACGGCTCGGCGAAAACCTGCCGATTGGAACCAAGCCTTGGTGGCTTCGGGCAAAGGAGCGCGGCGGGCTTGGTTGAACCATAGAAACTCCGAGTCAAGCGTGGGGCCGGCATCGATCGCGGTCCCCGGCGCTTCGGACGCCAGCCGGTCGAAAAGTTCCGGCGTTAGCTTATCGATCAGATCCACTTCTCCCCGGCGGAAGCGGAGGAGTTCGAGATCCCGGTTTTGCTCGATATCGAAGCGGATAGAATCCACACGCGGCAGCGCTTTGCCGTCCGAATCGCGCTTCCAGTACACCGGGTTACGCTTCAACTGGATCGAAACGCCGGGCCTGCGTTCGGCGATGAGAAACGCGCCCAACCCGGGATAGGGCCGGTGCAACGCCTTGCCGGAGACGATAGCCACCTGGTCGAACAGCTTCTCCATGGAGGCAGTCGGCGTGGGGAACTGCGCAACCACCGTATTCGTTCCTTCAGCCCGAAGCTTCACGGAGCCGTGATCGGTCTTGAAGGTGTCCGCGACCGGCGAATGCAGAGCGGGATCGAGTAGTCGCTCAAAACTCTGCACCACATCGTCAGCGGTGAACGCGGATCCATCGGGAAACTTCACGCCCCGTCTGAGCTGGAAGACGATTCGCGTCGCGTCTTTCGAAATGCTCCAGGATTCCGCCAGTTCCGGCTCCGGCCGCTGCGTAAGGCGGTTGACCCGAATCAGGACTCCTTCGGTCAGATACTGCACGGCTTCGGCAGACTCATCCGCAGCGAGCCATGGATCGAGCGTTTTGGGTTCGTCATGCAAGGTGAGGCGCAGCTCGGCCCCGGCGGCGGTTGTGACGGCAAGCAGCAACAGTGGAGCCGGGCGCAACGCGAAGGGAAGCTTCATATGGAAAAGTCCTCGTTGGAGAGCAACAACTGGAAGCTGCCGATCACCAGCGCCAGCAGAATCGCCGGGGCTAGCAAATAAGGTCGCGCGAGGAAAGAGTCGCCTTCGAGTTCGCGCAATAGCCCTCCCCAGGAAGGCAAGGGCTCAGCCACGCCCAGGCCAAGCATTCCGAGGGTCGTCTCCGTCAGAATGTAAATCGGCACCGCGACCCAGAACTGGGCCAACAAAATCGGCGCGACGTTGGGCCGCAGTTGACACCACAACAGCCGCCACGGCCTGCATCCCCGAGCTCTTGCCATGAACACGAAATCCGAGGATTTGAGCTTTCGCACGGCCGCCCGCACAACCCGCGCCGGTGCGGCCCAGCCAAGCACTCCGAGCATTAGAAACGTAATGGCAACCGACGCCGTGGGAGACACATTCAAGGGCAGGCAGGCGCGAACGATCAACAGCAGAAACAGCCATGGAAGCGAGAGGAACAAGTCCGCTGCCGCCACAATGGTCCGGTCGATAAAGCCGCCCGCCAAACCCGCCAGTCCGCCCAGAATCCCTGCGGCGATGCAAGACAAAAGCGCCGCGGCGGGCGCCAGGAGAAGCGAAACACGCGTTCCGTATATAAGGCGCGAGAGCCGGTCCCGGCCTACTGCATCCGTTCCCAACGGGAACCGCGCCGACGGCGGCGTATCCGGAGTTGCACGAAACTGCGTGTCATATCGATTGGCGGCCCACCACTCTGGCGCGAGCGCGATGATGGCGACCGCTCCTAGCAGACCAATTGCAACCGCGCGCGCGACCTTCATACAAGGGCGCTTGCTTCCCTCGAAGCCACCATCTCCGAAAGCATTACGGCAGCGACCGTGGCGACCGTCGCCAGCATGGTCAGATTCACAAGCAGCGGGAGATCCCTGGCCGTCGCTGCCTGCCAGGCGAGCCGCCCCAGCCCAGGAGCATCGCAGATAGCTTCGACCGGGATGGCCGCTCCGATGGCCATGCTGGCCGAGGAGGCCAGGAGCGCGAGCATTTGGGGAGCGGTCTCCGGCAGGACGTGCGCCGACAGAATGCGCCATTCGCGAATTCCTCTGGCCCGCGCGATCTCGACGTGATGGGCTCCGTAGGCTTGGACCAGCAGGTTTCGAGCAAAGCGGAAGATTCTAGGCGCGAGCACGATGACCAGCACGGTTCCCGATGCTGTGCCCGCCATCAGACACAGATACGCAATCAGCGCCGCCGGCAGACTCAGCAGCAACCCCGCGGTCGCACCCGATGCGGCATCGTATATCCAGGCGCGGCGGAAGCAGCCCGCCGGGATTGCCAAGCCCAAACCGATCAACCAGCCCCCGCTGAGTCCTATTCCGAGTTCCCGTAACGTCGCGGGGGCCCGGTCGGCAATCAGACTTGCAATCGGAGCGTTGTTGGATTCCGAATAACCGAGATCGCCGTGAGTTAGGTTCCTCAGGTACGCCAGGAAATTCGCCCCCACATTGCTGTTCCTGGCCTTTTGAGCTCGCATGTCGGCCAGACTCTCTTCACTGAGGCGCTGGTTAAGCTCCCGTTGGTCGACGAGTGCGCCCGGCGAGTATCGCACCAACACCGCGCTGGCGAGCCCCGCTGCAAGGACCAGCCCGACCATGCGAAACAGTTGCCGGAAAATACCCTTCATAGGCCTTCTGATCTATCGGCCGCGCGTTCTAAGGTCTGTACCCGTCGGATTTCAGGCCTCGCACGAATCCAGGGAGATCGAGCCAGAACTGGCGGTCCGCTATAAACGGGATGGCGTCTCCGGTGCAGCACGCGTGATTTGCACTCGGGTGCTGGAAGGTTGTCGCGTCAGTGGATTTCTGGTGGTTCAGGAGAGAGTTCATCCTCGATCCTTAGGTGAACCCCCGACGCATATCCCACTTGCGGCTATGCGACTTGGACGCTAACGACTTATGAGGATCACAACTTGCACCCCAATACGTAGCGTCGGGCTAGGCTTTGGTGAGACAAATTGTCACTTGCACTGACGTAATGACCCATAGATGGAAAAGGAGCGCCTACAAGTACGCTCGTTCTAAGTTTTAAGGTACTTCTGATTCACTTGGTTTCGGGAAACGGTCCCTTGTTCGCGATCGTTCCCTGATACCAAGCTGATCCTGGTACCAAGAAATCACTCCTCCAAGCCAAGAGATTGGATCTTCGCCGGCCGGAGTACTCTCGACAAACTGTCCTCTTTGAAGAGTGGGTCGCCCTGTATTATCAATGTGTTGTGAGGGGCGCGACACGTGCAAATAAGGGCGGCATGAGTTCCTTCGATCAAGCAGGAAAACGAATCCGAATAGCAATCATCGCCGTCGCAGCCGCCAGCTTGGCCCACGGGCAACATAACCCGAAGCTCGCCGCGGATCTCGAGGGGCTGGATCCGGAAGCGGCCGTGAACGTGATCATCCAGTACAAGCAGGCGCCCGATCAGCGCCACATCGACGCCGTGGTTCGCCAAGGCGGGCGCCATCTTGGAACGCTCGACCTGGTCAAAGGAGCCCTATACTCCGTCCGGGCCAAAGCGCTCGCCGAGTTGGCCAACGATCCCGACGTTGAGCTCATTAGCCCGGACCGCAAACTGACGGCGGCCTCCTCGCCGTCGAGCTCGGTGACGGTGAACACGCCGGATTACGGTTGGATGAGCCTGCTCGGCCAGACGTTATCCTCCTCCTGGGCTGCCTACGACGGAAGCGGGATCGGCGTAGCCGTAATCGACTCCGGAATCCATGCGAACAACGACCTTAACGGATATCAAAATGGCGGCGGATATCAAGACGACGACGGATATCAGAATGGCAGCCGCGTGATTTACAGCCAGAGCTTTGTGTCAGGCGATTCCAGCACGGACGACGCCTACGGCCACGGCACGCACGTCGCGGGACTCGTGGGTGGCGATGGGTACAACTCGCAGAATTTCAGCTATAACTATGTAGTCCGCGGTCTTGCGCCTAATGTCAACCTGATCAATCTTCGCGTGCTTGACGCGAACGGCGCGGGCACGGATAGCGCCGTGATTGCCGCCGTTCAGACGGCCATCGCTCTGAAGTCGAAGTTCAATATCCGGGTGATCAATCTCTCGCTCGGCCGGCCGGTCGCTTCATCCTATACAACCGACCCTCTCTGCCAGGCGGTGGAATCGGCCTGGCGCGCAGGCATCGTGGTCGTCGTCGCGGCGGGGAATCAAGGCCGCAACAACTCCGCCGGTACCTTCGGTTACGGCAGTATCACCGCCCCCGGTAACGATCCTTACGTGATTACAGTGGGCGCCATGAATACGGTAGGCACGCTGTCGCGCTCGGACGACAAGATGACCTCCTATAGCTCAAAGGGCCCAACGCTCTTCGATCATGTGGTAAAGCCGGACTTGGTGGCCCCTGGTAACCGGATCTTCTCGGATCTGGCGCCCGGAAGCACGCTGGCTCTGGAATATCCTCAGAACATAGTTTCCCCGTCCCTGGGTGGCATGCTGCCGGGATATCAAAGCTACTACTTCCAACTCAGCGGCACCAGTATGGCAACCCCTATGGTCAGCGGCACCGCGGCTTTGCTGCTTCAGCAGAATCCCAACCTGACTCCGGATCAGGTGAAGGCTCTTCTGATGTTGACGGCGGACAAGACTTTCCCGGCCGCCACCTGTCCAGGGGGCCAAACCTGCACATCCCAGGCTCAAAGGCTGACAACCGCCACCGATGCGGTCACGGGTGTTACTTATACGACCTACTATGACGTGTTCACCGTCGGCGCGGGCTACCTGGACTCCGATGCGGCGCTTGACAGCGGCAATGTGGCTCCGCTTTGGGATACGGCGATGTCCCCTACGGTCACGTTCAACTCGTCTACCGACGTCGTAACCCTGGTGAATGGATCGAACGTGATCTGGGGCACCAACGTGATCTGGGGCACCAACGTGATCTGGGGCACCAACGTAATCTGGGGCACCAACGTAATCTGGGGCACCAATGTAATTTGGGGAACGAGCACTACCAGCGCGCTCAACGTAATCTGGGGGGCCAACGTGATCTGGGGAACCGGAACCGACGCTACGGAAAGCAACGTGACCTTAGAGGGAGAGCAATAGGCTGAAACTCCAGGACGCACTTGGAAAAGAGGTAATACCGGTGACACTCCCCAGAAACGCACTCGCTCTCACCGCACTTATGGCGCTTGGTTTGTTGGCATCCGTGGCCTACGCCATGCACGCCATGCAGCCTCTGAACGATTACCGGTTCTGGGCGCTGCTGGTCCTCGCAGTGGTTACGGCCAGGTTGAAGGTGAAGCTGCCGGGCTTAACCGGCAACATGGCGGTGAACCTGCCCTTTCTCTTGATCGCGGTGGCCCAACTGAACAGGCTCGAAGCGCTGCTGGTGGCCCTGCCGTCTTGTGGCGTGCAATGCTTCCCCAAGGGAGGCGGCAGGCCGAAGCCGGTTCAAATGATCTTCAATCTCAGCACCACGGGGGTGGCGGTAGCGGCGGCGAGCCTGATCGGAACGCACTTCGCACTCCTAGCCGCCGCGGGCTACTTTCTGGCGCAAACTGTCCCGGTGGCCTGCATCATCGGCTTCACCGAAGGCGGAGCGATTCACAAGATCTGGTGCGGCATCGCCAACTGCTCTTTTCCGTTCTACGTTCTGAGTGCGGGAATTGCTTCCATGGCCGCCTCTTCCACCTCCCAACTTAGCTGGCAAGCTCCGCTGCTGTGCCTACCGGTGCTATACGCAATCTATCGCTCTTACGAGTTCTATTTCCGCGTGCCGAGTATCGCGCGCGGGGAGGCGCAACAAGGCAAATAACCTGCACCGCGATTTGGGGCATACCGGCCGGCGAAGCCATGATCATCGCGATCATGGCGAAAAGTCGAAGGACGAATCTTATGAAAATTTTAAACTCACCCGATATAAAGCTTGATCCGATGGACGCTCAAACGAGTCCCATAATTATGGCTGGCCTCTTGTTCAATCGCCTGACATCTGCGTCGCGGGAGAAGAGGAGTTCGTCGATCCCGGGCCGTGCCGGCCTGGAGGCGTGGACGGCCCCGGTCAGCCCGAGTGCCACCAATGCCTTTTCGGATGCTCCCTGTGTTTGGCGTGTAAATGCTCCACAGCCATTCACTGCCATCTGGGGCTGCAAAGCCAGGCTGCCTTAGGACCACCGTGTACAAAGGTACCGCCGGCAACTGCACGTATTTCTATAAGAGGACACGGTGAAACCTCTTTCCATTTACACGCGCGGATTCTTACGGTTGGTTACCTTAATCGGTTTGTTGGCTGCGCTACATCTGCTTGTGCCGCGCTCCGAAGGTTTTTCACTTCCCTTCCTTTACTATCTGGCGTTCGCTCTCTTATCGTCGGGTCTCAAAGTGCGGCTTCCCGGCGTGACAGGGACCCTGTCGGTTAGCTTTCTTTTCATCCTCATCGGATTGCTTGAGCTGGGCCTGCGTGACGCACTCTTGCTCGGTCTCTGTTCAGCGTTGGCGCAAGTTTATTGGCATGCTCGCAAACGTCCGGCGCTTTACCAAGTTCTGTTCAACTTGGCGGCAATCGCAATCGCCGTCACGGTCGCCGACGCGGGCTTCCATTCGCCCTTGGCAAAGACTCTCGGAGGCAGTCTTCCGGTTAAATTGCTCCTAGCCACCGTCAGCTACTTCGTCACAAACACCTTTTTGGTTGCGTGCGCGATTTCGCTGACCGAGCGCCGGAGCGTGATCGCGATCTGGAGGGAGTGCTACTTCTGGGCTCTTCCCTACTACCTCGTGAATGTACCCATCGTATGTATTGCCCACTGGGCCAATATCAATCTCGGCTTTGAGTTCACCCTGCTGGCAATGCCGGTTGCCTGGGTTCTGTTTCGTTCCTATCAACTGTACATCGGACGGCTCGAGGCGGAGAAAACTCACGTCGAAAAGATGAACGCTCTTCACATCCGAACCATAGAAACGCTCGCGTTGGCGATTGAAGCGAAGGACCAGACGACCCACAAGCATCTCCGCCGTGTTCAGCACTACGCCATCGAGATCGGCAAAGAGATGGGTCTTACCGACATGGAGTTGCATGCCTTGCGGGCTGCGTCCCTGCTGCACGATATCGGTAAGCTGGCCGTACCGGAACACATTCTTACCAAACCGGGCAAACTGACGCCGCAGGAATTCGAAAAGATGAAAATTCATCCGACCGTGGGCGCCGAGATTCTCGACCAAGTCGATTTCCCGTATCCCGTGGTGCCCATCGTGAAGGCTCACCACGAAAAATGGGACGGGGCCGGCTATCCCTTGGGCTTGGCAGGAGAGGAGATACCCCTCGGCGCCCGCATCCTGTCTGCCGTGGACTGCTTGGACGCCCTGTCTTCCGACCGCCAGTACCGGCGCGCCCTGCCGATAGACGAGGCGATGGCGATAGTCCAGAGCGAATCCGGCAAGAGTTACGATCCTCGTGTCGTCGATATTTTAGCGAAGCGCTATCGACAATTAGATGAGGAGGCGACACGGCTTCACCAGCCCGCGTCGAAGCTCTCCGTCGGAACAAAAGTCAAACATGGCCATGCGCCCGCGACGGGATTCGAATCGGCGTTGCGCGAAGAGCAGCAAGTCGATTTCCATGTTCAAATTGCAGCCGCGGGGCGGGAGGCGCAAAACACGCTGGAACTCATTCGCGAGTTGGGAAACTCGCTCGGTTTGGGAGAAATGCTCTCGGTCCTGAGTTCGCGGCTGACGCAACTCATTCCCTGTGACGCCATCGCCGTATATGAACTTAAAGACACTTTCTTGATACCAGTCTATGTTGACGGCCGGGAACGCATACTGCTCTCATCGCTCCGGATCCCCCTGGGCCAGGGGTTGTCCGGTTGGGTTGCCGAGAACCATAGACCGATTCGCAATGGGAATCCCTCCGTCGAGCTTGGTTACCTCAACGACCCGTCAAAATTCACCTTGCTGCGGTCGGCGCTGTCGGTACCTCTCGCCGGTCTCGAAGGCATTGTGGGCGTGCTCTCGCTCTATTGCGCCGACGCGGACGGGTT
Source organism: Bryobacterales bacterium (assembly GCA_963813465.1). Classification (GTDB taxonomy): domain Bacteria; phylum Acidobacteriota; class Terriglobia; order Bryobacterales; family Bryobacteraceae; genus Palsa-187. The sequence continues at coordinate 79,423 of CAWEZD010000007.1, read as the reverse complement.
CACGGCGGACCACCTGCGCATTCTTGCGGGAATCAGTTCCAAGATTGGTCTTTCGTATGAGAATGCGCTCAAATATCGCGCTCTGGAAGAGTCCGCGACCACGGATTATCTGACCGGGTTGAGCAATTCGCGCGCATTATTTGAGCGAGTAAATCAGGAACTCTCACGGTGCGAACGGGAACACTTGCCTCTTACTCTGGTTGTGTGCGACCTGGACCACTTCAAGGAGGTGAATGACCGGTTTGGCCATAAAGCTGGAAACAGGGTCTTACAGGACTTTGCGAAGGGATTGTCGGATATTTGCCGGGACTATGACTTGGCGGCGCGCTTCGGAGGGGACGAATTTGTTCTTGTGCTGCCGGGAGCGACAGCCAATACAACAACTGACAAGCTCCTTGCCTTATCCACCCTGGCTTCTGAAGTGGGCCGGAGCGTTTGCGGGGAGAACTTCATGTCGGCGAGCGTCGGCGTCGCTTCCTGGCCCGAGGATGGCGGAACCTGCGACGAACTTCTTGGAGAAGCGGACCTCAGAATGTACGCTCACAAGGGTAGCCGTAAGCGGAAGCGTCTGACCGGGGGCACCCGGGCGGAGCAGGTTGTTGGATCCCGCTTACACGAATCTGCGGCTGCAGCGCCCTTGCTAGGAGTCGGCCCAAAAGAGTAATTGATCTGTGGCCCGCACTCGGACAACTCATTCGCAACTGGGCAGGAAACTGTTTGCGTAACCGGAATGGTTGTTGTCTTTAGATAGGCGTCATCGTAAGCAGAGCAGACCTACACGCCTCCGCCCGCCGGGACTCGCTGGTGCCTCGGTTCCATAACTGGCGCGCCCCAGCCGCAATAGCAGGTGCGCTATGCTATCCACATTGTCTCGTTCTCCTTTGCTGGGCTGCGATGGACTCCTTGCCGTCGGGATTGATTCAAACAACAGCAAGCCCATCGACCTTGGGGCAGGACGCCTCCGGGTTAATTGACCCTCTGGAAAGACACAGCCTCAAAATCATCTACATCGGCTTTCTTCTTGGGCTCGAAGAGGCAAACAACTCTTTTAAAATCATGGTCGGGGCGGGGCGATTTGAACGCCCGACCCCCTGCGCCCAAGGCAGGTGCGCTACCAGGCTGCGCTACGCCCCGACAGACCAATTGTAGCAGTGCGCCGTTCAGGCATCCGGCGCGACTGCTAAATCGCGCTCGCGAGCGGCGTTGAACTCGCAGCCGAACAGATTGATCACGGCCAGCACGTACATCCACACCAGCAACGCCAGCCCCGCCCCGACGCCCCCGTACAACACGTTATAGTCGGCGACATGCCGCACGTACCAGGCAAAAGCCGCCGTCGCCATCAACCACAGCAGAGTGACCAGAGCCGCGCCGGGAAATACCATGCGCAGCGTCTGCTTCCGGTTGGGTCCGAAGTAGTACACTAATGCAGTAACCAGCGCCACCGTTCCGAAAGCGACTCCATAACGCAGCGCTTGCCCGGCGAGCAGCACCCAGCCGCTCAGATCCGCTTCCGGCAGGAGGCGAAGCCACGCACGTTCCACTCGCGTGCCGAACACAATCAGCGCCGAGGCGCCCCACAAGGGGATCGCGGCAATCAGCACCAGCAGAACCGCGACGGCGCGCTGGCGCAAGAACGGCCGTTCCGAGGAAATGTGATAGATGACGTCGAAGCCTTCCATCAGGCTGATCATGGCTCCGGAGGCGGCCCAGCCCGCCAGCACGACCGCACCCACCAGCAGCCACTTCGGACGTTCGCCATGCACCACAAAGAGATCGCGCACCACGTCCTCCGTTCCTGGAGGCACCACCTGATAGAGAAACCTTGCGATGGTGCGCGACACGGACTCCGCGCGAGCCTGCACCAGCAGCGTCGCCACGGTGGTGAGCACGGGGAAGAAAGACAGGAGTGCGGAATAAGCCGCGCCCTTGGCCACGCTGAGGCAGTTGTGACGATACGCCCCCACCGCGGCCAACTTCAGCAGTTGCCGCAGCCGGACCCAGTTGCTCTCCTCGAGGAGATGAATGCGAAAGTGCGCGGCCATTCGGGCACTTCCATTATGCTGTGCGCCCGCGGCAGTTGGCAGCGCCCGTGCTATTCTAAAAGCGTTCTGGTAGAGGAGCGAGGGCCATCAGTAGCCCGGCGCGCGGTACCGTCAAGCAACGGAGCGCCGGAGGGAAAGGGGCTCACCTCGCCGAAATCGGCCCGCGGCTTGGGCAGGGTCCGGTTGGTGGAGCAACGCTAAGACCTCTTCACTGTCATTCGGTCCGAATTGAGGATCGGGTGGAGCGCTATCGGGCGGGCATCGCGTTTTTCAAGGAAGGCTTTTTTCTAGAAAAGCTTCGGCCCTCCTGGCCGTCCCTTTTGCGGGGCGGCGCTCTCCATCCTGCAGCGCATTATGAACGTTTTTGAGCTGACGCGCGCATTGGTGGATATCGACTCGGTCACGCCCAACGAGGAGCAGGTGGGCGTGTATCTTGCCGACTGTCTTTCGCGTCTGACGGCTCAGACGGGCGGGCGGGTTGAACGAATGGAGGTCGAGCCGCACCGCTTCAACGTCCTGGCAACCTGGGGACAGCCCGTCGTCACGTTCTCCACGCACATGGACACGGTCCCCCCGTTTTTCCCTTCGCGCGAAGACGAGAAGTGGATTTGGGGCCGCGGCGCGTGCGACACCAAGGGCATCATCGCGTCGATGATCTGTGCGGCTGAAGGCCTGCTGGCCGAAGGCGCGCGCGGCATCGCGCTGCTGTTCGTGGTCGGCGAGGAGCGCAACAGCGCCGGCGCCTTGGCGGCTGCAAAGCAAGGCCGCGGCAGCCGTTTCATCATCAATGGAGAGCCGACGGGAAACAAGCTCGCACTGGGATCGAAGGGCGCCCTGCGGTATGAGATCGCCGCCCAGGGGCGAATGGCGCACTCGGCATATCCGCATCTGGGCGAGTCGGCGATCGAGAAGCTGCTGGACGCGCTGGAACGCGTTCGGCGCATCCCGCTGGCTCACGATCCCGTGTTGGGAGAGAGCACGCTCAACATCGGCACCATCCACGGAGGCCGCGCGCCCAATGTGATCCCGGATCATGCCTCGGCGGAAGTTTTCATCCGCCTGGTGGATTCGGGCGATGCATCCCGCGCCGCGATGGCGGACGCGGTTTCGGGTCTCGCCGGAGCGCGCGAAGTCTTGTGCATCCCCGCGCTGCATTTGGGTCCAATCGATGGATTCGAGACCACGGTGGTCTCCTACACCACCGACATTCCCGCGTTCGACGGAGCGTGGGGCAGACCATTCCTGATCGGCCCGGGCAGCATCCATTTCGCGCACACGGATGAAGAACGTGTGCCGAAAGCGGAACTGCTCGATGCCATTGAAATTTACAAAAAGTTAGCGAGGCACCTGATTCAGCAATAAGTCTGAATCAGCAATAAGTGGAGCGGCAATGACGATGGAACGAGTAAGAGTTGGAATTTTGGGCGCCACCGGCATGGTGGGCCAGGAGTTTGTGAGTTTTCTGCGGGATCACCCTTGGTTCGATCTCGCGTGGCTGGGCGCGAGCGACCGCTCCGCCGGGAAGCTGTACCAGGAAGCCACCACCTGGCGGTTGGGCGGCGAGACACCGGCCTACGTGCGCGACATCGTGGTCTCCGAATCGAAACCCGAAGGCGCACCCAAGCTGGTCTTCTCCGCGATGGATGCGTCCGTGGCCACCGAAATCGAACAGGCGTTCGCCTCGGCGGGACACGTCATTGTGTCCAACTCCCGCAATCACCGCATGGATGCGGATGTTCCGCTGCTGGTGCCCGAAATCAACGCGGATCACTTGAGGCTGATTCCGGATCAGCAGCGCAAACGCGGCTGGAAAGGGCAGATCGTCACCAATCCCAACTGCTCCACCGCGGTTCTGGTGATGGCGCTGGCGCCTTTGAAGCGGTTCGGCATTGAGCGTGTGGTCGTGACCACGATGCAGGCGATCTCCGGCGCTGGATATCCGGGCGTGGCCTCGATGGACATCAACGCCAACGTGGTTCCGTTCATCGGCGGCGAAGAAGAGAAGATGCAGCAGGAAACGCAGAAAATTCTGGGCGACCTCGTTTTGGGCAACCTCATGGGCTCCGCGGTCGAGCCACTGGCGGCCAAGGTCAGCGCGCACTGCAATCGCGTGCCCGTGGTGGATGGCCACACCATCACAGTTTCGGTTGAGTTGGCGAAGAAGCCTTCCGAAGATGAGATCCTGCGGGCCTGGCGGAGCTGGCGCGGCGTCCCGCAGCAGAAAAGCCTCCCGAGCGCGCCTCCTTGCCCCGTGATCTACATGCGCGAGCAGGATCGTCCCCAGCCACGCAGAGACGTTGAGCGCGAAAACGGCATGGCCGTTTTCGTGGGCCGTCTGCGCCACTGCCCCGTGCTCGATTACAAATTCGTCGCGCTGGGGCATAACACCGTTCGCGGCGCTGCCGGCGCCGCCGTGCTGAATGCGGAAGTCATGAAAGCCGAAGGGTATCTCGACCGATGATCGTGATGAAATTCGGCGGGACGTCCGTCGAATCGGCGGAGGCGATCGGGCGCGCCGCGCGCATTGTGCGCGACCGGCTGGACCAGCGGCCCGTGGTGGTGGTTTCGGCGATGGGCAAAACCACCAACAAGCTGCTTGAGATCGCCAACAGGGCCGCGAGCGGCGGTCTTGAGCCGGCGCTCATCCATCTGGGGGAATTGCGCTCGTCGCACTTGCGCGAATCGGCCGGCCTGGGTGTCAGCGAGGATGTCAGCGCGCACTTCGATCAGCTTGCGGATTTGGTAAAAGGACTCTCGATCGTCGGTGAGCTTACACCGCGCGCCACGGATGCGGTCTCTGCCTTCGGGGAGCGCCTGTCGAGCCTGATCGTCACCGCCCTCTTCAACAACGGCGAAATCAACGCGGCTCACCTTGACGCCCGCAGACTGATCGTCACCGATCGCCGCCATGGGCAGGCCGCTCCCTTGTTCGCCGAAACCAACGCGAAGCTGATGGCCGTCATTCCACAGTTGGCGCAAACGCACGTCCCGGTCATGGGGGGCTTCATCGCCTCGACCGAAGACGGCGTCACCACCACGCTCGGCCGCGGAGGTTCAGACTACACTGCCTCCATCGTGGGCGCAGGTATTGGAGCCGAAGAGATCCAGATCTGGACTGACGTGGATGGCATGCTCACCGCCGACCCGACTATCTTCCCCGGCGCCCATCGCGTAAAGACGTGCTCCTTCGCCGAAGCCGCGGAGCTGGCGTACTTCGGCGCCAAGGTCCTGCACCCGGCCACGGTGCTGCCGGCAATCGAGAAGAATATTCCGGTGCGGATTCTCAACTCGCGGCGGCCGGAGGTGGAAGGAACGCTGATCGTTTCCGATCCGCCGCCATCTTCCAGCCCGATCCGCTCCATCGCCTGCAAGCGCAATATCACTCTGGTCAACATCGTCTCCTCGCGCATGCTGATGGCCCACGGATTCCTGCGCCGCATTTTTGAGATCTTCGATCGCCACGAAACCCCCGTGGACATGCTGGCGACCTCCGAAGTCAGCGTCTCCCTCACGGTTGACATCACGCGCGCGCTGGATGCGATCCGCGCGGAGATCGGAGAATTCGCGGAAATCAGCATGGAAGACGATCATGCCATCGTCTGCCTGGTGGGCGAGAATATTCGAAATTGCCCTACCGTGGCCGCGCGTACGTTCAAGGCCTTGGGCGGTGTCAAGACGCGCATGGTTTCGCAGGGAGCTTCACAGTTGAACATCAGTCTGGTGGTGGCTGCCGCGGACCTGGTTCCCGCGGTAGAATCTCTGCACCGGGAGTTCTTCGCGTGAAACTAATAAACGCCAAACTCGCTATCGTCGGCTACGGAAAGATGGGGAAGCTGATCGAACAGCTCGCTCCGGAGTACGGCTTCACCGTGCACGCGCGCTTGGACGTCAATGACGATCTCCGCAAAGCGGCGGGCGCGGATGTTGCGGTCGAGTTTACCCTTCCCTCGGCTGTGGTGGGGAACGTGGAAACGCTTGCGGCGTTGAACGTTCCAGTAGTGACCGGCACCACGGGCTGGCATGATCGGATGGATCAGGTGCGCGCGATCGTGGAGCGACATCGCTCGGGCCTGGTCTGGAGTCCCAACTTTTCCATCGGCGTCAACATTTTCTTTCGGGTGGTTCGCGAAGCCGCCCGGCTGCTTGAGTCCGAGCCGCAATACGGCGCCTGGGCCTGGGAGATTCATCATCACACCAAGAAGGACGCGCCTTCCGGAACGCTGCTCAAGCTGGTGGAGGAAATGGAGGCGGCCGGCTATTCGCGCCCGATCGATACCAGCGCCAACCGCGCCGGCGCGCATCCGGGCACGCATGAGATCGGATTCGATTCCGCCGCCGACACCATTACGCTGCGCCACGCGGCGCGCAGCCGCGAAGGATTCGCTCGCGGAGCGTTGAAAGCGGCGCAGTGGTTGCCCGGCAAGCGCGGCATTTTCAAGTTCGAAGACATTTTATTCAGTAAGGGGTAAAGAAACATGTTCACAGGATGCGGCACCGCTCTCGTCACTCCGTTCCGGAAAGATCAGTCGCTTGATGAGGAGACTCTGCGCAAGTTGGTGCGCCGGCAGATCGGAGCCGGGATCGACTTCCTGGTGCCCTGCGGCACCACCGGCGAAAGCCCCACGCTGACGCGCGCCGAGCACCTGCGCGTGGTCGAGATCGTGCTCGAAGAGGCCAAGGGCAAGATCCCGGTCGCCGGCGGCGCTGGCGGCTACAATACCGCGGAAGTGATCGAACTGGCGAAAGAGCTGCGCCGCCTGGGCGTGGACGGCATTCTGTCCGTGACGCCGTACTACAACAAACCCACGCAGGAAGGCTTGTATCAACACTACAAGGCCATCGCGGCCGCGGTCCCGCTGCCGATCGTCGTCTATAGCGTGCAGGGACGCACCGCCTCGAACGTCGAACCTGCCACGATGAAGCGGCTGGCGGAGATCGACACCATCGTGGCCATCAAGGAAGCCTCCGGCAATATCGGCCAGATGGCGCAGATGGCGCATCAGGTTCCCGAGCACATCAACATCCTCTGCGGCGACGACGCCATTACAATCCCCCTGATCTCTCTGGGCGGACGCGGAGTAATTTCCGTGGTGTCGAACGAGATCCCCGCGGAGATGACTGAGCTGACGCACCTCGCGATGGCCGGCGATTTCGCGGGGGCACGCGCTTTGCAGCGCCGCTGGCTGCCGCTAATGGAGATAAATTTCGTCGAGTCCAATCCGATCCCCGTGAAGGCCGCCATGGCCATGATGGGATTGCTCGAGCCGGTGTGGCGATTGCCGATGACGCCGCCGTCGGAGACCAATCGCGCCAAGATCGAAGCGGTGCTCAAGTCCTGCGGGCTGCTGCCGGCGGCGTCTGGCAAACAGCGGAGCACGCATGCGGACTGAGCTTGAGACCCGGATTACTACGCTGTTTGACGAAAAGCCCGCCGCATATACCGAAGAACATTTCGAGCTGTTCGCGCAGTTCAAGGAGGCGCTGAACACAGGCGCGATTCGCTCGGCTGAGCCGGATTCATCCACGCCCAGCGGTTGGCGCGTGAATGCGTGGGTCAAGAAGGGCATCCTCGCGGGCCTGCGCATGGGCGCGGTGGTGAATATGTCGCCCGATCCGGTGCGGCTGCCCATGTTCGACAAGGCCACCTGGCCGGTGAAGCGGCTCAGCCCGGCCGACGGGATTCGCCTGGTGCCGGGAGGCTCCAGCATCCGCGACGGCTGCTACATCGGCAAGGGCGTCATCTGCATGCCTCCGATGTACATCAACGCGGGAACCTGGGTCGGCGACGGCACCGTGATCGATTCGCACGCGCTGGTGGGGAGCTGCGCTCAGGTCGGCAACAACTGTCACATTTCCGCGGCGGCCCAGATCGGCGGAGTGTTGGAGCCGGTGGGCCTGCTGCCCGTCATCGTCGAAGACGAAGCGGTGGTGGGCGGCAATTGCGGAGTCTACGAGGGCACCATCGTGAAGCGGCGCGCGGTGCTGGGCAGCGGAACCATCCTGACGCGATCGACGCCTGTGTATGACATCGTTCGCGGCCAGGTGTACAAGGCCACCGACGACGAGCCGTTGATTATTCCGGAAGAGGCCGTGGTGGTGGCCGGCTCGCGAGCCATCACGCACGGTCCCGGCAAGGACTGGGGCATTTCGCTGTATACGCCGGTCATCGTCAAGTACCGCGACGGCAAAACCGACGCCCGCGTGCAGCTCGAAGACCTGCTGCGCTGAGAATGGTAGAACCATGAGCCTGAACATCAAGAACGAGGAAACCCATCGACGCGCTCAGGAGCTTGCACGACTTGCGGGCGAAACCACGACCGGGGCCGTCGACCGCGCGATTGCCCAACGGCTGAATCGCATCCGGAAGCGGCGCAACAGGGCGGACTTGGTGAAGCGTTTGCTCAAGATCGGGGGTGAGTGCGCTGCGCTGCCGGTTCTCGACCGCCGCAAGCCGGAGGACATGCTCTACGATAAGTACGGTCTTCCCAAGTGATTGTTGTCGATGCCTCCGCACTCCTCGCGATCCTTGAGGGAGAGCCGGATGCCGCAAAGTACGCCGAAGCTCTCGCGGACGCGGATGCGCCGCTGATTTCGGCCACGACACTGATCGCGGCGGGGATCGAAGTTGCAAATGTGACTCCGCGCCACGCGCGAATCGCCATCGACGCATTTGAGACTGCTTCGTTTACGCGCTGGCAAAAGCCACAGGTCTGCCGCTCCTGTTTAAAAGGGAACGACTTCTCGCATACGGACGTTCCGTCAGTGCTCTGAATTTGGCCCCCCGGAAGTGCGCCCATTCGCGGCTCAATGCTACGATGGCCGCAAATGCTCACCGTAATCCTGCTTTTGATCTCGAATACATTCATGACCTTCGCCTGGTACGGCCACCTGAAGCACCGTTCCGCGCCCATCTTCGAGGCCATCGTGGTCAGTTGGCTGATCGCCTTCGGCGAATACTGTTTTCAGGTGCCGGCCAATCGAATCGGCTATGACCGCTTTACCGGTTATCAATTGAAGATCATTCAGGAATGCGTCACCTTGGTGGTGTTCGCCGCGTTTGCGTACTTCTATCTGGGCGAGCCGGTTCGCTGGAACTATGCGGTCTCGTTTCTGTTCATCGTCGGCGCGGTGGTGTTCGCCTTTTGGGGCCGAGCCTAACAGCGTGGGGCAGGTCCCCGGCCTGCCAATTCTTGTCACAGGATCGCCGCCAGCGTCTTTTCCGCCGTACGACGCCAGGTGAAAGGCCGGGCGCGTTCGGGTCCTGCCGCGGCGAGCCTCCGCCGCAGCTCCGCGTCGTTGGCGATGCGGTCCAGAGCGGCCGCAATCGCGTCTTCGTCCAGCGGATCGAAGAACAACGCCGCTTCCTCCGTGCCCTCACCGGCCACCTCCCGCAGCGCCGGAATATCGGCGCAGGCCACGGGAATGCCCGCGGCCAAAGCCTCCAGCACCGGCATTCCGAACCCCTCGAACGTGGACGGAAACACGAATGCGTGAGCCTTTTCGTACAGCCGCATCAGGTCCTCGCGCGGGAGCCATCCGGGAATCCCGACCCGCTCCGCGATTCCGAGCTCCGCGATCAGCGCCTCGATCGCCGAGGTTTGGAATCCGCGCAGTCCCGCGAGGATAAGCCTGTGTTCGCGCGGCTTACGGGCGTAGGCTCGCACCAGCCGTTCTATGTTCTTGTGCGGATGCAGCGTCGAGACGCACAGCAGATAGGGCTCGATATGCGACCGGTCCAGCGTGAAGAATTGGGGATTCACCCCGTGCGCCACCGCCGTCACGCGATCCGCGGGCAACCTGTAGAAACGCAGCAGATCCGCGCGGGTGGCCTCCGACACCGCGATCAAACGCCGCGAACGATGCGCCGCGGCCCACAACAGAAACTTCCAGAAGGGCAGATCGAACCGGCGGAAGTACTCCGGATAGCGCTTGTGCTGCAAGTCGTGAAAGGTCGTCACCGATGCGCACCGGGCCGCCAGCGGCGCGGTGAATCCGGGATTAAACAGTACGTCCAGGCCGTAGCGCCAGGCTTCCAGCGGTAGCACGGTTTGTTCCCAAAGAATCCTGGCGGGCCGGAACGTCGCGTGGACGGCTTGCGGCTTCCAGTGGAAGTTCGCTTGTCTTGGGGTCAGGTCCTGGCCGGTCTCCAGATTGGTAAATACGAAATATTCGTTGGCGGTGTCGATGCCGGCCAGCGCCGCCAGCAATTCACGCAAATAAATCTCAGTACCGCCGACGCTGCCGGGAATCAAATACAGCGCGTTGACGCCAATGCGCGCCATCTCTTATCGCCGCTCGACGCGTTCCAGCGCCTGACGGACGGCATCGTTATACGGATCGATTTGAAGCGCGCGCCGGTACTGCTCAGCCGCGCTCACCTTGTTCCCCAGGTCGAATTCGTAAACATTGCCGCGAATCTCGTAGGTCAGCTCAAACCCGGGGTTGATGCGCTCGGCCCGGTCCAAAGCCTCGAAGGCTTCATCCGTCTTGTGCTGCTGCCCGTACACCTGGCCGATCAAGGCCCAGACCTGGGGGTCGTATTCCAAAGCCGCGGCCTGCTTGAGTTTGGCGAGAGCCTCCTCATAGTGCCCGCCGCGGTCCAGCGCTAATCCGTAATTCACCAGAAGCAGGTAATCGGGCGGCGCGAGTCGCGCGGCTTTTTCGTAATTCTCGGCGGCTTCAGCGAATTGGCTCCGCTGATAGTATGCGTCGGCGAGTTGAAGGCGCGGGCGCACTTTCTTCGGAGACTTGGCCACCGTGTCGGTCCACAGCGCCATTTCGCTGCCCCAGACCGCGCTGCGCTGGTAGGTAAGCGCCGCCATCACAATCAACACTGGAACCTCGATCGCCACGCGCTGTTTCCAATCCAGGCGGCGCAGAAACTCCAGACACACCAGCGCCAGGCCCAGGAAGGGCAGGTACAGACGGCGCTCCTGAAGAGGCTCACTGATGGGAATCACGGAGGACGTCGGCGCGATCAGCAGCAGGTACACGAACACGCCGAAAGAGGCCAGCGGCCAGCGTCTGCGATAGATCCACGCCGCTGCCACGACAGCCGCCCACGCTGCCAGCGCTACGATCGCCCCCAAATCCAGCAGGGTGTGCGAGACCGCCACATCGGGATCGGCATTCTGTCCAAAGGGCAGCACAAACATGCGCACATAGGTCCACACCACGCGGCATTCGGTGAAGAAGTAAGTCAAGGGAGTAAAGCCGGCAACGTGGAAGCCGGCGGTGTTGGCGGATCGCAGACTGGTCCATACGAACCACGCGCCGCATGCCCCGGTCACCCCCAGGAAAACATACAACCGACGATTTGCGCGAATGCTTCCCCAGTTCGACCCGTGCGCCGATCCGTGCGCCCAAAACAAGTCGGTCAGCAGCAGCAGCAGCGGCAGCGTCAGCGTGTGCTGCTTGGTGGCCACCGCCGCGCCGAACAATGTCATCACCGCCAGGGCTCGCAGCCAGGATATCGATTCCGTGCGCCGGTACAGGAACACGCAAAAAGCGGCGTAGTAGAACAAGACGCTCAGCGTCTCAGAGCGGCTGGCGACGTAAGCCACGGACTCGGTCTGGATGGGATGCACCAGAAACAGAGCGCCCGCGAAGATCCCCAGCGTCGCAGGTGGGGCAGGTCGCCGGCCTGCCACTTTCGGAATCCCGCCCGCCCATTCCACCAGGCGCATGGCGATCAGCGCAACGATTACGGACACCAGGAAATGCAGAACCACGTTGGTGACGTGATAGGCGTAGGGCTCGTCTCCGGTCCATTGGTGATTCACCCAGTAGCTGGCCATGAGCATGGGCCGCGAGCCGATAATCCATTGCAGGAACGAAAGACCCTGAAGCCTCGGATCGCCATAGGGAAGATACAGATCGTCCAGAACGAATTTTCCGTTCAACGCCGGCCCGTAGATCTCGAAAGCCAGCAACAGCGACGCCGCAGCGGCGGCCCACGGCCACCACGCGAACTTTCTTCGCGGCGCGGCTTTACCGGGTGCGCCTTGGGGAGATCCGCCCGGCTCAGCCGGCCGGAGACGTTTTGACTTTTTCATCGATCGTTTCCAGGCGGTATTCGAGGATTGCGATGCGCTGCGTCAGCGCGATATTCGCATCCTTCAATCCGGAGATGCGCAGCGAAAGGCGGAACAGGACCACGATAAAAATCGAGCCCGCGACCATCAGCAGGGCCAGGGGCGGATCCGCGACGCCCAAAACGCCGCCAATCCAGTGCAGCGTCCCAGCCGAGCGCGACAGCCCCAGCAGCGCCAGCGCCGCAACCAGCCAGCTCACCGAATACTCCACGCGAATGTGAGCCCGGCGGACCGAAGCCAGCACCGCCAGAATCAGGGACAGGCTGAAAACGGCGAGAACGTCGAGCAGGCGATGCATGTTCTATTTTCTCCGGCCTTCAAACTTGAGCACGTTCACGAACACGCCCAGCAGCACGTGCACCATATAGTACAGCGATTTTACCGCGGTGATGGAGCTTTGTCCCGCCCTCCGCGGCCGAAAGCGGCAGGGCACTTCGACGAAGCGGAAACGGCGGCGTTGCAGCACCACCAAAGCTTCGATCTCGGGATACTCCAGCGGGAAGCTGCGCGAGAACAGACCCAGCGCGGTGCGATTCACTCCCACGAATCCCGAGGTCGGATCGCGCACGGATTTGCCGAGAATGGGCCGGAGCACGGCGCGGAAGAAAACGATTCCGCACGCGCGGACCGCGCCGAAGTGCGGGCCGGAACCGTTCACGAATCGCGATCCGATCGCCATTTCGCAATTTTCCCGCTCCAGCGCCTCCAGGATCTTGGGGATATCGCGAGGATCGTGCTGGCCGTCGCCATCCACGCGGATGACGTACTGATACCCCAGCTCGAAGGCCAGCCGGTACCCGGCCTGCACGCATCCTCCCAGTCCCAGGTGATGCGGCAGGGCCAGCACGCGGGCGCCGGCCGCGCGCGCCAGGGTCACCGTGGCATCGGCGGAACAATCGTCCACCACCAGCACGGGTGCGTCCGGCATCGCCGCCCGGACCTCGGTCACGACGCCGTCAATCGCGCCCGCCTCGTTATAAGCCGGAATCAGGATCAGCAGCTTGTTGCTCATAACGCCGCCACTCATAAAGCCGCCACCTGGCGCGGGGAAATGGAGTGCCGCCGCAGCAATTCCTCGAACTGACGCGGCGAGATGACTCTGGTGAGGACGCCGCGCCTTCGCTCGCGCAAGAGTCGAGGCAGGCGCGCCGCGGCGGCCACGTGCGCGCGCAGCACCAGAAACGGCAGCAGCGCCGCGGATTGTCCGCCTTGCAGGAACTCCGAGGCTTTCCCTCGCCCTTCCAGCAGCGAAACGCAGTGCCAAAAGTAACGTGTCAACGCCGCCCACGGCGCGCGCAGCAACATGCCCGCGGGAAAGTTCTTGATCGCGGTGCAGAGCCGGTTTCGCTCCACGTAATACGCCTTCAGCGGGGAAGCCCGGCCGGCCGAGTGCGAGTAGCGGTGCTCCACCACCGCGTCCTTCACGTAACGGCACTCCCATCCCGCCCAGCGCCCGCGCAGTCCCAGATCCACGTCCTCGCAATACAGGAAGAAGCTTTCGTCGAAGGCGCCGATCTGCTCCAGCATCTCGCGCCGGTACAGCGCGGCGCTGCCGCTGGGGAACAGCGCGTCCACGCTGCCGGAAAACGCCGCGAACGCCTGCCCGTGGCCTCGCTGCTTGCTCGACCCGTCCGCGGCGATCAGCATGCCGGCCGAATCGAGCTCGGGTGAATCCGCCATCCGCACCTGGCTGGCGAACATACCCGCCCGGCGGTGCGCTTCCGCGTCTTGGAGCAGAGCTTCCAGCCATTGAGGATGGGCCACGGCGTCGTCGTTCAGCGTGGCCAGATAGGGCGCCCGGGAGGAATCCAGCGCCTGGTTGACCGCGGCGCCGAATCCTACATTTCGTGAGTTTGCGATCAGGCGCATGCGGTCCCCAGTAATCCGCGCCCTTCCCGTTCCGCTGTTGTCCACCACCACCACTTCGAAATCCGCCAGGGTCTGAGATTCAAGAGAGCGCAAACATTCAGACAGGGCGTCGCCGGCGGCGGCCAACGTCGGCACGGCAACGGTAACGCGAGGCGGCGGCAAGAAACGATTCTAACTCAGCCCATGTGGGGCAGGTCTTCGACCTGCCTGTTTTAATGGTCGGGCAGGTCTTCGAACCTGCCATTTTGCAGTGGGGCAGGTCTTCGACCTGCCATTTCGGCTACCGCAGCACCGTCAGCGGCTCCGATTCGGGTTCGTCGGCCCCGCCGCTTTCCAAATCGAGATACCGCGGATCCAGCAGCCGGCCCGTCTCCAGATTCCCCATCGCCGAAAGCAGCGACTCCTTCACGCGCGGGAAATCCTTCTCCAGTTCTCCAATCCAGCCGCGCAGCGAGCGCCGCACCGTGCCGGCCCTCTGCGAGCAGCCGCACGGAATCACCGGCGCGCCCAAGCTCTCGGCGAACCGCTGCGTCAGATCCTCGGTGACAAACACCAGCGGCCGGATCAGCCGGAACTCCCGCTTCCCCGACCAGGTCACCGCCGGCAGCGCGCTGACGCGTCCTGTAAACAGCGCATTGCGCAGGAAGGATTCGCAAAAGTCGTCGGCGGTGTGGCCGAAGGCAATCACATTGGCGCCCAGGCCGCGGACAATTTCGTACACCGCGCGGCGGCGGAAGCGGCTGCACAGGTCGCAGCCGTGGTCGGGCTGCTCGTCCAGCAGGCGCAGCGACGGATTGTCGCGAGTATAGGTCCAGTCCACTCCGCGCGCCTTGAGGTACTCGGCCATGGGCTCGAAGGGGCGCAGAAACTTGCCTTGCTCCACCGTGAACGCGCACACCGTGAACTGCACCGGAGCGCGCTGCTGAAGTCGCAGCAGGACTTCCAGCAGTGTGAGCGAATCCTTGCCGCCGGAAAGGGCCACGGCGACGCGGTCTCCGTCGCGAATCATCTTGAACCGCGCGACGGCCTCCCCGGTCTTTCTCAGAAGTGTTTTTTCGAGGTCCAAGATTTATCCATGGCCAAGGTACATCAACCAGCTCAAGCCGAAGATGGCGGCCACGAACCAGGCGAAACAGTATGCGACGTAGCGCATGCGCTCGCGGTCGGTGCGTTTGGTCACCACGCCGAGCACGATGGAGGTAAGCAGTGCGAACAACAGGGAGGCTTCAAAATGCGAGAGGCTGATTTTCGGCATGCTGAATTCTCTAGTCCTTTTGCCTCGTCGCGATTTCGTAGGCGTCCACCATGCCGAGCACGTTCAGCAATCCCGCCCCTACCAGAAACTTGGTGCCGTAATCGTGTACGTGGCCGGCGACGTCGGCTTGGGCATAGCCCAGCCACACCGTCAGGAAGTACAGGATGCCGGACATCACGTTCCCCAAAAACCCGCCGTAATAGATGACCGCGGTCAATAGATCGTCGGACTTGGGGGTGAACAGCGCGCCTCGCATCATCAGGCCGAGCAGGTACATCGCCGCGACGCAAGCCAGGATCAGGCCTCCGCGCCCCGGACGCTTCAACAACATATGACCTCCGCCCGGGATGATCCACGCCAGCGCCACTGCGGGCATCCAACCGCCCGTCGTCGCTTCAGTGCTTGTTTTTTCCGCCACGATTTATTTTATCGCATCGGCCCGATATATACTCGTACTGTTCGTAGAGGGCTCCGAATAAATGCGCCTCCGCACTTCGGCTTTCTTGCCGTTCTTGATCCTGGCAGCGCTTGGTTGCGCGGAAGTCGCGGCAGCCCAAGCCCTCACCATTACTTCGCCCCTCCAACTCCCCAATGGATCGGTAGGTATTTCGTACTCGGTAACTGTGACTGCATCCGGTGGCACTCCACCGTACGCATGGTCGATTGTGACCAGCAGCCTTCCCGCCGGTTTGTCCCTGAACGCAAGCTCTGGCCTGATCTCCGGAACGCCAACGTTTAGTGAAGGCGTGCAGTTTTTCTTGAAGGTCACGGACAGCCTTGGGGCGACCGCCACCCAAACCCCGCAGATCCTCATAACGGGCCCACCTGCAATCCAATACACGATACTGCTCAACGGAGTGCTCGGGGCGCCTTACTCGCAGACTCTGCAAGGATTGCAGGGCCTGCCTCCGTATACCTGGGCGTTGACGACCGGCCAACTTCCAACAGGCTTGGTTCTAAACTCGTCAACCGGGGCAATTACGGGTACACCAACAGCCTTGGGAACCTTTCCCTTCAGCATCCAGATGGCGGACACCACGGCGCGCACGTCAACCATGGCCTTCAGTGTGTCCGTGACCGCCGGTTTCTCAATCACGACCCAGTCGTTATCGAAGGCGATCGCGGGTGTTCCACTTTACTCCCAAACATTGGCGGCGTCAGGGGGCACACCGCCGTACACTTGGTCGATTGTGGCTGGTTCGCTGCCGCCGGGGATCACACTTGACCCCTCTACCGGAACGATCAGCGGTCAAGCTTCGGCCGCGGGGGTTTACGGTGTCAGTTTCCAGGCACAGGACAGTGCCGGGCTCTCCACGAGCCAGACTTTTTCCCTTGAAGTAGATCAGCCAGTCGGATGTACCAACTGCGGCAGCCTGCCAAACGCAATCGTCGGCCAGCCCTATAGCTTCGCTCTGCAAGCCTCCGGAGGCACTTCGCCCTACACCTGGACGCCCTCCAACGATACAGGATTGGGGGTTCCTGGAATTAGTCTAAGCGCTTCAGGAGTGCTTAGCGGAACACCGACCACCTTAGGATCTTTCAACGTCTTTATAACAGTCGCCAATAGCGGATTGGCGAATGGAGGAATTTACGGCAGTCCCTGCTGCGGTGGCGAATTCCAGGTTGCGGAACTCCCTTCCTTTACAGTGACGACGCCTCTTGCGATTACGAACACGTCGTTTCCCGTCGGCTTTGTGGGAGTCTCATACGGACTCGTCACTCTGACCAGCAGCGGAGGCCCCGGCGGCACCGACGTTTGGTCGATTGCCAGCGGCGCCCTGCCGCCCGGACTCGCGGTATCAAACCCAGGTAAAGATCTGCCTTCCTCAATTAGGGGCACTCCGACCACAGTGGGGACTTACAATTTTGTCCTGCAAGTCGCCGTCGCCGGCGCTACAGCTTCCAAGGCGTTTTCAATCACGATCGTCAACCCGCTTCAAATCACGACGACCTTTCTTCCCAGCGGAACTTTGAACACGCCATACACGCAGGCACTTTCCGGGTCCGGCGGCGTGCCTCCGTATGTCTGGACCTTCAACTCTGGGAGCCTTCCTCCTGGTCTGAGTTTGAACTTGACAAGCGCGACGATCAGCGGCACGCCCACGCAGGTTGGAAGCTTCCCATTCACCATTGGCCTGACGGACAGTGGGGAGAATGTCACCTCCCGATCACTCACGATCGGTATCGATACCGATGCCGCATTGCAGTTCTATTCGATTGCTCCGTGCCGCATTGCCGATACGCGAACCAGCCAACCCTTCACCGGAGCATTCGGGCCGCCGAGCCTGGCGGCGTATTCATACCGCACCTTCCCGATTCTTTCCTCGGGGTGCTCCGTTCCTTCAACCGCCCAGGCGTATTCTTTGAACCTCACCGTTGTTCCGGACGGGCCACTGGATTTCCTCTCAGTCTGGCCGGCTGGGAACTCCTATCCGGGCGTATCGACGCTCAATTCGCCCGACGGCAGCGTGATCGCCAGCGCGGCGATCGTTCCGGCCGGGACCAGCGGCGGGATCACCATAGTCGCTGCAAATCCGACCGATCTGATTATCGATATCGACGGGTATTTCGCTCCGCCGTCTGCTTCGGGGCTGGACTTTTTCCCGCTCACTCCCTGTCGCATCGCCGATACGCGCACCACCCAGCCCTTTACGGGCGCATTCGGACCACCGAGTTTAAGCCCGTACGTTACCCGGGACTTCCCCATCTCGACGAGTCCGTGCCTGTCCGGCTCGGAGCTGGCCTACTCACTGAACATGACCGCGGTTCCGCCAGGGCCGTTAAGCTTCCTGTCGGTCTGGCCGGTAGGACAGCCCTACCCAACCGTATCGACGCTGAACTCGCCCGACGGCAGCGTCATCGCGAATGCGGCGATTGTTCCCGCCGGAACCAATGGCGATATCAACGTGGTGGTGGGCAACCAGACCGATTTGATCATCGATATCAACGGGAAATTCTCGGCGCCGGGGACCGGAGGACTGAAATTTTACACGGTGACGCCCTGCCGCGTGGCCGATACACGAACTACCCAACCCTTCACCGGCGCATTCGGTCCGCCGAGCCTGACGGCGTACGCCTACCGCAATTTTCCGATTCAATCGAGCTCGTGCGGGATCCCGGCGACCGCGCAGGCATATGCATTGAACATGACGGCGGTGCCGCAAGGGCCGTTAGGCTTCCTGTTCACTTGGCCCGCGGGACAGAGTTACCCGGACGTATCGACGCTGAACTCCCCAAATGGCGACGTGGTCGCGAACGCTGCCATCGTGCCTGCGGGAACCGGCGGGCAGATTACCGTGATCGCCGGGAGTCCGACCGACCTGATTATCGATATCGTCGGCTATTTCGCTCCCTAGCGGCGCGTTGCAGTCTGCGCCGAAACCCCGCAGCGACGCTTTTATCGCATCATGTTAGTCATGCGCGTTTTCGAGGATCTGGCCGCGCAGTTGCGCCGAGCCGAACTATGGGTTCCCTGGATCGAGAGCGGAGTCCGGGTGCTGATGACCGTGATCGGCGCCTGGTTGATCACGCGCATCGCCGGCCACCTGCTCCGCCGCTTGCGCAACTACGTGACCTCCGTCATGGAGCGGCGCGGCAATGGTCCCGACCCGGAATTGGAGAAGCGCGCCGCCACCATCGTCGCTGTGTTCCGCCTGGTGATCGGCTCCATGGTGTGGGCCATCGCGCTGGTGATGGTGCTGATCGAGCTCGGCTTCAAGATCGAGCCTCTGCTCGCCAGCCTTGGCGTTGCCGGCCTGGCCTTGGGCCTGGGAGCGCAGACTCTGATCAAGGACTGGCTGGGCGGCCTGTTTCTCTTACTTGAAGACCAGATCCGCATCGGCGATGCCGTGACCATCAATGGCTTCACCGGCACCGTGACCGAGATCAATTTGCGGACCACCGTCCTGCGGGCCGAAAATGGCGCGGTGTACATCATCGCCAACGGGTCGATCACGGTGCTGGCCAACTTCACGCGGGAGTATTCGTATTACGTCTTTGAGACCATCCTGGCGCACCGTGCCGACGCCGACAAAGCCTTGGCGATTCTGGAGCAGACCGGCGCCGAGATCGCCGCCGAACCGGCTTTCCCCACTTTGGCGCCGATCGAGGTCATGGGTGTCGACCGCCTGGGGGATCGCGGCGCAACCATCCGGGCCCGCATCAAGACTCTGCCTTCCCGGCAGTACCTGATCGGCCGCGAACTGAACCGCCGGATCAAACAGCGTTTCGACGCAGCGGGGATTCTGTTCCCGCCGCCGTAATGCGCGCGGCATGGAGCGGTCTGAGGGGCTGCGCTCGTTTAATGAGGATTGCTTTTCGGGGCGGAAATAGAGCTTACAGCGGAAATAGAGCTTACATAGGCTACGAGTGCTTTCATTTCGTCGCCGCTCAAGGATATCGGTGGCATTCCACCTTGCAGCATGGGGGCGGTGGGATGCCGAAGCTCGGTGGTTAGCAGCGCTGGTGCGAAGCTTTTGCCGGTACCCGCAAGCGCGGAAGCTGCGGCGGTGCCTCCGATTCCATTGGCGCCGTGACAGTCCGCGCATCCGTGTGCTTTGAAGACCGCTTGTCCTTTGGACTCCGTTTTCGAGAGTCCCGTGGTGGCGGCCGGTTGCGCTTTCGCCGGCGCAGGCGGGGACGCTCCTGAAGCCGGCGGTGTCGCCGCGGAGCCGGCCGGCGTTCCCCCCAGGCTGGTCATGTAGGAAACCAGAGCTTCCATGTCGCCGCTATTCACGGTCAGTGGGACCATGCCGGCAGCTTTCATCTTGTCAGTGGGCGCTTGCAGAAGCGCCGTCAACTTATCGGGCGGATATTGGCTGGAAATATGAGTCAGTGCCGGCCCGGAGCCGCCGCCGCCGCTCGCTCCGTGGCATCCAGCGCAGCCCTGAGAATCGAAAATACTTTTTCCTTGGGTTGCAGGTGCATCCTTTTTCGAACCCCCGGTTGGCGCGTTCGACGGTGCGGCTGCCGCTGCTGTTTCCGCTTTCGCCGGCGCGGGCGAGGACGCCCCGGGAGGTGTTGCGATCGCCGCGGAGGCGCCCTTCGATGGTCCGGCTGTCGCCGCAGGTTCCGCTTTCGCCGGCACAGTTGCGGACGACGCCGGAGCTGGTGATGCCGCCGCGGAGGCGGCCGAGGTTCCTCCGAGACCGGCCACATACGAAACCAACGCCTTCATATCGGCGGCGTTCACCGTCAGACCGGCCATGCCGGCGGCTTTCATCCCGGCAGTGGGCGCTTGCAGAAGCGCCGTCAATTTAGCCGGCGGATATTGAGTGGAAATATGGGTCAACGCCGGTCCAGAGCCGCCGCCGCCGCTCGCTCCGTGGCATCCGCCGCAGCCTTGAGAAGTAAAAATGCCCTTCCCCTGGGCCGTGGCCGTTGTTGCGCCGCCCGCCGAACCATCACTGGGTGCTTTTGCCGATCCAGCGATCGCGGCGGGTTCCGCTTTCCCCGGCGCCGGTGAGGGCGACGCGGCGGCAAGGGAAATCGGCGCATTGCCCTCAACCCACATTTTCAGGTGGCCGACTTCGGAAGCGTTGTGAATCACATCGTGGCAAGTAAGACACGATATCTGATTCGCGTTGAGCGAACCCATTATCGCGTTGTGGGTGGGATTGTCGCTAAAGCCGCGGGCGCCCGCATGGCAGTGCAGGCACTGTAGGTTGCTGTACTCGCCGCTGATACGAATGATTTTGGGCGGCGTACTCACATACTGCATATAAATGTACTTCAGGCCCCTGAACTTGTCCTTCAAGGACCCGTAGGCGGCGTAGTCGGTGTGGCAGGTATAACAGGCTTTGTCCGGCGGCACCATGTGATTCTGAAAGTGTTGCGCCGGGATATAGCTCGCATCCGCCACGTACAGGCTCTTTCCGTGGCTCTCCATGCTGTGGCACGCAGTGCAGGATGCCGTCTGTTCGGAGCGCTCCTCGTGAACCGACCAGCCCGTCCCGATGCACAGCACCGGAAGAACGCACAAGCCTACAAAGGCGAGAATTTTGCCCGTGGCCTCGGCCGTTATCGAGGAACGTACCAGAAACACCGCGGCCAGCGGGATCGTCAGGACGATCAATGCTATGAGGACTCCGGCTGTTCCAAACACAACGCCTCCTTGTCACGCGCTTGCGCCGCCTTGTCACGCGCCTGCGCCGCGCCTGTCATCCCCGGTTCTCGCCAGGTGGGAAAACAGCGAAGACCAGAGAAATGAGATAGATCGTAATTCCCAACCCTATTAAAGTTGCACCAAGGAAAACAAACAGCACAAACGAGAGCGGATGAAACCACAGGAGGCTTACAATTTCAACAAGCAGGCCCAGAATAATCAAACTGCTCGAAACCTGCAAAAGCCGCCGGATTCCGATCCTACGAAGTCTCATATGGCGATCTCTCTCAAAAGTTCAGTAATATACCGGCAAAGAAGGAGTTGTTTGCCGAGGCATTCCTTCCGAAACCATCATAATTGCGGCTCGCGCCGTTAAATCTCGTATACGCCGTGCATGCCGCGGAAAGTTCGACGTTCTGAACCGGCCAGTATCCGGCTTGACCGATAAAGCCGGTGCTATTGGGGCTGCCCAGCGCACTGCCGGTTACAGAAGCGGGCGCGTAAAGGAGTGGGTCCCCATTGCCGCTGGTGGAGAACTCGGCCAGCGTGAACGAATAGCGGTTCCGAAGATGATAGGTGGCGTCCGCCCGAAACGTATTCAGGTGATGGGCGGATTGGGCCGTGCCGCCGGCGGCAAACGTGGCATCGAGGTTGGAGAGTTCATGAATATAGGTCGTGTGGACGGTCAGCAGATTCACGCCAAAGGGCCTCTCGTATTGAAGATCGATAGAAGGGTCCGCATACGTGTCGCGCAAGCCTGTGACTCCACCCGGAACCGAACGGACGTAAATGCCGTAGGTTCCAACTTCCAGATAGTTCAGACCCCAGATTTGCTGCCATGCCAGCCGCCAGTAAGGCGCAACCCCATCGATATTGAATGCAAAGTTCTCGCCGGTCAAAGGCTGCGGACCCCCCAAGTGAACCGAGCGATACACGCTGACACCGGCATACAAATGGTCGTTCCACATTACGTATGCACCGAGGCCAAAAACGTCCTGGGCCAGCGCTCCTTCAATGAGTGGTTGAGCGCCCGGTGACGGGCCATTGCCGGAAAACCACGGATATCCCCACGCCGGCGTACCGTTCCAGATGTCCCCCACCGTCGGGTTATTGTTCATAACAAGTCCATATAACAGCTCCTTCGAACCCATGGTGGTGTGGTTGGCATAACGGATATCCGTATTGTTCAGGGTCAAATGATCTGTATCGGTGGCATAGGTTATTTGGATCATCGCTCCAAGATGGGGCGCTATTTCACCCGCCAGGTAAAGGCTAAGATCCGCGTTGAAATTCCAATTCTGAGTCCCGGGCTGGGGTGTGTTCGTGCCGGTCTCACCAAGCGAAACCATGCCGCCGATCGGAAAATATCGGCTGAGCTCCAGGTCTTTATCGTCGATGGTGTCCGGCTTTTTGTCCCTCAGCGTGTAGCCGTCGAGCTTGAATTTGCGCCCGAACGCGGTTAGCTCAGGTGGAGTGCTGTGACACACGTTGCACACAAGTCCGGTTTGCCGGGTGAAACTTGGAACAGCTTGCGCGTTGGGACACACAACCAAGCTAAAGCCCAGAAAAAATAGAACGCTGGTGAGCGCACGGGCCGATTCTGCCGGCCTTGCCGTTTTCAGGCCGGCGCGCCAGGGCTGTAAAAGGAGGTTTGCTCCCGCACTGTGGGACCGTCTCCGCGATCTCACGAGCGCCGGAACCCAGGGCCACACCTGCCTCAGGTTCTCAGACCGCGCGCCCGAATCCGCCGCAAGGTTGCGTGCGACAGGAAAGCGCAACAACGGATCAAGACGCTGCAGCGTTGGCGCCATTCACGAAGCTTGCAGCAGATTTGAGGCCACTGCAACACGAGTCAACGAATTCTCGCGCTTTTGAGAGCCCGTGGATATCAAGCCTGGGAATCGACCGCGACCGCATTTGGTCGCTTGACGATTGACGGTCAACAAGAAAGAAACGAAGCTGCGCTAGATTCAAATGGCCTGTTCCGTGGTATCGAAGGCGGCGGCGAGCAAGCCAGAGAGGAAGATGGGGGGCTGTGGGTGTGTATCTGCTTGACGCGGTTGCGGCGAGTACTCGCCGCTCGGCAGCCCATCTTGCAAGGCGGCGCGATTGTGTCCGGCCGCCGACCCTGGAACTCGCGAACCGCGCATGCTTCTTCGGATTTATAGACGTTCATGCCGGCTCCAAATCGGCGAAGGCGAGCTTGACGACGTGGTCGCGCACATCCTCCGGCCACCCAGCGATGAGATCGCCGAACCGGCGCCGGTCATACGCGAACAGCGCTCGCGAGGCTTCCTGGAAACCGGGCAGGTCGCCGGCGATGAACGACATGAAGCGATAGGCGGCTTCCTGCGCCGCGCGTCTTCGGTCGCTGTCGCCGCTGCTGCGGCGTGCCTGCTCCACCAGCTTGCGCAAGGCTACCGACGCGCCTCCGGGCTGTGTGCTGAGCCAGTCCCAATGGCGCGGCAGAAGCGTCACCTCGCGCGCGACCACGCCCAGCTTCGGCCGGCCCCGTCCACGCAATTCATCTGAGGGAGGCGGCGGCTCGGGTGCGATGCGTTGCGCCAGCCGTGCCACAACCTCTTCCGCGGTCCCCCGCGTATCCAGGTCGATCACGCCGCCGGTGGCGTCGTCGTAGATAAAGATCGGATCGGTGACTCCGTCGTCGGTCGCCACCTTGACAGCGCGAGCAACTTCGTGCAGCGGCCCGGCCGCCAGGCGGCTATGACCGTGAAAGGCGATGGAGGGTTTGAGAAGGGCTTCATGCATGCCCTAATACTATCCGGGTATAATTAGTTTGTCAATACTACCCGGATAAAACTTAGCATCTGCTTGATTCTACGCTTGCAAACGAGCCAGGGATGCCATTCGCAATCACTGTCGAAACCGCCTCATACGAACCGCCCTATCGGTTACCACGCAAGATTCAGCCTCAAGTTCTGTTCCGTGCGCTTCGATGGCCGCCACCACGACCTGTGCCTTCGCGGCAGGAGCCAATCCGGCAAGCCGAAACAGGACAATTCCGGCCTGTAGCCGGTGTTGCCGGAAGACCAGTTCGCCGAAGTCTTTGTCGGCGGTCAGGAGGATGGATTGGGCGTCGTTTGCACGGCTCAGTACGTCTTCGTCCGCTATGCCCCGCCTCTACAATCTGCCGGTCGACGCTCTCATCCGCGCCGAAGGTCACCCGCCGATCTTCGCGGTGGGGTAGATCACATCGGCCTTTAGCGCTTCAGCCGCGAAAGCCAAGGCCGCGCGGATGCTCCCCGCGGGGAGTTGCGGATGCTCCGACAGGATTTGTTCGGCGGTTTCGCCGGCAGCCAACTTCTCCAGGATGAGCTCAGCGGTAATCCTGGTTCCGGCGATTACCGGCTTGCCCAACATGATGGAGGGGTCTGAAACGATGCGCGCGCCACCTGATTGTACTTTAGTGCTTGGCCTTATAGATCTTGCGGCTGGCCTTGTTCTGTGCGTTGTTGATCTGCTGCTTCTGCTGCCCGGTGAGCTTGCCGGCGTCGGCCTGCCGGTCCGCGGAGACCTTCCGATTGATGCCCTGCTCGCGATTTTCGAGCTTCGCGGTCTGCCCCGCTGTCAGCGATCCGTTGCGCACGCCCTGCGCGATGCGATCCTGTTGGTTCTCGCGTCGCTGCCCGACCTCATTGTTCCCGTACTTGGCGACGTTGGCGTTGGTCTTGTCCCGATGGATTTCATTGCTCAAGTGGTTCTGTTGCTGGTTGACCTGCTGCTTCTCCGTCTGCGTGAGCTTGCCGCCGTCGGCCTGCCGGTCGTCGTGGATCTCGCGATTGAGGTTGGCCTCCTGGCCTTCTACATTCTTGGTTTCACCGGCCGTCAACTGGCCGGACTGAAGGCCATTGGCGATGCGGTCCTGTTGATTTTCCCGGCGCTGATTCACGGTGGCCGGGTCCTGCGCGAACGCTACCGCGCAACCGAGAAGGGCTGCAATCAAAACGAGCCGATTGAGTTTCATAATGATTCCTCCGTTTCTCGCTAATACAAAAACATATGTCGGCAGAAAGTTTCGGGCAAAGTGAGATAATGGCAGCGATGTTCCGCTTCGCCGCTGCGATCATTCTTTCGTCGGTCGCGTTTTCGCAGACTGCGCAGGAGGCTGAGATCGCCCTCGCCGCGAAGTCGCCGATGACGCTGGCGCGGTACGTGGAGTCGCACAGTACCGTCGATTGGAAAGCCCTGAGGAGTGCACTGGGACTCAAGGACTCTGAGGACTGGCTGGCTCCTTGCGGAAGCAATTTTCCGGCGGCGGAAGCCGCTTGTTCGGCTGAGACCGTGACGGTGGCGAGTCCGGATCAGGCAATCGTGATTATTCGAGGCGGGGATCTCTCAGTCACCGTTGAGTACCTCCGCTACGTCCAAAACCCGAAGGGCGGCTGGCAGTTTGCCGGCGAAAACAGCGCCTTCAAAAAAGGATGGGCCCAGCAACCATGAGGTCATGCGGGTCGGGGGCAAGCCGTTTCTCAAGATTTCAAGCGATCATTCCCAGTTCGGCTTTGGCGTCTCCCAGGAGATTGAAGATTGGTTTGACCTGACGCAACCCGACCTTGAGCCGGTCTTCTCGTTCACGGCAGACGGAGGCGAGGGTCGCTTCAGCATGGGCGTCGGCCGCAGCATTCACGCGCAAGCGAGCCTCAGCCAAGCGGCAGGGCTTGAAAGAATCGACCTGATTCTCAGTGTTCATCTCGACGGGCCGGGCCTCGATTTGGAGGCCATGTACCTCGGGATCTACGAGCGGCCTGCGAACCAGAAAAAGTTCACTTTGCGAATTGCGTACTCGGGTTTGGATCGCCGCACGACGATCTCGGCCAAAGACTTCGAGGAACTCGCCGATCCGTTCAGCGGAGTTTCAAACCAACAACTGCTGGTTTACGCGCTCCCTGGACTTCAGAAAATCGCCGCTGGATCAGATCCAGACGCGAGGCAATGGCTCCAGTCGATTCTCAGCCACGCGAAGGACACGCCGGAAAAGCGCGCGCTGCTCGACTTGCTCACAAAGCCTCCCGCACCCGGACGGTAAGGGGCTGCGCCCTGCGCCCCACCCCTTCTGAGCGAAGAGACCCAGAGGCCCAGGCAAGCACGCGGCTAATGCACGACTTGGTTGGCGAGCCAGGCTCCGTACAGATAAGCGGCGGCGATCCCCAAACCGCAAACCACGGTGGCGACGGTGAGAACCTCGCCCCAGCGGTCAATCTTGTGGATCTTTGCGTTTACCGCAACTTGATGAGGAATCAGTCTTTGCTCGGCCTCGTCAATATGGACCAAGTCGTCTTCTTCGTGCAGGTTGATCAGTTTCCGGTACAGCGCGAGTCCCAGCACAACCAGGCCTAGCAGGGACCAAAGGGCGATATAGGGTGTGAGATTCATGGGTTTACAGCCTCCTTGCCTTTGACTATGCAATCTCGGGTCCAATGACCGAGTCAGTGCGTGACGCCCGACTCGGCGGGGATCTTGGCGCCCAGTTCCTTCTCCGAAGGAATCTGCAAGGCATCCCATCCGCCGCCCAACGCTTTGATCAACTCGACGCTCGCCACCATTCGTTGCGCTCGAAAGCTTACGGCCGTCTTCTTGCGATACGCCCTACGACGCGGGCGGGCGTCCTGGGACCCAGGTTCTATCCGGCACCATCAGTTCGACATCGCGGACCTTGCTCTTGACGGTCACTGGTTGAAGCGCTCCGGGCCCTTCCGCGGGGTTGGCGAGGAACTGGAGTAAGTATTGGTTCGCCAAGTGGTCGCCTAAATCAGCCAGAAATGGCGCCAGGGAAGGCAGCGGCCCGAAGCTGATGAAGTAGGCCTCGCCGCCCGTTTCCATCGCAAGGTGAGCGAGCTGAGTTTGCCCTGTATAGATTCTGGATAGATCGCTTACCAGGTAATCGGCGCTCGGATGATACATCGCATAAACCGTCACGCGGGCGCGTTGCGCTGCCGCGATCGCCGCTTCGACGGATGGGTCCTGCCCCGTTCCCGGCGCCGCCGGATTGATTCCGTTGGTGATCATCAGGACTGCGCGGCGGGAGGAATTCTTTCCCCAGCTCTTGATCAGATCCGTGACTGCGTCATAGGGATTTGAAGGTTTGTTTCCCTCCGGAGCGCTGAGAGCTTTGACGGCGCGTTCCCGATCCCGCGTCGGATTCTCGGCCACTTCCAGGCGTCCATCCCGGATATACGCCACGCCGATCGCGGTCGCCGC
The DNA here is from genome assembly GCA_963813465.1 of Bryobacterales bacterium. Taxonomy (GTDB): domain Bacteria; phylum Acidobacteriota; class Terriglobia; order Bryobacterales; family Bryobacteraceae; genus Palsa-187. Next base: position 51,838 of record CAWEZD010000007.1, on the reverse strand, counting down.
TGGTTGAGAAACGATGAAGCGGCGCAACTCCTCGAACTTTGTGCCTGGCTCGCAACTTGAACAGTTGTCCACCAGGAGGAACAACTCCAAGCCGGTCCCCCGGAGTGGAATCAAATTGGCGATCGGCAGCGGTTCGTACTGCTGCGTGATCGTCAAGCTATCTTGTGTGAGCGCGGGAGTCTCAGGGCCATAATAGTGACCCACCGTCACCACGATCTCCGCGGGAACGCCCGCGGAAGCTGTGGTCTGAGCCGCAGCAACCAGCGAGCTTGCAAACGCGAGCCACACAACTTTGTTCATATCGTCCTCCTATCGTCCCCTTATTGAGAACCGCACCTCCGTGATTCGCATTCCGCGCACCAAAACGGCTGAGGCAGCAAAGTGTTGCACATAATCGAGTTCAGCTTTGCTCTCCCAAGGATGTGCTTCAGTCCTGGGTGATTTCGCCCGTCTTGGCGGGGTTCATGGGCGCACTCCCCTTGCCGGGCGGGCCAAGGGTCGGATAACATAAGGCACTCGTCCACGTCGGTCTGAGGAACAGCGATGACAAAGCGATTGGAGACAAATGCGATCTTGCTGCTTGGTTCAGAGCCGGTCCTCCGCGCGGTGATGACAGAGGCGCTGCAACAGGCGGGTTATGTCGTGATGTCGACAGGCAGCTTAGGGACAGCCGTCGACATGCTCGCGGACTGCAAGTTCGGCCTGTTGATTATCCCTCCCTACATCGACAACATCTCCGGTCACGAAGCTGCTAAATACCTGCGCGCGAGGAACCCGCTCATGGGGATCCTGATAGTGGGCGCTCTTTTGGACGACGATCGGATTCGCTATCGCGCGAAGCTGGAAGGCTTTGAGCTATTTCCTCCGCCCTTTCCCGCCGCTCAACTGATACAAAAAGTCCAGGAGGTTATGAAGGCGGCGCAGGAACGAGCGGCGCACGGCGCTGGGCGCTTCCATCGGGCCGCTGACGAATCCTGAGCCTGGCTTTGAGCGAAGCGGCGGAGCGCATTCGCCCTGTCCCGAGTTGAGTATGTAGGAGTAAAAATGCTACCTTTTTTGCATGCGTACTTTCATCGTGTGTCTTCTTGCCGTAGGCTTGGGCGGAGCGCTTGGGGTTTTTGGCCAAGATACGAAGAAAACTCCTCCCACAAAACTCACATTTGTGACCAAGAATGGGAACGTAACTTTCGATCACACCGCCCACGTGACACGTGAAAAAGGCGACTGCACAGCCTGCCATCCAAAGCTGTTCATGCAAGACTCGAAAGCTCCGCTGAATTACAAGCCGGCCCTGCACAAGACGGCCGAAATGGACAAGACCTCGTGCGGCTCCTGCCATCATGCCGGAGGCGCGGCGTTCGAGTCGAAGGGCAACTGCGCGAAGTGCCATATGAAGGGCTGATTCGCCCGAACCGTTCATCTCATCCAGCATTGGTTCACACAGCATTGGCAAGGGCCGGATAGCCCAGCGCGGCGGGCTCTCTCGCACTCAATCTGCGTGATTTCACCCAGGTCGGTTAGGCGAGCGGCTGCCTTGCCCGCCCGCTCGACCGCATGCGGCGGACGAATTCGCATAGTAGAATTAGGTCCGCAATTTACTGAGACACTTGGCTGCTAACTTGCACTGCTTTTAGCCATCGAAGTCGGATTCGTATGCGTGGAGGTTGCCTATGTGCCTGGCGGTTCCCGGAAGGGTTGTGAGCATCGAGGGTAACGATCCGGCCTTCCTTGCCGGTTGCGTGGACTTCTGCGGCGTGCGCAAGACGGTCAGCTTTGCGTTCACCCCGGAAGTCGTGCTTGGCGACTTTGTCCTGGTTCACGTGGGTTTTGCGCTTACGCGAGTGGATCGGGAAGAAGCCGCGCGCACCTACGCCTATCTGGCCCAGATCGGAGCGCTGCAAGAGGAAGGCTTGGCTCCGCCCGCGGATCTGACGCCCGCGGCTTTGGCATTCGAGGCTCCAGCATTGGACCGGCAGATTCCCGCGGCCGAGGAGGGGATGCCGTGAAATACGTCGACGAATACCGCGACCCTCACATCGCACTGGGGATCGCGCAAAGAATCGCGAGCAAGGTGACGCGGCCGTGGGTGCTGATGGAGGTGTGCGGCGGCCAGACCCACACGCTGATGCGCTATGGCATGGAGGAGCTGCTCCCGAAGGAAGTGGAGTTGGTCCACGGTCCGGGATGCCCGGTCTGCGTCACGCCGCTGGAGATGGTGGACCGGGCCATTCGGATCGCCTCGCTGCCGGATGTGATCTTCACTTCCTACGGAGACATGTTGCGGGTGCCCGGCTCGGAATCGGACCTGTTTCAGGTAAAAGCCGGGGGCGGCGACGTTCGCATTGTCTACTCGCCCATGGATGCGGTGAATCTGGCGCGCGCGCATCCGGATCGCAGAGTGGCGTTCTTCGGCGTGGGCTTTGAGACCACCGCGCCCGCCAACGCAATGGCGGTCTGGCAAGCCCAGCGGCTGGGCTTGAAGAACTTCTCGATGTTGGTGTCGCATGTCCTGGTGCCGCCGGCCATGAGCCTGATTCTCGGCTCGCCCTCGAACCGGGTGCAGGGATTCATCGCGCCGGGTCACGTCTGCACGGTGATGGGTTACCAGGAATATGACGATCTAGTCAGCCGATTCCACGTGCCCATAGTGGTGGGCGGCTTCGAGCCGGTGGACTTACTGGAAGCCATCCATATGCTGGTCGCCCAACTGGAGGAGGGCCGCGCCGAGGTAGAGAATCAGTACACGCGCTCGGTCAGCTACCAGGGAAACCTGCCCGCGCAGCGCATCATGCGCGAGGTGTTCGAGGTGGTGGATCGAAAATGGCGCGGGATCGGGTCCATCGCGGAGAGCGGTTTCCGGTTGCGTGAAGAATATGCCCGCTTCGATGCCGAGCGAGTCTTCGACGTCGAAGGACTGAGCGCGGACGAGCCCAAGGAATGCATCAGCGCTTTGGTGCTGCAAGGGCTGAAGAAGCCGGTGGACTGTACCGCCTTTGGCACGCGCTGCACGCCCATGAATCCCTTAGGCGCGCCGATGGTTTCCACCGAAGGCGCTTGCGCCGCTTACTACCAATACAGACGCCATTCCTATGTCGCCGTTAACCATGCCGTTAACCATTAAAGAGCCGGTCATCGATCCGGCTGGGTTCACCTGCCCGGCGCCGCTGAAGCCCACCGAGCGCATCGTGCTGGGGCACGGAAGCGGGGGACGGCTCAGCGCCGAGCTCTTGCGCGACATCTTCCTGCCGCTGTTTTCGAACCCCGTGCTGGACCGCCTGGACGATCAGGCGATTTTCGAAATTGGCGGAGTGCGCGTGGCCTTCACCACCGATTCGTTCGTGGTTAAGCCGCTATTTTTCGCGGGCGGCGACATCGGATCGCTGGCGGTTCACGGAACGGTGAACGATCTGGCGATGGGCGGCGCGAAGCCTCTGTTTTTGAGCGCCGGGTTCATTCTGGAAGAGGGATTTCCCACGGAGGATTTGAGGCGCATCGCGGCCTCGATGGCGCGAGCCGCGGCGGCGGCCGGCGTGACGATCGTCACCGGCGACACCAAGGTCGTCGAAAAGGGCAAGGGCGACGGCCTGTTCATCAACACCACCGGAATCGGGTTGGTTCCCGAAGGCGTGCGCTTGTCGGCCAGCCAGGCGCGCCCAGGCGACCGCGTGATCCTGAGCGGATCGATCGGCGACCATGGCATCGCCATTCTGGCCCAACGCGAGGGGTTGGAGTTCGAGACGGAAATCGTCAGCGACTCCGCCGCGCTGCACGGCTTGGTGGAAACGATGCTCCAGGCGTTCCCTGAGGTCTCCAACGCCATCCGCTGCCTGCGCGATCCCACCCGCGGTGGGCTATCCAGCACACTCAATGAGATCGCGGAGCAGTCGCGGGTGAGCATTCAGATCGAGGAGACGGCCATCCCCGTCCGCGAGCAGGTCAAGGGCGCTTGCGAGCTGCTGGGCTTGGACCCGCTGTATGTGGCGAATGAAGGGAAACTTGTGGCCATTGTCGCGCCGGAGGCCGCGGAATCGATCCTGGCGGCGATGCGGCGTGACCCGTTGGGAGCCGACGCAGCCCTGATTGGAACGGTTGGCAAGCAACGTGCCGGAACAGTAACGATGAAATCCGCATTTGGGTCGACTCGAATTGTGGATTTGTTGGCGGGCGACCAGTTGCCTCGCATCTGTTGAGGTGGTGCATGCACGAGATGGGAATCGCCAGTTCGGTCCTCGAAGCGGTTCACAAGGAACTGCGGCTCTACCCTGGCCAACGCGCCATCAAGGTTGGCTTGCGGATCGGCGAGTTTGCTGGAGTCGATGCCGAGTCCTTACGGTTCTGTTTCGACGTGCTGGCGAAGGATTCGACGCTCGCTCCGTTGGCGCTGGATATTCAATTGACTCGTGTGGAGGAAGGCGCGCGCGGCGATGAATTGGACCTTGCGTATCTCGAACTGGAATCCGAGAGCGCCCAGGAGGTAGCGGTATGAACCGAGTTGCGGTAGAAACGAAGGTTTTGGGTGAAAACGACAAGATCGCGGCGCGGCTGCGCGACGCCCTCGACGGCATCGGGACATTGGCGCTGAACTTCATCGGGTCTCCGGGGGCGGGGAAGACGGCGCTGCTCGAGAGGACTCTCGAACGCTTGCCCATCCACACTCGCGCCGCGGTGGTGACCGGCGACATCCAGACCGAGAACGATGCGATTCGTCTGCGCCGCTATGGATATCCCGTGCGGCAGATTACCACCGCCGGCGCCTGTCATCTGGATGCGCGCATGGTGGAGGAGCACATTACCGATTGGCTGGAGCGCGGCCTCTCCTTACTGTTCATCGAAAACGTAGGCAACCTGGTCTGCCCCACCAGCTACGACCTGGGCGAGGACGCCAAGATTGTGGTGCTGAGCGTCGCCGAGGGCGAAGACAAGCCTCTCAAGTATCCGGGAATTTTTCGCAAGGCGGAGCTGATGATCTTGAACAAAATCGATCTGCTTCCGCATGTTCCGTTCAAACTCGATCGGGCACGCGAGAACGCGCGTAGCATCAATCCCGCGATCGAAATTATTGAAACTTCCTGCACCACCGGCGCCGGCTTCGACGAATGGTTGAAATGGCTGGCGGCGCGGGCGGAGCGGAAAAAGGCTTCGGCAATGCAGGCGGCCGAGGCGGTCTCTCAACCCTAGCCCCACGTAAGGAACAAACGGCTAGGCACGGAAGGAGGGGTCCATGTTCACCCCCGAGGCTGGTTTAAGCAGTGCGCTGGCGCTTCGAGGCATCAGCCGCCGGCAGCTCGTGAAGTTCTGTAGTGGGATGCTGGCAACGTTGGCGCTGCCCGAACGTTACCTGGCGCAGACCGTGGCGGCGGTCAGCAAAGCCAAAAAGCCGGTCCTGGTCTGGCTTCAATTCCAGGACTGCGCCGGATGCTCGGAATCCATGTTGCGGTCGAGCCATCCGGACGTCGCCGACATAGTTCTCGATCTGCTTTCTTGGGAATACCACGAGGTGATCATGGCCGGCTCCGGCAGCCACGCCGTCGCGGCGCTGGACCGCGTGGTCAAGGAAGAAGCGGGCAAATACCTGGTTGTTGTCGAAGGCGCCATCCCCACCGCCGATGGCGGAGTCTATTGCACCGTCGGCGGGCGTAGCGCCGTGGACATCGCGACGCAGGTCTGCCGCGGCGCAGCCGCCACCATTGCCGTGGGCGCCTGCGCCTTCGACGGCGGCCTGGTGCGCGCCAAGCCCAATCCCACCGGCGCGTTGGGGGTGCAGGAGGCCGTGCCCGGTATCAAAGTGATCAACATGGCGGGGTGTCCGCACAATCCCGCCAACACAGCGGCGGTGCTGGTGCACTACCTGACCTTTAACGACTTGCCTGCGCTGGACCAGTACAACCGGCCGCTGTTCGCCTATGGCCGTGTGATCCACGATCAGTGCGAGCGGCGCGCCCACTACGACGCGGGACAATTCGTCACCGAGTGGGGCGACGAAGGACACCGCAAGGGATGGTGCCTCTACAAGATGGGCTGCAAGGGCCCGCAGGCGACCTTTAACTGCCCCACGGTGCAGTGGAACGACCATACCAGTTGGCCGATCCGCGCCGGCCACGGCTGCATTGCCTGCGCTTCGGCCCGTTTTTGGGATCACATGTCGCCGTTTTACGACCGGCTTCCCAACGTGCCCGGCTTCGGCGTTGAGGTTTCGGCCGGAGAGTTGGGGCTGGGACTCACTGGCGCGGTACTCGCCGGTGTCACGGCCCACGGAATCATCAAGATGATCAAGCCCGCACCCAAGCCTGAAGCACCGGCGAGTTCGGAAGCGGGAAAGGAGAACTGACATGGCCCGCCTGGTTGTCGATCCAGTCACTCGTATCGAAGGACACCTGCGCATTGAAGCTCAGATGGAGGGAGGCAAGGTTGCCGACGCATGGAGTTCCGGCACCATGTTCCGCGGGATCGAGATCATCCTCAAGGATCGCGATCCGCGCGAAGCCTGGATCTGGACCCAGCGCATTTGCGGAGTCTGCACCATGGTGCATGCCCTGGCCAGCGTCCGCGCCGTCGAGGATGCGTTGCAGATCGAGGTTCCCGACAATGCCCGCATTGTCCGCAACCTGATCGCCGGCTCCCAGATGGTCCAGGATCACGTGATCCACTTCTATCATCTGCACGCCCTCGACTGGGTGGATGTCGCCGCGTCGCTCAAGGCCGATCCGGCCAAGACGTCGTCGATTGCCCAGTCCATTTCGGATTATGAAAAATCCAGCGCGACTTATTTTCGCGGCATCCAGCAGCGCGTCAAGGCCGTGGTCGATAGCGGCCAATTGAGCTTGTTCGCCAGCGGTTATTGGGGCCATCCCGCCTATCAGTTGCCGCCCGAGGTGAACCTGCTGGCAGTGGCGCATTATCTGGAAGCGCTGGTGTGGCAGAAGGACTTTATTCGCCTCCACGCGGTGCTTGGCGGCAAGAATCCGCACCCGCAGACGTTTCTGGTCGGCGGCATGAGCACCGCCATGGACCCCAACGAACCCTTCGCGGTGATCAATCCCGAACGAATCACGTTCCTTCGGGAACTGGTCAAGGGCGCGCTGAAGTTCGTCGAGCAGGTATACATCCCCGACGTGCTCGCGATCGCGCCGCTGTACAAAGATTGGTTCACGCGGGGAGAGGGCCTGGGCAACTTTCTTTCTTATGGAGATTACTCCTCGGGAAATGAGAAGGACCCAGGCTCGTTTCTGTTTCCGCGCGGCGCGATCTTCAATCACGACTTGACCCAGGTGCACCCGGTGGACGCATCCAAGATCACCGAGTTCGTCAGCCATTCCTGGTACGATTATTCGGGCGGCGACTCGAACGGCCTGCATCCTTCGCAGGGCGAAACCAACCCCAAGTACTCGGGTCCCAAGCCGCCGTTCGACTATCTCGATGTGGATAAGAAATACTCCTGGCTCAAGGCGCCGCGCTACGACGGCAAGCCCATGGAAGTGGGTCCGCTGGCGCGCATGGTGGTGGGATACGCTTCGGGGCAGAAGGATATCCGGGAGCTGATTGACGGCACGCTGAAGAAACTCGGCGCCACACCGGCGGTGCTGTTTTCGACGCTGGGGCGCATCGCGGCGCGAGCCCTGGAATCGCTGCTGGTAGTCCGCCACCTGGAGCCCTGGGTCGACCAGTTGGATGATAATCTGGCGCACGGAAAAGTCCAGATCTTCAATCCCATCCGCTGGGATCCGGCCAGTTGGCCGGCCTCGGCTTCCGGCTACGGCTGGCATGAGGCTCCGCGCGGTTCGCTGGGCCATTGGGTCGAGATCAGCGGAAAGTCGATCAAGAACTATCAGGCGGTGGTTCCCACAACCTGGAACGCGGGTCCGCGCGATGCCACCGGCCAGCGCGGCGCCTACGAAGCCTCACTTCTCGGTACGCCGGTGGTCGATCCGGATCGCCCGCTCGAAATCCTGCGCACCATTCATTCCTTCGATCCTTGCCTTGCCTGCGCGGTGCATGTGATCGACGCCAACGGGCGGGAGCACACCATCCCCAGCACGGCCGGGACGCTCGCCGCCGTCTTTCAAGAAAACGCAGGGAGGTTGCTATGACACCCGGCGCCGAGCCTTTAGACTCGCCAACGCTCGATCTCTCCGATGGCAACCTGGGCGGGCAACACCCGCGCATGCGCATGGGCCCCGCCATCGCGGTCTACGTGTGGCAATATCCCTTGCGGCTGGTGCATTGGGGCATCGTCATCTCCATCGGCGTACTTTCGTTCACCGGATATTACATCCATAATCCATTCATCATCGGGCAGCTTCAGTACCCGTTCCTGATGGGATGGTTCCGCTTCGTGCATATGGCCTTCGGGATGGCGTTTATGGCCTTCTTCCTGCTGCGCCTGTATCTCTTTTTCGCGGGCGATCGCTGGGTGCGGTGGAGGGCCCTGGTCCCCCTCAAGGGGTCGCAGTGGAAAGAAATGTTCGAAGTGATGAAGTTCTACTTCTTCATCCGGCCCACGCCGGTTTCGAAAGTTGGCCACAACGCGGCCGCGGCGGCTTCCTACATCGGCATCTACGCCTTGGTTCTGGTGGAAATCGTCACTGGCCTGGTGATGTACAACTGGCTGCGGCATACCGCCTTGCTGGGCTTTTTGGTGGGATGGGTTCCCGGCTTGATCAACATCCAGAACCTCCGGCTGATCCACTATTTCCTCATGTACGTGTTCATCGCGTTCGGCATCCTGCACGTGCATTTGTGCCTGGTTGTATCGAGCGCGGAAAAGCGCGGCCTGATGGATAGTATTTTCACCGGCTACAAGATCATTCCCGTCGATGAACTTGGGGAAGACGATCGCGCGGCGATTGAATCCGCGCAAGGGAAACGAGTAACCCATTGAGCGCTCTTGTCCTCGGTCTCGGCAACCTGGTTCACTCCGACGATGGCGTCGGCGTCCACGCCATTCACCAATTGCAGTTCGATCCGCGGGTCCCCGCGAGCGCAACGCTGATCGATGGCGGAACGCAGGGCCTGAGCCTGATTCCGCACATCTCCGGGTTTTCCCGTGTGCTGGTGATCGATGCGGTGAACGCCGGCGAAGCCCCGGGCACGCTATTACGCTTCGAAGGCCGGGCGCTCTCCGGCTTGCCCGGAAAGGCCACCGTCCATCAGCTCGGATTCGCGGATTTGATGGTCGCGATGAAGCTGCTGGGCGAGGCTCCGGAGGAGGTCGTGGTGGTGGGCATCGAGCCGGTCTCGACCGAGTGGGGCGCGGAGCTGACGCCGGCGGTGCAGGCGACCCTCCCTTCGCTGCTCGACGTAGTGATCGAGCAGCTACACTCGTGGGAGGGTGCCGCGGGACGGAATGAAAACGCCGAGTCTGCGCCCGCGCATTGAGATTCGCCGGCGCATTGAGATCCAAGGTTCCGTCCAAGGCGTCGGCTTTCGCCCCTTCGTTTACCGAATCGCTCAGCTTGCCGGCGTGCACGGCTATGTGCTGAACTCCTCGGCCGGAGTCGTGATCGAAGCCGAAGGCGATCCGCCGTCGCTGAACCAGTTTCTCCGTGCGTTGCAGAACGATCTTCCTCCCCTCGCGCGGATCGATGAAATAAAGATCACGGAAATGGCGATCGCCCCGGCCGCGTCCAACGGAGAGCAAGGCTTCGCGATCCGAGAAAGCCTTGCGGCCCAGGGAAGATTTGCATTCGTTCCTCCCGATGCCGCGACCTGCCCCGATTGCCTGCGCGAGCTTACCGCGCCAGCCGACCGGCGCTACCACTATCCGTTCATCAATTGCACCAATTGCGGACCGCGCTACACCATCATTCGCGATATCCCCTATGACCGCGCCAAGACCACCATGGCGCCGTTCCGGATGTGCCCGGCCTGCCAGACGGAGTACGAGGATCCATCCAACCGGCGCTTTCATGCCGAGCCCAATGCATGTCCGGATTGCGGACCGGCCTTGGCCCTGCTTTCCGCCGAGGAGCTGGCCTCGGGCGTCGCCCCTGTGTTCGATACAAGCGAGACGATTCTCAATGACACGCGGCGGCTGCTCCAGGACGGCGCGATTCTCGCCATCAAGGGCCTGGGAGGCTTCCATCTCGCCTGCGCCGCAGCCGACGATCGCGCGGTAAGCCTGCTCCGCGAGCGCAAGCGCCGCAGCGGGAAAGCTTTCGCCATCATGGTGAAGGATGCGGCGGTGGCCCAGCGCCTGTGCGAGGTGAGTCCAGCCGACCGAGCGCTGATCGAGAGCGCTCGCCGGCCGATCGTTCTGATGCGTCGGCGTCCGGAGGCAAATATTTCACCCAATGTAGCTCCAGGTAACGACAGCCTGGGCGTCTTGCTGCCCTATACTCCCTTGCATCACCTCCTGTTCGAGGAATCTCCCGGTTACGACGCGCTGGTGATGACCAGCGGCAACCTTTCCGAGGAGCCGATCGTCAGCCGCAATGAGGACGCCTGGTTGCGTCTCCATGCCCTGGCCGATTATTTCCTTTTGCACAACCGCGAGATCCAGACCCGCGTGGACGATTCCGTCGTACGCACCTTTGAGGGTCGCGAGTATCCGGTGCGAAGATCGCGCGGCTTCGCTCCCGACCCCGTCGATTTAGGAATGCCGGTCCGCGAAATTCTTGCCTGCGGCGGGGAGTTGAAGAACACCCTGTGCCTGACCAAGGACCATTACGCCATCCTGAGCCCGCACATCGGCGATCTCGAAAACATGGAGACCATGGAGTTCTTCCGCGAGGCCCTCGGCCACTTGAAGCGATTCTTCCGCGTCTCGCCGGAGGTTGCCGCTCACGATCTGCACCCGAATTATTTGAGCACGCGGTTCGCGCTGGAAGAATCCGGCCTACCCACCATCGGCGTGCAGCATCATCACGCCCACATCGCGAGCTGCATGGCGGACAACGGCCTGGGTCTATCGGAACGTGCCGGACGGGTGATCGGCGTGGCTCTGGACGGGACCGGCTTCGGCACGGATGGCAAGATCTGGGGGGGCGAGTTTCTCGCCTGCGATTTCGCCGGATTCGAGCGCCGGGGACACCTGCGCTACATTCCGCTGGCCGGCGGAGACGCCGCCATCCGCCAGCCTTGGCGCAGCGCGCTGGCGTATTTGCGGGATGCCTTCGGGCCTGAGGCCGCCGGCCTTCCTCTTCCGCCGATCCGTGATGTTGGACCGCGCGAGCGGCGTTTCGTGGAAAGGATGCTCGAGCGCGGCATTCAAACCGTCGACACCTCCTCTTGCGGCCGCCTGTTCGACGCCGTGGCGTCGATTCTCGGATTGTGCCGCCAGACCACCTACGAAGGACAGGCCGCGATTGAGCTGGAGGCGGCGGCTTCTTTGGCTTCGGGAACCTACCCGTTTGTGCTGACGGGCGATACGCCCTTTCAAGCCGATTTGCGCTTGTCGATCGAGGCCATCGTGAAGGAGTATCGAGCGGGTACGCCGGTTGCCGAGATTTCCGCTCGATTCCATCGGACCATGGCTTCGGTGGTCCGCGACGCATGCTTGCGCATCCGCGAATCGGATGGTCTGAATCGGGTGTGCCTCAGCGGCGGGACATTTCAGAATCTGCGCCTACTGCGGCAGGCGGTGGAGGAGCTTCGCGCGCAACAGTTTGAGGTGTTTGTGCATCGCCGTGTGCCGGCCAACGACGGCGGGCTTTCCTTGGGTCAGGCCGTTGTGGCCAACGCCATGATGCGACGGGAATAAGAAAGGGGCGGACACTAACCACATCCGCCCCGGCTCGCTAACAGCTTACGGCTTTCCGAACCTATGGCTTTCCGAACTTCGCCGCATCGATCGCCACGTTGACCTGCGCGTTCTTCAGCTTCGCGTTAAACCGGCCGTCCAGCCACAGGAACTGGTAATCGAACGGGAACTTGATTCCGTTGACATCGCGATAATCGGCGTAGTCGATCTGCGTGGGAACGCGGCCGACCGGCGACGCGGTATAACGGATCATCCGAAACAGCAGGTTGGTCTTCGAGTCGAAGAACAGCGTCACGAGAGTACCTCCGGCGCGGCTTCCCTGGACCACCAGATAGTCCTTGTCGCCAATGCTTTCCGGCGTGCCGGTCCTCCAGTTGGTGAAGAGCGTCTTGATCTGCCCTGGGAAGCCCAACTGCGCTTCCAGCCTGGCTCCGTCCAGATTGCCGCCTGACAGCTCGTATTCTCCCAAGAGCCCGCGCGGTACTTGCATCCAGCCGGTCTTGCCGTTGAAGGTCCAACTGCTGGTTCCGCGATCCGGGTGCTCTTTGAAGAAGATCTGCGTGGTTTTCTCATCCGGAGCCTTGGCGTAGACGGTGAAAGTGCCATTGCCGCCCAGCCCCTCGTAGCCGATGCTCTCGCCGTTGAGGATATAGCTGGTGAGGGTGTTCAGCTTCTGCTGCCCCCCCAGCGCCGCGATATACTTGTCGAGAATTGAAGCGGCGGAAGGCTGCATCGGATCGGGTGTGATGACGTCGTCCCTCTCCATGTTGGGAGTGCTGTACAAAGCATCCAGGGAGATCGTTGTCGACGGTTTGTCGCGGGCGTGATGGCAGGTAAAGCACGTCACATTCTGGATCCCGTTGAAGTTCGTGCGATTGATGGTAGCCACCATCTCCACCATTTTGCGCGCAGTCTTCTTGGGCGGGGTGTCGAACACCCAATCCACTTTGTCGGTGCCGGCTCCAGGATGGCAGTCCGCGCAGTCCAATCCCAGGGAGTCCGCCATGACGCCCATCGCGCTCAGAAAATCGTCCGGGGTCAGCTCCTTCAGCGTGCTGGTTGTGACGTTCTTAAAGTACGTTCCCGCTTTCGCTCCCGGCGGTACCGGCGCTTGCGCCGCCGCGCGGTTCGACATCGCGAACCCCAGCATCAACCCAACCGCAATTCCAGCGGCTGCAAGCATCCACCGCTTCGAGAAAAGCCTCATATTCACATCCCTCCCTAAAAAGTCCGTAAGCGACCTATCGTACTAACGATTGTGCTCCCGGCGCAACCCGGTCCGGCCGGCGCTCCGATGCACCATGGGCACGGCAAGTGCTCACCAGAGCAGGAACCTTGCCAGACCGTCGATCCGGCAATTCTTGCCGCCACGCCGTCACCGGCTCGGCAATAGATACTAGCCCGGTATCGCCATCTTGCAGATACGGCGACAATCTTCCGGTTGGCACGGCGCCTGCATTCCCCATGGCGCGGTTTAGCCGCGTTAATTAAAATTCTTCAAAGGAGTTCGTGTCATCATGAACTGGGATCAGATCCAAGGCAAGTGGAAACAATTGAAGGGCAGCGTGAGGCAGGAGTGGGGCAACCTCTCCGATAACGATCTTGAGATGATCGCCGGAAGCCGCGATAAGCTGATCGGCAAACTCCAGGAGCGTTACGGCTACGTCAAAGAGGAGGCCCAGAAGAGGGCCGACGAATTCGCGAAGAACCTGGCCGAGCCCGCTCACTCGCAGACCCAGCCACCGATGGGTTCGCCGCAGCGCGGCTCGCAGGAACACGCGACACGGCGCTAACGCCGGGTGCTGACCCTGACATCGCTCCACGTCCGGGCGGAGGCCATTCCGCCCGGATCAGTGGAATCGTGGCAGGTTAACGGAGGGCCGCCGGGTTATTTGACCCAGGCAGGCGCTCTGGCTTAAGACCTCGATCTTCTTTTCAAGCGTTTAAGCCAATGGTCCGATTCGTGCTCTTGGCTTATTCGATGCCCCCGCACCAATCCGCTTCCCGCCCCGCACCGTCTCGCGAAGGCGGACTTGACAAATTGTGGCTCTGAGCGGGAATTCGACGGAGGGCCATTCTATGCCGCCTTTCTGACTTGTTGAAGTTCGACAAATTCGGCATTGGTCACGGCCATGCGTTTGGCCTTCAGCAGCAGGTAGCGGACGTTCTTATAGCCTCGACCACGATTGATCAGCATCCGAATGTTTCCATTGAGCGCTTCGACCACACCGAAGCGAACTTTGGTCCGGCAGTAGTTCAAGATTCCCTCCAGATGCTTCACCAGCATGTCGGCGAGTTCTTCGAACGGCGTGAGCCGTTGCCACTTCAGTTGGTCCATCCACTTCTGCAGGTAGTTGAGCATCGCGCCCTCGTAGCGATAGTCCCAAAGCCGCTCCAAGCTCTCTTTGAGAAGGTAGGCTTTGAACACGCGCCGGTTCAGTTGGAACAGCCGGTTGAGTTCTCCGCGTTGAGAGAGAGTCAGGTTCTTCCACCGGCTCATCAGGAGCCACTTCTTTCCCTTGATCAGTCCGCGCTTTTGTTTTCCCTGCCGGAAGAACTCCGCCTTCCGCACTTCGTCGATGGCATCGTTGGCATGCTGGAGGATGTGGAACTTGTCGTATACGATCTTGCACTGTGGCGCCCATTCCTCAATGCTCAACCGAAACGGTTCCCACATGTCCAGGCACGCCGCCTCAATCCGCTTGCGCTGCGGCTTCCGTAACTGGCTTCGAAAGAATTCATCCAGCGTTTCCTTCTTCCGCGTTTTGCCAAACCACAGCGGTTCGCCGGTTTCCAGATTGCACACCACTGTGAGGAACTTGTCCTTCTTGCCGCGGTACAACTCGTCGACGCCCATCTGCCGCAGCGGCGGCTTTCGACGCTTGGCCTCCCAACGCTCCAGGCACCGCAGATCGATCGCGCGCACCGTGCTTTCGGCCATGCCCAATCGCCGCGCGACTTGTCGCGCCGACGCACTCTCGCAGGCCTGCCCCACTGCTTCTTCGAATCGTTTGCTGAATGGCGCTTTGCTCGGCAACTGAGTCACCTTCTCTGCACGGAATCCGCAGCGGGGGCATTTCATCCGATACGTCTCCACCACGATCGTCGTCGAGTACTCGAAGCACGGCAGGTCCCGTACCTCCCGCTCGCTGATCTCTTGGATCCGGCTGGCCGGTATGTGCTGACCACACCCGGAGCAAATCAATTTAAGCCCCGTCTTCTTCCGCCGCACCCACAGCTTCAGCTTTTTGCCCGACTCATCGATTTCCCTCTGATACACCTGGTATCCGGGCCATCCCAGGACTCTTGTCCAGTCACGCTCCTTCATGCCCTCAGGCTAGCGCATACGTCAAGCCAGTCGAATTCCCGCTCACAGCCCAAATTGTTAGCCGCCTACGTCGCCGCCGGCCTGCTCTTCATGTTGCTTCCCGGCACCTTCCTAGGCGTTTGGAACCTGATCTCGATCAGCAACCAACAATCGCTCTCTTCTCTCTCAGCCTCCTGGATTCAAGCGCACGGGCACGCGCAGATCTTCGGATGGATCGGCACCTTCATCATCGGCATCGGCTACTATTCGCTGTCGAAAATGGGCGCCATCGCCCCATTTGCTCTCGCGCGCGGCTGGACCAGTTGGGCCCTGTGGACCTCCGGAGTCGCTCTGCGCTGGGCCGCGAATATCACCCTCTGGAACTGGCGCATCCTGCTGCCGCTCTCGGCTGCGGCCGAGCTCGCCGCGTTCGCGATCTTCTTCGTCACTGTCGGTTCCCACCGCGGCTCCGGCCCCGCCCGCCGCATCGAAGCTTGGATGATCCTGGTCATCGCCTCCACCGTGGGATTCCTGGCTCTGCTGGTGTTCAATGCCGGAACAGCCGTCTATTTAGCGATCGGTTCGGCTACGCCGGCGTTTCCCCACCTTTTGGATCAGCGCTTCCTGGTGCTCGCGACTTGGGGTGTTCCCGTATTGGCCGTGTGGGGTTTCAATGCACGCTGGCTTCAGGCCTTCGCGGGATTGAAGCCCGCTTCGTCCCGAGGTTTGCTGATTGCGTTAGGCCTGTGCGCGGCCGGAGTTGTTTCGGCCGTGAGTGGAAACTTCCGCGCCGCTGCCGCGTTCCTCATGGTCGCCTCCGCCATCGCTGTCGCGGCACTGAACATCTTCGAACGGGCTCAGCAGGCGCCGATACTCCAAGGCGTGCATCCGTCGTTTCCCGTATTCATACGGGTTTGTTACGCGTGGCTTCTGGTGGCTGCCGTTCTTTCCATGTGGGCCGCCGATGCCGATCGGAACGGCGGCATCTGGGGCGCCTCCCGTCATGCCCTCACCGTTGGATTCCTGGCCGGGATGATCTTCGCCATCGGTCCCCGTATCCTGCCCGCGTTCTGTGGAGGGCGGCAGTTGTTCAGCCGCGGACTTATGCTCGCGGCCTGTTCGCTGTTGAACTTCGGATGCCTGCTCCGCGTCTCGGCGGAAATTCCCGCGTATGAGGCCTCGGTCCAGCTAGCCTGGCACGTGCTCCCATGTTCGGCGGTCGTGGAGCTCATCGCAGTGACCTTGTTCGCACTCAATCTCGCATTAACGCTGGCGCACTCGGCGGCCCCGGTGAATGACTCCCGGTTGTTCGCAATCTCACCGCTTAGCGGACCCAAAGAAGCATGAAGAAGATAATAGATTGCACGCCCGCGGCTCCGAGTTCCTGCGCACGCCCGTGATGCATGCGCCTCGGTGGATGCGAGTCCCCGGCGATTGATGGGTTCGTTCACCCGACGAGCGCGCGGATCTTCGCTCGAACGTCGGCCAGTTCCTCGGGAGACACCGCGCCCTTTCGCTCGGCCCTCCGACTGCGCCAATCCAGGCTCTTGAGCTGACGCTAACGTTTTCCCCCGCCTGTTCGTCCGGCTTGTCCACGCCCCTACCAACCCGATCGCGACGAATGCTGCGCTTCCGGCTTCGGAACCTTGGTCTGAATCCACCCGTTGATCGCTTCGAAGACCTGCTTGCGATTGGTCTCCAGCATCATGAAGTGGCCGTTGCCCAGAATGTTTTTCCCCTTGAGCGAGAAATCGGTGGCGTCGCACCCGGCCTGCTTCAGGAAAGCCGTCACCGGCTCGCCGTGCCGCGTGGACCGCTCGGCTGTGACGTAGGC
The DNA here is from genome assembly GCA_963813465.1 of Bryobacterales bacterium. GTDB lineage: Bacteria > Acidobacteriota > Terriglobia > Bryobacterales > Bryobacteraceae > Palsa-187. Next base: position 34,999 of record CAWEZD010000007.1, on the reverse strand, counting down.
AATCGGAATCGCCTGGAAGTTTTTGAGCTTCCGGGCCGGGTCTTTCTGCATCTTGTACGCCGGAATGCCGTTGGCCGCCGCCACATCCACCGTGGCGAACTCACTCGCATCTTTGACCGGCGGATCGTAGGCCAGCGGAAGCTCCGACAAGCCATACGCCGCGCCCTGCATGAACGGCGTCGCGCCCGCGCCCTCCACGTTCACGATGCCCTTCACCAACTGCGGCCGCTCATTCATCACCAGCCAACTGAACGGCCCGCCCGCTGAGTGCACCACGATGATCGACGGCCCGATCCGGTCCAGCATCTCCGCCCCTCGGCTGGCCCACAGTTTGTGCATCGCCATGTTATCGGTAGGCGTCGAATTCTGCCCCGCCTGGAATTGATCGATGTGCGGGTCGCCGACGTCGCCCGTGCCGATCCAGCGGCGATTGGGGTCCTGCGCGCCGCGCATGAAGTCGCCGGTCACGCTCGCGTAGGTGAATACCGGACCGATCATGCCCAGCGAGTCTTGAAACCACGGCGGACGCCCCTGCCCAGGACGATCCACGATATATGTCCTGAAACCAGCCTGCGCGAAGTAATGCGCCCATCCCGCCTCCCCGTCTCCGCGGCCGAAATAATGCGTGCCCTGGCCGCCTCCACCATGCACCAGCACAATGTTGAACGGATATTTGACCTGCTGCGGAATCAGATATTGGTAGTACATCGGGCCCACCAGGATGGTGCCGTAATCCATCTTCTTCATTTCCATCCCGACCCAGTGATAGCCCTGATCCGCCAGCTTCAGCGACGCTGTCTCCGCGCCCTTCGCCACCGGCTTCGGCTGCTTGATCGCGGCCTTGTTCGGCGCCGTGACGTTTTTGTTCAACCAATCCAGAATCGGTTGCAGCACCTCGCGATTATTCTTTTCCAACATCATCGCGTGGCCGTTGCCGTGGATGCCGTGATCCGCCAGCCGGATCTCCTCCGCGTTCACACCGGCTTGCTTCAGATACGCTACCGCGCCCGGATTGGGCAGCACGAACGACGCTTCCGAGGTCACGATGCTGATGGGGCAGTCCTTCCAGTTCTTGAGCTTCCTGGCGGGCTCTTCCTGCAACGTGTACGGTCCGATCCCGAGCTTGGCGTCTTCCGGCGTCGGATCGCACGCGCTTGGTCTTGATCTCCGACGGATCTTTCACCGGCGGTTCGTATTCCACCGGCAGATTGATGAGCCCCCAACTGCCCCGTCCCGCGAACGCACTGCCGCCCGCGCCTTCCACCACCACGATTCCCTTGACCAGCTTCGGCCGAGCTTCCAGCGCGTAAAATCCGAACGGCCCGCCGGCCGAGTGCGTCATGAAGATCGCAGGCCCGATTTTATCCAGCAGCTCCGCGGCGTCCTTCTGCCACACCGCCACCTGCGATTCCTTGATGATGCCCATCCCGTTGCCGAACGACCCTCCCTGCGACGCCACCAACTGGAACAGCTCCGGCGAGCCGACCTCGCCCGTGCCCGGCCATTGGTTGTGCAGCTTGGCGTTGGGAGCCGGCGGCGCGCCGCCGCGGCCCGGCACCTTCGCCCGCTGCGGAGTGAACTGGCTCGAGATGCTTTCGAGCGTCTGGCCGCGAGGGATTCCGCCGTGCAGATCGGGATGATAAGGCGAGCGGCCGTGACCCGGCCGGTCCACCACATACACCCGGTAGCCTTCTTCCAGCAGCATCGTGGACCAGCCCCTGCGGCCATCCACCGTGCCCATCCAATCCAGGCCCGAGCCTCCTCCGCCGTGGATCAGTACGATCGGGAACGGATGCTTGACTTTGGCGGGGACCTGATACTCGACGTACATCTGCTTGCCGGAAACCACCGGCGAGGTGCCGCCGGCGAGCGTCACGCGCTCGACTCCGACCCAGAAGAAACTCCATTCCGCGATGTCGAGTGGGGTCGAGTTTTGCGGCCTTCGCGGCATCGGTAGTCGCGGCCTTCGCCGCAGTTGTCAATGCTCCCGATCCACCGAGCAGGACTCCGCCCGCGGCCAGCCCGCCAAACTCGCGGCGGCTGATTTTATTCTGCGTTCTGGAGGGTGTCTTTTTCGAGGGCATCGGATGCGACTCCTTTGAGGAAAAGAGGGTTCGTTCGTTATTGTTATCACCTTCAGCGGGAAAAGTCCAGACCTGTGCCAAGATGATATTTTCGGATAGATCCTATGAATACGGCGGAAGTCGAGGCGCTCTTGGCGCAGACGCTCCTCGGCGATTGCGAGGCCGAGGATGCGTGGGCGGCAGTCGACGCATTACGCAGCGACGGAAGTCGCAAGATTTTTGAGCATGCCGCGGCGTGGTGTGTTTCTGAAGATCCCCTGAAGCGAGCGCGAGGTGCTGCGATCTTGTGCCAGCTTCGTCGCGCCCGCGCGCCAGGTGTGGAATGGAATCCGGGCAACACCGAATGGATGTTCCGTGACGAGTCATACCTACTCGTCACCAAGATGCTCGAAAATGAGCAAGATCCCATGGTTCTCGACTCTGCTATTTCCGCTCTGGGTCACCTGTATGAAGCCGAGGCCGCCCCTCTGATCCTCCGCTATCAAGATCATCCCGACAGGGACGTCCGGTTTGCTGTGGCCTTTGCTCTCGGGTGTTTTCCGAATGACCCGCAGTCGGTCCGTGGCTTACTGAAACTCACGTCAGATGCGGACGAGGATGTTCGCGATTGGGCCGTCTTCGGTCTCGGCGTGCAGGGCGATGTGGATTCGCCCGAGATTCGCGAAGCTCTCCTCCGGTGTCTGGACGATGCGAATGAAAATGCCCGCGAGGAAGCCGCATTGGGCCTGGGGAAACGCCACGATCAACGCCTCGTCCCCAAGCTCCTGGCAATGCTGGATCAACCCGAATTCTCGTATCGAGTGGCCGAAGCCGCGGATGCGCTGCTGGGCTTAAGTAAAGATCCGCCGGATTGGGCCGCCGAAGACTACAAGGCTGCGTTGAAAAGGAAGTTTCAGATCCCGGACTGAAGTCCGCATTTCGCCCGCAAGGAAACGCGGCGGTCTTGCTCGACGCCGACGACCCGCCAGAAATCCAGGCGTCGCCGTTCCTGAGGGTCTCGGGATCGCGGCGGCCGCGGCGCAGCCCAGGGCCTCCGGCCAGCCGGTCCAGCCAGCCCCGGATGATCCAGAGCCAATTGGCGGCATGCCAGCCGCGCCGGCCGCCGACGCGGGATACCGCGCGGAAGACTGCCCCGGGCGGAGCGTCGATGGCTACCTCGCGGGCATCGCGAAAGACCGTGCCGCCAGACCAGTCCGGATCGCCGGGCATCGGGCCCGCCATCGACCAGTTCGTCTCCACCTGCCGCTCCGCCACTTGGCTGAGCGCGGCGTGGATAGCCTCACGAACGTTCAACAGCTTCTGTGGAACCAGGCGCGTGATCCGGTCATCGCGGCACACCACCGGGTTTTTCAGTCCCTCGGCCAGCGGTCCCGCAATCCTGTGGCTCAACGGAGTCACCAGATGAATCCAGTACGAACTCAAGCGAGGCTCAGAACCGGAACCGGTATGATCCAGCGGCGGGGAAGGCCGAGTTCTTCCGCCATGACGCGCATGATGTCGCTGTAGCACAGCGTCTCGGGCCCACCGATGTCGAAGACGCCGCCGGTGGTTTCTGAACCGAAAGCGCGCCGAGCAGGTACCTGACCACGTTTTGGACCGCGATTGGCTGGCAAGATGTGCTTACCCACTTCGGAGTGACCATGACCGGCAACCGGTGGACCAGATAGCGCAGAATTTCGAAAGACGCCGAGCCTGAGCCGATGATCATAGCGGCTCGCAGCACCGTTACGGCACCCCCGTAGAGGCAAGCGCACCTTCCACGTCGCGTCGTGAAGACAAATGCTCGCTGAGATTCGGCCGGTTTCGCCCAGGCCGCCAAGGTAGACGATGCGCTTCACACCGGCGTCGCGGGCCGCATGCGCGAATGTAAGGGCTAGTTGCCGGTCTTGCCGCGCATACTCGCCGCCATTACCCGATATTCTTCAACGCCTCTCGCTTGCTCAACGAGCTCCGCAGACAGGTCGGTCGCGCTTGAAGCCGAGCTGGCACAGGATCGCTGCACGCCGTTTCCAGAGATTCCGGCAGCGGCTCCACTTTAGCATCGTGTCGCGCATGCGGCGAGGATATGCGCTCAGCAGCGCACCCAGCCTCTTCGATCCAATCGAGTCCACGTAATCCACCACGCGCCGGTACGATCATCTCTTCGTACATCGCGACTGTGTTCACTGTCTGGAAGGATCGGTACAATCGAAAGCCCGTGAGCCCGATCGCGGCATAACGTTCCTCCCTGAATTGCGCTTCTCGCCAGATCCGGAGACACGCGCTTCTCCAGGCTCCAGGGGTCTCAATGGGATACGCCGCAAAAAGCCTCGTGCAGATGGCGCGCAACTCCGGTGCCTGGATTCCGAAATAAGGCATCGCGGACTTCATATAAGCCAGCATCGGCCAGCCTCTCCGGGTTTCGCGCGCGGAATAGCTCGAAGCTCGCTGATCGGGTCCAACCCTCAAGCCGCCGGGATCGCCTCCGCTTCCCAAACTCCCTCGAAGTCCACGAAGTAAGCCTCCACCTTGATCTCCGGCACCGCCGCCAGGAGATTCGCCGTGGCACAGCGCAGCTCCCGGCGATGATGCTCGATTTCGGCGCGAGCATCCCCTCCAAAACCGCCCGCAAGCCCGCCATAGGCGCCGCAGTCAGAGTGCAGCATCAAAATCACCCGATTGGTTCCGTGCAGCCGCATCGACTTGCGAATCTGATCGAGCACGAACTGCCGGTCGGTCTCGTGCTCCGGGGATGCCAGACACTTCGCGCCTCCGGCAATCTTGATGGGATCGGAATTGATAATACCAACCCGCTTCAGAAACTTGCGGAACCCCAACTCAAAACGATTGTCGAAACACCAGATGATGGCGGCGTCGCAGTGGTACTTCTCGCGGGGAGCATCGAAATGGAACACCTTTCTCATCCGGCCCGCTTGGTCTTCAACTCCGCCAGCAGTTGTTCCACTTGGTCGTACTTTTCCAATGCCGCCAGCTTATCTTCAATGTTGTCACTGGCTATTTCAGACTTCGCCTGGCCGATCGCTTCGGCGCGCCGCACCTTGGCCTTCATCCGATCGAAGGTTGCGAGCTTGGCTTTGTCGTCGATGTTCATCCGGGCGTCGTTCGATCGGGATAGCACCTTGGCCCTCCGATGCTGCGCGATCAGCATCTCGCTCTTCGACTCCGCTTCCGATAGCTTCTGCTCCAGCTTGCCTAGAGCCGACCGCAAGTTCTCCACCTCGATCTTCTGATCGGCTACCTGCTGCGCAAAGGCCTCGGCAACCTGTTTCGAGCTCAGGGCGCGTTCCAAGGCAGCGCGGGCCAGGCCGTCCTGTTGCTTGCCGACGGCCAGGTCAGCCTTTCGCATCCAGTCGGCTTCCTGCTCCACCGTCTCCTTGTGCCTTCGCTCAAGCACATGCTGGTCGGCCATGGCGATCGCCGCTTGGGTCTTCACCTGTAGCAGTTGATTCTGCATATCCAGAATCACTTGCTTGATCATTTTCTCCGGGTTCTCAGCCTGATCGATCAGATCGTTCAGATTGGCCCGCACTAATGTGGATACTCTTTCTAATAAAGCCATACTCGTACCTCTTTCATTCCTTACCTTCCACTTTGGGCGTTTTCTCTCCGATGGACTTCACTTTCGACAGCAGCTCGGACATTTTCATTCCCGACAATGTTTCGAACAGCGCCGGAATCTGCGCCGCCATCGCCGTCATGTCGCCGGTGATCTTGTGCATCCCGGCCGCATCCCCGTTCCCAGTGGACACAATCGTAATCTTGTCGATGTTGGCCAATGGGGCAGCCAGAGCCTTGACGATCTCCGGCATACCGCTGAACAGCTTGTCCACCACGGCCGCCTGGTTGTATTCCTGATAGGCTTCGGCCTTGACGTTCATCGCTTTCGCTTCCGCCTCGCCTTTCTTGAAGATGATTTCGGCTTCCGCCTCACCCGTGGCTCGCGTGGAAGCGGCGTGGCCGTCGGCTTCGAAGATCAAGCGCTGCTTCTCGGCTTCCGCCAGCGTCTCGATGCGTTGCCTTTCAACTTCGGCCGGCTTCAAAACAGTAGCGATCAATTCCCGCTCGCGCCGCTGAATCTCCGCGTCCTGCACCGCAATCTGCGCTTCTTTCTGCACCCGTTCGATCTTGACCTGCTCGGCCATGACCTGTTGCTGCATGACGTTGGTCTGGATTTCGTATGCCTTATCGGCGGACGCTTTCTGCTTCTGTACCGCTTCCAGGAAGTTGGCTTTCTTGACCTCCAGATCGCGCGTGGCCTCGGCCTGCGCGGCCTGCGAAAGAGTTTCCGCGAGCACGCGTTCTTTGTCCGCCTGAGCTTTGGCGACAGCGGCGGCCCGCATCGCTTCCGCGCGCTTGATGGCCGTGTCGCGCTCGGCTTCCGCCGTGGCCACGTCCGCGTCCCGCTTGATGCGGGCGACGTCCGGCCGGCCCATGTTGCTGATGTAATCGTTCTTGTCGCGGACTTCTTTAATGGTGAAGGAGATCACTTCCAGCCCCATTTTGTTCATGTCGTCGGCGCAGGTGGAGCGCATGCGGTCGCCCACCATTTCCGGTTGCTTCACGATCTCTTCCACCGTGAGTTGCCCGATGATGCCGCGCAGGTGACCCTCCATGACCAGGCGAATCAAACCCTCGCGTTCTTGCGGACTCTTGGTGAGAAACTGTTCCGCCGCTGTCTGGATCGATTCGGGGTCGGATTTCACCTTGATTTGCGCCACCGCTTCCACGGTCACCGCGACGCCCTGCCTGGTGTAGAGATCCTGCTGCGGCGCGACGTCGAACGACATCAGCTCCAGTGAAAGCAGACGGCAATTCTCCACCATCGGAAAGATAACGCTGCCGCGTCCTTTGATGATTCGGGTGCCGCGGAAGCCATACACCACCAGTGCTTCGTGCGGCCCTGCCTTGCGGTACAGCCTCGCAAACATGGCCATCAGGCACAGAACCGCAAGCACCATTAAGCCGGGAATGACAACCATTGGTCCTAAATTCATGTGTTCTCCGTTTCTCCTACGCTCGACTTTGTAAGCTCCTCCCACGGCCGGACGTACGCAACGCCCCTCTCGTAGTGAGTCACCACCACTTCCGTACCCTTGGGGATGAGGAGCCCCTCTTGACTGCGCGCCGCAACCGCACGCCGGGCGCCCGCTTGCGAGAAAATCATCTCTCCCGTCCCCGACGGGCGAATGGCGCTATTCACTTTTCCAAGCACGCCCACCATCTCATAGTCGGCGGAATCCAGGGCCTCCTCTTGGCGGATCAAAACCTTCGCCAGGAAAAGAAACAGCATCGCCGCTCCGCCCAATCCACTAACCACCGCCATCCCCAGCGCGAACAAAAACCATACGCTGTAGTAGTGCGTGAGTAAGTAGCCCGTGCCGCCGAACCAGGCCAGGAACGCCGCGACCGTCCCGACATTCACGCGCCCTACGCCGCGCCCGCCGCCTCCGCCGGAGGGCGCACCGTGCGCCGGCGCGCCGCCCACGTGAAAATGGAAATGCGGCCAGTGCAGGTGAATGCTTCCCGCCACCAGAGAGACAATGCTAAACGTTAAGCCCACAACAAAGCAGATGAGGTAGAAGTCCGCCAAGCTCATGCGGAGGGCCTCCTTTCCGCCCGGCGTTCGTCAGCCGGCGATTTGAGCACTTGAAGCAGCCGCTCGGCCAGACCTGGATTTTCCAGAATCGCGCCCAGCAGCACCAGACACATGCGCGAGTCCTGGTGTTTCGCCACCGCCAGCAGCGCCTGGTTCAAGTCAACGTCTCCACGGAATCGTTCGGCGCCGTTGATGAGCCACAAATCCAGCTTGTCTTCCAGTGCTCCCACGCTCGAAATCAGTTCGGTTTGAAAACCTTCGGGATCGTCCACCAGGTATCCCGGATGTACTTTGAAGAATTTCGCCAGCAGCATGCGAGTCGGATTCGTCAGGTGCGGCCGGGCTCCGCTTTCGATTTGCGACAGATAGGATTGGCTGATGCTCTTGCCCGTTTCCTGTTGGAGAGCCCGAACGATCTCCTGCTGGGTCATCTCGCGGCCCAGGCCGCGCAGCGTCCCTTCCACTTCCCGGAGATACCGAAGCTTGACACCGAGCGTCATAGCGATCTGCAATAACTATATCACGATCCGCGATAATGTCAAGACCCCCGTGGCGAGGCCCCCTGTGGCGCAGGCCTCCGGCCTGCGAGCGAATTCGGCCATACTCCCCAATCGCGCAACTATATTTGCCCGTGCCTCAGCAACTTGCCGCTTTCGTCCGATCCCCTTTCGCACGCACGTGGCTTAAGCTCAAGCCGTAAGAGTCCGGGTCCCTCATCGGCTCCCGGCCACGTGGGCGTCGCAGTCCTAGGAAACTCAGCGCCATCGTCAATCGATGAGTCTCTGCCGTTCGAGGGTTGTTGAACGGTCCCGTCCCCTTGCGGGTAGTCAAGTGCGGCGAGAGGCCTTTCGTTAAAAAACAGGGGGGATTAAAAGCAGGAGATAGAGCCGAAACCAGTCAGCGCGCTTTCATCGCTACGTCAAAGCTGTCTTTGAGCTCCACCATCAGTGTCCCTGCCTCCGGGTTCGCAACTCGGTACATGGCTCCATGCAGCCGGTCTTTCTCTACAGTCAGCTTCACGTAATGATAGTTGGGGAACAGGATGCTCTTGTAAAGATCCTGCGGTGTGCGCTCGACGAAATAGGGCGGCGCTCCGCCGCCGCCGGAGACCAAATACGTCACGTCATCCACCACGGCGCGCTCGTAATTGTGGGTGTGCCCCGCGCTGACCAGAAAACTGGCGTGAGAAGTCCGCGCAGCCTTCGACAAGTAGTCCCGCAGCGCGATCTCATTCGGCCTCGGATTGTGATCCACCTGGATGTGCGTTTGAATATCGGCTACGGCAGGATGGTGCAGCGACACGATCACGAAATCGATCGAGGCGGGAAGGCCCTCCACCTGCTTCTCGATCCAGCGAGCCTGATCGCTGCCGGGCAACAGCGAAGTATCGCTGTCCAGCAAGAGCAGATACAATCGCGATCCGAGCTGCGCCGAATACCAGCGCCGGTTTCGCAGCTCCGGGAAGGCGTTCCACCAGTTCTCCAGATCCTTCCGAGGATCGCCGCGAAACTCGTGATTGCCCAGCGCGGGAAACACGCGCAGCTTCAAGTCGCGCCAAGCTTTGGTCTCGGCTTGAAAGACCGTGTAATCGTTGGCGACGTTGCCCGCCAGCGGCACATCGCCGTTCATAATCACGGCGGCGGGATGCTCCGCCGCAATCTGCTTTACCAGCCACCGGCGAATGCGCGGGTTGGTCTGCGTGGTGTTCGCCGGATCGGTGAACCGCTGGTCTCCGTACGCAATCAGCATCAGCCGGTTGGGCAACTGGTTGTCCGCGACCCGGAACGTGGGCCCCGGCTCGCTTAGCAGGGGAACCTGGGCGAGCAGCGCACCCACAACCACCGCGAACAAAACGACGGACACAATCGACGCCTTCATCCCTACCAATATACGAAGTCCGAATGAACAAGCGGTTACAACGCCGCCCGAGTTCTGATACGTTGAGGGCATACGGAGATCTGCAGAACTAAAATGTGCCGCAATATCAGACCCCTCTTCAATTTCGATCCGCCGGTCACGCCCGAGGAGATTCGCGCCGCCTCGCTCCAGTTCGTGAGAAAAATCAGCGGTTTTACCAAGCCGTCGAAGGCCAACGAAGGCGTCTTCCTTACCGCGATCGATGACGTCGCCGCGGTTTCGTCTCGCCTTCTCCGTGCGCTCGAAACCACCGCGCCGCCGAAAAACCGCGAACAAGAGGCGGCCAGGGCCAAAGCCCGAGCGGCGGAGCGATTCGGCGTATAGAGTGTGCAAAGTTGATGCGGGCCGAAGGCCTGCTCCACAACATGTGCGAATCGTGTGGAGCAGGCGTTTTCGCCGCCTACCAACCTCCCCTGTCCGGCGCCTCCAATCCCAGGCTCGCGTAGCCGCTCTCGAAGTACAGCAGCGGCCTGCCATGCCGCACCACCGCCGCCACCGCCTGTCCCACCATCACGCGATGATCGCCCGCATCCAGCCACTGCACTGTGCGGCACTCGATCACGCCCAGCGTCCCCTCGAATACCGGCGAGCCGGTCACGCCCGCGTTCCACGGTAAGCCGTTGAAGCGGCCTTCTTCGCGCCGAGCGAAGCGGATGGAGAGAGGCCGCTGCTCCTCGGTGAGAATGTTGACGGCGAAGAAGCCCGAGCTCTCGAACGCCGCAAGGTATGCGCTGACGCGCGCGATTGCGGCCATCACAAGCGGCGGATCGAGCGACAGCGACGTGAACGAATTCACCGTCAGCCCGTGAGGGCGGCCGTCCGGCGTGCACGTGGTCAGCACGCAAACGCCGGTGGCGAAGCGGGCGCAGGCGCGGCGGAAATCCTCGCCATTCAGGTGCTTGACGTGGCTATCGGAATGCAATCTTCGCCTTGCTCTCTTCCTCGGCCTTGATTCCCGGACCGAACAACTGCTCGAAGAAGCCTTCCTTCACCAGCCGGTCCACCACGCCGTTGTCGATGACCTTGCGGAAATCGAAGCCCCGCAACTGCGCGCCCAGTTGCTCGTCCACCGGGTGGCTGATAATGTACTGAACCGCCGCGGCCGGCACGTACGGTACGCGCTCATAGGTGTTGACTTTGGTGTACCGGTCGTAAACCCGCCCGACATCCGCCGGATCTTCAGTAGGATTGTATTTCAGATAAACCTTCACAGCGAAGGCTTTGTCGCTCGTAAAGCCGCTTGATCGCCTCGGTTTGCGCCTTGATCAGCGATTCCGCCAGCTTGGGGTGGGCCGCCAGCGTGGTCTTCTTGAACACGTGTACCGTGGGCGCGAAGATGTCGTCGTAGTCGCTGGTGTTGGCCAGGATCTTGTAACCCTGCTGCTCGAACTTGAAGTACACCGGCGCGGTGAGCATGGTCGCGTCCACCCGTCCGCTCACCAGCGCGGCGGCGCGCCCGTTTACGTCCGTGCCGATGGGGACCCATTCAACGTCTTTCGGTGTCAGCCCGAACTTCGCCAGCAGCCCCACCGCGTAGTTGTACGGAGCGTCGCCGATCTGGCTCACGCCGATGCGCTTGCCCTTCAGCTCACGGACATTCGAAAATGTTTTTTGCCGCGGCCAGCGCGAACAGGCTCTTCCTGTACTGGCTCGCCATGATCGTCAAGGACCCGTCGCGCGAGCTGGCCGGCATGGCCTGTTCCAGCGGATAGTTGGTCATCGCGGCCTCGCCGCTCACCACCATCGCGATGCCCGCCGGATGGACCGCGAACACCAGGTTCACGTCCAGCCCGTACTTCTGGTAGTAGCCGCCCTCCTTGGCAAGATACATCGGCCAGCTCGTGCCGGTTTTCGCGGCATAGTTGACGATGACTTTCTGGAGCGCCGGCGTCTGCGCGAACGCGCACACAGCCGCCAGCATCGGGGTCAGCAGGAGGACTCTCCGCAAGCTGCGCATGCTTGGAAGATATCACGTGTCTGGTAAACTTGGGCGCGTGGCTCGTATTGTTCTGGGATTGGGCTCCTCGCACGGCCCCATGCTTTCCATCGCCCCGGAGTACTGGCCGGACCGCGTTCTCGCGGATCGCGCCAACCCGAAGCATTTCTTTCAGGGTAAAACTTGCACTTTCGACGAGATGGCCGCGCTGCGCCGCGACGAGCGTCTTGGTAACCAAGCGTCGCCAGAGACTCGCGCGGAACGCTACTCCCGCTGCCAGCGAGCCATCGCCAAACTCGGCGACGTGTATCGAGGAAAACATGCCCGACGTTGCGGTCGTCGTCGGCAACGACCAAATGGAAGTCTTCACCGCCGAGCACATTCCCGCCTTCGCAATCTTCTGGGGCGATTACGTGGAAGGCATTCCGCGCACGCCCGGAGTTTCTGGCGAAGCTGGGCCCCGGCATCGCCCGTGCGGAGCTGGACCGGACCCCTTCGGTATACACCCAGTACCCTTGCGATTCCGGCCTAGGCCGCCACCTGATTCATAGCGCCACCGCGGAAGGTTTCGACCTGGCGCAGATGACTCGCCTGCCCACAGGCCAGATCGGCTCCAACGCCGTGCCGCACGCCTTCGGCTTCGTCTATCGCCGCGTGATGCGGGACCGCGTGCCGCTGCAAGTCCCAATCTTCGTGAATACGTTCTATCCGCCCAATCAACCTACCGTTGCGCGTTGCTATAACCTCGGCCGCATGCTGGCGCGCGCCATCGCGTCCTGGGCCCCGGACAACCAAGTCGCCTTTGTCGCCTCCGGCGGCTTGAGCCATTTCGTGGTCGACGAAGCCTTCGATCACGCGGTGCTCGACGCTCTGCTGGGTTCGAACGCCGCGGCGCTGGAGAATTTTCCCGAGAGCATGTTCGAATCCGGAACCTCGGAGATCAAGAATTGGATCGTCGTGGCGGGCGCGATGGCCGGAAGCCGGATTGAAGATGAGTCTGATCGACTACGTGCCCTGCTACCGCTCCGAGGCCGGCACCGGAAGCGGCATGGGCTTCGCCTACTGGACGTGACTCGTTTGAACAAGCCCCCAAGCGGTCGCCGACGCCTTCCGAGTGGGTTTCCTCCGAGTGCGCGACCATCCGGACACTATCCCAACAACATGTTTCCAATGAGAGTTTTAGCTGAAAGTCCTACTGCTATCGGCGATAGACGATCTACCCTCTCACGGAGAATGAGGTGCTGGCCAACGATTCTCGCACTTGCCGGTTTGGCGGCAAACCAGGCTTTGCTAGCCCGCCGCGCCCGCGATTACTTCCCGTACGGCGTCCATTTCCAGGAATACCTTGCGCTGCGCCGGATCGGAGATATTGCCTGCCAGTTCGCGCACCAGCGTTTCGGCTCGTTTGAAGGCCTCGCGCGCGCCCCCCGGATGTTTCCGCGCTGCCAGCAGCCGCCCCAGCGCGGCGTGATTTCGCCATTCGATCAGGGGCATCGGGTGTGTCGCGAACGGCTCCAGGGACCGCGTCAGCTCTTCCTCGGCCGTCATGGCATCGCCGTTCACCGCGGCGATTTCGCCCAGCAGCCGCCTCGCAACGGCAATGTACTTGGCAGCGCCCTTCTGCTCCGCGTTGGCCAGCAGCGTTTGGGCGTGCTCCTCAGCTCGATCCAGCTTACGCCGATACTAGCCAATACTCGGCCTGGGCGGCATTATAGCGAATTCCGTAAAACCGCCAGGCGTTGCCCTTCGTGCGATCACGCTCGTACAAAGGCAGGATGCGTTCGAGGGCCTGCTCGCCTTTCCCAGGTTCTCCAGCCAGGAGATAGTCGTATACCAGGTTGAGCAGCGCGTTGGCTTCTGCTTCTCCGTACTTTGTGCGCTGTGAAATCTCCACGCATCCTTCGTTAAACTCGATCGCCCTGCCCAGATCTCCCATCTCCCGCGAGACCCAGCCGATCCCATTGGGGATTCGCGAAAGAGCCAGCGCGTTGTCGCTGCGCTTCGCCAAGTCCAGGGCCTCTTGCATGGATCCCATCGCTTCGGAAATCCGGCCACGATTCGCCTGCGTCAGCCCCAAATACAAAAGCGACAGCGGCAAGTGAAAGCCATCCCGGGCTTCCGCTGCCAGAAGCGATGCCTCCACTTGAACGCGTTCCGCGCCGGCGTAGTCGCTCCGCCAGAAGTGCACGATGCCGCTCCAGGTAAGACCGTGTACCAGAGCCGGACGATGCTTCAGCGACCGCGCCGCGGGAATCGATCTTGCAAATGCAGCTTCCGCCTCGGTGAGCTCACCGGATAGCATCTGGTACACCGCCCAGGCATTATTAGCCTCCGCCATCAGGGCTTGGTTTCCCATTCGCTCCGCAAGGGCCCGGGCTTCAGGGCTGTGTTGCTGCCATGCTGGGCAAGTCGCGGACGTTGTGCGCCACATGGCAGATTCCGAGCAAGGCACGGCATTCGCCTTCCGCATCCCCGGCAGCGCGGCAAACCTCGCGCATGGTCCGGTAGTCTTCGCCCGCCTCTTTCAGCCGGCCCAGCGCCATTTGCGCCAGCGCCCGCTCCTGCAGCAGCACTGCCCGGCGCTCCGCTTGCTGACCCTCCGGCAACTTGTCCACCAGTTCCAGCCCGCGGCTGAAGAGGCTAACGGCTTCGGCGTTGGCGTAGCGCGAGAGCGCCGTGTCCCCGGCCTGAACCAAGAAAGTAATCGCTTTCACGAAATCGCGGCCGCGCTCAAAGTGCGTCGCCAGCGCGCCGGCTACGCGCGCATGCTGGCCCGCATACACGCGCTCCAGCGTCTCGCCCGCTCGCCGGTGCAAAAGGACGCGGCGTTTGCTCAGCAACTGGTCGTAGAGAAAGTTCTGGTACAGCGCGTGCGTGAAGCGGTAGATGGTAGCTACCGAGCCGTCCGGCAATTCCTCCTCGCCTTCCGCGTGGATCAGCCGATGTAGTTTCCCGAGCACATCCAACCGCTCTTCCAGGTCCAGCTCATCGGCCTCCAGAAGCGCGGCCAGCACCGTCGAGGTGAATACCTCGCCTTCGATGCTGGCGTATTGCAGCGCCTGCCGCTGCGCATCGCTGAGCAGACCCACTTTCTTCTCGATCATGCTTCGCACGCTGACCGGAACGTCTAGCTCCATCTGCTCCAACGGCTGCTGCAGCTTCCACGGGCCGTTCGCGCGCACATGTCGCGCACAATGTCGCCTCGCTCAGCCAGAATCTGGATGGCGCCGGTGGCAAACAGGGGATGCCCCTCGCTCTTACTGTGGATCACCGACGCCAACCCGGCCGGAAACTCGTTGGGAGCGAAGTGCGCATCCAGGTAAGCCGCCACGTCCTGGACTCTCAGAACCTTTAGCGCGAGCTCATCGCAAACCCCGCGCGCGTGCATCTCCGTGTAACACTTCTTCAACGTGGGATTGTTGCGCTCGATATCCTCCGGACGCGCCGTGACCACCAGCAGCAGCCTCTGGCCGTGGGCCCGCTCCGCCAGGTGTCGCAACATGTCCACGCTCGCCGGATCGGTCCAGTGCATGTCCTCCAACACCAGCAGCACCGGCGTTTCGGCGGTGAGGGCGGCCAGCGCGTCGCCCAGTTCCCGCAGCATACGGTCTTTGGTCGCGCCCGTGGCCTCGCGCAGAATCTGGTCCATGGCTCCCGAGGAGAATACCGCTGGAAACTGCAAGCACCACGTGGGCGCGTGGCGGCGCAGCAGCGCTACCACCCGTTCCCGCCCCGGACTCTGCAGCAGGCTCCCCAGCGCGTCCAAAAACGGCAAATAGGCTTCGCCGGCGCCGTATTGCTCCACGCAAGCCCCGCGCGCGAGCACCAGATCCGCATTCTTCTTCTTGGCCCGGTAGACGAACATCCTGGTCAAAGCCGTTTTGCCGATACCCGGTTCTCCCGACACCAGCACGACCCTGCCTTTGCCCTGGATCGCGGAACGCAGCAGCTCCTCCAGTTTGCCCAGCTCCTTCTCGCGCCCGAACACCGGATCTGGTTCCCGCTCCTCCATGCGCGGCCCGGCCTGCGGTACGCTCCCGCGGAGTTCTTCGAGCGCGACGAACAAGTCCGCGGCGGATTGGTAACGCCGGTCCCGTTCCTTTGCCAGCGCGCGCATCAGAATCGAGTCCCATCCCGCCGGCAATTCGGGCCGCAACGAACTGGGCGGCGGCGGATGGCCGCTCACCACTTCTCGCAGAACTTCAGGAAGCGACGAGCCCCGGAACGGACGTACGCCCGTCGCCGCCTCGTACAGCACGCTACCGAACGAGAACAAGTCGGAGCGCCGGTCCAGCTCTTCGCCTCGCGTCTGCTCCGGCGACATATACGCGGGCGTGCCTAAGATCGTATGCGCCGCCGTCGCGTCCAGCGCTAACGCCTCCGGCCCGATGAATTTCGCTAAGCCAAAATCGAGCACCTTTACGCCCGCCGCGGTCAGCATCAGGTTGGCTGGTTTCAAATCACGGTGGATGATCCCGCGTTCGTGCGCCGCCGCCAGTGCCTGTGATATCTCCGCCGCGCGGTGCAGCAGTTGGTCGAGTGGCAACGGACCTTCCCGTAAGCGCGCCGCCAGTGTCTGGCCTTCCACGTACTCCATCACCAGGTACGGCGCGCCTTCCTGTTCTCCGACGTCGTACAGCGTGCAAATGTGCGGATGATTGAGCGCTGCCGTGGCCTGCGCCTCGCGCTGGAAACGAATCTGGAAATCCGGCCGCTGCGTTCTTTCCCCACGGATCACCTTGATCGCCACGGGACGCCCCAGGCGCGTATCGCGCGCGCGAAACACCTGGCCCATGCCGCCTTCTCCCAGCAGCGCTTCCAACTGGTAGGGGCCCAATCGAGCGCCCGGCCCCAGGGGCGCGGACCCCGGCCCACCCCCCATGCTCAACACGCTCATCTCCTCCGTACTTGCGGAATCTGCGGCTAGCAGTGCCTCCACTTGGGCTCGCAGGCTGTCATCGTCGCGGCAGGCTTCTGCCATGTACGCCCCACGTTGCCGCGGATCAAGTTTCCTGGCTGCCGCGAACAAGTCCTCGATCTTGCTCCATGGGTTCGTGGACATGGCAAGCCTTCATTGTATAGCCGATCTATCCGTCGCGAGATATGCACCACAGGTTGCGGCGTTCCTGGAAGGCCTGGCTGAGATGGAGCACGCTACTGACATCCCGGACAAATGGCTTCTGGAAGGAGCCGGGGGGCTTTCAACTCGACGAGAAGCCAGCATCCGGTAGAAGTGAATCAAGCCGCGATCCGCGGGATAGTCGCCTGGCTTACGGCACACGGAAGTTATCCGCGTCAAAGCCAGATGCCCCGCGTGTTTCGAAAAGGGAACTCCTTGAGGTAGATCTCAACGGAACGCCAGCCGAGCCTTGCTCTCTTCCTCAGCCTTCACCGCCACCCCGAACAACTGCTCGAAGAAGCCTTCCTTCACCAGCCGGTCCACGATCGTATTGTCGATGACCTTGCGAAAATCGAAGCCCTTCATCTGCGCGGCCATCTGCGGATCGGCCTGCTGATTGACCACGAACTGAACCGCCGCGGCGGGGATGTACGGAATACGCTCGTAGGTATTGGTCCGCTTGTAGTGATCGTACTGGCGCTCGATGTCGGCGGCGCTTTGCGAATCGTAGGGCAAATACGCCTTCACGGCGAACGCTTCATCGTCGTAGAAACGCTTGATGGCTTCGGCCTGCACCTTGATCAGAGTCTCCGCCAGCTTGGGATTCGCCGCCAGCACGGACTTCTTAAACAGATACACCGTGGGTGCGTAGATGTCGTCGAAATCCACCAGGTTGCCGAGACTGCGGAAGCCCATCTCCTCCAGCTTGTAATACGCAGGCGAGGTCAGCAGCGTAGCGTCCACCCGGCCGCTGGTCAGCGCCGCAGCGCGGCCGTTGACGTCGGTCCCCAACGGCACCCATTGCACGTCGCGCTGCGTCACGCCGAATTTCGCCAGCATCGCGACGGTGTAGTTATACGGCGCATCCCCAATCTGGCTCACGCCCACTCGCTTGCCTTTGAGATCGCGCCCGCTGGAGACGTTTTTCGCGGCCAGCTCCTTAGAAACCATCAGCGCCCACAGGCCCTTCTTGTAGCCGCTGCCGACGGCCACCAGCGAGGCGTCCTTCGAAGCCGCCTGCATGGCCTGCTCCAGCGTGTAGTTGGTCATGACGGCGTCGCCGCCGACGATCATGGCGATGCCGGCCGGATGCACCCCAAACACCAGCTTCGCGTTGAGCCCGTATTTTTCGAAGTACCCGCCCTCTTTGGCGATGAACAGAGGCCAGTTCGCCGGAGCCCTCGCCGGATAGTTGATGGTGATGTCTTTGATTGCGATTTCTGGGCGCGCAGTCTGGGCCCAGGCGCAGGATAGCGCCAGGATCGCGAGAAAGAGCCGGCGTTTCACGAGTTCCGCGCGACCAGCACGATCTGATAGCCCAGCAGGCCGGGCAGGAGCCTGGTCATCCCGGCCAGGATCCGGTTGACGATCCTCATCGGGAGGCTGGTGGGAGCCAGGCCCAGAACCAGTTCCACCGGCATCACCGTCGAACGCTCCTGAACAATCTCGTATCCGTTTTCCCGCAGAAACCGCCGCGCCGTCTTGCGCGTGAAGAAACGCAAATGGGTGCGGTCCAGAATGCCGCGCTCGGTGTAATCGAAGCGGCCGAAAAGCAGCATGAACCGGATGGTGATGTTGGCGATGTTGGGAAGCGAAACGATCAATTGGCCATGGGAGTCCAGCAGCGTGTGGCACTCAGTCAGGATGCGGTCCGGCGAGCGCAGGTGCTCCAGAATATCCAGCAACAGCACGCGATCGAAACGTTTGTCTCCCAGAGCCTTGACCACCGCTGAGATTCCATCGTCCAGGTCGGCGCTGAAGTACTGCTCGAAAACGGCGGTGTTGGCCGGCTGCGGCAACAGATCCACCCCGGTGATGCGGTTGCCGCTGCGTTTCAGCTCGGCCGCGAAATCGCCTTCGCCGCAGCCGATATCCAGCACTTCCCGATTGCCGCCCACCATGCTTCGCACATAGTCGTGGCTGGAGTATTTGCTGTGCTTGATGGGGTAGTGGACGAAGTATTCGGCGAACTCAGGGCAGCGCGCCACCGAACGGCGCGTGCGCTTATACCGGCGCACCGCCCGGAACACGTCACGGGCGTACTTCATTCCGTTGACGTAACAGATCTCGGTTCCGTAATAGGTCGGAATTGGCACTTCGGAAATTCTAAATCCCTGGTGATTCAGCTTAATAATGATTTCCGTATCGAAGTGGAAATCGTCGGTCATGTGAGTGAAGTCGATCTTGCGCAGCGCCGCCACGCTGTAGGCGCGATAGCCGCTATGGAACTCGGTCAGATTGAGGCCCAGAGCGGCGTTCTCAAATGTAGACAGGATGCGGTTGCCGAGATACTTGTACAGAGGCATGCCGCCCTTCAGCGGCCCTCCATAGGTTTTCATCATCCGCGAGCCGAAAACCGCGTCGGCCTTTCCGGTCACAATGGGCTGATACAGGTGCGACAAAATCTCCGGGGCGTACTGCCCGTCGCCGTGGAGCAGAACCACAACGTCGAAGCCGCGTTCGATGAAATAGCGGTAGCCCGCCTTCTGATTGCCTCCGTAGCCCAGATTGCGTTCGTGCTTGAGCACCGTGAGCTTGGGCAATTGGCGAAGAGTCTTGATCCCCATTGCCAGCTCGTAGGTGTCGTCCTGGCTGGCGTCGTCGAAAACGGCAATTTCCTCGACGTTGTCCCAGACATTCGGGGTAATGCGCTTGAGAACCTTAGTAAGAGTGGTGACCGCGTTATAGGTGACGATCAGAATGCCGATGCGCTTTCCGTGACATTGGGCGGCTTCGTGATCGTCCTGCAAGGGATTGGCCTGGAAAGCGGGCAGGGGCTCGTAGGGCAGCGGCGCGGGGGTTGATTCCCCAAGAGACGCTTCGATGGTTTGAGGCCGAGCCGAGGCGGTGGGGTCCGCTGCCATAATTCATGTTCCCTCCTGCGCGCAGGTAAAGCAAACGCTAGCCGGGCCGGCGGAACTGAACCGCGACCGTCAGGGACGAAAGCACATGGCTGCCAGCGCAAAAGCCGTCAGAATACTCACGGCCGAGCAGACGTGCCGCTCCCATCCGCCGGCGAACTCCACATCGATTGTGCAGTCGCCCGCACACTCCGGATTGAACGCCATCATCCCCAGTCCATCGCTGCGAACTGTAACTTGGCGGCCGTTCACGCTTGCGCGCCAACCCGGGTCATACCCGATCTGCATGGAAATAACATCCCCTTGGCTCACCGTCGCCGCGATCCGCCCCTGCTCCGGATTCTGCCACCGAAGTTGGGCCAGGGGACGCGCCGGATCTTCCAGAGCCTCCACGTAGCGTCGCAACGGCCCCACGTCCAATCCATCCATCGGCTGCGAAACGACCAACATGCTGGCCGGCACCACATGCGCCAACGAAGGAGACCGCAGTGGCACCTGATAGATGAAATCGTCGCCCTGGCGCCAGACCAGCGGCAGCAAGCCCGCGAATTGACCCGGATGGCGCACGGGGTGAAAAAAGTCGCTGCTTCCGGGACCCGGCACGATGATCGCTCCGCACCCGAAAGCCTTGAGCCAGAGCACCGAGACCGGCCCGTCCCCAGCGCCGGCATTGTACATCGTCTGAACCGCGAGCCGCTCCACAGGGTTGGCGGCGGCTTCATGCCCCGCGGCCATTTGTGGATTGTCGGTGAACAGGTTGAACCAGAACTCCGCATCGCCGGATGCCATCACTCTCCGATCCGGCAGGTGTTCGCGGATCCAGGACGCCTCCCGATAGACCACGGATTGCGTTATATTGGCCGGCCGGATCCACTGACGCGCGAAGCGGTAGTCCGTCTGCCCCATGAATCCCAGCGCTGCGATCGCGATCAGGGCGGCCGCTTTCACCGGCAATCGCCGCCACAGCGGATAAAGCCCGAAGGACGCCAGGAGGCAAAAGCCGGCCTCCGCCTCAAGAGCATAACGGTGCGCAGAGGGCAAGAGGCCAATTCTCGTCACCGACCAAAGCGCCACCACGCCGCCGAACCATCCGGTGAAAAGAGCGGCGAACCGCACGATGGGACTGGAGATTCGCCGCAAGATCAGCCACAATACGGCCGCCAGCAGCGGCGCAAGCGGCCACCACCCATGCCGATAGTCGCCATCCAGCGTTGGGGCGTAGATCGCCGCCTCGCGCAACAACCAAGGCGGCAGAAAGCGGCAGATCAGCAGGTATGCAACCAGCAGGACCGCGCATGTCCAAGCCAGCCGCTGCCAAGTTCGGCGGTCGTCCCAGGTCCGGTAGCCGATGGCCAGCCAAAGCAGGAACGCCGATGCTGTGATAACCGCCATGCCGAAGGCGTTGCTCAGCATGATGGCGGCAATGACGGCCGCGGCCGCCGCAAAACGCCGCGGCCCAGGCGCATCCCAGTGCCGCGCCAGCAACAGCCAAGCCAAAGGAACCAGACTCAAGGCCACATTGTGCGGCGTCTCACCATAGTAGACAATTGACGCCAGCCGATTCATACCCCAGATGGTGCCCACCTTGCCGTGGATCCCCGGCATCAACAGCGCCGGCGAGAACAGAGACCACGCCAACGCAGCCGCGGCCGAAGGCGCCACCAGCCCGGACACCTTTCGAGCGAACAGGAACAGAAAAACCGGTCCCAAACAGTACGCCAACGCCGCCAGAGAGTGGAACGCGTGCGCCGGGGAGCACCGCGCTAAGCCTGCCGTTGCCGCTACCAGCGCCGGAACCAATGCAAAATACGCGCTTTCCAGAGGAGTTCCACCGTTGAACCATGGAAACCACGCAACGTGCGGCCAGTGCTCAATCAGGAACCGGCCGATGGAGATGAACGAGCCCTCATTCGATTGGAAATCATCCAGGTATTCCACTCGGAATAGCGGCCAACAGAAGAAGACATTCAATCCGAAGATGGCTGCGGCAAGCAGCGCGACAAACTTCGAGTCGTCCTCGCGGGCTCCTCTCACAGGATTTCGTAGGGACCGGCGCCGCGCGGATGACGGCTGAATCCACGCACGATCGCATCATAGTGCGGCGGGCGGTAGTGGTGCTCCGCCGTGAAGGGCGCCGAGAACAGATCCCCCACCAGGTCCTGGCGCACAAAAAAGGCGTCGATTCCGGACACGTTGCAGCCCACCAGCGCGTATCCCTTTTCGCGGCCCAGCTCCTCCAGCGCTTTCAGGCTGGCCCCGAAATAGTTGGTGCTGTTCCAGCGATACGCGGCATTGTACGTCTGCACGATTTTGTGCGGAGGGCGGAAGGTGGCGTTGTACTCGATCGCCACCACGCGCGGGCGGAAGCCTTCGATGGCCTTCCAGACCCAGTAATCGTTGCCGTCGATATCGATACACAGCAGATCCATTTCGGGATCGGCGCCGGTTTCCCGCAGCAGGGCGTTGATGTTCTCCGCGGTGATAAAGGTTTGCCTGGTCTTCAACTTTCCGGATTGGAGCTGGCGGGAGAAGTGAGTCTCGACGGAACGGATATTCTCTTCTCCGCCGTCGAGCCAAACTCCGCCCCACCCGGTGAACAAAAGGTAAGTGGAGTTGCACTCCAAGCCGTCGCCGCACCCGAATTCGAAGAATTGCCGGTTGGTTGCGCCGATGCGGCGGAAGATCTCCTGGATCATTCCATCCTCGTCCGCCATCGAATACGCGCTGAAGCCGTGGTAGGTGAGGGTCTTGGGATCAACGGCCTTTTCGGCCGCGAGCCGGGGCTCGAAGTACATCCGCGACAGCAACGCATAGATGGATTCGGCGCGGGGCGCAAGAAAGTAGAAGGACCGCACTTTTTCGACAATGCGGCGGAGGTTCCAATGCATGAAGCGTCCAGTTTACCGCACCGCCGAACTTGAGCTTGGCGATCCCGAAGGCCCTGGGTAGTGCGCTACACATGTACACGTGCTAGACGATGGCGTGATGTGCACGAGTCCATGTATCACGCCGCCTTCCGTATCGAACTTCGAGATAATTTTGTCGAGCAGTCTGGTATCGCCACGCTCATACCGGCGAAAAACAGCGTACGCGACGAGGTCCGCCAACTGCAATAGTCGTGTTGCCTTTGAGTTTGCGAAGAACGGTACATCCGCGAAATTCTTCACCGTGCTTCCGTAACGAGTACCGAGGCTTCGATACTCGCCTAGCTAAATCTGTGTGGCAGCGCCTCAGGGATGCATCCGTCGCGTGAGACAAGCCGGCTAGCAACGTCTGGAGACTGCTTTCATACCTACTCTCATCAAAAATGATGAGTGCTCGCTGCGTCTCCCTGAGAATGGAGGCGACGCATGAACAAATCACAGCGATTGCAGATTTCTTCGAAGGTGCGAGCCACAGGGTCACTTGTCATCGTCTTCTCAAGGGCTATTCCAAACAAAGCGACATGACGCGAGGAGATCGTGCGACATAGCGCTCATCAAGGATTGAATTTCTTTGCTCTGTGGGGCATGAGTGCCATGGCTCATCCCTATGGGCAGCGATTGCTTGGGCATGGAATTCGATTTCAACACCAGGGAAATGCTTATTGGCTATGGCGTTGACCTCTTCATTGCTCCAATAGATTTCACGTTCGAAGACAGCGATCCCTCCCAGAACAAAATGCTTGTCTTCTTTCCCATCTGGATTGCCGGATTCGTCAACGTAGAGCAGATGCATAAATAACAGGCCAAGGGGGTAGGGCTTTAAAAAGGGGGCTCTGAGCGGGAATTCGACGGAGGGCCATTCTATGCCGCCTTTCTGACTTGTTGAAGTTCGACAAATTCGGCATTGGTCACGGCCATGCGTTTGGCCTTCAGCAGCAGGTAGCGGACGTTCTTATAGCCTCGACCACGATTGATCAGCATCCGAATGTTTCCATTGAGCGCTTCGACCACACCGAAGCGAACTTTGGTCCGGCAGTAGTTCAAGATTCCCTCCAGATGCTTCACCAGCATGTCGGCGAGTTCTTCGAACGGCGTGAGCCGTTGCCACTTCAGTTGGTCCATCCACTTCTGCAGGTAGTTGAGCATCGCGCCCTCGTAGCGATAGTCCCAAAGCCGCTCCAAGCTCTCTTTGAGAAGGTAGGCTTTGAACACGCGCCGGTTCAGTTGGAACAGCCGGTTGAGTTCTCCGCGTTGAGAGAGAGTCAGGTTCTTCCACCGGCTCATCAGGAGCCACTTCTTTCCCTTGATCAGTCCGCGCTTTTGTTTTCCCTGCCGGAAGAACTCCGCCTTCCGCACTTCGTCGATGGCATCGTTGGCATGCTGGAGGATGTGGAACTTGTCGTATACGATCTTGCACTGTGGCGCCCATTCCTCAATGCTCAACCGAAACGGTTCCCACATGTCCAGGCACGCCGCCTCAATCCGCTTGCGCTGCGGCTTCCGTAACTGGCTTCGAAAGAATTCATCCAGCGTTTCCTTCTTCCGCGTTTTGCCAAACCACAGCGGTTCGCCGGTTTCCAGATTGCACACCACTGTGAGGAACTTGTCCTTCTTGCCGCGGTACAACTCGTCGACGCCCATCTGCCGCAGCGGCGGCTTTCGACGCTTGGCCTCCCAACGCTCCAGGCACCGCAGATCGATCGCGCGCACCGTGCTTTCGGCCATGCCCAATCGCCGCGCGACTTGTCGCGCCGACGCACTCTCGCAGGCCTGCCCCACTGCTTCTTCGAATCGTTTGCTGAATGGCGCTTTGCTCGGCAACTGAGTCACCTTCTCTGCACGGAATCCGCAGCGGGGGCATTTCATCCGATACGTCTCCACCACGATCGTCGTCGAGTACTCGAAGCACGGCAGGTCCCGTACCTCCCGCTCGCTGATCTCTTGGATCCGGCTGGCCGGTATGTGCTGACCACACCCGGAGCAAATCAATTTAAGCCCCGTCTTCTTCCGCCGCACCCACAGCTTCAGCTTTTTGCCCGACTCATCGATTTCCCTCTGATACACCTGGTATCCGGGCCATCCCAGGACTCTTGTCCAGTCACGCTCCTTCATGCCCTCAGGCTAGCGCATACGTCAAGCCAGTCGAATTCCCGCTCACAGCCAAAAAGGGAATAGCCAGGCGGGCGTAAACCCAACGGGCCACGAAGAACGTAGTAACCCAAACCGCGGTCATGGTGCTTTTTCGTCCGCCGTGGGCGTAATCCTTCCAGTCAAAGGTGACGCGGCCATTTCCCAGGGAGCGGAGCCGGTGGTTGGAGATGGCCACGCGGTGGGTGTAGCGAGCCAGATACTTGAGCACGCGCTGGGGTCCGCCGAAGGGGGGCTTGATGTGAACCACCCATTCGATGTTGGCGGCTTCCTGACACAAGGCCTCGAAGGCGGCGGGAGAAGCCAGGGATCGGAGTTCACCGTTGAAGCGCAGGGCGCCCTGACGGAAGGCTTGGCGCAGTTGCCATAAGAACCTCTCGCGGAATCGGTGGCTGAGGACCAGGTAGGGAAGAAAGAAGGAATCCTTGCGGCACGCGATCCATCCGGCGAGATGCCTCCACCGGGCACCACGCAATGTAAATGCGGATGGAGGTGCAGGCTCTGCCCCCAGGTGTGAAGCACCGCCAGGAATCCGATGGATGCGCCCAGGAGCCTGGGCTCGGCGGCGGTTTCCAGCAGCGTGTTGGCCGCGGCCCGGAAAAGGATCGTGCCAAGTGTCCGATCTGCCGAGGCAGTGTAAAGACCACATGGAAATAAGGGACGGGCAGAAGCTCGGCCTCTCGCTGAGCGAGCCACTTGGCGCGCGCCGTGGCCTGGCACTTGGGACAATGCCGGTTGCGGCAGGAGTTATATAAGATGCTGATCCGTCGCGTCGCCGACGAGTAGTTTGTGATTTTCTAGCGTCCAAAGATCCCCGCGGGCCGAGACGGGCGTTTGAGGAAGCTCCGGAGCAGCATCCTCGTCCGTGAGCCCTTCCGTTGCGTCCTGCGCCGCGAGCTGGTCGCAAGCTCGATTATAGGAGTGGAGTGATTACATGGTAGGATACGCGGCAGGGAGGTGAACATGTCTGTTGAAGGCGGCGTTTGGATCGACTCTGCCCTTCAAGGATGGTATCTGCGACGACGCACTGAAGGGCGCTATTGCGGAGTTCCAGAAAGTGTGGGGCGTGACGCCAGACAGTACCATCGACTTACACGGCCAGACGTTGAAGCGACTGAACCGGTTGGCGAATCCGTTGGTACTAAAACTGATCACCATGCATCACGTCGCCAAAGGGGGATATGTGATTGCTTTCGCAACTTGCGATGCGGGCCCGCTTCCGCCAGCTGGCACGGGATATGCGCAGTTGCTGTGTTTCCCGGACGAGAAAAATAGCATCGATGTCAGCGACCGCCCGGCTCACAATCTTCTCAGTGAGGACAACCTTGGCGATGTGCTGAAGATTTTCGAAAAGCTTGGCTGCTGGGCGGCGCCGGTTCAATGCCGGATTCAACTCCGGTATAAAGGCGCGGCGATCAGCACCTCCGACGCGCAGACTCTCATCGCTCCAATCCAGCCGCACAATGGAATCATGCTGCCCCTAGACGAGGCCAACAATGGACCGAAATTGACCTACCAGGGGGACCCTGATGCGAAGGACTTTCACGGCAGAATGTTCGCCCAGGTGGCCGGTTACGATAAGTGTGTTTTCGTCTGGGCCGGTAACTTCGAAACCAAGAATGAATTTCGCGGCTTTGACTGCATCACCTACGTCGGAACCACCTGCGGCGGGTCGAACATGCACATGGCCGATTCCAACGATTTGGCAAACTCGCTGGGCGCTAGCAAAGTCGAATTGACACGCAAGGCGACGCAGGTCAAGGTGCAGTTGGAGCAAGCAGATCCGGCGGAAGTGAAGGAGTTTTTCAGCGGAACTTTGACCGGCTACTTCCTGATATTCAGCGCGGGGCACATCGTGCTCGTCGCCGATGGCATGGTCTACGAATTCAAGGGCAGTACGCCCTCGGGCTACACCTGCAGCACGGTTGCGGACTGGCTGAAGCCGTACAAGACCATGAAACTGACCGTCCGGAAACTGTCGAACAAGCCGGCGAGGGCGGTCTGATGACTCTCCGTTCCTACGTGTTGGCGGCCCTGTTTGCCATGCCCGTAGTGGCTTCCGCAGCGGTGTTTCCGTTCGAGGCCTTGGGGGCTTCGGCGGAGTGGGTCGTCCTCCGCGAGAACATCACGGCAACATCGGAAGATACCGCGGCATGCACGTACCCGGGGCTTGATGCCTCTGAGTATGTTGGCGCCACGGTGCATTTTATAGGGCTTTCGGCAGAGGCCAAGCGGGGACGGCTCGTGGTGCCCAGCAAGCCCGAGCGTTCTTTGCCGCTCTACTCACCGGCGCGCCGCGGCCAAAAATGCACATCTGCGGCAGACGCCGATCGGCAGTGGAGCGAGATTGTGGCCCACGCGAAGAGCCTCGGGATCGGGCTCTCCTCAAGTAGACCCGCGGCCGTATTGTTGGGGTGACGCCGTTCCCGCCAAAGCGTGTGTCCTGATTGGAAGTGGAGCTCCGTGCCGTCGCGTCTTCACGCAGGCCCTCAACGGCGCGGCGATCCGGATTGCGGTGTCCTTGACGGCGGTTCCGGAGGCACCGGATGAGAACGTCATGCCAGTTCATAGGGCATCGCTTTGGAGCGGTGATTCAGGTGGCGGGCCTCAATTTCGGAGGTGCGGAGAGCAGTGTCGCTCCCGGAGGCTTCGCGGATCACTACGATTGCCGCAGTCAGCAGTTCGATCCGCTGCGCCTCTATCACCTGGACCGGTACGTGGTCCTGCTGGTCGGCTTCCGCGGAACCAACATCGCGGACCGTGATGAATATCCCTTTCTGTTGGTCTTCCCGGATCGTCCCTAGCCGAAACCGCCGGTCGAACTTTTTCGCCGGAACGAGTGCCAGGCGACGCGGTCCCTAAGAGGGGTTATTTCGGCATGACAATTGGCATTCTCGGTCGCTTTCCGAATTCAGTCGTAGCGTTGAGGGCGCGCGGCTGGCCGCAAAGTGCGCTCGGCCTTCACACCACCACTCAAACAATCAATCAGCCGCGCCAACCTTGTCAACAAATTCGGCCGCCAGTATCGTCCATCCGAAGAACGCCTCCACGTTTTGCAGCGTCGCTTGGTGCATGGTCGGCTGGCTACCCATTGCGCCATCGCGGATGAGGATCGGCCAGTAGTCCTGGAAGAATGCGTCCCGTAAGGTGGATTCCACGCAGACATTCGTGGCGATCCCGGTGAAAAACAAAAACCGAATCAAGCGGCTGGGTGTACAATCGAAACGGTACCCCTATGCCTATGACTGCTTGGGAACAGAATCTGTCAGATGTCATCGACGACTATCTGAAAAGCTACAACGGGATGACCGGATCCGGGTCGCCTCTTTTGACGGGTCTTTCGCCAACCGGGGGACAGTACATGATCGTTCAAGCGCAGCAGACCGGAGTGGACCCTTCCCTGGTGCTCGGAATTTGCCGGTCGGAAAGCTCAACCGCGACCAATCCGCACTTGAATGGTGGACGATTCAACATATTCGGCAATAGCTACCATTTTGAGTTTTTTGCAGGCTCGAAGAAAAAGACCAACTACGCCCTCTATAGCAGTTATGCGGACGCTACTAACGATGTCTTCGCGTTACTGCAGCAGTACATTACCGCGGGACTTATCACAACGGACGCAATCTATAAGAAGTACGAGGGCGAAGCTAGTTGGCAACAGAATGTTCCCGCCATCAAAGCCACCCAGGAGAGACTGGTTGGAGACCCAAGCAACGTGCGCTATCAGTTCGGCGAAGCGCGCAAGACCGCCCTCTCTAAACTGGCCGCGGGCATCAAGAAATGAAGCGACTAGCGGTCTTTCTGTTCGCCGTAGCTCTGTTCGCCAAGACCGTTACCACTCACGATATCGGCTCCGGGTTGGTCATCCACTCTCCAGCGGACTGGCACGTCGACGCGGATTCATCGGCCTTCACGATTGAAAGTTTTCCCGCGAAAAAACGTCCGCCTCAAGTGCTTGTTCCTCTTGGCGGCGCCCGCATCATGATCGCCGCGTCGCCTGTGAAGTCCGTCGATGAGTTTGTGCGACTAGACCGCCTGACGGCAGAGAATGGCTACACCTCGAAGGAAATGGAGATCGAGACCAGTGAAGGCTCCGTTGCGGCGGAAGAGATCCGGTTGGATCGGAACAAGGTGATTCCGGAGGGACACACGCTCATCCACGCTTTCTCGGTGCGCGGGCGCATTTACGAGACTTACTTGTTGTACCGGGGGGCGGACAACAAGATGAAGTATGAAAAGGTTTACTACCAGATTGTAAGTACGTTAGAGTTTCCACGCTGAAGTAAAAAGGCTCCGGCCTCTCCCTCACCGGAGACTCGCGCATCTGGACGAGCGCGGACTTCATCAACAATCAACCGCCAACCCAGCTCGACACCATCAGTGCGACGATCGGCCGCCAGTGCGACGATCCGGCCGCGTGGCCAGCCCGCGTTCAGTCGATTATACTGCCGTTAGACGTGCGCTTGGGCAATCCGGTAGCAGGACGCTACGACACTCTGCTTAGTTGCAGCTTTTCGCGCGTCTGGCCCTGTGACATGGCAAGCGCCGCAGTCGAGTCGAGCGAACGGCCACGTCGGCGACCTGTAGATAGCGCGCAGTGGTTTCCAGGTTTGCGTGGCCCAGCAGGAGCTGAATGGTGCGAAGATTGACGCCGGGACTCGAGTAGATGGGTAGCGAAGGCGTGCCGCAACAAGTGCGGGTGAACCGGTCTCTGGATGGCCGCCGCTTGTCCCGCAGCACGGCAAGCCAGGTAGAGAGCCTTGGGACCGACGGGCCGAGTGCCGCCCGTCACTGGGAACATCCAGTCTCCGGGCCGTCTCCCGCCTGGATGGGCGCTGCATCCGCACCAAAGCGGCGTTGCCTCCAGCTCGGCACCAAGAACGCGACCTAGGAGCAAGCGGCCGCCGCGTCCTATCTCAGCTTCACCTCGCAAACCATTCTGAATCCAACGCTTAGGGAAACTGAAAACGCATGGGGCCACCAATTCTCTAATGCTCTGAAGCTTTATCCGCGTGCTCAATGCGAGGATGTCCACTGCCGCATTGGCGACTCCAGCTCTGAAGCCACCCTGCCCTTGGAGAGCGGCGAATAGCGCCGGTCCCGAATTACCCCTTGCGAAACCGCCCAGTGCAGACCAGCCGAAACAGACTGGGGATCTAGCGCTCGGGCGTGGCCCTGATGCCGAACGGAACTTTGGCAGTGCCGTTCCGCACCAGATTCTGCGCCAGTACAGGCAGCGGTGGCTGGGTCGGTAACGATCTTGGCTTGCTGGTCGGAAGCAGCTACACCAGAGGCTTCGATTTTGATCGCAAAGGGAACTTTAGCAATGCCCTCACGCACCATATTCTGCCCCAGAGATCGCGCAAAAGTGATCGCCCGCGATCTTCTGCCCGGCTACGCTGTAAGATGGCGTGGCGGGTACCGCTCTGAGGATGAGCACGCCGTTGATCGTGACGCTAACAGGTACGGGGCGCGCCTAATTGGCGTCTAGGACAAGTTCCAGAAGTTCCCTGCCGGCTTTTCCGACGTTGCTTCCAGCGTCACTGTTTGAGAGAACGATTGAGACTGCGTCTTCCTCAATGGCTCTCCAGATCACTGTACTGAAACCGTTGATTCCACCGCCGTGCCCCACGGTCTTGTGGCCGTGCACCTGCGCGATTCCCCACCCGTATCCGTATTTGATTCCTTCGGCCCAATCGAATTTGCCGGGTGTAAATGCGGCTTCAAGGGATTGCGCGCTCAAAACCTTCGTTGTGTAAAGGGCACGATCCCACTTGTACAGATCCAAGACTGTCGAATAAAGGGAGCCCGCCGCATACGGTTGCCCCATATCGAGAAACTCGGCGTTGACTTGCTCGCCACCCGCGCCCTTCGAGTAGCCCGAAGCGCGATCCTTCAGTATCGTAGCGGGCCAATCGTATCCAGTATCGGTCATGCCGAGCGGCTGGAAGATGTTCTTTTGGAGGTATTCCTCGTACTTCATCCCCGATGCCCGTTCGACTATCACGCCGAGAAGGAAGTAACCCGAGTTGTCGTAGTTGAGCTTTTCGCCCGGCGTGAATTCAAGCGGAAGATCGCGAAAGCGGTTAATAAATCCCAGTCAATGCCGAGCTTACTTTTCCAGATCCCGAAGCCGCTTGCCAGGCCGAAAGCGGATCGCCTTGCCGGGCCGTATGGGGACCTCAATATTCTTCTGCGGATTGCGGGCGATGCCGGTCTTGCGGGGACGCACCTCGACAATTTCGAATCCCCGAAATTCAATACGCTCACCCCGAGTCAGCGCTTCCTTGATGCCTTCGAACACCGTTTCGACTGCCTTCACTGCTTTGGTCTTCGCCAAGCCAGTCTGGTTGACCACATGGTTGATGATATCTAGCTTGACCAAAGCCGCCTCTTACCCTCGAACTCGCGCGCCAGCCGTAACATCGCGATGCCAGGTTTGGCGGTGATGAAGGGGGCAACGGCAATCATCTCAATCTCGGATTTGGCCTATTGGTTTGCTTTTTAAGGGGTGTTCGATAGCCATTTAGCGCCCACCGGCTGGCTCGGCGGGATGCGCGTTCCGCACGCAGCGGAATCCAAGATCCAGGGCGTGGAACCTCGCCGGAACCGAGGCCCACTCATAGGTCAGGGCGTTATCCAACCCAAGATCATAGGCGCCGCCGCGAAACGTGTACCACGGCTCGTTACTGGTGAGTGGCGGATTCTTCACCAAAGACGAGAACTTCTCCAGGGCCGTCGCGCTCGGCATCTGCAACTGGTCGACGAACTCCGCAGCGTTTCCACCCATGTTCAGTACGCCCCAGGGACTGACATCCTTTCCGGCGTCACCGGCGGGCCGAAGCTCTCCGGCAAGCCCCCCTTGCCCAAGGTTGGCGTTCTGTGCATCGGCGCTATTGCCCCAGGGATACAGACGTCCATCGGCGGCGCGCGCGGCCTTCTCCCATTCGAGCATCGTCGGGAGCCTTTTGCCCGCCCAATTCGCGAAATCACGGGCCTCGTCGATTGTAATGTTGGTTACCGGGTAAGCGGACCGGTCCTCGGAGAATCCCTCCGGAAGCGGCTGGCCGCGTTCTTTCGCATACAGCTCGTAGGCCGCGTTTGTCACTTCGGTTTTGTCGATGTAGTAATCCGGAAGCGACACTTGCGCCCGATCGGGTCCGGACGCGAACGGACCGGCCGGAATGAGAATCATCGTGCCCGTTGGAGTTGCGATCGTCGTGGGGAGCTCAATAGGACGGAGGAAAACCTGCGGCGGCGGCCTTAAGACGAAAAACCAGATCAGCGCTCCCGCCGCGACCACCAGCGCTGCAATCGCGGGAATCCATTTGGAAGGCAGCTTGGAAGGCAGCCGGTTGGAAGGCAGCCCGGGTTCGGCGCGCGGCGTTTCGATGCCCGTCTGGAGCGTAGGGGGCGCCTGAAGCGCCTCAAGACGCTCGCGAACCTCATTCATTCCCGAAGGCCGCTCGGCCGGATTCTTAGCGACGCACTGCGCGATCAGCTCATACAGGGGCCCGGAAACGCCGGCCTGACGCAGCGGAGCGAAATCGAATGGCTCCGACAGAATCCGATGAAAAATTTCCTCGACCGTGTCCGCCTTGAACGGCTTGACCCCGGCCGTCAACTCGAACAGCACCACGCCGAATGCGTAGACATCCGCGAGCGCCGTGACTTTTTCGCCGCGGACCTGCTCCGGCGCCATGTAATACGGCGAACCGAGGGCATAACCCGGGCGGGTTCTGGAGAGATCCTGCATCTTCGCGATCCCGAAATCGATCAGCTTCACCACGCCCGTGGGGTTGACGTTAATATTGTCGGGCTTGACATCGCGATGGACAATCCGCTGCGAATGAATGAATTCGATCGCCCGGGCGGCCTGAACCGCGATCCGCAATTTCTGCTGGAGATCGCCGGCGCGGCCATCGCGGATCACGGTGCGAAGGCTATATCCCTGAAGAAACTCCATCACCATGAACGGCCGGCCTTCGATCTCCCCGAAATCGAAGATGCTGACCACGTTCTCATGGCTGATGTTTCCGGCCATGCGCGCTTCCTGGAGAAAGCGCTCCTTCATTTCCCAGTCGCTGGCGCCTTCGGCCGTCAGGATCTTTACTGCAACCGTCCTGCCGATCACGGTATCGGTCGCGCGATAGACCTCCGACATCCCGCCGCCGAGATATTCGATCAATTCGTACTTGCCGAGACGCGCCGGGAGGTTCATCTACCTCGCCACGTCAGCCGCGCAGGTAAGGCTCGAAAATTAGTTTTTATAAACACCGCCAGCGACGCACCCATATCGAGACCGCATCGAATAAGCTGCTTGCTGGTGTTCACCCGCGAGATCCGATCTCTGGTGCCCAATCAACCACTCAAGGCTGCTCGATCTTCTTAAGAATGCTTTCTCGGGCCACAGGAACCGCCTCAGTCGGGCATCGCGTCGATCATATCACAGGTCGTGTAATCCGGAACTTCCGTTTTGGCCCCAGCCTCGGGACTTCGTATACATATCCCCATCCTCTGATCCGGCCGCCCGATCCGTTTCGCCCATTCGGACTAATCAGGTTGGAATCGAATCGCCTCGGATCGCGACTGGCGCAGGCGAATTGGCCGGCGAGTGCCTTCTCCGTGAGTTTTGCGAGCAGGCTTAGCGAAGGTATCGATGATCACCGCAAGATCGCTTCTCATTCGTGCGCCACCAGAAACTTGTACAAAATTGGACCGTCTGTCCGCTCCGGCGAAGAAAGCGAAGTCCCCTGGGTCTGATTGACGATCACCAAGTCGCGCGGCCGGAGGCCCGGAATCGCGGAAAGGTTCTCCGGTAGTTTTTCGTCTGGTGTGATGTTTTTCGGACCGGCCGAGGAGTCGACGCACAGCCCGCGCGCCCGCAAAACCGTATCGTCGCAGCGTGGTCTTATGGTCTGGGGCGCCGGATCGGCGGGCGGAGGAGGAAGCGCGATTTGCGGCTGCGACGACCCACTCCCGTTCCCCAGCTCCAGCGGGGTCATCACCCAGTACACAGCGTCGAATCCGGGTGGTCCGTCGATTCGGAACGACGCTTCCGTGGCCGGAACGTAATAATCCGAGCCGCTCTTGATCCGGTTCGCGGTTCCGGTCTCCACGCGTGGGAACAGTTTCGTGTACCGCCCACTCGTACCG
The DNA here is from genome assembly GCA_963813465.1 of Bryobacterales bacterium. GTDB lineage: Bacteria > Acidobacteriota > Terriglobia > Bryobacterales > Bryobacteraceae > Palsa-187. Next base: position 1,258 of record CAWEZD010000007.1, on the reverse strand, counting down.
TAATTCATGACGTAAAGATACCCTTCGAAGTTGGTGCGAATCCGAAAACGCAGATGGTCGTTCTGCTTGAATACGAAACTGGGAGGCACGGCCTTCCATGCCCCACCCTCGTTTCGCTCCACAGTGATGTCGATGCGTTGCGCATCCACGCCCGGCTGGGCGAAACAGGGCGCCCCCAACCACAAGGCAGCCGTAATCGCGAAAAGCCGCATACGTCACCCTAGCGGTGGTTGATCTGAGCGTCCAGCACGACAAGTTTGTCATTTCCGCCATTGGGGTTGGTGGCGGCGTAGACTGCGTTTTCCTTGCTCGGCCCCGGCATTTGATCATCCATCTTCTCGATCAGGAGATCACGTGCGTAAAAGCTGCGCATCTGGTCTACCATGCCGTCATTCAAGGGTGGCGAATTTTGCGAAACGGTCACCAGCGAAGGTTGCCGCGTCGGAGGCTGGCTCGGCGGCTCGTTGGCGGGTGACTTAGGGGTCGAGCTTCCGCCTTCCCTCCGGCTCATGTCCATAATGAGGGACTGGAGGTCTTCCGGTGTGCGCGACAAAACGATGAACAGCTTCTCCTCGCCCGGAGGATCGCCGACCAGGAAACCGGTTGTCGGCGGCACGGAATAGACTGTCCCCGGTTCAACTACGTTGCTTATACCCGGCAGATCGGGAGAGGGAAGAAGCGGCTTCCAGATCCCACTTGATTGGCGATCGAGGATGTACAGATACCCTTTATCGTTAACCTTGATATGCAGCCGGACCCGATCGTCCTTATGGAAATTCGTGTCTAGGGACACTTCCGGAGGGTCTTCCGCAAACGGGCCGCTGGGCGAGTCCTTGACAATACTCAAACGAATTCCCAGCGGACGAGTTGGATTGTCAACGGGGAGGATCGGTAGAGAATCCGATGCGCGACCGGGGCCAACCTTAGGGTCCGGCGCTGTTGCGGATACCGTCGCGCCGCCTGCTCCGGGATCCGAGCGGCGTTGAGGGTCCGGTGTCGCCGTGGCACTCGCTGCGGAACCCGAGCGACCTTGCTGACCCGTTGCTTGAGGCTTCGGCCCTTCCGCCCCTTTGGCAGCCGCGGGCTTGGGACCGCCCTGCCCAGGATTTGCCTTTGTCGTCTCGCCAGCGGCCGGAAGAGGCTTGTAGAAAACCTCGCGTGCACCCATCGATTGTGCATCCGGCTGACCGAAAGCGATCGTCGCAGCCGCCGACAATCCTGCTCCCGCCAGGATCCAACCCATTTTGTTGCGAAGGTA
>CAWEZD010000006.1:0-256832 GCA_963813465.1 Bryobacterales bacterium | reverse complement strand
CGCCGGTAGCCTGATTCCCGATCGGCTCGCCCACGGTGCCGTTCAAGCCGCCTCCGCCCTGCTGGAGATAATCGCTGTTCCAGTTCTCGGGCAACGCGACCGCAAAGCGAATGCCGTAGGTCTTCCCGTCCGATCCAGTGCGCTTGTCGACGATTCCGTCCACGCGGCAATGCGCCGGCACCATCGGACCAGCCGCGCCGCGCCCCCCTCGCGCCGGTCCGGCGGCCACCATCTCCGCGCGCGAGATTTCAATGTTTGTGCCGGGAATCTGGAACCGGGTCAGATCCGCGCATTTGTTCGCCGATTGAGCGAAGCCCATTGCGGCTGGGAACAGCAGCAAGAACCATTTCATTTTCATCAGGCACACCCTCATTTCCGGAATAACATCGGTACACTGTCATGGAGATCGTTACGCCACACGCTAAAGACATGGCCACCGGGATAGTCGGCCCACGCCGTATTGATCCCTTTTTCCTTCAGCAAACCAGCGAGCCTCTTCCCCGGCGCCAGCATTCCGGCCTCATCCTGACCGCAACCGAGGAACAACAACCGTAACGACTTCTTTGCCACCGCCGGATTCGTCAGCAGTTCCTGCCAAGGCGTTTGATTTTCAACATCCGCACTTGCCGACGTCACGCCCAGTGAGCCAAATCCGCCGCTATAAGCAAGAACATAGTGAAACAGTTCAGGATGCGCCAGCCCGATCGCGACGCTCTGCATCGCCCCCATGGACAATCCGCCGATCGCGCGATGGTCCCGTCGGCGTAGACGCGATAGGTTTTCTCCACCATCGGGATGATCTGTTCCAGCAGGTCCTGGGTGAAGAGCTTGTAGTTGCGCAGACCTTGTTCTGCCACGGGACCAACCTCCTGGAAAGGTCCGACAGAAGCGCTTTGGACAGGGTGCCCGTGCGGCATCACCACGATCATCGGCTGGGCCTTCCCGTCGGCGATCAGGTTGTCCAGAATGAGATTGGCCCGGCCATTCATCACCCAACCGCTTTGCGTTTCGCCGTTGCCATGAAGCAGGTAGTAGACCGGATACTTCGCGTTCGACTTGTCATAACCCGGCGGCGTGTAGACCCAGAAGTAACGGTCCACGTCCATGGTCTTCGATTCGTAGAGAACCATGCGCACTTCGCCGTGCGGCACGGGGCGCGCGTCGTAGAACATTGGGCCGTCGCCCGGGACTTCCACTAGGCTCGAAACCGCGGCGGCTCCCGCGGCCCGCGGCATCAGGCTGATGTTTGAAGGATCCGGCAGGTCGACGCCTTGCACGCGGAAGTTATAGATCCAGATCTCCGGCGGCAGGGGTCCGACGGTAACGCTCCAAACGCCGTCGTTGCCCTTGCTCATCGGCTGCGCACGCTTGCCTTGCAGCACCTCGCCGGTGAGTTCGACCAGCGTGGCCTGCGGCGCGCGCAAACGGAAGGTGACCGTTCGGTCGGGGTGGACCTCCGGGGACCGCACCGCCGCCGGCGGGCCTTGCGCGGCCAGCGTTACGGCGATGAGTAACAGAGCGGCAATCCTCACTTCGCAAGAACCCCCAAGTCAAACGCGCCCGCCATTGCTTGATTGCCCGCGTCGTTGGGATGGATGTGATCGCCCGAATCGAATTCCGGTTTTAGCTTAGCGGGGTGCTGCGGGTCACGCAGGATCGCTTCAAGGTCGACCACTGCGTCGAAATTCCCCTTCGTCCGGATCCAGCGGTTCGCCGCCACCCGAACCTCTTCGCCACGCTCGGAGTAGGTAGGCACGCCCTCGGCCGGGGTGAGAGTCGCTCCCATCACCTTGATGCCCTGCGCATGGCAGCGCTCAATGATTTGCCGGTAGCCCCCAATCAGTTCCTCAGCGGTCAGCTGGTTCGCTCCGTTCGGCCTGGTGCGGATGTTGATGTCATTGATGCCTTCAAGCAGGATCACCCATTTCACGCCGGGGCGTGTCAAAACATCGCGATCCAGGCGAGCCAGCGCACTGATGCCCGCGCCGTCGCGAAGCACCTGGTTGCCGGAAATGCCTTGATTCACTACCGCCACGCGCTGCGTGGACTTGTTCTCCCTCAATCGCTTGGCAAGCACAGTGGGCCAAGCCATATTCGCATCCCGCGTCGTCGCGAACCCGTCGGTGATGGAGTCGCCCAACGCGACTACCGTGTAAGCGTCGCGCGGAGCGTCAACGTCAATACCCGCCAGCCAGGTATACGCGAACATGGTCGTGGGTTCCGGCATGCTTCGCGAACCTGCCACGTTGCCTCTTGAGATATAGGCCGTGTGCAATCCGACGTTGTGGTTGGCTGGGGCGCCGGTATCGCGCGGAAGATATAGCGACACAGCGAGGTCCGAGAGCGGCGCAACCTCAAGCTCCACGGGATCGCTGACTGCGATCGCCCCGGCGGGGATCGTGAAAGATGCGGTTCCTCCGAACTTAAGGACCCGATCGGTCCCGTCGGCGATTTCTCCCCCGGCCTGGGCCACTGCCACGTGGGCGGCGCCGATTTCGAGCGGCTGCGCATTCAGCATGTTCGACAGCTCGACGCGAACGCGACGGCCCCCCATACTGACATGCGCCACCATCCGGACGGTTTGATCCGCGAACGACGCCGGCAGGTTCGACGCTTCCGGGCCTTTCTGCCTGGCCGGCCTCGGAGGACCCGTAGGCGCCACCAATTGCTGAGCCGTCGTCCACGTGGTCACCCAACTCTCCAGTCCGCTCTGCGCCGGAAGCAGCGCCCCGGCGCACAGCGCGGCCGCCGCCACGCATGCCCGCCGTGTCATTTCGCCAACGCTTTCTGGATCGCTTCCGCAACGATTCCGGCCATTACTTTGTAGCCTTCGGCATTCGGGTGCAGGCCGTCCGTCGAGAAGGCGTCTTTCAGCCAGCCCCGCTCGTCGACGGTCCCACTGAAATAGTCCGCATAGACGGCGCCCGCTTTCGCGGCGTAATCCTTCATCCAGGCATTCAGTTTCAGGATGTCGCCCGCCGGATGACTGTCCGTCATCTTGGCGGCAACGCGCGGAGGACCGCCCCTGCCGCCGCCCGCCGGTGCAGCCGGCGCGTTTTGGGACCGCTGGTAGGGATAGTCACTCACCGGCAGAACCGAGCAGAGAACCACTTTGATTCCGTGGTGTTGCGCCAATTCAGTCATAGACATGATGTTCTGCTGGATCATGTCGGCGGTCTCGGGCCCGGTGTTCCTGGCAATGTCATTGGTGCCGGCCAGCACCACCATCGCGGCGGGCTTCAGCTCGATGACATCGGGATACATGCGGACCAGCATCTGCGGCGTCGTCTGGCCGCCGATTCCGCGGTTCACGTATGGCCTACTCGGAAAATACTGCTCCAGGTTCCAGAAATCGGTGATCGAGTCGCCCATGAAAACAACGCGCCCGGCAGGCACCGGCTGCTTCTTCAGATCCTGGTCGGCCTGATGATAACGGCTGAGTTGATTCCAGTCCTGCAGCTGGCCGGCGAGCGCTTGCGCATTGTTGACGAGACAACAGGCCGCGCGGGGAGGATTAAACTCTTCGGCGACTTGCGCGTGGGCACCGCTACAGGCAAGCAGCACGCCGAAGACAAACCATATCGATTGGCTTCTCATGATTGGGACTATTCAAAAACCGGGAATTCTTGCCACAACCTGTATTGACAAGTCATTCAAAAAGAAATGCAGCCAGCTTCACCCGCAGATCGCAATATAAAACGGGACCATCGGCAAGTCAAGGCGGTTGCCCGGCTACAGCGCAACCTGTATTATCAAGTTTGTGACTCAGCGGGGATCGCCGCCGAAGTACGAGGTCATCCGGCAAGCGCTGGGAGACGGGATCATATCCGGACAGTATTCGCCGGGAGATCGCCTTCCTAGCGAATCACAGCTGGTTAAGGACTTTAGCGCTTCCCGGCCCACGGTGAACCGCGCATTGCGGGAACTGCAACTGGCGGGCTTGATTGAACGCCGCGCGGGCTCCGGAAGCTTTGTCCGTGCCGATGCCGCGGCGCGCGGCTACACCTTCGGCCTGCTGATCCCGGAACTCGGGCGCACCGAGATCTTCGAGCCCATTTGCCGCGGCATGGCGGAGGCGCAACACGGCAGCCAGCACGTGCTGCTCTGGGGAAGTTCGCTCAGTGCAGAAGCAAACCTGGAACAGCAGGCCGCCCAAGCTTGCCGTCAATTGGTGGCAAAAAAGGTCTCCGGCGTGTTTTTCGCGCCGCTGGAACTGACACCGCAAAAGGACGCTATCAATCGAAGCATCGCAGAGGCACTCGATAAAGCCGGGATCCCGGTGGTTCTTCTCGATCGTGACCTGGTCTCTTACCCGGAGCGAAGCCGGTATGACCTGGTTGGCATCGATAATCACAGAGCGGGCTACGTCATCACGTCCCATCTCATCCGCTCGGGTTGTCGGCGGGTCATGTTCGTCGGCCGTCCGGGTTCCGCGCCCACAGTTGATGCGCGGATTGCAGGATATCGTGAGGCTCTGGCGAACTCGGCCCATGGTCTGGAGTCGAGCATCAGCCGGATCGAGCCTCAGGATCGGAAACAGTTGAAAACGGCGCTCGCGAAGCATCATCCCGACGGTATCGTTTGCGCCAACGATTTCACCGCAGGGCATCTCCTCAAGACGCTCAATGAGCTCGGTGTGAGCGTCCCGGGCGGGGTGCGGCTGGCGGGAATCGACGACGTCAAGTACGCGAGTCTTCTTTCGGTGCCGCTCACTACCATTCACCAGCCTTGTCCGGCAATGGGGGCGGCGGCCGTCGGCGCGATGCTGGAGCGGCTCCGGAACCCGTCGCTTCCGGCTCGCGACATTCTGCTCAATTTCCATCTGGTAATCCGCGCTTCCTGCGGAGCCCGCAAAGAAAGAGTTTGACAGAGGGTGCGATCAGCACCAATACTAGCTTTTGCCGATGAGTGACATTTTCAAAGACGCAGATTTGTCTTTACAGGATGGGATTGATTCGAGGCCCAATGAGGCTTCCAGACGCATCCTGGTTGTGGGTGAAGTTCTTTGGGACATCTACGAACGATCAAAACGCTTGGGCGGCGCGCCGTTAAGTTTCGCCGCGCATGCCAAACGCTTGGGTTGCGACCCTCGCTTGATCAGCGCTGTTGGCGATGACGAACTGGGCGAATGCACGATCACAAAGATCGCGTCTCTTGAGCTCGACACCGCGCTGATTCAGAGGACGTGCCGGTTCAAAACGGGCACGGCCCAGGTCCACGTCGGTCCTGGCGAGCAGACGCGGTTTGTTATCTCTCGTCCAGCTGCGTACGATTGCGTCACCATCTCTAACGAACACTTGAAGCTGCTCCAGTTGTGGGAACCAAGCTGGTTCTACTACGGAACACTTTTCGCGGCCCTTCCTCAGGGCAAGGCCGTTGTGGATCATGTGCTGGCGGCACTTCCCTCGACCCTGAAGTTCTATGATCTGAATCTCCGCCCGGGATACGACTGCCCGAAACTTGTGACCGGGCTTCTCGCGCGCGCCGATGTGGTCAAACTTAACGAGGAGGAACTTGAAGCGGTACGCCAGTTCACCGGCCTGCCTGGAACTTCTGAACCCTTTTGCCGCGAGGCGGCAAATCGATATGGTTGGAAGGCCGTTGCCGTCACCTTAGGCGCACGGGGATGTGCCATGCTTCTTGAAGACGAGTATATAGAGGCTCCCGGATACGCAGTCGAAGTTGCCGATCCGGTTGGCGCGGGCGATGCGTTCGCCGCCGCGTTCCTGCACGGACTTAGTTCCGGATGGCCCGTGAGAAAGATCGCACAGTTTGCAAACCGCGTGGGTGCTCTTGTCGCCAGCCTCCACGGCGCAATTCCCGACTGGACGCTAGAAGAAGCCTTGAAGTTTTGAGGGGCCGTGCGGAATCAAGTCCAACTCATCACCTATGTCGACCGCCTGTCCGGCGCAGGATTACGCGAGCTGCAAGATGTGCTCGACGGACCATTAGAAGGCCTGTTTGGCGGTGCGCATCTGCTGCCTTTTTTTTGGCCCATTGACGGCGCCGATGCGGGCTTCGATCCGATCGATCACACGAAGGTCGACCCTCGTTTGGGTTCCTGGGATGACGTGCGCGCGATGGCGAATGGCCGGGACCTGATGGCCGACCTGATCGTCAATCATATCTCAAGCCGTTCGCCGCAATTTGAAGATTTCCGCAAAAACGGGACGTCATCCGCTTTCGCGGATCTCTTTCTAACGTTCGGCCGCGTCTTCCCTGAGGGTGCCTCCGAGGCGGACTTGCTCAGGATTTATCGGCCCCGGCCCGGCCTCCCCTTTACCAAGACCCGATGCGATGACGGCACGGAACACCTGCTGTGGACAACATTCACATCGGACCAAGTCGATATCGACGTGAGGTCCCGCGCCGGGCAAGCGTACTTGGAACAAATCCTGCGCGAGTTCGCCGCCTCAGGCATTCGGGCGATCCGGCTGGATGCTGCAGGGTATGCGATCAAACAGCCTGGCACCAGTTGTTTCATGATCCCGGAGACGTTCGAATTCATTGCCGGGCTCACGGCACAGGCGCACGCTCTGGGAATCGAAGTACTAGTTGAGATTCACACGCACTACCAGTATCAGATCGACATCGCCCGGCATGTCGACTGGGTTTACGATTTCGCGCTTCCGCCGCTCGTGCTGCATGCGCTTTTCACGCGCAATGGGGCACGCCTCAAACAGTGGCTGACGGTGAGTCCTCGAAACTGCGTCACGGTACTCGACACCCACGACGGAATCGGCGTAATCGATGCCGGGCCGGGCCGTAAAGGCGCGGAGATCCTGCCGGGATTGTTGACTTCCGAGGAAATCGACAGCCTGGTGGAAACAATTCACGAGCGCAGCAGCGGGCAGAGCCGCCAGGCGACTGGAGCTGCGGCAAACAATCTGGACTTGTATCAAGTCAATTGCACTTACTATGACGCGCTCGGCCGGCGCGATGAGGAGTACTTGATCGCTCGCGCTCTGCAGTTCTTTGTTCCGGGCGTGCCACAGGTGTACTACGCCGGGCTGCTGGCTGGCATGAACGACCTGGATCTTCTGGGCCGCACCGGCGCCGGGCGGGATATCAGCCGTCACTACTACACGCGCGCGGAGGTTAACGCGAATCTCGGCCGTCCCGTTGTGAAGGCTCTCGTCGATTTGATCCGGTTCCGCAATAACCATCCCGCTTTCGCCGGCGAGTTCCACCTGGCTGAAGGCGACGATCACGCAATCGGCATCGAATGGCGAAACCAAAGCGACTGGGCTCGCCTCGAAGTTGATCTTAGGAGCATGACGGGAACAATCTTGTACTCAACGAGCGGCGGTGAAAGGCGGTTCGCGGTCGCGCCTCCCACGGCCGCGACGGGTACACAATGAGCGACCGAGCGCGAGCGCATCCAAACATGACGGCAATCAAGGGGCTGACGTTCGTAATGTTCTCGATGTTCGCGATGACTACGGATTCGGTCGGCGTAATCATTCCGCAAATCATCAAAGCCTTTCGCTTGAGCCTCACTGCCGCGGGAGCATTTCAGTACTCCACAATGAGCGGAATTGCCATGGCGGGCTTCTTCCTTGGTCATATGGCCGACCGTCTCGGGCGAAAACCGACAATTGTCGCTGGCCTGACTCTCTTCGCCCTAACGTCCTATCTGTTCATCGCGGGTACATCTTTCCCATATTTCTGCGCACTGATGGCGCTCTCGGGAATCGCCATTGGAGTGTTTAAGACTGGTGCTCTGGCGCTGGTCGGAGACATTGCAAAGTCCACCGTCGAACACACATCGCTCATGAACACCATCGAGGGATTTTTCGGAGTCGGCTCCATTGCCGGTCCCGCGATTTTGGCGCAGCTCTTAGCCCGGGGCATTTCCTGGCAGTGGCTGTATGTACTCGCAGGCAGCGTGTGCGTGCTCTTGATCGTTACCGCCTTGGGCGTTCGCTATCCGTCACGAACGGCGGCCTCCGGCGAACACGCCGACAAGACGGTTCTGGTCGCGGTCATGAAGAACCGCTTCGTCTTGGGATTTTCGCTCGGGGCATTTCTTTACGTTGCTGTGGAAGCGGCGATTTACGTCTGGATGCCGACGCTGCTCGCCGGGTACCACGGGCGGGCATCTTGGCTTGCTGCCTACAGCATCTCGATTTTCTTCCTGCTACGCGCCGCGGGACGATTTCTGGGAGCCTGGATGCTGGATCGTTTTCGCTGGACTGCGGTTCTCACGCTTGCGAGCGGCCTGATTCTCGCCTGCTTCGTCGTTGGAATGGCCGGCGGAATGGCTTGGGCCGTGTACAGTCTTCCCCTTTCGGGTCTGTTCATGTCGGTGATCTATCCGACCATCAACTCCAAAGGCATCAGCTGCCTCCCGAAATCCGAGCACGGTGCGAGCGCCGGAGTGATCCTGTTTTTTACTTGTCTCTCCGCTGTGCTGGCGCCGCTCGCTATGGGAGCTGTGAGCGATGCCTTGGGCGGGCCGCACTACGGGTTCCTTCTCGCCACCGGTTTCGCGACGCTGCTCTTTGCGGGGCTCTTGTGCAACTCGATCTTCGACCCAGCGGGAAGGATCTTTGAGCGCGCGGACCGGACGGATTACGACCCGGTCGGGGCGCAGTCATTACGCGAGCGTGGCCTTCAGCATCGTGTATGAATGGGCCGGCACGCTGTAGCGCACCAGATTCTTTTCCCCCTTCGCCGACTGCTGAGTCGTTTTCACCGCCGTTGATTCGAAGCTGTTCTCGGCCTTGATGTCCGGCGGGTTTACTTCGGAAATCGCCACTGGCCCCGCAAACTCCCGATCCTCGAGCCGCGGAGGCCGCTTGTCCCGAGGACCGATGCCGTCCCTCCAGTGGTAATTAGACGAAGAATTTCCGCCGGCCAACGTAGGATCGAGACGCCGAGCTTCTTCGCGGCATCCAACACATGTAACCGCTCGAATCGACCCGCGGCGAATTCTCGTCAAACACGCCTCCCCTCGATACAGCGTCCCAGGTGTTCGACGAAATTCCCATAGAGCTTGGGATCGATGTCGCCGATCACCCGTTCGGTATCGACCTTGATGCGGGTGCGCAAAGGAGCTTGCACAGATCCCGCCGGCAAACAAGATGGCCAAGGCTCCCATCCGTCCCGTGGATGCCTGCCATCGCAACAAACGATTTCTCCAAGCTGCGCGGCGAGCCCTATACTAACCCGGTATGGCTCTTCGGAGCATTCGCTATCTTTCTGCGGCCGCCACGCTGGTTGCTTCGGCCTGTCTTGCTTTCGCCCATCACGGAAGCAACATTTCTTACCAGTTGGATAAAACGATTACGGTCACGGGGACGGTCACTGAGTGGGATCTTGTGAACCCGCACCCGCAGATTTATTTTGACGTCAAGAATGAGCAAGGAGAACTTGCGCATTGGGCGACGGAGTTACTCCCGACGCCGCTGATGCTGAAGAATATGAAGTCCGGCTGGAGCCGCACTACGATGAAGCCCGGTGATCAGATCGTATTGACGTGCAATCCTTCTAAAGTTGCGGGCGCCAAGGCTTGTCTTGCCAAGGGACTCGTCGTGAACGGGAAAGAATGGCCGCTCGGCCCTGGTTCGGGCCCGCCGGCAGCCAAGGGAAAATAGCGATGAGAACAGTCCTGCTGCTCACCATCGCCACGCTGCCCCTTGCCGCTCAGAACACCGCTCAGAATAACGGCGGCTTCGATCCTCACGATCTTTCCGGCCACTGGAATCGAACCAGCCGCTTTCAGACATTCGGCAATGTCTATTCGGGCACGGGCAGCCGGGAGGGCACCGCAGAAGCTCCGTTGACCGAAGCCGGCAAGGCGAAGTTCGACAACAACAAGCCGGGATATGGTCCCCGGGCCGTGCCGCCCGCGCTGGGCAACGATCCGATGGGTACCTGCGATCCACTGGGCATTCCGCGCCTGCTCAACACCGAGGTCATCACGCCGCACCAGACGATGGAGATTGTTCAGGTGCCCGGCCGAATGATTCAGTTCTTCGAATGGCACCATGATTGGCGCGAGGTCTTCACGGATGGGCGCCCGCTGCCGAAGGCGGACGATCTGGAGCCCACTTGGAACGGTATCTCCGTGGGCCGGTGGGAGGGGAACGTGTTTGTTGTGGATAGCGCCGGCTTCGACGAACGCACCTGGGTGGACAAGTTCGGCTACCCGCACAGCGAGAACATGCGGCTTCAGGAACGCTACCGCCGTGTGGACAAAGATACGCTCGAGCTGACCATGACGCTGACGGATTCGGAAATGTACACGCGGCCGTGGGTGAGCGACACCAAGACGTTCCGCATCGACCGGGAAAAGTCGAAACGCTGGGATGAGCAGATCTACTGTGTGCCCACCGAGGAATACCGGTTCAACCAGAGGGTGCGGGACGAAGCGGGCGGCAAAGGAGCTGGCAAATGAGGTTCAGCGCCGCGGTTTTGGCTTGGCTCGCTGTCCCGGCGCTGGCGCAGGATCGCGCCGCCATACAAAGCCACATCGAGAACGCCAAGCGCATGGCGGGTACCCAGTGGGCGGAAGCTGCAAATTATTTCTGCGCGGAATCCTCCATGCCGAACCGCCCGACCGATCCGGCGATTGCCCCTACGCGCCTGTTTGACAACCTTTCCGTCGTAGGCAGCGTTGGGACGGCGGTCTACATACTTCAAACCACCCGTGGATTGATCCTGATCGATGCCGGATATCCGGAGCAAATCGACTCAGTTTTGCTCCCGGGCCTGAAGGCGCTTGGGCTCGATCCGTCTCAGGTGCGCTATGTGATCGTGACGCACGGTCATTCCGATCACTTCGGCGCGGCGCGATATTTGCAGGAAACCTACGGAGCCAAGATATTCCTCTCGAAGGCCGACTGGGATCTTCTGGATGCCCCGCCCGCTCAAAACAAAGGCGCACCCGCTCCTCAGCCCAAGCGGGATCAAGTCGTGGCGGATTCACAGCCCATCACGCTTGGCGACACCAGCATCGTTCCGGTGCTGATTCCGGGACACACGCCCGGTGCGCTGGCGCTCATCTTTCCCGTATTCGACCAGGGCAGGAAATACATGGCGGGACTGTTCGGCGGTACAGTGCTCTCGGCCGGTTTCGTATCTGCGGATGGGCTGCGCGACTATATCAAGTCAGTTCAACGCTTCGCGCGGATCGCGGCGGAGAACCACGTAACCGTCGAAGTCCAGAATCACCCGCTGATGGACGGCTTCGCGGCGCGGCTTGAGTTGCTGAAGCAGCGCGGCTCACAGCAGCCGCACCCCTTCGTCATCACCGAAGACGCGTACGCAGCATTTTTGAACGTGATGTCGGAGTGCGCTCAAGTGCAGCTTCTGCGGAAGGGGAACTGATGCGGCCGGCGCTGTCGTTCACGGTTGGGCTTCTCATCCTGCTGCCTGCGCTTGTGGCGCAACCCCCGGGTCCGCCGCGAGGCCCAACGACTGCAAAGCGCGCCGCGCCGTTCGACCCCACCGGTTATTGGGTGGCTCAGATTACCGAGGATTGGCGCTATCGCATTTCCGCGGCACCTAAAGGCGATGCCGGCGGCATTCCCGTTAATGCTGCCGGACGCCGTGCAGCAGCGGCCTGGGACCCTGGCAAAGACGCTGCCGCCGGGGAGGCGTGTAAAGCGTATGGCGCAGGCGGGATCCTGCGCTTGCCTGGGCGGTTGCACATCACATGGGAAGGCGACGACCTACTCAAAATGGAGACCGATTCCGGCAGTCAGACGCGTTGGCTCTCGTTCGGGCAGCCGCGCGGCAAGGCGGGGGACTGGCAGGGAGTCTCGATCGCATCCTGGGATCGTCCGCGGCCGGCCATCGCCGGGTTCCAGCTCGGCAGTTCGGGGGGCGCGGGAGGATCGCTCAAAGTGGTTACCACTCAGGCCAGGCCCGGCTACCTGGCGCGCAACGGCGTACCCTACGGCACTAACGCCAGTTTCGTCGAATACTACGACCTGTTTGAGGTTCCCGGCGGAGACACTCTGTTGGTCGCGTCCGTGGAGGTGACCGATCCCGAGTATCTGACCACGCCTTTTTGGTACAGCGTGCACTTCAAGAAACAAGCGGATGGGAGCGGATGGTCGCCCCGCCAGTGCTCGGCGAAATAACATGCGATTCCGCAGCTGGTCTTCATTAAGTTTAGGAATGTTGCTGACCGGGGTGTGGCTGATGCGCGCGCAAGGCCCGGGACGTGGCGGACCACCGCCCGCCATCGACTTCTCCGGCTGGTGGACCGCCAATCTTCAGGAAGACAGCGAAGAGCGCGGCGCCGGACCGGAGTTGGTTGATTATGGCGGGATTCCGATCAACGAAGCGGGACGTTTGTGGGCGCTTTCTTATGACACCTCCCGCCTCACGTCCCGCTATCACCAGTGCGATGGCTACGTCGCGCCGTATTCGGTGCGAGCCATCGGCAACACGCGCGTGTGGGAAGAGCGCGACCCGAAACTACAGACGCTGATCGCGATCCATTGGTACTCGCAGACGTTCGAGGGGCACCGCATCATCTGGATGGACGGACGGCCGCATCCTCCGGCCTACGCCCCTCACACTTGGATGGGCTTCTCCACGGGAACGTTCGTAGGCAACGCGCTGCGTGTGGAGACGACGCACATCAAACAGGGCTGGCTACGGCGCAACGGTACTCCAGAGAGCGATCAGGCCACGCTCATCGAATTCTTTGTCAGGCACGGCGATCACATCACCTATACTTCTGCGATCAACGACCCGGTGTTCCTGGCCGAACCGTTGATCAAGACCACAGACTTCTTCCGCCAGCCTGCCGACCCCGGGGCGTGGCTGTTCCCTTGCGACGACAGTGAGCAGGTTGCCGGACGCCCGGACGACGAAGTGCCCAACTACCTGTTCGGCAAGCATCCGTATCTGGATGAGTACGCGAAGAAGCATGCGATCGCGCTGCTGGGCGCTTTAGGCGGTCCCGAGACTCTGTATGGCGAGTTTGAGCAGAAGCTAGGAAACGCAACCGATGCTGAGGCTCGCGCGCGCACGGTTCCCGTAGCAGGCCCGCCTCTGACAAGCCGGGCGATCGATCCGGACCCGCACGATGGCGACGTTCATGTGCTTCCGGTACGCGACAACGTGTACATGTTGGTGGGCGATGGCGGCAACATCGTGGTTCAAACCGGCGACGAAGGCGCTTTCGTGGTGGATTCCGGCGCGGGGCAACTGACCGATAAAGTTCTGACCGCCATCCGGAAGTTATCGGCGAAGCCTATCCAATTCATCGCCAACACGAGTTTTCATGCGGACCACACCGGCGGCAACGAAAAATTGAAGAATGCCGGATCCGATCCGAGCGTTGTAGGCACGTTCCTGTCGCTGCAGTTTCCCGGCGCGGGAGCCACGGCATCGATCATGGCCCAGGAAAATGTCGCGGCGCGGATGAATGGTTCACTTGGAAATCCTCCGGCCCCCGCGGGGGCCTGGCCGATCGACACCTACATGGCCGGGCGCAGGCGCAAGTTCCACAACAGCGACAGCATCGAGATGTTCTACGTGCCAAATGCGAGCACAGACGGCGACAGCATCGTCCACTTCCGCCGAGCCGACGTCATCGTGGCGGGAGACGTTTTCACCACGACTCAGTTTCCGTTTCTCGATCTGGCCAACGGCGGCAGCATTCAAGGCGAAATCGACGCGCTGGATACGATCCTTTCGCAGACCGTGTTCGAGCACTCGGGCGAAGGCGGAACGTTAGTCGTCCCCGGTCACGGCTACCTTTGCGACGAGCACGAAGTGACCGAGTACCGCGATATGCTGGCGATCATCCGCGATCGGGTAAAGGCGCTGATTGCGAGTGGAGCATCGTTGGAACAGGTGAAGACGGCCAGGGTCACTGCCGACTACGAGACGCGATACGGCGCGAATTCAGGCTCTTGGACGACAGGGATGTTCGTCGAGGCGTTGTATAAGAGTTTGAAGCAGCCTCCGAGCAGCAAGCCTTGAGGAGCCCACGCATCCATCGAAGCCCTGGGTCCGCGTCGCGAACAGTGTGCCATTGCACCGATTCCACCATCGAAGGGATCTCCACCGGAGGCTTGAGGATCTTCAAAGGCAGGTGCTGCGCCGAGAACTCGGCTAGCCTGCGGTGCAGGGTCGCCATCCGCGTCGTACCGATGATCAGCGGTGGAACCAACGTGAATCCGGTGGTCACGACTTCGATGCGGCGGGCCCGGCTGAAGTGTTCCATGAACTTCTCTTCGAAGGCGGGCACCTCCTGTTGTTCTCCGAAGCGGACGACAACATGACCGAGCCGCAAATAGTCGCGCAGGGAGATGGAATGTTTACCGAGCCCGGTGTTACCGGCCCAGGCGATGCAGACGAAATCGTCCTCAAATAGCGGCTCGGAAGGATGATTCGGAGAAAGGTACTGCTGCGGCATGATCATCAAATCGGCATCTCCGCGCTCAATCCAGTCCGTGCGTGTTCCGGGAACCAACACCTGGATTTTGATCCGCGGCGCTTGGCGTTGGATCTCCGGAAGCGCGCGGCTCATGAGCGTGGTGGCCACATAGTCCGACATCACCAGGCGGAACGCCCGGTCCGATGTCGCCGGCGAAAACGCCGGATTGCGATGGATGATCGCATCGGTTTGGAGGAGCAATTGCCGTACGGGCTCGGCCAGTTCCTCGGCAAGCGGGGTCAGAACCATCTTGCGCCCTACCGGGACGAGAAGGTCATCCTTAAAATATTCGCGTAGACGCGCCAAGGCTCCGCTGGTTGCCGGTTGGCTCAGGTGGATCTTCTCGCCGGTCCGGGAAATGCTTCGTTCCGTTATCAACGCATCCAGCGCGACCAGCAGGTTCAAGTCAAGTCCGCGGAAGTGCATGAGAGTTCCGGTCCATTCCTGGTGCGGCTCTTAGAGTAGCAAACCGTCTCTCGGCCAAGATCTCAGTGCTTCACCGACAGGTCGATTTTTCGGCTCCACGGATCGTCGATTCCATCCGGCTCTCGAACTCCTGTGACCACCCGTACCTTCACAGCGGCCTGAGGCACACCCAAGCCAACAAGAATATCGTGAACTTTGCTGGCGCGCGCGGCTGCGATTCCTTCTTGCTCAACCATCACTGTCCCATTGGAGAGCTTGGAGGAACCCCGATAGGCCGTGACTTCGATTGCCGCGGCCTTCCCGGTCTTCGAAGATACAGCGCACCGACCCGCGGCCGGCCCCGGCGACCATGTCAGGTCGAGTTCGAAACTCGTTATGCTCCAGCCGCATTACGCCGGCGGCCGTACCGACCCAAATATTTCCACCGTGGTCGAGCTCAAGTGCGCCGGTAAGGCCGAACGAGTTGGGTAAGCCCTCGGCCTGGCCGTAGCGGCGAATGCGGCCTTGGCGATCGCATGCGGTCACGCCTCGGGTGCCCAGCACCCAGATGGTCCCGAAGTTGTCCACGCGGACACCCAGCGGGAAATCGGAGCTCAGCACATTCGGTCCAACGACAGTCTGGAATCGTCCGTCCGACAGCCGGACTACTCCACTGTAGCCGGCCGCGTATACGGTTCCATTGCGATCCTCGGTCAGCGCGCGGACCCGATTCAAAGGAATTTCGCGTCTTGCCCCGAAATGCGTGAAGCGGGATCCGTCGAATCGGCTTACGTCGCCGCCAACCACCATCCATAGGCTGCCTCCGTGATCAACCAGCAGAGATTCGATCTCGCTCTCTAGCAGACCATCTTTCTGGCTGTATCTGCGAAAATGCTTCCCGTCGTAGCGCGCGAGTCCGTTTTGTGTGCCGATCCAGAGTGACCCGTCCTTGCCCGCCGCCAGGCTGGTGATCGAGTCTGCGGGCAGGTCATCGTGTTCCTTGGTGAACGTGACGAACTCGTACCCATCAAAGCGCGCCAGTCCGTCGTCTGTGCCGAGCCACAGGTAGCCGTCTGAGGTTTGTGCGATGGCGTGAACCGTATCTTGCGGCAGGCCTTGTTGCTGGGTCCAGAGGGCTCGCGAGTATTGCGTCAGGGATTTGTGCAACGGGGCGGCAGGAGCGCCGCCGCACAAAACACTCGCGAGCAGTAGGAACGATCCCGAACGCATGAACGCCGTACGCATATTATATGCTCGGGATGGAGCAGTGACTAGTATGACCAAAACTAGTCATTGCCGGTCGCTTGCGTCCTTGTCATACTTCCCACCACCGAAGTGGGCAGCAACTTGCCGGAAGTGCGGCGGTGTTAACCCGAGCGACGTTGCGCACCTGCAATCGACGCCTCTACAAATGCTGGGTGAACGTGGCAGCCGACAGATGCAATGAACATCTCCCAAATCTCCGTTCCAACAACACGATCATCTCGCTGAATTACGACTGTGGGTATCGCAAATTCCATATTTCTGCGGAGCGGAGTTATTGCGGCACGAAAGAACGCGGAGAGAAGCCCTCTGTCAAGAATCGAATCTGAAACTGGAGGACCGAGAGGGCGCAAACTCTGCACGGAATTCACGCGGTTGGATCCACCCATCGATCTGATCGTGAGAGGGACCGGCTTGGATGCTTTCAGGCCGCGCGTCGTTCGTAGCGGTGGTGCAGTCCCCCGACTTGCCGGATTGCCACGACTGGTCCCAAGCCCGGGTGCTGAATCGGCCGGGGCTCCGGCGAATCCTTCTCCAACGCAAGATGCGGGCGAGTTTGGTAATAGTAGGAGAAGTAGCAAGACAGGATTCGCCGCAAAGAGGTTTCTCCCAAGACGATCATATGGTCCAGGCACTCGCGCCGAATCGAGCCGATCACGCGCTCCACGTAAGCCCGCTGCCACGGGGATCGGGGAGCAGAAAGCACTTCCTTAATCTTCATGTCCTGGACCTGTTCGCGGAAGGTGTCGCCGAAAATCTTATCGCGATCGCGGAGCAGATAGCGCGGGACTTGATCAAACGGAAAGGCCTCGCGCAGTTGCTGTGCCGTCCATTCCGCGGTGGGATGCGCGGTGACATTGAAATGGACCACGCGACGCCGTTCATGCGCCAACACCAGAAACACGTATAGCACCTGGAAGCGGATCGTCGGCACAGTAAAGAAGTCCACCGACACCAAGCTCTTGACGTGATTGTCCAGGAAAGTGCGCCAGGTTTGAGACGGCGGCTTGCGGTGTCGCACCATGTACTTGGCCACACTGGTCTCACTGATCTCGATGCCCAGCTTGAGTAATTCCCCATGGATATGGGGTGCTCCCCACAACGGGTTTTCGCGGCTCATCTTGCGGATCAGATCCCGAACCTCGCTGGCCACGGCAGGCCGACCCGCGCGGCCATGCCGGATCTTCCAGGTCCAGAACAGGCGAAATCCCTTGCGATGCCAGGCGATCGCCGTCGCAGGTTTCACGATGTCCAGCGCCGAGCGCCAGCCGCTCCAGACCCGGGACAGCAGCACCCAAAACAGACGGTCGGCGGGAGTCAGCTTCGGCCGCTTCCGGGCAGACCGCTTCAGGACACCGATCTGGTGCCGGAGAGCCAGGTTCTCCAACTCAAGAGCGGCGCGCGAATGGAACCTGGAACCCAGCGGCGAGAGGAGAGCGAACAATAGGATCAGCATCGGGTAACTGCCATGTTCTCAAACGGAACGAGGTTTCCGATAGGGACAGTCGCCGAAATCCACGAACGTCGGATTAGCGGCCTGGAGCAGCCATAACCTGAAGGGTGCTCGCCCGCGATCCTTTTAGCAAGATATCCTGGAGTAATGACCGCTCCGCGATTTCAAAAAGGCAGGCGACGACGGCTGTCCTACTTTGTCTTAGGCTTCGTGGCGGCCCTCAGTTTGTTCGGCGCGGGCCGGGAATTCACCCCCTACGCGAGCGTCAATGCCATCCTGCCGGCCGAGCTGCGCGTTGCGGATGAGGCCGGGTGGCTGGCGTGGTGCCAGCGGCAGGATGAAGCCATTCGCACTCGCCTCGAGCAGGGCGACCTCGACTCGGTCGTGAATCTGATGTTGTTCGGCACTTCCTTCACCAGACAGCCGCAGATCCGTATGGATGGCATCACCGAGGCTTCGAAGACGGGGATCTTGCGGGCCCGGGTGGACGATCTGGTGACAGGTCTGCGCAATCCGGGCGATAACGAGCGCCTTCTCTTTCTCCAGCATCTGTTGCGAAACCAGGGAATCGATCCGGAGGGCTCCGATGATTCCCGCCAACCTGGAGTGTTCCTCTACAACAATCTGCTGCGGGTGGTGAAGGAGCGGATCAGTTTGGGGGAGCGGGTCGCGGACGCTGAGGCGCTCAGGCGGCTGGACGATCCCGATTCGCTTTTGAACCGGTCGTCAGTCTTCCGGGATCGGGGGGTGTCGCTCGACACCGGCATTCTCCCAGATTTCTTGATCGAGCAGACCTTGCGCGATCTAAAGAAGCGTGGCGTGTTGCGCGAAGGCCGGGTGACTCGTGTGGCTGTAATTGGGCCCGGTCTCGATTTTATCGACAAGAAAGAAGAAGATGCCTACGATTATTATCCGCAGCAGACACTCCAACCGTTTGCGTTGTATGACTCGCTGGTCCGGCTGGGGCTGGCGAAAGCCAACAGCTTGTCTCTATCGATTTTCGACATCAGCTCCCGAGTGATTGACCATATCCAGCGCGCTCGTGAACGCGCGGGAAAGAACGCCGGCTATGTCCTCCAGTTACCGCGCCATGTGGCGCGTCCGTGGCCGGCGGAGCAGATCGCCTATTGGAAGTCTCTGGGAGATCAGGTGGGGACCGCGGTTGCGCCTATCCGCCCGCCGGAAATCTTCCCAGGTCTGGAGACGCGAGCTGTACGAATCCGTCGGGAGGTGGTGCGCGCGTGTGCGCCGGTGGATCTCGATATCGTTGTGGAACGCTTGAACCTGCCCGCGGAAGAGCGATTCGATCTGATCGTGGGCACCAATATTTTCATCTACTATGATGCGTTTCAGCAGACGCTGGCACTGGAGAACGCCGGCGCCATGCTGAAGCCCGGAGGTCTCTTGCTGACCAACGACCGCCTTCCGGAGGCTCCTGGCGGAGCCATGCGGCTGGCGGGAATCACTGTAGTCCCCAACGACGTCCCCGGTGCGGGGGCCCCTTTGGCAGTCGGTTGGTATCGGAAGCAGTAGCCGATCCGGCGTTGTTGACGCCGCCCGCGCCGCGTGCCCGCAGTCCCGAAATTCCTGACGCCTCTATGGGACTTCTATAACTCACGAGGACCTCAGGTCTGTCGCGACCGCAAGCGGCAATCGCCTCGACCAACATTTCATAAACCTCAGAGCAGTCAACCCTGAGGAACCGAGACTGCTCCGGTTCTACTTCGTCTTCCTTGCCAGTTACGGAATGCGGCCGGACTGCTACCTCGATCCCGTCCCGTTTGCACAAACAGTGTTCTCCGGCTTCCCAAAACAGCCCTCCGGGAAAAGCACGGAAAACACCACCGAGACCGCGACAAGCCTCACATCGCAAGCGGTTCAACCAAAAAAGACGATAAGACGATAGCGGCTCAAGAGGACTTTCGCCTACGACTGTTCTCCATCCGCCTCGAGTTCTTCGTCAAAACAGACCGCCACCTTCCCGCAGCGGCAGGAACTCATCAGCTCATAGGCGCAGTCGGCTCTTTCGAGCGGGAAGCGGTGGGTCACCAGATCAGCCGGCCGCAGATTCCAGCGGACCAGCCGTTCGACCAACTCTTCCATCAGCCATATGGAAGTCACCCAGGAGCCGTAGATCGTCTTCTGGTCGTGGATGATGTCCGGGGATGGATGGATCTCCACCCGGCCGCCTTCTCCGAGAAAGACGATGCGGCCCCACTTTTTTGTAGCGCGAATCGCAGTAGCGCGCGCCCTATCGTTTCCGGAGCAATCCACGGCACGCTCGACCCCGTGCCCAGAGGTGAGATCCAGAACCTGGCTGACGTTCTCCGGTCCGCCCTCCAAGGCGACATCGCACAAGCCGAGATTCCTTGCGATCTCCAGTCTTTCCGGGAACAACCTCCGTGCCGATGATCCGGCGAGCACCCAGCTTGCGGCACAGCATCGCGGTGGCGAGTCCGACGGGCCCGAGACCGGTGATCAGGACGTCATGGTCGCCCGAGATGCCGATCTTCTCGAGGCCTTCGTAAACGGTCCCGAAACCACAGGCGACCTGCGCGCCATCGGCGTACGACAAGGGGCCGGGGAGGGCGATCAGGTCTTTTTCCTCGGCGAGAAGAAACTCCGCCATGCCGCCGTCGCGCTGCCAGCCGTAAGCACGGCGGTATTGAGCGCTGGTACAAGAGATCATGTAGCCACGGCGGCAGTCGTTGCAGAGGCCGCATCCGGAGATGTGGTACACGATGACCCGGTCTCCCTCCTGAAAGCGCCGGCAGCCAGGTCCGGTCTTGATGATCTGACCCGCTGGTTCGTGCCCCGCGATAAAGCCCTGATAGGCCTCCGGGCCTTTCCCCAAGTGCTCATGATAGATGCACCGGACATCGGACCCACAAATGCTCGATGCCTTCATCCGCAGCAAGATTTCGCCATGGCCCACCTCGGGGATGGGCGACTCGCGTAGTTCGACCGTGCTGTTGCCCGGGAGATATGCGCCTATCATCATCCTTGGCATGCGTGTTCTCGTCCTCAGGGCGGAGTGATTTCTCCGCCTAGGTCCCACAGGTCTTCCCATCTCTGTCCGGGTTTCCAGAGAAAGACCTGGCCTTTTACAAGGCGGCAATTGCGGTCGATGCCGGCGATACGGCGCATCTCGTCGGAATCGAGCGGATCTCCGCAAACAGCGTCGAGGTTGGCGGCATAATTCTTGCGCTTGGTCGACATCGGTATGGGTACAACACCGCGCTGGACGGCCCACTTGATACAGATGGCCGCCGGCTGCACACCGTGGCGCTGAGCAATGTCGATGATCACCGGGTCGTCCATGTCGGCGGTATCGGCCGGCGACCGGTCTCGGCCGGGGCGGTTGGGAGAACCCAGTGGAGAATATCCGATCGGAAGGATGCCGTTTGCCCGCACGAAGTTGACTAGTTCCGTCTGCTGGAAATGCGGATGGATCTCCATCTCGTTCACCGCAGGCTTGATGCGGGCATCGCGCAGCAACAGGCGAAGTTTCGGGATCGTCATGTTCGACGTCCCGATGTGGCGCGTTAGCCCGAGATCTACCAGGCTCTCCATCTGTCGCCAGGTCTTCATGAACTCCTCGTGGATATAGGAGCGCGCGTTTGCGCACCGTGATTCCGCGGTACACCCCAGCGGGTGCCAGTTAGGAAAGGGCCAGTGAACCAGGTAGAGGTCGAGGTACGGCAGTTGCAGATCGGAGAGCGATTGGCCGCACGCCTCCTCGATACGGCCATGCATGTCGTTCCAGGCCTTCGATGTCACCCAGAGTTCTTCGCGCCGGGCACCGCTATCGAAGATCTCGCGGAATACGCGGCCGATCTCCCGCTCGTTGCCGTATACCGCCGCGCAATCGAAGTGGCGATATCCGGCCTCGTAGGCCCCACGTACCGCTCGAGCGACCTCCATCGGATTCGCATGATCAGAGCCGAACGTCCCGAACCCGATGGCCGGGATCCTCGCGCCCGTGTATAAGGTGCGAGTAGGGCTGGGGGCAATCAACAGAAATGCTCCTTGCTCATTGATACAGGTAACGATAAAGTAATTTAATCACATGTTGGCGGCGCGGGCAAAACGACGGGAACGGGAGGGTGTGGCGGCACACGCCGGCAGGACCGGCAACGCGTGGGGCCGCATCGCCGGAGGGCTCCATGGCTAGCCAGACGGTTACGCCCGCGCGCCGTGGCATGTTCCTGACCGAAGACGGGCGAAATGTGGTGTTGACCTTCGCGCTGGTCAGTTCCCTGTTCCTGCTGTGGGGTTTCTGCAACGGCCTCATCGATGTGATGGATAAGCATTTTCAGGACGAACTTGGTCTGAGCAAAGCGCAATCGGCATGGGTCCAGTTCGCGCATTACCTGGGCTACTTCCTGATGTCCATACCAGCCGGCTGGCTGGCGAGCAGACTCGGATACAAGGGCGGGATCATCGCCGGACTCTCGATTGTGGCCGTTGGCGGTCTCTGGTTTCTTCCGGCGACCGCCATCAGCAATCAGGTGCGATCGGGCGGAATATCGCCCCAGAGCGCTTTCGTCGCCTTCCTTGCGGGTGTATGCATCATCGCTACGGGATTGACCTTTCTGGAGACGGTGGCAAA
Source organism: Bryobacterales bacterium (assembly GCA_963813465.1). GTDB lineage: Bacteria > Acidobacteriota > Terriglobia > Bryobacterales > Bryobacteraceae > Palsa-187. Next base: position 234,692 of record CAWEZD010000006.1, on the reverse strand, counting down.
CCCGTACACCACCGTGCTGGGGGACCGGCGCTACGCGGCGGCCCGCATTACCCTCGCACAGTCTTGGAACGGGCTTGGCTGGATCTTCGGTCCGGTGGTGGGCAGCGTTTTCTTCTATTCGGTGGATGCACAGGGACACACGACCGGCGGCCAGACGCTATACATCCCATATGCCGGCATTGCCGCCGCGGTACTCATCCTGGCCGTGATTTTCTATTTCGCCGACGTCCCGGACATCCAAGCGGAAGAGGGATACGACATTAACAGCTCCACTGCTCCTGTATCTCGCTCCTTCTGGTCGCAGCCGCACTTCGTTGGCGCGGTGGTGGCGCAGTTCTTTTACGTGGCGGCGCAAGCCGGCATTTTCAGTTTCTTCATCAATTATGTAACGGCGGAAACACCTCCGATTCCGCGGCCGTGGGAGTCGGCGATGAGCAGCATTTCTTCGCACGCCGGTTTCTTGAGCACTTGGCTACAGGGCTGGTTGGTGGCGAGCCCTGCCGGCGCACTGAGGATCAGCGACAAGGGCGGGTCGAATCTGGTGTCGGTCGGCCTCGTCTTCTTCCTGGTGGGCCGGTTTACGGGAGGGATGCTTCTGAAGAAGATCGCAGCCCACCGCATTCTGGGGCTCTACGCCCTGGCGAATGTGGCCGCAGCCCTGCTGGTGTTCCTCAAATTAGGCTGGATTTCGGTGGCGTGTGTCTTCCTGAGCTACTTCTTCATGTCCATCATGTTTCCGACAATCTTCGCCTTGGGCATCTTCGGACTGGGCGCCCGGGCCAAGCGTGCGTCCTCCTACATCGTCATGGCCATCGTGGGCGGCGCCGTTCTTCCAAAGCTGATGGGATACATCGCGGACCGCTTCGACATGTCGCGCGGGTTCGCGGTGCCGATGTGCTGCTTCGCTCTGGTGGCTGTCTACGGATTCTGCTGGCCGAAGCTGAGCAAGTCACAATCGCTTGCAGATGCGCCCAGAACCTGGAAGTAGCGTCAGAGACAGTATGCGCTACAGTCGAGAATAGAATGCCACCTCGCCTGAAAGATATCGCGCAGGATCTCAACCTCTCCGTAGTGACAATCTCGAAAGTACTTCGCGACCACCCGGATATTGGGGCCGAAACACGAGAACGGGTACTCAAGCGGATGAAAGAGCTGAACTATCGCCCGAACCTCGCGGCCCGGGCCCTAGTCACCGGGCGCACGTACGCGATCGGGTTAATCGTGCCGGATCTCGTGCATCCCTTCTTCGGCGAGGTAGCAAAGTCGTTATCCGGCGTTCTCCGCGGCAAAGGCTACAGCCTCGTGCTGTCCTCTTCCGATGACGATCCACAGTTGGAGCAGCAGGAGATCGATCAACTGCTGGCCCGGCGGGTGGACGTGCTCATCATTGCATCCGTGCAGCGGAACGGGGAGGTCTTTCGGCGCATCCGGGAGCAGAAAACGCCGGTGGTCCTCATCGACCGGAGATTCGAGGCCGTCGCCGCACACTTCGTAGGAATCGATGACGTGGAGGCGGGTAGGATCGCCACCGAACATTTGCTGGAGGTGGGATGCCGCTGCCTCGCGCACATCGGCGGACCGGATGTGAGCACGGCGGCGGGGCGGCTCCAGGGCTACCGGGAGGTTCTCGCCCGGCGGAAGATCCCGGAGCGTTCCGGAACCGTAGTCCTGCGGGAGCACGGAGACGACGCAGCCGACCGCAGCGGTTACCTTGCGATGCGGGGGCTATTAGAGCTCAAGCCGCGTCCGGACGGCGTGTTTTGCTACAACGATCCCACCGCAATGGGCGCGATGAAGGCGGTCCTCGACGCGGGCCTGCGGGTTCCGGAGGATGTTGCGATCATAGGTTGCGGGAACGTGACCTACGCGGATTTCCTCCGGATTCCGCTGACCAGTGTGGACCAGCATAGCGAGGAAATCGGGCAACGCGCGGCGAAACTGGCTCTGAGTGTGCTGCAAAGCCCGCCGAAGCGCTTACGGCAAATTATGCTGACGCCGACACTCGTCGCTCGCGCGTCGACCTGCAGATCCCCAAACAGAAGGTAGCGTACGCCGAGCCCCGGGTGCGCGGTCTCACTCTATTGTGACCTTCAGTGCGATGGCATGATCGCACGGCCTTTCCGTAGGCATATCCACGGTTAGTCCCGCGTCTTCCTGTGTCCAGTGGAGCTTTCCTTTGTGGCCGAGCATTTCAACGCTTCGGATCTTGACGCGTTGTGGTCCACTCTTGGCCCCGAGCGCCTTAATGCGCGCCTGGTGTTGAGGCCACCCCATGACAAACGCATATAGGGCCTTGCCCTTGATGGTGAATCTTATATCTTCCGGCGTCAGATCTTTCCGCTGGCTCTCGTTGAAGCTCGGTTGGCCCTGCCGTTCCGGCGGCGGAATCACACTTGGGCCCTCGCCGTACACTCTCCACGGGCGCGTCGCGTGAATACCTTCTCCGTTCACGGCCATCCAATCCGTTAGCGAGGAGAGTACCGCAAGTTCCCTGTCGTCGAGCGCGCCGCTGCCCGGCAGTGGAAAATTCAGAAGCAGATTTCCATTGCGGCTCACGATATCCACCAGCATGTCGACCACGATCTTTGGGGGACTTGTAGGTGATATCGCGCTTGTAATGCCAGTTGCCGATGCACGTATCTGTCTGCCAGGGCTCCGGCCAGATCTTATCGACGATGCCTCGCTCCAGGTCGAGCGCGCATGTGCCCTCGGCGCAATCCTCCTGGCGTTTACTGGTGTAAATTGCCTCCACGCGCCCCCCGTGGCGCCTGGCGCTGACGTTGTAGTGGTGCGCCACCAGGCTGAGCCCATACTCTTCGAAAGGAATCGGGCCATCGGTATACAGCAGATCGGGCTCATGCTGGTCGACCAGATCCTTAATGCGATTGAAGTACGCGAGTTTCCAGGAGTCCGGCGCTATCCGGCCCATGGGGGCCGCGGCCCGTGCGAAGTCCGGCGGCATTCCCTGATAGCTGTGGTACAGGTCCGCGTAAGCCGGATCGGCACCGTCGTAAGGCGCGCCCGCGTAGGGGCCCGTTTGGTCGCTGCGGTGGGCCGAGGCAAACCAGTCGAAGCTGTTGGAAAGATGCTCGCTCACGCCAAATTTCAAGCCGCGTTTCCGGGCCGCCTCCCCCCACATTCCGACAATATCCTTCCGCGGTCCGGTAGCCCCGGCGTTCCAGCGCGGCTGGTATTTTGAATTCCACAAGTCGAAGTTGTCGTGGTGTACGCCCATGCTCACGAAATACTTGGCGCCCGCCTTGGCATAAAGATACATCAGGTGCTCCGGCTCCCACTGCTCTGCCCGGAAGGTAGGGATCACGTCCTTGTATCCCACCTTCGATGGATGTCCGAAGTGCTGTACATGCCACTGGTAGAGCGGCGAACCCTCCAGGTACATATTTCGCGCGTACCAGTCGCCCTGTTCCGGCGCGGATTGCGGCCCCCAGTGCGCCCACAACCCGAGCTTGGCGTCGCGAAACCACTCCGGCACTCGATATCGTCCCAGGGACTCGCGGGTCCCGGCGAACGGTCCTTTCTGGATATCGAGCGCCGCTGCGGCGCCTTCTGATTTGCGGATCAGGGTCACAGCCGCGGCGCTCAAAACACTTACTGCGCTCCGGCGTGTAATTCCCTCACCTCGAGACTGGAACCGCACCACCACCCCTGCTCCCTCTAGCGCACCTGGTTCGATACGCTCGCGCTCGTTCGGTTCACCACCATCCGAAACACACTTCTCCCGCCGTATGCCTGGAAACTCACTCAGGCGCGATCTCTCTTTGTCGCCGAAACGAATCCTATCCTGAACCGGCATCCAAGTCAACCCTGGACGGCAAGGATGCTGCAGCAGGCGAATACCCTTTACTTTAACGTTGACTCTGCGGCGGGAAATATCCCTTACTGTAACGTTAACTCTTGACTTGGGGTTTGTTTCGGGTTAGCATACTCGAAACCGATATCTGCGTCGTCTGCTGATTCTGCTATAGAGGGCGAGGCGCTTGAAGGGGGAGTAATCCGTGAAGACTGTTTGGACTGTAGGGACAATTGGGCTTCTGTGCATCCTTGCGCCGTTGGCCTTCGGGCAAGGCGGCCTGGGAACGATCACAGGAACAATTAGCGATCCGTCAGGGTTGGTGATCGCCGGAGCGAAGGTGGAAGCCACGAACGCGGAAACGGGTGTGGTGTACTCCGGCGCATCGACGAACGCGGGAAATTATACGGTGCCGAACTTGCCAGTTGGCACTTACACGGTTACGGTGAAGGTGTCCGGATTCAAGACCTACACACATTCGAATCTGGCGATCGCGGCAACGCAGGTCCTCAAGGAAGATATCGCCCTGCAGGTTGGAGCGGCCACTGAAACGGTGACTGTCACGGCCGAAGCTTCCCTGCTCAAGACCGAGACCGGCGAGCAGACCCACAATATTACCCTGGAGCAACTGGACGACGCTCCTATTCTGGGTATCGGGGCGGTCAACTCGGGCCCGAACGGCTACCGTAATCCCTACAACTCTCTGGCGATCTTGCCGGGCGTCACCAATTATTCCGTCACCGCTGAAAGTATGACGGTCAACGGCCTGTCCAGCGCCAACAACAGCCTCGTGGAGTCGATGCGCATCGATGGTCTGGACGCGACCAATCGTGTTTTGGGGAGCACCACCGATTATCCCCAGATGACCCAGCCAAACTCGGACGCGATTCAGGAAATCGCCTACCAGACCAGCAATTACGCCGCGGAATTCGGACAAGCGGGCAGCGTGGTCATCAACATGACCATGAAATCGGGGACCAATCGATACCACGGCACCGGGTTCGACTATTTGGTGAACGAAGACTTCAACTCGGGGCAACCGTTCACCAGCAACGGCAAGGGAGGGAAGTTCCGGCCGGTCAACCGCCGCAACGATTTTGGCGGCTCCTTGGGTGGCCCCCTCAGCATCCCCAAACTGTATAACGGCAAAAACAGGACCTTCTTCTTCTGGACCTATGAGGAGTTCCTGGAGCGCAGTCTGTACGCCTTCGGCGACACGGTGCCTACAACGGCCTATCAGAACGGGAACTTTTCGGCGATCTCGCCTAACGGCACATGCAGTTTGTGCGCGGCACAGGGAATTCCGACCGGGCGGTTGGGTAACGCAACCTACACCGACGCTGTGGGCAACCCCATGTTCGCAAACGAGGTCTACGATCCGCTCTCGCGCGCGGTGGTTGCCACGAGTGGTCTGGGATATGCAACCCCGTTTGCGAACAATACGATTCCGGCGACCCGCTTCAATGCGACCTCGACGGCGTTTGCGGCGCTGTTCCCCCAACCGAACAACTCGAACCTGGTCGGCAATTATGCGACCAGCATCTACGGAGGACATTACGCGGCCCTCCCGTCGTTGAAGGTCGATCAAATCTTCACTGCCAAGGACAAGGTGTCGTTCTATTGGGGCCAAAACAATAACCAGCAGCAAATCGCTTATCCCCTGGGGAACGCGGATGGTCTGCCGCTGGAGATCGGCGGATACCGCGGCACCTTCATTCCTACCACCACGGTCCGGCTGAACTACGACCGCACGCTGACGCCCACCCTGTTGCTGCACTTGGGCGCAGGCTATATGTCTACGAGTTTCAACGACCACGCGCCCTTCCTTAATTTCAACCCCTCCCAATTCGGTCTTTCGGGCTTTCTAGTGGACCGCAATTTTCCGTATGTCTCGGGGATGACAGGGACCTACGGCGGCATGCAGCCTATCGGAACCGCCAGTCAAATCCAATCACAGGATTACGAGTATAAGCCTACCTTCAACGCGAATGGGACGTGGGTCAAAGGCAACCACACCTTCAAGGCCGGCGCGGAGCTGATCCTCGAGGGCTTCATCGCCGGAAGCTATCCGGGAGTACTGCTGACAACCGGCACCGGCCCCACCTCGCAACCTTTCACGCCGACGGTTGGTTTCAACGGGTACAGCACAGGCTTCGGCTACGGCAGTTTTCTATTAGGCGACTACAGTTCCATTACGCAGAACGCGGATGAGTTGTTTAGGCGCAATGGGTATCAGCAATGGGCGCTGTTCCTACAAGACTCCTGGAAAGTGACCCGCAAACTCACGGTGGATTATGGCCTGCGGTGGGATTATGCCACTCCGGAGAAGGAAGAGCACGGGCGCTTAGGACAGTTGGACCCGAGCCTGGCCAATACCAGCGCCGGCGGCCAACCGGGCGCGATCCAATATGCCAGCACCTGCAACTGTTCGTTTTATAAGCCAACTTATCCGTATGCCATCGGGCCGCGGGTGGGCGTGGCCTATCAACTCAATTCCAAGACCGTGATTCGCGGCGGCTGGGGAGTCAATTACCAGTTCATTGCGAATGCCGCCGGCGGTGTTTTCGCCACCAACGGGGTCTATCCTCTGGCTGGGATCAACCCGTACGTAAACGTCTCGACGCCGGGGTCGATTGTGGCGCCAACTTGGCCGGTAACCAATCCGTACATCTATCCGGTCGCCGGCACTGTGGGTGGGCTTCCCGGCGGTATCGCTCCGGATCAAAACGAAGACCGGCCGCCGCGGATCAATCAATTTAGCATTGGCTTCCAGCGCCAGATTACGCGGAGCTTCATCATGGAAGCCTCCTACGTAGCCAACCGCGCGGTCTGGACGTCCGGACCTCTGGGAGAACTGAGCCAAATCTCTCCGCAGATCTACGCCGCCCACGGCTTGTACCCCTACCCCGGAACCGGCCCCTGCTCCACGGGGGGCGGGGTGTGCGCCAGTTCGACCTATAACAACTATACCGACTACACCTTGCTGGGGCAGGCGCTCAGCAGCGCGACGGTGAAAGCGCGCGGCCTCTCTGTGCCTTATTCGGGTTTCCCCACCGGAGACTCGGTAACGCAGTCGCTTTATCCGTACCCGCAGTTCGGCAATATCGCCATCAGCGCATCTCCGACTGGCGATTCCAAGTACGACTCCCTGCAAGTTAAAGCCACCAAGCGCCTCTCCCACGGTCTCCAGGTGAACGGTTCTTTCACCTGGGGCCAAGGCTTCTATCGGCCTGGGCGCCAGGACTTCTTCAACCCTGTAGAGTCGCGGTGGGCGTTGCAGCAGATCCCCCCGCGGCTCCTGAACTTCAATGCGATTTACACCGTGCCCGGTGCGAGCTTCTTGCCGAAGGTCGCCAACTGGATCGCCAGGGATTGGCAGATCGGCTGGTATGCGGATTACCAGACCGGTGCCTTTCTGACGCCTCCAACTAGCCCCACCCTGAATCTCCTGTCGAGCCAGGATATCCGCGTTGCCGGTCAGCCTTTGTACACGCCGGGCGTGAACCTCAATAACCTGAGCAGCTATAACCCGTACTACACGCAGGTGCTGAATCCGGCCGCGTGGGCGCCCTGCCCCACCAACACCGTGTGTCCGTCCACGTCGGTCCTGTATAAGGATTTCCGTGCGCCCCGCACGCCGTCGGAAAACGCCAACCTTGGCCGCCATTTTAGGGTAGGGAAGGAAGGCAAGTACGACTTCTTTGTCCGCGCCGAATTCGTCAACATCCTCAACCGGACCTTAATGCCGGCTCCGTCTACCGCGAGCCCGCAGAACGTGCCTGTGAAGGGCGCCGGCAATGGCACCATCTACACCAGCGGCTTCGGCGTCGTCAGCGCCTACTACCCGCCGAACACCGCAATCGCCGCAGGCACAGTGCTGGGCGCGGGTGTGGCCACTCTGCAGGGCCGCACGGGCACGCTGGTCGCGCGCTTCTCGTTTTGATATATGGGACCATCTACACCAGCGGCTTCGGCATCATCACCGCCTACTACCCGCCGAACACCGCAATCGCTGCAGGCACGGTGCTGGGCGCGGGCGTGGCTACTCTGCAGGGCCGCACCGGAACGCCGATTACGCGCTTTCAGTTCTGATGCCTGGCGCCAACATTAACGATCTAAGCACCTTACGATCCGTATACCACGCAAGTGCTGAATCCGGGGTTGATGTATTCTTGAAAGCGGCCAACACCTGCCAACATTTCGCGCCTGCTCAGTGAGGAGAGAGTCCATGAAGCTACTAGCGGTTCTCGCCGCCGGAATTTTGATCCCATCGATCCACGCGGAGCTCCACCTGGAGGTCCATCACGGCGCGCCGGAGTCAACGGCTACGACGTAAACTCGACCATGATTTCCAGGGAGCACGACATGATCGTCAGCGGCAGTGGTTTGATCGCGAATGCGCGCTTCCTCGGTCAGGAAGGCGCGCCTGAGAATGCCGCGCCCTACAACTGGATCGGCGTCCTGGGCATGTGCTCCTATCCCGAATACCCGAAGTATGGCAAGGGGCCGGCTACTGAGGCCGAATCCTATCAGTGCAGCGCGCGCTAACAGAAAGGACACAGCATGAAATCGATCTTCGTATTGGCGGCATTGGCTTGCTCAGTGTGCTGGGGGCAGACTAGCGGCGATTGCAAGCCGTCCGCCTTGAATGTTCCGGAGGCGAAGTACCCATGCGTTTACCCAGACCATCGGGCGATGTTTCGCGTCATCGCTCCAAATGCTCAGAAAGTGAGTGTCCGAATCGGGCAGGGGTTCGACATGACGAAGGGTTCGGATGGCATTTGGTCCGCGACCACGACGCCTTTGGTCGTCGGGTTCCATTACTACACGCTCCAGATCGATGGAGCCACGGTCGCTGATCCTTCGACCATGACGTTCTTCGGATCCGGATGGGAAAACAGCGGGATCGAGATCCCCGAACCCGACACCGACGCGGACTACTATCGCGCCAAAGAAGTCCCGCACGGCCACGTAAGCGAGCAATGGTATTTCTCAACCGTTACCGGAAAGTGGAGGCGCAGCTTCATATACACTCCCCCGGATTATGGAACCAATTCGAAGGGCCGCTATCCGGTCTTGTATCTGCTGCACGGCTGGGGCGAGGATGAAACCGGCTGGTTCACGCAGGGCCACGTGGACTTCATCATGGACAACCTGATCGCGGCCGGCAAGGCGAAGCCCATGATCGTGGTCATGGACAACCTCAACGCGGTCAAACCTGGAGAGAGCGCAGCGCTCTATGCAGCGCGCGGATTAGTTCCCTCTCCCGGAGCTACTCCTCCGGCGGGGCGCGGCGCGGCAGCGCCAGGGCAGGGAGGCCGGGGCGCAGCGCCAGCGGCACGCGGCGGAGGAAGTCTGGCCCAGCCCACGTTCACCGAGATGATGTTCACCGATTTGATCCCCATGGTTGAGCGGACCTACAGAGCGCTGCCGGGCCGCGAGAATCGCGCCATGGCCGGGCTCTCCATGGGCGGCTCACAGACGTTTTCGACGGCGCTCGAACACCTCGATAAGTTCGCTTACCTGGGCGGATTCAGTGGAAGCTGCGGCGGGCGAGGCGGGAGTTTCGATCCTAAAACCTCGTGCAGCGGCGCTTTCGCGGACCCGGCGGCCGTCAACAAGGAAGTGAAGGTTCTCTTCCTGGGAATCGGCTCGGCCGAAGGACCGGGAACGAAGAATTTCAGCGACGAGCTCGCGAAAGCCGGGATTCACAACGTGTATTTTGAGTCCCCGGGCACCGCTCATGAATGGTTGACGTGGCGGCGGTGCCTGAACGATTTCGCGCCGAGGCTCTTCCGATGAGCGAGGGGATCAGCCGAAGGCGTCCAGAAGCGAATATTTCCGAGGAGAGATTCATGAAACTCAAATTCCAGATCACGATGGCAGTGGCATTTACGGGACTCACAGCGGGCTTGGTGCTGTGGCACGTTCCAGCCCAAGCGCAAGAGCCCGCCGCGAAGCAAGCGGCGAAAGGCAAAGGCGGCGCTGGCGGGTTCATCAAATCGAACGATCCGCGGGTGCAGAATCGCACGTATCACTTTGCCGATACCAATGAGGACCTGCCCTATTGTGTGTTCGTTTCCTCAAAAGTGTCCAAGGACAAAAAGAATCCGCTGATCATTTCGCTACACGGCTTGGGAATTGGCCCCGGTTACATGTGCCAGGGCAAGGCGATCGACGAGGCGGAGGAGGGCGGCTACATTCTGGCGGCTCCGATGGGGTACAACACGGGCGGCTGGTATGGTTCGCCGATTATCAATACGGGCGGCAGGGGCGGCAAAGGAGCTCCCGCGCCGGAGGCTCCCGCGAATCTTTCTGAGCTGAGCGAGAAGGATGCGATGAATGTGCTCGACATGATGCGGAAAGAGTTCAACGTCGATGACAAGCGGACATATTTGATGGGGCATTCGATGGGAGGCGCAGGAACGCTCTATCTCGGATCCAAGTACGCATCGGACTGGGCCGCCATTGCCGCGATGGCACCGGCCGCATTCCGGATGGCGCCGAACGCCAGCGCGATTCTTCAGCCTTTGAAGGACAAGTCGGTTGCCGTGATGATCGCGCAGGGCGATGCCGACGAACTGGTTCCGGTAGCAGGGACCAGGCAATGGGTCGAAACAATGAAGGAAATGAAAATGACCTACAACTACAAGGAAGTCCCAGGGGCGACGCACGGAAGCGTTATCGAGGCATCCATTCCCGATATTTTCACCTTCTTCAAGGCTCACACTAAGTAGCTGAAAGTCGCGATCTGGAAGGCCCCTCTATACCCTTCGGGGCCTTAGACTCTATAGAGGAAAAGGAGAAAGCAAATTGGCTACACGACGATTTAGAGTCCAGCTCGGTACGGTCCTGGTGATCCTGGCAGGAAGCGCTACCGCATTATTCGCGCAGTACCTGGGATATCCAACGGCGGGAGTTCCCAAGGGACCCGACGGGAAACCCAATATGACGGCTCCGGCGCCGCGAACGTCCGATGGGCACCCCGATTTCACCGGCATGTACGGATGGGTCACGCGCGCCAACTGCGGTGCCAAGTGCAATGACACACAGATTCCGAACGAATTCATCAATATCGCATCTTCTCTCAAGGGCAGGGCCTTGCCGCTGAAGCCCGAGGCGTTGAAGATCCAGCAGGCTCGCGCGGCGGAGCAAGGGAGCGATCCCAACGTGCACTGCATGCCTCGCGGAGCTCCTCGCATGTGGACCGACGACTATTACAAGAGAATCATCCAGACCCCGGAGAAGCTGATCATCCTGAATGAGCGCAACATGGCGTGGCGAATGATCTTCCTGGATGGCCGCCCGCTTCCCGTCAACCCCAATCCGACCTGGAATGGGTACTCCACGGGGCATTGGGAGGAAGATACCCTGGTGGTTCAGACCATCGGCTTCAAGGACGGTCTGTGGCTCGACGCGAACGGCAATCCCCTAGACAACACCGGAAAGATGACCGAGAGGATCACACGGCCGAACTTCGGTCTGGTCAAAGTGGAAATCACGATCGACGATCCCAGCAGCTACACCATGCCGTGGACGGTCACCATCGATCAACCTCTTGTTCTCGACAGCGAACTGTTGGATTACTACTGTCTAGAAAACGAGAGGGATTTTGTCCACATGTCGGGGCGGTGAAGCGCGGAAGGCACGGCGACAAGCGTGCCGACAGCCCTCCCTCCTCACCGCCGTGCGCGAGAAAGTCAATCGACAGTCCGAGGCATTGAAGTAAAATACTTGTCCCAAGCTAAATGACCACATCTCCAGTACTGATTGCCGGGGCCGGCATTGGCGGCTTGAGTGTTGCACTGACTTTGCATCAAATCGGTGTACCTTGCGTTGTCTTTGAATCGGTCGCCGACATCAAGCCCGTTAGGTCCGAAAAACCAAAACCGTCGGCTCCCTGTGCCGATTTGAGCTGTGAGCGAGGAAGGCGAAGCAGGTGCGTGACGGGAGAATGCGGTTCGACCTTCACTCTGACTCGTTCGATGCCTCAGAGGCCGTTTGGTCGATCTCGCGTCTACCTGTGGCGTGATCCCGTCGCGCATGCTGTTTCACGGAATCATGCTGCGGCGCGATAGTAGTAGTTCAGCGTGCCGCCGAGGCGCTGGCGCCGCTGGACCGCGCCTGTGTTTCCCAGATGGCCCACCTCTGGGCTGATGAGTCGGTTCGCCAGCCCCTGGTGATTGCGCTCGGCATGGTAATGCGAAACGAAGTTTTGAATGGCGGTCCGCAACGAGTTCTCTCCAAATAAGATCATCCGCCCCAGGCAAGACTCCTTGATGGTTCGAACGAATCTTTCGGCGTGCGAATTCAAATTCGGCGATCGCGGCGGCAGCTTCACCGACTTCACGCCAGCCTTTGCGAGCAGGTCCAGGAACTCGGCCGTGAACAGAGGGTCGCGATCATGGATCAGGTAGCGCTTGCCCTCCAGGATTCCGTCAACGCCATCGGTGATTCCTGCCGATCTGGTTCATCCACAGCCCATTGGCAGCGGATGCGATGCCAGCGATCTGCACCTTGCGCGTTGACAGTTCGATGACAAACAATACCATGAACCTCTGCAGCCCTTTGCGAGTCCACACTTCCACAGTGAAGAAATCCGCGGCCACAATCAATTCCCAATGCCGGCTCAGGAACTCCTTCCAGGTCGTTTTTCGACTCCGCTCCGGCGCCGGCTCGATACCCTTCCGTTCCAGAATCTCGGCGATCGTGCTGGGCGCAATCTCGTGTCCCAGATGGAGCCCCAATCCCGGTTCTCCTCGGCCAGCTGCACCACCAAGGTCTCGATCTCGTCGGCGGTTCCCGGACGTCCCGGTCCCCGCTGCGCGGTTCCGTCATATTTGTGGGCGATCAGCTTCCGGTGTCAGGCCAACAAAGTCTCGGGCGTAACGAGCGTGGCCACTTCTCGCAGAAGCTTCCGACCTAAACCCTTGGCCTTGGAGGCCAATCGACGGCGCTGGTCGTCGTTGAACCTCACTCGCCGCCCGCCGAGCTGCTCGCGTAAAACGCGGTTCTCTTCGCGAAGGTACTCGATGATCGTATCCATCACATGAACACCAGCGGCGGGGCCGAGCGCCGTTGAGTCGAGACGAGTCAGTCTAGACGCGGCCCTGAGCCCAGCGGTGAGGCAGTAACTCATCGAGCTGCTGAATCGAGCACTCTCCGATCCGCGTAAGCACGTCCTGGAACCAGGCAAACGGGTCCACCCTGGCTAGTTCGCAGGACACGACGAAGCTTCGCAGCACCGCCATTGTCTTGCCGCCGCGATCGCTGCCGAGGAAGGTCCAGTTGTGCCGCCCGATGGCGATGCCGCGCAGACTCCGCTCGGTGTGGTTGTTGTCGATAGACAGGTCGCCGTCTTCCAGGTAGCGCATCAACGCCTTCCAGTTCTTCAGCGCGTAGGCAATGGCTTGGCCGGCTTCGCTCTTCGGCAACACCTCTTCGCGAATCTTCCCCAGATACTCGTGCAATTGCTCCAGCACCGGCCTGGAGGCATGTTCGCGCAACAGGCGCAAGTCCTGGCCCACGATGCCGCTCTGCCGCGCCCGTTTCTCCACCTTGTATAACTGCGCGATGTAAGCCAGCACCGCGCCCATGCGCGCCGAATCCGTGTCCAGCGCTTTATGGAAGTGACGCCTGGTGTGGGCCCAGCAGGCAACCTCCGCCAAGCCGCGTTCCGGATTGGTGAAGAAGCTGTCGTAAGCCACGTAGGCATCGGCCTGCAGATATCCGCGGTAGGTTTTCAAAAACCGTTCGGGCCCGGCGCGTTCCCGTGTCGGGGTGTAGTCGAACACCGCCGCCGCATGGTTGTGATCCCCAACATAGGGCCAGAATCGCCCCTTTCTGGTCGCCCGCTTCAAGTTGCGGTCCAGCACTTTCACCGGCGTATCATCGGTGCCCACCACCTTCGAACTCAGCACGAACCGCTTCAAGCGAACAAACAGAGGATCGAGCAACTCGGCCGATTGCCGCATCCAGCCGCACATGGTTTGATCCGAAATCTCCACGCCGAAGCGGCGGAAGATCTTCGCCTGCCGGTGCACGGGCAGGTGATCGGCTATTTTGCCGACGATCACTTGCGCCAATAATGACGCCCCCGCCGCGCTCTTCTCGATGGGTTGGGGCGGCTTGCCCGCCGTCTTCACCGTGCATGCGCACGCGTACTTTTTGCAGAACGTCCTCGATCACCCGCAGCTGCGCGGGAATATACTCGCAGCGCTCGCTGGTCTCTTCCCCGATGGGCCGCAGGAAGCGCAATGTTTTTCTTCTTCCGTCAGATCGTGCTCAATCCGTTCGCGATTCAAGTGCGGCGGTAGCGGGTGGCGTCCCCGCGGGAGGCTTTCGTCTTTGTCCTCGCCGCTGCTGGAGGCGGAGCCAGGTGGAAGATTCCCCTGCTCCTTTGGCGTTTCTGTTGCGGCTTCGGGACGTTCGAGTTCCTGCGCGAACAGGCGCAACTGATCGGCACTCAACTGTTCGCTGCGCGTGCCGCTCTTGGCTTGGATTAACTGGCGCAACAGCCGCTGTGTTTTATCCAGTTGCGTGGTCAGATCCACCAGCATCTGCTGCAAGATCTCCGTATCTTTCGGCAAGCTGTTGCGGTCGATCGGCACTACGGAAATTATAAGAGAAAAGCGGCGATTTCCCAAGATAAAAGTGCATCCAGAGCCAATCTTTTATGCGGCTTCCACGCTCTTACGCCGATATCGCTTCCGGCGCTTGGCTTGGCTCAAATCGATGCCGCTCAGCAATGCTCCCAACTCCTGCGCGGTGATCTCGCGCCGCACTTCACCTGACTCGCTAAACGGCATCGCATACGTGCCTTCCTCCAGCCGCTTGGCCCACACCGCGAACCCGTCGCGATCCCAATACAAGATCTTGACTCTGTCGCGGCGGCGGTTGGAGAACACAAACAAGTGCCCGGCGAAGGCGTCCAACTGCATTACCGCGCTTACCAGCGCGTGCAAGCCGTCAAAGCTCCGGCGCATGTCACACGGCGAGGTCGCCAGATACACCCGCACGCTTGCCGGCGGATGGATCATCGCGGCTCGCGCAACACGCTCAGCACCACGCGCAGAGTGGCTCCGTCGGCGCCCGGCTCGATCCGCAATCGCTCGCCCGTGATCAGCGTGAGTTCCACTGCTGCCGCCCTGCCCGGCGCGCTGCGGCTGGTCTCCACCAGCGCGAACTTCACGGGAAGCTGAGACGCCAGGCGCTTGCGCCATTGATAGAAGCTGTGCTCGCTGGTCCGGTGCTGCTGGCAAAAGGATCGAATCGACAGCCCGCTCTGTTCCTGCTCCGCCACCAACTGCCGCCACCACTGGTGCCGCTCTTCTTGTGTCCTCGACATGACGCCAGTATCCTGCACCCGCGGCCCTTCGCCAAGTGGTGTTCATGTGACACTTACCGATGATCTGCAGTTGATGTTGATTCATCCAACCGGCTACCGCGTTCACAACGAACCGGATTGGATCCAGGACTCTCGGCATCTCGGTTGCCCATTATCGCGAATCTTCAAGACGAGGCCACCAACCACGCCATTTTCAAGCAGATCCAATTTCCGGACGATACGGGGTCTCGCAGTTCGGTGGGAATCCTGCATTGGTCGGCGGGACCCTCCAACTCAATGGAGAACCCTACACCGTCGTTGGCGTGTTGCCGGGCCGGGAGCGCATTCGATCGCGCCTTCAACCAGATATGGCTGTCGCTGGCTTTCCAGCCTGAAAACATGACGCGCAATTTTCACTGGTTTGGCTCCGTCGCCAAATTAAAAAGCGGAATCACGATCGAGCAGGCACGCACACAGATGGATGCCATCGGCGCCCGCATCGCTCAGACGTACCCAGAGTCCAACAAAAGTGGCGATAGACCGTTACGCCGACACGATAGGATGCGTCTTGGCCGAACCACCCTGGCGATGAATCCACTATATATAGGGCAATGATAGCTGTTACTTCTTGCCGACGCCCGCGGCTGGATCCCGGATTCTCTTATTGAACTCCCTCTCGTCAATCGGAGCGAAGATCATTTCGAGGACATCTGTCCTGCGCTGGGACGAATAAACGACCGGGCTGCTGGTCCAGGGCCTGGCATACGTCGCGGGGTCGTGAACGGTAATCGTCAATTCGATCTTGTCCGGGCCGGTGCGCTTCCAACGCTCTTCAATGCGAGCCTCATCACTGAAAGGAGTTCCCCATTCGTCCAGCCACGCCCGGGCATCCAGGCCGAGCGTCTGGACAACGAGGGTATCCCCTTCCCACTTGCCCACCGAGTATCCGTACCAGTACGGGCCGGCTGGAATGTTGTCAGGAATAGGGCGGCCATCCGTGTAGATCACCCGCCATATCTTGGCCCATTCAAAGAGCTGCACCACTTTGCCGGGAGTCTGCACTATCTCAAATGGTCGGTTGTAAATGAGTGTGCGATACAGACCGGGCGGATTGGAGTCTCCGAGCGGGTCGTTGCCGAACGCGGGCGGGACTTGCCGCGGCCCTTTCCCCGGTTTGTTGGCATTGAACCGGGCCAGCCCGTCGGGCGTAAAAGGAAGAGCTTCGGCGCTCCATTCGCTCATCGGATTGCGTGCACCAGCCCCTCCGGACCGCGTGAAGACTCCGCTCAAATCGGGTGCCGGCGTCTCTGCGTGCGCGGCCGGTAGCAAAACCAAAGCCGCTGTTAAGGACAGGATTCGATGCCGCATAGCTTTACTGCTTGACCGCCGGATCTTTGCCGTTCACCAGGAGTCTGCAGCCCAAGCATTCGCCCGAGGGAGTTCCGGACAGGGAGGGATGAACGTCGATGGTCACCTCGTCGCCGCGCTTGAGCACGTTCTTGGTGTAGCCGCGACCCACCATTAGACTGGGGCTGAACATCTCGACGGAGTAGTTCACCACCTTTCCGCTTTCCTCCTTGACGTCCAGGAAGAGCGCACAGTGCGGATTCCTCCATAGGAACTCGCTCACCGTTCCTTTCACGGTAAGCACCTTTTTCTGATCGTAGGAAGCCGCGGTTCCGTGATGCGCCAGTAGTGGAATCGCGCAGACGATGATCGCAAGGCTCAAGGGAATCACTGCCACACTTTTTCGCATATCCATTTAGTCCGGTTAGTCCGGTTAGTCCGGTTAGTCCGGAAGTTTTAGTCCGGAATTTCCATCTTAGCTTTCTGCCCTAGTCATTCTACACCCAAACGCCGCCGCCTGTGCCGACTCTTGATGGCCCAGCCCAGGTATCTTGAATCGATCACGTGAATTCCTCCCGCTCAGAGGATTCCACAAAAGGGGTCGGCCGCGCGGCTGGGTCGCGCGGAGGTGCCACATGCTGACCACGAAAGCGAACAGCGCCTGGGCGGTGAAGACCTCCGCAGGGATCATATTGATCGACACGCTATTTGGCTACGCCGCGCAGGACGCCATTGTGGACGGGATGAAGAAGGAGGACCTCAATCCGGCGGATATCAAGTACATCATCGTGAGCCACGCGCACGGCGATCACGACGGCAGCGTCAAGTTCCTGCAGGACACTTATAACCCGCACATCATTATGGGTCCCAAGGATTGGGAACTGTCCGCACGGGAGGCGGATCCCCCGCGTCACGATATCGAAGCCACGGATGGTCAGAAAGTGACTCTGGGCGACACTACCGTAACGATCTACAACCCCCGGTCACACTCCTGGAACGCTTTCCGTGCTGGTCCCGGTGAAGGACCACGGCCAGGCGCACCTGGCTTTGGAGTGGGGCGGGACCGCGTTGAGCGCGGCGACGTCGAAGGAAATGCTGCAGTCCTACATCTCGAATGCGGAACGATTGAAGGATATCGGCGATGGCTCGGGCGCCGACGTGATCATCGGCAATCACACCGAATTCAACGACGCGCTGAATTGTCTTGAACGTACCAAGGCACGGCAGGCGGGCGAACCTCATCCGTGGGTGGTGGGAAAGCATGAGGTCCAGTCGTACCTCACTGTAGTTGAGGAATGCGCGAAGTCCTGGCTGGCCATCGGCGACGGGCGCCCATAGTTCCCGCGTCTCTAGGCTACAAAGAATTCCGCAGCTTTGGATCCGTCTTATGCTTTCGGACCGCAATTTTCGCTCGATCATTCCGATCACTCTCTTCCTCCCGATGCTGGCTTTCACCGTGTGGGCGCAGCACGCGGCAATCGGGATTTCCCGGCAGAACTTGTCGCTCTGACGCTTCTGAAGGTCAGCGGAGCAACCTCCGGCGGCGGCGGCGCGTTTTGTGCATGATGGATACAACCTGGATATAGATGCTTAGAATGCGCCACTCGACGATCAATTCCTACACGCCGCAGACCGGTGCGGGCGGCAGCGGAGCCGGGACCGGCCGGGGCGCACCCAGATGCTCGACCGCATCGTGGCGATGAAATTTTCAGAGGAGAAATTCAGCGAGCGCTTTGAGCGGGAAGCCAAAGCCATCGGCGCGCTGAATCATCCCAACATCTGTACCCTGTACGACGTTGGCCCCAGCTACGTGACGCCCGAGTTGGCGTCGAACGCTGTTAAATAACGGGGAGCCACAAAGCCAAGAACGGAGACTTCCGCCCTTTCGGCGCTTCAGAGCCGTGAGCGCCGCAGAAGCCGTCAAGCGGAGACGCTCGGAGCCCGCGTATTTGGCCCTTCAGGGCGGTTCGGCGTTAACTAACGGGGAGAGACGGTTCGTCCGAAACAAGTGGCTCCCCGGCATGGATTCGAACCACGATTCACGGCTCCAAAGGCCGCTGTCCTACCATTAGACGACCGGGGATTGGAAAGCGGGTAACGTAGTTAGTGTAACAGCCGCGAGGCCGCCGTCACCACTGCGAGTACGGCGTGTTATTCAGGCCCTTCAGGTCCGAACCGCTGTACACGTTAAAGATCCCCGCCTGGGTCTGGTCCACCATGGAAACTGCGTCTTCCATAACCACGCGCCAGCTCTGGTCGCTTCCCGTGATAGGGTCGATGGGCACGCTGCGCAGGTAGCCTTCGTTGACCAGATCTTCCAGCCTCTGCGGGGCCTTCTTCTTGTCGAAGGTGTATTCGTCGATCACCGTGCGCAACGTGAAAAGGTTGTTCTGGAGCAGGCTTTCCTTGGTGCGTCTGATCGATTTCTGATACAGCGGCACGGCAATGGAAACCAGAACCGAGATGATCGCCATCACCACCATCAGCTCGATCAGCGTATAGCCGCGGCGCTCACCGAAGATTCTCGCGGCACAACGGAGCCTGCCGGCTCTGTGCCGCTCCTCACCAGGTCGAGTAAAGTGTCCCATCGCGCGCATGCTCCGTGCTCTTGGTATAGATATCGAAAACATTCTGCCCGCCCCAACTGGTGCTCAAAGGGTCGTCCTGCGTGCTGCGCTGGCCCCAGTCGTAGGTGCCGGTCATCGGATCCATGGGAATGCGCCGCAGAAACTTGATGACCTTGGCGTCGGCGGATTGCGACAGATTCACGCCCTTCACCAGGTCCTCCAGCTTCTCCGGATACCCATCCGTGCCGAGCTTGGTCTGGATCTTATTGGCCAGCGCCGCGTCCTTGTAGTCGTCGATGGCCTTGCGGATTTGCCGCAGCGCATAGTTGAGGTCGCGCTCCTTGTCGCGGCGGACTTTATAGCGCGCCAATGGCACGGCCATCGTCGTCAGCAGCGACAGGATGGTGAAGGCGACGATCAACTCCACCAGCGTCATCCCACGCTGTCCGCGGCGCCCCATAGCTTTATTGTACTGTCACCGGCACGCTGCCCAGCAGTACCGGCACCGCTTGCGATTGCGAATTCTGCAAGCCTGCTCCGGTGATGGATACCGTTCCGGTTCCCCTTCCGATGGCGCTGAAGGTGAGGGTCGCCACCGCTCCCGATCCGGAAACGCCGCCCGCTCCCGGCAATCGCCTCAAGGTCAAGGAAGCCTCGCCCGCCTCGTTGCGGATATCTTTCGCGATAGTCGCGCGCCCCCCGTCGCGAGTCAGCAGATCGCCTGCGGAGGCATCGTTCAAACGCAGTTGAGCCGGGTCGAACTTGATTTGCAGGGGAGCTAGCGAGAATATGTCGGAAGCCCCATCCAACTGCACAGTGAGCGTAAACACTCCGTTGGGAATCGTTTGCAACGGGCTCGGCGAAAAACTCAACCGAGGCGCTGCTGGTGCGGGAGACGCCGCGGCAGGGGCGGCGGGTGCGACCGTTGCAGCCTGTGGAACCGTGGCTTGCGGAGCCGGGGCTTGAGGAGCAGCTTGCGGAGCCGGCCCTGGTGCGGCCGGCGCTGGTGCAGCGGCGGCTCCCGGTTTCGCGGCTTCCGGCTTCGCGGCGGCCGGCGGCGCGGGGACGACGGGAACGATCAAGGGCTCGTCGATCTGCGCGTGTATAATCTTGATGTTCTGATCGGAGCCGGCGAAAATGCCGCGCAGATTCTCCGGAGAATAGTCCGGCGTGCGCACGATGTGAGGAATCATCGCGATCACGATCTGGTCCGAATCCTTTTCCGTGGACGTGCTGCCAAACAGGAACTTGCCCAGAACCGGAATACTTGACAGGCCCGGAATACCGTTCAGAGTGTTGGAATCCGTGGTCTGGTTCAAGCCTCCGAGCAAGCTCACCTCGTTGTTCCTCATCCGGACGTCGGTTATGTTCTTCTCCTGCGAGATCACCGGCTGAGAGATTCCGCCTCCCAGGTTTTCGTACTGCTGCACGGAGGACACGGTGATCTCCACGTGCATCGTCACCTCCTCGGCTGAATGCACGGTTGGTGTTATGACCACTGTGACTCCGGTGTCGGCATAGGAGAACTGCGTCTGCACCAGGGGACTGACACCGACAGTGGTCGCGCCGACGGCCGAGCCAAGGCTGCCTGTGGCATAGGGAATCCGGAGGCCGACCTGGAGCTCCGATTTCATTTGGTCGGAGGCGCGCACTTGCGGGGAGTTCAGCACCTTGGTCTTGGTGTCGGTCAGCATGGCTTCGAGAAGCGCTCCCGGCAAGCTGGTGGAGAAGTCCGCGGAGGCAATGTGACTCAAGCTGTTGAGCCCCACGGAGGATGTGGTGCCGGTGCTGGTGGGGGTTGTCGTGATCGGTGTGGTGATGTTCGACCCCGTTGTGCTTGTGGTAGTGGTGCTATTCGTTCCGCCGATGGCGATAGAGTTGCGCGGCGTAAACGCGATGGGCACGTTCAGCCCAGCCGTTCCCCCCGAGGCGATGGTGGCAGCCAGTTGCTTGGAGCGCGTCGTGTTGGCTTGCATGATCATGATGTCCACGATCACTTCGGCCTTGGGCTTATCCAGGTCATGCAGCAGTTTTTCCACCAGCGCGACTTGATCCGCCGTGCCGCGCACGATGATGGCCCGTCCGGCGTTGGTGGTAAATACGCGCCGGACTTCAGTGACCGTACGGATCGCGTTGGCCATTTCCTGAAACTCCTGCACCGAGCTGGCGTTGGGAGCGTAGAACACGCGCATGACTTCGTCCTCGTAGTCGCGCCGCTTGGTGGTGCTGTCTTCGCAGACGAAGATGGTGTTGGCGGAGATGGGCTTCCAGAAGGTGTGGGTGATGAATGCGATGTAGTCGAAGGCCTCCTCCACCGTCATATTGTCGAGATTTGCGTCGAAGGGTTTGTTCGCTACGGGCGTGTATTGCGGATCGAAGACCACATACAGCCCTCCCATGCTGGCCACCGTGCGGTACAGGATCTGCGGCATGGAATTATTTATTTTGAACGGCGAGGGAAGCCGCCGCACCGTCGGCTTTAGCTCGGGCAGTCCCTGGATGGAGTCGACCCGAGCATCCTCCTCGCGCCGGATCTTCTCAGTGGCGGTCAAACCGGCCGCGCCAGGGTCGGTCGATTCCACCTTAGCGCCGTCTAACAGGATCTGCTGCGTGCGCTTCAATTCCTGAAGGGCGATGGAGGAGGAAGGATCGATTACAATGGCCTTCTCAAGCTCCTGGACCGCCTCTTGCAGCTTGTTCTCGCCGCGTAGCTTCACGCCCGCCTCGACGTGCTTCTGGCCCGCTTGAAACCGGGCCCGCCGCATGGCGATTTGATACGCAAGATCCGTAGGAACTTCATCCACCGCCTTTTGATACATCGTGACCGCGGTATCCCAATCCATCTTGGCCTCGGCGGCTACGCCCGCTTTGAAGTCTTTTTCGCCCTGGCGGGGCTTGGCCTGCATGGCGACGGCGCCCACGAGGATCATCAGGACGAGCCCCATCAGAGCGCAAAGGGTGCGGCGCGCACCGCCGGAGGGATCAGGAACTGTTTCGCGCCGCACTCCGTTTTGCGCCAGTCCTATTAACGCGCGTAAGTATTTTGGATTCATCATCTTGCCGGGATCTCTCCGGAGTCGCCCTCATTCGGGAAAGCAACCTCTCAGTAAGTCTTGACGCTGCACGGGTTCCGAGCGTGGAAACCTAAATCACTGGTGCACCGTGACCGAAACGCCGGTCTGGCCACCGGCATAGGTTGACACGCCCCCAATGCTAGCCACTACTGCCGCATCGCCATTCGGCAGACTCGGCACCGTCACGTTTATCTGATACGTTCCCGATTCCACCAAGCCGGCGTAGGTGACGGGGGCGACAGCTCCGCCGATGGTCACTTGGACTGAATTCGCCAAGATGGCCGGCGTGGTCACTAATTGCGCCGTGGGAAGGGCCGGGTTGGTGAGGCCGAATCCGGTCCCATACAGCAGCAGGGTTTCGCCCGGTTGCGCCGGCCGGGTGGTCACCCCCGGCAGCAGGCTGGAACTGCCCACCAGCGTATAATCCGCGTGGAGCGCGGCCACGTACGCGCCATTGTCAATGGTGAAGAATGCGGGCGAAACCTGGGTCTTTTGCACGGTCAGGCTGTTACTTGCCTGCCGCGCGGCGGTCACCTGGACTTGGACCGGGCCGGTGGTGGCATCGTCCGGCGCCAGCAGGTTGATTTGAGTGGGGCTGATGTATTCGATAAACGCGGGCAATCCGTTGATGGTGGCCGACACACCCTCCAGCGAGGTTGGCAGCATGCCGTTCACGAAATCGGAAGCCTGCCACCCATAAGTCGACGTGGACAAGTTCGAGCCAATGATCGAAAGCCACGTGGCCGAGGCCACCCCGGGCTGGAAGCTGCCGCCGTTGCCTACGGCAGTGATGGCGGGGGCCGGCTGCGTCCCTTGTACCACCAGGGTGACGGCGATGGAAGCGGGGCGGCCGCTTGCCCCCGCGGCGGTGACCTGCACGGCGGAGCTGTACGTTCCAGCCGCTAGATTGGCCGGATTGATCGATACCGACAACGTGCCGGGAGCAGCGCCGGACACAGGAGAAGCCGCGACCCAATAATCGCTGGTGGAAGCGGTCCAGGATAGCGCGCCCCCGCCCGCGTTGGTGATGGAGACGGTCTGCGCGGCCGGAGCGGAACCGCCGACGGAGTAATTAAAGGTCAACGCCTCGGGCGCGATGGCCAGTGCCGGAACCGCCTGAGTTACCGTAAGCGTCACCGGCACGGACAGCGGCGTATTCGAGGCGCCGGACGCCGCGATCTGAATGCTGCCGGCGTACGTGCCGGCGCTAAGTCCGGCGGGCGCGACGGAAATGGAAAGCGTCGACGGCGCTGTACCGGATGCCGGGGACACGGCCAGCCACGATGTGTTCGACGGCGCCGCGTTGGCCGCGGCGGTCCAGGCCAGCGTTCCGGCGCCGCTGTTGGAGATCTGGAGGGATTGCGCCGGAGGAACGGTTCCACCCGCCGTGGACCCGAGAGTGTAGGCGAATTGCAGACTCGCCGGCGATGCCGCAATGATGGAGGGATTCGGCAGAGCCGCCATAATCGCCATGGCATCGGTCCCCGCCGCGGCATTCACCGTGATGGTCATCAGGCCGGTTAACGTCGCGGGAAGGACGGCCGTGATCTCGGTATTTTTCCACGAGCTGATTTGCAAGACCTGGGCCGCGGTTGCGCCGGCCTGGAGCGCGGTCACTTTGCAGGCGTTGCACTGCGAGCCAAAATCCGCTCCGGTGATCGTGATGGTCCCTCCGCCGCTCACCACCTTCGGGAACGTGGTTAGCAGCGGACCGACCGACAAAACGGCGGTGTCGATCTTGCAGCGCACCGCCGCGAAGAAGCCGGGAACCTGCGCGTACGTACCGCAATCGACGTTGCCCAGCGACGCACTGGTGGCCTCGAAGATGCCTGTCCCGGTAATGAAGTCGTCGTAAAATATGGTGCTGGTATCGCCGCCCGCCGCCATTTGCACGGTGCCCCAGACGACCTGGCTCAAATCGGAAGCAAAGGCGCCCGCCGCGCTCACCAGCCCAAAAAACATTCCCACGTTGGTTGACAAATACGGATCCGTGGCAGGCGTCGATCCGATCGACTCCCAATTCGAAGTGCCGGCCAGGAACGATCGAACGATCTCACCGGTAGGGTGCGATGTGCTGGTGACATTCGCGATCCCCGGAGCAAAGCACGCGAAGGTTCCCAGGGCTGTGTTGGTAAATGCCGATGGGTCCACTTGGCAATACGGCACGATGCGCGTGACGGAGGCCTGTTCCGTCACGAAACCGGCGGAAGCGCTGGTGAGCGATACAATTCCATCGCTGGCATTGTTGAGGATAGTACTGGATGAGAAGCTGGGCGTATACCTTCCGGCATTGCCGATGACGGCGATGGCGCTCACTCCCCGCAGGTCGTCGGTTCGCTGATTCCAATTGGCCAGGTTCCACAAGAACGAACTGCCTGGAATCAACTCCGCGGCTTGTGACTGGAAGGCGTTTCCAGCGGCATAAGTACCGGCGACGAACGAGCCAAAATTGGGCGTGGCGATCAAGACTAACTTGCCCGTAAGCGTATTGGTGGGGGGCGTGAGGGCTCCGTCGGGTTGTAGTCCCGCAAGATATGCTCGCGAGATCAGCCCGCCCACACTAAAACCCACCAGGTCGATCTGCGGAACCTGCGCGCCCGTATCATACTGTATGGCTTTCAGGTAAGCGCCCAAGTCGTTGCCTAACGTCTCAATGGACTGATTCGGGTCGATCAGGCAGTTATCGAACAAATAGACGACGGGAACGCCGTCCTCCACCAGGTACTGGGCGAGATTGCCGAACGTGTCCGAGGAGCTGTTCGAGATGGGACAGGTATTGATGTTGTAGCCGGTTTCCCATCCATTCAAGAGCACTACCGGATTCCGAGTCGAGCCGGATGGCACGGGCGTCAGGGCCTGCACCGCCAAGGTCAAGCTGGTTCGCCGCTCTTCCCCGCCTGCACTGGTGGCCGAGAGGGAGACGGTGTACTGGCCGGGTTTGACTCGAGGCGATGCCGCCAGCACCATCCGCCCCGCGCGGTCCGGCCCCACCACGAAGCCTTCGGCCTTCTCACTTCCGATCGCGCCTCCGGTCTCAATGCTCCGGGTCTTCGCATTTTGCAGGAAATCGAGCGTCTCGCTCGGCGCATCAATCGGGACGGGTTCGCCGATTCGAAGTGCATACCAGGTTTGCTGCAAGTCCATCTGCTTCGCGCCTGGGCGTGTGTCATTCTGTGCAGCCAGAGGAATCGCCGAGCACATCAGCAGCAACGTGCGGCAGAATAGGACACACCCCTCCCAACGAACCATCTACATCAAAGACGAAACAGACACAAGAAACGCGCAGGCAATTCGAGGGCAGACTGCCAACCGGTGTCACGCTTGATGCTCCAGCGCGCGAAGGTTGTCGGGGTACTCTGGAATAGCGATATTATAATTGGGAAACTATGACGCGACGCGGGCGGGTGCAATCTCAATCGAGAGCGGGACTTCCATCGGACGAGCAGCCGTCAACAACGGAGCCGCCACTGGAGATTCCTGAATGGCTCGAGGAAGTGCGGATCACTGTTGAGCGAGAGGCCCCTGTTCTGCGGACCCTACTTGTCCGCGGCATCAATGCGGTTCTTCAGTTCACAGCGCTATCGGAAAGCACGATCGCCAATGCAACCGCGGCGCCAACGGACCTGGCTGTCCTGTTGCGAGCATTGTCTTCAACGGAGCTGCTTGACGATCTAAGCGCGGCAGAACCACTTGCCCCGGCTTTCATCCGAGGCATCGAGGCCTCGCGCCGATTGATCGACGAGCATGGGGGCGCTTTAACCGCGGTTCAGATCGCCGGGATCCTGGGTATCAGCCGGCAAATGGTTGAAAGGCGACGTCGCACAGGAAAACTTCTCGCTGTGTCAACCGGTCGCCACGGATACCGCTACCCAGTTTGGCAGTTCGATGAATCGGGCGTTTTACCTGGCCTTGAGGATGTGTTAAGAGTACTTGCTCCTCACGACGAGTGGATGCAGGTCGCGTTTTTTGTAAGCAGGTCCCAGCGGTTGGCAAACAGAACACCAGTCGAGACTCTTAAAGCCGGGAAGTTAGATGCCGTGCTTGATGCTGCAGCAGTCTATGGCGAGCACGGAGCCGAGTGAACAGTGAATCCTGGTGCGCTGCCCGCGCCGCCCGCGGATCTAGCGGATAGAACACTCTCGGTATTGGATTTTGAAAAATCTATTTTCCGCAGTCATAGTGTTGCCCGGCATCCGGTGTTTTTTGGAAAGTCGGGCCTGTACAGATTTGATGCGCCGGACGGTTCGTACGGGGTTCTGTACGCAGGAACAGACCTTTTTTGTGCATTTATCGAAAGTCTGATCAAGAATCCCGGTTGCCGTGTTGTCACCACCACTGAGCTCAAGGCCAGAGCGGTCGCCGAGCTAAAGGCCGACCGAGTGTTGCGTCTGATAGATCTAACGTTGTCTGGCGCGTTGATGCGAATGGGCGCCGACTCCCGCCTGTTTTCGGCGGATCACACGGCGGCCCGCCTGTGGTCTAAAGCTTTGCATGATCATCCGATTGTCGCGGATGGAATACTTTATCCGAGCCGACTTGACCCGGTGAGACAAGCGGTCGCGCTGTTCAGCGATCGAGCACCAAGTTTTGTGGAATTGAGCCGGCAAACCTGGTACGCTCCTGGCGCTCAGCGACGTCTACTCGCCCAGATTGCGGAGCACTACAAACTTGAGCTCATAGAGAACCACTTTATTGCGCCTCGAAAACCGGTTTCCATGGACGTCAAGCCTGCACGTCTTTTTGAACCGTCTGACACCTAAAACATCGGGGCACGGTCTATCCTCTCGGAGCGACCCACCGCGTAAGTATTGTGGGTTCATCATCTTGCCGAGATTTCTCGGGGCGGCGTGGTACACTGGCCCTTAGACTGAGTTCCGAGCGTGGAATCCAAAATTAAAATCCTCAGCGAAAATCGATCCGCGGGCCATGACTACTTCCTGGCGGATCGCGTGGAAGCAGGCCTGGTGCTGACCGGAACCGAGGTCAAGGCGGCTCGCGACGGCAAGATTCAGCTCAAAGAAGCCTTCGGCGAGATCGAGCGCAGCGAAGCCTGGCTGGTCAATGCGCACATCAGCGCCTATTCCCACGGAAACATCATGAATCATCAGCCCGTGCGCCGCCGCAAGTTGCTGCTGCACCGCGCCGAAATCGACAAGCTGCAACACGAAACGCGCGAACGGGGATTGACGGTGGTGCCCACCAAGCTGTATCTCAAGAACGGATTGATTAAGGTCGAATTGGCGGTCGGCAAAGGCAAGAAGTTTCACGACAAGCGCGAGAGCGAACGCGAGCGGGAAATGAAGGCCGAAGCCAAGGCAGCCCTCGGACGCCGCCGAAAAGAATGATCCGCCGCCGCAAAGAATAACGACAAATATGGAATCCAAACTGGTTTCACAAGCTTTTGATCGGGTGCAGGCCGACGCCGTTGCCGCGCTCGTTTTTCTCGATGAAGCGGTTCCGTCGGAACTGGCGCCCTTCGCAACGTGGTTGGAGGAGCTTCGCACGTCGGGGGAATTCACGGGGAAGCCGGGCGAGCTGGCCGTGCTGCATCAGCCCTCGGGCTCCGCTTCCTCGGGCTCCACTTCAAAGATAGCTGCGAAGCGCTTGGCTGTCGTCGGCGCAGGGAAGCGGTCCGCCTTCGATGCGGCGGGGTTACGCCGCGCTGTGGGAGCAACCGTCCGATCGCTCAAACAGAAGGGCGTCAAGACGCTGGCCTGGTGGCTCGGGGAGGGTGATGCCGCGGCCGCCGTCGAAGGCGCAATCCTCGGCAATTTCGAGCCGGATGTTCATAAGACTTCTTCGAAAGAATCCCAATCGCTCGAAAGTTTTCTTCTCGCCGTCAAGTCCGCGTCCAATGAACTTCAGGCCGAAACGCAGGCCGCCTTCGAGCGCGGAAAAATTCTGGCGGACGCGCAGAACTTCACGCGGGATTTGGCGAACGAGCCCGCCAACCTCATGACGCCGATGGTGCTGGCGGACCGGGCGCGAGCAATGGCGGCCGAGGCCGGCCTCGAATGCGAAATTCTGGATCAGGACCGTATGCGCCAGTTGGGCATGGGCTCGCTGCTGGGCGTCGCGCAAGGCAGCGCCGAGCCTCCGGCGCTCATCGTGGTCCGTTACCGTCCGGCTACCGCGCCAAAAAGCCAGGATCATCTGGGGCTGATCGGCAAGGGCGTCACCTTCGATACCGGCGGCGTCTCCATCAAGCCGGCCGAGGGAATGGAGAAGATGAAGTACGACATGGCGGGCGGCGCCGCCGTGCTGGGCGCAATGCGCGCCATCGCGCAGCTGAAGCCGGCCATTCCGGTAACGGCTCTGGTGCCGGCCGTCGAGAACATGGTGGGAAGCCGCGCCCAGCGCCCCGGCGATATTGTGACCTCGCTTTCGGGGAAAACCATCGAGGTCCTCAATACCGACGCCGAAGGCCGTTTGATCCTGATCGATGCCCTGACCTACGCGCAGCGGCTCGGCTGCACGCATTTGGTGGACGCGGCGACGCTCACGGGCGCGATTGTGGTGGCGCTGGGAAGCGTCAACATCGGCGCATTCACCAACAACGACGCGATGCTGGCGCGCGTGATGGCCGCGGCCAAGAGCGAAGGCGAAAAGGCGTGGCCCATGCCGCTCGACGACGAGTATAAGGATCTGCTCAAGAGCGCCTTCGCCGATCTCGGCAATATCGGCGGGCGCTATGGCGGCGCGATCAGCGCGGCCTGGTTCCTGCGCGAATTCGTGGGAGAGACTCCGTGGGTGCACCTGGACATCGCCGGCACGGCGTGGCTGGACGAGTCGAAGCCGTTCCTGGCCAAGGGTCCCACCGGAGTCTGCGTGCGCACGTTCACGAAGCTTGCGATGGGGTGGTGAGTGTGCGCACCACGGTCGATATTCCCGATGAGCTGTTTCGCAGCTTGAAACTGAAATCCGCGCGCGAAGGGGTGACACTCAAGCAACTCATTGTTAAGGCTTTGGAGTCGCAAATCCGCAACGTCCTGGAACGCAAGCCGCGCCGCATTCGAGGCCCACTGATCCGCTGCAAGAGCAAGAAGCCTATCGCTCTGACCAATGCAGAAATTGAAGGTCTACTTACCTGATGATTAATCAGCTGGCTGCGTCATAGCTGTAGGTGGTGACGTCGCCGCGTGGGTCGGCATCGCTGCTCTTTCGTCAATGCACCGTCGCAGAAGGCATGTAGCTACTGGTCACGATCGACTTCGTCAGTAAAGCCGGCCTCGTAGCGCCCGTTGTTCCACGCGAAGAGATACGAGCGAGCCCCAGACATCAGTATGCCCTCTTTGATCTCGTAGCGCACCGACGACCGCGGGCGCCCTGCGTAGCCGTCCAGAGTCACCGCGCGGATTAGCCAGTCCTCATTCGCCCAATCCTTGTTCGCCGGTTGGGTCGAAGCTAGGATCTGTGACTGGACCATCCCTTTCGCATCCCGAGTTACTACAACCAAACGGAATCCCGCTACCGTCTTGCTCGCAGGGATGAGCAGAAAGGCGTACGTGAGTTCCGGGCCCGGTTGGAGCTTGCCAGAGGCAATGCCCGGGCAGCGCCGGTGCGTGAACCACAGATAGGCCTCCAATCTTGAGGACGGGTCGGACGCAGGGCGGAAGTCGGATGGCTGCTTGATCCTCCAGTCGGGGTAGTGTTGCTTGAGGTACTCGAGAGCATAGGCCGGAACGGCGGGCGCCGTACACGCGGCGGCGCCTTTCTCAGGTTGAGCGGCGGCCTGCGGTGCCTCCGCCGTCCACAGCGCCACGACTGCAAGTACCAGGCTACGCCAACAGATCCGTCTCACGCTTTTTCACCTCCCGCAACAAGAGTTATTCGGAATCTGGTTGGCGTAGGTACTCGCCCCTGGACTGTTCAGCCCTGGGGCTGGGAGTTCGACATGGATGTCCGAAGTTGTTGTAAAGCGACATGCTGGGCACAAAGTTCGCGAAGGACACGCCACATCGACGCCCGGTGGAAAGCAAGCCTTCGCTGGCGGCCACGGTGATCTCCCATACCCGGCTCTGCGGACTGCATCATCGGTACAGCTGGCAGAAAGCTGCATAGCGAGCTCGCACCCGGCGCACTCGAAGATGTTTCTGACGATCTGAACCCGGCAATCTGATCTCGTAGGTTTACCTCTACTGGTTGCGATCTACTCCGTCGAACGAAACTACACTTGAAGCGGTCCGCGGGCCATCCGCAGAGATATGCCCGAACTCCGGACAAGAGTATCCCTTGCGTCATTGTTGGAGGCACAGCCGGTCTGGGGTAGCCACCATACCCGACGGTGTTCACGCCCCGGATCAGCCAGTCGTCGTCTTGCCAGCCGCCATCCTCTGGAAGCGGCGAGGCGAGCGTGCGCGATTGGATCATGCCCTTGGTGTCCCGGGTCACCACGACCAGCTTGAACCCAGTAACGGTCTTGGCCGCTGGGATCAGCAAAAAGGCGTAGGTCAACTCCGGCCCTGGTTGGAACTTGCCCGCAGCTACGCCAGGACAGCTTCGGTGCGTGTACCACAGCCACTGTTGCCTTTGGGAGGACCGGTCTGACAGCGAGCGAAAATCGGACGGCTGTTTGATCTTCCACTCTGGGTATTTTTGCCTGAGATAGCTCAGAGCATATGCTGGCACCATGGGCGCTGTGCAGGCATCGGATTCACGACCTCCCTGGCCGAAGGCGTACTGCGCTGCAGGAGCGTAGAGCGCGAGGCAGATAAGAATGCTGTTCCGCTGGCCGGCGTGGATCATTTCACCTCCCGCAGCAGGAATTGTTTGGAATCTGGTTGGAGTAATTGGACGTTCCCGGGCTGTTGCGGCCCGGCGCCTCCGCCGTCCACAGCGCCACGACTGCAAGTACCAGGCTAGGCCAACAAATATGTCTCACGCCTTTTCACCTCCCGCAACAAGAGTTTATCAACGTCTGGCTGGCAATCGCCGCCGACCACATCCATCACAGGGAGGCGATGGCTTGGGTCGCACCAGCCGAAGCCGCGTTCTGCCGCATTACGCAAATGGGATTCCTCCGCCTTCTCACCAATGCGCATGCGTTGCACGAAGATGTTCGGACCCGGAAAGAGGCTTGGCGGGTATTCGACAAATTGCGCGATGACGAGCGTGTCACGTACCTCCCCAAGCCGGAGGGCGTTACCTGCACGCCTTCGCGGCGGAGCGTCAGGCGATCGTGGTTACGTTCGACCGAACGTTCGCGAAATCGGCGGGTGTCCAGCCATTGCTGCTCGGACGTTCGCGATAAGCTCAGAGGTGTACCATGGAACGTCCGACCATGAATCACGAAATCGCCTTTGAAATGGCCGCTTCCGGCATCCGCTTCGGCCCCGGGGTCACGCGCGAGGTGGGCATGGATCTGGCCGAGCTCGGCGCGCGCAACGTGCTGGTGATCACCGATCCGGTGCTGCGCCGCCTGCGGCCGGTCGAGATCGTGCTCGAATCGCTCGAAGAGAATGGTGTTCCGTTCGCCGTCTACGACCGCGTCCGCGTGGAGCCCACCGACGAATCGTTTCAGGACGCCATCGCGTTCGCTCGCCGATCTTCCTATGACGCATTCGTGGCCGTGGGCGGAGGCTCCACCATCGACACCGCGAAGGCCGTGAATCTGTACACGACTTATCCGCCCGCCGATTTTCTCGACTATGTCAATGCTCCGATCGGACGAGGCCTGCCGGGGCCGCTGAAGCCCTTGATCGCGATTCCCACCACGGCGGGAACCGGCAGCGAAACCACCGGCGTCAGCATCTTCGATCTGACCAGCATGCACGCCAAGACCGGAATCGCCAGCCGCAGGCTGAAGCCCACGCTGGGGCTGCTCGATCCCAAAAACACGAGCACGATGCCGCCGCAGGTGGCGGCTTCGAGCGGGCTCGATATTCTCAGCCACGCGGTTGAGTCGTACACGGCGATGCCCTATTCCGAGCGGCCGCGTCCGGAGCGGCCCGCGCTACGTCCCGCATATCAAGGATCGAATCCCATCAGCGACATCTGGTCGCTGGAAGCGATGCGGATTGTCGCGCGGTATCTGGTGCGCGCGGTGGAAGATCCTTCCGACGACGAAGCGCGCGCGAACATGCTGCTGGCGGCCTCGTATGCCGGAATTGGATTCGGCAACGCGGGCGTGCATCTACCTCACGGCATGTCTTATCCCGTCTCGGGCAACGTGAAGAGCTACCGGGCGCCCGGCTATCCACACATTGACGGGGAAGCGCATGCACTGATCCCGCACGGGTTCTCGGTGATTCTGAACGCGCCCGCGGTGTTCCGTTTTACGGCCTCCGCAAGACCGGAGCGGCATCTGGAAGCCGCCGCCGCGCTCGGCGCAAATGTGGATGGCGCGCAGGCGCAAGATGCCGGGAAGATTCTTGCGGATCGAATCACCTGGTTCATGCAACGGCTGAAGACGCCGAATGGATTACGCGAGATTGGTTACACCACCGCCGATATTCCAGCCCTGGTCGAGGGCACACTCCCGCAACATAGAGTCACAAAATTGTCGCCACGCCCTGCTGCGCCCGAGGATCTTTGTGGTATATTTGAAGAAGCCATGAACGCTTGGTGACGGTGAGCGCCCAAAATAAATTTTGATTTTGGCGTTACCTTTTGCCCATCCCGAGCATCTATATAGTGCAGGCAGCGAATGGCCGGCACGAAGCAAATACCCCGTAGGTCATACTCCAAATTAAATCTTTGTAAGGAGCTTCACATTCTATGAAACTATTCAAGTTGACTCTCAGTCTAGCCACGCTCGCGCTCGGTGTTGCCAGCGCGGCTTCCACGTATAGCGTAACGATTCCGTCCGATACATGGGCGGGCGATACCCAAATAAAGGCCGGCAGTTACAAGGTAACTGTGGCAGGCAACCAGGCCGTCTTCACGAAGGGCAAGCAAACCGTTCAGGTTGCGGCCAGCGTGGAAAAGAGCACCAGCAAGTTTCCCGATACGATGCTGGAATCCTCGGGCGCCAAGCTGAACGCCATCGCTTTCGGCGGCACGGATACGAAGATCGTATTCAATTCGACGAAGTCAGGCGCCGCGGCAACCCAGTAGGGCCGCCGTAAGCCGGTAAGTCGATCCAGTTTCAAACCCAGGGGCATTGCCGCCGGACGCCGTGCCCCTTTTCCTTAGGTCAAGGTAAGACTGGGCTTCTGAAGCTGAGTATCTTCCCACGCGGTGGAAGGGAGGGCCCGCTCCCGTGCACCGGGTCGTGGCTTAGTAGGTGGTCGCGCGCAAAATAACGTGCTCTGCTATGGGATTGGATAGAAAAGAAGCTGACCATGGTCCTGCACCCGTATCTTGTGCGAGCCATGGCGCGCATTTTCAAGTTGATTCGGCTTCATCGGCGGATTCTGGCCGCTAGCCGAATTCTTGCTCTGGTACCACTTATAGGCCAGCCACCAGTTTTGTGTTGCGCCCGTCGCCCCCATGTGATAGTACTCCCAGGATTGCGGAAGCAGAATGTACCCTGTGAAACAGCCAGGCTGTAGGTCGATCGTGAGCCGGCTGCTATTCTGTTGCGAGAAGTCTTTGTAAATCGAGCCAGGTTGACCGTCTTCAGTTCCCTCGCAGTCCCGATTTAAGTACGTTAATTCCGCCCTGGTCTTCTCCGCTTCGGCCGCAGCGTTGTCTCTTTCGGCCAGGATAGATTTTGCTTCTTCGGCGTGCTTTCCATTCGCGAACTTCGCGAGATAATCAACGACGCCTGGCCCGCTGTCGCCCTTAAGGCCAACGTGCGTGAGCCAATACACATCATCATCATTCGCAAGCGCCGGACTCCATTGCATCGCCTTTTCAAGACATCCTCGTGCGAATTCCCGATCCTGGGGTGGCAGGAGCGTGCAGGCGCTTGGTAGCACACTACTCGCCCCGTCGAGTTTGGCAGGACTCTGTTGCCCCGCCTCCATGGCGTACGCCGCAGCCTCCCGCAAGAATTGTTTATTCAAGTACGTTTTGCCGATCACCAGCAGCGCGTCGGAGATTCGGTCCCTTGACTCAGGAGCCGCCTTCGCAGCGGCCTGGAGCAACGCAACTGGGGCAGTGGTCCTATCAATTGAACTTACGGCATTAGCGCGCTTTATCGCCCAATCAACGATTTTCCCTTTCAGGTCTGGGTCTAGCGTCGTCGCCTCCTGAAGGTACGTGGAGACGAGCGCATCCGACCCGGCGTCGCTTCTCTTTTCGGCGACGCCCTGAGCCGCGTCAAAATACGTTGTTGAAATTTGGCTCTTGGTGCTGCCATCTAAGAGGAGCGCCTTGTCGAACGCGGCGCGCGCGTCTCCCACGTCTCCCGAAAGAAGAAAAACCTTCGCCAGGAGGATATACGCGTTGACGTTCTTTGGATTGGTCTGGAGCTCCAGGTCGATTAGCTCCTTAGCCTTGCCGAGTTCACCCACTTGTATGTACGTCTCTGCGTTCTTCAACTCTTTGGAGCGTGTGTTGCACCCTGTGACGAACAGCAACGTGAGCAAGAGCGTGGCAAGTGAAATCCGAGTCATGGCACCTCCAGAACCTGTTTGTGGGGAGACGATACCACAGAATGAGGCGTGCTAGCTGAGTGGTCTCCGGACTGCGCCCACCTATTTGCGGATGTTTATGAGAAGGCGTTATGGGCAATCAAAAAAAGCGCCCGCGAACATTTGTCCGCAAGCGCCCACTTTATTTCCCACTCAGCATCCCACCAAGTGCCCGCTGAAGTTCCTCTACTGAAAGTTGATCTGGCTGAACATCGTTCAAGAGCCTCCGGGTTAACCAGCAAGACTCGAAAACAGGTTTTCCACAGCCCATGCTCTGTTCAATGGGGCCCCGGAGCCATTCAAGTGGCCATTTTCACCGATCCCTGTTTGCTGGTTGAGCCAAGGCTGGTCCCAGAAGATGTACTCAGGAGCGGCTGCTTGAGAGATCTCCGGTTAGAACTCCAATTTTTGCTTGACTTAGGGGCACTTACGGTGCTATCAATAATCTGTCTCCGTCTAGGGTTGAAGTAGGAGCAGCTTGCGGCGTTCCTCGGCTGTAAATTCCGCAAGGCACATTGGTCTCCTGGAAACGATATCACACTGTCATGCGTCTCCTCAGTAGGAGTGACGGGTGTAGTTTTTTCTTTCGTGTCCTAAGGTTTCCTCCCTAGCGAAAAGGCTACCTCTTCTGTCGAGGAGGTGTGTGAAGTGTCAAGAAAATCGGCCTTACTCGGACGTTTCAAGACTCAGCGGAAGGACAAATCAAGGGCGATGGCTAAAGCACCGAATGGAGGAAGCGCCGCGACGAAATCGGCGGTGATTGATGACTCCGTTTACCAAGTGCAGCTAATCTCCTGCTGGAAGTCATCGATTAATGCGTATCCTCTCCATCAGCGAACGCAGTTACATTTCGCCTGTGACGATGAGGCCAAAAGAGCAATTGGACTGCTCTGGACCGATGAACTCCGTGGTTGTCCTCACGCCCTTACCCCAGATGGCGACGTGATTATCCCGGCAGACGCGGTCCCGCATTTCCGGAAAGCAACTTTGAAATTTTCGGAGCATCAGGTAGAATCGTAAAGATTCTGTGCCTGAAATCGGTCTTCACGATGAGCGAGTTCGCGTTACCTGCCACCTGCCCTGCTCGAATGACGGAGAGGAAAAGGCGCTCCGCGACGTATTCAAGTACTTGCACGGCCAACGCACCGCGTCAGTTCCCGTGACGGGGTACACGCACACTGCATTGAGGCCGCCGACGTTCTCCGGCTGGTGGTTCGGCAAGGCGCCTGACGATGAGCCGAACGCCAAGAAGAGATGGGTCCAAGACGACGTTGTTATAGTGATGGTCGATTACAGAATCAAGTTTTCTGACCATCGCCTTTCCCGCCTTGTCAAAGAACTCCATAATGCTCTTGTCGCCGCCTACGAATGCAACGGCTGCCCGCAAACAGAGTTCTGGATTACCACTCATCAGATCGTTCGCTACGCTTAGGGCGCTGGTAATTCGACCTTACGCGGATTAACCGGGGCTCTCCGCGCTATAGCGCGCGATCAAGCCGGTGCGGACCGCCTGTCTGTAAATGTGCGTGAAGAACGCGCCGGCCAGAAGAATATAGAACGCCGCGAGGCCGGTTCCGGCAGCCAGTCCGGCTGGGTGTGCCGCATGGCCCGCGACGGTCGCCCGCACGCCCTCGAACACGTAGGAAGGCGGCAGCAGTTTGGCGACGAATTGCATCCACGCGGGCAGCACCGATAGCGGGTAGAAAACGGCGGCGAACGGCGACAACAGCGCGGGGATCGGCCAGATCAACCACTCCGCCGACGGCCCGAAGCGCAGCACGATCGCGCTGCCCGCCACTCCCAGCGCGATCCCGAACAAGAACAGCACCAGCAGAAACGGAATCAGCGCCGCCCCGTATTTGAAGAACGAGAGGCCGAAGATCGTCGAAGCCAGAATCTGCATCACGGCTAATCCGGCCGCGCTGGTGGCGATGCTCGAAATCACCAGACCTCCCAGATATTCCGGAATTTGTATTGGCGACGCAAAGACATTCAACAGGCTGCGCGACCAGACATCCTCGAAGAACGCCGTGGTGACGCCCTGCATCACGCGGATGAAGAAATCCCACAGCAGCACGGCTCCCAGGAGCGCGGGAACGAAATCGATGCCCGAGGCCGCGACGGAGTTGAGGTAGCGCGTGATGAATCCCCACAGAACGATATCGACGGTCACCCACACGAAGAGGGGAAGAATGCGCGTGGGGCTGCCGCGCAGCAAATAGTATTGGCGCAGCACGATCGCGGCGGTGCGGCGGAGGGTCATATTCGCGTCCGCTCCATCTCAAGAACGTTCCAGCGCCAGAGGCTCGCGCGCGATCGAAATGAAAAGCTCTTCCAAGCTCGCCTTGCCGTGCTCGCGCGGAAGCGTCTTGGGATCGCCTTCCAGCAGAATCCTTCCGCGCGAAAGGAACAGGACGCGGTCGCAGACATCCTCGACTTCATACATATTGTGCGAGGTCCACAGCACCCCGCCGCGGTGGCGTGAGGCGAACGCCCGGATGATCTCGCGTGCGTCCTGCGCCGTTGCCGGATCGAGCGACGCCGTCGGCTCATCCAGCAAAAGGAGCTGCGGACGATTGAGCAGGGCTTTCGCCAGCGAGACCCGCGTTTGTTCCCCCGAGGACAGCACTCCGCACTTCACGTCGCGAAAGCGCTCCAGCCCGAACTCCTTCAGCGACGCCTCAATGGCTTGGGAGAGATTCTTGACGTCGTAGATCATCCCGAAGAAGCGCAGGTTCTCGGAGACCGTCAGATTTCCAGGCAGCGTAGCGTAGACCGCCGCGAAATTTGTGTGCGCCAGCGCGCGCGAACGATTCTCCGACAGGTTTTCGCCCGCAATCCGGATCTCGCCCGCGGTGGGATCCAGAACCCCAAGGATCACGTTGATGATGGTGGTCTTTCCCGCGCCATTGGGACCCAGCAGCCCCACGATCTCGCCGCCCTCTACATCCAGCGAGACGCCGTCAACCGCGGCCACATTCCCGTAGCTCTTGCGCAGATCTCGGACCGAGAGAGTACTAGACACGTACTCATCATCCCAAGTCCATCATGACAAGTCATTGCGGGCCGCCGGACTGGTGGTATACTGATCCAAACTCTGGAGGGCCTGATGCACTGCAACCGAAGCTTCCTGTTCGCGGCCTTCCTCCTGTGTCTTCCTCCCTCGGCACTGCCGTTCCAGGCACCCTCCTCCGGCGCCGGGCCTTCGATTGAGCCGCGTGTTCGTCCCGAACGGCGTCAAGCGAACCTTCTTCCTGCGAATCTGCCTCCCCCAAATCTGCATAGCGAAGCGTCCCTGGTGCTGGTACCCGCTCATGTGACCGACGCCTTGGGCGCGCCGGTCGGCGATCTTGCCAGGGAGAACTTCCGTATCCTTGAAGACGGCGTCGAACAGCCGATCACGTACTTCGCCACGGAAGAGACTCCGGTCTCGGTGGGATTCCTGTTCGATTCCAGCGGCAGCATGCGCAACAAGATGCACCAGTCTTCAGAGGCTGCCGCCGCCTTTTTCAAAACCGCGAACAAAGACGACGAATTCTTCCTGGTCGAGTTCAACGAACGCGCCAGGCTCTCCGTGCCCTTCACCTCGGACGCCAATCAGGTATACCAGCGCGTCGCCCGCGTCCGGCCGCTGGGGCGCACTTCGCTGCTGGACGCCATTCACCTGGCGCTGGATCAAATGAAAGGCGCGCGGCATGCCAGAAAGGCCATCGTCATCGTGTCCGATGGCGGCGACAACCGCAGCCGTTACACCTTCGGCCAAATCAAGAACGCCATGCTCGAATCCGACGTTCAGGTCTACTCCATGGGGATCTTCGATCCCGAGGATCGGCGCAAGCGCACGCCTGAGGAGAAGAACGGGCCGCATCTGTTGGGCGAGCTTGCGGCGGAGAGCGGCGGCAAACACTTCAGCGTCGACAATCTCAACGACCTGCCGGCGATCAGCGCGCAAATCGGCGAAGAGCTGCGGAGTCAGTACATTCTCGGATACACGCCGCCGAATCCGGACAAGGACGGCAAATATCACCAGATCAAGCTGACGCTGACCTCCGCGCCTCGTGAAAGCGGGGCGCTCGACCTGCGCTACCGGCGCGGATACTTCGCGCCGCGGCCGTGAGCTCTCGTTACCGCTCCAAGACGGTCGCGGCTCGTATCGCAGCCTAGCGGGCGTCAGCTCTTCAGGTACTTATTGAAGAAGTCGATGGTGCGCTGCCAAGCCAGCTTGGCGGCGGCCTCGTCGTAACGCGGCGTGGTGTCGTTATGGAAGCCGTGATTGGCGCCCTCATACACGTAACCTTCATGGGTGACGTTATTGGCTTTCAGCGCGGCGTCGAAGGCGGGCCATCCGCCCGTGATCCTGGCGTCGAGCGAACCGTAATGCGCCAGGATCGGCGCCTTGATCTTGGCGACATCCGCGGCCGAAGGCTGCGCGCCATAGAACGGCACGGCGGCGGCGAGCTCGGAGCCCAAGCGCACGGCCAAGGTGTTGGCGATGCCGCCTCCATAGCAGAATCCGACGACGCCAAGTTTGCCGGTGCAGTCCGGACGCGCCTTCAACCACCGCGCCGAGGCCACGAAGTCCTCAGCCATCTTGTTGCGGTCCACCTGTCCAAACAGGGTCGCGCCCTTTTCGTCGTCGCCGGGGTAGCCGCCGACGCTGGTGAGTCCGTCCGGAGCAAACGCCATGAAGCCCGAGGTTCCCAAGCGCCGCGCCACATCCTCGATATAAGGATTCAGGCCGCGATTCTCGTGTACCACCAGCACCGCCGGCACTTTTCCCGTAGCGTTGGCCGGATGAACCAGATACCCTTTGATGGTCCCGTTGCCTTGCGGAGAAGGCACCGTGGCCGACTCGGTCCGGATCCTCTTGTCGTCTTTGGGAACCTGTTGCGCCCAGGCGTAGTTGGGGCGCAGCGACTCCCAGATGGTCGTCGCCGTCAAGCCGCCCACCGCGAACTTTTGCGCGCCCGCCAGGAAGTCGCGGCGGCCGATCTCGCCGTGAACATAGCGGTCGAAGAGGTTGAGCAACTCCTGCGGGAAGTCAGTCGCTTTTTTTCGCTCCATTGGAAAAGGCCTCCTTGGCTTCGCTGGTCGGATTCTGGGGGCAAGGATATCACATCCGGCTTCGATCTGATACGCTTCTCAAAGCGGAGTGTTTCAATGGAGGAGCCACCATGGCGTGGTGCCCTGAGAGTTATCGCTTTTGATGCTGTAGCCATCGGGACAACCCGAACATTGCTAAGCCAACCATGATAAAAGCGAGGACGAGGTCAAGAGGAGACCGAGAATGGTAGAGGTATTGATATATAGAAGCGGCCAGCCCGCAAACTACGCCAACGGCGATGTCCAGCGGTTTTACGGGCGGCGCCTTCATAGTAGGTTTCAACCTGTTCTAGCTGTCCAGCCAGGCAGTTTATCACACGTAGCACGGCGAACTGGCGGTTGCCCAGAACGCTTCACAGACAGGAGGCAATCATGACGCGTAACAACTCTGGCATTGGCCGGCGCGATGTGCTCGCGCTTCTCGGCGCGGGAGCGTTCGCTGGAGGATTCGCGGCACGGCGCGCCGCCGCCGCGGACCCCGGCCTTCACTTCACCGGGCTCGATCACGTCGAGTTCACCGTCTCGGATGTCGAAAAGTCGCTGGCGTTCTACGTCCAGATCTTCGGCAACACGGTGATGAAGA
Organism: Bryobacterales bacterium; assembly: GCA_963813465.1. GTDB lineage: Bacteria > Acidobacteriota > Terriglobia > Bryobacterales > Bryobacteraceae > Palsa-187. The sequence continues at coordinate 194,363 of CAWEZD010000006.1, read as the reverse complement.
ACAAGCAGACCACGCGGCGCTACTTGAAGCTTGGCGGCTGCTACATCGCAATGGATAAGACGCAGGACATTCGCGTCGATCACTATTGCGCCGGAATCGAGGGGTTTAACATCGCCGGCGTCCATGCCTACCTTCAGCAGAACGGCATCGCTTATCGCGATTTCCCCAGCGGCAAGGACCTGGCCGTCGCCGATCCCGACGGAATCCGCACCCAGCTCGCTACCAACGATGGCTGGAGCCAGTTGGCAACCGGCACGGCGTCTCCTGAAGCGGTTCCCGCGGGCGCGGGACCGATCTTCCGGCCCACCGGCCTGGATCATATTTTGCTGAACGTTGCCGATCCCGAGAAGTCCGCGGCGTTCTACGCAAAAATCTTCGGGCCCGTGACGCAGCGCAACAACAACCGCATCTGGTTCCAGGCCGGGAAATCCAGAATCGGAGTATTGCATACGCCCAGCGGCCAACGCCCCGGAGTGAATCATTATTGCGTCTCAGCCGAGGCGTTCGACTATGACGCCGTCGTCAAGAAGCTGGAGCAAGCCGGCGCGAAGGTGGAAGCACCCGAGGTGGCCGGAGCGCCCGAGTTCCGCGATCGCGACGGCTTTCTGGTGCAAGTGAAGAGCTGAACCGCGACCGTGGGGGAGCGATGCGTGTAAAATAGCCGAATGGCTCTTCCCGTCAAGCTCGCGAAAGACCACGCCGCGCTGCTCCACAGCCACGACCCCAAGCTGGCTGCCAACAAAAAGATCGCTTATGAGTTCTACCGCATCGTGCTGCGCGGTCGCCGCCTGGATGAGGCCGAGACCTACATGCATGACGATTACATGCAGCACAACCCCAACGCCGAAACCGGCATCAAGGGTTTCAAGGATTTCTTCAGCAAGCTGGGCGGACCGCTGCCCATCCCCGAGACGCTCGCCGACTTGGTTTCGATCCAGGCCGAAGGCGACCTGGTCACCTTGTCGTTCCTGCGCGAGCATGACGACCCTGCTCATCCCGGGCAAAAGTACACCACCACCTGGTTCGACATGTTCCGCATCGAGCACGGCAAGATCGCCGAACATTGGGACCCGGCCACCAAGCCGGTCCCCCGCTGAGCCGCAACCGAAGGGAGCGATTACTTCTGACTCAGCCCGCCGTCCACGGCGACCACTTGCCCAGTGATGAACTCCGTCGCGCTGAGGAAGAAGACCACGGCGTCGGCGATCTCGTCGGCGGTGCCTGCGCGGCCGGCAGGCGTCTTCGCGATGAGGCGGCGGATGCGCTCGTCGGGCTCGCCGAAGGGAATCACGCCAGGCGCGACCGAGTTCACCGAAACCTTGGGCGCGAAAGCCTTGGCCAGCGCGCGCGTCAGCATGATCACGCCGGCTTTGGAGGCGCAGTAGTGCGCGTTTTGGCTCCATGGCCGCAAGCCTCCCAGCGAACTTATGTTCACGATCCGGCCGCCCGCGCCGGCGATCATCCGCCGCGCCGCCTGCTGGCAACAAAAGAATGTGGCTTTGAGATTCACCGAATGAATAAAGTCCCAATCGGCTTCGGTCACCTCCAGCGGATTGATCGTCGTAAACCTCGCGGCGTTGTTCACCAGCCCATCGATGCGGCCGAAATGCCGCTCCACCTGCTCGAAGAGCGATTCGATTTCGGCGACGCGCTCCAGATTCGCTCGGAACAGCGGCGCGTTGTTGGACTCCATGGCAGTCGCGCGAGCCTCGGCCTCCGAGCCGTGATAGTGAATCGCCACACGCGCGCCTTCCCGCGCCAGCCGCAAGGCGATGCTTCGGCCGATGCGCTTGGCCGCGCCGGTGACTACGATGACTCGTCCTTTGAGAGACTCCATGGCCTTCATCTTACAGAACGCCGGGCGTATACTTCTTGAAGAGTGCACATGCGAAGGTTCTTTTGTAGCGTCGGCTCGATGATCGTTGCCGCCATCGCAGTGGGCCAGCCTAGATTCGAAGTTGCGTCGGTAAAGCCGGCCTCGCCCGATGCCGTAGTCGCTTCGATGAACGGCGGGCCGATGCCCGCGGGCCCGTTCAACCTATCTGGTAAGGACCCTGGGCGAATCACGTGGACCAATGTGTGGCTTACACGCATGATCCAAGTCGCGTATGACTTTCCGCTCGATCGCATTTCCGAACCCGATTGGCTTAACACGCAGCGCTATGACATCGTGGCGACGGTTCCCCTGGGCGCCTCCGTGGACGATTTCAAGCGGATGGTTCAGAACCTGCTGGCGGAACGATTCAAGCTCACCGTGCATCGCGGGACCAAGGAAGTCTCAGGCTACGCTTTGGAAATCGGCAAGGCCGGAGCGAAAATCACCCAATCGCCCACGGTCCCCAAGGAGGAAATCCCCGCTGACGATGGAAAGCCCAACCCCAAGCGCGCCGAGGCTCTTCAATACATGGCCACGCGCACCGAGGCATTCAACGCCTTGGTTTCGATCGACGAAAACGGCTTTCCCGCGCCGCGTCCAGGAAACCCGTACTATCCTCCCAGAGCCGGATTCCAAGTCACGATAGTCGTGAACGGCCGATTTCGGGCGACCGCCTTAAACCAACCGATGTCGGGCGTTGCTGACTTCCTTGGGAACATCCTCGGGTCGCCTGTGCAGGATCAGACCGGTTTGACGGGCAAGTACGATCTGCGCATGGAATATGTGCCTCGGTCCGCTGACGACGTCGATCCCGGACCGGACGTGCTTGATGCCATTGAGCGGCAACTCGGGCTAAAACTAGTCTCGAAAAAAATTCCGGTGGAAATGCTCGTCATCGACCACGCGGAAAAAGTCCCGACGGAAAACTAAACGCCGCGCTCTCGCGCTCAAACGCCCGAATCCCGGTGGACCTCGATCTCCTCCGGCTCGACACCGGCCTGGGCCGGCTCCGGCAAGCGTCCCGCCCAGTTCGCCCAGCCCCAGAAAATCGCCGTGGTCGAGCTCAGCACTCCGCTCCACGCCCCGATGGTGCGAGGGCTGACGTGGTCGGCAACCACGCCGGTGATTCCCATGGAAACGATCATGGTCATCCAGGTCCAGGTCTCGATCGTGGAAAAAACGCGGCCGCGAAAGTCATTCTGCACGTGGCGCAAGAGTTGCGAGGTATTTAGAACGGAGCTTACGGCAACCGCCGCTCGCGACATGCCGATCCACACCAGAGCCCAGCCGAACGACCGAGCCTGGCTGAACAGAATATACGATCCGCCGTGAACCACGTAGCAAATGGAAACCGCGCGCTTGTAGATGTCGAAGCGCATGTGCCGGCCCACCCGATTGGCGAAGAGTGCTCCGCTCATCAGACCGATTCCGGCGCACCCCCATATGATCCCGATTCCTCCGGCGCCTCGGTTGAAAACCTTCTCGCCAAAGAGGCTGAATAGAATTTGCGCCGCTCCGCCGCCGGTGGCCCATCCCACGGCCACCAATCCAATGCCGAGAATCAGCGGCGAGGCGCGCATGTAGCGCAGCCCTTCGACGTATTCGTGCCAAGGACGGGCCATCTTATCCTCTCCGAGAACCGATCGCTCCGCCCGGAATCCTCCCTCAATATGCAGCCGCGAAATGCACGCCGCGGAAAACAAAAAGGAGATTGCGTTGAATAAAAACGCAATGCGGTAGCCGAAGCCGCTGACCGACGCGCCTCCCAGAAACGATCCGATGGTGACGGTTGTCCACTGCGTCAATTGCGTCAGCGAGTTCGCCGTGTGCAGTTCGTCCTTGGTGGCGATGGAGGGCAGAATCGCGGCGCGTCCGCTGGTGAAAAACGGCGAAGCGAACATCAGCAGACCGCTCAACAGGAACAGCAGCCAGGTGCGGCCTTGCGGAATCGCCAGCAGGAACAGCAGCGCGATCGCCGCGCGCACCAGATCGCTGGCGATCATAATCTTCTTGCGATCTAGGCGGTCCAGCAGCACGCCCGCAACCGGCCCGGCCGGAAGCACCAGAAATCCGCGCGACAGCAGAATCCCCGCCACCACCAGACCGGAGCCGGTGTTGGCCAGCGCCAGACTGAAAACCGCGATGTTATTGAAGTTGTCGCCAACCTCGCTGACCACCTGCCCGGACCAGGTGAAGCGGTAATTGCGGTTGGACTTCAGCAGCGCAAGAAAACTCAAGGTCTCCGCTTGGCCTCTTGCCACAAGCGCTCCATCTCTTCGATGCCGGCCTCTGGCAGGGTCTTTCCGCTTGCCTCCACTCCGGCCTCGACGTGCGCGAAGCGGCCGCGGAACTTGGCGTTGGTCTTGCGCAACGCCTGCTCGGGATCGACGTTCAGGAACCGCGCAATGTTGACGACGACGAAAAGCAGATCGCCGAGCTCGTCCTCGATCTCTTCCGGTTTCGCGCCGGCGCGGGCGGCGTCCAGCTCCGCCAGCTCTTCACGCATTTTGTCGAAGACCTGCTCGAGGTTGGCCCAGTCGAAGCCGGCTCCGGCGGCTCGCCCTGCGATGCGCTGCGCTTCCACCAAAGCGGGAAGCGATCGCGGAACGCCCGCCAGCAGCCCCTTGGGCCGCGGCTTGGCTTTGGCTTCGCGCTCCTCGGCTTTGATTTCGTCCCAGCGGCGCTTCACATCGTCGGATGTCTTGGCTTCGCCGGCGGCAAACACATGCGGATGACGCCGAACCAGCTTGCTGTTGATGGCCTCCAGCGAACCGGAGATATCGAAGCGGCCCTCTTCCGACGCCATCTGCGCGAAGAACACGGCTTGCAGCAACAGGTCGCCGAGCTCGTCCTCCAAACCCTCGAAGTCGCGCGCGTCGATGGCGTCCATCACCTCGTAGGTTTCTTCCAGCAGATAGGGTTTTATGGTGTCGAAATTCTGCTCGCGATCCCAGGGACAGCCGCCCGGAGCGCGCAGCCGCGCCATGATCGCGACCAGCTTTGCGAAGCCTTCGCCGGGGGGAGTGGATTTGAAGGAAGACACCGAAATTTCAGAGTATCAAAGTGGGGCAGGCCCCCGGCCTGCGCGCGACCCCTGGTTTCGCGCTTCAGGTCGCGCTATTTTAATGCCGCGCGCACCACATCCGGATTGGCATTGGCCAGCGCGGTCGCGATTTCGGTAGCGCGATCGTCGAGCTCGATCGCCGGCGCGACCATATGCACCAACCCCCACGCCAGCGCTTCCGCGGTCGAGAAGATTCGGCCGGTCAAGGCCAGCTCCAGCGCGCGCCGCCGGCCGACGGCCTCGGCCACCGCCTGAAACACGCCTTGGTTCCATCGGCCTTCGCGAATGTCGATGAGTCCGAAGGTGCAGCCCTGGGCGGCGATGGCGACATGCGCGTTGGCGATCAGCGCCACTCCCGCCGATACGGCCGCGCCTTTGACCGCGGCCACGATGGGCTTGGCCGCGCGGCGTCCGATGGCAAACACATCGGGCGAAGGCGGGGAGGCCGCGTCCATGCCTCCGCAGAACATCGGACCGTCGGCTTCAATGAGGATCGCGCCCGTCGCCGGGTCTTCCGCCGCTTCGGCCATCTCCCGCAGGAAATCCCGTGCAAGCGCGGTGTCGAGCACGTTTCGTTTTTCGGGCGCGGCCAGAGTGATGCGCCTCAGGCGTCCGTCCTGTTCGATGCGTAGATTTGCGGCGCGGAGACTCACAACGTTTCCATCGTCAGATGTTCGCGATGACCGTAGGCCGTAGCTGCTTCTAAGGCAAATTCCAGAACGCGCCGGGTTTCCAAGGGATCGAGAATCGCGTCCACATGCCCGCGGGCGGCGGCGTAGCGGGCGTCCAGCCAGCGCTCATAATCGGCGCGGGTTTGGGCGATGCCCGCCGCCAGCTCGCTGGGGACTGGCTGACCCGCTCCCTTCAGCCGTTCCAACTCCGGCCCGTGTACCGCCTGCACTGCCGCGTCGCCTTCCATCACGCCGATGCGCGCGGTCGGCCACGCGAAGGTGAACGTAGGGTCGAAGCCCTGGCCGGCCATGGCGTAGTAGCCGGCCCCGCTGGCGTGATTCAGCGTCAGCACGATTTTGGGAACCGTGGCGCAGGCCATGGACTCCACCATTTCGGCTCCGGCGCGGATGATGCCTTCCCCCTCGGCCTCGGCGCCCACCATGAAGCCGGAAACGTCTTGCAGATACAGCAGCGGCAGGCCATGCCGCTCGGCCGTTTCGACGAAGTACGCCACCTTGCGCGCCGATTCCGAATACACGATGCCGCCGATGCGCGGCCCTCCCGGCGTCTTCAGAAACCCGCGCCGGTTGGCGATGACGCCGATGGCCCGGCCTCCCAGGCGCGCGTTGGCGCATAACATCTCCGGCGCGTGATGCGGCTGAAATTCGAGATAGTCTTCGGCGTCGATCAGCCGCGCGACCACTTCTTCGATGTCATAGGGAAGCCTGTGGTCGGCGGGAAGAATTTCATACAAGCCCTCGGCGGATTTCGCGGGAGCCCCGGTGTTGTGATGTAGCGGCGCGCCGGTGTTATGACGTGATGCCGGCGGAGCCAGCTCGCGAATTTTCTGGCGGATCAGCCGTAGGCAGTCTTCATCGTCCTTGGCTGAATAGTGCGCCACGCCGCTTTTTTCGGTGTGCAGGCTCGCGCCCCCAAGCGACTCCGCATCGACCACCTGGCCCACCGCGCCCTTCACCAGATTCGGCCCGCCGAGTCCCATGAAACTGACGCCCTCCACCATGATGATGACGTCGGAGAGCGCGGGCAGATACGCTCCACCCGCGATGCACATCCCCATCACCGCCGCGATTTGAGGCACCTTCAGCCGCCGCCGCATCAGCGAGTTGTAGTAGAAAATTCGCGCCGCGCCGTATTGGCCCGGAAAGATGCCGTCCTGGTAGGGCAGGTTCACGCCCGCCGAATCGACCAGATAGACGATGGGCAGACGGTTGCGCATCGCGATCTCCTGCGCGCGCAGGATCTTGTGGATCGTTTCCGGCCACCAGGCTCCGGCCTTTACTGTGGCGTCGTTGGCGACGATCACGGCCGGCCGGCCCTCGATGCGGGCGACCACGGTGACCACCCCCGCGGCGGGCGCTTGTCCGTCGTACTTGTCGTAGGCGATCAGCAGGCCCGTTTCGATCACCGGCGAGCCGTGGTCAATCAGCTTGGCGATACGCTCCCGCGCGGTCAGCTTTCCGCCGGCGTGCTGCTTGTCGATTTTCTTTTGCCCGCCACCCAGCCGCAGCGAATCCTCCAGCCGCTGGTAGTCTTCGACCAGGGTTCGCATGCGGTCGGCTGCGGCGGGAGTCACGACTCTATGGTAATCGTATGTACACCCTGCGCAAACTTTCCGCTGCGGACCGGGCCGATTTCCGGGAATTACGCCACACCGCGCTCACGGTGAACCCCGACGATTTCATGGCGACTGCCGACGAAGAACTGGCGATCCCACGTATTTCGATTGAAGCGGCGTTGGAGCATCCCGCAAGAGGCAACTACTTTCTCGGCGCCTTCGCGAGCAATCCCGCCAGGCTGGTCGGCATCGCAGGGCTGATCACGACCGACCTTCGCAAGGTGCGCCACTGTGGGCGCCTCACCTCTCTCTTAGTCCGTCCCGAACATCGGCGATGCGGCCTTGCGCGCATGCTGGTGGCGCACCTCCTGGCGGAGGCCGACGAGGAAGGCCTGCGAGCCGTGCGGCTGGAGGTCGTGGCCAACAACCGGGTTGCCATCGCTCTCTATGAGGAACTCGGCTTCATTCCTTACGGAACCGAACCCACCGCGTATCGCATGGGTGAACGCGAGTGGGACCTGCTGCTGATGACTCGGGAATGCGCATCCTAAAGCGCAGGCGGCGCCGCGCCCCACATGCGGCGAAGCCCCCAAGGGGCTCGGCGTGCCGTCACCGCACTCCTAAAAATTTTCTTCTCCAGTCTCTTCAGCTACTTCGCGCTTAATCTCTCTCGCGCCGCGAACGCCTTGCCGCTATGATCGAGCCGTAAGTTACGTGCTTGGCCAAGCAGATCGTTGTATTGGTGAATTCCGCGGCCGCCTTAAAAAAGCGGTCTTGCCGCTTCCGTCGAACCGGGGGGAGCGGGACAGGAGAAAGATTCGAATCTTTTGAGAGTGTGAGGAGATTGAGGTTAGCTTGCTCCGTCGGACAGTGCGAGCCCTAAAAAAGCCGCATTGCCCTCCAAAACTTGTCTACGAACAGTCGCGGTAACTCATGTTTTCCACCCCGGTGGGCCTGATCGCATGTGATCGGCCCACCGCGTAGCGATTCTCCACAGTCGAAGTGTGTCTACTCGTATCGGATGTTACAATCCTGGTTTGTCAAAACGCCTGCTTCCGTTCATTCTTCTTCTCTCCGTCGGTAGCGGTGTAGCGGCCCTCATCTATGAGATCGTCTGGTTCCAGCTCCTGGAATTGGTCATCGGCTCCACCGCCGTTTCGCTCGGCGTTCTCCTCGCCACCTTTATGGGGGGCATGTGTCTCGGCAGCCTGATGTTCCCCCGCCTCGTCTCCGCCCGGCATCGTCCCTTGCGCGTATACGCCATGATCGAGCTCGGCATCGGCCTTCTCGGGATACTGGTATTGCGCCTGATGCCCTTCGTAAGCGGACTCCAGTTCCGCGGTATCGTCGCGGCCGTCTGTCTTCTGCCCCCAACCTTATTAATGGGTGCGACTCTCCCCGCCCTGGCGCGCAGTGTCGATGACATCTCGCACCTCGGCCTCCTCTACGCCGCGAACATCGCCGGAGCCGTCTTTGGATGCCTGCTGTCCGGTTTCTATCTGCTCCGCGAGTACGAAGTGACCACCGCGACCTACGTGGCCGTTGCCATCAATGCAACGGTGGCATTGATCGCCCTCGCGGCTCCGAATGGGCGGTTGTCCGCAGAGCCGCTTACTGAGCCGCGACTGTCAAGGAGCGGTACGACCGTCTACATCGCCATCGCGCTCTCCGGCCTCTGCGCGCTCGCCGCCGAAGCGGTCTGGACGCGTATGCTGGGACTGCTGCTCGGCGCATCGGTCTACACGCTTTCTATCATCGTGGCGGTCTTTCTCACTGGCCTCGGGATGGGCAGCGGCGCAGGATCGCTGCTGTGCCGAACCCTCGCGCGCCCGCGTCTGGCGTTGGCGTGGTGCCAGTTGCTGCTTGCCGGCGCCATCGCCTGGACCGCATACAACCTGGCCGCATCGCTCCCCTACTGGCCCATCAACCCGCAAATCTCCTCCAACATCTGGTTCAACTTTGAGCTCGACCTGGACCGCGCGCTCTGGGCCCTCTTACCACCGACGCTCCTGTGGGGCGCGAGCTTCCCGTTGGCGCTCGCGGCAGCTTCATCGAAAAAACAAGGCGTCGCGGCCAATGAAGATTCCGCCAGGTTGTTTGCCGGCATCTACGCCGCCAACACACTGGGCGCCATCGTAGGCGCGCTCGCCGCCAGCCTGCTCCTCATCGCGTGGGTCGGATCGCAGCGCACCGAGCAACTCCTCATCGCGTTGTCGGCGGTCTCCGGTCTGGTGCTTCTAATGCCGTCGTCGAAAGCCGTGCTGATCTCGGCAGCCCTCGGCTGCCTGTCGATTTATAGTGTTCCGCCTCTTCCGAAACTGCTGGTCGCATACGGCCGCTATGCGGCCACCTGGGTCGGCAAGGGCGACATCATCTACGCCGGCGAAGGCATCAACTCGTCGGTTGCCGTCTCGAGCTTTCCGAACGGAGCGCTCACCTTTCACGTCGCCGGCAAGATCCAGGCTTCCAACGTTCCGCGCGACATGCGGCTCCAGCGCATGCTGGGACACCTCACCACTCTGACGGTTGCCAGCCCTCGCTCGGTCCTGGTAATCGGTTGCGGCGCGGGCATCACCGCGGGCGCGGTGTCCATCGATCCAAGAGTCGAGCGCGAGACCATCGTCGAAATCGAACCCTTGGTCCCGCAAGCCGCCGCCGCCTACTTCAGCGAACCGAACTTCGATGTGCTCCACAACCCCAAGGTTCAGGTGCGCATCGACGATGGCCGCCACTACCTTCTCACAAGCAAGGAGCATTTTGATGGCATTACCGTGGACCCGCTGGACCCGTGGGTGAAGGGCGCGGCCAACCTGTACACCAAGGAATTCATCGAGGTGATGAAGCAGCGCCTCAACCCCGGCGGCTCCGTCACTATGTACATCCAGCTCTTCGAGACCAACCTGGAAGCGGTCAAGAGCTCGGTCGCGACGTTCTTCGAGGTTTTTCCGAACGCCACCATCTGGGGCAATCCGTACCAGGGTCAAGGCCACGACATGGTCCTCTTGGGTCAAGTCGAACCCCTGCGCATCGATCTCGACCAAATGGAGCAACGCTTCGACCCTCCCGCCTTCAGTAACGTGGCCCAATCGCTCGCCGAGGTCGGTATGAACTCGCCCGTGGATCTGTTCGCGACCTACGCCGGCCGCAGCGTCGATCTGAAGGAGTGGCTACGCGGCGCCGCGATCAATCATGATCGCAACCTGCGCATGCAGTACCTAGCCGGCCTCGGCCTGAACCTCGATGATGCCGCCGCCATCTACGCCGGCATGCTGACTCATAGACGATTTCCGGACGATATCTTCAACAGCGCCGAAGGCCGTGTGTACTCGCTACGGGAGGCCATTCGCCGCGAGCGATGAGCACACCAGAAAAATTCCGCGTGGCAGCTTGCCTTACCGCGCGTGCGTAGTGTATCAGTTTGAAATCAATCCTCAGAAACTGCCCTATCAACTCTCCGTCGGGCTTCATCCAAGGAGATCCTCTTGCCGGGGGTCTTGACCAACCTTTTGGCTATTCGATCTCTGAGCCGCAAGATGGATACAGCCCTTGCAAATTTCTCCTCGGAGACCGATTTTGGCTTAGGCGGCGTAGGATGTTGGGCCTCATACGTCTCAAGCCAACGTGCCACATCCTCTGACCTTCTGTGGTTTGGGTTTTCTCGGAGCCAGACTTCGACCTTCGCCTTAGCGGTCGCCGGAGACATGCCAAGCCTGGACACCACAAAAGCTTTTTCTCCGTCAATCGTGATCGAAAAATCTTCAGCGATCTTAACCGGCCTGTCCATGGGTAGTGCCTGAAAGCTGCGTTGACTGTTATGAACCTATGGGAGAAAGACACTGCATATCGCTCAGGCGGTCCCGCAAGCGTCTCTGCCACTCGGGGCGTTTGGCGTGTTCCTCGCAGCGATACTCAGCATAGGCCGTCTGGCCACTCTCAATGTGATTCCTTTCCGTGGGGCGCTTGTCGCAGCCAGGGAACGTACACCCGCTTCCTTGTTGCTGTCCATCCATGCCGCTATTCTAACCAATTGTTGACGGCGTGATACGATGACGCCGATGAAATCACTTTGGAAATTCTTGACGGCCCTGCCCGCTCCGTTCTACGCGTTCATTCCGTCAAACGATTACCGACCGGAGGAGTACCACGTAGTCGTTTGGCTTGGGATCGCAATGGCCATTACATTTGCCCTAATGATCTCCGATTGGATCGGTTGGTCTTCGACGGATCGGTGGCGCCTCGCTGACGTAGCATGGGGTCCCACCCTCCTTTGCCGACTCGCACTCGTTGAGCGCGAAGTAAAGGATCTCCGTCACGCCAGCAGTTCAGACAGTTCCCACACGTGATCCTCAATTGCGGTGAGCCCGTGCGCCCGCATCGCTGCGACCAACGACGCTTCCCGAGGATCCCTTCCACCAGCTCCGAAGGCCGCGTCTACTTGCTGTGGGAGGCCATTCGCCGGGAGCGGTGAGTGCACTTTGGGAGTGTGGGGCACGCGGGCCGGAATTTGCTCCCTATTTCGCCTGTCGCAGCGCCTGGTGCAGCACGGATTTGATGTACGTTTGGTAAGGCAGACCCTTCTGGCTTGCCTGCCGGCGCGCCAGCTCAAGATCGGTCTCCGGCAATCGGATCGAGACGACCCGCGACTTCGAGGCGGCCAGACGCGCTTTCAGAGTGGCTTGGTCAAGACGCTTCAACTTCTTCGCCGCCTCCACAAGGTCCTTATCCAGCCGCCCGCGCTTCTTGTACCACCACTCGGCCTCTTCGGACTCCGACTTGAATGCGGGTATCACGCGTTTCTGTTTCATCCGATGCTCTCCCTATAAAGGTCCCGGTACACGCGGCTTGCAGCGTAAGCCGTAACGGCCCGGACGCGTCCTTCTCTGGGTGTCCAGATTCCGATAAGTATGCGGCCAGCCCTCGTCACGCCCAGAGCCTTGTATCGCTGTTCATTGTTCTGTGCTTGGTACTCCACGTAAACCGGATCGCCGTTCATGAGCTCCTCAAATTCCGCGGGTGTCACACGATGGCGCTTCAAGTGCCGCGTGTTCACGGCATCCCAATCGAACTCGACGCCACCGCTCCCCTCGTTCATTATGTTGCTGGTGTATATACGTTGTCAACGCGCCCGCCCACATGTATCCGCCCACCCCTCCTTGCACGCGAGCGCGTACAACTCAGAAGGCTCGCGCTCGCGGATCTCTCCCTTGCTGCCCCTCAAGATAATCGGATAATCCTCCAGACCCGGCGGCGGAGCGGCGAACGCGCCGTCACCGCTCGACGCATTGGTCAGCGTGCTCAGGTTCCGACAGGCCGCCCCAAACCCGAGCTCGCAGCCACGCCTCAAAGGTTGCACGGCTCCCATGGGATCGAGCCTGCGAAGATCCTCACCCGACCGCGAGAGCGCGATGTCCATGAGCCCGGCTTCGTTGCACGCCCAGCCCGAGCCTCGATCGCAGAAGCTGGTCTCCAGATCGGCGAGGTAGGGGCACGCGTACGAACGCCCGTCCGCGCAGGCGCCCCGCCAAAACGGCAGCCACTGGCCGGGATGGCTGTCGCCGACTGCTTGCGTGGCGCTCATCGCTGCAAACACGACTGCCCAGACCGACATGTACGCCAGGTTGCGCTGACGCGGCAACAGCGACCGGCCGAGTGCCGCGGGGTCCAATGCACGGAAAACCCTCGATCGCGCCACGCGATCGATCCCCTTGACCGACAGGTTCAACAGTGGCACCTGGAGCAGCTTGTCGTAGAACGTCGGCATTCCCGCGCGGCCCAGCAACTGGTACAACGCGCAACAGCTCAGCCCGTAGAGCGCGCCGTAGACGATGCGCCCCAGCTCGGTGCGCGGCGAGGTAGATGGATCGTTGAACAGCAGATGCATCCCCAGGAAGACGGCAATCGGAATATACGAATCGTAGAAAAAATAGATGCCCGTCGCGGCGAAGTAAATGCGGCTGAACGCGTAGGCCGCCATCACCGCCGACATGGTCATCGAAGTCACGCCGAAGAAGAATTGGCCAGGCAGGCAGATGAGGAACAGGTACAGGTACATCTGCGGCGGATAAAACTGCGTACTCGCAATGTTCGCGCCCCAGGTGATGCCGCTCTTGCCGGTCGCGAGCAGCGCCAGCGAAAACACCGCCAGCGGAAACGACGAGGGATTGAAGATGTGCGCGCGGCGTCCGTCGCGGTTCCAGCGAATCAGCTCCTTCGCGGCTAGCCCGATCCCCACCATCGCGAACTGAAGGTAGAACCAGTCCGGCTTGAACCACAGAAACAGATTGATGCTGAAGATGACCGGGAACGGAGCGAAGCCGAGAGTGTAGGTGTCGCGCCGCGACCACCCCAGCAGCATGTCGAATGCGTACGCGAAAACCAGTTGCGCGAGGATGAAGGGGGCAAAGGCGTACACCGGCGGCCAATACCAGCCCCAATACAACAGCACCGAGCCCTGCGCGCAAGCTTGCAGGTAGTGCTGCTTCCTCAGGACCACTTCCAGTGTGAGCGTCCGCCCTCTGCGCCGCGCCCATCCGAGCAGCACCGCATTCCACGCGCACAGCAAGGCCGCCGCGCCCAAGAACGCCCACAGTGCCTTCGGATTTTCGCGCACCGGAGCGAGTAGCGCGATGCCGGCGAGACCGAGCGTGAACCCCAGCGGCAGAAGCAGCGGTCGTGGCACCACTCAGAATAGCATCCGGCGCGGACTTCAGCATTTTCCAATCGAAGAATGATCCTGAAACAGGGGTTCGATTCCAATACAAGATGATCCTGAAAAAAGTCGGGATGAGGAGGCCGCGCAGCGGTCGACTTCCTTTCTTGGATTTTGGTATTTGAGCTTGGGCCAGCACTCGTGGTGGTCGTCGCGGGTTGTTTCAGGGGAAGCGCGGCGGCAGCGGCGATTCGATTTTGCAATGGCGCAGGAGCTTGGCTTTGGCCGCACTCATCTGTTTGGCGCACTCGGTATCGCTCATGGCTCCGGCGAACCGGTCCAGTTGCACCAAGCTGTGAGCGGGCTTGAGATACTTCGCTGCGTGGGACAAAGACTTGAGCTTTTCGTAGGGCGTGGCGTAGTCTTGAGCTGGGCAGCTCCGGCGCCGCTTGCCCCGCGCATCCGAGCTCACCGTCGCAAATCCGCTGGGGCGATGAAAGTTCAAGTAGGGGTTCAGATGAGCGGTATAGAACTTCTGCAGCAGCTCGGCATGCGCGCTGGGGATATGCCCGTACCCGATGAGTTTCCGAATCACCGCGCCGTTCTTGCCCTCCACCAGTGCTTGATCCTGACTGCGGTTGGCGCGGCTCTTGGTGAACTCGATGAGTAATTTCTCCAGGGCGAACGATTCGGAGAGTCAGTATCGGCCGTTATTGTTGAAACTCGACCGCATGATCGACCGCCCAGTCGTGGAAGGAGCGCGCCGGAACTCCGGTGATCTCTGCAACTGCGGATGTAACCAGCGCTGGTTTCCCGACCATGGCGGAACCGGCATACTCCACGTCTTGCCATGCGTGGAGCAGCATGTCCGCGATGGAAGCCGTCATCATGTTCGCCATCTCGCGTCGCGCCGCTTCCGGCGGAATCTCCTCGAAGCGTAGCGAACGGCCAATCGCATCGCCGATGGTACGAACCTGGTCCCGCTGAGTCAGCGACTGAGGGCCGGTGAGGATGTATTTCGCTCCGGCATGTCCGTCCTCGCACGGGGCGCGACCGCAACCGCTGCGATATCACCTTCGTGGATGGGCGAGGTGACGGCGCCAGGGTAGGGCCAGCGCACGACATCCCCTGCGCGGATCTGCGGCGCCCACCACATCCGGGCATTTGCCGCGAACGCACCGGGCCGCAGGAAGGTCCAGCGGACACCCGACGCCTCAATCAGGCGCTCAATCCTGGCGTGCAGCGTCGTGACAGGATAGGCCTGCTCTTCGACGCCGTCGCGCACGGTTAGATTTGAGAGGAAGACAATCCGACGGGCGTCCTTGGCAATCCGCTCCAGCGCGGGAGCGACACCCGCGGCCGGAGCTTGCCACATCGGGAACACCGCATCAATACCGTCCAGGCATCGGTCGAGCGTAGTGGGGACAGTGAGGTCGCCGCGCACGACTTCGACTTGGCGCGGCAGATTGGCAGACTCCGGGCTGCGTGCCAGGGCGCGGACCCGGACATCGGTGGCGAGCAGTTGAGAAACTACTTGGCGGCCGACGTTTCCGGTGGCTCCGGTGACGAGGATGTTTTCCATATCGGACCAGCCCACAAGCAGCAAAGTCCGTCGAATCCGCAGCGACGGAGCAAGTCCCAATTAATTTATGTCGCGATCGGAGCCGTGCTTGCGCAGGTAGACCTGGAATTTACGCTTGGCCCGCTTGAGCTTCCAGGCCCGGTAGCTGGATTGGAGCGAGGCCAGGGGGTCGAAGCCGCGCACGCGGGGCGACTTGACGTAGAGCAGACCGAACAGCAAGCCGGTGAGCAGGGCCATCTGGGCGACTCCTCCGTTGTAAGAAATCAGGAAGTCGATGGCTCCGATGAGGATGACGAAATACTTCATCTTCATGGGAAAGAAAATGAAGAGGACGTCGCGCTCCGGCCACAACGCGGCGGAGGCGGCCAGAATGCCGTAGATGGAGCCGTTGGAGCCTAGGACCGAAGCGTTGGGGTCGCCCAGGGCGTAGGCGGCCAGAACCACGCACACGCCCGCGCCGCACCC
Organism: Bryobacterales bacterium; assembly: GCA_963813465.1. GTDB lineage: Bacteria > Acidobacteriota > Terriglobia > Bryobacterales > Bryobacteraceae > Palsa-187. The sequence goes on along the minus strand of CAWEZD010000006.1, from coordinate 178,479 downwards.
GCACAGGAAGTAAAAGCGCAGGAACCGCCGCGTGCCCCAGATTTCCTCCAGCTCCTTGCCGAACATCCACAGCGCGAGCATGTTCCACAGGAAGTTCCAGATCCCGCCGTGCAGGAACAGGAAGGTGGCTAGTTGCCACACATGCAGCGACCGCACTACCTCGGCGGGAATCAAGGCCAGGAAGGAAAAGAATCCGCGGAAAAAGAAGTCGATCAGAAAAATCGCGGCATTGACGATCAACAGGGCCTGGATGCCCTGGGGAAGGCCGCCGCGAGAGCCGTAGGGACGAGCGTAAGACCGCGTACCGATAGACATGCTTCCTGAAGCCAGAATAGCGTATCCTGTGAGTGGAACGGCAAAGGAGGCACGGCAAATGGAGGATGACAGCAAGCTGTCGTTTTTTTTCCTCGGATTGGGACTGGGAGTGGCGGTGGGAGTTTTGTTCGCTCCCAAGTCCGGTACCGAGACGCGGGAGTTCATCCGCGACAAGGCCGGCGAAGGCGTCGACTACGTAAAACGCCGCGGCGAGGAGCTGCGGGACACCGCCAGCGAGACCGTCGTCCGCGGCAAGGAGACGCTGCGCCGCCACAAGGATAATCTTGCCGCAGCCGTGGACGCGGGCAAGCAAGCCTATCGCGAAGCCGCGAAAGAACCCGCAGCCGAATAGAAGCGCGGCGGAACGGACCGAAGACAACATGGATCAACAAGCCCTGCTGATCGTCATGACGGCGTTCGTCATCGTTGCGGCTCTCGCTTTGGTCATGCAAGCCGTCTTGCTGAACAGCGTGCGGAAGTCGGCGCTTGCCGTGGAGCAGCAGGTGGCCAGGCTGGCGCCCAAAGCGGAAGCGCTGGCGGAATCCTCGCGGGCCGCGATCGAGGAAGGCCGGGCCAGCATCGCGGAGATAACGGAGCGCACCAAAGACATTTTGGACACAACCAGGCGGCAGTTGACTCGCGTCGAGGAGGTCCTTGAAGACGCGGCCGATCGGGCGCGCATCCAGTTGGACCGCGCCGAGATGGTGGTGGACGACGCGATGGACCGCGCGCAGGAGACCATCGCCGTGGTGCATGACGGCATCATGAAACCGATCCGCGAGATTAACGCCGTCGCGGCGGGCGTGCGCGCCGCGATTCACTACTTCATGCGCGGAGGCCGGCCCAATCCCGACCAGGTCACCGCGGACGAAGAAATGTTCATCTGATGTGAAGCCGCCGTGAATCGGATACGCCGGATCCTTTCCCTGCTGTGCGGCGTGGGGCTGTGTTCGGCGCAGATTCCGGCCGGGCTGCCGGCGGCATCCGAACCGGGCGCGGGCAGGCAACTGCTGGAACAGGTTCGCGCCGCCTCGCTCGACCCGGAGCAGTGTTATCGAGTCCGCGACCTGACCCTCGCCAGGGAAGACCTGAAGCTGTACTTAACCGCCGGTTATCTCATCTTCTCGAAGCCGGTGAACGGCGAACGCATTTCGGCCGTGTTCACCGCCGAGGTCGAAGGCGGAGACGGAGAAGCGCTGTTGCTGCCGCCGTTCCGCGGGGAGCGCCAGTCGCTGGCCCGCTTCACCCAATCTCCAAATCTGGATGAACATTTCAGCGCGGCCGTGCTGATCTTCACCGAAGGGTCCGCGCAGACCCTCCTGGACCGCATCGCGCAAGAGGGAGCCGGCCGCAAGATTCCGGAGCTGGGCCCGCTTCTGGCCGAGCAGTGGACGCCGGTGCTGGCCGCCGTCGAATCCAGGTTCGATCTCAGGCTGGTGCAGGATCTCCTGGCGCCGCAGCCGGGCCGCGCCGGCTTGCTGTTCGCGGCCCTCGCCGGCAAGCGGCTCGGCAACTTCGACGTGGTTTACGACCTGAGCTCGCAAAATCAAATCTCCGCCGGCCGCCAGATGGGTCCCGATAAACATTACGCCTACGAGATCTGGACCAACTTCGCCGCGCGCAGCTTTCGCATTGCAACGGCGCGCAAAGGAACGGCGCAGCGGCAGGAGCCGCCGTTTTCCGAAGAGCGGTTTCGAATCGACGCGTCGCTGGACGCGAACCTGGCGCTCAAAGCCACTGTGCGCGTTTCCATCCAGACCGGCCCGGGCAAGACTGGGCCGGGCAAGGCCGGGCCCAGCGGTCTGCGTACGCTGGCCTTCGATGTCGCGCACGCGATCGAAGTCACCTCCGCGCGAGTGGACGGCCAGCCGGCCGAGCTTCTGTGGAACGACGGCCCACCCCGCGGCAACGCCGTCACGGACTCCCAGAACGGTTCGTTTCTGGTGGTCCCCGCGGCCGAGCTGGCGCCATCCAGCACGCACGAGGTCGAATTCCAAGAACAAGGCGCGGTAATTTCTCCGGCAGGCAACGACGTTTACTTCGTCGGAGCGCGAGCCAACTGGTATCCACACGGAGAGGGCCAAGGCGGAGTGGGCGGCGTCTCGGGACTGGCGCTCTACGATCTGACCTTCCGCTACCCCCGGCGTCTGACTCTGGTAACCGCGGGCGAGGTAACCGAGGACCGGATCGACGGCGATTTTCGCGTCACCCGCCGGGTCGCGCAGGTTCCCCTTCGCATGGCCGGCTTCAACCTAGGCGATTACGAAGAGGCCACCGGATCGGCGCCCGGCGTTCGCATCGAAGTGTACGGCAACCGGCGCCTGGAGGCGGCGCTGCAACCTCGCGTGCAGACCCCGCAGCCGGACGAAGGGAATCAGACCGCGCCGGCGATTCCCCGTCCCGGACGGATCGCGCAGCATTTCGATCCTCCGCCTCCGCCGCCCCTGCCTCCGCCGCCGAATCCTCTGGCGCGGTTGCAGGCCGTCGCCTCCGATATCGCCTCCGCGCTTCAATTTTTCTCCGGCTTGTTCGGGCCCCCGCCGCTTAAGACCTTGACGGTGTCGCCTATTCCGGGAACGTTTGGCCAAGGCTTCCCAGGCTTGGTGTACCTGTCCACTCTGTCCTATCTCGACCCCAATCAGCGCCCCTACGCAGAGCGCGGTCCGCGCGAGCAGGTGTTCTTCTCGGATTTGATCGAGGCGCACGAAGTGGCGCACCAATGGTGGGGAGACGTGGTCATGCCGGCCAGCTATCAGGACGAATGGCTCTCTGAAGGGCTGGCGAATTACTCGGCGCTGATGTATCTGGAAAAGAAGAAGGGCGTCAAGGCCATGGAGGACGTTCTTGAAGACTACCGCGATTCTCTGATCAAGAAGGATTCGAGCGGCGCTGCCATCGAGTCGGCCGGGCCCATCACCTGGGGCTTCCGCCTGGAGGCGGCAGGCGATCCGGCTGCCTGGCACCATATCACTTACTACAAGGGCGCGTGGATCCTGCACATGCTGCGCCGGCGTCTGGGCGACGATCGCTTTCTCAAGATGCTGGCGGAACTGCGCCGCCGCTATGATTCGCGCTCCGTCTCCACCGAGCAGTTCCTCGCGCTGGTGAAGGAGTTCACGCCTCCCCGCGGCGCGGCGGGCGCGAAGACCTTCAACGCAGAGGCGTTTTTCGACAACTGGGTGTATTCCACCGGAATACCGGCGCTGAATCTGACGTATGCGGTGAAGGGGCTGGCGCCGGCGGTGAAGATCTCCGGAACCATTCAGCAGAGCGGCGTGGATGACGATTTTTCAATGCAGGCCCCGGTGGAGATTCAGTTCGCCAAAGGTCCCCCGCAAGTGATTTGGGTGGAGACGTCGAATGACGGCGCGGCCTTCTCCGCGACATTGAAAGAGGTCCCGGTGAAGGTGTCGATTCCCGCGGGCCGAGGGGTGCTGGCGGTGAAGCGGTAGAATGACCACAGGAGGCCCGTTCCGGGATGCTCACGGATACCGGTCACTAGAAGCACAGGTTCACGAACTGATAGACCGGCTCGCGCCGAGCTAGGTTCGCACTGTTCGCGGCCTTCTCGAAGGCATACTCAATCAAGCGATGCTGGATCCGCATGCGGATAATGAGCCTGTGACCATTTCGCTCACACCGGCGGCGGAAAGGTCATGCCGCTGCATGGCGACCTGGCCGGTTCTTTCCGGCCGCGGCTCGAAGACCGCCGAGTGCTATTCACGTCAGCGGGCGATGCGATGCGCATCTTCGGCGTCAGGCATCGTAGCGAGGCCTATCGGCGCTAAAGAACGATTGGCGCGGGGCCCGGACGAATCGAAACGCCGATAATAGAAGTATGGACGAGCGGGAGACGATGCAGCTCTGGGTGCGCACGTGGAAGGAAGCGGGGCCGCGGCTCGAGGCGATTCGCCGCCGCGAGATTCAGGAAGCCGACAACTTGAAAGTGCTCGCCTCGCTGGAAGGCGCTTTCAATCATGCGCTGCGGAGCATGCCCCCGCGTCCGTCCTCCGGCTTAGTCGAGATGCAAAAATGGCTGGCGAAGCTGCGCCGCTAAAGACGTCTCAATGATCGATCTCTTTGAGACCGCCCGCGAATTACAATCCTTTTGCGACCGGCAAGGCTGGCGCACCTGCTTTATCGGCGGGATCGCCGTCCAGAGGTGGGGCGAACCGCGGGTCACGAGAGATGTCGACCTCACGCTGCTCGCCGGTTTTGGCGGCGAAGGCGCTTTTGTTGACGCGCTGCTCCGAGCCTATCCTGGGCGCATCGAGGGCGCGAGGGAGTTTGCGATCCGGAACCGGGTGGTTTTGCTCAGCTCGCCCGGCGGCGTCGGCATCGATATCTCACTCGGCGCACTTCCCTTCGAAGAACGGCTGGTGAGCAGGGCCAGTGTCTATTCCTTCGGTCCCGGCCTCGATCTCCGGACGTGCTCCGCGGAGGACCTGATCGTCCTCAAACTGTTCGCGTCTCGCCCTCAGGACGTTAAGGATGCCCAAGGCGTGGTCATTCGGAACCGGAAGCAACTCGATTGGAGCTACGTCGAGGATCAACTCCGGCCCCTGGTGGAGGTGAAGCAGGCGCCTGGCATCCTCGACACCCTGGCTCGCTTGCGCGAGCTTTAGCCCGCCGCTTTTGTTTACGCAACCGTCACCCACCGATGTCATGCCGCTGCATGGCGACCTGGCCGGTTCTTTCCGGCCGCCGGCTCGGAGACTACCGAGCGCTATTCACGTTAGCGGGCGATGCGATGCGCATCTTCGGCGTCAGGCATCATAGCGAAGACCTACCGGCGCTGAAGAAATATGGATGAGCGGGAGACGATGCAGCTCTGGGTGCGCACGTGGAAGGAAGCAGGGCCGCGGCTCGAGGCGATTCGCCGCAGCGAGATCTCGCCGCGGAGCGTGCCCCGGCGCCTGAAAAACCGACCAGAAAGCTTGCAAGCTAGAAGACTCGGGCAGCAGTGGCTGGAACACCATCGATCTTCAGGTCTGCCTTATTGGCGTCAGTCCGCGTGGTCCACCGCTCCACCTGCGCCTTGCCGCCTGGTTTGCGCCATACAAACACAACTTCCTGGCCCACCTCAAAGTAATACCCAACCGAATGCCCGGTCTGTAACTTCTGGCTCGCCCTCGTGGGTGCGATGGGGGTCGAGAAGGCGTGACCATCTTCCGTGACGAAATAGAAGCCAGTCCCCACCTTCCACCACCCCGGCAGCCACTTCAGCGTAGCTGCTGAAATGGTAGAGTCGTCTTCGGAGAAGTGGACCAGCGTGTAGGTTAGACCCTCATGCAGGAACCAAGCGTCGTCGCTGAAACTGTTCCACGCTTGAGTCAGTCCCTCAAAGCGGCACACCGTGTGGCAAGTAATGCCGCCTGGATCGTTGTCGCCGCCGCTTTGCTTGCCGACAAACATTGCCGTATGAGTATAGCGGCCTTTCCCTTCGGTGTAATACCCGATCATATCTCCGGGTTTGAAGATGCCGCTGTTGATTATTTTTTGTCCCTCCTCCATGGTGGTTTTCAGCGTCAGCGTCTTTGTCTTTCTGTGTTTGATCATGGCTTCCGTCAACTCATTCGCCCGGGGTGTCTCGGTCAAGTCGATTCCCTCTTTGATCAGACAGCGACAAACATAATGAGTGCAGTCGTCCAAAGCGTTCCAATCCGCGATAGGGTCGGGCTTATCTTCGGTCTTTCCGTTTACCGTCCGCCTGAATATCGCGTTCTCACCCACGTTGCCGTTGGAGACGAAAAACGCTTCCCAGCCTTCCGCCGCCGGCGCGCTCATCGACTTCCTTTTGGCAGCCAGAGAAACCGGCGCATTGGTGGTCCAGAACTTGTCGTCGTCACAGACGCGATTCCAGAATTTCTTGGCGTAGTCTATTGCGGCTTTGCGATCGATTGCCACGGTAGCCAGCCTCCCTACTTGTTCTTAGTTGCCGGCGGCCGGCCCGAGATCCAGCGCGCCGTGTTTACGGTTTTGTCGATGCTGTTCTCGATAGCCGTGAGCTTATCCGAAACGTCGCCGACGCATCCATCATGGTGCGTGACGGTCTTCGATAATCCACCCATGGCAAACGATGTGATCACCATTGGCATGTCCGGCTTCGACGATCGGCATCCGCCGCCTCGATAGCCGTAGATATTCTCCAGATGGAAATAGTCAATCGATTGAAAGCCGTCGATCAGTGCCCGGAGTTGTTCTGGCTCAATCCGGCTTAGGACCACACCGAGCTTAGAGACTCGACCGCTGCCCTGCCAAATTACATCGCCGTTCGCGAAGATTACGACTCGATAAACCGGGCAGCCACCCTCACAGTTTCCGCGTTGCATTGTGATCGCCGTGTCCTCCGGAATCGGATACTGAGGACTCCCGCTCGCCAGCCAACAAACCAATCCTGTTAGAATAATGAGCCGCATAAGACACGGTGAGATATCCGCCTTGGCGCGCGAGATCATTGCATCCGGGGCGCGCCTGATCGCCGAAGGAAGCGAAGCGCCCTTGTGCTGGAGTTTACCACATACTCAAATGCGCGGACCGGACCGAGGTCAAGGGCGGAGTAAAACTGTCCCCCGCTGTTGCAAGAAGCCTTGGACAAGCCGAAGCACGTCTGCTACAGGCTGCCAAGCCCAGCGTGGTTCTGTTACGCAATCTTCACCCGCCGATGCGACAATATGTCTGGATGGTCAAATACGGCTACTATTACGCCGGGTCGCTGCTGGCGGGCGGCGCGCTGCTGACGTATCTGGCGGGGTGGCCCTACGGAGTTCCGTTCTACATCCTCGCCGTGTTTTGTTTGAACTTCTTCCGCGATCCGGAGCGGCACGCTCCTCCCGGTCCGGTGGCGGTTTCGCCGGCCGACGGCAAAGTGGTGGCCGTGGCGCCGGGTCCTGGCGGAGCCAGCCGCGTCAGCATTTTCCTGAACGTCTTCGACGTGCACGTCAACCGTTCCCCCATCGCCGGAAAAATCGCCTGCATCAACTATAAGAAGGGTGAATTTCTAGCCGCCAACAAGGAAGCCGCGAGCCAGGCGAACGAACAGAACATCCTCACCGTGGAAGGCGTCGTCGGCGGACGCCGGACCCAGGTGACGTTCAAGCAGATCGCCGGACTGATCGCGCGCCGGATCATTTGCTACCGACGCGTGGGCGACATCGTTCAAGCCGGTGAGCGCATCGGGCTGATCAAGTTCGGCTCGCGCGTCGACGTATTGTTCGGACCCGAGTGGGAAGTGACGGTGAAAACGGGGGACCGGGTCGCGGCTGGATCGAGCGTTATTGCGCGCATGGCCGCTCTTGAAAATGCGGAAGGAGATCCCGCATGAGCCTCCGGGACCGCCTGATCGATCCGAGGTCGGCCGACCGCCGCCCCCGCCGCGCGGCGTATGCTCTGCCCACCTTGTTCACCGCGGGGAATATTTTCCTGGGATTTTACGCGCTTCTGGAGACTTTCCAGGGCGCGATGGACACGCTGCAAAACGCCGCCGGTGCGCACCTTCATTTTCAAACCGCCGCGCTGTCCATCGGCCTGGCCGTGCTGTTGGACGGTCTGGACGGCCGCATCGCCCGCATGACCAACACCACCAGCGATTTTGGCCGGGAGATGGATTCGCTGGCCGATTGCATTTCGTTCGGCATCGCGCCGGCGGTGCTGGCCTTCGCCTGGGGCGTCCAGTTCGTCGAGCCTCCCACCGATTTAATCACTCTGGAGCAGCTTCGCCGCGCTGGATACCTTTTCTCTTTCGTGTTCCTGTTGTGCGGCGCGGGACGGCTGGCGCGCTTCAATATCACCAAGAATCCGATCCCGAAAAATCCGGGAAGATCCGACCGCAAATATTTCGTCGGCCTGCCCATTCCATCGGCTGCCGGAACCGTCGCCGCTGTAGTGTACGCGGCCGGCAGCACACCGCTGCACTGGTGGGTATTTTCAGCCGCATGGCTGGCGCTGCTGGCGCTGCTCTCTTTTCTCATGGTCTGCACCTGGCGTTATCCGAGTTTCAAGGACGTGCACCTGACGCGGCCCAGATCTCCGATTTTGTTGATCGTGATTTTAGGAACCGCGATTTCTCTGATCTGGACGTTTTCGCAGCCCGCGCTGCTGGCGTTGTCCGTAAGTTATGTTTTGAGCGGCATCGCGATCCGCGTCGGAGGAGCCATCCGCCGGCGCATGCGGCCTACACCTCCCCAGCCCCAGCCCCAGCCCCAACCCCAGCCCCAACCCCCGCCCCTGCCGGAGCATGAAATTGGCTAGCGCGACAGAGCGCCCCTTGGTGGCCCTTGTGGGAGGCGGCACGCTGCTGGCCCGGGAGATCCGCGCTCTGCTGACGGAAGTGAAGCCGCCGCCGCGAGTGCAACTGGTGTCGGCCGCCGCCGACGGCTCCACGATCCTGGCCGCGGAAGACGACGAAGCCGTGGTCATGATCCCCTTAAACGCGCAGAGCCTGGACGGAGTCAAGGTCGCGTTCCTGGCCGCCTCGCCTGCAGCCAGCCGGCGCGCGGCGAAACTCAATCCGGCGGGGGGACCCGTGCTGATCGATCTCACGGGCGCGCTTGAAGAGCAGCCTCACGCCCGCTTGCGGGCCCCTTCCGCGGAGCCGCCGGGTGGTCTGGTTTCCGAGCTGCCGGTGTCCGCGCCGATTCAGGTCGTCGCGCACCCGGCCGCCATCGCCCTGGCCATGCTGCTGACAAAACTCGCCCAGGCGAGCCCGCTGCGCCGCAGCGTGGTTCACATCTTCGAGCCGGCCAGCGAGCGCGGCCAGCCCGGACTGGACGAGCTTCAGCAGCAGACCGTCGCTGTTCTCAGCTTCAAGAAGCTGAAAACCGACGTCTTCGACGCACAGCTCGGGTTCAACCTGCTGGCGCGCTACGGCGAGGAAGCGCTGGAGCCGCTCGAAGGCGTCGAGCAGCGCGTGGATCGGCACCTGGCCTCGCTGCTGGCGAGTTGGCCCGGAGTTCCCATGCCCTCCCTGCGTGTGATCCAAGCGCCGGTGTTTCACGGCCACAGCGTCTCCGTGTGGGCCGAGTTCGAAAGCAATCCGGATGTGGCGGCCATCTCCCGCGAGCTGGCCCGGCAAGGCGTCGACATCCGCCCCGACGATCCACCTACCAATGCCGGCATCGCCGGACAGAGCGGGATCAGCGTGGGCGCGATTGCCGCGGACCGCAACAACTCGCGCGCCTGCTGGCTGTGGCTGGTTGCGGACAACCTGCGGCTGGCCGCGGAGAACAGCATGGCCGTGGCGCGGGAGATCTTATGAGCCCGGGAGGATTGGCAGGCCGGACACCTGCCCCACTGATCTTCGTCTGCCTGCTGGCTTCCTGCGGCTATCATACGGCCGGCCACGCCGGCCTGCTGCCGAAGTCCATCGTCACCATCGGTGTCCCTGCCTTCACCAACGGCACCACGCGGTATAAGCTTTCGGACTGGCTGCCGGAGGAGATCTCGAAGGAGTTCATCGCGCAATCGCGCTTCCGCGTTGTCGAAGCCAGCCGCGCCGACGCGGTGCTAAAGGGTTCGGTGCTCAACTACAACTCCAACCCGGCTTTGTTCGACCAAAAAACCGGGCTGGCCACCAGCGTCGAAGTCCACGTCGCGCTGCAAGTGACGCTGGTGGAGCGGACCACGGGAAAGGTGTTATTCACGCGGCCCCGCATCGACTTCACCGACAGCTACGAAATTCCGCTGCAACAGGGCCAGTACTTCGACGAAAGCGATAGCGCGCTCCAGCGCGCCAGCAAGCGCGTGGCGCAGCAGGTGGTTTCGGCGATTCTCAACGACTTCTGAGCGTTTCACAATCCATGACCCCGGAACAGTTCCTTGACCGTTTGAGCAAAAAAGGCCCCGAGAGCGTGTACTTGTTCCTCGGGCCGGAATCCTACAATCGCGAGCGCTGCCGCCGGGCGCTGATCGAAGCGGCGCTGGACCCCGCGCTGCCGCCGGAAGAGCGCGAGGCCGCGTTCACGCGCCACGATCTGGATCAGGTTGGGCTCGCCTCGGCGCTGGACGACGCGCGGTCGATGTCGCTGTTCGCCACGCGCCGCGTGATCTGGCTGGCGCGCGCCGAGTCCGCTCAGCCGCGAGGAAAGTCGATCGATACGGAGGAGGAAAGCGGCGGCTCCGGCGTGGCGCTGGCGGCTCTCGAAGCCTATGTGCGCCATCCCACCCCCGGCACGGTGCTGGTGATCGACGCCGCGCGCTTCGAGTTCGACGGCGAGGACAAAGCCCGCCTCGAGCGGGTGCGGAAGTTTTACGCCGCCGTCCCGGCGCAGGTGGAATTCCGTCCGTTTTCACCGGAAGCCGTGCGCGCACTGGCGCAGAGTCTGGCGCGCGCCTCGGGCCTGCAACTGGGGCTCGCGGAGCTGGCCCTGCTGCTCGACGCCACCGGCGGCGAGGCCTCGCGCATCGCCATGGAGATCGAAAAGCTGAAGCTGCTGGCCGGGGACCGCAGAGTGACCGCGGAGGACATCGCGGCGTTGGTTCCGGACGCGCAAGCCACCACGATTTTCGCGCTGGTGGCGGCGCTGAGACGCGGCGACCGTTCCCGCGCGCTCGAAACCCTGGACACGCTGGCCCGCGCGGGCGAATACATGCCGCTGGCGCTGACTTTCCTCGCCACCCAATTCCGCATGGCGCTGGCCGCGCGCGAGGCCGGGCTGCGAGGCGCCGGCGAGATTCAGGCGCACTTCAGCAAGCTGGGCGCGCGCATCTGGCCGGAACGGGCTCGCGAGATCGGGCAAACGGTGGAGGCGTTCCCCAAAGCTCGCCTGGAACGCGCGGTGGTGAAATTGTTTGAAGCCGACCGGGATCTGCGCGACGCCCGCCCCGACGACCGCATCGTCATGGAAGAGATGATTCTGGAGCTGACCGCGCGCTGAAGCTCGGCAGCGGTTATAGCGATACCGCGCTCAGAAACTGTAACCGAATCCGACCGAGATCACCGGGAAAGCTTTGAGAAACGAGACGGAATTGTTCGCTTTCGTCTGCGTCGATTGAAGGTTCGATTGGAAAGTGGGATCAGTGGCGGCGTTCACGCAACTCGATCCCGAGGCGTTGCACGCCGTCCCGGCCAGGCTCAGCGCTACCTTCGGACTCCCCGTAAGCGCGGCGCCAATATCGAAAGTGACTCCGAAATGCCGGCCGCTGCGCGGGATCAGGTGGCCCCATCCAAACAGGAACATCGGTGCAACCTTATAGTTGTTCAGGTCGACCGTCGCTATGCCGCTAACCGGATTGGTTGCGCTGCTGGTGTAGCTTGTCCCGTTCAGCTTGAAAGAATAGCCGGAGTTCGTTGTAAGGTTGGCCGTCACCTTGTCTCCGTTGTAGACCAACGCGCCCGGACTGAGATGAAATCCGCCGCGAAACGGGAACCAGTCGTAAACCACCTCCGCGGATTGCAAATGAAGCTGGGCGTTGGCAGTGAACCCGCTCTGGTTCTCGGTCACGCTGTATCGGAAGAAGTTGAATCCACCGCGGATGTTGGTCTTGGGCGTCAACTCCACCGCCCCCTGGATGCCGACTCCCAGCAGAATCGAAACGTTGACGCCAATGCCGATCCTATGCATAGACCCGCTTCCGCTCTGGCTTCCGCCTCCCTGCGGTGGCGCGAAAGCGTCGACGCCTGGTCCAGCCTGGCCGTCGGACGGAGCGGCTTCGGAAGAAACCACGGCGTCTTGGTTTTCTAAATTCAGATCGCCAGCGTGTACTGTGAACAGACCGGCAAACAAGATAAGCGGCCCCGCGTGGGACCACCTGATTCGAAGACTCTCCATCCGTGTGCTCCTTCCATAGCTCAAAGCAAAGTTCCGGGGCGTCTGGGTAAAGCTGTAATCTCCCTCTTGACTCCCGGTCTCTGCATTTTATACCAAACTACAAGCTTTTGATCCTACTGAAGGGCACTTTTTGGGGTAGTCGTCTTGGCCTAGTACGCCGATGCGGAAATCTCTGGCCGGCCCCGTGCTTGAGCATGGTGCTGCCAATGCGGTCAGTCGGATGCGGGCGAGCAGGCAAGTCCTCATCGCGAAACATGCTCCACTTGATTCACCTCATAGTTTCAGAACATGCCACAGGCTGGCGAAATCGTCGGTCCACGCGAGCGGCGGGCGCGAGAGCGGCTTCCATCCGCCGCCCGCCGGAAACGCGGACGGGTTGGCCGAGATCAGCACCCACCGCGACGCGTACTCGCCGGTCTCCGGATGCGATTGCGAAATCAACTGAGCCGCCTGCCAGCCCAGGTGCTCCGCGATGCCGCGCGCCACGGGCTCCAGATCGAGCGTCCGGTTGGTGATGTGCAGCAGCAGGATGCCGCCCGGCTTCAGATGCCGCCGGTAAACATCGGCGCACTCTGCGGTCAGCAGGTGCATGGGAATCGAATCGCTCGAAAATGCGTCGAGGATGAGAGCGTCGAAATTCCTCGGAGCGCCGCGGTCCAACTCGCTGGCCAATTGGATGCGCGCGTCTCCCGGCACAATCTCAATGTGGGCTTTGGAATCCTTCAGAAACGAAAACCAGGTATCGGCGATATTCACCACATCCGGATTGATTTCGTAGAAGCGGATGGTGTCGCCGGGCCTGCCCCACGCCGCCAGAGTTCCCGTTCCGAGGCCCACCACGGCGATGCGCCGCGGACCCGGCGGCAGTTTATCAAGCGCCATCGCCGCGCCGCTGTGCGGGCCGAAGTAGCTGGTGGGCCAATCGCGCCGCGGGGCTTGCTGGTACTGGAAGCCGTGATCGACGCGTCCGTGCGTCAGCTTGCGCTTGGGGCCGTTGGAATCCGCCTGCTCCGTTACGCGCAGAATGCCGTAGAAATTACGGTGACTCACCATGCTGCCCTGCCCGCCGGAGATCGCCACATCCGAGCCCGCCGTCAGCACGCCCAGCGCGAGCGCCGTCACGGGAATGCGCGTATCGAAGTTGCTCCATGCCTTCCGGCCTTCCCTGTGCACCCAACTTGCCAGTCCGAGAAGGCATGCGGCTCCCAGGCCGATCGGATATTCGCTGAATTCGGTGAACACGCGCGGGGCGATCAGAGCCACGAACGCGCCGCCCAGCGCTCCTCCCGCCGCCACCGTCAAATAGAACTGCGTCAGGTAGCGAGGGGAGGGCCGCGAGCGCACCAGCTCACCCTGGCACAGCATGCACGCGAAAAACAGCGCGGCCAGATAGACGCCGAGCTGCGGCAGCACCGGGATCGCGTTGGCGGCGCTCGATACCGCGCAGGCGATGGCCGTGAATAACCCGGCGAGTCCCGCGTAGGCTCCCGGCCGGTACCAACGATCGCTTTCAAACGTGAGCACGAAAGTCAGCAGGTAGAGAGACAGCGGCGCGACCCACAGGAATGGATTGACCGCGATCTCCTGCGAGATTTCATTCGTGGTCGCCAGAAGAATGGTGGAGCCGCTGGCCGCCAGCGCCAGCCAGAACAGAATCCGCAAGGCCGATGGTCGATCTGCCGCATGGCCGTCAACTTCAACTGAAGGCGCCGCCGATCGAGCCGTCAGCGCCGTCCATCCGCACATCACCACGAATGCTCCATACAACCAGGTCCAGATTTGCGTCTGCGTGGCCAAACGTATGTATGGCTCGACCGCGAAAGGATAGCTGAGCAGCGCCAGGAAGGAGCCGAAGTTCGACAGCGCGTACAGTCTCCATGGCGATTCGCCGGGCCGCCCCGCCACCGGCTCTCTTAACGTAAACCAGCGCTGAACCAACGGCGCGGTCGAGGACAACAGAAAATAGGGCGGGCCCACCGTCGCGGCCAGCAGGAACAGAATCTGCAAGGAAGGATCGCCGGCCGCTCCAGCGGAATGCAGCTTCGCCGGCGCGATCAGGAGAAAGGCGAAGGAGCCGGCCAGCAACACGACGTGCGCCCAGCTCCAGCGTAACCAATGCGCGTAGATATAGCCCGCCAGCAGCACGGCCTGGAAGAACAGCAGGCAGGCGCTCCACACCGCGGGAGTTCCTCCGAACTCCGGCAGCAGACGGCGCGCGACAATCGGCTGAATTTGAAACAGCAGAAACGCGCTCAGGAATACGGTAACCGGGAACCGCCAGGCGGCCCGTCGAGAAACTGTCAATTCTTGGCTGGGGGCTTGGCTTGAGCCTTGGCCTGGGCTTTCACGGACGCGAAAGACAGATTGGCCGAGAAGAACGGCAGCACCCTCTGCTCAAAGCGATCCTTCACATGGTTGGTGTGATTGCCCTCGTAGGTTTCAAAGGTGTGAGGGATGTCGAACTGGGTCAGGATCGCGTCCATTTCACGGTTCGATCCGGCAAGGCCGTCTTGCAGACCCACGTCCATCGCGATGGCCTTGAACGTCTTGAGACTTCCCAGGTACTGATCCACCATCGCCAGCGGCGAATTCGCCACCCACTTGGCGGCGATCTCAGGCCGGAACTTGCCGTCCTCGTTGGGCAGATCGAAGAACAGCGGAGGCTTCTTGGGATTGGAGCTCCACGCGGCCCCCTCGGCGAATTGCGTATTGCCGAAGCCTCCGCCCCGGCCGCCTTTTGCGCCGCCCTTGCCGCCCTTGTCGCCGCCCTTGTCGGCGTTGGCGGCGGGAGCCTGCTTATCGTTGTTGGCGGGCGCCTGCTTGGTGGCCCCTGCTCCTCCGCGGCCCGCGCCCGGCGGCTGCGGATTATTCATCAGGCAGCACGAGCTCATGGCATAGATGCTCGAGTACACTTCCGGGTACTTCATCGCCAGCCGCAAAGTGCCGTAGCCGCCCATCGAGTGCCCCGCCAGACCGCGGCTCTCGCGGGTGGCGAGGGTGCGGTAGTGGCTGTCGATATATGCCACCAGCTCCTGCGTGATGAACGTCTCCCAATCGCCATTGGTGGGCGAGGATGAGTACATGCTGCCGTTGTACTTGTTGAATGCATCCGGATTCACCAGGATCATCTCCTTGGCCGTGCCCGCGGCGATGTCTTTGTCGGCCTTATCGGGAATGCCGAAGGCCGCCACATAGCGTTCCGCGTTCAAGCCGTAGCCGTGCAGCAGGTACACCACCGGATAGCGCCGGTTGCGGCTGGTCTGATAACTCGGCGGCAGATACACGAACACGTCGCGATCCGGCGAATCGCCCAATAAATTGCCTTCGAGCGATTTGCCATGAACCTTAATATGCTCCACCGCGTTGGGCCTCGCGTTGGGGTCCGGCGCGGCGAACTGCGGCGCGGGCGTTTGAGAAAAGACCCAACTCGCCAGACCCGCCGCGAGCGCGGCCGCCACGGCGGCGTGAAGAGTGAGCTTGAATTTTATGCGCATGAGCAACCTCCCAGTACAAAACCGCGTACCATTCTACACCCGCTACTCGGTCCGCAAACACTCCGCCGGATCGAGCCGCGACGCGCGCCACGCGGGAAGCGCGCATGCCGCGAGCCCGGTGACGCCGACCACGCCCAAGGCCGCCAGCCACGCCAGCGGATCCTGGAGCTCGGTGCCGTACAACTGGCTGGCGACAAATCGATACGCGCCTATCGCGGCCGCCGAGCCAAGAACCGCTCCCGCGGCCACCAGCCTCATGCCGCTTTCGCACAGGAGCCAGGCGATCGCGCCGGGGCTGGCGCCCAGCACGATGCGGATTCCCGCCTCGCGCCGGCGCATCGCGGCCGTGTAGGAGAGAAGCGCGTACAAACCTACTGCCGCCAGCAGCGCCCCAGCTACCGCGAAGCCGGCCATCAGTAGCGCGACAAATCTGCGTGCCTTGAAGGATTTGTCTATATACGTCTGGAGGAGGTCGACATTATAGACGGGCTCGTCGGGATCGATGGCGTGGACGACACGCTCCAGGCTGTCGATGAGCGATGCCTGCGGCAAACGGCTGCGGATCACTAAGGTCATCGCCGTGGGGCTGGTCTGCGCGGCCGGGAAATAGATTTGCGGACTTGTGTCGATGTCCAAAGCGGTCGTCTTCACGCTGCCGGCGACGCCGGCGATGGTGTATTTGCCGCGGAACATCTCGATTTGCTTGCCGATGGGATCTTCACCCGGAAGAAAACGGTTCGCGAGCGTTTCATCGACGATCACCACCGGCTCCGAGCCCCGTCGATCCCGATCCGTGAAAGCGCGCCCTCGAACCAGGGGAATCCGCATCGCGGAGAAATAGTCCGGCAGAATCGAGTTGAAAACCGCGTAAGTATCCACGCCGGGCTTGGGCCTGCCTGCGATCCCGAATGTGTTCCCGTTTTCGCCGTACCCGAACGGCAAAAGGGTGCAGGCTGACGCCGCGTCCACTCCGGGTATTCGCCGCGCTTGCTCCATCAGCGCGTTGAAGAAATTCGGGCGTGTCGCGGGCTCCGCGTAGCGAGGGCCGTGCAATTGGGTCTGCACGGTCAGCACATTCCGCGCATCGAACCCCAAGTGCACTTGCAGCAGCCGGAACAGGCTGTGCGTCAGCAGCCCGCCGCACACCAGCAGGCCGGTGGCGATTCCAACTTGAGCGACGATCAAACCTTCCCGCCAGCGCTGCTGGCTTCGGCTGGCGGTTCTCCGATCGCCTCCTTGTTTGAGGGAATCGACGGCGTGGGATCGCGACGCGGACCAAGCGGGGTACAAGCCGCAGGCGATGCCCGCCGCGAGCGCCAGCGCGAGGCCGAACCAGTACACCGGAGCCTCGATCGCCACCGCGCCCACGGGTCCATATTTCGCCAGCAGCGCGACCATCGCTTCCGCGAGCAGCAGCGCGCCCGCGCCTCCCACGATCGCCAGGATCATTACCTCGATCAAGACCAGGCGTGCGATGCGGGCACGGCTCGCGCCAAGAGCCATGCGCACCGACAGCTCAAACCGGCGCGTGGCCGAACGAACCAGTATCAGCCCGGCGGCGTTCGTACACACGATCAGCAGCAGGCAGGAGACGCTCGCGAACAAAATGCCGATCCACTTTCGGAGAGATCCGTCGTCGTCGCGAGCGATCGGCGCGACAAAGTAACGCCAACCCAGCGGGTTGACGGGATGGTCCTGCGGGTTCGACGCGGCCATCGCGCGGCTCAATTGATCGATTCGCGAAGAGGCCTGTTCGAAGCTCAGCCCGGGCGCGAGACGCGCGTACATGTGCAGGTAGTGATTCGTGCGCGCACCGGATGATGCCCGGTCTAAAGGGTTGGGCACAGGAACCCACATCTGGGTGGGCGCAGTGGGGAAAGCAAAAGACACCGGCATCACGCCGACGATCGGGTACAGCTCGCCGTCAAGCTGAAGCGAGCGGTGCAGAATTTGCGGATCGGCTCCGAATTCGCCACGCCAGTAGGCCTCGCTGATGATGACCGCGTGCGGGCCGTGAAATTGCTCCTCGACCGAGTCGAACAGGCGGCCCATGAGCGGCGGGACGCCGAAGGCGCGGAAGAGGCTCGACGTGATGGCGATCGCGTTGATTTTTTGCGGGCGCTCAATACCGGTGCGCGTCAAGTCCAGGAAATAGTCGACGCCGGCATCGGAGAACAATTCGCGATGTTCGCGCAGGTCGAGGTAATCGACCACGGAGGCGCCCGTCCGGCCGATACCCAGACCCGGGAAGCGATCGTGCACGGCGACCAGTTGCTCCGGGTTGGGGTACGGCAACGGCTTCAGCACCACCTTGTACAGAGCCGAAAACACGGCCGTGTTCACACTAAGCCCGAACACAAGCAGTGCGATGCAGGTCAGCGAGAACCCCGCGTTCCGCCAAGCCTGCCTCAAGGCGGTTCGGCAATCTGTCAGGAGCCCGGCGAGCCTCATCGTCAATTATTATGAAGCATGACACCGGCTCCAGACCTTCGCTATCCCATCGGCCCGTTTAAATTCGGCCTTCCGGTCTCGCCCGCAGACCGCCCGTTGTATCTCGCGCAGCTCGCCGAGGCGCCCGCGAAATTGCGCGCCGCGGTTGGGGGGCTTTCCGATTCTCAGCTCGACACGCCTTATCGCCCGGAAGGCTGGACCATTCGTCAGGTGGTCCATCATCTCGCCGACGCGCACGTGAATTGGTACATCCGACCGAAGCTCGCGGTTACGAAAACAGAGCCCACCATCGCACCATATGACGAGACCCTGTGGGCGCAGCTTCCCGATGCGCGCACCGGTCCCGTCGAGCCGTCGCTGATGATGTTCGAAGGCGTGAGCGCCCGCTGGGTCTTGTTCCTTAAGGCGCTCGCGCCCGAGGATTGGTCGCGCAAATTCATGCATCCGGAGTGGGGCCTGGTCGCGGTCGACGATGTCCTGTTCACCATGGCCTGGCACTGCCGGCACCACACCGCGCACATCACCGGATTGCGCGAGCGGATGGGGTGGTGAGCCGGAAGAACCGTGACCTTCAGCGAGTTGGTCCGTGAGCTCGAGGCCGCAGGATTTCGTAAGATTCGCGAGAAGGGATCGATTCGTTATTACGGCAAGGCGGGATGGCCCCGGCTCACCCGAGTTGATTACCATGGAAATAAGGAGGTCCCAACCGGGACCTGCCACGCGATCCTCAAGGCGGCAGGGCTGAAGCATAAATGATCGACCTGAGTTATTCCCTGATCATCGAGGCCACGGCTGACCCAGCCTTCTTCGGGTTCTACTCGCCCGAGTTGGAGGGTTTCTCCGGCATTGGCCACTCGGTCGAAGACTGCCTTTATCAAGCCAAGTGGGGCATGGCCGAGCACGTCGCCCTGTTGAAGGAGCACGGCCTGCCCATTCCTCCGCCGAATCCGAACCCTCGCGTTGTCATTGAGAACTCACCTCGGCGCGATGCGGCCTGACGGACGGACAAAGAAATGACCCTCGTCTCCGGAAGTAAGCTCGTCCCTCACAAAATTCTTGCGCCTCTGGGTCCTGGTGGGATGGGCGCCGCCACGCGCGAGGTGCGGCTCAAACACCGGGTAGGCGCCAGGATTCTCAAGCCGTGACCACACGCGAGCCGGATTATCCTCTCTCTCAAGTTCGGGCGCGAGTTCTCGAAGCAGCGCGCAAGAAGATTCTTTTCCTCTCTCATGCAATCCGCCAAATGTCACGGCCGGATAGAATGATTACAGCGCAGGAAGTGCGCCGGGTTATTATGCGGGGTGAGATCATCGAAGACTATCCGGAGGACGCGCGGGGGCACAGTTGCCTGATGCTGGCTAATGGCGATTCCGGCCGCCCCGTACACGTGGTTTGCACGCCCAAAGCGGAATATCTTGCGGTGATCACGGCGTACCTTCCCGACCCGGCGGAATGGCAGCCCGGCTTCAAAAGCAGGAGACCATCATGAAGTGTTTGCACTGCAATGGCCGTATGAAGAAGTCCGCGGCTCCGTTCCACATCGACCGCAAAGGCTATCACCTGTCGCTCGACGCCGTTCCTGCTTGGATATGCATGCAGTGTGGCGAACCGCTGTTCGAGGAACGCGAGGTCCGCGCCATTCAGCGGCTTCTCAACCAAATCGACAAACAAACGGGGAATCTAGCTTCGGTCGCCTGAAGCGAAAGCGTCGGCGCCATCGATTCGCTGTCCCCGTTTTCGGCCGTGACCTAAGGTATCGGCTGGTGCAGCCGCTCATCGAACGGCGCGCCGAGCATCGGATGCAGCGCCTCGCGGAATTCGCGCGAGTGGGCCAGTCCGGCGTGCGCCTCGAAGGCCTCGCGGCTCTGCCACACCTCCACGATGGTGAAGTGATTCGTCCGCCCGTCCTGCACCAAGCCCTCGATAGTGATGGCGCCTTTGTCCTTGCGGCTGTCGGCGGCATACTTCTGGATGGCCTTGTTAGCGCCATCGGAGAAGTTGGGCGTCACGTCGATGTGGGTCACGATATAGACATACTTGGAAGTGTCCGCGCTCGCCGCTTTCTGCGCGTAGGCGCTGGGGATGAATGCCAGCCCGAGCAGCGCCGCCATGGGGAACATCGAGAACGTTCTTTGCATTCCCGTATTTTGCTATAATTTCGCCCGGAATGAAACACCTGATTCTTTTGCTTGCCACCACGGCCCTATTTCAGCAAACGGCGGCCGCGCAGAACGGAGCGGCTCTCTACCAGCAGATGTGCGCCACCTGTCACGAAGGCGGCGCGGACCGCGCGCCTACCCGCGAGGTCCTCCGCTCCATGACGGCGGAACGTGTGCTCGCCGCTCTCGAATCCGGGGCGATGATCTCGGTCACCAGCCGCCGCACCCCCGCGGAGCGCCGCGCCATCGCCGAGTTCGTCACCGGCAAAACCTTCACCGGGACGCTGCAAACCAAACCGTCGGCGCAAGCCATGTGCCCCGCGCGTGAGCCAACCGCGGGCCCGCGCACCGCTTCCTCCACAGCGGCGGCGGCTTGGATCGGATGGGGCCAAGGAACCGCCAATGCGCGGCTTCAAGCCCAGCCCGGATTCACCGCAGCCGAGGTGCCGCGCCTTCAATTGAAGTGGGCCTTCGCTTTCCCCGGCGATCTTATCTCCAACGCGCAGGCAACCATCCGCGGCGATCGCGTCTTCGTCGGCAGTTCCAGCGGCATGGTGTATTCGCTCGACGCCAAGACCGGCTGCGTGCATTGGTATTTCCAGGCCGATTCCTCGGTCCGCGCGGCGATCAATATCGATGCCTCCGCCGCTTACTTCGGCGACCTCACC
This sequence comes from Bryobacterales bacterium, assembly GCA_963813465.1. GTDB lineage: Bacteria > Acidobacteriota > Terriglobia > Bryobacterales > Bryobacteraceae > Palsa-187. Next base: position 157,624 of record CAWEZD010000006.1, on the reverse strand, counting down.
GCCAACGTCTACGCGGTCGATACTGGCACCGGCAAGCTGTTGTGGAAGGTCAAGGCCGACAACTATCCCGTCGCCCGCGTGACCGGCTCGCCGACGCTTTATCAAGGCACGCTCTACGTCCCCGTCGCTTCCGGCGAGGAAGGCGCGGGCGCGGCGCCCGACTACGAGTGCTGCCGGTTCCGCGGCGCTCTGGTGGCATTGCGCGCACGCGATGGCGCACAGCTCTGGAAGACCTACACCATCGACGAGCCCAAACCGGTCAAGAAGAGCAAATCCGGCACGCAGCTCTGGGGGCCCTCCGGCGCGCCCATCTGGTCCAGCCCCACCATCGATGAGAAGCTGCACGCGGTCTACGTCACCACCGGCGACAACTATAGCGATCCCGCCACCCGCACCAGCGACGCCTTCATCGCCCTCGACATGAACACCGGCAAGATTCTGTGGTCACGCCAGATGAGCGCCAACGATTCGTATAACGTCGGCTGCCGCATGCCCGATTCCACCAACTGCCCCGATTCCAACGGGCCCGACCTCGACTTCTCCTCCTCGCCGATTCTGGTCAGCCTGCCCAACGGCAAGCGGGCGCTGGTGGCCGGGCAGAAGTCCGGAGTGGTCCACGCCATCGACCCCGATAATCAGGGCGAGGTGATCTGGCAGACGCGCATCGGCACGGGCGGCTCGATGGGCGGAGTGCAGTGGGGCTCGGCCGCCGACGCGAATAACGTGTATGTGGCGCTGTCCGATATCGGCCGCGTGCGGCTCACCTATTCCCAGAACACCGATGCCGATCCCAAAACCGGCGGAGGCATGTTCGCGCTGCGCCTCACCGATGGAAAGCAGATCTGGCGCACGGCGCCCGGCGTCTGCGGCGACCGTCCTCGTTGCAGCCCCGCGCAATCCGCCGCGGTCAGCGCGATTCCGGGCGTGGCTTTTTCCGGCTCCGTTGACGGCCACCTTCGGGCTTATTCCATGACGGACGGAAAAATCGTCTGGGATTTCGACACCATCCGCGAATATAAAACCGTCAACGGCGTGGCCGGCCACGGAGGCTCGCTGGACGGCCCCGGCCCGGCTATCGGAGGCGGGATGATGTTCGTGAACTCGGGTTACCCGACCGCCGGCGGAACTCCCGGCAACGTGCTGCTGGCGTTTTCAGTGGATGGGAAGTAATACGTGCTAGCGCATCAACGGTTTGGCAGGTCCTGTGGCGCACGCACTTTGCGTGCCGCGTTCACACTTTGTGAACGCTTGCCTCTCCAATCGTTCGCGCCATCTTGGGTTCGCGCTGGACCAGGGGTAGTCCTCGGCTCGCTCAACCAACCCGGCTTTGAGCGGATTCGCTTCGATGTAGGCGGAAATCCGGGCATACTCCGCCGAATCCCTCACCCAGTGGTCATAGGACTCCCTTTGCCAGAACGGCTCTCCGGTGCGCCCGAGCAAACGGTTCCCTTCGCGAGCGGTATGCGCTTTAAGCGACTTCAGCAGCTTGCCTGGCGATATCTCCGGAAACAACAACACATGAAATGAACGTGATTTGCCATTACGGCAAAAGATCCGAGCCTATAGTGACTAAGTTCCACGCCGCGGAAGAGAGAATCGACCACCAACTGAGCGATGGCTTGCTGGCGCAGGAAAACGGGGCCGTCCCGTGCAAGATCCGAGTACCGATCCATCCAGACGAAGGCTTCTCCAGCCGACGCCTTCGCGGGAGGCGGATAGCGACCCTGCGGAAGGCTGCCGTGCAAATGCCAAGTCACAAACAGCCGACAATGATCCGGATAAACGTGCGGCAACCGACGCCGAGAATTCATTGATCCGCATCCACAGAAAGGGTCAAGTGGGGGCTGGGGATAACAAAACCCCGCCTCTGAAGCAAGTCCGGCGGGGTATGCATTCTCAACGGCTGATGGCTGCCTTACGGGCATCCTGCGAGAGAAAAGCCTTTCTTCGATCGCACACGGTCTGGGAGTTTCGCCCTTGCTCGTGCTCTCTTAGGGTCTTCAAAGAAACTATAGTCCTCTTCCTTTTGTTGTCAATGGCGGGGAGAGTGCCGCTTCATGGGGAGACACGATGGGAGCACGGATCGCCACCAAGAACTTTCGGAAACGAATGATGAGGGATTCCACGATGTCGAGGAGGTGCGTTGAGAGCCACGCGACGGAGACAATCAGTTGGAAAACTAGAAATGCATAGAGACTCAATCTGGATGAAAAGGTCGTGTATAGCGGTTGGGATCACGTCGCCTCCTAAAGTTTTTCGCTTTGGCGGACTACGCCATCAGCAAATCTTCGAAAGCGACAAAAACATTTTAGCAAGTCCGTGGGGTCTGTCAAGAGTGCCCGAGCGCGGGGGGTCGAAAGTGCCGACGATCCGAGAACGCTGGTCGTAGTTGAAGTACATCACGCCGGCAAGGTTGAAAGTCTTGGCTCCGGCGATCGTGTCACCCCGCTGTAAGACCGCGAGAATAGCTCTGGTTTGTGAAAGGGTGTTGTTCATTCCTCCGTTATGGTTATTTTGTTCTTCTGGTGGTTGGCTTCGACGGTGGCTTTCCACGTCTCGACGATCTCGTGCAGTAGCCTCATCGCCACGTCCCGCTGGTACGCGCTGCCGAAGCTGCATTCGATGGTGATGAGCGGTGAGAAGGATAGTTTCCATGTTAGGTTGGTTGTTATTATGCCGACTGATGACGAGATCGAGAAGGGCGTTGAGCACCTGGTTCACGACTACACGACTCTGGTGTTGACCGGGGCTGGGATTCCACGCGGGATTCCTATTCCATGGAACGGCCCCGTCGAGCAGTCGTTTCTGATGAGTTGCCGCAAGTTCGTTGATTTCTTCACGAACAGGAAAATGCGGGATAACGGTATGATCGCCGAAGACTACGTACCCGGCTGGAAACCGTTTTCATTCCCGACTTGGAACGGAGAGAACTGGCAGAACCATCACAACACGCACTTGTTTCACCTTAGCTATGGTAGGGTCGGCAATATCTCAAAACCGTGGACAGGCTACCGAGAAAACCCCCACTTCCTCGAAGAGATACAGGCGGCCTGGCGCGATTTCCTTGCTCATCCGCCGAAGTTCAAGGGCGAATTCGATCGATGGATCAAAGCAAGAGAGAAACAGTGGGCGGACGTGCCAAGTATAAAGGTGCTTAACCTAAACTTTCGGTAACGCCCCACAGTGCAACGCGCAACGCCCACACTGCGGCTCGACCTTTTCCTTCTCCGGTTTTGGAGGAAGCGCCTTGCTCCACTCTCCGTACCGCTGGAATAGCTGGAAGAAGTCGTTTGGACCTATCATCTCATCGCCCATTCTGTCCCACGCCCTGAATTTGATTTCCCTACCCATTGCTGTTGAAGTACAGGGCGTCTTGCTGATCGCCGCCCCGCGATTAGTTATCCCTCGTCAAACAAAGGCATTTCTTCGACCTCATCCTCATCGAGCTGGATCCACGGCGACGACAAGCATATGAAGAAGCTCATCGCCAAGCTCTAGAAACACGAATCCCCAGCTTGTGACTGGAGCGGGGATTTTTTGTGTTCGCACGTGTTAGCCTTCTTGACGCCCCCATGCTCTTTTTTGAACACGCCGACACGGCCTGGAAACGATTGGAGTTGGCATCCTTAGGGCTGGAGATAGCCGCATTCTTTCTTGTCACGGTTGACCTCTACGGAGAAGAACGGCTCTCTGCCTTGACGCGCGAACTTTCGAGCTTCGTCACGCGACGCTATGTAGTCTTCCCGCAGTGGTGGGACGCCAATAGGGCGTTGTCCTCCGAGCGCCACTCTCGACGGCATTGAACATGATCACGACTGTACTCCTATGGCTATTGATGCTGCCACTCCGATGGTTTGTGGTGCACAAGCATATCCACGGTGTGGCGGATATTTGGGTGTTAAACATATTTGCGGGTGTGATGACGGCGGTCTTGGTTCCCGTTTTCCTCCGCGATTCCGCCTATCTGTTGCTGGTCCTTGCCAAATGGGCGTTGAACAAAGTGAACATGCGTGGGATGTTTCTCGGCATTGGATCTCTGCTGTTTCTTTTTTCGGCTGTGAGCGGGAATTCGACTGGCTTGACGTATGCGCTAGCCTGAGGGCATGAAGGAGCGTGACTGGACAAGAGTCCTGGGATGGCCCGGATACCAGGTGTATCAGAGGGAAATCGATGAGTCGGGCAAAAAGCTGAAGCTGTGGGTGCGGCGGAAGAAGACGGGGCTTAAATTGATTTGCTCCGGGTGTGGTCAGCACATACCGGCCAGCCGGATCCAAGAGATCAGCGAGCGGGAGGTACGGGACCTGCCGTGCTTCGAGTACTCGACGACGATCGTGGTGGAGACGTATCGGATGAAATGCCCCCGCTGCGGATTCCGTGCAGAGAAGGTGACTCAGTTGCCGAGCAAAGCGCCATTCAGCAAACGATTCGAAGAAGCAGTGGGGCAGGCCTGCGAGAGTGCGTCGGCGCGACAAGTCGCGCGGCGATTGGGCATGGCCGAAAGCACGGTGCGCGCGATCGATCTGCGGTGCCTGGAGCGTTGGGAGGCCAAGCGTCGAAAGCCGCCGCTGCGGCAGATGGGCGTTGACGAGTTGTACCGCGGCAAGAAGGACAAGTTCCTCACAGTGGTGTGCAATCTGGAAACCGGCGAACCGCTGTGGTTTGGCAAAACGCGGAAGAAGGAAACGCTGGATGAATTCTTTCGAAGCCAGTTACGGAAGCCGCAGCGCAAGCGGATTGAGGCGGCGTGCCTGGACATGTGGGAACCGTTTCGGTTGAGCATTGAGGAATGGGCGCCACAGTGCAAGATCGTATACGACAAGTTCCACATCCTCCAGCATGCCAACGATGCCATCGACGAAGTGCGGAAGGCGGAGTTCTTCCGGCAGGGAAAACAAAAGCGCGGACTGATCAAGGGAAAGAAGTGGCTCCTGATGAGCCGGTGGAAGAACCTGACTCTCTCTCAACGCGGAGAACTCAACCGGCTGTTCCAACTGAACCGGCGCGTGTTCAAAGCCTACCTTCTCAAAGAGAGCTTGGAGCGGCTTTGGGACTATCGCTACGAGGGCGCGATGCTCAACTACCTGCAGAAGTGGATGGACCAACTGAAGTGGCAACGGCTCACGCCGTTCGAAGAACTCGCCGACATGCTGGTGAAGCATCTGGAGGGAATCTTGAACTACTGCCGGACCAAAGTTCGCTTCGGTGTGGTCGAAGCGCTCAATGGAAACATTCGGATGCTGATCAATCGTGGTCGAGGCTATAAGAACGTCCGCTACCTGCTGCTGAAGGCCAAACGCATGGCCGTGACCAATGCCGAATTTGTCGAACTTCAACAAGTCAGAAAGGCGGCATAGAATGGCCCTCCGTCGAATTCCCGCTCAGAGCCCTTTTTTCAAAAGCTTTGGCCATCATTCATACGCTTCGAGACTCGAAATGAAAAGCCAGTAGTGGCGTGACCGGCGCAAAAATCTCAGCGTTCACAGAGTGTGAACGCGGCACGCAGAGTGCGTGCGCCACAGGGCTTAACTCTCGGCCCACTCGCGCTCCAGCATCTTCGAGTACTCGCCGGAAGCAAAGATCTCGAACTCGAAGCCCAGATCCTCGATGGCTGCAAAGGCCACCTGACTTTGGCGGCTGGCGAACAACTGGTCGGCATAGCGGTAGTAGTTGCGCACGAATTCATCGGAGAGCGAGTGCCGCTCCGGCGCGGCTGCCAGCAGCGTGTTCATTCCCAGCGCGCGCATGAAGATCGAGCGGTAATCCGCCACGCCCCAGCGCCGCAGTTTGGTTTGCACCGCCGCCGGCGCGTGATTCACCAGCATCTCGGCGAAACTCTGATAGCGAATCCCGCTGTCGCGCAGTTCCGGTTGCCGCGCGATATGTTCCAGGCACTGCTCGATCCAGCGCGATAGATCCTTGCCCACGTAAAACAACATCAGGATCTCCGAAAATCGCCCGTCCATCATGGCGTGGTCCAGGTCGTCCTCGGAGCGTTCCCCGGACGGCAACAGACCTTTCAACATCAGGCTGGCGCGCTGGCTTTCCTCCAGCTTGTCGCGTCCGCCGGCCCCGGCGAAGGGGTGCAGGATCAAGGGCGGCAAGCTCCGCGTTATCGTCGAAGCAGGCACGGCGCGCGTTGATGTCAGGGGTTTCATCGAGGGGTTCATGGGCTTGTTCTAGCCGAAGTATGCCAGATCAGCGCCGCTCCGTAAGTAGTACTTTGGCCTCAATCGTCTGGGACCCCCGGAGCACTTTAACAAGTACTTCATCTCCGGCCTTTTTGGCCCGCAGCGCGTATGTAAAATCGTACAGATTGCCGATCTCCTTGCCGTCGAACTCGATCAGGATATCGCCCGCTTTGAGACCCGCCTTGGCCGCCGGAGTGCCGTCGCGCACATCGGCGAAACGCACGCCCTTGGGCGGCTCGTCGAAATCCGGCACGCTGCCGAAATTCGGGCCATACCCGGACCCTCCACCGGCCGCTCCCGACACCGGCTCCTGCGGCTCGGCCAGGCGTATGAACTGCGGCCGGTCCGGCGCTTCCGACAACCGCTCGACCACCTCGGCCACGTAGCCCAGCAGCTTGGCCGCGTCCACCGCGTTGATCTTGTCGGCGGTATCGCTCGGTTTGTGATAGTCGCCGTGCAGCCCGCTAAAGAAGAACACCACCGGAACGCTCTTGATGGTGAAGGACATGTGATCGCTGCCGCCGTAGCCGAGATTTTCCGACAAATCGAAGTGAAATCCATCCGGCGGCTTTAGATCGGCGATCAGCTTGGCTAGCGTCGATCCGGTTCCCGTTCCGTTCACATACACTTTGCCGTCGCGAATGCGCCCGATCATGTCCATGTTGATCATGGCCACCGCGTCCTTGAGCGGCAGCAGAGGGTGATTCACGTAAAAACTGCTTCCCAGCAGGCCCAGCTCCTCGCCCGCGAAGTTCAGGAACAGAATCCCGCGCTTGGGCTTGGGCTGTTTCGAAAACCACCGCGCCAGCTCGATGACGCCCGCCGTCCCCGAAGCGTTGTCGTCGGCGCCGGGATGAATCTGGCCAATCTGCGACGGCGCCAGCGAATGCTCGTCGCCCAAGCCCAGATGATCGTAGTGCGCCCCGATGACCACGTATTCCGAAGTCGATCCCGGCAGGTACGCCTCCACGTTATGCACGGTGCGAGTGTCGTGCTGGATGTCCACCGACAGATCCACGTTGAGCTTGGCCATGGTGAAGGAGCGGGGCTGCAAATCCTTGTCGATGCCCGCCTCGATCTCGCGCAGGTCGCGGCCTTCCGCCTTCATCCACGCCTCGGCCTCCGCCTCCTTCACCTGGACGAAGAGAATGCCCGCATCGGTGGGTCCGGTGGCGGAGCCGAAATCGAGCAGCGTATCGGCGTCCTTGGGATGCGCGGCCACATCGTTCACCAGAATCACGCCGCGCGCGCCGTGCATCTTGGCGTTGGAGGCTTTGTCGGCGAAAGTCGCGTGGCTGGTCAGCTCCTTGCCCTCCTGCGGCTCGTGCCGCAGCATCAGCACGATCTTGTCTTTGACGTCTAGCCCTGAGTAGTCGTCATAATGCCGATCCGCGTCGGTAATGCCGAACCCTGCAAACACCACTTGAACGGATAATTTCCCGGACGACGAAAAGCTGTACGGAATGTAGTCGCGCTTGGCGGCCAGGACGTTCTTCGTGCCGGCGTCGTCGCTATTCAAATGATTGTCCGGGCCCAGGTGCGCGTTGACCGTCACCGTGAACGGCTGCTCATAGTCGGCGCCGCTCACCGGTTTCAGACCGAAGGACTTGTACAAGCCGGCAATGTACGTAGCCGCCTTCTCCAGCTCCGGCGAGCCAGTCGCGCGGCCCTTCAGCTCCGGCGAGGCCAGATACGTCACCTCCGCCAGATAGGTTTGCGGGCTGATTTGTGCCGGAGCGAAGGCCAGCGCTGCCGCAAAGGGCAATGCGAATCCGACCCAGCGCAGCACTCGATGCAGGCCGAAGGCCTGCTCCACATGCTGGCATGGAGGAGTAGGCGTTTTCGCCCGATGCAGGCCGAAGGCCTGCTGCACATGCTGGCATTGTGGAGCAGGCGTTTTCGCCTGCGATTGGCTGTGTCTTACTGCTTGACGATTTTGGGAATCTCCACCACGCAGCATTTTTCAGCGTCCTCCTTGACCTTGGCCTGATGATCGATCTCCAGCGCGATGAGTTGCTGCAAAGTGGGCCACTGCGCCATTTGGTCCATCAGCTTGCGGCCGTTCAGGTATAGGGTGGGCGTGCCGTCCACACCCAGCGAACGTCCCATCTCCTGGGTGCGGTTGACCTCCGCGTCGGTCGCCTTGCTGTCCACGCAGCGGCCGAGCTGCACCGTGTCCACGCCGCTTTGCCCGGCCCACTCCATCAGCTTGGCGTCGTAAGTTTCGGGAGTGATCTCGGTTTGCTTGTCGTAAATCCAGTCGTGATACTTCCAGAAGGAGCTCTCGCCCTGCTTCAGAACGCATCGTCCCGCGATGGCCGCGGCGCGCGACCACGGATGGATCGACTCCAGCGGAAAGTCCATAAAATACACCCGCACTTTGTCCCCAAACGTCGATGGAATGTTCTGCCGCAGAGTCGAGGCCTCTTCCTTGCAGTAGGGGCATTCGAAGTCGCCGAAAACCACCAGGGTCACGGGCGAACCAAGCGGCGCTCCAAAGCTGGGCTGCTGGTCCGTCTTGATCTTGTCCAGATTGGCTTGGAACGGGCTCTTGTTCAAGTCGTAAATCTCGCCCTTGAAGATCCTCTGGCCGTCGTTGGAGACGAAATAAGCCTGGTCCATGCGCGCGTCGTTGTAGGACAGATGCACTACCACCCTGTTGAAGCCCGGCATATCCGCTACCGGCTTGGGATCGTCGATCTTCAGGTTGATCATGGGAGGCCATACTTCCAGATGGCGCAGGTAGGACTCCAGCTTGACCTTGTCGAGCGCAGGCGCGATCGTGACCGTGATCGGCGACGACTGTGCGAACGCCGTTAGCGGGAGAAGCAAACACAAGGCTGTTTTCATGAGGGTTCCAGTTTCCATTGTCGCCCAAACCCGGGCCGCGGGTCGATTCGCCTCATTATACTGAAGAATTGCCACGAACCCAGGTATTGAAGAACGGCCTCTTTGCCGCCCTGTTGCTGCTATACGTCTTCAGATTGGGAAGCGTCGGGTTCGGCCTGGATCCGGACGAGCCGCGCTACGCCTCCATCGGCCGGGAGATGTCCCGCTCGGGCGACTGGATCACGCCGCGCTTGTACGGCTCGGGCTGGTTTGAGAAGCCGCCCCTTCTGTACTGGATGACCGCCGCGGCGACCAGGCTCGGGTTGCACGACGAGTGGGCCGCGCGACTCCCCGTGGCCTTACTAAGCCTCGCGTTTCTGGTCTTCTTCCACGCCATACTGGAGCGCGAATTCAACTCCCGAATCGCCCTGATGGCGACAGCGATTCTGGGCACCTCCGCGGGTTGGTTCGCGTATAGCTTTGCCGCTGTGACGGATCTGCCCATGTCCGCGTGTTTCGGAGCGGCCATGCTGGTGGCCCTTTTCGATACTCGCCGCGGGACGGCCGCCGGCTGGATCGCTGGAGTGCTTCTCGGATTCGCGATCTTGGCGAAGGCTTTCCTTCCGGTCGCGCTGTTCATCCCGGTGTGGCTCATCGCGCGGGGCAAACGGCTCGCTATTGCAGCGGGCGCAATCCTCATCGCCGCGCCTTGGCATCTTTTGGTCTGGCTCCGCAATGGCTCGGGCTTTTGGGATGTGTATTTCTGGCAGCAGCAGGTGGGTCGTTTTAACTCACCTGCGCTCCAGCATGGACGGTCGTTTTGGTTCTACGTCCCGGTGCTGCTGCTAGGGCTTTTCCCTTGGACGCCCCTATTCGCATTGCTGGCGCGGCGCAAAACCTACGACGACGTGCGAGTGAGCTCGCTGGCGATTTGGCTGGCGCTGGCGCTGGTTTTCCTGTCGGTGTTCACCAACAAGCTTCCCGGTTACTTGCTGTCGCTGCTGCCCGCGATGGCGATCGTGTTGGCTGTGGCGCTCGATAAGGCTCCGGCGCAGGAGTGGTGGATCGCCGCATGCGCCCTCTTACTGATCCTGCTGCCTTCGGCAGCGGCCGGGTTGCCCGATGCGCTGCTCGCCGGCGCGACCCGGACCCATTGGACCTTCCATCCCGGCGGCCTTCTCTTCCTGCCGGCAGTCGCAGCAGTCTGGGGGCTGGCATGGAAAAAACAACCCGCGCTCGCCGTTCTCAGCGCGGCTCTCGCGGGCGTCATCGGGATCGGACTGCTCGAAATCCAGGTTCTTCCGGTACTCGAACGGCGTGTGTCCGTCCGGCCATTTTGGCGCGAGCATCGGGACAAAATGTCTTCCGCCTGTCTCGATCCCGGCATCCGCCCGGCTTCCAAATATGCGCTCGACTATTACGCCGCCCGCGCGCTGCCGGAGTGCGGCCCGGAAGCCCTCGCGGGGCGAATCGCAATCGGGCCGAACGGCTTGGCGCTGGAAACTCCACCTTGAACGAAACCGCGGTATATGATATTCTCGATAGGGAAGGGGACCATATGGCTGCCGCTGATGTCCTGACTGATCGCCAACTCACTGAACAGCAGTACGATACGACAGTTCGGGAAGACATCGAGCTGTTCCGGAACCAAGCCAATCAATTCCTCGCGGGTCAATTGACCGACGACCAGTTCCGCGCCTTCCGCCTGCGCCGCGGCATCTATGGTCAGCGCCAGCAGGGTGTGCAGATGGTTCGCACCAAGATTCCGGGCGGGTTGCTAACTGCGGATCAGATGCGACAAATGGCGCAGGTTGCGGACCGATTTGGCGGAGGCAAGGGACATCTCACCACCCGTCAGAACATCCAGTATCACTTTGTGCCGCTGGCCCAAGTGCCGGATTTGCTGCACTTACTGGCGGATGTCCGGCTGACCACGCGCGAAGCTTGCTATAACACCGTCCGCAACGTCACCGCCTGCCCATTGTCCGGTTTGCATCCGGAGGAAGTCTTCGAAGTCCAGCCCTACGCCCGCCGCTTGGCCTTCGCGTTTCTGCACCGCGAGCTAACCGACCATATGCCCCGCAAGTTCAAGGTCGCCTTCTGCGGCTGCCCGAAGGACTGCATGGCCACGGCCATCAACGACATCGGACTGCGGCCGTTGATTCGCGATGGCGAACGCGGCTTCCGCATGACCGTCGCCGGAGGCTTGGGGCCGCTTCCCACCGAAGCCAAGGTTTTGCACGAATTCATCCCAGCCGAAGACATCGTGCGCCGCGTGGAAGCAGTGCTCCGCGTATTCAATCTTCACGGCAACCGCAAGGACAAGAACACCGCCCGGTTGAAGTTCGTGATGCGCAAGCGCGGCTTCGACTGGCTGCGGGACACCATTGAGGAACAATACCAGGACATTCTGGCCAACGGCGGCATTCCCATGCCGGAGAGCGTGCCCCCGAGTTTCGGTGGTTTTCAGCCGCATCCACCACCGCTCGGCAGCGGCCAGATGCTGCCGATTTACAACCCCTCGCCCGAGTTCCAGGAATGGCGCGAGACCAACGTCGCGCCCCAGAAGCACGCCGGCTACGCCATCGTGACGGTCCGGATTCAGCAAGGCAATCTCACTGGCGATCAGATGCGCGGCCTGGCCAGCTTGAGCGAGCAGGCGGGCGACGGCTCCCTCCGCGTCACCATGAATCAGAATGTGATCCTGGCGTGGGTTCCAGTGGGCGCGCTGTCGCGAGTGTACGGGATGCTCCAGGAGTTGGATCTGGCTGGAGCGCGCGCCGAGGAGATCAGCGACACGCTAACCTGCCCCGGTGCTTACAGTTGCAATCTAGCCTTAACTAAATCTATGAACCTGGGAGCGGCTTTGACCGAGGCGGTGCGGGGCGAGTCCGATGTGCTGGTTCGGAAGCTGAGAATCAACATCAGCGGCTGTCCCAACGCTTGCGGCCAGCACTGGATCGCCGACATCGGCTTCTACGGGAATGCCCGCAAGATCGAAGGCAAGGAAGTCCCTTATTATCTGATGCTTCTGGGAGGAACCCAACATGAATTCGGGCTCGCCATCCAGAGTCTTCCAGCGCGGCTGGCGCCGGTCGCAGTGGAGCGCGTTCTGAGCCACTACAAGGCCAACCGGCAGGAGGGCGAGACCTTCCGAGCGTACGTGATGCGCCACCGGGTGGAGTTCTTCAAGACCCTGACGGCGGATCTGGTCAAGCCCCCGGTGGGCAATGCCGAAATGTTCCGGGATTGGGGCGACGACGAAGCTTATTCGCTCAAGCTTGGCCGCGGCGAGTGCGCGGCATAGCTTGAAACGCCGCATAACGGAGCCTCCGGCCCTGTGCGGCTCAGCTTGAAACGCCGCATAACGGAGGCCTCCGGCCCTGTGCGGCTCAGCTTGAAACGCCGCACAACGGAGCCTCCAGCCCTGTGCGGCTCAGCTTGAAACGCCGCACAACGGAGCCTCCGGCCCTGTGCGGCTCAGCTTGAAACGCCGCACAACGGAGCCTCCGGCCCTGTGCGGCTCAGCTTGAAACGCCGCACAACGGAGCCTCCGGCCCTGTGCGGCTCAGCTTGAAACGCCGCACAACGGAGCCTCCGGCCCCTGTGCGGCTCAGACTAGTTCCTTGGATTTCGTAGACCCGCGAAACCGCTCCCTGTGGTCGCGGCTCCGTTTCGGCGTCGCTAGACAAAGGCCTCACGCAGAGCCGCGACCAGAGGGAGCGGTCTACAGTACGTGTGCGGGCGTGACACAATGGCGGCCCATGGTCGCCCCGCGCCCGCCGTACAACTCGGCTTGACGCTCCGGTCTACGATCTCTTCGAGCTGCGGGCCGTCTGCGTGCGCGCCGGCTCCGCCACCGCGCCCTGCGAGTAGGTCAACACCGGGAAGGTCACCGAAGTGTCCACCAAGCGGACCATATCCTGCACCGGCAAGCCTTCAGCTTCGCGGGCAAAGGTCAGGGTCTTGCAGCCGCCATCGAAATCGACTCGAATCCAGTCCCCGCCGCGCACCTGGTCGGTGGCGATCAGGTTGGAGATGGGCTGCACCAGCAGCCGCTCGATGGCGCGCTTGAGATGACGGGCTCCATACTTGAGGTCGGTGCCTTCGACCAGCAGGAAATCCTTGCCCGCATCCGAGAGCGTGAACACAAAGGCGCGGTCGGTGGAGGTGTTGAAGATGCGCTGCTGAACCAGGTTCAGCTCGATGTCCAGGATCTTCTTCAACTGTTCCGCGCCGAGCGGCTGGAAGGTCACGATCTTGTCCAGGCGGTTGATGAATTCGGGTGTGAACTTGCGCCGCGCGGCCTCCATGCCGGTACGCGCAATCTTGCCGGCGGTCTTCTCGTCGAACACGCCGGAAGCGCTGTTCTCCTGCGCCTCGGCGACGTTGAAGCCCAGCTTGGGCGCCAGCAGCGCGCTCATCTCGGACGCGCCCAGGTTGCTGGTCATGAAGATCATGGCCCGCGAAAAATCCACCTTGCGGTTGTCGCCGAGCGTGAGCGTGGCTTTGTCGAGAATGCCCAGCAGCAGGTTCCACAAGGCGTCGGAGGCCTTCTCGATCTCGTCGAACAGCACGAAGCTCAACTTGATGGTGTCGGTATGATACTGGTTCAGCACTTCCTGCGACAGCAGCGGATGGGTCTCGCGATGGCCCAGATATCCGGGAGGCGAACCGATCAGCTTGGCGATCTCGTGACTGTGCTGGAACTCGGCGCAGTCGATCTTGATGACGGCGCGCGGGTTCCTGAGCAACGCCTCGGCGGTCGCTTCCACGATGCGGGTCTTGCCCGAACCGGTCGGCCCCATGAACAGGAAGTTTCCGATCGGACGGCCGGGAGGGTTCAACCCGGTCTGGTGCATCTGGTAAATATTGACAATCTGCTGGATGGCTTCCTCTTGTCCGACGATCATGCGGCGAAGCCCGGTCTCCAGCGATTGCGCGTCTCTTCCGGTTTTTCCCGGGTCCAGTGAGATATTGAGCCGTTCCATCTTGTCCCCCGCCTTTCTCGATCCTCGGGAGGCCATCTGCCTTGGCTCTCCCTTCCACAAAGTCTGTCGCAATCCGAGTTCCATTCCTTAGATGCTCCTGATCCTAGGCGGATTCTACCCGCTCTTTCTATCTTTTCGACCCACTCTTACTGGTTCTTAGGGGCCTGACTTCCACACGGCTGATCAGGGTTCGCACCGGCATCTTCAGGAGCATCCGTACTATATCGGCAACATCTTCAGGCCAGATCTTCCAATTTGAACCAGCTTTGTCCAAATCAGCGCCGCCCACACCAGGGCCCTGTTCCTGGCTCTGCCCGCCAAAACCAGTGGCCACGCTTCCCGGCATCACGTAACTGACCTTCACGTTCTCGCTCCTTACGTCCTGCATCATGGCTTCGCTGAATCCGGTCAGACCGAATTTCGAAGCGTTATATGCAGAGCCGCCGGCGAACGCATTCGCGCCCGCCAGGCTACTTATATTGACGATGTAGCCCCCGCCCTTCGTAACGAATCTGAATAAAGCTTCACGGCTGCAATAGAACACACCGCTGAGATTCGTATCGATGGTGGTCCTCCACTCTTCGAGAGTAAGATCCTGGACCGGACGGAACACGCCAACGCCGGCGTTATTGACCAGCACATCGAGCCCGCCGAAGTGGGCGTCGACAAACTGGAAAAGCTCGCCAACCTGTTCATGATTCTTAACATCGGCAACTTTGCCTTTGACTTTACCGCCCGTCTCGGCGGCCAGTTCCAGTACCGCGGCATCGACAAGTTCCTTCCGGCGCCCGCAAATGGCCACCTCCGCGCCCTCGTTCAACAACATCCTGGCGATTGCTCTACCTATTCCGCGCGTTCCGCCGGTAACCAGGCACACCTTGTTGAGAAGGGTGGTGCCGAAAGATGAGTTTGTAGGTGTAATCATGCTTCGATGATAAGGGAGTCCTGAAGACGTTTCTGCCGGTTCACCTGACGCCCGAATCTCGACACAAGGATCGCGCACATGCGCGGTCCGGCTGGCGACGATGCAGGCCGCATCCGGCCATGCCCAATCGCCGAAAGGATCAAGAATCGCCGGTTGGCATCGTGGCCGGAACTACTGCCGGCGGGGCGACCATCGATAACCAGCTTGGAGTTCGACCCCCAAGCGGTAGCCCGACCCTTGCAGTGCGCAATGCATCACCTTGCCGACAAGCTTTTGGTTGTGGTAACTGAGAGAGAGTATTGCTCCAGCCCGCACGGGGCGCTGCGCGTCCACAGAAGCTCCGGACGGGGAGATGTCCACCAACTGAGCGGCAGCATGTTGTGTTTGGCCGAGGTGATTCTCCCAGCAGAGATCCACAGCCTCCTCGTGGCGCGTCCTGAGTTCGAAACGGCGGTCGTGCATATTCATACACTCTATCGACCAATAAACGCCGATGTTAGCAGGCATGTCGTCAAACGCCGACGCGCGAATTGAGGCGCTAATCGAGCGTCACTGAAGGCCGCCGGTAACCAGGCACACCTTGTTGAGAAGGGTGGCGCCGGTGTACCGGGAGTGTTACAACTTCATCGGCTGAGGCGCGGCCACAATGGTTTCAAATACGCTTGCCGATGCAGGGCTGATTCCGGGTCAAGAACGTCTTTGGAAACGAGCTGTCGCCCGCCAGCTTGAAGGCTCCGAAATCCTTGCACCACGGCCCAACCGGTACTTCGGGGTTGCTCTTAATCCATCGCGCGAGCTGAACCATGTCATCCTCGGTGATTTCCCGAAGTTTCAAGCGGTCCTCAAGGTGTTTGCGGACGCCTTTGGGGAGATTCTTCCAATCGACGTACGGCATGGATCACATGGATCGATCTCTATGGATCAATCTGTATAGTCCACGCCGAAGATCTCCTTTTCAATTTGCCTCCACCGGCTATGAGATTTGTCTGCATCCGGCTCCTCCTGGAATGTCCGGATCGTCCGCCGGAGCCGGTGCTCGCGGGCTTCCCCGACTTTTTCAACCAGCGCTTCGACGGAAAGCAGCAGGGACGTCATCTGTTGGCCTTGAAACGATTCGGCGGCTTCCGCGAGCGCCCGGCTCCCCATCGCCTGCGCGGCTTCCAGGATGCAATCGACCGGAACGAGCATGGAGCCGTCCTCC
The DNA here is from genome assembly GCA_963813465.1 of Bryobacterales bacterium. Taxonomy (GTDB): domain Bacteria; phylum Acidobacteriota; class Terriglobia; order Bryobacterales; family Bryobacteraceae; genus Palsa-187. The sequence continues at coordinate 141,490 of CAWEZD010000006.1, read as the reverse complement.
TGGAGATGGCCCATCTGCAAGACCTTCTTGCCAAATCGCGTGGTCAGCTCACAAACTTCCGGCGGGGACAGCGTCACGTCCGTTCTCGCCAACTCGGCCACGAATTGTTTGAAAGTCAGCATCGGCGCTTCTCCGACCAAAGGCTTCACACTTATCGTACCAAGCCGATGCACCGGGCACTGCCGGAAGGACGGGGTATGAGTTTGCCGGATGACACAACTTTGCCGGATGACACAACAAAGTAGATTTGAGCCGCCGGGGTTAAATCGTTTCAGGCGGCGCGAAGGTGCAGCGTCAATACGCCTTCGCGATCACCGCTCTCTTTTCCACCGGCTCGCCGGTGAGAATGCACTTGCCAGGGCCGTCGAATTCATCCACCAGCGGAATGTTGCGGATGCTGGCCTTGAACTGCTTCACGCGCTCATCGTTGGCCGGGTCGTCCTTAATATGCGCCATCACGAATTTTCCGCCGCCCTTTTCGGCCGTCACGGCGCGCAGGATCTCCTCCACCTCTCCGATGGAATTCGCGAGCACGGTATTGTCTTTCAACCGCTGCCGCGCCTTGGCGAGTAAATCCGTCTGCATGGCCTCCAGGGTCGCGGCCAGCTTGCCCGCGGCTTCGGATTGCTCGATGACTTCCTTGACTCCCGTATCGCGCCGCTTAATCACGATCTTGCCCGAGGCTACGTCGCGAGGCCCCAGCTCGAACACCACCGGCACGCCGCGCCGTTCCCAGTGGAAAAACTTGGCGCCCGGCGATTGCCCCTCGCGAACGTCCAGATGCGCGCCCAACTCGGCCGCTAGTTTCGAGGCAACTTCCATTACCTGCGCGCGCTCCTCCTCCTTGCGGTAGATCGGCACCAGCACGGCCTTGCGCGGCGCGACCTTCGGCGGCAGCACCAGCCCCTTGTCGTCGGAGTGCGTCATGATCAAGCCGCCGATCAGCCGCGTGCTGACTCCCCAGCTCGTCTGCCAAACATAATCCAGCTTGCCTTCCTTACTTTGGAACTGCACATCGAACGCCTTGCCGAAGTTCTGACCGAGGTCGTGGGTCGTTCCGGCCTGAAGCGCGATCCCGTTCTGCATCATGGCCTCGATGGCGTAGGAGCTTTCGGCTCCAGCAAACTTCTCGGCGCGCGTCTTGACGCCCCGGATCACCGGCATCGCCATCACGTTTTCCGCCACGTCCGCATACACATCCAGCATCCGGAGCACTTCTTCGAGCGCCTCTTCGTGCGAGGAGTGCGCCGTATGCCCTTCCTGCCAGAGAAATTCCGTGGTCCGCAGAAACAGGCGCGTGCGCATTTCCCAGCGGACGACGTTGCACCACTGATTGATCAGCATCGGCAGGTCGCGATAGCTCTGAATCCATCGCTTGAAGAAATACCCCACGATGGTTTCCGAAGTCGGCCGGATCACGTAGGGCTCTTCGAGTTCCTTGCCGCCGGCGTGCGTCACCACCGCCAGCTCCGGCGAAAATCCTTCGACGTGCTCGGCTTCCTTCTGGAGAAAGCTCTGCGGGATCAGCAGCGGCAGATAAATGTTCTGGTGGCCGGTAGCTTTGATGCGATCGTCCAGCTCGCGCTGTAAGCGCTCCCAGACCGCATAGCCATTGGGCTTGATCACCATGCAGCCTTTGACGATTTCGGCCGGCTCAGCCATGTCGCCCTGGATGGCGACGTCCTGATACCAGGCGGCAAAATCTTTCTCTCTGGGTGTAATCGGGGATTCGGCCATGTTCTCCTATTGTGCCGCGGCTTGCTTTGTTTCGATACCCACAATCGCCGCGATCAATCCTTCCATCGTATACGGCGTGGCTTCCGCGTCCACCTCCAGACCGCATTCGCGAACGGTGCGCGAAGTGACCGGGCCGATGGACGCGATGCGCACGTTATGCGACACGTTACGGAACAGCGCCGGGCCGGCCGCGTCCACCAGATTTTTCACCGCCGAGGAGCTACCGAAGGTGACCCAATCCGGCTTGCGCGCGAATACCTCCGACGCATGTTCCGCCAGCCCCGGGGGCGCAACCGTGCGATACGCCTCCACCACTTCGACGCTGGCGCCGCGGCGTGTCAGCTCCACCGGCACCACGTCGCGAGCCACCGCCGCGCGAGGCAGCAGGATGCGCCGTCCGTTGAGGTGCTCTTCCGTAAACGCCGCGACCAGGCTTTCCGCGACGTATTCCTCCGGCATCAGATCGACCTTCAAATGCAGAGCCTCCACCGCCGCCCGCGTCGCCGGACCGATGGCGCAGATTTTGAGGCTGCTCAAAGCCCGCATATCGCGAGCGGACGCATCCAGACGCTCCGTGAAAAAACGCACGCCGTTCACGCTGGTGAAGATCAGCCAATCGTAGGTTCGCAATCGCGCGATGGCTTGGTCCAGAGGCTCCGGATCTTCGGCCGGCCGGATCTCGATCGCTGGAAGCAGAATCGCGTCCGCGCCCAGCTCATTCAGTGGCGCGGCCAGTTCCGCGGCCTGCCCGCGGTCGCGCGTAATCACGATGCGCTTGCCGAATAGCGGCAGTTTCTCGAACCAGTTGAAGCGGTCGCGCAGCGCCACCACCTCGCCGACGACGATGGTCGCGGGCGGCCTCAAGGCCGTTTTGCGCTATCAGTGCGGGCAGAGTAGCCAGGGTGCCCACCAGCGTCTGCTGATCCGGCCGAGTGGCCCAGCGCACGGCCATCGCAGGAGTGCTACCAGGCCGTCCATGCGCCATCATCTCCCTCGCGATCGCGGCAAAATTCACCATGCCCATGAACAGCACCACGGTTCCGGACGTTCCGGTCTTGCTCCAGTCGATCGGCTCCACCTCGTGCCCCGTCACGAACGTCACCACCGAGGAATGATCGCGATGCGTCAGCGGAACGCCCGTGTACGCGGCCAGTCCTAGAGGGGTGGTGACGCCGGGAACGATCTCGAAGGGAATGCCGGCGTCGGCCAGAGCCTCGATCTCTTCTCCGCCGCGCGCGAAGATAAACGGATCGCCGCCCTTGAGGCGCACCACGGTCCATCCGCGCCGCGCCCGTTCCACCATCAGGGCGCTGATCTCCGGCTGGGTCATCTCGTGTTTGGCGCGTTTCTTGCCGACGTAGATGCGCTCGGCGGACGCCGGGAGCGTAATCCAGGAGCCGCTCGTTGGCCAGAAAATCGTAGAGCACGCAGTCGGCGCGCTCCAGCGCTTGGCGGCCTTTGACGGTGATGAGTCCGGGGTCGCCGGGGCCCGCTCCCACCAGGTAGACTTTCATGCCGCGTAAACTTCGGCGAGGATTTCGCGCGCGCCTCGTTCGAGCAGCATGCGGCCGAGTTGCGCGCCGGTCCGCTCGGGGTCGCCTCCGCTGAGCTCGCCTCGGATCACCCGCGCGCCGTCGGGCGAGGCCACGATCGCGCGCAGATGAATGGTTTTACCGTCCAGCGTCGCGTGCGCTCCCACGGGCACCTGGCAGCCCCCGCCGAGCGTCGCCAGCAGCGCCCTTTCGGCTTCGACCGCCGCTCGCGCGGCGTGGTCATCCAACTTCCGGACGAGCTCCCAGGCCGCGCCGCCGCCTTTGTCCGTGTGGGCGCGAGTTTCAATCGCCAGCGCGCCCTGGCCCACCGAGGGGCACATGATCTCCGGAGGGATCAGCTCACGAATGCGATCCTGCCAGCCCAGTCTGCGCAATCCAGCCGCCGCCAGCACGATGGCGTCGTAGCGCCCTTCATCCAACTTGCGCAGCCGCGTGTCGACATTGCCGCGCAAGGTCTCGATCGTCAGGCCGCGGTTCAAGGCGTGCAATTGCGACGCGCGCCGCAGCGAGCTGGTTCCGATTCGCGAGCCCGGTTTCAATTCGGCAAGCGAGCAACCCACCAGCGCGTCGCGAGCCTCCTCGCGCTCCGGGATCGCGGCGATCGTCAACCCTGCTGGGATCTCCGTGGGCACATCCTTCATGCTGTGGACGGCCACGTCAATCGTCCCGTCCAGCAATGCTTCCTCGATTTCCTTGGTAAAGAGGCCCTTGCCGCCGACATTGGCCAAAGGAACGTCCTGGATCTTGTCGCCGGTGGTCTTGACGATCTCAATGCGCGCTTCCGCGCCCAGATCGAGGAGCTTCGCCTGGATGTGCCGCGCCTGCCACAGCGCCAGCGCCGAGCCACGCGAGCCGATGACGATCACTCGCTGTCCCCCCGTTGTGGGGCAGGTCTTCGACCTGCCATCCCCATCCAGCGGTAGAACGGACGCTTCGGAATCGGCAGGTCGAAGACCTGCCCCACTTGCCAGCCGATCACTCGTCTCCCCGCTCTGCATCCGCACGCCCGCGGCCGCGAACCTCGGTGATAAGCCGATGCAGAAACTTGTTGGCGATGCCGCGGGTGATGGCTTCGATTTGCTCCCATTGCTGGGGCGTGAGATCGCCGAGCTTGCCGCGGCGGCGCTCGATCTCGCCCACCCGCACCTGTTCCACCTGCTCCTGGAGGCTCACGATGGCGGGCGAAGCTTCGCGCGCCTTCAGCCGCGTCATCATGCGATTGACTTCTTCGACGATGATCAGCTCGGCCTGTTGCGCCACCTCCAGGCGCCCGCGCAGGTTGGTATCCACCACCTTGCCCAGGTCGTCGATGTCATAGAGGAACACGTTGTCCAGTTCGTTGGCGCTGGGCTCGATGTTGCGCGGCACGGCGATGTCGATCAGGAACATGGGCCGGTTGCGCCGCTTGCTGATGGCCGCGCGCATTTCCTCGCAGGTCACGATGTAGGTGGCGGCGCCGCTCGACGCCAGCAGAATATCCACTTCCGGCAGGGCTTCGTGGAAGCGCTCATAGTCGATCACGCGGCCGCCTACTTCCTCGGCCAGCGCCACGGCCCGTTCGCGCGTGCGGTTGGTCACCAGAATTTCCAGAACGCCCGCCCGCCGCAGATGCCGCGCGGCGCTTTCGGCCATTTTCCCGGCGCCCACCACCAGCACACGCTGCTCCTTGAGCGACCCGAAAATCTCCCGCGCCAGCGCCACCGCCGCGTAACTGACCGAAACCGCGCTTTCCCCGATTTCCGTCTCGGTGCGCACCCGCTTGGCCACGTTGAATGCCTTGGTCAGCACCTGGTCCAGGAACCCGCCGGTCGCAGTATTGATTGCCCCGCGCTCCTTGGCCACCGCGTAAGCCGCTTTCATTTGCCCCAGGATCTGCGGCTCGCCCACGACCATGGAGTCCAGGCTGGAGGCCACGCGGAACATGTGCCGGATCGCGTCGGGGCCGTCATAGCGGTACAGGTGCGGCGCAACCCAGTCCCGCGCGACGCTCCGCGATTCGGCCAGAAAGGCTTCGACGGCCAAGCCCGCATCGGTATCCTCATCCGCCGTCACCGCAACTTCCACGCGGTTGCAGGTGGAAAGAATCATGCCCTCCAGCAGGCCGGGGCGCTGCTTGAGTTGATCCAGCGCGTCCGGCAGCGCCTTCTCTTCGAAAGCCAGCCGCTCCCGCACCTCGACCGGGGCGGTGCGATGATTCAGCCCGGTGATCAGCAGTTTCATCGAATCACCAGACCTGCGTGCGCGCTCCAGGTGACGATGGAAAATCCCAGCACCACCAGCGTCATGACCGCCGCCTTGCGCCCGCGCCAGCCCGCGGTGGCGTGCAGGTAAGTTGCGGCCACCAGCAGAGCCCAGGTGACCAGCGAAACCGTCACCCTGGGATCGGAGATCCACTTCGTGCCGGAGTAAATGAACTCCCACATGATCACCAGCACCACTGCCAGCGTGATCAGGACGAACGCCACGCCCAGCGATCCGCTGATCAGCCGGTCGAGCGTTGCCAGCGGAGGCAGGCGCTCCAGCAGCCTCGCGGACTTCTTGCTCTTGAGCCTGCGCTCCTGGACCAAATAGCAGATGGAGGCGGCCGCGGTCAGGATCAGCGACGCGTAGCCGGCCAGCACCAATACGATGTGAATCGCCAGCCAGGTCTCGCGCCCTCGAACGTCCGCCAATGCGGCCACCGGACGCTCCGTCGCCGCCGCCAGCGTCATCACGAAGACCAGCGGGAAATGCGCCACCGCGGTGGTGCCGAAATCGTACTTCCACTCCACCGCCAGAAACAGAACCGCGATCAGGAACGCGCACAGATTCAGAGTCTGGAAGATATTGTCCACGGGGATGCGGCCGGAGGCTATCCCCAAATCCACGATGGCCACAGCTTGCAGCGTCGCGCCGATGCGGAAGGCTCCGCGAGCCAGCGGATACAGAACCTTGGTTCCGCGCACCAGCACCAGCATGGAATGCAGCAGCCCCACGGCATAGAAACAGGCCGCGACCCTGAGCCAGAAGATGCTTGAAGCTGCCACTGTACCTTCATCTTAGCGATTCCAGCCGGACAGCACACGCACACGCCGGGCCACGCGGCCGAGGGCGAGGGTTGCCATCCTCAAGAAGGAGGCTGGCCCATGCAGCACGGCATTGGCGTACCAGAACTTGTGTTCATCCTTCTGCTGGCGCTGGTGCTCTTCCGGCGCCGGGTCGGCCCCCGGTCTCCGAGACCGCCGCATCCCATTCCTTGGGATGATTCCAGCTTCCTGAACCGCCGCCGGCGGCGAGAACTTCCTCTCTAGCGCGGCGGTGTCGCCGATGGATTTGTCCAGATCGCGGAAAGAGCGTCAATCGACAGTCTGAACGAGATTCGACTCCACGATCCGTTGATCTGAAGTGAGCAGGCGCAAGCCGTGAACGCGAGCTGTAGCCGCAATCGTGCGATCGGCGGGATCGCGAAGAGTTCTTCCTATTTTCAGCACTTCTTCGGCGATCTCGAAGGTCACTGGGAGGATCTGAAAAGTGGGATTTGCCGAGAGTTCGTCAAGAAGCCCGGCTGCCGTCGCCGTTTTGATCCTCAACGGGCCATCGGTAAACAGGAGTGCGATTTCAATCAGCGTGATCGCGCTGATCGCTACGGGTTGGCGAAGACGCACGGCCTCTTCCAGGATGCGGAACTGGTTCTTTGAGAGCTTCTTCGGTTCAGCCATCCAGCGAATCAAGACATGGGTGTCGAGCAGGAGCTTCACCTGGCCGGCCGCTTGAGCAGAGCTTCCCACAGCCGCGCCGTATCGTGGGCTACGATGTCGCCGGTAATTTCGACCTTTTCACTCCAGGTCCCGGATGGAGATTTCCAGTCGTTGCTCTTTACAGACTGGAGGATCGCAACCGCGCGCCCTCGTTTGGTCACAGTGATCGTTTCGCCCCGATCCACCCGATCGAGCAGCGCAAGGCATTTCGCCTTGAACTCTGTGGCACTCACGATTCTAGATCGCATCGCTTAAGTATAACCGGTCATCTGACCACATCGGGGAAATCGCGAATGCGATCACGCGTTTCCGGGGCCCCGGTGCTTGGCCTGTTCCATGGCGATCTCGTTCACGTGCGCCAGAGTCTTGGCGCCCGAGGCTCCTTCGATGGCCCGGACCGCGATCTCCTGCACCTGTTTCTTGGCCTCGTCCATTTGCCTTTGCATTTCCGCGATCTGCGCGTTTTGCCGCGCCACCAGGTCTTCCAGGGTCTTGATCTGCAACTCCGCGAAGCGCCGGCTTGCCTCGGTTTCGGCCTTCGTCAGCGCCGCCTGCTGATCGGCGCGCTGCTTGGCCTCCTTGGCCGCCTGCTCGACGGCCTGCTGCACCTCGCGCTGCAAACGCGCCGGAAACTCAGCCGATTCTTTCCGCAGGCTCGCCAGTTCCTGTTCCTGCTCGCGAAGGGCCGCTTCGCGCTGCGCCCACGATTTCTCCAGCGTCTCCTGCCGCTCCTTATTCTTGTTCTCCCGCAGGTGGAGCTCTTCTTCGTACTTGTCCTGTGCTCGCTTGCGCTCCAGGTTCTTCTTGTACTCGTACTCGTCAATGTCGCGCTGCCTTTGCTTCTTGAGCGCTTCGTCCTGTTCCTTCCGTTCGCGTTCGGCCGTCTGGACGTTCTCTTCCCAGACCGAGCGCTGCGCTTCGATCTCGGAATCGAGATCCTGTTTCTGCTTGTCGTAGTCCTGGACCAACTGGTCGAGAGCGGTGGCGGCAACGTCGATCTTGTGCAGCCGATCGAGCTCCTGGCGCTCGAGGCCCACCGCCAAACGCAAGTTTGACAGCCGGTTGACCTCCTCCACCAGCTTTTCGGAGATTCCGTTCAGAGCGCGGGAAATTTCAAGCCCAAGCCTGGCGATTTGCTCCACCACCCCATCGACGCCGGCGCCCTCCACGGCCTGGCGAATCTCGGCGTCCTTATGCTGGCCGAGTTCATCCGCCTTGGCGTCGACCGACTCGCGCGCGGACCGCACCTCTTCTTGAATCGCGGAAAACTCCTCTTGGACTTCACTCTTGGCGCGCCTGGCGCGAGGGGCCGTCTTGGCGATGGGTCTGGGCATGGACGTTAGTGTAACGCTACTGGCCCCGCGGCGGCGCGGGGGCTGCCGATCCCGGGCGTCGGCGATTCCAGCCGGACCGGCGGTGGGCCGTCAACGCGGTGTTCAGGCGCGGCCATACACGAAACGCCAGGTCTGCGAGTTGGCGTAGGAAGGGCGCCCAGCGCGCGCCCTCGAACAGTTTGACAAATCCGATTTATTCCGCATCATGGAATAAATGGCGCGCGGGCACTCTCTGAACGATCTCGAACTCCTGGTTTTACTCGCGCTCCTACGGCTCGCGCCCGAGGCGTACGGCGTACCGATCGCCCGCGAGATCGAGTCCAAGGCGAAGCGGTCCGTAGCACTGAGCACCATATACGCAACCCTGGAACGGCTGGAAGCAAAGGGCCTCGTGAAGTCCGAGATCGGCGAGGCTACGCCGGAACGAGGGGGCAGAGCCAAGCGATATTTTCAGGTCACGGGGCTGGGTGTGCGTGAGGTGCGCTCGACCCGCCAGGCGTTGATCGGGATGTGGCAGGGGGTTCCGGTATGACGAAGATTCCGTCGATCGCGGGATGGCTGCTGAAGAGGTTCGGCGTTCCGCAGAGCAATGAATCGCTGATGGGCGTCCTGGTGGAGGAGCGCAGCGCAGGCAGGTCCGCGGTATGGCTCTGGCGGGAGACGGTGGTTGCGATTGCCGATTCGGTGGCTCGCGATCTTCGGGATCACAAGCTGCTGGCGGCGCGGGCCGTCGCCACGGGATGGGCGATAAATATGGTGCTGGCCTACGCCGCGTCGTTGTCAATCTTCTTCATCTGGGAGGTGAGCACTCCTTCGCAAGGGGAGTCGATGGGTCTCGTGATGCCTTGCATCTGGCTGCTCTGCGCGCTGATCGGCGGTTTCCTTCAGGCGAACCGGCCTTCGAAGACCAGTTCCTGAACCGGCCGCCGCATGCTTTTGACCTCGCGAGGCCGATCTCTTTCCGACAGATCCTCGAGCTTGCCTGGATGCCCCACAGCGATCATGGCTTCGACCTCGTAACCCTCCGGAACGCCCAGATCCACGCGAGCGCGGTCGTAGTCGAAGCCGGCCATGCCGTGAACCACCAGCCCCATCAGCCAGCCCTGAAGCGCGAGACTCATCCACGCCGCGCCGGTGTCGTAGGAATGTGTCCGCGTAGGGCGGCCGTTATCGAACGTGGTCTTCGAAAGCGCCACGACCAAGGCGCCGGCGCGGGCGCACCAGGGCCGGTTGCCCTCGGCAAGCAGTTGGAACAAGCGCTCGAAGTGCGGTGTGCCGGCGCGGCCATATACGAAACGCCAGGGCTGCGAGTTGGCGCAGGACGGCGCCCAGCGGGCGGCCTCGAACAGCCGCATGAGCTCGGCTTCGCTCACCGGCGCGCCGTTCATGGCTCGGGGCGACCACCTCGCGACGAACTGCGGATGGATCTCGTGATCCGGCACTCTTTCCATATAGCGTCATGATAGCGTCAGGGTCTCCCAGCCCGCACAGGGCTGCGCTCCGTTGTGCGGGCGAGTTCCTTAAGGTCGTGATACCCTGATGGTTTCGCATTTAGAATGTCGATCCAGATATTTCTCGAAGGCAAACTGCTGGGTACGGCCGAGTTTCTGCTCGCACCGGCCGGTGAAAGCGCCGCGGGTGAGAACCCGGACCAGGTGTTCCTGGGGCGCTCGCACTGGATCAGCCTGCTCAGCGAAGTGCTGCCGCGCGCTCTGCTGGCCGAGCTTGGACTGGCGAAGATCCTGTTGGGATCGAGCGGCGGCGGCCAGTTTCTAGCTGTACTGCCCCAGGAATCGCGTAGCGCGGCTGAGGCCTTTCTCGGCGCCGCCGCGGCGGAAATTGGGACTTTAAGCGGAGGGGCGCTGAAGCTGCTGTGGAGTATTACCGAAAATCTCGGCGACTGGAGCGACGTCCGGCGGCGTCTTCAGGAAGAGATGGACCGGCGGCGCGGAGCACCCGCGGATCAAAGCGGTCTGGCGTTGTTCGATCCGCCCGCTTCCTCCAACGATGGCTCGGCCGACGCCGATGCTTATTTCATCGGGCTCGCGGCGCGCTTGCGCGAGGCTGGATCGGTGGGATGGTCGCCGGAACACCCTGGACAGGTTTCGATCGGCGACGGCAAGCACACGTGGAGCCTGACGGCGTCGGCCGATGCGCTCCCCTTGGCGCGCCACGCCGCGCTGAGCGATGACGGATCGAGACCGGCTTCCACCGGCACGCTGGCGGCCCGCTCCGGGGGGCTGCACACCTGGGGCGTCCTGCGCGGCGACGTGGACACGTTCGGCATTCGCATGCGCCGCACCCAGACCATCGAGGAACACATTCAGCTCTCCGTGCTGTACAAGCAGTTCTTCGCGGGCGAGCTGGAAGTGATCTGCTCCATGCCGGAGTTCTGGCGCAAGGTGACGGTGATTTATGCGGGCGGCGACGACTTCGCCGTGTATGGCGCCTGGGACGCGCTACTGGCGCTGGCGAGTGAAATGGAGCGCTTGTTCCACCGCTTCGCCGAGCAGAATCTGAAGGACTATCCGGGCGCGGAGAGCAAGACCATCAGCATGTCCCTGGCGCTGGCGCCGGCGGTGGACGCCTCGCTGGGCGCGGTGTTCGAAGAAGCCGGAGAGCGCCTCGAAGCCGCCAAATCCGCCGACAAGGACTGCATCTGGCTGTTGGGCCGGACGCTCGAATGGAAGCAGTTCTCCGAGGCCAGCGGGCTCAAGGATACGCTGATGCGCATGGTGTCGGAGTTTGGATGCTCGCCGCAGTATTTGCGCGATCTCTGCGGCATCTATCGGGAAACCCAGTCTCGCGTATCGCGGCGGCAGGCCCGGCGCACCGGAGGCGAGAGGCCGTGGCGCTACCATCGCCGCATCCGGCGGATTCTGGAGGCCGCGACCTCCGGCAGAACCCGGCCCGCTCAACAGCGCACCGAGTTCCAGAAGGCGCGCACTGGCCTGATCGCGGACCTGATCGGGCGCAGCGCCGTTACAGTTAAGTTGCGGCCCGCCGGCCGGGTAGCGTTAGAATGGGCGAGATTGTCAGCCGAGGCGTAAGATCGGGGCATTTAAGTAAGATCGAGGGATTCAATTAAGAAGGAAACGGAATGGAAGACGAAGCGCAAACTGAAGCAACCCCAGCAGCCGCGGCTCCCGCGGTGACGGAAGCTCCGCCCCAGCCGGAAGCCCCAAAACAGGAAGCAACGCCGCAGGAAGCCCCCAAGCAGGAGGCGCCGAAACCGGAAGGCCAAAAGCAGGAGGCAAAGCCGCAGCAGGATCGTCCTCGGCGTGAAGATCGTCCTCCCCAGGGCGATCGGCCCAAAGGCGGAGAGCGCCGTGAGGCGCGCCCCGAAGGCCGCGGCGGCGAACGCCGGCCCGAGGGTGGGCCTCGGCCCGAAGGTGGCCATCGAGATGACAGGCGGCCCGACCGGCGGGAAGGCGGTCCGCGTCCCGGCGGCGGAGGACGGCCCTTTGAAATGGCGCCGGAAATCGAGATCGAGAAGCTGATGTCCGACAGCCTGTATCTGGACAACCAGGCCCACGCCGTGGTGGCGCGCATGCGCGATATGGACAGCGGCACCAAGAGCCAGTTGCGCCGTCTGTATAACGCGGTGCGGCGGGCCGTGCGCGCGCCCGAAAGCGAGCGCCAGCACCAGTTCGTGATGCTGCGCGCGCGCCTGGCCTACACCATCGCGCGGCATTCCCTGCGCAGCCTGGATGCTCTGGAACGGCTTCTGCTCCAGGTGACGCGCAAGAACGACGCGCGCGGGTATGAGCGGTTCAAGGATCTGTTCGAGGCCATCGTTGCTTATAACGAGTAAACATAATTTATGAGTACACACACGGCTCAGACGCAACTGAAGCTGGTTGGAAAATTGATTTTTTCGGGCGACCTGCATTGCGAAACCGGGTTGCATATCGGCGCGGGAAAAGGCTCGCTCGAAATCGGCGGAGCGGATAACCCAGTGGTGAAGGACGCCTTCGGCCTGCCCTACATTCCGGGCAGCTCGCTGCGCGGCAAGATTCGCTCCCTGCTGGAAAACGCGATGGGGCTCACCTCGCCGGCCGAACTGGTGTATCTTTCCAAGCGCCGCGGCCAGGAAGTCCGCATCCATCAGAGCAACCGTCCCGACGACGAGATCTGCCTTCTGTTCGGCCGTAATCCCGGCCGCATGGAGCGCGTGGAGGGCGACGCGATCGAGTCCAAGTCGGCCAGTCCGGCGCGGCTCACCGTTTACGACGCTCCCCTCGATCAGGAGAGCATCACGGCGCAGATGCGCGAAAATCTCGACGATGAGATCACCGAGGTCAAGAGCGAAAACGCCATCGACCGCATTACGTCGCAGGCCAACCCGCGGACCCTGGAACGCGTTCCCGCTGGCGCGCGCTTCCGCGTGCGCATGATCCTGGACATTCTGTGTGAAGAGGACAAGGCGCTGGTGGCGCGCGTGATCGAAGGTTTGCGTTTGCTCGAGGACGACGCCTTGGGCGGCGGAGGATCGCGCGGCAGCGGGCGCGTGCGCTTCTCCAATCTCAAGCTCTCCTGGCGCAATCGCGACTTTTATTCCTCGGGCGGCGCGGAAGCCGAGCTCGCCTCGGGCGCGGATCTGGCGCACGTGCAGGCCGCGGCCTCGAACGGCGCATTCGCGGAAAAGCTGGCGTAGGAACGAATGCCGGCAGGTTTGTTCATTCGACTGCGCCCCACTGGACCGTGGCGCATCGGCCCCGATTCGGGCGACCGCGACCGCGTGGAGCGCGTGTATCACAGCGACACTCTGTACTCGGCCGTATCGGGTGCGATGGCGCGGCTGGGAATGCTCGAAGAGTGGCTGGACGCCACCGCCCGCGCCAACGTGTCCGCGGTGCGTTTCAGCTCCTGCTTTCCGTTCAATGGCGAAACTCTGTACGTGATGCCGCCGCGCAACCTGTGGCCGCCGCTGGCATCGTCCAAGGTCCGTTGGAAAGGCGCGCGCTTCGCGCCGCTCGCGCTGATTCGGGAGATGCTCGGCGGAAAGCCGGTATCTGAAGAAGGCTGGGCCGTGGACGGCGCGAGCGAAACCTTGATTACGATGGGCACTCAGGGACCGTTTCGCGTCTCCGTGCGGTCGAGCGCGGCGGTGGATCGCGGCGGCGTCTCGGTTGAGCCGCATTCCAGCGCCTGCCTGGAGTTCGCCCCCAACGCCGGCCTGTGGATGACGTCGGCGTTCGCCGATGACGACGCTCGCGAGAAATGGAAGGGCCGCGTGACCGCGGCTCTGCGGCTGCTGGCCGATTCCGGTTTCGGCGGCGAGCGGTCGCGAGGCTGGGGCCGCGCCGACGTCGAATTCTCCGATCAGGAGGCGCTGGTAGCCTCGCTCGCTGCCACTTCCGATGCCGGCGGCGAAACCGCGTGGTGGATGCTTTCGCTGTACCACCCCGCACCCGACGATGCCATCGATTGGAAACGCGGCAACTACGCCGTCACCACCCGCAGCGGCCGCGCGGAAACTGGAGCGGGATGGGGCGAGACATGGAACAATACGAAGCGCCTCACGCGCATGATCACGGAAGGCTCCGTGCTGGTGGCGCCGTCGGAACCACGAGGCTCGGTCACCGACGTCGCACCGGACGGCTTCCCGCATCCCGTCTATCGCGCCGGATACGCGCTGGCCATTCCGATTCCGCTGCGCCCGCAAATCGTGCGAGAAACGTCGAGAGAAGCCCCCAAAGAAGCAATGCCGGAAGCCTCATGAAGTACCGCGTGATGTGCCTCACTCCCACGCTTGTGGGCGATGGGCAGAAGCTCTCGCCGATCGACTACATGGTCTGGCGCGATCATGTCAACGTGCTGGACCAGCGGCGCATCTTCAAACTCCTGGCCAAGGGTCCGCGCTTGGACGGATATCTGGCGCAGTTGAAAAAAGCCGACCGGCTGGATTTCGCGAGCTGGGGCGGATTCGCGCAGAATTTCGCCGGGCGGCGTATTCCCTTCGAGAACCCAGGCACGGTGCCCGTGTGGGATCGCGCGCACGCCGAGAACCTCTTCATCCCGACCTTCGCGGCGTCGCTCAGCGGTCCCTACCTTCCCGCGACCGCGGTAAAGGGGGCTCTGCGCACGGGCGCTGTCTTCGACCGCTGGACCGAAGGAACGCTCAAGGACCTTGCCGAACGAATCGCAGGCGAGCGGCCGCCGCGCAATCCGGCTTCGAAGATCGAGGATGTGCCGCGCGCCAAACGCGTCTCCATGGGTGACTCGCGCGATGCTGCATATTCCGCCATGAAGGTATACCTGCTGCGCGTCTCGACGCTGGTGGCGCGCGGAGCGGGCAAATTCGAACTGGGGTGGAAATCGGTGCGCGGCTCGACCGATTCGCGCCGCATCGAGGAAAGCACGCCGCTGTTCGCCGAGATGGCGATGCCCGGCACGACCTTCGAGGGCGCGTGGAGCGAGAAGTCCACGCAGGACCGCACGCGGCTGTTTCAATCCGCGAATCGCTATGCCGCGGGACAACTGGCCCGGCACAAGCACTACTCGGAATCGGCGGGATTGGCGCGGGTAGCGGCGCTGGTGGAAGCGTTGGAAGAACGCCTCAAGCAAATCGGGGCGTCGCAGAACTACTGCATGCTATCGGTGGGCTGGGGCGGCGGGCTGCATTCCAAGGTCGCGTGCCTTGAGACCGAAGGCGCAGCTTTCCGGTCCGTGCTGAAGCAATACTCGCTGTACGATCGCGCGCTCCAGACCGGCCTTCCCTTCCCCAAGACCCGGCGCGTCATCTTCGAAAATAACCAACCCGCGAGCCTGCCCGGCTGGGTGCTGCTCGAAGTTGGGTAGCTAACCTTTACAGGGCGCCGTACGACTTAGCTCGATGTGAGTTCGCTTACGACGCAGTTCCCGAACGCTCTGCCAAGGCGATCGCCTGGGGGTCAGTTCCAAGAACACCCGTCGACGCGTCGCGGCTTTACGCCGGAGCGGAAAGCAAGGGAGATTTGCGAAGGCTTTGGAATACGCGGAAAGAGCGTATTCCGGGGGGACTTCGTAGGCCCTGTGTGTGGATCTGTTCGCAGGTATGCTCATGCGCACTGGAAACGCCGGCCGGGCGGAGGAGTTGCTCCAGCCTCTTCGGGAAGGCGCTGAGTATCGGGCTCCGCCCGGACTCTTCTGGTTCCACTTGACCTGCGGAGAACCAGATCAAGCCGCGGATTGGTTTGAGAAGCTCATCGAGCAGCGCAGTTCCACGACCGGGATGTTTTTCCGCCTCGCCCAAGCCTTGTGTCCCAGCTCGCGCTGGGCCGCGCTGGCGAGGAAGATGAGCCTAGCGGCGTGAGATGGGATGACGCCTGCTATGCTGGTAACACTGAGTATTAACCAGCACGACTCATATGAGAACCACCAAAACAGTTTCCATCTCCATGCCCCCGGCCGAATTGAAACTGGCCGAACGTTTGGCGAGGACAACCAATCGCAGCTTAAGCGGCGTGATCCGCGAAGGACTGAAGCGCTTGGCCTCCGAGCAGTACTGGCAGCAGGTGCAGGCAGTTGCCAGACCCAAGGCTGAAGCCCTCGGCCTAACGGAGGGCGACGTCAATCGCCAGGTTCAAGAATACCGGCGGGAGAAACGCTCCAGGCTGTCAGGAAAAGAGACCATCAAGAAAAGAACCAAATGATCAGAGTGGTTGTGGACGCCAATGTCTACATCTCGGCTCTGGTCTTCGGCGGCGTCCCTCAGCAGGTCTTGGACTGGATCTCCAGCCGGGGCCTCGATCTCTTTATCTGCCAGCCGATCATGGATGAGGTCACGGGCACGCTGCTCGAAAAGTTTGACTGGTCCCATCGTGAGGTCAAGACGTTTCTGCCGCCGTTATGGGAGCGCTGCATCGTCATCAAGCCAGATATCCGCCTGGAGATTTGCAGCGATCCGGACGACGACCGCGTCCTGGAGTGCGCTGAGGCCGCTCGAGCCGATTTGCTGATTACCGGCAACAGCAAGCACTTTCCCAAATCCCACAAGACCACCAAAATTATCCGTCCCCGCCAATTCCTGGAGCTGTTCCAGCCTGAGGCGCGGTAGCAGACTGTGGCGATAGGCCCGGAGGATTTCCGCTCGAATCGGAAGAGCGCGACCGCCTACGCCGCGGCGGCTTCGGACCCGGACACTTCGCGCAGCAGATCGAGAAACGCTTGCGCAACGCGATGAACTCGGTTCGCCGGCGATCCGAGCGGAGTAAAATCGTAACGAGGCATTGGATGAAGTCCGTCTTGCTGGCCGGGTTTGTGTCCGCCTGCACGCTCGCCGCGCAGCCGAAGCCGGGCACTGGGTCAATTGACGGCCATGTGTTCGACTCGGTCACCGGAGCGCCGGTTCGCAAGGCGAGCGTCAGCCTTGTAGCCTCGCAACTTCAAGTTCGGCTGACTGCCGATACGGACGCCCAGGGGCGATTCGAGTTCACGGCTCTGCCTCCGGGGACCTACAAACTGACCGCGAAGCACGCCGGGTTCCTCGATCACGCGGCTCGGCGGCCGATTGTCCTCGGCGAAGACGGCCATGTCACGGACGCCGAGATCCGGCTGCCGCCGCAAGGAGTCATCAGCGGCCACGTGCTGGATGAGGATGGCGACCCGGTGGACGCCGCGAGGGTGACGGTCTTCCGGCAGGCCTACCACGATGGCAGGAAGCAGTGGGACCAGTTCAACTCCAACGTACTCACAAGCGATGCCGGCGAGTACCGATTCTCGAATCTCTCTCCGGGCCGCTACCTGGTGCAGGCGTTTGCTCAGATCCCGGTGGTGAACAACCAGTACGGTAACCAGCCCAAGATGGACTACGTCCCGGCCTATTATCCGAATGCGCCCAGCGAGCAGACGGCATCTCCGGTGGAAGTGGGAGCGGGTGCGGAAGTTCGCGGCATCGATATCCATCTCTTCAAGGTCGCCAGGCGGCCTCCTTATAACGTCAGCGGAAGAGTGATCGGCGCGCGGGCGGGCGAGCAAATCTCCATCTCGTTGAACGCGGCCGATGGCTTTAACGGCGGAAACGCCGTAGCCAGCGCTCCGGATTACGAGTTCGAGATCAGCGCGCCACCCGGCCAATACGCAATTCTGGCCCATGTATACTCGGGCGGGCCCGAAGCGTATGCGACCGGAAGTGTGAACGTCGCGGGGAACGTCACCGATGTTCTGCTCTCGATGACCCCGGCTCCCGATGTTCCGGGCCGCATCAGCGTGGCCGAAAGCGGCAGTCAGGTGAACGTAAAAGATGTAAAGGTAACGCTGCGGCGGAACCCGGAGTGGGCCTTTACAAGCGAGGCGCAGTCCGACGCCACAGGCAAGATTGTCTTCCCCGAGCCGATGCCGCCGCCGGGCCATTTTGCGATTAACGTGAACCCGCGATCTCTGCCCGAGGGCTGTTTCGTTCAAAAGGTGATGCTGGCCGGACGTGAAGTCTCCGTCGATGACTTTGAGATTCTAACTTCCGCGCCGCTCGAAATCGTGCTCAGCAACACCGCCGGCACGATCGCCGGACTGGTAGCGGATGAGGACGGCAAGCCGTTTCCGTATTCGACGGTTACGCTGATTCCACCAGAGGGGATGTCGCGGCCGGTGAAGCAATCCGTGGATGAAGATGGCAAATTCCAGTTCACGAACCTGCGGCCCGGCAAATACAAACTGTTTGCCTGGGAGGAAGTGGACGATGGGCTCTGGCCAGACCCGGAATTCCGTAAGAAGTACGAAAGCCGGGCCACGGAAATTACGGTCGGCCCAAGCGAAACACAGAACGCGCAACTCCGCGTCATCGCGGCGGAGGAAATGAAGTAATCCGCGCCCGGGAGAGCCCCGAAACCGGCAGGTCGGCGACCTGCCCCACTACACCGCCGCGGCTTCAGGCCCGGAGCCCTCGCGCAGCAGATCCAGAAACGCCTGCGCCACGCGATGAAAGCGCTTCTTCTTGCGGTGAATGATTCCGAGCGGGCGGAATAGCGTCGCATCGGCGATGCGCACCGCGGCCAGGCGGCCCTGCTCCACCTCATCCTTCAGGTTGCGGGCGGGCATGATGCTGACGCCGACGCGATGAGTCACGGCTTCCTTGATCATCTGGATGTTGTCGAAGTGCAGAGCCACGTTGACTTCGACGCCGTGCTCCTTGAGAAAGCGGTCCATGTGGCGGCGGATGGGCAGATCGTCGTCGAAGGTGATGAAGTCCGCGCCGTTAAGCTCGCGGGGCATGACGGCGTCGGCGCGGGCGGCAAGCGCATGCTCGGGGGAAACCGCTAGCACCATTTCCTCCCGGCGCCACGGAATCACGGTGATGTCGCGGCGATTTTCGGGATAACTGATCAACCCCAGGTCCACTTCACCCGCCAGCACAGCTTCATAGATGCGCTCGGGCCGGAGATACTGCACTTCCAGCTTGGCTTCGGGCCGACGCCGCGCGAACTCCTGCTCCAGACTCACCATCTCGCTCAAGCCCACGGAATAAATCGCGGCCACGCGCAGGGTTCCCTCAACCTCCTGACGCATGCGTTGCAGCGCCGACTCGAAGTCTTCCTTGCGGCGCAGAATGTCGCGGCAGAACTCGCCGTAGAGGCGGCCGGCGGGAGTGACGACCAGAGGGCGCGTGGAGCGGTCTAGCAATTCGACTCCCAGAGCACGCTCCAATTCCTGCACATGCTGGCTGGCGGCGGATTGACTAATGCCGTTCATGGCAGCGCCTCGGCTGAAGCTGTGGGTCTGGGCGATGTCCCTGAAAAGCTTTAGGTTCTCGTAGTTCACTGCCAATATTATCTATCAGTTATTATAATATTACAAGCCTATAAATCCTGTTGACGTGATACTAGCAACTAGGGTATTCTGAGGTATGTCCTACCCCCCTTCCAGGCAGGGCCTCCCTTCTATTCAGGGCCTCCCTTCTATTCAGGGCCTCCCTTCTATTCAGGGCCTCCCTTCTATTCAGGGCCTCCCTTCTATTCAGGGCCTCCCTTCTATTCAGGGCCTCCCTTCTATTCAGGGCCTCCCTTCTATTCAGGGCCTCTATGATCCTAGCCATGAGCACGACGCCTGCGGGATGGGGTTTGTCGTCGATCTTCATGGTAACAAATCCCACGAAATCATACGCAAGGGCATCGAGATCCTGGTCAATCTCACGCATCGCGGCGCGTGCGGGTGCGATCCGGAGACCGGGGACGGCGCAGGCATCCTGATTCAGATTCCGCACGAGTTCTTCGCGCGGGAGTGCCGCGAGGCTGGCTTCTCGCTTCCGGAGCCGGGAGTGTACGGGGTGGGCATGATGTTTCTTCCCGTCGAGCCGCAGCAGCGGCTGATGTGCGAAGGCATCGTGGAGCGGATCGCGCGTGAAGAAGGGCTGACCGTGCTGGGGTGGCGCGACACACCGCTGAACAGCGACGCCATCGGCCGCACCGCTCGTGCGACGCAACCTTATATCGAACAGGTATTCCTGCGCGGCGCCCACGATCTGACGCAAGACGAATTGGAGCGCACGCTGTATGTGGTGCGCCGGCGCGCGGAGACCGAAGTCGCGGCCACCGATATCCGCGAAAAGGAATTCTTCTATGTGCCGTCGCTATCGACGCGGCTGATTGTCTACAAGGGCCTGTTGCTGGCGCCGCAGATTTCTGAATTTTACAAGGAGCTCTCCGATCCGGACACGCGCAGCGCCTTGTGCATGGTGCACCAGCGCTTCTCCACCAACACGTTTCCCACCTGGCAACTGGCGCATCCCTACCGCATGATTTGCCACAACGGCGAAATCAATACGGTGAAGGGCAACGTCAACTGGATGAACGCGCGGGAGTCCGTGCTGAGGTCGACCCTGTTCGGCGAAGACCTGGAAAAAACGTTTCCGGTGGTTCGCCCGGGGCTGAGCGACACGGGGTCGCTGGACAACGCGGTGGAGATGCTGACGCTGGCCGGGCGCGAGCTTCCGCACGTGATGGCGATGCTGATGCCGGAGGCCTGGGACGCGGATTCCACCATGCTGGACGAGAAGCGCGCCTTTTACGAATTCCACGCGTCTTTGATGGAGCCGTGGGACGGGCCTGCCGCGGTGGCGTTCACCGACGGCAAGTGGCTGGGAGCCACGCTCGACCGCAACGGTCTGCGTCCGGCGCGGTATCTGGTGACGAAGGACGGGCTGCTGATTCTGGCGTCTGAAACCGGTGTTCTTCCAGTGAAGCCGGAAGAAGTCGTATCCAAGGGGCGATTGCAGCCGGGCAAGATGCTGCTGGTGGATCTGGTAAACCACCGCTATGTTCCGGATGAGGAGATCAAGCACACGCTGGCCTCGCGCCAGCCTTACGGGGAGTGGCTGGAGAAGAATCAGATCACTCTGGATGCCCTCCCCGATCCTCCGCGGGTCTACGGCACGGACTCGAAAACGCTGCTGCAACGCCAGAGGGCCTTCGGCTATACCGAGGAAGATCTTCGCATCCTGATCGCGCCCATGGCGGAAAAGGGCGAAGAACCGGTCGGGTCCATGGGCGTGGACACGCCGCTGGCCTGCCTTTCCGACGTACCTCAGCCGCTGTTCAACTATTTCAAGCAGCTCTTCGCGCAGGTGACCAATCCGGCCATCGACCCCATCCGCGAGGAGCTGGTGATGTCGCTGACCAGCTATATCGGCTCGGAGCGCAACATCCTGGAAGAGACGCCGCAGCATTGCCATACTCTGAAGCTGCCGCATCCTATCCTCACCAACCGGGATCTCGAAAAGCTGCGGCGCGTGAGCTGGGGCGATTTTCTGGGCACGACGCTGCAAGCCGTGTTCAAGGCCGACAGCGGCGAGCAGGAACTGGAGCGCGCTCTCGACGGGCTGTGCCGGCGGGCTTCGCTGGCCATCCGCGACGGCTACCGGCTGTTGATCCTTTCCGATCGCGGGGTCGAGCCCAAGTACGCTCCTATTCCCAGCCTGCTGGCTCTGACCGCGGTGCACAATCATCTGGTGCGGGAACGCACGCGCACGCAGGTCGCGCTGATCATCGAATCGGGCGAGCCGCGCGAGGTCATGCACTTCGCCCTGCTGATCGGCTACGGCGCGAGCGCCGTGAATCCGTATCTGGCCATCGAGACACTGGAGGATATGGCGCAGCGCGGGCGGCTGGGCAGCGCCACATTCGATGTAGCGCTGAAGAATTATAAGAAGTCGATCAACAAGGGCCTGCTGAAGGTTTTCTCCAAGATGGGCATCTCCACGCTGCAAAGCTATCGTGGCGCGCAGGTGTTCGAAGCCATCGGATTGAACAAGTCGATGGTGGACCAGTATTTCACGGGCACGGCTTCGCGCATCGAGGGTGTCGGGCTGGATGTGCTGGCTCGCGAGGCGCTGATGAAGCATGCGCACGCCTTCCGTCCGTTGACCGAATCGGAAACCGAGCTGAACGTGGGCGGAGATTATCAATACCGCATCAAGGGCGAGTATCACCTGCTGAATCCGCAGACCATCAGCAAGCTCCAGCAGGCCGTGCGCGAGAACCGCTTTGAAACCTTCGAGGAATACACGGAGCTGATCGACAAGCAGAACCGGCATCTGTGTACGCTGCGGGGCTTAATGGAGCTGAAGACGGCGGAAAAGCCGGTGAAGCTCTCCGAAGTCGAGCCGGCCAGCGAGATCGTCAAGCGTTTCGCCACCGGGGCGATGTCGTTCGGCTCCATCAGCAAGGAAGCGCATGAGACGCTGGCCATCGCCATGAACCGCATCGGCGGACGTTCCAACACGGGCGAGGGCGGGGAGGACGAGGCCCGCTTTGAGCGCGATCCCAACGGCGACTGGCGGCGCAGCTCCATCAAGCAGGTGGCCTCGGGGCGTTTCGGCGTCACCACCAACTACCTGGTCAACGCCGACGACTTGCAGATCAAGATCGCGCAGGGCGCCAAGCCGGGTGAAGGCGGCCAGCTCCCCGGCCACAAGGTGGATGAGGTGATCGCGCGTGTACGCCACTCCACGCCCGGCGTGCCGCTGATCTCGCCGCCGCCGCACCACGACATTTATTCCATCGAGGATCTGGCGCAGTTAATTTACGATTTGAAAAACGTCAACCCCAAGGCGCGCATTTCCGTGAAGCTGGTGGCGGAGGTGGGCGTGGGAACGGTGGCCGCGGGCGTGGCCAAGGCGCACGCCGACGTGGTGCTGATCAGCGGTCATGACGGCGGCACCGGAGCGAGTCCGTTGACCTCGCTGCGTCACGCCGGGATTCCCTGGGAATTGGGCCTGGCGGAAACGCAGCAGGTGCTGGTGCTCAACGACCTGCGCAGCCGCATTGTGGTGCAGACCGACGGCAAGCTGCAAACCGGCCGCGACGTGGTCATCGCCGCGCTGCTGGGCGCGGAGGAGTTCGGTTTCTCCACCATGCCTCTGGTCTCCATGGGCTGCATCATGATGCGCAAGTGCCATCTGAACACTTGCCCGGTGGGCATCGCCACGCAGGACCCGGTGTTGCGCAAGAAATTCCAAGGCACACCCGAGAACGTCGTCAATTTCTTCTTCTTTATTGCGGAGCAGATCCGATCTTACATGGCCGAGATGGGGTTCCGCCGTTTCGAGGAGATGGTGGGGCGCGTGGACATGATCGAAATGCGTCCGGCGCTGGAGCACTGGAAAGCCCGGGGACTGGACTTTTCGCAACTGCTGTTTAACCCTCCCGCGCCTTCGCGGGTGGGCCGCCGCTGCATGATCGCGCAGGATCACGGCTTGGAGAGGGCTCTGGACGCCAAGCTGATCGACTATGCCAAGCCGGCCATTGAAAAAGGCACGCCGGTGGAGTTCGTGTTGCCCATCCGCAACGTGGACCGCACCGTGGGCGCGATGCTTTCCGGCGAAATCGCGCGCAAGCACGGTTCCAAGGGGTTAGAGCCCGGCGCCATTCACTTCCGCTTCAACGGCAGCGCGGGCCAGAGCTTCGGGGCGTTTCTGGCGCCGGGCGTGACGCTGGAGCTGGAAGGCGACGCCAACGATTACGTCGGCAAGGGACTGTCCGGTGGCAAGATCATCGTCTATCCGCCGCGCAATTCAACCTTCCTGCCGGAGGAAAATATTTTGATCGGCAACGTGGTGCTCTACGGCGCGACTTCGGGAGAGGCGTTTTTCAACGGCCGTGCGGGGGAGCGTTTCGCGGTGCGGAATTCGGGAGCCACTGCCGTGGTCGAGGGCGTGGGAGACCATGGCTGCGAGTACATGACCAAGGGACTGGTGGTGGTCATCAACGACACCGGCAAGAATTTCGCGGCGGGCATGACCGGCGGGATCGCGTATGTGCTGGATGAAACCGGCGAATTTCAGGGCACCAAATGCAATCGGGCCAGCGTGGACCTGGAAGAGCTCGAAGAAAAAGACGCCGCCGAGGTGCGCTACTGGATCGCGCGGCACGCCGAGCATACCGGCAGCCCGCGCGCCAACTGGGTCCTGGAAAACTGGGACTCCATGCTTCCCAAATTCGTCAAAGTGTTCCCGCACGAATTTAAGCGCGTATTGGGCCTGAAGCGGCAGGCGGTGGCTTCCCATGGTTAGCGTTGGTGGGGCAGGTCTTCGACCTGCCAATTTCGGGAGCATGGGTAAAATCCGGCATGGGTAAGGTCAGCGGGTTTCTCGAATACAGCCGCGAGACTCCGCAGCGCCGTCCTGTAAGCGAGCGCGTCAACGACTGGTTTGAAGTCTACCAGGACTTCTCGCTTGAAAAAGTCCAGACCCAGGGCGCGCGCTGCATGGATTGCGGAGTGCCCTTCTGCCACACGGGCTGCCCTCTCAACAACATTATTCCGGATTGGAACGACCTGGCCTTCCGGGGCCGCTGGCACGACGCCATCCGCGTGCTCCACTCCACCAACAATTTCCCGGAGTTTACGGGACGGATCTGTCCGGCTCCGTGCGAAGCCGCGTGCGTCCTCGGCATCAACGAGCCTCCGGTGGCCATCAAAGTCATCGAGCGCACGGTGATCGATTATGCCTGGGAGCAGGGTTGGATTCACCCTGAGCCTCCTTTGAAGAAGAGCGGCAAGCGCGTGGCGGTGGTCGGATCGGGACCGGCGGGCTTGGCTGCGGCGCAGCAACTCTCGCGCGCGGGCCATGGGGTGACTGTGTTCGAGAAGGCCGACCGTATTGGAGGCTTGCTGCGCTATGGCATCCCCGACTTCAAGATGGAGAAGCACGGGATCGACCGCCGCATCGAACAGATGAAGGCCGAAGGAGTCGAGTTCCTGGTCAACACGCCGATCCGGTCGCTCGAAAATATGCGCCCGGCATACCAGGCCGTGGTGTTGGCGATGGGCGCCGAGCATCCGCGCGAGCTTAACGTCCCCGGGCGCGAGCTCAAGGGTATCCATTTCGCCATGGATTTTCTGCCGCAGCAGAACAAGCGCGTCGCAGGCGACCATGTGCCCGCCGAAGGCGCGATTCTGGCGACCGGCAAGCGCGTGATCATCATCGGCGGCGGCGATACTGGAGCCGACTGCCTGGGCACCTCCCACCGGCAGAAGCCCGCGTCGGTGCATCAGTTCGAGATCATGCCCATGCCTCCGGAGGACCGCTCGCCCTTGACGCCCTGGCCGCTGTGGCCTTTGCAGTTGCGCGTGGAGAGCTCGCACGAGGAGGGCGGCAAGCGCGAGTGGGCGGCGGCGACGACACATTTTTCGGGCGACGTATTCGGCAATGTCGAAAAACTTCACGGCATTCGCGTGGGCCCTCCGCCGAAGTTCGAAGCCATTCGCGGAAGCGAGTTTACTCTCGACGCGGACCTGGTGCTGCTGGCCATGGGCTTCACCGGTCCGGTGAAGCACGGATTGATCGAGCAGGCCGGGTTGAAACTGGACCTGCGCGGGAATCTCGCGACCGAGAACTATCAGACGTCGATGGAGGGCGTTTTCGCCGCCGGAGACGCCCGCCGAGGGCAATCGCTGGTGGTGTGGGCCATCGCCGAAGGGCGCAAAGCGGCCGAAGCGGTGGACGCGTACCTGCGGGCTTGACTTGGAAACAATGGACCGCATCGAACCTCCGGACGAAGACCCGCGCATAGCCGAACGCTGGGAGAGTTTCCGGAAGACGCTGAATGAGGGAAAGGACGCTCTCTTGCGGGCGTTCGATGCCTATGCGAAATCCCTCGACACCTTCGTGGGTGAGAAGGTGGATTATCGCCCGTTCGTGCTTCTCGATCGGAGCATGCCGAAGCCCGAAATACGCCTCCGCAAGCTGAAAGCCGATCTTTTCAATGTTGATGCGTCTACGGACCAGCGTCTGGCGGCGCTGGAGCGCCGCTCGCTCGAAATCGAACAGCGGTTGCACATTCCGCCGCCGACGGCTTAAGGGATCCTGCGGCTGGGCGACTTCGAAAGGCATCGAGCCGTGGCTCCGTCGCGGTACAGTTGTTCTCAGCACACCGACATAACTTTTATGGCGACCTCGATCCTGGATGAAGTTGCTCAGATCAAGTCTGTGATGATGGCTGTCGCGACGGGTAAGGCTCAAATAAATGATGTGGAGGCGGACTATATGGCGCGCCGTTCGAATTTGGCGGTGCGCCTTGCGGGTGCCAAGATTCAGAATCCGAACCGTTTCGCATCGCTTTGGGATTGGTTCAGCTTCTGGAAGGCAGAGGGAATGACCTCTTACCAGCAACGTCGCAGCTTTGTGAACAAGCTTTACGCTCCGGTCATTGATATTCTTGAGAGTGAGCCGGCGCGGAACGTCGGTGTTCCTGAGACGTTCTCCGAGCGTCACGGGTACGCTCCCGCGGTCGTTCCCGCTGAGATCACAATCCGCGAAGACGCTCCAATTGCGCTTCAGAGAGTCATAGCCGATGTGGCCGCTGAGCGCGGGCTGGATTATGATGCGTTGTTCGATATCGCCGCTGAGATAAATCACAAGCCCTGGGAAGGGGCCGAGCCGCGCCTTTCTGGAATGTCCTCGCGAGCGCAACTCAACAGTCTAATGAAGGCGTGGCCGTGGTACGCAGTCTATGATTTCATCGAGGCCATCGCCACAAGATTGCGCGAGCGGGGCTCCGAAGAGGATTTTGCCGCCGCTCTAAACGCGTACTTCGAGCATGCGGGCATTGGATGGCAACTCGCAGACGGAGAAATTGTAACACGTGGTTCAGAGGCGTTTGAGGCCACGATGCACGCTGCCCTGCCTGCGCTCGAGGCAGCAAAGCTATCGACCTCCAAGGGAGAACTTCACAAGGCTCTTGTTGATCTCTCGCGACGTCCGCATCCTGATCTGACCGGTGCGATCCAGCACGCCATGGCGGCCCTTGAGTGTTCGGCAAGAGCAGCGTCAGGCGATCGCGCCACTCTGGGCGATCTTATCAGGCGCCATCCAGGGCTCATCCCCAAGCCGCTTGATGCCGCTGTCGAAAAGGCTTGGGGTTATGCATCAGAGATGGGTCGTCACCTGCAGGAGGGGAGAACGCCAGAACGCGGCGAAACCGAACTAATCGTGGGAATTGCAGCGACCATCGCCACATATCTCGCCAAGAAGGGCGGTGCTCCCTAATTGAGATAGACTGTTGCCGGGCGCTGACGAGTTGCGCCTCGTAAAGCTGGCATCGACGGCCGCAGACTTGCAGTTCGATTGGAGCGGCGATTGCCGGGACTAATCTCGTTTTGGGGCTTGATCGACAGATCCCCGGATACTCGCCGACTTATCTTCCTGATCTTGGCCGCGGCGCGTCCGGCCCCTCTGTCCTACCGCTTCCGGCCAGTCTCAGCATAGCCGACTCTACGTCCATGTGCTTTCCGCAAGGTTCGACTTGAGCGGCATTTTCCGCCGCAGCTCGTCTTAACCTGGTTCAACCTGCTGCGCTTCCATCGCCTCGACTCGCATGAATACAGCGGCTTATTTGCCGTCCGAGTCGAGATTGGAGTTCGACCCCTTGTTGTAGGTCGGCACCAAAGTCGTCTCAGACGGGCGCCCGCCCCGGGCCCTGTCGTATTGGACACCGCCGCCTAAGCCGGCCGATGCGCCTTGAGGAAGGAATGAATTTGGCGCACCGCCAGGGGGATTCGCTCCTTGGGTTCTTTCCAAGGGAACATGCTCACTTCGGCTTTCGGCGCGAGCATCGCGCACTCCATGGCGACGGCGTATGGGTGCGCGGGGACCTCGTCCGGCAGGACCAGGATTGGGTTCTGGCAATTACGCACGAAATCGCGGGTCACGGTGAAGACGAAGTCGGGGTTGGTTTCGAACATCCTGGTCACAAATTGGTCGGCCGTCTGCATCGTGATCTCGGGCCGCTTCGCAATCAGCGCCGGACCCCAGGTCTTCCAAAATACGCCTGGGTACGAAGGGTCGCGCATCTCCGGACGCCAGCCTACGGGCTGCGCCAGCACGGCTGCGGCAATACGATTGGGTGCGCGCTTTAAGAGACTCCAGATGAAGGGGCCGCCAATGCAGAAACCCATCACCATGAACTTGTCGATGCCCATATGATCCATCAGGCCGAGTTGGTCGTCGGCGTAGGATTCCCACGGCCGGTCGACCTCTACGGGACCGGTGGACTGGCCGCTGGGGGCATTGCGCAGGTCTGCGGTGATGCAGCGATACTGTCCCTTGAACTCCTCGATCGCGTTGAAGGGCGAGTTGCCGGTGAAGAAGGAAATGGTCGAGTTCAACCCTCCGCCCGGAAGCAGTAACAGCGGGAAGCCGGAACCGGCCTCCTCATAGTAGATGCGAACAGGGCCCCTTTCATAGAACTTGCCGGTTCCTCTTTTGCCCGATTGCTGAGCAAATACGCGCGGCATGGCGGCCGCTGCCGCGGCTCCCACTGCCAGTATCGTGCGTCTGGTCGAACCCATAATCGGTGTCCTCCTTGATCGTAAATAGATGGTCGGCGGCTTCCTAGCGGGCGGCGTAGACGCGTAACTCCTTGCCGTCCGCCAGTACGACACGCTCAAGCTTGACGATCTTCTCGCCGTTGAGATACTGATATCCGATGCCCGTGATCACATCACCGGGTTTCACCGTCGTCTTGGTCCAGCCGTTCGCCTCCATCCGGACGATGGCGGGGCCGCCGATCTGCCATTTCTCCGTCCGGCCGTCATTGGCCTGAACCTCGAGAGTGATCATCGGGTGCGGATTGGCCCACATGAACTCGATGACTTTGCCCTTCACCGTCACCAGGCGGTCATTGCTCACCGGCCATGAGTGATGCGCCGATAGCGGCATTACAGCAGAAACGAGCACAAGGACGGCAATCGCTGGAACGCATAAGGCCTTCATCGTTGCTCCCTCCTGCGAGCTATTCTAGAACAAATCGGAAGGTGAGATGGCAGTTCGACAGGTTGCCGACAATGCGGATACGGCCAAGTGCCAGAAGCCCAACCGGTCGATTGGCCGGTATACTGGGTTCAGGACATGGAAATGCAGCTAAACGAGCGAGAAGCCTCGTTGTTGGACGCCTTCCGACGCCTGCCACCGGACACGGCGACGGAACTATCCGCGCTGGCTGAGCGATTAGCGGAACTCGCGCCGAACCGGAGGATCGACTGGTCCGATTCCTGGTCGGATGAAGACCTGAATGAATTCAGGGCCGCGTCGCTGCGCCGCCTCGAAGCTGAGGAATCAGAGGATCGGGATTGAAGCCTGGCGACGTCGTGGTCGGCGTCCTGGTCGGCGCACAGGAAACCAAGGTCCGGCCGGCCGTGGTCATCGCGAGCGCCACATATCTTGCCGAGCGTCCAGATGTGCTGGTCGGGATTCTCACCACGAAGACGCCTAGGGTGCCTGCCACAACAGATTACATCCTCCTGGACTGGCGTGCCGCGGGACTCCGCCATCTCCGCAGGGTGGACGGTGAGGCCGCATATCGGGCAATGGCTAAGCCGGTCCGCGAGTTCACATGGGGTTGCCTGACTTGATGATGATAAGATGTTGGCAGAACTCGTCAAATCCACAGGACTCTTTATATGCCGTTAGCGGGACAATGCAGACTGTGCCTAAAGGAGGGCGATCTCCTCGAAAGTCACTTTATGTCCCGCAAGCTTTACTACAGCGGGAAAAAGAAACTTGGATTCATCAACCGGATTGAATCGGGGATCAATCCAGATGAACTTAAGGCGCACCTACTTTGCCGGGCGTGCGAACACAGGCTCAGCGTCAACGGCGAAGCAGAAGTGTTGAAGCACGTCAAGCCGAAATATGTATTGAAACCTTTACCATTAAGTGAACAAATGCGCGTAGCATGGGCTCGCGACAACGATTCGAGCGCCCCTCGTTTTGACGCCCGGGACTTCGACATCGATACGGATAAATTCGCCTACTTTGCGCTGAGTCTCGTCTGGCGCCGCACGATCCATGAATGGCACCGCGCTATTCGACGTTGGGACCTTGGTCGATTTGCCGAAGATATGAGGCGATACCTCGTGGGAGAGACGCAGTTTCCGAGCAATATGGCGGTACTCGTTATGGTCTGTAGTGACATCATGTCCCGAAGGATATGGATGGTGCCGGAACACTTTGACGAGATTGGATGCGACAACTTCAGATTCACGGTGAGGGGCGTCTTTTTCAGAGTAATGGTGGGACGACTCCCCCTAGATATCTATCATAATGAGCTGCCTATCGCCTCATCGACCGATTTTCTGGGCAGACTGCGAGAAGAGAATCCGGGAAGGGTGGGAGAATACCAAGACGGCGCAGAAGGCTAACGCGGAGAAAGGTGAGTGAATATGTGCGCCGGCCTCAATTTTGAAGTACACCTACTCGTAGACCCTCGACCCTCTACGCGCCCCCTCTGTGAAAGGCGGGGGGCATCCGGGATGTAGGATCAGAAATATGGCTTATGACCTTGTGGCGGCGGTCGAGCACATCGTGCACGACTACTCGTATCTGATAGTCTCCGGGGAGGATACGCAGAGACCGTTGCCCAGCCCCTACAATCATTATGCGGAGCGGACCTTTCTTGTCCACTGCCGGTCAATGGCTAAGTTCTTTTCAAAAGGGGCCGATCAGAGGGACATGTACGCGAAAGACTTCGTGGTCGCAATGCCACAGATAGATCTAAGCGTTTGGGACTGTTGGCGGGATCATATCGACAAACACATCATGCACCTGACCCAAGCCAGGATCAAGAATAAGGTGCCATGGACGGGCTCCGACAATAGCCGGATGTTGAAGCAGTTCAGGACCGCATGGCGCGACTTCTACGAAGCTCTCGAGCCGTCCCTAAAACCGGAATTTGAGAAACATCTGGATGCAAAGCAGCTACAGATGCCGCAGGTTAACCTCAGATAACAATTAGAAAAACGAACGGGGTTTTTGTTCGACCGGTTGCTTCGAAACGCAGGAATGCTCTCGATGATCTTCAAGCGCGGCGTGAGCGGCCCACAGCGGGGGTGTTTCTCCCGTCGCTCTTTTCCATCATGGATATGAGCGTGTCCCTGTCGTACTGGTGGGCGTCCGCCCTGTCGTCGCGGCTGTCCTTGATGTGGGCGCCGATCCTGGCGCGCCCGAAAAGCCGTTCGGCATCCTTTTCCGTGAGCGAGCCGCCCTGCTCGAAGTATGCGAGGATTGCCCGGTTTTGGGACTGAATGTTGCTCACGGTATTTGCGCTTTACGTCCCCAAAAGTGACTCTCCTGCCTCGCGCTGAGCTCCTTGAGCCGCCTCGCTAGGCTCCAGGAGACACACGTGTTGTTCGAGTGTCATGGTTTAATCGTGATAAATGGAACGTCCTTTATTTGACATTTCCGCACCCGTGCGTTATACTAGAATTCCCCTGTGAGATGTGAACGGATTCTCCGGCTTCTCCGCCTGGCCGCAAATTTGTGGTGTTGTAGGGAGTCTAGCCCTTCTAGACTTTGCGGTTACCAAGCTCGGCGACGAACTGAATAGCGAGGTGGAAAGATGAGGATTACGATCCTGGTTTTGCTGAACGCGTTGTTTTACCTTGGTAGAGCGGCATGGGCGGTTGGAGCCGGAGTCCTAGTAGCCTACCTTCCAGAAGCTTTCAACCTTAGCTCACTGCCTCCCAGCGACAGTGGATCGGGCGGTGCCCAACCTTTGCTTTCTCCAGCGTGGCGGCAACGCTTTGACCACAACCCTAGGATTAGGCGCGGCAAGTCGACTTGCGACCGCCGATCCCACTTTTAACGGATCACGTCCAAACCGCCGAGGCTTGGTGCACCTCTGGTATCACTGACCCGGTGTAACACTTGCAACGAATCGGCGAGACCACTTTAACCGAAGTTCGTCACCACGCTGATCGTTTCAGGCTTTTTCGACGTGGCGATGAGGTTAAGTCGTGGCGGATCAGTGGCGCATTTGGAAGATAGCGATGTAGTGCAGACCTACCGTCTTGAAAGCGAAGGGGCATCATGACACGATCGACTCAGAATGTTTTTGCGGTCGCACGGTCGCAACAAGGACGGCAAGGACCATACCTATTGGTCTCTGGTTGAAACGGTACGCACACCGGACGGCCCGCGTCAGAAAACTCTCTGCTACCTGGGGGAGCTGAACAGTTCGGCGCAGACACGCTGGCTGAGAACGGTTGAGGTTTTCAATGAACAGGGCGAGGCGCAGCAGTTGAAACTGTTCCCATCGCATGTGGCGCCGCCCCCGGACGATCCGCAAGTAGCGCGGGTGCTATTGAACAAGGTACGGCTGGAAAGAACACGGCAGTTCGGCTCCTGTTTTCTGGGGCTGGATCTGTGGAAGCGCCTGGAACTGGATCGCTTCTTCCAACAGACCGTGGATCGCGAGGCGGCCGATGTGCCCTGGTCGCGCGTGACCGCTTTGCTGGCAATCAATCGTCTCTGCGCGCCGGGCAGCGAACTGGCTATCGAGCAACGCTGGTATCCGTCCACCGCGCTGGACGATCTGTTGGAGATCGAGGAAGGTAAAATCAACGATACGCGCCTGTACCGCTGTCTGGACCGCATTCTGCCGCACAAGACGAGGCTGGAGCGGCATCTGAAGGAACGCTACGGCGCTTTGTTCGGAGCCGAGTTCGACGTGCTGCTTTACGACCTGACCAGTACGTATGTGGAGGGTGCGGCGGAAAAGAATCCGATGGTGCGCCGCGGTTACTCCCGGGATCACAGACCCGACTGCGAGCAACTGGTGATCGCACTGATTGTGAACAACGAAGGCTTCCCTTTCAGCTATGAAACATTCGACGGCAATCGAAGCGACGTCTCGACGATGGAAACGATCCTGCGCATGGTCGAACGCAAGTATGGCAAGGCGCGAAGGATCTGGGTGTTCGATCGCGGCATCGTCAGCGAGGAGAATCTCGCGGCAATCCGCAAACGCGATGGGCAATATCTGACGGGCACGCCGCGCAGCCAGATGAAGCAGTTTGAAGCGGACCTGTTGAGGCAAGATTGGACGCAGGTCCGGCCCGAAGTGGAAGTGAAGAAGGTGGCCATTCCGGAGGGTGAGGAGACCTACATCCTGTGTCGCACCTCGGGCCGCAAGGAAAAAGAGAAGGCGATCCGGAATCGTTTTTCCAACAGCATGGAAACCGCTCTGAAAGGTCTGGAGAAAACCATCCTCGCGGGGCGGCTGAAAGACCGCAACAAGATGGA
Organism: Bryobacterales bacterium; assembly: GCA_963813465.1. Classification (GTDB taxonomy): domain Bacteria; phylum Acidobacteriota; class Terriglobia; order Bryobacterales; family Bryobacteraceae; genus Palsa-187. The sequence goes on along the minus strand of CAWEZD010000006.1, from coordinate 108,633 downwards.
GCGGCGGCTGGGAAAGATCCAGGCCCGGCATCCGCAGGTGAACGATCTGTATGATCTCGCTCTGCGGGATACAGCCGAAGGCGTCCGCTTGTTCTGGCAGATCAAAGAAGATCGCAAAAGCTGGCGCGAATCCCGTGAGGGCGTCTATCTGCTGCGCACCAATCTCAAGGCGGAGACGGCCGAAGAGCTGTGGTCCAAGTACATGCAGTTGACCGAAGCCGAAGCGTCGTTCCGGGCATTGAAGAGCGAGCTCTCCATCCGGCCGCTGTTTCATCAATTGGAGCCGCGCATCAAGGCTCATGTGATGGTGGCGTTTCTCGGCTACGCTTTATGGGTCACGCTCAAGCATGTGCTGAAACGCCGGCCCGCCGTGGTTCCCAAACCGTCGGCGAGTGGAGTCGATAACGCTCAACCCATGTCGCCGATGAGAGCCATCGCCCTGCTTTCCACTCTCCAAAGCGCCGACATCGTTCTTCCCACCACCGACGGGCGCGAGATCCGCCTGCGCCGCATCACCGAGCCAACCGTAGAGCAAAAATCCCTGCTCCACCAACTCGGCCTCCGCCTGCCCGAGCATCTCCAATTTAATCGCCAATGTAGTGCAGACTCCGCTATAGCCTGAACTGATTCTGAACGGGTTAACTGGTTTTTGACCTCAACCGTGACGAACTTCGGTTAAGAAACTCGCGCAAAACGGAGTGCCGAGACATTCCTGGACCGTCTGGGGGGCCGCGCGCCGCACGTTTTGGGCTCGCCAGTAACCCAGTGCACAACGCGGGCGTCGCCGCTGAGTTATCGATAACTGTGAGCGAATGGCGTCCGACGCCGCTCGCTGTGCGCCAAAGAGTACCTCTGTACTCTAATGCCGAATCTGGGACGAGATCGACCCCGTCTCGTAAACTTCGCAGTTGCCTCGCTCCCGGATAAGGCCCGCATCGGGATTCGCGTTGCGCGTTACAATTCGTGTCGGCAACACCCACGGCTCCGCCAGCACCTCCGGGTCCTCCACCGTGACGTCGTACAGGAGCGCATCGCCTTGGCGCGTGAAGCGCTCCACCACATGCATCCGAGCGGAGTGGAAGAAACCGCCGCGCCCTAACCACGTGTCATCGGTAAACCCGACGGCGTCGAGCACCAGCGTGTCGCCCTCCCAGCGTCCCACGGTATCTCCCAAATACGTGATATCCAACTCCGCGTTCTTGCCGTGCGGGCGGCCATCGGTCGGGATGATACGATACTCGCCGTATCCGCCGCCGGCATCGCCACCGGTATAGATAAAGGTCACGTCTTTGTCCGACTGGTAAATGCGCCGGGGCGGGCCCTCCCGCGGGACTCCCAGGGGCTGGCAGGTCATGACCGGGTCATTCTTGTTGGTCCACATGTCCAGCTCTTGAACTTTGTCCCAGTGCTCCGGCTTGTATACCGGACGACCCATATTGCCGAACCGCGACGGCGAGTAGAGCTCAAAATCGAACGTCTGATTGTCCTGCCTCGTGCAGTCGGCTACCTGGGTCGGACCGCATCGGCGTCCTCCGCCAGTCATGTAGTTTCCAATCCAGTCGGAATAGGAGTAGTTGCCCGACAAGTCAGGATGTCCGCCCACGCGCGCCACGGGCGCGGACTTGTTTACCGTAGGTTCGGCCTTGGCCATCACGCCGCTCGGGAGCTGCCCCGTGACCTTGATGGCCGTCTTCACGCTTGCCGGAACGGGCGCAACCACGTAGACGTTGCCTGTCTCCGTCACGTTGGTGGTCAGGTCGCGGACCACCGCGCCGTTCCGGCGCTCGGTCATTTTTCCAGCGTAGAGCACCCCGATCTTGTTCAGCGGGTTGTTCCAGTCCTGATAATCGCCGTAGGTGAACTCCGTGGTCGTTGTTTCCTGACGTGACACCTGGGTGACCACCACGCGCTCGGTCAGATACTTCGCATCGAGGGTAGCTTTCGCTGTCGCCCCTGGAACGCCCGGAATCGGGAACGTTACCACCGGCTTACCGCCCTCCCACGACACGGACGTTTGGCCCACCTTCACGACACCGTCCGCGAAAAGAGTGCCCGGGTTTGCCCCCAACCACAATTTCTCGGATGTCCCTGCCACCGCGGCCTTGGCTGCGCCCTGGGGACTTGCCCACATTCGGACCAGCCGCTCCTGCACGGCCCCCGGAATCGGCGTAGCCTTGCCCTTCGTTGAAGCGAGCGTTGTTCCAATCTCGGCACCGGGCGTGTCTTCGTTCCAGGCGTACAGTCCGCTGACCACCTCGACGTTCGAGTAGGTTTGTCCATTCGGCCGCGTGCAGGCGTACTGAATCCGCTGACTGAAGGTCTGGCCGTTGAAGGTCTGGTAGTCAGTGCTCGCACGATACTTCGTGAGCGTGCAAGGTTGTCCGTCCACCTGAATCGTGCCTTTGCCCTGATATTCAAGGGATGCGACCATGTCGCGTTCATCATGGCCCTTCGGCATGCCCATGCCCCACATCCACCTGAAGAGCACGGCCTTCAGGTCTTTGGCTTCGCCCGAGGGTGTGTAGGGTTCGGCATTCCCCCCGCGACGACCCTGCGCACCGGCTCTAAACGGCCCGCCGATCGTGAAAACGATTGCGAGCACAACCCTTGCCCAAATCATCCCTCGTCGAAAGGACATGACGGTCCTCCTCTTGGTCTAGTCATTGGCGTTGTCGCCGGAGACCTGGGTCCCCGCCAGTGAAGGTCACCGACTCCAACCCAACGGAGATCGAGTGTATCACCCCGACCGCTCCGGTTCAAACCATCTGATCCGGTTACGATTCAACGACGGCATTGCCGCGATCGAATCTAGCTGCGGCCAAACTTCCGATAAGGGCACGTACTCCGGCTTTTGGAGTAACTTCCTTCCCACAAGCGGACTTCGGGACACCCAGCGCTCCACATCCACAGGTTGAGCGTCACTCGGGCACAATCCGCAACGCTCAGGATTTAGGCACTCCGCGACGTGCCAACCTATGGTCAGGAGTAGTGCCCCCCGCCAGCGTCACCATCAAGCAAGTCTGTTCATTTTAGGATCACCGCGGGTTCCGCCCCAAATTCACCGGCTCTCCGCCCGCCGACACAACCGTCGCCCCCTCCGCCTTCAGAGCCTTCACCACCGCGTCGAAATCGCCGACGCGAAGCCCCGTTCGGGCGTTCGGGCGTTGGGATTGAGCACGACCGTCGTTTGTGATACGATTCCGGCCGTGCTCTTACCCACCTTCAACTACGTCTGGGACGCCCTCGGGTTGTTCGCGAATGAAGAGGGATTTGGCGGCGAGGGGAGCGCGCATGCTTGAATTCTGATACGATAATGACCCGTTCGAGCTGTGAGGGCACTTAAGAGAGGGAGGTGAATCATGCGAATCGTTTGGTCTCTAGGGTTCATCGTCGGTCTAGCCGCCACTGGGCTGCCGGCTTTCGGCCAAGGTGTGAACGGAACAATTACGGGTACTGTTACCGATCCGACTGGCTCGGTGATTTCCGGCGCGGCCGTGGAGGCTGCGAATGTCGAGACAGGGGCTCTTTATACTGCTGCATCCACCAACGTGGGGAACTATGCGATCGCGAATTTGCCGGTGGGCACTTACACGGTCACCGCGAAGGCGCCTGGGTTCAAGACTTACAGTCACACCAATCTGGCCATCGCCGCGGGACAAATCTTGAAGGAAGATGTCCCGTTGCAAGTAGGTTCCGCCGCCGAATCGGTGACCGTGACGGCCGAAGCGTCTCTGCTCAAGACGGAGAGCGGCGAAACGGCGCACAACATCACGCTCAAGGAAATGGACGATCTGCCTCTTCTCGAAATCACGGGAGGCTACCGGAATCCTTATGCGACGCTCACGACACTTCCGGGTAGTTCCGGCGGCGCCATCATGAATGGACTGGGTGGGAATGGCACCAACGCGGGCTATCGCATTGAGGGTCAGGACTCCAGTGACCGCCTCTTCAATTTAACCGAGTACCCCTCGATGGCGCAGGCTGGTGTGGATGCGATTCAGGAAATCAGCTACCAGACCAGCAACTACGCCCCCGAATTCGGACAGGGAGGGGGCATGGTCGTCAACATGACCATGAAATCGGGGACGAATCGATATCACGGCTCCGGGTACGAGTATTTCGTCAACGAAGATTTAAACGCAGGATATCCATTCAGCATTAGCGGGGGCCCCGGCAGTATCTCTGGCGGGGATGGGGGCAAGTTCCGCCCGGAATACCGGCGTCACGATTTCGGCGGCACCTTGGGCGGCCCGGTCAGCATCCCCAAGGTCTATAACGGGAAAAACAAGACGTTCTTTTACTGGAGTTATGAGGAGTTTAAGTATCGCCAGCTTTTCACGTTCAGCGATACCGTGCCGACGCCGGCGTTTCGTAATGGGGACTTCTCGGCGATTTCGCCGAACGGGACTTGCAGTGCGTGCGGCACTTATGGGATTCCGACCGGGGGCTTAGGGGGAGCGGGCTATACCGATGCTTTGGGCCGCACGATGTACGCGAATGAAATTTACGATCCTTTAACGCGCGCCACCCTTGCGAACGGCTTGCAGTACGCCACTCCCTTTCTGAACAACATGGTCCCGCCCACCCGTTTCAATGCGACCGCTTTGGCCATGCAAGCCTTGTTCCCTAACCCGAATCCGGGCAATACCAATTTGGCCTCCAACTATACCGGCAGCATTGCCGGTGGGCAATACTCAGCCATCCCGAGCCTGAAGATTGATCAAAATATCAGTGCCAAGGACAAGCTGTCGTTCTACTGGTCGAGAAATAATGTCCAGACCACGATCAATACAGGTCCATTCGCCGCGGATGGCTTGCCGTTGGAGATCGGACAGTATCGCGGCGGGTTGATTCCCACCAACACCTGGAGGCTGAACTACGATCGTACGCTGAGTCCCACGCTGCTGCTGCACTTTGGCGCCGGTTACATGGACACCATTTTCAGCGACCGGGCGCCATTTCTGAGTTTCAATCCTTCTGCATTCGGACTCACGGGCTTTATCCAAGACCGCCAGTTTCCGAGCGTAACAGGGATGTCGAACACCACTTATGGCGGAATGCAGAATATCGGCACCTCCGGCCAATTGCAGTCGTTGCTCCACGAGGAAAGGCCTACCTTCAACGCCAACGCAACCTGGGTAAAGGGCGCCCACACGTTTAAAGCGGGTGCGGAAGTGGAATTCGAGGGCCTTATCGGCTACAACGCGGACATCTCCGGCGTAACCCTCGCGACCGGCGTGGGTCCTACTTCACAACCATTCGCACCTGCGGTAAGCTTTAACGGGTTTTCGCAGGGCTTCGGCTACGCCAGTTTTCTGCTGGGTGACTATACTTCCATTAATCAGACTCCGAATTTTGAGGGTACGAGGAATGGCTATTCGGCGTGGGGACTGTTCGTGCAAGACTCGTGGAAGGTGACCCGCAAGCTGACGGTGGATTATGGCGTGCGCTGGGATTATGCGACTCCCCAGCGTGAGGAATACGGGCGGTTGGGGCAGCTCGACCCGACGCTGGCCAATCCAAATGCCGGTGGACGCCTCGGGGCGATTCAATACGCCAGCACGTGCAACTGCGCGTTCTACAAGCCGGCTTATCCGTATGGTATCGGGCCCCGGCTGGGCGTGGCCTATCAAATTAACCCCAAGACGGTGTTCCGAGGTGGATGGGGGATGAGTTATCAGTACATAGCGGGATTTGCCGGCAATATATTCGCCACGCCGGGGACTACTCCGATTCCGCCGCAGCCGAACGGCGCGCAGTATATCAACGTCGCAACTCCGGGCTCCATCGTGACGCCGCAATGGCCGACAACCAACCAGTTCGTCCTCCCGCTTCCGGGCACTACGGGCGGTTTGCCAAATGTTACGAACGGCGTGTTTGTGCCGGACGGAGGTCAGAACCGGCCGCCCCGCATAAATCAATTTAGCGTCGGCTTCCAACGGGAAGTCACGCGGGACTTTGTGGTCGAGGCGAGCTATGTGGCCAACCGTGCGGTTTGGCTGAGTGGCCCTCTCGGTATGCTGAGTCAGATATCGCCGCAAACCTATGCGCACTATGGGTTCTATCCATATCCTGGAACCGGCCCTTGCACTTCCGGCGGAGGAGTCTGCGCGAGCACCACTTATAACAACAATAATGACCGTAACTTGCTCACGCAGCCGCTGAGCAGCGGGGCGGTCCAAACCGCGCTGGCGGCGCGCGGGTTCCCCAGCATTCTGCCGTACAGCGGTTTCCCGTTAGGGAACAGTCTGCAAAGCGCGCTGTACCCGTTCCCGCAGTATGGGGCGATCAATCCCTCGGGATCCCCGACCGGCAATTCCAAATACGATTCGTTGCAAGTCAAGGCTACCAAGCGGCTCTCCCACAATTTGCAGGCCAGTGGAGCATTTACTTGGGGCCAGGGATTCAACCGGGCGACGCGGCAGGATTTCTTCAACCCGGCAAGCGCAGTGTGGGCATTGCAGAACTACCCTCCGCTGGCACTAACCTTCAACGCGATCTACACGGTCCCGAAAGCTAGCTTCCTGCCACGGTATATCAATGCGCTGAGCAAAGATTGGCAGCTCGGGTGGTACTCGCGTTACCAGAGTGGTCCGTACCTTACGCCTCCCACCAGCCCTACGGCGAATTTCCTGACGAGCGAGGACATCCGTGTTCCGGGCCAGCCCCTGTATACGCCAGGAGTCAACATCAACACTCAAAGCTCATTCAACGCCAATTACACGCAGCTGCTGAATCCCAATGCTTGGGCCCCCTGCCCGACCAATTCGACGTGCGCAGCCTCGGCGGTGCTCTACAAGGATTTTCGCGGGCCGCGCATTCCCTCGGAGAACGCTAATATCGGCCGCCATTTCCGCGTCGGCAAGGAAGGCAAGTACGATTTCTCCGTCCGAGGCGAATTCGTCAACATCTTCAATCGCACGTTGCTGGCGACTCCCACGGGTTTCACTTCAAATCCGCAGAATCCACCGGCGAAAGGCGCCGGCGGCGGCACCATCTACACCACCGGGTTCGGAGTCTTGGGCAACGCTTACCTGCCGCCGAACACAGCTTACGCCAGTAGTGGCCGGACAGGAACGCTGATCGCGCGTTTCCAATTTTAAGGGGATTCGGGCCCGCGGTTTTGGGCGCGTGCTCTAGCAGCCACCAAGACTGCTTGCTTTACGGCCTGTTCCCTTTTGGCTGCCTTTTCCCCAGCCCGAAATACAGCCGCATCACTTTTTCTTGCCGCGGGCTGAGTTCGCAGTTTAGCCCGCCACCCCCAATGCCTCAAAGGGTGGCGGAAAGGCAACCCGCATGAGGTCCACGAAACGGAGTTCGAGGGAAGCCAGCAGAGCACGAATGGCAAACGCAATTTAACCATTCCGCTTATCGAAGCGCCACTAGTCCAGAACTAGTGGGCGAGTGGTCGCCGCTTGCTACGCAGCCCACCTTGTTCAGCCAGATTCAGAGTAAAGCGTCCCGGCCTCCTGGCGCGTCCGGAATTAGAGAAGTAGAATGATCAAGTGCACAGTATGACTCTGCCCGTAATGCTGGTGGTGGTTTTGGACCTATCTCTGCCGGCGCAAACGGTTTCGAAAGGTCCGGGACCGCCCAACCCGACAGCGGTGACGATGCAGGTTCAGACCGATCTGAACCGGTTGATGCGGGGCGTCCTGTATCCGGCGGCAAACGTGGTTTTCTCCGCGCAAACCGACAATCCAGCGGACGTGAAATTTGTCCCCGGCCAGGATCCCTCGATGGCGACGGATCCCCTGGTAAGCACCTTCGGAGGCTGGCAGGCAGTAGAGAACGCGGCACTGGCTCTCGCTGAGTCCGCCAATCTACTGTTGATCCCGGGACGAAATTGCGCGAATGGCGTACCCGTTCCGATCAATAATCCGGACTGGCCGAAATTTGTTCAAGAGCTTCGGGATGCCGGAATGAAGGCTTACACGGCGGCCCAATCCAAGGACCAGGACAAGATGGTTGCTGCCGCAGATACGCTGTCCGCTTCGTGTGCCAACTGCCACAAAAAATGGCGCGAAAAGTCGAGGCTCGCGGACCGATGCAAATAAAGACGCATCCTATCCGAACGTAGTTCGTGAGGGCAGTCGCTTGTGCCATAGCGGCGCATGGTTGTCATCGACACCCGATCAACCAGGATGCTATGAGGTTGAGTGGTTACGGCACGGCTTCGAGAACGTAATCGCGAATGTTTTTGCTCACCTTGTTGTAGATGGTCTTCTGGAGGTGATCTAGAATGATTTTGAGAGCTTTTGGGAGCACCGTTCGGTCATCTACTGATGGGTGGTTACTGATTGGTCGGATGACTGGAGGCCAGCCTTCGGATTCAGTGTTCTCCAAAAGGTTTTCGCAAGTAGTTTCATTAGGGAGATCCTCGGTCTCTTCTCACAGATCGACGGGCCCGAAGCGCGACTTTAATTGCGGACTGCCGCCGCCTAAACCTTGTGAGCCCAAGGTTCACGCAGCGTCGTCGTATGCCATGACCACTCGCTTGCCGAGAGCTTCGAGGGCCGCCTGAATCTTCTCCGGTCTGGTGTCGTGGTTCGGGTCCAGCATGCGCCGCACAACGGTCTCACGCACGCTGAGGCGGCGAGCCAGTTCCGATTGGCTCACGCCAAGATCTCGAATCGCCCAGTAGAGAGCTAGTTTGGCCACGATCCAAAGAGGCACCGGTACCAGCCTTTGACCGCGTTTCAGACGCGACGGCTTGGGTACGCTTGTCTTATCGGCCATTGCGAACGCGATACTGCTGCCCAGACAGTCAATCGCTTCCTCCATTGCTTCGTTGGCATCAACGCCGTCCGTGTGAGCAGTGGGAAAATCGGGAAAGGCGACTAGCAATCGCCGGTCTTTATCGCGGGCGAAAACCGCTGGGTACGCGAAAGTGAACATCTGCTCTCCTTTTTACAGGTCATGGGGTTCGATCCCAAGGTCGCGGCGAATCGCCCGAAGAAGCCCCGGTCCCAGTTCCTTCTTCAAGTCTTTCAGGGTGGTTGACGCCGTTCCGAGCCAAACACGCCCATGGCTACCTTTGCCGAGGCTTGGCTCGTACTGGAAGCGAACACCCCGGCAGCGGGATAGCCGCTGCAGCTTCCGCAGAAAACCCGCTTCCTTTCACAGTTTCAGTGTCGCACAGATCTGTGCGAGCCATGCTCCTTTGTAAGGTGCGCCCGACCTTCCAGCAGGGCTCCCGGGGATGCGCGGTATCGTGGCCGAGTTTTGCGCTATCGCGAAATTCTAATCCAGATATCCGTACGCCGCCAGCGTCAAAAATTCCGGGAACTCGGCGCTGGTCATCATCTGTTCGAAGATGCGGCCCGCGTCTGCGAACCGTCCGCCGGGCGTCAATGTGGCGCGGCTCTTGAGCTTTTCGAGCTGCTCATCGGTGTCGCGGCGAACCATCTCCGCCGTCACTACCCGTCCGTCGTCGAGCTTGGCCCCGTGTTTCACCCACTGCCACACCTGCGCGCGGCAGATCTCCGCGGTGGCCGCGTCTTCCATCAGGTTGTAAATCGGCACGCAGCCGATGCCGCGCAGCCAAGCTTCCAGATACTGAAGCCCCACGTCGATATTCCAGCGCAGGCCGGCTTCCGTAATCGTGCCGGTGGGAACTTCGAGCAGATCCTTGGCGGTAACGTGCACGTCTTCGCGCTTACGGAAGATCTGGTTGGGACCCTTCATGTGCTCGTCGAAAACTTCCTTGGCCACCGGAACCAGGCCCGGGTGCGCTACCCAAGTGCCGTCGTGACCGGCCTTGACTTCGCGCAGCTTATCGGCGCGCACTTTACCGATGGCCTGCTCGTTCGCCGCCGGATCGTTCTTGATCGGCACCTGCGCGGCCATGCCTCCCATGGCGTGAATGTTGCGGCGATGGCAGGTTTGAATCAGCAAATCCACGTAGGATTTCATAAAATGCCGCTCCATGGTGACTTCGCTGCGATTCGGCAACATGAAGCTCGGGTGATTGCGGAATTTCTTGATGAAGCTGAACATGTAATCCCAGCGTCCGCAATTGAGCCCGCTCGAATGGTCGCGCAGCTCGTACAGAATTTCGTCCATTTCGAAGGCGCCGAAGATGGTTTCGATCAGCACGGTCGCGCGAATGGTTCCGCGAGGCACGCCCAGCGCGTCCTGCGCGAAATTGAAAACGTCGTTCCACAGGCGCGCTTCCAGATGGCTCTCCAGCTTCGGCAGATAGAAATACGGGCCGGTGCCCCGGGCCATCTGGTTCTTCGCGTTGTGGAAGAAATACAGTCCGAAATCGAACAACGACCCGGACATCGGACGCCCGCCCGCCAGCGCGTGCTTTTCGTTCAGGTGCCATCCGCGAGGCCGCATCAGCAGCGTGGCGATCCTGTCGTTCAGCTTGTAGTTCTTGCCTTCCGGGCTGGTGAAGTCGATGGCGCGGTTCACCGCGTCGCGCAGATTGTACTGGCCGTCGACGTTATTCAGCCACACCGGCGAATTCGCGTCTTCCAGATCCGCCATGAACATGCTGGCGCCCGAATTGAGCGCGTTGATGATCATCTTGCGGTCCACCGGACCGGTGATCTCCACGCGCCGGTCCATCAGATCGGCGGGGATCGGAGCGACGGTCCACTCCGCCGCCCGGATCTCCGCGGTTTCGGGAAGAAAATCGGGAAACTTGCCGGCGTCGATCTCGGCTTGGCGAGCCTTCCGCCGCGCCAGCAGCTCCAGCCGCCGGGCGTCGAACTCTCCCGCCAGGCCGGCCAAAAAGCGCAGAGCTTCCGGAGTCAGAATCTCGGCTTGCGAATCGTTGACCGGCGCTTTGATTTCGATCCCCGGCGCGCCGGTTCCGGTGCCTGTTGACATGTCAACAGTATATGCAAGTTCGCGGCTTGGCAGGTCGGTATCGGTGACCTGCCCCGCTGCTACCCCAGAAACCCGAGATTGGACGTGGGGAAGTTCGCCAGGTTGGGGAACACAGTGGCCAGCGCGCTCGACGGGATTCCAAACCAGGAGCACAACGTCGCGCCGTATTGATCGATCGACGTGGTCGGAATCCAGCGGCCGCGAACGTCGGTGTCGCTGGGCCCGCCCAGCTCGAAGGTCGGAAACGCGCCGACGATTTGCCCGCCCTGCACCGCGCCGCCCAGCACCATGTGATGGCTGCCCCAGGCGTGATCGCTTCCGTCGGTGGTGGTGGGCTGAAAGGTGCGGCTGAAATCGGATTCCGTGAAGGTGGTCACGTTCTGCGCCAGGCCCAGCTCCTGTGTCGCGTCATAGAAGGCGGCCAGCGCGGGGCTCAACTGCGGGTACAGCGCGTTGTGCGCGGCGAACTCGCCGGCGTGCGTGTCGAAGCCGCCCAAGGAGCAGAAGAAGATCTGCCGGCGCATTCCCAGATACGTTTGCACCTGGATGATCTGCGCCACCTGCTGCAACTGCGCCCCGATGGTGGTGGCGGGGAACTTGGTCTTGAGCGCCGTGCCCTTCGCCAGCGCAGCCGACAGCGCGTTCGCATCGCCGATGCTGTTGGCGAGCGTATCGCCGGCGGCCTGCACCAGAGAAACGCCGCTCCCGGTGGTGAGCAGGCTGGTGAGCGCATTCAACCGCGCCTGCGCCGCCGCGGATGTGTTGAATCCCGCGAGCGTCAGGGACTGCCCAGGCCCCAGCGCCACCGGCTGGGTGCTCACGCCGGTTCCTTCCAGGACGTTGCCCGCCACCGAGAAGAACGGCGGGAAGTTGGAGGAATTGATGTTCTGCGACGCGATGTAGTCCGCGGCGCGGCCTGCCCATCCAGTGGCGGCGTGTCCTTGCGCAACGGAAGTCTGCCAGGCGATTTGTTGATCGGAATGGGAAAACAGGTTCAGCGGAATGCCCGCCGCCTGACTCTGATACTGCGCCCGCGTCAGCGGCTGCACCAGCGGGCCGACATTGGCCACCACCGCCAGCTCCTTGCTTGCAAACAGGCTGGCCACCTCGGGCAGCTTGCCGTGGAACGCGATCGGCGCTCCGGAGGCGCTGGCGATGGGCGCCGTCAGTTCGCTTGGCGTGAGCGCCAGACTCCCGCGAATGGACGTGTAGGCTTGGAAGTTGGCGGCGTCCATGGGGATCACGGTGTTGTTCGAATCGTTGCCGCCGAACAGGAACACACACACCAGCGCGCGGTAATCCGGGCCGCTCTGCGCCAGCGCCGGCAACAGGCCGAAGGGACGCAACGCCAGCGAGCCCACGGCGGCCGATCCAACTCGAATAAGTTCTCTACGCGTAAGCATTTTCGTTACTCCTTATTGGATCACTTGATATTCGCTGGATGTCAGCGCCACGTAAAGCGCCGCTTGCGCCTTGGCCGTGTTCGCGGCCGCCGTCGTACCGGTAACGGCGTTGACCGCGTCGGTCATGGCGATTTCGAGCGCCGGCGACATCGAGCTGTGCAGGAAAACTTCGGCGATGTAGTTGAGCAGGCCGGTGGTGTTGCCGGCCACGGCTACGAAGGGAGCCAGATTCACCTTAACTCCGGCCAGAGTGCCGTAGAGAAGTGTGTTGACGGTGTCGGCCCGGCTGGCTGCGGTCTGCGTGGAGTAGATTTGAAATTCCGGCCCCAGCAAACCGTGTTCCGTGCGGTACTGCGGGGAAAAGTAGCTGAACACGCTGGGCGCGTAGAACAAATCCTCCGACAGGTTGGTTGCGCTGTTGGAAATCCCGTTGGCCGCGGCGGCGGTCGCATCCAAGCCGCGCAGCAGGTTGGCCATCAGCAGAATCGGCTCGCGCAGGTGGCCGAAGTTCGCGGCGATGGCGGATTGCGCGCCGTCGCCCGCTCTGGCCTCTTCATCGGTCAGAATCGCGGCGATCACGGCCTTCAGGTTGCCTGCCACTCCGGCGCCGTCGTTCTCAAAAACCTGCGAGACGCGCTGAATGTAGGCGGGACTGGGGTTGCTCGTGACCAGGTGCTGGATCAATTGCTGGCATACGAACGGCGCCATGGTCGGCTGCGCCATCAACGCATCCAGAAGCGATTCCAGATCCTGCTCGGCGGTCTGCCCGGCGGGAATGGTTATGCCGCCGAAGATGGTCTTGGCGCTGGTGTCATGCTCGGCTTCCACCGCGAACATTTGTCCGAAGTAATAAATGGGATTGTTCACCTGCGCTTTTACGCCGGGGGCCGTCGGGTAGGTCCAGCCCGTCAGCGCCTTGGCCATGTTGGTCACGGTGGCTTGGTCGTAGGTTGGCAGCGGATTGTTGTTCGCGTCCACCGCCGGACTGCCATCCGGATTCAGTTGCGTGAGCCCCAGGGTAAACAATTGCATCAATTCCCGGGCGTAGTTTTCGTTCGCGGCGGTGCCTTTGGCGGAATTGCCCTTGTTGTTGTTCGCCATATTGAGATAACGGCCCATGGCGGGGCTGAGCGTCACAGCCTTGATCACGTCGCGATAATTCCCGAAAGCGTTGTCGCGGAAGATACGCCAGTACGGCGGAAAGGCGTAGGCGTTTAGGGAGGAGACAACCCAGATCTGGCTCAGGATGAACGCGACGCGCTGGCGCAGTTGGTCCTCGCCGGTGAGCGTGTTCTGGAAAAACGCCGCCTGCACCGGGGCCAGATTATTGTTCGGCTGGCCGGCCGCGGTGAGAATGCTTTGATCCGGCAAATCCGACGTGTTGAGCGCGAACTGGGCGTTCAGCCAGTTGGCGGTCCCCAGCAGCCGCACCGCCTCGATCGATGACGGCGTCGGCCCCCAAGCCGCCTGGTCGAGAAAACGCGCGGCTTCGCGCGCGCTGATCGATTCGCCGAAACTCGCCTGCGCCGCCAGCACCGCCGTTATTGCCAAGGAAAGCAAAGACTTCATGAAGCACCTCGCCTTGCGGGATCTGCCCCGCCGTATCGGATGGGGCCGGATTCCATATTCTATCGAACACCGCGGATTCTAAAAAGTGTCTCGGATTTTATGAGGACGTTGTAAGTAGCGACGAATGCGCCGGATAGCCGCTGGCAGGCCCGGGGGCCTGCGCCACCTGGCTCTATTGCTGACCCAGCCCGAAAGCGTACAGCGTGCCGTCGTAGGTTCCGACATACACGCGTCCGCCCGCGACCAGCAGTCCGCTGAAGTGCGAGAAGCTCTGGATGATATCCCCGCTCGAATACAGCGTCTTGCCGGTCAGGGCATCCAGGACGTAAAGAATTGCGTGGCCGGTCTTAGCCTTGCGTTCGTCGAAGTTGAGCAGGTTGCCGTTGGGCCCGAACTGCGTGCCATCGTCGCCGTCGGCCAGCGCGAAGATCATCCCGTTGGCGATAACCACCGGCGTGGGCAGATTCATGTCCACCGAGTTCCACGCGGGAGTCAGCGCCGGCTTATCGCCCACTTGCTCGACTCTGAAAGCCATCACGCTGCCGTTGGGCGTCTCGCCGTACTGCAGCGGGAATTTAGTCGAGGGCGTGGGAGGTCCCCAGGCGGGAACCAGCAGCCAGCGCGTTCCAGACTCCGCGTCTTGCCACGTCGAAAACGCGCCCCAGAATCCTCTGCCGGAGAAGTTCACTTCCGCATTGGCGAGCAGAGGGCTGCGGTACAGCGGCGTGCGATGATCCGCTCCTCCAAGGTCCTTGCTGTCGAGCAAATAAATCACGCCTTCCTTGCCGCCCGCCGCCGCCAGCTCCCAATTCTTGAACGGGAACACGACCGTCGACATGTTGCCCATGTCCAGATCCTTCTTGGTAATCCAGGCGCGATTGGCCGGCGTGTAGTAATCCAGGAGTTTCAATTCCTTGGCGGAAAGCGCGAGCACCGAATCCGAGTACAGCCCTTTGGCCGGATCGTAGGGACCGTCGCCGGTTTCCACGATCACCCTGCCGTCGGAGGTCATAGCCGGGCCGGCGCGTCCCCACACGCCCGATCCGCCTCCGTTGTTGGTGCTGGTGGCGAACGAAGCGACTTTATGATTGGGATCGGCCAGGTCGATGCCCCACACGCCCGACTTCACGTTGTTGCAGCCTTGCGACGTGGTGGTATAGATGACATTGCCGCCCGTGTTCAGGCTCCAGGACTTGCCGAAAGGCGGAATGAACGGCGTGGGCGGCAGCACTTCCTCGCCGCCGAGCAGGTTGAATCCGTGCAGGCGGCCGTCGCTCGCGAGCGCGTAGATCACTTGGCCGCCGCGTCCACCCGGAGCTCCGGTGAGGATCGGCGTCGCGTTCTGCCCGTTGGGGCACAGCCAGCTCTCGGAGCGCTGCGGCTTGCCTTCGATCGTAAGAGTCTTCTCCCATAGGACCTTTCCGTCGTCTCCGTCCACTTCAAACAACTGGTCGGAAGCGCTGCCGGCGATAATGAAATCCTTGATGCCGAGCGCGGTCGACATGTTGACCCGGGCGACGGGCACACTGAGTCCGCTCAGAGCCCTGGGAGTGATGTTGAGCTTGGCGCTCCATTCCACTTTCAAGCCCTTGATATTGTCCGGCGCCAGGTCCCTCTCGGCGCGGTTCCAACTGGTGCGCTGGGCGTCCCAGCCTGCGCGGCCTTGGGCCAGAGCCAGGGCGGGAATCGTCACGCACAAACAGGTGAGCTTGATTGCGTTCATGAAGCTTGAATCTATCAGCTTATTCTACTTGACCAACCTGAAAATGGTATGTCACGCCGCTCTATCGGGAAACAGTCCGGGCATCCATCGCGAAGCTAGCGCGGCTGGAAACGCCAGGCGCAGCGGCGCTCGGGGGCTTTCTGAGATCAACACTCCATGCGTCAACAGCGCCGAAACAATGCGGCGAGCCTGGCGTTCGCCTGTGCCGGCGACGGCGCCGGCGTCGCCGCGAGGCAATTCGCCGCGATAGAGAATGGCTTCGAGGATACTGCCGGATTTTGGAGGCAACACGCCGAGCCGGATTTCCTCTTCCGCCCATAGCAGGATGCGGACGCGCAGTCGATCCGGTTGAACCAGGCCCTCCATGAAGGCGACCTGATCCAGGCAGGTGGCCAGAAAAAACCGGGTGAATTCGACCAGAGCTTCCTCACTCAGGACGCCCCGCCCATCGAAATCGTTGCGGCGCGGGTGATCGCAGTTGGCGAGCAGCGCCTTGTAATCCCCGAGATTGCGCGCCAATCCGCGTGCCACAGACCAAACTGCGCCGGTATCCAATACTTCGAGTAGCATCGCGTGCGACATCAGCCGGGCCACGCGGCCGTTGCCATCCAGGAACGGATGCATCCACAGCAGGCGATGGTGGGCGGATGCCGCGGAAAGAATTGACTCAGCTTTCCCGAGACTCCCGTAGACCTGCTCGAAGCGTTGCAGGAAACGCGGCAGCGCGCCGGGGCTGACGGCGACGAACTGGCCTACCTTTACGTCGCGTCTTCGCAATTCGCCCGGGACCAGGCGGAGCCGCTCCTTTGTTGTCGGATCTTCCACCCAGAGCAGGTCCTCGGGAAGCAGGTCGCAGAAGCGATGATGGATCTCGCGGATGCCCTCCGTGCTCAGCGCGCGCCCACCCTTGAGTCCGCCGCGATCGATCCATTGTTGGACGGCGATGTGCGCCGTGGCTTCGAGTTGCAAATCGCGCTTGCGGCGATCCTGACTGTAGTCGTTTTTGAGCGCCCGTTCGATATCCACTGGGTGTGTATCGTGGCCCTCAATGAGATTGGAGTAATAGCAGTTCATCGCCCGAACCAGATCGGCGAGCGAAGTCAGCAAGCTCTGAGGCAGGCTGCGGCGGAAGCCCGCGGATCTCTGCGTGAGGTCGAAGGCGATGTCGGTGAGCGGAGCGCGATGACGCGAACTTTCGCTGAGGAGCAGCGGTTCCATTTCCGCGATGGCTTCGCCTCGGTCGACCGCTTCAATGTCCGCTTTCATAACCGCTATGTATTTACAGAAAAGTATAGCAGGATGCTAGTTATATAGTGTTTTGAGGCCGAGAATAAGTCCGCCATGAAGACCGGTCTATTTCGCCTTCGCGGAAGCTTGCTGGAGTTTTGAATTCCGATTGCCGAAGGCAGTCTTCAGAGCGTGACGAGGAAATTTTCCCTTTGGCTACGTGATTTAGCAGGCTCTAGCATGCATAAATCTCACCTTGGTGTAGTGATCTCAAACAACCCTGCATCGGGTGGCCCTGATCTTCACTGAGCTCTCACAAAGTACTTGCCGTCTCGGGTATCAGTAGGGACTCACTCTCCCCGGTATCCAGCATGTTCGCCGGAAGCGATTTGCTGGCCTTTGCACCCAGACTCTTGAGCTGGTCCACCTGCTGGACAAGGTTCCCTCTACCTGACGACAGCTTGCCCATGGCCTGATCGTAGCCAAGGCGTGCTTGGTTGAGGTGCCTGCCCAACGATTGCATGTCCTCGATGAATGCGACGAGCTTATCGTAGATTCTGCCAGCACGGCCCGCGATGTTTTCAGCGTTCCGATTGCGGCGTTCGACCTGCCAGACATTATCCACCGTCCGGAGAGCGATCATGAGCGTCGTGGGAGTTGCAATCGCCACATTGTTTTCGACTGCAAAGGACGTTAGGTTAGGTTCTGCCTGTAGGGCCGCTGCGAGCGCGCCTTCAATAGGTATGAACATTACGACGTAATCGAGTTGGCTATCCGTCGCCGAATGATATTCCTTGCGGGCAAGCGTCCTGATATGGGTACGAATGGATGCCACATGGTGGGTCAGTTCGGTGACGCGTTCGGTATCCGACCCCGCGTTGACGTACGCGTCGAAGGCCACCAGGGAAACCTTGGAGTCGATCACAATCCGATGACCGCCCGGTAGATTGACGATTACGTCAGGGCGAAGTCGATGACCGTCCTCGGTCTCGTGGCTCTGCTGTGTCACATATTCCTCTCCCGCGCGCAATCCGGACCGTTCTAGAATCGATGCAAGGATCATCTCGCCCCACGCTCCCTGAGTCTGAGCCTCACCTCTCAACGCGCGTGCGAGACTCGACGCTTCCATAGTCATCTTTTCGCTGTTTTCGGAAAGCTGCCGTATTTGTTCGGTCAATGTGGCACGTTCCTTGATGCCTTCATCATGCGCCGTCTGAAGTCCCTGCTGGAACTCCGTGAGTTTCTCACGCAATGGGCCTAGGATCGAGCTAACTTGCTCTTTGTTTTGCTGGCTGAAGGTTTCACCGTGCAGTTTCATGACATCATTGGCCAGGATTTTGAACTCCTGCGTCATTCGCTCACGGGCTTCGGTCAATAGCGTCAATTTCTCGGCTGCCTGCTTACGCTCCTGTTCAAGGGTCTCGTCCACAGATGCAAGCCGAGAGCGCAGATCCCCGACTTCTTTCTGCACCGTAGTGAGCGCTTCCGCGGCACGGCTAAGTTGTTCGGCAAGCTTGTCGGCGGCGGTCGACTTCTCGGCAATGACTGCGGTGGTTCGGGCGATTTCACTCTGTAGCTCGCCCTTCTCAGCATTCGCCTTTTCGAGACGGGCAACCGTCTGTTCGCGCGTTTGCT
This sequence comes from Bryobacterales bacterium, assembly GCA_963813465.1. Taxonomy (GTDB): domain Bacteria; phylum Acidobacteriota; class Terriglobia; order Bryobacterales; family Bryobacteraceae; genus Palsa-187. The sequence goes on along the minus strand of CAWEZD010000006.1, from coordinate 90,237 downwards.
CCGATACCGCCAGGCGGCCCCGGACATCCTCAACAGAAATCTCCAGGCGCGATACAGCTTCAGTCCTGCCCGCAAGCGCTTCTTCCAAACCCGCTTTCTCACTCCGAAGGACCTCCAGAGCCTCCTCGGTGATTGCGAGCCTGTCCTTCGTTTCTTTAAGAGCCGTCTCGACGCGCGTTAACGCCTCCGAAGAAACGGCGAGTTGTCGCTCTGCTGTGCCTTTTCCTTCAGCCAATGCTTCCGCCAGTTTGGTCCGCTCGACCACGGCACGTTCTATCTCCGGGAGTCGTGACGCCTTCTGTTCTTCGGTCGCAAGACGAACCTCTAGATCGGTCTTCTCATCTCGAAGGCGCGTCGCTTCCGTTTCAAGCTGCCGCAAACGGTCCGCGAAGTCGCTCGAATCGGGTCCAGAAGGTCTAGCCCGCCGAAACACAGCCTCGATCAAGAGGGCAATAACGACAGCCGCAAGCGCGGCCGCTCCGAAAACATAGAAAGGCTGCATGAATCTCTCCATCGTCGAGTTTCAGCTGGCTGGTCAAGCTGTTAACACAAGTTCTCGGGGCGCAGCAAGCCGCGTTCCGGCGGCCAGTTCACCGAGAGTTTCGTGCACCCGCACCATGGCGAGGGTGTCCATCTCGCAGTAATCGAGAAGCTGCTGGCGTATAACCTCGACGGCCGGGCCCGATACTTCACCCCTCGCCACGCGAGCGAACCACATGATGGCCGCCTCTCCATTAGCCACTTCAAGGTCTGCATACGACAAATCTGGAACCAACGCGGGAAGAACTTTCTTAATCGAGAAGCTCCCCTTGAAATCCGGATGATAAACGTGATCGGCGACAATGGGCTCGATGTCCACGAGACGGTCAAGAATCGCCTGTAATGGACCAGCGAGACCGGGAAGTTCATCTCGGAGAGCTTTGATGCGCGTCTGCTCGAAGGTGGTGTATACAATGATCGATCCTCGTTGACCTAACGCCTCAATCAGCGCTTCAGCGAGTTCCCCCTCGCAGTCCTTCGCGGCGTCGGCGAGATACTCGCTATGGGTTACCTCGGCGTCGATGCCATCGCGATGGTGAATGCTGAATTGAGTGAGCACCTGCCGATGGCAACCATGCCCGGCATAGAGCGGGAGAACTGTGGCAACCGTCTCGAAATCCAAGTAATGGCAGGGCCATTCGACCGCAGCCAGGGCGGCGCTCAGGCCCGGATCGATGACAGCATTGCCGGAAAGAGCTGCGCATTTTGCACGCTCCTGCCGATCGTTGAGTTTCAGATCTGCGGGCACAAGTGACAAGTCGATGATGCCCTCGGCCGATAGGCGCTTAAGTTTGGTATGGTGCAGGCTTGGAAGTTCCAAGACCGTGTGGGCAAGGCCTGCCCCGAGGCATTCGTTAGCGAAAAAGGAGCAGCCACGGCAAGCGGATACCAAGGCTGGCTTTGGTGGTGTATCGGCAAAAAGTGCTTGAGCAAGAGAATCCGCAGCACTTTCAAAATCCGCAACTCTGGCGTGTGCTTCGGCGGTTTTATCGATGACATCGAACAGATGATCCGGGCTGTCCCCGAACCGGTAGGTCCGTGACAACAGGAGCAGCGATGCTTGGGCCACCGGAAGGCCTGATCGTCGGAGGACCATTACTGTGTAGGCAAGGTCGTCGACCAGATCGTCGGTCTTCTTTGTGTCCGAAAAGCTCGATTTCACCTCAAGAACATGCCACGCCCCATTCTGTCGCCTGAGAATATCCGCTTTTGCCACGAAGGGACCCGCGTGAAACGCCGCCTCAAAAAGCGTCTCGATTGCACCATCTGCGATAAGGTCTTGGGTCACCTCGGCAGTGGTTCTACCATCGGTCTTTGAGACGAGGATGCCGTTCGGATAGAGCTTTCGCGCGAGAGATCCCACGTCCTGCCCCTGTTCCATGCGAAACCGCCCGGCTTCGTCCGGAGGCTTGGCGGCGGCGCGTAGCCCACGCCACGCCATGGCCGGGCATTCCCCAGCCGAGAGCCAATCAAATTTGGCGATGGTTGTTTTCATGCGAGACCTCCGGGCCGGAACGGTAAGATGTAGCTCGAGTTCCGTCCATCGTCTCTATCGGCGCTCTGTGGGACAGGGAATAGGGCCTTCAGGCGAGGGTCGCCGCTTGTGCCTTCCGATTGGCGCGGCAATCAGGAAGGATTATTTCTTCGCACGCGCCATTGCTCCCGTTCAGAGAGATCGTCACGCTTGGCGGACCCAGCCCGCACGGGCACAGTGATGTTACCAGGAAAGCGGAACAGCAGACGAGCCTGCGGCTTGACAAAACTACACCAAGTTGGATTAAACCAGATTCGGGATCTTGATGATCTTCTTCTGGATCGCGTACTGCACTAGTTGCGCTTTGTTGTGAATATCCAGCTTGCGCATCAGGTTGAACTTGTGGGCTTCGACGGTCTTGACGCTCAGGTTCAGGTCGCAGGCGATCTCTTTGACCGAATTACCTTCGGCGAGCATCTTCAGAACTTCGCGCTCACGGGTGGTCAGCGTGGCGAAGCGCGGAAGCCGGTTGGCGGATTTGATGCGGCTGCGGAAATCGTCCACCAGTTGAGACAGCATGCGCGGGCTCAGGTAGCTGCCGCCCCGGCACACGTCGCGAACCGCGGCCACCAGTTGCTGGCTGGGACTATCCTTCAGCACATAGCCGCTGGCGCCCACTTCCATGCCCTCCACCAGGTAATCCTCGTCGTCGTACATGGTGAGAAACAGGACCTTGGTCTCGGGCCGGTTCTTCTTGATCTGGCGCGTCGCCTCGAAGCTGCTTAGGCCGGGCATGCCGATGTCCATGAGCACGACATCCGGACGCGCCTCGCCCGATTTATCCACGGCATCCCCGCCATTGGAGGCCTCTCCGACCACCTCCATGTCCGGTTCGGCCGAAATCAGCGTCCGGATTCCCTGGCGGAACAGTGTGTGATCGTCCGCCAGCATGATTCGAATCTTGGCCATAAGTTTTCCCGACCCTCTTGTACTCTCTCTTCCCGCTTAACGTCGCCCGGCTTACCTTGCTCTACAGTCGCGCCTCTAGTTTGGCTATCGGCAGTTCTATGGAAATCTTTGTACCCGTTTTAGGGCCTTCCATGCGGCTTTCCACATAGAACTCCCCGCCTAACAGTGCTACTCGCTCCCGCATGCCGGACATTCCAAAGGAGTCGCGCTTGGCGAAAGCCTCCTCTACGCAAAAGCCGACGCCATTATCCTCCACGCTCAACTTCAACCTTCCATCGGCGGAAGTAAGGGAAATATTTACGTGGGACGCGCCAGAGTGTTTCCCGATGTTGTTAAAGCACTCCTGGAGCAGGCGATAAGCGATAATCTCGATCTGCTGGGGTAAGCTCCCCATCTTCGAGAGTTGCAGCCGGATGCGGCAGGCATGCAGGCGTTGGAAGCGATTCACCAACTGCCGCAGCGCCGCGCCGAGCCCCAACTGCTCCAGCACCGCGGGGCTGAGCGCGGCAATCAGACGCCGCATCTCCAGAATGGTGCGTTCCGTCAGATCGCGCGCTTCGCGCAACTTCGTCTTCCATTCGCCCGGCAGTTCCTGTTCCAGCAATTCCATTTGCAGGCGGATGCACAGAAGGCTCTGTCCGGCTTCGTCGTGAAGCTCGCGGCTGATGCGGCGGCGCTCCATTTCCTCGACGTGCAGCATGTGCTCGGCCAGGCGCCGGACCTGTTCCTCGCGCTGGGCCAGATCTTCCATGAGGCGCTGCTTTTCGGCGGCCATCAGGCAGCGTTCGGAGGCGGCCGCCAGCAACTCCTGCTCGCGAGGCAGCCATTCATAGTTCTTGGAAAAGCCGAACTGCATGACCCCGGCGGTGCGGCCGCTGGCGGCCAGAGGAATCGACCAGCAACAAGCGAAGCGGTCCTGCCAGGATTCGTCCAGGATCACACCAGCGCTCACGCCGGCGGCGTGGCCGTGGCCGTGTCCGTTCAGAAAGCGCGGTTTGGAGAGCTTCTTGATCAGCCCGGCGCGATTGGGCGCGGAGAACGGCTCCGGTTTGGGCGAGGCGGCTCGCAGAACCCACTCGGTGGAACCCTCATTGAGCATGTACAACCGGCCGGCATCGGCGTGGCAGACGTGGACCAGGGATTCCAGGAACCGGCGCAGCAGTTCTTCGAGATTTTTGGCCTCCATCTCGATACGGAACAGCTCGTAAAACGCCTGGGTTTCGGCCTCGCGAACCTGGTAGTAGGCGTTGTTCAGAGTCAGGATGACGCAGAAGTGGAGCTGCTCGCGAACCCAGCGGAAATTGGCGTCTTCCTCCGGGATCAGGGCTTTCAGCGTCGGCGAAAGCACCAGATCGTACTCCTCCAGAGCCTCCAGAATGGCGCTGGGAGGAAGATTCAACTTGGCCAGACGGCGGCCGTTGTACTCCACCTGTTCGATGAACTTGAGGGCCGGATGACCTTGCGCCAGAATTCCGGCGGCCGCTCCTGGAGTGATGGAGGAGAGCGCCAGGCGCTGCCGGGGCTCGAAACCGAGAGTCCGCAACCGGTTCAGGAACTTGCGCTCGATCTTCTCGGCATGCGGCTCCAGGATCACGGCTAGCCGCTGCAAATGCACGCGAAGCTGATCGCTTAGTACGTCGGCGGCGTCGGCCAACTCAGGAGACAATTGTCCCGTCTGCACGACATTCTATCGGCAGAATAGGGGCTTCTGTTTAGTACTCTGCCAGGGCTGGCACGCATTCGTTCAACAACAAAGAAAGCCAGTGCCAACACGCTGAGCGAGACCAGCAAGGTAATGCCCTAGGAGATTCGAGCGGCTAGTTGGTTCGTCATCGTTCAGCGACTTAGGTAAGTGGCGACGGTCGCCGCCAAGCCCACCATCAATTCTACTTCCCGGTGATCCGGCTTTCGACCCTCTCGGATGTGACGGGCCATCTCCGACGCATAGCCCCACGCCTTCGCCACGGACTCATCCAGCGGCTTTGGGATCACTCCGGGATACTTCTTAATGACTTCACCAAGTGTTGCCCTCTCATCTCCGCAAACGTCCCTCGCCACGCATTCCAGTGCTGCCATTGCGTGCTGAACCGCGCCCGTCAAGTCTGCCTCAGGTCTCCGCGAAAGGTCCATCAGCGCTTCATGGATCTCATCGCGCGCGGTGAGTCGGCCCGCTGATTCGAGCGCCTCCACTGCGCCATGAACGTTGGACTCAAAGGTTTCGGTACCGCGCGTTACGATCTCGCCCTCGATCATCTGCCAGCCGATACCCTCATCAACGAAAAACTCGTTGAGCGCTGCTTCGAAGCGCTTCGCGTACTGCGGTGCTTCCAAGCGCTGTTCGCCCGTTCCCCCTGGCTTGGAAATCCCCTCACGTACCTTTTCGACAAAATCGTAAAAGTGGAACCACTCACACCCGTAGACCAGTCCCTCCGCTTCGCCCCAGACGTTGGGGTACTCGCTCCAGTTGCCAGGATCCGGACGTGTATGAAGCACTGAGCAGATCGCGTCCCGCAGCGGGTAGGGACCGAAGCCCAACTCAACGGCAGTATCCAACACAAAATGGCGTAGGTTCTCCGGCGCGTCCTCCCGGATGGTGATCTCCTTGGGTTGCGACTTGTAGCCGAAGCGCTTCGAGAAGGGCTTCTTTGGACTGTCGATGGCCATCGCGAATCCATTCAGTGTAGCTCCGAGTGGTTGGGCATTGTTGCGAGTTATCAAAGGCTTCCACGCCTCGTTGGCGATTGCGCGAGCAAACCTGAGTAACGCTTCTTTTGTGGGGGGTGGGCACAAAACTGGGCACACTTGATTTGACCTTGGAGGTGCCGGGCTCGCGTCGCGGATCACCGATTATGATTGAGTGACGATCCATGTTTCAAGTCATCATGGTCCCCGAAAGCGGTGGGACTTCAATTGAGCAGTTAGGAACCAAGGAAAAATTTTGGTACGAAGACCCTTCGTTGGGGTCGTGCCTCTGCAAGATCGTACGACCATTCACTGGTGAGGATTGGGCCGAAAAGATCGCCTGTGAGCTTGCCGAATGGCTGGGCTTACCCCATGCCAAGTACGAGCTCGCAGAATGGAGGGAAACGCGCAGTGTGGTCTCTCCGAACTTCGTCCCAGCGCAGGGAACTCTGGTCCTAGGCAATGAACTGCTTGTGCAAATTGACCCCTGGTACTCCCTGGAGGTAGCCAGATTCAAACAGACACACCACACCGTCCCGTCGATCTGCAAAGCACTCACCCTGGCGTCCTGTGAACTTCCCTATGGGTGGCAACCTATTGATGGTGTCTTAAACGCCACAGATATGTTTGCCGGATACCTCATGCTCGATGCCCTTATCGGCAACACTGATCGGCACCACGAGAACTGGGGGCTTCTGCAGATTAGCCAAGCCGGCTCCTTAGTTCACTGCCTCGCCCCAACGTTCGATCATGCGTCATCTCTTGGCTGTCATGAACCCGATGAGGGGAGGGCCGCCCGTTTGCAAACCCGTGATCTGAATTATGGCCTGGCAGCTTACTGTCGAAGGGCGAGGTCGGCGATATACTCGGCCGCGGACAACAAGAGGGCGCTCTCGACACTTGATGCTTTCATCGAGTGTGCAAGAATAGCATCAGGGGCGAAGGTGTGGCTTTCAAAGCTGGAGCACCTACGAGTTGAGGAAATCGACTGCATCCTGGGCGAAGTCCCCGCTGTCCTAATGTCAGAGACCTCTAAACTGTTCGCACGTGGTATTCTGCAACACAACAAGGGAGCGCTCATGACGTTTGCGGAGACACTATGAAACGGACGCTGTTTGTTACTTGGCAAGATCCCAGCCGCCATCGATGGTATCCGATCGGTCGGCTGCGGTCCAACGGTAAGCGTTACCTTTTTGTATATACGAACGGCGCCCTTGAGGCGCAAAAGACGGCTGGCTTTGAACCTTTGTCCATGTTCCCAAGCCTTCGTCGGCTCTACACGTCGAGCGAATTGTTTCCCCTGTTCTCGAATCGGCTAGTTCCCCGCTCGCGACCTGAGTATCGAGACTATCTTGAATGGCTCAACGTCCCGGAGTCGGAAGATGACCCAGTCGCCATTCTTGCCAGAAGTGGCGGACAACGGGTTACCGACACGTTGGAGGTGTTCCCCTGTCCAGAGAGAGCGCCGTCCGGTGAATACGTTCTGCGATTTCTTGTGCATGGCCTCCGACATATGCCGAGCGAATCAATCGCTCGGGTGGACCGATTAGAGCCGGGAGAATCCCTCTTGATGATGAAGGATTTCCAAAATCCTGTGGATGTAAAAGCGTTGGCCCTGAGAACTGCCGAGCGGCAGGAACAGGACATGTATCTGGTTGGCTATTGTCCGCGCTATCTGAATAGCGACTTCGCGAAGCTGATCGATGCCGACGAAAGCGGAATCACTGCCACGGTTGAGCGGGTCAATCCGCCGCCGGCGCCGGTTCAGTTTAGGGTGCTTTGTCGGTTGGAGGCACGATGGCCGAAAGACTTCGAGCCGTTCTCCTCCTTCGACTACTTGCCGATCGTCGATACATCGTCATATGCCAACGACGAGGACTTCGCTGATTTGTACGCAACCGACAACCGCTAAAGCATCGACTAGCCCTCTCGAAGTACTGCTGTCCCGAGAGTGTTCCGCCCTTTGGGCGGAGGTTCCAATGACGTCCGATATCACGGAATAACAGTCCGTCATATTTGCGAGCATGAAGCAATTCTGGCGGCCAGGCCGCTCAGGGAGCAAAATACCCGACGATGTCGATGATCAGGTCAGTCGGGTTTCCGGCGACTACGGTGATCGCCCCGCCGGTTCCGGCGGGCACGATGGCGGCGTTCGCAATCACGAGCCCGTCGGTCGAATTGAGCGTCGATACGCCCGGATAAGCCTGTCCCGCCGGCCAGGCCGAGAGGAAACTCAGCGGCCCCGGCGGCACTACCGTCATGTTTAATGCGTATGCCTGCACGGTCGCCGGGATGCCGCACGGGCTGGATTGAATCGGGAAATTGCGGTCCACAAATGCCGCCAGGCTCGGCGGCCCGAACTGGCCCGTGAAGTTCTGGCTGCTTCGCGTATCGGCCACTCGGCACGGCGTCACTGTGTAAAACTGCAATCCGCCCGCGCCAGGCGCGGCGAACTTCCCGTTGATGTCCAGAATCAAATCGGTCGGGTTGCCCGCCACCACATCGATGTCTCCACCGGTCCCCGAGGGAACAATCGCCGCGTTCGCCAGCGTTGTGCCGTCGGGCGAGTTCAGCGTCGATACGCCAGGGTAGGGTTGTCCCGCGGGCCAGATCGAAAGGAAGCCCAGCGGCCCAGGTGGGACCGCCGTCACATTCAATGAATAGGCGAACTCCGAGCCGGACAGGCACGGACTGGTTGCGAGCGGGAAGTCGCGAGTGGCAAACCCGCCCAGGCTCGGCGGCCCGAAGGCTCCCGTGAAGTTCTGGGTGCTGCGAGTGTCCGCGATGCGGCAAGGCGTGAGCGGGAAAAAGTCGAGCCCCGCAGCGGCCGCCGGAGCGAAATACCCGTTGACGTCGATAATCAGATCGGTCGGGTCTCCGGCCACTACGGTGATACCGCCGCCGGTCCCGGCCGGAACGATGGCCGCATTGGCGATCACGCTGCCGTCGGTTGAGTTCAGGGTCGAGACTCCCGGATAGGCGTCGCCGTCCGGCCACGCCGACAGGAAACCCAGCGGCCCGTCCGGAACCGCGGTGAAGTTCAACGAGTACGCCTGGGCTGTCGAGGGGATGGAGCATCCCCCGGAAAGGAGCGGGAAATTGCGGTCCGAAAAGGCCGCCAGACTGGGCGGTCCGAACGCGCCCGTGAAGTTCTGGCCGGCGCGTGTGTCGGCGATGCGGCACGGAGTGATGGGGTAGAACTGCAATGCGACGCCGGGTCCCAGCGTAGTAAAGGACCACGTCGATGAAGATGCGGTGGCAGACCCATTCCTGGCGACCACATACCAGTAATAGGTGGTGGTTTCTGCAAGCGTCCCAGGGCTGAAACTCGTGGCCGTCGTGTTCACCACGAATGGCGGCGAGGAGGGGGTCCCGAAGTACACATCATAAGAGGTTGCCCCGACCGCGGCATCCCAGTACAAGGACGCCGTTAGCGACACACCCTGGGCGCCGTTCAGGGGCGAGGACAAATCGGGAGCTAGAACCGTTGCGCTGCCCGACTGCGAGACTGAGACAGGCTGTGTCCCAATGGTCAGCGTCGCGCTCCGCGGGGACGCTCCGTCGTTCGGCGCTACGCTGTACGTCACGGACGACCCCAGCGGTGTTGCCGTCACCCAGCTTTGATTGCTGGATGCGATCACGGGACATGAGGTTGTCACGGTGATCGTTCCGCTCGCTCCTGCCGCGGGCGCACTGATCTGCGTCTGTGAAAGCCCGTAGCTGCAAGCCGTCGTAGGCTGCACGATCACGGCCGTTAGACTGGCCAGGGTGACCAAGGCGGCCTGCGTGCCTCCGCTGCCATTGGCCGCCGCCGTTAGCGTGATCGCGCCGCTTCCGCTGCCGCTGGCTTGCGTGAATGACAACCACGCGGCGCCACCCGAAGCCGTCCAGGCGCATCCGGGTTGGGTCGCGACTTGAATCGTAACCGTGCCTCCCGTGTTGGGAACGAGCTGGATCGACGGGTTCAGAGCATAGGTACACGCCCCGACCACGATCGGAGCTGTTGCCGTGACGCCGCCATAGGAGACATCCAGCAAATCCACGCCATTGCCGTTGGCGGTGATGGTGCCGCCTGTGCTCACGCTGAACACGCTCGCGGAGCCGCTGCGCGCGGTGTACGTCGCCACCTGCGTCACATTGATCGGGCCGCTGATGAAGAGCGCATTCGCCTGGATCACGTCCGATGTTCCCACGGTCATGTTCGCTACGGGCGCGTTTACCAGATTCAGATCGTACGGAGTGCCGCTGGGTTGCAGTGTGTAGTTCAACGTCGTCATAGCGTAGGTCTTGTCGCTGAACAGCGCGATGGCGACAAAGCTCGCCGAGCCGAGGCGTGTCGGCATATAGGAGATCGTGAACGGAGATTGCGTCGCATAGAGCAAGACCGCATCGGTGGGGTCCATGACGGTTTGAAGTAGCAGCAACTCGGTGATGGTCTTGGTCGAGGAAGAGGCGGTGATGTTCGTGGCGCTGTTGATGGTCAGGACCGCACCCGAGGCGGGCAAGAGCGCGACGTTGGACGCCGCGACCTGGGTGTACCCCGTTAGGTCCAGCACCGGCAGCGGCGCGGTTGCCGCAGATGTCAGGGCCCTCGCGGAGGCGTTGGATGAAACGCCCGCCACTGGCGCAGTACCAGTGCCTCCGGAAAGCCAGTAATAGGCTTGTGCCCAAACGTCCGGGCTAGCTGTTTCTCCAATGTCCGGGCACACCAGCGAAATCACGGGAAGCAAGCAAAGGTTCGCGTGTACGATTCCGCTGACTGTCGCCGAATCCGTCTGTCCCGGCGATGACGGATTCTGGCTACTAGCTGGCACAATTGTGTCATGAAGCGTTGTTCCTAGGATAGTCCCGACACTCTGTAGTCCCGGAAGAAAATCGAGGATCACCTGATTCAAGAACAGTTCCGTTGCCGACGAGGGAACCAGCAGTATATGAGGCGCAAGGCCCACGATTGCACCGAAGTGATTTTGGGGATCAAGCGCATTTAAAGGATACGTGCTTGGCACAAAGGAAAGGACCCCGGTGTCCACCGTTCTTCCTATAGCTCTAAAAAAGTTCGTCAGGGTGCATACGACATTATTCGCAGCACAAACCGCCGACTCAAGAGAGTGCGAAGGAGGCGTCGCCGAAAGATGGAGTTCCAGTGCGGTCGCCAATTGGGTGCCTAAGTGCGGCGTCCCTATGGTGATTAGTTTGTGTACAGGATTGGGGAGCAGGGCCGGATTGCCCGCACGAACCGTCGCACCCACGGGGCTCATGAAGTACCGGGTCACCAGCCCACCCTCGCTATGCGCAACGACGTCCACGGTCCGCGCAGCCATGCCCAACGCGGCGACGCGTGAGAGGGCGTTCGTCATCGTCATTAACAGCCGGTGTTGTATCGCAGGAGTGTCGAAGGATTGGGAGTTTAGATTTGGGGTAAACGTCGGATCGTTGTAATCGACCATGTAAACCAGGTTGGGCGGATACAGATTCGAGATCCAATTGAAGAACCCCCCCGGCGGACTGGAAGAGAACCAGGACTCGGCGGCGCTCGCCCAAATGCCGTGGACGAGCAGCAGCGGAGGAGGCTCCAACGAAATGAAGGCATGACCAGTCGGGCCTCCCGTTTGCGTTGCGGTCACGTCCAGGCCGATAACGGCGGGGGAAGCGTTAGGCACGGGCATAACAGCGGGCGCCCACAACAACGCCAGAAACGTGTAGTTGCCAGCGGCGTCCGGCCCATGGGGCGTATTGACCGTGTACATCTGCACACCACCAGTGACCGGGTTTGGACTCCCAAGATAATCCGGATCATAATCCCCAAGCGATCCACAGCAGCCGGGAGCTATCCCCACTCCGCTCGCGGAAAAATGAAAAGTCACTGGCTGCGAGGACCTCGACTGGTACGCCAAAACGACGGCCGACTCCCCATCCGCGGCTAGACTGTTCGCGGAAGGCGAGCTCAACACCTCTGGCATCGTGAGCGTGGGAGGGGCCTGTTGGAGGGTAGGGTACGGCGCGAAGGGATTCAAGACTGTCAACGGCGAATTCCCTGACGACTCAGTAACTGTATAGACCTTCTGTCCCCCGCTCACCACGTAAAGGAGACCGTTACCTCCGATGATGAGCGGTCCCGCGTTCGGAATAGTCGTGGGCCAACCGGAGCGGAGTGTGCCGTCCGGGTTCAGCGAGTACACGCTGTTACCGAAGGCGACGTAAATGTAGCCATCCGCGTCTACAACGGGGCCGGGAGACAGAGAGGCATCTCCACCTGGAGCAAACGGAGCGGACCACACCAACGTGCCGTTCGGGTTGATCGCAAAGAGGCCCGCCGAGGTCTTCATATATACGATCCCCGAGCTGGAAACAGCTAGAGGCTGCTGAGAGACGGCCCCACCAGAGGAAAACGGAAATCCCGCCCTTGACGATCCATCGGAGTTGAAACTGTACAGAGATCCGTTGACGTTAGCGATGTAGATTGCGCCGCCCGGAGTTATCGCCGGCGTTGTCGGAGCGGTTACTCCACCGGTATCGTTGGGCCATCCGGTGCGCGATGCGCCGGATGGCGTAAACGAATATATTGCATGGCCGCCGGAAAGATTGGCGTCCGTACCCACGTAAAGATTGCCGGCAGCGTCCAAGGCGATCTCCCCTTGACCGTAGCTCGGCAAACCTACTGTCCAGAGAGAGGTCCCCGACGAACTATAGGCGTGGATTCGTTGGAGCTCATCCATCTGGTAGATCATTCCGTTGCTTCCTATAGCCGCGGGCCAGTACATTGCGCTCGTGGCGATGGGCCAGTTCGGCGTGTTCGCGCCGTTCGATCGAATCGAATAGAAATGTACGGGAATTGCGCCACTGATGTCAGGGCATTCGTGGCTAGCCACATAAATGGTGCCGCTGTTGCTGACCGTGATGCCCCACGCCGTCTCGGGGCTGCCTGCATATGCGGTTTTCATGAGTGGAAAAGGCCACAAAGGTCCGAACGATTGCCCGCTGCTATTTAGCGCGATCACGCGGCCGACGCAGGCAGTCAGAAGTATCTTTCCGTCGGACGTGACCACAACCTGGTTGATGCCAATCGAACTACCGGCATCATAGAGCACCGTCGGCGTGCCCGGGGAGATCGGTCCCTGGAGGCTGCTTTGGTTCGTGCGTTGGTTGTCGTGACCCAGCGTCGGCCAAGGCCCGGAATCGAGTGGAGACTGGGCGCGCAAAGATACCGGCAGCAACAGGCCGACGAAACCAATTACTGCCTTCGTGCGGAGCCGTTTGGCTCTCGGTGTTTTGACCATTCGCTGGCAATCTCCCTTCAAGCCCGTTCTGGAATCCGACCTGTAACAAGTACCAGCCAGACGATCCCGCTCCCCGGTTTCAGGGGCTTCGACCGGACGCAGTTCCCAATCGGCAGGGACGAGTTTATCACGAATCCCGCGAATCCGATAGTCAAATGCTGACCAGTCAAATGCCGACCATCCCCCAATGGGCTTTTATATTAGTGTCCACGTGGTGCCGTGACTGAGAGCATTACGTCACGGGAATACCGAATATTTCTTCGAGACCTTCCCGCCTTAAGGAGCAAAATACCCGACGATGTCGATGATCAGGTCGGTCGGGTTCCCGGCGACTATGGTGATCGCTCCGCCGGTTCCCGCGGGCACGATGGCGGCGTTCGCAATCACGAACCCGTCCGGCGAATTGAGGGTCGATACGCCCGGGTAAGTCTGCCCCGCCCGGCCACGCCGAGAGGAAGCTCAGCGGCCACGGCGGCGTCACACTGGTGAGCGTGGTGGTGGTGACCGTCGCGGCGCTGAGCGATGCGCTGAAGAATAGAACTCCGCTTGCAATCGCAGTCGGCCGAATCATGGTTTGTCTCCTCCGGTTAGGGCCGGCGGTTCTATCGATCGTTTAAAATTGTAATCATAATCGTCTCATCCCGCCACCCGCCGAATTTTTTTCTGGAATCTCTTCTATCACTTGCCGTTTTTTATCGGCCGCGTTTCGCGTCTCCTCCGTTTAAGCTCGAATCGTAAGTTACTCCGTGCACGGAGCGTTGTGTTTTGAGGTGGTGCTGAACTTTCGCAGGGCTTTAACTCGTCCGGCGGAAGAATTTAGGGATCGATCCTTATCATTCCGTCAGCGGGTAAGTACGTAGGCGGACATCAGAGAGTTGGCATTCGAAGCGGGAAATATGGAGCGGTCATCCAGCCGGTTCCGGGCCCCCGCGAGAAGCGGCTCAAATCATTGGCGGCTGGAAAACGCCCGGCGATAAGTCCGAGAGCCCCCAGCCGCCGCAACGAAATCTTTTTTCTTTCCACTCGCGTGGGAGTAGTGTCTCTTGTTATCCAGCTTCGTGCTCCCAGCTCAGAACATCCCCCTCCGGCAATCCGTCAATGCCAAGCTTGTGCAGCATGTACAGCAACTGTGCGCGATGGTGCATGCTGTGCGTAATTACATGGGCGACGACGCCCCCGTAACTCTTCTCCGCGGGCGGATCGTCCAGCGTATCGAGCAGGAGTTCATCCCACCCATTCCGCCTGGCGACAGCGTGAGAGGCTCTCGCAAAACCGGCCGTGGCGCCTTCCAACCGAAGGCCCATTGCCGCAACCGTCCGATCTTCGATCCGCGCATCTTTCGCGACAAGCTGGCCATTCATCAGGTCCGTCCACACCTCGATATTGCGGATGATGTGCAGCAGCGTGGCTCGCACTGTCCGATGCCCGATGTCGAACTGGCGGTCGAGTTGTCGGTCCGTCAACTGCTGGCAGCGTCCCAGCAACTGACGAGTGGTCCAAGCGTCATGTCCCAGCAGCCGGTCCAGTAGATCCATCGTGAACCCATCTTATGCACAACGGCCGAAGTGCTTGCGCATGGCGCTGCAAGGAGCGTCAGAATGCGTACCCCATCGATGCCTGATACGTCCGCGGCGCCACATAGTGCGTCCCGCTGAAGGTGGACAGGAAGTTATACAACGCCACTTTGTTCATCAGGTTCATGATGGTGAAGCGCAGAGTCACCTTCTTGCGCTCGGTCTTGAACAGGTTGTCGGTGCCCATGGCGACATCGAACAGGTTGCGCGGCTGCACGCGGTCGGGATTGTGATCGTTATTTTCCGTGCCGGTTTGCGGCAGCGTCAGCAGCGTGGATGTTCCGATTCCCGCGCAGGTCCGGATCGGGTTCAGCACCGTTGCGGGAACGCCGTTGCAGGCGAACCCGATATCCACTTGCTGGTTGGGCGTGAGCAAGGTGGCCGCATGCACGTCCGGAACGCCGGTCACCACCAGTCCGCTATCGAAGCGCCAGATGAAGCTTCCCCACAACCCGTCCTTTCCGTGCTGATACCGCAGGTTGGTGGTCGATTGAAAGGCCTGATCGTGGTCGATGCGAAACACGCCCGGAACGTTGGCGGTGCCCTGGAAAATCAGGCCGCCCACTTCCGGCGGAAAGTACCGGGCGCGCGTGTGACCGAAGGTCGTATACGCCTGGAATCCATGAAAACTCGTGGTGCTGAGGCGGCCCGTCACGCCATCCAGCTTGGAATTGTGCCAGGCGATCGGAAACGTGATCGGGGTGTTGAACAGCACGTCGAAATCGTAGGAATTGTGCGTAAACTTCCAGAAGTAATCGCCGTCGAAGACCAGATATTTCCCCAGCCTTTGTTGCAAACCTGCGTTGAATTGATTGCGCATGCCGGGCTGAATCGGAATACTCGCCTTGGCTCCGAAAATATTCTGCGCCAGACCGCCCGCGCCGGTCGCGCTCGAAAGCAGCAGATTCTCGTTGAACGGTGTTTCAAACGTGCGCGAATACGCCAGCCGCAGGACCATATCCAGGCGGTGAACGTGATAAGAGAGTCCGATGCGCGGCTGGACGCCGTTCGCGGATGTGATGCCGGAATATTGATCGTCGCGCAGGCCGATGTCCGCCGTGAAATCCCCCAGCCGGATGTCGTCGGTGGCATAGAAAGCGTACTGGTCGATGTTGCCTTGCCCGCGGAACACAAAAAACGATCCGCCGCGCGTCAGGTCGTAAGGAACCAAGCCGGGCAGCAGGTTCAGGTTGGCTGTGAACCCGGAAGCCGCGCAAAGGGCCGGGTTGATGAGCGTCGGCAAGAGCACCGGAGCGCCTCCCGCGCCCAGGCAGATGGGATTGAGATTCGGATTGGTGATCCCCAGCGAAAAGTTCTCAGCCAGCCGAGTCTGCTGCAACTGCATTCCGATTTTCAGGTTGTGCCGCCCCTTCGAGGTCGAGACATCCGCCTTCCCGCCGTAATTGGTCAGGAAGCGCTGCTGCCCCATCGTGGCCGGCGTATCGTTCAGCGGATCGCGGCTGGGATAATAATCCACCTGGTCGCGGCGCACGTAAGGATTGAAGGAGATCAGCGTTGTCGAGCCGAAGGTGTGCTGGTAGCTGGGCGCGATGTTCCAGGTCATCACGCGCTGCTTCTGATCCTGCGCCAACTGATCGTAGTCGTTGGGCACCTGAAACCAGTTGCGCGCCAGAAACAGGTTCAAGTGGAACGCGTCGCGCCCGCTGGGCTTGTAGTCCATGCGATCGAAGAGCGTCTCCGAGTTGCCGATGTCGTGGATCGGCAGAAACTCGGGCGTGTCGAGAAAGTGCCCCGTGCGAAGAGTATTCAACGCAACAAAATTCCCGAACTTGGGGGTGCCGTCCGCGAACGTCGCGTTTTCGCCGTAGGTGCCGAAGGAGCCCCACATCGGTTCGAAGGTCCCGGAGGGCGCCGCCGCGCCCAGACCGCTCTTGGTGGTCGCGTTCACCACCAGGCTGGATTTATCGCCGTATTGCGCGTCCGGCGCTCCCGTGATCAGCTCCATGCTTTGGACCGCATTGGCCGGAAGCTGCGTCGAGAATACTTTACTCTGCTGGTCGCTGATGGGCTGGCCGTCCACCACAAAAGTGACCTGTGCGTGATCCCCCAGCGGGTGAAAGAAACCGTTGGCGTCGGATGCCGTGCCGCCGGTGGAGTTGTTGATGGCGCTGCTGAGGCCGGCAGCCGGGTCGAAGCTCGGAAGCTTGGAGAAGGCCGAAGAGTCGGCATCGGTGTGCGCCGACGGATCGGTATCGATCAGCACCGTCCCGGCGGTGACGGCGACGGTGAATGTGACCTTCGCCATCGCCAGCGTGTAGCCCACGCTGACCGGCACGCCGGTGCGAACTTCCAGAGGCTCCTTTACGCCGGCGAAGCCTTCCTTATTGATCACGATTTCATACATGTCGGGCGGAATGTTATCCAGCCGGAAGGTCCCGTCCGCGCCGGTGGTGGCTTTTTGGGCGTACCCGGTGGTCGGATTTCGGAGCTCCACGGCGGCATCCGGCACCGACATATCGGTTGGATCCTTCACCGTCCCGATCACCGCTCCACTGTTTTGGCCCAGCGCCGCCTGGACAAAGCCCGCCGCGGCCAGAATTACCGCACACAAGAGAATCCGCATGATCAAACGCATAGCAATCAGATCGCCAATCGGTTGGCCGCAGTGGGGAGGTCCCCGACCTACCCGTTGCGTCAAACCGCCAAAGGGACCTGCGCAAGGAAACCCACATTGGCCACAAACGATTGAAAACGCAGGGTTAGCGGCGGAATTAAAAATGCATCAACCACAGCGTGGAAGGCGTTTCCATTCGGGAAGTTCATCGAGATAGCGAGCCGGCCAGCGTCCATCCGGCGGCACATCCGGCACCCCAGGGCCGGAAGAAGACGGCCGGGAAGTGGGTTCTGGCAAGCTGCGTCCTGGCAGTGTCGATCACCGCGGTGGTGTGGTTCTCCTCTCGCAATTCCGGCGCGCTCCAGTACAACACCGCTCGCGTCGACCGCGGCGACATCGACGCCACGGTCACCACTACCGGCAATCTGAACGCGGTGATCACGGTGCAGGTGGGCAGCCAGGTTTCCGGCAATATCATCGCGCTGTATGCCGACTTCAATACCAAAGTAAAAAAGGGCCAACTGGTGGCGGAAATCGATCCCGCCCCGTTCAAAGCAGCCGTGGACCAGTCGATGGCCACACTGAACGCCGCGAAGGCCGCGGTGGTCAGCGCACAGGCGAGCCTGGCCAAATCGCAATCCGACGTTGCCGCGGCCGAGGCCAACGTCGCCAGCCAGAAGGCCAACCTGGTGAAGGCTCAAAGCGCCGTGGACTTGGCCAAGGTGGAAGCCGACCGAAGGCTCATCCTGGTCGGGCAGAAGGCCACCTCTCAGGAGGACTACGACACGGCGAAGGCGAACTACGAGCAGGCGGTGGCAAGCGTAGACGCGGCGCAAGCGGCAATCAATGCCGCACAGGCCTCCGCCGAATCCGCGCGAAGAGCGGTTGACGTGGCGCGCGACCAGCTCGATCAGGCCACCGCCGTCGTAGCCCAGGACCAGGCTATGCTCGCGCAGGCCCAGCTCAATCTCGACCACACGCGCATCCTCGCGCCGGTGGACGGAACCGTGGAGTCGCGCAACATGGATGTCGGGCAGACCGTGGCCGCTTCGTTCCAGGCACCGGTGATTTTTCTGATCGCGCAGGATCTGACGAAAATGCAAGTGGACACCAATGTGGATGAATCCGACGTGGGGCCGATTCGCCTCAACCAGACGGCGAACTTCACCGTGGACGCTTATTCCGGCCAGATTTTCCACGGCAGCGTGGCGCAAATCCGGCAGGCTCCGATCAACGTGCAAAACGTGATTACCTACGACATCGTGATCGATGTATCCAATCCGGATCTGAAATTGTTTCCGGGCATGACCGCGAACGCCACAATTTTCACCGGCCACGTATCGAACGCGCTGCGAATTCCGAAGGCCGCGCTGCGATTTCGCCCGCCCGGGGCTTCGAAACCAGGACAACCAGGGTCCGCACAGACGGTCTACGTGCTGAATAAGCAGATGCAACCGCAGGCCGTGCAGATCAAGACCGGAATCAGCGACGCCAATCGTGTGGAGGCATTCGGCGGCGATCTCGCGGAAGGCCAGGAACGTCATTACCGGGAGCGCCGCGAAGGCGGGTGCTTCGAGCTCGCCACCTCAGGGGACCGGCGGCGGCGCCAAGAAGCTCGGCATTTAGGAGCCAGGCAGATGAACGCCCGAAAGATCGTAGCCAGTATGAAGATCGCCTTGCGGGCACTGCGCATTAACAAAATGCGCTCGGCGCTGACCATGCTGGGCATCATCATTGGCGTGGCTGCGGTGATCGCGATGGTGGCGGTCGGAGCCGGCGCCGAGAAGCGGATCAAGGAGCAGATTGCCTCCATCGGCAGCAACCTGATCGTGGTCCTCTCGGGCAGCGTTACCAGTTCGGGCATCCGCATGGGCACCGGCAACGCGCAAACTCTCACGGAAGACGACGCAAAGGCGATCACCCGGGAATGCGATGCCGCCGCGTTTGCCGCGCCCTCAGTCCGCGGCGGCGCGCAGACCGTGTACGGCAACAATAATTGGGGAACGCAGGTGCTGGGAACGACTCCCGACTATCTGGTCATCCGCGACATCGAGATAGACAAGGGCCAGCCGTTCACCACCGGCGACGTGGAGGCCGCTTCCAAGGTCGCGCTGCTGGGCAAGACCGTCATCGACAATTTGTTCAACGGCGAGAATCCAGTGGAACGGATTATTCGCATCAAGACGGTTCCGTTTACGGTGATCGGAACGCTTGTGGCCAAGGGGCAATCGCCCACCGGCCAGGATCAGGACGACGTCATCCTGATGCCCATCAGCACGGCGAAAAAGAAAGTCATCGGAACCAGCCAGGCCAACTACGGGGCCGTCGGCTCGATTTTCGTGCAGGCAGGCGAGGGCCGCACCGCCGACGTGCAGGCGCAGATGAAGGCCCTGCTGCGGCAGCGCCATCACCTGCAAGCCAACGAGGACGACGACTTCACCATTCGCAACATGGAGGAGGTTTTCAGGGCTCAGGAAACATCGGCGAGCGTCATGTCGATGTTGCTGGCGGCGATCGCCTCGGTGTCGCTGATCGTCGGAGGAATCGGGATCATGAACATCATGCTGGTCTCGGTCAGCGAGCGGACCAAAGAAATCGGGCTGCGCCAGGCCGTGGGCGCCAAGACGCGCGACATCCTCAGTCAATTTCTGGTGGAGGCCGTTACGCTATCGATCGCGGGCGGCGCGATTGGGATTGTGCTGGGCATTACGGCGAGTGTTTTGATTTCTTATTTCGCGGGATGGTCCACGGTGGTGAGCCTCGGTTCGATCGTGGTGGCGTTTCTTTTCTCCGCGCTGGTGGGCGTGTCGTTCGGATTCTATCCCGCGCGAAAGGCCGCTTATATGGACCCGATTGAGGCTTTGCACTATGAGTGACCGGAACATCATCGAGGTCGAGCACCTGGTCCGGACCTTCCACATCGGAGACCTGACGGTGCCCGCGCTGCGCGACGTATCGCTCGAAATCGAGCGCGGCGACTTCGTGGCGATCATGGGGCCGTCAGGCTCGGGAAAATCGACTCTGATGAACATCCTGGGCTGTCTGGATAAACCGACCTCGGGAAGCTACCGGCTGGATGGCATCGGCGTGGAAGAGATGAACCGCGATCAACTGGCCGAGATTCGCAACCGCGAAATCGGCTTTGTGTTCCAGCAGTTCAATCTGCTGGCCCGCACCAGCGCGATCGAGAACGTCGAGCTTCCGCTGCTGTACACAACCGAGCCCGTGCCCGATCCCCGCGCGCGGGCGCTTCAGGCGCTGGCCTCGGTGGGCTTGACCGAGCGCGCCGATCATCACCCCAATCAGCTCTCCGGCGGGCAGCAGCAGCGCGTCGCCATCGCGCGCGCTCTGGTGAACAACCCGCAGATCATTCTGGCGGATGAGCCGACGGGAGCGCTGGATTCGCGCACCAGTGTCGAGATCATGGCGATTTTTCAGCATCTCAATCGCCAGCAGGGCATTTCGACAATCATCGTCACCCATGAGCCCGACATCGCGGCATTCGCCAACCGCAATATCTATTTTCGGGACGGCAAAATCGTCCGCGACGAGAAAATCGCGCGTCCGCAGCAGGCCGATCGCAGGTTGCTGGAGTTCGCCCGGACCGAAGCCGTGGTGTGAAGCGAGCATTTGCAGACGCTATCCTTCGAGGAAGCGTTTCGATTTAGCCACAGGACGGAAACGGATGGGGGGCGCTTGATCGTCGGCTTTCCCAAATCGCGGAAGGTAGGCTACTCTGAAATCATGGCTGCACCCCAGCGGGAGACGCTCGATGCCACACGCTGTAGAGGCCAAAAGCGACGACACGAGAAGGTTTCTCACGTCTCTACGTGATATCCTTGTGATCCCGAAGTTCGAAGGTGATACAAAGCTTGCAGACGCAGGAAGCAAAGACAGGCGTGACCGAAAAGCCAAAGCGACGAATCCCGCGCCGGCAACTAAGTCCTAGTTAACTTATGGCGCCAGATTCGTCGACGGCAGAGGATTCCCAAGAATCGGAAGATCGGCGCGTTTGCCCCGAATGCATCGGAGAGCCGTTCCTCCGGCACGCGGTCGAGACGCAAGGTGTCAATGGCACGTGCTCCTATTGCACGGGAGACGGCAAAACTCTCTCGATCAGGCAGTTGGCGGATCGGGTCAAAACTGTGTTGGAGGAGTTTTTCTACCAAACGAAGGGGCCTTCCGGTGGGAGCAAGCTGGTGGTGGAAATAGTCGGTGACATCGCAATGATAACCCAACCTTCGCAGCTGCGATGAGTGTTGCGGCAAAAGCGAGCGGATCGTGGAGATAAAGTTTTCTTGTTCAATAGAACATTTTCAGAAGTGCTTGTAGTGGAGACCTACCCTCTATGCAGCCGGGAAAGATTCTGGCATTCTGCAAGGGACAATGTTTCTGCGCCACAACAAACGGATCAAGGATGGCAAGGAGCACCGCTACTACACGGTGGTGGAAAGCCGCCGCCTGCGGTCCGGGAGAGTGGCGCAGCGGCAAGTGTTGTATCTGGGTGAAATCAACGACAGCCAGCAAACGGCCTGGCGCAAGACGCTGGACGTGTTCGATGAACAGCAGCATCGCTTCACGCCGCTGAGTCTGTTTCCCGAGGACCGTCCGGTTCCCGCCGACGCGATCGACAGCGTGCAAGTGAAGCTCAGTGAGATGAAGCTGGAGCGAGCCCGCCCCTATGGCAACTGCTGGTTGGGATGCGAACTATGGCGCCAATTGCAGTTGGACCAGTTCTGGTCCGAGAAGCTGCCGGAGGGTCGGGAACGGGTCGCCTGGGCGCAGGTGCTGGAGTTGCTAGTGGTGAACCGGCTGATCGATCCGGGCAGCGAGTTCCGGGTGCACCGGCAGTGGTTCGATCAAAGCGCGATGGACGTTTTGCTGGGGCAGGATTTTCAAGTAGCGGAAAAAGACCGGCTGTACCGGTGCCTGGATCGAGTATTGCCACACAAGCAAGAGCTGTTCGTGCATTTACAGCAACGCTGGAAAGACCTGTTCGAAGCGGAGTTCGATTTGCTGCTGTATGACCTGACCAGCACGTACGTGGAAGGGGAGGCCGAGCAAAACCCCAAGGCCAAATACGGCTACAGCCGCGACGGCAAACCGAACTGCAGGCAGGTGGTGATCGCGCTGGTGATGACGCCCACGGGCCTGCCGATGGCCTACGAAGCGATGGACGGCAACACCTCCGACAAGTCCACTTTGAGCGGTTTTCTGGACAAGATCGAAAGCATGTATGGCAAGGCGCGGCGGGTGTGGCTGATGGATCGCGGCATTCCAACCGAGGCTATTTTGGCGGAAATGCGGACCTCGCGCCAAGAGACGTTTTACCTGGTGGGAACGTCGCGGGCCAAGGTCAAGCAGTATGAGAAGAAGTGGCTGGAGTTGCCCTGGCAGAAAGTGCGCGAGTCGGTGGAAGTGAAGTTGTTTGCCCAAGACGGCGAACTCTACGTGTTGGCGAAGAGCGAAGGACGGCAGGCCAAGGAGGTTGCGATCCGCCGCAAGAAACTGGCGCGCTTGCTGCGCAAGTTGCGCGCAATGCGGCGGAGCGCACCGAAGCGAGATCAGTTGCTGATGCGCGTGGGCGCGGCCAAGACGGACGTGGGCCGGGCTTTTGGATTCGTGAAAATCAATCTACCCGCGGCGGGCCAAGAAGTGACCCGCGAGACGTTCACGTTTCGACTCGATAAGACCAAGCTCAAGGAAGCCGAGCTGCGCGATGGCCACTACCTGCTGCGCACCAATCTGGTGGCCGAAGATCCCGCCGTCTTGTGGGATCGCTACATGCAGTTGACGCAAATCGAAGCGGCCTTCAAATGTCTGAAGAGCGATCTGGGCATTCGTCCGATCCACCATCAACTGGAGCATCGGGTGGACGCGCACATCCTGGTTGCCTTCCTGGCTTACTGTCTGAGTGTGACGTTGAAGTACCGCCTCAAGGCGCATGCTCCCGGACTGACATCCCGCGCGGTGCTGGAAAAACTCGCCGCCATTCAGATGCTGGATGTGTCTTTCCCAACCACCGATGGCCGGCGCTTGGTGATGCCGCGTTACACCGAGCCGAGTCCGGAGCAGGCTCTTCTGCTTCATCAACTGAAGTTCGTGCTACCGCGGCAGCCACCTCCTCGTATCACCACCACTGCCGTCTCCGCTCCTCTTCCCCAACTCAAAATGTAGTGGAGACCTTTGACATGCCTTTGCTGAAAACAAAGGGCATCCCAGCTTCAAATGCCCTGAACTGCGAAGGTTGGGATAACTCCCGAGGTCGCCGAAGAGGTCCGCGCCCTCATGGCACTGCGTTATGGCTATGTCGGGGGAGCCGAGGCTTCAGTTTGGGAACGTCCCTTCGATTCCGATGCGCGTTATGTCGCAAAGGGGACGGTATATCCAACGGACCTAGAGATGGAGTGGCTCGACTTCGCGACGAGCCTGAAGCGCGAAAACAGGTATTTCAATCGTTTCGGCGAGGCTCTGATGCGGCATCTGTTCGAGGGCATTGACGGCCATACCACGATCCGCGGGCGTAAAGTCGTCCTCGATGCAGGACCCGGTGCGGAATGCGCGAAGCTTTACAGGGCACGGGTGTTCGAGGACGACGTCGAATTCGAGAAGGCCATGAAACAGCCGGATCGGGAAGTCGGCCCTCCACCGCCGCTCAAGGCGAGCGCCGGTCGCATGAATGCGGCAGGCATTTCCGTCTTCTACGGAGCCACAGACCCTGAGGTTGCGCTGGCGGAGGTCCGCCCACCCGTCGGCAGTAAGGTTTTGGTCGGTACGTTTGAACTCCTGGGGCCGCTAAGGTTGCTCGATCTGATCGCGCTGAGTGACCTGCGAGACGAAGTAGGCAGCCTCTTCGATCCAGTGCACGTAGAGCGCTTGAAGCGCGCGGAGTTCCTACGCAGGTTGAGTCTGCGCCTCTCAAGGCCAGTCATGCCCGGCGACGAGGTTCTTAGTTTCCTTCCGACGCAGGGGGTTGCTGACTTTCTCGCTACGTCAATCGACCCGCCCCTGGGTGGCCTTATATATCCGTCGGTGCAAGTCGGGCAGCCGCCGCGTGGTGCTTCCTGCTCGGGGGCGCTGGCGATTACGGGCGAAACGTCGTGCTGTTTCCGCGAGCCGCAACGGTTCGCCCCATGAAGGAGGGCGTCCTTGTGGCCGTCTCTGGCGAGTCGGAATCGCGGTCCTTGGCTCGTAGCCTCTTGGGCGACGAACATCGAGCGAGCATCGGCGATGAGCCCGGAGTTGGCTACACGGTGCGGGAGACGAGCGAGCTGGTTCCAGACGACCTCGATCCGGACGATGCGCCTCTTCAGCTTTCGAGCATTGAAGTCCGCTCCGTTACCGGCGTCAGGTTCGACACTTCGCCCTCGACCGTCCGTCGCGAAGAAGCTCCCGAAGAAGCCTCCGGCGATAGCGGGTGATCTCGGTCAGAAGAGCGCTTGGAGAAGCACCTTCCTCCGAGCCGCGGATCAACTGAATAGTTCGCTGTGTGAGCCAACCAAGCCGCGCCAGACGAAGGGTGACGACGTCGGGCCTACGGCAAATCAGCAGCAAGTCGGGCCTGATATGGGTATTCGCGATAGCCGCCCATGCGCCCATCAAGCCGTGGTCACGGTAACTCGCCGGCAGGACGGACGGTTGACAGAAGGGAATCCAGATCTTTGCTGCGGCGCGGGGTTGACTTCGCTCGCTTATAGTCGCGCTTGAATGCCGATGAGCGTTCAATCATCCTCATTCAAGTCCGCCAGCAGCGCGGCGGTACTGGTGAAGCGCTTGCCTTTGCCCGCCTCAAGCTCGGCAATCGCCTTGCGCGTTGTCGCGTTTGGAGCCTTGACCTCGAAGGGTAAACGGCGCTCATCCACCACACGCAACATCAGCAAGCGCATCGCGTCCGAAATGGATAGTCCCATTGCGGCCAGAGCATCGGCGGCTCGCTCCTTGGTGGCGCTATCGATGCGAGCGCGAACGTAGGTGTCGGCAGTCCTGGTGGCGATTTTCATCTTGAAACCGTGTCAGTTCAATTGTAGTCACAACGCGACCACCATACAAGGAACGCCTTCCGGCCCGGAGTAAAGCTTTACCAGCCACAGCCGGCGGCGTGAGTGCCGGCTTACGGGCGAGCCTCGGCAGGCGGATGAAATCGCCGCACGCGGATTTCTCCCTCACGCTTGCGGGTTTGTGCAATGTCGTAAGAGGCTTGCATGCGCATGAGCGTGTCCATCTTCACCCCGAAAGCTTTCTCGATGCGTAGCGCCATCTCGCCGGACAGGCTTGCCTTGCCATTGAGCAGACTCGATAGCGCAGGGCGGGAAACCCGAAGCACCTCCGCCGCCGCCGTGACCGAAAGCCCTGCAGGGTCGAGAATCTCCGTCCGAATGAAATCGCCGGGGTGGGGTGGGTTCTTCATGGGCATGGTATTTGCTCCCTGTGCTCAGTGGTAATCTTCCAAATTCACGTCGCGGATTTCGCGCTCGGCGGTGTCGATATGAAACGTCAAACGACGATTGCGAGTAACGCTGAGGCTCCCTGTGCCTTTGCGATCACCGGCGAGCCCGTGCGCCTTCCATGCGGCAAGCGCCCGCAATTCTTCCGGGTCGCTCATGTCTTCAAGGAAGGCAACCATCTTGCGCAACTTGTCCGCGGTATCGGGTGGAATGCCCTTTGCGCTGTCCTCCTCGTAGAACCGCTTCAGTCCCTTATGGACGAAGTTTCGAATCTTCACCGGTAGACTGTAATCTGTAGCTTAACACTTATCACAGCCCAATCCACCACTCAGGGCAATCCGAACGCCACAATATCCGTGCCCGCCGCGATCGCGACGTACTGCTTGTTATCGAACACATACGTCATCGGCGAGGCTTTCCAAGTCTGGTTGGTTTGGAACTGCCACAGGATCTTGCCATTGGTCGCGTCGGCGGCCATGAACGACCCGCTGTTTTCGCCGAAGAAGACCAGACCCGATGCGGTCGAGAGGACCCCCGCCGAGGCCGTGGCCGGGGTGGTCACTTGCGGGACTTCCCAAGCGATCTCGCCCGTCTGGATGTTGATCGCGCGGAGAAATTTCTCGAACGTCTCGCCCGGAGCCGGCCGGGCCGCGCCGCCCATGTAGCTCCTGCCCGCGACCCATTCCCCATGGACTGACGAGAACACGTTGCACCGCTCCAGCGCATTGAAGTAGAACAAACCGGTCGCAGGATTGAAGGAGCTCGAAAACCAATTTGCGCCGCCCTGGAAGCCGGGACAGACGTAGGTGTCGCCGTTGGCCTGCTTAGGCAGCTCTTTCAAGATGGGGCGTCCGTCCGCGCCGATCCCCTCGGCCCAATTCAGCTTCTTCAGGAACGGCTTCCCGAGCAGCAGCTTTCCATTGGTCCGGTCCAGCACGTAGAAGAACCCGTTGCGATTCGCCTCCATCAGCAGCTTGCGCGGCTGGCCTTGCCAGTTCGTATCGACCAGCAAGGGTGGCTCCTGCGCATCCCAGTCATGCACGTCGTGCGGTGTGAATTGGTAATACCATTTGAGCTTTCCCGTCGCTGGGTCCAGCGCCAGAATCGAATCGGTGTAAAGGTTGTCGCCCTCGCGTTCATCGCCGGTATAATCGGGGCCTGGATTGCCGACCGGCCAGTACAGCGTATCGAGCTGAGCATCATAGGTTCCGGTCATCCACGTAGCGCCGGAGCGGTGCTCGACATCTTTGCCCTTCCATGTTTCCGAGCCCGGCTCGCCCGGCTTGGGCACGGTCCAGAAGCGCCACACCTCGTGGCCGGTGGATTGATCGAAGGCCGCGACGAAGCCGCGCACGCCCTCATCGCCGCCGGCAGTCCCCGAGATGACAAGATTCCCGACGGTGAGCGGTGCGGAACGTCCCGTTGTAGTTCTGATGCCAATCCGCCATCTCGGTTTCCCATAGAAGCTCGCCGTTGAAGCGGTTGAGCGCGATCATGTGCGCGTTATCGGTCAGCATGAAGATGCGGTCGCCCGCCCACGCCACGCCGCGATTGAATCCAGCAGCCGCGTTTCCGCCAAGGCCCTGCGTGCGAGCCCGCTGATAGCGCCACAGCATGCGGCCGGTTCCGGCGTCGAGCGCCCAGCATTCGTTGGCCATCGAAACGTACATGATGCCTTCCACCACCAGCGGCGTGTTCTCGATCGTCCGGGCGTTCGGAATCGGGAAGATCCACTTGGGCGCGAGCCGCGCGACGTTGGTCTTGTCGATGGCAGTGAGCTTGGAATAACGATTCCCGCTCGGGTCGCCGTTGTAAGTCGGCCAGTCCGCCTGCGAGGTAACCACGCGGAAGGCTCCGCCTTCTTTTCGCAAGAGCGTAATGCGGCCGTCCCCTGAGCGGAGCTGCAAGTCGGTCATGCCTTCGCCGATTACCTGACCTTCGATCATGCGCCCGTCGCTGGTTTGAACGGTTTTATGAACCGCGGCCAGCGGCTGGACGGGTGCCTGGGCCCATGCGGCCCCGGTAAGGCCCGCCACGGTGAAACCCGCCGCGGCAAAGCAAAAAAGCGGAAGCTTTCGCATGCCGACAAGTGTATCAACAAGACAGGCACTACAATAAAGGTATGCGGACCAGTAATCCCACCTTCAACGACAAGACCTTCTCCGTCCCAGGAATTCGCGCCGGGTTCGGCGAAGTCATGACCGTCAACGGGACCATCATGAAAACGGTCATCCTGCTCCTGTGCGCCTTGCTCACCGCCGGGTGGAGCTGGAACCGCTTCCTCGCCACGCAGGATCCCGCGGAGATGGGCGCCTACATCGGGATTGGCGCGATCGGCGGTTTTGTCGTCGCGCTGGTCACGGTGTTCAAGAAAACCTGGTCGCCGGTAACCGCGCCGCTATACGCGCTGCTCGAAGGCTTGTTCCTGGGCGGCGTGTCCGCGATTTTCGAATTGCGCTACCCCGGCATCGCCATGCAAGCCGTCGCGCTGACCTTCGGCACCTGCTTCTGTATGTTGATGGCCTACCGCTCCGGCCTGATCAAGGTCACACAAAAGTTCACGATGGGAGTGGTCGCCGCAACCGGCGGAATCGCGATCTTCTATTTGGTCACCATGGTCCTCGGCTTCTTCCACGTGCAGGTGCCGATCCTTTACGGCAACAGCAATATCAGCATTATCTTCAGCCTGCTGGTGGTGGGAATCGCGGCGCTCAACCTGGTCCTGGACTTCAACTTCATCGAGCAAGGCGCAGCGCAGGGCGCGCCCCGCTACATGGAATGGTACAGCGCCTTCGGTCTGATGGTCACGCTGGTGTGGCTGTACCTGGAAATGCTGCGCCTGCTGTCGAAAATCCGCAGCCGCCGCTAAGTGGGGCAGGCCCCCAGCCTGCCAGATGGCGTCCCCCGTTTTTCCGTCGGATACGGCCCCTTGTGCTCCATGTAAAAGTCGTGTAAACTGTTGTTGTTACTAGGAGTTTGTGTTCCTTAGGGAAAGGTTCAAGTTGCCATGCGATCCACGCTGATTCCCGCCGCCATCATTCTCATATTTGCCGCTCAGTTGCCGTCCCAGCAGCCCGCCGCCACAGTGGACTATGCCAAACAAGTGCGGCCGATCTTCAATACCTGCTCGGCTTGTCACATTGGCTCGGCTGCGTCCGCTGGGTTGCATCTGGATACCGCCGCGGGCGCTCTCGCCGGCAGCAATGCAGGCAGGGTCATCATCCCCGGAAACTCCAAGGGCAGCCTGTTGGTGCAGCGGATTTCCGACACCACCGGCAATCAGATGCCGCCCAGCGACATGCTCTCCAAGGAGCAGATCAAGCTGATCAGCGACTGGGTCGATCAGGGCGCCAAGGCCGACGCAACCGGCGCCGGGCCCGAGGCCCCTGCCGTCACGAAAGTCTTTCCTCCCGCGGTTTCGACCATCGCTTCCGCCGCGATGGAAAAGAACTATTTCGCTGCATACTGCGTGACCTGTCATAGCGGCCCCTACGCCAAGGCCGGTCTGGAGATCGACAAGCTCGACACCGCCCACGTCGAGAAGGACGCCGAGAAATGGGAGAAGGTCGTTCGTATGCTTCGGTCCGGCATGATGCCCAAGGCCGGGATGCCGCGCCCGGATCAAAAAACATACGAAGCCGTGACCGTGTGGATGGAGAATGAGCTTGATCGCCACAAGGTGGCGCAGTTGCCTCCGCCCGGCCTGCATCGCCTAAATCGCGCCGAATACGCCAACGCCGTGCGGGATCTTCTGGCGATCGAAGTCGATCCGTCCAAGTTCCTGCCTTCCGACGATTCCAACAGCGGTTTCGACAATGTCGCGGGTGGCCTGACGCTTTCTCCGGCACTGCTGGAAGGCTATACGTCGGCTGCGGGAAAGATCAGCCGCCTGGCAGTGGGCGACGTCAATACCCCCGTTGAAACCACTTTCCGCATCCCCGAGGATGCCTCCGAGGACTATCACATTGAAGGCATGCCCTTCGGCACTCGCGGCGGCATGATCGTCAAGTATGAGTTTCCCGCCGATGGCGACTACGCCATCAAGATCACGCCCATCAGCAAGGGCAACATGGGCAACACCAACCCCTTTGGCGAGATCCGCGGCGAGAAGCTGGAATTTCTGCTGGACGGCGAGCGCCTGAAGCTGTTCAACTGGGACACCGACCGTGGACCGTTAGCGGTTCCGGGACAGCCGGCGCCAGCGCGTGGCGGACGCGGCGGCGGCGGCGACGGCACCTTCAACTTCGCTTTCAAGGCCACCGCGGGTCTGCACACGGTGGTGGTCACGTTCCTGGCTACCAACTACGCGCCGGGGAACGATCTGGATGAGCACTTCCTGCGCAGCACCATCGAGACCGGCGGTTTGCCCGGGTACAACTTCTTCCCGCACGTCGGCAAGATCCGCATCGACGGTCCCACCAACGCCAAGGGCGCGGGGGACACCGAAGCCCGCCGCAAGATTTTCGTGTGCAAGCCCACGAGTCCCGATCGGGAGACCGCCTGCGCCAAGCAGATCGTCGGTACGCTGGCGCGCCACGCCTACCGCCGTCCGGTGACCGATCAGGATACGGAAACGCTGCTGGGCTTCTACCAGCAGGGCCGTAACGAAGGCGGTAACTTCGATCACGGCATCGAGATGGCGTTGCGCCGCGTTTTGATGGACCCCGAGTTTTATTTCCGCAAGGAGATCGAGCCGGCCAATGTGGCTCCGGGCAAGACCTACCGCATTACCGATCTTGAGCTGGCCTCGCGCCTCTCTTTCTTCCTGTGGTCCAGCATCCCCGACGAAGAATTACTGGGGCTGGCCACGCAGAACAAGCTGCACGATCCGGCGGTGCTGGAGCAACAGGTCAAGCGCATGCTGGCCGACAAGCGGTCCGATCAATTGGTGATCAACTTCGCCGGTCAATGGCTGAGCCTCCGCGCTCTGCCGACCCAAACGCCGGTGACCGCGGAGTTCCCCGATTTCGACGACAACCTGCGTCAGGCCATGCGCAAGGAGACGGAACTGTTCGTCGACAGCATCGTGCATGAGGATCGCCCCGTGACCGATCTTTTGACCGCCAACTACACCTTCTTGAACGAGCGGCTGGCCAAGCATTACGGAATCCCCAACATTTATGGCAGCAATTTCCGCCGCGTGGAGTTGCCGGCTGCTTTCGACATGCGCCGCGGCTTGCTCGGCAAGGGCTCGCTGATGACCATATCTTCCAAGCCCAGCGGGACGATGCCGCCCATCCGCGGCAAAACGGTGATGCAGGTGTTCCTGGGCGTGGAGCCTCCTCCTCCGCCGCCCAACGTGCCGCCGCTGCCTCCGCAGGCCGGCGTCCTGCACGGAGGCGTCAAGCCCACCATGCGCCAGCAGATGGAGCTGCATCGCGCCAATGAGCCGTGCTCGACCTGCCACAAGATCATGGACCCGATCGGGCTCTCGCTCGAGAATTTCGACGCCGTGGGCGCCTGGCGCACCAGCGACGACGGAGCCGCCATCGAAGCCCAGGGAGTGCTGGTCGACGGCACCCAGCTCGACGGCGTCGCCGGGCTGCGCGCGGCTTTGGTCAAGTATTCGCCCCAGTTTGTTCGCGTGATCACCGAGAAGCTGATGATCTACGGGCTGGGCCGCGGAACCGAGTATTTCGATATGCCTCTGGTCCGCTCTATCGTGCACGACGCCGAGAAGAACAATTACAAGTTCTCGTCGCTGGTGCTGGGAGTGGTCAAGAGCGAGCCGTTCCAGATGAATCAGAAACTGATCAGCGAGGGCGGCCAGGAAAACAAGCAGCGCGCTTCCCGGTAGGTGTAACCGTTTGCCGGTCGGCGCAGTTTATATATTAAGAGTTTTATAAAGGAGAGCGGAAACAATGTTCATCACCAAAAAGCACATACCCCGGCGGACGTTTCTGCGTGGCGCGGGCGTTACGCTGGCACTGCCGTTTTTGGATTCAATGATTCCGGCGCAGACGCCGCTGAGTAAGACCGCGGCGGTTCGCCCCACCCGTTTCATGGGCATCTTCGTGCCGCACGGCATGGCCCCGGGATATTGGATTCCCCCCAGCTCCCAGCTTGAATCCGGCAAGATGCTGACCATCATGGAGCCCCTCGACAAAGTGGTGGACGCCAGCGGCAAACTGGTGCATGAATCGTTCCTCGATCAAACCGTGATTCTCAGCGGGATGTGGACCAAATCGGCCGAGCCGCCTCCGGGCGTCACGGGCGCGGATCATTGGGTCGCGGCGGCCTATATGTGCGCCCAGAAACCCAAGAAGGCCACCGGCGCCGATATCCTGGA
Organism: Bryobacterales bacterium; assembly: GCA_963813465.1. Lineage (GTDB taxonomy): Bacteria > Acidobacteriota > Terriglobia > Bryobacterales > Bryobacteraceae > Palsa-187. The sequence goes on along the minus strand of CAWEZD010000006.1, from coordinate 58,413 downwards.
CGGCACCACCATCGACCAGCTCATCGCTCAAAAGATCGGCCAGGATTCCCTGGTCCCCTCGCTCCAGATGGCCATCGAAGACCCCGGCGCCAATTCCAGCAACTGCGGCGAAGGGTATAGCTGCGCCTACACCAATTCAATTTCGTGGGCCTCGCCGACCCAGCCTCTGCCCATGGAGCTGAACCCGCAGATCATTTTCGAGAAGCTCTTCGGCGACGTACAGGCCAAGACTCCGGAGGAGCGCGCCGCCCGCCGGGAACAGGACCGCAGCATTCTCGATTCAGTCAGCCAGAGCCTGGCCCGCTTCAAGCAGAATCTCCCCGGCAACGATCGCCATAAAGTCGACGAGTTCACCGACGACATCCGCGAAATCGAACGCCGCTTGGATAACGCCAAGAAGGCCAGCGGCGTCGCCACCGGAGAGAACGTGGTGGTCCCCGCCGGCATTCCCGAGTCCTTCGACGAGCATATCAAGCTGCACTTCGACCTCACCGCGCTGGGTTTCCGCAACGACACGACCCGCGTGGCCACCATGCTTTACGCCCGCGATCTCACCGGCCGAAACTTCCCGGCCAGCGGCACCAATAGCAGCTTCCACGGCGCATCGCACCACGCCGAGAATCCCGACCGGATCAAGGATTACTCCAAGATCGGCCGCTATCACGTCCAGTGCCTGGCCTACTTCCTGGATAAGTTGAAGAACACTCCCGACGGCGATGGCAATCTGCTGGATCATTCGCTGACGTTGTACGGAACCAACATGGGCGATTCCAACCAGCACCTGCACTATGACGTGCCCCATATTCTGGCTGGCGGAGCCTCGGGTCTGCTCAAGGGCGGACGCCACTTGGCGTTCCCCACCAAGACCGTCACCACCGGTAATCTGCTGCTGAGCATTTTGGATCTGTACGGAATTCATCAGGAGTCGATCGGTGACAGCACCGGCAGGCTCGCTGGTCTGGTTTAACCTGGATTAACTGCGATCGTAAAACACGGAGACAACGAAAAATGCGCGTTCGTTACATCATCTCAGCGTGTGGAGTTGTTCTGGCGGCCTCACTTGCGGCGTTCAGCGCGTCGAATACTCAAGCGGGCAGCCCCGTGGCCGATGCCGCCCAGAAGGACGATAAGGCGGCGGTTCGCGCGCTCATCCAGCAGAAGGCTGACGTCAACGTGGCGCAAGCCGACGGCGCCACGGCCATCCAATGGGCGGCATACCGCAACGACCTGGACATCGCGGAGCTTCTCATCGCCGCGGGAGCCAACGTCAAGACTCCCAATCGCGACGGATCCACTGCCCTGGTTCTGGCGAGCATTAACGGAAGCGGACCCATGATCGCGAAGCTGCTGGCCGCCGGGGCCGACTCCAATGAGCGCGATCCCAATCAGGAGACGCCCATCATGTTCGCCGCGCGCAATGGCAACGCGGAGGCAATCAACGTTCTGCTCGATCACAAAGCCGACGTAAACGCGAAGGAGAAACTGCGCGGTACCACGGCTCTGATGTGGGCGGCCGAGCAGGCGCATCCGGAAGCCGTCAAGGCCCTGGTCGCGGCCGGAGCGGACATTTCGGCGGTTACGAACAGCGATACCAAAGGCGCTCGCGCGTACCTGGCTCCGTCGGTGGCCGCGCGCCGGAATTCGGCGCAGGGCGCGGGCGGTCTGGGCCAGCAGGGCGGTGGCGGTGGCAGAGGCCGCGGCGGCGCGAATGCCGCAGTCGGAGCTGCCGGCGGTAATCAAGGCGCTCCCGGTCAAGCTTCAGTGGGCGCTCCCGCAGGCGGTGCTGCACCGGGCGGCGGCGGAGGGGGTCGTGCAGGACGCGGAGGCGGTCGTGGCCGAGGGGCCGGAGCTGCCGCCGCGGGTGCCGCTGCCGGCACTGACGGTGAAGTGGACGTGCAAGCCCTCGACGACGCCGCTGCGGCGGCTTCCTTCGGACGCGGAAACGACACCGATGGCGGCGGTCTCACCCCGCTGGTGTTCGCGGCCCGGCAGGATTGCCTCGAATGCGCCAAAGTTCTGTTGGACGCGGGCGCCAACGTCAATCAGGTGACCCATTATGGCTGGACCGCGCTGCTCACGGCCACCCAGAACCGGCACTACAAGCTGGCCTCCTATCTCCTCGAGAAAGGCGCCAATCCCAACATCTCCAACAACGGCGGCTGGAGCCCTCTGTATATCGCCACCGACAACCGCAACATCGAAGGCGGCGATTATCCCGCTCGCAAGCCCGACATGGATCACCTGATTTTCATTAAGGCGCTCATCGATAAGGGCGCCAACGTCAACGTGCGCGTCTGCGGTATCAAATCGACGCCCACCACCTGCACCGGCGATTCCACCGAAACCCGCACCAATTTCACCATGCAGTGGTTGCAGGAAGACGGCGCTACTCCGTTCCTGCGCGCCTCCCAATCCGGCGACGTGGAGTTGATGAAGCTGTTGCTGGCCCACGGCGCCGATCCGAAGATCATGACCTCCCACAAGGTATCGGCCTTGGAAGTCGCCTCCGGAATCGCCTGGGTCGAGGGCGTCACCTATGAATGGTCGCCGGAGCAAAATCTAGAGGCGGTGAAGATGATTCTGGATCTGGGCGTCGACCCCAACAACCAGGACGAGGACGGACGCACGGCTCTGCACGGCGCGGCTCACAAGGGCCGCAGCGCGGTGGTTCAAGTTCTGGTGGACCATGGGGCCAAGCTCGATCTGCACGACTTCGGCAGCCGCGATACGGTCAACGGCGACATGAAGGGCATAACCTGGCTCCCGCTGGCCTACGCGCAGGGTCTGGTTCGCGTGGGCGTCCAGTCCGCCATCGCTCATCCCGAAACCGCGGCGTTCATCAAGAAGCTGATGGCCGAAAAGGGCCTGGAGATCCCCCCGGACATCACCTCCTCGATCTGCCTGACCAAAGGGCTCAAGGGCTGCCAGTAGCAGAGAACCGCCATCGCGTATCGGAAACCCAGTCGTCGCCCGCCGCGGCGGCTGGGTTTTTGTCTTTCGTCGCAGGGTGATTCATGAAAGAGGGCGCAAGCGGCCTGGGATTTCCGAAGCACTTTGACGGAAAGCGTTTCTACAATCCGGATGCTCCGCAGGCGCCCGGGTATCTCGACGCCATCCGATGGAAACTCACCAGCCGGCCCGAGCCTTCCCCCAGGTTCATCTCGGACGTCGAGCAATCCATCCCTCCCCGCCGTGTGGAAGGCGGCGGACTACGAATCACTCTGGTGAACCACTCCACCGTGCTCCTTCAGCAGCGTGGTTCCAATGTTCTGACGGACCCGATTTGGTCCGAACGAGCCAGCCCTCTGTCCTGGATCGGTCCGCGGCGCAGGCGAAAGCCCGGAGTATCTTGGGAAGATCTGCCGCCCATCGACGCCGTGCTCATCAGCCACAATCATTATGACCACCTGGATCTGCCGACACTGCGCCGGCTGGCGGCTCGTGGAGATTCTACATTCATTGTTCCAGCCGGCGGCGCTCGGCTGCTTCGCTCGGAGAGGATAGGACCCGCTCACGAGCTGGATTGGGGCGAATCGTTGCCGCTGCCGGGGTCGCTCGCGGGATGCATCATCCACTCTGTCCCGGCTCTGCATTTCTCGAGCCGGGGAATTAACGACCGCAACAGGACCCTCTGGTGCGGGTACGTGATCGAATCTCGAGAGCGGCTGGTATATTTCGCGGGAGACACCGCGTTTGGAGGTCATTTCGCCCAGATTCGGGAAAAATTCGGATCGCCTCGCCTCGCCTTATTGCCGATCGGAGCGTACGAACCACGCTGGTTCATGTCGCCGGTGCATATGGGTCCCGATGAGGCGGTCAGGGCGCATGAGATCCTGGCCGCCGAGACCAGTATCGCGATCCACCATGGAACTTTCCAATTGGCGGACGAGGGCCTGGACACTCCGGAGAAACTGCTCCTGGCTTGCGCGCCGCGCGATTCGTTTCTGGTCCTCAAGAACGGCCAATTTGCCGGCATTCCATGACTATCGACAAACACACACTCGCGCTGGTCAGCATTATCGGCAGCTCGCTCGACGTACTGGGAGCTTTGTATCTCGCCTACGATCTGCTGGGCGGCGAACACGGACCTTTGCGGACTTTGACGCGCGCGGTCACCTACGGTGCGCTCTTCGGAGTTGGGTACGGCGTCGCCTTCGGGCCGGTATTTGGCCTCGCCAGCGGCGGGGCGCACGGCATCACGCTCGCCTCGGAGTATTCCCGCGCTTCAAGGCATCGACCGAGGCCGGGATTCTGGTATGACGTGGCGATGAGCGCCATTCGCGGAGCTGGCTTCGCTCTGGGCGCTGCTTACTTATATGGAGGCACATTTGGAGTGGTGTTTGGCGCGCTGGGCACGGTGGGACAGGTACTGGCGTACCGCGCCGGCATTCGGCCGACCATCGATTACGAGCCCGCCGCCCGCCCGCGTTTGACCAAACATCAACTTCTCGCGGTGGTCAATCGCACGGCCGGCTTCGCCGCCGCCGGATATATCAGCGCCTTAGTTTCGCATCAAGGCGCGAACGCGCTGAGCGTCGGGGTGAAATTTGGACTGGCGATTGGAGTGGTCACGACGATCGCGAGCGCATGCATGCCCGTCATCGAATGGAGTGCGGATCGCGTACCCGAGAAGCGCATGGGCGTCCTCGGCGTCGGCTTGATCCTGGTCGGCTTCGCGTTGCAATCCGTCCAGTATTGGCTGGCGCTGCTCGACGTCAGCGTTCGTTAAGGGCTCAGAATCGCAAAGCATGGTGGGGCAGGTCCCCGACCTGCCTACTTTACTTCCTTGCCCGCGCTTGGTCTTCCAGCGCGCCCAGTTCCGAACTGCGGTATTCGACCTGGTGAGTGATGCGGCCTTCCGCTCCCATCAGCACATGCAGCACCCGTGTGCGGATTGGGGTGGTGCGGCCCTGGCCCCATTCGGTGTAGAGCTTCAGGTGTCCCAACGAAACCGCTAAGCCGACGTTCCTGTCGGACGGAAGAATACTCTCCGGCGTGGCCCTGTCTTGGTCCAGGTAGCTGGTTCGTTCTTCCTGCAACGAATCGTCTTCCCAAACGGCCCTTTCTCCGGTCGGCTCGCCGTACGTGCTCCTCAGAAGCGGCTCGATGGCTCGGTAGTCCGCAATGAAATCGTTCAGGTCGTCGTGCTCCGCTTCCAGAAGGTATTTCGCCCGCACCAGTTTGTCTTTCGCGAAAATGTAGACCACGCTGGTATCCAGAGTGGCGCCATCCAGGCCAGCCAGTTTCATCGAATCGTAGCGCACGATCGTTTCGCCATTGCTTTCGCGGACCTCGGCCGGCGGATTCGATTCCGCCTTCAGCACCTGAGCTTTCGTCATTCCCCAAGTGGTCTCGCGAAAGTCCATATGCGGCTGCGCCGAACTCGGGAGCGACGCGAGTCCGATGACCGCCAGAAGATGCGCGCTAAATTTCATTCGTTCAACTACCAGTATAAGCGGCGGAAGCCGCCCCGATTGAATTCCTCCGCCGATCGTGGTATTCCTTATCAAGGTCTGGACTTCAGATCCCAAGGAGAACCCGCTCGATGAAACTATCCCGTCTGTTCACGCTCGTCCTGTTCGTTTCCATTTGCGCTCTGGCCGTCGCGGCACCGGCGACCACCGGCATGACCGTGGGGAAAGCCGATGTAAAATCCGCCGGACCGCTGGCCTTTGGCCCCGATGGAATCCTGTTTATCGGCGATTCGCTGGGCGCGCAGATCGTCGCGATTGATACTGGCGACACCAAGGCCGCCTCGACCGCTTCCGTCAACGTCCAGGGCATCGACGCCAAGATCGCCGCCGCGCTGGGCGCCACCGCGGACCAGATCTCGATTCGCGACCTGGCCACCAATCCGGTTTCCAAGAACGTCTATATCTCCGTCAGCCGCGGCAAGGGGGCAGACGCCATGGCCGTGCTCCTGAAACTCGACTCCGCCGGCAAGCTTTCGGAAGTCAAGCTGGACAACGTGAAGTATTCCGCGGCGAAGCTGCCCAATCCGACCACCCAATCCAGTCAGCGTACCGACACCATCACCGAAGTGCGCTATGTCGACGGCAAGGTGATGGTCGCCGGGTTGTCGAATGAAGAGTTCTCTTCGAACATGAAGGTCATCGCCTTCCCCTTCGCGGCCGCCGACAAGGGCGCGAGCATCGAAATGTATCACGGGTCGCATGGCCGGTTCGAGACGAATTCTCCCATCCGCACCTTCGTGCCTTACACCATCAACAACCAGCAGTTCATTTTGGCGGCCTATACCTGCACGCCTCTGGTGAAAATCCCCGTAAGCGAGCTCAAGGGCGGCGCCAAGATTCAGGGCACCACCATCGCCGAGATGGGCGCGGGGAACCGTCCCCTCGACATGGTCGCTTATAAGAAGGACGGCCACGAGTACATTCTGATGGCCAACTCCGCGCACGGTGTCACCAAGCTGGACGCCTCGCATCTGGAGACTTACAAGGCCATCACCGCCCCGACCAACGTCACCGGCGTTCCTTTTAAGACCATCGACGCCTGGAAGAATGTCCGGCACCTGCAAGCCTACGACGATAAGCAGGCTCTGGTGCTGAGCGACAACGGCAACAGCGGTATGGATCTGCGGACCGTCGCGCTGCCGTAGTCTCCGAGTGAAGTTAGCAAAACTCGCGCTCGCCGCGCTGCTCCTGCCTTGCGCCGGAGCCGCGGCGAGCGTTTCCATTCAGTTCGACAACGGCGTCTTCAAGGTCGTGGGAATGGCGTTCCGGCCCGATCAGGCGTCCGCCGAAGCTTCCGGATTCGTCGTCCATACCGAAGGAAGCACCGTTCCGCTGTTCGGAACGTACTCCGTCGAGAACGGGCAGCTCACCTTTCGGCCGCGCTTCCCGCTGTCACCCGACGTGACCTATGTCGCAGGCTTCGACATGGGCCATGCCGGCGTCGGTCTCGTGATCCCCGCTCACAAGCAGGTCAACGCCCCGTCCACGCACGTCCTCGCGGTCTACCCCTCTTCGCCCGTGCTCCCGAGCAATCAGCTCAAACTCTACCTTGCCTTCTCCGCGCCCATGCAGAGCGGCGATGTCTGGCCCAAAATCCACCTGATTGATCGGGACGGCAAACCCTCCGTGCTGCCCTTCGTCGAGCTCGAACAGGAACTATGGAACCGCGACCACACCCGCCTCACGCTGCTCTTCGATCCGGGGCGCATCAAGCGCGGTGTCAAACCCAATGTGGACATGGGGCCGGTGCTCGAGGAAGGGCGGCGCTACACGCTGGTCATCGACCGCGAGTTCAAGGACGGCAACGGCAACCCGCTGGCCGAACCCTTCCGCCACGAATTCTCCGTCGGCCCGGCCGAGCGCCGAGGCATCGATCCCAAGAACTGGAAAATCACCGCGCCCGCTGCGGCAACGATCAATCCTCTGGTGATCGATTTCGACCGTCCGCTCGACTACGCCTTGCTTCAGGATGTCTTTCACGTTCCCGGGGTCGAAGGGGCCGTCACCATTGGTCCCGGGGAAACCCAGTGGCGCTTTCAGCCCGCCCAACGCTGGAAGGCGGCCGAGTATAGCCTGATCGTCGATATGGCACTCGAGGACCTGGCCGGAAACCGCATCGGGCGCCCCTTTGATGTCGACACTCTGGTCAGCCCCGCCGAGCGCATCACCAATCCAACCACCTCGCTGACCTTCCGGATTCGGTAGCGTCTTAGTACGCACCGGTACTGCGGTCGCCGCCGGTAGGGAGCATATATCATTAGGACTAGGTTCAGATCCTAAGTGTTTGGAAATGAATGTTTGCCGATAATCAATACATGGCAGCACTGTATAGAGCGAAGCATTTCCCGCTCCAGGCGAGAATGTGGGCCGATTCCATCCGTGCGAACACCGCAGCTCAGGACCTGATCGAGTATGCGCTCATGGCCGGTTTTGTTGCGGTTGCGGCTGGATCGCTCATGCCCGGCGTGGCGACGAACATCAGCCGGATTTTCTCGCAGGTCGGTTCCATCCTGTTCAATTCCAAGAACCAGGGAAGTTGATTCGGGACGCCGGGTGCGCCGGATTCGCTAAACTATAGGTTTGACTGAGATTGAACAGCGCCGCCGCGGCGTTTCCCAACAGCTCGCCGCCCACCAGGTCGAGGCGCTGATCGTATCGTCCGCTGCGAACGTCCGTTATCTCTCCGGCTATGCGGGCTCGAACGGGTTGATGCTGATCACGCCCGGCGAGGCACACTTCTTTACCGATCCCCGCTACGCGACGGAGATTGCGGCGACCATCACTTGTAAGACGCACGTCGCGAAAGGAGCCTTGATCCTGGCCGCAGCCTTGATCGTTACGCGTAAAGGGCTCAGGAAAATAGGATTCGAGCCCGCGTGGATGAATCTGGACCAGTACGGCAGCCTCAAGAAAGCCTTGCCGCGGGGCGCTTCCCTGCATCCCGTCGCCAGCCTGGTCGAGGACCTGCGCGTGGTGAAGTCGCCCACCGAGATCGCCTTGATTCGCCGCAGCGTCCTGGCCAATTCCGAGGCCTTCGCGCGTACTTTGAAGCGCGTTCGCGTGGGCTTGCCCGAATTGGAGATCGCCGCCGAGCTCGAGTTCCAGATGAAGGCGCTGGGCTGTGAACGGCCCGCTTTCGATACCATCGTGGCCGTGGGAGAACGGTCCGCGCTGCCGCACGCCCACCCTACCGCGCGACGGGTCCAGGAGAATGAATTATTATTAATAGATATGGGCGCAACCCTGGACGGCTACACCAGCGACATGACCCGAGTGGCTTATACCGGCACGCCGCCCAAGCGCGTTCGCGAGCTGTACCGCGCGGTTCTCGAAGCCCAATTAGCCGGGCTCAATGCCGTCCGCCCCGGTATCGCCGTCAACAAGGTGGACGCGGCTTGCCGCGCCGTGCTGAAGGGTCACAAGCTGGATAAGGAATTCGTCCATTCCACCGGCCATGGCCTGGGTCTGGAGATTCACGAAGCGCCGAAAATCGGCAAGAAAGACAAGACCCCAAAGAATCAAGCCAAAAAGGACCCAGTGGTTTTGCGCGCCGGCATGGTCATTACGATTGAGCCGGGCGCGTATATCCAGGGGTTCGGCGGCGTGCGCATCGAAGATACCGTTCTGGTGACCGAACGGGGCTGCGAAGTGCTTACGCCGACTTCCAAGGAGTTCTTCACCCTGTAAATGACCAACGAAGAAATCAAGGAACTGCTGCGAATCTTCAACGAAAGCGGTGTGGGGGAATTGGAGTTGCAGCGGGGCAGGGACCGGCTGCGGATTCGCCGCGCGGGGGAATCCGCGGCGGGGGCGGTCCACGCGCCTGCTCCGGCGCCCATTGTCGCGGCTCCCGCGGCGCTCCCCGTTGCAGGAGCCGCCAAGGCTCCCGAGGCGGATTCCGGCCATGTCCTGGTGAAGTCGCCGATTGTGGGGACGTTTTATGAGGGGAGTTCTCCCGGTGTGCCGGCCTTCGTCAAGGTCGGCGACCAGGTGGAGGTGGGCCAGGTGCTGTGCATCATCGAGTCCATGAAGCTGATGAATGAAATCGAAGCCGAAGTGGCCGGCGTGATCGCCGCCAAGCTGGTGGAGAACGGCCGCCCGGTGGAGTACGGCGAGGCGTTGTTCGCCATCCTGCCGCGCTAATTCCCTCGCATGTTTCAAAAAATCCTGATCGCCAACCGCGGGGAAATCGCGCTGCGCGTCATCTGCGCCTGCAAGGACCTGGGCATCCGCACCGTGGCCGTGTATTCGGAGGCCGACCGCCACAGTCTGCATACCCGCTTCGCCGACGAAGCCGTTTGCATCGGCCCGGCCAAGAGTGCGCGCAGTTACCTGGACATCCCCAGCGTGATCAGCGCCGCCGAAATCAGCAACGCCGACGCGGTCCATCCGGGCTACGGCTTTCTCTCTGAAAACTCCGACTTCGCCGAGGTGTGCGAAACCAGCGGCCTGAAGTTCATCGGCCCTTCGCCGGGGGTGATGCGCCTGATGGGCTTGAAGCAGATGGCGCGCACGGCGATGGAAGAGGCCGGCGTGCCGATTCTTCCCGGATCCAAGGGCGCTTTGAAGAACGTCGAGGAAGCCTCCGGAATCGCGCGCGAGATCGGGTATCCGGTGATGCTCAAGGCCTCCGCCGGAGGAGGCGGGCGCGGCATGCGCGTGGTGCGCTCCGAAGAAGCCTTGCAGCCGCTGCTGGCTCAGGCGCAGGCCGAAGCCGCGGCAGCCTTTTCCTGCGGCGACGTATACATGGAAAAACTGGTGGAGAATCCGCGGCACATCGAGTTTCAGGTGCTCTGCGACGAGCACGGCGGCGTCGAAATCCTGGGCGAGCGCGAATGCTCCATCCAGCGCCGTCATCAGAAGCTGATCGAGGAAGCGCCCTCGGCCGCCGTCAGCCCCGAGCTTCGCCGGCGCGTCTCGGAAAAACTGCGCGAGGCCTTCCAAGCCGTCGGCTATACCAACGCCGGCACCGTGGAGTTCCTGATGGACTCGAACGGCAATTTGCATTTCATCGAAGTCAACGCCCGCATTCAGGTGGAGCATCCGGTCACCGAAATGGTGACGGGCGTCGATTTGGTGAAGAGCCAGATCCGCATCGCCGCGGGCGAGCGCCTCGAAGAAATCCTGACTGAGCCTGTTGCAATCCGCGGCAACGCCATCGAGTGCCGCATCAACGCCGAGCATCCGGAAACTTTCGCGCCTTCGCCCGGCCGCATCGCCGGATTGAATCTGCCCGGCGGAGCGGGCATTCGCGTCGACACCGCCGCCTATCACGACGGCGTGATTTCCCCGCACTACGACTCGCTGGTGGCCAAGCTGATCGCGCACGGCGCGGACCGCGCCGAGGCCATCGCGCGCATGCGCCGGGCTCTGGATATGTTCGTGGTGGAGGGGATTTATACCTCCATTCCTCTGCACCGCAAGATTCTCGATCACCCCGACTTCGTCGCCGGCCGCTTGGATACGGGCTTCCTCACCCGCACGGGCCTCGCAGGCGGCGATAAGAAGTAGGTGGCGCACGCACTCGTGCGTGCCGCGTCGCCACTCATGGCGACGCCCCTGTTACGAATGTTTGTAAACCTGGCCCCGCGTATCCACCGTAACGACGTGGACAACCATCGCTTCGCGATCTACGGTGAAAAGGATGCGCCAGCCTCCCACACGCGATTTCCGCACGCCCGCCCGCTCGGTGAGCGGCGCGGAAAGCCGTGGATCGAACGGATCGTCGCGAAGCTGAACGAACCGTGCCCGAAGGCGGCGCTCCAAGGGGCGGTCGAGCCGGTCGAGCACCTTTTCCGCTTCGTGAGAAACGGAGACGCGATAGCTCACAACCCGCGTTCGTGCTCGTATTCGTCGAGTGTCTTGACGCGCCCAGCGGCGACATCGGCGAGCCCGCGGTCGAGCGACGCGAGGGCTTCCTCATCCAGCGGTGGTCCGCCTGGGTCATTGGCGTTACGCAGGTCTTCCAACAAGACCCGCGCAAGCTCGGTCTGATCTTCCGGCAATTCGTCGACGAGTTGATGGAGAGATTCCTTGTTGGTCATTCTTTAAACACGGCCTCCACATTTCCATCATACAGGCCGCGCATAGAGCAGTTTTCGTAATGCCTTGATTCCGCTCACGCGATCATCAGCGGCGCGTGTCTTCGAGATGCTAGAGGCGGGCGTCGATGACCTCTTCGACGCGGCGGAGCTCGGAGCGCCATAGGTCCTTGAGCCCAGCGATTTCGTTGGTGATGCGGCGGTCGAGGGCATTGTACACGATGCCGATCAGCACGCCATTGAAAATGATGTTAACGATGATGGGCAGGCCGATGGCGAGATAGAGTTGTTCGTTCGACATGTGACAGGTCCTTTCCTATTCTGGCATGTCCTGCTCCGCCTCACTGCACCGGCACAAACCCCGCCGTGCTGATCGCGACCCCATCGTATACTGCGGTCACCGCGTTGTCTCCGTTCGCCGCAGTGGCCGGCACGACCACGTTGAATTGTGACAGCCCGGGGCTGATGATGCCGGCAAACACAACTTGCGCCGCTTGCCCGCCGATCTGAACTGCGGGCAAGAAGGACAAAGTGCCGGATTGGATAGAGGAGCCCGCAACCAGAGATCCGCCGTTCGGGCGGCCGAATCCGAAGCCATAAAGAACGATCTCTTCGCCGGGTGCGGCTGGTGAAAATAGGCCGTCCGGCGTAGCGAGGCCCACGTAAGTCCCGTTGGCGTGGGTCGCGGCCAGATATTTTCCTCCATTGGCGAGTGCGAACGCAGGGGATACGAAGCTCCTGTTCACGCTGAAAGGCGCGGAGGACGCGGGTCCGTTCGTGACGACGATTGGAATTGTCCCGGTCGTGCTGTCAAACGGGGTGAGCACGTCGATCTGCCCCGCGCTGATGAAGTACACGTACGCTGGCCTTCCGTTCACCGTCACGCTCACGCCGTTGAGCTGCGTGGGCAACTGGCCCTGCGCGAACGAGGGCGCGCCGCTCCATGTCAGCCCGGTTGAAGGCACGGTGGAGGGCGTGAGGTTTGACCCGTATATCTCGATCCAGGCGTTCTGCGAGATGGTGGTCCCTCCGTCGACGATGTTCACCGACGCGATCACGGGCCCGGCCACCGTGACTGCGGCCGCTGCGGTGCTCGCGGTGAGTCCGTTCGAATCGGTCGCGGCGGCGGTGATCGAGTAAGCGCCGGCTGCCGAGGGCGACCAATTCAGGTTGTAGACGCCCGCGCCTGCGAGCGTCCCGAGGCCAAGAGAGGTTCCGTTCGAAAAGAACTCGACCTGCGAAATAGAAGCACCCGTCTCAGGCGACCCGGCTTGCGCGGAAAGAGTGACGCTGTTGCCGGTCGCGGTTGCCAATCCGCTCACCGGCGCAATCAGCGAGATCGTAGGAAGCCGATGCACAGCAACCGAGATGGAGGTGCTGTAGCTTGCGCCCGCGGCGTTATACGCGGTGACGGCGAGCTGGTGCGTGCCGGTGGTTTCTTTGGCGGTGTCCCAGGGAAACGCGTAGTTCTCATTGACCACCACCGCCCCTGCCTGGCTGACGGAGCCGCTTTGAGTTCCTATCAGAGTGTCATCGATGTACAGGTTTAGCTTCGTAACGGCGGTGTGATCGAGCGCGTCCGCGGTGATCGTGACCGCGCCTCCGACAACGGCACCGTTCGGTGGACTGATCAGCATCGCCGTCGGCGAGCTGAGCGACGGAATCAGCACCCGCACCTGAAGTGCAGCGGGGCTCACGCTGACCGTTGTCACCGAGAAGCGATTGGCGTAGTCGGTGTACTTCTCGCCGGGGTACAGCGAGGGATTGACGGGGTCGCCGACGATGTCCTGGTCGGTCGGGTGCATGTTCAGAATAAATGCAGAATTTCCGGCCAGGTGGAGGAGCGCACCCCACCCTTGAATACGTCGGGAAGGAAGTTAAAATCGCCGCCCAATGGGTCGGCAGTCGCAATAAAATTATCGAACCCGATCGGCTGGCGGTATTCCACGTAAAATGCGTCAGCGGACGATTGAGGCAGGATTTTCAGAGAAGACGCCTTGGCCTCATACGGTAGAAGGCTATAGACGCCTGTGGAAGCGACAACCTGGGGCGGGAGCCAACCAAGAATATCCTTGTAAGAGGCGTTCACATGAGCTTCTGTGTCGAAAAAATTATAGCTGCTACCCATCACATCGAACCCGTCTCCGTACTCTATCGCGCCGCAGGCGACGCCTGGATTGTAGATCGTCAGGCCGCAGGCATACGCGTGCGGGTGGTACAAACCCAAGTTGTGCCCGAGCTCATGGACGTAGATGGGAAGCGCCCTCGGTACGGCGGATGGCTCGAAGGACGTAGGGACGAGGACTATAGCCATTCCGGGCGAGCCCCCAATTGAGGCGATTCCGGCGAAGCCGATGGCCGCAAAGCACGAAGGGTCGGTTGGTGCGACAAAAAGATAGCTCTGATAAGGCGATAAATCGATCCCGGCGTTGGCTGCTGCCTGAACCCCTGCATCGGTTATCGTCGTAAATGCTGAACTGGTCGTGTCGCTCGAAGCAGTGCAAGGTTCATTCATCGGAAGACTAAGGTATCCGTAAACATCCCCGGTTACGGAATACTGTCCATACGAGGTCTCCTGAAAGTACTGGTTTATCGTACTCATCATAGAAACCGCTTGGGCCTGGGTCACCGTCTTGTTCGTTTGATTTAGAAAATTCACCAAAATCACCGCCACCCGCCGCACCCCAAACGCCGCCAAGGGCGCAGCCGTAGCCTCCGGCTCTACGACATCCGTCACTCGGGGATAAAGGTGCCCCGAGTCTCGGAATCCCTCCAGCGTCACCGGCTTGCCGCTCCGCAGTGCGGCGCGAACCGCGGCGGTAGGAAAGGCGATCGGAATGGAAGCGCCTTTCGCGGAGATCGAATAGTAGGTGTGGCTGGTTCGCTGCTCGAAGCGATCCTCGACCACAGCCCGCACGACGCCCTGCACGGACTCCACGCGCGGCCGAGTAGCGGAGTCATTCACGAATACCAGCGCCGGCTCGCTTTCGACTCCCAAGACTCCCGAGATCGCGTGGATGCCGGACGGCGCGCCCTTCCACACAAAAGCCCCGCCGCACGGAGCTTCGCCAATGCTCGCGCCGTCCACAAGGAACCGGACGCTCGCGGAACTCCCCGCGCACCAAGCCGTCAGCGTAATGTCGCTCCCGGTCCGAAACGCCGACTCGTTCACCGGAGCCGAGATCTCGACCGCCCGCGCCGATTGCCCGTAGGCAATCGCAAGCGCCGAAAGCGTCGATAGAAACAAACGGGCCACCAATTTCACAGCCACGATTCTATCGCAATGTTGCCTAAAAAAAACCTAACCTTGACCGCCCCGAGTGCGTCGCCGCCCACCTCGATAACGGCTTCTTCGCGCGCAAGGGCCTGGCCCGGAGGCGAGAATCTTAAGAAGCAGGCGGCGATAAGAAGTAGCATGGAAGAGGGGTAAGAACATGGCAGCTCTCGATTGGTCACAATGTCCCGCTGTGGAAAGCGTGCCAGATCGCCGCAGTGGTGCGTGGGTGTTCAAGGACACCCGCATGCCGGTCTCCACCGTCTTCGAGAACTTCGAATCCGGAGCCACCATCGACGAGATTATGGAGTGGTCCGACGTGACGCGGGAACAAGTGGTCGCGGTGCTCGAATTTGCGGCGCGGAGTCTCGACGAGCCTGCGCCTGTGCAGCCCCCCGCGCAAACGGTCGATGCGCATTCTGTTTGATTCTCGATCACCCCGACTTCATCGCCGGCCGCCTGGATACCGGCTTCCTCGCGCGCACGGGCCTCGCGGGCGGCGAGAATCATAAGAAGTAGGCGATAAGAAGTAGAGCCCGGCGGTTTTCCATCTTCGGCGTTACGATAAGGTGAGGGTGAGTCCCCTATGACCCTAGCTTCCGGAATCGAGGTTCCCTCGCGGGAGATCGCTGAACTCTGCCGCCGCTACCACGTGCGCGAGATGGCCATCTTCGGCTCAGCGGCTAGGGGCGAGATGCACCCGGGCTCCAACGTCGAACATCATGGTCGAGTTTGACCCCGACGCGAATGCCGGTTGGGAGTTCTTTGAACTGGAGGAAGAGCTTGAGCGCATCCTTGGGCGGAAGGTGGATCTCGGAACCAAACGCTCCTTGAAGCCGTGGGTGCGGCCGAGCGCGCTTCGCGACGCCCTCGTCATCTATGCGGCGTAACTCCGCCTATCTCCGCGACGCCTTGCGGGCGATTGCGGAACTGGAGGAGTTTGTAACGCAAACCAACCGCGAATTGTTCCTGTCGGATCGTTTGCAACAGTCCTTCGTCTTTCACCGGTTGGTGATTCTGGGCGAAGCCGCAGTGGCTCTGGCTAAGGAGTTTCAGGAGCGGTATCCCGAAGTGCCCTGGCCGCGTCTGATCTCACTGCGGAATCGTCTGGTTCATGCCTATTTCGACCTCGACATGGCTCTGGTCTGGGGCATCGCAACCAGCCATCTGGACGAGTTGCGCCGTCAGTTGCAGCGGATCTTGGACACCGAGCTCCCCGGCGAGATCGAGCCGGATCCGATGATGCCTCGCTCTTGACAGGTCGCTCCCTATCAATTCTGAGCGGGCACTTTGTCCGCGTGATCGACGATTACCATATTGATCGAAAGCTTCGTCTTCTCCAGTTTCAGGCCAAGCTGCTCTTGAAGAGCCGCAAAGAGGTCCGGAAGGCCTGATGGGTCCTGGCCGGCACTTGCGTTGGCGCTGAGTCCGGTTCGCGAAAAGCCCAAGCGGTAATCGTAGTTCCCTGTCAACCCGGTCTGGTCGACAATGCGCTCAGGTGAAACGTTCAAGTTCGAAGCCAGTTCCCTGACGAGGCTGTCTAACGGTACTTGCCGAGCTGTTGTCCTGATGGCGCCTGACGTAACCGACTGTACCCTGGCGGAGGCCGCCCCGCCTCCCCCGCCTCCAGTTATCCTTTCGGCGCCTGACGTAACCGAATTCAACTGCCCGCGGCAGCCCGGCGCAATTTGAGGAAACCCGTCCTGATCCTTTCCGAGTCGGCAGGAGGCCAGTGTAAGTACAGGCTTAGCGGCCGGGTCAACCACAGACTCTCTGAGCTTCGATCCACCCTTTGCGACTGTCAGCATGTAACCCGGCATCTCTCAGCCTCCAGCCTAACGCTCATGTGAAACCGTTCGATGAGCAGGCTGCGCAGCATCAGGTTCTGCTCCGCGCGCGTCGCGGCCGAGGGAACCTTGGCGACGATGTCATACGTTTCATCGATCCAAGCAGGGCCGACGATCTGGTCAAGCTGCACCCCATACGCGTCCATTAAAAGGACCCGAAAAGGCATAAGCGTGTAGGTGAGCCTTTCAGGATCATTCGTTCCGGCCCCTCCGCTCTTCCACTGCCTCGCACCAGCCGGGCCCGTACTTTGGGGGCCGCTCGGCCTGACAGACGCCACCTCGAATTCGAGCTTCGCTGGCGCTTGGCCGCGGGAAACGCACGGCATCAGGAACAATAGGCTTGTCAGACCGGCAACACGACTATTCGTTCGCATGCTTCGAACCTCCGTGCGTCTTGCCACATATAATACAACGCACCAAGGACTTGAGGAAGGCCCGTCTCCGCCGATACGCCGTGGTTGACATACCGTTCAAGTAGACGGCCCCCGAAAAGAAGTAATAAACTTGAAGAACTTGACGCCGTGAAACACCTCCGGATCGCTATCGTTTCACTCGCCGCCGCCCTCACCTTCGCGGCTCTCACCTTCGCGGCGGGCGCGCCCGACGGGAAACGCTGGTGGAGCTACGTCCAAGCGCTGGCCAACGACCAGATGCGCGGCCGCCTCACCGGCAGTCCGGAGCATCGCAAGGCCGCCGAGTACGTGGCGCAGCAATTCCAGAAGGCCGGCCTCAAGCCTGCCGGCGAAAACGGGTTCCTTCAGCCAGTGAAGTTCCACGCCTGGAAACTCGTCGAGCCGGAGAGCAGCCTCGAACTGATCCGCAACGGCAAGCCCGAGCGTCTCACGCTAGGCGAAGACGCCATCATCGGCCGGGGAGCTCCGCCGGCGCCTTTCATCGAAGCTCCGCTGGTGTTCGCCGGCTACGGCCTCACCGTGCCGGAGATGAAGTTCGACGATTTCGCCGGGCTCGACCTGCGCGGCAAGATCGTCGTCACCTTCGGCGGAGGCCCGTCCGATATTCCCGGTCCGCTCAAGGCGCACTACCAATACACGCTGGAGCGTGCCCGCTTTCTGAAGCAGGCCGGTGTGGTCGGTGTAGTGAACATCCAGAATCCGCATACGGCCGATATCCCCTGGAGCCGAACCGCGCTCGCGCGCTTCCAGGAAGCCATGAACCTCGCCGATCCCGCCTTGAACGGCTCCGCGGACTTGAAGATCGCCGTCACGGTGAATCCGGATCGAGCCGGCCGGTGGCTGGAAGGATCGGGTCACACCTTTGCCGAGCTGCTTGCGCTGGTTGACGCGGGCAAGCCGCTTCCCCACTTCGCGCTGACCGCGTCCCTGCGTGCGAAAACGAAAATCGAACAGCGCGAAGTTGAGTCGCAGAACGTGATCGCGTCGCTTCCTGCTTCAAATCAAGCAGGCTCGGATCCGGCGCTCAAGGGTGAGTACGTGGTGCTGTCGGCGCATCTGGATCATCTCGGCGTCGGCGAACCGATCAAGGGCGACTCGATTTACAACGGCGCTATGGATAACGCGTCGGGCGTCGCGACGCTGCTGGAGATCGCCAATAGTATTCAGGAACAGAAGATCCGGATGAAGCGTTCCCTGCTGTTTGTGGCGGTCACGGGCGAAGAGAAGGGACTGCTGGGGTCGCGCTACTTCGCGGCGCATCCCACGGTGCCCGTCAAGAGCATGGTGGCCGATCTCAACAACGATATGTTCCTGCCGCTGTACCCGCTGCATCTGATGACTGTGTACGGCCTGGATGAATCGGACCTGGGCGATGCGGTCCGCCGCGCGGCCAATGCGCTCGATGTTAAAGTGCAGGCCGATCCGGAGCCGTCGCGCAACATTTTCACCCGCAGCGACCAATACAATTTCATCCGCGCCGGCGTTCCTTCCGTGATGCTCGAATTCGGGTTCCTGCCGGGGAGCAAGGAAGAAGCGCTCGAAAAGGCGTGGCTCCAAAATCGCTATCACGCTCCCTCGGACGATCTCGAACAGCCCGTGGATCTGGCGGCGGCGGCGCGCTACAACCGGCTGATGCTGGCGCTGGCGGAGGCCGTGGCGAACGCTCCCACGCGCCCGCAATGGAAGCCGGATAGTTTCTTCCGGCGCTTCGCGCAATGAATCGCACTCATGAACCCACTCGCCAAGATCTCGCTCGGCCAGTTCGATGTCATGGCGTTCGCGCCCACGATTGACGCAACGCGGGCGGTCGAGTTTTATCGCGACACGCTGGGCCTGACTCTGATCAGCCAGGATGGGTTCGCGGCGGCCTTTGACGCGCACGGGATCATGTTGCGCGTGACCAGCGTTCCCAAGCCGCTGACGCCTCAGCCGTTCACGGTGCTGGGATGGAAGGTTCCCGATATCGCCGCGGCGGTCAAGGGGCTCGCGGCGGCGGGAGTGAAGTTCGAGCGGTATATGGATTCCCAGGACGATCTCAACATCTGGACCGCCCCCGGCGGCGCCAAAGTCGCCTGGTTCAAGGATCCCGACGGCAATATTTTGAGCATCACACAATTTTAAAAATCTATTTCCCGCCGATTCCTCGACTTGGCGCTTTGGCTCGCCCCGATTCTCGCGCTCCACCGGTTATTGTGTAGGCGTAAGAGATCGGATGTCTCACTGCATCCGGTTCACGCCAACGCGGAGAGTACTCGAGTCACCCCGCGCCATTATTACTGATGGGGCGTTGCACGGTGGGCTGTGCCGTTCAGCCGCACAGGGCGAAAGCCCGTTGTGCGGCCCCAGTAATGGAGAACGGCGCTTCCCGGTGGGCGATACCACCTGGGCAAGAGGTACCTCTTCGATCTTTCTCAGTTGACGGTGGGGCCGGTCTCCGACCGGCCTAAGTGTGTCCGTTTCCGAGCCGCGACCAGAGGGAGTGGTGTCTTTACTTCAGCCCGGCTCGAGCCAGAAACTCAGCCGCGACGTCGGCGGGCTGGCGATGCTTCAGCTCGACTTCCGCGCTCATCTTGCGGACCCCTTCCGTGGTGAACTTGCCGGAAAGCTCCCCCAGGTAATCCCGCAGCTTCGGCTCGGCGGAAAGTGCATCCTGGCGCACCAGCAGGCATGCCTGATAGGGCGCGAAGGCGTGCTTATCGTCGGCCAGGACGGTGTAACCGGGCGAGGCCAGGCGTCCGTCGGTGGAGTCGGCGGCGATCATGCTGAGGTTTCCCTGCTCCAGGGCCGGGAACAGTTGCTGGGCTTCCATGCCTTGAATCGCCTGGGCCATGGGAAGCTTGTAGCTGCTGATCGCGGGAATGCCATCGATGCGTTGCTGAAATTCGTAACTCACTCCGATCTTCCAGCGCGTTGTTCCTTCCGCGGCCTGGCTGAGCGTCTTGGCCTCCTGCGCGTCGGCGGTGCGGACCGTCATTGCGGGCGGATTCTCGTACCCCAACGGATTGAGAAGCTCCAATTGCGCGGTGCGGCTCAATTGCATGCTCACCCGCGTCCATACCGTGCCGGGATCGGAGGAGGGTTGTTCCTGGAGAATTACGGTTTCGATAGAGCCGGAGAAGGTCGGGTACAGCGAGACCTCGCCGGCCTGGAGCGCCTGATAAACAATCGGCTCGGTCCCGGTTCCCAGGCGCCGCTGGATTTTGCGCGCCAGCCGGTGTTCCAGATGTTGGGCCACGATCTCGCCCACCACGATCTGGGCGGTGCTGTTCTGGGAGCCGACCAGAATCGGCCTGGGGAGTTTCCCGCAGCAGCAGACAAACGACGCCGCGACGGCCACAGCCGCGACTTGATAGAATTTAGGCAAGCTCTTAGCATAACTCGTACAATAGGGTCGCGGAGCGCTAAGGGTGCGTCGCGCACCGCCGCGGCTTGCGCCGGTCTAACGCCGTCTCGATGTCATTTCAAATTCGACCGATAAAGGAATTCCTTGTCCGGCCCGCGCTGCCGGACCCGCTCCGCCGTTTACCCGAGCTGGGGTTGAACGTGCTGTGGAGCTGGAATCATTTCATTCGATCCTTGTTCCGGCGCTTGGACCCCGCCGTCTGGAAGAGCTCGGGGTACAACCCCGTCGTTCTGTTGGGGCAGGTTTCCCAGGAAACGCTGGAGCGCGCGGCCGGCGATCCCCGCTTCCTCGCGCTGTACCGCCGCGCTTGCGACATTTACGACTCCTATCTGTCCGCCGCCCCCGGCGCCTCTTCCGCTCCAGGACCGCCCATGCTGGCGGCGTATTTTTCCATGGAGTACGGGTTGATGGACTGCATGCCGATTTATTCGGGCGGTCTGGGGGTGCTCTCGGCCGACCATCTGAAGGCCTCGAGCGACGCGCAGCTTCCGCTGGTGGGAGTGGGTCTGCTGTATCAGAGGGGTTTCCTCCAGCAGACCCTCGATCCCGACGGCTGGCAGCAGGAGCGCACGCCGGTGAACGATTTCCATTCGCTTGCCGGTCACGCCCCTGGCCGGCCAGCCTTTGACGGGATTGGACGGCGGCGACATGACGGTGACCGTGACGCTGGCCGGCGCAGTCGTGCACCTCAAGATCTGGCGCATCGACGTGGGCCGGGTGAAGCTGTATTTGCTGGATTCCAACATCGCGCAGAACTCCGATCCGGCGCATCGCGACATCACCAGCCAGCTCTACGCCGGGGACCCGCACAGGCGCATCCGCCAGGAGATCGTCCTGGGCATCGGCGGACTGCGGGCGCTGGACCTGCTGGGACTGAAGCCTACCGTGTACCACATGAACGAGGGGCATTCGGCGTTCCTCGCGCTGGAGCGCATTCGGGTGCTGATGGAAAGCGCGCGGTTGAGCTTCGAGGAAGCGCAAGTGGCCACCCGCGCCAATAATATATTCACCACGCATACCTCGGTGCCGGCGGGCATCGATCTGTTTGAACCCGGCCTGATGTACGAGTATTTTCAGGATTTCTGCCAGCAGGCGCAGATTCACTTCGAGGATCTGCTGGCGCTGGGGCGCCGCAATCCAGCGGATGCGCAGGAGCCGTTTTCGATGGCCATCGCGGCGTTCAAGACCTCGTCTTACCGCAACGCCGTCAGCCGCATTCACCGCCAGGTGTCGCAACAGATGTGGCAGGACCTGTGGCCCAAGCTGCCGGTGTGGGAAGTGCCCATCACCTCCATCACCAACGGCGTGCATCTGCCCACCTGGATCAACGGAGACCTGGCGAATTTGTACGACCATTACCTCCGGCCGGACTGGCGCGAAGGGCATGTGGAGCCGGGCGTCTGGGCGCAGGTTTCCGAGATCCCCGACGCCGAGCTGTGGGAAGCGCACCGGCGCCGGAAGCGGCGTCTGGTCGCGTTCGTGCGGGAGCGCGCGGTCGCCAACGCGGAGGCCCGCAAGGCCGCCTCCTCGGAAGTCAGGCGCGTCCAAGAAGCGCTCAATCCGGAGGCGCTCACCATCGGTTTCGCGCGGCGCTTTGCCACTTACAAACGCGCCACGCTGTTGTTCCGCGACATGGCGCGCCTTTCGCGGATACTGACCCATTCCTCCCGGCCGGTGCAGATCGTGATCGCCGGCAAGGCGCACCCCTCCGATGTTCCGGGCAAGACGCTGATCCGCGAGATCGTGCAGCATTCGCGCAACCCGGAGCTGGCCGGACACATTCTCTTCGTGGAAGACTACGGCATCCAGGTGGCGCGCGAGCTGGTGGGCGGCGTGGACGTGTGGCTGAACACACCCCGGCGCGGCGAGGAGGCCTGCGGCACCAGCGGCATGAAGGCGGGCTTGAACGGAGTCCTGAATCTCAGCGTCCTGGACGGGTGGTTCGACGAAGCCGGCGAGCGGACCGGGGGCTGGGCCATCGGAGACCGCGAACCCTATTCGCCCGACCGCGACGACGCCCACGCCGCCGGCCTGTACTCCATTCTCGAAGACGAAATCGTGCCCATGTACTATGAGAACCGGGACCAGGGTGTACCCGTGGAATGGATGCAGCGCGTCAAACAATCGTTGGCATATGTGAGCGCCCAGTTCAACTGCCAGCGCATGGTGGGCGAATACCGCAGCGAGCTGTATGAGCCGGCGCATCAAGCCTTCGCGGAGGCCAGCCGCGATGCCTTCCAGCAAGCCCGGGAACGCGTGGTCTGGAGCCGCAAGGTGGCCGAGAAATGGCCGCGGGTGCGGATCGTCGAATGCACCGTGGGAGAGCACCCGGCAGTACTGACGGGAACCGCGGTACCGCTGCGCGCCACGGTGGAGATGGCCGGTCTGGCGCCCGGCGATCTGCGAGTGGAAGCGGTGGTCGGCCGAGTGGGCGCCGAGGGCGAATTGGCCGATACCCAGGTGTTGGCGCTCAATCCCATGGGACCCATTGAACCCACTGAAGAACGACAACAAGGGAGCCAATATTTGTTTGGGAGCGATTTTGTCCCGCTGGCGACCGGGCGGTTGGGCTGCTCGGCGCGAATTAGCCCAAATCATTTTGACGACCCTTTGAGCCGGCCGTGTAACGCACCGTTGAAGTGGGCGGGGGAAAACTAGGACTGTGCTAAAGTGTGTACGGGGCGCCGCCGAATATTGGGGTGGCGCGAAAGATTTTACTGGATTCCGCGCCCGGTTCGTGGTACATAGTGGATTAGGGCATTGAGCGGGCGCCCAATCCAATCACTTCCCCGTTTTGGCCCGTGCCCGCAGTTTCCCATTTCTAGTATTGTCCTTGTGAAGACACAGCCCCATCGCCAAGAGTAAATCTAAAGGAGTGCCAACCAGCAACTTATGGAAGGCGACCGCAAGTACCGCCAACACGGCTATCAGGATTCCAGCCGCGATTCTTCATCTCATTCGGAATCTAGACGGGAGGAGCGTCCCCGGCCTCCTGCCGGGCCGCGTCCCCCATTGGACGTCACCGGGCCGCGCCTGCCGCGCCTGGTGCAAGCCGTATCGGCTTCGCGGTGCTTCAGTTGTTCCGCGACGCTGGGCCCGGGCGTCGACCTTCGCGGCAACTGTCCCAAGTGCGGCGCCGCGCTGCATTGCTGCAAGCAGTGCTCGAATTTCGAGCCGTCCACTCGCTTTCAGTGCTTGAAACCCATCCCGGTAAGGATCGCGGCCAAGGATCAAGCCAACGAATGCGAGCTGTTCCGGCCGCGCGTCACGGTGGCGCGCGAGGCCGTTCACGGACCGGCTCCCAGCCCTCCCTCTTACGGAGGCGCCGCCAACGAGCCTGTGCCGCGCAGCGCCAGCGACGCGCGCGCGGCTTTCGACAACCTGTTCCGCAAGCCGGAATAGTTCCGAGCCGTGACCGTGCCGCCTGACCAAGGAGGAGCGGTTGTCAAGCCTTAAGCACTCCCGTGCACTAAAATGGAAGCATGGTGCAACGCCGTTTTCTTGCGCTCGCGGTTCTGATTTTATCCGGCGTGGGGATTGCCTGGACGGCGGACTACTCCGGTCCGCGGCCGCCCAAGCCGGATATGCTGTACTTGGTCCACGCCGACAACCTGATTCCCACCGAGGCGGGCGACGCCAAGGAAGAAGGCAAAGGCAACAATACCAAATATGTGATGCCTGGGGCCGCCTCTTCGGCGCGCACGCCTCTGGCCGAGCCGATCTTCATCCTGCAAAGCGACAAGCTCACGCCCGAAAGTATCGAGCTGTACAAGTTCGATGTGAAAGGTGGCCGGCGCGAAGTGGATCTGTCGGGCGGGCGCGGCAGCTCGAAAGCGCTGCATCTCGCCGTCACCAGGCTGGAGCGGGGACTCTACCGCATCGAGGCCGACGAGGTGCTCGAGAACGGTGAGTACGTGCTGTCGCCGATGGGATCGAATCGCGTCTTCTGCTTCGAGATTTTTTGAGCTCGCGCAGGCTGCTGGCTCCGTGGCGTAGCGTGTGACGCGTACGCGACGCGTCGACCCCATGCTGAAGACGGTTAGGGATGCGCTACACTACCGGCAAAAAGCGTGGTCAAAAGAAAATCGGGGGTTGACTACCGTGTGTTTTTGAGCCACTCCCACGAGATGGGCGCCGCATGGGGCCTGCGCAAGCCCATCGTTGCCATTATCGACAAGATCGGACCGAAGGAAATGCCCGATATACTTAACCCTTACAAGGCGATCGATCTCAACGACTTCGATCAGTACATCAATCAGTTCTTGAAACGGATAAAGGTGGTGCGGTAACATGAGCCGGCAAGAAGTCCCAAACGTCAACCAGTTAAGGTGTTCATTAGCCACTCCGAGGTGGAACCAGACATGGTTTTTGCCCGGCGCGTGCGCAACCTGCTTGTCCGCACGAAGAGTGCTGACGTGTTCACGACGGAGGATCTAAACGCCGCCGAGAAATGGGAGCCTAGGCTCCGGAATGAGTTGTCATCGGCCGATATGGTCGTCGCACTGTTGACGCCAAACTCCGCAACCTCCAGATGGGCGCTGTATGAGATCGGGGCGGCTTGGGCGCTTGAGAAGCCAATCATGCCCGTTATCACACGCCAAGATGTTCTCAACGAGATGCCCGCGTCATTAGAGGAATCGCCCTATAGCATCCAGTTGACCGACGTTGACACTCGGGAAAACGAGAACAAGTTTATCGATGCATTCGAGGAGAGCTTGGCAGCGGCTCATTTGCCCTGATCGAGCCAGCAGCATCCGCGCGGCGCTCGCTCGCTGAGGCAGTTTTGAAGTTGGTGAGCGAAAATGCCGCGCAACTAGTGGGGGCCCTCGTAGTCTTACGGCCAAGGGAGGCTCGAATCGGGTTCGGACATGCGGAGCTTTGGCGCCTGACGCCGCGTAATACGCAGCAACGCCGCCACCGCCTGAACCGGACGCGGCGTTGACAGCGTCGACTTACTTGGCGATGCGGTATAGACCCCTAAAGTGGACCCCGTTGTCAAGACCATTTTTTGTCCGCAATAAGCTAATGCTCGGCGGCGTCTTGGGTTCGAGTTTGGGACGGCGGGTGAGGCCGCCCCTTGCCATTCCGGCCCTTGAATCGGCGCTCGGGTCGCATCCCTGCGGAGCCCTATCCTCCGTTCAAGTGCTTTCAGTGTAGAACAACCATTCTGGCGCGAAAGCGATAAATCCCAGGGGTTCGGGGACAGCGTCCCCGATTCAAGCAAGGGGCCCTTCCCTTTTGGTTTGGCGATCACGCTGGCCCCTGGTAGATCGCTGCTGGAGTCCGGTAGTCGAGACTCTGGTGCAGTCGCTCGTGATTGTAGAATCGGAAGTAGCGGTCGATGCCGGCTCGCGCCTCCGGCACCGACGCGTAGTCCTTCAAGTACACCTCCTCGTATTTGAGCGAACGCCACAGGCGCTCGACGAAAATGTTATCCATGCAGCGCCCCCGCCCATCCATGCTGATCGCGATCTGTCGCCCCGCCAACTCCCCGGTGAACTTCTCGGAAGTGAACTGCGACCCCTGGTCGCTGTTGAAGATGTCCGGCCGTCCCCGCCGCAAAGCCCGCTTCAGAGCCTCGATGCAGAAGTCCACCTCCATGGTCAACGACAGCGACCAACTCAGCACGAACCGGCTGAACCAATCCATGACCGCCACCAGATACACGAAGCCCTGCGCCATGCGAATATACGTGATATCGGTGCTCCAGACCTGGTTGACGCGCTCCACCGTGGTCCCTCTCAACAAGTACGGGTAGATCCGATGGCCTTCTCCGGGCTGGCTCAGCTTCGGCTTTGGATACACAGCTTCGATGCCCAGCAACTCCATCAGCCGCGAAACGCGCTTGCGGTTCACTGCGTGCCCTACCGTTGCCAGCCACTCCGTCATTCTTCTGCTCCCATAGAACGGCGTCCGCGTGAACTGCTCGTCCAGCAGCCGCATCAGCGCCAGGTTTTCCTCGCTCTCGCCCACCGGCTCGTAATACAAACCCGAGCGGTTGACGCCCAGCAATTCGCATTGCCGCCGCACGCTGATCTCCGCGTGGCCCCGCTCCACCAATGGACGCAACTCCTCAATCGAGCATGCCGACTTTTTTTTTAAGCCAGTCCAGTTCCACCTTCAGCCGCCCAATCTCTTCGTAGAGTGCGTCGCTTTCCGCTTCCCCCTTTCGCCCCTTGCTCTTCCGTCCGTCCACGAAGAGCTCCGGCAGTTGCTCCAACGCGGATTTCCTCCACTTCGCGATCTGGATGGGATGCACCTTGAACTGCGATCCCAACTGGCTGAGCGTCTTCTCACCGCGGATCGCCTCGATCGCCACCCGCGCTTTGAACTTCGGACTGTACTGTTTTCTCGTCGTCGTCATCGACCTCTCCTTTGTCAACGACTCCGCCGAAATCTTAGCTTATTGCCTGGTCTGAAATCTGGGGTCCACTATACCCGGCTATCGAGCGTACTGAGTTCGGCCCGTACTACTTATGTATTGACATGAGTGTAGGGCAGTCTGTTCGCTGCCATTGGATGAAAACCTTAAGGGCTTCCCGCCGTTTTGATCGATCATTCTTATGGAAGCAATTATGCGCAAGCGTTTCCTTATTTGCCTCGTGGGCGGCGTTACAGGACTTCTCCTGGCGTTTCCGCTAAGTAGCAGCATGGGTCTACCTCAAGGAGTCTCACTCTTTGGATGCTCACTGGCGGGCGTAATGGCCGGCTACGTTATCAGCGTAGTCATGGACGTATTTGCCGGGCATCCAGACGATGGCGACGTTAGCTCCGAACGTGAGACACACTAAGGTATCATGATGCTGCGAGCAGTCGTCATCTGTCCCGACGAAGAGGTGAGTGAACACCTCAGGGGAATGACCTCGTCAATGGAAGCGGTGAGCATCGCTCGCACGTTAAGTCATTATCCGAACGAACTCAATCTGACCCGCATGGTGCGGGCAATCGGTCCTGGGGTCGTTTTTCTCAGCGTTCAGTCGCCAGACCGAGCGCTCGAAGTAGTCGGCATCTTGGAGGAAACCACTCCAGGACTACACATTATTGCCGTTGGCCGCAGCCGTGACCCAAACATTTTGGAGGCGCTGATTCGTTCCGAGGTTCGAGAGTTCTTGCCGTTTCCGTTCGAGCGCGCCAGGCTGATCCAAACGCTCGAACGCGCCCGCGAGATTCTGGGGAAGAAGCCGCCGGCCTTTCAGTCGACCGATTCGCTGTTCTCCTTCCTTCCGGCGAAGGCCGGCGTCGGGACTTCCACGATCGCTCTCAACTCCGCTGTCGCCATTTCGAGGCTGCTGCCCGACACGCGGGCTTTGTTGTGCGACTTCGACCTGAACTCCGGCATGATTCACTTCATGCTGAAGCTTAAGCATTCGTTCTCGGTCAGCGACGCAGCGGCACGTTCGGAGGAGCTGGACGAGTTCATTTGGCAAGACCTGGTTTCCACCCACCAAAATCTGGACGTGCTTTCGTCCGGGGACTTCAACCCGGAGTTCCGCATCGAGGTGGCGCAGATCCGGCAGTTGTTGGATTTTGCGCGGCGACACTACCGGGCCATCTGTGTGGACCTCTCCGGAAACATGGAGTACTACTCGCTGGACCTTATGCGCGAGTCCAAGCGCATCCTGCTCGTCAGCACCCCTGAAATCAATTCGTTGCACTTAGCCAGAAAGAAGTATCAGTTTCTCCAGAAGCAAGACCTGGGCGAGCGTGTAAGCCTGCTGTTGAACCGCGTGGATGACGGCGCGGGGATTCCGCCAGCCCAGACCAAGGACTTAGTCGGGCTGCCGCCCGTGATGATGTTTCCCAACAATTACGACGAGATTCAAACTGCTCTGACCGCAGGCAAGCCCGCGGATCCGCATTCGCACTTCGCGCGTCAATGCGGCGAGCTGGCGTGTTGGCTGCTGGAAAAGAATAACAAGCCAACGCAACCCAGAGGCCGGGTGCTTGAGTTCCTTTCGAATCACTTGCCCGGCGCCTGGAAGAAACAGACCTGTTAGTAGCGGTGGATTGGCCGCCAAGCGCTCAAATATGTAGCGAAGTATGGCTGTGAACTCCGCTCGACGTTGTGACCCAACGCTGCCAACAGTTGAAATTATTTCTTTTCGAACAGTTGATTGTAGTCGCGATTGTTCTCGCAGACGAATTCGTCGGCCTTCGTCATGTCGGTGCGGAGCTGGAAGACTCGGCTCACCGTCCAGGGCTTCACAAAAACGTTGGGGTCCTCCATTGTCGCCTCGTACTGGAGCGCATCGTAGTCCGGCCGGCGGAATCGCTCAACGATATGCAGAGCTTCCGTGTGCCGGTAGCCGCTGATTTCGGTTTTGTCGTTGAACCCGACCGAGTCCACCACCAGCGTATCGCCCTCCCAATGGCCGATCGAATCGCCCATCCACGTGGGGTCCGGATCTACCGGATGCGGGCCTCCATCCGTGGGGATGACGCGAAAAGTGCCCGGGAACCCGTTCAGAATCGCGAGGGCATGCGCGCTCTGAACGAATTCGGAATGATAAGGCGCGGCGACGCCCTGCGGCCCGGCCAGCGGCATGCAATCGGCATATTGGCCCGCATCGTCGGCGACGCGGACCACCTTGAACTTCTCCGCGCCGGGTTTTAAAACCGGTGCCTCCGGGGCTGCGGCGGCATTCCCCCCGCGCCCGCCGCCTCCTGCCCAAACTCCCGAAAGGTCGGGCTTGCCATCCGCTGTTCGAGGCGTTGCCTTTTTGGCCGTTGCCGAGGCGGCAGTGCCTCCCGCAACCGGAGTGGTGCCCGCAACGTTCACGGTCACCGTGCGCGTCAACTTCTGATCGTTCGGCCCAAGCACCGTCAAGGTATAGGTGGTCGTCGCGGAGGGAGTCACCTGGACGACTCCGCGCGCTGCGACGCGTCCGGGGCCGGGATCAATCGTAATCCCAGCGGGATCTTCCGTCGACCACGTGAGCGTCGCCGCCTGGCCGGGCCGAATCGACGCAGGCTCGGCCGTGAAATCCACGATGCGCGCGGGAAGGCCTCGCGCAAACTGGTACGGGTTCCCCTTGCCGGCGGAAACGATTCCCGATTGCGGCGCTCCAGAGGGCGCCTGGGGTGCTGTAGCAGGCGTCTGAGCTGCCGCCGACCCCATCGAGCATGCCGCCAACAGCGCGCCGAATATACTTCTTGCGATTGCCATTCTGGTGCCTCCTTGCCTTTTCGTCCGCCACGGGTCCGGCTTCTCTACTTTAGAACGAGAAGCGGGCGATCAGCGTGCCGGTGCGGGGCGTAAGATAAGGCGCCACGGCCGTAGTCGGCAGGCTGCCCCGCGTAGCGAAGGTGTTGATGACGCCAAACCCGGCCGAATTGATCCCCGCAGTCTTTGTCACGGCGTTCTGCGGGTTCGCCGTGGTCGGGGCTGGCAGTAGGGTCCGGTTAAAGATGTTGACGAACTCGGCTCGAACCTGGAAGTTCATTCTTTCTTTAATCCGGAAGTTGCGGCCGAGGTTCGCGTTCTCCGTCGGAGTGCGCGGGCCGCGGAAATTGCTGTACAGCGTTCCTGAGGCTGTACACGTCGCATTGGTGGGGCAGGCCGCCCACGCGGCCGGATTCAGCACCTGTGTGGTGGCCGGATTGTAGCTGTGGATATTGTTGATGTTGACATTGTACAAAGACTGCCCCGGAACAAGCGTGTCCTCGCTGGTCAGGAAATTCAACGTGGGGCTGGCTGGAGGGACCAGAAAAGCGCCGCTTTGGTAAATCGCGAAACCCCCGATCTGCCAATCTCTGATGATGGCGTTCTCGAATTTGTTCAGGAACCCTGCCTTTGGCGTGGTGTAGACGAAGTTGAAGGTCAGCGCCTCCGGCGGGATCTGCTGCAATGCCCACACAGAGCTCTGGGGGTTGAAGAAATCCTGCCGGGTCGCCCGAGTGAAGCCCTTCGCCCAGGTGAACGCGCCGCCGGCTTGCAGGCCGTGCGAGAGGCGCTTGGTCGCCTTCATTTGCAAAGAGTCGTACTTGGAATTACCGGTCGCGGATCCCGTGGGGTTAAGCGCCCCGAACTGTGGGAACGGGTACATGACGCTCTGCAGCGCGCTGCTGGTAGGGAAGCCGGAATAGGGGAGAAGGTTGGTTATTCCGTGCGCTGCCTCATTCTGGATCACCGCGGTGCTGCTGATCGACTGGGCCAACAGGTTGCGGTCGTTATTGTTGTTGTATCCCGCCGGACCGGTTCCCGGGTAGGGGTACAAGCCATATGCCGCGTACTGTTGCGGGGAGAGCCGGCTCAGATTGCCCAGAGCGCCGGCCAGCCAAACGACGCGGTTGCCCACGTAGGCCGCCTCCATGACGAAACTCCTGGTAATCTCGCGCTGGATGCCGAGGCTGAATTGGTTTGCGCGTGGCGGCCGGTTTTGGTTCGCGTCGGGCATAACCGGCGCTCCCGTTACGGTGCCCAGAACCGGGTAGCGGTTCGGATCGGTGACAGGGACAAGCCGGCGTTGCGATCGAGCCCGGAACCTCGATGTTCACGAATTGCGCAGCAGCGGGAATATACGACGGGCTGTTGGCGGTCACAGGATAGGTTCCGTTGGTACTGACAAGACCACCAGCCGCTCCGAACACTTCCGTGTACACGATTCCCCATCCGCCGCGAAGCACCGTCTTGGGGTTGATCTGATAGGCGACGCCGATCCGCGGCCCGATCCCGTAAGGATAACTCTTCTGGTAGAATTGGCAACCGCAGGTGCTGGCGTACTGTGTCGCCCCGGGATGGCCGCCGGCATTGGCATTCGCCAAAGTCTCATCGAGCTGTCCCAAGCGTCCGTATTGCTCATGTTCCGGAGTGGCCAAATCCCATCGCAAGCCGTAATCCACGGTGAGCTTGCGGGTCACCTTCCAGGAATCTTGAAGGAACAGCCCCCACTGCTGATACCCCTCACGGGTATCATTCGGCGCGGACTGGTTCGTGGAGCTATAGTCGCCCAGCAGCCAACTGGCGAAGCCGAAGCCGGTGGTAAATCCGCTGAGACTATTTGCCGGAGTGAAGGGCGCCGAGGTCGCATTGGTTCCGGTCGTCAGCGTAACACCGGCGTAGTTTTGAATGTGGTTTCCCTGGACGTACAACTCGGCGCCAAGTTTGTAGGTGTGCTTCCCATGAACCCACGTCGCGTTGGCGTTATAGGAGGGCTTGTTGTCGTGGTAGATGCTCTGGATTTGACCGTTAGTCCCCATGTTTTGCATGCCTCCGTAAAGAGTGCTCGACATCCCCGTGATGGAGGGGAACTGGCGGTGTTGATACAAAGCCAGTGAGCCCGAACTGCGCGGGGTCGAAACTCAGAAACGCCGCGCGGTCGCTGAAGGTGGTGTAATAGTAGCCGGCGCCAACGTGCAGCAGGAGGGTCGGCGTCAGGGTGCGGTCGTAGTTCAGCCGCTCAATCCAGCCCTCAATGCAATTGCACCGGTACTCGCCGATCTCAAACGGCAGGCCGTCCGCGCCTTGCGGAGCGCCGACGGAGACCTGGTTCACGAGATTGGTCTCCTGATAATAGAAGGACAACTTGTCCTTTTCAGAGACATTATGATCGATCTTAAATGACGGAATGACCGAGTATCGGTTGCTTGGGACGGCCCCGAGGTAATTCCCGGTGAGATTGGAGTTCTGCGCCTTCACTCCCAGTGTCTGGAGCAGATTTAGAAAGTTCACCGTGACCGGATCGAAGCGGCTCAGGGGAATCATGTTGCCTTGAAACGGCAGGGCGTACCCCTGGCCGGCCAGCGGACCGGAGGTAGCTACGGCTCGCGTGAGAGGATCATAGATCTCATTCGCGAACAGCTTGCTGCCATTAGGGTCCACCTGAGTCCCACCCAGCGCCCCAGTCGGAATCCCGAGGCCGGAGCAGAGACTGCAAGTTCCGTTGGGTGAGATCGCGGAGAAATCGCCTTTCAAATAAGCGGGCGCGGGTACTGTATCGGAATTGACAATCAGCGAGGTCTCGAGGTACTCCTCATAGTTGAAGAAGAAGAAGCTCTTGTTGTGCCCGTTATAGATTTTGGGGATGGTGATGGGACCGCCCAGGGTGCCGCCGAAATCGTTGCGGCGGGCTTTCGGCCGGACCTTTCCCAGGCCCGACGTGTTAACAGTGTAAGGCTGGCCGGCATTCAAGTCTTCATTCACGAAGTAGTCGTAGCCGGTGCCGTGATATTGGTTTGTGCCGGACTTCATACTGAAGTTCATTAACACGGATCCCGTGGTTCCGAATTCGGGGGCGTAGTTGCTGGTCTGGAACGCAACTTCCTGAATCGCATCCACGCCGGGCTGTGCCATCCCTTCATAAGCCAGCGCGTGAGGTGTGGCGTCCTGGCCTTCGATGCGGATCGATGCCTGCGAGGTCTGGCCGTTGAAATTGCCCACGTTATAGCCGGGCAAGGTGTAGCCGGTTGAACCCGGAAGCGACTGTATCACGTTGAATGGATTACGGATGCCGTCGGGGCCGTTGCCTGCGAGCCCGATACCCAGTAGAGGAAGATTGTCCATTTGCGTCAGCGTGACGTTGTGGGTCAACTCGGCGGTCTCGGTCTTCAGCAGTGAAGCTTCGGCGGTGACGGTTACCGCCTCGGTGGTGTTACCTACCTGCAAAGCGATGTCTTCCTTCACGACCTGCGTCGCCGCGAGAGCCAGGTTCGTGTGGGTATAGGTCTTGAACCCCTGCACCTTAACCGTGACGACGTAGGTGCCGATCGGCAAATCCGAGATTGTATAATTCCCCGCGGTACTCGACGCACCGGTATAATTTGATCCAGTTTCCGTGTTTCTGGCTTCCACGGCCGCCCCGTTGACGACAGCTCCCGCCGGGTCGGTAATCGTGCCAGTGATGGTTGCGTTGCCGCCTTGGCCGAATGCCGTCAAGCTGACAAGGAATAGACAGACGAGGCCTAACCCTAAACGCATAAACTTGCCCCCTTTTTTAAATACCCTCAGCTTCCGAGACTAACTCTCACCGTGTACCTGCCAACCGAGGCGCAGGATGCCCCACAAGTCCTATGATTTGATCGTGCGGCCATCGCCCAGTTTCATGACCGAGCTGATCATGGCCGGGGCGCCGCTCTTGGCTTTTCCGCCCGTGCAACTGATGACATCGCCTTCCTTCACTGTGGAATGGGTCCACCCATACGACTTCAGGTGGTTCAGGCTCATCATTTCCACGTCCCAGTGTTCCATCTCACCCTTGTCGTTCTTGACGTCCAGGTAGATGTGCGCATGGGGATTGGTCCAGTCAAACTTCGTGACCGTGCCCGTGACAGTGACTGGATTCGCCATGTCGTACATCGCGGTTGAGTGATGTCCGAACATCGGCGGCGTCATCAGCAGGAGACCGGCGAAAAGCGCCAAAACAATCCATTGCAATCTCATCTTCATTAGAACTCCTCCAAATCGCGAGTTGCTACTTCTTAAAAAAGACCGCATAGGCCGCCGCCGGAGTGACTTTAATCGTTCTCCGCGGCGTAACCCGGCCCACGCCCCGGAACCAAAGCGTCCCGAGCAGTGTGGCGAATGCTCTAGAATGGTTTCTCGTAGCCCACCTCCGGCCCCTTGCTACCTTGGACCTTACACCTCGTGACTCGTAGATCTGATAAGGAATACTCCAAAGATCGTCCTGTGTCAAGGGTGGACTCCGTTTCAGTTGGGTGATCGCTGGACAGCTTACTAGACATACGGAATGCCCTTCCCCGCGGCCCCCACTGAGGTCCAAATTGCAATCGACAAGATGGCGGCGAGCTTGGCTTTGAGGGTGGTCGTATCGCCCGCCATAACCCACTTGCGTTGGATCGTGAGCTGAGATGCGATTCCCAACAGGATCAGGCCCATCTTGATCGGAAACGAAATGCTTTCGAAACATTTCATCGGTTCCGAAAACGCCATCGGAATCCCGGAGGCAATCAGCACGCCGATGCTGACCAGCATCCACGGTTCCATTTGGCGCGCCATCTGCGCGGCCGGGACATACCGTTTGCCCAGCCCGAACACACGCAGGTTCACGATCAGCACGCTCCCCAGCAGCACGGCCAACGCCAGCAGATGAAAGGTCTCAATGAGGGGAAATGCCCAGATCGTGTCGCGCACGGTGGTCCCCAGCCAGGTTTTGCCGCACCATTCGAAATAAGGCCGGAAAGATTCGCCAAGCATAAGCTCCTCAAGCGTAGGCGAGCGCCCGTCCCATGGCGACGACCCCGACCCATACGAGTAGCGAGGATGCGCCCGCGAGCCTCGCCCGCCACGGCGTCGGGGAGCCATGATCCCACGCATCCACGCCGCGAAATACGGTATGGTGAAAGATCAGCGCGTTCACCCCCGCCACACCCAGTAGCACCACTTTTGTGCGGAAGAAAGGGCTGTTGTAGCACTTCACGGCTTCGGACGCGAACAGCACCACACCGCTCAGAATCATGACGGTGAAGCCGGTCCATATCCACGGCAGAAACTGCGCCGCCACCTGGGAAACCGGTCGCCGCCGCATCACCAGGCCGAGGAGCCGCAAATCGAGAATCGCGGCCGGCCAGAGCATCACGCTCAGGGCCAGAGAGTGAATGCTCTCGACCACTGGGAACTGCCAGGCGGAATGCTTTACGCCACTCGCCCAGGGCAAGTTCTGAATCCACTCGCAAACGCTGAGGACCGACACTGGTTATTTCTTATCGTCCTTTCCGAACAATTTGGTGTAGTCCGGGTTGTTTTCGCACACGAACTCGTCCACCCTTTCTTCGTCCGGATGGGCTGGAAGAACCCGCGTGGGAAGCGTCCAAGGCTTCTGAAACACGTTCGGATCGTCCACGGTGACGTCGTACTGAAGGCCGTTCGCCACCCGCCGGTACCGCTCCACCACATGCAGGGCTTCGGTGTGCATGTACCCGCTCACCTCGGTCTTGTCGTTGAATCCGATCGAGTCCACCACCAGCGTGTCCCCATCCCAGCGGCCCACGGCTTCTCCCATCCATGTGGGGTCAGGGTCCGGCCCATGCGGGCGGCCATCGAGCGGGATGAAGCGGAACGTGTTGGGATACTCGAAGATCATCACCAGGAAATTCTGTTTCTGAACGATCTGGAAAGGATAAGGAGTCACGAAGGTCTGCGGGATTCCGAGGGGGACGCAGTCGGTGCCTAAAGTGGTCCTGCCTCCGACGAATTGTCCGCTGCGGTCGACTTTGAATTTCTCCGCTCCGGGCTTCAGGACCGGCGGCATGAGATCGCGGACGCCGGCGAACCCGTAAACTCCCGTGAGATCGGGCTTACCATCGGGCATGCGCGCGTCTCCGGGAGCGGCCGGCGCGGCCTTTGCCGCCCCCGCCGGAGCCGTGCCGGAGACGGTCACCGTGACGGATTGTGTCAGAGCGGTGTTATTCGGTCCGCCCACCTTCAACGTATAAACAGTCGTCGCGGTGGGAAAAACCTGGCGGCTGCCGCGGGCGGCCACGCGGCCCACCTCCGGATCGATGGTCACGCCGTTTGGATTCTCCGTGGCCCAGATCAGGAGAACCGGCTGCCCGCTTTGGACGGATTCCGGTTTCGCCGCGAAACTGACAATCCGCGCCGCCGGCGTCACGCGCGCGGGCCGCGGAGCCGGCGCTCCACCGGGGTTCTGAGACGTGGGACTGGACTGCGCCCAAAGGGGCGCGAAAACAACACAAAAAACCACACCAATACGGCGAACGCTGGCCACGCGGCACCTCCCTTTAAAAACTAGCTGTGCATAGCGGAGCATTAGTCTATCGAGCTACCCGGACTTGTGTCAAGGAGACTGCTCTCGGGCAGACCCGTTCCGAAGTGGCGGACCGGGCGTCCGCCGCGACCTCGGGCCCGCCAAATAATGCATCGAAGCCTACGACTTGATCGTGCGGCCATCGCCCAGTTTCATGACCGAGCTGATCATGGCCGGGGTGCCGCTCTTGGCTTTTCCGCCCGTGCAACTGATGACATCGCCCTCCTTCACTGTGGAGTGCGTCCACCCATACGACTTCAGGTGGTTCAGGCTCATCATTTCCACGTCCCAGTGTTCGATCTCACCCTTGTCGTTCTTCACGTCCAGGTAGATGTGCGCATGGGGATTGGTCCAGTCGAACTTCGTCACCGTGCCCGTGACGGTGACTGGATTCGCCATGTCGTACATGGCGGTCGAGTGATGTCCGAACATCGGCGGCGTCATCAGCAGGAAACCGGCGAAAAGCGCCAAAACAATCCATTGCAATCTCATCTTCATTCGAAAAACCTCCAAATCGGGAGTTGTTACTTCTTAAAAAAGACCGTGTAGTCGCGGTTGTTCTCGCAGACGAATTCGTCCACCTTGGCCAGATCCGGGCGCAGCCCGAAAGTCCGGTTCACCGCAAATGGCCGCTCGAAGACATTGGGATCTTCGATCACCGCCTGATACTGCAAGCT
Source organism: Bryobacterales bacterium (assembly GCA_963813465.1). Classification (GTDB taxonomy): domain Bacteria; phylum Acidobacteriota; class Terriglobia; order Bryobacterales; family Bryobacteraceae; genus Palsa-187. Next base: position 21,562 of record CAWEZD010000006.1, on the reverse strand, counting down.
GTCGAATTCGGGCCGGCTGAAGCGTTCCACGATGTGCAGCGCTTCGGTGTGTTTATAGCCGTTGATTTCCGTCTTGTCGTTGAAGCCAACGGTATCCACCACCAGGGTGTCGCCCTCCCAATGAGCCACCGAATCTCCCATCCATGTGGGGTCTGGATCTTTCGGATGCACCCCGTTGATCGGTATGGTGCGGAAGGTTCCGGGATACTCATACAGGATCGCCAGGCTGTGGGCGCTTTCCACAAGTTGGAACTGATAGGGAACACCAAAAGCGCCGGGTCCGGCCACCGGCATGCAGTCGGAATATTGTCCTGTGTCCTCGGGACCGCGAACTACCTTGAATTTCTCCGCGCCCGCCTTTAACGTCGGGGTGGTCGGAAGAGCCCCTGGAACAACCGCGGCAGCGGCAACTGGCGCGGCTCCTCCACGGCCGCCACCCCTGCCACCGCGGCCTCCAGCGCCACCGCCTCCGCCACTTCCGTAAACTCCTGAGAGATCCGGCTTGCCGTTGGCAAGCCTGGGGACTTCCTTTTTCACGGGCGCGGCAGGCGTATTCGCGGCAACGGCTACCGTTCCGGCGACATTGACTGTGATGGAGCGGGTTAGCGCGCCATCCGCCCCACCGATGCTGAGCGTGTAGGTCGTGGTCGCCGAGGGGGTGACTCTAATGGTTCCCCGCGGCGTAACCCGGCCCACACCCTGATCGATGTTGACACCATTGGGATTCTCCGTGGCCCAGGTCAAAAGAGCCGATTCCCCTGGCTTCAAGTTAGCGGGCTCGGCCGCAAAACTCATGATCCGGGCCGGGGGCCGCATCCGCTGCTGAATCTGCCCAGAGGACCCGCGACCCCGGCTTCCTGAGCCGGTGGCTGAGGCTGTTGGGCCAGCAACGGGAAAACCGTGATCAGCGTTGCGACTACCAGGGCTTGAGTGCAGTGTTTCATCAGGTCACCATATCCAATTTGAAAGCGTAACATCGAGCGGTGCAGGACCGCGCCAGACCTGCCAACATCGGGCCGCCTCCAATCGTATCACTATATCGCGGCACGCATCGGCGGGCGCCGCCTATCGTGTATTTCCGCAGCTTTTAGAAGAAGGCAATACCGCGGGCCGCCAATAACACGCCGGCCCACAGGGTCAACGTCAGAGGAGTGGCAATCTTCGAGCGCACTTGACTCGTCGCCGCCAGCGCAACCAGCAATAGCATCTTCACGCGAAACGATTGACTGCGGGCACACAGCAGCGGCTCGATCGCGAATAGCAACGCGCCCGTTAGCAGCATGAGCGTCCCGCCGGTCCACAGAATGGCAGGCCGCGGGAGCGCCTCTCCATCGCGCCGGTGCAGCGCCGAGAGCAATACAGCGCCGCCAAACCACGCGATGCCCAGTACGTGCAGCCCGCCGATCACCGGGTAAGCCCACGTCGAGCTCGCCAAGACCGCGCTAAACGCCGTCGAATGGACCCACTGCGCCAGAGTCAGCAGCATATTTCAGATGTCGAAATCGGCGATGGCCCGCGCCGCCAGCACCACGCCTGTCCACAGCACCAGGGATAAAATCGCGATCGCCTTATGCCTTCGAGGCACGAAATATGAGATCAGCGCCAGCACCGCGAGCGCCATCTTCACAACAAACGCGGGGTTGCGCCGGTAACGTCCCCAATCGGCGAACCACATCACGGCGCCGGTCGCCAGAAGGATCGCGAGCCCGGTGTGCGCCCACGGCTTGAAGACGCGATCAAGCTCTTCGCCCGGCAGCCGCGCGACGCCCAACCCGAGCCTGCGCAGGTCCGCAAAGAGGATCGTACCGGCGAGCAGCGCAACGCCGGACAAATGCGCCGCTTCAATAACCGGAAATGCCCAGGAGTTCTTGAGTGGAACTGTCCACATGGCCAGTTAGTTCTCGACTGGGATTTCTGTTTTCACTTCCGTAACCATCTCAGTGTACACCCGGAGGCTCCCTCCCCCGGTGTTCCAGTCGATGTGTTTTCGCACGCCTACCAAAGAATGCCATTTGCTCATTCGCGTGTTGAGGCGCTGCCTGGTGGCGCAGGCCCCCGGCCTGCGAGCGACTTCTGCCACGGACTTCCCAGAGAAGCTGCTTAGAAAAGTACCCGGAGGATCGCCGGCGGCGCGCCCGGTGCGGCACAAGCGGCGGTGATCCGCAAACCAGTCCCCCCGCATCGCTACGGCGCGCTACCTACAGGTTGCCGACGTGGCTGTCGGACCGCAGTCTTGGGCGGTCGCCTCTACCAGTGCGATCGTGCGAACATCGTGTCGTACAACAAGGATATTCTCGCACCGCGCCCCCACTCGGCGCTTGACACGAGAAAAACGAGGGAGTATCTTCGACGCTGGTTTACCAAATTTTCCGACGAGGGCTGTATCATGCGCACAGAGTGGTCCTTGCGACTGGTTGCATATTTGGGCGTGGCTGCTTCTCTGGCGTTCGGCCAAGTAGGCAGTGGAACCATCACCGGCACTATCACCGATCAGACCGGGGCCATTGTCCCTGGAGCGACCGTGGAAGCGAAAAACACGGCGACAGGCGTAGTTTTCTCCGCGGCATCGGCGTCCGCCGGCGTTTACACGATCTCGGATTTGCCGATCGGCGCCTACGTTGTCACGGCAAAGGTGCAGGGGTTCAAGACGTACACGCATGAGAACCTCGCGCTGGCCGCGACGCAAGTTCTACGCGAAAACATCGCTCTGCAAGTGGGCGCCGTCGGAGAGAACGTGACGGTCACCGCTGAAGCCACACTCCTTGCGACCCAAACCGGCGAGTTGGCCCACAACATCACGCTGGAGCAAATGGACGATCTTCCTCTACTGGGCATCGGGGTCTCAGCCGCCGGCCCCGCTGGCCTCCGTGATCCCTTCAACGTGATAGAGGCGCTTCCGGGCTTCGTCGCAAGTACCTACACACCCGGCTATAACACCATGAACTTCGATGGCCAGAGCGTGCTGCCGTCGATCCGCATCGAAGGCCAGGACGCCACGCCTCACGCGCTGTTTTATGACGCGATAGCTCAGCCCGGCGTAGACGCGGTTCAGGAGGTTGCGTACCAGACCAGCAACTACGCTCCCGAATTCGGAACTACGGGAAACGTGTTAATCAACTTCAGCATGAAGTCCGGCACAAACCAATATCACGGCAGCGGCTACGACTATTTTGTGAACGAAGATCTGAATGCCGGCGATCCTTTCAGTGTGAACACGTCGGGGTTGGGAAAGGTCCGGCAGAGAAACCGGCGCAACGATTTCGGCGGCACCCTGGGCGGTCCCATCTACATCCCCAAAATCTATAACGGGCACAACAAGAGTTTCTTCTTCTTTAATTATGAGGAGTTCCTCGAGACCTCGCTGATCACCAATTCCGATACGGTCCCCGCGCCCGCTTATTTGAATGGCAATTTCAGCGCGATTTCAGCGAATGGGACTTGCAGTCTCTGTGCCGGTCTTGGGATACCGACCAAGCCGTTGGGATCTCCGAACACCGAACTGGATCCTAACGGCAGTATGATATTCGCAAATGAGATTTTCGATCCCCTCACGCGAGCCGCGGCTACCTCCGGCCCCAAGGCCGGCCAGGGTTACGCGACGCCGTTCATGGGCAACATGATTCCGCTGGCCCGCTTCGATCCGGTCACAGTGAACTTTCTGAATCTGCTCCAAACGTTGGGAGTGAAAGCGCAGAGCACCAATCTCACTGGGAATTACCTCGGGGCCGTTCCAAGTTCCAGATATTCGGTCATACCTTCGTTTAAGATCGATCACAATGTTTCCAGCAAGGACAAGTTGTCCTTCTATTATCAGGAGACCAATCTCCAGGACCAGGTTTCGGTTGGCGCTCCGCAAGGCGCGGATGGCCTGCCGCTGGAGATCGGCGAGTACCGGGGAACGTTCATTACCGGATGGGTTGAGCGGCTGAACTACGACCGCACCCTAACGCCGACCCTCCTGCTGCACGCTGGCGTGGGCTATTACTACACCCGTTACAGCGACAAGGCGGCGTTCACGAGCTTCGACCCCGCGCAGTTCGGGCTCAGTGGTTTTGTGCAAGACCGCCAGTTCCCCTCCATCACGGGGATGTCGAGCACCTACGGAGGCATGCAAACCATGGGGACGCTCAGTCAAATCCAGAGCCTATACCACGACAACAAGCCCTCCTTTAACGCCAGCGCGACGTGGGTCCGGGGCAAGCACACCTATAAACTTGGCTCCGACGTATACCTCCAGGGATCCCCCATACGAAACTTTGCTGGTGTTACGCTGGCGACCGGAACCAACGCAACCTCGGATCCGTTCACTCCCGTAAATAGTCTCAGCGGATTTACTACCGGCTTTGGCTTCGCCAGTTGGCTGCTGGGCGACTATAACTCCACCACGCAGACCGCGCCGAACGATACACGTATTGGGTATCAGCAGTGGGCGCTGTACCTTCAAGATTCCTGGAAGGTGACCCGCAAGCTGACCGTGGACTACGGTTTGCGGTGGGATTTGTCCACAACGGCGCATGAGCAATACGGCCGCTTGGGACAGCTCGATGAGACTTTGGCGAATGCCAATGCCGGCGGCCACCCCGGGGCGACACAGTACGCCAGCACCTGCGGTTGCCAATTCTACCAGCCGATCTATCCTTACGCGATTGGGCCGCGGATCGGCGTCGCCTACCAGATCGACCCCAAGACGGTGCTTCGCGGCGGATGGGGGGTCGTCTATGCGGAAATATTTGGAACCGCGGGCGGTCTTGTCAGCACCAACGGAGCGTACCCTGTAACTGCCAACAGCCCGTCGTATATTCCCGCTGCTGCCCAGTTCGTCAACATCGAGGCTTCGGGCGCGATCCAGACGCCGGTTTTCCCTGTCACCGATCCGAACCGCTATCCGGTTCTGGGCACCGTATCGGGCGCGCCTGTTATTCCCGACGCGAACCAAAACCGGCCGCCACGCACAAATCAATTCAGCATCGGTGTCCAGCGGGAGATTACCAGAAATTTCATCATGGAAGCGTCCTACGTGGCCAACCGCGTCGTGTGGTTGGGCAGCGGCAACGGCACCAGCGGCGGTCCTGCGGGCCCGCTGGGCAACCTGAGCCGAATCTCGCCGACGCGGTACGCGCAATTCGGCTTGTATCCGTATCCTGGAACCGGCCCGTGCTCCACCGGAGGCGGCGTCTGCGCGAGCTCGACCTACAACAACAACAACGACCGCAATCTGTTGAGCCAGTCGATCAGTTCCGCGGCGGTGATCCAGAATGAGGCTGCGCACGGCATCGCCAATCTTCTACCCTATTCCGGCTTCCCCACCAGCACAGCGCTGATGGGCGTCCTCTACCCCTTCCCACAATTCGGGGCGCTTAACCCCACGGGATCCGCGACCGGTGATTCCAAGTACGACTCTTTGCAAATGAAGGCGACCAAGCGCCTCTCGCACGGCCTGCAAGCCGGCGGCGCATTCACCTGGGCGAAGGGCTTCACTCGGCCGACCAGGCAGGACTTCTTCAACCCCGCGGGCAATCCGTGGGCACTGCAGCAGATCCCGCCGCGGGCGCTGACCTTCAACTTCACCTATACCACGCCGAAGGCGCGGTTCCTGAACAATTGGGAGAACCTGATCGTTAGAGATTGGCAGATCGGTGGCTACGCGTTCTATGAGAGCGGCTCCTATCTCACGCCTCCAACCAGCCCTACGGCGAATTTCCTGAGCAGCCAGGACACCTTGGTTCCGGGCCAGCCTTTGTACAACGTCAACATGAATAATATCCACAGCTACAATCTGGGTACCACCCAGGTACTGAATCCGGCCGCGTGGGCGCCGTGCCCCACCAACTCAACGTGTCCAGCCGCCAGTACCCTCTACACCAATTTCCGCGGCCCACGCCTTCCCACCGAGAATGCGAACATCGGCCGCAACTTCCGGATCAAGGAAAGGATGAATTTCCATATCCGAGCCGAGTTCGTCAACATCTTTAACCGGACCCTGCTGCCAAACCCCATCAGTTCCGGGACGAACGTGAACCCGCAGAACCCCGTGACAAAGACCGCCGGGATCTACTCGAGCGGGTTTGGGGTCATCAACACCTTCGCCACACCGGGCAGCCAACCAACTACGGCCACGCCGCCTTATCTTACGAGCCGCACGGGCACGCTGATCGCCAGGTTCACTTTCTGAGCCCTCTAACCATGAGCGATCGAGATCAAAAGTCCTCAGCCTCGGCAACCGCGTCATCCTCGAACCTCGCGACCAAGCCGCCTAAGAGGTACTTTCAGCGGAGCGGCGGTCTTCGGAAATTGCGAAAATGCTCTAGAATAGGAGGCCAACGTGGCTAAGAAAAAATCGGCAGACGGACTCAGGCGCAGACAATTCCTCAGCGGCGCCGGTGCGCTCGCCTTCGGTGGGCTAAGCGGTACGAGACTGCTCGGACAGCCGCAGCCCGCGACAGCGGCAGGCGCTGCCGAAGACCTTGCCCTGGTGAACGGCAAGATCCATACGATGGACCCGACCAATCGGGTGGTCTCGCAAGCGCTGATTCAGAACGGCCGCTTCGCCGCCGTGGGGAACAACATCGCCGTGCCGCGCGGGAACGTCAGGCGCGTTGACCTCAAGGGGAGGACCGTGATTCCCGGCCTCATCGACGCGCACAACCACATCGTGCTCGTCGGAAACCGGCCGGGATGGCACACACCGCTCGAGCACGTCTTTACCATTCCGGACGCGATCGCGGCGCTGAAGGCACGTAGCGCCGAGGTGCCTGCCGGCGAGTTTATCACCACGGTCGGCCCCGTCTCGGCAATGCAGTTCATGGAACGTCGTTTGCCGACGCTGGCCGAGCTCGATGCTGTCAACCGGCCCGTCTACATCCAGGCGGCGCAAGGCGGCACGAGAACGAACAGCCAAGGCAAGGCATGGCTCGAGGCCAAGGGCGTGATGGTCGCGGCCGACGGCGCGATTACCGGACCGTCGCTTACAAAGGCTCTTCAAACACTGCGCAAGGAACTGTTAACCCCGGAGACCAGGAAACGATCCGCGCTGGATGCCCTGAAGTATTACTCGAAGCTGGGCATAACGACGATTCGCGACTGCGGCGCATTTCACTCGGACGAGCCCTCCGGCGGCGTCGCCAACGAGAACACCTACACGATGCACAACCCGTTTCTCGCGCTTCACCGCGACGGCACGATGCCGGTTCGCTTGCGGATCGACTTTTTGCATCAGGACTCCCCGACCGCTAATCCGCCGCTGCCAACGCTGTCGGCACGTTTGAAGTACTCGTTTCCATTCTTCGGGGATGAGTGGCTCAAGACGGGCGGCATCGGTGAGTTCACGGGCGGCGGAGTCGAGGGCCTAAGGGCCATCGCCAAGGCTGGATGGCGCGCCGAAGACCACGCGCTAAGCCTCGCCATGGTCACCAACGAGGTGAAGGATCGCGAGACGGTCAACGCGGAGATTCCGCTTTCCGGCCTGCGCTGGATCATCTCCCACGTGCCGGAGTTCCCGCTGGATCTGGCGAACCGAATGAACGTTATGGGGATGGGCGTGCTCGTCGGCTGGGGACCGTTGCGCACCGGCACTAACGTTGGGCCGCCCTATCGGATGCTGATGAATCATCCCATCAAGAAGGGCTACCACTCCGACGGCGGCGACATCACGGTCATCAATCCGTGGCTGAACTTCTCCACCATCAGCACGGGCCGAAATCTGGCGGGGCAGCAAATCCTCGGCGATCAAACGCTTACGCGCCAGGAGGTGCTCTGGCTGGCTACGGTCGCCAACAAATGGTTCATCTGGGAGGACGACCTCGGCTCAATTGAGATCGGCAACCACGGTGACCTGGCGGTACTTGATAGAGACTGCTTCGCGGTTTCCGATGAAGACTTCAAGCGTACGCGATCGCTGTTGACGGTTGTCGGCGGCAAGGTTGTCCACAATGACGGGGTCATATAGCTCGCACGGCCGGTGGCGCAGGCCCCGCAGTGGCGCAGGCCCCCGGCCTGCGAGCGCCTAAGGCTTCGCCGCCGCGCCTCACCACCGAGCCGAGTACACCACCGCCGCCGCCAGCCAGCCCGCGGCATAAGCCGGCTGCGCACCCCATCGAATCAGCGCGGAGTGCATGAGCCCGAACCAGGAAAACACCGCGGCGGCCACACACCAGATCGCGGCGCGCCCGAACTTGCGGTCGATCACTTCGGTAAGCAGCGCCGTCACCACCAGCACCAGGAATAGGAAGCCGTTTCCGAGGCCCTGAATCGAAGACCAATAAATCGAGCGGTTCAAAGCGGCCTGGACGTTGGGATTCGCGGCCGAGAAGCTGCAGCGCCGGCAGTGCCGAGTTCATCGCGGCGGCGACCACAGCGCCTTCCGGCAGGACGAAGCCGAGCAGAACCAGGGCACGTTACTCCAGAGCGAATACCCACACCGAGCCGCCGTCCGGCATCGGAGGAACCTCGCCTGGGAACAAGCGGGCCAGAGTGTTCACCTCTCCACCGGCGTCTTGGCCCCAGCCCGCCAACACCGCGATGTATTGCTTCCCATTCACCGAGAAGGAAGTCGGCGGCGCCTCGATGCCCGAACTGAGCGGAAACTCCCACAGCAGCTTGCCTGTGGCCGCATCGAAAGCGTGGAACTTGCGATCGGCAGTTCCGCCGCTGAACACCAGCCCTCCGGCAGTTGCCAGCATTCCACCCCAGTTCGGCGATCTCGCGTAATTGTGGGTCCACACCTTCTGTCCGGTGTCGACGTTCCACGCCTGTACTTCACCGAAGTGATCGGCGCCCGGCACAATCAGTGGGGGAAAGCCGCCTTGGATGCCGACGAACGCCCTCCCCGGCGTGTAGGTCACATTCGGCGCGCCTCCATTGTGTCCGCAAATATTGTTGTTCGCCGGGATGTAGATCATGCGTGTCTTGGGACTAAAGGCGATGGGCGGCCAGGTCTTGCCGCCGTGGACGCCGGGGCAGAATTCGGCCGGTGCGTTGGTGCCGGGCTTGTGCGCCGGGTCGATGTCGGGACGGCCGGTGACAGGATCGACGCCGCGGATCACGTTGTTGAAGACGTAAGGCTTGCCTTCCACGAACGTGATGGGGCCGGCGCTGCGCTCCAGAAACCACAGGTAGCCGTCGCGGGCGACGTCGATCAGGCCCTTGATGGTGCGCCCGTTGCGCTGGTAATCGACAAGAATGGGCGGCGAGACCTCGTCGTAGTCCCAGGAATCATTCGGATGGTACTGGTGATAGCCCTTGATGGCGCCGGTAGCGACGTCGAGCGCAAGAGTCGATGCTGTATAGAGGTTGTCTCCGGGTCGATTGTCGCCGATGGTGGGGCCGCCGTTGCCGGTGCCGAAAAACGCCAGGTTGGTCTCGGGATCGTAGTTCCCGGTCACCCACACTGAAGCGCCGCCCGTCTTCCATTGGTCGCCTTTGGGCCACGTTTCGCTGCCCGGTTCCCCAGGCGCGGGCACGGTGAAAGTGCGCCACTGTTCCTTGCCGGTGTCGGCATCGAAGGCCGCCACGAAGCCGCGGATTCCGTATTCGCCCCCCGACGCTCCGACCATGACTTTGCCGGCGGCCACCAGCGGAGCCAGCGTGATGTAGTATCCCGCTTTGTTGTCGGCAACGGTGGTGGTCCAGACTTCCGTTCCCGTCTTGGCATCGAGCGCCACCAGTACGGCTTCGCCGGCGGCGTAATAAACTTTATCGCCATATAGCGCCACGCCGCGATTGACTTCGTGGGGAACTATCGCTCCGAGAGGGCGCGGCCTGCGATAGCGCCAAAGGATATCGCCGGTGACGCCATCGAACGCGATCACCTGATTGTTCGGCGTGGTGATGAACAGTACTCCGTTATTGACGACCGGGGCCGACTCATGCGCGCGCCCTTCGCCTGTCGTGGATCCCCACACTGGCCGCAACCGCGCAACATTCGCCGGAGTGATCTGGTCCAGCGGGCTGTAACCCCATCCGTCATAGGTCCGCCGGATCATGGGCCAGTTGCCGTCCTCCGGCTTCAACAGGCGGTCTGCGGTGACCGGCTGGTAGTTCTTCAGAATGGCGGGGGTCGGCGCAGGCGGGCCTTGCTTACCCTTCTGTTTGCCGCCTCTGCCGCCTCCGTTGTCCTGACCGGAGGCTGTCGTGAGAAAAAGCGCCGAAACCAGCGCGGAGGCCACGATTGCAACGAAGAGTCCTTTGGATTGGAGCATGACCTTATCTCCTGTCTGAAACCTTTACGATAGTCTAGCTGAGTTTTGCGGAGCGCTCATCGCCCCACTGAACCGCCCGGCTGAACCGCGACCGTGAGGGAGCGGCGATATGCGCTCGGCGTTCAGCAGGCGCCCACGAGCGGAGCGCCCTTGAGTTCGGCGACCGCAGGCGATACAATCGCTGGGAGTAAACTGGAGGTGGCGATATGACACTTAGACCCGGCGCCGTAATGGTCGCGGCTTGCGCTTCCCTGCTGATGGCCGTATCGCCTGCGCTCGCGCATCATTCGTTCGCGGCGGAGTTCGACTCGTCCAAACCGATCACGGTCAAGGGAACCATCCAGAAACTGGAATGGGTGAATCCGCATGCCTACTTTTGGATCGATGTGAAGGATGCGAACGGTAAAGTGGTCACCTACGCCTTTGAAACGCTCAGCCCGAATGCGCTCGCCCGGCAAGGCTGGGACCGGAATTCTCTCAAGAAGGGCGAGGAGGTGACCGTCGACGGCTACATGGCGAGGGACGGGAAGCCGCTGACCGACGGCTCGATCCACGCGAATTCGAAACTGGTGACGCGCGCGGACGGCCGCAAGGTCTTCCAGGGTTCATCCGCCGACGAGGCCTATTCGAAATAGGAGTTCTAAGTGACCAAGCAAGACGTCGGCTCAGGGGCGATTGCAGTGGCGGTAGCGGCGCTCGTGGCGTTGCTACCCGCACTGAGTTCCGCGCAGTCGGATCAAGCGCAGCCGAATCAATCCAAGACTGAGAAGGCAGGCAAGTTTGGTCCTGTGGGTCCCGAGGGTCAGAAAGGCGTCAAGGGTGGGGGCAAGGGCAAGGCCGTCCCATCCGGACCAACGCCCCGGATGCCGGATGGCAAGGTCGATCTGCAAGGAGTATGGACTCCGGCGAATTTTGCCAACACGGGTGGCCCATTCGACTTGCAGCCGTGGGCAGCAGCCCTAATGAAGGAGCGCAGAGACAATTTGAGTAAGGACGACCCCGAAGGATTCTGCTTGCCGGCCGGTGTCCCGAGGATCTCGCCCTTCCCGCAGAAAACGGTGCAGACGCCCACCTTGCTGGTAATTCTCGAAGAGGGAAATGTCCACAGCTATCGTCAAATCTTTCTCGATGGCCGCAGCCATTCCAAGCAGGATCAGTTATGGATGGGCGATTCGATCGGCAAATGGGATGGAGATACACTGGTGGTCGACACCATCGGCTTCAACGACAAAACTTGGATTACCGGGCAAGGCGTGCCGCATACCGACCAGTTACACGTGGTCGAGCGTTATAGCCGTCCCGACTTGGGGCACCTGCAAATCGACATCACACTGGAGGATTCCGGGGCCTTTACGAAGCCGCATAGTTTCCAGAGAGTTTACAATCTTATGGAGAATACGGACCTGTTGGAGTACGTCTGTAATGAATTCAACGTGGACAAGGACCACTTGTATGGCAAGTAGCCAACGCACCGATGCAAGGGGAGAATTGATATGGAGCGGCGTGTCCGCTCCATTGCGACTGATGCGGAGACAAGCGTTCCATCTGGGTTGTCTGCTTGCGTATCTGGGCGCAGCTATGTTGGGATTCGCCCAGCAAGGACACCCCCTGACAGGTACCTGGAACGGCGATTGGGGTGCCGCTCCAGAACACCGGACTCAACTCACGATCGTAATGACATGGGACGGGAAAGAGGTAAAATCCGTCATTAACCCAGGTCCGGATTCGGCTGCGGGAAGCGTCTCCGTGGACGTCGTGGGTTGGACGGTTCACATCGCAGCCGACTTGAAAGATCAGTCCGGCAAACCGGTTCACGTTGTAGCCGACGGTAAGTTGGAAGATCTCGGAAGTTACCACCGCACCATCTCGGGTACATGGCGTCAGGGTGCGGCCACGGGAGATTTCAAGCTCACCAGAGAGTAGTATGGGACACGTTCTAATGAAGCGCGCGAAAACGAAATGGTTGGCCTCGAGTTTGTGCATGCTGCTGATTTCGGCTGCCGTGTCCGCTCAACGTGCGCCTTCAGCGGCCTACGACAGCGACCGGAAGGTCAAGCTGTCGGGGGTGGTCACCAGGATCGATTGGGTGAATCCCGGCGCGTTCTTTTTCGTGAACGTCCGGGACTCCACCGGCACCATCGCAAATTGGGCCGTGGAATTCGGGAACCCGCTCGACCTGGAAAAAGACGGCTGGAAACCGAGTTCTCTTCGCATAGGCGATACGGTTACTGTCGAAGGCCTCCCTGCCAGGGGGCCTGCCCGGCAGGCGCTGGCTACTTCGGTTGTTTTGTCCCGCACTGGCGCGAAGTTGTTTGTGGCGTCCAATAAGCCGCCCGCCAAGGTGGCGAGCCAACCGGCCCCGCGCGGGCCCGATGGCCACGTGAGATTCGGGCCGCCGCCGGGGAAAAAGGGTTACTGGGGCACCCCGAGCTCTACTGTACTGGTGGAAAATACGGGCGCAACGATCCCTATGAACCGCGATGGAATCCTGACCAACATAGAGGATGCGGATAAGGTAGCTCCTTTCCAGCCGTGGGCGAAGGCGGTTTACGAATATCGCCAGCGCACTCTGCTAAAAGACGATCCCTACAATCGCTGCATGCCGCCCGGTGGTGTGCGGCATTTTCAAAGTCCGTACGGGTTTCAATTCGTCGAGCAGCCGGAGATAGGGCGCATTCTCCTGCTGATCGGGGGCGGGGACCGCAACTGGCGAACCATCTATACGGACGGGCGTCCCATGGGCCAAAAAGATGTGTTGGTTCTGACCTATTACGGCTCTTCGACGGGCCGCTGGGAGGGGGACACGCTGGTGGTGGATACGGTCGGATTCAACGAGAAATTTTGGTTTACCAACGGAGGGCTTCCCCACACCGAAGCCCTGCACCTGACGGAACGCTTCACCAGAACGGACTTCAATACGCTGAGGTACCAAGTGACTGTGGACGATCCGCGGACGTATACTAGGTCTTGGACCGGTGGTTGGACGATCCGCTGGGTTCCAGACGAAGAGATCCAGGAATATTTCTGCGAGGAAAATGCAGAATCGACATTCATCCGCTAGCTATGGGAGAAGAGAAGAAATATGCGACTTAACATGCTTGGTTCATTGCTTCCGCTCAGTCTGATCTTGATTGCGATGCCGGCCGCGGCGCACCATTCCTTCGACGCGGAATACGACGCCGCCAAAATTGCGACGTTTACGGGAGTTGTCACCCAGGTAGAGTGGCAGAATCCACACGCGTTTATTTTCATGAACTGCAAGGACGAAAACGGCGTGGTCAAGAATCTTCGATTTGAACTGGGTCCCCCGTATGCCCTGGTCAGGGGCGGCTGGAAAAAGGACACGGTGAAGATTGGAGACACAGTCACCGTAGAGGGTGGGGCGCTCGGCAAAGACCCACGCCTGAATTGGGTAGGCGCCGTGCCATCGACCCAAATGGTCTTGGCTTCCGGCGAAAAGTTGACCATGAGGTAGCTAGGTGGACCGTCCAGGGCGTTTCCAAAGTTCGCCGGCTGAGTGCCAGCGCCGCACGCTGCATCTTCGAATTGCATCGGGAGCAGCGGTGTTGGCATTTCTCGCCTCCTTTGCAGGTCCTTTTTTTGCCCAGGATGCACCGGCACCACCCAAACCCGTTGCGCCGAAGGCCGGTAAACAAGGCAAGGCGATGCCTTCGCGTCCGGTGGAACCGACGCCCCGCTGGCCCGATGGAAGAGTCAACTTGGGATCGGCGCTTGGGCACAAGGGATATTGGGAATTGAGGCCTAACTTCGCCGGGCGTCCGACTGGAGCGGTACCGTTCCAGCCTTGGGCCAAGGAGTTGTACAGCTATCGCCAGGCGAGCCAAAAGACGACACCGCCTCCATACATCAACTGTAAGGCCTCCCCAGGACCGGAGTATTTGCTGGCGCCCGGGTTTGAAATCGTCGATGCGCCCGAACTCAAGAGCATTTTCGTCATGGACATGGGAGGGGCGCATACGTGGCGCGTGATTTATATGGACGGACGGGCGCACCCTAAACCCGAGGATCTGAGGCCGACCTTCTTAGGTCACTCCATCGGACACTGGGAAGGGGATACCTTAGTGGTGGATAGCGTCGGCTTTAATGAAAAAATTTGGGTGATCGGTTCCTATCCGACTACCAACCAGTTGCATCTTGTCGAACGTTTCACTCGTCCCACGCTTGGATCTCTGACGTACGAAGTCACCATTGACGATCCGGGAGCGTACACCGCGTCCTGGGGCTCACGCGGGACCATCAACGAGTCGGGGGCCGCGGGGTGGGTCGAGAACGGTGAAATGTTCGAATATATCTGCGAGGACGACCGTTAACAAGGTAGGACATGCTTCAGCTTGTCCTCCTCGGTCGCGTGGAAGGACGTCTGCCACAGGCTGCTGGTTTCGTTAAGTTAGTGCAGATGCCGATCTGATCTTGGGCAAGGCTCAGACGACTTTCTGAACATATTTCCGACTCAGGCAGAGTTCCCTGAAAAGGAACCACAGGAGAAGGTTCATCATCACCGGCGGGCCGGGTGCAGGGAAGACGGCGATCGTCCGTCAGTTAGAGCTCGACGGGTTCAGTGTAGTCGAAGAGGCAGATACTGACGTCATCGCCGCCGCGCAAGCCCAAGGAACGGTTCAACCCTGGACGCATCCCTCGTTCATTGGTGTAATCGCTAATCTGCAAAGGGACCGTCAGATTCGAGCGTCTTATCAACCAGATGAGGTTCAGTTTCACGACCGTTGCGCCGTGTGTACTGCGGCTTTGGCAGTCCACCTCGGGCACCCTTATACGCCCTTTCTTGCCAGCGAACTGGAGCGCGTCAAAAACAATAGTAGGCAGATCCTGCCTAGAAGTTACCGCGCGGGGTGGCAGGTGTCAACACTGCATCTTACGTTCCGCCTCAATGATGACGCTGGAGTCGAGAACTAGCCCCAGGTCGGCGGATTCAATGGCTGCCGGCGTTCCTGGATACCGCGTTCCACATCCTTGCCGATACATCGCGCAGAGTCGCGTAGTTGTTTACCGAACCTTGGCGGGTAGGAAGCGAATAGCGCCCAGATGACGGCGTACTCGTACACTACGTTGCAACAAGGGCGGGGATCATATAGTACAATTTGGCAGGTAGCGGTCAGCGAACTGACTGCGCGCACAACGCAGCCCGGCGCGGCGCCGGGCGCCGGGCGCTGTGCGCTATGGAGGGAACCACCATGACATCCACAAATCCTCAAAACAGATGGCGGGCGGCGCTCTTTGGCGAGATTCGCGCAAAACGGAGCGCGTCGCGCCCTTTGCGCTTTGCAGCGTTGTGTGGAGCAGTCGCAGCTCTGATCACGGTTGAGTCACCCGCAAAGCTGCATGCTCAGGCGCCCGCGGGTCCAGGGCGCGGCGCGGTTCCGCCGGCCGAGGCGCTATTCACATCGGCACAAGCGGTCGCGGGGAAGGCGGCATACGAGCGGAACTGCGCCAACTGCCACGGCGCGAGCGTCGATGACGGCAACTCTGCTCCTCCGCTCCGCGGCGCGGCTTTTCTTGGCAAATACGCAGGGAAACCCGCGGCCGATTTGTTCACTTATGTGAGCATGAAGATGCCACCGGGCAATCCCGGAAGCCTCGGGCGGCGCCGAGTACGCGCGGATCATCGCCTACGTGCTCCAGCAGAATGGTTTTGCGACCGGACGACGCGAGTTCGCATCGGAGGCGGCAGCGCTCGCTTCCGTGACGATTCCCGCTCCGCCGGGAGGACGCGGCGGCAGGGGCGGCGGCTTATCGGCCGGCGTGAAGCTGCCTCCGGCGCCGAAGAAGGCGAACCCTCTCGATAAAATCACTCCCGTCACCGACGCGTTGCTGCAGAACCCGCCCACAGGCGAGTGGCTCACGTGGCGCCGCGGTTTCGACGATCAGGGATTCAGCCCGCTGAAGCAGATTACGAAATCGAATGTGAACAATCTGCGCGTCGCGTGGACATGGACGCTTTCCCCCGGCTCCAATGAAGCCACGCCCCTGATTCATGACGGCGTGATGTTCCTGCACAGCCCCGGCGACAAGCTCGAAGCGCTCGATGCCGCCACCGGCGACCTGCTCTGGCAGTATGCGCGGCTGTTGCCCCCGGGCGTTAACGCCGGCAACAAGCGCAACATCTCGATCTACGGGAACAAAGTCTATATGGGGACTTCCGACGTGCATGTGGTGGCGCTCGACGTGAAGACCGGCAGGGTGGTCTGGGACCAGCCGCTGACTGAGGAAAGGGGCTTCACCCTCACAGGCGGTCCGCTGGTCGCCAAAGGCAAGGTGATGATCGGAACGGGCGGCCGGGTCGGCGGAAAGAACTACATCGTCGCGCTCGACGCCGAAACCGGCAACCTCGCCTGGCGATTCAACACCATCGCGCAGCCCGGCGAGCCCGGCGGCGATACCTGGAACGATCACACAGCCGAGGAGCGCAACGGCGCCTCCGTCTGGATCGCGGGAAGCTACGACTCCGCGCTCAACCTCGCGTTCTTCGGCGTTGCGCAGACCTATGACACCGCTTTGCTGGCGAAGCCCGTGAGGCCGGGGGTCAAAACCGACGGCCTGTATACGGACTGTACCCTGGCCATCAATCCCGATACCGGCAAGCTCGTCTGGTATTACCAGCACCTGCCCAACGATCAGTGGGACCTCGACTGGGTGTTTGAACGCCAGATCGTGCGAATGCCGGTTAACGGCGTGGTTCGCCCGGTGATCATGACTTCGGGCAAGCAGGCGACCTATGACATTCTCGACGCGGAAACGGGAAAGTGGATCTACTCGAAGGACCTCGGCCTGCAAAACATCGTTTCCTCAATCGATCCCGTCACCGGCAAGAAGACCATCAATCCGCAAACGCTGCCAGGCGACGGGCAAGCGCACATGGTCTGCCCCCATGCGGACGGCGCCAAGAGCTGGCTTCCGGGCTCGTACAATCCCGACACGAAGATTCTGTATATACCGCTGGTTGAGGCGTGTATGGATCTGACGCCGGTGACCGAGGGCGGCCGGGGCTTCTTGTCCACCGGCGTTGGCCTGACCGTGCGGCCTCGTCCGGATTCGGACGGCAAGTACGGCCGGGTGGAAGCCGTCAACATGCTGACGCGCGAAGTGGTGTGGACCGAGCGCCATCGCGCGCCGGTGTCGAGCGGCGCGCTGGATACGGCCGGCGGGGTGATCTTCAACGGCTCGATCGATCGGTTCTTTCGCGCTTACGACGACCAGACGGGCAAACTGCTATGGGAAACGCGTCTGAGCGATGTGCCGAGCAACGCCCCGATTTCGTACACGGTGAACGGCAAGCAGTACATCGCTATCGGCGTGGGCAACGGCGGCGCCCAGGCGACGGGGTTCGCGCCGCTGGTGCCGGAAATCCAGAACGTCGACCGTGCTCCGGCGGTGTGGGTGTTCCAACTGCCCTGATCGGAGTTATTTCGCCGCGCGAATTCCAGCTATTTAGAATCAATCTCCAGGTCTAAACCCACCGCCTATCAGCCGACACGGGCTGATGCATAGATTATCTGGCACTGATCAGATCGTGTCAATGACTAGAGTCATAAAATCTTTCTATGTACTATAGAGGCGAAGGCGTTCAGTGAATCGCCGGGGGCTTGCAGCACTCCGTCTTGTAAATCATCAGAAGGTTCATAACAATGAAGGTTGGGCGCGGTTACTTTTGCGCGATGAAAACTCGCCTTCCGCGTCCGGGACCACGAGTCCGACGCTGACAACCGTCCGCGGCGGAAAATCCTTGTCGAAAGCTTCGTGGTAAGCCGCATTGCCCTCCGGGAACTTGGTCCGGTTCGACAACGTAGGCTATGCCTTCGACTGCGTCCGACAACCTGAACCCAGCGGCTTTCATAGTGCGCTCGACGCGAGCAATCGCCTCGGTGGTCTGGGCTCGCGCATTGCTCTTGTTACTGCCGGCCTCACCGCTCATCCCAGCGACAAAGAGCCGATTCCCAACGCGAATCGCCGCGCTGAAATTGGGATTCACGGGGCCCGGCTCACCGTCGGGACCCGGCGGATTGATGGCGATCCGGCTGGGATCTTTAACGGCGATCATAGCGATCTCCACCAGGTAATCCGGGCTGGCTAGTCCGGTTCTGACCGTCGCGCGAGCCGGCGGCGCATCCGTGAAAGCAGCCCGGTAGGCCATGTTCATCGCTGGAAAATTGGCTGTGTCGGTGATGTAGACTCGCGACTGAGCTACGTCGTTGAGCGTCATATCCGCTTCCTTTAGAATCGCTGTGGCGTTTCCCATGATGTAGGTGGTCTGAGCCGTCACATCGCCCTTGACGTTCGTGTTATCGACGCCGCTGCGGCTGATCAGGCCCGCCAGGAACACCGTGTTGCCGCTCTGGATTCCGTAGCTGTAAGGGAGCGGCGACTTGCTCCATCCCTGGGGCTTCAGAATCTTTCGCTCGACGCCGTTCGGAACCGCAATGGCGGAGATCTGCACCAAGCCGTCGGCGTCAGGGAGCCCATCGACCATCACGGTGACGCGTGCCGGCGGGTGCTTCGGGAAATAGGTGGTGTAAGCTTCGCCCATCGCGGCGAAGTCGCTCGCGTCGCGCAAGTAGACGCTGACCAGGCATGCTTTGTCCAGGCTTGACCCCGCCGCTTTCAATCTGGCTGAAAGAGCATCGAGTGCAACCTTCGTCTGTCCCTTGATATCGCCCTTGCCGCCGGCGGCTCCCGACGTTCCAGGCACGTAAATGAAGCTGCCGGCCCTGACTGCTCCGGCAGTCTCTTTCGAGCGGCAGTTCGTGATGGAAATGCCCCACAGGGCCACAGCGAGCACGGCCAACAATCGCATGGATTCCTCCTTAAAGACTGAGGATCGCGGATTACGCGGATGTTGCGCCTAATCCGGGCTGTCACACGCTCAGATACGCGCGCACAACTTCATCCGTCAGCTCGTCGATCGAACCGGCAGCGACGCGGCGGCCCTTGTCAAGAATGCAGAACTCGCTCGCCACGCGGCGCGCGAACGGCAGCTTCTGCTCCACCAGCAGCACGGTAAGTCCTTCTTCCTTGTTCAGCCTCAAGACGATGTCGCCGATTTCGTGGACGATATTGGGCTGAATCCCTTCGGTCGGCTCGTCAAGAATCAGCAGCTTCGGTTGGAGCACAAGGGCGCGGCCGATCGCGAGCTGCTGCTGCTGGCCGCCCGACAGGTCGCCGCCACGGCGGTTCAGCATCTGCTTCAGCACCGGAAACAGGTCGAAGATACGGCTTGGAATGGTACGGGGGCCGTTCTTGCGTATGCCCAGTCCCACACGCAGATTTTCCTCCACTGTCAGATGCGAAAAGATTTCACGCCCCTGCGGAACGTAACCGATGCCAAGCCTGGCCCGCTGCTCGGCGGCGCATTTGACCAAATCACTGCCGTCGAATGCGATGCCGCCGGAGCTGGTCGCCTGCAGACCCATGATGCATTTAAGGAGCGTTGTCTTGCCCATGCCGTTGCGGCCCATCAGGCACATGCGCGAACCGGCGGGGACCTCGAGGTCTACGTCCCACAAAGTGTGGCTACCGCCGTAGAACTGGTTCAGGGCTTTGATAGCCAGCACGCTTAGGCTCCCACGCTCATACACCCAGATAAACTTCGATCACGCGAGGGTCCTGCTGCACCTTCTCCATATTGCCCTCAGCAATGACGCTTCCCTCGTGCAACACCACGACGCGCCGGGCAATCGATCTTACGAACGCCATATCGTGCTCGACAACCACTACGGAGTGCTCGCCGGCCAAGGACAGCAAAAGCTCGGAAGTGCGCTCGATCTCGTGCGGCGTCATGCCGGCAACCGGCTCATCCACCAGCAGCAGCTCCGGGTTCTGCATCAACAGCATGCCGATTTCGAGCCACTGCTTCTGGCCATGCGCGAGTATTCTTCCCAGCGCCTCGCGCTGCGCCGAAAGGCCGATGATGCTCAGCACCTCTTCGATTCTCATAAGTTGCTTGGGCGAAATGCGGGCCCGAAAAGTCTTCAAGAATGTCCGGGCGCCGGCCAACGCCAGTTCGAGGTTCTCAAACACGGTCAACTGCTCGAAGACGGTCGGCTTCTGAAACTTCCGGCCGACTCCCGATGCCACGATTTCCGCTTCGGACAACTTGAGCAGATCGATACCGCTCCCAAACCACGCCGTTCCCGAATCCGGGCTCGTCTTCCCTGTGATAACGTCCATCATCGTGGTTTTGCCTGCGCCGTTGGGTCCGATGATGCAGAGCAGCTCACCCGGATCGACGTACAGAGTAAGTTTGTTGAGCGCCTTAAAGCCGTCGAAGCTAACGGTCAGGTCCTCAAGATAGAGTCTCTTGTCGTGTGCGCTCATTTTTTCAATGGCTGGGCTCTATCGGCCTGCGCTTCCAGGGGCTCGTCTGTCTTGACGTCACTCTTAACGTCACGCCTATCCTTGTCGAGCGCCTTCACCAGACCAACCACCCCGCGCGGCAGAAACAGCGTCACTAACACGAACAACGCGCCGAGCGCATAAAGCCATACTTCAGGAAACGCGCCAGTGAGGTAGGTTTTGGCGTAGTTCACCAGTACGGCGCCGACGATGGCGCCGTAGAGCGTACCCCGCCCTCCCACAGCCACCCAGATCACGGCCTCGATCGAATTGATCGGCGCAAACTCGCTCGGGTTGATGATCCCGATTTGAGGCACGTACAGCGCGCCGGCGATACCCGCGATAATTCCCGAAAACACGAAAAGCCAAAGCTTGAAAGACTCGACGGGGTAACCTAGAAATCGGGTCCGGCTCTCCGCATCGCGGATCGCGAGCACCACGCGCCCGGCTCTCGATTCGACAATCGCTCGGCAAGCCAAGTAGCTGGCCGCGAGCACGGCGGCGGTGATCATGAGCAGCACGACGTGAGTGCGGTCGGAATGCAGGTCGAAACCCAGGATGTCCTTGAAGTCGGTGAATCCGTTGTTGCCGCCGAACCCCATGTTGTTGCGGAAGAATGCCAGCATCAAGGCGTAGGTGAGCGCCTGGGTGATGATCGAAAAATAAACCCCCGTAACGCGCGACCGAAAGGCAAACCAACCGAACACCAGCGCCAACAGGGCCGGTACCAGAATCATCATGGCGAGCGCGAACAGGAAGTGGTTGAAGCCGTGCCAAAACCAGGGCAGGGACTTATAGTTCAGAAACACCATGAAATCGGGCAGGATAGGATCGCCGTAAACGCCCCGGGGGCCGATTTGCCGCATCAGATACATGCCCATGGCGTAGCCGCCGAGCGAAAAAAAAGCCGCGTGCCCGAGGCTCAGAATGCCGCAGTAGCCCCAGATCAGGTTGACTGCCAGCGCCAGCATCCCGTAACACAAGTACTTGCCAATGAGAGT
>CAWEZD010000005.1:0-611932 GCA_963813465.1 Bryobacterales bacterium | reverse complement strand
TTCCCGGCGACATCTTTTATATCCACTCGCGGCTGCTCGAACGTGCGACGCACTTGCGCAAGGAACTCGGCGGCGGCTCGCTGACCGCGCTTCCCATCATCGAAACCGAAGCGCAGGACATTTCCGCCTATATCCCGACCAACTTGATTTCCATCACGGATGGGCAGATCTACCTCTCGCCGACGCTATTCGAATTGGGAGTGCTGCCCGCGGTGGATGTCGGAAAATCCGTTTCGCGCGTTGGCGGTCAAGCGCAACGAGCGGCGTACCGCGCGGTGGCGGGCGACCTCAAGCTGGCCTACGCGCAGTTTGAGGAACTCGAAACCTTTTCCCGATTCGGAGCCCGCCTGGACGAAGACACCCGCAAGACCATCGAACACGGACGGCGAATTCGCGCCTGCCTCAAACAGCCGGAATTCGCCCCGATACCCGTGCCCGCGCAAATCGCTGTGCTGCTGGCGTTGACCGCGGAACTCTTCGATCGGGTGCCGCTTGACCAGATAACGGTGGCCGAGCAGGCCCTACGCGAGGCGGCGGCGGATATCCCGGCGGAGGTGCGCGAGCGTTTGGATACGGCCGACAAACTGAGCGACGAAGATCGCGAAACGATTATCGAAATCGCCCGCAAATCTCTCGCACGTTTCGAACCCAAGCCGGAATCCAAACCCGAAGCCAAAGCCGAGCCCAAGACTGAACCCGGGTCCAAGACGGAAGTCCAAAAGGAGGCGAAGCCCAAATCTAAGCCCGAGGAGAAGTCATGAGCGACACCACGGCAAGCCTACGCCGGAAGATCAACAGTGCAGGGGATCTCCAATCCGTCGTTCGCACGATGAAGGCTGTGGCCGCCTCTAGCATCGGACAATACGAGGAATCTGTGCGCGCTTTGGGCGACTACTATCGCACTGTGGAGCTGGGGTTGGGCGCATGCTTCCGGGAAAGCGGGCCGGCGCCCTTGATTGCAGAACGAAAAAGACAAACCTTTGCCGGTGCGATTGGCGCGGTCGTGTTCGGTTCCGACCAGGGACTGGTGGGACAGTTTAATGAGGTGGTAGCCGATTATGCGGTCAAGACACTTGCGGCGTCTGTCGGCCAAACCCGAGGTCTGGGCCGTCGGTGAGCGCGTTCACGCGCGCCTGAAGGACGCGGGCCTGTCGCCGGTGGGACTCTTCACCGTGCCGAACTCCGTCAAGGCCATCACCCCGCTCGTCGGGCAGATTCTCGTGGAGAGCGAGGCGCGCCACGGCCAGGGTGAAGTCACCGAACTCCACCTCTTCTACAACCGCCCCTCGTCCGGGGCGGTCTATGCGCCCGTCAGCCAGCGACTGCTGCCGCTGGACGAAACCTGGCGACGCAAGCTGGCCGAACTTCCCTGGCCGACGGCAAACTTGCCCGAGGTCATGGGTGGCGGCACCGCGACCTTGCGCGCGCTTATCCGCGAATATCTTTTCGTCTCGCTCTTCCGGGCGTGCGCCGAATCCCTCGCGAGCGAGAACGCAAGCCGCCTGGCGGCGATGCAACGCGCCGAAAAAAACATCGACGAATTGCTGGAGAACCTCAACCGGACATTCCATCGTTTGCGCCAGAGTGGCATCGACGAGGAACTGTTCGACGTTGTCTCCGGCTTCGAAGCGCTGAGCGGAGAGGAGAAATGATAACGGGCCAACACCGTATCATATCAACCTCCGCTAGGACCCCTAGTAGGAGTGATGTGTGCAACCGACGGGGCTAGTGATACAGAAGGGACGAAGATGAAAATCAATTCAAAGGATTTCCGTGTGCGGCCGGGAGAAAAGGTCAAGCTCAGTGAGTGGCCGACGAGTGTGAAGCCCTTTTGCAAGTCGAAGGAGCAGTATCAAAAACTCCTGGGAGAACACGTTGAGGAATTGAGCTCGCTGCAGCAACTTCACTACGCCTCCAACCGCTATGCATTGCTGCTGATTTTTCAGGGGATGGACGCTGCCGGCAAGGACGGCGCCATCCGGCACGTCATGTCCGGGGTCAATCCGCAAGGCTGCCAGGTTTTCAGCTTCAAACAGCCGAGCGCCGACGAGCTGGAACATGATTTTCTCTGGCGCACAACGCGCTGTCTGCCCGAACGCGGGCGGATTGGCATCTTCAATCGTTCCTATTACGAGGAAGTGCTGGTCGTTCGGGTGCACCCGGAGATTCTCCGCAGCCAGGGGCTTTCGGAAGAGCTGCGCGACGAGAAGACCATCTGGAAGGAGCGGTATCGTTCCATCGTGGACCTGGAAAGTCACCTCTACCGCAACGGAACGCGGACCGTCAAAATATTCCTACACTTGTCAAAGGACGAACAACGCAAGCGCTTCCTCGAACGCATTGATGAGCCTGACCATAACTGGAAATTCAGCCTCGCGGACATTCACGAGCGCAAATACTGGAAGGATTATATGCAGGCTTATGAAGAATGCCTGCAAGCGACCAGCACCCATCACGCGCCTTGGTACGCGGTTCCCGCGGACGATAAGGAGAATGCCCGGTTGATTGTTTCCC
The DNA here is from genome assembly GCA_963813465.1 of Bryobacterales bacterium. Taxonomy (GTDB): domain Bacteria; phylum Acidobacteriota; class Terriglobia; order Bryobacterales; family Bryobacteraceae; genus Palsa-187. The sequence continues at coordinate 609,418 of CAWEZD010000005.1, read as the reverse complement.
AAATTGTCATGGACGCGCTCAATGACCTTAAAATGGCATACCCCAAAACCACCCCGAAGCGTCGCCGGGAATTGACCGCTATCCGCAAACTGCTCACGAGGTAGATGATGACGTCTTCTCCCCCCAAGGTTGTCCCGCTTCCGGCGGGCCTCACCAGCGAAGAAGCCCGAAGCCGGTTGGAGAAGTCCGGTCCAAACGCGATGCCCGACACGGCCCTGCATCCGCTACGCAGGGCGCTTACCAAGTTCTGGGCTCCGGTTCCCTGGATGCTGGAGGCCGCGATCGTGCTCGAGGTTGGGCTGGGCAAATACGCCGAGGCTGGGATCATTGCGGGTCTCCTGGTCTTCAACGCCGCGCTCGGGTTTATCCAGGAAGGGCGCGCTCAGGCGACTCTTGCCGCGCTGAAATCGCGGCTCGCGCTGAATGCTTCGGTCCGCCGCGACGGCGCTTGGGCTACCGTGCCTGCCGCCGGCCTCGTGCCTGGCGACATTGTGAAGCTATCGCTCGGCGCCGTGGTTGCAGCCGACGTTCGCCTGACCGAAGGATCGGTGCTGCTGGATCAATCCATGCTCACCGGCGAATCCGTTCCGGTCGAAGCCGGCGCCGGGTTCGAGACTTATGCGGGAGCGCTGGTGCGGCGCGGCGAAGCGGTCGCGGAAGTCACGGCGACCGGAGCGCACACAAAGTTTGGGCGCACCGCGGAGCTGGTTCGGACCGCGCACGTTGAGAGCTCGCAGCAGAAGGCGGTTTTGCGCGTGGTGCGCAATCTCGCCATGCTCAATGGCGTCGTCATCGCGATGCTGGTGGGGTACGCCTACGCTCTCAAGATGCCGGGCAGCGAGATCGTCCCGCTGGTTTTGACGGCCATTCTGGCGTCGATTCCGGTGGCGCTGCCGGCCACCTTTACCCTCGCGGCGGCGCTCGGCGCAAAGGCGCTGGCCAAGGTGGGCGTTCTTCCAACCAGGCTCTCCGCCGTGGATGAGGCGGCCAGCATCGACGTGTTGTGCGCGGATAAGACCGGTACGCTGACGCAAAACGCACTGACGGTGACCGCGGTGCATGCCATGCCCGGCTTCGACGAACCGCTCGTGTTGGGAGTGGCCGCCCTGGCGAGCTCCGACGGAGGGCAAGATCCGGTGGATGCGGCGATTCGTGCCGCCGCCGCAAAACACGCGGTCTCCGATCTGCCGAAGCTGATTAAGTTCATTCCGTTCGATCCGGGGACAAAGATGTCGGAGGCGACCGCCGCCGATGCGGGCGGCGCCACGGTTCGCGCGGTGAAAGGCGCCTTTGCCGCGGTTGCCGCACTGACGCAATCGACGCCGGATGCATCCAAGACCGCGAACGAACTTGAGGCCAAGGGTTTCCGCGTTATGGCCGTCGCCATCGGTCCGCCGGCGGCCCTGAAGCTTGCCGGGATCATTGCTCTCAGCGATCCGCCCCGGCCGGATTCCACCGCTTTGATTACGGAGCTGCACACGCTGGGAGTGCGCGCGGTCATGGTGACCGGGGATGCCCCCGCGACGGCTGCCATCGTCGCTCACGACGTTGGCATGGACGGAAAGGTCTGTCCACCTGGGCCCATCCCCACCGATGTTCGCCCCGAGGATTTCGCGGTTTTCGCCGGCGTTCTGCCGGAGGGAAAATACAACCTCGTCAAGGCGTTCCAGAAGAGCGGCCACACGGTTGGTATGTGCGGCGATGGAGCCAACGATGCGCCGGCGCTGCGCCAGGCGCAGATGGGAATCGCGGTATCGACGGCCACGGATGTAGCAAAATCGGCAGCCGGCATCGTGCTGACAGAGCCCGGACTCGTCGGTATTGTGGCCGCGGTACGCGAAGGCCGCGTGACCTTCCAGCGCATCCTGACTTATACGCTGAACTCGGTGATCAAGAAGATTGTGCAGGTGCTTTTTCTGGTGGTTGGACTGGTGATGACCGGGCACGCGATCCTGACTCCCATGCTGATGGTCATCCTGATGGTCACCGGCGACTTTCTGGCAATGTCCTTGACCACCGACAACGTGCGGCCGTCCCCAATGCCCAACGCCTGGCGAATCGGCAAATTGACCGTCGCGGGCGCCGTGATGGGAGGCTGTCTTCTGCTGTTTTGCACGGCCGTGCTGGCGGCCGGTAAATTTCGGATGGGATTCGGAATCGATGCCCTGAGAACGCTGGCCATGGTCGCGCTTGTGTTCGGCAGCGAGGCGACGCTCTACTCCATTCGCGAACGCCGGCGGCTGTGGAGTTCTCGCCCCAGTCTTTGGGTGGTTGTGTTGACGGCCTGCGATATTGCGATCATTTCGACGTTGGTTACGCGCGGAATCGCCATGAGTCCTCTGCCCATCTTCGTTGTGGGAGGAACACTCGCGGCGGCGGCGGTCTTCGCCTTCATCGTGGACTTTGCCAAGGTCCCGGTGTTCCATCGCCTCGGGATCGGATAGAGACAAGAAGGACGGTGCCCGAGGCGCTAACGGGCGCGCTTCACAGTCTCGTTTTCGACCTGCTTGTAGCCGGCCGGCACCTCAAATTTCGAGGTGTCCGCGGGGCCGGTAGAGAAGCCGCTCAGGCTGGAGGTCATCTCCATCAGCATCGCGCACGCCGATGAGTTCGCTCCGGACTGCGATTGCGACTGGTTAGCAGGGGGAGCCTGCTGCTGGTCGTTCTGTTTCTTGCCGAGCCCGAACCGGCCCAGCGCCGCGCTTGCCGCCGCGCCGACACTCGGCGAGTTCTGCTTCTGCTGCGATTGCTGCGCGGCACAGGCGTCCGTTCCCGTGCCTTCGCCGCCCATCTTCATCACCGTTTCCACCGGCACGCCCTGCGCCTTGGACATTTCCTTCGAAACTTCGGCGAAGCCCTTCAGCGTCTCCGGCCGCTGCATGCCCATTTGCGCCATTCCCGAACCGAACAGGTAGCCCATCTTCTCGCCCATCTTTTTATGGAAAGCCTTGACTTCGTCGTAGCCGGGCACCTCCGCCATCCACGCGTCCTCCACGATGGTCATGGAGCCGCTCTGGCCGGTGTCCGTATTGGTCCCTTCCAGCTTCATCGTGATGACGGCTTCCTTGGCGCTCAAGCCGGAGACGGTCTTGCTCTGGCCGGTGCTCTTGGCCGAGACGCTGAAGTTCGCCTCGATATTGGGGGCGTTGCCGGCATCGCCGCCCTTCTGGGCCTTCTGGTTCTGCGCGCGCGCGATGGCGTCGTCCATGGCCTGCTTCATCTGCGCGAACGTCACCACCGAATACTGCTTCTTGGCTGGATCGATCTCGGTGATGGTCTCCTTGTCGAGGTCGATCACCTGGGTGTGGTCCTTGGCAACGTTGGCCATGCGATCGCCTTTGACGATCACCGTGCTCACGATGGGCTCGCGGGCCTGGCGAGAGAACGGGCCAGCCAGCTTCAGCAAGTCGTACAGCGCGCCGCCGGTCATCTGACCGGTTTGTTGATAGGTGAAGTCGGCGCGGAGCGTGGCGCAGGATGCAGCCAGCAGGATCGGCAGAAACAGCTTTCTCATAAGAGTTACCCTCCTCCGGTGTCATTGTATAGCAAAGCTACGAGGACGGGACAAACTGGCGCCAGCGGCGCGACCGGAAAGTCCCAACGACGCAGACCAGATCGCGCCGCGGGCTACGAAGCTACGGCGCAGGCTTGGCCTTCTTCAGTTTGTCGTACTCCGTGGTGAGCTGGTGTGTGATCTTTTCGGCGACGTTGGCGCTGGCGCTGCGGAATTTGGCGCCGCCCGCAGTCGGGACCTATACCGTGAATGCCAACTGCACCGGGACGTTCACTTTCACACCGCAACCAACCGCTGCGCAGGACGCGTCTCCGGCTCTTACGCTGCATTTTGTGGTTGCCGGCGACGGCTCGGAGATCCGCACAGTCGTCGACGGATCGCCGACTACGCCGCCATTCACGGCGGCGATCACCAGCATTGGCGTTAGGATTGTCCGCTCTTTTTGAGGGGCGCGCCAAAATCCGGCTCTTCGTGGAACCGTGTGTATACTTGAAGTTCGCCAGGCTGCCGATAGGGAGGTCCTCGCCAACCCCCGTTGCGGCATGTCCAAGCAACAGTAGGTACTGGAGGCCGGTCACGAAACGATTCCTGGTGTATGTACTTTTGGGCGGGCTCGCGATTTTCGCGGCCGGATGCGTTTTCCATCGCGTTCAGGTCCAAACGGTCGTTCCAAGCGACGCCACGGTGGTGACCAGTCCGGTAAGAGCCCACTTGAAGGACGGTTCGACGGTGGTGTACGCCAAGGGCGTAACGGTCTCTGGTGGAGCAGTGCGCGGCGCGGGCGTCCGCTACGATCTCGCTCTAAAGCAGTCCACCAATGTGGATAGCATTCCGCTCGACTCCGTCGTCGGCATGGAAAGCTTCCAAACGCGCGTGGACGGCGCCCCAACGGCGATCGTGACCACGCTCGTGACCGCTGGGGCAATCGCCGGAGGCATAGCGCTTTTCAAAGCCATCTTTGGATCGTGTCCGACAGTATATTCCGGGGACGGCTCCGTGGAGGAGGCCGAGCTGTTCTCAAACAGCATCGCCCCGCTGTTCGAAGCCCGCGATGTGGATCGGCTTCAGGCGCAGCCCGATTCCAAGGGAATCCTGCGGCTGGAACTGCGCAATGAAGCGATGGAGACGCACTACATCAATCATCTTCAGCTCTTCGAAATAGCACACGCCGACGACGAATTTGTTTTACCAGGTGCCGACGACCATCCGGTGGTGGTTCGCGGTATTCGCCCTCCGGCACAGATTGCCGGCCGGAACGGCCAGGATCTCCGGGAGACGCTCGCCGAGGCGGACGGCAGCTTCTACCGAACGGATCGGCGCTTCATCGAAGGCGCGAGCGCGGACAACATGGACGACTGGATCGATCTCACGGCGGATGTGCCGGAGGGCGCCCATGCCGCAACGCTGATCTTCCGGCTACGCAACAGCCTGTTGAACACGACGCTGCTCTATAACGAAATGCTGGCGCCTGCGGGCGCGCGCGCGATCGATTGGCTCGGCGCCGGACTTGCGCGAATCTCTACCGCCGTCGAGCTAGGCCGCTGGCGGGAGCGCAGGGCTGGTTTGCACATTTCGGTCTGGCGCGATAGCGCCTACCAGGAGGCCGTCCGCATCCCGGACTCCGGCCCGATCGACTGGCATGACGTCGCGGCGGTGATCCCGGCCAAAGAGGGGGAGAAATCGCTGCGCATCCGCCTTTCGTTCCTGGTAGACCAGTGGCGAATCGATCGCGTCGGGGTCGCCTCAGCCGAGCGCGACGCAACGCCGCGGGTGATCCAGATCTCGGAAGTTACGGGATCGGACGGGCGCGCGGAACACTCAGCCCGCGATAGCATGAGCGCCCCCGACGATAACTACCTGCAAACCAATCCGGGTGAACGATTCTTCGTCGACTTCAACGTGGGCCAGGCGACGGCGGGGCAGGCGCGGACGTTCTTGCTTTCATCGCAAGGCTACTACACAGAATGGATACGCGGCGCGTGGATCCAAATGGCGTCCGCGAAGGAGCCGTTCAGTCCGACCGACGAGGCGCTGCCCGCCGCTTTGCATCGGTGGGCCGCCAGCCGTGAATCCTTTGAGGAACGCTTTGTGAAGGATCGCGTTCCGGTGCATTAGACATGACTGCGACCCGAGCAGCAGGTCTCTTAACGCTCGTGATTTTTGCATGCCTGAGCAACGGCTGCAGCACGCTCGGCATGACAGCGGCGAAGTATCGTCCAGCGCAAGGGCCGCAGGGTGTGAACATGCGCATCGACGACCGCGCAGGGGGAGCTTTCGGGTGAGCTGATCGAAGTGCGCGACGCCGGGATCGTCGTGCTCGTGGACCAAAAGCTGCGCCTTCTGCCCTACACGGATATCCGGTATTCGAAGCTCGATCAATATACTTCTTACGGCCCCATTTCACAACGGAGGGCCCCGAAACCGGATGTGCAAGCACAACTCCGGTTGCTGAGCCGCTTTCCGCAGGGTCTCTCGCCGGAATTAATGCGTCAATTACTGGACGTCTACGGACAAACCGAACTGCCAGGCTTGAAACCGTGATACGCGCGTTTTTCTTAGGTGCGCTGGCTCTCGCCTGCGCTCCTCTCGCGACGCCGCAGGACGAGAGTTCGGAGGCTGCTTTCGTCGAATCCGCACGCGCGGCGACTGCGAAGTATCAAGACCGGTCGGTTGCGATCGCGGATGGCTACCGGCAAATCGGAAGCGATTTCCCAGCCATGGGGGAGCATTGGATCAACATCGGACTTCTGTTCGACGGGAAGTTCGATCCGGCGCATCCGGAGGTTCTCACCTACGTGGTCGTATCGGGCAAGCCGCGACTCCTCGGGGTCGCCTATGTGCTTCCTCTGCTCAAGGGCGAATCCGCTCCGGACTGGCCGGTGAGTAAGAATAATTGGCACGACCACTTTCGCACATTGGAAGAAGAGACAGCGCTCCCCGAGCATCACACCGCCGGACACGCCGGAGACGAGCCACGGTTGACGATGCTGCATGCGTGGATTTGGCTCGCGAATCCAGCCGGAATGTTTGCGGCCGACAACTGGGCGATACCTTATTTCCGGCTGGGCATCGAGCCAGCCCAAGACGCACCCGAGACGGCGGCCAAAGCGCTGGCCCTCGTGTCAGGGGGCGCGGAGTACTTCTTGGCCTCGGTGCATGCGGCGGTTTCGCTGACCTCTGCCGAGAGCAAGAAGGTGGAAGCGGCGTTTGCACGATCGCGTGTTGCCGCTGAGGCGCTGCTTCGCGGCCCTGCCATCGCTACTCCCACGCCGTCCGAACTGGAGAACCTCTCGGCAATCTGGACCAGATTGTGGAAGGAAATCGACTCATCGGTCAGCCCCAATACCCGTCGGTCTCTTCGAACTCTGCCGATCCGCTGATCAGATCCGCAGGAGTCGAATGCGCACGCGTGCGCTGTCGGAACCGTGCCGTCAGCGGGAAGCCTCTACGGCGCGGGCTTCGACTTCTTCAGCTTGTCGTACTCCGTGGTGAGCTGGTGTGTGATCTTTTCGGCGACGTCGGCGCTGGCGCCGCGGAACTTGGCGCCGTTGCTTTCCTGGGTGGTGGACCAGATCACGTCGCCGTCCTTGTTGACCAGGCGCACGGTGGCCAGGGCTTCGTGCTTACGCTCCTTGATATTGGTGGACTCGTGCTCGCCCCCGCCGAGAGTGACGGAACGGCTCTGGCCGTTGCCCGGACTATCGGAACTCGGGCCGGTCCGATAGCTGGCCTCATGGCTGCTGGAACTGGCGCCGCCGCGGATGTCGACGCTGTCGGAGGACTCAAAATCGTCGGTGTAAATCAAATCCTCGGCCGCGCCGTGGACGAAGGCGTCGGCGCGATCGACGTTCTCCGTCAGGATAAACAGCTTGGAGTTTTGCAGGCTGGCGATGATCAGATCGCGCATTTGCGCGGCGGTTTCGCCGCCGGTCAGCCGGTCGACGTAGACGCGTTTGACCGTCAGCAACTGCGGGAGCAGATCCTCTTCGGCCCGCGCCGCGGCGGGCGCGAACAGCAGTAATGCCAGCATCCACGTCGTCTTCATTCGTTACCTGCCTTTCATCCCTTGCCCGCCTTGCGGGCTTCTTCGTCCTGATACTCCACCTTCAGGCCCGTGCGGGCCTCCAGACTCACTAACGTTGCTCGGATGCCGCCTTTGTCCACGCGGAACACCAGCGCCTGCTGCTTGCCGTCCTCGCCGGCATAGCCCACGGTGAGGAAGTGCTTGCGGCTCTTGCTCAGCAGAAACAGGGGCGAGACGACCACGGCGAGGGCCAGCCGCCGACTGACCGATTGGCCGTACTCGATCAGGTTGATGCGATCGTAGGCAACTCGGACCTGGGTCTTCTTGGAATAAAAGGCGAAGTAATCCTCGTCGCTGAGCTCGATCCGGCCGTCCACGCCGGTGGCGAGCTGAGAGGAGGTCCCACCGGCATATTGCGCACGGCTTTGGGCCGCCAGCGCCGGAGTCAGCGCCGGAAGCAGCGCGAGACAGGCGGCCAAAAGCCGGGGCGGAATCCGCATGTCAGTGTAGTTGGTGGACCACGCGGGATTTCTCATGCCCAAGCCCGGCCTGCTAGACTAAATTTAGTGAGCCCCGAAAATTCACCGGATCATCCGCTGGGGTCCGTAGCTCCTGAGTCCCCCGTAGCTCCAGCTCCCGAAAACCCCTGGGTCGCCGCTCCAATCGAAAGCGGTCTGGGCGAAACCATTGCCTCCAACGGTCTCACCGGCAATGGCGTCCCCGCCGAGTACGCGCCAGCCGAGACTGCCACAGCCGCCACCGGGGTCCCCGCTGTGGCGGAGATAGCTCGCAACACTTTATCCGAATGGGTGATCACGATTCTGCTGCTGCTATTCCTGACTACCTTCCTGGTCCAGGCGTTTGTAATTCCGACGGGTTCCATGGAAGATACGCTGCTCATCGGCGATCACCTTCTGGTGGACAAGCTCGCGGATGCGCCGGGGGGGCCAGTGAGCAAGTACATTCTTCCCTACCTCGAGCCCAAGCGCGGCGACATCATCGTGTTCCGCTACCCCACCGACATCCAGCAAACCTTCGTGAAGCGCTGCATGGGCGTTCCCGGCGACCGCATCCACATCGTGAACAAGCAGGTGTACATTAACGATAAACCGCTGGTGGAGCCCTACAAGTACAATAAGACCGACTACATCGACTCGTATCGCGACAACTTTCCCGGGGAGCCCAACGTGACCCTGGAGCGGGGCGCCATCGAGATGCTGGAGCACAATGTGGTGAACGGCGAAGTGGTGGTGCCTCCCAACAGCTATTTCGCGATGGGCGACAACCGCGACTCCTCCTGGGACAGCCGTTACTGGGGATTCGTGCCGCGGCAGAACATCATCGGCAAACCGCTGATTATCTACTGGTCCTACGACCGCCCCAGCGACCAACTGAACTCTAATTCCGTCACGCTCCCGCAGATGCTCGATCTGGCGGAGCACTTCTTCAGCAAGACCCGCTGGCGCCGGGCCTTCATGCTGATTCACGGGTACCCCGTCCAATAGGAGCCACAGAGACAAGAGCCCATGGCCAAATCTCACAACGCGGTCCGCGATTTCATCAGTGAGTGGACTATCAACATATTGATCCTGCTGTTCGGCACCACCACGCTGGTGCAAGCGTTCATCGTGCCGACGCCGTCCATGGACACCACCGTCATGGTGGGGGATCACCTGCTGGTGGACAAATTGTCTTACTCCCCTTCCGGTCCCATCAGCCGCTACCTGCTGCCGTATACCGACGTCAAGCGCGGCGACATCATCGTGTTCCGCTACCCGGTGGACATCTCCGAGAACTACGTCAAGCGCGTGATGGGTGTGCCGGGCGATCACATCCACCTGGAAGATAAAGCGGTGGTGCTGAACGGGAAGAAACTGGTGGAGCCGTACGCGGAACACATCCGCCCCTACGTTGTGCCGTACGCGGACAACTTCCCCTCGATTCAGCCTGGGCCGGACGTCTCCTACGGCGAGCGGCAACGCGCGCAGGAGATGTTTTCCAACCACGTGGTCAACGGCGAGTTGGTGGTTCCCGAGGGGTTTTACTTCGCCATGGGCGATAACCGCGACAACTCCTCCGACAGCCGCTACTGGGGATTGGTGCCGCGCGAAAACATCATCGGTAAGCCCCTGCTGATTTTCTGGTCCTACGACGCACAAACCCAGGATCTGGTGGGTTTCACCGTCAACCACTTCCTGGATCTGGCCAAGAACTTCTTCGTGAAGACCCGCTGGGATCGCGAACTCAAGCTGGTGCGCGGCTATCCCGTCCAGTAGCGCCCGTAAAAGATGAGCGCCCCGTACGGGTTGATTCTTGCCGGGGGGCGCGGAACGCGCTTCTGGCCTCGCAGCCGCCGGGCTTCGGCCAAGCAAGTCCTGACATTTTTTGGGCGACGGTCGCTGATTCAGCAGACCGTGGACCGCCTGGGTCCCGTCATCGCCCCGGAGCGGATCTGGATTCTGACCAATCGCCATCTGCGCGACACCATCGTGCGGCAGCTTCCCGAGGTTCCCGCGCGGCAGATTCTGTCGGAGCCGGCGCAGCGCAATACCGCTCCAGCCATCGGTTTGGCGGCGCACATTCTGGAATCGATCGACCCCGGCGCGGTCATGGGCGTGTTTCCCGCGGACCACGTCATCGGCGATGCGCGCGCGTACCGGCGTCTGGTGCGGCCCGCGATCCGCTCGGCACGGCGCGGCGACATCGTGGTTCTGGGGATTCAGCCGCGCTGGGCGGAGACGGGCTACGGCTACATCGAATTCCCTCGCGGAGTTCAAGCCGGTTCCGGGGAGCCTTTGCGCGTGCTGCGCTTCCGCGAAAAGCCGAATGCGGCCGCCGCGGCGCGCTTCGTGCGCAAGGGCAACTTCTACTGGAACGCGGGCATGTTTTTCTGGCGCGCCTCCGTGCTGCTGGACGCGCTACGCAAGTTTCTGCCGGCCACCGCGGCGTTGCTGGACGGTCTGCCGGCGTTCGGCTCGCGACGCTTTGCCGAGCGGATGCGCGAGACCTTCCCAAGCTGCGAGAACATTTCGATCGATTACGCGGTGCTGGAGAAATCGCCCAACGTGGTGGGCTTCGCCGCCGGCGACATCGGCTGGAACGACGTGGGGAGCTGGAACGCGGTGTACGAGTTGGGGCGCCGCGACGTGCACGGCAATGTGCTGCTCGGCGACACCCTGGTGGAGGATTCCAAAGGCCTGTACGTGGATGCCCACGGCAAGCTGGTGGCCCTGCTCGGCGTGGAGGATCTGATCGTGGTGGATACACCCCACGCGCTGTTGATCGCGGATCGACACCGCGCTCAGCAGGTGGGGGATCTGGTCAAACGTCTGGAGAAAGCCGGCCGCGAGGAGCTGTTGTAGCTGTCGTCAGTTTTTCGCGGCTGGCGGAGTCGCCAATAAGGCCCGGTACGCCCCCTCTTCAATGGCCACCTCGGTCTTATAACCCTCCGGATCGATGAACGGATTGGGGCCCTTGCCGAGTTTAGCGTACTTTTCGACCAGGCCGTACATGGCCGGGTGCGAGCCCAGGGGCACGTCGCACGCCAGGCTGTGCATGACTCGGAATCCCTGCTCATACTCGGCGACCAGGGCGGGGTTGCCGAGGAGCTGCTGCGCGGTTCCGTTGAATCCCATGCTGCCGATGATGACGACGTCGTAGGTCTTGCCGGAATCCTGCACTTTCAAGCTCCAGGTGGTGTCGCCGTGGGTATGGCCGGGAGTCAGGTGCGCCACCAGAGTGGTTCCACCCAGGGTCACCCGATCGCCGTCGTGGAGAACGCGATCGATCGGATGCGGCTTACCACCGGGCGTCATCTTCTCAAGCGCGGGAACATCCTCTGCCATGGCCATCACCTTGGCGCCGGTGAGTTCTTTCACCATGGCGTCGCCCTCCTGATGGTCGGCATGGGCGTGACTGCCGAGCAGGATCTTCGTATCGGAGAATTTGAAGCCCAGATCCTCAATTGATTTGCGGATCACCGGGACGTTGACTTCGTAGGTGCTGTCGATCAGGATGTTCCCCTCCGGCGTCACCACCAGGAAGGAACCCAGCGTTTCCGTGCCCACGTAGTACATGTTGCCGACGATCTTATGGGGCGGAAACTGCTTGGTCTGCTGCTCCTTGGTGCCGATGTTGCGATTGAACAATTCCCGGGTGGTCCAGACTTTGGTCTGCGCCCACACCAGGGTGGCGCTGAACGCGACACTGAATACAGCAGGGACCATCCAGGAGCGCATCTTGAGGGTATGCAGTCGCATGGGCACAGAATATCACGGCGCGGCATATCCTGCGGCGGGCGGGTAGAAGGCGCTACTTCTGCCGCGGCAGCTACTTCTTAAAGATCGCGTGTTTCATGTCCGGCCAGAACTCCAGCAGGACGTTAAACGCGCTGTCGCTGACGAGTTGGACGCCGAATTTTTCCATCGTCTCGCCGGCCGTCCGCTCCGTGGCCGGATAGTAAAAGTTCGAGATTCCCGCGGCGACCCCGTTCCCGACGATCTCCGAGTAGTTGAACCGATCCGCGCCCCTGTCCGTGCGAGTGATCACGGTGCGGCTCAGAGCGTAGCCAATGCGTTTACGTTTCAACCCCGTCCCCTTCCGGAAATAGCGCGGATCCTCGTGCAGCAAGGCGGGGAAGATTGCCTCCGTGAGGTAGTTGCCGACTAGCTGGTCCCCAAACGCCGCTCCGAAGCGCTTGCCATACGCCGCGCCACCCTGGCCCCAGGTCGGAAAGTCGTCCTGCCACTGGGCGATTCCCGCATAGAAGCCCGCCAGCACGATGGTGAACGGGTCGGTTGTATCTTTGGTTGCAAGTTTGAATTTTTGGCGAACCGTGAGCGGTTCTTCCGAGGGAGCTGTCCGCGGAACGGTCTTGTTATTCGGAATGACGCCGAAAATGCGGCCCTCCGGCTGGTCGTCGGCCGCTTGCGGCGCTTCCTTGGCGGCGGCTTCCGGCGTGGCGGCGCCTGGCCCCACGGCTTCTTGCCCGATGAGAAGCGAGGCTCCGCCTATCATGATCCACAGCAGTGAAACTTTCACGCAGGAGCCACCGTCAACGAGATCCGCCTATCAACTTTATCAACGTCTTCCATTAATTAACGTCTTCCATGTCTTTCGGTTTACAATTTTCTTCGGCGGCAACGACGGAAACCTTCAAGGTGGCCATTCGGCACAGCGCAGAGACTAGAATTAGAAAGATGACCGACTACCTACCTTACGACGATCGCACGCAACTCGCCCGTCAGATCGACAAGTACCCTCTCAGTTTCACACGCAATCCATCCGCGCCGTTGATTCAGCGTCCGCTGACGCTCACCGAGAGGACGGGTCCCACGGGCCTGGTGCGCAGGCTGAATGCCGGTCCTCAGGATCTATCGCGCGCCGCCCCCAACGGACCGCAGGCTGTGGGGCAGCTCATTTCCGTCTTCGGGCGCGTCACCGATGAAGACGGCTCGCCGATTGTAGATGCGGTGGTTGAGCTGTGGCAGGCGAACTCCGCCGGCCGGTACATTCACGAGATGGATCGCACCAACGCGCCCGTCGACCCCAACTTTACCGGGCAAGGAAGGCTGGTCACCGATGCAGACGGGCGGTTCAAATTTTTCTCCATCAAGCCCGGCGCGTATCCGGTGCTTGAGTCGGGCTGGTGGTGGCGTCCGCCGCACATTCATTTCTCGATTCTGGGCCCCAGTTGGATGAACCGTTTCGTGACGCAGATCTTCTTCCCGGGAGAGCCGTTGAATGAAACCGATCTCCTGCTCAATGCGGCCCATGACGCGGAGGTCCGCGAACGTTTGATTTTTAAATTCGACTCCACCAGCATGGGCGCGGTGAACGCCATCAGCTTCCGGCAGGATTTCGTGCTGCGCGGGCGCCGGCGCACGCCGGCTTTGGACTAAGCATGATTACGTCCCCGTTTGGCACCATTGGGCCGTACTTCCCTTACGATTTCGTCGACGGCTGCGAAGACCTGACGCAGTGCGACGGCCACACCGCGCGAGGCTGCCACATTCTGATCGGCGGTCGAGTCCTCGAAGAGGGCCATCGCCCCACCCGGAATACCATTCTTGAAATCTGGCAGCCCGACGCGAACGGCATCTTCCGTCATCCGCTCGATCCACGCTGCTCCCAAGCCGATCCCGGGTTCGGCGGCTGGGGCCGCGCCCGCACGGATGCGCAGGGCAACTACCGCTTCCGCACCGTGCTTCCCGGGAGCTACACGGACGCCGATGGCGCGCCGCGGTGCCCGCACATCAACGCGATGATCCTGGGCATTGGGCTGACTCACCGGCTGGTCACGACGATCTTCTTCGCGGATGAGCCTGACGGCGTGTCCGATCCAGTGCTGAACTGCGTCCCCGAGGTGGCTCGGCCGCGCCTGTTCGCCGTGCGCTGTCCTTCGCTAGATGCGGATGGTCTTTCGGCGTATCGCTTCGACGTGATTTTGCGGGGGGAAGACGAGACGCCGTTCTTCTTGGATTAACGTGGCAATGCATCTACCTTCCGACAAGGCCTACCTCGCGTTCTGCCGGGCGAATCCGGATCTCTGGATCGAGCGGACCGCCGAGGGCGATGTCGAAATTATGCCCGTTGCAGGTGCTGAAGCCGACCACCGCAACGTCGAAGTAATTGCAGCCCTGGTCCGGTGGGCACAGAAAGATGGCCGGGGAAAGGTGTCGGGGCCGACCGCACAGTTCTTTCTGTCGGACGGCTCAGCGCTCTCTCCCGATGCGGCGTGGGTATCCAACGATGCCCTGAGGCGCACCTCCCTTTACGAACGCAAAACATTGCCGTACCTTTGTCCTGAATTCGTCGTAGAGGTGTTCCCGACCAACGATCGCCTCGGCAGAGTCAAGGGAAAGATGGAGCAGTGGATCGCTAATGGCGTTCAACTCGCGTGGCTGATCGACGGCGATGCCGAGACGGTTTACATCTATGCAAAGGATCGACCGGTCGAAACCCGCCGAGGCATCCTGAAGCTGGCGGGCAAGGGTCCGGTCAAAGGCTTCACGCTTCAGTTGCGCACGATCTGGGATGGACTTAAGTAGCAGGTCCGGCGCTGATATACTTGCGTTCTATGCGATTCACCCGGACCCTGCTTGCGGCGGCCGCACTGCTGCCGGCGCTTTTTGATCGAAACCTCTTTGCTCAAGCCAAAAAAGACAACGGCGCGGACTGGCCGATGTTCAATCGCGACCTGGCCGGCACGCGCTATTCGCCGCTCACCCAGATCAACACCGGCAACGTCCAAAAGCTTACCAAGGCCTGGACCTACCGCTTCAACCGCGAAGGCAAGCAGATTCGCGGCGACAGCCCCAGCGAGCTGTACCAGGAGATCACGCCCATCGTCGTCAACGACGTGATGTATCTTCCTGCGGGCGATCGCGTGGTCGCGCTGGAACCGGAGACGGGCAAGGAGCTGTGGACCTACGAAGTGCAGGGCGCGCTCGCGTCCTTCCGCGGAGTCGCGTACTGGCCCGGCGATCGCAACAATCCTCCGCGCATCATCTTCACCACCGGACGCAAGATGATGGCGCTGAATGCGAAGACCGGCAAGGTCGATCCCGGCTTCGGCAAGGAAGGCTCGGTGGCGCTGACCGTGCCCTACGACGGCGCGCCCACTATCTACAAGAACATTCTCTTGATCGGGACCAATTTCTACGGCCCGGGTGAGCGGCACTTCGCCCCGCAGCTCGATCTGGCCGTAGGCCAGATCCCCGAGTCGCACGGCTACGACGTTCGTACCGGAAAAGAATTGTGGACATTCCGTACGTTCCCGCGTGAGGGCGAGGTCGGCCACGATACCTGGGGCAAGAATTTCGAGGGCAAGGACAGTTCGCAGAATCGCACCGGCAACAACGTGTGGGCCTTCGCGCTGACCGTCGATGAGGAGCACGGCATCGTCTACGAGCCGGTCAGCGGCCCCGGCGCGAATTACTACGGCGGCGACCGCCCCGGCGCGAATCTTTTTGGGAACACCACGGTCGCCCTCGATGTGGAAACCGGAAAGATGAAGTGGTACTTCCAGAACGTCCGGCATGAGCTGTGGGATTACAATCTGCCGCCGGCTCCCGGGCTGATCGACATCGTCAAGGACGGCAAAAAGATTCAGGCGCTGGCGCAGGTGGGCAAGTCGGGCTACATGTACATCCTGGATCGCGTCACCGGCAAGCCGGTGTTCGGCGTGGTCGAAACTCCTGTCGCCAAGAGCGACGTTCCCGGAGAGGTGAGCTTTCCCACGCAGCCGATTCCGGTGAAGCCTCCGCCGATCTCCCGCGTCAGCTTCACCAAGGACGACATCGTCACCGCCGCCGACACTACGCCCGAGCATGCCAAAGCCTGCCAGGATCTCTGGGACCGCTTCGGGGGCCTGTACAACGGCGGCCCGTTCACTCCGTTCCCGTTTCACTCCGAGAACGCCAAACCCGGCATCATTTTTCCTGGCACCACCGGCGGCGCGAATTGGGGCGGCACGGCCACCGATCCTAAACTCGGCTACATTTTTGTCAATACTCATGACAGTCCGCTGGTGGGTTGGATGGAGAAGAATCCGAAGTATACGCCCGGCAATCCCGACGGGATCGAACCGTACATCCACACCAGCCCGCAAGGCCTCGGCGGATTCAACGCGCAGGTTCGCGATGCCAACGGCCGCCTGATCGGAAGCTGGCCCTGCTACAAACCGCCATGGGGACGGCTGATTGCCGTGAACGCCAACACCGGCGACTTCGCGTGGGAAGTTCCGCTCGGCGTTACCGAGTCGTTGCCGGAGGGCAAGCAGAACACCGGCGTCAGCAACCTCGCGGGTCCCATTGCAACCGCGGGCGGCCTGGTGTTCGTCGGCGCAACCAATGACAACCGCTTCCGCGCGTTCGATTCGAAGACCGGCAAAGAGCTATGGGTGACGAAGCTCGACTACACCGCGACCGCCGTGCCCATGACGTTTCAAGGCAAGAACGGCAAGCAGTATGTGGCCATCGTCGCAGCGGTGGGCGGCGGGGGAGGGCGTGCCGCGCCTGCGCCGGCGGGCGGGCCGGTCAGCGGGCAGGGGCTGGTGGTGTTCGCGCTGCCGTAACTAGATCGGCGCATCTCGAGACTGGTGTGCTCGCGGAGCTCAACTGCGACAGTGTCGAATACGAGTTCGAACTGCCAACCGCCTCATTCAACTACAGGAGGTTCTCCAGACTTACAGGGATCAAACGCGGTCAGAGTTGGTCCACCGTTCTGCCCTCAAGAAACTTAGAGAGTGGATATCATGTTCACTTTGGCGGCCAACTAGAAACTGAGCGCGTTACGATGACGTTGGAGTACTGGAAGGGCGCGGTCAACCCAGACGAGGACGAAATTGAGCCGTTCTCTGAGTCAGTCACGAAATGGATCGCCTCGTTCGTTAGCGAACCGACCGTCCGCGCGACCGTAAATGCACGCTTCAGGAAGCCTAGTAGCACATGGCGAAGCCGCTTCAATTTGCCCTTTAAGGTGACGATGGCGGGAGTGGAGGTTGAAATCGATGGCGTGTCGCTAGTGCTTCCCAAGAACCCGCATCGTGTCCTTCACGCGTTTCTGAATACTATGGGAGAAGCGTGGTTGGTCTCGGCGTATGCCATGCGACACATAGAGTTCGCCAGCTTCGATATCAGACCTGATCTCATCTCCATCAATGAATCGTTAAGGATTTTTCTAGAGCAGGCCGTATGAAATTAAAACGCTCCAATAAACCAGTTCTTTGGCGCAGTCGCTACATGCACCACAATGATGCAGGCGTCAAGGACTTTCGCTTCGGGTGGCGACGCCCATCCGACCACGGCAACGAGGAATTGAAAGCGTTTGGGAAAGTAGTAGTTCTTTCCCGCTACGCAAAGGGTGTGCAAGAATCTTTTGAACAGGCAGTCAAACGGTGCCCCACGGTCGTTATCAACCACGACATCATGGAAGGGCAGCCATGCGTCGTTGGCACCCGCATCCCCGTAAGAGCGGTGCTGCGAGCGCTCGAACAATATGGTTCCATTGAGGGCGTACGAACGTGCTATCCACACCTAACGAAATCTCAAGTGGAAGATGCCCTGTACTTCTGTCAAATAATCTTGGAGCCTCCCGGTGGCCTCGACGAAACTTCGACTGCTACTTGATGAGTCGATAACGGAACCGCTCGCGAGCTTAATCATCGGACTCGTCCCTTCAGCCATTGTGTCAACCCAAACCTTAGGCAAAGCGCAAAAGACCCAAGTGTTGCAGCCTTCGCAAATAGAGAACGGCGTACCATCGTGGCAATCGATAGCGACCTTAATAGATACCAAGTAGAACAGGGCGTCATCAAAATAAACGGCCCGGATAGAGCGGACGACCACTGCCTCTATGAGATGTTCTACGCCTTCTGGATTTCTGGAATACGGAGAAAAAGCCGGACAAAAAGAACATTCCTAACGAGAGAAGGTTTAAGAATACAAAACGGGGAAACCATCGAACAAAGATGGCACCCGAAGCCATGCACTAAAGTACGCGGCGCTATTAGGCTGATTAGCGCTCCTCAAAAGAAGTAGCGCGGTGGGTCAGGTGAGCTTGGGTTAACGGAACAGCCGCGGCGCGAAATCCGCCAGATAATCCCGCCAATTGCGCCACACGTGCCACTCCTCGGTCTCGACGAAGGTGTGCTTGATCTGGTGCTGGTCCAGCACCTGGTTGAACATCTGGTTGGATGCGAACAGCGTATCCAGCTTCCCGATGTAAATGTAGAACAGCTTGAGCCTCTTGTTGGTCCCGGCCGGATCGGCCAGCGCGTCCTTGAAGACTTGTTCCGGGTTCATGACCACGGGACTGAAGGCCCCGATGTAATGGAATGTATCCAGGTGCGTCAGGCCCACCTGAAGCGTCTGATTGCCGCCCATGGAGAGCCCCGCGATGGCTCGGTCGTCGGCTTTGGATGAAATGCGGTAGGTTTTCTCGGCGAAGGGGACCACGTCTTCCACCACATCGTTGGGGAAGGTCACGCCCGGCTCCGCCACCGGCGCGGGGGCCGTCAGATTCAGCGTCGCCGATGGACCGGGACGCCCGTAGGGCATCACCACGATCATCGGCTTGGCCTTGCCCGCGGCGATCAGATTATCCAGAATCAGATTCGCGTGCCCGACGGTGACCCAGCCCGCCTCGGTGTCTCCGGCGCCGTGCAGCAGGTACATCGCCGGATACTTGGCGGTGGAGGCTTCGTAGCCCGGCGGCGTGTACACCCACACCATGCGCGGAGCGTCGAACTTCTTCGAGACGTAATATTCGATGCTGACCCTCCCGTGGGGCACGGCTTGAATATCGTAGGGAGCGGGTTTGTCGCCCTTCACCTCGAACATGGTGGAAGAGGACCGGTCGCCCGACTTGATCAAGGGATTGGCGGGGTCGTTGGTGCGGACACCGTTGACCGAAAAGCTGTAGTCGTAAATCGCCGGGCGGAGAGCCGCGCTGGTGGCGCTCCATACGCCGTCTTCGGCCTTGGTCAGGGCCACGGCGGTCTGCGTGAAATCGCCCGAGACGGTGACGGCGGTGGCTTCGGGCGCGCGCAGGCGGAACGTCACGGTGCGGTCGGGATTCACGACGTAGGCGGGCGGAGCAGCGGGAGCGCGGCCGCCTCCTCCTCGTCCGCCTCCGCGCCCGCCCGGGGCAGGCGGCGCCTGCGCGAACATCAGCGCGCTGAGGACAATCGAAATCGCAAGAAGCGAGGTGTTGCGCATGCGGACGATTGTATGGCCGGGGCGTGTCAGCGTCAAGGCTTCAAATTGGCGAATCGGCGAGTCAGCGCTTCATCTTCGCGGTCATCGCCGCGATCACACTGGGCGGCACTCCGGCGGCCTTCAGAGCGAGCAAGGCGTCCGGGGTGAATCGTCAAGGCATCGGCTTCAGCCGCTTAACATCGAGAGCCCCCTGCTCGGAGCTTACTTGGGTGAACCGCCAGTGTACCTTTATCAAGCCCGGGATTATCTCGCCCCTGATGAAGTACTCTTTCCCCGCCTCGGCATCGATTTGAAGCTCGTCGTTACTTTGGAGTGCGGCCACTGGCGACTTCGAACAAAACGTGTGAGATCCCGGAGGAATCTTGATCGTGCCTTGACGTTCGCCCGGCAATATCGCTATCTGTCGCCCATCCATGTAAACAGGCATCTTGTAGAGGTGTGCACCCCCCCTTTTCTACGTCTCGGTAGAAGTGGAGCGTTGCGGACTCAGATAGGGCCGGTTCTTGCGGAAGGGCGACGCAACAAGCGGCGAAGAACGACAGAACGCGGAAGCACATGAGCGTCGTATCGGCTGATGGCCTCGACAAACTTTAGGTCGGGAACCCCTGCACTCGTTCATGGTGGCGCAAGAGTCCCTGGCCGAAAAGCCGAAAGCAAGGGTGTCAGCAGCGGAAGGCGAGGCCTCCGGGGATCATGGATAGTTGCTTTCCTCAGCTCAAAACCGTGCGCGCCGCGGGTCCCTAATAGGCCCCGAGCCTGACGATAGAGGTTATGTTACGGAATTGAAGTGTGAATATTCGTCGGTTCGACTCTGATCCGGGCCTCCGACTCCCGCGTCCCCCGTCGAGCGTATAACGCGATCCGTAGTATGATGTTCGTTTGATCCGTTCTTTTCGCGATCGGGATACGGAAGCGATTTTTCAGCAGAGCCGCGTGAGGCGATTTCAGTCCATCGCCTCGGTCGCGCTCCGGAGACTGGTTCAGATCGATAGCGCGGAGGACCTTCGAGACCTCGCGTCTCCGCCAGCGAACCGGCTGGAGAGGTTGAAGGGAGATCGCGCGGGACAGTGCAGCGTCCGAATCAACGATCGGTACGGCATCTGCTTTCGATGGAAGGACGGCGACGCTTTTGATGTGGAGATCGCCGATTATCATTAAGAAGGAGAGCCCATGAGCCAAAAGAAGAATAGTCGAATTCCGTTCCCTCATCCCGGTGAAACGATCCGAGAAGATTTTCTCAGGCCGCTAGGAATGAGCGTGAGCGGGCTCGCCCTGGAGCTTCGCGTTCCCGCCACTCGCATGACCGAGATCGTCCACGGGCGGCGGGGCGTCACGGCCGATACCGCACTCCGTCTGGCGCGGTATTTCAATACGACGCCGAAATTCTGGTTGAACCTGCAAGCCTCCTATGATCTTGCCGTCGCGGCTGAGACCAAAGCCCACGAGATCGAACAGACCGTCCGTCCCCGCAGGGCTGCCTGAGGAGGCGCGGGGTCAGCGCCTCATCTTCGCGGTCATGGCCGCGATCACGCTGGGCGGCACTCCGGCGGCCTTCAGCGCGCCGAGGGCATCCGGGGTGAGGGTATACTTTCCGGGGCGGGCCTGGATGACGCTCACGATCGTGTCTTCCTTGAGGCCTCCCACGATCATTTTGACAACCGCGTCATTGTCTAAGGATGGGTCCAAGGCCGGGCCGGGCGCGGGCGGCGGAGCAGGGGCGGCAGCGGCTTTCGGTGCAGGCGGCGGAGCGGGCGGCGGAGCCGGCGGAGGGCTCACGGCGGTCACGGGCGGCTGAGGCGCGGCTTTCGCCACGGCGGCTCTCACTCCCAGCACAGACAACTTGTATTCCTTGCCCGCGATGGAGACGAACATGGTCTTGTCCTCAACCGCGAAGCGGACGCTGGCGCCGATAGCCAGCGCGTCGTCTTCGGTTGCGATGGACCCTTTGACCAAATAGGTCTTGTCCGCCGAGGCGATGGCATGATCCCGGGGATCGGACAGAGCCTTGTACTCCACAACCTGCCCGGTCTGCCAATCCCGGTTTTTTTCCGCCGCGGACATTTTTCCGGCTATCATTGGCAATCCGCAGACGGCCAGCATCAGCCATTGGTTGCGCATGGGGCTTCCGCCCTCCCTCCGACCACACTACGGCACAATGCTGTTGACAGGCAAGTGATATAGTGATATATATCACTTGAGCATGCGGCTGTTTGTCCACCCCTCCGGAGATCTTCCGCTGTACCGCCAGATCATGCGGCAGATCGCGGAAGCCATCGCCGGAGGGAGGCTCAAGTCCGGCGACAAGCTGGATTCGCATCGCGATCTGGCCGAGCAACTGGTCATCGCGCCGCTCACGGTGAAGAAGGCCTACGATGAGCTGGAAGCGCTGGGCTACATCGAGACCCAGCGCGGCCGCGGCACGTTCGTGTGCGCCAAGCTTCCGCGAGTCAGTCTGGAGCAGCAGCGCGAGGAGCTGCGGGCGAGCGCGCGAACACTGCTCTCGCAGGCGTATCTCAGTGGACTCGACTACAACGACGTATTGAAGATTCTCAAAGAGGCCGACCGGGACATCACCGTGGGCCGGGGCGCTCTGGGGAAGAACAAGGAGGGCTGGTGAACCCTGTCCTGGAATTCGAGAACATCGTGAGGGCTTACAAGAAGGGCGTCCCGGTGCTGAACGGCGTGAGCTTTTCCATGTCCGAGGGCGAGGTGGTGGGCCTGCTGGGCCGCAACGGCGCGGGCAAGACCACGCTGATCCGGATCGCGATGGGCCTGCTGTACCCGCAGGAAGGCCGCGTGCGCGTGTTCGGACTTTCGCCCACCGACGATCCCGTCGCGATCAAGCAGCGCATCGGCTACGTATCGGAGGACCAGATCCTGCCCCCCGGCTCATCCATTGCCGAGGTGATCGGGTTTCACCGCTATCTCTTTCCCCGTTGGGATGGCGATCTGGAGCGGCAGCTCCTGGACCGGTTCGGGCTTTCGATGAAGGCGAAGATCAGCCGTCTGAGCAAGGGAGAAGCGCGGCAAGTGGCGTTGCTGTGCGCGATCTGCCACCGGCCCGATCTGCTGCTTCTGGACGAGCCCGGCGGCGGACTCGATCCCGCGGCGCGGCGAGAGTTCCTGGAAGCGTCGATCCAATTGCTCAACCGGGAGGGCTCCGCGATTTTGTTCTCCTCGCATCACATGAGCGACGTGGAGAGGCTGGGCGGAAGAGTGGTGCTGCTGGACCAGGGCAAGGTCCGGCTGGATTGCGATCTGGACGAGATTCGCGAGGACTTGTGCGTGGCGATCATCCCTCAGGCTTGGGTGGCGGACGCCTCCGCTGTGGAACGCGTGTCCGGATGCCTGCGAGTGCGGCTCATGGCCGGCGACGAATGGCATGCCGTTTTTCACGGCTCGCCGGAAGAGGTGGTGAGGCGATTGGAACCGTTACTGGGCTCCAGGCGCATTCAGTGCGTGCGAGTTCCGCTGGAAGAGTTGTTCATCGAGTTGGTGGGCGGCAAACAGGCGGGGGTGTCAGAGGTGCAGTCGTGATCTGGCAACTGGTCAAGCTCGAGCCTGTGTGGAAATGCATCCCCGTTCTCGCGGTGATCAACGCGGCGATGTGGTGGTTCGCGAGTTCCACCTTCTTCGTCAACTCGTTTGCGGCCGGGATGTTCATGATGTGGATTATCCTTCCTGGATTGCACGGCCGTTACACGCTGCTGGAGATGACGTTGCCCATCGCCGGGAAGCAACTGTTCGTGTCGCGGGTTGCGCTGCTGCTGGCCTTTGTCTGGATGCCGATCCTGGCCGCCGTTGCGGTCAACTTTGTTGGGCGAGGAAGTCGAACATGGGCCGATTGTCTACCGATGTTCGAAAGCGGTGCGGTGGTTACCGTGTGCCTCACGCTGGTTCAAACTGTTCGCGTGCGAACGATGAACCCGCCGGCATGGCTCGCGATCCCGGTCTTGGGGGCAGGTTTTTTTTCGCTGCCGCTGATGGCAGGAAGAGGATCTCTTCCGGGATCGGTTGCCTTGATTGTCGCGGTGCTGGGCGGATGCGCGTTGGCCAGCGCGGCTCTGTTTCTCAAAGCGTGGGCCGAGATCCCTAAGTCCTTCCAGTTAGCATCCACGAATCTTCAAGGCGGGCAGCCGGTTCCGGTGCAATTGGAGCGTGCCGGAAATACGAGGCTGACGTCTCCGTGGTGGCCTGTGTTTCGGTCAACATACTTCGGCAACCGGCAAAGCCGCCTTTGGGCTTTCCTACTGTTATTGATTGTGTTTCAATCCCTGGCTTTCGGTTGGATGTTTGCCGCGATTTCGGTCATGTATATACCGATGTCGTTCGCTGGGTACCGCACGGGGTTGCGCTGGCTCATCCATCTTCCGATCTCCGCGCGCAAGCTGCTCTGGATGGTGTGGTTTCCCACCGCCGCCACGATCGTCCTCGGCTTGATAGCCAACGCCGCCATGAACGGCCTCGCGCGGTCACACGAGGCGGCGGTTACGCTGGGACACGCAAGATCCTCGGATCGACGATCGGGCGCCGATGAATCGGGAAAGATGAACGTGCAGGTTCCGGCCGGGTACTGGCGCTGGACGCGTGGCGGCTCCGCGCCGGTCATCGAAACTCCGTGGGGAGAAGGCTATCGGCCGGAGACATCGGGGTGGTGGGATTTCACGCTTTATAATCCCTATTCCGTGGGCCGTGGGAGTAGCCAACAGTACCTCGAATGGCAATTCCTCCGCGCGACACAAGCGGTGTACGGGCAGCCGATTTCGCTTTCCCAGATCGAAGAGCTTCCGCGGATGAAAACGAAGCTGCGGCAACCCAAGGCGCAAATCATCATCCCCGCCGTCGCCCTGTTGTACTACCTGGTCCAGATGTGCGCTCTTCATCTATTCTGGTGGAGGCGCCTTCAGCACATCCACTTGGCTTTCAGGATCTTCCTTGCCGGAGCGCCAGTGCTGGTGGCGTATGTATTCGCCATGATGCCATTCCCAAACAGCGGAGGCGGCAGTTTCCCGATCGAGGCGCTGGTGTTGCATTTGACGCGCGTCCTTTCGGACAGCCTATGGATGCTGGCGCTGGTGGCGCTGGCGGCCATGGCAGGACTCTACCGGCTCGCCGAAAAACTGTGGAGCGAGAACGAGTTCAGGCAAAGTGAACTGATGGCCCGCGCCTCCACAGAGGCGGGAGTCTGAGTACTAGGATCTTTTGGTGGGTAGTGCGCTGAATCTGTGTGCCTGACTTTCTTGGGCAAAACTGATTAAGATCCGGATGATGGTAGCAGAGCGTCAGCTACGCGGAAGGAAAATGATGGCCTGGATGAAGTTACAAACTGGGCTGATTTGGCTGTTGATACCGCTTCGAAACATTTATATGCCAGGCTTCCTGAGCGTTAGGCACCTCTCCAGTCCCGAGAGAGCAAGTCTGGCACCTTTGGAAGTGACTGTGGGAATTCTTTGTCTAGCCGGTGCTTGGAGGGCCTTTTCAGGTATCCGGAGCAATCCGGAAGGAAAAACAGCCCCTACTATCCAGACTCTTTTCGGGCCATAATAGCTGGAAGGCAGCCGATCTGGCAGGTTCAGGTCCGCTTGAGATCACGAACCCTCCAGAAGTTCCCGCACGCTCCACACGTGATCCGCGATCCCAGCGGCCATAGCCGGGGTCACGCGGAGAGACCTGTGAATGCGGCAAAGTTGTAAAAGGCAAACCAGCAGGCAACAGCGGCCCAATGGTTCTCCCACTTCTTGCCGAAAGCGTTCGTGAGCCGGGTAAACCGCCGCGTACCCATGCGGATGCTGAGGTTCTGGCGCTCAATGTGCGACGTGCAAATGCGGTCGGGGTCAGGCTGACCCATGACTGGGACTACTCCATCGACGCGATTTCGGAGCGCCAGTGCTTGTGGCGTATGTATTCGTCATGATGCCCTTCCCAGCCATCGGGGGCGGCAATTTCCCGATGGAGGCGATGGTGTTGCATTTGACGCGCGTCCTTTCGGACAACCTAATGGATGCTGGCGCTGGTGGCGCTGGCGGCCATGGCAGGACTCTACCGGCTCGCCGAGAAACTGTGGGGCGAGAATGAGTTCAGGCAAAGTGAACTGATGGCCCGCGCCTCCAAAGAGGCGGGAGCCTGAGTACTAGGATCTTTTGGCACTTGCGCCTAGGAAGGAAGTACTCTACAATTACTTCTGTACGGGTGTATTCGGAGGAGACCTTATGCTGAAGATGTTGAGCGGCGTGGCGATCTTGGGCGCCTTGACCGTACCGATGATGGGAGCTGCGATCGGTTTTCAAACCTATGCTCCCACACTGTCGGGGGGCACGCTCGCAGACTTCGAAGGCTTTGCCGAGGAAACCATCATTACCAATCAATATGCGGGAATGACCTTCTCGCAGACCGGCGGCGGCGCGCCGATGATCGACAACTACAACGGGAATGGCGCGGGATGCAGCGGTCAACCGTGGTGTTACGCCTATGGCGCTTCTTCTGGATCGGGCGTCCTGACGGGAAGTACCGAGGGTAACAATGTCATCACCACCGCGGGCATCATCGTCACCTTCAGCAGCCTGCAACAGGATGTGCAGGCATTTCTTGCCGACACCTCCCCGTTGGGCAATTACACGGTCACTGTGTACAGCGGACCGAATGCGACCGGTACGTTGCTGCGCACGGTGACGGTATTGGAAGGCAATGTACTGCCCGCAGGGTATTCCGGGGGATACTTTCCGGCGCCGGGGACCTTCCCGCTGCCGGGGATCTACGTCGGCTTTACAGATGGCGTGGCCGAGATCGGGTCCTTCGAGATCGGACCGAGTTCTACTTCGGGAGATGCCTTCGCGGTTGACAACGTGTCCTTCGGAGGCTCGATTGGATCATCGACGCCTGAGCCCGGAACGCTCCTGCTGATGAGCGCCGGCCTGCTCGGTCTTGGCTTCGCAAAGCTCCGCAAATCGCGCCGCTAGACGGCACGCCGATTTCCCTGGTCCTCGTGAAAGCGGTGGTTTCGACCGCGGCTGTTTTTTCACTGCTAGTACCAAGTTGCAGAAACCAGCGTACAGTCGGATCTCAAAACCGCTAACGCGCGCGGTTCAGAAAGCGTTTCTGAACCGTGACCGTTACGGAACGGCATATGCGAACTTTTCGCAACTTGGGGCTAGTGGTGGTTGGAGCCCAGCTCTTTGACGATGTTGCTGACGAAGCCCTTGGCATCGCCGAATAACATGAGGGTTTTGTCCATATAATACAGCTCGTTGTCGATGCCGGCGAAGCCGGGGCTCATGCCGCGCTTGATGATCATCACGGTGCGAGCCTTATCGGCGTCAAGAATGGGCATGCCGGAGATAGGACTATCCTGATCGCTGCGCGCCAGAGGATTCACCACGTCGTTGGCGCCGACCACCAGCGCGACGTCGGTCATGGGGAAATCGCCGTTGATTTCGTCCATCTCCAGAAGCTTGTCGTAGGGGATGTCGGCTTCGGCCAGCAGCACGTTCATGTGGCCCGGCATGCGGCCGGCCACGGGATGAATGGCAAAGCGGACGTTGACGCCGCGGCGCGTCAACAGGTCGTACATCTCGCGGATTTTGTGCTGCGCCTGCGCCACGGCCATGCCGTAGCCGGGGATGATGATGACGCTGCTGGAAGCGTCCAGAATCGCCGCGGCTTCCTCGGGCGTGGCCGAGTGCACGGGCCTCTGCACCGCTAGACCAGCCGCAGCGCCCGGGGTTATCTGCCCGAAGGCTCCGAACAGCACGTTGGTGAAGGAGCGGTTCATGGCCTTGCACATGATGATGGACAGCAGCAGGCCCGCGGTTCCGTTCAGCGCGCCGGCGATAATCAGGAGCCGGTTGTCGAGCACAAAGCCCATGGCCGCCGCAGCCACGCCGGCCGAGGAGTTGAGCAGCGCGATGACAGTGGGCATGTCCGCTCCGCCGATGGGAGTCACCAGCATGATGCCGAACATCAGCGCGAAGCCGATGAACGCCGGGAACATCCACGGATACGGATCGGACCATCCGGCGGTCAGCATGACTCCCAGCACCACCGCGCCGCCCAGAACAATAAAGCTGACAACGTTCTGGCCCTTGTAGGTGAGAGGACGCGTGGGCAGAATCTCCTGCAATTTTCCGAAGGCGATGATGCTCGCGGTGGTGGTCAGGTATCCCAACAGCGTCTCGGCCGCGAGCGCGCCCATGGTCAATCCGTGCGGCGATTCCTTATAATATTCGGCCGTGCCGATCAGCGCCGAAGCCAGCGCGCCGAAAGCGTGCGAGAGCGCGGTCAACTGCGGCACAGCGGTCATGGGCATCAGGTACGCCAGAGGCGCGCCGATAGCCGATCCGATGGCCAGGCCGGCGAGAATCCAGTCGAGATGGACCTCGGCCCGCAGCAGCGTGCCGATCACGGCGAGCAGCATGCCGATCTCGCCGATGATGACGCCTCGGCGGGCCGTGGAGGGATGATTCATCCACTTGATGGCGAGAATGAAACCCAGCGCCGCGAAAAGATAAATGAGCGGGAGAATGCTTTCCATCTCTACTTGCGCTTCCCTTCGGAAGGCGCGGAGGGTTCCCGCTTGCGGAACATCTTGAGCATCCGGTCCGTGATGAGATAGCCGGCGACGACGTTGATGGTCGCGGTAATTAGCGCGATGAACGCGAGAGTGCGGACGAACGGGGTCGCGGTTTTATCGCCTGTTAGTGCAATCGCCCCTACCACCGCGATGGCCGAGATGGCGTTGGACAGCGACATCAGCGGAGTGTGCAGCAGCGGCGAGACGCGCTTGACCAACTCCCAGCCCAGGAACGCGGCGAGCATGAACACGTACAGACCGAATTCGTAAGAATTATTCATTTGACGTTTCCGTTGGTAATGGCCTTTGTGGGCGCGGGAAGACCGAAGGTTTCACAGACGCGCTGGTGCACGATGTTGCCTCCGAAGGTGACCAGCGTGTCGCGCACGATCTCGTCGGCCGGATCCGCGGTGAGCGGCAGGAAGGCCTTGAGATGTTTCAGGAACGTGGTCACGTTGGTCCCGAACATCTGGCTGGAATGATACGGAGCGAGCGCCGGTATATTCATCGGCCCCATGATCGCTACGCCGTGATGATGCACGGTCTGGCCCGGCTTGGTGAGCTCGCAGTTGCCTCCGCGGACGGCCGCCAGATCGACGACGACGGAGCCGGGGGCCATGGCTTCAACCATCGCCGCAGTTATCAAGATGGGCGCACGCTTGCCGGGAACCGCCGCGGTCGTGATCACCACGTCCTGCTCGCGAACCACGTCGGTCATCAATTCCCGCTGGCGCTTGTAGAAGGCTTCGTCCTGGGCCTTGGCGTAGCCGCCCTTGTCCTCGGCCGCGGTGGATTCCACTTCCAGGCTGACGAATTTCGCGCCCACGCTGACGATCTGCTCCTTCACGGCGGTGCGCACGTCGTAGGCGCTGACCACCGCGCCCAGCCGCTTGGCGGTGGCGATGGCCTGCAATCCGGCGACTCCCGCGCCCAGCACGAAAACCTTCGCGGGCGTGATGGTGCCCGCGGCGGTCATCAGCATCGGGAACAATTTGGGCAGCGCCGCCGCGGCCAGCAGCACGCACTCATATCCGGAAACGGTGGCGAGCGAGCTGAGCACGTCCATGCTCTGCGCGCGAGTGATGCGCGGAATCAGCTCCAGCGCGAAGAAGGAAACGCCCGCCGCGGCGAGCTCCGCGATTTCTTTTTGCGCGGTGAGCGGCTCGCCCATGCCGATCAGGATTTGCCCGGGGCGCAGGCGCGGCAAGTCCGCGCGGCCGGCCTCGGGGTTCGCGCCGAGGCTGCGGAACTGGAGCAGAATATCGGCCTGCTCGAAAATTTCCGCGCGGCTCAAGAGCTTGGCTCCGCGCTGGGTGTACTGCTCGTCGGGATAGCCCGCTTCGACGCCGGCGGAAGGCTCGACCAGCACGTTCATGCCGGCCTTTTGCAGAACTTCACAGGAGCGGGGCGTAAGAGCCACGCAACGCTCGCCGGGGAAGGTCTCCCGCGGCACTCCCACTGAATTGGTCACTCTTGATTTGTCCAACGCAAGATTATTTCAACGCAGACTAGAAGGGTTGAAGAACAATGATAGCGTTTCCGGAGGGTGGCGCGCCAGTTTGGGGTCGTAAGCGACATCGGTCTCCCCCTGGCGGGAGACAGGTTCCTGTAGATGCCAGGTTCGAGCCTTACCTGGGGAGCCAAGAGGAAATTGCTAAGCCTCGCCCCGGCAAGCTGAGTGAATGCCGTCAACCGCGGTCAATCTGGTCCTGTAACTCGCGAGGGTAGAGGGATTTCAGTTGGGGATAAGCCTCCGCGAGCCGGATCAGATCCAGTTCGTCCTTCTTGCGTTTACTCAGTCGCCGCCGGGGATCGCTGTACGCCCAGAGCTTGCCTTGCGTGACATCCTGCAGGCAGGCGATCTTCACACGCATCCCCAGAACCTCAGCCTCAATGCATCGGGCGGGAAAGGCTTGGTAGCGTTCATCGGTAGTGAACTGGATCCGGAGTTCGCTTCCCGGCGCGAACGCGTTCAACGAGTGAGCGTGGACTTCAGTTTTGAAGCCATCCGCCTCAAGGTGCTCCGTCAGCCCGGGAAGGGCGGCCGAGATCACGACGATGTCGGCATCGAGGGTGTAGACCGGCTCGACGTAGCAATTGACTGCCAGACCGCCGATCAGACAATAGGATGATCCGAAGGATTCGCAAGCTCGGATAAGACGTGCAAAATCCGTCGCGCCGCCTTGCGTTGTCAACTCGTACGCCTCCAGCGCAGTCATGACTCCACTCTATATTTAGTCCGTGCCGCATGCAAACTGCTGTGAGTGTGAGCCCATCGACCAGACTGCGAATTTCAACCGCGCACACATTCGCATAGTTTGACAATATACCTTGCTGGGCACACGCCATTGGTCTGTGAAGTCAAGCCGGCGCGGGTACGAATCTTCAATCGGCTCCAGACCTGAATCTGAGAACTCCGTCTGTGAGGATATGCAGAATCCGCCGGTGGAGTCCCGGAATGTCATCGGTGGCCACGTCCCAAAGGATCTGCCAATCCAGATCAAAATATGCGTGCACGATCCTGTGCCGCACCGCAATAAACTGTTGGACGGTTTCCACGCGCGGCCGGGTCGCGGAGTCATTGACGAACACCAGCACCGGCTCGCTTTCGGCTCCCGCAGCCGCGGAGATCACGCGAATGCCGGAAGGCGCGCCCTGCCAAATAAAAAGCGCCGCCGCACGGAGCTTCGCCGATGCTCGCGCCATCCGCAAGAGACCGGACGCTCGCGGAATCCATCGAGCAGCGAGCGATCAGCGTGATATCGCTCCCGGTTCGAAATACCGTCTCGTTCGCCGGAGCCGCGATCTCGATTGGACGCGGCGTTTGCCCGTAGGCAGCGCACAAAAGCAGGGGCAGCGCCAATAATGCCGATCTCATGGCAGTGATTCTATCGTAACGAACCCCAATTACGAGTGTTTGTAGACTTGGCCCCAAGTGTCCACAGTAACGACGTTTACGACCCTCGCATCGCGTTCCACGGTGAACAGGATGCGCCAGCCACCCACGCGCGACTTCCGCACGCCTGCGCGCTCGGTGAGAGGCGCTGAAAGCCGTGGATCGAACGGATCGTCGCTAAGTTGAACGAACCGTGCCCGAAGGCGGCCTCGGAAGGGCGGTCGAGGCGGTCGAGAACTTTTTCGGCTTCATGAGAGACCAAGATGCGATAGTTCACAATCCGCGTTCGCGTTTGTATTCGTCGAACAGTTTGACGCGCCCCGCGGCGATATCGGCGATACCACGGTCGAGAGACGCGAGGGTTTCATCCTCGAGCGACGGACCGCTGGAGTCGGCGGCTTTGCGCAGGTCCTCCAGTAGTACGCGCGCAACCTCGGCCTGATCCTCTGGCAATTCGTCGAACAAGATGGTGAAGGGATTCTCTGTTGGTCAAAGGGCAACCCCGACACCTTTATCATACAGGTCCCTGGAGTTCCGTTAGAATGAACCGCTCAGAGCTATTATGGATTCATGGCGTGGCCGGAACGCATTATCGTCGATCCCGAGATCCTGGCGGGAAAGCCAGTGGTTCGCGGCACGCGCCTGGCAGTCGAGTTCATCCTGGAACTGCTGGCTGCGGGCCAGTCCGAGGACTATCCGGGGCTGACTCGCGCGGAACGTCCTCGCCTGCCTGTCCTACGCGAGCTATCTCGCGCATGAGTACAAAGCTTACCTGATTCCCGCCTGATGAAGCTGCTCGCAGACGAGAATTTCCCTCGTCCAACCATCGAGTTTCTCCGCAGCCGCGGCCACAATATCCTGTGGGCGCGGATGGATTGTCCGGTCTGACGGTTGGAGCTTCTCGTCGATTCGGCGCTGCGCGCCGGGCACGCGTGGATCGGGCACCTCAGCATCGTTACCGAGGACGGCATTGAGACGATACCGGCAGGCGCGCGGTAGCCGCGCGGGAAGAGCCAAGCCGGTTTGCGCTTGTTCAAATCGCGCCCAAGGCTTGGGGCTGCTGCCCGCTCATTCTGTCTTCGACGGATTGGTTGGATCGATCCAATACTCCAGACGATGCATCATGGACGGGTTCGAGTCGATCAACTTCGCGACTTCTTCTTTGGTGAGAACGGCGTCAGGCGCGCCCAGCGAGCCCTCAAAATGCGCTGTCAGATCTTCCCGCAGCGACCGCGGCAGAATACTATCGAGGTACTCCAGAGCCACTCCGCTCATTTTCTTGTCCTCAGCGTGAAGCGCGCGAAACGCCAGCCGCAGGTGCCGCCGCGGCAACACCAACCCCAGCAGTGTAAAAATGTGCTCGATGCTCTTGGCGGCGCGGTCCTTGAGGGCTTGGTCCATTCCCTGCTCGATGCCGCTCCGCGAAACCTTACGTGCCGTGGTAAGTTCCCGCCGAACCAGGTCGAAGATTGCGTTTTGGTCGGGGCGATGCTCGGAGTGGCGGGCCATCCTCCCCAGCGCCTTGGCGCATCGCGTGCGCACTTCGAAGCGCTCATCCATAAGGTGCGCGGCCAGACCGTCCCAAGCAGCGCGGCTCTGGCAGGAGGCCAGCACCTTGGGAATTCGCTTGCGAATATTGTATGTGCTGGCCGGGTTTCCCAGCGCATCCACCAACTGCCCCGCAATGCGGTCTCCGGATCGTTTGAGCGCGAGGTAGGCGGCCTCGGAGACGTCATCGCGGTCCAGCAACTGGATCACCTGAGGCACCTCCACCGGCGCGAGTGAATGGACGCGTTCGAGCACAGCGGTAATGCGCGCTGGATCCCCGGAGCGCAGCTCCATTAAGTTTCGCAGCACCGGGTCATCCGGCGCACGCGCCGAGGGCGGCACGGCGGGGCGCGCCATCAATGCCAGTCCTGAGAAACTTGCCTCCGAGGTCGCTGAGTTCAGCCCAAAGGAGTGCATTGTCAGTTCCTCCGCCTGATCCGGCACGATACTTGCGGCGTGATGGGTCAGGCCCCGCTCCAAAACCTTCACGTACACTTGATCCAGCCGCAACGCGAGCCATGCGCCTACGGCGGAGAGCGCCGCAGTGAGCCCGAGAATCGCGATCGAGACAACCTGCGCGGGCAGCGCGAGCAGCAGTTGGATACTGGCGCCCGCCAGCCCGTCGCCCAGGCGTTCCGCGCCGATGTCGATGACCGATTTCGCGGAGCGCTTCTCCGCCTCCGGCATGGGCGTGTAGAAGAGTTCATAGCCGGACCGGTACAGCGACCCGCGAAGCAAAAGCTCGATCGCGCGTCCGATGGTCAGCGCAATCAGGCCCGGCGCGAAAATCGCCGCCAGACTCACGCCCGTGACAGCCACGGGCAAGGCGGCCACGGTGCGGCCGGGCCCGAAGCGCTTGAGCCACAGGCTGCTTCCGCCTACCTGGACGCCGAACGTGATGGCCGAAGTGGCGGCGTAAAACAGCGCGAAGAACCGGCTCAACGGCGCTCCTCCGCCGAAATGCGCCGCCGCTTGAGCTTTGAACAAAAAGTCCAAGCTAGAGGCGGCCATCGCCGCCAGCAGAACCAGGCCCGCCAGACCCATCAAATACCTTGCGCCGGATATGACTTCCGGAAACGAGAGATCTTCCGAAGGCTTCCGCGCTGCTTTCGCGGGCGTGAACCGGAATAAGGTAAGCGCGCACGCTAACTGAAGGACGCCCAGAAGCACCAGCAGGCCTCGCGGCGAAGTGAGACTGGCCACGCGCTCAGCCATCACGCCTCCCGCCACTGTTCCCAGCGTCCCAAACGCCGCGATCTGGCCGAAACGGCGGCGGGCTTGGCGGGGATCGAAGCACTCATTCGCCAGGGTCCAAAACCCGGAAAGCAGAACCGACCCAAGCGCCACTACGTGAATGTAGACCGCGATGGCCACCAAGTGCGGAGCGCTCGGCAGCAAGGCCCACTCGGCCGCATGCAAGGCCATCCCCGACAGGTATCCGAAAGGAATGATCCGAGACGGGCCAAACCGCCGCAGCAGCGCGGCATTCAGTACTGCCATCAGGATCGCGCCGATGGCGGCGCCTCCCATCATTGCGGGCAGGGCTGTGGCGGGAAAGGCCGAGAGAAACAAGCTGTCGCGGGTGGCCTTGCCGGCCACCTGCCATGCCATCATTACGGCCGCGGCCAGAAGGGCCTGGCGAATCAGAGGCGAATTCGGCATTCGGCCGCTTTTCATCGATTGACCGGCCTTATTTTACTACAGGGGTGTTTACTGCACGGAAAATGGTATACTTCGCGCTGTCAGCACGCTATAAGGGAGGCGCTCATGAAATTAATGATCTTTGCCATGCTGGCCGTGGCGCCGGTGCAGCTCTTTGCCGCCGATACCCTGACCTACGATCAACAGGAGGCGTTCCTCCGAACGGCGAAAATCACCTCGGAAAAGGCATCCAAGAAGGGCATTACCGGCACGGTCCGTGTAACCATGACCGACGGCAAGACCACGCACGACGCCAGCGTTCAGCGAATCGACGACCATCAAGCTGTCTTTCAAGGCCAGAACGGTACCACCGAGTTGAACTTCAAAGATACGTACATGTTTAACATCGCTGGGTGGAAGCTGGCGAGGATGCTAGGCATCGAAGACATGGTTCCCCCGTCCGTGGAGCGGAGCTACGCGGGGACCAGCGCATCCTTTACGTGGTGGATCGACGATGTCCTGATGGACGAAGAGGAGCGTTTGTCTAAGAAAGTCAGTCCGCCTGACCCCGACCGTTGGAACAAGGAAATCCAGGTGATGCATGTCTACGATCAATTGATGTACAACACCGATTCCAACGCCACGAATCTGCTCATCGATAAGCAGTGGCGCGTTTGGCTGATCGATCATACGCGCGCGTTTCGTATGCAGAAGACGCTTTTGAACGCGAAGATGCTGACCACTTGCGATCGCAATCTGCTGGCCAAAATGAAAGCTCTGGACGCCGCGGGCGTTCAGAAAGAAATGAAGAATTACCTGGAAAAGGGCGAGATCCAAGGCCTGCTCGCGCGGCGCGATCTGATCGTGAAGTTCTTCGAATCGAAGGGCGACAGCGCGCTGTACGACCGCCCTTCGCGGCACTGAGACCCGTTGTGGCGCGGGCCGCCGGCCGGCGGGTAACTAACGCCCAGCCTTCGACAAGCTCCGCCGCAACGCCGAATCCGGCGGATCGAGCGCCGCGGCGGCTCTCAAATAGGCCGTCAAGTTGCCGCCATCCACGGGAAGATCCAGCTTCGCGCCCCGGTGTACCGCATAATATTTTCCGCTCTCCACCAGTAGAAACGCCGGAGGCCCACCGAAGAACGCCGACAATCCCACGTCAATCAGGATCACTTTGCCTTGGAATCGCGGCAGCACGGCCACCTGCGGTGTATGGCCGACGACCATATGCCGCGCCTGTCGATTTTGCAGAAAGACATCGACGGCGTCCGCCACGGCGCGGTCGCTCTCCGGGGATTCGGCCAGGCCGCGATACCACAGGGGCCCGTCCTGGTCCGTTGTGACGCCGCCGTTGAGCTTGCTGAAATCCGCTAGCTCGGCATGCACGCCGTCATTAATGGAATTCAGAGTCCAGGAGGCGTACTTCGGGCTAATTCCTCCATGCAGGAAGATCATGTCGTTGATTTGGACGATTACGTTCTTCTGGCGAAGCCACTTCCCATACTTGCCTTCGGCTGAAAATGCCTCGCGGCGCTCCACCCAACCGAGCGGATGCTCCTCCTCGAATTTCTTGCGAAACGCCGCGGCGTCCACCTGCGGCCCGTCCGTTAACCGCTGAGCCGTTAACGCGACTTCGAGCGCTGCCTCCCGCAAGTCCTGCGAATTTGGTCCTCGAAAGGCATCATAGTCCGCCTTCACCACGTAGCGGAGATCACCATAGATGTTCATGGTTTCGTGGTTTCCCAGCAGCGCATGCACCCGGCCGCCCGCTTTTTGCGCACGGGGCTCCAGCTCCATGAGCAGGTCGATCACTTTTCGCGAATCCTTGCCGCGGTCGAGGTAATCCCCCGGAAGCGCCAGATGCGCCATTCCGCCGGTCCAGGATGTTCCGCGGTCGATCAGCTTGGCGGTGCGGAGCAGGGAAACGAACGCATCGTAGTCTCCATGCACGTCGCCGATGGCGACAATCCGTTCAACGCCCGCGATCGATTCTCGACTCTGGCCGCGGGCGAGGGGTGCGGCAAGCAGCAACCCGATGCATCGTCTTCGGGAAACCATCGGAACGTCCTCAGATTATCACGGGTCGTCTGCGAGGGGTCAGTCGCGGCCAAGCTACGCGCCCCTCTTCCATTCTTCCCAATCGGCGCGCACGGAGGCGACCATGGCGGTTGCGGCCTTGAAGAGCCAGGTCGATGTGCGCTTGTTCAAATCGGCGGTCATCACGTTGGCCTCGCGGCTGCCCAGGTGGACATTGGCGGTTTCGAAACCCATGGCGTGAAGCAGGCGCGCGGCGTCGTGCTTGACGGGCAACGTGTACAGTTCGATCCGGGAGCAATCCGGGGCGAGCCTCCGCGCGAGCCAGCGGTCGCGCAGCTCGACGAACGGGTCGGGACAGCGCACCGAACGGTCCAGCGCCTCCTGATACAAGATGCCGGACTTGCGGCTGGGATGCGCGAATAGCCACGCCGAATCGGTCAGCTCCTTGACCTCGCGCGCGATGCTGCCTCCGCGCCATTGCGCTAGCGCTACGTAGCGCCGCCTTCCCAAACTCCCCAGGCCCGCCAGGCGATGCACCACGCGAAATTTCAATCCGCGCTCCGGCATCATCCGGCGCAGAGCCTTAGTGGCGCGCTCGGGCGGTTCCTCGCGGATCGACGGCAGGGCATTGAGCTTGGCCCAGAACGCCTCCGGCTGCTTCAGCCGCTCCACGGCCATCTCGCGAAGCGAAGGGTGATGCTCGGCCAGGACAAACATTCTGCCCCCGGCGCGCAGGCCGTCCTTGTATCCCTGGAGGATCGTCTGGCACGCGTGTTTGGCCTCGATGTGCAAATGACCGACCGTGCTGGCCATCAGCGCGCTGGTTGCCAGACGCACCAAGTCGCAGGTGTAGGGCAGCCACCACACCTCGTCGAAATCGTTGATGCCCCAGATCAGGCGGCCTTCGATGTCTCTCCAAGTGCCGAAATTTTCCACGTGCAGATCGCCCACGGCCAGCGCCACTGGAGCCGCAAACGTCTCCGGCGAAACCACCGGCCAGGTCTGCGCCCAGCGGTAAAACGTCGCGCGCAGAAACGGGAACGGAGCTTCCTTCATGAGCGCGTGCTTGCGCTTGAGGTCGGCCTGGATCAGCGGAATCCGCTCGCCCAGCCAAGCCTCATAGCGTTCCGTCGCTCGGTGAATTTTCATGCTTTGTGAATTTTCACGACAGGAAGTCCGCGATGGCCTGCACGCACTCGGGCTTTTCGTCCGTCACCAAGTGACCTGCTTCCGGAAAGATGCGAACCGTCGCGTGAGGGATCAGCTTCTTCCACTCCGCGGCGTGGGGAACGGGAAGAATGCGGTCCTTGTCGCCCCATGCGATCAGAGTGGGCATGTTGACGCGATGCAGCCAGCGCGGCAGCCACGGCCCAATCAGCCCGTTCTGGAGGAGCTTGCCGAAGTTGCCGCCCTCGCGGTCTCGCGCGGCGGCGAAGCCGGGGTCGGGTCCTTTGGGCAGATGCGGGGCGATGACGCTGAAGTTGTGCACCAGGTATCCGGGAATCTCCTCTTGAGGCACTTTCGAAAAATCCGGCAAGGGATACCCAGGCACATCCAGACCCGCGGGCGCGATCAACACGAGCTTGCGCACGCGCCGGCGATGCTCGATCGCGAAGGTTGCGGCCAATCGTCCGCCCATGGAGAAGCCCACCAGATTCACGCGCTCCAGCCCGAGCTGATCGAACATCTCCAGATAATGGAGCGAATAGTCGCCGATCGAGGTCATCTCCGGAGCGTCGCCGGAATCGCCGAAGCCGGGATGAAACGGAATGATGACGCGGAACCGCGAGGCCCATGGCAGCGCAAAATCGAAACCGTGCCAGGTGCCCGCGCCGTGCCAGTACACCAGCGGCTCGCCTTGGCCCGCGGTCAGCATCACAACTTTCACGCCGTTCACGGAAATCGCCTCGCGTTGGAATGGCATGGTGCCCCTTTCTAGTGATGCCCCGCGGCGCGAATAATCGTCCGCTGTTTTGACACCTCGCGTTTAGGCCTGCGCGGCATGACGATTTCCGAGAGCCTGGCGTGACGCTCGGCTTGCCGGCGCGCGCTCTTCTGGTCGCGCTCCTTGAACTCCGGCAGAACCTCTTTTGAGAACAGCTCGATGGAGGAACACAGCAGCTCATGCGGGATGTTGGCCGCCTGCGACAGGCAGATCACCTGGTCGATGCCGACGTCCTCGAATTCCCTCAACTGCGCCCGCAGCCGTTCCGGAGTGCCGACGCAGTCCTGGATGCGTCCCTCCGGCGGCGCGAACTCCTTGGGATGGTTCTTAAACTCGTCCCAGACGTCGCTGACTCCGGGCTCGTGCTCGCCGAAGAAGCTGTAATGGCCCAGCGTGTAAATGAAGAAGCCGTAGGCCTCCGCTCCC
Source organism: Bryobacterales bacterium (assembly GCA_963813465.1). GTDB lineage: Bacteria > Acidobacteriota > Terriglobia > Bryobacterales > Bryobacteraceae > Palsa-187. The sequence continues at coordinate 571,101 of CAWEZD010000005.1, read as the reverse complement.
ATCTGCTCGATTTTGGCGCCGTCGCGGCCGCACAGGAACGGGCACGCGATGGCGAACTGCGGATTCACCGCGTAGCCCAGCGGCTCGCACTCTTTTTCAAAGGTGGCGTAGTAATCGGTCACCCACTGCCGGGCTTGTTCGGGGGCCACGAAGGAGAACGTCAGCGCGCCCAGCCCCAGCTTCGCAGCCTGAATGATCGAGGTCCGGTTGGAGCACGCCAGCCACATCGGCGGATGCGGCTTCTGCAAGGGCTTGGGCACCACGTTGCGGGACGGCATCTTGAAATATTTGCCATCGAAGCCCGCGAACGGCTCCTGCGTGAACATGTCCACCACGGCCCGAGCGCCTTCGAGCATCATGGCTTTCTTTTCGTCCTGCGGCACGCCGAATCCGCCCAGTTCGGTTTCCGATGCGCCCGCGCCGATGCCGTAGTCGACGCGGCCGTCGCTGACGAGATCGAGCATGGCGATGCGCTCGGCCACGCGCGCCGGATGGTTGATATAAGGCGGCATCTGCACGATGCCGTGCCCGATGCGCACGTTCTTGGTCCTCTGGCTGGCCGCGGCAAGAAAAACCTCGGGAGCCGAGGAGTGCGCGTACTCTTCCAGAAAATGATGCTCGGTGGCCCAGATGTAGTCGAAGCCCAATTTATCGGAAAGCTCCACCTGCTCGAGCGCGTTCTTGATCAACTTGTATTCGCTTCCCTGGGCCCACGGGCGGGGCAACTGAAGCTCGTAAAAACCGCCAAATTTCATTGCTTTTCTATAACTCCTGGCCTGCCGAAACTAACATGCCGGGCGGGGGAGTGTCAAGGCAGACCGCTTCCCGAAGCCTGCCATAATTGCAGCATGGAGGCAATGGCCGTTCTCGAAAGCGTAGCGAAGGCCTACGCCAATTTGAAGACTCTTTCTGTGCGACGAAGCGGAATGTAACCCGTAACGGGATGGGTTACACTGGAGGGCGTGGCGATCAAAGGATTCCGGCATAAAGGAATCGAACGGTTCTTTACCACCGGCATCAAGTCGGGGATTCAAGCCCAGCACGCCGATCGTCTCCACCTGATACTTGGCCGCCTGAACGCGGCAACAAGCACGCGCGATATGAATTTGCCCGGCTTGGAGCTGCACCAGCTTCGTGGTTCCAGAAAGGGCACTTGGGCGGTGAAGGTGAGCGGCAATTGGCGAGTCACGTTCACTTGCGCCGGCAAGGACGTAGAGCAAGTCGACTATGAGGATTACCACTGAGGTCACTATGAAGATGCATAATCCGCCACACCCGGGTGAGGTGCTCAAGGCGCTGTGCCTTGAACCGCTGAACCTGACCATCACTGAGGTTGCGAGGTCGCTGGGCGTGAGCCGAAAGACTTTGTCCGGCATTCTGAACGGACGGGCGGGCATCAGCCCCGAAATGGCGGTCCGTCTCTCAATCGCTTTCGACACCTCCGCCGAAAGCTGGCTCAACCAACAGCTTCAGTATGATCTGTGGCACGCGGAACGAAACAGGAATCGCCTCCACGTGGAGCGGTTGACCGCGGCCTAATCCTGGCCGCGAAGATTCATGGAACCACTCGTTCTTCTCCCCGGATTGCTGTGCGACGAAGCGGTGTGGCAGGGCCAGATCGATGGCTTGCGCGACGTTGCCGAGTGCGTGTGCATGGACTGGGGCCGTCTCGATTCGATCGCCGCCATGGCAGAACTGGTTTTGCGGCTTGCGCCGGAGCGGTTTTCGCTGGCAGGGCATTCCATGGGAGGCCGCATCGCGTTTCAAGTGGTGCGTCTTGCGCCCAAGCGGGTGGCGCGGCTGGCTCTGTTCAACACGGGCGCCGACGCCAAGCCTCCCGGAGCGGCCGGCGACACGGAGGAGCGCAAGCGGCGGGCTCTGCTCCAGATCGCCAAGGAGCGAGGCATGCGCGCGATGGCTCTCGAATGGCTCCCGCCGATGATGAAGCCGGGCCGCATGGCGGACTCGGCGCTGGTCGAAAGCATCGTGAGCATGATCGCGCGCAAGACGCCGGAGATTTATGAGGCGCAGATGCTGGCGCTGCTCGGACGCCCCGACGCGAGGCCGGGGCTTGCGAAGATCGGCTGCCCTACGCTGCTGCTCACAGGCCGCGAGGATGGCTGGAGTCCGGCGGCGCGGCATGAGGAAATGGCTGCGGCGATCCCGCGCAGCCGAGTGGCGATCGTCCCGGATTCCGGCCACATGGCGCCCATGGAGCAGCCCGCCGCCGTGGCAGCGGCGATGCGCGAGTGGCTAAAGGTGTAGGTGGGACAGACGATCGCTTTTTGTCGTCTGGTCTTGTTCTGGGCACAAGACAGGCCACAAAAAAACGATGGCCTGTCCCACGTCATTTCCGTCGATAGATAATCGTGGCTCCGGCGCGTCCGGCCACCGAGTATTGCTTGAGCCAACCAGTAAGCTCGGGGTAAGCGTGGATGTCGAGTTGAGGATTGTACTGGCTTAACCCGTCCACCAGAAACGTGGGCCGCTCCTTGGACAATTCTTCCCGGTTGCCGCTGGCCCATTCCCGATCGACAGGCTGGGCTTCGGAAAGGTGCCGGTCGGCGGGAACACCGGTGACGGGCTGCGAATCCCACAGGCGCCCGGCGACGGGCAGGCGAGTATACGCGACCACGTCCGGACGATAGCCCCACACGAAAATCGTATCTCCGGGCTGCGCCATCTCGAGGATGATTTTTGCGGCGTCGCGGCTCTCCCGATCCATGGCGGCGTCCCGCCAAGTGTCTTGGACGCCCGCCAGATCCTGGCGCGCAAGCTCGACGTAGCGCGGGCCGAAACGAATGGCGGGGATCAGCAGCGCAAGGGCGAGGCAGGTTCGCACAACGCGAGGAGCTTGAGAGAATCCGCGGGCCGCCGGGATCGCCAGCGCGGGAAGAAGTTGCATGAAATAGCGCGGGGCGAAGCGCAATCCCAGGCCCACGCCGCCCAGCGAGACCACGCACCAGGCCAGCATGGTCCTGCGCTCCGGGTCGCCGGTTCGCGCCCAATACCACAGCGCGGCGGCCAGCAGCGCCGCATGAAATCCGAACCAATGGAAAACGCTCGAGATTCCGGTCTGCGTATGCGGCAGCCCGGCGTACAGGAGACCCCATTTCCACACCTGCTCGAGATACGCCGCCTGCGCTCCCGCGGCCGCGAGCCATGCCGCCACCGCGGCGCTGGGAATCAGGAATCCCACGAACAGCAGAGGCAGAGCCGCGGCCTCGCAAAACAGACCCGCTGAAACCAGCACCAGCGCTCCCTTGACGCTCAACTGAAAGGCCACGCCCGCGGCCAGGCCGGCGAGCAGCGGTCTGCGCCGGAACGCGAGATACACGGCAGCCAGATGCGGCGCGAGCATCAGCGTATCGGGTTCCTCGGGAATAATTCCAGAAGCCAGGTAGAAGATGGAAAAGAAGGCCAGCGCCGCGGCCGCCAGATAGCCTTCGCGTTGCGACCAAAGCGCCGCCGCCAAGTGGTAGGCAAGCGCGCAGCACAGACATACGAACAGGGTGTCCGCCAGTCGCAGCGTAAGACCGGTACGGGCTCCGAACGCCAGGTAGAACGACAAATTCAACGGGGGCTTGTCGTACCAGAAATCGCGATACGGAAACTTGCCCGCGAGCACCTGAATCGCGGCGGCGAGATGATAGTCCTCGTCGGCCCATAGAATGTAGACGTGGCTCAATCGCGACGCCGCGACCGCGGCGGCAAGGCACAGCCAGAAAACCGATGCGCGCCAGTATTTGATCATGGCGTCGTTCATCACGGTTCCCGCGCCAGCAGAACTCCCGCGGAGCCATCTCGGTATAGGGGAATCAGCCGGAGCGCCGCGGGAGTCTCATTCACTTCACTATCGAGGACATAGTAATCGAAATCCCGGAGCAGCGTGGTGTCATGGCGTTCCACCGGTTTGAGCGCGGCGATGCGGTAGCGATAGCGGTAGAACTCCAGCGCCGGTGTGTGAAACCACTCGGCGCTGACCGACACCGAGCCGGGCGGCTTCCCGCGCACCTCCTCGCCAATCCGCAGCGCCACCTGCTTCATCGGCGCATCGAACTGCCATAGCGCGAAGTAGCGGGTGTGGAACTGCGTCAGGAACTGCGCGATCAGAAGCATCGCTAGCAGGGTGTTGAGGGCGAGAACGCGGGGCTTGGGGACCTGAGAAGCGGCGATGGCCCAGGCCAATCCGAACAGGACGAATAGAGGGAGGCCGAGACGATCGACAGGGTAGTTCAGTCCGGCCGTTAAGTGCGCGCAGACGATCGCGCCCAGCGCGAGGAGCAAGGCGAAAGCTGGTAGCAGCACCCGACGTGCGTATTTTTGCCGGCGGAATTCGCGGACGGAAACCGCGATCGCGAAGAGCAGCAGTGCAGGCAGAAAGAAATATTCGATCGCGTGAGCGCCGGTTCCCGCGCCGAATAATCCGGGATGGCCCGGAGCGGCGCGGATGAAGGTGAACACCAGCTCATACAGCGCGGTTCCCGCGTTGGGCTCGCCCACACCGAACTGCTCCCTCCGCGCTTGGAGCAGCACCGGGTAACAGATCGAGACGAAGACCGCCGCCGCCGGGACCGCGACCGCGAGGCTGCCGCGCAAGCGGTTCACAAACCGTCCTTCGTCCAATACGAGGGGACCAACGATCAAGCCGAGCGCGGAGAACGCGATGTTGAAGTTGGCGGCGAGGCTCAGCCCGAGCAGCACGCCCGCCCATGCGTCGCGCCCGCGAACCGAGAACGCGATGGCCCAAACCAGCAGCGTGAGGCTGAGTCCATAGCCGCGTGCCGCTACCGAGAAGTCCAGCAGAAGAGGAGCGGTGCATAAACCCGCCAGCGCGATTGAGCGAATGGCTCGAAGAGTCGACGGTTTGTTCCAGGACGCGGTGGACTCCGATCACGAAAAAAAAGCCGGCCAGCACGCTGGGCAGCCGCAACGCGAATTCGGAGACGTGAAAAGCGCGTACAGAAAGCTGGGCCAGGATGGAATAGAGGATATGATTGTTGGGATCGTAATTGGACCAGACGTTGGCCCAATGCTCGCGCACGTAAGTGAGGTAGGTGGTGGCCTCGTCGACGGTGATCGATTGCGTGGCGGCGCGATAGCCGCAGAGTGCGGTTCGCGCCAGTGCGAAAAGCAGAACCGCGATCCGCTCCGGCGGGCGGGTCACTGCCGTTCGAGACGCTGGATGGATTCGAGCATGGTCTTGCCCACGATTTCGAGGCTGGCCGCGCCGATTTTATCCAGCGTGTCGGTGTCTTCGTGCCAGGGCGGATAGTCGAAGTCGATGACGTCCAGCGAGGGCACGCCCAGGCGGACAAAGGGCATGTGATCGTCGTCCATCGGTTCGCTCTGGCTGGTGAAGTATTTCTGGTAGCCGAGGGAGGCCGCCGCGCTCCACACCATGCGGCGCAGGCTCACATCCGAATTGACGTCCTGCAAAATGTTCAGGTTCTTATCGCCGATCATATCCACGTTGATCAGAGCCTTGAAGCGGACCCACGATCCGTCCTTGCGCCAGGTCTCGGCCAGATGGCGGCTGCCGTAGACGCTGTCGGTGGCGGTCCATTGCCCGAAGGCTTCCTCGCCGTCAAAGAAGATCAGGTAGACATCGTCGGTGCGCGGCCGGCCCGCCAGCGCCTGGGCCAGCTCCAGCAGCACCGCGGTGGAGGAGCCGCCGTCGTTGGCGCCCACGAAGTTGCGATTCGCGAAGAGCTTGGTGTCGTAATGCCCGGTGATGGCGATGGCCCTGCCGCTCTTGCCCGGAAATTTGACGATGATGTTCTTCATGGCGACATCGCCGCGGGGCGTCTTCGCGATGAAGGCATCCTCGGCGATCTGCGCGCCCGGCACCTTCACCTTCTGGAGAATGTAGGCCTGTAGCTTATGGTTGGCGTCCGATCCGGCGGGACGGGGGCCAAAAGCCACTGCGGCTTTGGCGAAGTCGAAGGCGGCGGCGCCGGAGAAATCGGCCGCGGAGCACGCGGCCGAAAACAGAGCGATCAGAAGCCCCCATGCGGTGGCGCACGCACTCGAGCGTGTCGCGTCGGCACTCCTGCCGACGCTCGGCTGCGAAACTGTGCTGCCGGCCGACGAAGGTGTCGAGATGCGTCTCGACACGGCACGCACGAGTGCGTGCGCCACGTCGGAGAGCCGACTGTGAATCAGGAAGGTTTGCGCGCGAAACATATATACCCCAGTGTAAAGTTTTGTCGGTGATCCAGCGGATCGAGCATCGGCAGCACCAGCGCCGGCGGAACGAAGAAGATCGCGGCGAGAAGCATCAGCGGGCCGGGAAAGAACTGGAGGGCATTGAACAGCCTCCGCGATAACAGGCGGAAAAACCCGCCCACGGGACGAACCTCGATGCCCTCGAATCCGGCTTGCCGCAGCAGATATTCGAGCCCGTAGCGAGTGTAGCGGTAGTAATCGTGCGGCTGCTGATGCTCTTCCCATTCATGCGGCGCGATGAGCAGGAATCTGCCGCCGGGAGCGAGGGTGCGCGCGATCTCCGCCAGCACGCGGGCAGGCTCGCGGACGTGTTCCAGCGTGACCACGTTGAGCGAAGCCTCGAAAGCGCCGGAGGCGAACGGCAGCGCGGCCAAATCACCCAAGACGTTCGATTCCCGAATAATCCCAGGCCGCATCGCCGACGCCCAAATCGAGGCCGATGTAGCGCTGCGCGGCGAAATAGGGCCGGTAATCGCCCTCGCCGGCGCCGGCGTCGAGCACGCGCGAGCCCGGCGGAAGCGAGGCCCCGAAGCCTCGCACCGCGTCTTCGATGGCCGCCTCAAAATGCATCGCGTAGCGCCGCAGCGGCGGCGGCATCCACGACCGGACTTGAGCGTAGATCACGATTTTTTGCGGGCTTCCACCATGATGGTGGAGCCGGCGCGGCACGCAGCTTCAAGCAGCGTGAAGGGAAGCGAGGCCGCGGCCAGGGCGACATACGCCACGTCCTTCCACAACCGCTGGCGCGGCGTTTCGGCGACGTGGCGCAGGCGGCGAGCCATGGGGTCGAGATCCGGCGCCAGGCTGGTGGCCATCCCGGCGGGATTGTCGCGCAGGGAAAAATGCTTGTGGCGGAGAACCTCGAATCCGCACTGATCCAGCAGCGAGTCCAGATCGGAGCGGCGGAAATCAATCAGATGGCGCGGCGCGTCGATCCCGTTCCAGCGCTCGCCCAGCACCAGGAACTGCCAGCAGGCCGCGTTGGGGACCTGGACGATGAGCCTCCCATCGGGCTTGAGCAGATGGTGCGCGGCCTCCAGATAACTGCCCGGATCGTAGAGATGCTCGAGCACATGAAACATGGTGACGGCGGCGCAACTGGAGGGGGCAATGGGGGCGCGCGCGAGGGTTGCGCAGATGGCGGGCACGCCGGAACGGCGCCACGCCACGTTGGCTGCCTCCAGCGAAAAATCGAGGCCGACGACACGCAGTCCAGCGCGGACACCTGCACCTGCGGCGGCGCGCTGGCGGAGCAACTGGAGGAACAGTCCGCCGCCGCATCCGACGTCCAGGACCAGGCCCTCCTCTTCCGACTCGCGGATCGCGCGCTCGACGAAATGCAGATGATCGCGCAGCACGAAACGGCGGTAGGCCTGCTCCAATCGCCCCGCGGCGGTGATTTCCGGGACAAACCAATAATCCGGCGGATAGTAATCGCGCAGCTCCAGCGGCGACGGCTGGGGGTGGAGACGGATGAGGCGGCAATTGCGGCACTCGACGATCTGGAAAACCTTGGTGGTGGTGCGATAGAGACGGTCGGTGGCGGAAAACAAGACCCGCGCGGAGCCGGCGCCGCAAGCCGGGCAGGCGTCAACACCGCTTGCCGGCGCGCGCGGTTCAGCAAGGGCTTCCGAGCCATTACCCGCGTCAGAACCACCCGTTTCAGAACCACCCGTTTCAGAACCGCGACCGTCAGGGAGTGGAGCTATGCCGCCTCTTGCGACAGCTCCTTGAGAGGAATCCGGTAGTGCAGGAGCAGGCTGCGGATCTGGCGCGGGGTCAAGCGGCGCTTGGAGCGGAAGGCTCTCCGCTTCCGCAGCATCGAGGGAATCATCGGCAACGCCGACCACTTCCCGCGGATCAAGGCGGCCGCCACCGCCATTTTCCCCTGGGCTCCGGGATAATAGCGGAGCTCGCCCCGGTTCCGGATCGCGGCCCACATCCCCGCGGCGATTCTTGCGAAATGATAGCCTGCGTTTTCCCACAGCAGATTCCACGGAAACAGCTTCACCACCAGCAGCACGCGATTGCGCTCAATCAGCGTCAACCGGCGGGCGGAACCGATGCCCAGCGTCGCGCCGCGGTGATGGCGAACCACCGCCCCGGGCGCGTAAAAGCAACGCCAGCCGGCGATGCGGCCTCGCAAGCCCAGCTCGGCGTCGTCGGCGTAGGCGAAAAACTCCTCGTCAAACCCGCCAACGTCTTCTAGCATCGCACGGCGATACATGGCGGCGCATCCGTCCGGCCACAGGACCTCCTCGACGCGGTCGAACTGGCCCTGGTCGGGCTGGCCGGAGCCGCGGCCGCGATTCTGGCCGTCGGGATAGATGAGATGGCCGCACTTATCGATTATCTTTCCAGCGGCGGAATCGGGGTCCCAAACCAGGATCTTGGAGGCGGCCATGCCCACGTCGTCGTGCAGGCGGATCACCGCTTCCAGGGCCTCCAGCCAACCCGGCTCGGCCTCGGCGTCGTTATTGAGCAGGGCCACCAGCTCTGACTGCGAGGCCGCAAAGCCCTGGTTATTGGCGGCGCAAAAGCCAAGGTTCGAGGAATTGGCGATCAGCCGCAGGGGCACGGGGTAGGACTCGGCCAACTTCCGTACCGTTACCGCGGAGCCGTCCTGGGAGCCGTTATCCACAACCACCACCTCGAAGCGCGGATGGCGCTGGCGTGCCAGCGACGCCAGGCAGGCCTGGAGCAGCTCCCGGCGATTCCAGGTGACCACCACGACGCTGATCACGGGGGCTCCGGCGGCCTGGGGCATGTTGTTGTATGATAGTACGGCTGTCCGGTAGTACGGGGCGGTAGCGTTTTCATAATCTTTACCGATAGGCTTAATCTTCTTATGACCTCCGTTGGTGAAATTCTTCGGGGCGCGCGAGAGAGTCAGGGCCGCACGATGGCAGAGATCGCGGAGGAACTCTGCATCACGCGGCGGTACCTTCAGGCCCTTGAGCGCGACGACTTAAGCAATCTTCCCGGCACGTTTTTCTACAAAAGCTTCGTGAAGCAGTACGCCGCGATCCTGGGCGTTCCCGAGCGCAAGTTACAACCCGGCATCGATGCCATTACCGCAACCGAAGCTGAGCCGCCGCTGCCGGGCCAGTCATTGTTGCGTCAACCCGGCGCGGAGAGCGCGGGGCGGCCGTCGCTTGCTCCGGTGCGCGTTCTGGATCCGCTGGTGGAAGCCTCCAACCGCTATTTCGGGAACCGCAAGATTGGCGTTCCGATGGCGGCGCTGGCGGGAGTGCTGCTGGCTTGCTCGGGATTCTATAGCTGGTGGAACCAGCCGCCCAAGCAGGCCCGCGCCCCACGCTCCCAACCCGCGGCTGCGCCGCGGACGGCGGCGGCTTCCTTGGCCCCGACAACTGCGCCCATCGTAGATGTGTCCACGACGCCCGACGGCGTCAAGCACGTGGTGCTGAACCTTTCGGCCTCGGAAAGCACATGGCTCTCCATTACCAGCGAAGGCAAGCAGATCTTCTCCGGCATCCTACAGCCCAGCCAGACCAAGACGCTGACGGCGTCCGACGCGGCGCAGATGAGGGTCGGCAACGCGGGCGGCATCGCGGTGCGGCTGAATGGCAAGGAGATCGGCCCTATCGGCGGACGCGGCCAGGTGCGCACCGTCCGGTTCACACCGGACAAGTTTGAGATTGTGGAACCACCTCCGCCGGCTGCTCCGGACGACGCGACGCTCTAAGAAGTCGCCCCCACGACGGCACGTGCGGGCACACCTCGGCTGTGGAAAATTACTGCGTTGAATCGCTACGCGGTGGGCCGACCGCATGCGATCGGGCCCACCGGAGTGGAAAACGTGAGTTACAACGGCTGTTCGTAGACAAATTTTGGAGGGCAATGCGGCTTTGTTAAGGCTCACACTGTCCGACGGAGTAAGCTAACCTCAGACCTCCTCACACTCTCAAAGGATTCGAATCCATATCCCTGTCACGCTCCCCCCGGTTCGACGGAAGCGGCAAGCGCCCTTTTGGGTCCGCGCGGAATTCACCAATACAACGATCTGCCCGGCCGGGCACGTAACCTACGACTGAAGCATAACGGGAGGGTGTTCGCGGCGCTAGCTGGAGCAATCGGGAAGTAGTTGAGAACAAGGGCCGAAAAAATTTGTGGGAACGACGTGACCATAAAGATCGCGGGAGGATATGCTGGAACGGCGACGGCCATGGTTGCACAAGCGCAGGTGTTTGGCGGGCTGCGTTAGTCCGCCGTCGGGACTTTATCGACGCCCTCGATCACGATCATGTCCAGGGGAACATCCGCCGTCTTGTCCAGACGGAGACCGAGCTGTTTCTGAATCGCGGTAAAGATGTTGGGGCCACCGCCCGGATCGCTCGCGGCGGGCGGTACCGCGTTGCCGGTTGCGGAATCGGCACCGGACTGCGCCAGGCTCGCGAGCTGTCTTGTCAGTTCTGCCGTGCCTGCATTGTAGTATTCCAGGATGAACGTGTACTTGCCGGTGAGGTCTGTCTTATCGACCACACGCGGCTGGAGAAAGCCCTGGAGCACACTCTTGCCCTGTGAGCTCCCGATCAGGAATCCAAGGTTGGATACGAACTCCGCCATGGTCCGTTCCTGATACTTCGTCCGCTCCTGACCGTCCCGACTGGTCTGACTGCTCGTGCGCGGACCGGGAAGGCTGGGAAAACCATCTTCGCCGCGGGGAGCGCTCAGGATTGCTCGTATATCGGGGGCCGTATCAGGATTGGAGGGCTGAGCTGGGGTGACCTCCTTGAACTTCGGGCCACCCTTATCCACCACGAGCTCGTAGCCCGGGAAGTTCCGGGTTTCGCGGTGGAAGACCAGATGGAACCGCTCGATGAGCAGGTTCTGGAGCATCTTCTGGAACTGCTCTTTCGTGGTATCGGGAGGCATAGTCGCAATGATGGTGTAAGCGCTTGCGCCGACGCCATCCCGGAGCCAGGCCGGTCCCGTGATCTGATCGTTACTTACTGCAAACGCTCTGACCAGGAGGGTAAGCATGCTGGCGCGTGGAGCGCTAAATCGTCCTGGATCATTCGTGCCCGGTCCGCCGGTTATCGTGTAGGGTTGCTGAACCTCGGGGCCGGCCAGCTTCACCGAAGCGACGTTGAAAGTTGGTCCTTCAGCGGCACTCGCAAAACCTGACGCGAAAACAGTAATGCTGCAAAAAGCCGCCAGGCGCATAGGCACCTCCTCCGCTAATGCTACTCCAAATCGGCGCGTGTTTTGTCTCCGGCTTCGCTGGTTATGGTACGAGCACCGCCGCGCCGTCGATAGCATCGTTCTTTACCGCCAGAAGCGCGTCATTGGCCTGGTCCAGGGGAAAGACTGTCAGACGCGGGCGGAGCTTGATTTCCGCCGCCAAGGTCAGGAAGTCGCGAGCGTCGGCGCGAGTCATATTGGCGACGCTGCGAATTTGGCGCTCGCCCCAGAGCAGGCTGTAATCGAACTCCGGCATGCGGTCGAGATGGATTGCGTTGACGGCAACCACGCCGCCCTTGCGCAGACTGGCGAGCGCGGCGACGACCACGTCTCCGCTCGGCGCAAAGGTGATGGCGCGGTCTAGCGCCACCGGAGGCCGGTCGCGTTCCGCGCCGACCCAGTTCGCGCCGAGATCCCGCGCCAGCTTTTGATGCGACTCGCCGCGGGTGGAGACGTAGACCTCGCAGTTCCAGGCCTTCAAGACCGGCAGGGCCAGGTGCGCCGAGGCTCCGAAGCCGAAGAGGCCCACGCGTTCTCCTTTCTCGACGCCGGCGACGCGCAGGCTGCGGAAGCCGATGATACCGGCGCAGAGCAGTGGAGCGGCTGCCAGGTCATCGAGCGCTTCCGGGAGACGCACGGTGAAATCGGCGCGGGCGAGGGCGAATTCCGCATAGCCGCCGTCGACGCTGTAGCCTGTGTATACGGGAGCGTCGCAGAGATTCTCTTCGCTCCGGCGGCAGTACGGGCATGTGCCGTCGGTTCCACCCAGCCAAGAAACGCCCACACGAGTGCCGATCGCAATCTCGCCCGCGACGACTTCGCCGACGATCTGGTGGCCGGGGATGATGCGGGGACTGAGCGGCGGAAGCTCGCCTTCGACAATGTGCAGATCGGTGCGGCACACTCCGCAGGCCTTGACGCGCAGGAGGACATGGCCGGGTTTCACCTCCGGCGTGGGCGCTTGTTCGATGCTGAGCCGTCCCGAATTTGGCAGGTCGGAGACCTGCCCCACAATGGACAGGACCGCGGCGCGCATCTTAAAGACTCAAGACGGGGCAGGGCGACTGGCGAATGATGTCGTAGGACTGGGTCCGCACCCGCCCGAACGTCGCGTGCATGACGCCGCGGCCGATAATCACGAGATCGGCGTGACGATCAAGCGCCGCCTGCCGCACCACCTTGCCCACTCCGCCGGCGATAACGGAAGCCTCGAAGCTGGTTCCGGCCCCGGCTTGCAGCTTGACCATGTCCTTGCGGGCGGCATCCAGGAGGAACAAGCCGAATTCATCGCCGCCGGTGTCGGCGAGCATGCGCTCAGCGCCCGGGACCGCATGCACCAGACTTAGGCCCGCGCCCAATTCCTGCGCGAGTTCGGCGGCGCGGCGGAGCACCGGGGTCTGCTCCGCGCCCCGATCCACCGCAACCACAATGTTGCGGCAGGGGAGATGCTCCCGCATCGCAGGATCTTCGGCGTGCGGCGCGGTCCACACCGCGCAATCGGCGTCGTGCAGGACCTTGGAGACCACCGATCCCATCAACAGCGTGCGAAACTTGCCGTAGCCGTGGGTGGGCATCATGATGAGATCCACGCCGTGCCGGCTGGCGTAGTCCGCGACGCTGACCGCCGCGTCGCCTTCCTCCACCACGCTCTCGGTCCCCGGAACGACAGCGTAGTCATGCAGCATCTCCAGGATGTGCGGCTTCATCGCGGGGAAATCGAAAACCACGGGAAAGGAGCGGTTGACAGTTCCAAAGGTTTCGATGGGCACCTCCACGACGTGCATCACCGTCAGCCTGGCGTGGAACTGCTCGACCAGGGCTTTCACGTACGGGCATAGAGCCTTGGACCGGTCCGAGAAATCGACCGGAAATAGGATGTTCTTGAATGCGGGCATTATCTCCTCTGGGTTATCTCGACCGCTCCCTCACGGTCGCGGTTCAGTTATTTCTTATCGGGCAGCGCGAATACGTAGACCGCATTCTGGCTCTTGGGCAGGCTCTTGCCCTCCGGGCTCAAGTTGAGCAGGCCCTGGGTCATCAAGCCGTCTCCCGTCATCACCGCCACGTACTGTTTGCCGTTCACCGCGTAGGTGATGGTGCTGACGGAGACGGACCCGCCCACCGTTGTCTGCCACAGAACCTTTCCGCTGGCGGCGTCGAGGGCGAAGAAGCGGCGGCCCAGATCACCCCAGAAAGCGACCCCTCCGGCCGTGACCACGACCGATCCGTTGGTCTGCGCGCTGCCCTTGTAGAATTCATGAATCTCGCCGGTGGACATGTCGATCCTGGCCACTCCGGCGTTCTTCGCGGCAGTGGAATTAGGGCCGGGGACGGGAGTGCGGCCGCGGCTGACGCCCATATCCAGACAGTTGTCGTTATATGGAACGTATAGCGAGTTGGTTTCCGGACTGTAGGCCGTGGGCCAGTAGCTGCGCGTGTTGTAGAAGCAGATGGTGTGATTTTTCTCGCCCTTGTCCTTGAACACAAGATTCCAATTGATGGTGGTCTTCCCGGTTTTCCCGTCGATATTCGAGATCAGGAAATTGGGCGTGTCATAAGGGAACGGAGAGGCCCACAGAAACTGGCCATTGCCGCGGTCGAGGGCAAACACTCCTCCGCCTTCGCCCACCATCACCGCGACATCGCGCTGCTCACCGGGGCGAAGATCGGGATCGGACCACTTGACGAACTTGGGATCCAGACGCAGGCTGGTGCGGAACAGCGTGCGTTCGTGCGTGTAATCTTCGTCCCAATCGTCTCCGGGCAGGTGCTGATAATACCAGGCGAGCTTGCCGGTGGCCGGATCGAGCGCTACCGTCGAATTGCTGTACAGATCGGAAGGAGAGGTGCGCGGAATGGCGTCGATGTTGCCGGCGTGACGATCCAGGCGCGTGTTGGGGGTGGGATTGGCGATGCCCCAATAGACCAGGTTCTTCACCGGATCGTAGGTTCCCGGAAGTCCCCAGGTGGAGGTGGTCCGCTTCTCTTCCGGCGCGCCGCCCCAGCTATCCGGATTCACGTCGTGGGTCCCCTGCGCGGTGTAGAACTTCCAAATTTCCTTGCCCGTGAGTGCGTCGTTGGCAGCGATGTAACAAGTGGCGCGCAGTCCGCCGGAGCAAGCTCCGCCGGTGATCACTTTACCTTGCACGACGATGGCTCCCGAGGTGTGCCCGCGCGGATCGGGCACGGACCAGCGCAGCTTTCCTGTGGCGGCGTCGATACCCACGATGGTGCTGTCGGGCGCACAGTAGATAATGACGTCCTGATAGATGGCGATGGTCTTGGACCGCGCGCTGCCGGCGTTCTGGCCCTCCGGCATCTGGTGCTTGTATTCCCAGATCGGATCGCCTGTGGCGGCATTCAGAGCGTCGATCGCGCCGGCCGGGGCGATGACGTACATCACGCCGTTGTGGACCAGGGGAATGCCCTCCATCGTGCCCGTGGGAAGCGCTTTCGTCCACGCCAGCCCGAGCGTCGCGACGTTTTGCCTGTCGATCTGCTTAAGCGGGCTGTAGCGCTGCGCGTCGTAGGTGCGGCTGTACATCAGCCAGTCGTCCGGGCTCGGATTCTTGAGCATCTCCTCGGTGACCGGCTTGTAGTCTTTGACCTGCGCGATGGCAGGCGCGGCCGCGGCGGCCGCGAACACGAACAACCACGTCATCTTGATACGCATGCAAAACCCCCTCAGCGCGCATTATACTACCCGCATGACCTTTCCTGTTAAAGTCTCGAAAATATCGCGACGAAATGTTCTGAAGACCGCGGCGGCCGCGAGCGGTGTCGCTTTGGCGCCTCAAACCTCGGCACAACAGGCGCCACAACAAGCAACGACACAACCGGCGGGCGGCCGTCGATTCCGCGCGTTTGTGCGCCACGGCACGGGCACTTCCGTCGAAGAGCTGCGCCTGTTGCCGATTCAGCCCCGCGAGGTGGTGATTCGCACTCAGGCCTCGGCGGTGTGTTACACGATCACCGGCCAGGTGCTCGGCACGAATAACGTCCAGCGCTGGTCGATTCCCAACCACTCCGGAATGGGCGTGGTGGAGGAGATCGGGGCGCAGGTGAAGCGCGTGCAGGTGGGCGACCGCGTGATTATTCCCGGCACTCCGCAGTGCGGCCAGTGTTATGAATGCCTGCAAGGGCGTTCCGATTGGTGCCAGTTCCTGTCCACCAATCCGGCGTACCCCATGGCTGTGAGCGCCGACGGCACGCAGGTCTTCGAGGGCGGGGCTTTGGGCGGCTTGAGCGAAATCATGGTGGTGACCGAAGAGTATTGCTGCCCGGTGTTCACCGAGGTTCCTTCCGTGGAGCTGTGCATGCTGGGCGACACCGCGGGCACGGGATTGGCGGCGGGCCACAATCTGGCCGCCATTCAACCCGGCGACGACGTAGTGGTGCTGGGGGCGGGGCCGGTGGGCCTGGGCGCGATTCAATCCGCGCGCATCGCCGGCGCGACGCAAATCATCTCGGTCGAGCCCATCAAGACCCGCCGCGACCTGGCGCTGAAGCTGGGCGCGACGATGGCGCTGGATCCCAACGCCGAAGGCGCCGGCCTCGTGAACAAGATCCGCGACCTGTGCAAGGGCCCGACCGATCGGCGCTTCGCCGGCGGGCGGGCGTGGGGCGACGATTTGTTCGCCGTGCCGCGCGGCCCGGACTTTACCATTGAAGCCGTGGGCGGCGATAGCTTTCCTCCCAAGGTCGAGGTTGGTCCCGATCCCACCGGCATCCTGCCCCTGCAACAGGCTTTCGAGATGACGCGGGGAGGCGGGCACATCGTGACGCTCGGCTTCGGCCAGCGCGGCAACGTGAGCTTCCCGGCGTCGAGCTTCGCCAATCGCGGCCGCACGTTTCACGCCGGCCAGCAGGGCGGTCTGAACATGATGCGCGATATGCCGCGCTACGTGCGGCTGATCGAGCGGGGCGTGCTGGATATCAAGTCGATGATCACGGCGACGTATCCGTTGGAACGGACTCGTGAAGCCGTGCAAGCCGTGGCGGACCGGACCGTGGTGGGCGCGGTGATCACGTTTGCGTGAAGAAGGCCGGTAGATCCGGCCGGATTCTGCCGCTGAGGTGGGTTAGATGAGTTGGGGGCCGAGGAAGGCTGCCCAGGTTTGCTAGGCGATAACATACTTTATCGTCTAATACCAAAAAGGAGGCAGACTTCGTGTTCGCGCCCTATTCGATTCTCCCCGGGCCGTTGATGAGTGTGCCGGGCTCGCTCTTACTGCAGCTTCTCAATATGGTCGATCACTACACTCGCCTCGGAAGACCTCCCCGGCGATAAGGTCAACCCGAGTTGCTGGCTCAGCGCCTGAAAAATCGTAAGCGTCTCCGACGGATCGGCTCCCGCCGCTAAGGCTCCGCCCGCTATGCCATCCGCCAGCCTTCTGGTTGCCCAGCGGAGGCTGATATCGTACGAGCCCTTGAGGCTAGTGGAGTCCACGACGGGACGGTCAATATAATCGGAAGCCTGATGCTGCAGCCAGCTTGCGAGCATCTGCATGGGCACATGGTGGCACTCGTAGGTGCGGATTCCCGGCGACTGAGTTAGATTCCTGCAGCTTTGATAGTCATCCTCCGGGCCTTCGGATTCCTTCAACGTCGCCTTCTGCTTGGCCACCTCCAGCGCATAAACCGGAATCAACTTGTCTTCGAAGTGATAGGCGATCTTGAACCGTTCGACCAGGAGCGTCCGCAGCATCTGCGCATAGCGCTCCGCGGCTTCCAGGCTATCGCTCGGCTTCCCGATTCCCTGCGGCATTTTTGCCACGATATCGAAGTAGTCGGATTTCGCCCATCCCGGTTCGCCCGAAATCATGTCCTTTTCGATTGCCCACGACATTCCCAGCAGTTCGTGCAAGGTACGACATTCCGGGAGCGGGTCCCCGGACTTGCATGGCTTGACCTCAGCCGCTTCAAATTCCGTCGGCGGCACGCTGTCCACCAAGCTCTGGAGCTTGGCGCTCGGCGACTGCGCGAACGCCGCAGATTGCCTCGAGAACGAGCCAAGCGCAATAAGAGCTATCGGTACGGCGAAGTAACGCAGGATCAGCCGCTTCATGTTGGGCATCGCTGGTTCATGATTATATCCCTTGGACGCGACAGAGAGGCAATCGGCAGCGCCACATCTGTTCGTGCCAAAACGCTAACAACCAATTTAGTTCTCCGACGGCCGCTCGATGTGGTCGATGACGTAGAAATCGCCGGGTCCCTTGGTCGATTCGAGTTTCAACCCAAGTTGTTCTTCAAGGGCGGTCGGGAGCAGCGGAGCGGTTGGTTCACCGTTGTCTTTGCCTTTTGCGCGAAGCCGGGCGAGCGCTTCGTCGGACGGCGCAAATTCGAGATGGATGTTGAACTTCCCACTCAGTCCAGTCCTGTCAATGACTCGACGGCCCAGTCCAGCGACAGGTCCACCAAGGAACGTCTTGCAAAGCTCATCTAGTGTGATTCCCTCTTGCACGAGCACCCTGTTCGGCCCTCCCGGCCTGCCTCCTCGCTCGCAGTATCGCTGGCCAGCCGGCGGCGGCGTGCGCGGAAATGTGATGACCTCTTCGACACAAGAGCCTTCCTCGAAGGGCTTCAATTTCGGCCCGCCTTTAGCTACTGTCAGAGCGTAAACCGGGACCTCCTTGCTCTCCTTGCGGATCTTGAGTTTGAAGCGATCTTCAAGAAGGGATTGAAGCATGGGCCCTTGCATCATTTCTTCACTGACGTTGCCTTCGGCTTTGGCGTTGATTGTGTAGCGCTCCGAATTGATCCAGCCCGGCCCTCCCTCAATAGGCGTAGCATCGACCAGCCCCGGATCGGCAGAATCGACGCCATTCGCGAAGATCACGTAGGCTGCCTGAATTAATCCTGAGACGACTTGACAGTTCAGTGTCAGTCTTCCCGGAGAAAAGCTGCCGCCTCCTCCCCGTTCGTTCGGACCGGCTCCACCATCACAGGATCTGAT
This sequence comes from Bryobacterales bacterium, assembly GCA_963813465.1. GTDB lineage: Bacteria > Acidobacteriota > Terriglobia > Bryobacterales > Bryobacteraceae > Palsa-187. The sequence goes on along the minus strand of CAWEZD010000005.1, from coordinate 552,710 downwards.
CGAAGCCACCTCGAACTTAGGCTTAGCTACACTCGGCTGCGACTGGGCCCGGACTGTCGGCGCATTCATCAAGCCAATGGCGATGGGCACGGCCACGGCTAAGAAGCCAGCTACAACAAGCAACAGTTTCTTCTGCGTGGTCAACCTCAGCACGACGCGATTGCTCATGATTGCCTCGATCCGCTTCCTAAGATTCGCTCCCGCCACTCCGGCCACACACGCCACCGGCGATTCCAGATAGAGTTCACAAACTTTGAGGATGCCTTGAGCGTAGGTGTTGGGTTCGCTCCCCAGCAGCAATACCTCTTCGTCACACGCGTGCTCCCGTTCCTGGACCATCCGCTTCCCCATCCACCACACCAGCGGGTGGAACCAGAAGACCGTCTCCACAAACATCTGCACCACGGCCGTCAAGTTGTCCCAATGACGGACATGGCAGAGTTCGTGGGCGATGACGCCCTTCAACTGTTTTGGCGTCAAACTCGCGACGATGCCCTCGGGCAACAGCAAGACTGGCCGGAACACTCCGAAGACTCCCGGCTCCAGTAAGCCCGGCGATGATACAACCGGAATCGGCAGCCCAAGCTCAATCGGTGCTCCGGTGCGAACAGAAGCCGCAACACGCCACCAACGAACCAGCCAGGAGCATCCAAATCCGACGAACCCGAACATCCACCCAGTCCAGAGGATCGCCGGAAGCAGACTCGGAGGCGGTGCGGCCGACAACAAAGGAGGCAAATCAACCTGAGCCGTGAACGGCTCACTCACGTGATTCACAGCAATCGAGAAGTCGGCTTGCGCCGGCATCGGCATTCGACGCCAGTAAACATCACCGCCCAATGCAATCAGCAGCGAAAACGGCAGCAGGAATTTGACGGACGCAGCCATCCATACCCAATGCCGCACTCGTGCCGAGTTTTTCCTTAACGCCAGAGTGAGCAAACCAGCGACCCCGGCGAACAGGGTCGATTGCCACAGGTGATTCGCAATTGGCGATAAAGATACGGGCATCATTTGGCTTTCTCCTCAGATGGGTCCTTTCGCTCATGCTCCGAGATGAGCTTTTCGGCTTCCCGGACATCTTCACGTGTGAACGAGCCGGATTCGATCAGGTGGGCGATGATGGGTCGGCTTCTGCCGCCAAACAATCCCAATAGATCGTCGATCAACTTGCGTTGCGCCGCTTCCCGCGAAACCGCTGCCTCAAAGATGAATGCGTTGCTGATCTTCTTCACCCGCCACAACGCTTTTTTTGCTTCCAGTCGGTAGACCATCGTCTGCACTGTGCTGTACGTCTGTCGGTTCCGTGCCGGGAAGGTTTCGTGGATCTCCCGAATGGAGCATGGCCCCTTGGTCCATAGGGCCTCCATGATCGTAAGTTCCAGTTTGCTCAACTTTGGGAGTGCCATAGCTCATCCTTACTCATGTAAGCCAGTCTATGACAACTGTGGCTGGAGTTGCAAGAGGTTTTTTGAACCGCCGATAATCCGGGATTATGTAAAGTCAGCGACCTGTGCGTCAGGCGAGCCCGGCGGCTTTCGCGATCTCCCCCGCGCTGGTGAGCGTTTCGACGTTCCAGCACAGCTCCAGAAGCTTGCGCGCTTGCGCGAGCGGCAGCACGCCGGAGGTGAGATCCAGAAACTTCACATCCAACGCGGCATCGGACATTGGATTCTCGAGACTGCCGATGACCTTGTCGATGGACTTCTCCACGCGCCGGCCGTCTTTGAGCGTGATCGCGATCTTCACCTGCGCCTCGCCGACAGCGGGATCGACGGTAGCGGTCACCCGGTCGCGTAGAGCGACGATGCCCGGATCGCGAACCAGCGCGTCAGTGAACTGTTTTTCGCCCGCGGCTCCTTTGACGATCGCCACCGCAGCCGCGTAATACACGCTGAACTTGCCTTCGAGGCCGCTCTGCGGCGTCTTCTTGCCGGTCAGCTCCAGAACAAGAGGATGCACGCGCAGGTCGATGCGCTCGATCTGATTCGCGGTCAGGTTGTATTGATTGCGAAGCTGGATGCAGCCATCGATGGCCGGATGAATCACCACTCCGCAGGCGAAAGGCTTGTAGGTGTTGAGCGAAATCTCGTAGGTCTTCCCCAGCATTTTGGTGATTTCGGTATAATCGCGCGCGGTGGAAAGCACGTTGGCCCAGCCGCTCTTGGCCTCGAGGGCCTGTTCCGAGCTGGTGAAGTTGCGCGACGCAAGCAGCGCCGCAGTGAGGCCGTTCTGCGCCGCTCGGCCGGGATGAAAGCTCTTGGTCATGGTGCCGAACATTTCCTTCAACCCCACCGGCTGCGTGGCGGCGATGCCCAGCGCCCAGGTCATCTGCCGATCCGTCAGGCCGAGCAGCTTGCCTGCAGCGGCTGCCGATCCGAACACTCCCGTAGTTCCGGTGATGTGCCAGCCCGCGTCGTAATGCGCCGGATAAACCGCGTTGCCGATGCGGCATTCCACCTCCACGCCCAGCACCAGGGCATGCACGAAATCGCGGCCGGAGACGGGCTGGTATTCCGACAACGCCAGGATCGCCGACGCTACCGGGCCCGCCGGATGAATGACGGTCTTGAGGTGCGTGTCGTCGTAATCGAAGATGTGCGAAGCGATGCCGTTGATAAGCGCGGCGTTCAAAACGTCCATGCGCTCCTTGCGGCCCAGGAGGGTGGCCTGCGCGGAACCGGCAAACGGCGCAAGCGCGGCGACGGCGATCTCCACCGATTCGTGGCGCGATGCTCCTACAGCGCAGCCGACCCAGTTCAACAGGGTGCGTGCGGCGGCCTTGTTGACCAGGTTGGGAACGTCTTCCGGTTTCGAGGCGACGACGTATTGGGCCAGGCGGCGAGTGACGTCCTTGGCCGCGGCAGGAGCTTGCACGGACGCGATTGTATCATCCGCCTTCGCGTCATCTGCCTTCGTATTGGGGGCAAGCCCGGCGAGGGCGATTCCCCGCACAAAGTCCCGGCGGTCGATTGATGACATCGGAGCCTCCGTTCTTGAAGATACTAGAAACGCAGCTCCATTGTGCTCCCCGGCTCCAGCGCGAACCAGCGCGAGAACAACTCGCCGCGGCAGCTCCGGACCCGCGCGATTTCGTCGTCGGTCAACCGGCGCGGCCCGTGGTTATTGAAATCCTCGGCGGTTAAGAGCGCACCACTCGCGCGCTCGGTGTCGAACATTCCCACGATGTGCTCCACCTCAACAGCTTCCACGGGCAGGCGCCCGCGAGAGCCCTTCCCGGTGGTGTCTTCGATGTCCCAACCTTCTGCAATGAGTCCGAAAAATCCGCGCTTGAAGCCCAGCGTCGATTCCACCGCGAAGTGCGTCAAATCGTGCAGCGCGAAATGCATCGCGTGACGCGTCTGCTTCTGCCATGTCACCGAGCCATCGGCTCGCGTGCAACGCAACACCCCGTTGCCATCGGCTCGCTTGGCGATTTGGACGGTGAGCATCGTCAACAGCTAAGATAGCCGATATGTCCAACGCCGAAGTGTGGGAGGCTTACGCGATTCGCTACGCGCATCATGAGCGCATGGCTCACGAGAATTTTCTTGGGGCCCTGCCCGCCGATATTCACGACGGCCCCATGCCGCTCGATTATTTCGTCTGGGCCGTCAAATCAGGCGGCAGAAGCTTCGTCATCGACACGGGCTTCGACGAAGCCATGGCGCGCAAGCGCAAGCGCGAGTTCCTGCGCTCGCCGGGCGAGGGATTGCAAGCCATCGGCATCGAGCCGGAGCGCGTGGAAGACGTGATCCTTTCGCACATGCATTACGATCATTGCGGCAACCACGCCCTGTTCCCCAACGCGCGCTACCATGTGCAGGATCGGGAGATGATATTTTCGACGGGGCGCTCGATGTGCCACGCGCATATGCGCTTCCCCTTTGATGCCGAGGACGTGGTCGCGATGGTGCGAAGGCTCTTTGAAGGCAAGCTGGTTTTTCACGACGGCGATGAAGAGGTCGCGCCGGGACTGAGCGTGCACCATGTGGGCGGCCACTCGATGGGATTGCAGATGGTGCGCGTGAATACACGGCGGGGTTGGGTGGTGCTGGCCGCGGATGCCACTCACCTCTACGCCAACATGGAGCGCGGCGCGCCGTATCCAATCCTCTACAACGCCGCCGAGGTGCTGGAGGGATACCGGCGCGCGTATGCGCTGGCGAGCTCGCCCGCCCACGTGATCCCGGGCCACGACCCGCTGGTGCTGGAGCGTTACCCCGCGCCATCGCCCGAGCTCAAGAATTGGATCGCGCGGCTGGATTAAACATAGCGGCATCAGTACATCCGCTCCCTTTGGTCACGGCTCAGCAATGGTTTCTGAGCCACGACCAGAGGGAGTGGTGTGCGGTCCCCGCACAAATACTAGCGGCGTTCTGTTTGGCGGGTCCACGGCAGATCGCACGCGACGCTGGCCGTTCTCATGCGATCGGATAACTCCTCCAAAGCAAACTGCGGCGAGCGGCAGAAATCGAGCAGTTCGCCTTCACACTGACGGATTTTGGCGGCTACGCCAGGAACTTGAGCCGCGATGGATTTAGGAATCGAGAGCACGCCGTGACGGTCGCCGGCGATCAAATCTCCCGACGAAATCCGCAAGCCGCCGATTTCGACCGGCGCGCCAAAATCGATGATATGGGCGTAGGCATGGGACACCGAGACATTCCCCGAGAACAGGTGAAACCCCATTGCCTCCACCGCCGGCAGATCGCGCACCGCGCCGTTGGTAACGCAGCCGACGCACTGTAACGCGATTCCGATGGCGGCGTGAATCTCACCCACGAACGCTCCGAAGCCCGGGTTGGCGTCCATATCCTGTAAGACCATAACCCGCGGTTCCGGAAGCGACGCCACATAGTTCCACCAATCCATGCGGTCGTAATAACAACGCTGGCTCATGGGAGGCTCGGTGGTGCGAACTCGTCCCGTGGCCGCAAAGCCGATCATCGGAGGAAGGCTCGGAAACCGGCACCGCGAAGCGCGAAAGATGAATCCCTGGCTCCTCAGGCGGACATCCATCTGTTCGATTGCGTTTGAAAGCGTGCACGTATCGAAATCGGCGAGCTTTTTGAGATCGATTCCGGGGCGTGCGTTATCGTTTTTCATGGGCCGCGATTAGTGGTCTGTGGTCACTTTAGCATAGGCCGCACGAGCCGCCGCGGCTATACCGAACCGATGGTATTTTTCGACTGGAACGACAGTAGCCGGCCAGGACGCCGGGCGATCCGTACCGCAGGCCCCCGCCCGCCGCGAGGAGTTGTTAGTCTATGTCTCATGTGGAAACTCATCCTTGGCGGCTCCCTTGCACTGTCCACCGTGCTGGTTGCGCAGAGCAAAGCCCAGGCTCCCGTTCCTCCGGGAGGGGATTGGCCCATGTACAGTCACGATCTGTCGGGCACGCGCTACTCGCCGCTGACGCAGATCACCAACAAGAACGTCGCCAAGCTGGTGCCCGCGTGGACCTATCGCCTCCGCTCGGAAGCCGAGCGCAACGCGGCCGGCGGCGGCGGGGTCGCGGGCTATTCGGAAGTCACGCCCATCGTGGTCAACGGCGTCATGTACCTGACGGCGGGAAAGCGCGTTTTGGCGCTGGACCCTGAGACGGGCAAGGAAATCTGGACCTATACTTTGACCGGCGCCGGCAACCCCTCCAATCGCGGAGTCTCGTATTGGCCTGGGGACCGGAACAATCCTCCGCGCATCATTTTCACCGCCGGCCGGCGAATGCTCGCGCTGAACGCCAAGACAGGCAAGGTCGATCCCGGCTTCGGCAAGGAAGGGGAGGTGGATCTGGTGGTGCCGTACAATTCGCCTCCGACAATTTACGGCAATTTTGTTTTTGCCGGCGCGAATGTTCCGGAGCAGCCTGCCAACGGCCTTCCGGGCAACACGCGCGCCTACGACGCCCGCACCGGAGCGAAGCTGTGGGAATTCCACTCCGTGCCGCAGCCGGGCGAGGCGGGCCATGAAGCATGGCAGGGAGAGGATTGGAAGGACCGCACCGGAGTCAACAACTGGGGCTTCTTCATGACCGTCGACACGCAGCGCGGCCTGCTGTATTCGACCTTCGGGAGTCCGGCCAGCGATTTCTACGGCTTCGATCGCGCGGGCGACGATCTGTTCGGCAACTCGGTGGTGGCCATCGACATCAACACGGGCAAGATGAAGTGGTACTTCCAGGCGGTGCATCACGATCTGTGGGATATGGATCTGCCGCCCTCGCCGCCGCTGCTGGACGTGACCGTCAACGGAAAGAGGACGCCGATTCTGGCGCAGACCGGCAAGCTCGGGTACATGTTCCTGCTGAATCGCGAGACCGGCCAGCCGGTGTTCGGCGTCAAGGAGACGCCAGTGGCGCAGAGCCAGGTTCCCGGCGAACACACCTCTTCCACCCAGCCGATTCCGGTGAAGCCTCCGGAGCTGGCGCGGCACAGCTTCAAGATGGAAGATCTGGTCACCGCCGAGGACACCAACGAAGCGCACGCCAAGGCCTGCCGCGAGCTCGTCGAAAAGAGCGGGCCGCTGTATAATGCGGGGCCGTTCACTCCGTGGGTATATCGGGCGCCCGGCGCGCCGCCCACCTCGAGCGTTATCTTCCCCGGCGCCATCGGAGGCACGGATTGGGGAGGCGCGTCCACCGATCCCAAGCTCGGCTACGCTTTCGTCAACACTTCCGATTACGCCAGCATCGGCTGGATTGAGAAGATGCCGGATGGCTCGCGAGTGCCTTACGATCAGCGCAGCGCCTACGGCACGCCGGTTCCGTCCAAGTTTTGGGATCGCAAGACCGACGCGAGCGGCGCTGTGCTCGGCGAGCAAAGCTGGCCGTGCCAGAAACCGCCATGGGGCCGTTTGACCGCCGTGAACGCGGCCACCGGCGACATCGCCTGGCAGGTGCGGCTGGGCGTCACCGATGAATTGCCCGAGGCTAAGAAGCACACGGGCCGCGTGAACATGGGCGGCTCCATCGCCACCGCCGGCGGGGTGGTGTTCATCGGGGCCACCAACGACCGGCGCTTCCGCGCCTTCGATTCCAGGACTGGAAAGGAATTGTGGGTCACCAAGCTCGATTACAGCGCCATCTCCACGCCGATCACCTACCAGGGCAAGAGCAGGAAGCAGTACGTGGCCATCAGCGCCTCCGGCGGAGGGGCCATTACGACTCCGAATCCCAGCCGGACGGAATCGTTGTACGTGTTCGCGCTGCCATAGAGCCTCTGAAGCACGCGAGGCTGAGCCAGCCGAAGCTGAACGAGGCGACGGGGAACACACCCGCGCCGATGTGCAGGCCGGCGGTGCGGTGTGCTCGGTCGATCATTCCGGTTGCGCCGAGGTAAACCAGGCGCAGCGTGTAGTAGCAGAAGAACAGGCTGGCGCAGGCGGACAGCGCGCCCACGCTCATCAGAAGGCCGGCCGTGAGCTTTGCTTTCACTTTGTCCCCGCGCGGCGGATGGACACCACGCCGTGATCGACCAGGATGGAATCGGCAGGATTGATGTGGCCGTAGGATCGGCCGTTCACGAGGACCTCGTCACTCCCAATCAACCCATCCGGGCGAATCAAAACGTCCGCATCGCGGCAAGGAGTGTAGCGATAGCCGGACTGGCCGGGCGGCCCCTTGATTTCAGCGGGCGGATCGACGCTGAGGCGGTAGCAATCCGTGACCACAATGCGGTGCGATCCGGCGGTGGCTTCCACCGTTCCCATCACAAGATTGTTCGACCGGCTGCACGCCGGGCTTAGGAGGACCGCGAGGAAGCAGGCTGCGCCAAGAAGCTTCGCTTGACTCATCCGTTGTAGAATATAGTTCTTTGCACTACAAAGTCAATAGAGAAAGAAAGTGCTTCGCAATTGGTGCGATAATTTATTTCAAGACGCGGATGCGGTGAGCTTCGCTATCGGCGACATACAGCACACCGCCCGCGAACAGCACCGCGTGCGGACGATTCAGCTTGCACTGGAGCGGGTCCGGCTCCGGGCCGTCGCCCAGCACGCCGGTTCCGGCAATTGTGCCGATGACGCCGGTTTTGAGATCGATGCGGCGGATCGCGTGGCTTTCGGTATCGGCTACGATGAGGCTGTTGTCCGGACCGAGCGTCATGCCTTTCGGCCCAGCCAGCCGCGCCAGCGATCCGCCGAACTTGGCGTCGAGCGCCGGGCCTCCGTCGCCGCTATAGCCGTTCTGGCCGTTGCCCGCCACACGATGCCACGTTTGCGCTTTCGCGTCGAGCCGGAAAATCGCGTTGCCCTCGCGTAGCGCCACGTACAGGTCGCCGCTCGACGCCAGCACCATCGTGCGCGGGCCGTTCACGGGCGTGCCGGCCAGCGGGGCTCCGTCCGGCGTCGGCTTCCCTTCCCCCGTGCCCGCGAAGGTCTCGACGATGCCCGTATCCAGATGCAGCTTGCGGATGCGGTGATTGGCCAGATCGCAGATGAGCAGATTGCCGTCGCGGTCGCGGATGACGCTGTGCGGCTGGCGGAACTGCGCCTTGGCTGCCGGGCCTCCGTCGCCGCTATAGCCTGCCACGCCCGTTCCCGCGGCAGTGGAGATGATGCCGGTTTTCATGTCCACTTTGCGGACCACGTTGTTGTCGCGCTCAGCGAAGTAAAGATCGCCCTTGGCGTCGAAGACCAGCTCATGCGGCGCGGCCAGGGTGGCGTTGACCGCGGGGCCGCCGTCGCCCGAGTAGCCCTTTTGCCCGTTGCCCGCGACGGTGGTGACGCGCTTGTTCGCGAGGTCCAGGCGGCGGACGCGCTGGTTGTCCAGATCGCAGAAATACAGCGCGCCGTCGGGGCCGATGGTCATGCCGTAGGGATTGTTCACCTGCGTATCGGAGAATCCGGGCATGCCGGTGCCGATGAGCGTCGCGATCGAGGCCGCCCGCGACGGCAGCGCACAAGCGATCGCCAGTACAAGAAGCGTGAGAGTCTTCATCAGTCTTACTGTACTCCCGCTTGCGAGGAACCGAGCCTCGCGAGCTTCGACGAGTTTTTTCCCGGTCTCAGCCACTCCGGTGCGTTAAAATCGTGCTGTATGCATCCAGAACCCCTTATGGATTTGGCTCATCTGGGCCATCTCGAGTTACTGACACCCAAACCGGAGGAGAGCCTGCGCTTTTTCGTGGACGTTTTCGGCATGACCGAAAGCGGGCGCGAGGGCGATTCCGTGTACCTGCGCGCTTACGACGACTACGAACGTCACACGCTTAAGCTGACCGCGTCCAAACTTCCTGGAATGGAGCACGTGGCCTTCCGGGCCCGCAGCCCGCAGGCGCTGGAGCGCCGCGTCGCGGCTCTCAAAGGCACCGAATTCGCGATAGGGTGGAACGACGGCGACCTCTGCCACGGCCCCGCCTTCGTATGCCGCGACCCGGACGGCCACAAGATCGAGCTGTACTACGAAACACAGTGGTATCAAGCTCCGCCGGCGCTGCGGCCTTCGCTCAAGAACCAGGCGCAGCGGTTTCCCGCGCGCGGCTGCAACGTGCGCCGGCTGGATCATTTCAACGGGTTGGCTGTCGATATCGAGGCCAACCGCAAATTCTTCGACGACTATCTGGGACTCCGCCTGACCGAGCAGATCGTGCTCGATAGCGGTGTGGAGGCGGCCATGTGGATGACCTGCACCAACAAGAGCTACGACTTGGCCTACACGCGCGATCGCACCGGCGTCAAGGGGCGCTTCCATCACGTGACCTACGCGGTCAACAGCCGCGAAGAGGTGCTGCTGGCCGCCGATATTTGCCTGGAAGCCGGAGTGCCCGTCGAAACCGGGCCGCACAAACACGCCATCCAGCAAACATTTTTTCTATACGTGTATGAACCGGGCGGGAACCGCGTGGAAATCGCCAACGCGAGCGCGCGGCTGATCCTCGCTCCGGACTGGAGGCCGATCCGTTGGACCGAGGCCGAGCGAAAAAAGGGGCAAGCGTGGGGACTGAAAACGATCGAGTCCTTCCACACCTATGGCACGCCGCCGGTCTAACGGCGGAGGCCAACGCGCGCTGGTCCGCTATTCCTCTTCCTTCTCCTGCTGCTGGACGAAGGACAGGATATCGAAGCGCTTGATCTCGCGGTCGGGGAAAAAGCTGTTGACGGCGTCCTGCGGTTCGATGAACACCTCGAAGATCGTATGCAGCTTGGTGAGCGCCAGCAACTCCACATTGCGCTTGTTGGGATTCACCAATTTAAGCGCGCCGCCGTGCCGCTTGAGCGTGGTGTAACAAATCACCATGCCGCCCAGGCCCGTGGAATCGAGGTAATCGACATGGGTCAGGTCGAAGATTACGTTGAGGTGGCCGGCGGCGATGGCCTGGTCCACTTTCTCCCGAAGGGCGCTGGATTCGCCGGCTGTAAGCCGGCCCTTCAGGGCCAGAATGACCACTCCTTCGTGGAGGCTTTCGGTGATTTCCAAGCTCATGGGGAAGTATCCAGTGTAGCCGATGCGAGGGTGACCGCAGGTCCCAGGGATGAGGTCTCCCCTTCGCGAGGGAGCAGAATCCGGAAGCGCGTTCCTTCGCCGACGGCGGAAGCGACCTCAATGCGGCCCTCGTGAACCTGCACGATCCAGGACACGAAGCTCAACCCTAAGCCCAACCCCAGAATCTCGTTGGTCTGGGGGCTGCGCACGCGGTAAAACCGGTCGAAGATGTGCGGCAGGTTCTCGGCCGGAATTCCCACGCCGGTATCCTCCACCTCCAGCGACACCAGCACGGGAGAATCGGACGGCCCTACCCGAACCTCGACAGAGCCGCCGGCCGGCGTGTATTTCACGGCGTTCGAGAGCAGGTTCGCCAGCAGCCGCTCGATCTGCGTGCGGTCCGCGTGGATGGTCGAGCCGGGAACCGTTCGCGCGGTCAGTGCGATCCTCTTTTCCTGAGCCGGGATCTGGAATTGATCCACTACCTCGGTGGCGACTTTGCTCAGGTCGAGGGAGGTCTTCTGGAGCGCCAATTGACCGGACTCGGCCTGCGACAGGAGCAAGAGGGCGCGGACAATGCTGGAAAGCTGCTCCACGTCTTCGAGGGCGTTAACCATGGCGTCGCGGTATTGTTCCGGCGTCTCGGCGGTGAACAGAGCCACTTCGAGCTGCCCGCGAATGGCGGTCAGGGGCGTGCGCAGCTCGTGTGAAACGTCGGTGGAGAAACGCCGGATCTGTTCGAAAGATTGGTTCAGGCGCGCAGTCATCAGGTTGAAGCGCTCGATCAGGTGGTCCAGCTCGTCTCCGGCGCCGCGCTGCGGAATCTGAAGCGAAAGGTTCGATCCGGTGATATTCTGCGCCGCTTGCGCGACCAGATTGAGCGGCCGGAGGGCGCTTCCGGCCACCACCCATCCGAACAGGATCGACAGCGAGATGCCCAGGGGGACAAATAGAAAATAGGTCCGGGTCAGGGACGACACCGTAGCCTGATCTTCGGTGAGCGATCTTCCAAGCGCCAGGAAATAGCGCCGCTTGTGCTTATCGTTGTCCAGAACCCAGCCGGCCTCGACAAGAAACGGTTCCCCCTGCTTGTTCCGGCGCACCTCGGGATCCTGATGCTGATGATTCGAGTCAGCCAGAATGCGCCCGATTTCGGCGGCGCTAAAGCTGATGGAGTCGTTGTCCTCGTTGTAATCCAGGGCGTTGCCATTGGCATCCGCGATGAGATACACCTGCCGCAACTCAGCCACCACCTCGGCGTCGTCGGGTTCCTTGCTCCAGATCGGCTGCTCGTTCTCGATATTGAAGTATTCGCGAGCGACGGGCCAAAGATCCTTCAATGCGGCTTCTTCCCGGCCTTCGAGTTGAGTCTGGAGAATCTGGCGATAGAACAAGCCGATGAGAATTAAAAGCAGCGTGAAGAAGATCACGTAGCTCAGGGTCAGGCGGAAGCGCAGGCCGCGGAGGAATCTCACGGGCAGCTTCGGTATTCCGAAGACTCGCGTGACCCTGGCCATAGACTCTAGACGACCCTTTCGGCGGACTTCTCCGGCGCCTCCAGCATATAGCCGATGCCGCGCACGGTCTGAATCATCTTCTGCGCCCACTTATCGTCGATCTTGCTGCGCAGGTGGCGGATGTAGACGTCCACGATATTGGTCAGCCCGTCATAGTCCATGTCCCAGACGTGCTCCACGATCATGGTGCGGCTCAAAGGCCGGCCGCGGTTGCGCATGAGGTATTCGAGAATGCTGAACTCCTTGGGGGCGAGCTCGATATTTTCCCCGGCGCGGACGACTTTGCGGCGGATGCAATCGAGGGTAAGATCGCCCACCTGCAAGCGCTCCGGCGTAGGCTGGCCGCGCCGCAGCAGCACGCGCACGCGAGCCAGCAGCTCGACGAACGCAAAGGGTTTGACCAGGTAATCGTCGGCCCCGCCTTCCAGACCCTTGACGCGATCGTCCACGGCGTCGCGGGCGCTCAAAATCAGCACCGGCGGGGTGACCTTGCGATTGCGAATCTTCTGGAGCACGGTCAGGCCGTCCATGTCGGGCAAGCCCAGGTCCAGAATCGCCAGGTCGTATTCGGTGGTGTGGACCATGTCGATGGCATGCGAGCCGTCGTGGGCCACGTCCACGGCGTAGCCCGCGCTTTCCAGCCCGCGCGACAGAAAATCGGCGATCCGCTTCTCGTCTTCCACTACCAGGATGCGCATACCAAGAGTGTACTATCTGAGCCCGGTCCTTCAGCCGGGTTCGTGGCCCACCACCAGCACCGGCGCGTCCACCTCATGCCGGACACCGTTGATGGTGTTGCCGAAGACCAGGTCCTTGACGCCGCGATGCCCGTGAGCGCCCATGACGATGAGATCGGGACGAATCTGGCGCGCCAATTTGACGATCTCATCCTTGGGGCTGCTGCCATGCGTCACGGTGAGCTCGGCCGGGATGTTCTGCTGGGCCAGCGAGGCGACGATGCCGCTGAAATATTCCTCGCCCGCATGCACCTCGGCATCGGAGGCGAGCGAGCCGAAGAGCCGGCTGGTGGCGCCCTCCTCGACATGAACCAGGTGCAGCGTCGCGCCGTTCAAGCGGGAAAGATAAGCCGCGTGCGCGATGGCGGCGCGATCGCGCGAGCTGTGATCGAGCGGCACCAGAATGCGGCGGTAGACCGGCGCGGGCAGATCGGAGGTAACCGTGACGGCGGCCGTGGCCGCCTCGGGAACCGCCAGCCGGCGCCGCGCTCCCGCGAACGTGATCCAGCCGAGCAGGGCCACAACCGCCGCAAGCACCGGCATCAGCAGCAAGCCGCCCAGAGGGTGCGACACCACCCATGGCGTCAACTGATCCGCCACCAGCCACAGGTTCAGTCCCAGGATCACCGCCGCCGTGCTCCACGCCAGCGTCTTCACCCAGGGGCGATTGGTGAAGGAACCCATGCGCTGGCGGTCGTTGGTGAAGCGGATCAGCGGAATCACGGCGAAGGGAAGCTGCATGCTGATGATGGCCTGGCTCAGCAGCAGCAGCCACAGCGTGGCTCGATCGCCGGAGATTTTGATGGTGACGACGGCGGGAATGATAGCCAGGGTGCGGGTGACCAGGCGGCGCATCCACGGCCGCATGCGCAGGTCCAGAAACCCTTCCATGACGATCTGGCCGGCGTAAGTTCCGGTGAGCGTCGAAGACTGACCGCTGGCAAGCAGCGCCACGGCGAACAAAATACTGGCCATGGCGGTGCCGAGCAGCGGCCTAAGCAGTTGCTGCGCCTGCTCGATCTCCTCCACGACGATGCCGCGGTTGAAGAACACGGCGGCGGCCAGAACCAGGATGGCCGCGTTCACGATCAGCGCTCCGTTCAGCGCCACCACGGAATCCACCAGGTTGAAGAGGCAGGCTTCGCGCTTGTCGGCCACGCTCTTGCCGATGCGCCGGGTCTGCACCAGGGCCGAATGCAGATAGAGGTTGTGCGGCATCACGGTCGCGCCTACGATGGTCACGGCCACGTACAGGCTGGCGTTGTCGAGGCGCGGCGTCAGGCCGAAAAACATCTCATGCATGGCCGGGTGGGCGAAGAAAAGCTCCACCAGGAAGCAGCCGGTCATGATGGCGATCATCGAAAGGATGGCTGCCTCAATCACGCGGATGCCGAAGCGCGAGAGCCACAGGACCAGGATGGTGTCCAGCGCGGTCAGCAGCACTCCGTCGAGCAGCGGCAGGTGGAACAGCAGCTTTAATCCGATGGCCGCGCCCAGCACCTCCGCCAGATCGCAGGCCGCGATGGCGATCTCACACAACGCCCACAGCGCGTTGCACACCGGCTTGGGATAGGATTCGCGGCATGCCTGTGCCAAATCGCGCCCGGCGACGATGCCCAATCGCGCCGCCAGCGTTTGCAGCAGAATCGCCATGGCGTTGGACAGGACGATGACCCACAGCAGCCGGTATCCGAAACGCGAGCCGCCCACCAGATCCGTGGCCCAGTTGCCGGGGTCCATGTAGCCGACGCTGACCAGGTACGCCGGGCCGGCGAACGCCAGCATCCTTCTGAGCACAGTGGGACGAGCGGTATGCACGCTCGAGTGCACCTCGGGCAGCGAAGCCGTGATGGCCGGGTAAGGTTTCATCCCTAAAGACAACTATAGCCAGTGGAGCGGCCGGATCGCCGGAGGGCTGCCGGACCGCGCGCCGCGATGGGCGGCGGAGCGCCCCTGCCCGCCGGGCTTCGTCAGGAACGAACCTGGCCTTTCAAGAACTTCGGAACGGATCATCGGGGCGGACTGGGACTTCACACAGTTTCATCACGGCGCAGGCGAATACCGGCTTGCTCACCGAAGGTCTGCTCTCGGAGCCCTATTTCTCCCCCTCCTCCGGCGTGGCGAAGCCGATTCGGCGCTTGGGAGGCTCGGGGGCCGGTTCGAGGAGCCGCTGGATGTAGTCGTAAATTTGCTGGATATGCGCGCTGTGCTCGTGCTGGGTGCGTTCCACATCCTCTATTTTCTGCGCCAGGTCTTTGTGGGTCGCCAGGTATTCCCGCAGACGGACGAACGCCCGGACGATGAGAATGCTCATCTCAACGGCACGTTGGCTTTTGAGAACCGCCGACAGCATCGCGACCCCATGCTCGGTGAAGACGTACGGCAACAGGCGAGGATCGCGATGCTTCTGAGAACCGGTCACAAAATGTGACCGGTTCAACGCTTCGGCTTCCGGACTCGCGAGGCGGAACATAAAATCTTCCGGAAAGCGCTCAAAGTTGCGTTTTACCGCTTGGTTGAGGGCCTTGGTCGGCACCTGATACAGCTCGGCCAGATCGGAATCGAGCATGACCTTGTGACCCCGGATCAGGTAGATTTTGCGTTCGATGAATTCGACCGGGATCACCGGAATTGCGGTTACGCGCCGACGCCTTCGAGCGTTCTGGCGGCGTAGTGGCGGCCGACGTAATCGTTCAGAATGTCGATGAACTCGGCCACGATGCGGTCGCCGCGCAGGGTGCACTTGAGTTTTCCGTTGACGTAGACAGGCGCGACGGGCTCCTCGAAAGTGCCGGGGAGAGAGATGCCGATATTGGAATGTTTGGATTCGCCGGGACCGTTGACCACGCAGCCCATGACGGCGACCTTCATCTCCTCGACGCCCGTGTGGCTCTCCTTCCACACCGGCATCTGCCGGCGCAGATAGGTCTGAATCTGGTCGGCCATGTCCTGGAAGAAGGTGCTGGTGGTGCGGCCGCAACCGGGGCAGGCGGTCACTTGAGGCGTGAAACTGCGCAGCTCCAGCGCTTGCAGAATCTGCTGGCACACGACCACTTCCTCGGCGCGGTCGCCATTGGGCATGGGGGTGAGCGAGGAGCGAATGGTGTCACCGATGCCTTCCTGAAGCAGCACGCCGAGCGCGGCCGTGGTGGCCACGATCCCCTTCGATCCCAAACCCGCCTCGGTCAGGCCCAGATGCAGGGCGTAATCGCATTCGGCCGCGAGCATCCGATACACCGCAATGAGATCCTGGACGCCGCTTACCTTGGCGCTGAGAATGATGTGGTCGCGCCCGAGGCCGTAGTGCTCCGCCGCGCGAGCCGATTCCAGAGCGCTGACAACGATCGCGCGCAGGGTCACGGTCCTCGCATCGAGCGGCTCCGCGAGGCGGTTGTTTTCGTCCATCATGCGCGTGAGCAACGCGGAATCGAGCGAACCCCAGTTCACGCCGATGCGCACCGGCCGGTCATATTCGACGGCGGCCTCGATCATGATGCGGAAATTATCGTCGTGCTTCTTGCCGATGTTCACGTTGCCGGGATTGATCCGGTACTTGGCCAGAGCGCGCGCCATTTCCGGGTATTTCTTCAGGAGAATGTGGCCATTGTAATGAAAATCGCCGATGATGGGAACGCGGCAGCCGAACTTGTCCAGGGTTTCGACAATTCCGGGAACGGCGCGGGCGGCCTCCTCGGTGTTGACCGTGACGCGCACCAGTTCCGAGCCGGCTTGCGCCAGGGCCATTACCTGGTTGACGGTGGAGGGAGTGTCGGCGGTGTCGGTGTTGGTCATGGATTGCACGACGATGGGATGATTGCCGCCCACCATCACGGGACTCAATCCAAACCCCACGCGTACAGCCACCGAGCGGCGACGCGAAATTACGGCCATTCCATTTCCTCCCGAAACCTTTATTGTAACAACGGACGGCAGAGCGCCCGCTCTGGCAGGTCCTTCCTCCGGGAATTTCGCGGAGCAGCTCGGTGTCGCCCGGCGATGTGACCAGAGTAAAATTCGCGCCGCGCCCGAGTGCCGGGGAGCGGAGCATTCTCAGGCGGCGATGTGGATTATACTAAGCGGAAGAGGCGAGGAGGCACCGACATGAACCGGACATTCGTGGTTCGCATTTCCGCCGCTACCCTGTTGCTGGCCGGCGCCTGGTTTGCATATACGGAGAAAGCTTATACGCAGAATAATGCGAAGCAAGCTCCGCAACTGACGATCCACAAGATCCAGAACGATCTGTATTGGATCGAGGGCGACGGCGGCAACGTTGCCGTGTACGTCACCGGCGAGGGAGTGATTCTGGTGGACGACAAATACGTGGCGGACTACGACCAGATCGTATCCAACGTCAAGAGCGTCACCAACGAGCCCATCAAGTACATTTTGAGCACGCACCATCACGCCGATCACAGCGGCGGCAATACCAAGTTCGCCTCAACGGTGGAGATCATCTCGACGGTGAACGCCCACAACAACATCGTGAACAAGAAGCAGTCCAACGCACCGGAGGGCATGGTGCCGGCTCGGGTGACGTTCACCGAGGAGAGCGACGTGTTTCTGGGCGGCAAGCAGGTGCGCGCGATCTACGTGGGCCGGGGCCACACCAACGGCGACGCGGTGATCTATTTCCCGGCGCTGCGCGTGCTGCACACCGGCGATCTGATGGCGGGGACGACTCCGCTGATCGATTATCCCGGCGGAGGGAGTCTGGCGCAATGGCCGGCGACGCTGGATGAAGCGATGAAGCTCGATTTCGACACGGTGATTCCGGGGCACGGACAAGTAACGACTAAGGCCGGGCTGAAGACGTATCGCGACAATGTGGCGAAGGAGATCACGCGCGTCCGGGGGCTGATTCGCGGGGGCAAGAGCCAGGACGATGTCGCCAAGGTGATGACGGCGGAGTACGGATGGATGCCGGGGAGCTTGAATATGCAGTGGAGCTTGCCGGGGATGATGACGGAACTGAAGTAAAGACACTGCTGGTGTACGAGCGATAAAAAAGAAAATTTCGTTGCGGCGGTTGGGGCTTCGGACTTATCGCCGTGCGTGCCAACCGCCAATGATTTGAACCGTCTCTGACGGGCTTTCTGGGAAACGCTGGATGGCGCTCCGTCTGCCCGCTTCGAATACCAACTCTCTGATGTCCGCCTACGTACTTACCCGTTGGCGGAATTATAAGGATCGATCCCTAAATTCTTCCGCCGGACGAATGACCGCCCAGCGAAAGTTCAGCACCACCTCAACTACAGCGCTCCGTGCACGGAGTAACTTACGATTCGAGCATAAGCGAGGGCCGTGCGATTCGAGATGAAGAATGGCGGTAAGTGATAGAAGGGATTCCAAAAAAGAATTTTCAGAGTAGTGGGACAACTGGGCCCTTGCAAGTGGACTATAAGTATAGTAATCTATCTCTGCTACATAGTTAGGCGACACGATGGCCCATCCAAAGTTAACCAAGCTCGAACTTCAGATCATGGAGACGTTGTGGAATCGCGGCGCGTGTTCCATTCGCGAGATTCAGGAAGCCTTTCCTGAATCGAAGAGGCCGGCGTACACCACCGTGCAGACCACGGTGTACCGATTGGAAGGAAAAAAGGCGGTCAAGATCGTCAGGAGAATCAGCAACGCCAACATCTTCGATGCGGCGATATCGCGGGACGACGCGGAACGCAGATTGATCGACGACCTGCTGGCTCTATTCGGCGGCCGGACCAAGCCCGTGATGGCGCACCTGGTTGAATCGGGCAAACTTACGCTCGAGGACGTGAAGGAAGCCGAGCAAGCCATCCGAAAACTTGCGAGAAAGGACAAGACTCAATGATCCCGAGCCAGTTAGAGTCCTTGGCGAATCACTTGTGGCAATCGACGCTGTTTGCCGGCGTAATCTGGCTGGTGACGCTGGTGCTGAGAAGGAACCGCGCGGCGGTGCGGCATGGGCTGTGGCTGGCCGCGTCGGTGAAATTTCTGGCGCCTCTGGCGCTCTTGGCAGCCGTGGGGAGCTCGATGAGTTGGCGGAAGGCGCCGGCAGCGGCGATGCGATCGCAGATTGCCGCGATGGAAGAGATCAGCCAGCCCTTTACGCCGTCTCCCGCGCCGTTGTTGGCGTCCGTACCCAGAGCGCCGAGCTTCTTCACTTGGATTCCGGCCATTTTGTTCGGCGTGTGGCTGTGCGGATTCGCGGCGAAGCCTGGCGTGGTGGCGGCGCTGGCGGCGCGTGCGTGGGGCCCTGCGCGCTGCATCGCCGTTGCCTTTGGGCTCACTGACAAAGGCGCCGATTCGAGCGATGTCCAGTCCCGCGCGGCTCGAGCCCGGGGTTTTCAGGGTTTTCCGGCCCATTTTGCTATTGCCCGAAGGCATTACATCTCATCTGACCCCGGCGCAATTCGAGGCGATCGTGGCGCACGAATTGTGCCACGTCCGGCGACGGGACAATTTGGCGGCGGCGATTCACATGGTTGTCGAAGCGCTGTTCTGGTTCCATCCGCTGGTGTGGTGGATCGAGGCTCGACTGGTGGAAGAGCGGGAGCGCGCGTGCGATGAAGAGGTTCTGCGAATGGGCGGCGATCCGCAGGACTATGCCGAGGGGATTGTCACCGTCTGCAAGTTCTACCTGGGGTTGCCGCTGATTTGCGTTTCCGGAGTGACCGGTTCAAATCTCAGGAGAAGAGTGGAGGCCATCATGATGAATCGCGCTACGCGTCAGTTGAGTCTTGGCCGCAAGGTTCTGGTCGCAGGCGTTGGAGTGTTGGCCGCTGCCGGACCATTCGTTGTCGGGGTGGTGAGGGCCCAGACCGACGCACCGTTGGCATTCGAGGTGGCATCGGTCAGGCAAAACAGCCGCTATTCGTGGATCAGGCGGCCCTGGATGTCCCTGACGGCGGCGGCCGATTGCGGCCGCGCCTTCGCTTGCATTTCCGGCAGCAGATTCACCGAGAAGACAGCGAGTCTGGCGGACCTTATCATGGACGCGTACGATGTCAAGCGGTATCGGATCGAGGGCCTGCCAGGCTGGGGCGACTCTGGCCACGACGTGTATGACATTGCCGCCAAGAGCCCAGGCGACGCGGCTCCAACGATCGATCAGATCCGCCGAATGCTCCAATCCCTGCTGGCGGATCGGTTCCGGCTGAAGCTGCACTATGCGACCAAAGAACTCCCTGTGTACGCGCTGGTGATCGCAAAAAACGGACCCAAGCTTACAGCATCGCCGGATGGCTGCGATATTCCGGGTTTTGCCGGTCAAGGCCACGCCGGCGCCAAAGCCGGCGGCGGAAGCGATGCCCTGAGCGCCACGGCAAGGGATGCCTTCGGGTTTCAGTCGTGGCTGGGTATTCCCGAGGCCCTTGCGGGCTTCGCCGACCGCCCTGTGATCGACAAGACGGGTTTTGAAGCATCTTACTACTGCACCGCAGATGGACGAGATCCACTGCGTGTCTTGGCCGCGGAGCTACCCTTCGGGTCAGGCAGAAGAGGAGATCCGCAGCCAAACGAGGATGTGTCGAACGTTGACGCCGACTTGACTACAAAATCCGTTTACACTGTCGTCGAAGAGAAGTGGGGGTTAAAGCTGGAACCGCGAAAGGCGCCGTTGGACGTGCTGATCATCGATCGCGTAGAGCGGCCTTCTGAGAACTGACCAGGATTGGCGTAGCGATTCCAGGGCTCGAAAATCACGTGTGGCAATCGACTCTGTTTGCCGGCGTAATCGGACTACTGCAAGTTCTACCTAGAGGCGCCGAAACGGGGCCAGCTACTTCAACAGGTCCGCGACCTTGGCGACGCCGGCTTTGGCGCAGGCGTCATCCTGCTCCTGGCTTGAGCCGGAGCTGCCGACGCCGCCGATGACCTCGTTGCCCACCTGGATGGGCACACCGCCGCCGAGTGCGAGGATGTCGGCCACGTCGCGCTGCGCGGCGTAAGCCGGATCGCTGGTGCGCTTCTGAAACTCCAGAGTGGTGCTGCGGAACATGCGGGCCGTGAAGGCCTTGCGGCGCGCCATCTCGGCCGTCTGCGCCGTGGCGTTCTCGTCGCGCAGGATCACCAGCACTTGTCCGGCGCGATCCACCACCGCCACCGCGGTGCTGAAGCCCTTCGCCTTGCACGCCCCCAGCGCCGCTTCGGCGATGATCTTCGCCATCGGCAGCGACAGATTGCGCTGCGTCACCAAGCCCTGGCCCGCCGCGATCGCGGCCATGCCCATCCCCAAAATAGCTTTCAGCATGTTCATGATCCCTCTCCTTGCCGGTTGCAATTATATCCTTCCGGATGCGGGGCGGGCAGGTTAACCAACCTGCCCCACCTACTTAGGCAGGCCGCGCGCGTACTCGACGATCGCGTCGGCCACCAACCGCGGCTGCTCCACGATGACGGCGTGCGCGGCATGGGGAATCACCACCACGGAGACGCGGCGGGCGCCGAACTCCGCCACCAGCTCGTTCGAGCTCGACTGCGGCCGGTAGGGGTCGTTGGCGCCTTGGATATCCAGGATCGGCGCGCTTCCCGCCGCCCAGTATTCCTGCTGCGGAGTGGCGTCGCGGGCGATCATCTCGGCTTGGCGCACGTTAGCATGAAACCCGGTCAGCCACGGCTTGGGATCGTTGCCGGGAGCAAAAAACACCAGCTTGAGATGCTTGAGGCGCTCCGCCTCGGGCTGGGAGGGGTCGGTGGCGATGGTGACCGACTTCTGAACCTCGGGGTTGGGTTGCTTTTGCGCGGCGCCGATCAGAATGACGGCTCGCACCAGATTGGGGAAGTCGACAGCCGTCATTTTGGCGACAAAGTGCCCGAACGCGTGGCCCGCAATGATGGCGGGGGCTGCGCCGTTATGTTGTGCGTTCTCGTGTTGAATCACGGCCGCGATATCGCGGGCGAAATCGTGCAGCGTAAGATTCTGCATCGGCCCCGTGCTGCCTCCGTAGCCGCGCGGCTGGGGGCGCAAAACTCGGAAGCCGGCGGCGGCGATGCGCTCGGCCACCGGATCGAATTCTTCCGAGTCGCGACCCAGTGACGGCAGTAGGACGATCACCGGGCCGCGCCCTTCCGAGATCACTTCGATGGCAACGTCATCCCGGTGAATCACCTCGCGAGTTCGCGGCTGGGGAGTTCCTGGCTGGGCGTTGGCGGCGATGGTGAGCGCAAGAACGAAAAGCAGCAGCGGCACGTTGGCTTCCCGGAGTTTACCATGGTGGTCATGAATTCCGTACGAGTCCTGGGTCTGGCCCTCGCCGCATTGGCGCTGATCGCCCAACAACACACACCATCCACCCGCGAGTTCTTCTATGTGGGAGGCGGCTACACGGGCGACGTGATGGCGGGACAAATGTACGTGGAAGTGCTGCGCCCAGCGCGGGTCACCCGAAAATACCCAATTGTGTTCTTTCACGGAGCATCGCAAACAGCCACCAACTGGATGGGCACGCCGGACGGCCGCCCCGGTTGGGCGGACTACTTTCTGGGGCAGGGCTATCTGGTCTATCTCGTCGATCAACCGGCGCGCGGGCGTTCTGCATGGCATCCTTCTATCAACGGACCGTTGCAAATCCTCTCCGCCTCGGACGTTGAGCGGCGATTTACGGCATCGGAGATCGGGGGCACGTGGCCGCAGGCCAAAAAGCACACGCAATGGCCCAGCGACAGCCCCAACAAAGGCCGCCGAGGCGATCCGGTCTTCGATGCCTTCTATGCCACTCAGGTCGAAAGCCTGGCCAGCGCCGTGGAAACGCAGACGCTGGTGCAGGCCGCTGGAACAGCTCTGCTGGACAAGATCGGACCCGCGATCGTGGTCACGCATTCTCAATCCGGACCCTTCGGGTGGTTGCTGGCAGATAGCCGTCCGAAGGCGGTCAAGGGCATCGTCGCGATTGAGCCCACGGGACCGCCTTTTCAGAATTCCGTGACCAATGAAGATATGGCCCGGCCGTGGGGCATCGCGGACATCCCGCTTACTCACGACCCGCCCGCCAAGGCTGCGAGCGATCTCGCGAAGGTGCGCGAATCAAAGCCGGATGCTCCCGATCTGACGGCGTGCTGGAAGCAGGCCGATCCGCCCCGCCGGCTCGCGCATTTACAGGGCATCCCAATCCTGTTGGTCACTACGGAGTCCTCATATCATGCGGTGTTCGATCATTGCACCGCGAAGTATCTGACCCAAGCCGGCGTCAAGAATACGTTCGTGCGTCTGGAAGACCAGGGGATTCACGGCAACGGCCACATGGTGATGCTCGAAAAGAACAGCCTGGAAGTGGCCGCGTTCCTTCAAAAGTGGATCTCGGCGAACATCAAGTAATATACTTGTCCAGCGGGGGAGGAATCGATGCGAAAGACGCTTGCCACATTTTTGATTTGCGCCGGCGCTTGCGCGCGAATCGCGGCCGGGCAGGGCGCCTGCGATCGGGCGTGCCTGACGGGCATCCTGGATCGGTACTTGAACGCGATGGCGGCCAACGACGCCAAGAAGGCTCCTTTCGCGGCCAATATCAAGTACACCGAGAACGCGGCGAAGCTGCCGCTCAACGAAGGCCTGTGGTTCACCGCCGCCGGCTTGACCAATTACAAGATTGTGCTGGCCGATCCGCAAGGCAGCGCGGCGGCCTTTGTCGGCGTGGTGACGGAGCACATGCCGCCCGGAAAAGACCCGCGCAACACGATTCTGGCGTTGCGCATCAAGGTAGCCAACCGCCAGATCACCGAGGCCGAGGCGGTGGTGGTTCGCAACGTGAATGCGAACAATATGGCGAATCTATAGACGCCGCGGCCGGCCTTGCTCGAAACATTGACGGCCGCGCAGCGCCGCCCGCGCGCCGACCTTATCAAGATCAGCAACCTGTACTTCGACGCGATCGAGCAATCCAGCGGCGCCGTCGCACCCTTTGACGACAACTGCAATCGCCTGGAGAACGGAATGCGAACGGCGGGGCCTCCGCTGCCGGGCGCCGCGCAAGGAAAGGGCGCGACGCAACGCTGCGCCGACGGCATGAACTCGGGCGTCTTTCAGGTGATCACGGCGATCCAGCCGCGGCGCGTTCTGGTGGTCGACGAAGAGAAAGGACTGACCTTCGGCGTATACATGTTCCAGAACAAAGGGCTCACCCAGATCACCATGAAGGACGGCACCAAGCGCGACGCGCCCTACTTCGTGGGTCAGCCGGTTACGATGCCGATGGCGGAGGTGTTCAAAATCGTCAACGGCAACATTCGGGAAGTGGAAGCGATCGGCGTCCAGGTCCCCTACGGCCTGGGTCCCGGGTGGGAATAACGCGCGTCAAAAAGCGATACACTCATTTCGAAGGAGCAACAATAATGGAAGACCAGAACAACCAACTCGGCCGGCGCGACTTTGTAGGACTCTCGGTGGCCGCCGCGGGGTTGGCCACTACAGCAGGATCGGCCGCGGCCGCGGGCCTCGAGGTGGTCGAAACCAACGTCGATATCAAGACTCCCGACGGAACCTGCGACGCCGCGTTTATTCATCCGAAGAGCGGCTCGCATCCGGGCGTGCTGATCTGGACCGACGCATTCGGCTTGCGTCCCTCCATGCGCGAAATAGGCAAGCGCATTGCCGCGGAGGGATATTCGGTGCTGGTGCCGAATCCTTTTTATCGAGTGGCGAAAAATCCGTTTACGGATGCGTCCAACTTCAACTTCCAGACCGATAGGGCGAAAATCACGCCGCTGATGGCGTCGGTGAACGCGGCCGGCAACGCCGAGAAGGATGCCGTGGCTTACGTTGCCTTCCTGGACGCGCAGAAGGAGGTCAACAAGTCCAAGAAGATCGGAACCCAGGGCTACTGCATGGGCGGACCGCTGGTGATGAAGACGGCCGCGGCGCTGCCCAATCGCATTGGCGCCGGCGGGTCGTTCCACGGCGGCGGCTTGGTGACCGCGAATCCCGATAGCCCGCATCTGCTGTCATCGAAAATCAAAGCTCGCATGTATTTCGGAATCGCCGCCAATGACGACATGAGCCAGCTGGACGCGAAGGACAAGCTCAAGGCGGCGTTTGCGGCCGCGAAGGTTCCCGCTGAAATCGAAGTGTATGGATCCCAGCACGGCTGGTGCGTGTCGGATATGCCCATGCAGAACGGCGCGCCGATCTACAACAAGGCCGACGCCGAGAAGGCTTGGGGCAAGCTGGTCGCTTTGTACAAAGCCGCCCTGGCCTGAACGCTTCTAGCGGGCTCGCTGAACGGGCTTGGCGAACTTCGCCGCTTCCACCGTGACGTTCGGCTGCACTTGGGTGAGCGTGTACTCCTCCCGGCCGCTGATCCATGCGTACGTCCATTTATACGCCATCATGACGCCGTTCACCGGGCGGTAATCCGAGTAGTCGATTTGCGTCGGAACGCGCCCGACTGGCGAGGCGGCGTAGCGGACCATTCGCGTCAGGAGACCGGTCTTCCGGTCGAAATAAAACGTGGCGACGAGTCCGTTGGCGCCGGTTCCTTGAACCACGTAGACTGGGGTTCCGTCGATCACGCTCGGGTAACTGACGCGCCAGGAGCCGAAGAACTGCTTGAGCCCGCCCGGAAATGCGAGCTGCGCATCCAGCTTGGCCCCTTCGAGCATACTTGCGTTGAGCGGGTATTGGCCCACGACGGTCAGCGGCAACATGACCCACGCATCGCGGCCGTCAAAGGTCCTGGCCACATCGCCTTCCCGCTGATGGACGACGGTCGCGAGCAGGTTCGGCGCTTTCGCGGAGATCTCCGTCGGATCCTCCTGAACCTCCCCGAACAAATGGCTGGTTCCCTTGGCGGTGTAGCTGGTGAGCTTGGAGAGCGCGTCGGCGCCGCCCAGGGCTTGAATGTACTTGTCCAGAATCTGATCGGCCGGGGGTGTTCCGGCCGTGGCCGTGTTCGCCGCGGGCAAGACATCGGTTGGAGTAAAAACCGCGTCGCCGTAAATGGTGTCGATGGGAGGCGTGATCGCGGGGCTTGTGCTGCCGCGATGGCAGGTCCAGCACGTCACCACTTGGCGTCCATTGAAGTTGTCCCGATTAATATTGCTCACCATCTGGATCATGCGGCGCGCGGTGATTTTCCGGGGCGGGTCGTCCTCCCATTTCGGGTTGGCGGTTCCCGCGCCCGTATGACAATCCTTGCAGCAGAAGCTCAGGGCGGCGGCAAACAGGCCCATCGTGCCCATGAACTCGTCCACCGGAATGCCTTTGAGAACCGTGACGTTCTTGAAGGCCGACTCGGACATCTGGCCCGGAAGGGCTCCCTTGGGTTGGGCCTGTGCGAAGGCGACCCCCTGATGCTCAAAGCCGCCAAAGGAAGCCGCGAACGCCGTCGCGGTGAACAGAACTAGCAGTTTCTTTTTCAAGATGCTTTCCCGATGGAATAAATTTGGTCGAAATGAATTTGAGAACCGCAAACTCACGAACGGCCGCTACGGGGAAACGATACGCACAGCTCCGCCTTGTGAGTTTCGCGTCCCCGGACCGCCGCCCAAAATGTGCCTCGGAATCCGGTCTTTAGTCGAAGGTCCCGCCCCAGGACCAGCCATCCGACGGGCGTTTGATACTGATCATGCGCATGCGGTGGGCGTCAGGATCGCGTCCCGGCTGGCCCACGACGATGACATGGTCGCCCGGTCTCAGGGTTTCGCGCTGGACGCCCTGGCTTCCCAGTTGCCCGCCGCCGCCCCATTCGACCGCCCACGTGATGGGATTGCCCGTCTTCGCGTCCTTGGTTTCCAACTGAAGGAAGGAATGGGGGTTGCGGAATAGAAATTGGACTACGTCCGCCTCGACCGTCATCTTTTGATCCTCTTGGTACGTGGCCGCAAAAGAGTGATGCGCGTGGGCTCGAACGCCCAGAACGGTCACTCCCGCGAAGGTTAGAACGAGTAATTTTGTTTTCAAATTGCCTCCTGCGTGACGAATTGAATCTTACTTCTACTGTACATCAATTTCCTCCTCCGCCCCCAGCGCCGCAGTTCCGCGTGCACTTGGCCGGAAGAACGAACTTGTCTTTGATTTTATCGCGATACTCCGGATACATGGTTTCGGCTCCGCCCAGCTCAGCTTCGGCGGGAATGCCGTATAGCTTGGTCATTTCATCAAGGAGCGGGTTCTGCCCCGGAAGGTAGTGCGGAACTCTGCCCGACTCGACGCCTTCATCGCCCACGATGCAGGGCGGGCCACCAATGGAAACCGGGTTCGTGCTCAGGTTATACGACCGCGTTATAATGTACGGCTCGGTCAAATACACTGGGTCGTCCATGAACAAGGCCGCCGTCAGCATGTCCCCGTGACGCCGGAAATGCGTCGTGATGGTGGCTTCGTCGCTGCTGGGAGCGCCGTTACGGCGAATGTAGCCGGTCTTCAGATGCGTGGTGGTGGCGATCAACTCGTTGCCGTTCCACACACCGGTGGTGAAGCCGGTCTGATCGTGCGGAGCGTTTTTGGAGGGATGCGGACGCCCGTCCATCCAGATGGTCATGGGCGCGCGGGTTTCCCATGCGCCGACCATCCACGCGAGGACCTTGCCGGTGAGGGGATCGGGGACGGCCCACATCCTTAGGCTGAACGGCCCTGCCGCGATGTGCCACTGGGTTTGGAACCAGCAAATGCGCTCCGGCATGGAGATGACCGATTGTTCGTAGCTCAAGGCTTTTGCGCGCCCCGCCTCGTTGAGGGGAAGTCCCGCGAAATCGGCGGGATTCGGACCGGCGCCGCGCTCCATCGAATCTTCGTCGTTAATGGAGGCCCAGGACCCGGACAGGTCGATCTCGGCCAGCGCTGGGACCGCCAGGCAGAATGCCATGGCCAAACTCAAGCTGCATTTATTATTGAAGGTCATGTTCGAACTCCTCTCGAATATCCTTAGCTCACCACTTTGCCGAGCATTCCGTCGGCTTCCACTTGGCGTCGCTAGCTTCCTTCTTGAATTGGGAGCTGATGACAAAGTTCCTGCTCAGATACATTGGGTCGGCGGTGACGATGGTGACCACGACGACCGGATCTCCGCTTGGGGTGGGCTCCTTCATCAAATCGAAATACTCCGAGAGGGTGGTCTTGTCGCTGTAAGGAACGCCGTTCTTGCGCAGGAAACCGCCCTTCAGATTGGTTGTCATCACTTTCAGCGATCCATCCGTTGGCGGCGGCCCCTTGGCCCCCGCTCCTCCCCGGCCGCCGCGCCCGCCACCGCCGCCGCGCTCCCAATCAGCCACCGAATCTCCTTGTAGCGTCGGCAGGCCGCCAGGGGATTTCCAATCGCCGAAATGGAAGAGGCGCGTCTGCTTGCCGGCATCGCTGTCCATGCGCAGAGTATTGTCATCCTGCCAAGTGATGTGAAGCCGTCCCGGCACGCGCAGCAAAGCCGGCGCCCCGTAGGACTTGCACTGATCCGCCGAGGCTTCTTCCTTGGCGGGATCCCAGGCGTTGGCAATGGCGCGCGCCGCGGCCGTCATCGGAACGCCCTGGAAGTCGCCCTTGGACGGCGTGACCATGCGATAGCGCCAGTCTTCGGTCACAATTGAAACCCAATATCCGGTCAAGTCGATGGGCGCCGCTGCTTTGGCGGTCTGCGCCTCCGCGGGAGCGCCGCCGCCCTTTCCGCCTCCCCGGCCTTGCGCATATAATCCCGCTGGCGCCGTCAGCACCACACCCATCGCCAGCCCGAGGGCGCAACCAACCGCGGCGAACGCCGCGTTGCGCCGTGCGCGTCCTTCAAAACATTGGAATGTCCGGCTTGAAATGTGACCCTTCATGATGTGTGCGCCGCCCTCTCCCTTAAGCATTTCGCGCAAAACGGACCGCGACCGCGGCACCCGGTCCCGCGAGGTCCCTTGCTGTACGATGCCGCACAACGCGGCCTTTGCGCTTCGATTGGTTCCATGCTACTTTTTCGCGGTCAGGCTCTTGTAAATCGCCTCGATAAACGAGTTCGTTACTCCCGGTTCCCTGCCGTACCGCGTCTCATACGGCAACGCCGGATGCGCCGCCTTGATTTGATCGAGCGTCTTTCCCTGCTTGATCATATCCGCAACCGCGTCGCGCACCAGCACCACCATATCGCGGTAGTCCACAACCTCCATCTGCTCGGAGAGGCGTCCGTGACCCGGGATCACATAAGTCCCTACATCCTTGTAGATTAAAGGGATTGGCGCAATCGTCAGCTCAATCAGCTTGTTTAAGGCGTCGATCTCTCCCTGAATGCTGCCGCCGTTCGCGATATCGATCACGGGAAAGCGAGTCGTATCCATGATGTCCCCGGTCACCACCACGTCGGACTTGCGGAACATGATGAGACTGTCGGCGCTACTGTGCGCGGCGGGCACGTACCAAATCTCGATGCCCTCGTCGTTCATGCGAAAGGCGTGGCGCTTTACCAGGAATGCCTCGGTGGGCCAAGCGTCGCCGGGATACGACGGCTTGGCGTCGCGAGCGCTCATTTTGTCGAGAACGCTTTCGTGCGCCAGAATCTCCGCACCGGTACGGCCGTTCATGACGGCCAGTCCGGCTTTGGCTAATGCTAGATTGCCGCCCACGAAATCCGCGCCCGCGTCGGCGTTGATGATGTATCGGATCGGCAAGTCGGTCAGTCTCTTGATGGCCGCCAAGACCTCGGTGGATTCCGCCCCGCTGCCCGAGTCCACCAACACGACGCCGTCCGAGCCGATCTGCACACCGATGTTTCCGCCGGCTCCGGCGATCATGTAGAAGTTCTGCCGAACCTTCACAACATCCAGCCCGCCGTTGTCCGGTTCGGCGGCTCTGATGGAGAACGCCCCGCACACCACCCACCCAACCGCGGCGGCCACGGTCCAGCATGTTATCCCGTTGGTGAAAATTCGCTTCACTGTTTTACTCCATCCCATCCCTTGTTGCCGTATCGCCGGAGCCAACGCTCCGCGCCCGCCCTGCCGTGGATTCGCGGAAGCTCCTAAAAGCCAGGACGATTCGGGCCAAACTTCAGATCGACGTTACCATATCGGCCGCTCCCGCGCAACGGACGCGCAACGGACGCGCCTGGGCTTATAGAAACGCCGCACTAATGGGAGGCCAACGACCATCGCCACCGGCGCCGCCGCCTTCCTCCATCCGCTACACTCGACGAATGCTCCTTTGCCCCGTCCGCGGCTGCCACTTGGCGCTGGTGCGTGAGGAGCGGAGGCTGCTCTGTGCGCGCGTGCATTCCTTCGACGTAGCGCGCAGCGGATACATCAACCTGCTCCAGCCGCAGGACCGGCGATCCAGGGAGCCGGGCGACACCAAGGCTGCCGTCGCGGCGCGGCGGCGATTGCACGATCTGGGCGTGACCGCGCCGCTGCTGCGCGGGATCGCGGAGGTTCTTGCCGCACAACCCAGCGACGCCGTTCTCGATGCCGGCTGCGGCGACGGCTTTTACCTCGGCACGCTGGCTCGCGAGATCGGCTTCGACGCGCATGGCGTCGATATCTCGGCCTATGCCGCCGATGCCGCGGCGCGCCGCTATCCTCCCGGCCGGCGATGCGAGTGGATCGTGGCCAATGCCGACCGCTTCGTGCCCTACGCCGACCGTTCCTTTTCGATTGTCCTTTCGATCGCCGCGCGGATGCATGCGGGCGAATTCCGGCGCGTCCTGCGCGACGACGGCCTCCTCCTGGTCGCTCTTGCGTCGCCGGAGGATCTCGCCGAGTTGCGCAGTCGCATAGGGGAAGCCGGGCGCGATCGCGTGGCCCGCACCATCGAGACCTTCGCGCAAGCCTTCACGCTCGCTGGGCAACGCCGCGTGACCACCACGGCCGAGCTCGACGCGGAGGCGGTTCGCGATGTGCTGGTCTCGATTTACCGGCCGATGAGATCACAGCCGGTCGAGGCGATGCGCGTCACGTTCAGTCTGGATCTACTGCTGTTTCAGCCGCGCTAGTTCGCGGCGTGTCACGCCGTTAGGCGCAGTGTAACGGGGACTTTCGCCCGTTTGCTCACGCGGCGATCTTGAGACCCACAGCATGGCAAAGTTGCTCGAGATCGAAGCCTCGCCGGTCTGGAGCGTGCCGACGGACGATCACGCGTTTACTGTGAACCTAAGTATGATCCGTCTGATCAAATCAAGAGGATTAATTCGCCGAAGGACGACTCTCCACGTGGTCGATCACGAGTACGTCCGTCGGTTCCCTAGCCGGATCGAGCTTCAGGCCCAGTTGCTCTTGAACCGCCGTGAAGATGGACGCGCTGGTGGAATCGGCCGTGCCCCGCGAGAATTCCAGCGTGAAATCGTATCCTCCGGTGAGGCCGGTTTTATCGAGCACCGGGCGATCGATGTTGGATAGATTGAGTTGGCGGACCAGATCGGAAATTGGCCTGTTCGAGAACTGTATTCTCGTGACCGAACCTTGTGTCAGGGCGCCACCGGGCTTGGCGCCGGCGGGGCTCTTCTTCAGCTTCGGTCCATTCTTGCCGACAATCAGGTTATACACAGCGAGATCCTTGGTCTCATGATGCAGCTTCAGTTGGAATCGATCGGCTAACAGTCCCTGCATCATCTGCCGGACCCGGTCTTCAGCCGGAGCGTCCTCACCCGTCGTGGCCGCGACGTCGTAGAAGTCGCTCCAGGGCGCTTCGTGTGTTGCGCCAACGATCTGGTAGTCCTTCACGCCGTAGGCGTACATGAAGAGGCCCTGGATCGTGGCCTGTATTGCCGTAATCCTGTTCCCCTTGTTTTGAACGCCCCCGGAGCCAAAGCCAAATGCACCTTTCGGAAAGGCATGCGGCCTAATGGACGCGACCTCGAACGTCGGCGCTGTCGCAGGCTGGCCCAGGCCACTGCCGAAGGTCAAAATCAAGATCCCGATCCACTTCATCGGTCCACCCCCGGAACTTGGATTCTACGGCCAGTATAGTCTGCGCCTCAATCACTTTCTTGAGGGCCGTCCATAAACACAATTGATCGGACAAACTCTTGCGAACCCGGCAATCGTCATCGACAATTAAAGATCGTCCCCTTGGAACTCCTATGACAAAATACAAACTCGAATACATCTGGCTTGACGGCAAAACTCCCGTCCCTGAGCTGCGCGGTAAAACTCTGCTCAAGGCGTTTGACCGTCCTCCCACCCTTGCCGATCTGCCCAATTGGGGGTTTGACGGCAGTTCCACCATGCAGGCCGAGGGCAAGAACTCCGACTGCGTGCTAAAACCTGTGGCGCTGTATCCCGATGCAAGCCGCAAGGACGCTTTTATCGTTCTGAGCGAAGTCATGCACCCGGATGGCAGCCCGCATTCCACCAACGCGCGCGCTACCATCGAGAACGATCCTGACTTGTGGATTGGCTTTGAGCAGGAATACTTCCTGTATCAAGACGGGCGTCCTCTCGGCTTCCCGCAGGAAGGCCATCCCAGCACTCCGCAAGGGCCCTATTACTGCGGTGTTGGGTACAAGTACATGGGCAACCTGGCCCGAAAAATCGTCGAGGAGCACTTGGATCTCTGCCTTTCCGCCGGTATCAATCACGAGGGCATCAACGCGGAAGTTGCGAAAGGTCAGTGGGAATTCCAGATCTTCGCCAAAGGCTCCGCCAAGGCCGCGGACGACATGTGGACGGCTCGATACCTGATGATGCGGCTCTGCGAGAAATACGAAGTGGACATGCAGTTGCATTGCAAGCCCATTAAGGGCGACTGGAATGGATCCGGCATGCACTGCAACTTCTCGACGAAATACCTCCGCGAAGTGGGCGGCAAGGAATACTTGGAAGCCCTCATGAAGGCCTTCGAAAAGTACATCCCCGAGCATATCGCTGTGTACGGCCCGGATAACCATCTGCGTTTGACGGGTCTGCACGAAACCCAAGCCATTGACAAATTTAGCTATGCCCTCTCGGACCGGGGAGCTTCGGTCAGGCTGCCGGTTAACTTCATCAAGAACGGTTACAAGGGCTATCTGGAAGATCGCCGCCCGAACTCCGAAGGCGATCCCTACCAGATCGTCTCGCGCATTCTGAAGACGATCAATAGCGTGCCGAAGCCTAGTATGGCGGCAGCTTGAATTTGATGCGGAGACGCCACTCACTCAAGTGGTAGTGGGGCTTCCGGGCTCCGGAAGATCACTTTTACTCGGTCCGCTGGAACGTAACTAAGCTCTTTGCGGAATTGATCGGCGGTGATGACGTCGCCCTCCGCATTCTGCGGATTGATCACCGTCACGCGGCCGCCCACCGCCAGCAGCAAATCGCCCATATCGTATTTCCGCAGGACGCCCGGAATCAGGATCTCGGAGATGTTGCGGTGCAGCGGCTCGTCCAGCACCATGCGATAACTGGTGAGCGTATTCTCGACCACCACGCGCCGGATACGTGAATCGAGCGCGGCGGCGTGCAGCACCACCGCTCCCATCGCGCCGTTCCCGTACGCCGTAATCGAGGACGGGTCCACGTCGCTGCGCGCGGAAAGAAAATCCATCGCCCGAATGGTGTCGTCCACGCGCATCCCCAGGATGCTCTTGCCCACCAGCAGCGCCCGCAGCCCCAGCAGATTGAAGGTTCCCAGATACGGCGACTTCAGTCCCTCGGCGCCCGGCGGTGTCGGCGTGGAACCCAGCACCATGACTATATGGCCGGACTTGGCAAGCTGGTCTATCGCGCCGCTATTCGGCATGAGCTCATCTCCCACCCGCGAGTCCACCATCAGCACGGCCGTCCTCCGGCCATCGCCCTCAGGATGCACGAGCAACGCGGAAAGCTCTCCGTTCCCGCCCTGAAACGAAATGCTCTCGAGGTGGCCTCTGCCATTGCCCCTGCCCGCCACTGGAGGCGGAACCTTACTCGGTCTCGCCACTACTCCGGTCAAGCCGCGGATGTCCTCCGCGAGCTCCGTCACCGAAGGCCGCGTCTTCGGGAGAACCTGCGCGGCGTGAGCTCGAATAATGGACGGGATCGTCTCCCCTCCGATCGACGTCGCGACTTGGCCGGTGGGAGTACACAGCAAGTCCGCTGGATTCTGCGGACGCAGCGCAGTGAATGTCGCATCCCCAGCCGGGCCGTCGTTCAAGTAATGCACAAAGAACCCCAGAATCGCGGGCGAAATCGGTCCCAGGTTGCCGTGGCCTCCCGGACCGGTGATCCACTTCAGGTGCTCCTCCGCGCCGTAGAGCTTGTAGACGCCCTTCGCCTCCTCATACGACTGTCGGGCGCCCTCGAAGGGAAACATATCCGCCATCGTGGAAATCACCGCGTAGGGTTTGGGCGCGAACAGCTCCACGTAGTCGGCGAAGTCCAATCCCTGTTCGATGAAATGCGGGATACTCTGTTCGGCCTCTTGCACGCCCGTGGCGGAAGGCAGCAGCTCCTTGAAGGAAGTGATGTAGCAGGCCACGCCCGCCACTTTCACGCGATCGTCCAGCGCCGCCAGATACGCGGTGGAGGTTCCGCCGCCGGAGCAGCCCAGAGCGCCGATGCGGTCCGCGTTCACGTCCGGGCGCGACGCCAGGTAATCGATTCCGCGCATGGAGTCGTTGACGAAATAGCGCGCGACCTCTTCGCCGATCAGCATCGCAGGCACATTCGCCTCGCCGTGCTCGCCGGTCGAGCCGCCGATGGTGGAGGCTTTCTTAGCCGGATCGAAGTATTGCAGCCGTTCGCCCTGGCCCAGAGGATCGATCGCCAGCGCCATGATTCCGGAGCGCGCGAAATTCCCGCCGAATGAGTACTGGCTCTGCTTGCCCGTGGCCTCATGTCCGGGCGCCAGCAGAACCGCCGGAAACGGACCGGCGCCGGCGGCGGGAATATACAGATTCGCGGTCACCCACAATCCCGGCAGACTCTCGTAGGCCAGCTTCTCCACGCGAAAACCATCGCCCGCGAGCGAGCCGAACTCCTTCACCGCGACCGGGCCGCGATGCTCCGGCAACCCGCCGATCAATTCGAGGATCTTGGCGCGGACCTGCGCTTTCCGCTGCTCGAACGCGGCACGCGTCTGAATCCCGGCGACCCTCTGCGCCCGCTCCGCGAGTTGCTTGTTGGCGATTTGGTCCAACGTCTCGATAAGCCGCTGGCGAGCCCCGTTGTCGCTTTGAGCCGCCGCCCAAAGGGCGCAAAATGCCGCGAGCATTCCAGTACGCATCACGCGCATGGCGTCACCTCTTTGTTGATTGTAAGCCAGAGCCGACGGCTCAGAATGTGGACTCCGAGCCGCGACCGCAGGGAGCGGTTGTTTGAAGTCAGTTATCCGTCGGGGCCTTTTCGAGATGATCCACTACGATGGACTCAACCGGCGACTTGCGCGCCTCCAGCTTGAGGCCCAGCTTCTCCACCGACGCGGAAACCACGTTGCCGGAGGGGTCCGACGCGCCATCCGTCTGCGCCCGGAAAAACCCGCCGCCGCGGCCGTCCGGCCCACCCGGTCCGCCGAATCCACCCGGACCGCCGGGTCCGAAGGTGAGGCCTTGCGCCCTCGCCATGCCTCCAATCAGCTCTTCCGGGGAAGCGTCGAGCGCCACCTGATAGTCTCCCGATAGTCCGGTCATGTCCAATACCGGCCGGTCCGTCATGCCGGTGAGCATATCGGCAAACCCCGCCATGCTGACCTTCGAGGCTTCCAGGTGGATTCTTCCCTCTTGCGGCGATCCTGAGATCTTTATCGTTCCATACTGGGGGCTGGTGAACGACATGCTGCCGCCTCCCGGCCCGCCGCCAGGGCCATCGCCGGGACCCCGGCCTGGGCCAGGGCCGCCTCGACCGCCTCCCGGCGGAGGACCGCCAGGAGGAGGAAGGAAGCCGAAGCCTCCGATGACGGTTGGGCCGCCGGCCGGCGCATCCGTGACAGCGCCAGGTTCAGGCACGTACGCTTGCATTTTCAGCCCGCCCTTTCCCACCACCAGCGCATATACGGGGAGTTCCTTGTTTTCGCGATGCACCGCCAGCTTGAACCGGTCCGTCAGCAGCGCCAGCAACATCTCCGGCACCTGTTCCTGCGACCCGCCGTCGGGAAGCTTGGCCAGAATATCCCAACGCGATTCGCGCGCCCAATCCGGCGCCACCACCTGGAACTGCTTTACGCGGAACGCCTGCTGGATCAGGGTGGTCAGCGGCATGCCGCCGATGTCGACTCGCGCTCCGTCGACGGTCATGCCGATGTGAATCTTCCCCGAACGGAACAACTCCGGCGTGGGCTGCGCGGCCGGCGTGATGTTGGCGACCTCGAACTCCGGCCCCGCGGCCCGAGCCTGACCAAAGAACAAACCCCCTGTGAGCACCATCCCGGCGCTCATCGCGCCTACGAACCAATTGCGCATAACCTTCCTTTTCAGTCGAAGGTCGCGGAGTGATTGTTCCTCCTCTATCTTCCGACGCTAATCATAGTGTCGCTCCTGGCGCGAGCGTTTGTCGATCCGGTCTGCTTGGTAGGGTTAGGGTACCCGCGGTCACGTCAGTTCTGCGAGGGCTTCTCGACGTGATCGATGACCAGCATCTCAATCGAAGTCTTCTGCGGCTCCAGCTTCAAACCAAGTGCCTTCAGCCACTCGTCCTTTCTCTCGTTAAACTGCTGATGCGGATTGGCGTCGGGATCGCCTATCGCCGCGTCGGGGTCGAACAACTTCATGGAGAAATCGTAGACTCCGTCGAGCCCTGTTCGATCCACCACCGGGCGGCCGCCCAACGAAGGGAGATTTGATAGCATCCTCGCCAGGTACTCCATCGATGCTCTCTTGTATCGAGCAGAACCGTCTTTGAGTGCCATTACCGTTGGCCCCTCGTCCTGCGACGCCGGGAATCGCGGGCCGCGCTTGTCCACCGTCAAGATGTAGGCGGGAAATTCCTTGGTCTCGCTGTGGAGGGTTAGCTTGAAACGATTCGCCATCAGCGATTGAAGCATCCGCTTCACCTGCGACACGGGAACCGGCTCGTCCGCCTTTGCGACGATGTCGTACCTTGCGCTCAAATCGTCGAGCGAAACTGAAGATGCGTGAGTGAGCTGATAGGGCTGGATGTCGTATGCAAGCCAAACATATTGAGCCAGGGCATAGTTCGTGTAACTGAGACTGCCCGGCTTGAGAAACGCCGCCATCCCCGTGCTCGGATTACTGGGCCGGATGGATGCCGCATCGAACTCCGGACGCGCGGCAGTCTGCGCTTGGCCGCGGGCCTCCAGCGTCACCAGCAAAGCAAACGCGAGAGTTGCCGCCCCGCTTATGGTCACTGGATGATCTGCACCTTATCCTGCCAGAAGGCGGTCTTTTGTCCCTCGGGATCGAGCACGGTGATCTGACAGTCGTACTGGCCCGGTTCCAGGCTGCCCAGAGGCACGGTAAACCGCAAAGGCAGGGTCTTCAACTTCGGTTCGCTTGGGGTCGTGACCTCAATCGGCGCGGTCTCGTACACCTTGGTTTGCCCTTTGAAAAACGTGACGAAGGCGACCACCGGCCGCACGGTATCGGCCGACTGTTCGTAGGCTTGAAGGTACACGTACATATCCTTGGTCTTGGAGAACACCCGCGTCACGCTGGGAATCAGTTTCTGGCCGTCTGTCACCAGCGGATTGGCAGTCTCGGCTCGATCCTTGTCCTTGAGCGCGTTGAATAGAGCGTCTTTCAGATTCTGGCGCTCGCTGCTCAACACCACCGAGCTGATGGGAATCCGCTTGGTTTCCTTCATCAGGTTGGGGATGACGTAGGTTTGCTGAAAAGTTCCGATTCTGCCCGTCTCGGCGTCGCGAGCCAGGATCTTGACCGTATACTTGCCCGGAAGCAGCGTGAAGCCGGTGGCGTATTCGATCGGTCGCTTGGCCAGCTCCTGTGCGGTGAAATCGCTGATCTTGCTGTCCACCTTGTCGCGAATGTTCTGGACCGTGCTGCCGAAGTCGTCTTTCACCTCGCCGATGAAGTCGATGACGGTGTGCTCGGCGCCGAACCTTTGCTTCGCTATCGCCAGCTCGCGGCCCGGGATCTTGACCATCATGGGCACGAAATATTCGGCGCGATTCAATTCGAAGAAGTCCATCTCCACCGCGATGGTCAGCTCGGTGATGGGATCGCCCGCCATCAGCGCGTCTTCCAGTTGGCGCTCCTTGTCGGCTGTGGTGAATTTGTTGTAGGTCTTGTTGCCGTAGTAACCCTGGCGGTAATCCAGCTTGGCATTCAAGTCGCCGCCCACCGTAATCTTGATCTTGCGGAACTTCCCGTCCAGATTCGTATTCTTGCTGTAGTAGCCGAGGATGTAATAGCTCGCCATTGACCTTTCCGCGTTAAGGATGCCCCTCTCGAGATCGTTATTGTCGAGCAGAGCTTTGCCGCCCGTGTCCGCCGCCAGCGTAAATAGCGTGTCCTGCGTCTGTGCCAGGCGAGTGCTGAAAGCCATGGCGCTCTGGCCGGTGAAGATGCCATTGCCGGACGGCCCCCGCTGGCTCAAGTCGCCCATGGGGGGCGTTGCCACCAGGCCGCGCGAGTCAATCGGCCAGATGGAGACGCCCGACCGCAGACACGCGTTTTCGGTGGCGTGCAACTGCGCCTGGTTATCCACGCCGTTGAGCTGAAGGCCGCTGGCGAAATAATTCAGGGCCTTCTTTTCGTTCCGCCCTCCCAGCATCTTGCAGGCGGTCTGGATTGCCGAGAGCTGCCGGTCCGTGGTGAAGATATTGAACTCGCTATCGTCCTGGCCGAAGGCCGCGCCGGTATCGGCGGCGCCGGCGTCGCTCGAAGTCTCGCCGAAGCCCTGGCCTTCGCCCACGATGATGGTCTCGATGATGCTGAGCAGCTTTTCTTTGCTGTCGGTGAAATCCGTAAGCACTTCCACGGCGGCGCCTTCGTACTGCATGATGGCCATGATGTCCTCCGGAGCCATCGTACGAATGAACTTCTCGGCCCCGGAGAGCGCGCGCAGTTGGTCCGCCTGCCCCATCGAGCTCATGTCGAAGTACAGGCACAGCAGCCGGCGGTTGTGAAGCTGAATGTCGCCGGGCGGCTCGGGGGCGATCTCCGTTCGCGTCAGCTTCTCCAGGGGTTCCACCACCAGCGGCGTCTCCGGGCGGGTTTGAAGCTGCGGCCCGGAATCGTCCGGCAGATTCTCGTACTCCAGGAAAGCGACTTCTTGCGCGACCCCGTCCTCGGTGACCGTGAAGTCCTTCTTGGTGAGCCCCTCGATGGGTTTGCCGCTCTTATCCGTCACCGCGACTTCCTCCACCACCAACTGCGTGCCCGTGGTGAAGGTGGCGACGGCCCCTGCGGCCGGAGCATTCGTCCCCGGAGCGTTCTGCGGCGGCGGTGGCGGCGGCTTAGGCGGTGCTGCCGGTTGCTGTCCGCTCGCGGAGATGAAGATCAGCAGGAGCGATGCAAAGCAGAGGGCTATCTTTACTGAGGACTTCCGCATATCGTAGAACCTCGATTCTTAAAACCTAAACTGGGCCGTGGTGGTCATTTGGCGCATTTGGTTGGGGCTGGTCGCAGCCCCTAATTGCGGGCTACCATAACTGCTGTAGTTCACGTTATAGCTGCCAAAGGTGACGTGGTTAAGCACGTTGGTCGAATCCACACGCAAATTCAAGGTTACCCGGTCGCTCACGCGGAAAGTCCGCTGCATGGAAGCGTTCAGCGAAAATCGGTATGGGCCGGTGATGGAATTCTTCCCAAAGTCGCCGAACGTTCCCGGCGGGGGCGTCGCGAACGCGGCCGGATTCAGGAACCGGCCCGGAGAAAGATCGGAGTACAAAGGAACTCCCGTGAACTCCGGCCGGAGCGGATTGACTGCCGTCGTACCGCCCAGGACAGTGCCGAGGTAGTTGGGATTCTCCGGCAGGCCCGTGCCCCACGAGATCGGGAGCACGAAGGTCCATTCCTTGAGGACCGCGGCCCTCCATCCACTCAGGAACGTGCCTCCACCGATTCCCATGCCCGAAGTGTATTGCAATTGAGCCGCCACCAACTGGCGCTGATCGAAGCTCGAAAGCCCTCGCTCCGCGCTGAGATCGAGCCAGTTCTGAGCTTGGCCCGACGGCAGGTCGTCGATGGACTTCGAATAGGTGTATTGCACCTGCGCCGTGAACCCGTTGTGCAGCCTGCGCCGCAACTGGATGCTGCCCGAGTTGCGCGTCGAGTTCCCGTTGGAGGCCTCATACTGGAATCCCACGCATTCGGTGACGGTGTTTGAGAGGAGATTAGGGTTGCAGGGACCTACGCCTCCGGGCGCATAGGAATCGGGATAAAAGATCTGGGGCATGCGGGTTCCTTTGATGCCGGTGTAGTTCGCCTGCATTTGCATGCCCCACGGCAGGTCCTTTTGGATCGTAAGAGTCCAGTTCTGTGCGTACCCAATCTTGAAATTGGGATCGACGCCGAAGAGAGTGGGCCCACTGGCGGAAGACCCGACAAGCCCAGTGGCCAGCGTGAGCGGGGTGGCAGCGGAGTTAGAAGCGTTCAACGCCGTCGACAGCGGCGCTTGCTGGTACATCTGCGTAGCGATGGTCTGATACACCGAGGTGCTGTAGCGCAGGCTGTAGCCCGCGCGGACCACTAAAGAAGATCCGGAAATGGGCCGCCACGCGATCCCCACGCCCGGTTCGAAGGCGTGCCTGTCGGGATGCACCAGGGAGCTCGGATAGCTCGCTCCCGGACCGGCGCAGGAACCTGTTGACGTTGTCTGCGCCTGCGAACACACCGCCTGCGCCGCCGTGAATCCCTGCGCGATGTCCAGGTTCACCAGCCTTCCGTACAACTCCGTGACGGGCGCCTGGTACCCGTAATGGACGCCGCCGTTGACGGTCACCGCGGAGTTAACGCGCCAATCGTCTTGGATATAGGCGTCATAGTTGGACGCGCGCAGGTACTTGTCGGCGTTGCCGTAAGCGAGGGTGGCGGTGTCCGGGATGCCCAGCAGGAAATCCGTGAAAGGCGAGCCGGTCGCCGCCCCAGTGAAAGTGAAGCTGCCGCGCGGATTGGTCTCGTTAAAATAGTTGAACTCCTGCCGGATAAAATCCGCGCCGAAGGTCACCGTGTGGCGTCCGTGATTCCAGGTGTTGTCGTCCTTGACCGTCCCCGTTTGCGGCCGGTTGAAGGAAGGGACGATGGGGTCGCTCAGCCCGGTGATGCCGCTGGACCCGAAATTCAGATTGGGAGGGCCCCAGTACGTGGGGCTCTGGTTGGGATTCATTATCTTCGCGGGGCCCTCAACGTTCGGTGCGGTTCTCAAAGTACGAATAACTATGCAAGGCGGCGCGAGTGAACTGGTATTGGAGCAGGGAGCTCATCCGCGGCGTCCACTGATGCCGCCATTGAGGATTGATATTCATGTTCAGGCCGCTGGTCGTGTCCAGACCCAATAAGGGAAAGCCGGTCGGGTTCGGATTGTTCGCTCGCGTGCTCTGAAACGCGAAGGTTCCCAGGATCGTATTCTTCCGTCCGACCTGCTTTTGCAGACGCGCATTGACGAAATCCGCATGCGAGACGCTGACCACCGGGACTTGGTAATTGTATAAGGTCGAACCGGTGAAGTTGGGGGACGGATAGTAAGCCAACAGAGCATTGGCTTGCGGGCCGATGCAGTTTTGCGGCGGGCTCGTTTGCGGCGGGCTCGTTTGCGCGGGACAGATTGGGTACATGCTGCGCTGCGCGTCCGTCGGCACCAGATCTTCGGCGTTGGTCGCATTTCGGCTGCGGTTCAAGGAATAGTTTATGAAGAAGGTGGGACCGTTCCGCAGGATGTGCGGGATGCGCAGCGGACCCTGCACCGAGCC
The DNA here is from genome assembly GCA_963813465.1 of Bryobacterales bacterium. Classification (GTDB taxonomy): domain Bacteria; phylum Acidobacteriota; class Terriglobia; order Bryobacterales; family Bryobacteraceae; genus Palsa-187. The sequence goes on along the minus strand of CAWEZD010000005.1, from coordinate 511,379 downwards.
TTGGGCCGTAAAGACATTGTAGGACGGCTTGGGCGTGTTCTGCCCGGTCAGCGAATAGGTGTTCGCGTTCAGCGCGGAGTTGCCCAGGTTGAACTGGAGCAGATACGTGTACAGCGACCGCGGCCCCCGGCGGTTGTTGCCGAACGCCGGGTTCAGCGCGAACGGCGACGCGCCTCCGTTGACCTGGCTGCCGTTCACCAGGAATCCGTCCGCGGCCTGCTGGTTCGCCTCACTCGGGGCCGGTTCCGCCGCCGGGGCGGCAGGAGTACCAGCGGCGGCCGCTTGAGCCGGAGCGCCACCGCGTCCCCCTGCGGCGGCTTGCGCGGCGGCCTGAGCAGTGACCGCCGGCTTGGGTTTCGCTGGAGCCGGAGCCGTTGGCTTTGCGGGTGCCGGAGTCCCCGCCGGACGAGGCTCCGTGGCCAGCGCCGGCGTCTGAACTTGCGCCTGTATCTCGCTCAGGGACTTGAGTTTCAGCTCCCAAGTCGAGCCCGCCCCGCCTGGCGCGACGGTCACGTCCTGCTTGAGCGTGGTAAACCCGGACATCTCCACTTGCACGCTCCAGGCGCCGTCCGCCAGATCGGGAAAGGAATACACGCCCATCCCATCCGTGATGGCTGTAACTTTGTTTTCACCCTGGGTCGCCGTTACCGCCACGCCGGGCACCGGCAAGCCCGCGAAGGTGACCTGGCCGTGATGCTCGGAAGCCAACAATACCAGGGCGCTTAACCAACCTGCGGCCAGCAGTCTTAGGGAGCCATTCGTTTTCATAGACGGTTCAGTCCGATCCTCCGAAGCTCAGCGCTTTCAACCTTAGACGCCACTTGGTGTCAATTCGTTCGGCGGATTTACGAAATTTTTCGTTCGCGCCCTCAAAAATCCGTCCCGAGTGCTGATTTTTCACTGATCCGTGTATATTCGTCACAGACTCACTGGCTTTCTCCAGGCCAGTCTTATCCCAGCAACGGGCAGCGAGATCTCAAAATCGGACACTTTCACGGTCTGGAACTGCTCCTCCGGCAGATTTTAATAGGAACGATCCCAGTCTCCAAGCACGTCGCCTTCCAGGCTTCGCGGAACATCGCCAGCATCGCCCCACTCCATTTCACTTGCCTTCCTTCGCCTGCCGCACGACCTCCTCCAGCCGTTCGATTTCGCGTTTGCTCAGCACCTTGGCCTCGACCATGCCGCTGACGAGCTCCTCCACCGAGCCCTGGCAGAAGCGGTCGATAATCTGCCGCACCGCGCGCGCCGCCAGGCTGCGAGCCGACTCCGCCGCGCGGTAAATATAGGCGCGGCCATCCGATTCATGATGCAGGTAGCCCTTCAACTCCAGCCTCCGCAGCAGGGTGCGAATGGTGGTTTCCTTGAGATCGCGTTTGCGCGAAACCATCTGGTGCACGGCCTCGACCGAACATGAACCGGCCTTCCACACCGCGCTCATTACCTCGTTTTCGAGCTCCGTCAGCGGGGCCCGCACGCGTGCGCCCGAATCGCCACGTTTTGTCATGGTACAAATTGTGGCACACGGGCGGGTGCCGGTCAAGCCCCTCCCCGAAGATCAGTTTTCCGAAGGTTTCTCGGCGTGATCAATGACCACGGTATCGACGGGACCCTTGGTTCCGTCCAGCTTCTGCCCGAGCTGCTCTTGTAGCGCGGTAAAGATGGAGGGACCGTTCTCCTCCGCGGGACTGCCCGGCGCCGGGCCTGCACCCGGCCGCCCTGCCTGGCCCTCATCCGGCGTCCACGCCAGCTTGAAATTGTACTTCGCCGCGAGCCCGGTCTTATCCACTACGACCTCTCCGAGCAGCGTCTTGAGATAGCGGGCCAGCCCGGTCATCGGGATCCGCTGCCCGTCCACCTGTCCTCGTCCCAGGAACCTGATGAACCCGGGATCGCCGGCGGTCTCCTCGAGTTTCGGCCCGCCCTTCGAGACCACCAACTGGTACACCGTGACATCCTTGGTGTCGCGGTGCAGCACGAGCTTAAATCGTTCCGCCAGCAGCGACTGAAGCATGACCCGGATCTGTGCCGGAGTCGCATTCGCGTCCGCCTTGGCGAGAATCTCGAACGGGTCCGAGCCGGCCCATCCGGGCCCTCCGGAAACATAAAACTCGCGGACATCGTATGCATACGCCGCCATCGCCTTGAGCGTTGCGTGCGACGCCTCGAATCGGCCGCCGCCGGGAGTTTGGATCCCGCTCCAGTTGATGAACTGCGGCGAAGGTTTGATCGTCGCGACCTCGAACGACGGAGCGGTCTGCGACTGTCCCCAGGCCTCCACCATCAAATTCACAGCAAGTATTGTTCGTAGCACCTGTGGCACCTCAGTCAATTCTCCGACGGCTGCTCCGCGCGATCGATGACCAGCATCTCGACGGGCGCCTTATCCGGTTTGAGGTTCAGCCCGAGTTGCTCCTGAATCACGGTGAAGATGGAAACGTCAGCGATCTGCTGCGGCCAGGTGCACTCGTAGGTTCCCGTGAGACCCGTCTGATCGATCACAGGACGGTCCGCTTGAGGAGCGATGAGCTGGATGAGCATTGGAATCGTGGTTCTCAGCATCATGACGCCGGGAGGCAGCGTCTGCGCGAGTTTAGTAGAGCGGGGATCCCCCGGATCTTTCAGCTTCGGCCCGCCCCTGCCTACGACCAGGTTATATACCGCGAGCTCCTTGGTTTCCCGGTGCAGCTTCAGTTGGAACCGATCCGCAAGCAGGGCCTGAAGCATCAGCCGGACCCGATCGGTTGGCGGAGTTTCCTCGCCCTCCGCTTTGGCGGCGATGTCGTAATATTCACTGCCACCCCGAGCGGCCCAATCCGGAGCACCGGAGATCTGGTAATCCTTCACGTCGTATGCGTCGATCAGCAGATCGGTTAGCGTGACCATCTGTTCGGTGACTCGATTGCCCGAAATCGCTCCACCGAAGCCGGACTTGACCATCCGGTAGACCGACTTGCCAGGCGCCAAGACGTGTTTCCGGACGGAAGCTACTTCAAACGCCGGCGCTTGCTGCGACTGCGCCCGCATTTGTAGCGCCGCGGCCGCGACAACCGCGAACACGGTGACGATCCGGTTCATGATTATTTCCCCGGGGGAGGGGGCAGAAGCGAAGCAGGAGCCGGAACGCCCGCGCGCCCCCCTCTCTTCGCCGCTTGTGCGGGCGTCGCCAGCCGAAATGCGGACCCCGCCGGCTGCTCCGTGACCGTGTAGTCCGCCGGAATCTGGAACAGCGCCGGATCCGGCGCGCTCTGCACGACCTTGGTGAGCTGATACGTGGTATCGCCGAATCGCGGGTCCGAGTTGATGCTCTTCACCAGCATTTGCAGATCGTTTGAAGTCCAGCGCTCCGTCAGCACCTTGATGTCCTTGTTATTCCCGATTTGCCCCTTGGGGATGGTCATGGTGGTCCGGATGCCCTGCGCGGTCACGCCGTTGATGCTCTGCGAGCTGAGATTCTCCGTGGTCTCCGCCATCACTCCCTTCAACGTCGCCGGATTGGCTGGCTGAATTTGCTGGGCCAGCGGAAACGGCCCGCTGGTGATCAGCGTGGTCCCACTGTTCACGAAAAACCGCGTGCCCGAATTGTTCTTGCGAGCGGTTTTGGTGGCCGGGTCCAACTCCACTCGGACGTTGGCCACGGGGTCGTAGATGGTGATGGTCCCGTTCATCCCCTCCACCCGCGTGCGGCCTTCGCTATCGCGATAGAGGCGATTGGTCTCGGTGTTCTCGATACGCGTTCCGTCGCCCAGAACCTGGAGGGAGTGGCGCTCCTCGGTGGCCGAGAACGGCTTCCCCTTGATCACCCGATTGCCTTCATCCAGTACCCGGGTGAGGTTGCCCAGGGCCTGAAGGTCCCGCTGCACCTGAAACAGATCGTTGTTCACGCCCTGCCCGTGCAACGAAAGCGCGCCCAGCGCACCGGCGACGAGGATGTGTCTGTTCATACGATGATCCCTCCCTTAGTTGCCCCGTATTAATTCAACGACGAAATCGAGATCAGCCGCACCGCGCGCGGCCTGCCGTCCTGGCCCACCATCACGTCGGCCTCGGCTTGCGCGCCCAGGTCCGCGGTCTGCATTCGAAAGCCCGCCGCGATCAGCTCGGACACGGGCAGGTTCATGCGCACCACCTCTATGCGCTCATACGGCCCGGGCGGGAGCACGTAGGGAATTGGCACGAATGGCTGCTCGGCGTCGGCCTCAACCGCCGGCGGCGCAACGGCCTGCTGCGCGGGTCTGTGCTCCACCATCCAAAGAGCCGCCACCGAAGCCGCAATCGCCCCGGCCGCCACCCAAACTCTGACGCGCCTGCGCCGTCGCACACGGTCGAACTCGGCCAGCACGGCTTGTTCGATCTCGAACGGCGCTCGGCATTGCTCGTTCTCCGCCGCCAGTTCGGCCGCCAGCCGGCTCATGGCATCGTCCAATCGACTCATACGGGACACCTCTTCCTACCAATTTTCGAGCGAGCAGCGCCCGCGCCCGGTGCAGCCTGCTCCGCACCGTTCCCACGGCGCAATCGACGATCGCGGCCGCGTCTTCATAACTCTTGCCTTCCAGGCCGCACAGCGCCACCACCTCGCGATAGCGCGGAGGCAGCGCCGCAATGGCCTGCCGCAACAGCTCGGCGTCATGGGAGCTTTCGCTCCTCAATTCCGGCGCAATCGCGGTCTCTCCCAGCGGCACCCATCGCTGCTCCTCCCTGGAGCGCCGCTTCAGGAACTTCCGCGCGACCCCTACCAGGAACCCGCTTAAACCCCCCCGTTCCGGATCGAACTCGCCCGGATGGTGGATCAGCCACACGAACACATCCTGGGTCACCTCGGCCGCCTTCACCGGATCGCCGGTCATCAGCCGCGCGAAGCGGAACACACACGCTTGGTGCATGCGATAGAGCGCCGTGAACGCATCGCGGTCTCCGGCGCGGAATCGCCGCAACAGGTCGCGATCTTGGCCGCCATCGGCTCCCGGCATCATCCTGGGCGTCACGATTGTCACTGGTATTGCGTCGGCGACCCCTCCGAAGTTCCAAAATCTTAGCGGCTAATTTTCCTCCGTTCACGCGATCCAGCACCAACACACCGGAGGGGGGAGCTTTTCGGCTCCAACCTATTTGTTATGCATCTCGGGCGCTGCCGGGATCTGGTTCAGGACCACTTGCGCCCTGCCATTCTCGGTCACGGTTACCTGGACGCTCTTGCTTTCGTAAGGTTTTAGAAATCCGGGATCGTAATGCTGCGCGGTTTCGAGATCTTCCCAAGCATACAGCCGGTAGGTCCCCGGGGGAACAGGAGGCAAACTGAACCGGCCATTGTCGCCGACGCCCGACATCATGGAAATGCCACCGCCGGATTCAGGCAGGTCGCTCACCAGTGTGACTGTACCCCCGGTGGGCACTCCACGATCTGTCTGCATAACACCCGTGATTTGGCCAACCGCCCGGCTCAGCGTAATCTCGATCGGCGCTCCCGCGGTTTGCCGGTTGACGTTGATTCCGGTGGTCAGCGCGTCCTGCGAACCCAGCTCGATCGACTTCACGTAAGTCCCGGATGGAATGGGGGTCAAGCGAACTCCGTAGACTCCTGGCGCAATATCGGCAAGCACGAACGAGCCATCGTCCTTGATTTTGCCTCTGACGTTGTTGAGGAGCGGACCATTTTTCGCAAGAAGGCTCACCTGGAGTATCGTTGCAAGGGGAGGATTGCCCTCGCGAAGCCAACTGAGATCGCCCGGCGCGCCCTCGATGGCAACGGTTCCGTGCAGTTCCTCCAGCGGCTGAAGATTCAGAACCGCGTCGTCGATATCCTGCTTCGCTACCGTCAGCCGCTGGCGTGCGAGAAGGGTGACCGGGCCTTGCGTGGCCACCAGATAGTAATCCCCGGGCGGGAACGACAAATTCGGAAAGTCAAACGAACCGTTCGCTCCAATATGGGCTCGCGTTCCGTCGGTCAAGCGGAGGGTCGGCGAGCGCGCGGACGATACGAGCGCAATATGCAACTGTTCCAGCGGATGCCCTGGAATCGTCCCGGTCACCTTGCCTTTTATCTGGAAGGCCGGCGTCTTTCGCAGATGGATGTCGATGCCCGGCAGATCGACGCCCGCGACAAGGCGGACCGCAGCCGCGGAACTCTCATCTATTTCGCTGGGATAGAAAGTGGCCGCATAATATTCCGGCATCTGCCCGGGCTTCGCCTCGTGGTATCCGGCCGGGCCGTTGACGGCTCGCATGCCAAGCATGGAAAACGCAGCTTCCCTGCCCCCTCCCGCACTCAAATAGTATTCGTCAGGTTCCAGATCCTCAATCATCTGGTATTTGCCGGATTCATCGGTGATGGCGGAGCGTTTCGACTCGAGGATGCGGGCGCCGTTCTGGTATCTCGGCTGAAGCAGACTCACCAACATGCCGGCCACCGGATCGCCATCCTCATCCAGAACGCTGCCGGAGATCGTCGCCGCGCGCGTCATTGCCAAATCGATTTCCGTGAGGTGCTGTCCTGCGGTCAAGGTGAGCCTCGCGCTGGTCTCACGCGGGCTGGCGCGGTACATCTTCCGCAGATACCCGGCTCGCTCGGCGGACAATGAGTAGTCGCCCGCCTCTATGCCCTCGAAGGAGAACCTTCCCTCCGCATCGCTGGTCGCACGATACGAAGGTTGTAGGGAAACCGCGGCCGTGGGGAGCCCCTGGAGCGTCAGGGTTACCTTCCGCAGCGGATCGCCGCCCGCGTCCGTGACGCGGCCTTCAAGACTCATATCTGCTGAGACCGGCGGCTGCTGCGCGAAAGCGAGCGTGGCGGAAATAAGCGTTGGCAAGAATAACCTCGGCAAGCGGATCATCGTTTCCATTCTCCTTCGAATTTCCCAGTGGAGAAATCTCCAATTCGTCACCCAGTGTTCCACGCCGCCGCGAGCACCCCCAGCCCCGCCAGCGCCGCCGTCTCCGACCGCAGGATCAAGGGCCCGAGCGAAATGCGGGCGCTGTTAGTCTTTGGTCGGAACTTTTTCCGCGTGATCGACAACCACCACATCCACCGGGCCCTTCTTCTCCTCCAGCTTTAGCCCGAGCTGTTGCTGCAAGGCGGTGAACAGATCCGGAGGCCCCACGTCTACCTGACCATCCGCCGTCCCCGGCGCAGCTTGACCGGCCGGAGCCCCCCCGATGTTTCGGACATTTGCCGACGTCCTTGCGTCCCGTGTCCAGTCAAGATTGAAATCGTATTTTCCCCTCAAGCCGGTCCCATCAACGACGGTGCGGCCCAGAGGATTCTGCAGCACCTGGGTCAACGCCGAAATCGGTTGCTGCCTGGCCGAGAAACGAGTGCTTGGCCCTCCCAGCCGAATCATGGACAAGCCAATCTGACCCGGCGCACGCTGCCGCACACCGTTGGCGTCTATACTGGCCGCGCCACGTCCGGCGGTATCCGCGGGAGCTGGGGAAGGGCCAGGCGTCTCGATGACCTGTTTCAGCTTCGATCCGCCTTTCGCGACGACCAATTCATAGATCGACAGATTCTTGGTCTCATGATGGACGGTCATGCCAAACCGCTCCGCCAGCAGATTCTGTAGCATCACTTTGAGCTGATCTCTGGTGCTGCTTGGGTCGAGTTTCGCAACGACGTTGTACTTCTCGTCATCGAGCCAGCCAGGGGCGGAGATCTCGTACGGCTCGGTGATTCCGTAAGCAATCATGACGAGGCGCTGGAGGGGAATATTCGTGTAGGAAATCTGTCCGGGGTCGGCAGATTCGGGTCCGCCGCGCTGTTGAAAGATCAGGGCGTCGACACCTGACAGCGTCGCCGCCGGTCTCACGGACGCGACCTCGAAGGCGAGCTTGCCTTGCGTACTCTGAGTCGGGACCTGCCCAAAGGCGCAGCCGCACTTTAGAATGAGAATCCCGGCGGTAACGATCACTCTCCGCATAGCTTGATCTCCTTCCTCGGTAAGACGCAGCGGATCGCCGATTAGCTTGAACCCTCTCCCGAATCTTTCAGCAAGCTCGCCACGCCGCCGCGAGCACCGCGAGCCCAGCCAGCGCCGCCGTCTCCGAGCGTAGGATCAAGGGCCCGAGCGAAACGCGGGTCCACCCCGACGCCACGAACGCAGCGCGTTCCGGCTGCGTCCAGCCGCCCTCGGGGCCGATCAGCAGCGCCACCGAATCTTGCGCGTGCCGCTCCTTTGGTACTGCCGCCGCGATGGCGACCCCACCCGGCTCTTCGTCCAGCGCGTATCGATACTCGGCGGCTTCTCCGAGTACCGCCTCGAACGCGGCCGGCTCGCGCACCTCCGGCAAATGCGCCCGCCGCGATTGCTGGCTGGCTTCGAGCGCGATGCGCCGCCACCGCTCCACTCGCTTCTGTGCGGCCTTCTCCAGGCCCCGATCGCTGCGAGCCGCCTCAAACGGCGCGATCTCCGCCACTCCCAGCTCCGTCGCCTTCTCGATCGTCCATTCGAAGCGATCGAACTTCACCAGCGCCGCGCACAGGATCAAGCGCACGCCGGCCGCGGGAGCTTCCAGCTTTTCGAGCGTGCGAAAGACCACGCGTTCCTTGTGCGCTGCCTCGATCTCGGCCAGATACACGTCGCGATTATCGGAGATCTCGTAGCGCTGTCCCGCCTCCACTCGCAGCACTCGCGTCAGGTGCCGCGCGTCGTCGCCCTCGAGATCGCCTGCCCGTTTCTGACCCGGTCTACAAAAAACCTTCTCCGCATCCAGTATTCTTCTCTCATGATCGCTTATCTTCGTGGAACGCTCCTCGAAAAACATCCCAGCCAGGTGATTATGGACGTGCACGGCGTCGGCTATGAAGTCGCCATCCCGGTTTCCGCGTATTCGTCGCTGCCGGAGAAGGGCGCCGAGCTTGCGCCTGCACATCCACACCCACGTCCGCGAAGACGCGCTGCTGCTGTTCGGTTTCGTCTCCGCCGCCGACAAAGCCGTGTTCGAGAAGCTCATCACGGTCAGCGGCATCGGCCCCAAGCTGGCCGTGAAGGCGCTCGGAGGTCTGGCCGCGCCGGAGCTGGCCGCGGCGATTCGCTCCGGAGCGATCGAGCAACTGGTGCGCATTCCCGGCGTCGGAAAGAAGACCGCCGAGCGCATGGTGCTGGAGTTGCGCGACAAGCTCGATCTCGCCGGATTGCCGCCCCGCCCCGACGCGGCGCCCAAGGCAGCCTTCGACGCCAACGAGGAAGACGTGATCTCCGCGCTGATGAACTTCGGCGCCGGCCGCTCCTCCGCCGAGGCCGCGGTGACCAAGGCGCGCTCGGCCACCGAGCCCAATGCCTTCGACGCCCTGTTCCGGCGCGCGCTGAAACTGGTTCGGTAGCGGAAGTGGCGCAGTCCTCTGCCTACGAGAGGAGTCCGTTAAACTAGAGCTTCATGCGCGAACAGGGCATCGTTTCGGCTGCGCCGCTCGAGGACGAGAAACAATTCGAGAACACCCTGCGCCCGCACCGCCTGGCGGACTTCACCGGCCAGCCCAAGGTCAAGGAAATCCTGGCCATCGCCATTGAAGCCGCCAAGCGCCGCGGCGAGGCCATGGATCACGTGCTGCTGTACGGCCCTCCCGGCCTGGGCAAGACCACGCTCGCCGGCATCATCGCGTCCGAGTTGGGCGTGGGGATGCAGCAAACTTCCGGCCCCGTGCTTGCAGAGGAAGCTCGACCTGATTGGCATCCTCACCGGCGTCCAGGAGCGCGAGGTCTTCTTCATCGACGAGATTCACCGCCTCCAGCCCGACGTCGAGGAGATGATCTATTCGGCGCTCGAGGATTTCCGCATGGACATCCTGATCGGAACCGGCCCCGGTGCGCGCACCGTGGCGATGGACATCAAGCGCTTCACCGCCATCGGCGCCACCACGCGCCAGGGCTTGATCAGCGCTCCTCTGCGCGGCCGCTTCGGTCTGACGCTGCGCCTGAATCACTACGATCAGGCGGAGCTGGCCCGCATCGTGATCCGTTCGGCGTCGCTGCTGGACGTCGCCGTCGACGCCGAGGGCGCCGATGAAATCGCGCGCCGCAGCCGGGGCACGCCGCGCATCGCCAATCGCCTGCTGCGCCGGGTTCGCGACTATGCCCAGGTGCGCGCCGCCGGCAACGTCGACGTGGAAGTCGCGCGCCGCGCTCTGGATCTGCTCGAAGTGGACCCCTACGGCCTGGATGAGATCGACCAGAAGATCATGCGCACGCTGCTCGAAAAGCACGGCGGCGGGCCGGTGGGCGTCAACACCATCGCCGCGTCCATCGACGAGGAGGCCGATACCATCGAAGAAGTGTACGAGCCCTACCTGATGCAGTTGGGGTTCCTGGACCGCACCCCTCGCGGCCGCGTCGCCACCGACCGGGCGTTTGAATATTTTCAAGTGCCGCGGCGCGGACGTGGTGCACAGCCCGCGCGCAGAGTTTTACATCGCTTTTTCTGACCCATGAAGACCGTCTATCTTTCGTTAGGCTCAAACGTCGGCGATCGCGAAACGCATCTTGCGCGAGCCCGCGAGCGCCTTGCCTCGGACGATACGCATATCCTGCGCGCCTCCGCCATCTACGAAACCGAGCCGCGCGACTTCCCCGATCAAGCCTGGTTCCTGAATCAGGTGGTCGAGATCGAGACCAACCTGTTCCCCAAGCAACTGCTCTCCCACTTGCAGAAGATCGAACTCGCGCTGAGGCGGCTTCCCACGCACCCGAAAGGTCCTCGCACCATCGACATCGACATCCTGCTCTACGGCGATACGATTCTGTCCAATCCCGGCTTGGAAATTCCCCACGCGCGTCTGGCCGACCGCCGCTTCGTGCTGGAGCCTCTGGCGGAGCTCGCGCCGGACCTGCGCCACCCCCGCACCAATGCCACCGTCAGAGAAATGCTCGCGCAGGTACACAACCAAAAGGTCCAGCGCATCTGAAGTGGGGCAGGTCCCCGACCTGCCGCAGCCCGTCACCGCGCTAGCGGAACCCGCAGCGAGCCCGCCGCGCCCGTATTTCGGTCCTGCACCACCACGCGAACCGATCCAGCCTCGCCACCCGCTTCGATCACTTCCCGATGCACGAACCCCTTGCTCAGCAGCCCGCGCAGTTCCTCGTCGCTCGCGTGAATCTCGAACCTGTGGACCTTCCCTTTGGGCGGATGGGCATTCGGCGTCTGCACCGCAACATCGAACGCTCCCGTCCATCGGTCTTGGCTCTGCTCCAGGTGCAAGTCTGCGACGCTCACCCTCATGTCGATCGCAAACGTTCCCGGCTTGCCCGTCACAGGATTGGCGACCGCCTCCAGGCCCACCGCGTTCGCGTCCAGCGCATCGTCGAACAGGTCGTCGAGCGATAGCCCGCTAAACCGCTCCGCGCGCTGCGGAGCCGAGACTACCGCGGCGACGTACCCCTCGCGGTAGCGCACTTCCGCGCCCTTCGCCAGATCCACCTTGGCCACCTTCACCTGGAGCGGATGAAACTTTCCGTCCAGCGAGCTCGACTCCGGATAGAAGCCCAGAGTGTAGGTGACCTCGGCGTCGTCCATCGCCTGCTGAATCGCACCGCCGATGTCGTTCGAGTTGTAGAACGCGCGCCCTCCCGTGTCTTGCGCCAGGGCCAGCATGATCTCGACTCCCGGCGGACCGATGGGCGTCGCCGTCGCCCTGCGACCGAACCGGACCGCCGCGGACAGTCCCTTCACGTCCACCGGATAAATCGCCATGTTGCCTTCGTTCGAGGCCCGCGCCGTGTTTTCGATGCGATCGATGTCGGGCGTCCCCCGCATCAGCCGCGGATTGACCAGTGGAAAGCTGGCCGACAGCCACACCAGGCTCTTGCGTCCGTGCACTCCGCGCAAATGCTTGGCGATCCTTTGGAGCGCCTGGGCCGTCGTCAGCGGCCGGTCCACCTGCTCCAGATTCAGCGTTTCTTCGAGCGAGGTTTTCAGCAGCTTCGCGGCCTGCGCGTCCGCCGGATTTTGCGCGGCCTGATTTTGAGCAAGCCCCTTGTCCTTCAAGATCGCGGCGGCGCGGATCAGCCGCTCGGGGTCCTCGGTGAAATCGTGGACCACGCTCAGATCCCTGCCCAGAATGTACAACGCGATGGGGCTGCCCGCTTTCATCGAGCCCAGCACTTCCAGCATCTGGCGGTCCAGGTAGGGCTGGAATTCGAAGGCTGTATTCAGCCGGTCGACCAGGATCACGGTGGCGCCCGTGGAGGCTCCGCTCGATTCAGCCGCGCGTTGTGCCGGCTCCTCAATGATGCGATTCGACACCACGCCCGGCGGAAGCTGCACGGCCGTCGCGCCTCCGCCGTTCTTCGATTTGAACGCGAACACAGCGATCTCTTGCGGCTTGCCCTTGTCCAGCAGCGTGAAATCCTGCCTGGTCAGGCCCGGCACCGGACCGTCCTTATTGCGGACCACCACGTCCACTTCCACTAACCTGGTGTTAACCAGTATGGTATTGCCGCGAATGGGCTGATCCTGAGCCGCGGCGATTTCTAAAAACGACGCGGCCGCAAAGAGCGCCCCGATCATGACCGCGCCGGGAATAGATCGCGTCATACTCCCGGCGCCGTGCCGATCATCACCCGCGCTCGATCCAGCGGGTCCGCGGGCATCCAAACCAAATCCGGCAGCATGTGTATAGTGTACGTCCCCGACCCGGCCGCAATCCGCTCCGTGGCGTCGATCCGAAAAATATTCCCATTCGCGGAAAACGTCAGCGAGTTGCCCGCGGCTTCTCCCGCGCTCTCGAACCCCGCCTCCTCGTGCGCTTGCAGAGACAGGACGTACCGTCCGTAGCCCGGAACGTACACCCACAGCACCGGCCCGCGAATCCTCTCAGGCAGTACGGCGACAGCCTCGCGCTCCACTCCGTTTACCCGCACGCGCGGCTGCGCGACCGCGAGCTCGGCGTCTTCGGCGTAGTAGTCGCGCGCGGCTTCCTCGCGCATGACCATCCGATCCTCTCTGCCGGCGTGGATGTAATCCACCAGCTCCCGTTCCGGGTTTCGTGCGGGGCCTTCCGAATACAGCTCCAGCCGTACCGAATCCTCGTCCCTCAGGATCTGCGGCACGGGATAGGACGGGGGCGAGAGCACCTTCCAGTCCGCCTTGCCGCGCACGTCCGCCGGGGGCTGGTCGCTGGAGCCTCCGAAGCTCACGCGATAGGTTCCGTCGGAAAGCGGCTCCACCGTCGCCGCATAGCTCACAAAAACCTGGCGGAGTCCGTCGCGCACAAAGCGGCGCAGGACCGTCTTCCCCTTGGTTCGATCGATTCCGGAAAAACCGGTTTGGATGCTTTCCGCGTAATTCGACGATCGCTCTTCAGCCCAGGTTTCGAATGCGGCGCAAGGCGCCTGGCGGGGGAGGAGCTCGGTCGCTGAACCGTCCGGGTTTATCGTCAACGGAACCGCCCCGCTGCATTTCGACTGTGTCTGCGCCTGCTCGCGTTTGGATAACAGAATCTGCGCGAGCCTCCGCGCATCCGGGTCGATATAAGCGGGCTCGTGGATGTCCGATGATTCCGCCAGGTACGCGACACTTCCGCCGACCCTGACCCCGTTGTGGACGGCCTGACCATTAAGCGGATCGGTGAGCAGCGCGGCGGCCGATAAGACGAAGACGAATCCGGCCGGCTTCACGGAGCGCCAAGCCCAATCACGCCAAGAGCTGCCCCCATCGTCGCCCGCGCGCGATCCTGGGGGTCCGCGGGCGCCCAACCCGAATCCGGCATCACGTGCACGGTGTAGGTTCCCGAGCCGGCCGCAACACGCTCCGCGGTATCGATCCGGAACACGTTCCCGTCCGGCGCGGTAAATGTCAGCGAGTTGCCCGCGGCTTCCCCCGCGTCCTCGAATCCCAACCCGGCGGGTGCGTGGAGCGAGAGAACATACCGTCCATAGCCTGGAATGTACACCCACACTACCGGCCCGCGAATCGTCTCGGGAAGTCCGCCCACAGCGGCAGCCGCCGCGCCGTTCACCCGCAAGCGCGGCTGCGCGACCGCGAGCTCGGCATCCTCGGCGTAGGAGTCGCGCGGAGTTTCCTTGCGGAAGGCCATCCGGTCCTGTCTGCCGGCGTGGATATATTCGACCACCCTCCGTGACGTGCCATTCGAATACAACTCCAGCCGGATCGAATCCTCATCCTTCACGATCTGCGGCACGGGATATTTCGCGGGTGAGAACACCTTCCAGTCCGCCTTACCGAGCATGTCCACGGGGGGCTCCGGAGGCCCGAAGCTCACGCGATACTTTCCCGCGTCGGGAAGCGTTTCCACCGTCACCGTGTAACTGGCGTAAATCTGCCGGAGGTTGTCGCGCACGAACCTCTGCATGACCACCTTTCCTTCCGTCCGCACGATTCCCCCGACGCCGGTGCCGGCGCTCTCCGCAAAATCCGATGTCGACTGCTCGGCCCAGGTCTCGAATGCGGCGCAGGGCCTCGGATTCAGCAGGATCGCCGTATTCAAGCCATTCGGATTCACCACGATGGGAACGGCCGAGCCTGTGGAGTTGCCGGGTAGCTCCGCGAACTGAATCCGGAGGTTCGCGAGAATCTCCGCTGCCTGCGACCCCTGCCCGGCTTGCGAAGACTCCTCCAGATACGCGATAGTGCTTCCGATCTTGTGCCCGTGCTCGAATCCCGATTGAGCCCCAACCGGGATCGCGATCGAAACAAGAATAAATCCAGCCAACTTCACGCCGCTACGCCTCACTCGTAGCGTAGCGCAACAGTCGGGTCCACCCGGACGGCCCTCCGTATCGGAACCATGCACGCAAACAAGGCCACCACCGTCAACAGCAGCGAGACGCCGGTGAACGTCGCCGGGTCCGTCGCCGTGACGCCATAGAGAGCGCTTTGAATCATGCGTGTCAGCGCGAACGACGCCGCGAGGCCCAACCCCAGCCCGATGGCGACCAGGATCAGCGCCTGCCGCACCACTAGTCTCAGCACTTCCTGTCCGCCCGCGCCGAGAGCCATGCGAATGCCGATTTCGCGGGTCCGCTCCGCCACCGAGTATGCCATCACGCCATAAATGCCGATGGCCGACAGCACTGCCGCGATCGCGCCGAAAATCCCCAGCAGCAGAATATACAACCGCTGATACTGCACCTGCTGATCCAGATTCTGTTCCACCGTGCGGAGGTTCGCCGCGGGCTTGTTGGGGTCCACCTCGGCTGCGGCGCGGCGCACCGCCGGAATCAGGCTCAGCGGATCTCCCGTGGTGCGCAGCACGAAGGTCATGGCGGCGCGATCGTTCCAATACGGGCCCAGCCAGCGCGGCGTCTGCTGCCGGTGCGGCACGTACAGCACCGGCGCCCCCGGAGTGCCCTCCTTCTGGAAGCGGTTGGCCACCGTATCGCCTGCCACGCCGACAATCTCGCGCGGCCTCTCGTCCGGCACGAAATCCAGCGTGATACGCTTGCCGATGGGGTCTTCATTGGGGAAAAATCGCTTCACGAAAGTCTGGCTGACGAGCGCCACCGGCGGCGCGGCGGCCGTGTCCTGCGCATTGAAATCCCTTCCGCGCAGAATGGGGATTTTCATGGTCCCGAAATAATTCTGCGTGATCGCGAAGTAATCCGCGGTCTGCCCCTGTTCTTGCGAGCCGCCGGCCGAAGCGCTGCTGGGCGGAGGCGCCGGACGCCCCTCGATCAGGAACGGCATGGAAATCCCTCCGCCGCTCAACGGAGGGCGGTTGATGCCCGCCGCCGAGGTCACGCCCGGAAGCCCCTGCATGCGCTCCAGCACGCGGTCGTAGGCGATGGCCGTCAGCGGGCTCACGTCCCACAGCCCCACCCCTCGATAGCGGCTGTAGGGCTTGATCGTCTCGCCCTGCGGGAAGCGGAACTCGAAAGTCAGCAGGCCCTTGGGGTCCGCGCCCAGATTCTCATGCTGCACCCGCAAGAAGCTGTTGATCATCAGACCCGCGCCGATCAGCAACACCAGCGCCAGCGCGATCTGCAGCGTCACCAAGGCGCTGCGCAGATGCGCGCGAGCCACTCCGTCGGTGCCGCTGCGCCCGGTTTCCTTGAGCGAGCTCACCAGATCCGGCTTGGACGCCTGAATCGCGGGGACCACTCCGAACACCACTGCGGTCAGGATCGCGATCAGCAACGTGAATCCCAGCACCTCGCCGTCCAGCGAGAAATTCAGCGTCTTGAGGAATCCCTCAGGCGCGGCGGCCAGGAACAGCCTTGAGTCCTGCCCATGCCAGAAAAACTCCCAGAGCCCCGCCCAGAATCGCCAGCGGCACGCTTTCCGTTACCAACTGCCGGATAATCCGCCCTCGCCCCGCTCCCAGCGCCGTGCGAACCGCCATCTCCGTGCGGCGCGAAGCCGCGCGAGCCAGCATCAACCCAGCCACGTTCGCGCATCCGATCAGCAGCACAAACGCCACCGCTCCCTGCAACAGCAGCAGCGGTTGCTTCAACCCTCCATAGGCCGCCTCTTGCAGCGACTGCACCTGCGCGGTCATCCCGGAGTTGCGCTCCGGATCGCCGGAGGCCAGTTGCGCCGCGATGCCCGCCATCTCCGCTTGCGCCTGCTTCATGGCCACGCCCTTCTTGAGCCGGGCGACCAAAACCAGAAAGCCCTGCTTGCTCTGCACCTGGAGGCGGCTGAGCGGCTGCGGAGCCCAGTAATCCGTGTCGTCGCCAAAAAAGTTGAAATCCGCTGGCATTACGCCGATGACAACATTCGGCTGTTTGTCCATCATGAGTGTTTTGCCCACCACGTTCGGGTCGCGATTGAAGTGGCTCTGCCAGAAGCGGTCGCTGATGATCACCACCGGAGCCGCATTATCGATCTGAGACTCGTCTTCGGCGAAGATGCGCCCCAGCTTCGGCTTCGCGCCGATCACCTTGAACATGGAGGGCGTGAACGTCTCCCCGTTGATCCGCTCCGCCGGAGCTCCGTCCTGCTCCGCTCCGATGTTGGCCAGCGCGCCGTTGAAGACGCCCACCGATTCAAAGGAGCTGTTGTGGTCCCGAATCGCGAAGTAGCTGGAGACGTTGACGTTGTTCCTTTGATCCGGCTTGCCGATCGGGTTTTTCCACACCACTACCAAACGGTCCGGGTCGGCGAATGCCAGCGGCCGCAGCAGCGTACCGTTGATCAGGCTGAAGATCACCGTGTTCGCGCCGATGCCCAGCGCCAGGCTCACCGCCGCCACCGCCGTCAGCCCCGGCTTCTTCAGCAGCATCTGGAAACCGTGAAGCAGATCCTGCCACAGAGAGGTCATGGTAGTTATACGCGATCCGACGGATTTTGTTTCCTTGGAATCTTCAGCTAGCGGGCCGCACTGCGTCAAAGGATCTTATACTAGCGGTAGGATCATGGAACCGAGCACCGTCACGTTCGACCGGCGGCAGATCTATCGGCCGTTCCTAGAGCGTCTTAATCCGTCATCGCCAGGCACGCTAGGGGATCTAATCGTGGCTCCGGAGCACGACCCACGCGATCCCGATCAGCCTCCGATTCACGTGGCATTCGCGAACTCTGCTGAACTCAAACGCGGCGTCCAGATGGCTCTTGTGGGAGGAATCGGGTCCGGTAAGACGACGGAATTGTGGCTAACCGCCAAACTTCTAAAACGGCATAAGGACGCGATAAATATCCTCATTGATCTGGCTGAGATCACTGATCTCAACGGTCTGAATCCTGGTGCGATCCTGATCGCTGTTGGGATGCAACTTTACCGGCGGGTCAAGAAGCCTGCGCGGAGCGAAGGTGTCAACCTTGCCTTCCAGAAGCTCCAGAAATTAGCCCACGGCAACACGAAGTGGGGCGAGCCGGGCGCGTACGACGAATGGGATGACGGGTCTCAGCTCGTGCTGATCCACACGCCAGGTTTGCTCGAACCGCGGTTTCCGCCGATTCAGCGTGAGGTTGAAGAAGTGCAGGGATTAGTTTTGGAGATCGCGTCGCCGCTGGTGGAATCGGACCCACAGATCACGGTCCTGATTGATGGGCTCGATCGGCTATTCAAGCCGCAGAGTTTCAGGGCGTTCGCAGAGCAGGACCTTCGGGCGCTGCGCGACCTTCCGATCTCCATGATTGTTGCGGCTCCGCTGATACTGTGGTTTGAAAAGGACCGTTTCGTACAGGACTACTTCGACGATGTGAAGCATATCCCCGCTGCGATTTCTGATCCTGAGCAATCGGACTTCCTGAATCAGATCCTACTTCGTCGAGGAGCCGCCGACGTCATGGATGAGAGCGAGGTCTCCGAATTGGCTCGGTTCTCCGGCGGCGTCCTGCGCGATCTAATTACGCTCGCGCGAACTTCGGCGGAGGCCGCCTACCGAGACGACAAGGATCGCATCGAGGCCGCCCACGTCCGATCCGCGATCCGGCAATTGGGGAAACGCTATCGCGTAGGGCTGGGCAAAACGCAGCGGGGGCGGATTCGGCGGCTCATGGACGACGGGCAGTTTTCGGTCGAGGATCCAATATCCAGAGAGCTTTTGATCAACCGTCAGGTTCTTGAATACTTCAATAACGGAAGCGATTCCTTCGCCGTTCATCCTGCGCTCGCCGAGGTGCTACGGGAATCGCCTTCATAATGGATTTCGCAACGACCACCGCGTTTCGGCTTGTGAGACGACTGGCGATGGGGGAGGGGAGCACCGCAATGTACCTCCTCATTTACGAACACGGTCAACGGCCTGTTATTGAGGCCGATTTGGGCGCGGAGGCAGAGGTGCAATTGGGGATTCAACCGCCGATTGGAGAAGTCTCGGATTTGCTCCGCGAGCCCGGGGGCCTCAAACTCGACGACACGAACCCGATACGCATTCTTCGGATCGACCACTGGTCCCAGGAGCTTGTCGGTTTGCTCGACACTCATGTGATTCGCCTGGAACGAAGCGGGGCGCAGTTCTTGTTTCTCACGACGGATAAGCTATCTGAGAAGCTGCTTGAATCGGCTCCGAATTTCCGCAACCGCTTGACCGAAGTCCTACGAATCTTGCCGGATGATCCGTCAGGGGGCGCTCTGAAGTGAATCCGGAGGACGAACTGCTCTTGATGGCGCGGGAACGCGAAAGCGCCTCGGAAGCAAGCCTCGCAAGCATGTGGTTGGATCATCCCAGCAAGCTTCGACTTCAATTACGGAGCGACCTTGCGAGGCAGGTGGATCTGGACCGACTCAAACGTTCGGATGACCGAGTCGTCAGTCTGAATCCGCCGGCGAACGGGCTTCAAGAGCTTGTGTGCCCCGATGTCGAGTTCCGTTCGGATTCCAAGCTCAACTTCAAGATTGAGTTGAAGGGGCTACAGCAAGGCTGGCTCGTGCGACGCTTTTGGTTCCATCTGCACTTGTCCGGACGGAAAATCCAGATGGTCAGAATTCATTTGAACGATAAAGTCGGGCACGATCCTCTAAGGGTTCCTCGCTGCCATTTCCACGTTGGCGACAGCAAGGCGCACATCCCTTTTCCGATCATGAGCCCCCGCCTTATGGTGCATCTTATCTGCGAGCACATCGGGCCGGACCTCGGTCTGTAAGGCTTACCCGCAAAGCCCCGCCGCCACCGCCGTCAGCCCCGGCTTCTTCAGCAGCATCTGGAAACGTGAAGCAGATCCTGCCATAGAGAGGTCATGGTAGTTATACGCGATCCGCCCGATTTTGTTTCCTCGGAATCTTCGGCCGCCGACGGCGGGCAGCCGCGTTGGTTTCAAACTGAAACCATTACCGATCTGGGATTCGTTGCGGAGCGAAATAGACGCGCCGAAAGACTAGATTACGATTGCCCGTTCGCTTATCATCATCTGGACAAGCGTGCTTAAGGCAAGCGAAGAGGAGACCGCAACGATGCGTTCTGAATGTCCGCGGTCGACGTTTTCGAGACTGAGTCCGGTGCTGTTGCGCGGCGCCGCATTGGTCGCCGTGGCGGCTTTGATGCCGGCGAGCTCTGCTCAACAGGTCCGGCCGGTTGCTATACCGGTGAAAAACTGGCCCGTTCACAAGGCCGACAATCAAACGCCGGGCGGGAGCGCGGCCGCCCCGGGTACTACCCCCGGGTTGGTGTATATTGCCATCACCCCCTGCCGCGTCCTGGATACGCGCGGGCAGGGCGGCTCGGGCGAGACCGGCCTGTTCGGCCCTCCCTCGCTCGTTGCCGGTCAGGCCCGTGTCGTTCCGGTTCCCTCGTCCAACTGCGGCGTGCCCGTGGCCGCGGCCTATTCGATGAACTTCGTCTCCATTACTCCGCTGGGACAGGCGGTTGGCTGGGTCGCGGCTTGGCCGGATGATACGGCGTGGCCCGGCACGGTGGTTCTGAACGCCTTGCAGGGTGGCATTGTGGATAACTCGGCCATCGTGCCAGCGGGCGCCGACGGCGGAATCCAGGTGCTGGCCACCGACATCGACGACCTGGTGATTGACATGAACGGGTATTACGTTCAGGCCGCGACCGTGCAAGGGCCGAGCGGACCGCAGGGCCCCACCGGGGACACCGGGGCAACGGGAGCAACCGGAGCAATGGGAGCAACTGGGCCTGCGGGACCAACTGGCGCAACCGGCCTCACGGGTCCTTCGGGCCCAACGGGATCAGCCGGCGCAATCGGAGCAATCGGGCCTGCGGGACCAACCGGCACAACCGGCCTCACGGGTCCAGCGGGCCCAACGGGATCAGCCGGTGCGATTGGGTTATCCGGGCCGGCGGGACCAACCGGCACAACCGGCCTCACGGGTCCTTCGGGCCCAACGGGATCAACCGGCGCAATCGGAGCAACCGGGCCTGCGGGACCACCCGGCGCAACGGGCCTCACGGGTCCTTCGGGCCCAACGGGATCAACCGGCGCAATCGGGCCGGCGGGACCAACCGGCGCAACTGGTCTCACGGGTCCTTCGGGCCCAACAGGATCAATCGGCGCAACTGGCCTCACGGGTCCATCGGGCGCAACGGGATCAACCGGCGCAATGGGAGCAACCGGCCCCGCGGGACCAACTGGTGTAACGGGTGCGATTGGACCCGTGGGTCCAACCGGCGCAACGGGCCTCACGGGTCCTTCTGGAGCAACCGGCCTCACGGGTGCAACGGGAGCCACTGGAGCGACAGGGGCGACTGGTTCGGGTAGCAGCATCGCCTTTTCCGATTTCTTTGCGTTGATGCCTCCGGATAACGCCGCGACAGTCGCCCCCGGTACTGACGTATCCTTCCCGGAAGATGGACGTTCGTCGGGGAGTGCCATCGCTCGGACAGATCAGTTTACATTTAATCTGTCCGCCATTGGCACCTATCAGGTAATGTTTCAAGTGAGCGTGGACGAGCCGGGACAGCTCATCTTAACTCTCAATGGGGTCGATCAGGCCTCTACGGTGGTTGGGCGGGCAACTGGCACGAGTCAGATTGTCGGAATGTCCCTTGTGACTACGGCAGCGCTCAATTCACTACTCACCGTCCGTAATCCCGCGGGTAATTCCACTGCATTAACCATTACACCGGTGGCGGGCGGAACGCGCTCTGTCTCGGCGCACCTTGTGATCCAGCAAATCCAATAATCTTGCGCGGACGGGTTGCGCCCGGACGCCCTCGTCCGCGACGGCCCCCGTCCCGTCTTATGGCGCGCCCTCCGGAATTTTCGACTCCCGCGCGATGTGGCCGCTCTCGCCTTCCTCCAGCGTCAGGTGGTTGACTTCCAGGGTCTGTCCCAGCATCTGGTCCAGGCTCGCCCGAGCGCGCGCATATGCCGCCCGCGCGCCAATCTCGGCGGTCTGCGCCCCCACCAGCGCGCGCTGCGCCAGGACGATGAGGTCGATGCTCGACGATCCGAAGCTGAACTTGTCCTGCTCGGCTTGCAGCAACAGTTCCTGGAGCTCCCGCGCGCTGACGGCCGCCTCGTACCCGGCGCGCGCCTGCTTCAGCGCCACCACTTGATTGGAGATGTCGGTCACAATCTGGTTCTGGTTCCGCTGCGACCTGAGCGCGGTTTGCTGCAATTGCAGTTGATCGATCCCGTAATCGCTCTGCGCCGACCGGTTGCCGAGCGGAGCCGCCATGTACACGCCCGCGTACTGGCTGGGATTATCGCGGCGGACCACCTGCCCGAACCCGGCCGCGAGCCCGCCCGCCGCGCCGGCATTCCAGGTCCCCGCGAACGCAACCCCGGTCGGCAGCAGCGGGTTGGTCGTTCCCACCGAGCGGATCGCCGCGTTCTCGTCGTTGATTCGGGCCACGGCTAGATCCGGCCTTCCGGCCATGGCCTTTGCCACCAGCTCGCGCAGCGGCGGCAAATCCTCCGTCGCGGGAATTTCGATGCGGTCCAGCGGCACAATCCGCGCCGCCTCCAGCAATGGGTCCTCCACCCGGCTGATCGCGTCCTTCAGCGGCTGCTCGCTCTGCTGCTCCAACATTTGCGCCTGCGCCAGCGCCTGGCGTTGGCTGGCCAATTGCGCATCGGCCCGGGGAACCTGATAACCCGCCACGGTGCCCAGCCGGACCCGCTCCCGCGTGTCGTCGTCAAACTTCTGCGCGATGTCCAGAGACCGCTCGGCCGAGCGCACCGATTCATTGGCGCTCACCAGATTCCAGTACATGTTGAGAACGCTGGCCGCCAGATCCAGCAGTTGCGACCGGAAGGATTCCTGCGCCGCCCGCACGTTGTTTTGCCCTTCACGGATCAAATACGTGTTGGCGTTCAGTCCCGCGCCTTGAAAAAACCGCTGATACGCTTGCACCTGCACCCTCGGGTACATCGACGCAAGTTCGTGCTTCACATTCTCGTTGAGGTAGTTCTCCGTCTGCGACATCGAGATCTGCCCGCCCGTCACCAAGCCCTGCGAAATCTGGGTCGTGTAGGCGCGTGTATCGTCCACCAGCGACGCCACCCTGCTCACCGTCTGGTTCGGTTGCGGAGTCGTTACGTGCGAAAACGTGGTGGAGTTGGTCAGTACCGGATCGAAACTGGCCACTTGGAGCCCAATCTGTTGGATCTGGTTGTTTCCGCCGCCGCCGCCGCCGCCGCCGCCGGTTCCGGACGCTTGGCCGGCGCTTTGTTCGCTGCCGATAACGCCCTGCCCGCTCGCCACGGCGCCCACCTGCACGCTGTTCCCGCTCGCTCCGCGCAGCGCCCCGCCGCCGCGCAGGCGCAGCAAATTCCAATCCGCCGCCAACGGGTCGTAGCGTTGCACCTCCAGATCCAGATTGTTTTCCACCGCCAGCGCGAGCGCATCCTGCACCGTCAGATATAACTGCCCGGCGCGAATCAACGCGTGCAGCCGGGAGGAGTTCGCCAGGCGAACGGGAGGAACCACCGGCGCGATGTACGGCCGCGCGGCCGCAGGCCCCCGCGACGCCTTCGGACCGGGCTCCGGACCCAGCAGTTGGTCTTGCGCCCACAGCCGCATTCCGCCGCATTGCAGCAGCGCGCACGCCATCGCCAGCGTCTTTTGATTCTTCATCGCGCTCCCCCTTTCTGCTCCGGCAGTACAGCCGGCAACACAGACTCCCTGGCCACGCTCCCCGAGATCGCCTCATCCATCGACACGTGGTTCACCTCCAGCGTCTGCCCCACGGCGAAATCGAACGCGATCCGGGCGTGCGTATAATTCGCCATCGCCTGCACCTCGTCGGTCTGATCCTGGACCACGTCTTTCTGCGCCTGAATCACCAGCGTTGTGTCCGGCGTCTGCCCGAAATTGAAGCGATTCTGCTCCGCCTGTAGAGTCTCTTCCGCCAAGACCCGCGTGGCTACCGCGGATTCGTATCGCGACCGCGCCTGCTGCAATCCCATCACCGCGTTTTTCACATCCACGCGCACCTGATTCTCGGCCCGCTTCAACCGCAGCTCGGTTTGCCTGATCGTGAGTTCGTCGGCCACGTAGTCGGCCTGCGCCACGCGGTTGCGAAACGGAATACTCAGCGAAAACCCCGCGGAATAATTGGGGAAATTGCGCCGCAGCTCCTGGAGCAAAACATTCCCCTCGCCTCCGGCCGAATACGAACACGCGCTGCACAGAGGCGTCGGGACCCCAGCGAGTCCGTTGTTGGTGAGCGCCGCGAAGGCGCTCAGACTCGGCAGCAGACCGTTGCGATCGCCTGCTTCCATGATCTTGCTGCTCGCCAGGTTGATGTTGCTTTGCTGGAGCTCGGGCCGCTGCGCCAGGGCTTGCGCGATCAGCTCGCTCACGGGCTTCAAATCCTCCGCTTTGGGGACTTCGATCCGGTCGAGCGGGATGATGTGTACGTCGTCCAGCCACGCATTGGAAGCGCTGTTGCGGCTTAACGCGTTCTTGAGCACGGTCTCCTGCTGGGCCACGTGCGTCTGCGATTGCAGCAGATCTTCCTTGCGCGCCGATACCTCCGCTGCCGCGCGCGTCACCTCGATCTGCGGCAGCGTGCCCAACTGCACCTGGCTGCGATTGTCGTCGTATAGCTTCTGCGCCAGATCCAGAGCCCGTTGCTTCAAGCGCACATCGTCGTTGAAGCTCACCAGGTCCCAATACAGATTCAGCACCGCCGAGACGGTGGTGATCACCTGCATCTTCATTTGCAGATCGGTGATCTTCAGGTTGTTCTTCGCCGCCTTGATATCGCGTCTGTTCACCGCTGGGCTCAGCCCCTGCAACAAAGGTTGACTGACGCTCAGGCTGACCGCCCCGGCGGTGCTGGGGTTAAGACTATAATTGGGGCTGTTGTAAAATGAGCGGAGGCTATATACGCTGACCGAAACGCTGGTGTTGGTAATGAATTGCTGGGAATAGCCGAAACTGTATTGTCTGGTATCGTTGGTCAGGGACTGCGTACCCACCAAAACCTCAATGTTCTCCGGACTGGTTTGGTGCGCCAGTTGCACATATGCGGTGAAGCTCGGATCCAGACTCGGCAGCGGCGCGCCGACTTGCGCGAGTACCGTGCCCACGGCCGCCACGCCCGCTCCTCCCGCCAATCCAGCGGAGCTGATCCCCGCCGTGCTCACGCTCTGCGGCCCTTCGAGAATCGGCGTGTCGACGTTGCGCAGAATATTGCCGGCTTCCGCGCGCCGCAGCACCTCGCGCGCCAGAAACGGCCCATAGCGCTGGAGCGCGATGTCCAGATTGTTTTCGAGCGCCAGCGCAATCACGTCCGGCGCGGTCAAGTACAGATTTCCGGAGCGCACCAGAGATTCCAAGCGCGGAGAATCCTCCAGCCGGGCCGGCGACACCTTGCGCTGCTCCAAGTGGAATGGCCGTAGAAGCGTGCCAATATAACGCGGAGGCTTGGGCGTCTCAATGGAGACTTCGGGCGATTGCGCCAGACCGGCAAGGGCCGCAATCAGGACCAGGGGCATGATTCGAGGAATGCTTCGAGGCGTGCTCATAGTGTTTCGATTCTATAGGTGGAAGCAAGCCGCTTGCCAGCGCGGGAGCGATGCCTATGTCCAACACTTGAAAGCCTGTTGCCGCCTTGCGTCTGTGGCGATCGGCGGCGGCCGTGTTCATTTGTGGGACGAGTGACGTTCGAAAGCGCGCTAAGCTGGAAACTTCGCATGAGTTCCCAGTCCACCGTTCTCGTCACCGGCGGAGCCGGCTACATCGGTTCGCACACAGCCAAGGAACTCGCGCGCGCCGGCTATCGCGTCGTGGTTTACGACAATCTCAGCCGCGGCCATCGTTCCGCCGTGCGCTGGGGCCCCTTCGAAGAGGGCGACCTGCTCGACCAGGACCGCCTGCGCCGCGTCCTCGCCGAACATCGCATCGACGCCGTGCTGCATTTCGCCGCCTTCATCGCGGTCGGCGAATCCATGCAGAAGCCCGAGCTCTATTTCCACAACAACGTCGAAGGCAGTATGAGCCTGCTCGACGCCATGCGCTCGACCGGCGTGCGCCGCATCGTCTTTTCCTCCACCGCCGCCGTTTACGGAGATCCTGAAACCGTGCCCATCACGGAAGACAACCCCAAAGCGCCCACCAGCCCCTACGGCGAATTCAAGCTGATGGTGGAGCGGATGCTGCACTGGGAGGGCGTCTGCCACGGCTTGCAGTGGATGGCCCTGCGCTACTTCAACGCCGCCGGCGGCGACGCGGATGGAGAAATCGGCGAAACCCATGAGCCTGAAACGCACCTGATTCCGTTGCTGCTCGACGCCGCGCTGGGACGCCGCCCCGCGTGCCCGATCTTCGGCGGCGATTACCCCACGCCCGATGGAACCTGCATCCGCGACTACATCCACGTGACCGACCTCGCGGACGCGCATGTGCGCGCGCTGCGGCATTTGCAGGAGGGCGGCACGAACTCGGCCCTTAATCTCGGCACCGGCGACGGCTATTCAGTGAATCAGATTTTGGCCGCGGCGGAAGACGTCATCGGCCGTCCCATTCCCATCGAACGGCAACCCCGCCGGCCCGGCGATCCTCCGCGCTTAGTGGCCGCCCCGCAGCGCGCCCTCGCGGCGCTCGGATGGAAGCCTTCGCACTCCTCGATCGAGAACATTTTGGCGACGGCGTGGCAGTGGAGTTCCCGCCGTTAAGCCTGCCCTTTCCAGATGGAATGATACGCTTGATTAAGGGGAGCAACGATGACGATTACACTGACTCTGCCGCCGGAAACCGAGCAGACCCTGCTTGCTCAGGCGAAAGCACGGGGCGTCTCGCTCGACGTATTCCTGCAGACAATCATTTCGAATCAGGCGGCCGCCGCCGAGGCAATGAAGCCGCTGCACAACCTCCCTCGCCAAGGGGAAGAGTTGGATCGTTCTATCGATGAGCTTTTCGATACCGTTCAGGTCCCTCCTGGAGTCGGGGAGGGAGCGATGCGCCGTGAGAACTGGTATCGATGATCGCGGTTGACACCAACGTCTTAGTTGGCGCCATTCAAACTTATGACCCGACCCTTCGAGCCGCGGCACGCGCGGCGGTGAAGTATCACCGCAGTTCGCGCCGACGATTTTCAGCATCAGGAAGTGATTACGTCCGTGATTCTTGACCGAATTCGGACTTCCGAGTTCTTGGTGGCCGATCTGTCTGGCGCTCGGCCGAATGTCTACTACGAGAGGCGATGACCGGTAAACTGGCCCGCTCAAGCGGAGCGTAACGACGGTTGGGGTGTAACGCCAGCTACGCCAGCGTATACCCCGCCGCCACCGCGTCGTCCCGGAACATCTTCACCGTGTCGAGCGAAAACTCATCCAGGTCCTTGCCCAGCGTCGGCAGTTTCTTCAGCAGATCGTGCGTGACGGTGATGATGTGGCAGCCGAGCGTGTCGGCCTGCACGATGTTGAACAGCTCGCGGGGGCTGGCCCAGATCAGCTCGATTTGCGAATGCGCGCGCATCCGCCCCAGCGCCGCGCACAGCAGCGGCAGAGGATCGGAGCCGGCGTCGGCCACGCGTCCGGCGAAGATCGAAAGATAACTCGGCGGCCCATCCTCTAAATACGGCATCACGGCGTCGACCTGATCCAGCGTCATCATCGCCGTGACGTTCACCTTGACGCCCTGCCGTGCCAGGCGCCCCACCAGCGCGGCCGAGCTCTGACGCCGCGTGTTGGTGATCGGAATCTTCACGTACACGTTCTCGCCCCAACCGGCGATGCGCAGGGCTTGCCGTTCCATTTCTTCGAACTCGTCCGAAAACACCTCGAAGGAGAAGGGCCTGTCCGGAATATTTTCGAGTAAATCGCGGCAGAAATATTCATAATCCTTCACGCCCGCTTTACGCATCAGCGTGGGATTGGTGGTGAAGCCCTGAATCAGAGGATTGCGCGCCAGGTCCAGAATCGACGCCTTATCCGCGCCGTCCGCGAAAATTTTCACGCGCAGCGCGCGCGGATTGAAGGCACCCGCGGATACCGCCAGATCGAGCATCTTCAGATCAGACATGGCAGAGCGTCTCCCGGCTTGCGCCGTGAGTCTCGATCTTCGCGCTCGCGCGGGCGATCGTTTCAACAATCCGCGCGGCCGCGTCGCGCAGGCTTCGCACCGCGATGAACGGCGCCTCCGGACGACGCTCGCGGTAGTTGTAGTCGATGAACAGGGGGCAGCAGCCGGCGCGCTGCCCGGCTTCAACGTCGCGCCAGCGGTCGCCGACGAAGTAGCTCGCGGCCAGATCGATGTCCCAGTCGAGCGCGGCTTTGAGCAACAGGCCGGGTTTGGGCTTGCGGCAGTCGCATTCCGCGGCGTCGTCGTGCGGACATACTTTCACGTCCGTCAGGCGCAGAAAGCGCTGCAAGTGCGCGTGAATCGCGGAAACTTCCTTGGCGTCGGCCTGGCCGCGCGCGATGTCCGGCTGGTTGGTGACCAAGATCAGCAGGAACCCGGCTTCGCGCAGGCTGGCGCAGGCCTCGCGAACTCCGGGGAGAATCCGCAGACGGGCGAGCCCGGCGGGCGGATACGGTTTCCCGTCGCGCACGACCACGCGGTTGATGACTCCGTCGCGATCCAGAAAGACAGCGCGGCGCGTCACAGTTTGCCCTCCTTGGCGTCTTCCAGAAGCGCCCGCATGGAGACGCACAAAGCCTGCCGCGAGGTTCGGTGGCACCTCCAGCCCAGGCTCTGGATGCGGTCCGTGTTCAGGCGGACCACCGGAACGTCGCCCTTCCAGCCGCGGTCGCCCCCGGCGTATTCAAAGCTCACGCTTCCCGGTTCCAGGCCGGCCACTTCCATGGCCAGCTTGGCGATCTCCGTCACGGTGATGTAGTCGCCGGTGGCGACGTTATACGCCTCGAACGGCCTCAGGCATTCCCGGTGCGCCAGCAGGACCGCGTTGACCACGTCCAAGACATGAATGTAGCTCTTGCTCTGCGAGCCGTCGCCCAGAATGCGCAGCCGCCCGGGATCGTCCAGCAGCCTGCGCACGAAATCGAAGCCCACTCCGTGGGTCTGCCGCGGACCTACCACGTTGCCGAAGCGGAAGACGCGGGCGGTCAAACCGAACATGGCGCAGTAAGACGCGATCAGAGCCTCGCCCGCTAGCTTGCTCGCGCCATAGGTGGACACCGGCTGCATCGGAGCATAATTCTCGGCGGCCTCGATTTCGCCCAGGTCGCCATAGACGCCGCTGCCGGATGCGTAGAGCAGGCGCGGCGTATTCGTGACGCGCATGGCCTCCACCACCTGCTGCGTGAGGAACGTGCCCTCGCGAAAATCGATGTCGGGCTCGGTGGCGGCGCGCGCGATATCGGGATTGGAGGCGAGATGAATCGTCGTGTCGTGGCCTTGCCCATCGGTCCCGAGCATGGCTTCGCGCAGCGCGCAGAAATCCTTCACGTCTCCGCGCACTACATGGAGCCGGGGGTCGCCAGTGTGTTGCGCGTAGTGCCACTCGCGTCCGGACGAGAAATTGTCGTACAGCGTCACCGCTTCGATCGCCGGATCGGCCAGCAGGCGGTCCGTGAAATGACTGCCGATGAAGCCCGCGCCGCCGGCCAGAAAGTAGCGGCGGGAGTTCATTTCACCGACTCCCACTTGGTGCGCTCGCGCTGGAGCAATGGATGACTGGCCAGCAAATGCCACACCACCGCGCACAGACCTTCGGTGTGCGGCGTGACGCGCTCGGGCGAAGCGGAGGGAATCACCACGCAGGCTTCGGCCGCCTGGCGCGTGAATCCGCCGTCGCGTCCCACGATGCCGAAGATGCGCGCCCCGGCTTTCGACGCGGTTTCCAGCGCCTTGACGATGTTCACGGAAATGTTCTTTTCGCGATTCCCGCCGCCCACCGAAAACACCAGCACGCCGTCGCGATTGTGAATTCTCGAGCCTTCCAGCCAGCCCGCGAAGCACGTATCCCAGCCCTCGTCGTTGGCGCGCGCGGTGAGCTCGCTGACATTGTCGGTGGGAGCGTAGGCTTCAAAGCCGCAGATCTTGCGGAAATCGTTCACGGCGTGGCCGGCGTGCCCGGCCGAGCCTCCCACCCCCAGAATGAAAAGGCGTCCGCCGCCCTGGCGTACGGCGTTGAGACCGATGGCCATGCGCTCGATTTCGTGCGGGTCCAGGCGCTGAAGAATATCGATCGATTCGGCCAGGAACGTCTCGGCGAAGCACCGGCTTGGCGACGGCCCTCCGAGCGCCGTCGCCAAATTGGCTAGGTCCAAATTGGCCGGACCCAGTTGGGGAGAGTCGGGGATCACGCTCGCGGAGTCCGCGAGCGTCTCACCGGTCGATGGCTTTATGTCTCTTGCCACTCTAAGGTTAAATTCGGCAGTCGGCAGTCGATTCAATAGGTTGAATCTATGGGTTCACGGTTCAGAAACGCTTTCTGAACCGCGCGCGTTCGCAAGCGGTTTTGAGATCTGTCCGGGCCAAGCGGCCACCGCCACCGTCTGCCAGCCCCAGGGCGTACCCAACACGTTCATAGAGAACAGCAGGCGAAATAGCGCCATGACAGCCCTGGCCAAAGGGTTTTGGGAGCCGCTCTGGACATCCGCGATGAGGCGCTTGCCGCGCGAGATCACCACCATCCGGTATAAATTGAAAAACGGGAAGCCGGCGGTGGTTGCCAGCTCGACCTCGAAGCCGGAGGCCTCCAGCAGCGCGCGCAGCCTGGCGGGCGTGAAGTGCTGGCGGTGGCCGATGTGGCGGTCGAACTCGGATTGAGGGCCGCCCGGCACGGTGACGATCAGGAGACATCCGGGGGCCAGATACTCGGAAGCGTTCTTGAGCAGCAGAGCCGGATCGTCGAGGTGCTCCAGCACTTCGGCGCAGACGGCGAACTGAGCCCAACCGGCGAGCGGGCCGGGATCGCCTGGCTCGAGCAGATTGCGCTGGAGGAAGCGTGCGCCGGGGACTTTGCGGGACGACACCTCAATGCCGGTAGCGCTGAGCTCGAGGCCCGCGATTTCAGACCGCAGAAACGTGCGGCGCAGGTCGCGCGCCAGGTCGCCCTGGCCGCTGCCGATGTCGAGTATGCGCGCCCCCGCGTTGCTCGATACACTACCGCAGAAGTGGCTATGCAGCAGCTTGCAGACAATTTCGCGGCGGTAACGCTGCGCGGGATTTCGTTCGGCCACCTCGGCTTGGTCGTGCCAATGCCGGTCCCAATCGTCCGGGGCCACGGGAGCGTGAGAGTCGGTCATTGGGCATCCTTTCCTGAATAGGCGGTCAGCCGCGGAGGGGTCTGGTCCGCATCCACAATCCACACCTGGCGGCCCGAATAATACCGGATCAGCTCCCCATCCTTGTCCGGGTCCATCGCGCGCGCCCACACGGTTTGCGATGCGTCGATATCGGCGCGGTTGTAGACCCATTCTTCGAGTTGGTCGTGCTCCGGGGCGTAGCGGACCAACACCAGTTGACGGCCGGGCATATGCGCCAGCTCCTGGGCGATCGAGTTCCGCGCTGTCGCGAACGGCCCGGGGGCCATTCCGCCGTGGAACATCAGCGCTAGATTGATGGCGAACTGATAGCCGAACAAAGTGACGAAGAATACCGCCGCCGCGGCGCCCAGGGGTTTGCCCGCGGGACGCCATCCATGCAGGCGCTTGAGCGTTTGCAGGAAGCGGACATAGAACAGGCCGGCGATCGGCGCGACATAGTGCATCATGAGCCAAGTCAAAGGGAAGGTCGCGACGCAGAGAAACACCAGCAAAAGAAAAACCGCGGCGCGTTCCTCGATGGTTTTCAGCCGGTACGGCCAAAACAGCGGAGCAATCAGCAGGGGCCAGAATCCGAAGAAGAAATCGTAGATGAGGGAAGCCCTGCCCAGCACCGCCGCGAGGGGATCATGGCGCATGTCGCGCCAGACGCCCGTGAAGGTGCCTTGCGCGCCGGTATAGAAGTCGGGGATAAAGTGGTGGGCGTACAGCGGCTCCCGCAACGGCAGAAACGCGAAGTTGGAGGCCCTCATGTACTGCTTGTCGGACAGCGCGTGCGGCAGGAGGAACGGACTGCCGGTAACGCGCAAGTCCAGGTACGCCACCGCGCCGAACGAGACTAGAAGCATTAGGGTCGCAGGGATTGCGTTGCGGAGGAATCGCTTTCGGAGATCGGGCGCGCGGGGATCGGCTGAAAAGCTTCGCCACGCCCAAGCCAGCACACCCAGCGCCGCCACGCCGAGAACCGCGCCTTCCCATGGGCGGGAGTTCATGAGGATGGCGAGCCCCAAGGCGAAGGTGATTAAATGCCGGGATTGCCCGCCACGCCAGATGCGCGGCAGCGCTCCCACAACGAGAGCTCCGCCGATGGCCGCGACCGCGCCTCCCCAGTAGGAGTTCATCCAGTAGCTGAGAATGCCTACGCGCAGCACGAACAGCAGCCCACCCAGCAAAGCCAGATTGGGCGTCAGCCATCCTTGCAGCATCCAGCATATGGCCGCGGACATGAATCCGGCCGACAGATAAACGCCGGCCCAAGGCTCGCCGAAGAACTTCTGGCCGAAGGCGAGAACCAAGCTTTGCAGCGGTGGAAACATCGAGACATACACGGGCTGCATCAATTCATTGAAGGTCTCGAAGTGCTGCCACATGGGGTGCGGCGGATTGGCCAGACGGCCGGAAGCGAACGTATCCGCGCCCAGCAAGTAACTGAACTCATCGTGAATGGAGGGCAGGGGAACCGGAAGCCAGGGCAGCAGCGCGGCGCGGATGCCCAACGTTAGAAATAGCACGACGGCGCACGCCAGCAATTCGCGGCGGGCAATCCATTCATACCCGTGAAACAGCCGGGCGAGAATGCCAGACGGGCGTGCGGCAGCGGCCGGAGCTGGCGCGGGAATGGAGATCGCTTGGTTCATCGCTGCGTGTCCTCTCCCGAGTAGGCGGTCAGGCGCGGAGGGGTCTGGTCCGCATCCACAATCCACACCTGGCGGCCCGAATAATATTGGATTAGCTCCCGATCTTTATCCGGGTCCATCGCGCGAGCCCACACCGTTTGCGAGCCGTCGATATCGGCGCGGTTCCAGACCCATTCCTCGAGCGGGTTGTGCCCGTGGGCGTAGCGCACCAGCACCAGTTGACGGCCGGGCATGTGCGCCAGATCCTGGGCCATGGAGTTCCGGGCAATCGCGAACGGCGTGGGGCTCATCGCGCCGTGGAACAGCAGCGCCAGATTGGTCGCGAATTGAAAGATCAACAAGGTGACGAAGAACACCGCCACTGCGGTCCCCAAGGGTTTGCCCGCCGGACGCCATCCATGCAGGCGCGATAGCGTTTGCATAAAGCGAACATAGAGCAAGCCGGCGATGGGGGCGGCGTAGTGGATCTCCAGGCCGCTTAATGGGAAGATGGCGACGGCGAGAAACACCACCAGGATAAATGCCGTGGCGCGCTCCTCGATGGTTTTCAGCCGGTACGGCCACAGCAGCGGAGGAATCAGCAGAGGCCAGAATCCGAAGAAGAAATCATAGATATAGGAGGCCTTGCCGAGCACAGCCTCGAAAGGGGCGTCGTGGGCGATGTGCCACTGGGCCACATGCCAGCGTGTATACAAATCGCGGATGGCGGCGTGGCGGTACACCGGCTCCGGCCGCAAACCGAAAAACACGAAGTTGGGTGCGATCACGTATTGGCTGTCGTACAGCGCATGTGGCATGGTCAACGGACTGCCGGTAAGCCGCAAGTCCAGATAAGCCACCGCGCCGAGGGAGACCAGCACAATCGCGATCGCCGGCACGGCGTTGCGATAGCACTTCGCGCGGAGAGCTGGAGGAAATCGCCGCCACGTCCAAATCAACACTCCCAGCGCCGCCATACCCAGAACAGCGCCTTCCCACGGGCGCGAGTGCATGAGGATGGCGAGCCCCAAGGCGAAGGTGATCAAGTGCCCGGCTTGCGCCCTGCGCCAGATGCGTGGCAGCGCGCCCAGGACGAGCGCTCCGCCGATGCCCGCGACGGCTCCGCCCCAATAGGAGTTCATCCAGTCCCAGTGAGAACCCGTCGGGGAGCCGAAGATGCCCACGCGCAGCAGGAACAGCAGCCCGCCCAGCAACGCCAGATTGGGTGTCAGCCAGCCTTGCAGCATCCAGCACACGGCCGCGCACATCAGTCCCATCGAAAGAAAAACGCCGGCCCATGGCTGGCCGAAAACTCTCTGACCGAAGGCCAGGACCAGGCCTTGCAGCGGCGGATACTTGGACGCATACACGGGCTGCATGAGCTCATGGAAGGTCTCGAAGTGCCGCCACATGGGGTGCGGCGGATTGGCCACGCGGCCGGAGACAAAGGTGTCCGCCTCCAGCAGGTAGCTGAACTCGTCATGCACGATGGGCAGAGGAACAGGAAACCAGGGCAGCAGCGCGGCGCGGATTCCCAGCGTCAGAAACAGGACCACGGCGCAGGCCAGCAGCTCGCGGCGGGCGAGCGATTCATAGGCGTGAAACAGGCGAGTGAGCGCGCCAGCGGGACGTTCCGCGGTTGCCCGGGCCGGCGCGGGAGTCAGGATGGCGTCGTTCATCGCAAGGTTTCCTTCATCGAATAGGGGGTCAAGCGCAAAGGGAAGGCGTCCGGATCCAGCATCCACACGCGGCGGTCGAGCTGGCGGTCGCGATAATACTGGATCAGCTCCCGATCCTTGGCCGGGTCCATGGCGCGCGCCCACACCGTCTGCGAGCCGTCGATATCGGCCCGATTCCAGACCCATTCATCGGACGGGTCGTGCCCGTGCTCATAGCGGACCATAACCAGTTGGCGGCCGGGCATCCGCGCCAGCTCCTGGGCGATGGAGTTACGGGCTACCGCGAAGGGCGGGTCGGGCATGCCGCCGCCGATGCGGATCGCCGCACTGGCCGCGAAGTGAATCCCGAACCACGCCACGAAGAACGCGGCCAGCGCGGGGCCCCAGGGTTTGCCCGCCGGACGCCATCCATGCAAGCGCGCGAGCGTTTGGAGAAAGCGGGCATACAGCAGGCCGGTGACCGGCGCGGCGTAGTGCAGCATAAACCCGCTCAAAGGAAAGATCGCGATGGTGAGAAACACCGCCAGGATAAAAACCGTGGCGCGTTCCTCGATGGTTTTCAGCCGGTACGGCCACAACAGGGGAGCCAGCATGAGGGGCCAGAATCCAAAAAAGAAATCGTAGATTTGGGCAGCCTTGTCCTTCACCGCGTCGATGACGTGGTCGTGGGCGAAGCGCCAAACGTCCACCTGCCCGCCGGTATTCGCGTCGCGGATCGCGGCGTGGCGGTACACCGGCTCCGGCTTCAAAGGCAGAATCGCGAAGTCGGGCGCGAACATGTATTGTTGGCTGTACAGCGCATGGGGCATGAGGAACGGACTGCCGGTAAGCCGCCAGTTCAGGTACGCCACCGCGCCAAGCGAGACCAGAAAAATAGCCGCGGCTGGAACCGCGCTCCGAAAACAGCGCCCGCGAAGATCGAGCGGGAACCGCCGCCACGTCCAAGCCAGGACGCCCAGCGCGGCGGCGCCCAGAACCGCACCCTCCCACGGGCGGGAGTGCATGAGAATCGCGAGCCCGCAGGCGAAGGTGATCAAGTGCCCGGCTTTCGCGCCACGCCAGATGCGCGGCAGCGCGCCCAGCACCAGGGCTCCGCCGACGGCCGCCACCGCCCCGCCGAAGTAGGAGTTCATCCAGTAACTGAAAACGCCAATGCGCAGCAGGCACAGCAGCCCGCCGAGCAAAGCGAGATTGGGCGTCAACCATCCCTGGAGCATCCAGCACACCGCCGCGCACATGAGTCCAGCCGACAGGAAAACGCCGGCCCAGGGCTGGCCGAAGACCTTCTGGCCGAAGGCCAGGACCAGACTTTGCAGCGGCGGATACTTGGAGGCGTATACCGGCTGCATTAATTCATGGAAGGTCTCGAAGTGCTGCCACATGGGGTGCGGCGGATTGGCCGCGCGGCCGGAGGCGAACGTATCCGCGCCCAGCAGATAGCTGAACTCGTCTACATTGAAGGGCACCGGAGGCGGACGCCAGGGCAGCATCGCGACGCGGATTCCCAGCGTCAGAAACAGCACCACGGCGCAGGCCAGCATCTCACGGCGGGCCAGCGATTCATATGCCTGAAACAGCCGCGTGAACGCGCCAGGTTTGGGTCCGGCGGCGGAGAGCGGCGCCTTGGTGAGGACCGCGCTACTCATCGCGAGGACTCCTTCATCGCCAGAGTTGCGCCAGGATTTGGCAGGGGGGCTGAATAGGGAGTCAGCCGGAGCGGGATCGCGTCCGGCTCGGCCAGCCAGACATGGCGATCGCGAAAATATTCGAGGAACGGCGCATCCTCGGCCGGGCCCATCTCGCGGGCCCAGACCACGCGCGAGCGATCGATATCGGCGCGATTGAAGACCCATTCCTCCTGCGGATTGTGACCGGGTTGGTAGCGCACCAGCACCAGTTGCCCCCCGGGCAGATTCGCGAGATCGCGGTCCATGGCATCGCGCGCCGCGCCAAAGCGAGCGCCGCGTCCGGCCAGGGCGGTGCTGAGGCTGTCGCGGCCGGCGGCGATGCGGACGGGATCGTTGCCGCCATATGCAAAGCCGATCGCGCTATTCAAAAACGCGAAGACGAAAAGCGCGGGAATGGCGGCGGCGAGAAATGGTCCGAACGGTTTCTTCCAGGAGCCGAGACGCGCCAGGGATTGCAGGAATCGCAGATAGAAGACGCCGGAAAATGCAGCGGCGTAGTGCGGCAGAACGCTGATGAGCGGCGCGAGAGACACGAGACAAACGGCCAGCAGTCCCGCGCAGACTCGTTCCTCCGTGGTCTTCAGACCGAATGGCGAAAGCAGCAGAGGAACGGCGATGGGCCAGAAACCGAAGAAGAAATCGCTCTGCATATAAGCCTTCGCGAGAAACTGCGCCACCGGTGTGGTATGCGCGTCTCGCCACAGGTCCACATTCCAGCCGGCCCAGAAGTCGCGCATGATGGCGTGTCGATACACGGGCTCGCGGCGAAGCGGGAATAAGACAAACATGGAGGCCACGGCGTATTGCCGGTCGTGGGCCTGATAGGGCAAGGAAAGGGCGTCGCCCGTGACGCGGTAGTCGTTATAGAAGACGGCGGCGAGACACAGCGCCAGAACCAGGATCGCGGGCGCGAAGGCGCGCAGGAGGGGCTTTGCGGACTTGCGCAGAAGCCAGGCGAGAATTGCGGCGCTGGAAATCGCGACCACGGTGGCATCGTAGGGGCGCGAGAGCGCCAGCACCGAGATGCCGATGGCCCAGGTGACGGCGTGGCCGAAATCAGCGCTGCGCCAGATGCGGGCCACCGCGCCCAAAGCCAGGGCTCCGCCGAGGGCCGCGATGGCTCCGCCTTCATAGGAGTTCATCCAATAGCTCAAGACGCCGATGCGCAAGGAAAAAAGAAACGCTCCCAGCAGTGCCCATTCGGGGGCATTTCTTGATCCAACCAGCCAGCTTTGCAGCATCCAGCAGACGGCGGCGCACATCAGCGCGCTGGTGAGGAGGACACCGATCCATGGTTGATGGAAGAATTTTTCGCCGAACGCCAGCGCGAGCCCTTGCAGCGGCTGATATTTCGAAGCGTAGGTGGGCTGTTGTAATTCCTGGAAGGTTTCGAAATGCTGCCAGAAAGGATGCGGAGGATTGGTCAGCCGGCCGTGCGCGTAAGTATCGCCCGCGAGCAGATAACTGAACTCGTCATGAATGACCGGTTTCGGGACCGCCAGCCAAGGGAGCAGGGCAAGCCGAAGGACCAGCGTTAGCACGAAGATAGCGGCGCACGCCCACGCCTGACGGCGCGCGAGAGTCTGGTAGACGGAGAACAGGCGCAGTACGCCTGTCGGCTCGAAGGCTTGCACAATCTTCAATCGTCGGTTCAGGGATGAACTTTAAGATGCGTCGCGGTTTCTTTTCCCATACGGCAGGTCGGGGACCTGCCCCACCTCACTTTCTTAACGAAAAGGCGCCTTTTCTCCGCCCGGTATCCCCCAAACGTGAAAGGGCTCACTGTCGGCCACTGCGTCGTAAGCCGCAATGGCAACGCTTGCGCGGGGTGCCCTCGAGGACTTCCCCGCTCACGCTGATCCGGACCCAATGAGAGATCCGAACTCCTGCCTACAAATTACACGATGGGCTTGACGGAGGAGGGCGGGCGAAAACGCTAAGTCACGGAAGGGAAGGGAGAAGTAATTCGAGATCGCGCAGTCCTTGCGGTGAACCGATTTCGTAAAACCGCTCCGTGACCTGGTAGCCGGCGAGGTCGCCCGCGATACTTAAGCGGTGGAAGAGAGTGGAAAGATCGCTTTCGGTGGATTGCTCGATGACGGGGCGGCGGAAGGCCGAGAGGCCGTAATCGACGTAGAACATCTCGGGATGCGTCGAGCGCTTGTCGTAGAGCGTGACGAGGCCGTTGGAGTAAACCACGTTGCTCGAATCCCAGCGGCCTTCATTGCGCAGGACGGTCATAAGTGCCGGAGCGCGGCCGGATTGAAAGGCGCTCCAGATGGGCGCGAAATCGATGGGCAGGAAGGAGTCGCCATAGAGCACGAAGAAGGATTCGTCGAGAACGCCTTCCGCGAGCGCGAGGCGCAGCGCGCCGGCGGTGCCGCGAAGCTGCTCGCCTTCGTCGACAAAACGGATAGCGGGCCATTGCGACCCGGCAGCCGGTGAAGGCTGGCCTTCCCAATAGCGGCGGATCTGATCGCCCTGGTGGCCGATGCAATAGACCACTTCAGTGACGCCGTGGCGCGCCAGCCAATGCAACTGATGCCACGCGAAGGGGCGGCCGCGGACGGGCAGGAGAGTTTTCGGAATGGTGTCGGTGAGGGGACGCATGCGCGTGCCCAATCCGCCGGCGAGAATCACGCACTGCATCGCTCTTACTATAATCCTCAGTCCCTCGCCAGCAGCGTGGAGCCTTCGTGATCGAAGGTAAAGCGGACTTCGCGCAGGCCTTCCTGCTCCATGGCTTTGCGCAGAGCCTTGCGGTCCTCGGCGAGAAACAGCAGAAAGCCTCCGCCGCCCGCGCCGACGAGCTTGCCTCCGACTGCTCCGTTGTCGCGGCCGATGTCGTACCAGCGGTTGATGCATTCGCTACTGGTTCCGGGCGAGCGTTCTTTCTTGTGCAGCCAGTGCTCATGCATCAGCTCGCCGAAGCGCCGGGTGTCGCCTTGCTCCAGCGCGTTCTTGATGCAGTGGCCAAGCTGCTTGATGAAGTGGAGGTTGTCGAGCATGGCGGCGTCGCCGAGCTCGGAGCGGATTTTCTGATCGTCGAGCACCGAGGACGCGTTGCGGGAATAGCCGGTGAAGAACATCAACAGGTGCTCTTCCAGATCGTACATGGTGGCGTTGCTGACGCGGAGAGGGGCGATGGCGACTTCGTCGTTCTCCTTAAAATCGAAGCACACCAGGCCGCCGTGAGCGGCGATGTACTGATCCTGTTTGCCGACGGGCTGGTCCAAGATATCGATTTCAATGTGGCAGGCTTCCTTGGCCACCGCGGCGGCGTTGATATAGGAACGCTTGTGGGCATGCAGCGCGCGCAGGAGCCCGACGGTGAAGGAGCCCGACGAGCCCAGGCCGGTGCCGGAAGGCATATCGGCGATGGTGGTGATTTCCACAGGCGGTGGGATCTGGTGGAGGCGCAGGGCCTCGCGGATCAGGGGGTGGTGGATTTCGTCGATGGTGGGCGGGTGTTCGAGCGCGGAATATTTCAGAAAATAGCCGCCTCGGAAAGCCTCATTCACGGCGACGTAGATGTACTTGTTGATGGCCGCGGAGATGACGAAGCCCCCGAAGCGGCGGTAATAGGAAGGGAGGTCGGTACCTCCGCCGCCGATGGAGATGCGCAGGGGCGTGCGTGTGATGATCACTCATGGGAGTAATCGGCGGAAAGTGGGGATTTTTGTAGGATTCCACGTGCAAGGAGGCGGCTCCTAGCGCTGGACCGCCGCCCCCACCCAAATATCCTCGTAGGTCTTTGACACTCCGGCGAAGGCGTCAATGATCTGAGTGACCGTCGTGGGGGCTGATTTCGCCCCGTCTTTAAAGGATGCGCCCGACTGATAGCAGGAGGTGCCGTCTACGAGGAGATACCGATCGTGAAAGCCCGCAGCCGACCTGACTTCTATCCTCCTGCCGGCTTGTTTACCGAACGCATCCACGGCCGGGAGCAGCGTCGTTAGCTTCTCTCTCGCGAGAAGACGGATCGCCACCCCCGCGGCGACGTGAGGCAAGTAGCGGGACACAAAATCTGCGTCTAGGTATGGATCGACAAAGAGCAGGTCTTGCTTCGCAAGCTCGATGATCTTACGGATCTCGTCGAAGTAGTCGAACACCATTCCATGTGGAATGGCCACATTGCCGGATCCGGGCATCTGGATGAGGAGGTCGTGTCGGGCCTGGTGAAGTAGCATCCTAAAGTTTCGCAGGCCTTCGTTAGGGATGTTCGGAATGGTGCTCGTAACCTGAGTGAGAGCCAATCTCACGTAGACGCTCTTCGATTTATCCCAACCCTCGATAGCCGCGCAAGCACGACCGAACCAGGCGTCGTTCTCCGGACTGAGATTAAGAATCGTTGCGTGGGGTGGCATTGTTCGGATGGTGTCCTCGATTTCGGCTAGCTGCCGGGCTAGAAGTTGTTCCTTGGTCGAGAAGATCCATGTCACGACATTTTATCAGCGCCGCTACAAGCGAGGCGGTGCGAGAGGGTAGCGCCCCCACGACTGCTTCCGCTGGAGCGGAATCCGATGGCACGACAGAGCGCAAGCAAGCGCCATTCGGACGTTGCCCCTTACTCTCGGCGCGCGGGTTAGGATGGCTAAAGGAGATTCGATTTGGCGACCTCCGATGACTTGATCAAGGAGATACCCGCAGGAGTCTTCATCAGCCACATCACCGAAGAGAAGCCTGTAGCGCTCGTCCTCCAAAAACATCTCAGGGCCCTGTTTGGCGCGACCTTCCCGGTGTTCGTTTCGACCGACGCGACGAGCATCGGAGGCGGCAAGAAATGGTTCGAATATATCATCAACAGTCTTCGTTCCCCTTCCACGCGTGTGGTGCTCTCCCTGGTATCGCAAGAGTCGCGGCGACGGGATTGGATCAATTTCGAGGCCGGATTCGGGGATGGTGCGGGCCGCTTGCTGATACCTGTTGCCATCAGGGGGTTTCAGCTTTCACAGTTGTCGTTCCCATTGTCCGGATACCAAGGAAGGAGCATTGACGACATCAGCGCTCTCGTGTCCGACATTGGCTCCATGGTAGGACTGACGCCCGGCAGCATCGATCTGGCAGGATACCTTGAGGAAATTCGAGAGGCGGAGGCTTCAGTGAACTACAAATCGCTCCGACTTGAGCCGCACTGGGATGGCAGCGCGATTGTGTTCCAACTCACAAATGTTGGAAATGTTGATTTGGAGCTCTTGATGATAGAGACATACACTCCGCGAGTGCTGGTGGCCCCCAACTTCGTGCCGGGGTACGATCAGGTGGATTCCGCAGTTGTCTCCCGAGACGGCCGAGATTATCAGTGGTATGCGGTCTATTCCTCTCGGGGAGCTTATCGCAACATCAAACCAATACTTCGCCCGGTCATCACTCGGAGCATGGGCGTTGTGCCGCTCGCTAACTGGTTCAGAATCGCACTGCGGACCGGTCTCGGAGCAGCGGAGCAACAGCAATCGATCCTCTACCAAGTGCATGCCCTTGGATATGCTTCAACTCTCGAAGTGATGAGGATTTCTGATATCCCGTCAGGCTGACGTTGACGCGTCGTTCCCTGCGGGGCCCTCCCTAGTGCCCAGCCCTTGGGCTCGAATGCTCGCGCCTACGAGTTAGCAGCGTCCGTGTGTTGCGCTGGATTCTTGACTCGGAGCCGAAGGCAAGATAGGTTAGGGACGTGGATGCACTGGAATGACTATCGAAATCACCCGGCCCGAAATTGAATCCCTGATTCACCAACAACTCCAGAGTGGAGCGTTCGTGGACGCCGAGGAGCTTATTCTCCGGGCGCTCAAGTCTCTCACGCCGGAGCCTCAACCGGTTTTCGATCAGCAGCGGGCAATGGCCGCCGGCGCGCGCATCCGCGAATTGAGCAAAGGACTCACGCTGGGAGGCCTGACGATCAGACAACTGATCGATGAAGGCCGTCCGTGAGCCGGTTTGTTCTCGACAACACCGTGACAATGGCTTGGTGCTTCAACGAGGAAGCTACAGAATTCACGAAAGCGCTGCTGTGCCGGCTTTCGAATCTGACCGATCGTGCGGTTGTTCCGGTCTTGTGGCTGTACGAGGTGGCCAATGTGGTCGAGATCGCGGTCCGAAAAGGCCGTATTCCGAAAGAGACGGCACTCGCCTTTCTCGAAAGTCTCGCCGACCTTCCTATTGAGGTAGAGAATCCGAGCCGGACCCAGGTGTTCGTAACGGTAAGGGCACTTGCCAGTCAATACCGGCTCACCGGTTACGACGCCGCATACCTTGAACTTGCCATTCGTCACAACCTGCCCATCGCGTCGCTCGACGGGGCGTTGTCGAGAGCCGCACAGGCCGCGGGCCTCGATATCGTTTGGGAATGAGGACTGCGGCCCGGCAGTTCCGCGCTGAGCTGGCCTAACGATGGCCGAACATGCGGCAGGTCTCCGCGTGATCGGGTAATACAATGGGGAAGATGTCAGAAGCCCATAACAGCCTGGAGGCGGTTCTAGCACAGCGCAGCGGCCAGGATTTCTCGGATGAGCTGGCCAAGACAGGTTGGTATCACAGCATGGAACTGCCGTCGGGCGTCATCCCAGGCTTCATGTCCCTCGACGAACTTCGACAGCGGTGGTCTCAGTTTCCGCTTCCCGGCAACCTCACCGGCGCCCGCCTGCTCGACATCGGCACCTGGGATGGATGGTTCGCTTTCGAGGCAGAGCGCCGAGGCGCCGAGGTGGTCGCCGTGGACATCGCAGCGCAAGAGAATTTCTATCACGCTCACCGGGAACGCAGGTCAAGCGTCCGATACGAAGTGTGCGAGGTCTACAAACTACCCGAGTTCCAGCTCGGCGCCTTCGACTACACCCTGTTCCTCGGTGTGCTGTACCACCTGCGCCACCCGTTGCGAGCTCTTGAGATTGTTTGCGCATTGACGAAGCAACTCGCCGTCGTGGATTCCTTCATCGTCCTCGATGAAGGCGGCGAAAGCCACTCTCCCATCCCCTGGATGGAGTTCTACGAACACACGGAGCTCGCCAACCAGGTGGACAACTGGGTGGGACCAACGCTACCCTGCCTGCTCGCACTTTGCCGGTCGGCAGGATTCGCGCGTGTGGAATACATGGGCACCAGACACCAGCACGCGCTCGTCGCGTGTTACCGCACCTGGGAACCACCCCCAGAACATCCGTCCACCGCCGCCCCGGTTCTCACGGCGGTCACGAATACGCGGCTCGGCGATTCTGGCATAAACTTCGATTCCCGATCCGAAGAGTTCCTTAACTGCTGGTTTACCTCTACCGATGAGCACCTGCGCCGCGAGGACCTTCGCGTTGAAATCGGTGGTTTCGGAGTTCACGCCATTTCACTGAATCGAAGAGACCAGGGGGCGCATGCGGCGTTTCTTCTACCTCCGGGCCTTGCGCCAGGCTGGCACGCCGTGCGCCTTCGTACGACTCGATCCCTCTTCAGCGAGGTGCTCCGCATTGCTGTGGATATGCCCATTCAGGCTACTCAAATTCGTGTGCGAGGCGCGGCGGACGGCATCACTTGGCGGCAGAATACGGTCGTGCTGGACGCCGGCGGTCATCTCGCGCTCTGGATCGAAGGAGTCGCGGAAAATGCCGACCGGAATAATGTCCGGGTTTACTGGGGGCAGCGCCGCCTTCCAGTGGAATTTGTGTCGGGCCCGGATGAAACGTCTATCCGGCAGGTGAATGTCCAGGTGCCCGCCTTCGTAGGGATAGGCCCCTGCCGGTTGGAGGTTCGACATGGAGACGCTCGCGCGGAGATTACGGTGGCGGTGTGTTGAATACGTGCCGCCAGGAGCGCAAGATCTTCTGTGCCAGCAGCTATTCTCTGCTTCTTAAGATCGCGGCCATGACGCGAGGATTGCGCCGTCCGTGCATCACGGCGACGACCCACAGAGGCTTTTCGTCGGGCGCGTAGGCAATCAAGTATTCGCGTACAAGAATGAACCGCAAGGGCCGCGAACTCAGGTCCGGGCGCCGGTGGCCTTGACGGGGAAACGGCACAATACCGCGAATGGCGTCAAAAATCTCCAGCATTAGGCGGTCCGCTGCGTCCGGGTTTTCCTGCGCAATGTAGTGGCGGATGTCGTCGAGGTCCGCGTAGGCTTCCAGGTGTAGCGCGTAGCCGCTATTCACTCGTGGCGTTTGCGCTGCGCTTCGGTTCTTGCCTTCAAGCGCGCAAAGGCTTCCTCACCGTCGATGGGCTTCGCCCTACCGCTTTTCAGGTCGTCATAGCGGCTGTTGAGCATATCTCGTGTCTGCGCCAGTTCGTCGAAATATGCGGCCAATGCATCCTGCACCAGGTCGTCGGTCCCGCGTCCGCTCTGGGCGGCGAGATCGTGCAGCCTCTTTTCAACATCCGGGGCGATGCGTACTTCCATCACCTTCAGAGTACGGGAACGCCTCGCCCGAGGCAAGGCGCGCTATGAACCCTGGGCGAAAGGCACCGGGCCCCTGTGCGGACTCTGAGGAGCGCTGGATTCTTGACTCGCAGCCGAAGGCAAGATAGGTTACGGACATAGGCGCCCTTACGTGACCATCGAAATCACCCGGCCCGAAATTGAATCGCTGATTCACCAAGAGTGGAGCGGTCGTGGACGCCGAGGAGTTGATCCTCCGAGCGCTCAAGTCTCTCACGCCATAGCCTCAACCGGTTTTCGATAAGCAGCGGGCGATGACCGCCGGCGCGCGCATACGCGAAGTGAGCAAAGGACTCACGCTGGGAGGCCTGACGATCAGACAACTGATCGATGAAGGCCGTCCGTGAGCCGGTTTGTTCTCGACAATTCGGTGACAATGGCTTGGTGCTTCACCGAGGAATCCACAGAATTCACGCGCGATTAGGGGCGCTAAGGCCGGTCCTGCGCGGTGTGATAGATCCGCAGGATTTCGATGCTCTGCTCCGTGACACGATAAACGGCGACATAAGGGAGAGGCAAAAACAAGAGCTCTCGAGTTCCTTCCTCGCTTCC
The DNA here is from genome assembly GCA_963813465.1 of Bryobacterales bacterium. Classification (GTDB taxonomy): domain Bacteria; phylum Acidobacteriota; class Terriglobia; order Bryobacterales; family Bryobacteraceae; genus Palsa-187. Next base: position 466,447 of record CAWEZD010000005.1, on the reverse strand, counting down.
GAGGCGGCCACGCTGCGGCCACTGTTTCAAGGCGCGGACAGCCTCGTACAGCTTGCGCATTGTGGGCTGGCGATAGCCCGGGTGATGGTCCTTGAGGTAATCGCCAATGTGCTGCAAGTCTGCTGCGGCGGCCGGCGTCCAGCGGAGGCGCATTACGAGCGCAGCATCTGCTCCAGGCGGGCGTCCATTTCTTCCTCTTCAATGAACTCGCCCCTGTCGGCCTGTGCGATCCCTTCACGAACGGCCGCGCGAAAGCGGGCGTCCTCTTGGAGCAAACGCAGTGCGGCGTCTTTCACCAAACGCTCGGGGTCGGTCCCCGCGGTAGTGGCAATTTGCGCAAGCCGCGCTTCCTGCTCAGGTGTGAAATGCACTTCCATGGCTTCAGAGTAAGGGACTGCCGCGGCCGAGGCAAGTCGCGTTGTTCCTCTTCACGCGGGCGCTGTACCACTTTTGGTGCTGGCCCAAATAACACAATCCGCGGCATGAGACTGCCGGTGGCCGCGATCGCCATTCTCAACGCGATGCGGAGCTGCATTCATCTGTTCGCTCCCGACGGGGGCGCGGGGCATCGTCTTTGCCTTTGCGCTGTGGGGCAGCCGCTGCTGTGGCGCGATCGCCTTGGAGTACAGTAATACCAAGGAGATCGACCGATGCGAGGATTTGTCATCCCGGCGGCCGTCATTATCGCGTGCGCCTCGGCGTTGGGCCAGGCGTCCGCTCAGGCTGGGAACAGCGATGTCACATTCGAAGTGGCCTCGGTGAGGCCGGCTCGCTCGGGCAGCGGGGACCAGGCAATTAGCGGCGGTCCAGGAACCGGCAACCCAGGGCGGCTCACGTTCACGAGTTGCTCGCTCGAAACGCTGCTGATGAACGCCTACGGAATGTTGCCGAGCCGGTTAGACCGCCTTTCCGGTCCGGCGTGGTTACGAACCGAAAGGTTTGACATTGTCGCCAAGGTGCCGGCGGGAACCACCCCGGATCAAGTCCCACTCATGCTCCAGAACCTCCTGATCGAGCGATTCAAGCTGGCCGTCCACCATGAGACCAAGGAGGCCGAAGGGTAGGCCCTGGTGGTCGCCAAGAATGGACCGGCGGCAAAGCTGAAGGCGCCGGCGGGCGCCGATTCTCAGAATGCCAAGGCCGACAAAGATGGCTTTCCGAAAATCCCCGCTGGCGTCTACCAAGCCTATTCCGTGAAACCGGACAAGTCCGCCGCCCGGTTGGCCGCAAGACAGTCAAGCATGGGTCAGATCGCCGCCTTGTTCCGGTCTCCGGCGGGCGGCGTGGATGTCGTGGATAAGACGGGATTGACGGGAACCTATGATGTCACGCTGTACTTTAATCCAGGCGGAACAATCGAGGATCCCGCGGGAAACTTTAAGGCGACGGTGGAGCGGGAACTCGGTCTAAGGCTGGAAAAGGCCAAGGTGCCGGTGGATGTGCTGGTCATCGATCATATCGAGAAAGTCCCGACCGAGAACTGATATGGAGCGGCGTGTCCGCTCCATTGTGATTGATATGGAGCGGCGTGTCCGCTCCATTGTGATTGATATGGAGCGGCGTGTCCGCTCCATTGTGATTGATATGGAGCGGCGTGTCCGCTCCATTGTGATTGATATGGAGCGGCGTGTCCGCTCCATTGTGATTGATATGGAGCGGCGTGTCCGCTCCATTGTGATTGATATGGAGCGGCGTGTCCGCTCCATTGTGATTGATATGGAGCGGCGTGTCCGCTCCATTGTGATTGATATGGAGCGGCGTGTCCGCTCCATGGTGACTGAGCTGAGATAATAGGCGCATGATGTCTGGGGGCCTGAAGCTCGCGGTTGCGGGGCTCATTGTTGTTGCCGCGGCAAGTGGGATGTTCGCGCAATCGCCGGCCGGCCGTCCAGTATTTGACGCGTTTGAAGTGGCGACCATCAAGCCGACGGCTCCCGATTGGCGAGGGGGCAGGTACATGCGGATGCAGACCGCCCATCAGTTTGCCGCAAAGAATTACACGCTGAGGGTGATCCTGGCGGCGGCTTACAATCTCACTAACAAGGCGATCTCAGGCGGGCCGCCGTGGGTCGATGCCGACAGCTACGATTTTCTTGCCGAAGCGCCGGGCCAAGTCCGGCCTACCCTGGACGAGCAAATGACGATGCTTCGAAAGCTGCTGGACGAAAGGTTCAAGCTCACGCTCCACCGCGAACCGAAGGAGTTCCCGATCTACGCACTGACGGTGGCAAAGGGCGGGCCGAAGCTGACGGAAGCCGTGCCCGATACGTCGCCGGAAGGATCTCCGCCGCTGGTTTTCATGCTTTCTCCCGACAGGGCTCGGCTGCCCGCCCGCAACGCGACCATGGGTGAGTTGGCCTGGGTGATGCAGAGGGCCGCGCTCGACCGCGCGGTGGTGGATAAAACCGGGCTTACCGGAAGGTACGATTTCGATCTGGAGTGGACGCCCGACGAAACACAATTCGGCGGAAATGTGCCGGCGGGAAACCCGGAGCCTCCCAAGCCGGATCTCTTTGCGGCGATGCAGCAGCAGCTCGGGCTGAGATTGGAAGCGACGAGGGGCCCGATTGAGGCGCTGGTCATCGACCAAGTCGAGCGGCCCTCCGCGAACTAACGGGACCGCGGCCCGCTGGCGTCTCGTGTGGGTTGCCTCCGTGAGCGATCGGAATTTAACGCCGCGATGGCGCAAGCTGCAGCCTAGCCGGTCAAGCTTCCAAACCGCGAGGGTGTCGTCTCCTGGCAGGGAACTGGTCATCCGTCGAGACACGGGCATGGCCGCATCTCCATATTGAAGGCAGCGGAGCCGTATCGGCCCAAGCGAAGAACCCTTCCGTGAGAAGCCCCTCTAGATCACGGCTGCCGTGAACCACGCGTACCAGGTCAACGCCGTCTTCGAGAGGGAAGTAGAACAGGAGAATCTTCTCGAAACCGTCGGAGACCGGAAACCGGCGCAGGGCTTGCAGCTCCGGTTTACGAAGGAATCGGTCCGCAACGTCGATGCCGGCGTTCTCGGCGTACCAGACCCACTGTGCGATTAGGTCACGCTTCGCGGCCTCGCGTTTCTGAACGCGGGCCATTACGCCCTTTTGCGGGATTTAAGCGCTTGAACCTGTTTCAAAGCTTCTTGGCGAATGTCGGCCCAGTCCTCGCGGGTCATTTGGCTCGGTGCGCTGCTTTGAATGCCTTCCATGAGCATCGCTTCGAGCTTGTCTTGCGCCTTGCGCTTCTCGTCGTCGCGGATGAGATCGCGAACGTACTCGCTCACGCTGCTGTAGCGTCCCGAACCAACCTGGTCATCCACGAATTCCTTGAGCTGGTCCGGGAGGGAGATGTTCATCGTCTGCATGATGCGTCCTGGCTTCTGCTTCACACGTTACCACGCATGGCAAGCGATGGCAAATGTTGCCATGGTCTCGCCCTTCACTCCCCGATGATCTTCACCAGAGCTCGCTTCTTGCGCCGGCCGCGACCACCACCTCGCGGCCCATCACCTGGCGCTTTGGAAGGTACCGCTCTCCATCCGTTTCCGAATCAGGGCTTCGAGCTCCGGTTTCTGAATTTCAATGGTCATGGCGTCTCTATTTCAGGTTAACTTGGCCGACGGTGTACGCAAGGCGGGACGAAGGTGTCCATCTATCGAAATGTTACGCTGAGGTGTGGCCGTCATCACAGTAAAGGACAAGAACGCGGTGCTCATCCCGGCGAGCGTGCTGCGTAAGGCCCGCATCAAGGTGGGCGATCGCCTGGATGCAAATGTGGAACACGGCAAGATCACGCTCACCCCGAAATCAGCCGTGGAACGCGGCATCGAGCAGGGCCTGGACGACCTCAAGCGCGGCCGGCTCTACGGGCCATACGCTTCCGCAGCGGCCGCGAAGAAGGCATTCGACGATCGAACGCGCGCGCTAAGGCGCCGGGAGCGAGCCGCCTTGTAGACCATGCGTCTGGTCTTTTCGAGGCGCTTCGACCGGAGCCTCCGGGACGCGCCTGAGGCCGAGCAGCGCGCCTTTTGGAAACAATCCGAGCTACTGCTAGCGAATCCTCGTCATCCTTCTCTACGCGCCAAAAAGTATGAGGGCATGGACGAATTGTGGCAGGCGCGCGTCACTCGCGATTGGCGATTCTATTTCACCGTGGACCGGGATGCGTACAACCTGATCGATATCATGGCTCATCCGAAGTAACGCTCGGCATATGGCTCGACCTTCCGCCTCGGATATCCTGAGCGCTTCACTCCCCGATGATCTTTACCAGAGCCCGCTTCTTGCGCCGGCCGTCGAATTCGCCATAGAAGATCTGCTCCCAGGGGCCGAAGTCGAGCTTGCCTTTGGTCACCGCAACCACCACTTCGCGGCCCATCACCTGGCGCTTCAGGTGCGCGTCGGCGTTGTCCTCGCCGGTGCGGTTGTGCAGATACTGCGAAACCGGCTCGTGCGGCGCCAGCCCCTCCAGCCATTTCTCATAGTCCTGATGCAGGCCGCTCTCGTCGTCATTGATGAACACGGAAGCGGTGATGTGCATCGCGTTCACCAGCGCCAACCCCTCCTGGACGCCGCTTTCGCGCAGGCACGCTTCCACCTGGCGCGTGATGTTGATGAACGCGCGGCGAGTGGGGACCTCGAACCAGAGTTCCTTGCGATACGATTTCATTGCTTCCCTCGATTATCGTTCAATAGACAATAGAGCAGATGGACTTCAGCGGCGCGGACTGGATCGAGCTGGGGCTGGCCGTGCTGTTGGCCGGCCTGGCGTGGATCACGCGGCCGATCCTCGAGCCTTGGGCGGCGCGGCTGGCCGCGCGAACGCGCTGGTCAATGCTCGCGCTGGCGGTGGCGCCGGTAGCGCTGCGGCTCATTTTGCTCCCGCGCCATCCCGTGCCCACGCCGAACATCTACGACGAGTTCGCGCACCTGCTGGCGGCCGACACCGTGCGCCACTTCCGGCTGGCGAATCCCGTGCATCCCCTGCGCCGGTTTTTCGAGACCTTTTTCACGCTGCAGGAGCCGTCTTACAGCTCGATTTACCCTCTCGGGCCGGGTATAGTGATGGCCCTCGGGCGAGCGATTTTCGGGACGCCGTGGGCCGGCGTACTGCTGGGGACCGCCGCGTTTTGCTCGCTGTGTTATTGGATGCTCAAAGCCTGGACCACTCCGCTGTGGGCGCTGATCGGCGGGGTGCTGGCCGCGATCGAGTTCGGTCCTCTTAGCGAATGGACCAATACGTATTGGGGCGGCTCGGTGGCGGCGTGCGCGGGTTGTCTCGTTTTCGGTTCACTGCCCCGGCTCCGAAGTGGGGCAGGTCTCCGACATGCCAATCGATACGCGATCCTGCTGGGCGCGGGCCTCGGCATGCATCTGCTGACCCGGCCGTATGAGTCGATCTTCCTTCTGCTGGCGGTGATCTTGTATTTCGCACCCTGGCGAAATCTGCCTCTCAAGGTCTCCGGAGTCGCGGCGCTGGCCGCGCTTCCCGCCCTCGCGCTGATGCTGCTCCAGAACAAGCAGGTCAGCGGCAGTTGGACGACCCTCCCGTATCTGCTGAGCCAGCGGCAGTACGGGGTTCCGACCTCTCTCACCTTTCAAGCCGCGCCCGTCCCCCATCGCGAGCTGACGCCGCAACAGGCGCTCGCATACCGCTCGCAGATGTCGTATCGGGAGCCCAATGGAGAGACGCTGTCGTCGTATCTGCTGCGCCTGGAATACCGGGTCCGCTTCTACCGTTTCTTCTTTCTGCCCGCGCTGTATCTGGTTCTGCCGTTCTTTTTTCTAAGCCTGCGCGAATACCGCTTCGTATGGGTCGCGCTGACGCTCTTGATCTTCGCCCTGGGCGCGAATCTCTATCCATTCTTTTATCCCCACTACATCGCGGGGCTCACCTGCCTGTTCGTGCTGGTGAGCGTCACCGGACTGCGGCAGTTATGCCGGCTGCCGATCTCGACGGGCCGCGAAGCCGCGTGGATCATCCTGGCCCTGTGCGGAGCGCACTTCGTCCTGTGGTACGGACTGCATCTGTTCGACCCGCCGGAAATGCTGCAATACGAGACCTGGGACGTCATCAATCACACGAATCCGGAGCGGAGGATCGCCATCGACCGCGACTTGGCCGGCCAGCCGGGAGAGCAACTCGTGATCGTGCGCTATCTGCCACGGCACATCTTTCAAGAGGAGTGGGTTTACAACGACGCCGACATCGACGCGGCCCGGGTGGTGTGGGCGCGCGACCTGGGGCCGGAGCAAGACGGCGAGCTCCTGCGCTACTATTCCGGCCGCACGGCCTGGCTGCTGGATGCGGACGCGCAGCCGCCGCGATTGATCCCGTATCCGCGCTGACGTTGGCTTTCGAGCGGTGGGTCAGGCTCCAACTTGCCAGCGTTGCAGTTTGTTAACATGAGGCCCTATTTATCGGCGGAGCAGGGGAAGAACCGGCGGCAGTTGACATAAAACCGGATTTATCGGCGGAACCGACGCGGCCCTTTTTTTGAGCCCCCCGACGATTTATTATTACAGCAAGGAGCTCAAGCAAATGCGAGGAGTCATTGCCGTTTTGGCTGGCCTTTCACTTTTTGCGCCCAGTGTTGCCCGTTGCCAAGCGCCCTTCCAATTTGACGCCGCATCCGTGAGGCCACACGCAGCGAATGATGATGAATTCATCTCGCCAGAGTTTCTGCCGAACGGGAGGTTCGTATCAAAGGGGTCTCTGTTCACCGTGATCGCCGCTGCTTATGACCTTCTCCCCAACCGGGGTGGCCGGCTCACGGGAGGCCCAGACTGGCTGCGGACGCGGAGCGGCGCTTTGGACATACAGGCGACGAGCGTCATTCCACCCGGGTTGTCGGCTCGGGAGCGCAACGAGAGGATGAGGCTGATGCTTCAGGCGTTGCTGGCCGACCGCTTCAAGCTGAAGATTCGCCGTGAAACGAAAGAAATGCCCGTGTACGCGATCGTAGTGGCTAAGGGCGGCCCGAAGCTCGAACAGGCAGATATTCAAGAAAAGGATTGTACTGAGGGACCGTTTATAGTGATGCCCGGAACGCCTAATACGGCTTGTCACAGCTTTATCGGCGGCCAGGTTAGAGCAATACATGCCCGCGCTGTGAGTTTGGCAGATGTGGGGGCCTACGTAGAAAATTGGGCGGACCGACCGATCGTAGATAAGACCGGGCTTGACGGACTCTATCGCATCGAAACGACTCCCTGGCAGTCGATGAACCTCACGTCATCGCCGCCCGGCGCGAAGCAAGATGGGGTGGACGTGGCCGACTTGCCGACGATATTCGAGGTGTTTGACAAACTCGGGCTGAAGCTGGAATCGCAGAGGGGCCAAGTGGAGACGTACGTGATCGATCACGTCGAGAAACCTTCGGAAAACTGACGATTGAATCGTCTTTGTGGTTCTAGCCAATTGCCATTATCGGCGTTGTGTGCCGTCGCTCCCATTACAAGAAACAGCGCAAGCTCGCCTCTGATTCGGGTCGCTGTTCTTGATCCGTCAATTCTCCGTCGGCGTTTTTTCCACATGATCGATCACAAGGGTATCCACCGCGATCTTGGTGGCTTCAAGCTTCAGCCCTAATTGCTTTTCCATGGCGGAGGAGATGATGGGGACGTCGTCCACTTGGCTTGCATCGGCCAGGTCCTTGCTGATCGCCACGGGCTGTCCCGGCGCCAGCGGCATTATGAAACCGGGCGTCAGAACTCCGTTTGACTCGAATTCCAGTGTGAAATCGTACTTGCCGGCCATCCCCGTCTTGTCCACCACGTGACGTTGCAATCCCCTCGACAGTAGCTGCACCAGATCGGAGAGCGGGTAATCGCGGAATCTGTCGCGCACCAGGCCATCCTTGAACGTACCGCCCATATTCCTGCCGGGAAGCAAGGGCGGGAAGCCGTCTTTGGTCGGCTCCATTGAAATGCTGCCGTTGGCCGCGGGCGTAGCCCTCTCCGAAGCCGAGGGATCTCCGGCCGATGACTTGAGTTTCGATCCGCTCCTGGCAACCACCAGCGCGTACCCAGGAAACTCCTTGGTTACGTGATGGAGGGCCATTTGGAAGCGTTCCTTCAGCAGATTTTGCAGCATTTCAGCGGCTTGCGCCTTAGTGGTTCCGGGCGGCACCTTCGCGGAGATGTCGAACCGCGCCCCGGTGGGGATGTTGTCTGCGGTGACCCAGCCCGGCCCTGAAATCTGATCGGGCCCCACGCCATAAGCGGCCATAATGAGCCGTTGCATCGACACGCGCGAATAGGTGATGCGTTCGGGATCGTTGGTGCCGGGGCCGCCGGCGATGCGGTTCTCCGGGGTGCGAGGAACAAACGGATCCGAAGGCCGGACCGACGCTACCTCGAACTGGAGTTTGGCGTCCTGCGCCAGCAAGACGCTCCATCCCAGAGCCACCGCCAGGATCGCGAGGGAGTCAACAGTTCTCATCGGGCACCTCTGCCGAGTCTTTTCAGTTTAGACGCAGCGCAAGAGGGATTTCGTTCCAGGCAACTAGAACCATGATGGCAGATGGGACCGGTTTCCCTCCGCCGATAAATCCGGCCTTATTTAAAGTGACCCGGTTTCCTAGATGAGCTTGCGAATCGCGGCGAAAGGCACAGCCTGTTGGGCCTCGTTAACGGTTCATATCGGTAGGCGTTCTCCGAATTCAGATCTGGCGCGGTTGATGGGTTCGCTTGCCGCGGGTGGCGACGGATGGGCGCTCGATCTTCACCACCATCACGAGGTAGGTGGGATGAGACGGCTGGCTCACGTTAGACAGTGATAAGCTCTGGAACGCGCTCAATGACGTGCGGGGAGGGGCCCCGAGGAGGTGCGCGCATTTGGCGGCTCAATTCTGCCTCAATTGCGTGCCGCTCTGCGACCATCGGCCGTTTCCCGCCAGACGAGAAAGGCCCTATAGCGCGAAGCGGTCGCCCCGGCGTTACCGGGTGGATGCTGCTACCTGGGTCTGCAACCCCATGAGATAGCGGGTCAAGTTATCGATCCGCACTCGTCCGAGATCCTGATCCCGCTCGACTTGACAGAAGATCGGACCCCATAAGGGCATTTCCCTGGTTCCATGACCGGAAGCGAGCGGTTCCTCGCCAGCGATGATTCGTTCTACGCGCGCCATCGGAAACAACCCGCCGTTGCGCTCCGCAATCCGAGTTAAATCGGGCGGGGGGACTCTCAGCGCTGGCGCCATCGGCCCATTGCCTGTGGCGTCGCTCCCATGGCATACCGCGCAATACGCCCTATATAACGCCGGTCCATCAATGGAATTAATGAGGCGCACGGGGTCCTTCGTAACCTCCGGGTTGGAATCGGCGCCGAGGGCCCATAACACGAGTCCTCCCGCAAAGAGGACACTCGTGGAGATGATGACGGTCCTACACATGTAACACCTCCCGATATAACGTCAGCAGGTTGTGGGCCCATCTTGGCAAGAGTTTGCGAGACGTAACGGAGCATATGAATCCAACCCCCCGCAGACCTGTTCAGGTGGTAATTTCTCCGTGCGCCGGAAGTCTACGTTTTTCCTTCTCCAGATCACTAGCTCGACGCGGTTGATGACCTCTAGCGTGCTCGAAGAATCGGCTCAGGAGCACCAGCGCGCGTTCGTAGGCAGCACCGGCCTCAGACAATTCCCCACACGTGATCTCCCTGCCCGCTCCCTTCAAGTGGAGGTAGTCCGCGCGACGCCGTTGCACCAAGCTTGTAAGTTCCGCTCTCAATTGTTCACGAGCCTGAGGCGTCATTTCCCCCAACCGAAGCGCATTTCGGTGCCCTTTCTATATTGATGGAGTCATTGACTTCCTGCCAGGCGGCCCAGGGTGGTTAGACCCAAATGTTCAATCTTCGCTGGGTCTCGTGGCGCTCGCGGACGCCGGTTCAGACTGTACCACCCAGAGAATGGCCGTCATAAAGTCTTCTCGGGGGAGGAAAGTAACTGGCAAGCCATGTGCTAATGAGATTCCGAGCGGCGTCTTCCTCCAAGCGCCGGACTCGGTTCAGGGGCGAGGGCAGAACCCTTCCAGCGACTTATGGTCTCCTTCGCCCCTACGAAGTAGTTATTCCCGTGGATTCTTCATGTTCTGAACGCGACCGCCTAATGAAGCAATACTTCGACGCAGTTAGTGCCTTCGGAGAAGCCGCGAATGATATAAGACCCGACTCCAGGGCCTTGCGCCAATTAACGCACAGGACCTCAGAGGCGTGGCAATTCGCGCTCAATGCTGTCTTGGAACATGAGCGCGAGCACGGATGCGGAAAAATGGGCGGCCGCAGCACATGAGTCCGTTTTGAGCATTCGGGAAATTTCGATGCTAAGCATTGAAGCGGAGGCACTTGATCTTGCTCAATCTGGTTCGGCAGATTGAAGCGCCGAAGAGAGTCTCTTGAGAGCGGCCACCCCATCCGGCTACTCGGCTGGCCGGAGATGAGTTAGTCGGCCCAGACTAGCCACGGATGCTCGAAGGGAACTCGTACGTCGGGGTGGTAAGGAATCACGCGGACGCTGAAGCCATACGAGCCGCTTTCGAGACACTCCAACTGCCCCTCATACTGGTGTTCGTTTTCGGCCATTCCCGCGTGCTTCATATCGCTCGAAGAACTGTTCACGATCATACCCTCTTCGTTGACCGAGCCGGAGACAATCTGGACCCGGACTGACTCTGGCGGGATCTCGCCGAGAACAACGGAGGCAGTCACCCGTATCGTTTCCCTCACCCGGATTTCGCGGCTGTTCTCAGCCTGAACCCGCGTGATCTTCACTTGAGAGCCAGCGGTTCGAAACCGTCTGCGCCATTCGACGATGGGGCGCAGTCTGGCTCCACCCTGGGCGGCTAGCTGAGAGTAGCGTTTGGCCGCGGGGATATAGAAGCGCTCGGCGTATTCCATCACCATGCGGTTGGTGCTGAATTGCGGAGACAAGCGTTTCATCGAAGTCTTCATTTTGGCGATCCAACGGCGCGGCAGGTTCTCCTGGTCACGTTCGTAAAACAGGGGAGCCACATCCTTCTCCAGAAGATTGAAGAGAGCATCGGACTCGACCGCGTCCTGATAGTCCTCGTTGGCGTAATCTTCACCGCGGCCGATCGCCCAGCCAACTTCGCGGTCGTAGCCTTCCGCCCACCACCCGTCCAGCACGGAAAGGTTGAGTCCGCCATTGGGCAGCAGCTTCATGCCGCTGGTGCCGCTGGCTTCATTGGGGCGCCGGGGCGTGTTCAACCACACGTCGGCACCTTGCACCAAGTAGCGAGCAACCCGTATGTCGTAGTCCTCCACAAAAACAACGCTTGAGCGGACCTCGGGATCACGGGCGAAGTGGATGATCTGGCGGATTAAGTCCTTTCCCGCGTTGTCGTGAGGATGGGCCTTTCCGGCGATCAGAATCTGGACGGGACGCGCCGGGTTCGTCAAGAAGCGCTTGAGGCGGGGGACATCCCGTAGCAGCAAGGTCGCGCGCTTGTAAGTGGCGAACCGGCGGGCAAAGCCGATGGTCAGGGCGTCCGGATTGAGGACGGAGCGGGCCGTGGCAATGTCGGCATCCGAACCCCCGCGCCGCCGCACCTGGGACTCCAGGGCTCGGCGGGCGTAATTGACCAGGCGTTCCCGGCGAATCTGATGTACGCGCCAGAGTTCGTGGTCGGGAATTCGGTCGATGCGGCTCCACACGCCGCTCTCGGCGGGCTCTTCCGCCCAGCGGTGGCCCAGATAACGGTTCAGCAACGCGGTCATTTCGAGCGAGACCCAGCTGCGAATGTGCACGCCGTTGGTGACCGAGTCCACCGGGGTCTCTTCAAGCGAGTAGCCAGGCCACATTGCCCCGACCATTTTGCGAGTGACGACCCCGTGGAGACGGCTCACGCCGTTGGCCGCGAAACTAAGGCGAGCGGCAAGGAAGGCCATGTTAAAACTCTCGTTCGGATCCACAGGATTCCGACGGCCGTAGCTCAGCAGCCGTTCAAAAGGGATGCCAAGCCGCTCAGCAAAGGCCCTAAAATACTTCGCCATCAACTGCGGATCAAAGAGATCGAAGCCAGCCGGGACGGGAGTGTGGGTGGTGAACAGGTTGCCTGCGGCGGCAAGCTGGCGGGCTTCGTAGAACGGTACCCCGATCTCTTCCATCAGCGCACGCGCCCTTTCGAGACCCAGAAACGCGGAGTGCCCTTCATTCATATGGCAAACGGCAGGCCGGATCCCGAGCGCCGCCAGCGCGCGCATACCGCCTATTCCGAGGACGATCTCCTGCCGGAGGCGGAGTTCACCGTCGCCGCCATACAGCGAACCCGTGATCCGGCGGTCCTCCTCCGAGTTCTGCGGAACGTTGGTGTCGAGCAGATATAACGGGATGCGACCCACCTGCACCTTCCAAACCCGCGCATAAGCCAGGCGTCCGGGAAACTCAAAGGATACGGTGAGAGGGTTGTTCTGGGCATCCATCTCTGGCGCCAGAGGCAGGGCGGAGAAATCGTTCACCGGGTAGGTTTCCTGCTGCCAGCCATCCGCGTTCAAGTACTGCTGGAAGTAACCGCGCTGGTACAGCAGGCCAACCCCCACCAGTGGCAGGCCCACGTCGCTGGCAGACTTGAGATGATCCCCCGCCAGGATTCCCAGACCTCCGGCATAGTTGGGCATGCATTCGGTGAGCCCGAACTCGGCGGAGAAATAGGCAAAGACAACCCCGGCGGCGTCGGGGTGCGCGCGCCGGAACCAGCCGGTGCCCGACTGGTACTCCTCCAGGCTCGCGACGGCCCGATCCAGTTCGGCGAGAAATGCCTCATCGGAGGCGAGTTCCGCAAGGCGCCGCTGGCTAATCCGGCCGAGTACCAGACGCGGATTATGGTTCGTTCCCTCCCAAAGATCGGGATCGAGACTTTCGAACACCTCTCTGGTGGCATGGTCCCAAGTCCAGCGGAGGTTTAAGGAAAGTTTATTGAGGGCCTCCAGCCGGGCCGGAAGCGTGGGCGAGACTTGAAAGCTGTATACGTGTGGCATGACTAATAATCAGCGAAACAGCGTGAGGATCTGTGCCTCTCTAACCATCCCACAAACTCGGTTGAGCTAAGTTGCCCAATTTTCCCTCCCCGATCGGGATTTCATAAGAAGCCCCGGCACTGGACACGCGTCACGGCATCCGCAGCCACATTCATCCTGGCAAAATCCCCGTGGCTCATAGTGGCTCTCCGCACCTACGTGAGGCTCCAGCAGAGGACTTCGGGTAGCGGCATTGCCCCTCGAAGATGGTGGGAGCTGGCCAAACTTATGCAGTTTTCGGCGGCGTTACAGCTCCGAGCACCCTCGCAGCTCTCGCGTGGTCTGCCTCCTTGAAATAGATCACATATCCAAAGCGCCCGCTGCCATCGGTGACACCGCTAGAGGCGTAAGTCTCAACATCAGCCTCCAGGAGCATCCGCTGGATGTCCGCCAAGGCCCCAAGATTATCGTCACCCTGCTCGTGAACATGCCGCGCCGGTCCTTTCGGCCACCGCAAAGTAGCCGTCGTTCTTCTCCCGCTGAATCCCGGCCCCAGGACGGCGCTCGGGTTGCGTCTCCGCATGGTCCTATCCTCCGCCTGAGTGCTCACCAGTTTTAACGCGGCACTCGTGGAAACGATGTTTGTGGGCCGCACACCGTAGACCTGGCCCCGCATCTCCTTCATCACGCCGAGGTTTTAATCGTGAGTTTTCGGCAAGGGTGCGTGACGCCCGTTCGCTCGCACTGTTAAGTTGATTCAGTCGCCGAGGGGGCGGCCGAATCGTGACGCGCCGAAAAACACTGCCCATTCCCGAGCCAATCGTGCAGCTGCAACGTCAGTTGGATCAGTTTCGCGGTGCCCAGCCGGGGCGGACGAAGCTGCCCGAATCGCTGTGGCAGGCGGCGGTTGAACTGGCCCGGCAATACGGTGTGTATTCCGTGGCACACCCTCTGCGTCTGGACTACATGCGGCTGAAGAAACGGCTGGGTGGAGTTCCGCGCTTCCGGCGGAAGGCAGCCAAGCCGGCATTCATCGAGCTGATAGCACCAAACCGCGGGCAGATGGAAGAATGTGTGATCGAGTTGGAGTCCGCTGGCGGGAGCAAGATGCGAATCCAGTGGAAGACCACGGTTCCGCCGGACTGGACAAACCTGCTGCGCTTCTGGCGAGATGCCGAGAGATGATCCAGATCACGGCGCAGATGCGGGTGCTGGTGGCGATCGAACCGGTGGACGGACGCAAGGGGATTGACTCTTTGGCGCGGCTCTGCCAAGACCAGCTCGCGGAAGATCCATTCTCGGGTTGCGTGTTCGTGTTTCGGAGCCGCCGTGGAACGGCGATTCGTCTCCTCAGCTATGACGGCCAGGGATACTGGCTTGCACAGAAACGGCTTTCCAAGGGGCGGTTCGTATGGTGGCCGGAAGGCACCGGATCGACCAAGCCACTGGAAGCATATGAGGCCCAGTTGCTGTTGGCGGCCGGCGATGTGTCTCGTGTCCGCGCGGCGCCGATGTGGCGGAGGGTCAGCGTTCTGAAGTAAATGCTGCGAAGCAGGCCCCCCTTGCGTTCCAAGAAAACCAGGCTCATACTGCTGGGCATGATGGAAGCAGCGGCGGTCGAGTTCAAGTACCGGGGCCGGGTGATCAGCCAGGAAGACATCCTTTATATACGCGCGCTGATCGAGCGATCTCCCCACCAAAGCCGCCGCACGCTATCGACCCAGCTCTGTGAAGCTTGGCAGTGGCGTCAGGCCAATGGCACGTTGCGCGACATGGTGTGCCGTGGCCTGCTTCTGATGCTGGAGCGGGCCGGCCAGATCGCATTGCCGCCGGTGAGCTACGTGCGGCATAATCCGTTGGCAAACAGAGCCAGACCGGAGCCGGCGGGAATCAATGCCACGCCCATAGAAGATCCGTTACGAACCCTCCAGCCGCTGGAGTTCGAGCAGGTTCGGCGCACCTGCCAAGAGCCGTTGTTTAACGGCTTGATGGAAGAGCATCATTACCTCGGCTACGAGCAGCCCGTGGGAGAACACCTGAAGTACCTGGTTTGGGCGCAAGGGCGGCCGGTCGCGTGCCTGGCATGGTCTTCGGCTCCACGTCATCTGGGCAGCCGCGACCTCTACATCGGCTGGAGCGCCGAAGCGCAACGTCGCAACATTCGCTTCCTCGCTTACAACACGCGATTCCTGATCCTGCCGTGGGTGCGGGTCGCGCATCTGGCGTCGCATATCCTGGGCCGCATGGCAGCACGGATTTCCGATGACTGGCAGCGGATGTACAGACATCCGATTTACTATCTGGAAACGTTCGTGGATCCAGCGCGATTCCGCGGCACCTGTTACCGCGCGGCCAACTGGGTGTTGCTGGGCCGGACCACGGGACGAGGCAAGCAATCCAACAGCTACGTGCCGAACCGTTCGATCAAAGAGGTTCTGGGATATCCGTTGACCAAGCGGTTCCGCGAACTGCTGGGGGCACCAGGATGAAGTCCGCCAGGCGCCGTGTCGATGTGAACCTGGACGAACTGGACCGGGTGCTGGACGGAGCGCGGCAAACGCCGCTGAGCGAGGCCGATTACGACAAACTCAAGAGCGCCTTGCATGCCCTTGCAGGGATGATCGCGCCACCGCGCCACACGGAGAAGACCAGCGCCGTGCTGGGAGAATCGGAAGGCTCGGAAACGGACGCCGGAACTCAGCCGGACACCAACGCTGCCCCGCCGCACGGACACGGCCGCAACGGCGCACAGGCGTTTGACGGCGCACGTAAGGTCGACATTGCGCACCAGAAGTTGTCGCATGGAGATCGCTGCCCGGAGTGCGGGAAAGGCAACGTATACGGACAGAAGGAGCCGAAGGCGCTGGTGCGGATTGTGGGACAGGCGCCCCTGGCGGCCACGGTCTACTCGTTGGAGCGGTTGCGATGCGGCGCCTGCGGGCAGGTATTTACGGCCCAGGAGCCGGAAGGAGTGGGTCCGGAAAAGTACGATGAGACGGCCGCGGCGATGATCGCGCAACTCAAGTACGGCAGCGGGACTCCGTTCTACCGGTTGGAACAACTGGAAGTTCAGCTCGGGATTCCGTTACCGGTGGCGACCCAGTGGGAGGTTGTGGAAGAGGCCGCGGAGTTGATCAAAGCGGCGCGGGATGAGTTGATCCGGCAGGCGGCGCAGGGCCAGGTGGTGCACAACGACGACACCAGCATGCGAGTGTTACGGCTCGCGCGCGAGCCGTCGGACCAACGCACGGGTGTGTTCACCAGTGGCATCGTGTCCACCGGCCAGGGCTGGAAGATCGCGCTGTACTTCACCGGACGCCAGCATGCCGGCGAGAACATGGCCGACATATTGAAGCAGCGTGCGGCGGAACTGTCCGCGCCCATCCAGATGTGCGACGCTCTGTCGCGCAACGTTCCGAAGTTGCCCGCGGGAGTGGAGATTCTGTTGGCCAACTGTCTGGCCCATGGAAGAAGACAGTTCGTCGAAGTGGCGGCGAACTTTCCCGACCAATGCCGCTACGTACTGGAGAAGCTGGGCCGGGTGTACGGCCACGATGCCCAAACTGGCGTAGGTGGTCTGACGCCGGAAGAGCGATTGCGGTTTCATCAGGAGCGCAGCGGTCCGGTGATGGACCAACTGCACGGCTGGCTGGAGGCGCAGTTTGCCGAGCGCAAGACGGAACCGAACTCCGGGCTAGGCAAGGCGATCACGTATCTGCTCCGGCACTGGCGGCCTTTGACGCTGTTTCTCCGAATCGCCGGGGCACCCTTAGATAACAACATCGTGGAAAGGGCATTGAAGAGGGCCGTTCTTCACAGGAAGAATGCATTGTTCTACCGGACGCTGAACGGAGCGCAGGTGGGCGACCTGTTCATGAGCCTGATTCACACCTGTCAGTTGTGCGGCGCCAACTCGTTCGACTATCTGACCGAGCTACAGCGCCACGCCCAGGAACTGGTGGCCAAACCTGCGGAGTGGATGCCGTGGAACTACCGCGAGACGCTCGCGCACGTTGGAGTATGATGAATGCCGCATGGCCGGAAAGGATCGTCTCTGGCCATGCGGGAGCGTCATCCGAAAATGGCCGGAAAACGGACTTCTGACAAGGCAAAATCGGAAAGGGTTTTTGGCCACTGCTGTGCAAATTAGCTGAAGCCGCGGTTGAGTAACGTTGGAGCGATTGGACATAGCCCAGGGCTGGCGCGATTTGCAAGGCACGGTTGGCGGCGGGATTTCACAAGCGTGAGTGACTTGGGCTTGGCCTGCTATCCAAAAGATCGATTTTGCATTGATGTAGGCATTGGGTTTTGCGGTGTTCCCCGCTAGGTGCTGTGCAAATTACATCGGCAGGGCCATTTGAAGGTCTGGCGCGACCTCCGGCGGCGCCTGAAAGGGATCCTGGATCCATTTCCAGAGGTCGCGGTGGACGAACAACTGTTGGCGCAGCAGGGCGATCAGATTGGACAGGCTCCAGCCGAAGGTACTCTTCAACTGCAGGTACTTCAGGATCAACATGGCGATCAACGCCGTCCAGATTTGAATCTGCACGGCATTCTCCGTGGTGCCCACGAAGGTCTTGATCTTCAGGCCCTGTTTCAGGGCTTTGAAGAAGAGTTCGATCTGCCAGCGTTCTTTGTAAATCCGGGCGATGGTGCGCGCCGCCAGTTTGAGGTTGTTGGTGACGAAGACCATGCTTTCGTTCTTCTCTTCCACCCACACTTCGATGCGGCGCAGCCGAGCTTCGGAGCCCACTTCCTGCTGACTGACCAGAACGATCACTTCATCGCGCATCACGTTGGAGTTCTCCGGTACTGGGCGGCTCTCCACCACTCCCTACGACGCGCTGTCCTTCAGGCGCGTGACCAAGTTCACGCCCGCGCGCGTAAGATTCAACCACCAGTCGTAGTCGCTATATCCCCGGTCAAACACCAGCAGCGTGCCGCTTTCAAAATGCATCTTGCGCGCTTCCGTGATGTCGGCCGTCTTGCCTTCCGTCATCACCGCGTAGCAGGGCAGATAGCCGTCATGGTCCAAGACCAGGTGCAACTTGAGCGCACCTTTGGTCCGCTTGTACTTGGCCCAGTCGAACGACTCGGCGCACAACTCCACCATGCTGGCGTCCAGCGACAGAAGCTTGGGTTGGAACCGGAACTTCCGCTGACCTCGCCTCAGCGCCTCGGCCCGGCAGCGCTCCAGCGTTGTGTAGAACACGCTCTGATACAGTTGCCAGGGCCGGTGCGCATTGGCGTAGGACAGCGTGGTTGTTTTCGGGCAATCCAGGATTCCCAGATGACGCAGCTTGCCTTCCGTCGCCGCCAGACCACCGCAGATCTCCCGCAAGCTTTGCGCATGCCCTAACTGGCAAAACAGCATGGCCACGAACTGCTGCCAGCAGGTGAAGCCGCGCGCATGCCGCTCCGCCTTGTGCTCCCGTACCGCGGCGTCAAATTCCAGCCGTGGGAACCACTGCAAAATCTGATGGAATATGCTGCATACTCGTGTCATGGCAGAGGCCTCCTGTCGCCCCATTTCGATCGGTTCTTGCCGAACCCGATCTCAACGGTAGCAGAGCCTCTGCCTATCCTCTGCGAATCGCTCGGCCCTCCCTTAGGCACCGCCACCGATCCTCACAAAGTTAATTTGCACAGGTGTGGTTTTTGGCCATGGGCAGAAACGGCCGAAAATGTTTCGCGCCGGCCTGTACGCCCGCGTTTCCACCAACGACCAACAGACCATCCCGTAGCAGATTCGAGCCCTGCGCGAATACGCTGCCCGGCGGGGCTGGACGATCGCCTTGCAGGTGAAGGAGATCGGTTCCGGCGCCTCGCAACGCCAACTGCGGGAGAAGTTGCTGGAAGCCGCGCGCCGCCGCGAAATCGACGTGGTGCTGGTGTGGCGCCTGGATCGCTGGGGCCGATCCGTGGCGGATCTTCTGGCAACGCTCCAGGAACTGGACCACCTTGGGGTCGGTTTCGTATCCCTGACCGAAGCCCTGGACCTGACAACCCCAACCGGCCGGGCCATGGCCGCGTTACTGGCCGTCTTCGCCGAGTTCGAGCGGGAGATTCTGCGCGAGCGGGTCCGCGCCGGTTTGGCCCACGCCCGCGAAAACGGCCAGCGGCTGGGTCAACCGGCAACGGCGGCACGGCACACCGGAGAGGTTCGGAAACTCTATCGCACTGGCGTCAGCAAAGCCGAGATCGCCGGCGATTGGACATCGGCCGGACCTCGGTGCGCCGGATTCTGGAAGCAAAACAATGAGAAAGCCGACCAAAGACCCGGTCCGCGAAGACCGCATCCATAACGAAGCCATCGTGGACGCTTACGGACCGGAAGAGAAAGCGATGAGTTGGTATTACTATCTGGAAAACAAAATCCGCTTTCCGTTCCAGGCAAAGTGCGTCGTCTCAAACCTCGTCTCACCACTCAGGAAAGGAGAGACCGTCGAAGTCCGCCGCCTAGCGAAGGACGATGCCCGCTCCACTGACATACTCGTGCTCATCCAATGGCAGGGCCGGAACATGGCTGCTCCTCTTTCCCAACTGGCCCCCGTCGATGCGGACGAACCCACCGCCGAAGCAATCGGTGATTGGCATTACTGGGTAGCCCGCGGCTACCTCTTCTGAATCACGCCGGCAAGCACATCGCCTGCCGTTCTTCGCTCGTTAGAATCGAACAGAGCCATGGCATCTCGATCAAAATCACAACCCACGTGGACCGCCGTAAAGGCAAAGCTCGCGAGTTTCGACCGGAGAGGCTTGCTGGGACTGATCCAGGACCTTTACGCCGCGCACAAAGACAATCAGATGTTTCTTCACGCTCGCCTCGGCTTGGGTGAGGACGTTCTGAGGCCCTACAAGGAAACGCTGGACCGCTGGCTCTGGCCAGACGTGTTGCGGAACCAGAATACGTCTGTCGCTAAGGCCAAACACGCCATTTCCAGTTACAGAAAGGCTGTTGGCGAACCTGCCGGGCTCGCGGAACTGATGGTGTTCTACTGCGAACGGGCTGCCGGGTTCAGCAGCGACATCGGCAATCAAGACGAGGGCTACTTCGATGCACTGATCCGTATGTTCGAGCAGGCTCTTACGCTCACGGATCAGATGCCTGCCAGCGACCGCAACACCCTGATCGCCCGACTGGACCGCGTACGTGCCGTCAGCCACAATCTCGGATATGGCGTCGGCGACTACATGGACTCCCTGCTTGCGAAATACATGAAGGTCTGATCCTCCATACGCCGCTGGTTCACTACCCGCACAGCCATACTACGCAGCCTTGCCGAAAACTCACTTTTAATCGCAGGTGTAAGCGATCCAACGCATATGTATTCTTATCAATGTGCGTGCACGGCGGCGTGCTGATCTTGTAAGTGCGGGGCCAGCATGGA
The DNA here is from genome assembly GCA_963813465.1 of Bryobacterales bacterium. Taxonomy (GTDB): domain Bacteria; phylum Acidobacteriota; class Terriglobia; order Bryobacterales; family Bryobacteraceae; genus Palsa-187. The sequence continues at coordinate 446,099 of CAWEZD010000005.1, read as the reverse complement.
TCGCACTTCTTCGTCCGTTGTATCGCGCTGATCATCGTACCAAAGCGCAAGGGAGCAGAAGTCATCGCTCCGGAAAACACACACAAATTGGTCCGCGATACGTTGCACTTGCTCACATGTAGAGGCCACCCCCACCGGAGCAGCGGCCACTGCCCGCACGGCTCCCTTGGATCGAGCTGCTTCAATCGCCGCTTGCATGGTGGACCGGATCACGAGAGCATCGGTCACCAGGATTACTGAGCAGTCCCGCAACTCCGGAAACGGGCGGTCGCCGCGGTAGAGTCGCTGTAGCCGGTCCAATTCTCGCTGCTCAAACGCCGTCGCCTGTTCTAATTCCCGAGGCTGGACTTTGCAGGAAGTCAGAACGCCAAAGTCCAGGACACGAACCCCGCCGGAGCTACTGCCCCCATAATGATCTCCGCCTGCCAGGGATCATGCTGAGGAACGTTCAACGTCCGCACCACCAACACGTCCATTGGGCAATCCAGCTCTCGGGCGAGCGCCGCGGCAACAGGCGCTCCTCCCGATGGAATCGCCAGGACCAGCACATCCTTGCGGCCCGCATAATCGGCCAGAAGGCGCGCCAGCACGAGTCCACCCTCGTACCGATCCTTTAATCTCGTCGTCCTCACTCGTCCCATGTCAGTACCTGCTCCACAAGCGAAGACATTCCTGTAACCGCCCGTCGGCGTCCCTGAGCGATTTGGCCTTCGCCGGCCCTAGTCCAGGACGTCAAAGGGAGCGGCGATCCGAGCGACTCTTGTGGGGATCTGCTCGGCGCCATCGTTCTTGCGCTTTCGGTGCTGCACTCTGTCAGGTGCTAAAATTCAGCCGCCTGGCGGTCCCCAACTCCATCCCAAGCCGTTCGACTTCACCGCCCCCCTACTCGTGCCGGGTTCTATAATGCACCTCCTGAAACTTCCTACCGCCCCGCTTCACCGGGGCCGCTTTTTACTTCCCTTGCGACCGTGCTTTTTATAGAGCAAGCCCGACACCGAACCTTTCCAACCATGAGGCTGCTGAGCTAACTCTTGCATTTCAAAATCGACGCTGCGTGTTTACAGTAGACTAACGAACCGCGACATTGAGGGAGCGGCTACCCGGACTCACGGAAAAGCACAGCCTGGTGCTGGAGCGCGGCGGTGTCTGGGTGTTTTCACCGATGGTTCGCGCAGCTCCATGGGTGAGAACGCTCGGACGCGGTCATTTGAACTCTTTCCATCAAAGCACAGATTGGGCGCGTCTAGTTGGATCTGAAGTCGACCGCGGGGCAGCACCGGGGCAGCACGTCAGCCACCTGTACTGCCATAAACGCCCTGGTGGCGAACTGAACGGGACCGAAAACACAACTACTTAGACCCAACTGAACCGAACTGAACCGGCGCCCAGCGGGTTCGATTCCCGTTAGCGCTACCAATTCTTCATAGAGTTACGGGCCTCCTGCTCACACTTGCTCACGCATTTCGGATTTTCTTGTCCCGGTGCTCCTTGTGCCGTGAAGGTCTGAGCGCGCCGTGTCGTCCGTCGCTACTACCCCCCCTGTTCGTTACCAAGCTCGATGTGCCTTCTTACAATTTATGAGCTGCCAGCTTATAATCGGCTCAGCGTTGGCAAGGAGAGGCGGTTCACCGGGAGCAGGAACCTGATACCCCGGTGCCGGCACGTTCATGAGCAAATCCAAATATACAGTTTTTGACGCCCTGAATCCCTTCTTCGAAATTATCCTGGAAGGGCTGACCGGACTCGTTGACGGCAAGCATTTCTTCGACATGATCGCGGACGATGCCTTTTTCGATTTCCGCTACAACTTTCCCGGTTGGCCTCTGACGACTCAGGGGCGAGCCGACCTGATGGATCAGTTTAGGGGATACGGCAACAGTATCAAGCTTCACGCGGCCGACGGGCTTGTCATGCACCGCTCTCAGGATAGTCGCGTCGTTATTCTCGAATACGAGGTGCATGGCAAGATTCTCTCGACCGGGGTGTCCTATGACAACAGGCTCATCGCGGTCATCACGATCGAGAACAGAAAAATCGTGCACTGGAGAGATTACATGGACTCTCTCGCCGCTTGGACGGCGTTGAACGGCAGCACAGTTCCGGCCACAACCTCTCGCGCATAAGGCGATACGCGCAGCGCAGCCCAGCGCGTCTACTTCGCGTCGAAGCGGGACCGCGCTTTGTTCACCTGCTCCCAGTTGGTCGCGACCCAATCCACCAGGCCCTGTAGCGGGCCGCTCCCGTTTCCAGTTTTTCTCCAGTGGCCAAAACGATCTCGAATCCGCATACGTTGCCGAAGTGGTCGCCATAAGGCGTGTGCCCGAATCCACGTTCGATGGTATTGCCGATTAAACTGCACCCGGGGCTCGACCCGGTCCCATCGATCCATAAGCGCGAGTCGCGGCTCCGCAAGAAATCGACCAACTGGCCTTGCGTCACGCCCGGCTCAACAGTGACATAGCCTAAGTCCTCGTTGAAGTCGAGAATGCGGTTCATACGGCTCAAGTCCAGTAAACCGCAGCCGTCCGAAGCCGGTGCGGCGGAGCCATATCCCCAGTTCCTGCCGCTACTCACCGGGTAGACCGGAACGCCGAACTTGCTGGCGATCCTGAGAGTTTGCTGCACCTGCTCGCGCGTCGCGGGACGCAGAATTGCCGGAATCCGCCGTTCCATGCGGAATGCGGCGGTGGCGGCGGCACGGAGATGGTCTCGATCGGTAATCAGGTTCTCCGGCCCGAGAACCGACTCCCATGGCAGCATGGCAGCTTGCGCAAGCATGAGGACCTTCTTCTTGGCTGTTGGGCGAAGAGATCATCCGTGCGCACCGCATGCGAAGGACAGCGTTAGCCACAGTCCGAAAACTCCTTAGATCCTCCGGTGCATGATCTCGGCGGTTATTATCACCTAACATCGCCAGGCAGCTCGAAACCGCGCGTTTGCGGTCCTAAAACCGGAAGCAGTAGGCGCAACCGGCAGATCGTGTAGCGCATCGTTGGCGTCCGTCGGCGAAGAGGCGTCGGTGATGGCTGCACTACGCACCCTGTCCAGTCGGTATCGTCTTCGCCACCTTCGCGGCCAGACCTTCCGCCGCTGTTCGAGAGGCAGTAGTTACCCACAGATTCCCCCGACGAGGCAGAATGAAAAGGTTCCCTATGACACCCACACAGGCATTCAACCAAGACCAGCGCACGCGCTGGAATGGAATCGACGGCGAATACTGGACCGGCAACCAGGATCGCCTCGACCGCACGCTCGCTCCCGTTAACGGACCGTTGCTCGCATTTGCCGCGCCGCGCGCCGGATCGACGGTGATCGATGCCGGTTGCGGGTGCGGCGCCACGACCATCGAACTTGCCCGCGCCGTTGGTCCTTCCGGACGCGTTGTCGGAATTGATGTTTCCGGGCCCATGCTCGCCCTTGCGGCGGAACGCCTGCGCAAGTTCGCCAACACGACCTGTCTCCTCGGCGACGCCGCGGAGCTGCCGCTACGCGATCTCGGCGCCGACCTGATCGTTTCGCGTTTCGGAGTGATGTTCTTCGGCGATCCCGTGGCCGCGTTTGCAAACCTGCGGACAGGCTTGGCTGCCCGTGGGCGCCTTCGTTTCGCCTGCTGGCGTCCGATCCACGAAAACCCCTGGCTCCAGATTCCGCTGCACGCGGTTTATGAGCGTGCGCCGCGTTTGCCGAAGCCGGATCCGGAAGAGCCCGGTCCCTTCTCGCTGAGCGACCCCGCGCGCGTCACGCGGGTGCTGACGGCGTCCGGCTTCACGGCGCCTTCTTTCACCCCGCTGGATATTCAAATGGACATGGCAGCCGGAGGAACGCTCGAAGACGCGGTCATCCAGTCGTCCGCGATGGGGCCGGCCAAACGCGCGCTCGCGGATCAACCGGATAACATTCGGGCCGCCTCCATCGAGTCGATCCGGCGCGCCCTCGCGCCCCACGCTTCGGCCGCGGGGGTGAAGTTGTCCGGCGCGGTCTGGCTCGTGGCAGCCGGCCGTTCCATGTAACCGCGCTCGCAATCGCCCCGAGTGAGTAGCCTGCCGGCGAGCAGCTATCGGCCACCGCTGGGTCAGGCGCACTTTCGTCGAATTGCACGCTTGGGAAAATCCGCGGCAACCGCCTTTCGTTAGCGGTGGTACGCCCCTTCTTCGGCTCTCTCTTGCACTCCTTTGTCGATGGCTTCGGACAGAGAAAGCAGGTCCGATCTCCATTCGTCGCGCAGAAACAACTCCGCGAGCCGAGGATCGAACATGCGGCCCTTTTGCTTTTCGATTTCGTCCAGAGCCTCCTCGACTGTCCATGCTTCTTTGTACGGCCGGGAGTGGGTGAGGACATCGAACACATCGGCCACCGTCACGATCCTCGCGGGCAGCGGTATCGCCTCGCCGGCGATGCCGTAGTATCCGGATCCGTCCCATCTTTCGTGATGGTACAAAGCAATCTCTTCGGCCATCTGCAGCATGGGAAAGTGGCTCCTGCCGAGGATGCCGGCGCCAATTTTGGTGTGGATCTTCATGTGCTCGAACTCCTCCGGCGTTAGCTTGCCGGGTTTCAGAAGAATGCCATCGGGAATCCCGATCTTGCCGATGTCATGGAGCGTTGCGGCGCGCCGGATCAGCGCGCAGCGCTCCTCGGGAACTCCTGCGGCGCGAGCCAGTGCAGCCGCCAGTTCGCCGACGCGTTGCGTGTGCTTGCCGGTATCGTTGTCACGCGATTCGGATGCGAGCGCCAGCCGTTCGAGCATCTCCCCTTGAGCTTCCTCGAGCTGGCGCGTCCGCTCGCGGACTTTGGTCTCCAGCGTTTCGCTGTAGTGATGCAGCTCGATGTAGAGGAACCGCGTTTCTAGCAGATTGTGGATGCGCAGCAGAACTTCGGTCCCATCAAACGGCTTGGTCAGAAAATCCTTGGCGCCGGTCGACAGCGCTTTCTGCTTCGTCTCCGCCAGGACATCGGCGGTGAGGACCAGGATGGGAAGATAGGCGTCCGCGGGGATGAGTGGCTTGAGCAAGGTCATTACCGCGAGGCCGTCCAGATGGGGCATATGGAGATCCAGAAGGATGAGATCGGGTTGGAACTCCAGGTAAACGTCGAGCACCGTTCTGGAGTCCGTAACGGACTTCAAATTGACGTATCCGGCGGGACCGAGGAATCGCTGCAGCAGGCGAACGTTCGCCTCCTGATCGTCGACGATCAGGATCTTGGCGCTCTTGAGATTAGTTTGAGGCATGGATCAAGTCCGCCGTTGTTAAACATGTGTGCATGGTTTTCAAGAACTCCCGATAATCGAGCGGCTTGGTAAGGTAACTTTGGGCGCCCGCGGCCAACAGCCGGCTGATTTGGTCGGGGGTGGCGTCGGCGCTGAGCATGATGACGGGTATCTCGCGGGTGTCTGCATCCGCCCGAAGTCTGCGCAGGACTTCGTCGCCCCAGATATCGGGCAGATGAAGATCCAGCAAAATCAAATCCGGCTGGCGGCCGCGCGCGAGATCCACACCCTGTTCGCCCCGCGTGGCGGAGATGAGATGAATGGATGGAAATCGAACCAGGATGCGCTCGACCAGCTCCAGGTTCGAGAGGTTGTCTTCGATGTGGAGCACCGTGCGCTCCCCGCACTCTTCCAATGAAATCTCACCGGATGGCACATTCGGTTGGGACTCGACTTCACTTGTGGGAGCCGCCGCCACCGGCAAATCGACCCAGAATGTAGTTCCCTGCCCAACGATGCTCTCGACCCCAATCGAGCCGCCCATCGCCTCGACGAAAACTTTGGAGAAAGCCAACCCGAGTCCAGTGCCTTCAATGCCGGCTTCCGCAGCCCCGAGGCGCTCGAACGGCGCGAAGAGTTTGGCCAATCCCTCAGGCGGAATGCCCAGTCCAGTGTCCGTCACCGCCAGGCGGAGCGTTTCGGCGCCGCTCTGCCTGCAAGCCAGCGTGACTGCGCCGCCCTCGCGATTGTATTTGATCGCGTTCGAAAGCAAATTGAGCAGAACCTGCTGGAGGCGCTGCCGGTCCGCCCAGGCGTAGCCGCCGTCTGAGCATTCCAGCTCGGCGCGGAGTTCGATGGCCCGGGTTTCGGCGAGCGCGCGAACCATGTCCAGGGCTTCGTACGCGGCTTCGCAGATCTGGACCGGTTCGCGGGATATAGTCCTGCGCCCGGTCTCGATGCCGGCGATGTCGAGCACTTCGTTGATCACGCTGAGCAGGTGGCGTCCCGCCTTCATGATCCGGTCTATGCTTTCGCGATCATCCTCGCCGAGCTCGCTTAACTCGAGTAGCTGCCCGAACCCCAGGATCGCGTTCAACGGTGTTCGGAGCTCGTGGCTGGTTCGCGACAGCAGGTCGCTCTTGGCGCGATTGGCGGTCTCGGCCTTGCGTATTGCTTCGCGAAGTTCTTCCTCGGCTAACTTGCGAGCCGTAATGTCCTGCGCCAGCCAGACCTGAGCTTCGCCGGCGCCGTCCTCGCCCTGCATCGGAGACGACAAGAACCGGACCGGGACGGTCGCGCCGTCCTTGCGCCGGTAAATGCACTCGACTCCGGCCGATCCGGCCGCGGCTCCAAAATTTTCGCCACTCTGGATCAGCGCCGCGGGACGGCCGATCAGCTCGGCTTCGGAATAACCCAACATCGAGAGCGTGGCCCGATTGACGGTCCGGATGGTGTGGTCCGGGCCGACGACCATCAGGGATTCGCCCATGGACCGGATGATGTTGTCCATGTAGTTCTTGGAAACGGTGGTGGACGTGATCTCCTCGACCATGCGATTGAAGGCCACGGTGAGGCGCCCCACTTCGTCCATCCGCCCCACCGGGGCTCGCATGGAGCGCTGGCCCTGTCCCACTTGCCTGGTGAACGCGATCAAGCTCTTCAATGGGTCGAGCCGCCTCCGCAACTGCTCGTATTGACCAGCCAGGATGACGATCAGAGACAGAAGGAAAAAGGGGGCGGCGAGGTTGAGGGTGTCGCTGAGGAGCCTCTGCTGGCGCGTCAGCGAGAAGCCGATGCGAATCGTCCCCAGGCGCTCGGCCGGGGCGCTCTTGTTCTCCCATTCGACTACGGAGGTTCCACTCCGTGCCAAAACCGGTTGGACGATTTGGAAAAAGCGCGGATCCTGGTCGAAGGCCGGGATCCTTTCGAGTGCGAAGCCGGGCCGGCTGACGCGAATCGATTCTCCCTGGCTCTCGGTCAGTACAACGAACAGGACATCCTCGATGGAAAGCGCGTTGTGTGCGATGCGTTCCAACTCCGCGCGGTCGCCAACCAGCATTGCGAAGTCGCTCTGCGCGGCCACGAATCCGGCCAGATCTCTAAACCGCAGATTCATTTGAGTCCGGATCGCTCGCAGTTCCACAAACAAAATCAGGCCGGTGAGCAGGGTCACGCACACGCTGACCAGAGTGAAGTTGGCAACCAGCGCGCGCGCCAGGATACTATGGTCGACGCTCCGTTTCCGCGTCATCAGAAGGTCACCAGGCCCGGCGTTTCGACGCTGCTCAGGCCAAGCAGGCGCAGCACCCGCTGATTGACCGCGACCTGAAGTTTGCGCGGGCCTTCATCAGCCAGGCCGGTGTCTCCGGCGATCAGCTTTGCGGCCACCTCGGCTGTCTGCGCGCCGACGTCGCGAAAATCCGGATAAATACCCAGCGCCGCGCCGGCGCGTACGAAGCTCGCCGAGAAGCCAACGATGGGCAGGCGGCTTTCCAGAGACGCCTGGACCAGTGGCCGCACGGTGGTGTTGTTGTACAGCGAGCTGTCGGGAAGCAGCACGACAGCATCGGCCTTGCCCTTCAGCGAGAGAAAAGATTTAACCAGCTCCTCCGGACGGGAGCATTCGGCCACCTCGAGACTGAATCCCTGTTGCTTCACCCGCGCTGGTAGCGATGGATCGGGCTGGTCGCGCGAGGCATTGCGAATCATACCGCACCGGTTCTTGCCGGGAAGCAGGATCCTGAGCTCGCTCAAAAGGCTGGATAGGGGAACGTCGAGGTACACCGCGCGCGGCCGCTGTACCGGCGTTGCCGGGGAGCTGAAGGGCCGGTCCGAGCGGAGGATCATGGTTGCAACGATGACCGCATCGGATCTGCGGGAGGCCATGGTCGTGAGAGCTTCGGTACCGACCGTAATTACCACGCGCTGCTGCCCTGAGCCCAGAGCAGCGGTGAGCTCGGCTTCGGCTTGCGGCGACTTGAGATCGATAAAAACCGGACTGGAAGCTAGCTTGGCGAGCCCCGCCCGCAGCCCATCCACTGCTTCCAGGTAGGCCTCTACGCCGGAGACGAAGACAACGATCACCGCGGTCTGGCGGATGGCGTCCCCCGCGGCCAGAAAGGCCGAGTAAAGCGGCAGGGCTGCCAACGCACCGAGGCAATTGCGGCGCCGGATTCCCTGAGGGCCGGATGGGCAAGGATCCACCCTCTACTCCTTCGACCGCCAGATGAGCGAGAAAGAGGATCTCGGCGCGTCAGGTTGGTAATACACGCCGCTCCCTAACGGTCGCGGTTCGGAAACGCTTTCTGAACCGCGCGCGTTAGCAAGCGGTTTTGAGATCCGGGTAGAGGCCTTCGCGCCCCCCGCAAACGCGGGCAGCCGTGAGCGACACCCGCTTTGGCCGTTACCCTGTCTCACCCGTATAAGCGCTGGAGTCACAATCGTTGCAGCCGTCTCACTTTCTGGTCTGCCACATTACACGGACGAAGAAAGAGATTCCGTCCGCACGAATTTGATCGATCTCCAGGGCCACCGGGTCGGTGTAGTGCCAGTTCAACAGATTGTGGCCACCGAACTGGAGATCGAAGCCCTGAAAGAGTTGATGCGTGGTTAGCGTCACGTTGACCAGCAGCACGCTCCTGGTGAGGGCGCCGGATTGGTCCAGGCGAGGGCTGAGATATTGCGTATTTTCGCTCAGCGAGAGCCGCCCTCGCGCCAGCGGGGTGGCGAAGCGCAGCTTCGCGATGTGCTGCGGCGAATTCGGCAGCAGTTGCTGAAGGACTAAATCCCTCGCCGCCCCGTAAGAATAGCTGGTGGAAACCTCGATCCAAGGAACCGGTTTGCCGCTGAGTTCGAGCTCGATACCAAGGGACCTGGCCGATCCGGAGTTCTGATACTGCTGCGCGCTCGATCCTGGAACTGGATTGGATGTGATCAGATTCTGGAAGCTATAGTCGTAGGCCGCTACCACCCCTTCCAGGTTCCGCCGGAACTTACGTTCGACCGAGACCTCGACCATGTTTGCCGTCTCCTGCTGTAGCGGCCCCGCCAGGATTTGGTCGGGAGCGGAGTAGTACTGTTCAGCGGCGCTCGGGTTGCGGAAGGGACGACCGTAAACCAGCTTGAAAGTTGTGCGGGGGGAACGCTGGTAGACCAGCGCGAGGCGCGGCGAAAGGAAAGCGCCGAAGTTGGCCGAATCATCCAGCCGCAACCCAAGATACGCCTTCAGAGCTTTGGTCAACGTCAACTCGTCTTGAGCGAAAATCCCGATGGATCGATCGGGCTGGTTAATCGTGAGGCCATCCTGGAACACCGGCGAGACCACAAATTCCTGTTGCAGGTTCCGTAATTCATAGAGCGCTTGTGAACCCACGGTCAATGAGCCAAACCGGCCCGCGCCGAACGAGTACGTCAGATCGGTCCCGACCCAGTCGTTCAAGGCTGTCTCCCGCGAGTCTTCGACAGCATCGGCTAGAGCGTAATCGAACCGCTGGTGGTATTTGTAGTTGTCGTAGTAGACCTGCCAGCGGAGCTTTCTGGTGTCGCTGAGCGTCTTCGAATACGAGGCGTTCACGAAGTTGCGCGAATCCCGAACATTGTTGCCAGCGTCATTGAAGATGCTGGGCCCCCACGCGACCGGCGTCTGCTTTTGCCGGCTATTGAAGTAGCCCGTAAAATTCCAGCCCCGCCATATGAGATTCGCGAAGGTGTGGTATCCGCGTTCTCCGTCATCGCCGTTGGCGTATCCGTTGTTGGTCGTAGGGCTGTTGAACTGGGGCAAGAACAAGTCCTGACCGGCGTTATTAAAGACCGACGCCGACAACAAAAGATTGATGCCGTCCCCGAGATTAAGGGAGGCCGATGTGGTGAGCTTCTTCTCGCCGAAACTGCCCACATCCGCCACGATGCGGCCCTTATTGACCTCGACGGGCGAACGGGTGACGACATTGATGGTCGCCAACATGCCATTGCTGCCGTAAAGCGCGGAGGAAGGACCGCGCACGATCTCAATCCGCTCGACCAAATCGAGATCCAGTCCGAAATCCTGGCCGAAAAACCCGTTAGAGTCGAAGATATGCTCGGTCATGTTGTGACCGTTGATCAGGACCAGAAATTTGGTGTTGAAGTCGCCTGGGAGACTAATGCCCCGGACACCGACGTAGTCGTAGATACGATCGGTGGTAACGTAAAAGCCGCGGACCGACGAAAGAGCCTCGGCTAAAGTGCGGTATCCGTACTTGGCGATCTGTGCTGCCGTAATGACGGTAACGTTGGCGGGCGCTTCCTCGAGGCTCTGCACGTGCAGGGAAGCCGCTTCGACCACGGGCAAATCCTCAAGCAGAGCTTCCTCGCCGGCTGGCGTGGGGCTCACCGGAGCTTGGCCTGTGGCCAGTCGGGTAATACACAAGAGTAATAATACGAAAGGTCTTGAGCGCCTTGGCTCAATGACGAAAATACTCTTTGATTGCACGCGCAGATCGTTCGTAAACAGGCTTATCGGCCGTATAGGAGAGTTCCTCACCGCCAAGGATCGTTAAAAAGACGCGGTTCGCCTGTTCGTCCCTTCCGCGGGAGTATTTGCAGTCAAAAATATCCGCTCTCGCTGTATTTAACAATCGGTCACTGCGAGCCCTTCAATATAGGCCGTCCTTTTTAAGGAGGTAGGAGTGGTTACACTCACGTTTCCGAGTACAAATGTCGAAAACTAACTGGGGAGCGAAAATCACGTCGATGCCTTATCAGATTTTGGTGGTAGACGATGAACCTGACATGGAGTCATTGATCCGGCAGAAACTCCGCCAGCAAATCCGCGACAAAGAATTTGAGTTTTTTTTCGGCCGTAACGGTGAAGAAGCGCTACAGACGCTGGCCGCACAGCCCGGCATCGATTTGGTACTGACCGATATCAACATGCCGGTCATGGACGGATTGACCCTTCTGGGGCGGCTGAATGCGTCTGCGGGGACGGTAACGACGGTGATCGTTTCCGCCTACGGGGACATGGCCAACATCCGGACGGCGATGAACCGGGGGGCCATCGACTTCCTCATTAAGCCCATCGACTTCACGGATTTTGTGGCCACCATTCGCAAGGGACTGGCGCATATCGCGCGAAACAAGAAGGCTTTGCAGACCCAGAATGAACTGATCGCTTTGCAGCATGAACTGTGCGTGGCCGCACGAATCCAGCACTGGTTTCTGCCAAAGACCTTTCCCGCTTTTCCCGACCGTCACGATTTCGAGTTGCACGCCGCCATGGCGGCGGCTAAAGGTGTCAGTGGCGACGTGTTCGACTTTTTCCTGCTGGACGCTACGCATCTCGGGTTCATGATTGGAGACGCCCACGGAGGCGGCATTGGGGCTGCGCTCTTCGCGGCCGTCACTCAGACACTGCTGCGGGCGACGGCACTGCGGGGGATGCCGCCCGGCGAGTGCTTGCAGCATGTGCAGTCGGTTCTGGCGGAGCAACAGGACGCATCCATGGCTTTAACCTTGTTCTACGGCGTTCTGGATACGCAAAGCGGACAGCTACAATTCTCGAACGACGGACACGCGGCTCCCTACTATTATTCCGAGGCCGGTGGCGCGAGGCTGTTACAGGACCGCGAGACGCGGCATGTCAAATATTGCACCGAGATTGTGGCGATGAAACCTGGAGACGCGCTACTGCTCTACACCGACGGGGTAACTGAAGCGACCAACCAGCAAAGCGAGTGGTTCGGCAACGCCCGCCTCGTGGAGCATGTCAATCTCCACGCCTCGGGAGTGGCTGAGCAAATGGTTCTAGACCTATTCACTGCGTTGCGGTTCTTCTCCTTGGGAATCGCGCAGGCTGACAACATTACCGTGATGGCTTTACGCTATCGGGGCTGAGGAGATCCGCAATGCCAAGAGTCCTTCCGGTGGAAGACAAGGAGCCGCTTGGGGCGGCCCCTTGGGTTACTGGAGAACATCGACTGCCTCCTGGCGGCCCGATTGAAATCATGAAGGGTCCGCTCCAGGGCGAGGCGCTGGCACACCTGCGGCACAAGCTTCGAACACCCTTGCATCAGATTCTTGGCTACACAGCAATCCTGTTGGGAGAGGCCAAAGAGGGCGGTTTTAGCGCGGCCACTCCGTCACTGGCCGGGATTCAGGCGGGAGGGCGAGCTCTCCTGGAACGGATCACGACGGCGCTTTCAGACCAGGGCGGCGGCGCGAGTTGCGATCAACTCGGGGTTCTCGAATCCACGGTCCGCCCCAAGGCGGAGGAGATGTTGGATGCGGCGGTGACACTCGGAGGCAGCCTGCGCGAGTTGAAAGCCACCGATGCGATCGTCGATGCAGGTCGAATCGCCGAGGCATTGAGGAACCTGCTTTCGGAGATTACGTGGGCGCCTCCGGACTCGGAGCGCATGGAGGTGGCGGAAAAAACCGAAATCTTTTCTTCGCATCCGCCGCCGAAGGTCGCCCCAAAATTAACCGGACGGCTCTTGATTGTCGACGACGAGGCCGCCAATCGGGACTTGCTGCGGCGTCAGCTGGAGCGCGAAGGGCATCGCGTCCAGGAGGCCGAGAACGGCATGCAGACGCTCCAGCAGCTTGAGACCGGCGTGTTCGATCTTATGTTGCTGGATGTGATGATGCCGAAGATGGACGGCTATGAAGTGCTCGCCAGGCTAAAGCGGAATCCAGCCCTTCGAGATCTGCCGGTGATCATGATTTCCGCGCTCGATGAAACCGAGAGCGTAGTGCGTTGCATCGAGATGGGCGCCGAGGATTTCCTGACCAAGCCGTTCGATCCTGTCCTGCTCAAAGCGCGAATCGGCGCGTCCCTCGATAAGAAACGACTGGGAGACCAGGAGCGCGCCAGAACGGCGGAGCTGGAACGAGCTCTGCGGCAACTCAAAGAGGCGCAAACCCAACTGGTGGTACAGGAGAAAATGGCCTCGTTGGGCGCCCTGACCGTGGGAATCGCGCACGAGATCAAGAATCCCCTGAATTTCGTCAATAACTTTGCCGACGTGTCGAGGGACTTGCTCGCGGATTTGCGGCAGGCGCTCGATGAGGGCGACGCTACCGGTGTGGAGGAAATCGTTACGGATCTCACCGCGAACCTGCGCCGCATCCGTGAACACGGGGAGCGCGCCGATAGCATCGTCCGCGGGATGCTGGCGCATGCGCGCGGCGCCGGCCAACGCGAACCGACCGATGTCAACGCCCTGGTGGCCGGAGCAGTCAGCCTCGCTTATCAGGGGCTTCGGGCGCAGGATTCGAGCTTCAATATCACGATTGAGAGCTCCTACGATCCCAACCTGCCATTGATCCAGGCTGTGTCAAGCGATCTAAGCCGGGCATTTCTAAATATTGCTAACAACGGCTGCTACGCAGCGCATCAAAAGAGGCTCCAGTTAGGAGAGAGTTTCCGGCCGACGTTGCGGGTGAGTACCCGTGACGCCGGAGCCCAGATCGAGATTCGGATTGAGGATAACGGCGCGGGGATTTCGAAGGAGGCACTCCCGAAAATCTTCAATCCGTTCTTCACAACGAAACCACCCGGATCGGGTACAGGACTGGGGTTGTCTCTCAGCTACAAGATCGTGGTCGAGCAACACGAGGGAAGCATCCGCGTGGAGACCAAGGAAGGCGAGTCGACAGTACTGATCATACTGCTACCGGGACAGGGCAGTGCCGCAAATAGTCCGCTGGTCCCGAACGACGCTTGATCTGGCTGCACGCGCACGCTTGAAGCGGTTTTCCATAAACCTCGCCCAGGCGACAGTCGGAAAACTTACCGCGCCTCTCACGCCTTCCGGCCCGCGCGAACGGCAAACTTCGACTGCCGCTCCGTAGTCGAATAACGAAAGTTGATATTGTTGAAGAAGCGGCGAGTGGTTGCTCATTGATATACTGCTGGTCGTAGGGCCTCCACCGGGAAGTGGACAACCGATTCAAGACTTTTCGCGAAGCGACACCCGGAGATACCTTTCATATGCATCCTAACCGTCTCGCCACGATCACTGCCATTGTCCTGTCAACCGCGCTCATTGCCGCTCCGCAGGGCGCGCCTGCTCCCCGCCAACAGCCTATGCCGCGCACGGCCGACGGCAAGCCGGACCTGCAGGGCATCTGGCAGGCGTCCAGCACCGCGGCGGCCGATCTTCAGGATCACGTGGCAAGCTTCAACATGCTGGCCGGCCGGTCGGTTGTCGCCGGCAATGAAATCCCGTATCAGCCATGGGCCGCCAAGCAGCGGGCCGAGAACTTTCAGAATCGGCAGACCGCCGATCCGCTCTCGAAATGCTACATCCCGGGCGTCCCTCGGGTCATGTATCTGGACTTTCCCTTTCAGATTTTCCAGACGCCGAAGGCCATCGCGATGGCTTTCGAATGGGAGCTGGACTACCGCCTGATTCACACCGACGGCACTCCTCACATCGCCGGCAGCGACTTCTGGATGGGCGATTCGCGGGGCCATTGGGAGGGCGACACACTGGTTGTGGACGTCAGCGATATCAACGACAAGACATGGTTCGACATGGCGGGGGACTTTCACAGCGACGCGCTCCACGTGGTGGAGCGATACCGCATGACCGGCCTCGACACCATTCAGTACGAAGCCACCATCGAGGATTCGAAGGTTTTCACCAAGCCTTGGACCATCAACATTGCCTTGCACCGGCGAACGGATCGGGACAGGCTTTTCGAGTACTCCTGTGAATCGGAACTCGAAGAGGCCAGCGGCGCGTTCACGCGTGAGGAGCGAACATGGTATCCCGGCAGCGCAACCGCGCCTCCGATCGCGATGTCGGCCTCGGCGCGTGTGCCCGCCGCTGGGCCCCAAGCCGTGGCGAACCTTCGCCGGACGCCGGACGGCAAACCGGACCTCCAGGGCTTCTATGAATCCAAGGCCAGGGGCGCCAATCAGGGATTGGAAAGACGCGCCCGCGGCGGAGGCCGGGGCGGCGCGGGCGGCCGGGGGGCGCAGGCCGGGCGGGGCGCCCCGGCCGGAGACTTGATCGTCGATCCGCCGGACGGGAAACTTCCGATGCAGCCCTGGGCCGTGGAGGAAAGGACCAGCCGGAACCTGACCGAACGCGGTTACGACGATCCGACCGCTCACTGTTTCCCGGCCGGCTTCCCTCGATCGATGTATGTCCCGGAGGGACTGGAAATCATTCAAACATCCGGTTACATCGTCTTTCTGTTTGAACGCACGTCATGGCGTATTGTGCCGCTGGATGGGCGCGCGCACCTGCCCGACACGATGCGTTTGTGGCAGGGCGATTCCGTAGGGCATTGGGAAGGCGACACGCTGGTTATCGACACAGCCAACTTTAACGGCAAGACCTGGCTGAATGAAGGCGGCGAGGTTGTGAGCTACGCCGAGCACGTGGTGGAACGATTCACCCCGGCCGATCCCGACACGATCAACTACGAGGCGACCGTCACCGATCCGGTCGTGTATACGCGGCCGTGGACCGTCGCCTTTCCGGTGAAGCACGAAAAGTTCGAGCTTCTCGAAGCCGCGTGTCACGAGGAAGATCACGACCTTCCGCACCTGAAGGCTCTCAAGGACGCCGCAGCCGCGAAGAAGAAGTAGGGTTCCGACGACTTCGCGCTTGCTGCTACCGCTATTGAGGTTTGCAGGTGACACGTCCGGTGGGGCAGGCGATCTTGTCGCCTGCCTTCGGCAACGCACGGGCAGGAAAGAGCGCGATCCCGGCGAATAACGACGACCAGGTGTAGTGTTTCATCTCCGCTTCCCGCAGTACCGCGCGAACGGCTGGCATGCGCGCCGCGGGAGTGGGCTGGGAGATCCCAGGCTTGCCCGCGAGGGCGTACGCCAGCAGTCTTTCGGTGATGGTTGTGAGGAAGGCGTCCCGGCGTTCGAGCAAGACACGACGGAGCTCGGTTGGCCCCGTAAACTCCGTTCCGTCCGCTAGCTTTCCCGAAACATCGATCGGTTCACTCTCCGCGTCCGTGCGCCACCGGCCCAGTGGATCGAAATTCTCGAGGGCATAACCCATCGGGAAGAAATTCGAATGGCACGCGTTGCAGGATGGGTCCGGCAGCGTCCGGAGTTGTGCGCTCAGCAGAACGCCCTTCTGGAGCGGCGGTATGCCCGGAATCGGATGCGGCGCAAATACGCCGAGGAAGTGCATCCGAATCCATTTCGCTCGAGCGGCGGGGGAAGTGGAAGGCGCGTCCACTGCCGCGTGCCGCGTAAGCACCGAGGTGGCGATGAGGAAACTCCCCTGCCCCAGCAGGCCCGCGCGCTCGGTTCCCTCGAGCGTGACGCGGCGAAACTCAGGCCCAGCCGATGCGGATGTTATGTTCCCGATTCCGTAGTGCCGCGCCAGGCGATCGTTCACGTAAGTGTAATTCGCGGTCCAGAGTTCCACCGCCGGACGATCCTCGCGGAGTTGGCTCTCCACGAACAGTTCGGTTTCCCGCAGCAGCGCCTGTCGCAACGGCGGATCGAATTCCGGAAATGCGGCGGCGTCGGCGGGCATCGTAGCCAATTGATTCAGCCCAAGCCAGTCGTCGAAGAAGCCGCTGACCAACCCAGCGATCTTGGCGTCGGCGAGCATTCGGCGGACCTGCGTTTCGAGAACCGCGGGATCATGCAGCCGGCCTTTTCTTGCGACATCGAGAAGCGCCGCGTCGGGAGTGCCGCTCCAGAGCAGGTTCGCGAGGCGCGCGGCCAACTCCAAGTCCGCCACGCGCCGCGGCGCAGCCGGTCTCCTTTGAGGCTCGGACGGTGTTTTCCGGGGATCGCCGCGATCGAGAGCGGACGCGAGCTCCGAGACCAACGCTTCATAGGTCTTCGGATCCGGCCGCGGATTCTCAGTCGGAGGCATGGTTCGCGCGCGCAACTGCCGCAGGACTCGCTCCCAGGTGTCCGCCTCGGCCCACGGCTGTCGGGCATCCAGAGCGTCGAGCGCGATTTTTGCTTCCGCGAGCCGGGCGTTGTGACACGGGACGCAGTAGGCGCTTACCGCCGCGGCCAGACCGGATGGAGATGGTTCAGATGGACTCGCGGCCGCTGTTTGGTTCTGCGGAAACACCGGCCCGGAGCTCCACCAGAACGCGATCGCCAGCACTACTCTTGCCGGCTTCATGACGCCTCGTGTTTCATATGCGCACCTCGGTGCGCTTCCCAATAGCATACGCTGGTTGCGTCCGAGACGGCGCCCCGGCCTCGGCGCTTACTAACTTAAAAGTAGTGCCGGCCGTTCGTTTGTAGTTTAATGTAAAGCATGCGTGGTCATATCTGGATTGAAATAGCGTTTGTTGGAGCTTGCTTGTGCGCGCAAGCCCAGTGGCTGAACCAACCGGCTCCCGGGGCTCCGCGCACCCCCGATGGCAGGGTAAATATGAAGGGGCCGGTTCCCCGCGTGAACGGTAAGCCGGACCTTTCGGGAATCTGGCAGGTCGAGGCAGAGCCCCGGGCGCCGGGGGGCCTCTTCGGATTGGGCGAATCTCCAAATTCGAAGTATTTTAGGGACATCCTATCCGATTTCAAGCCCGGCGAGGAACCACTGACGCCAGCGGGCCTGGAAATTCTCCGCCAGCACGGCCAGCCGGGAGTCGTCGGTCCCAGCCAAGTCTGTCTCCCCGATGGCGTGCCCCACGCCGATCTGTTGCCGGAGCCATTCAAGATCATTCAGACGCCCGCCGAAATCTTGATGCTGTATGAAGTGGAGACCATCTTCCGCCAGATCTTCACCGACGGTCGCAAGCATCCTACCGATCCTTCGCCGGCCTGGTTGGGGTATTCGGTCGGCAAATGGGACGGAGACACGCTGGCGGTCGACACGATGGGATTCAACGATCTCAGTTGGCTGGACGCGCGCGGCCACGGGCACAGCCAGGACATGCGCGTCGAGGAGCGCTTCCACCGGCGCGATTTCGGACATATGGATGTCACCGTAACGATTACCGATCCGAAAACCTTCACCAAGCCGGTCACAATCAACTTCGTCGAGCAACTTCTTCCGGACACCGATGTGTTCGAGCACATCTGCTCGGAAAACGAAAAGGACGCCGCGCACCAACCCGGCAAAGCGGGTAAATGATCGGCGCTCTGTTCGGCCAGGCGGGTGCGGAAAATCCAGTATTGGCAGACCGGCTGTCATTCTGTCGGCGAACTTTGGGCCTCCGCGGTTTGAAGATTAAGGCCCGCGCGCTCGCCGTCGATCAACACGATGCCGGCGTCGAGTAATTGCTGGCCGGTCATATTGAATTGCTCATAAGCGCGCAGAGCGCTTAAGGGCAATATAAATTCCACCGCTTCGCCGCCCTCCGCGGGGGCGCCGGCAACGCGAACCGTCGTGCTGAAATCGATGCCCGTGAAGTCGGTGCTGTCCTTGAAGTAGGCGAGAACCGGCCGGATCAGGTGCGCGACGTGACGATCGAACGCCAGCGCCGCCAGTTTGTATTGCGAGCCGGAATCGGACGCCGCTAGAGTCGTGGCGATCGGGATCTGAAGATATTCACCGCCGCGAAAGGCGATGAAAGCCGGTGGCGCATAAGGCACGAAGTGAGCCCGTGAATCGAGCTCCTTCAGCATCCTGGCGAACGTGGCGCGATATTCCGCCTCGAGCTTCGTCGGCGCATTCGTGGGCTGCGGCGGAAGGGCGAGAGTCCCGGATACCTGGACCGCGGGGCTCTCCTTGAGCTCGCCGGGCCAGAATGAGATCGGAGAGCCATTGAGGTACGCGGCTCCCTCCAAAATCGCGGCGGTGCGCCCGGCTTCATCCCGCGCCTCCACCAAGCGCTGAGCCGATGCTTTGGGCAAAATCAGCACGACGTTCTCCGCCGCTTCCGTCTCGACGCCCAACACTTTTCTGATGACGTGGTGGGAAATTTCCAGCGCGAACGCGTCCGGAACTTCCGCCCCCGCGAGCGCGGGCGCGGCCGCCTGCAAAATCGGCAGCATGACGTCGCGATAGGTTTGGCGGGCGCGCTCCTGTCCGGTCATCCGCTCGGCGGAATAAGCCGCGAAGTAATTCCCGGTAATCTTGAGAACGGTCTGCCCTTGAAACTTGTCGAATTGAATGGAGCGTTGATCGTTACGCGCCTGGTCGCGCTCGGTCAGGTCCAGTTTGCGGCTGAAATAGAAATGATACGGAAAACGGCGATCGGCGAGCGCGCCGGTGATCGCCCGCAACTCCTCCAGATGGCTCTGCTGAAGGCCGCGCATGGCCGGGTCCGTGATTTCGGCCGGCGATAGAACCTGTGCCGCCGCATACCAGGAGAACGCTGCCAAAATGGTCGCCAGAAGACTCGATCTACGGATTCGCATTGAACACTCCTTGGGGGCGATAGGGCGGATCGGCTACAGCGCGGATGTAAGCCGCCAAAGCGTCGATATCGCTCGCGGAAAGCGTGGGACTATAGGGCGGCATCTCGGGAGATTTGCCGAGGGCCGCGCCGCCATGGCTGATGATGGCGATGACGTTGGCAAGACTCATCTGGTTCAGCGCCGCGCCATTCGAAAAAGAATGTGGCGGCACGCTCAGATTATCGTGGTTCGATACCTTCTCGGCGGTGGATTCGGAGTTGTGGCATCGCGAGCAATATTTCTCGTTCAATTCCCGCCCCAGCGTCTGCTGGTAATCCAGGGCGATCTCGGCGAACGTCACCTGAAGCGGTTTTCCGGCCTTGTCGCGGGTGGTTGCAACCAGCGAATATCTTCCGGACTTGCCGCCGAGCCGGACGGTTGTGCTGAACTGGCCGTCGTTTCCAGTAACACCCGAAGACGGGTTGAACCGGACGCCGGACCCCGCGCTAAACTCCACCAGTGCTCCCGCGATTCCATTGCCTTGCGCGTCGTTGACCTGAGCCACCACGGGTTGATCCAGGGTCGCGCCCACGCCGGCAGCCTGCTGTTCCCCGCCGATGTCGACGATCGCGACGCCGAATGCCGAGGCCGCCGGCGCGGAGGAGGGAACCCGGCGGCATCCCGCCGCCACCAGCAACGCGAGCGCGGCCGCCGTCCGCCTCATCTTGACGCCCCTTCCTTGGGAGCGGTCTTCTGTTGCATCAGAAACGCCGTGATGGCGCGCGCGTCGTCGTCGCTCATGTTCCAGTTCAACTCCATCGTGCCCGGCCGGAGCGCCTGCGCATTTTTCAGCCAATGGAAGATCCAGGCCGCGTTCAGCCTCAATCCGGCCTGCGTAAGCGTCGGCCCGAGATAGCCCTTGTCCTTGATCGGATCGAGAATGTGGCATGAGTTGCAAGCGTACTTGCCGTAGTAAAGGTCCTTGCCGTGAGCTGCGTCGGCGGCGCTGAATTTCGACGCGTCCATCTGGTCGCGATCGAACGCCGGCGTCTGATATACGGTCATGATGTAATCGGCCAGGACGTTGGCCTCCTCATCGGTGAGGTTGAACTTGGGCATGCGGCGGATCAGCGCCGGACGGAGTGTGTTCGGACGTTTCAGGAAATTCACCAGCCAGTCCCGTTGCACCGAGCTGCCTTCCCACGTCAGGTCCGGGGCCATATCGCCTCCGCGTCCGTCGATCGTGTGGCAACTGAAACAGCGCATATCGGTCATCAACTGGCCGGCGCGTCCGGCCGGCTGATATGTGGAAGGCGGCGCAGCGGGGATTCGCAGCGCGGCCGGCAGCGTTTTCGCGCGGCTGGTCTGCGCCAGAAGGGCCGTAACCAGCGCATCCACCTGCGCATCCGAGAAGGTGAACTGCGGCATCTTCAGCGCATTTCCAAAGGAGCGCGGGTTCCGGATCTTGGCCGAGATGTAATCGAGCAGCGTGTGCGGCATTCCCGGAGCGAACACGATTTTGGCAAGCGGCAGACTTCCCACGGCGGTCAACTCGGGGGCGAAGTTATCGGGACGGGGGACGCCATTGATCTCGTGGCAGGCGGCGCACCCGCGCTCATTCACCAGAGCCTTGCCGTGCGCGATTTGCGCCGGCGTGGCGGCGTCTAAATGAACCTTGGCGAGAAAATCGGAGTCGGTTTTACTCTCGAGAAACCCCATCGCCAGCCCGATGTCTTTTTCCTCGAAACGATAGTGCGGCATGGCGGTATCGGGATCGTAGACCTTGGGATTGCGCAGCCACTCCGCCAGCCACTCCGGCTTGACCTTCGAGCCGACTCGCGTTAATTCCGGCCCGACATTGCCGCCCACCATCAGTCCCGCGGCGTTCTGCATCGCGTGGCAGGAGGCGCAAAAGGCTTCCCCGTAAACGCTCGATCCTTGTTGCAGCGCCGCCGCATCGTCCTGCGCCGGCACCGGCGGCATCTTTGGAGGCGCCTCCGCAAGATAGGGAGTGCTTTGGCCGATGAGGAACGCGGAAATATCGCGCGCGTCGTCGTCGCTCAACTGGAAGTTGGGCATGCTGGCCGTCGCGGCGTAGGCCTGCGGATTTTTGATCCACGCGAAAATCCATTCGCGGGTGGTCTTCGCCGCGATGTGCGCGAGCGAGGGCGGATCGTCCGTGGCGGTCATGGTCAGGCCCTCCGGCGACGTTACTTTGTGGCAGTGCACGCAGCCGTAGCGAGCCAGCATTTCTCTTCCCGCGTTGAGTTGCGGCGTTCCCGCCAACGGACGCTCGTGGCACTGGCCGCAGGACGATTCGACGTAGCCCGCCGGCAGAATCGGTTGCTCCCAGGCTTTTGTGCTGCTGTGGGCATCCTCGACCGTCGTCGCCGCGCCTTGTCCCCGATGGCACATCACGCATCCGAACTCGGTCAAAGAATGCGGAATCGGCGGATGCGGCTGGAACGGCTGCGTCGTGACGTCGGCGAGCGAGGCCTCTTTCAGCCCCGCGTGGCAAGTCGAGCAACGGTCGACCACGCCCAGCTCCGGCAGCCAGATCTGTTGCACGCCTCCCTGAAATCGCCGCGCCAGCGACACAGCGTCGCTGCGATTGCGAATCAGGCTCTGGTATTCGCGCTGGTAGTGCAGCCATTCGCGAAAGCGATCTTTCGCCGGCACCACCGCAAGCAGGACCAGCAGCACGACGCTGAGCGACCCGAACGCGCGCGCGCTGTCCCCGAATAGGATGCGCCAGGCCAACCGCATCTTTTCCCGCAGGCTCACTCCGCCCCCCACGGCCAGACCCACGCCCAGCCCGCGCCCCGGAAGAACGTTCCAATTGCCGTCAACGTGATCGCGGCCACCAGAAACCAGGACATGATCCAGAACGGCAGCGGCTTTGAATGCAGCCACCGCCGGAGCGGGCCGGGTTGCGATGGCGGAAAAGCCCCCAGAAACATGACTCCGGCGATTAACACTGTCGGGATGAGCACCGCGAAAACCTCGAACCACGCCAGCAACAGAACCAGCGCGGCGGCGACAATCGCCGTCACACGCAGCTTCCTGGCCCGATTCTCGATCCAGAACCCCTCGGCCTGAATATTGATGCCGAAATAGGGAATCACGATAAGCGCCAGCACCACCAGCGTCGGAATCAAAACGCCTCCCACCACCGGCGGGAAATAATGCAGAAGCTCCTGAAGGCCTAGGAAGTACCAGGGCGCCTTGGCCGGATTCGGGGTCTGAATCGGATCGGCCAGCCCTTCCAGCGGCGCATCCCAAAACAGCGACAGCAGCACCAGCCCCAGCAGCAGCAGCTCCACCGCGACTGCCACGCGCAGCAGGGCCTCCGGGTAGGTCATGACGCGCTTGTCGTCTTGCGTCTGTACCTGCGGCGAAGTGCGCCGGGTGACGAACGCGACGCGCATCGGAGTGCGCCGGCTGTCCGAATCCATCGACGCCTCAAAATCCTTTGGCTCACTCATCGGTCTTCTCTCCGGTGTAGAGTCCGCCGTCCTTCCGAATCCGCCAGAAGTGAACGGCCAGGAACAGGACCGCGATCAGCGGCAGGATCACGCAGTGCAATACGTAAAATCGCAGCAGCGCATTGGCGTTCACCGTGTGGCCTCCCAGAATGAGAAATCGGATTTTCGCGCCCAGAACGGGTACGGCCGCAAGAATATTCGAACCCACCGTAATGGCCCAAAACGCGAGTTGATCCCAGGGCAGCAGGTAGCCCGTGTAGCTGAGAAACAGCGTCATCATCAGCAGAACCACGCCGACCACCCAATTGAATTCGCGCGGCGGGCGATACGCTCCGCGATAGAATACTTTGAACATGTGCGCGAAGACCAGGAGCACCATCGCGTGCGCCGACCAGCGGTGCAGGTTGCGCAAAAACACACCCGCCGAAACGACGAACTGCAAATCCTTCATGTCCGCGTAGGCCTGCGGAACCGAAGGATGGTAATACAACATCAGCAGAATGCCGGTGACCACCAGAATCAGAAAGCACCCCAGGCTCAGCGTCCCCAGATACCATGTGACGCTGAAGTCCAGCGCCCGCCGGCGAATCTTGACGGACGCCAGGTGCAGAAAAACGTTCTGCTGAACCGCCAGCGACCGATGCAGATTGCTTTCGCCGCCGCCGGCCCGGAACACCGAACGCCAAACGCGCGTATTGCGCAATCCGCCGAGATCTTCTAGGAAGCTGGCCATGTTAAATCCTGACGAACTGCTTTTGCTCGAGAGGCTCGGAGCGGTCGACCAGCAGGTCGCCATTGTCGTCCACCCAGGTCTTCAGCCACGGCAGAGGGCGCGGCGCCGGGCCTTCGATCTTGGTGCCGTCGGTGCGGAACTTGCTGCCGTGGCATGGGCACGCGATGATGCCCAGCTCCGGTTTCCATGCCGTAAGGCACCCCAGGTGCGTGCACACAGCCGAGAGCGTATAGATGCCTTCGGGTCCGTGCACGATGTAGAGGCCGCTTTGCGTATCCGGCGTTACCGAATCCGGCGGATAGCGATCGGGCTTGCCGGCGTCGACGATCGGCGACGGTTCATACAGCACGTTCGGCGAGAGGAATGCGTAGCCGAACACGGTCGAGCCGGCCCCAGCGACGGCCACCGATCCCAAGCCGATTCTCGCGAATCTGCGGCGGGTGCATTCCACGCACGCTTCTCCCGGACTGCCGCCGCTATCTGCCTTCTTGACTTCGTCTGGCATCTCTTTCTCCTGGCGTTCGAAGGGCCGGCTCGGGCTCCTGGAGCTTCGTCGAGTAGGCTTCCATCGTGATCACGCCCACCGGGCATCGCTCCGCGCAAAGCCCGCACCGGATACAGCGCGTTTCATCCTTCAGCATGGCCGCGCCGGAGATGGTCCCCAGCTCCGCGGCGGCTACGTCGTCAAGCTCCACATGGAAAATCCCGCTATCGCCGCGAATCTGTTCCAGCACGCCGGGGGGAAACTCGATCCGGTCGAGCGCTACAAGCTGAATGCAATTCTCGGGGCACACATCGACGCAGCCGCCGCACAGAATGCATTGCGATCCGTCCGGTTCATTGCCCTCGAACACCGTATTGATCCAGCAACGCAGGCATCGCCGCGCCTCGCGCCGGGCTGTCTCCTCGTCGTAGACCAATTCGACTTCCGTGACCCCGCTGCGCCGGTCGAGCGGGAGCGTCGGGATCGGCTGCCGCCCGATCTCCATGTAGTCCGGAAACATCCTGTGGTGCGGGAGAATCTCGACTTCGATTTCAGGATCGGGATGGGTCCGCCCGGTGAGGTACTCGTCGATGCCGATGGCGATGCGCTTGCCGTCGCCCACACTGTCGATAATCAGCCGCGGCCCGAAGACGCAATCCCCTCCCGCGAATACGCCCGGAGCGCTGGTCATCAACGTCTGGCGGTCGGTCACGATCAGCCCGCGCGGAGAGATATCGACATGGTCGTCCGGCGTGAGGAAGTCCAGGCGGGGCGCCTGGCCGATCGCCAGGATCACGGTGTCGCATTCGATCGTGGATTCGCTGTGTTCCTCGAAAGCCGGATTGAACTTCCCCTGCGCGTCGAAAACCCATTTCGTCTTCACCGTCTCCAGCCCCACCACCTTGCCGTCCTTGCCCAGCACGCGCCTGGGTCCGCGTCCGTCGTGAAGCAGAACGCCCTCGGTCTCCGCCTCTTCGATCTCGTCGGCCGCCGCCGGCATTTCATCCCGCCGTTCCAGGCATACGATACTGACCTCTTGCGCCCCCATGCGCAGCGCGGAAAGCGAAACGTCGACCATTTCGCGCGCAGCCACCGCGGCGATCTTCGTATCGCTGGGCGTAGCGCCCTCCAGGTCGGCGCGATGCTGTTTGAGCACCTCGCGAATCGCCGAACGCGCCACGTCCATGGCCACGTTTCCGCCGCCGATCACGGCCACCTTCTTGCCGATGTTGAACCGGTAGCCCAGGTTGGCATTGAGAAGGAACTCGATTCCCTTGTGGACTCCGTCCAGATCGACGCCCGGTATCGACAGGTCCCGGCTGCGGTGAGCCCCCACCGCAAGCACCACCGCATCGAAGCCCTGTTCACGCAGTTGCGAGACCGTAAAATCCCTGCCCGCGGCCGAATTCAGTTTCAGCGTGACGTCCCCGGCCTCCAGAATTTCGCGAATCTGCGACTCCACCACGGCCCGCGGAAGGCGATACTCGGGAATGCCCAGGTGCAGCATTCCACCGGCGACCTGCGCGGCTTCGAAGATCGTGATCGAGTAACCCAGCAGCGCCAGGTCGTACGCCGCCGACAATCCGACCGGTCCGCTGCCGACAATCGCGATCTTGTAGGGGAGCTTCGCGACGCTGCACCTCTTGGCTTCGATAGGGTGCCGCGACTCCGGCCCATGCCGTTCCGTGAGGAACCGCTTCAAAGCCCGGATAGAGATGGGCCGGTCGATGGCGCCGCGGCGGCAGGCCGTCTCGCACGGATGCGCGCAGACCCGGCCGCAGACGCTGGCCATCGGGTTCGGATCGCGCGCGTAGCGGTACGCCTCCTCGTAGCGTCCCTCCGCGATGAGCGCAACGTACCGTCCCGCGTTGGTGCCGGCGGGACATGCCGTCATGCACGGGAAGTTCGTGGCGAGCCACTCGCGATCGACCCGTTTGTCTCTCAGCCGTTCGAGCATGGTGAGCGGAGCTTCCCCGGATTGCTATTTGGTCAGGCTGAACGCCGCCGTCGCGCTCCCGGAAAGGGTGACAGGCTTGGACTGGATCTTCATGCCCTCCCCCCAAGCTGAAACCGTGTAGGTCCCATCCGGCACATCCGCGAGCTTGAAAGTCCCCGACGCGTCCGTCACCGCGTAATACGGAGTCGGCGAGACGACGATGTACGCCGACATCTCCGGATGAACGTTGCACAGCAGCGGAACCACGCCCGACGTGTCGAATTTGAACGAACGCTCCTCGCCGGTCGGCCACGTGCCCATGTTGTGGCTCATCTTCTTATTTCCGCTAATCGACGGCCAGAAGATGTTGTGCTGCACTTTGTCGCTGTTCTGGAATTCCACCGTCGCGCCCAACGGCACCGCCGATACGTGCGGCTGAAACAGCAGCGACTTCTGATCCACGACGAACGGCTTGGCCGGAACCGGGAACGTCTTTCCGGCAATCGCCTCGATATAAACCACCGCGCCCGCCTTGGCTGGAGCGACGGTGCCCGAGATGGTCCCGGCGCGAAGCCCGCCTGCGCCTGTCAGGATCGCGGCGGATACAAACACGCAGCACTGAATTGGTTGTTTCATAGTCGGTTGAATTCCTTTCACAAAACTTTAGTACACAAACTCAAGGGCGAATAGCGCCGTATTCACCCGGAACGGGTTCGCCGCAACCGGATTGCCGTTGGGAAGGCTCGCCAGCGTCACAAACTGCCGCGGCCGGATCTGGTATTCGAAGGACGCCTTGATGTTGGCGTGAATCAAAAACTGCACGCCTGGGGTAAACCGGTCCCGGCTCGTGTCGTAAGGCGCGAAATACGGCGTGTTGGTCGCGAACGCCAAGCCGTTGATTCGATCCGCGGAGGAGTTTACTTGATCCCAGCGCATGATCGTCATCACCCACGGCAGCACCAGGTAATCGGCCTCCACGAAGCCTCCGCTAAAAGTCGCCGGAATACCGCTCACAAACCCGGCGGCTGTGGTGCTCGAACTCAGCGGCAACGGGATCAGAGCCCCCGTCGCGTCCACCGGCAGGTAGTTCGTGTCGTGCGCGAACATATACAGCCCGTACACGTTGAACGTCCGGAAGTTGTAGCTGAAGTCGCCGCCGACCCGGTAATACGGCTCACGGTTGTTGAGGATCGTGTTGAGACTACCCGCCGCCTGTCCGGGCAGCACTTGGAGCGAATCCCCGTACATATAAAATGTGCCCAGGTTCAAATACGTGTGCTCGTGAGGCCCGGTCTTACCCGCCGCCTGAATGTCGTGCCGGATTTTCGGATCGCGCTCGAGATTGAACCGGTAGGACGCCCGCGCATATACGTTCTTCATGCTCGAATCCGAGCTGAATCCCACCCCTCCATTTGCGCTGGCCGTCGCCGAAGGAACATAGGGGAACAGATTCGCCGCTTGAGAGACTCCGGTCGTGTTCTGATCGAAAACCGCGACGGAGTAGTGATATCCGCCATATTGATGGCCGCCGCTGAGCTCGAGTCCCCGCGCCACGTTGGCGAATGTAAACTGATTGCCGACGTTCTGCTGCCGGGCCCCGGGAAGCGCCGCGCCGATGTTGGCTTCCTGAAAAATGTCGTACGGGCTCAAATTGATCGTCCGCGCCTGTGTGAACGGCAGGTCCAGCTCGAACTGGCCCACCCGCAGAGCCAGCGAATCCTTTCGCATTTTCAGAAGCCGTCCGATGTTGACGAACTTCAGATAGGCGTCTCCCAATCCACCCCCGCTGTTGTTGCCCGAGACGCTCAGGTCGTCGTCCACCCAGAACGCGATGTCGCTCCCGAAGTTTCCCGCGGTAAAAATGCTGAAGAATCCCGCCTGAAAATCCGTCGCGGGAATCACGCCGGGGACGCTGCCCGGAGCGGCCAGCGCATTGAACTGGTTCCGATTTGATCCCGTGAATTGAAAGAATTGGTTGTATCGAAGTCCCACCGGCGGCATGCCCGGGATCTCGCCCGGCCATATCGAGTTGGGGAACTCATCCTTGTACGCAGGCGCGCCCAGCATCACCGGCGGTTCCTTGACGTAGGTCTCGTCGTCGGCCGGAAACTTGAACCCGGCGTCCTTAAACGCCTTGCCGAAATCGTTCAGCTTCGGAAAATCGGTGTGGCACGTCTGGCAGGAAGTCTGATATTTTCGCGCGAACGGCGGAATCGCGTAAGCTTTCGGCGAAGTGAACAGCATCAGAATCGCGGTTCCCGCAACTATGCTGGAAATGGACGTTCTGGCTAACTTGGACACTCTCTCCTCCCATTGGTCTTTGGTCATCGCAAACCTTAACTTCGTCCAGCACTTAGATGACCATTCAAAAAGTCAACCAGGCGATTGCCAAAAATGCCTGTTCCGAGCGGGTTAGCGCGAGCAGGTCTACCAAGCTGCGCGATTTCGCGCATGCCGCGCCCTAACGGTCAACGGTTCAGAAGCGCTTTCTGAACCGCGCGCGTGAGCAAGCGGTTTCGAGATCCCACTGTACGCTTGTTTCTGCCACTGGCAAGACTGCCTTGGCCGATCCTCGCCGGCGATCAGCCGGGTTAGAGATCGCAATCTGGTCCCCTCGCCGCCCGCGAGAACCCACTGCTCATAAGGTCCACCTTATCCCTCTTTCCGAGACCCTTCCATACCGGCCGCCCGGTAATTCACCGCGAAGAAGTTCGGTGCTCGCCGGCGTCGATGCCGTCGAGACGGCGTCTAAATTATAGCGGATCTGGTGTGTCTCGCCAACGCGACGCTATAGCTTGGGTGTGCGACATGAAAGAGGAAGCGATGGAGTTTTCTTTTTTTGCCCCGTCACGAAAGAGTCCCCTGATTCCAGTGAAACCCATGCCCCAGCGGACGGCACGAGAAAACCGGGGTTCGGTGGTCCAGATTCTGGGTACACGTTAACAATACCGCTTGGTCCAGCTTCTTGGGCTAAACTAAGCGAGAGCGTCAAAAAGATTAAGCTCAAGCTGACGATTTTGCGTTTCACGTTTGGCCTCCTTTCACGCTGCAATCCCGACAGGAACCCAAACTTGAAAACGCACACAAGGACGGCTTCTACTACGTGATCGACCGCGTCAGCGGCAAGTTCATCTCCGGCCAACCGTACGCGCAAGTCAACTGGGCCAAGGGTCTGGATGAAGAGACCGGCCGCCCCATCGTCAATAAGGAAGCCCATTACACCGAAAAAGAGTCTGTCACGGTGATGCCTGGCGCCGGCGGCGCGCACAACTGGTCGCCGATGTCTTTCAACCCGAACACGGGCTTGGTGTACATTCCGACGAGTTCGAGCAGTTCCGGCACCTATTCGGTGTCGACCACCTTCAACTACGATCCCACCAAGTCGAATTCGGGCGTAGCGTTTGGCGGCCGGGGAGGAGGCCGCGGCGCGGGCGCGGGCGCGGGCGCGGGCGCGGGACGCGGAGGAGCCGAGGCGACCGATAGTCCGGAAGCGATTGCCAATCGCGCTGCTGCGGCTGCTGCCGCGGCGGCTGCTGCTGCTGCGGCCCCACCCAAGCCCGTGCAGCGCCCCGAGATGCCCAAGATTGGGCCGGAGACCACGGGCGGCTCCCCCTGGTCGCCTACGACCCGGTGACGCAGAAAGAGCGTTGGCACGCAGAAGGCGGCGGCGGCATCGGTGGTGGCACCGTTTCTACGGCCGGCAACCTCGTCATTCAGGTGTTAAACACCGGCAAGCTTCGCGCCTACACCGCGGATAAGGGCGAGAAGCTGCTGGATATCGACACGCCCGCGCGCAACGGGATGGGACCTCCCATTACATTCATGCTCGATGGCAAGCAGTACATCGCGCTCAACGGCGGAATTGGGCAAGTCGCAGGTGGCGGCCGCGGCGGTCCAGCCGGACCTCCGCCCGCTCCCAACGCTCCACCGCCGCCCCCGCCGGCCAAGCCGCAGTTGATGGTCTTCATGGTCGACGGCAAAGCTACGAAGTAGGCCAGGGGGCTACCCATTTCGAAGCTCTAACTGGCGAACCTTGCCATGGATCATCTTTGCCATCAATGTAGAGCCATGCGTGCGGATTAGTCCATTCGGACCCGGTTGACCAGGTCAACACCACGCCAAACGCCGAATCTGAAAAAGTAATGGAACGATGCGCCACGTTAACCGGCCAATGTTCTGAGTAAAGGGCTCTCGGTCAGGGTACGACAGGAAGCCTTATTCTTTTCGTTCGAAATGACTTGCTAGATTCTGGAACTGTTTGTGTGAGCAAAAGATGCTGGCTCCAACGCACCTCTTGCATTTTGCCATCTCCACGCGATAAAAGACCGACTGGCAGGGCGCTGAAGACCATTTTCGACCTACCAGTAGTGCGGGCACAGATTGGCCAGATTGGCCGGTTATCGCCGTAATCCAGGACCTAAGTCCTTTCTGATCGGCTAGACTGAGCTTAAATCACTCCTATGCCATTTCTGCGGCGACAAACTCGGACCTTACGAGATCCTTGCGCCGAATCGAAGCATTTTTCAGGCGATCCTCCCCGTTGCGGCCCGCGACGACGAAGCCTAGCGTGGAGGACTCGCTCGTGGCGCAGGATAGCGCAGGTCGGCTATCCGGAAGCCCCCTCTATTTCCTAACCCTTCGAGGCCTTACACTCTATAGAGGAGAAGGAGGAAGCAAATTGACTACACAACGATTAGGGGTCCAGTTCGGCGCGGTCCTGATGATCTTGGCGGGCAGCGTTACCGCATTATTCGCGCAGTACCTGGGATATCCGACGGCGGGAGTTCCCAAGGGACCAGACGGGAAACCCAATATGGCGGCTCCGGCGCCGCGAACGTCCGATGGGCACCCCGATTTCACGGGCATGTACGGATGGGTCACGCGCGCCAACTGCGGCGCGAAGTGCAATGACACGCAGATTCCGCCGGAATTCATCAATATCGCATCTTCTCTCAAGGGCAGGGCCTTGCCGCTGAAGCCCGAGGCGTTGGCCATCCAACGGGCGCGCGCAGCGGAACAGGGTAGCGATCCCAACGTGCACTGCATGCCTCGCGGAGCTCCTCGCCTCTGGACCGACGACTACTACAAGAGGATTATCCAGACTCCCGACAAACTGGTCCTTCTGAATGAACGCAACATGCAATGGCGGCAGATCTTCCTGGATGGCCGTCCGCTTCCCGTCGACCCCAATCCCAGTTGGAATGGTTACTCCACGGGGCATTGGGAGGAAGATACCCTTGTGATTCAGACGATCGGCTTCAAGGACGACCTGTGGCTCGACGCAAACGGCAATCCTCTGACCAACGCTGGCAAGATGACTGAGAGGATCACGCGGCCGAATTTCGGGCTGGTCAAAGTGGAAATCACGATCGACGATCCCAAGACCTACACCATGCCGTGGACGGTCACCATCGACCAACCCCTCGTTCTCGACAGCGAGCTGTTGGATTACTACTGTCTCGAAAACGAGAAGGACTTCGTCCACATGTCGGGGAGGTGAATATGCAGTGACGGCCATTTCCAAACTCGACGGACCTATTACAGAAGACAGCTCTAATCGCCGGGGGCTGCGGCGGTAGTTGCGGAGAAGGCCTTAGCCCAGACGGCTGCCGATCCCGCTCCATTCATGCAGTTCCCAGCGGGATGGCGCAACGAGCGGATCAAGACCACCGGCGCTTCCAGACCTTGCACCAGCGAATGAACGAATGAACCTGGCGTAACACCTAGGCGAGCCATTGGCGTGCTACTTACCGCGTTGCAACCTGCGCGAGGAGATTCCGTCCGATTGGTCGGCCAACCTTCCATCACTTTTTTTACCTTGGCCGTTCCCGGCCGGCTGCGAATATAGTCTTGCTCGATAGCACAGCAGACCAGCTGCGAACCGGTTGCCGCGAATGGGATATAATTCGCCCTGGTATCCCGAGTCGAGGAGTGAGCCACCATGACACCGTCCAGAACTAACCAATTCCTCAAGGTCACGCCCATGCTTGGCGGCGCAATCGCGTTTCTTGTTTTCTTGACGCCGCCCGCCATCACCCAGCAAGGCGCGACCGACCAGAACTGGCGCAGCTATGGAGGCGATATCAAGAACACCCGCTATTCGCCGCTGACTCAGATTGACGCCACCAATTTTTCGAAGCTGCAAGTGGCCTGGATATTCAGCACCGCCAATTTGGGCCCGACGCCGGAAAACAATCTGGAGTCGACCCCGCTGGTGATCGACGGCGTGCTTTATTCCACGGCCGGAGACCGGCGAGATGTTGTCGCGCTGGACGCCGCCACGGGCGAGGTTCTGTGGACCCACCGCGAAGACGAAGGGAAGCGCGCTCAGGTTTCGCCCCGGCGTCTCTCCGGCCGAGGCCTTGCGTACTGGGCGGATGGGAACGACAAGCGGATCGTCTACTTCACTCAAGGGTATCGAATGATCGAATTGGACGCTAAGACCGGCCTCCGGATTCCGAGTTTCGGCGTGGACGGCGTCGTCGATCTCAAAGAGGGTGACGATCAGGAAATCGATCCGCTCAGCAGCGAGATCGGCATCCATTCGACGCCGGCGATCGGCAGGAACACTATCGTTGTGGGCGCGGCGCACAAGCCGGGCGGCGTGCCCACCAGCAAGACGAATGTCAAAGGATATGTCCGCGGATACGATGTCCGCACCGGGAAGCGCAAGTGGATCTTCCATACCGTCCCGAAGCCGGGTGAGTTTGGAATCGATACGTGGCTGAACGATTCCTGGTCCTACACCGGCAATACAGGCGCGTGGGGAGAGTCCTCGATCGATGAGGCGGCCGGGGTTGTCTATGTCGGCGTGGAGGAGCCAACCGGTGATTTCTACGGAGGGCCGCGTCCCGGCAATAACCTCTTTGGGGAAAGTCTCGTCGCGTTAGACCTCGAAACCGGAAAGCGCCTCTGGCACTTCCAGTACGTCCACCACGGCATTTGGGACCATGACAACCCCTCGCCTCCGATCCTCGCGGATGTCCCGATCAGCGGCAAGCGAACGCCGCTCGTCGCGCAGCCCAGCAAACAAGCGTTTCTGTACGTGCTGAATCGTGAAACCGGCCAACCAGTATGGCCCATTGTGGAGCGCCCGGTGGAGAAGGGCGACGTTCCCGGCGAATGGTATTCGCCCACGCAACCGTTCCCGACGGCCCCTCCCGCCTACGAGAATCAGGGCGTCGATGAAAGCATGCTGATCGACTTCACTCCCGAGCTGCACAAGGAGGCCCTGGAGATCGTGAAGCACTACAAGATGGGTCCCATCTTCACGCCGCCTGTGGTGAGCAAGGCCGAGGGTCCATGGGCGACGCTGGTCTCGTCTCTATCCGGCTCCAATTGGATGGGCGGTTCCACCGATCCGGAGACCGGTGTTGTCTATGTCGGCTCCAGCCGGGGCGTCATCGGGATCGGGCTGGTGCCCTCGGGGGATCGCTCCGATGTCGGCTACATTTCCGGGCGAGCGCCCGGCGCGCAAGGACAGCTCACCGTGAAGGGGCTGCCTCTGTTGAAGCCGCCCTATTCGCAGCTCTCGGCGATTGACCTGAAGACCGGCACCATCCTGTGGCAGACCCCGGTTGGGGAAACCCCCGACAATGTCCGCAACAACTCGGCCTTGAAGGGCGTGAATATTCCGCGCACCGGGCACGGCGGAGCCGCGATCACCCTGGTGACCAAGACGTTAGTGATCGCCGGTGAGAAGGGGACCGTCACTCAGCCCGACGGACGAGTAGGCGCCATGCTTCGGGCCTACGATAAGGCGACTGGGAAGGATGTTGGCGCGGTGTACATGCCCGCGCAGGCCACCGGCGGCCCCATGACCTACTCGGTGAACGGCGTGCAATACATCGTGATTGCGGTCGGCGGCAACATCAATGGGCGCAACCAGGCTCAGTTCATGGCGTTCCGGCTACCCACCAATCAGCCCCCCGGAAGAGGGCGCGGTGGTGCGCCGCCACCGGCGGACCCGGCCAACTGAGGATCTGCTTGGAAACCACAAGAGCTTCATCTAGCGGCAGGGGTCCAGCGGCGATGCGATCCGCCAGGGTCGGCCCCTCGACGAGCGCCAGCACCAAAGCACGGGAATCCGCGGAATCCGCGATTCCGTAAATGTGCCCTATGTTG
Source organism: Bryobacterales bacterium (assembly GCA_963813465.1). Lineage (GTDB taxonomy): Bacteria > Acidobacteriota > Terriglobia > Bryobacterales > Bryobacteraceae > Palsa-187. The sequence continues at coordinate 411,859 of CAWEZD010000005.1, read as the reverse complement.
GGATGGTCGAGCGAGGCAAGGACCTCGGCTTCCCGTTGAAATCGAGCCATGCGATCGGGATCACGCATGAACCGTCGCAGGCAGGACCTTGAGCGCCACGTCACGTTTGAGCGTCGTGTCGCGCGCCTTCCAGACCTCGCCCATGCCGCCCTTACCGAGCAAGGAGAGGATTTCGTAGTCACCGATTTTGTCGCCGATGGGCAACGGCATATGGCGTTTAGCCCAGTCTATCCGATCAAAAGGCGGATTGCTCCTGAATTACGGCGTAACCGGACACCATCCCGCGCCGACGATCCGCAAAAAGTAGTGAAAGGGTGCCCAGCACACCTGCTTGGGAGTTTTGCTCGTGCGTCGTTGATTTCGATTTGGGATAATCCTCGGAGGAGACGGACTATGCATAAGACGTTCGTTGCTGCTGCGGCAGTGCTTCTCGCAAGTGCCGGCGTGTGCCTCGCGCAACCGGCCGGCATCACTCCCGAGATGATTAACCGGTCGTTACCTCTCGAAGGTGCACCGCTCGCGGAGCCTGGACCGTACAAGATTACGTCCGAAGGCGCGTTCGGCTCGCCCGGCTATCTGGTTTTTCGCCCGACAACGCTCGATGCGTTTCCCAAAAAAGACACTCTGCCCGTGATGGTATGGGGCAACGGTGGTTGTGCGATCGACAGCACGCGCTACTCGGGCTTTCTAACCACGATCGCCTCACACGGCTTCCTGGTGATCGGCACAGTCCCTCAGGAAGGCGCAACGCGACGCCAGGAAACCGCCGATGACGTTCGTGCCGCGATCGACTGGGCCGCCAAGGAAAACGGACGAACAGACTCGCCGCTGAAGGGAAGGATCGCCTTGGATAAGGTCGCGGTCATGGGTCAGTCGTGCGGAGGATTTCTCTCGATCACGCTCGGCGCCGATCCCCGCGTCAAGACCATCGGCGTGTTCAATTCAGGCGTGCAAGACGCGGCGCCCGCCGCGCAGGGCAAGGCGTCGCCGCAACCCAGTTCGGACGCGCTGCCCAAATTGCACGGGCCCGTGCTGCTCATCAACGGCGGTGAACCCGACTTCATGATGGCGGCTTCGGCGGCGACGTTTGACAAGATTGACCACCTGCCCGCGTTTTACGGCTCCCGGCACAACGCCGGCCACACGGCGACCGTCTTTCATCCTGGCGGAGGCGAGTTTGCCAATGTCGCTTCGAATTGGCTCATGTGGACATTCAAAGGCGACAAGAAAGCCGGCGGGATGTTCGTCGGCAAGAACTGCAGCCTCTGCACCAATTCGAACTGGGACGTGCGGTCTAAAGGCATCAAGTAGTGAAAACACGGACCGCTCGCGCGCGATTCGCCTAGTGCGCGAAACCGTATCGGTAATTCCCACGATCGCGCAGGGTTAATACCGGGCGAGGAAAGTAGTTCCACGCACGCCGCAGTCCGTTGGAGGTCAACTCCTGGATGACGGGGCACTCGGTAGCTACTTTTTCAAATTCGGCGTTTGGCGTGGAGTTGAGGCTCAGCAGAAAAGTTGTGGAAGGTTGGCCGACCGGACGGAATCCGGAGGCCCACGGCGTCGATTGTCAGAAGATGCGATTCCTTGCTCCCCGCCCTATTCCGGCAGCGGTCCGAGGATGTCAATTTTGTATTTCGCCGCCACGGCCATGAGTTTCGCCATATCCGGAGGTGTGAAATCGTTAAAGGGTACACTCAACTCCAAAACGAAACGCTCAAAGCCAGCGGGAGCGCATAGCAGCAGCATCCGCGCGGGACTACAGCCCATAACCTTGAAGCCGTGAGGAATCTCGCGCGGGCCGAAGATGTAGGTGCCTGGTCCACCCTTCATCCACTTGCCATCGCAGACAAAGGCCATTTCGCCTTCGAGTACGTAAAATGCTTCGTCTTCCAGATGATGCATATGGTAGGGTGAAGCAAACTCGGGCGGCATCTCCCAGTGCTCCATCAGCCCGAACGATCCATTGGTCGAATCGCCTGTCAACCTCATGAGGGTCGGTAAGCCCAGGAACCGGATCGCCCTATCTTCTCTCGTATTCAAGTAAGGCCTTTGCTCTGCTGTCATTACTTTATTCTCCGCTACCTTCGGATACCTGGATGGCGAGCAGGTTGCCTCGAACTAATTCTTTCCATCCCTCTTCAACAGCGTCCAGATCCAGCCGGCGAACGCGAGGACCAGGAACGGGTACGCGAAAAAGGGCAGTGGCAAGGCAGTTGGCAAAACTTGTTCTCCCCAAAAAATCCTGGCAGACGTAATCGCAAAGAGAATTGCACCAAGAGTGCCCGCCAGGCGAATCCACATGGCGAATTCCTTGGGAACACTCGTGAGGAGAAGTGCCGCGGACCATAATGCCGTGCCCGCCGCAAATGAGGGAACGCTTTCTGCAAGGGACCCAGCGGTCCCGGCAAGCATAACGCCTTCTCCAATCGCGAATACCAGAAAACCAGAGGCGACAACGTCGTTTCCCGTCCGGAACAATTTCAAGGCAAGCAGGGCTGTAGCCACTACCAGACCAACACCGTCGAGCGCCCAGAATGCCGCTTGAAGAGTCCGTTCCGAGACCATGGTCCCCAGCAAGCCAAACACACCACCAAGAGCCAAGCCAATCGCAGCTACCACGTTTACTGGATTTTTCATGTTCCGGTTATCATAGCCGGTTTCCCCAATCAACACCGAACATCCCCGAAAGGCCCCTTTCGGACGAATCGGCCAGACGGAATCCGCATGGTGGCAGAGTCGGCACCCCATGGAAGCGGGCCATGCTGCCATCCCTGACGGTCAACTCCTGAATCACGGCGCATCCGTCCCCTACTTTTTCAGATTTGGCGTTTTGCATGGAGTTGGGACTCGGCAAAAAAGTAGATGACGAGTACCGACCATAGGGACGCTATCCGAAAAGCCTCACTTCTATGAGTAGGGCGTTTTCCTGCAACTGGGGATGGAACCGCCCAACATTCCGGATGGCCCGAGTTCACGCACACTCGCCCAAGTTCCGGAAGTAGAGCGACGCTGCTACGCCCCTTGGGCGTTTGAGGTGCTTCCAAATACATCCAGGATCTTATCGGCGAAGAAGTCCGGCGCGTCCAGCATAGCAGCATGGCCTTGCCCTTCGACCATAACCAAGCGACAACCCGGAATAGCCTTGGAGACGAAAATAGAACCGTCCCTTAGCTCAGGGGTTGTGGTCTCGCTGCCTAATAGCATCGTGGTCGGAATCTTACAATTGGCCAACCGCTCGGTCCAGGCACGATACGTGTTCACGGCGCGCACCTCCCGCGGTAGCGTAGGGGCGATCTGAAGCACTAAAGGCCATATCGGCGAGGATTGGAATGCAGCCAGGCGTTCCTGGGGCTCCCCGACCTGGTCACAGAGAAACATCCTCACCACCTCTTCCCGATCGCCCCTTTGCAAAGCGTCCTCCATGTCCGCTTGGATCTTTTCGGAGTCCTGCCGCCCCTCCGGCGAGAGTGTGACGGGAGGCTCATAGAGAACCAACTGAGGAACACTCTTGAACCTGTCGAGGGCTTCGAGTGTTAGAAGCGCGCCATAAGAGTGCGCCAGAACGTTGACCGGCTGGCCGATCGACTCTGCTACACGGACGATATCGTCAGCCTCCATCGAGAAGGAGTACTCTTCGGCGTCGCCACTGGGTTCGCGTCCACGCCGATCCATGGCATAAACCGTGAAATGCCCCGCCACTCTCGGCAGCACGGGTCCCCAAAACACCGTTGCGTTGAGAAGTGCGCCGTGAATCAGTAGGAGAGCCGGACCGGTGCCAGTTCTCTGGACGGAAATGCCTACGTCGCCTGAAGTGACTGTAAACCGTTCGATGGTAGGCAATGACATTTGTCGGTAGTGTATCACGGCCACCCGCGCGCTTTGGGCAGATGGTCGGCAAAACCGGAAGCAGCTACATGAGCGAGAAGTCAGCATGTCGTCCGTGGCGTGCGGCAGCCGAAGGGGCCTAAGTCCTGAGTGACGGCGCACACGGAAAGTATAGTTGCCAATTGGTCACTCGGGTAGAGGTGCCGGCCCAGCATCGCGTCGCGCACCGTGGCATCAGAGCGCAGTTTGTTGCCACTGGAAATGACGATATTCTTTGGGCCTGCGGTGCGGTTCTTGCCGGCTGTGATGCCCGAGGCTACGGTTGAGCCGATCCGTTCCCATCTGTTCAGTCTGACGAAAAGCTTGCTACGGCGCTCGCGGTGCGCGATGACCGTGCGTCAGTGTGCGGCCGTGTCGCAAAAACAAACATCCAGCCATTACCAACCCGGCAAGCAGCGCGAGAGTGCGATCCGACGGCGAGGGTGCATCGGCCATAACCGTGTAATCCAACGTCAGCCCATGCTGCGCGATATCCCGCCGCGGATCTGCGAGCTGAATGCGGGGATTCGCCGGAACCAGCGCGTTGACGAGGTAGACGCTCGATTCAGGCCGGTGCGTGTTCAAAAAAGAAACCTGATGACGCCCGGCGCCAGCCGCCGGAAACCTCCCGGTTGCGCGCAGTCGGATTGTCCCAACGCCGAGGCTCATGTCGCGAAATTGTGGGAAGCTGGTCTTGACCAATGCGATAGGCACGGGCCGGCCGTCGACTTTCAGCACGACAGAACGGAGCATCTGTCGCGCATATGCCTCGCCCTCAGCGTCGGAAATCTCGCCGTCGCGGTTCGTATCAATCCAGGCGAATACTTTGGACGCTAGGGTGACGCCGGCCGTTAGGTCAATTTCCAAATCCACTCGCTCTAGGTCGATAGACAGTCGCGTGGTCTGGAGATATTCATCCATCCGGTGCGCGCCCGCCGGAGGGGCCGTTGCCAGCCAGGCAGACAGGACGGCCAACGGCATTAAGAGTCTCCGCACGTTCATGGCCTCACAAGTTTCGCGCCGTAATCGTTGGTTGGGTCGCGGTAGATGGTATGGATGTGGTCGAGGTCGCCCTGCTGCGGCGCATACTCAATGATTACCGTCGGCCCTTGGACGCGATAGTACGCCAGCTCGCCGTTCTTCGTGCTCCCGCTCCAGGCAAAGTATGTTTTCGGCAAGTTGGCTTTGATTTCCGCCATCTTCGCCGCCGCCGCCTGGTCATTCAGAATTCCGACCCATTCATGCACCACATCCAGCAGCATGCCTTGCTGCCTTGCGTCCAACTCGGAGGCGAGAATGCCTTCCGGTTGAATTACCTTTCCGTCGTTGCCAGGTCCGAGCACCAAATCCGTCACCGCATAGTTGAGGATCGCGTGCTTCTGCTGCGCGGCGTTGAGCGCGTTGATGAGCGTAAAACCCTCGTCGTTTTCGTGGCCGAGCGGTCGAATCGTCTGGCCGTTCAAGGTGTACTTCGCCGGCTGGGCAGCGGGCAGGCTGGGAGTCATCGCTGTGTTGGGGCCGACAACCGTGACGTTGATGGCGAGATGATGCCCGCCAAATTGAATCATCCACGGCGTGGTCGCCGATGGCGTGCCTAGGAGAGCCATATAGTACTCATCGAGTCCGAAGCGAACCCCGCCGCCAGCCCCGCCGGGACCCCGGCCTCCCTGCTTGCCACCAGTCTGTCCGCCTCCGGCATTCTTCAACACCTCATCCCCGTTCATGATGTCGGTGACCTTCTGGTAGCCCTCGCGGCTCAAGGCCGCGGCCACCAGCGCGAGGGCGGCCGCGCGTTGGCGCGACGTCATGTCGCCGAAGCGCAAGCCATTTCGCTGAAAAATTCCGGTCGGAAGGTTGGACCAGCCAGTCCGCTGGCTACTGGTGAAGCCAAATGTGCATTTGGCCCGCTCGTCGGCGCTGAGCGTCGCGAGGAACGCGTTAGCCGCATCGACCACCCTCGCGGTTACAGTTCCATTCGTCGCAGACGCGACCGGCGGCGGCGAACTAGCTCGCTGCTGGGAGCCAGCCGCAACTGGAAACACGAGAAGGAACGCTGGGCGAAATGCCGCCGAAGCTAAGGCTACCAGCAGGGCGGTCCATGCACATCTGTTCACTCGCATAGGGGTACCTCCTGGTGGACGACTATATCAGCTTTCCGTCGCGCAGCTTGAGAGCCAAGCGTGCAAACCGGGAACCTGTTGGAGCGGGATGAGATTCACATTGTGCCCGAGTGACGGCGCATCCTTCCATTAGTTTCCATCGGAGTAGCGCCGGGCGCAAGAAAAGTAATGGAGGGGTGCGGGGACCATACATCCGCAATCCGGCAAAACCATCTCCAATAAAGCTGTTATCGGAAATTCGCACCGCTGAGGGTGATTGCACTCTGCGTCGCAGCCCGCGGAACATCGCGTGTTTTCGACTGTGGGATACTTCGGAGATGGAAGTAGGGCTCTTTCCCAACCCGCTCAGGCCCGGAATTGGCCTGCCACCGCGCCGCGAAGCCCAGCGCCCCCTTCTGCCACAGCACGCCCGCCACTGTCCCGTGCTCGAAGCTGGAAGCACCGTAGGCTTCCTTGTCCATCCTCCGCTCGCTGAAAAAGAGACCTTTCAAATCGGTTATGAGGGGGAGGGCCGTTATCAGTTGGTTTACTCGGTGAACACCAAAGGAAGCAAGTGGGAGCCGATCTTTAGCGTAACGTATCTGCTGCCGATGGGCGGGATCGGCGCCACCAAACGAGAAATCAAGATGCACATCCAGGACACGCCGCAAACCCGTGAGATCGCCCACTTGATGCCTGCTATGTTTGTCTCCCCAGGATGACATAGGGACACCGGCAGGTGCCGTGACTCTGCGGGGAGCGTGGAACTTCCAGACTCCGCAGGGCTGGGACACGGTCTACACTCCGGTCTTCAACCTGATCGAGCGGCCCATCGCTCCGATGCTGGTGATCCGCGTCGAGACCGATTGGTACGTTCACGACTCCGAGTTCCGCTACGTCCTCCAGCCGGGCGAAACGATTTCTGCCTCACACAGCATGCCGATCGGGCAGGTGATCTTTGTGCCACGAGAAGAGATCACCTTCCGCGACGGCACGGAAGAGGAGATCGCGGCGCGACACCAATCCGCTCAGGTGTTCTACGACGAAAAGGCGAGGATGAAGGTCAAGACGCCATACGGATTGGAATACAGCCCGCACTATCAGAGCACGAGCCGCCAGAAGAAGGTGACGACCAAACCGCGTGGCGGGGACGCAGCGGGCGATCCCACTGCTTAGGCAGAACGCTGGACAGTGCAAGTGATCTGTGACTCCTGTCCGCTTGCGACTAACTCCTGAGCGACGGCGCATCCTTCCCTTACTTTTCCAAATTCGGGGTTTGGCGCAGAGTCGAGGGTCCTCCAATAAATGGAGCATGGCCAACCGTCCGGAAATGTAAAACTGGCACCCGCCTCGGCCCTGTCGTATGGACACCGCCGTCTAAGCAGGCCGATGCGCTTTGAGGAAGGAATGAATTTGGCGCACCGCCAAGGGAATCCGCTCCGGGGGCTCCTTCCACGGGAATATGCTCACTTCGGCCTTTGGTGCGAGCATCGCGGCTTCCATGGCAACGGCGTACGGATGCGCCGGGATATCATCCGGCAGGATCAGTACGGGCGTCTGGCACTTGCGCACGAAATCGCGTGTCACCGTGAAGACAAAGTCGGGGTTGGTGCGGTACATCCTAGTCAGAAACTTTTCCACCATCTCCATCGTGATGTCGGGCCGGCGCTTGACCAATTCCGGACCCCAGCCCGTCATATTGTTTTCGTAGAAAAGATCTCGCATCTCCGGGCGCGACCCGCTGGGCTGCGCCAGCACGGCTGCGACAACTCGATCAGGTGCCCGCCGCAGGAGGTTCCAGATGAAGGGACCGCCAATGCAGAAGCCCAGCACCATGAACTTCTCGATGCCAAGGTGGTCCATCAAACCGAGATGGTCATCGGTATAGGAATCCCACGGTCGGTCGATCTCAAGCGGGCCGAAGGATTGGCCGCCATTGGCGTTGCGCAGGTCCGACGCGATGCAGCGATACTCTCCCTTGAACTCCTCGATCGGGTTAAAGGGCTGCGCCAAGCCGGAGATCGTCGAATTCAATCCCCCGCCGGGGATGAGCAACAACGGAAAGCCGGAACCAGCCTCCTCAAAATGGATGTGAACGGCGCCTTTTTCGTAGAATGGCATGGCAGATCCTCCTGGCCCAGTCTGCTGAGCAGACACGCGCTGCGCTGCGGCCATCGCCGTCGCCACGGCGCCCGTTGCGAGTATGGTGCGTCTGGTCGAATCCACAATCGGAGCCTTCCTCGATCCTTGTCATGTCTGGTGCCTTCATCTTGAAGCGCCAGAGTGCTGCGCGAACGACCCATTCAAGGACCCATTCAAAGCATGATCCGTCGTGCGAAAAACTTCTAGCACAGGTGCTCTTTGGCAGCCGTTAAGGACAAAAGCAGAACCGCCGCCGGATCGTTGAACTCGGCGGCGGCTTTGGTGAGGCAGGTGGGCAGTCTCTCTACTTGGCGGTCTTGTAGACGCGATCCCCGCCTTCATTCTTCGCGGACTCGATTTTGATGCCGTGCTTCTTGGCGGCCGTGGAAATGAACCCGCGTACGCTGTGGGCCTGCCAGTCGGTGGCCTTCATGATCTCGGCGAGAGTCGCCCCTTTCGCCCGCTGAATCATTTCCAGGATCTTCGCGCCCTTGCTCTCGGCGCGCGGGGCACCGGCCTTCTTGGCGGCGGTGGCCTTGCGTTCTGGTCTGGCGGCTTTCTTCCCGGCCTTGGCTGCCTTCTTCGGCGCGTCGGCCTTAGTCTTGGCGGTCTTGCCAGTCTTCCCACCTTTGGCCGTTTTCCGGCCCTCAGTCGCGCCCTTCTTCCGGGTGGCGGCTTTCTTCGAGGGGGCCTTTTCCGGCGCGACGTGCGCGCCCTGTGCCGCAACGGCGGCGGTTTGGTCTGCGGTCGTAGGTTCTACGTTCTTCATGGGTCCTATTCCTTTCCGTTCAATGGCTTGCGCTTGCTTCGCGCATGGCGATTCATCGCTCTGGTTGGGGAGGAAAGCAAGGGAAATCTGCGGAGGAATGCCGGGCGGTTGCAGGGCGTAAAGATGATGGGCAGCCAGATTCCGGCCTGCCAGGCAACTAGGTCCTAGCGCGCCCTTCGAATGCCACTGTCCAGTTCGGGATCGCCGCGTTCGGCATCACCGTCGGACCATCCCAAGGGTGAGGGCGATATTCCCAACATGCACCTTCGAACATTCACACGCTACAATGTTTTGAGAATCCTGAGTGAACGTGCAGCATACGACCCTAGTTGCGATGGGTGTGCGGTGGCTGGGCAGAAAGTGCTCGGTTGTGCTGTACGAGTTCGCCACGGCAGCGGATGAGAACCCCGACGTGATCGGATGGGCTTCCGGGGCGGGTTCCGTTCTCATAGAATGCAAGTTGACTCGCTCGGATTTTTTAAGGGACGCGACGAAAATTGTCCGCAGGAATCCGCGCGCCGGAATGGGCCAGCGCCGCTATTATCTGTGTCCACCGGATGTGATCCAGGTGAAGGACCTTCCTCCGAAATGGGGTCTGCTCTGGGCCAGCAAGGGCCAGTTGATCGTAAAGCGCGAGGCGCGTGGATACGCAGAGCGAAACCTTGTGGCCGAGGTCCGGTTCCTCAGTTCGATGCTCAGACGCGCCCAAATACGCATCGGCACCCGGCCGCTCTCGGAGTGGCTGAGAGGGGAGAATCGCTTCGAAGCAAAACGAGGCGTATCGCCCAACCGACATCAGGCAAGTCGGAAAACGAACCGCATTCTTCCTTAGACAGTAGGTCCAGTCTGAACTGATACGCACAGCGGATGCGATCCGACCATCAGCGGGATGCGCCGAGATGGAATTCCTCGCCAATTTCCCGGACCGGGATGCGATCCTGGGTTGAACCAGACGCCAGCAACAGCCGCTCAATCGGTTCCCCGTACGGTTCATTGCTCAACTTGAAGGTCCGGTGATGCACCGGTAGCACGAACTCCGCACCGGCGTGATTGGCCATCGCGAGCGCCTGTTCGGGATTGCAGTGTGCATGAATCCAAGGATCAGTAGGCGCCGATCGGCATGATGGCCAGATCCACCGGATTCGAAGGCCGAAGCGAACCTTGCGAAACAGGTCCGTATACGCCGTGTCGCCCCCAAAGATGATGTGGTAGCGGCCGGCTTCGATCAGATATCCGTTGTATCCCCGGTGAACATCAGTGCGGGTACGCGCGCCCCAGTGCTTCACTTCGAAGGCACGCACTCTCGCCGGTCCCACCTGGCGTGATTCGTCCCAGCGCAATTCATGAACCGCCCGATAGCGCTTCCCTCGCAGAAGATCGATGGTGCCCGCGGCGGTGATGACCGTCGTCCCGCGATTCTCCAACTTCCGCAGGCTCGGCCGGTCCAGATGATCCATATGCGCATGCGAGAGCAGGATCAGGTCCGGGACCGGCAACTCCGGGATGCGCACGGCGGGATGAACCAGCCGCTTGATGCCCAGCGTGAACGGCCCGATCTTGATCCCGACGCGCGTGCTGAATACCGGATCGGTGAGGATCGTGAAGCCATCCACGCGAATCAGGACTGTGCTGTGCCCTATCCAGGCGGCATGCACCCCCTCTGCGGGCCAGTCGGCTGTAATGGGAACACCCGGCGACGGCTCCACGAGTCGCTTTCGATCCTCGGAAAGTCGCTGCCAGAAAATCGGAGCGGCTTGAAAGACAAACCCCGCGAGCGCGCGTGCCTTCCGCGCAGCGGTCAGAGCGGTAGCCATGAATCTACCAAATTAGACGCAAAACAGCCCGGTCGGGTTCGGGAAACTGCGGAATGGCGAGGACGCAGGTACAAGCCGACGCGGGCCGGGAGCGACGGCTACAATTTTCCCCGACCCCTTGAGAAAACCGGCGGCGCGGGAAACACCACCTGTGCCTTCCTGATGGTGCCCGCCTGGATGAGGAAGTAATTGCGGACGACTATTCTCTCAAGCGGTTCGCTCTGACAAATGTGAGTTTTCGGCAAGGGTGCGTGACGCCCGTTCGCTCGCACTGTTAAGTTGATTCAGTCGCCGAGGGGGCGGCCGAATCGTGACGCGCCGAAAAACACTGCCCATTCCCGAGCCAATCGTGCAGCTGCAACGTCAGTTGGATCAGTTTCGCGGTGCCCAGCCGGGGCGGACGAAGCTGCCCGAATCGCTGTGGCAGGCGGCGGTTGAACTGGCCCGGCAATACGGTGTGTATTCCGTGGCACACCCTCTGCGTCTGGACTACATGCGGCTGAAGAAACGGCTGGGTGGAGTTCCGCGCTTCCGGCGGAAGGCAGCCAAGCCGGCATTCATCGAGCTGATAGCACCAAACCGCGGGCAGATGGAAGAATGTGTGATCGAGTTGGAGTCCGCTGGCGGGAGCAAGATGCGAATCCAGTGGAAGACCACGGTTCCGCCGGACTGGACAAACCTGCTGCGCGCCTGGCGAGATGCCGAGAGATGATCCAGATCACGGCGCAGATGCGGGTGCTGGTGGCGATCGAACCGGTGGACGGACGCAAGGGGATTGACTCTTTGGCGCGGCTCTGCCAAGACCAGCTCGCGGAAGATCCATTCTCGGGTTGCGTGTTCGTGTTTCGGAGCCGCCGTGGAACGGCGATTCGTCTCCTCAGCTATGACGGCCAGGGATACTGGCTTGCACAGAAACGGCTTTCCAAGGGGCGGTTCGTATGGTGGCCGGAAGGCACCGGATCGACCAAGCCACTGGAAGCATATGAGGCCCAGTTGCTGTTGGCGGCCGGCGATGTGTCTCGTGTCCGCGCGGCGCCGATGTGGCGGAGGGTCAGCGTTCTGAAGTAAATGCTGCGAAGCAGGCCCCCCTTGCGTTCCAAGAAAACCAGGCTCATACTGCTGGGCATGATGGAAGCAGCGGCGGTCGAGTTCAAGTACCGGGGCCGGGTGATCAGCCAGGAAGACATCCTTTATATACGCGCGCTGATCGAGCGATCTCCCCACCAAAGCCGCCGCACGCTATCGACCCAGCTCTGTGAAGCTTGGCAGTGGCGTCAGGCCAATGGCACGTTGCGCGACATGGTGTGCCGTGGCCTGCTTCTGATGCTGGAGCGGGCCGGCCAGATCGCATTGCCGCCGGTGAGCTACGTGCGGCATAATCCGTTGGCAAACAGAGCCAGACCGGAGCCGGCGGGAATCAATGCCACGCCCATAGAAGATCCGTTACGAACCCTCCAGCCGCTGGAGTTCGAGCAGGTTCGGCGCACCTGCCAAGAGCCGTTGTTTAACGGCTTGATGGAAGAGCATCATTACCTCGGCTACGAGCAGCCCGTGGGAGAACACCTGAAGTACCTGGTTTGGGCGCAAGGGCGGCCGGTCGCGTGCCTGGCATGGTCTTCGGCTCCACGTCATCTGGGCAGCCGCGACCTCTACATCGGCTGGAGCGCCGAAGCGCGACGTTGCAACATTCGCTTCCTCGCTTACAACACGCGATTCCTGATCCTGCCGTGGGTGCGGGTCGCGCATCTGGCGTCGCATATCCTGGGCCGCATGGCAGCACGGATTTCCGATGACTGGCAGCGGATGTACAGACATCCGATTTACTATCTGGAAACGTTCGTGGATCCAGCGCGATTCCGCGGCACCTGTTACCGCGCGGCCAACTGGGTGTTGCTGGGCCGGACCACGGGACGAGGCAAGCAATCCAACAGCTACGTGCCGAACCGTTCGATCAAAGAGGTTCTGGGATATCCGTTGACCAAGCGGTTCCGCGAACTGCTGGGGGCACCAGGATGAAGTCCGCCAGGCGCCGTGTCGATGTGAACTTGGACGAACTGGACCGGGTGCTGGACGGAGCGCGGCAAACGCCGCTGAGCGAGGCCGATTACGACAAACTCAAGAGCGCCTTGCATGCCCTTGCAGGGATGATCGCGCCACCGCGCCACACGGAGAAGACCAGCGCCGTGCTGGGAGAATCGGAAGGCTCGGAAACGGACGCCGGAACTCAGCCGGACACCAACGCTGCCCCGCCGCACGGACACGGCCGCAACGGCGCACAGGCGTTTGACGGCGCACGTAAGGTCGACATTGCGCACCAGAAGTTGTCGCATGGAGATCGCTGCCCGGAGTGCGGGAAAGGCAACGTATACGGACAGAAGGAGCCGAAGGCGCTGGTGCGGATTGTGGGACAGGCGCCCCTGGCGGCCACGGTCTACTCGTTGGAGCGGTTGCGATGCGGCGCCTGCGGGCAGGTATTTACGGCCCAGGAGCCGGAAGGAGTGGGTCCGGAAAAGTACGATGAGACGGCCGCGGCGATGATCGCGCAACTCAAGTACGGCAGCGGGACTCCGTTCTACCGGTTGGAACAACTGGAAGTTCAGCTCGGGATTCCGTTACCGGTGGCGACCCAGTGGGAGGTTGCGGAAGAGGCCGCGGAGTTGATCAAAGCGGCGCGGGATGAGTTGATCCGGCAGGCGGCGCAGGGCCAGGTGGTGCACAACGACGACACCAGCATGCGAGTGTTACGGCTCGCGCGCGAGCCGTCGGACCAACGCACGGGTGTGTTCACCAGTGGTATCGTGTCCACCGGCCAGGGCTGGAAGATCGCGCTGTACTTCACCGGACGCCAGCATGCCGGCGAGAACATGGCCGACATATTGAAGCAGCGTGCGGCGGAACTGTCCGCGCCCATCCAGATGTGCGACGCTCTGTCGCGCAACGTTCCGAAGTTGCCCGCGGGAGTGGAGATTCTGTTGGCCAACTGTCTGGCCCATGGAAGAAGACAGTTCGTCGAAGTGGCGGCGAACTTTCCCGACCAATGCCGCTACGTACTGGAGAAGCTGGGCCGGGTGTACGGCCACGATGCCCAAACTGGCGTAGGTGGTCTGACGCCGGAAGAGCGATTGCGGTTTCATCAGGAGCGCAGCGGTCCGGTGATGGACCAACTGCACGGCTGGCTGGAGGCGCAGTTTGCCGAGCGCAAGACGGAACCGAACTCCGGGCTAGGCAAGGCGATCACGTATCTGCTCCGGCACTGGCGGCCTTTGACGCTGTTTCTCCGAATCGCCGGGCACCCTTTAGATAACAACATCGTGGAAAGGGCATTGAAGAGGGCCGTTCTTCACAGGAAGAATGCATTGTTCTACCGGACGCTGAACGGAGCGCAGGTGGGCGACCTGTTCATGAGCCTGATTCACACCTGTCAGTTGTGCGGCGCCAACTCGTTCGACTACCTGACCGAGCTACAGCGCCACGCCCAGGAACTGGTGGCCAAACCTGCGGAGTGGATGCCGTGGAACTACCGCGAGACGCTCGCGCACGTTGGAGTATGATGAATGCCGCATGGCCGGAAAGGATCGTCTCTGGCCATGCGGGAGCGTCATCCGAAAATGGCCGGAAAACGGACTTCTGACAAGGCAAAATCGGAAAGGGTTTTTGGCGTTTTTGGCCATGGGCAGAAACGGCCGAAAATGTTTCGCGCCGGCCTGTACGCCCGCGTTTCCACCAACGACCAACAGACCATCCCGTAGCAGATTCGAGCCCTGCGCGAATACGCTGCCCGGCGGGGCTGGACGATCGCCTTGCAGGTGAAGGAGATCGGTTCCGGCGCCTCGCAACGCCAACTGCGGGAGAAGTTGCTGGAAGCCGCGCGCCGCCGCGAAATCGACGTGGTGCTGGTGTGGCGCCTGGATCGCTGGGGCCGATCCGTGGCAGATCTTCTGGCAACGCTCCAGGAACTGGACCACCTTGGGGTCGGTTTCGTATCCCTGACCGAAGCCCTGGACCTGACAACCCCAACCGGCCGGGCCATGGCCGCGTTACTGGCCGTCTTCGCCGAGTTCGAGCGGGAGATTCTGCGCGAGCGGGTCCGCGCCGGTTTGGCCCACGCCCGCGAAAACGGCCAGCGGCTGGGTTCGACCGGCAACGGCGGCACGGCACACCGGAGAGGTTCGGAAACTCTATCGCACTGGCGTCAGCAAAGCCGAGATCGCCGGCGATTGGACATCGGCCGGACCTCGGTGCGCCGGATTCTGGAAGCAAAACAATGAGAAAGCCGACCAAAGACCCGGTCCGCGAAGACCGCATCCATAACGAAGCCATCGTGGACGCTTACGGACCGGAAGAGAAAGCGATGAGTTGGTATTACTATCTGGAAAACAAAATCCGCTTTCCGTTCCAGGCAAAGTGCGTCGTCTCAAACCTCGTCTCACCACTCAGGAAAGGAGAGACCGTCGAAGTCCGCCGCCTAGCGAAGGACGATGCCTGCTCCACTGACATACTCGTGCTCATCCAATGGCAGGGCCGGAACATGGCTGCTCCTCTTTCCCAACTGGCCCCCGTCGATGCGGACGAACCCACCGCCGAAGCAAGCGGTGATTGGCATTACTGGGTAGCCCGCGGCTACCTCTTCTGAATCACGCCGGCAAGCACATCGCCTGCCGTTCTTCGCTCGTTAGAATCGAACAGAGCCATGGCATCTCGATCAAAATCACAACCCACGTGGACCGCCGTAAAGGCAAAGCTCGCGAGTTTCGACCGGAGAGGCTTGCTGGGACTGATCCAGGACCTTTACGCCGCGCACAAAGACAATCAGATGTTTCTTCACGCTCGCCTCGGCTTGGGTGAGGACGTTCTGAGGCCCTACAAGGAAACGCTGGACCGCTGGCTCTGGCCAGACGTGTTGCGGAACCAGAATACGTCTGTCGCTAAGGCCAAACACGCCATTTCCAGTTACAGAAAGGCTGTTGGCGAACCTGCCGGGCTCGCGGAACTGATGGTGTTCTACTGCGAACGGGCTGCCGGGTTCAGCAGCGACATCGGCAATCAAGACGAGGGCTACTTCGATGCACTGATCCGTATGTTCGAGCAGGCTCTTACGCTCACGGATCAGATGCCTGCCAGCGACCGCAACACCCTGATCGCCCGACTGGACCGCGTACGTGCCGTCAGCCACAATCTCGGATATGGCGTCGGCGACTACATGGACTCCCTGCTTGCGAAATACATGAAGGTCTGATCCTCCATACGCCGCTGGTTCACTACCCGCACAGCCATACTACGCAGCCTTGCCGAAAACTCACTGACAGACACATTGGGACGCTAAAGGTGGTTTGTAGTCATCGGCGGGGAATTCCTCGCACGGCCAGCAATCGTAAGTGTTGCAATGCTGACAACTCAGAATGAGGAAGTACCGTTCCGATTTGGGCGTCAGCACACCGCCGTCTCGGTGAGCCAAAACGAGCAAGTCACAGTTGTACCACTTGGTGAAGCGAACGTATTTGGTGAGGTTCACTTCATCGGGGAAGCGCTTGATCTCAACGTAATAGAGCACGGTCTGAATCCGGGATCGAAAGTCCCGCGACTCGAAAGTCAGGGCAGTAGGACACATGGGTTGGCCCCATGTCGAATTTAAGAGGTTCGTATTTCCACCGAAGGCCCAGGCGATCAAAAGCCTTCGCCCACCTCACCTCCGCCAAGGATCTAAACACCTCATTCCTGTACCGGTGCGGGTAGTTGTCTACGGACTCCTCCATGCCGAATTCGGCCGCATCGAATGTGAAGTCGCCCACCCTTACTTTTGCCGCCCTTCGGCGCGTCAGTTTTTTCTCAGGCTTGAAGGGTTTGAATGAGGGAACAAAAACCGTTTCGCAGTCACTCACTTTGGGATCCGGCGAGATAGTCGGAACCGGCTCGCCGCTCACCGCGGCCAACATCGCCTGAAGCTCCTCGGTTGTAGGTGCCATTGGCGGTTCGCGCTTGTTTGGGTGGCGGGGTCCCTTACCGCGCTTCGTGGAAGCGATGAGCGCTGCTGTGATGCACCAGACGATCCAGATGAGACCGAAAATTTCCATGTCCGATGGCTGCTCAGAACGGGGGCGAACTGCCGCGCCCACAAATCACTTCGTTTCGCGCACTATGCGCATGGCGTCGATCAGCGACTTGAGCAGCCCATTAGCCAATCCGCACTCAGCGTTGTTCGCCAGCCCAATCGCGCCGTTCCCCTTGCGATACTTCGCGCCGTCGGCCCACAGCTTTGTTCCGTCTGGGAGATTCGCCTCCATGCTCGCGCTCGGCGTGCCGCCCATGCTACCCAAGAGCACGAGGATTTCGTTGGAACCGTTCAGATCGTGCGCCGCCACCACGGAGACGCCGCGCAGCCGGGTCGAAAGGGCGGCTCGAATGCGCTCGATAGGCGGGGCCCCTTCCAAGCGGACGTCCATCACCGCGCCACCGAGGAAGTCAATGCTATACCGCGGACCGCCCTTAGCAATCAGACTGGCGAGTCCGGCGAAAGTCAGAATGAACGATGGCAGGATGAACCACCACTTCCTGCCAAGAAAATCAAAGTGAGTATCTCTAAATAATTCCATATAGTTTCTCCTAAACAAAAAGCGCTCGTGACTATGCAGCACACCCCATGCGTCGTCATCAACGCCGACGTCAAACTGTGATGCGTATGGGGATGTTGAGAACGACTTAGGAGAAACTCGGAGGAGGACGGCGATAGAGAGGGCCGTAGTATCGAAAGCCGGAGACAGCGTTCGGTCTCGCGAACTCACCTGCGCGACAGTCCGGGAGGGGGTGCAAGAGACTCGGCTTAAAAGTTGCCCAGCCCCAATCAAAATGCGATTGCAGTAGCCTGGCAACAGGCGCTGAGTCGATCGAGGTCGTAGGGGTGGGCGGCGCCGACATTCCGGCGGCTGAGCCTGGTGCGAACCCCGGATGACAAGCAAAGGCGAGCCCAATGATGAGGGCCACACTACCGGCGATTGCCCAAAGGTGACCGATCCGCCAACGCATCAAGACGAGCTTATCAGATAACTATAGAGGTACGCATTCGCGCGAGTGGAATGGGTGTGCGACTTGAAAGTGACGACTCGCAGGGTTTCCTTTTTTGTGGCACGAAACCGAGCGTAGTGATACGCTAGGTTTACAGGAGGCCTTTACATGCCCGACTCTCTGGTTAATTTGGAAAGCCGTCGCGCCGCCGTTCGGTCGCAAATCGCCCAGTTGGGCGACATGCGGTCCGGCTCCATTACGGGAACAGGAGGGCGTTGTGGAAATCCAAACTGTCATTGCCATCGGGCCGGAGATCCCGGCCATGGCCCCTACTATCGGCTGACTCGCAAGGTGAATGGCAAAACCGTCACCGAAACATTTTCCTCCCCCGCCCGTTTGGCCAAAGCGCAGCGCGAGGTTGCCGAGTGTCAGCGCTTCCGGCAACTGGGCGATCAGCTGTTGGAGGTCAATGAACAGATCTGCGAGTTGCGTCCCGTGGAGGAAACCTCGCCGTCGGTCCAGGAAAAAAAACGGCGGACGCCGTCCAAAAGGAAGTTGCGCGCGAAGTAGACCAACTGCTGCGCACCATCTTCACCAGCGTGCGCAAAACGGGCAGCCTAGATCTGGAAGCCGTCGAGATGTTGGTGCGCTCGGCCATGCATCAGGCCGGAGCTAGTGCGTTGACCGAGTTGCTGCGGTTTCCCGTGCCAGAGCAGCATTCCACTCCTTGCCTGTGCGGGCAACCAGCGCTTTATCGCGAACTGCGCTCGAAGAACGTGCTGACGGCGGTCGGCTCGGTGGAAGTGTCCCGGCCCTACTATCTGTGCCCGCACTGTCATGATGGGCAGTTTCCGGCGGACCAGGAACTCGATATCGTTCACACCGAGTTCTCCCCCGGCGTGCGGCGCATGCAAGCGCTGGTGGGTCAGGATGCGCCCTTCGATCACGGCCGTGAGCAGATGAAACTACTGGCCGGCTTGGAGATCACCACTAAATCCGTCGAACGCGTGGCCGAATCGATGGGCGCCGACATCGCACGGCGAGAGCAACAGGAGATCGATCGCGCTTTGCAACTCGATCTACCCATGCTCATGGGCGAGCCCGTTCCCATTCTCTATGTCCAAATGGACGGCACCGGCGTGCCCGTCGTGAAGAAGGAAACGGCGGGTCGCAAGGGCAAGCTCGACGGCTTGCCGGCCCACACGCGCGAGGTCAAACTCGGCTGCGTATTCACGCAGACTACCTGGGACGAGGAAGGCTACGCCGTTCGCGACCCCGCTTCGACTACCTACACCGGCGCCATCGAAAATGCCGAGCAGTTTGGCAAGCGGCTCTACGTCGAGGCCTGGAAACGTGGCTGGAGCCGCGCCGAGAAGAAGGTTGTCATCGGCGACGGCGCCGAATGGATCTGGAACCTGGCCCGGGAAGATTTTCCCGGCGCCATTCAAATCGTCGATCTGTTCCACGCCCGCCAGCATCTGTGGGACCTGGCTCGCTTGCTCCATCCCCATGACGCGAAGCGCCGCAACGCCTGGATCGGCTTCCATCAGAAGCGTTGGCTCGACCAGGGCAAGATCGCCAGACTCGTCGCTTCGCTTCGCCTGATTCAAACCCCTGATCCCAATCTGGCCAAGAAACTCCGCAACGAAATCGATTACTTCGCCACCAATGCTGCTCGCATGAACTACCCCAAGTTCCGCAAGCAGCATCTCTTCGTCGGATCCGGTGTCATCGAAGCCGGTTGTAAAACCGTCGTTGGCCATCGTCTCAAACAGTCCGGCATGTTCTGGTCTGTGACCGGCGCCAACTCCATCCTCGCCCTTCGCTGCTCCCACCTCAACGGCCGCTTCGAAGATTACTGGGAAAGCCGTCGGGCCGCCTAACCTCCACTTTTATGTCGCTCACCCAGTTAAGAAGGGTGTGCGAGATGAAAGAGGAAGCGACGGAGTTTTCTTTTTTTGCGCCTCAAACCCGAGCGTATGTAGTACGCTTAGGCGAGGAGGCTTGTTTCCCATGCCGGATTCCCTTTTGGAATTAGAGAAGCGTCGTTCCGAAGTGCTGGCGGAGATCGCTGCGTTGGGCGACTTCCGTGGTGGTTCGATTTCAGCCACCGGAGGCCGTTGCGGCACTCCGAATTGCCACTGTCATAAGCCGGACGATCCCGGTCATGGCCCCAACTACCGGCTCACCTACAAGGTCGAAGGCAAGACCGTTACGGAAAGCTTTCCCAATCCTGCTGCGCAGCGTAAAGCCGAACGCGAGGTCGCCGGTTTCCGTAGTTATCAGCAACTGAGCCGGACTTTGATCGAAACCAATGAGAAGATCTGCCGCGCCAGACCGGTCCAAGACACTCTGACACCGCAGGAAAAAAAACGGCGGAAGCGATCCGGCAGGAAGTCGAACGGGAAATAAGCGCGCTGCTCCGGCTCGTCTTTCAGGACCAGCGCAAGACCGGCAGGCTCGATCTGGAAGCGGTCGAGATGGCGATGCGATCCGCGATGCACCGGGCCGGGGCGGCCGCGCTGAGCCAATTGCTTCGATGCGAACCTCCCGGTCCAGACGAGCGCGAAATACTCTGTCCCTGCGGCCAGAAAGCCCGTTACCGCGAGATGCGTTCCCGGCGCGTGCTGACCGCCGTGGGCCAGATCGAGTTCCTGCGGCCCTGGTATTTATGTCCGCAATGTCATCACGGACAGTGTCCCGCCGATGCCGCCTTGGACATGGAGAAGGTGGACCTGTCACCCGGTGTTCGCCGCATGCTGGCGCTGGTTGGTTCGGAAGCACCGTTTGATCATGGCCGCCGCCAGATCGCACTGCTGGCCGGCTTGGACGTCACGGCCAAAGCGGTGGAGCGGACGGCGGAAGCCATTGGAGAAGATGTTGACTCAGGCGAGCGAGAGCAAATCCAGCGGGCAATGCAGTTGGACCTGCCGATCGTCGTCGGCGAACCCATCCCGATTCTGTATGTGCAAATGGACCGGACCGGAGTACCCGTGGTCAAGAAAGAAACAGCGGGCAGGAAAGGCAAGACTGCCGGCCAACCGGCCCCTACGCGGGAGGTGAAGTTGGGATGCGTGTTCACGCAGGCCGGCTGGGACTCGGAAGGCTATGCGATTCGCGATGCCGATTCCACCACCTATACGGGGGCCATCGAGACCGCCGAGGAGTTTGGCAAACGCATTTATCTGGAAGCCTGGAATCGTGGCTGGAGCCGCGCCGAAAAGAAGGTCGTCATCGCGGACGGGGCTGAATGGATCTGGAATAACGCCGACCAGTATTTCCCCGGTGCGATTCAGATCGTCGATCTCTATCACTCCCGCCAACACCTGTGGGAAGTTGCCCGCCAGCTGCATCCCCACGACGAAGCCAGCCAGAAAGCCTGGATGAAGATCCACCAGAAGCGGCTGCTCGACAAGGGAAAAATCGAAAAGCTGGTGCTCTCACTGCGGTCCATCGAGTCAATCAACCCGGATGTCATCGACAAAATTCGCATCGAGGCGGACTACTTCGAGAAGAATGCCGAGCGCCTGCGCTACCCAAAGTTCCGGCGCCAGCATCTCTTTGTCGGCTCGGGCGTCATTGAAGCCGGTTGCAAGACCCTTATCGGTTCACGCCTTAAACAGTCCGGTATGTTCTGGACAGTTCGCGGAGCCAACGCCATCATCGCCTTGCGCTGCTGCCACCTCAACCGACACTTTGAGGACTATTGGGAGTCGCGCCGTGCCGCTTGACCTCCACTTTTATGTCGCACACCCCCTTGATCGCCGGTGGAGACGAACAGCGGAATGCCCACCGCGGTCGCATCCCGAAAGGCCTCATCCAAGTTCCGGTTCAGCATCGCCCAGCCAGGATTCTGCCCCGAACCGCTCGCGTCCTCATCCAGGCCGTAACTAATCGAAACGGCCGCGTAGTTGTCGCTCTGTATCGCTTGCTGGATTGAGTTGAGGTCGCCCTCGCCCGACCAAGGAGCGAAATACACGTCGATCGTTGCCTTTGGCGCCATCGCTCCGATCACTTCAATGTCGAGATACACCTCTCCGGTGGCGCCATCGTCTATATCCATCTGCGCGCCCCCCACGGGGATCGCATTGACCGTTGGAGGCACAGCAAGCCCGACGTATTTCTTGAAGTAATCGGCGAGAACCGATTGATCGAATCCTCCGCCGAACTCCAGCACCGCGACCCGTTGTCCGTCTCCCTGTGTGGGCGGAAAGTTATACAGCTTCGCCACTTCGTTGGGATAAAATGCTCCGGGGTTCTGCTTTTTGGGGTCGGCGGCGGCAGGAGCCTTCCGCGCCA
Organism: Bryobacterales bacterium; assembly: GCA_963813465.1. Taxonomy (GTDB): domain Bacteria; phylum Acidobacteriota; class Terriglobia; order Bryobacterales; family Bryobacteraceae; genus Palsa-187. The sequence goes on along the minus strand of CAWEZD010000005.1, from coordinate 389,870 downwards.
CTCTTACGCCATGCCGCACCACCACGGGCATATTGTCCAGGCCGAAGACTCCGCGGATAACCGTCTGCAAGCTTTGTGGAATCTGGATCTCACTTTCGGGGCAGCGGAACTCCGTTCTGGTGCGAGAGTGTTTATACATCGACAATTTCACGCCAAACGCCCGGGACATCGCGCCGGTCGAGCCGGTCAAATGCATCTCCCGCTTGCCCAAATCGACGCCCGTCACAGATAAACCTTGACTGACGGCCCATCGCTGAACTGCATTGGCATCTTCTCGGTTTGAGCCGTATCGCTCGGAAAGCTCCTGCCGCGTCAACTTTGCGCGCTTTCCGGCAACAAATGCCTCTAGCGTCGGCAGTCCAGCCTCCGTTTTACGCCGCAGCTTGATGGTTACTTCGATCTGTTGATTCGGATCGGCAGGACCTATTAACTGGTGTTTGTTTATAGGTATGGACCCCTTAAGCGCACCCATGTTCTCCGCCATATTCCCTCCTCCGGAAATTTAATCTGCGCCAGCGCAGTGAATGAAAGTATATCTTATTTATTTACTGGAATGTGACGACCACGCCAATCTCTGTCCGGAGCGGACGGCCTGCTGGCGCCGCCCTGCGGGAGATTACTCCTGCACAACGTCCCTGTGGTCCACCTTCCGTCCGTATCGTCGGCCACTCGGAGAATCCACGAGCGGCGGAAGGATCGGTCCTGGTAAGTCGCCGTCGCGTCAACGAAACGCGCGCCCCGCGGAGGTGGGCGCCGCCAGCTAAGGCAACCAATCATTCTCGCTCCGCACCGCGCGGCCTTCACCCCTTGCCGCACAGCGCCGGCGCGGCCTCGAAAACCGATGTTTCCGTGGGCACCGTGGCGTCTTCAAGCGGAGGCGAAAATGGAATGGGCACGTGCATCGTGAACTCGCTTCACCGGCGCTTCGAGATCGTAAAATGCCGGTGCTTTGATTACCAGCTCGGCCGTGCTGACGCAGCGTAGCTTGACGAGGTGTCAGGCATCGACTTATGTACCCTAATTGGGTATCTTAATACCCTGAATGGGTATGCTAACAATATCGGAACGAAGCTCTCTCGGAGAGACCCTCTTCGGACAGACCCGGCAACGGATACTCACCCTGCTTTTCGGGCATCCCGACGAGCGATTCTACCAGCGGCGGGTCATCCAAGCAGTGAGCCTCGGGTCGGGAACCGTCCAGAGAGATTTGGAGCGGCTCTCGCGATCGGGAGTTCTAACCCGATCCGTGGAGGGCCGACAGATCTATTTCCAAGCCAACCGCCGATGCCCGATATTTGAGGAACTGCATGGCATCGTTCGCAAAACCTTTGGCGTGGCCCGCGTGCTCAATGAAGCTTTGACGCCCCTCGAAGACCGCATCCGTGTTGCATTCATCTTCGGCTCGGTTGCGAAGGGAACGGAGACATCGATGAGCGACGTAGATGTCATGGTCGTCGGCGAAGAGCTCTCTCTTTCCGATATCGTCTCGGCAATCGCGCAAGCGCAACGCGTGCTTGGGCGCGAGATTAACCCTTCGGTCTATCCCACTGAGGAGTTCTATCGTAAACTTGCCGAAGGTCACCACTTCATCTCCAGCGTGGTTGCCGGCGAGAAGATCTTCTTAATTGGCGATGAGCACGAACTTATAAGATTGGCTCAAATTCGGGTGGCTCAAGGAGCACAAGACAAGCCGCGAAGAAATCGCCGACCTGTTCGCCGTCGCTGATCGGGACTTGGCCGCCTCGAATACTCCCGGTCTCCACACTGACTGGCACTTCAATCTTGCTTACAACGCAGCGCTCCAACTCGCCTCGGCGGCGTTGGCCGCGGCCGGCTACCAAGCGGAACGGTCAAACCATCATTATCGCGTGATCGAGTCGCTTGGACCGACCATCGGTTTAGACGCCGCAACCATCTTTGTTGCCCTTAAGAGGGTGTGGCGCCTTACGAGCCGGTACTGCGGGCGCATTGCCGGTTAGATGAGGCAGGCCAAAGGCCTGCTCCACTGGGTCACCCCTTGCCGCACAGCGCCAGCGCGGCCTCGAAGACGGATGTTTCCGTCGGCACGGTCGAATCTTCCAGCGGAGGCGAGAACGGAATCGGCACGTGCATCGCGCACATGCGCTTCACGGGCGCTTCGAGATCGTAAAACGCGCCTGCCTGGATCACCGTCGCGAGCTCGGCCGCGGCTCCGTAGCGCTCGTAGCCTTCATCGACCACGATGACGCGCGAAGTCTTCTTCGCCGATTCGATCAGCGTCCGCTCATCCAGAGGCCACAATGTACGCGGATCGACGACCTCGGCGCTGACATCGTATTCCTCGAGTAATTTCGCGGCGCCAAGAGCCACCTGCACCATGCTGCTGGTGGCCACGATGGTGACGTCTTCGCCTACGCGCTTCACGTCCGCGACGCCCAGCGGAATCGTGTACTCGTGTTCTGGCACGGGTCCCTTGAGCTTGTACATCATCTTGTCTTCGTAGAACACCACCGGGTTGTCGTCGCGGATGGCGGATTTGAGGAGTCCCTTGGCGTCGTAAGGAGTACTCGGCATCACCACCTTCAATCCCGGAATGTGGCAGAACCAGGCGTGCAGCGATTGCGAATGCTGCGCGGCCGAGCGCCTGGTCGCGCCCAAGGTGGTGCGCAGCACCATGGGCACTTTCCATCGCCCGCCGGACATGTAATGAACTTTCGCCGCCTGGTTGGCCATCTGGTCCATAATCAGCCCGGCGAAATCGCCGAACATGATGTCGACCACGGGCCGCAGGCCGGTCATGGCCGCGCCGACGCCGATGCCCGTGAATCCGGCCTCGGAGATGGGCGTGTCGAGAACGCGCTCGGGACCGAACTCCTTTACCATGCCGGTCAAAACCTTGAACGCGGTGCCGGCTTCGGCGACGTCCTCGCCCATGATGAAGACGCGCGGGTCGCGGCGCATTTCTTCGGCGAGCGCTTCGCGCACGGCTTCGCCCAGCGTCAGTTCGCGGACGGCAATCGTCGTCTCAGACATAAGCGCCTCAGGCATACACGTCCTCGGTGACCTTCGATGCATCCGGATACGGAGCCGCCATCGCAAACTGCGCGGCTTTCTCCATCTCAGCTTGAACCTCCGCGTTGATTTGATCGAGCTCGGAAATGGCAGGTCGAAGACCTGCCCCACTTGGCTGGTCAAGCAGCCAGTCTCGAAGGACCTGAATCGGGTCGCGCTCGGTCTTCCATTGCTGCTCTTCCTGCTTGGAGCGATAGTATTCGCGGCTGATGTCGCCGACGTGATGGCCCGCGTAGCGATACGTGTTGGCCCAGAGGAACGCCGGACCTTCGCCACGCCGCGCCCGTTCCACCAGCTTTGCGGTGGCGGCGTACACGGCTCGGGCGTCCTGCCCGTCCACGCTCTCGCCCGCGACTCCGAATCCGGCGGCGCGCGTAAGCGGGTCGCCCGCCATGGTCTCGGAATAGTGTGTGTATTCGTTATACATGTTGTTTTCGCAGACGTAGATAACCGGAAGCTTCCACAGCGCGGCCATGTTCATGACCTCGTAGAGAACTCCCTGCCCCAGCGCGCCTTCGCCGAAGAAACACACCGCGACTTGTCCCGAGCCCAGCCGCTTGGCCGAGAACGCCGCGCCGGTGGCGATGCCCGCGCTGCCCGCGACGATGGCGTTCGCGCCGAGGTTGCCGGTGTCGGGATCGGCGATGTGCATCGAGCCGCCCTTGCCTTTGCAATAACCCGCTTCCTTGCCCAGCAGCTCGGCGAACATTCGATCCGGCGCCGCGCCCTTGGCTAGACAATGGCCGTGGCCGCGATGCGTGCTGGTAATGTAATCGTCCCGCCGGAGAGCCTCGCAAACGCCAACCGCCACGGCTTCCTCGCCGAGATACAGATGCGCCAGGCCGGGCATCAGCGCACGAGTGTAGAGGTCGTTGACGCGCTCCTCAAACAGGCGAATCGCAACCATCCGCCGGTACATGCGCAGGCCTCGTTCGATCTCCAAAACGGGACCCGAAAGTACAGTCGTCATTTTGCGACCCCCGACATCCGCGCCAGCACCTCGAATACGATGGCGAAATCCCTCTCTTGGAGCCCCAGGGCGCGCGCGGTGGTGAGATATTCATTGGCGGCGGCGGACGTGGGGAGCGGCACACTCACCTGCCGGCCCAGCTCGAACGCCAGCAGCATGTCCTTTTGCATCATATTTACATTGAACCACGCTTCCTCCGGCATGTCTAAGACGAAAGGCCCGCGGTACTGAACCATGGGCGAGGCGATGGCGCTATGGGTCAGCACATCCACAGCCGTCGCGCGCGCAATGCCGCTTTTTTCGGCCAAAAGCACGCCTTCGGAAAACGCGAGCATCTGCACCACCAGGCTGATGTTAGTCGCGATCTTCATCACCAGCGCGAGGCCGTTGTCCCCCATGTGCGTCACTTTGGGCCCGATATCGAGCAGCACCGGTTGAAGGAGATCGAAGGCCGCCCGCCGCCCACCCACCATGATCGAAAGCTTGCCTTGCTGAAGCGTGAGGACGCTGCCTGAGACCGGCGCGTCCACCATGTCGGCTCCGCGCTGCCGGACCCGCTCGGCGAGCGCGCGGCTGATGGCCGGACTAACCGTGCTCATGTCCACGAGAACCTTGCCGGGGCCGAGCCCCGCCAGCAATCCGTTCTCGCCGGCGGCAATCTTCTCCACCGCCGAAGAATCCGTCACCATCGAAAACACGATGTCGGCCGCCGCGCAGACTTCGCGCGGGGAATCGGCCCACTTCATGCCTTTGTCGATGAGCCATTGCGCCTTCGATTTGGTGCGGTTGTAGCCGGTCACCGTGTGGCCTTTGTCGAGCAGCCGCGCAACCATCTGCCCGCCCATCACGCCCAAGCCTACATATCCAAGATTGGCCATGTTTATTCAGTTTCCCTCAGTCCCGAAAATGGCAGGTCGCAGACCTGCCCCACCTTACTCGACCCAGACGGTCTTTATATTGGCAAACTCCCGAATGCCGTGGACACCCAGCTCGCGGCCAAACCCGGATTGCTTGACGCCTCCGAAAGGCGCGCGAGGATCGGAGGCGACCATCTTGTTGATGAACACCATTCCGGCGTTGATCTCGTTCACGAATCGTTCGCGTTCGCCTTCCTCGTTGGTCCACGCGCTCGCTCCCAGGCCGAAGGGGGTGTCGTTGGCCAGCTCGATCGCCTGATCGATGCTCTTCACGCGGTACAGGCAAGCCACGGGGCCGAAGAACTCTTCGCGATACGCCGGCGAGTCCTTGGAAATATCCGTGAGCACCGTCGGCTCATAGAAGCTCCCTGAACGGAGCTTTTCTTGAAGATGGGCGCGCCGGCCGCCGGTCAGCAGTCGCGCGCCGGAGCGAATTGCGGCCTGTACCTGGGCATCCAGACCATCGAGAGCATCGGCGCTCGATAGCGGCCCCAGCTCGGTGGCCGGGTCCATCGGATCGCCGATTTTCAGCGCCTTCATCTTCTCGACAAAACAGCCTTCGAACCGATCGGCAATCGACTCCGCAACGATGAATCGCTTGGCGGCGATGCAGGATTGCCCGTTGTTGATGATGCGCGCGGTGACCGCGGTGCTAGCGGCTTTGTCGAGATTGGCGCTGGGCATGACGATAAACGGGTCGCTGCCGCCCAGCTCCAGGACCACTTTCTTGATGCGCTTTGCCGCCGAAATGCCGACCTCAATGCCCGCGCCTTCGCTTCCGGTCAGCGTCACCGCAGCGACTCGATCGTCCTTCAGGATTCCATCGACTTGCCGCGAGCCCACCAGAAGCGTCTGAAACGCGCCCTCGGGAAACCCGGCTTCCTGCATGATCCGCTCGATGCGCAGCGCGCACTGAGGAACATTGGAGGCGTGTTTCAGCAGCCCCACGTTGCCGGCCATCAGGTTAGGCGCGATGAATCGAAACACCTGCCAGAACGGAAAATTCCAGGGCATCACGGCCAGGATCGCGCCTATGGGCTGGTACAGGAGGCTGGTCCGATTCAAACCATGAGCGCCGCCGCCCGTGTCGATCTTCTCCGGGGCCATAAAACGCTCCGCGTTCTCGGCGTAATAGCGGCAAGCCGAGGCGCACTTGGCGGCCTCGGCGATACCGGACAAGAGCGTCTTGCCCATCTCGGTGGTCATCAGCCGGCCGAACTCTTCTTTTTGGGTTTCGAGAATCTGCGCGGCCTTGTTCATCATCGCTCCGCGCTGGGCGAAGGAAAGCTTGCGGAACTTGGGGAACGTTTCCGCCGCGCGCTGAAGTTTCTCTTCAATTTGCCCGTTCGAGAGCGGCTCGAAGCTTCTTATTAGTTCTCCCGTGGCGGGATTCACTGTTGCGATTGCCATGTATAGCCCTTTTCCGATCCATGATAGCGAATCGCACCTTGGGTTATGTAATTTTAATCTCCGGCCCGACGTCTTAGCAGGCGATGACGACCTCCGACGCCTCCTTCCAACCCGCCAACCGGTCAAACCTGAGCCTGTTGGCGGCCTTCGAAAAGCGCACCCTCGTCTGGATCGCCGAAAGGCTCCCGGCCTGGGTCAATTCCGACCACCTCACCGTGCTGGGGTTCGTGTCACTGGCGATAACCGGGCTGCTGTACTGGCAAGCCCGCGCCAACCGGGCGGCGTTGGCCGCCGCGGTCGTGTTTCTGGCGCTCAACTGGTTTGGCGATTCGCTCGACGGCACCCTGGCCCGCGTACGAAACTGCCAGAGGCCCCGTTACGGGTTCTATGTTGACCACGTCCTGGATGCGTTGGGCAGCTTCTTGCTCATGTCCGGTCTTGCGTTTTCCGGTTACATGACGCCAGTTGTCGCGTACGCTTTCCTGATTGTTTACTTGCTGTTATCCATCGAAATCTACCTGGCTACTTACACCATCGGGACGTTCCATCTGTCCTTCTGGAGCTTCGGTCCCACGGAGCTGCGCGTGCTTCTTGCGGTCGGCTCCTTGGTGGCGATCTGGCAGCCCTACGCCATCTTCGGGAGCCGCCATTTCCTGCTGTTTGACGTTGGCTTCGCGATCGGAACTGTGGCGCTGGCAGGCGTTCTGGCGCAAGCGGTGATCCGCCACACGTCGGCTCTATATAAGCTCGAGACAAAGTGATATTTTAGATGAAGTTAAATATTGTATGTACTTCAAACACATGGTATTGGCATGTCGAGGACCTGTCCCACTAGCGCAGTGCGTTGCGCGCCTCTTCCACCGTTGCCCGCAGCGAATCGCGCGGCAGCGAGGCGATGATCGGCCGCACGATCCACCCCAGTCCGTTGGGGATGTCTCGGGAGAGCGAAATCGCCCGGCACTCCAGGTAAAGACCCTCGCGCCGAGGCTCAATTAACCAGTAAGAGTTCAAGCGCCACAGGAAGCCCTGACTGGCACCCTCAGGCAGAGACTTATTGTTGTCGTCGAGCTCGCTGATTTTGGTCGAGCGCGAGTGGATCGACCAGCGCCCTCCGCCCCCCGCCGAGTCCCTTAAAGACCGATATTGACTCGCGTATTCGGCGTCGTAGGTCACGTTGACCAGGCCGGCGCGGCGTCCGAAACGGAGCCAGGAGCCCCAGCGGTCTCCATCGTGCGAAAGCAGCTTGGAATCGAGCACCTCCGGCGCGAACACTTTCTTATAGCCGGCGTAGTCCCGAAACATGGCCAGCGCCTTGTCCACCGATCCGCCGGGGATCAGGACACCGCCTACCCAATCGTGGATCATGCCGTCCGGGACATTGATGGGGCTGCCGTCCACGGCGTTCAGATCCACGTCGCCGCCCGGCTTGGCGGAAGTTCGAGCCTTCCAGTCCATTTGCTTCTCGGCGGTCGCAACATACTTGTCGAAGGCCTGGGTGGTGGCGGTGGAAAGTTGAACGGTGATCTTGATCTGGGCTTCTAGTGGGGACGGGAGTACCAAAGGCAGCGCCGCAGAGAGTACCAGCGAAGATGCAATCCGTCTCACGACCATAAGTTTAGCCCAATCCATACGCCCTTACTATAGTTAGACTTACCTAGCATTGACAGGTTAGTAGAGGATTGGTAGACTTAAGTAGGACCAAATCGGTCTTACATGCTGAAGCTGACCAAAAAAGCGGACTATGGGCTGATCTCCCTGCGGCACTTGGCGACAGGGCGGCGATCGAGCGCGTCCGCCAAGGACATTTCGGAGGCGTACCGGATTCCGCTGCCGCTGCTTTCTAAGGTCCTGCAAAAGTTGGTGAAGGCGGGCTTGCTGCTTTCCGAGCAGGGGACCAACGGCGGTTACAGGCTGGCTCGCGACCCGCACGAGATCAGCGCGCTGGATGTGATCCGGACGCTGGACGGCCCGATCATTCTGACCCACTGTTTCACCGAGCACGCCGAGCCGGTGCAGTGCGATCAAAGCAGCCTGTGCCCGGTGCGCGAGCCTCTGCGGAAAGTTCACGAAGGAATTCTGCGGTTGCTGTCGGAAATCAGCATTTCCGACATGTCGCAGGAGGAATTAGCCATCCCTACCATGCCTTCCGGCATCCGATCTACTGGGATACAAATCGGCGGAATGGAAACGAATACGAGATGAAACTTCCGATCTACATGGATAATCACGCCACCACCCCGGTGGACCCGCGCGTGTTCGAAGCGATGCGGCCGTACTTCACCACCGTGTTCGGCAACTCGGCCAGCCGCAATCACAGCTTCGGCTGGGAGGCGGAGGAAGCCACTGAGAAAGCCCGCAAGCAGATCGCCGCCATCATCGGCGCCACCGCCAAGGAGATCGTTTTCACCAGCGGCGCCACCGAATCCAACAACCTGGCGATCAAGGGCGTGGCCGAGATGTATGCCGAGAAGGGCAACCACATCATCACCGCCGCGACCGAGCACAAGGCCGTGCTGGACACCTGCAAGCGCCTGGAAAAGGACGGCGTGCGCGTGACCTATCTGGCGGTGCAGCAGAACGGCCTGGTGGACTTGAATCAGCTTCGAGACGCGATCACGGACAAGACCATCCTGATCACGATCATGTACGCCAACAACGAAATCGGCGTGCTACAACCGATTGCCGAGATCGGAAAGATCGCCAAGGAGCGCGGAGTTTTGTTTCACACCGACGCGACCCAGGCCGTGGGCAAGGTCCCGGTGGACGTGATCAAGGACAACGTGGATCTGCTGTCCATCAGCGCGCACAAGATGTACGGGCCCAAGGGCGTGGGCGCGCTGTACGTGCGCCGGCGCAATCCGCGGGTGCAATTGACGGCGCAGATCGACGGCGGCGGGCACGAACGCGGCATGCGCTCGGGCACGCTGAACGTGCCGGGGATCGTGGGGCTCGGCGAGGCCTGCGCACTTTCTAAAGCCGAGATGCCCGAGGAAATCAAGCGCATGGAGTATCTGCGCGACAAGATGAAGGATCGCTTGCTGGCGTCGCTCGACGAAGTCTACATCAACGGCACGATGGAGCACCGGCTGCCCAACAATCTCAACATCAGCTTCGCTTACGTGGAAGGCGAATCGCTGCTGATGGGCATCAACGATATTGCGGTATCGAGCGGATCGGCCTGCACTTCGGCGACGCTCGAGCCCAGCTACGTGCTGAAGGCTCTGGGCGCGGGCGACGATCTGGCGCACTCTTCTATCCGCTTCGGCCTCGGCCGCTTCAATACCGAAGAAGAAGTGGATTACGTGACCGCGAAAGTGATCGACGTGGTGAAGAAGCTGCGCGAGCTTTCGCCGCTGTACGAAATGCACAAAGAAGGAATCGATTTGACCAAGGTCCAATGGACGGCACACTAACAATAAAGGCCCCAGAAAGGGAGATCTGAGACATGGCATATTCAAACAAAGTTCTGGATCATTACAACAATCCCCGCAACGTCGGTTCGCTCGATAAGGCCGATCCCAACGTGGGCACGGGCATGGTGGGCGCGCCCGAGTGCGGCGACGTGATGAAGCTGCAAGTGAAGGTGAACCCGGAAACGGGCGTGATCGAAGACGCCAAGTTCAAGACGTTCGGGTGCGGCAGCGCCATCGCCAGCTCCTCGCTCGCCACCGAATGGCTGCGCGGCAAGACCGTCGATGAGGCGCTCGAAATCAAGAACACCGACATCGTCAACGAGCTGAGCCTGCCTCCGGTGAAGATCCATTGCAGCGTTCTGGCGGAAGACGCCATCAAGGCCGCCATTGGAGATTACAAGAAAAAGACCGCCGGCCGCAGTCAAGCGGTGGGAGTGAACTCGTAAGGCAATGGTGACGGTGACGCCGAAGGCGGTGGAGAAAATCCGCGCGGCTTTTCAGCGCGAAGGTGTTCAGGGAGGGTTGCGGCTGGGCGTGCTGGGCGGCGGCTGCTCCGGTCTGAGCTACCTGTTCAAGTTCGATCCCAAGCCTCGGCCGACGGACAAGGTGCTCAACTTCGAGGATGTGAACGTCTACATCGATCCCAAGAGCATGGTGTTTCTGGACGGTATGACGCTGGACTGGAAAGATTCGCTGATTCATTCCGGTTTTGTTTTTGACAATCCCCACGCCAAGAAGAGCTGCGGCTGCGGAACATCGTTTTCCACCTGAAGGCTTGGGTAGATGCGATATTACGAAGCGCTGGGGCTGGAGCCCAAGTTGGCGCTCGACCCTGACGACCTCAGGAAGCGATTCTACGAGCGCTCTCGGGAGACGCATCCTGACTTGGTCGGATCGGCTGCCGAAGACCGGATGGCGCAACTGAACGATGCTTTTCGAACCTTGCGCAGTCCCGTAACGCGAGCGGAATATTTCTTGAGCGAGCGCGGCATCCAGCTCTCCAAGGACGTTCCGCCCGAACTGCTGGAAGAAGTTTTCGAGCTGAACATGGCGCTGGAGGAAATGCGCGGTGGCGATGAATCGGTGCGGCCGCAACTCGATTCGGCGAGGGAGCGGTTTACCGAGATGCAGGCTGAGATTGACTCGGCGTTAGCGGCTTTGTTCACGCGCCACGACGCCGAAGGCGGCCAGGAAACGCTCGATGAAATCGCCACAAGCCTTAACCGCCGCCGCTATATTTCCAACCTGTTGCGCGACGTCGACAAGGAACTCAATGTCCACCTTTCAAATTGATTTCGGCGAATCAACGTCCAAAATCGTAGGCATCGACCTGGGCACCACCAACAGCCTGGTGGCAGTGATGGAGCTGACCGGGCCGCGCATTCTCTCGGGCATCGTGCCCAGCGTGGTTTCGGCGACGGAATCGGGTGAAGTGATCGCGGGCGAGGCCGCTCGCGAGATGCTCATCACGCATCCCGAGCGAACCGTGTATTCGGTGAAGCGCCTGATGGGCCGCGGCCTCGCGGACATAGGCGAAGAGCTCAAGCTGTTTCCTTTTCGCCTGGCACAAGGCAGCGAAAGCGTTTTGCAATTGAGCCTGGGTGAGAAGATCATGACCCCGCCGGAGGTTTCGGCGCACGTTCTGCTGAAGCTCAAGAACGACGCCGAAGCCGCGCTGGGCGAGCCCGTCACGCAGGCCGTCATCACCGTGCCCGCGTATTTCAACGATGCGCAGCGCCAGGCCACCAAAGACTCCGGGCGCATCGCAGGTCTCGAAGTCCTGCGCCTGGTGAATGAGCCCACGGCCGCAGCGCTCGCCTACGGACTCGACAAACGCAGGGATGGCATTGTCGCGGTGTACGATCTGGGCGGAGGCACGTTCGACATCTCCATACTGCGGTTGCATGAAGGCATCTTCGAGGTTTTGGCCACTAACGGCGACACGCACCTGGGCGGAGACGATATCGATCATCTGCTGATGAACATCGCGCTCGAAGAGATCCGCCGCGAGTGGGATGAGGACATTGCGGGTAATCCCGGAGCCGTCCAGCTTCTGCGCCGCGCCGTGATCAAGGCCAAGGAAGAGCTGTCGTTCGTCCCGCAGGCGAAGATCGATCTCGAATTTCATGGAAAGCGCTACCAGCGCGAAATCACGCTCGACGTGTTCGACCGCGTGATCCAGCCGATCGTGGACCAGACGCTGGGGCCCTGCCGAGCGTGTATCAAGGACGCGGGCGTTCCAGTAGAACAAATCGACGAAGTTGTCCTGGTGGGAGGATCGACGCGCATTCCCCTGGTGCGCTCGGCGGTGGAACGTTTGTTCCGCGCCAAGCCGCACACCGAGCTCAACCCGGACGAAGTGGTTGCGCTGGGCGCGGCCGTGCAGGCCGGAATTCTCGCGGGCGACGTGCAGGATAAGCTGCTGCTGGATGTCACGCCTCTTTCGCTGGGGATCGAGACCATGGGCGGACTGGTGTCCAGGCTGATCCACCGCAACTCGACCATTCCCGCCTCCGCCACTGAGACCTTCACCACTGCCGTGGACGGGCAGACCAACGTACTGATCCACGTGGTGCAGGGTGAGCGCGAATTGGTGAAGGATTGCCGGAGCCTGGCCCGCTTCGACTTGAAGGGTATCGCGCCGATGCAAGCCGGGATGGCGCGCATCGAAGTCCGTTTTCTGATCGATGCCAACGGCATTCTGAACGTCACTGCCAAAGACCTGCGCACCGGCAAGGAGCACAGCATGGACGTGAAGCCTTCCTACGGGCTGACGGACCAGCAGGTGGAGGCGATGATCCTGGAATCCTTCGAGAAGGCGCAGCAGGATCTGACGGAGCGGCAGGTTCGGGAGGCTCGCGTGGAAGCCGACGCGGTCATGGCCGCGGTCGACAAGGCGCGCCATGAAGAGGCCTATTTGGGGCTCAGCGAAGCCGAGCGCGCCGCCATCGACCGGGCCGTAAACGAACTTCTGGTGGTCTATCATAGTGACGACCACATGCTGATTCGCGACAAGATCGAAGGCATCGACCAAGCCACCCAAAGTTTGGCCGAGGCCATCATCAATTCCGTTGCCGAAAAGGCGCTCAAAGGTACGAAAATCGATGCCTAAGCTGACTTGGAGCAATCTGGACGACATCGCTCTGGCGCTGTACGAAGAGTTTCCGGATGTGGACCCGACCAACGTACGGTTCACGGATCTGCACAGGTGGATCACGGAGCTGACGGATTTCGACGACGATCCGGTGAAATCCAACGAAGCCAAGCTCGAACGGATTCAGATGGCATGGCTGGAAGAATACAACGACAACAAGTAGACCGCTTCCTTTGGGCGCGGCTCGGTAACTGGGCGCGGCTCAGTAACGCGGTCGCAATACTCGTCGCATTCGCGGCGCTGGTGTTCGCGGCGGGTGCGCTCACGCCCGAGCAACAGGCCGTCGTTGCCGGCATCTCCGAAAACTCGCTGCGCGGGCACCTTTCCTTTCTCGCGTCGGACTTGCTGGAAGGGCGCGATACACCCTCGCGAGGACTGGACCTCGCGGCCGAGTACATCGCCGCGCAGTTCCGCCGCGCGGGTCTGGAGCCGGCCGGCGGCGACGGATATTTTCAGGATGCGAAGGTAAAGAACCAAGGCGTGCGAAACGTCGCCGGCTTGTTGCGAGGCTCGGATGCGGCGCTGGCGGACACGTACGTCATCCTGAGCGCGCATTACGATCACGTCGGCATGCGGCCCAACGGAGACGACCGGATCTATAATGGCGCCAACGACGACGGCAGCGGCACGGTTTCGGTGATCGAGATCGCTTCGGCGCTGGCGGCCGCGCCCGAGCGTCCCAAGCGCAGCATTCTGTTCCTGGCGTTTTACGGCGAAGAGCCCGGCCTGCTCGGCTCGCGCTATTACGTCCAGCATCCTTTGGAGCCGCTGGATAAGACCGTCGCCTGCCTGAATCTCGAACAAGTGGGCCGCACCGACGCGACTAACGGCCGCCACGCGGGCATTGCGTTCGTCACCGGATACGATTATTCGAACCTCGGGACCATCCTGACGTCCGCTGCCCAACCCATTGGATTCGGCGTCGCAAAAGAGGGTGGCGATTACTTCGAGCGCGGCGATAATCTTTCCTTCGCTCGCGCGGGTGTGGTTTCCCACACCCTATACGTCGCCGCCGATTTCTCCGACTATCACCGCGTCAGCGACGAATGGCAGAAAATCGACTACGCCAACATGGCGAAAGTCGATCGAGCCGTGGCGCTGGGGCTGTTGCGGCTGGCCTCGGAAGCTCCGCCGCCACAGTGGAACGAGTCGTCGTCCGCAGCGCGGCCCTACGCGGCGGCAGCGAAAAAGCTGCATCCGTGAGCGGTTTCCGATTCCTGCTTTTCGCGGGATACGAAGGAGCCTTCCGGATTGCTAAAATGCCTGCTGCACAATGTTCGCACCGGCCAATCAAAACAAATACCTCATTTGGGACTTTGATGGCACTCTCGCTTACCGCACCGGCCGGTCCTGGTCGCACGCGCTTGCCGAGGTGGCGCGTGAGCATGCAGGCTTGCCCCACGTCACCGCGGACACCCTTCGGCCCTACGTGCTTACCGGTTTTCCCTGGCACACGCCAGAAAAGCGGCACGGCCCCTGGGCCTCCGCCGACGCTTGGTGGGACGAGCTGCTGCCGGTATTTGAACACGCGTTCCATTCCGTCTGCGGCGTATCCGCGAGCGAAGCGAGAAATCTGGCCGAAAGAGTGCGTCCGGCGTACCTGGACCGGGAGCGCTGGAATTTGTTCGATGACACCGAGGACGGATTGGGCGCCTTAACTGACCAGGGGTGGCAGCATGTAATGTTGTCAAACCATGTGCCGGAGTTGCCGCAATTAGCGGAAGCCCTGGGACTGACGAAACACATTCGGCGACTCTTCAACTCCGCGCAAACCGGCTTTGAGAAGCCTCACTCGCAAGCGTTCCTTAACGTCCTCTCCACCCTGCCTTGTTCAGCGGACGTTCTGGATGATCGGCGATAGCGTGGAGGCAGATGTGAATGGAGCGACGGCCGTTGGCATCCGGGCTGTCCTCCTCCGAACCCGGAATCCTAGCGCATCGTTGTGTTGCGTGAACATGGCGGAATTGAATGCCGCGCTATCCCGTGCAGGTTCTTAAGGAGTATTTTACGCCTTAAACTCCACAATTCGGGCGGTAATAATGTCCTTGTTTTCGAGGATCTGTTTGATCACGGCTTCCGGAACAGCGGTGTCGGTCTCCACCACCACAATGGCTTCGAGCGGCGCGCCGGGCTTTGAGGGCGTGTCCTGCCGTCCCAGTGAAAAGTGGGCGATATTGATTTTGTGCTTTCCGAGCACGGTTCCGAAGTGCCCGACCACTCCCGGCACATCGGCATTTCTCGAAAATAGCAAATGTCCGGCCAGCGGAGCCTCGCAGCGGATTCCATCCACGCGCAGGAGGCGCGGCTGCCCCATCACCAGAGTTCCTTCGACGCTGGTCATGCCGGTGTCGGTCACCAGCTCCAGGCGCACGGAGTCCATGGGACCCACTCGCTTTTCGTGCTGCTCAGCGTAGGTCAGGCCGCGGTCGGTAGCCAATTGAAGCGCGTTGACCACATTGGCAGGCCGTTCCAGCGACCGGCTGAGCACGCCGGCCAGCCCCGCGTTGCGCACCAGAGCGGTATTCTGCTCCCCGATCTTGCCTTGATAGATCAGACGGACTGAACTGGGATTGCCGGTGGCTACGTAAGCCGCGAAATTCCCCAGGCGCTCGGCTAGATCGATGTAAGGGCCCACGGCCCGATACTGTTCGGCGGTCATCGCCGGGACATTGACGGCGTTGAGCGCGACGCCGTGTTGCAGATATTCCACCACCTGTTCGACGATGCGAACACCGACGATCTCCTGCGCCTCCTCGGTCGAGCCGCCGATGTGGGGCGTGGCCAGCACGTTCTCGAGAGCCAGCAGTGGCTCGCCCGCGGCGGGAGGCTCGGTCTGAAAAACGTCCAGCGCGGCTCCGCCCACATGACCCGATTCGATGGCCCTGCGCAAGGCATCGCCATCCATCAGCTCACCGCGGGCGCAATTCACGATGCGCACGCCCTTCTTCATCATGGCGAGCGTGGTGTCGTTGATCATGCCCTGCGTTTCGGTGGTGAGCGCAACGTGCATCGTGATGTAGTCGCTCTGCTTGTACAGCTCTTCGCGGCTGACCAGGGCGATGCCGAGATCGGCGGCGCTTTGGGAGCTGACGAAGGGATCGGTGGCGACCATCTTCATCCCGAAGGCTCGCGCGCGCTTGACCACTTCGCGGCCGATGCTGCCCAGGCCCATCACGCCCAGGGTCTTGCCGCGCAACTCGGTGCCGAGGAATTTTTTCTTCTCCCACTTGCCGCCCTTGGTGGAGGCGTTGGCTTGCGGAATGGAGCGGGCCATGGCCAGCATCAATCCCATAGTGTGTTCCGCCACCGATACGGCGTTGCCGCCGGGCGTGTTCATGACCAGAACGCCGGCCGCCGTGGCGGCCTTGAGATCGACGTTATCGACACCCACGCCGGCGCGCCCGATAACCCTCAACTTGGGAGCTTTCGAGAGCACGTCCTGATTCACTTTGACGGCGCTGCGCACCAAGAGCGCGTCCGCGTCGTGGAGGTGTTGCGCGTAGGTTTTCGGATCGGCGAGCACAACGTCCCAACCCGGCTGCGCCTTGAGCAGTTCAATTCCCGCGGCAGCCAGCGGCTCAGCGACTAGGATCTTCATCGAATTTTCGAGACCACGGAAAAGTGTAAGGGTTGAGGATAGAGAGGCGTCGGCCCCGGAGTGAAAAGAGGTTGTTTTTTGATGTGCATGGAGGGATGAATCTTCAGGATACCAAACAGGGGAGGCGCGAATCGATCTACGCTGTTTCAGAGAGCGCGTTGTATGCAATGCACCGCGACCTCTGAAGGAAATCTCCGCGGAGGATGGCTGTCCTTTTCGCGGAACGGCGGCAAAGTGGGGTCTTTAGCGCACGCGCGCACGTATTGCCTTTTCGTGACGCGCTGATTGTGGATCCAATACTTTGGATAGCCTCTGCGCAATCCTCCGGTGGCCCGATTCCACGATCGCTGAATGCCGCGCATCCGGTCGTTCCAGAAATGACTCTCGCTCATCACGCTCTTCCGATCGTCGTTCAACCACCACTCAAACCCGCGCCATTTTCCATCCTTGACGTAGCGCGCTTCGCTTAAGTAGGCGAACCCACTGTGATCCTGCCACCACAGGTCGATTCCCGTGCCCTGTTTCATCGTGTAGGCGCCAAGCAGCTTCCCATCCGACCACTGCTTGGCAGTCGCTCGGGAACGTCCGTCAGCAGCGCAACAGGAGTGGAAACGGGGATATCCATCAGCGTTTTTCCAGCTTCACAAAACACGTGGTCAGTCGTGCAAGGTCCTCATTGTAGCGAACAATCCAATTAACGAAAAGTGCGTTCCGAACGCTCCGTAACCGTCGCGGTTCTGTATGGGGACGATTGGACACCGCTTCATGACCGCCGCGGCACGACTCAGCGGTCCGTGTAACTCTCAAGGTTATCGTGTCGCTGGAATGCACTAGACTGGCTTTTAAGAGCCCCATGCAATCCCTCTTGCAGGATCTTCGCTACGCGTCCCGCCAGCTTTGGGCCAACTGGGGATTTACGCTGCTGGTGGTGCTCACCGTGTCGTTGGGCATCGGCGCGAACACGGCCATTTTCAGCATGGTGTACGGCACGCTCAAACCCCTGCCGACGCCGAACCCGGAGCAGATCGTGGTGCTCGCGGCGCAGACCAAGGGCGATGAAACAGGCTTCCGCTACCGCTTCTCCTTTCCCGCGCTCCAGGACTTCCGGAGACAGGCGGACCGCTTCAGCGACCTGTTCGGATTCGCGATCGATCAAGGCGGAATCAGCATCGGAGGAAAACCCTTCCCGTTCATGTACTGCGAGGTCACCGGAAATTTCTTCTCCGCGCTGGGAATTCGCCCCGCCGTGGGCCGCCTGTTCGAACCGGGCGAGGGAGAGAATCCGGGCGCGGACTCGACCATCGTGCTGGGCTATGCGTTCTGGCAGAAGCGGTATGGAGGCAGGCCCGATATTGTCGGCCAGCAGATCCGCTTGAACGGCGTTTCCGTCAGGGTGCTGGGAGTGACGCCCCCGGAATTTCACGGGCCTTACGCGGGTCTGGATTTAGAAGGCTACCTGCCGCTGAGCGCCTACCGCTACGACAATACGCTGTTCACCAATCGCGGGCGCCGAGCGCTGACGGTGTTCGGCCGCATGAAACCGGGCGTCAGTTTACGCGCGGCGCAGAGTTCGCTGGACGTGCTGGCGCGGCGCATCGAGCAGGAGTATCCGGCCACCGACACCGGCATCTCCGTGCGAGTGATGCCGGAGCCGGAGGCGCGGCCGACGCCGGCGAGCATACTGGCCCAGCATAACCCCGAGGCGTTCCTGCTTCTTCTTGCCGCGGTGGTTCTGGCGCTGGCGTGCATGAACGTGGCGAATCTGCTGCTGGTGCGGGGAACCGTGCGGCAGCGCGAGCTGGCCATTCGAGCCGCTTTGGGAAGCGGCCGCGGGCGTCTGATCCGCCAGGCGCTGACGGAAAGCCTGCTGCTGGCGATGCTCGGCGCAGTGGGCGGATTGATTCTCGGGAAATGGGGCAGCGACGGCTTTGCATCCTCCATCGACCTGGCCACGGATTTTCCGACGCTGCTCGATTTCAGCTTCGACTGGCACGTGTTTGCGTACGCCTTGACCGCGGCTGTTGCCACAGGACTCCTGATCGGGATTTGGCCCGCTTTCCGCGCCGCCCGGACCGACGCCGGCGCGGCGCTGCACGACGGGGCTCGCGGCGCCTCCGGGGGTCCCGGCCGCCAGCGTGTGCGCAGTGCATTGGTGATCGGACAAGTCGCCGGCTCGCTGATGCTGTTGATCGTCGCTGGTTTGTTCATGCGGAGCTTGCAGAACGCGCAAAATCTGAATATCGGCTTCGCGCCCGATCGTCTGTTGAACGCCCGCATGGACCCGGAATGGGCCGGCTACGATCAGCAGCGCACCAACGACTTCTATCGCGAGCTGGAGCGCCGGGTAAGCGCTTTGCCCGGTGTGCAATCGGCGAGCCTCGCCTTCAGCGTCCCCTTGGGCTACTACGGCAATTCGCAGACTGTCTACATCGAGGGCCGGGCTGTCGACCCCAATGCCCAACCTCTGGTGATCGGGGCCAACATGGTGGATGCCTCCTACTTCGACACCATGCAGATCCGCATTTTGCGCGGGCGCGCTTTCGCCGAATCCGACGACGAACATGCGCCCCGCGCGGTCATCGTCAACCAGACCATGGCGTCGCGCTACTGGCCCAACCAGGACCCGCTCGGCAAGCGCTTCCGCACGGGCTCGCCGGATTCGCCTCCGTGGCAGGTGGTGGGCGTGGCGCAGGACGGCAAATACGTAGCGGTGTATGAAAGCCAGTTTCCGTACTTCTACATGCCTTTGGCGCAGAACTATATGTCGATGCGGGTGCTGCAAGTGCGGTCGCTGGCTTTGCCCAATAGCGGCGCGCCGGAGGAGTTGCGCGCGCGCGTGGAGCGGGAAATCCACGCGCTCGACCCGGACATGCCGATTACCGATTTGCAGACGATGCGCCGCGCGCTGTCGGGACTGGGAGGCTTTCTCATCTTTCGCCTCGGCGCCAGCCAGGCCGCGGCCATGGGCGCATTGGGATTGATTCTCGCCATGGTGGGCGTCTACGGAGTGGTGTCCTATGGCGCGGCGCAGCGCACTCGCGAGATCGGCATTCGCATGGCCATGGGCGCGAAACCCATCGACATTCTGCGCCTGGTGCTGCGCCAAGGCGTCACGCTGGTCGCCGTGGGCGTGCTGGCCGGACTCGCGCTCACTCTCGCGCTGGCGCGCGTATTGAGGCGCGTGCTGCTGCATGGCCAGCGCCACCGATCCGCTCGCCTTCATCGGCGTGACGCTGCTGCTGACCTTGGTCGCCCTGGGAGCCTGCTACATACCCGCCCGGCGCGCCATGCGTGTCGATCCCATGATTGCTTTAAGACACGAGTAGACTGAAAAGCGACATACTGATTCAACCATGCCACTTCTCGATCAAATTCAAAAAGACATGATCGCGGCCATGAAGGACCGCGAGGAGTTGCGCCTCGACGCCCTGCGCATGATCAAGACCGCGCTCAAGAAGCACGAGATCGACTCCATGAAGCCTTTGGACGAGCCCACTGAGCTTCAGGTGCTGAACACGCTGGTGAAGCAGCGCCACGAATCGGCCGACATGTTCCGCAAGGGCAACCGCCCGGAACTGGCCGACAAGGAAGAAGCGGAGCTGAAGATCATCGAGTCCTACATGCCTTCCTCGCCGACCGAAGCCGAGATGGACTCCGCCATCGCCGCCGCTCTGACCGAAACCGGAAGCACCTCCCTCAAGCAGATGGGCGTGGTCATGAAGGCGGCGCAGACCAAGCTCGCAGGCAAGCGCGTGGACGGGAAGGCTCTGAGCGATCGGGTTCGGTCCAGACTCACGTAGGCCGTGTTACCCTAGTTCTTTGCGCCGATTCTATGCCTGCGCGGGTGAGCGAGACGTTTGTCCTGCGCACCTACCCCTTCCGGGAAGCGGATTTGATCGTGAGTTTTTTCACGCGTGACCAGGGCAAGCTGCGCGGAGTGGCACGCCGCGCCCGCAAGCCCAAGAGTCCATTCGGAGCCGGCCTGGAGAGGTTGTCGCGCGTCCATATGGCCTACTTCGAGCGCGAGACCAGGGATCTGGTCAATCTATCCGGCTGCGAGTTGATCGAGTCGCCGTTCGCCTTGCAGTCCGACTACACGCGCGGGATTGCGCTGGACTATTTCGCCGAAGTGGCTGAGCACTTGCTGCCGCCGCATGAGCCGAACGAGAAATTTTTCCGTCTGCTGGCATCCGCGTTGGAATATTTGCGCGGCGGCGGCGAAGTATGGACCTCGATCTTATATGTGAGCCTGTGGGCAGTGCGGCTGACGGGCGTATTTCCCGAGCTGCGCGTCAGCCGCGAATCGGGCGAGATCGCCGAAGAAATGTTCGTCAAGCCGCTCAAGAGCCTCGCTCCCAGAACCTGGACCAAGAGCACCGCCGTGGACCTGCGCCGACTTCTGATTCGAGCCATGGAACAACACGTCGAGCGCAGATTCCTGACCGTTCCGCTGCTGGAAGCCTTGTAACGCCTCTCATGGATACTTTTCAAGACACCGTTTTCAAGCTGAAAAAATATTGGGCCGAGCGTGGCTGCATCATTCAGGAGCCTTACGACGTTGAGGTCGGCGCGGGCACCATGTGCCCGGAAACATTCTTGCGCGTGCTGGGTCCTAAGCCGTATCGGGTCGCCTACGTCCAGCCCAGCCGCCGCCCCGCCGACGGCCGCTATGGCGAGAATCCCAACCGCCTCTACAAGCACCAGCAGTTGCAGGTGATCCTGAAGCCCACGCCCGATGACGTGATCGATCAATACCTGGGAAGCTTGAAAGCCATCGGCATCGACCTGACCAAGCACGACCTCAAGCTGGAAGAGGACAACTGGGAATCGCCGACTCTGGGCGCGTGGGGCATCGGCTGGCAGGTCATGCTGGACGGCCTCGAGGTCACGCAGTTCACCTATTTCCAGCAGTGCGGCGGCTTCGATCTGGATCTGGTTCCCGCCGAGATTACCTATGGCCTGGAACGGCTAGTGGCCTTCCTCGCAAGGCGTCGATAGCGTGTACGACATCACCTGGGCGCCCGGCTTCAAGTATTCCGACGTGCGCTTGGCCGACGAGCTTCAATTCTCGGTCTACAACTTCGAAATGGCCAACGTCGAGCGGATGTGGCGTTTGCTGGGCGAGCATGAAGCCGAATGCAAGGAGCTGCTTGCGGCTTACGCCAAGTATCCGGACAAGCATCGCTTCCCCGTCTTGCCCGCCTACGATCAGGTGCTCAAGTGTTCGCACTTGTTCAACCTGCTGGACGCGCGCGGCGCGATTTCGGTGACCGAACGAGTCGGCGTGATCAAGCGTGTGCGCGATCTGGCCGTGGGAACGGCGAAGCTGTGGGTGGATCAACAGAGCCTAGACGCGCAGCAGGAGTCCGCCGCATGAGCCTCGACTTCCTGCTCGAGATCGGCACCGAAGAAATTCCGCACTGGATGATTCCCGGCGCGCTGGCGCAGTTGCAGAAACTGGACCTGCTGGGCGCAAATCCGCGAGTCGATGCCACGCCGCGCAGATTGGTAGTGCAGGCTCGTGGTGTGCCCGAGCGCACGCCCGACCGCGAGGAAATCGTGAAGGGTCCGCCGGTTACGAGTGGGGAACGCGCCGCTGCTGGATTCGCCCGAAAACAGGGCGTCGATCCAGCCGAAATGAAGGTCAACGGAAGCTACTACGAGTTGCACAAGCGCATTCCCGGCCGAGCGTGCGGCGGAGCTACTGGCCGATTCCCTGCCGTCCGCGATCCTCGGGATTCAGTGGCCCAAAACCATGTACTGGACCGGCGGCAAGACCGGCCCGCGCTTCATCCGCCCTATCCGCTGGATCGTCGCGCTGCTGGGCGAGGAGGTCATACCCTTCGAAATCGCCGGCGTCAAGAGTGGAAACGTCACGCGCGGCCACCGCATCCTCGGGTCATCTTCCATCCCCGTGACTACTGCCAATTACGAAGCCGAGCTGCGCAAGAACTTCGTGATTCTCTCCGCGCACGAGCGGCGGCATAAGATCGAAACCGAAGCATCGAAACTCGGCGCCAAAATCGATAGAGATTTGCTCGAAACCCTGACGTTCATCACCGAATACCCCACCGCCATCCGCGGCGACTTCGATCCGGCCTACCTGGAATTACCCGCCGAAGTGCTTACCACGGTGATGCGCCATCACCAGAAATACTTCGCCGTCGAATCCGCCCCAGGGAAACTTGCGCCGCATTTCGTGGCCATCATGAACACCAGCGGCGACCCCGAAGGCCTCGTCAAGCACGGCAATGAGCGCGTGCTCAAAGCCCGTTTCAACGACGCCCGCTTCTTCTGGAACGTCGATCAACAGAAGAAGCTGGTCGATCGCGGCGACGATCTTGCGCATGTCACTTTCCAGGCCAAGCTCGGGACCTATCTTGAGAAAACCAACCGCGTCGTCGAGCTAGTCAAGGAGCTCGACGGCAACGCCCACGCCCAGCGCGCCGCGGAGCTGTGCAAGTGCGATCTGACCACCGAAATGGTCAAGGAGTTCACCGACCTTCAGGGCATCGTCGGAGGGCTGTACGCGAAAGCTCAGGGTGAGCCGGAGGCAGTCAGCCGGGCCATCTACGAACACTACCAGCCGCTCAGCATGGAGGATTCCATCCCTGAGACGCCCGAAGGCCAGATTGTCGCGCTCGCCGATAAGCTGGATACTCTGCGAGGCTGCTTCTCCGTCGGCCTGATTCCCAGCGGTTCAAAAGACCCTTTCGCTCTTCGCCGAGCGGCGCAAGGAGTTGTCAAGATTCTCGTGGAAGCGAAGCTGGATTATTTGCTGGATCAGCTCGTTGCGGGCGAGCTGCATGCGTTCATGCTGGAACGCGTTCAGCATTACTTCCGCGAGGTCCGAGGCTACAAATACGATGAAGTCAACGCCGTGCTGGCCTCCGGCTTGAGCACGCTGGCAGACGTCGAAGCGCGTTTAGCGGCGCTGGCTTCGGTCCGGCCGACCGAGGATTTCGAGCCGCTCGCGGCCGCCTGCAAGCGCATCCGCAATATTCTCAAGCAGGCCCATTTCGCGGGGGACGGCCCGCTGGACCAGGCGCTCCTCGAACCCGGACCGGAGCGCGAGCTCGCCAACCGTCTCACTTCGTTTGTTATGGCCAATGAGAGCGATTATTCGAAGCGGCTCGTGGCTATCGCCGCGTTTCGCCCTTCCGTCGATCTTTTCTTCGACAAAGTTCTGGTCAACACGCCGGACCCTGGCGTCCGCGCCAATCGTCTCACGCTGTTGAACAAATTATTCACCGAATTCTCGACCATCGCCGACTTCTCGGAGATCGTCACCTCAGGAGAGCAGAAACAATGAAAAACTACGTCTACAACTTCGGCGGCGGCACCGCCGACGGCGACGGCAAGATGAAAGATATCCTCGGAGGCAAGGGCGCAGGCCTGGCCGAGATGAGCCGCGCGGGCTGTCCAGTGCCGCCCGGCTTCACCATCTCCACCGAAGTTTGCACCATCTATTTTCAGAACGGCAACAAGGTTCCCAAGGAGATTAACGACCAATCTCTGGCCGCGCTTTCAAAGCTCGAAAGCAGTCTGGGCAAGCGGTTGGGAGATCCCAGCAATCCGCTGCTGCTGAGCGTCCGCTCCGGCGCGAAGTTTTCCATGCCCGGCATGATGAACACGATTCTCAACCTGGGCCTGAACGACAAGACCGTGGAGGGGCTGGCCAAGCGCACCGGTAATCCGCGCTTCGCCTACGATTCCTACCGCCGCTTCATTCAAATGTTCGGCGAGGTCGCTCTCGATATCGAGATGGAAAAGTTCAATCATATCTTCGACGCGCGCAAGCACAAGGCCAAGGTCAAGTTGGACACCGATCTCCAGGCGGAGGACCTGAAGGCCATCATCGACGACTATAAGAAGGTGGTCAAGAAGGAAACCGGCAAACCCTTTCCGCAGGACGCTCAGAATCAACTGACCATGTCGCGAGACGCCGTATTCCGTTCCTGGTGGAACCCCAAGGCCGCCTATTACCGCAAGATGGAAAAGATTCCGGACGACATCGGCACCGCCGCCAACGTGCAGGCGATGGTGTTCGGAAACCTGGGCGACACGTCTGCAACCGGAGTCGGCTTCACTCGCGATCCCGCCACCGGAGAGCGCGTATTCTACGGCGAGTTCCTTATCAACGCGCAAGGCGAGGACGTCGTCGCCGGCATCCGCACTCCGCAGCCCATTCACGATCTCGAACGCGTCATGCCGGGAGCGTACCGCCAGTTGCGCGAGATCACCGAAAGTCTGGAGCGTCACTATCGCGACATGCAGGACTTCGAGTTCACCATCGAAGAGGGTAAGCTGTACATGCTGCAAACGCGCAACGGCAAGCGCACCGGTCCAGCGGCCGTTCGCGTCGCGGTGGAAATGGTGGCCGAAGGTCTGATCGACAAGAAGGAAGCCGTGCTTCGCGTGCAGCCGCAGCAGCTCGACCAGCTTCTGCATCCCGTATTCGACGTTCCCTCGCTGAGGAAACTGACCCTACTCGCCAACGGAATCGCCGCTTCGCCTGGAGCCGCCGTCGGCCGCGTTGCGTTTACCGCCGAGGAAGCCGTCGAAATGCACGAGCACGGCCCGGTGATTCTGGTGCGCAAGGAGACCACTCCGAACGATATTCACGGCATGGACGTGGCCAAGGGAATTCTGACCGCGGTGGGAGGCAAGTCCAGCCACGCGGCCGTGGTGGCGCGTGGCATGGGCCGCCCCTGCATCGTCGGCGCCGGCTCCATTTCCATCAGTGAGCGCGCCGCGCAGTTCACCGTCGAAACGGGCGGCAAGACGGTCACCGTGAAGCAGGGCGATTGGATCTCCATCGACGGGACCACCGCCAACGTGTATCTCGGCAAGGCGGTCACCAACGAGCCCGACCCCAACACCTCGGTTTTCGGCCAACTCATGCACTGGGCCGACGAATTCCGCGGCAGCTTCGACGTGCGCGCCAACGCCGACATCCCTCGCGACGCCCAGGCCGCGCGCCGCTACGGAGCGCATGGCATCGGTCTCTGCCGCACCGAACACATGTTCTTCGCCGAGGATCGCATCCCGCACATGCAGGCGATGATTCTGGCTCGCGACGAAAAGTCCCGGAGGAAGGCGCTCGAAAAGTTGCTGCCCATGCAGCGCAAGGATTTCGCCGGCTTGTTCGAAGCCATGGACGGCTACCCCGTGGTGATCCGCACTCTCGATCCGCCGCTGCATGAGTTTCTTCCCAAGCGCGAGGACCTCATGGTGGATCTCGCCCGCCTTCCGCACCTGAGCGTCAAACAGAAGAAGGATCTCTCCGAAAGGTACGGCATCAAGGCCGGCGACCTCAAGAAGCAGTTGCCGGAGCTGCTGCATCGCGTCGAAGAGCTGCACGAGTTCAATCCCATGCTGGGCCATCGCGGCTGCCGCTTGGGCATCACCTATCCCGAGATCACCGAAATGCAAGCGCGCGCGATTTTCGAGGCCGCCGTCCAGGTTGCCAAGAAGAAGATCAAAGTGATTCCCGAGGTCATGATTCCGCTGGTGGGCAGCGCCAAGGAGCTCGAGAACCAGCGGGACATCGTGGTGCGCGTCGCCAACCAGGTCCTGGAAAAAGCCGGGATGAAGAATCTGCGGTACCTGGTCGGAACCATGATCGAGATTCCTCGCGCCTGCATCACCGCCGACCAGATCGCGAAGTACGCCGAGTTCTTCAGCTTCGGCACCAACGATCTCACGCAGACCACCATGGGGCTTTCCCGCGACGATTACACCAAGTTCTCCCGTGAATACGAGAATCTGAAAATCTTCAAGGCCGATCCCTTTGCCAGTATCGATCAAGAAGGAGTTGGCAAGATGATCGAGATGGCCATCAAACTGGGCCGTGGCGCTCGCGAGGGGTTGGAGATCGGCATCTGCGGCGAGCACGGCGGCGATCCATCTTCGGTCGAGTTCTGCTACCGCGTGGGTATGAACTACGTCTCCTGCTCGCCCTACCGGGTGCCCATCGCGCGCCTGGCCGGGGCGCAGGCGGCGATCTCCGGGGGCGACAAGTCCGAGAGCATTCGCACGGCGTAATTCCTGGGGGGGGCCGGCCTGCTACGATATTTCGAGAGATGGCTCCCCGTCGATTTCTCGTATTTTTCCTCTTAACGCTGCCGGGATTTGCGGATCAAGCGTACCATGCAACAATCCGATTTGGGCAAATCCCGCCCGGCGCGAGGCCTGTAACCGCTGCCGCTGATGCTGCTGGCAATCTATACATCGTCAGCAACGTTACGACTCCTTCCGGCCTGCCACAGATTCGAGTCGACAAGGTCAACCCGAACGGCGCTTCCCTCGGCAGCATTGAGTTCGGAGGCACCTACCAGTCGCAGGGCTTTGTCCCCAGCTTCTTCTACGCGCAAGATTCGGTTGTGGGCGCAGCCGTCGATCCCAGCGGCAACCTTGTGATTGCAGGCACCACATTTGCCTCCGATTTTCCACTGGTATCGCCACTGTTCACCACGGACGAGCTTGGAGGCGCTGGCTTCGTAACCAAGCTGGACCCACAATTAAAGACCATTCTGTTTTCCACGAAGTTAGGAGGCAAACAAGGTTCCACGTCGGCCGGAGCACTCACTTTGGACAAGGCCGGCAACATCTACGTAACCGGCGAAACCTCAGATGCCGACTTCCCAATCACACAGGGCGCGTTCCAAAGGCAGCTCCAGCCGGGTGCATTCTACGCATATGTGACCGAAATTGCTGCGAACGACAAATCGATCGTGTTCTCAACCTATTTTGGCGATTCTTCCGTTATCTGTACCGCCAGTAAGGATATGTGCCCGGCATTTGCTTTTACCGAGGGCACTGCAATCGTTTTGGATTCTGAAGGGAATGTGATCATCGCTGGAGATACTATCGCGAACCACCTTCCCATCACGGCTGGGGCCTTTGCCTCGAACTGCGGCGATTGCGGGATCTCGGCTACTGGATTCGAGGAGCTCGCGGGTTTTCTGGCAAGTTTCTCCGCGTATGGCTCCAAACTGCTCGCGGCCACCTACGTGCCAGTGGTTGCGTCGTCCTCGTATTGCACTTCTGTTCTGACGGCGGCGTTGACCGTCAACGCAAACGGAAACGTCATCGTCGCCGGCACTACCTCAAGCGTCCTCCCCTTAACCTCCGGCGCATTGCAGACCTCTTTTCCCGGATCTACCGGGCTCGCCGGCAGCGCCGGCTTTGTCATGAAATTCGATCCCGCCTTTGAGCAGCTTCTTTTTTCGGCGTACTTCGGCGGCGCGGGCGAATTGGGTTCACTCTTGTACGCGGGCGTGAATGGCCTGGCAGTGGATTCGCAGGAAGTCATCTGGATCGCGGGTGCGTCGCCATCTGAGCAACTGCCTGCGCCGGAGGGAACACCTCTTCTTGGCCAAAGCTACCTCGCCGGCCTGTCTCAGGACGGCTCTACTTTGTCGGCGCTATTTACCGCTCCATCCGGGATTGCTGGACTGGGAATTGTTGCGAACGCCAACGGCGTCACCTCTCTTGGCAGCACCGGCGCCCTGCTAACGGCCAGCCCCGGCGAGGGACCCTCGCTCGTCGGTCTCTCGAACTCCGCCGGATCTGCCATCACCAACGTGGTCGTGCCCTACGAGCTAATTTCCCTTTATGGCCTGAACATTGGACCGCCGACGCCGGTCAACGCCCGGATAGTGAAAGGCGTGGTTACCGATTCGCTGGATGGCGTGCAGGTCCTCTTCGGCGGAACTCCCGCGCCGCTGCTCTTCGTGGGTCCGACGCAAATCAACGCAATCGTTCCGCGCGAAGTTGCCGCGGATGACACCACATCGATTCAAATCGTCACTCCCACCGGGTCCATCAGCGGGCCAACCATGCAGGTGAGCCCTTCGCAACCCGGCGTCGTTCTGACCTCGGCACAGGGTCCGGCTCTGATAATGCCCTACGCAGCGGCATTGAATCAGGACGGCTCGGTGAACTCTGCCTCCAATCCCGCAGCTTTGGGATCCGTTGTCTCCGTATGGGTCAGCGGAGCGGGCGTCTCAACCCAGCGTTTGACCGACGGAGCAATTGTCATGCCCGCGGACTCCGGCTCCCCGACCCTTCCTGTCGTCGCGTTTTCTGCACCGGCATTCGTCCTCTATTTGGGTACGCCGCCGGGTCCGCTCTCACTCGAGGTTGTTTACGCTGGCGACGCCGCCGGCATGGTTGCGGGCGTCACACAGGTAAACTTCCGCTTGCCTATGCAGGCCGAGTATGGCCTCGATAACGTCGCCTTCTGGCTTCAGATCGGGGGAGCATCGAGCGAACCCTTCACGCTGTTCCTGCAATCCCCCCAATAATCGCCCGCCTACCGCGCCGCGGCCCGCGTCAGAGGATCGACAATCGCGTCCTTCTGGACCAGCTTGACGACCTTAGTTTCGTACTCGATGCTCTCGTCGTCCAGCACCCAGAGCTTGTTTTTCTCTACCGCGAACTTCAGCCCTTTGGTTCCCGGCAAGCGCACCGCCGGCGATGTCTTCGGCCGCATCCTTTGCACCAGATACACGCAGTACTGCGATTCGATGACGTAATTGTCGTAGGTATACAGACTGCTGGTGGGGTTGCCGATCTGGCCGTTCACCGTGTATCGCCCGTCGCTGCCCTGCACAAAGGGCCACCCGCTGCCCTCGGTGTCGCTGGAATAAGTGACGTTGAGAAAATAACTGTTGTTCACGATGCTCAGCAACTGTCCGCTCTGCCAAGCGCGATCCTTCGCGGACGCCCGAGCCACCACCGCCGGCTCAGGCTTCGCGGGCTTCTCCACAGGCTTCGTCACCACCGCCTCGACCTTCGGAGCCGGCTTCGGATCTGGCTTGGGCGTCAGAGCCTGAGGCTGCGGAGCAGGCTTCGCCGGGCTCGCTGACACGGTCGCTTCCACCTTAGGCTCAGGCTTGGGTGCCGGAGGCTGCGGCTGCGCTACCGGCGCTGCCACTGCCGGCCTGGGCGTCTGCTGAACCAATGCTTGAACCGAGCCTACGGCGAACGGGTCCGGCTTTGCCGGGGCCTTTGTGGGCGCGGCTTTGGCGGGCGGGGTCTTGGCGGGCGCCTTTGCCGGCTCAGGCTTCGACTCCACGGCCGCCACGACATCGCCGTGTTTCGAGCTATCCTTCGAAACCTGCTTCAGGATCACCGTCTCGTATTCGTTCCGGTCCAAATCTTTAATAAACAGCTTGTTCTTTTCCACTGCGTAGCTGAGCGGCAGGGACAAAGACAAATGCGCCGCCTTGTACGTCTTAAAGCGCGCGGCCTCCACCATGTACACGGTGTCCTCGCCTTCGATGACGTATTCGTCATAAATCAGGTCGCCGGTGGAATGATGCACATTCACCCCGACCGCATAACTTTCGTACTGGACGGGAGTCCCGCCGGACTTATCGCCGCCGCCGTTATCCGAAACCGCTCTGAAATATGGATTCAGGCCCTTATCCAGCAAGGTTCCAGTCTGCCAAGCCCGATCCTTCGCAGCTAAACTAGCTGCGGCCAAAGAGATCATCAACAGGATTCTTGCCATATCCAACCACCTCCAGGTACTGGGAGCTGCCGCTGCATGCAAGTTATCATTGTTGAGTACCGCCGAAAAATCAGGTGCAAATCTTATAGCGACGCCCCAAGAACGCTTAGAAAATGCCTTAGGACAGGTACTTGGGAGCGGTTTAGTACCGGGTGGTATCTTAGACGCGCCGCGTTCAAAATACGCCGCGCTCCTTCAAAGGCTTTGCCAGATCGCCGCGAGGAACGGGAGGGGCTCGTTGGTGCTGGAGGAGGGAGTCGAACCCTCATACCCAGTGAAGGATGCGGGATTTTGAGTCCCGTGCGTCTGCCAGTTCCGCCACT
Organism: Bryobacterales bacterium; assembly: GCA_963813465.1. Taxonomy (GTDB): domain Bacteria; phylum Acidobacteriota; class Terriglobia; order Bryobacterales; family Bryobacteraceae; genus Palsa-187. The sequence goes on along the minus strand of CAWEZD010000005.1, from coordinate 359,512 downwards.
CCAGCTTGGAAACGCGAGCTTAACGCGTCCCCTTATTTTAGCGTAAACGCTCAGCCCCGCATCTGCCTCCACGTCGCGAGACACCGTTGCGCGGTCTCGATGGACGGGAAACGGCTGCCTTCCTGCTCGATCAGGTAATACTCGACTCCGCCGACGCTCTCGGCGGCCTCGAAAATCTTGGTCCACGGAGAATCGCCTTCGCCGAAAAGCGCGCGGTAGCCCTTCCCTTCCCCCGTCCCCGCAGCCCAATCCTTACAGTGGATGCTTTTGATCCGCCCCGGATTGGCATTGATCCACGCCACTGGATCGTTCTTCGCAGCCACGCAGGTGCCCACGTCGAGTTGCAGCATGAACGTGTTGGGCGTATTCGCCGCCAGCACGTCCATGGGCCGTTTGCCATCAACGAGCGGCCATTCCGTCTCGTGATTGTGATAGCCCGAGCTCATCCCCAGCGGCTTGAGTTTCTCCACCAGGGCGGTCAACTTCTCACCCAAAGCCTTCCAGCCGTCCAGGCCGACCACTCGTCCCGGGCTGGCCATCACGATGTACTTGGCTCCCAGAATCTGGTTCAGTTCGATGGCCTTTAGGATGCCGTCGGGCGTGAACGATTCGGCGTTGTTGTGGGTCGAGTTGCAGCGCACTCCCAAGCCGTCCATCTGCGTTCGCACATCCTTGGCAAAGTTGGTGGTCCACTGAAAGTAGGGAGCGTAGAACTCCATCACTTCATAGCCCATCTTCGCGACGGCGTTGACGGTGGCCGGCAGATCCTTCATCAGCTCGTCGCGGACCGAGTACATTTCGAGTCCCACGGGGATCTTCTTCGAAGCTGCTTTTAGCGCCAACGGTGCCATACCAGACAGGGCCACAAAATCTCGCCGGGAAATCATGTAGTAGACGTTATCACAACCGCCATCACATCAGAAGCGCGATGAGTTCATCGAGGCCGCGGATTTCAAGTGAGGGTACATCCGGACGCCGCCAGTGCGGAGTGTATCGCCACACGGCGGTCAGTCCGGCTTCGAATGCGCCGCGCACGTCGGCATCCGGATGATCGCCGACATACCAGGCTTGGGCCGCGTGGACGCCGAGCCGCTCTAGAGCGCGCTCGAAGATCCGCGCATCGGGCTTGCGCAAGCCTTCCCGCTCAGAGATCAATATTGGGTCGAACAGGTCTGCGAAACCGAGCTTATGGATCTTCGACTCCTGCATACGGACTGAGCCGTTGGTGATGATGCCAAGCTGGATGCCGTTTGCGCGCAGATAAAGAAGTGTCGAGGGAACTTCGGGGAAGCTTTGGCAGAAAGAGGGGAAGGTCTCCCAAAAGTGGGCGACCATGCGTTCCACCATGTCGCCTGGCAAACCGAATTCACGCGCAGCTTCGCCGTAGACGATGGTCCGTTCGACATAGCCGTGCGCGTCAAGTTCCATGACGCGCTGCACGTAGGTCTCGCGAGGGATGTGCGAGAGGGCGGCGGCGAAGTGAACGTACTGTTCCTCTACCAGTTCCTGTACGGCAGCATCCCGATCGAACAGGGTGCCGTCGAGATCGAACAGGATTGCTTTTGGCCTCAACGATCCAGCATCCCAAATCATGAGCGGCGCGAGCAAGGAGCGAACCGGGACAGCGTCGCGTGTCGCCGATTTTGATATCATCCCTGTGATGAAACGCCGCAGTTTTATGAAGACCCTGGCCGCGGCGCCTGCCGCACCCGCGCTGCTTGCTCAACAACCGGCTCCGCCGGCTCCCCCTGCCGCGGGGGCTCCGGCCGCACCTGCTGGAGCGCGGGGAGGCGGAGGAAGAGGCGGCCCGGGTGGAGGTGCGGCGCAAGATATCCATCTGGACGTGGTCAGTCCCGACAACGTCGCCGAGCCGGAGACCCGCTTCTTCACCGCCGGACAATTTGCAGCCCTTCGGAAACTCAGCGATCTGCTCATGCCTCCCATGCGAGGCAATCCAGGAGCGCTCGACGCCGCCGCGCCCGAGTTCCTCGATTTTCTCATCGGAGTCTCGCCCGCCGATCACCAGGCGCTGTACCGCAACGGCCTCGACGCGCTGAACGCCAGAGCGAAGAAGCAATTCAACAAGAGCTTCGCCGATCTCGACGCGACCCAGTGCGACGCCATCATTCGCCCGCTGCTGGCGCCCGTGCCCTGGACCCACGAGCCTCCTAAGGATCCGCTGCAACATTTTATGGCCGCGGCACATGACGATGTCCGCACAGCCACACGCAACTCGCGCGAATGGAACACCAGCGGAGGCCGCCGCGGCGGAGGCCAGCTCTTCTGGAATCCGATCGACCCGATTTACAAAGGATAGGGTTCAGCAAAGGATCACGCCCCGTGACGAAAAAAGAATACGATGTGCTGATCGTCGGCTCGGGCCATTCCGGCGGCATGGCGGCCAAGGTTCTCACGAGTCACGGCATCTCCTGCCTCATGCTCAACGCCGGCCCGGAAGCGGACATGCAGCGCGACCGCACCCAGAAGGCCGTCTACGACCTTCCCTATCGGGGCTTCGGCAAGCCCGGCCGCCTGACGCACGTTTTCCAGGCCAACGAATTCAACGCCAATCAATAGGTGGATGAAGCCGAGGTCCCCTACACGTACGATCCGCAGAGCCCCTACAATTGGGTGCGCGTGCGGTTGCTGGGCGGCAGGTCGCTGTTCTGGTCGCGCCAATCCTTCCGCTTGAGCGATTTCGAATTCAACGCCGCGGAGATCGACGGCTCCGGCACAAGCTGGCCGATCCGGCTCGCCGATGTCGCGCCGTTTTATTCGCGGGTCGAGGAGATTTTTCGCGTCTCCGGCCGCAAGGAAGGCTGGCCCCAATTTCCCGACGGCAACTTCATCGAAGCCCGCTACCCCGCGGACAGCCAGACCCTCAAGCTGGTCACCGATCTATGCAACGCGTGCGGCTTCGGCGTTTCGAAGATGCGCACGTCGCAGGGCGTGGGCGGGCTCGCCAGCTCCATTAATCTGCTGTTGCCGGACGCGCTGGCCACCGGCAAGCTCGAAATCGTGCAGAACGCCATCGTGCGCGAAGTCAGCGTGGATAAGAATACCGGCCTGGTGAACGGCGCACATTTCGTCGACCGCCATTCGCGCCGTGAGATGCACGTCAAGGCCAAGGTGGTGGTGCTGGCGGCCGGAAGTTTGGAGAGCACGCGCCTGCTGCTCAACTCCGGCATCGCCAATTCGAGCGGCGTGATGGGGCATTACCTCCACGATCAGATTTACGGAGTGAACGTAACGGCCTCCGTTCCGGAGGCTCGCGAGGGAAAGGCGGCGGCGACGCCGGGGCTGATGGGCGGCAGCGCCTTCCTGCCGCGCTTCCGCAATCTCACCAAGTCCGACAAGCGCAACTTCATCAAGGGCTACTGCATGATGATTTCGAGCGGCGGCGGAGCCAACGCGAATATGTTCGCCGAGTACGGCGAGGGGCTCCAGAAGAAGCTGGATCATTACGCCGGCTCCTGCGTCGCCGCGACCATTTACGGCGAGCGCGTGCCGCGCTTCGAGAACCACGTGCGCATCAACAAGAACGTCACCGACGCCTGGGGCATCCCCGTGCTCCACGTGGAGGCTCACGATAGCGATAACGAGCGCAATCAGGCCAAGGACGCCGCCGACACCGCCGAGGAGTTGTTCCACGCCGCCGGCTGGGACATCATTTCCAAGACCGATAAATACTACCCGCCCGGCTACAGCATCCACGAAGTCGGCACCTGCCGCATGGGCGACAATCCCAAGACCAGCGTGCTCAATAAGTTCAACCAGAGCCACGACATCAAGAATCTGTTCGTGGTCGATGGCGCTTGTTTCGTCACCTGCGGCTGGCAGAACCCCACGATGACGATTTCGGCGCTGTCCATGCGGGCCTCGGAGTATCTCGCCGAGCAGATGAAGAAGGGCGAAGTTTAGGCTTCCCACCGGGTGACGCATGGCCAATATACTCGCCATTGCCGGATCGAATTCGAAGTATAAGCTGCCCAATGCGACGCCGGCTGGATTCTGGGCTGGACTATGGACGGCATAATTGCGCCCCTTCTATTTTGGATCAGCTTGCTTACTGAAGGAGTTCGCGTCTACGAAACCAATAACAAGGGGCGACGGTATGATTTCGGGTTTCTCCTCGGCATTGGCGCCTGGGCATCGCACTCTGAAGTGCGCAATGTCATGCAAAACTCTTCGAGCTGAAGCGAAGCCGGTGGTTGTTTTAGCGAGGCGCCAGCACTCGGAGAGACGCGATCTTCCAATCGCCTCCCTCCCTCTTCATGACGAACAAGAGCGGTGTGGCTTGGGTCGTGGCATCAAGATAGGTACACGCCGCCTCGGCCAGTGCTACATCGGGCGTGATAAACGTGATGGAGCGGTTCACAGTCCGGGGCTCTGCCGCTGGGAAATCGATTCTGGCTTCGCCCCAAGGCTCCTTCGAAATCGTCACGGTGGGCACGGCGACCGAACCGTCCGACGGTCCTACAATTCGGAACGGCGGATTGACTCTCCGTAGCAGCGCAAGTTCGGAGGCGGCATTGCCATCCGCAGTGAACAGCGCGTCATGCTGCGACGATTCGTTCAACGTGGCGATGGTGCGGCCAATGGCAGCGCGGTCGGCCACTTCATCGGCCGAGGCATAAGAGGCGACGAAGAGAGGGACGCACAGAAGCGTTGTCAGACTCGCATAGTGCAGCATAGCATGTAGTCCCTTCGCTTTTATGTTAGCCGATGCGTGGATAGGCGGGATCTTCGGCCGGCAGTAGAGGCAACTCCGGAGTTCAGTCTCGCCAACATGACCATGCGCAGTCATGTGACCGCCCGCGGTTACTTGCCAGATATTCATTGCTCGATTTCAGGCCAAGATCCCGACACATATCGAATCCATTCAATGCTTCACGAAGCCGGTGCTGCACGTGCCCCAGATTAGTGATATTGACAACCAGCTCTCCCCGCGCCTCGGCTGCGTTAGGAGAGGAACGCAGTGGCCCAGGCCAATACGCCATGAGAAGAATACTGAGGGAACAATCATGAAGAGGATACTGACCGCATTCCTGACGATGGGTGGACTCGCATGGGCACAGGCCCCGCAAGCTCCCAACCCGACTCAACAACGAACTGAAAACGGCGCCCAGTCCGCGCCCTTGTATCGCATCACCGTGGTGGCGCGCACGACGAAGGCGATCAACTACAATCACCGCAGCGGATCCACCATGATCGGCTTCCAGGGCACGGCGTTACTGCCGGCCGCTTCCGGCGAGGCCAAGGTCGAGAGCAAGCAGGGCGTGATTAGGATCGACGCGGACATGCAGCAGCTCGGCCCAGCCACGGCATTCGGAGCGGAGTACTTGACGTATGTGATGTGGGCTATCACGCCAGAAGGCCGCGCGACCAATGTCGGCGAGGTGCTCCTGGACGGAGGCAAAAGCAAATTGAACGCCACGACCGAGCTGCAGTCGTTTGGGTTAATTGTCACCGCGGAGCCGTACTTCGCCGTGACGCAGCCCAGCGATGTCGTGGTCATGGAGAATTTTGTCCGAAAAGACACGACCGGCACGATTGAACAGGTGGACGCGAAGTTCGAGCTTCTTCAGAGGGGACAGTACGTTCTGAACGTGAACACGTCTGAGATTGTGCCCCGGCAGCTAGATCGCAGAGTGCCCTTAGAGCTTTACGAAGCGCGAAACGCCGTCCAAATCGCCCGTTGGAGCGGCGCTCAGATTTACGCGGCCGACACTTTTCTGAAAGCCACTCAGGATCTCGAAAATGCCGAAGGTTATCTGAAAGGGAAGTCGGGTAAGAAGCCGATTGGGACGGTAGCGCGAGAAGCCGTACAAATGGCGGAAGACTCCCGCATCATTACGGTCAAGAAGATCGACGAGGAGCGGCTGGCGGCGGAACGCCAAGCCGGCGCGGACCGGGAATCGCGCGCCGAAAACGGCCGGGCTGTCGCTCAATCTGAAACAGAGCGCGTCACACGCGAGGCGGAGGGAGCGCGACTCAGCGCCCAGGCCGAAGCCGACCGTGTTCAGAGAAATAGCGACGCCAACATGGCTGCTGCCCGGAATGAGGCGGATCGTTTGAGGCGGGAGAATGACGCGCAGGCGGCGGCGGCTCAGACCGAAGCCGATCGCTTGAAGCGAGATAACGACGCCAGGATGGCGGCCGCCCAGACCGAAGCGGATCGCTTGAGACAGGCGAATGACGCCCAAGCATTGGTTGTTGCGAACGAAGTCGATCGCTTGAGGCGGGATAACGACGCCAAGCTGGCGGCTGCCCAGACCGAGGCGGACCGTTTGAGACAGGAGAATGACGCGCAGAGGGCTGATGCTCAAACTGAACTGGACCGTGCAGGGAGGGAGAAGAACCGTTTGGAGACGGAGAAGACGGAACTGCGGGCTCAGCTATTGTTGCAATTCAACGCGATTCTTCAGACCCGTGACACGGCTCGAGGCTTGATCGTGAATATGTCGGATGTGCTCTTCGATACCGCGAAGTTTTCGCTTCGGCCTGAAGCTCGGGAGAAGCTGGCCAAGGTGGCTGGCATTGTCGCGGGGCACCCTGGATTGACCCTAGCCGTGGAAGGGCATACGGACAGCGTTGGCAACGATGAGTACAATCAGCAGCTTTCGGAGCAGCGGGGCGAATCGGTGCGCGACTACCTGATTTCGCAAGGGATGGGAGGAACCTCGGTTTCATCCAGAGGCTTTGGAAAGACCCAACCAGTGGCAACGAATGAAACCGCGGCAGGCCGGCAGCAGAATCGGCGGGTAGAACTCGTGATCTCCGGTGAAGGAATTGGCACTGCGATCGGCACGCCGATCGCAACCAGGTAGAGCACGGCATTGGACAAGCTGAAGCACTTCAGCCACAGGCTGCTAGCCCGAGCGGGCGCGGCGCCGGGACGAGAGGGGTCGTAACGGCAGGATGCGCGGGTTGAGCACGTGGGGCATCTCAAACACGCCGCGGCGGCCGTAGCGATTGAGCATGGAAGAGGCCGCATGCACAAGCACCGCTGTGGCCATCCACATCTGCCAGTGGGAGAAAATGCCGGTGATTCCGGGCTCGGCCGCGAATCCCATGTCGGAGGCCAAGCGCCAGAAACCGAGGACGTAAGCCATCAGAGACGCCGGAACCAGCAGAGCCCCGCAGGCCAGCGCGAGATGCCTGTTCTTTCCCAGTTTGCGCTGGATGGGACGGCCGGTTCCCAGCCGGATCCGGACAATCATAATAAAACAACCGCCTGATTTCGAGTCTAGCAGGAAAAATCGGAAATGGCTGGGAATGTTTCGGCCGAATCGGTCGCGAACAGACGGTCACAGACCTGCCCCACCGCGCTATCCTGGGACTTACCCCTATGCAGCAGGAAGTCGTCGAGGCTCGAGGGCCACCTGATCGATTCGCACGTGATGGAGCAGATTTTCGACACCGTGGTCGAATACAACGGCCGCTTCGAGGTCGAACAGTTCCGGATTGGGCGGACCAACGCGGAGCCGTCCTATCTGCGCCTCAAACTGGAGACGGCTCAGGCGCAGGAAATGCAGCAGTTGCTGGGGCAGTTGCTGGGCCTCGGCTGCTCGCCGGTCGATCACTGGAGACGCCACGCTGGCCACGGTGGAGCGGGATTGCTGCGCTCCGGAGGACTTCTATTCGACCACCAATCATCACACCGAGGTGCGGCACGCGGACAGATGGGTCGAGGTCGACAACCAGCGCATGGACGCGATGATGGTGGTGTGAAGGCGGCCGCGCGGCGTGCCGCCGGCTGCGCGATCTGCGCGCGGGCGACCGCGTGGTGGTGGGCATGCGCGGCATCCGCGTGGTGCCCGAGTCCAAGGAGCGCGACCGGCTGGCGTTCGCGTTCATGAGCAACGGCATTTCCTCGGAGCGGCAGCTCGAAACCGCCGTGCGCCAAACCGCGGCGCTGATGGAGCAGGCTCGCACCGACGGCAAAAAGATCGTGATGGTGGCGGGTCCGGTGGTGGTGCATACGGGCGGCGCCGCGGCCATGGCGGAGTTGATCCGCACCGGATGGGTGCAGGCGCTGCTGGCGGGCAACGCGCTGGGCGTGCACGACATCGAGGCGGCGCTGCTGGGCACCTCGCTTGGCGTGCGCCAGACCGACGGCAAGCAGGAGGAGCACGGCCATCGCAACCACATGCGCGCCATCAACGCCATCTATCACGCCGGCGGAATCGCCAAGGCGGTGGAATCGGGACGCCTCACCAGCGGCGTCATGTACGAGTGCGTGAAGGCGGGAGTCCCGTTCGTGCTGGCCGGAAGTCTGCGCGACGATGGTCCGCTGCCGGACACCATCACCGACATGAATCGCGCGCAGGACGCCTACGCGGAGCAGCTCAAGGGCGCGGGGCTGGTGCTGTGCCTGGGCTCCATGCTGCACTCCATCGCCACCGGAAACATGCTGCCGAGCTGGGTGAAGACTCGTGTGCGTGGACATCAATCCGGCAGTCGCCACCAAGGTCAGCGACCGGGGCACCGGGCAAGCGGTGGGCGTCGTGACCGACGTCGGGCAATTCCTGGGATTGCTGGCTGCCTTCCTGCGGGGCGAGGCGAGCCTCGCGAAAGTCAGGGGCTAAAGGAAGGCGCGATGAAGCGGCAGTACACCGACGAAGAAGCCGAGGCGGGAGTCCGCGCCGATCTGCCGGAAATCGAAACCTGGCCGAATCAGTACCGCACCGGCTACGAGATCGAGATCGTCATGCCGGAGTTCACCTCGGTTTGTCCCAAGACCGGGTTGCCCGACCACGGCACCCTGACGCTGCGCTACGTGCCGGACCGGTGTGCCTGGAATTGAAGTCGCTCAAGATGTACACGCTGGCGTATCCGGAATCTGGGGATTTTTCAGGAGAACGTGGTGAACCGGATGCTCCAGGACGTGGTCCAGGCGGCGCGGCCGGTCTCGGCTACGCTGGTGGGCGAGTTCGCTCCGCGCGGAGGCATCTCCACCCGGATCACGGCGGCATATACAAGGAACGGCAAACGTGGGCGATGAAGAGCTGGCGGCGGTAATCCAGGCGGTGCGGGAGCGGGCGCGTTCGGCCGTGCCGAACGGGTCGTTCGGAGTCGACGGGGTTTCCGCCCCGGACCTGATGCCCCTGACGCACGCCCGCGATGCCGCCGAGGCCAAGGTGGCCGCCATCGGCACGGTGAACCCGCGCCCGCCGGGGCTCGGGAATTCGATCGCGCAAGGATTCAAGAAGCTGATCGCGCGGATGCTGGAATGGCACGTCCGGGAGCAAGTGGAATTCAACCGCGCCGCGATGGCTTGCGTGCAGGCGTCCCTGGAAGCCATGGTGGACTTGAGCCGGGGCATGGCCGCGCTGGCCGCGCACCATCGCCAGTTCCGCGAGGAGACGCTGCTGCGCGAAGCACAGATCCGCGAAGATTTCTTTGCGCGAGCTCGCCATCAGCCAGCAACAAACCCAGGAGCTGCTGGATATCCGCCGCCATTGGACGGAGTGGCGCGCCGGATTCGAGGAGCGCCGCAACCTCGAGCGAGATCCACATGCTGCGCACCATCTCCGAACTCCAGGCCGCGTTCCAACACCGCGTCACACTGCTCGATCAGGCGTTTCGGGAGCTGATTCGCAGCCAGCATGCCGAGTTCAAGGCGGCGCTGGGAACCAACGCGCTGGACGTGCAAGCGCGGCTGTGGCAGGATTTGGCCAAGATGCGCGGCGAATTCGAAGAGCTGATCTACACCGAGCTGCGCGTGCTCCGGCAAAAGCAAGCTCACTCCGCGGCAACCGCGGAACCGCGAGTGGAGCAGCCCGCCGCCGCGGCTGCCCGCTCAGCCGTGCCGATCGACTGGATGCGCTTTGCCGACGCCTTCCGCGGGCTCCGAGGACGCGATTCGGCAACGGCAGAAGCGCTATGTGGACCGCTTCGCCGGCGTCGGGCGCGAGATGGCCCTACATGGAATCCTGGATCTCGGTTGCGGCCGGGGGAGTTTCTGGAGGCCGCGCGGGAAGCCGGTTTGAGCGCGCGCGGTATCGATCAGAGCGCGGAATGCATCGCCCTCTGCCGCGCCAAGGGATTGGCGGCCGAGCAAGCGGACCTGTTCGCCTACCTCGCGGCCGTCGACGACCGTTCGCTGGGCGGAGTTTTTTGCTCCCAGGTGGTGGAACACCTGCCGCCGGAGCGCGTTCCCGCGCTGGTGCGGCTGCTGGCGGCCAAACTCAAGCCCGGAGCGCTGGCTGCGATTGAAACTCCGAACCCGGAATGCCTGGCTATTTTCGCCACGCATTTTTACCTCGATCCCACGCACACGCGCCCGATTCCCCCCGTCCTGTTGGGTTTCTATCTGGAAGAGGCCGGGATGGGCAACGTCGAGGTGGAGCGTCTGGCGCCCGCCGCCGAATCGATTCCCGCGCTCAATGACCTGCCCGCTTCCGTGCGCGACGCGCTGTTTGGCGGTTTGGATTACGCCATCTTCGCCAGAAAATTATAGCGGCCGATTCATAAAGAAGCCATTTGGCTGACTGTGCCCGGCGCGCGGAAGTTGTAGAATAGGGCCAATATGCGCCTGCAAAGACTCCCTCTCGTTTACGCTTGTTGGAGTGGAATTTGTCTCGCGCAGAGTGCTGCGCCGGCGCAAGCCGCGATTCGGCCCCCTCAAGCCCCGACTCAAGTAGAGATGAGCACGCATGACGCGCCGGCGTCGTTCAGTACGCGCGTGTTCCTGGTCCAGGTCCCCGTGGTGGTGCGGGACAAGCAGGGGCGCTCCATCGGGACGCTCCACAAGGAAGATTTCCAGCTCTTCGACAAAGGCAAGCCGCAGATCATCACGCGATTCTCGGTGGAGAAGGCCGGCACGCCTTCCATCCCGGCGGTGAAGGCGACCGACGAGAACTTGCCGGACCAGACCCAGCCTGATGCGCCGATCCCGCAGCGCTTCATCGCCTATCTCTTTGACGATGTTCATTTGGATCCCGGAGATCTGCTGCGAACGCGTGAGGGCGCCAAGCTGCACATCGACCAAACCCTCGATCCGATCACGCGCGTGGCCATTTTCACCACTTCCGGCATCGGCCAGTTGGATTTCACCGACGACCGCGACAAGGTCCACGAGGCGCTGAACCGGATTCAGCCCTACACGCGGATGCCGACCTCACCGGGCGATTGTCCCCACATGACCCTTTACATGGCCGACCTGATCATCAACAAACAGGACCAGAATGCGATCGCCGTTGCCACCGCCGACGCAACGGCGTGTACGTCCAGCGGCACCAGCGTCCCTCCCCAGCAGCTCGTGACTTCGGCCGCGATCTCGGCTCTGTCGGTAGGAGAAGCCGAAACAAATCGGGCCATGGAGGTGCTGAAGAGTCTGGTGCTCCGCATGACTGGGACGCCGGGAAGCCGCGGCATTGTTCTGGTCTCCCCGGGATTTCTGCTTCCCGCCGACGACCTCAGGCCGGCCGAGACGGAACTGCTGGACCGGGCCATTCGCGGGAACATCGTCATCAATACGCTGGATGCCACCGGCGTCTACACGGAGATTCCGGGCGGCAACGCCAGCTCCAGGGGGACTGTCAACACTACCAACCAGACGGCCATTTCCGGCTATCGGAGCGCCGCCCGGCTGGCGCAGCAGGACATTCTGGAGGAGCTTGCTTCGGGTACCGGCGGCTCTTTCTTTCGTAACGATAACGACGTGAAAGCAGGTCTGGATCAAATCGTCCATCAGCCTGACTTTATTTATGTGCTGGGGTTCTCGCCCGGGGACATGAAGTATGACGGCAACGCACATTCGTTGAAGGTTACGCTTCAGAATCCGGCCGGCCTGACGCTCCAGGCGCGGCGCGCTTACTATGCGCCCAAGCGTCCCAAGGACCCCCAGGAGGCCGCCAAGGAAGACATCCGTGAGGCGGTTTTTTCCAGAGACGAGATTCAGGATATTCCGGTGGATTTAAAGCTCCAGTTCTTCAAATCCTCGCCGGTCAATGCGCGGATTGCCGTGATCTCGCGGGTCGACGTCAAAAATCTTCGCTTCCACAAGGACGCGGACCGCAGCAAGAACACCCTGACGCTGGTGGCGGGCCTGTTTGACCACAACGGAAATTTTGTAAGCGGGATTCAAAGAACCGTGGACATGAATTTACGCGCCCAAACACTGGCAACGCTGGATACCTCCGGGCTCACTCTGAAGACCAACTTCGATGTAAGCCCCGGCGCTTACACGATCCGAGTGGTGGTGCGCGACGCGGAAGGACAGCAGATGGCGGCTCGCAATGGAGCCGTTCAAGTTCCCTGATTGGTACGGCCCGAAAGAAGGAGGTGCGCGACGTGAACGTTCGCCTGAAAGTGTTCGCTCTGACGGGATTCGCGATGCTCGGCATGACCGGCTTGCTGCACGGTCAGCAGAGTCCAGCTCAACCCAATCCGGCTCAACCGAATCAGACTCCGGCCGACTCCGGGCTTTTGATCCAGACCGAAACCAAACAGGTGCTGGTGGACGCGATCGTGACGGATAAGAAGGGCAATTACGTCGCGGATCTGAAGGCCAAGGATTTTCACGTCCAGGAGGATGGTAAAGACCAACCCATCAAGAGCTTCTCTTTCGAAGCCGACCCTGCAAATGGCGGCTCCGGGAGAACGCATTACCTGGTGCTGCTGTTCGACAGTTCCAGCATGAACACGGGCGACCAGACAGTGGCGCGGCAGGCCGCCGCCAAGTTCATCGACACCAACGCCGGACCGGACCGCATGATGGAGATCGTGAATTACGGAGGCTCGATGAAGGTGGCGCAGAACTTCACCGCGGACGCGGAACGGCTGAAATCGGTCGTGAGCAGCGTTCAATTCCCGGCAGTTTCGACGAGCAGCAGCGCTGCCGGCGCGGCGGCAGCGGATTTCGCAATTCACGCCATGCTCCAGAACTTGCGTGTGCTGGGCAAGGGTCTGGGATCCGTGCCGGGACGCAAGATTCTGGTGTTGTTCACCGCGGGATTCAAGCTTTCCCCCGACCACCCTGAAATAATATCGGAGGCGACAGCCACCATCAACGAATGCAACAAGTCCAACGTCGCCATCTATCCGGTCGACGTGCGCGGATTGAGCCCGGGGGGATTCGGAAAAGCGTCGCTCGAAGCGCCGAAGTTTTTGCAGCCGTCTTTGCATCAAGCGACGCCAGAGGCTTCGCGGCATCCCGCGAACCAACAGGCTTCGCGCGGCTTCGTATTCCAAACGGTGGCCTTTGTTCCGGCGCCTCCGTTTGCGCCGCAGGCCAAAGGCGGCGGACCGGCGCCCACCGCACCCCTGCGCCCGCGCCTTCCCGCGGACCGAGCTCGACCAGCCCCACCGCCCCCGTTGCCCCCACCTCACCCACCAGTCCGGGAGGCCGCGGATCGACGACGACGCCCGGAGGCGGCGCTAACTACAACAACAACAACCTGCCGGGAGCAGGGGCCTGCCCGACGGCTACCACTACCCCCAACGGTACCGCCCTTCCGCAAGGGCCGGGCGGTATGTCGTCGGCTTGCGCCAGCCGCAATTTGATTCCGAAGATTCCCGAAACCTCCACGCCCAATCAGCAGATCATGTTCCTGCTCGCCGACGGCACCGGCGGCTTCGTGATTCACGACAGCAACGATCTGCTGGGCGGATTGCAGAAGATCGGCAAGGAGCAAAACCAGTACTATCTTCTCGGCTACACGCCGCCGGACGCCAAGCAGGGAAGCTGCCACGTGCTGCGCGTGAAGGTGGACCGGTCCGGCCTGGAAGTGCGTGCGCGCACCGGCTATTGCAGCAGCCAAGCCGCATGGACGTGCTGTCCGGCAATCCGGTAGAGAAAACGCTCGAAGCCAAAATTGCGGCCGCGCAGGCGGGCCCGCTCGCCGCGCAGTCGGGACCGCAAGGCGCCAGCATGCGCCTTCCTTATTTCTACGCTTCTCCCAACGTGGCGCGCGTAAACGTAGCCATGGAATTGCCGACCGCCGGTCTCAAGTTCGAAAAGAAAAAGGACATCCAGCACGCCGAGGTTAACTTCCTGGGGGTCGCCTACACGCCGGAAGGAACCGTCGCGGCCCGCTTCAGCGACACCCTCAAGCTGGATTTCGCCAGCAAGGAGGAAGCCGATGCAGCCAAAAAGCAACCCTTGCACTACGAAAATCAGTTCGACATCGCCTCCGGCAAATATACCTTCAAGATCGTCTTTAGCGAAGGCGGCGACAACTTTGGAAAGCTGGAGATGCCGCTCCAAATCGATTCCTTTGCCTCCGATCAATTCGCGGTGAGCGCCCTTGCGCTCAGCAAGGAATACCACCGGACCGCGGAGATGGGCGCGGGCCTGGACGTGGCATTGATCGAGGATAGGAAGCCGCTGATCGCCGACGGAGTTCAGAGTCGTGCCCGTGGGCAACAGCACCTTCACGAAGTTCGACCTCGCGATTTTCTACGTCGAATTGTATGAGCCGCTGCTCGCCTCGGCCGACCCGCAGAATGTCCCGGTAGTGGGGATTCAAATGCGCGTCCTGGACCGCAAGACGGGTGAGGAGAAAAGTAACACCGGGCTGCTTCGGCTGGACCCTCCGCCGCCGCTGGGCAACCCGGTGATACCGCTCGCCGAAAAGATGCCGGTGGCCAAGCTGGGTCCGGGCTCCTATCAGCTCGAAGTGACCGCGGGTGACTCCGCCGGCAAGACCGCCAAGCGCACAGCCGATTTCGACATTCAATGAGCTGGCAGCGGGGAGTTTGGTTCTGCCTGGTTTCCGCCGGCCTCGCATGGCCTCAGGCTTCTCTGCCGCAGAACCCGGCTCAGAACCAACCCCCGGCGGTGATGCAAAGCGAGACCAGAGTGGTGTTGGTCGACGCCGTGGTCACCGGCAAAAAGGGGGAATATATCCGCGACTTGACTGCCAAGGATTTCCGCGTCTGGGAGGACAACAAGGAGCGGACCATCCAGAGCTTTAGCTTGGAATCGGCGGCGCGGGGATCGGCCGCGGGCAATGCGGCGGGATCCGCCGCACGAACCAGCTACCTGGTTCTGGTGCTGGATTACTCCGGCATGGACGCCGGCGATCAGATTCGCGCACGCCAGGCAGCGGCGCCCTTCATCGACGCGAATGCCGGGGACACGAACGGGGGCTCCGATCATCTGATGGCCGTGGCAACTTTCGACGGCGGTTTCCGCATTGTGCAGGGGTTCACCGGAAACGCCGGGCGCCTCAAAGACGCAATCGCCGGTGCGAAGTCCTCGGCCGCTTCCGTCAACAACGCCGCGGCCGGAACCAGCGCATCGACCGATCTCAGCGGGAGCGACAAGTTCCGGGCCTTACAGAGGTTGGCGGTTGACCTAGGTGCGGCTCCCGGAAGGAAGGCGATTGTGCTTTTGACGGGCAACCTCAGCTTGTCGAACCAGCAGAAGACGGCGCTGGAAGCGGCCATTGAAGCCTGCAACAAATCCAACGTCGCCGTGTATCCCATCGATGTCCGGGATGTTTCACAGCCGGCCAGGTTCTCCGCCGAGACTGGATCAGGGGGCGGCGGCCGCGGCCGCTTCGCCGTCGGCGGAGGCGGCGGAGAAGAAGGAGGAGGCGGCGGCGCTCGGGGCGCAGGCCGCAACCCGAGGGGCGATTCCGATCCCAGCGCGGCGCTCGATCCCGGCGGAGCCAGCCAGCAGGTTCTCTTTGCCCTGGCCAGCGGCACCGGAGGCTTCGTCATCCGCAATGCCAGCGAATTGCCCGGCGGATTGCAGAAAATCGGGCAGGAACAGGAACAGTATTACGTCCTCGGCTACACTCCGCCGGAATCGAAGGAAGGCTCCTGCCATGCGCTGCGCGTTAAGGTGGATCGCGCCGGAACCACGGTTCGCGCCCGCTCCAGTTATTGCACCGGGAAGGCGCGGGATCTACTCACCGGGACCCCAGCCGAAACAAACCTGGAGAATCGCGCGGCCGCGGCTCAAGCCGGCAACATGGCCGCGTCCATGCAGCTCCCGTTTTTCTACTTGGGCGCCAACCTCGCGCGCGTGAACCTGGCCATGGAGATCTCGCCTGAAGCCGTCAAGTTCGAGCACAAGAAGGATACCTTTCACTCTGAGATCAACGTCCTGGGAATCGCGGCTTCGTCCCAAAATTCTGATTCGCAAGGCGACGGCGCGACCGGAGCGCGCTTCAGCGACACCTTGACTCTGGATTTCGACGCTGCGGAAATGCAGAAGTGGAAGCAGAAGCCCCTGCACTACGAAAAGGAGTTCAAGATCGCTCCGGGACAGTACAGGTTCACGGTTGTGTTCAGCTCCGGCGGCGAAAGCTTCGGGAAACTGGAGCAGCCCCTGGTCGTCGAGCCATACCAGCCAGGACAGTTGGCCTTGAGCGGCGTAGCCTTCGGCAAGGACGTTCACAAGGCGGGCGATGCGGGCGCCGCATTGTTCGAGGAACGAACACCGCTGCTCGCAGGCGGCATGCAATTGACGCCTGCCGGATCGAAGGTATTCACCAAACCCGAGCAGGCCTTCTGTTACTTCGAAGTCTACACGCCGGACGCAGCCGGCATCAGTCCAATCGGGGGCGCCATCGATGTGCGCGTTCTGGATGGCAAGACGAATGAACCGAAGTGGGACGGCGGCTCGGTGAAGCTCGATCGTCTTGCGGCCGGCAAGTCCACGATTGCGGTGGGGATGAGTGTGCCCATTGCCTCGCTCGCTCCAGGCCTGTACCGGTTGGAGGTCACGGCCGCAGACAGCGCCGGCAAATCCGTCCAGCGCACGGCCGATTTCGAGGTGCAGTGAGGCGGCTCAGTGAGGCCGCTCAGTGAGGCGGCCGCGCCAATCGCGTCGATGGTATAGATTAGGAGCCTGAAGGAGCTGGAATCCATATGGCCCAACCTCAGCCGCGGACCTTCGAGAATCCTCCCGCCTATTTTGGAGAGGCTCTTGAAGACGCCGAGCTATTGCTCAAGTACGCGTCCGAGATGGGAATCGCGATTGAAGACGATGTCCGGAATCACATCCTGGAAGCCAGGATCGCGAGCGGCACGTCGTGGGATGAGGAGACCGCCGCGAACCTTTTGTCGGCGCTGGGGAAACTTGCCGCCAAACTCAAGCCGGTTACAGCCGCGAGCCTGAAGGCGTACAGCGACCGGCCCACGGTCCGAAAGTACTGGATCGTGTCCATCTGCCTGGCCGCTTTCATCGTGCCGATTTCGGTGGCGAGTTTTGTCACCTCGGCCGTATCGGGCACGATCAAGACGGATATCGCAGCCGCTAACGAGCTTGCCGTGAAATTGCGTGGGCAACTTGGGCCTGCCCCGCCCGAGGTGAGGAGCGGCGTTACTTTCACCACGGACCCGATCATCGATGCCACCTTGATTACCGAGCTTCAGCAGTTCGCAAGCGACATCCGCGAAATCGACGCCGAAGCCCGGCAACTGCGTGTGTTGGTTCCCGGCCCAGGAATGGATCCTTTTCCGGAAATCCGCAGTGATATTAAAAAGACCCACGATAAGTTTCAGCTCATCGCTGGAGCCACCGACCTTGCCGGGGGCGCCAGTAAACTGACGAATGTGTATCAGGACGCACGATACTTTGGCCAGAGCCTGGTGGACGATGCGGGGGTCTTTTATGGTGCGATTACCACCTGCATTCTTCCGGTTCTGTACGCGCTGCTGGGGACATGCGCGTATCTGTTACGCAACTTCGAGCAACGAATCTCCACCCGGACCTACACTCCCTCCGCCGCGGATGCCCCGCGCTTCCTGATTGCCGGTATCGGAGGCGCCGTGGTGGGACTGTTTAACAACTTCGCCATCGGTCAGGGCGCGTCCATCCCGCCGCTGGCGCTCGCGTTTCTTGTGGGCTACGCCGTGGATGTGTTTTTCGCGTTCCTGGAGACCCTGTCCCAGAAGTTCACCAAGAGTAGTGCGCCTTCTTCCGCGCCTCCCGTTGCAGGAAAACCGTAGGATCAGGCGAGATTAGGCTCCGGTAGATCGCCCGACGCAAAACCTGCGGTTGACGAAATCCCTACGGCTGGGGAGCCCGCCAGGCGGCTCCGATATTTTCGCTGGGAGGCCGGCGTGGCGGTTTTCTCTTCTGCGCGGCGGCCTCTCGCGCCGCCAGGCTATTTCTTTCGTAAATGCCCATCTCATCTTCGGTGAAGATCAGCGTGCGCTTATCCTCGCCATCGGTGCACCGATCCAGCAGTCCGCGGCACATTAACGGCAAGTCCTGCAGCCGGATGCCGTATCTCCGAATCAAGGCAAGATCGGCTCGGACCGTAAACTTGGTCCGGAGCCGGTCGTCTCCGATGCGCTCAAACGCGAACACCCGGAATCCCATTTCTTGAGTGAATCCAGTGAGAATATACTGCATCGCTGTGCTCCCTTCAAATCTCTCTTGCACTGGGCCGCATGCGTCCCGGCCGTCATGAATACCGCGATAAATGTCGATTGCAAGTGGGCTCGTATTCGGAAACCAGTCGATCCTGGCGTCCCGGCCGCCTGGCTTGATCGCAGACCTCGTACACGAATCCGGTCGGATCGCGCTTCATGAGCGATGTGGAAGAGTCGTGAACATGGGCCAGAAGCGCCCCTTTTATGTCCGCAGTCTCGCCTATGTAGATCCATTCGTGCGCATTCGAGATCCCATATACTCCCGAAGCGTTGGGCGCATACATCTGAACAGAGCTGGATGTAAACGGACGCGGAATAAGTTGACTAAAGGGCATCCTGCGTCCTTACCGGCCGCTCTCCGCTTCCCTCCATCGCGATTCTGCGGCAACTCCTCAAGCGGCTGCTCCGTTTCTCCGCTGAAGCGGCACCCTCTTGGCCCGATCCGTCAGCATCCGCAGACGTTCAATTAACTGCTTCCCGAGGCTCAACTCCGCGGGATTGGATTGAAAGCCGGGCAAGCCTGGCATCGATAAACTCTCTGCGGAATAGCTGATTGGATGCCAGACCGCATAACAGTTCCAATTCCTTCGCGGTAAGTTTCAGGGTGAGTGTCATTTTGAATCTGAGCTTCGAACTCTGTTTTCTCCGGCAAATGACGGATCTGCCACTCGCCGGAGAAGAAATCTTAACGGCCGTGCCGGGAAGCTACCAGCGATTGTTACGACGCTGACCGCCCCGCCGCCGCCAGCTCCACGGTCCGTTTTCGGACGGGCTTCGTTGACGTTCAGCGCTCTGCCATCGAGTTCCCTGCCATTCAATTCCGCAGATCGCGCGATCCGCATCCGCATTGGCGCTCATCTCGACAAATCCGAACCCTCTCGGCCTGGCCGGTATCGCGATCCGTAACGACACTGACGCGCTCGACCGTGTCCGTATGCCTCGAACAGAGATCGAACCGCATCTTCGGTGGCCCCGAAGCTGAGGTTTCCTACAAAAATATTCTTCATTCTTTTTCCTTTGGTTACAGATTGTGAATCGGGGCAGGATCGGACGAGGGCGGACGGGCCGGACTGATGCGAAGATGCCGAAATTGTGCTACATCTCACTGTACCACGAAATCCGATAGTGCGCTAAAGCGCACCACCCGAAAATCCGCACGACCTTCGCCTAAATCCCTCGCCTCGTCACCGTTGCCCAAACAAATGTTCGACCAAAAACGAGAGCGAACGCATATCCGCCAGGTCCGCCGAGGCAGCCTCGAAATGCGCCCCACCCGGCCGCGCGAAGGCATGACCCGCTTTCGGATATTCCCACACCGCCACGCGATGGTCGTGTTGGAACGTTTCGCGCACTTGCTTGGCCACGTCCGGTCCGGCGAACTGATCCAGCCCCGCGTAGTGCAGCATCAGCGGGCAGGATAGATTCTTCGCCAGGTCCAATTTCTTGTCGATCCCGACGCCGTAATAGCTCACCGCCGCATCCGGCTTGTGGCGCACCGCCGTCAGGTAGGCAATCAGCCCACCCCAGCAATAGCCCACCACCCCTACTCGGCCCGTGCAGGCTTCGTGCTTGCGCAGAAACTCGATCGCCGCGGAGGCGTCGCCGGAGGCCAGGTTGTCGTCGGTCTTGGACCGGATCGCGCGCGCGCCTTCATAATCGGTCTCCGCCAGTTCCACGCCCGGATGGGTGCGCCAGTACAGCTCTGGAGCCAGCACCGTGAACTGTCTGGACGCCAGCCAGTCGCAAGTCTTGCGTATGCTGGCGTTGACGCCGAAGATCTCCTGCAGCACCACGACTCCGGGACCGCGCCCTTTGCGCGGAAGCGCCATGTACCCGGAAAACTCGCTATCGGAAGTAGGAATGCGAACAGTCATAAGGTAATAGACTATCGCAGTGCGCCGCCTCCTGGTGCATCCATGGGTGCGGCTATGAGTGAGTACGCAGCAGCAGTGCAAGCGTCGCGAGTATAATCGTCATGTGAAAGTGCTCTCGCTCCTACCGGCCGTATTGCTCCTGGCGGCATGTTCCAGGAAGGACATCCAGACCCCGGAGGCGGTTCGCCAGGCGGTGCTGGAAGACCTCCAGGCGCGCCAGGCCAAGACCGGCGTGGATTTGAGCTCGATGACAATCGAGGTCCCCTCCGTCACTTTCAACAGCGACGAAGCTCGCGCCACCGTTTCATTTGTCCCCAAGGGCGGCCGAGGACGGCATGCAAATGCCCTACACGCTGACACGCAAGGGCGACAAGTGGGTGGTGAGCGAACGCGGCGCGCCGCACGCGGAGGCGCTTCCCGCGGGAGCATCGGGCCAGCCGCTTCCGCCCGGCCATCCTTCCGTCGGCGCGATTCCCGGCCAAGCTCCGGCGCAGACGGCCGGCAGCGCCAGCTTCCCGCTGGACATCCGCCGGTCAATCCAAGCAATGAACGAGCCGAAACCATGAAGACCGTTGCTGTCTTGGGCGGCGGCCCCGCCGGTTCTTTCGCCGCGGAGCGGCTGGCGCAAGCCGGATTGAAGACCGTCCTGTTCGACGAGAAGCTCGCATGGGAGAAGCCCTGCGGCGGCGGGCTCACCTATAAGGCGTACAGCGAGTATCCGTTTCTGCTCGACAATCCCTGCCCCAAGAAGCTGGTGCACCAAACCGTCATCGGCGCGCCCAAATCCGGCGAGGCCAAGATGGATCTGTCTCATCCAGTGGTGATCTATTCGCGAATCGATCTGAATCGGATGCTGCTCGAACGCGCGGAGCGCGCCGGCGCAGCGATCGAACAGACCCGTGTTCTCGCCATCGAGCGCCGCGATCACGGCTGGCGTCTGCGCACCCGTCACGGCGTTGCCGAGGCCGATTATTGCATCGTGGCAACCGGTGCGCGCAACCCTCTGCGCGACGTCGGTACGGAGTGGCGCCCCGCCGACACCATGAGCGCCCTCGGTTATTACGTCCCCGCCTCACAGGAACGCATCGACATCCAATTTCTGCCCGCGTCTGGAAGGCTACATCTGGGTGTTCCCGCGCTGCGGCCATCTTTCCGTCGGCATTTGCGGCAAGGGCGAGCCGGCGCAAAAGCTGCGCGCGCGTCTGGAAACCTACATGGAAGAGCGCGGGCATCTCGCGCAAAGGCGCGACCTTCTACAGCCACATGCTGCCTTCGCTCGAATCCGGCGGATGGCGCGGAATCGCGTCTCCGGCAACGGATGGATGGCGGTGGGCGACGCCGCCGGCATGGTCGATCCGATCACCGGCGAGGGAATCTATTACGCCATGCGCTCCGGCGACCTGGCCAGCCGCGTGGTTCTCAACGACGCGCACGGCATCCTTGAGAAAGCCGCCGCCTACCGCGCCATCGTTTCCCGCGAATTCACCCACGATCTCGAATTCGCCGCCATGCTCGCCAAGCGCGTATTCCTTGGCAATTTCGCGTTCCGGCAGCGTGCCCCAGCGCATGGTCCAATTCATGCAGCGCAGCCAGCGCTTCCGCGAGCTCATGCAGGATCTGTTCGCCGGCACGCAGTCCTACCTGGGGCTCAGAACCCGCCTGCTGCGTAGTCTCAACGGCGGGGTCCACGAAGCGGTGATGCATTTCTTCCTCGATCGTGTGATTCCGGAGTTCGTGATTCCGAGTCTCGCCGTCACTATGTCCGGGATCTCACGTGGCGCACGCACTCTGCGTCCGCGTCGGCACTCCTGAACGCGGCCCGGCCAGACGGACGGAAGCACTCCAAATCCGAAGCCCTGTTCGCGCGCGCCCAAAAGGTGATTCCCGGCGGTGTGAACTCACCCGTCCGAGCCTTCCGCGGCGTCGGCGGCACGCCCCTTTTCATCGAATCCGGCCTCGGCTCGCGCATCTTCGACGCCGACGGCAATTCCTACATCGACTACGTCGGTTCCTGGGGACCCTTACTGCTCGGTCATCGCCCGCCGCAGGTCATCGACGCCATCCGCGAGGTTCTCGAAACCGGCACCAGCTTTGGCGCGCCCACCCTGCGGCGAAGTCGAGCTCGCCGAGCTCATCTCGCAAATCGTTCCTTCCATGGAAATGGTGCGCCTGGTCAACTCCGGCACGGAAGCCACCATGAGCGCTCTGCGCCTGGCGCGCGGCTTCACCGGCCGCGACCTCACCATCAAGTTCGAGGGCTGCTATCACGGCCACGTCGATTCGCTGCTGGTCAAGGCCGGTTCCGGCATGGCTACTCTGGGAATCGCCGACACTGCGGGCGTTCCTCAGGCTTTCGCCGAGACCACCATTGCCCTGCCCTTCAACTCGATTGCCGCAGTCGAGACCGCGTTCGCCCAGCGCGGTTCCGACATCGCCGCCGTCATCGTCGAGCCTGTCGTCGGCAACATGGGCTGCGTGCCTCCCGTGCCCGGATTTCTGGAAGCCCTGCGCGACCTCGCGACCCGCCACGGTGCCCTGCTGATCTTCGACGAAGTCATGACCGGATTCCGCGTGGCCCTGGGCGGCGCGCAGCAGCGCTACGGCATTCGCCCCGATCTCACCACTCTGGGCAAGATCATCGGCGGAGGCTTGCCCATCGGAGCCTATGGCGGCCGCGCGGACATCATGCGCAAGATCGCGCCCCTCGGTCCGGTCTATCAGGCCGGGACGCTCTCCGGCAATCCTCTGGCGGTGGCATCGGGACTCGCGATGCTGCGTCATCTCACGGCGCATCCGGAGATTTACGATGTGCTCGAAGCTCCGCGCCGCACAGCTGACGCGAATGGACGCCGCCCGGCGTCACCGTCAATCGCGTCGGCTCGATGTTCACGTTTTTCTTCACTCCCGATCCCGTCACCGATTGGGACGTCCGCCAAGAAATCCGACACCGCGCGCTTCGCACGTTTCTTCCACTTCCTGCTGGATCGTGGCGTCTACATCGCGCCTTCGCAATTCGAAGCCGGCTTCGTCTCCGCCGCGCATTCCGAAGAGGACATCCGCGTCACCGCCGCCGCCGCCCGCGAATTTTTCGAAGATTAATTACTTCGATGGCGCAGCCGCGCCATCGCTCTTGAGCTTGGTTGTAGCGTCCACCGTGCGCTGGTTGAAGCCGATGTCGATCACGGCATTCTTGCCGAATTGCACCTCCGCGCCGCGCGCGACGACCGTCGAGTACAAGGACCACGCCAAGCCGTAGTAACCGAACGCGGCGCCGACGGTGCGTGAACTCTGGGCCGCGATTGAGCCCAGAAGGCCGAAGCCCATCCCGCCTCCCAGAGTTCGGCCTCCGATGTTCGGACTCTGGCCGGTAATTGCTCCGCCGGGTCCGCGCATGGGGTCGTTATCCGCGGCGCGGTGCGAAACCATCGCGGCCACTGCCGTCCCAATAAAACGCTTCTTCGACTCGGTTGCCTGGACACCGCCTTCTTTATCCACCTTGACGGGCGCGTTTCCGCCTTCCGCCGCGCTGAGGGTGCCGCGCGTTGCGAACTGCACCGGCTTCTCCGGCGACGGCGTCGCCTCCGACTGTAGCGCAGCACCGGCAGGCGCGGCTATCGAGTTCCGCGGCCTGCGGTGTCAGATCGACATTTTGGAACGCAAACCGGAGACGCCCGCCGCGATGAAACCACCGGGCTTTCCGCGCCATCGCCACCGCTCCATTCACCAGCGTCCCCTCGGGCAGAACCACCCTGTGATCCGCGGAAAATAAAGGTTCCTCCAGTACGGCCTCCACCGTCTCGCCCGGCGTCGACCTGCATCGAATCCAGGGGGGTGAGCAGCCTCGCATGCACGATGCTGCCCTGGGGCGGCTGCGAGCCTAATAGAGCCAGTTGGTTCTGAGTAACCGTCTCCGAACCAAAGGCCAGGGGCGACTGTCAGCTCCGCATCGAACCGGGTCCGGCTGCGCACGGATTGCGGGTGGTATGGCAGCCGGGACATCGCGTAATCGTACAGCCACTCCTTCTTGCCCGGTCCGCGCACGATTTCGGGAATGCTCTTGACGCGCGCGATCTGGGCGTCAATCGTATCTTTGGCGTTCTGTTTGGCCGTCGCCAGTATTCCGCCGTTGTTACTCGGCGCATTCTGGCTCGGCGGCTTTGGCGGCTTCGGCGGCTTCAAAGGAACCAGCGAATTCAGTCCCGGGCTTTCGATGGTGTGCAGTTCTATCGCGCGGCCGTCAGCCTGCACAAACGAAGTGAACTCGAACTGAGCGATATGCAGCGGAGTGAAGTCGCCGCCCAGCACCGCCCTGAGCCGCACCCATTTGCGAAACCGCCTGAATGCGGCTGACGTGGCCGAGTACTTGCGTTCCCGCCGGGATCACCTCATGATCGAATGCATATACGGGAGTTAGAAGCCTGGCCTCGACCGGCGCATTGAGCCGTTTCGGAACGCGCTTGGCCAAGTACAGCCGAAGCGGCACTCCGGCCGGGACGGTGAGTGAGATACTTTGTGTTGGACCATTTCCCGTATCCTGGGCTACCAGAACGGAAGCCAAGGACAATGCTATAAGTAGTCTTACCGCCATGGGCCTTTTGACGTTGATACTCAGCCCGTTGAGTACGGATTTGTAGGTCTCTATGAAGATCGTCAAGTGGGTGTTGCTCGCCATCGTCTTGATTCAGTTTATTCCTTTTGGCCACACCCACACGAATCCCCCGGTTACCGGCGAGCCTCCGTGGAATTCCCCTCAGACGAGGGAATTGGTTCGCCGGGCCTGTTTTGACTGTCATAGCAACGAAACCGGGTGGCGCTGGTATTCCAACGTCGCGCCGGTATCTTGGCTGGTCCAGAGAGACGTGAATGGCGGCCGCAGCCATCTGAATTTTACGGCGTGGGACCTTCCCCAGAAGCACGCCAAGGACGTCGCCAACGAGGTGAAACAAGGTGACATGCCCCCGTGGTTTTATCTTCCGCTGCACCCCTCCGCCAAACTCACCGCTGCCGAGACGCAAGCGCTGATCGATGGCGCTGGGAAATCCCTGGGTCCGCAGGCCGAACCGGGAAAGCCCTAGCCTAGCGCAAAGGAGCCTATCGGCTTTCCGTTGCGATGCCCGCGGAAAGACCGGCCTTGGCGCGATGCGGGAGCCACCGTTCCAGAGCCTGGAGGAAATCGGCCGGCTTCACGGGCTTGGCGATGAAGTCGTCCATGCCTGCTGCCAAACATCGGTCCCGGCTCTGTTGCATGGCGTCGGCCGTTAGGGCCACGATCGCCACGCGCTGATTGGGGCCCGCCAGTTTGCGGATTTCCCCCGCAGCCTCATATCCGTCCATGACCGGCATCTGGCAATCGATGAAAACGATGTCGTAGGCGAGCTGTTTCATCATCTCCACTCCCTCCCGCCCGTTATGCGCCACATCCGCGCGAATTCCGAGTTTGCCGAGCATCGTTAGCGCCACCGTTTGATTGACCGCATTGTCTTCCATTACCAGGGCTCGCACCGCGGAGCCGCCACCCGAATGCTCGAGTTGCCGGCTGAGCGCATTCATCGAATTTCGGGCGGCCGAATTTGGCGCAGCCGAACTTCGCGGGGGCGGTTGATAGCCCGGCGCCTCGCTTCGCGGATGCTTTTTGGCCCACGCCGCGGCCAGCGTTTCCATCAGCTTCACCTGACGGACCGGCTTTACCAGGCACGCATCCACGCTCGATCCTTCCAGGCCCCGGAGCTCTCTCCAGTGGCTGATGGACGACAGCAGAATGAACACCATGCCGCTCCATGCCGGATCGGCTTTGACGGCTGCCGCCAGGGTGGCGCCGTCGATTCCCGGCATCTGATAATCCGCAATCACCAGAT
The DNA here is from genome assembly GCA_963813465.1 of Bryobacterales bacterium. GTDB lineage: Bacteria > Acidobacteriota > Terriglobia > Bryobacterales > Bryobacteraceae > Palsa-187. Next base: position 333,441 of record CAWEZD010000005.1, on the reverse strand, counting down.
CGAAGGGATCACCCGCGGCCTGAGCTTCGCGAATCGCGTGCAGCGCCTCTTCCGCTGAGGCGTAGCTTCCATTGCGCATGCCCCAACTAGAGATTTGCTCATGCACGACCCGGCGGTTTGCCTCAATGTCGTCGACGATTAAGACCCGCAATCCCCGCAGCCCGGCGGCGGGGGCTGGACTTGCGACGGAAGCAGCCGACAGCGGCAGCCGCAGAGAGAACCCAAAGGTGGATCCCACTCCCTCTTTGCTCTCGACATGGATCGATCCGCCCATCAGCTCCACCAGCTTCTTGGAGATGGTCAATCCCAGCCCGGTGCCGCCGTAGCGCCGGGTGGTGGAGGCATCGGCTTGGCTGAACTGTTGGAACACCAGATTGATTTTGTCGGGTGCGATGCCGATACCGGTATCGGCGATCGAGACTTTTACCGCCGCGCTTGCGCCTTGTTCGGCGCACTCCGTGGCAACCAGGACATGACCCTTGCTCGTAAACTTGATCGCATTGCCCATCAGGTTGGTCACCACTTGCCGGATTCTGTCGCCGTCGCCCACGAAAAGCCGGGGACATCCGGCCGGGTAATCCACCACCAGGTCCAGCCCCTTCTCCGCGGCCCGCGGAGCCATCATTTCCGCTACTTCCTCGAGCACCTGCCGAAGGTCGAACGACAAGGCTTCGATATCCATTTTCCCAGCCTCGATTTTGGAGAAATCGAGAATATCGTTGATGATCGCCAGCAATGCTTCGCCGGATTTCCTCAGCGTCTCGGCAAACTCCCGCTGCTCCGTTGTCAGCTCCGTGTCCAGTAACACCCCCGTCATGCCGATCACGCCGTTCATGGGAGTGCGGATTTCGTGGCTCATGTTGGCCAGGAATTCGCTCTTGGCTTGGGCCGCCGCCTGGGCTTGAATCAGGGCTTGTTCCAGGGACCGCAGGATCATCTTATATTCCGTGATATCGATGGTGGCGCCCGTGGTTCGGACCAGCCGCCCCGCGACAACCTCATCATGCGCCTGAGCGCGGTGCCAGCGAGTCGATCCATCCGCCATCTGCGCCCGGAATTCGCCGTGAAACTCCTCGTTGTTCGCGCGGCAGTGGGCCACCGCCGCGCTAACGGCGGCTTGGTGCTCCGGATCGTTGGAGCGCGTCCAGTCCTCCAGACTCATGCTCAGGGGCGCTCCCTCGGGCCGTCCGGTCAAGCGGGCCATACCGCACGAGATGGTCACGGTGCCGGCGATGTGATCCACCTCCCAGATTCCGAAGCCGGCGGTCTCCTCCGCCAGGCTGAGGCGGGCGGCGCTCTCCTGTAGCTTCACCAGCATCGCCTTTTCCTCGGTGATGTCGAGGATCGCCCCGATGACTCGTTCCGGAACCGGCCCGCCGTCTTTGCCGCGTCCTTCGATGCGGCACCACCGGTGGGTTCCGTCCGGCTTTATGACACGATATTCGGTCCGAAAAGTTCCCGTCTCGGCCATTTCCCGCTGGGCGGCCTCCGGTTTCCAATCTTCCGAATGAATCACGGCCTGCACTTCCGCCAGGCTTCTTCGCTGGGCCCCGCCTCCAAAACCGTAGGTTGCGGCCGCTCCTTCCGACAACATGATCGAGCGATCCGCTATGTCCAGTTCCCAGATGCCGAAGCCGGCCGCTTCTTCGGCGAATTTGAGGCGTTCCGCGCTCTCATGCAGTTTCCTTTCCGCCGTGAGCCGCTCGATCGCGTCGCCGGCGAGATGAGCCCCCCCTTCCACTACCCCCAGCGCCCGCGAGTCCGGCGCCGTGACCTGCCGATGATACATGGCGAACGTGCCCAGAACTCCATTCTTCGAATCGCGGATCGGCACACTCCAGCAGGCCCGCAGACCAAAGCCCAGGGGCAACTCTTTCGCGGCCGCCCAACGGTAGTCCGTCGCGATGTCCGCGACGATCACGGTCTGGTTCAGAAACGCGGCCGAGCCGCACGATCCCACATCCGGTCCGATCGGCAGACCGTCTACCCGGCGCATGTAATCCGAAGGCAGACTGCCGGCCGATCCTTCCCGCAAGCGGCGTCTTTCTTCGTCCAGCAGCAGGACCGAGCAAAAGCAGCCCGGCGACATGCGTTCAATGCCCGCCGTGAGGGCGTCCAGGACTTCCTTGAGCGACGCGCCTTTCGCAATCAGCTTCAGAACCCGGCGTTCTTCTTCGATGAATTGCGAGGAATGGTCCTGCGCTTCCCGTTCACGCCTGCTTGCGGCCAGCAGTTGCCGCGTTCGCAGCCAACCCAGCGCACAGCTTATGGTTCCGACGAAAAAGACGCCCGGCCAAAAAGTCCACACGTTGATACTATCGGCACATCGAATCCTGTTGTGGGCCTGGGCCGGAACGATTAGCGGAGATTGCGAGGCCGTTCACCATGGCTTCGTAAGGTATTTGCCTTATGAAATCCCAACTCCACCTCCGCGCCCGATCCGCACCCCAACCTCTCAGCCGCCGACCCTTGGTTCACCGAAATCTCGAGAAACCCGGAGCTGCCCACAATCGCCGTCACCTCGCCCGCGCCGCTCTCCGCGTAAGTCCCAGCCAGCCGCCGGATGATCCCGCTTCCCGCCAGCATCTCAAACGTCCGCGTGCGCACCTCGCCAAAATCGTCGATGTGGAAATTGGTGATCAAATTTCCAAACCGGTCCACCTTCAGCACCCTTCCCGTCCACCGGTTCTTCTTGGTCATTGCCGGTTTGATCCCGGCGCTCCGCACGAAATCGTGAACGATCTTTCCAAAGCGGCCAGGAGGCACGCCGCGCGCCAGATGCGCCGCAGCGGGAGCGAACACGTCGCGGCCGTGAAACGTGCGGCTCACTTCTTTCAGCATCAGCTTCGGATTCTCGATCACCCGCACCTTATGCGGACATGCATCGTACACGAGCGTGAACACGCCGTTGTCCGGTCCGATGAAGCGCTGTCCTCCGGCCTCCACCAGAATCGGCCGCCGGGCGGTCCCCACTCCCGGATCTACCACCACCACATGGATGGTTCCCTTGGGGAACCAGCGCCACACCTGCGCGATCGTGAACGCGGCCTCGTTCACATTGAACGGAGCAATCGCGTGGGTGATGTCCACGATCCTCGCCCGCGGCGCAATTCCCAGAATCACGCCCTTCATCGCACCCACAAAATGATCCGTTGCGCCGAAGTCGGTAGTGAGTGTAATCGACATGTGCTGATAGAATTGTAGTGAATCGAATGCAGCGGTATTACTTCGATCACAACGCCACCACGCCCGTCTCGCCGGAAGTCCTTCAGGCGCTGACGCCGATGCTGGCCGAAGTGTACGGCAACCCATCGAGCATCCACCATTTTGGGCAAGTGGCGCGGAAGCGCCTCGACGAAGCCCGCCGCCAGACCGCCTCGCTGCTCGGCGCGGCGCCCGACGAAATTGTTTTCACCAGCGGTGGAACCGAGGCGGACAATCTCGCGCTGCTCGGCTTCGGCCCCGGCGCTCACGCCATTACCACCACCGTCGAGCATCCTGCCGTCCTCGCCGCTGCCGCCCAGCTCGCCTCCGCGACCCTCGTTCCAGTCGACAGCCGCGGTCTCGTCGATCCTGACGACATCCGCCGGGTTCTGCGCGACCACACTGGGCACGGCACGAAAATCGTCAGCGTGATCCACGCCAACAACGAGCTCGGCACCATCCAGCCCATCGCCGAAATTGCCCGCATCGCCCGTGAAGCCGGCGTTGCGTTTCACTCCGATGGCGTGCAAGCCGCCGGCAAAATCGGCGTCGACGTGAACCAGCTCGGTGTGACCCTGTATTCCATCGCGGGCCACAAGCTGTACGCGCCCAAGGGCGTTGGAGCGCTGTTTGTGCGCAAGGGAACCAAGCTCGCGCCGATTCTTCACGGCGGCAACCATGAGCGCAACCGCCGGGCCGGCACCGAGAACGCCCCCGGCGCCGTGGCCCTCGGCCGAGCCGCGCAGTGGATGGTCGAGCATGGCGCTGAGGAATCGCGGCGTCTGGAAACCCTCCGCGACCGCCTCGAACAATCCGTGCTCGACCGCATCTCCGGCGTGCGCATCAACGGCGTTGGTATAAATGGTGCCGCGCCGCGCGTTTCCAACACCTCCAACCTGCGGTTCGAGGGCATCGACACCGAGCCCTTGCTGATCGCGCTCGACCTGCGCGGCTTCGCCGTCTCCAGCGGCTCGGCTTGCTCCAGCGGCGCGAGCGAGCCGTCGCATGTTCTCACCGCCATCGGCCTCACTAAGGAGCAGGCCCGCTCCAGCCTGCGCATTTCCCTCGGCCGCTCGAATGACGCCGGGCAAGTGGACGCCCTTGTCGGCGCGCTTGTCGAATGCGTTGCACATCTCCGCAGACTTGCACCCAGTAAGCCTGCCCCCGCTTATGCTTGAGCCAGCCACCATCGCAGTCGCCGTGGGGCAGGTCCCCGACCTGCCATTTTCGCTATGACTGAATCCCGCATTGCCGTAGCGATGTCGGGGGGGGTCGACAGCTCCGTTGTCGCCGGCATGTTGCACGCTCGCGGGGAAACCGTCGTCGGTCTCACCATGCAGCTCTGGAACCAGCGCCGTCTTCCCCAGCTCTCCGGCGACCGTTCCACCGGCCGCTGCTGCTCCATCGAAGACGTCTACGACGCCAGACACGTCGCGCAATCCCTGGGTATCCCGTATTACGTCGTCAACTTCGAGCAGCGCTTTGAGGATCAGGTGGTCAAGCCGTTTATTGGCGAATACCTCGCCGGACGTACGCCCATCCCCTGCACCCTGTGCAACAACTTCATCAAGTTCGATCAATTTCTGGAAATGGCGGAAGGCGTCGGCGCATCGCGCATCGCCACCGGCCACTACGCGCGCATCGATTTCAACTCTGCCAGCGGCCGCTGGGAACTACGCCGCGGCGTCGATCACACCAAGGACCAGACGTATTTCCTCTTTGGCCTCACCCAGGAACAGCTCTCCCGAGCGCTCTTCCCTCTGGGCGGCATGCACAAGCCCGAGGTCCGCGCTCTCGCCCGCCAGCTTCAAATCCCCACCGCCGAGAAGCCCGATAGCCAGGAAATTTGCTTCGTCCCCAATGGCGACTACGCCGCGTTCATCGACGCGTATTTCGACGAACAAGGCGTTTCGCGCCAGGATCTCGCCGGAGAGCTGGTCACCGCCGATGGCCAGGTTCTCGGCGAGCACTCCGGCGTCCATCATTTCACCGTCGGGCAGCGACGCGGATTGAAGATCGCCGCCGGCGAGCCGCTTTACGTCATCTCCACCGAGCCCGCCACGCGCCGCGTCGTCATCGGCCGCAATGACGATCTGCTGCGCTCGAAGATGCACGTCAATCAGGTCAACTGGATCTCCATAGCTCCACCTAGCGAAGCCCCGCCCAGCGAGCCTCTGCGGGCCGAAGTCAAGATCCGCAACAAGCACGCGGCGGCTGCGGCCGGTATTATCCCCACCACCGATTCCTCCCGCGTCGAAATTGTGTTCGACGATCCGCAGCGCGCCGTTACGCCCGGCCAGGGCGCGGTGTTCTACTCCGGCGACCTCGTACTCGGAGGCGGTTGGATTGAGTGAGTGGTATTGAGTGAGCCTCCTCGCCCCTCTCTCCGCTAACGCCCTCGACCTCGCCGTTCCGCGCCTGCGCCGCATTGCTCTTCGGAATCTCCAGCTTGCCGGTTTCGACAACTCACCCCAGATCGCCGACGGCGTGTTTCAATCGTTGGGCCGGGTGATCGACAGCGTCGCTCAGTTTCCGCGCATGAATCGCGAAAACATTCATCGCTGGATTCGCTATGAAGGCCTGGAAAATTTCACCAATGCCCTGGTCCGCGGACGCGGAGTCCTGGTCGCCACCGCCCACCTCGGCAACTGGGAGCTCAGCGCGTTCGCCCATGCCTTCATGACCGCGCCCATGCACATCGTGGTGCGGCCGCTCGACAATCCCCGTCTCGACGCATGGGTAGAACGCCGCCGCGCCCTCTCCGGCAACCACATCATCCGCAAGAAGGAAGCCGCCCGCGAAAGCCTGCGCGCCCTGCATGCGGGCGATGCCGTCGGCATCCTGATCGATCAGAACGTCGTCCCAGCCGAAGGCGTCTTCGTCGACTTCTTCGGCCGCAAGGCCTGCGCCGGAAGCGCTTTCGTCAAGTTCGCGCACCACTCCGGAGCCGCCGTCGTTCCCGGCTTCGCCCTCTGGGAACCCAAGGAATCGCGCTATATTCTGCGCTTTTATCCCGAAATAGAGATGACCGGCGATGTTGCCGCCGACACCCAGCGCATCCACTCGATCCTGGAATCCGTCATCCGCCAGTACCCCGATCAATGGCTCTGGATTCATCGCCGTTGGAAAACCCGCCCGCCCGGCGAACGTGACTTATATTAAGGACAGTCTGCAACCGCCGTCCGTAACAATCCTCAAGGCCGCTTGGAAGAATTGGCGAGTCTGGTTTCCTGCAGCTTTTGCTGCCACTCCCCGGCCTTGTCGGGTCTCCCCCAGCTCTGATAGAGTTTGACGATGCTGTCGCCCGCTTCCTCTAAGCTGGATCGGTCGTTGGCGGAGATCGTAGATTCCCGCTGAATCATCCCTTCATACCCGGACAGCAACAACGGTTCGGCCTGCGCGTACTTCTTTTGACCGGCCAGGCTAGCGCCCAACTCGCTTTGGCAGTCGTATCGCTGCCAGGCCTCTGGCCTGACCTTCTCGTTGCTCTTCAGGGCCTCGCGCCACGTTGCTTCGGCCTCGGCGTACTTCCGCTGCTGGAGCTGGACCTCGCCCAATCCGGCCAAAGCTCCCAGCGTGTCCGGATGCGCTTCGCCGAGCACGCGCTGCCGAATTTCCAGAACCTTCGAATAGAGTGAATTTGCCTGTGCCAATTTACCTTCATCCTGGTAAGTCCCAGCCAGATTGGCCATGCTTCGCAGAGTGAACAGATTCTCTTCGCCGATCACGCGACGGCGACCCTCCACGACCTTGGCTTGCAGTGGCTCAGCTTCCGCATACTTGCCCTGTGCGGAGTACGTGGCAGCCAGAACGCTCATGAATTGCAGCGTTTTGGGATGATCTTCGCCCAGCGTGTGCCGGGAGATTTCCAGGACTTCTTTAGACATCGATTCGGCTTGCTCATACTTTCCTTCCCCCCAGAAGTTCACTGCCTGATTTCCCAGGGCGTCTAACGTATCGGGATGCTCTTCGCCAAGCACGCGCCGAAGGCCCTCGACGACCTTCGTCCAGAGTGGTTCGGCCTGCGCGAACTTCCTTTGGTTCATGTAGGTTATAGCTAAGTTGTTCATGCTTTGCAGGGTGTCGGGATGCTCCTCGCCGAGCACGCGACGTCTGATGTCCAAGATTTTGGTGTCGAGCTCCTCGGCTTGAGCATAGTTGCCCTTGTCCATGTACAAATTGGCTACTCCGTTCGCGGTCTTTAGTGTTTGAGGATTCTCGTCCCCCAGCACGCGCCGTCGAATTTCCAGAACCTTCAAATAGAGGGGCTCGGCCTGAGCAATCTTACCTTGGTCCTCGTATAGCGATGCCAAGCTGTCCATACTGATCAGCGTGTCGGGATGGTTATCTCCCAGTGATCGGCGCCGCAGTTCAAGGGCGCGCTCTACCTGCCGCTGCGCCTCCGGATATGAGCCCAGGTCCTCATATGTATTGCCGATGGTTTGCCGAATCGAAGCCTCTACCAATGGCTGCGTTGTGAACTTGCCCTCGATCCCAGCCGCCGCTCGATCCAGCGCCGTACGCACCTTGAGGTCCGGATCGGGCTTGTTGTCCGGCCGCGCCTGTTTGCTTGCGCTGGCCTGTGCCAGGAGGTCGTTGCGCAAGAAATCGTTTACCGCCCGAGCCTCCTGCTCAGCCCGGTTCGCCCGCACCGCCATTAAGGAACTCACCACCACGCCCGCCGCAAGCAACGCGGCGAACGCCGCCGCAGTCGCTAGCCAAGCCCGGTGCTTCCGCACGAATTTTCCCAGCCGGTACGCCGTCGAAGGCGGAGCAGCTTCCACCGGCTCTCCGTCGAGGTAGCGCTCCAAGTCGCGCGCCAGGCCGTTGACCGTCTCGTATCGCCGCGTCCGATCCTTCTCCAGCGCCTTCATCGTGATCCAGTCCAACTCGCCGTGTAGCAGCTTGGACAAATGCGCCGGATCGGTGCGCCGCTGAGTCGCTGTTTCAGCCGAGACTACGGATCGGCGCGTCCGGGAGCTCGGCGGCGCGGGTTCCGTTTCGCGAATTTGCCGCAGCACCTCCACATAGCTGGCTTTCGCCATGCTCTCGTGCTCCAGCGGCGTTGTACCGGCGAGCAGTTCGTACAGGACCGCACCCAGTGAATACACGTCGCTGCGCGTGTCGACATCATGCCTGCCCAGCTCGGCTTGCTCCGGGCTCATGTATTGAAACGTGCCGACCACGGTGTCGTAGTTCGTCATCATGGTGGCGTCGCTCAACTGGTGGGCCAGAGCCTTGGCCAGGCCGAAGTCGATCACCTTGGGCGTTGGCTTGCCCTCTTGCTCCGCGACCAGCACGTTTGACGGCTTGATGTCGCGGTGGATGATGCCTTTCTGGTGCGCGTGCTGGATGGCTTGGCAGACTGGGATGAACAGCGAAATCCGCTCCCTCAAGTTCAGCCGTTTGGAGTCGCAGTAACGGGTGATGGGAATTCCATCGACGAGCTCCATGGCGAAGTAGGGCCGCCCAGTCGAAGTGGCGCCGGCGTCGAACACGCGGGCGATGTTGGCGTGATCCATGATCGCCAGCGCCTGGCGCTCGCTTTCGAATCGAGCGATCACTTGCTTGCTGTCCATGCCCGGCTTGATGATCTTGAGCGCCACGTCCCGGCGAATGGGCTGCAATTGCTGCGCGTGATAAACCACGCCCATGCCGCCTTCCCCGAGCTGCCGCACCAGCCTGTACGGGCCGATTACAATGCCGGATATCGCGGCGGTCAACTTGATCGTACGCGTCGGGTCTTCGGGAGCCCCTGGTGCTGCAGGTGCGTCTGGATTAGCGCTCACCGTTTTATCCTCGTGGGAACGGAACTCCTAATGACTTGTTTGATTGCCGATATTGTATCGCAGAGCGATCAACTCGCCGCCCGGCACGCAATAGGACTCTCGTGGACTCCCAGATGGCCAACCCCGATCAATGGCTCTGGATTCATCGCCGCTGGAAAACCCGCCCGCCCGGGGAACGTGACTTATATTAAGGACAGTCTGTAACCGCCGCCCCCGACAATCGCGTCTTGCCTGGTATGAAGCTGACACGGCTGATCTTCTCCTTGACCACGCTGTCGCTTGCGCTGCACGCTCAGCAAGCGCCGCAGGCGCCCGCAGCCGCCGCCCAACCGCGCCTGCTGTGCATGTTTTTCGACCTGAACACCATGGACGCAGCCGCGCAATCCAAGGCTCTGGACAACGCCGTCCAGTTCGTCCAACAGCAGGCCACCCCCTCCGACCGTATCTCGGTCATGACCTACACCCAGCAGTTGAACGTGCTCCAGGATTTCACGGACAGCCACGACAGCATCCTCGCGGCTCTGCGGACCATCATGCCCGACGGCAATGGCGCCGCGGACGCCAGCATTCAGCTCCAGCCGATCCAGGCCGCGATTTCGGTGCTCGCCCCGCTCCCGGAAAAGAAGGCGATGATCTACTTCTCCGGCGGTATCCCGAGAAACGGCGTCGACAACCAGGCCCAGCTTCGAGCCACCACCAACGCCGCCATCCGCGCCAACGTCGCGATTTACCCCGTCGACTCGCGCGGGCTCTCGCTCCCGCCGCGGTAGCGCCATCGCACCGCGACGGATCGCACCTCGCCGGCAAGCGAAGCGGCCCGCTGGGCTTCCTGTCGATCGCTAAAGAAATGTCCTCTTAGTACGGCCGTTCTAAGGCAGGCTGCCCTTTTGTACCGCTGCAAATTGTGCGTACTGGTCTATTCGCGGATGACGAGGTGTTGCCTAGCATATGGCCATGGAACTCGATCAACCACGTCTCCAACTGATCGTTAATGTGATCTCGATCACGGCCACCACCAGCTTGGCCACGATGTACTACTTCCTCAAGCGCGACCTCCAGGAGTCATTGGCCGGCAAGCTCAATCCCCCGCGTAAACACGGCGTGTATCACCCGAAAGACCTGGCGGCGCCTCCTCCGCCGACCGTCCCGGAGCCGGAGCAGGCCGCGGCCGCGTACCCCGACATTCGCCGGTTCGTCACACAGCGCGCGCAAGGTTGGGTCGCTCCGTCCGAATCGCAATGGAAGACGCCCTGACGCGATAAACTGTCGCGCCCGCCTCCGCTAGCAGCCTTCCCCTACCCCAGCCCTCCTGTGCTATCCTTGTGACTGAATTAAAACGGTTAAGAAAAGACGAGGAGTATCGATTCCCGAATGGCACTGGCGAGTGAAGCAAAAAGCAAAACGATTACCCAGTTCCGGGTCCACAAAACGGATACCGGCTCGCCAGAGGTGCAGGTCGCAATCCTGAGCCAGCGCATCAATGAGCTGACGGTACATTTCAAATCGCACGCCAAGGACCATCATTCCCGCAGAGGTCTGCTCCAGATGGTTGCGCGGCGCCGCCGCCTGCTCGATTACTTGCGTAGCCGCAGCCCGGAGCGCTACAAGACTCTCATTACGAGCTTGGGCATCCGCCGCTAACGGGCAGTCTCGATCTCGAGCATCCCCCCTCCCCAGTCTCCTCTTGATCAAAGCAGGCGCCCCAGGCCATTGAAGGCTTCGGCGCCTAGATTAAAAGGACTTCGAGAAAATGCACAGTTCCGTTGAAGTGGATTTAGGCGGTGGCCGGACCATCACAATCGAGACCGGAAAAATGGCCAAACAGGCCAACGGTTCCGTTCTCGTCCGTTCCGGAGAATCCGTGGTCCTGGTGACCGCGTGTACCGCTCCCGAGCCCAAGGTGGGCGCCAATTTCTTCCCGCTCACGGTGGATTACCGTGAATACACTTACTCCGCCGGCCGTTTCCCCGGCGGATTCATCAAGCGTGAGGGCCGTCCCACCGAGAAGGAAGTTCTCACCTGCCGTCTGATTGACCGTCCCATCCGTCCCCTGTTCCCTGAAGGCTACGCCCACGAGACCCAGGTCATCGGCATGGTCCTTTCCGCCGATCCCCTGCGCGATCCCTCGACGCTCGCCATCATCGGCGCGGGCGCGTCCTTGGCCATCTCCGACATTCCGTTCCATCACACGCTAGCCGCGGTCCGCGTCGGCATGATCGACGGCAAGTACATCGCCAACCCCACCTATGAGGGGAGCAAGGCCGCCAAGGTCAACATCGTGGTCGCCGGCACCGAAGAAGGCATCGTGATGGTGGAATCCGGCGCCCAGCAGGCCACCGAGGCCGAGGTGCTCGCCGCCATCGAATTCGGCCACAACTGCTGCAAGAAGATCGCCGTCGCCATCCGCCAGCTGGTCGCCAAGGCGGGCAAGAAGAAAGCCGAGTACGTCGCGCCTGCCATCAACAAGGAGCTCTACGATCAGATCTCCAAGTCCGTATCCGTCGAGCTAAAGGACGCCCTCAATACCCAGAAGTACGAAAAGCTGGAGAGCTACCGCCGCGTGGACGAATGCAAGCACAAGGCCGTGGATGCCCTGCCCGAAGAGCAGAAGGCGGAAGGCAAGAAGCTTCTCGACCTGCTCAAGGAAACCATCTTCCGCGAAGAGATGCTCAAAGAGCACCGCCGCCCCGACGGCCGCGCCTTCGATCAGGTCCGCAAGATCGACATCGAAGTCGGCGTGCTGCCGCGAACGCACGGCTCCGCGTTATTCACCCGCGGAGAGACACAGGCCCTGGTCACCGCCACGCTCGGCACCAAGGACGACGAGCAGCGCATTGAGCTCTTGGATTCCACGGAATCCTCCAAGCGCTTCATGCTGCATTACAACTTCCCGCCGTTCAGTGTCGGCGAAGTCGGCTTCATGCGTGGCGCGGGCCGCCGTGAAATCGGCCACGGCGCACTCGCCGAGCGAGCCCTTGCCGCCGTCATTCCCGACGACAAAGCTTTCCCCTACACCATGCGCGTCGTCAGCGACACTCTCGAATCCAACGGATCGAGTTCCATGGCCGCCATCTGCGGCGGGACTCTTTCGCTCATGGATGCCGGCGTACCCATCGCCGCGCCCGTGGCCGGCATCGCCATGGGTCTGGTCAAGGAAGGCGACGCCTACGCCGTGCTCACCGACATCGCCGGCGCCGAGGATCACTACGGCGATATGGACTTCAAGGTCGCCGGCACCCGGGACGGCATTACCGCTCTTCAGATGGACATCAAGGTGCCCAACGTCACCCACGCCATCTTGAAGGAGGCGCTGGAGCAGGCCCGCCGCGCCCGTCTTCACATTCTGGACAAGATGGTCGCCGTGATCGCCACCCATCGCGAAGTTCTTTCGCCCTACGCTCCGCGCATCTTCACCTTGCAGATTCCCACCGATAAGATTCGCGAGCTGATCGGCCCCGGAGGGAAAGTCATCCGCGGCATCGTCGAAGCCACCGGCTGCAAGATCGACGTCGAGGACGACGGCAGCGTCAAGATCTTCTCCTCCGATGGAGCCGCCGCCGACCGCTGCATCCAGATGGTCACCGATATCTGCGCCGTCGCGGAAATCGGCAAAACCTATCTCGGCAAAGTCGTCCGCATCGTCGATTTCGGCGCGTTCGTCGAAATCTTCCCCGGCACCGACGGCCTGCTGCACATCTCCGAAATTTCGGAGAGCCGCATCAAGCAGGTTCGCGATGAGCTTAATGAAGGCGACCAGATCCTGGTCAAGGTCCTGGCGCTGGAGGGCAACAAAATCAAGCTCAGCCGCAAGGCCATCCTCAAGGAGCAGCGCGACAAGCTCAAGAAGGAAGAAGTCGCCAAGAACTAGCCGCGCCGCTCGGGTTTACTCGGAGCGATAATGGTCTCGTGTACGTTCCGACCGGCTTTATCAATCAGACCGAAGTCGAGAAGGCCGTGGATGAGTTCATCCGAACCCTCGGCCCCGAGGTGGTACGCGTCCGCTGGAACATAGGAGACGACTGGAGCGGCGACCCCGCGCTTTATTTCCGTGTCGTTCTGGCCGACTCGGTCTCTGGAGATGTTAAGACCTTTGTCGATACCGCTGAGCGGGTGAGGGAAACCTTCTTCGACCAACTTCAGCCGCTCGAAAACTGGGGCTTGTTTCCCCACGTCAACTTTCGCAGCAATGCCGAAAACGCTCAGGTCAGCGATCCGAAATGGGCCTGAGCCGCGATGGCCTACCATGACGATTTGCTCCGGTTGGCCTCCGATCTATCTTTGAAACACGGCGCGACACAGGCTGAACTGCGACGCGCCGTCTCGACAGCGTACTACGCTCTTTTTCACCTTCTCGTCAGCGAAACCACTCTGAATTGGAACCGGGACAGCTCCAGGAACGCTTTGGGACGAATGTTCGACCACGGCATGATGAAGAGAGTTTCCGATCGCGTCGCCACGAAAACGCCCTTTGCCGGCGAGGATCCGATCGCCGTTTCAGGCCTAAGACTCGTCGCCAAGGCATTCGTTGACTTGCAGGATTGGCGGCACATCGCCGACTACGATAACGGAACGTTTTGGAATCCGCTCGAAGCCATCAACGCGGTTGCTAGAGCCGAAAGCGCGTTCGTTGCATGGAACGACATCAAGCACCAAAACATCGCGCAGGAATATCTCGTCTCCCTCCTAATCCGGCCTCGCGATTGAGATACTGTGCCTTCTTACTCAGCCCGCAGCGCGCTCAGCGGGTCCACCCGCACCGCTCTTCGCGCCGGCAGATAACTCGCCAGCAGCGCCGCCACAAGTAATGTCGCGGCCATCGACGCGAAGATCAGCGGATCAAACGCGCTCACCTTAAACAACTGGCTCGCCAGCAGCCGATTGATAAATAGCGATCCGGCGAGCCCCGCAGCCACCCCGAGTCCCGTCAAACGCAACCCTTGCGACAACACGCCGAGTAGCACCGATCCCGGCTTTGCGCCCAACGCGATCCGGATGCCGATTTCCCGCGTCCTCAGCGTCACCGAATAGCTGATCACTCCGTACAATCCCAACGCCGCCAGACACAGCGCCGTTACGGCAAAGAAGCCCAGCAGCCGCATGACAAACCGGCGCGGCGCCAGCGAGTCTGACACCAAATCGTCGAGGGCTTCGAGCGTATGCACCGGCTGGTTGGGATCGGCCGCGCGCACCGCTTCCCGAATCGCCGCGGCCAGATTGGTTGGATCGCCGGGCGTCTTGGCGACGATCCAGGCGCTGGGAAGCGCTCGCTTCCTCTGGAAAAGGCTGAGGTAGACCACCCCCTTCCCGCTGTCAGCGGCGAGATCGGAACCGAGAACATGCTTGGTAATGCCGATGATCGTATATGGTTCCTCCCCCGTGGAAAGCAGGATGCGCTGGCCTACCGGATCTTCGCCCGGCCAATATTGACGCGCCAGATTCTCATCGATAACAACTACCGGCTGCGTCTCCAGGCGGTCCTCCTCGCTGAACGTTCTTCCCCGTTTGAGAGGAATCGCTAACGCCTTAAAATACTCCGGGGTGACATATCGTCTGTCTGAGTGAGGAACCGCTTCGCCGGGAGCCGGCGTATGGCCTTCTCGCAGAAATGATCCCGAGTCGCCATATTGACTGAACGGAATCCCCACGGCAATGGCGGCCGTCGCGATGCCCTTGGTGTTTGTAAGCCGCTCCAACACCGCCCGGTAGAACACGGACTGCTTGACACCGTCCGGATACTGTTTTGCCGGAAGCGAAAAGACTGCCGTCATAACGCCCCGCGGCTCAAATCCCGGATTCACGCCTTGCAGTTGCGCAAACGTGCGCAAAAGCAATCCCGCCCCCACCAGGAGCATCAACGCCAGCGCTGTCTCGCCAATCATTAAAGCCGACCGCAACCGCTGCCGCGCCGGGCCGGCTGTGCTCGATCGTCCCCCGCCCTTCAGCGCGCCGTGCGCGTCAATTCTCGCCAACTGCCAGGCGGGTGCGATTCCCGACGCGATCCCCGAGACGAGAGCAGCCGCCGCAGTGAACAGCAGCACGTAAGGACTCAGGGACGCATCCAGACCAGCCACCGCATTCTCCGGCGCCAGCCGCAGCAGCAGCAACGTCGCGCCGTAGGCCAGGGCGAGTCCCACCAGCGCGCCCGCAATCGCCAGGAGCAGGCTTTCGGTGAGTGTCTGCTGCATTAACCGCTGACGGCTGGCTCCGAGCGCGGCCCTCACGGCCATCTCTTGCGCGCGAGCCGTTGTCCTCGCCAGCATGAGTCCCGCGCCGTTGGAGCAGGCGATCCGCAGGACCAGGCCCACCGCTCCCAGCAAAATCAGCACAGGCGTTTTGGTGGCTCCCGCGCTGAAATCGATGAAGGGAACGCCGAACAGTCCCCAGCCGGCGTTTCTTGCATACGCACCTCCCGGAGTCTTGGCATTGAGAACCCGATCGCTCAGCACCTTTAGCCATGCACTCGCCTGGGCGAACGGCACGTTGCCCTTCCTCCGCGCCACGACGATGAAATTTTCGTTGAAGCCGTCGGCAACCCCAGCGGAGCCCACAAATCTACTGGAGCGGGCCACTCAAATCCTGGACCCATCACGCCGATGATCCGATAAGGAACCTGGTTCAATTCGATCGTCCGCCCAACCACGCTTGGGTCCGCGCCAAAAATCCGTATCCACGCCGAGTGCGCCAAAACCGCCACGCGATCCGCATTAGGTTGATCCTCTTCCGCTGCAAACACTCGGCCAAGGCTTGGCCTTGCTCCAAACACGTCGAACCATTCCGCCGAGACGGCCTCGGCTCGGAGACTTTGCGGAACGTTGCCGCCGGTATAGTTGACGTCCATCCCCCGCATCGCGGCGGCGTGCTCAAATACCGCGCGGCTGTCGCGGGCGTCCGCAAAGGTCGGCGGCGAATCCGTGATGCTCTTCCAATTCAGCTTGTCGTATTTCGTCCGCACCACGACCAGCCGCTCCGGATGGGAAATGCCGCGAGGGTGCAGCAACATTTGATTCACCAGGCTGAAGAGCGCCGTGTTCGCGCCGAGCGCGAGCGTCAAAGCCATCGCCACGGTAAATCCGGGACTCCGGCGCATACCGCGCAGCGCATAGTGTATATCCTTGAAGAACGATCCCAGCCCCGGCAGCCCCATCTGATCGCGAAGGCTCTCTCGCGTGGATGTAATGCTGCCGAATTTCAGCACGGCCGCGCGGCGGGCTTCCTCACGCGACATCCCCAGTCTGAGGTTGTCCTCGGTCTGCATTTGGATGTGGCTTTCCAATTCGGCTGTGAATTCCTGCTGCCGCCTGACGCCGCTCCGCATGCCGGCCGCCCTCTTCCAGATACGCCTCAGCCGCCTCATTCCTCTGCTCCCCGCAGCGCGAAGAAGCGCGCTACGATCTCGGACGTCTGCTGCCACTCCCGTTCCTCGTCGTCCAATTGTCTCCGCCCGCCTCTGGTGATTTTGTAGAACTTTGCCTTGCGGCTGTTATCCGAAACTCCCCACTCTGAAGCAATGGAGCCCTCTTGCTCCAGCTTGAGCAGCACCGGGTAAATCGTGCCGTGATTGATGGAGAGCAGATTTTCGCTGGTTCGCTCGATACGCCGGGCGATGCCGTAGCCATGCTGCGGGCCCAGAACAGCCAGCGTCTTCAAAACCATTAAGGCCAACGTGCCTTGCCAGACGTCCGTTTTCTTTTTCATCTTCTATTGGATTCCCACAAAAGCGTATCTTGGGTTCTATGGGAAAGCAACAGGAGGCAACCCATGGTTGTGCGTCCCGCCCTTCCGGCAATTTGGATTTACCGTAATTTCAGTGACTTAGCGTTTTCGCTCGCCGCCATCCGCGCGCCTCTCGTGTAATTTTGAATCAAGAGTTCGGTTCCCTCATCGGTTCCGGATCACGCGAGCGCGGCGGAGTACTCGAGTGCAACCCGATGCGACCGTTACACGATGAGCCTTGCCGTTGAGGTACAGCGGTCCTTTTTCCGTTTGAAGGTTATCAAGCGGACGAGGGGCTCCTTCGATCTTTTACATACGGGGAAAGACACCTGCCACGCCGGAGGTGTCTTTCCACGCGGCTCTATCGCACCGGCAGCGTCCCCGGCAGCTTGGTCCCGAGCACCTGGTCCACGGCCAAATGCTCGGCGCTGGGAATGCGGACCGAGCCGCCCTGCACCGGTCCGCCCGCCAGCACCGAACTCGTGCCCGTCAGAATCAGGCGGTTGCCGTCCCAACTGGAGCGTTCGATCTGATCCCAGCGCAGGTAGTGCGGACCTTTCTGATCCCGAGTCGGCGGAATTTCGACGCCTTGCTCGTAGAACTTGATGCGCGGATACAGGATATAGCTGAAGACCGCAATGAGCAGTCCAACCGAATTGAGGAACATTTGGAAGGGACGATCCAAAATATGTGGCTTCAGGAACCCGAAGGCTATCACGCCGACCCAGGCGATCACAATCCCCCAAAGAAATAGCGTCCATCCCAACGAATGGACCCGCACCGCCAGCAAAACTCGCCCGCGATCCTTGTGCATCGTCTTAGCGCCGCGCGTCTTCGCAAATATATTCGAACATTTCGCCGCCGGGAATCCACTTTGACCCGGTGGTTTGGGAAATGGTCCAACCGCCCGACCAAGGCTTAGTGTACGCGCCCGGATCGTCGATGGTCAACTGGTACGCCAGCGTTCTGAGGTTCGGACGCGAGAAGCGTTCGGTCATGTGCAAACGCGAGGTATTCGGAAAACGCTCCCACCGCCCACTGCTTTTCGTTGAAGCCGACCGAATCGATCACCAGCGTGTCCCGTCCCAGCTTCCGGTGGAGTGGCCCAGATAGGTGGGCCGCAGATCCAAAGCCTGGCGCGTTCAGAAAGCCGGGACCCGGCGCGGCCTTGCAATCGACCAGCGGAGAATCTTTCGAGAACGTCGCGTTGCGGTAATCGTAAACGGCTTTCGCCCACGGCTGGAAGGGCACATATCCGTCGGGTCAGCGCGGCGTTGGCTCGGCTGGTTGATCGGGGGGGCGTGCGGGAGCGGCTTCCCCACCGCGTCCCGGCCCGCGCTGGGCCATCGCGATGGCCGCCAGCCCGCCCCAAACAAACACGTTTTCATTATCGAGTTGGCAGCTTTTGGCCCGTGGCCAGCACCAGCGTGGTGGTCTGCAACGACGCCACGCCATTGTTGCGCGGATCTTTAGCGACGGCCGCACCCTCCACGGTGACCTTATCTCCGATCTTCACCGTGTCCTTCTTCCACCCGCCGCGCACCAACGCGTAGGGAGGACCAAGCTCCAGCCGCATCGCCTTGGTCGTGCCATCTTCGTTTTTCGTATTCAGAAAGATAAGGGCGTGAGGACTTTGCCAGGAGACCTCCGTCACGATGCCGGTAAGCGTCGCGGTCTTGCTGTCTTCGTATTCGGCTTCAAACGAATGGTGCGCCGAGGCCGGCTTCACCGTCAGGAGCGCCAAGCTCAACCCAAACAACGCACCCGCCGCGCTAAGTTTCATCGCGATTCCCCGACCTTCAGGTTATCGGACAAACGTCGATTCGCCAGAAGCCTCCCGAACGGAAGGGGAACGCGGGTGGCCGAAGTTTCCCATTGACTTTCGCGCCACGATTGACTAAGTTATTAGTCAGAGTCGCGAATGAAGCCCGCCAAATCGGTTCCCACGGATCAAGAACTTGAAATCCTGAAGGTCATCTGGCAGCTCGGCCCATCTTCAGTCCGCGAGGTGCATCAGGAGATGCTGAAGCATCGCAAGATCGCCTACACCACGGTGCTGACCATGATGGGGATTCTGGAACGCAAGGGCCACTTGAAGAAAACCGCGGGCGAGCGCGCGTACTTGTATCGCCCCGCCAAGCCGCAGGCCCAGGTCACCGCGGGCATGGTCAAGGAATTCGTGAACCGGGTCTTCAACGGCTCGACCAAACCTCTGCTGGTGCATCTGGTCGAAGACCGGGGCGTCAGCGCGGAAGAGCTCGCCGAGCTTCAGAGCCTCATCGAACAAAACAAGACCGAGGAACGACGGAAGAAGTAAATATGCCGCAATGGTCCGCGGACAATCTGTTGGCTTGGATGGAGCAGGCGTTTGTGCTGGCTTCGGCCGGCTCGCTATTGCTGATGGTCTTTCGGATCCGGCATGCGCGGACCAAGCTGGCTTACTGCCATGCGTTGCTGGCGCTGTGCCTGCTGCTGCCGTTGCTCCAGCCGTGGAAGCATCCAGTGGTGGTGCGCGAGATTCCCAGCACGGCGGACGCCGCTCCTGCGTTTGAAGCGGCGTCAACCGCGAGACCAGCCGCCGCGGGCACGGCCGCGCCGCTGCCTGCCTCGATCGTTGCAACGCCACCACCGAAAGCGCAATGGCCCCAGATTCCCGAGGGCCGTCCGATTCTATGGCTCCTCGCCGCGGGCGCTGCCGTCAAGCTGTGCTGGCTGCTGGGTGGATTGTGGCGGATTCGCAAGTACCGGATCGCATCCATGCCGCTCTACCCGATTCCCGAATCCGTGCGGGCTGCTGGGGCCGTGACACAAGCGGACGCGCTGTTCTGCATCTCCTCCGACGTTCCGGGCCCAGTGATGCTAGGCTGGCTGACGCCGGTGGTGCTGCTGCCGGAATCCTTTCTGACGCTCGGCGAGGAAGCGCAATGCGGCGTCGCCTGTCATGAGTTGCTGCACGTGCGGCGTCACGACTGGCTGGTCACGCTGATCGAGGAGCTGGCCGGAACCCTGCTGTGGTTCAATCCCGCGATCTGGCTGCTGCTGGCGCAAACGCGGTTGGCGCGCGAGCAACTGGTGGACGCGGAAGTCGTGCGGCTGACCGCCGCGCGCGAGCCCTACATCGACGCGCTGCTGGCGATTGCGCGCGGCGGCCAGCATCTGGACCTCGCGCCCGCGCCGCTGTTTCTGCGCAGGCGTCACTTAACGCAGCGCGTGCATTCGTTGCTCAAGGATGCCTCCGCCTCCACGCTGAAGCTGATCTCGTCGTACGCCTTTATAACCGCGATGCTGGCGCTGGCCGGATGGTTCGCGTTCACCTCATTTCCGCTGATCGGACAGCCCGTCTTTCAGGAAACGCCTCGGGAAGCGGCGCGCGTGGAGATCGCGGCGTCACAACCGTCCAGCGCGGCTCCGGCGATTCCGCAGCCGGTGAATCCGCAGCCGGCTGGCGCCGTCACGGTCCCTCTCACCCCGCCGGACTACATTCCCTCCGCGCCGGTTCCTCAGGACCCGCACGAGCCGGTGTCAAGCGGACCGGTTCGGACTGTGACGTCTCCCTCCGACCGCGCCGCCGCCTTTGCACTCTTGGAACGGGCTCGGCAGAACGCCCAACTGCACACGGCGGGCACACCGCCATTCCGTTTCGAGGTTTCTTTCAACGCCTTCGGAAACGTGATGAACACCGGACCCGGCCAGCTCACCGAGGTTCGGAGTTCCGGCCAGAGTTGGCGCTGGACCGCGAATCTGGGCGGCTTCTCCGTGGTGCGGATCGCTTTCGGCGGGCGAACACTCGAAGACCAGCCCGTGACCCAGGTTCCGATGCGCGTGCAGAGCTTGCGCAATGCGATCCTTTGGACAATCCGTGAAGGCACTTCCCGCGTGCAGATCCGTTCCGCGGCGATCCAGTCGAATGGCAAGCCGGCCACCTGCCTGCTGCTTTCGAACATGGCGGGCCAGGCAACCCTCACGCAGGGAAGGTTGTGGGAAGAGGATGAGTACTGCATCGACAACGCCTCCGGTCTGTTGCAGATGTACTCGATCGCTCCGGGAACCTACACAGTCTACGGATACGGCCGGAGCCTGCGCTTTCACGGCGAGGCTCTCGCCGATCACATTACGATTTACACCGGCGGCGCAATCGCAGCCGATGCCGAATTCACGATCGCGGATGCCGGCCCCGCCGATGAAAGTCTGCTCGCACCGACGAGCGGCATGCTCGCGAATGACGCGGTGGTGATCGACGGGGGGCCCATTCGGTTCCAGATCAGAACTCCCAACCCGTTTGGGGCGAAGCTGGTTCAGCCCGTGATCGTGCATGCGGAGATCGATGGCTCGGGCAAGATATTGGAAGAGGAATTGTCGGCTGCGGCCGATCCGGCGCTGGTGCAGACGGCTTTGGACCTGGTTATGAAGGGTCCCTTACCGACTACCGGCTCAACCCAGCGGCAGGCTTATATCAACGTCCGATTCATGCCCCCGTCAGGCAACCCATAGGAGGATCATTCCGTGCGCTTCATACTCGGCCTTTTGATGCTCGTCCCGGTTTTCGCTCAGACGTCTCCGGACGCCGCCTCGCTGCTCTCGCGGCAGGCGAGCGAGCTCCAGCGGTATCACAGCTATCGCTTGACTCAGGACATGACCATGGATATGAAGATGCCGGGCATCGCCATGCCGGCCGTGACATCCACCATGGTGACCCAGGCCGTCAATCCAGGCAAGAGGCGCATGGAGACGAAGACCGCGGGCATGGACGCGTTGCTCATGATCTCGGATGGCCGGAACACTTGGATGTACATGCCTCTGACCAAGCAGTATTCCAAGCTGCCGTCCGCGGACAGCGCGGAAGGCGCGCAGAGCATGATGAACGCCATGGGGTTGTCGGGCATGCCGGATATGACCAAGATGTTCGCGGACGCCAAGGTGCTCCCTTCGGAAATGCTCGAAGTGGACGGGGAGCAACGCGATTGCTGGGTGATCGAGACCCGGATGGACAAGCTCGTCGTGCCGGGACAAGCAGGCGCGGCGATGCAGGACATGGTGTACACCACCTGGATCGACAAGGCGCTTGGAATCCAGCTGAAGATGTCGATTGCTGGGAAAGTGCAGGCAAGCGCGGCGGCGCCCGCGATCGAGATGCGCATGGTGACCACCACGCACTCCATGAAATTCAACGAGGATTTGCCCGATTCCCTGTTTGTGTTCACGCCGCCGGCGGACGCGAAGGAGACGAAGGAGCTATTTCCCGGGATGGGAGCAATCGTCGGGGACGCCGCATCCGCTCCCCCTGCGGCCGCGGCAAAAACCGCGCCCAAGCCGCAGCCCGGCGAGCCCGAGGCGTTCATCCCCCGCCTCAGCCCCATCGACCGCATCGAGCCGGATTATCCGCCCGAAGCGCACAGCCAGAGCTTGCAGGGAGACGTGGAGGTGCTGGTCACCATCGATCCCTCCGGAGCCGTCGTGAATGCGGAGCCCTTGACCGGCCGCGATATATTGCGGTCCCCGGCTATCGATGCGGTAAAACAATGGAGATTCCGGCCCGTTTTTCGAGACGGCCATCCGGTGTCCGCCTACACACAAGCAAACGTCCATTTCTTCCTGAAATCGGAGAAGCCGCCGAACCCGGAAGACCTGGCTTCGATCTGGCGGAGCAGATGAAGGCTACCCAGCGAATCGAGGAGCTCGCCGATCGTTTCCCGCGATCACTGGAACAAGTGCTCGCGGACTCGGAGGAGCAGATTCGGGGCCAGGGCAAATTGGAGCGGTATTCCGCGCTGAGGGATCTGTCGGAACAGGCCTTGGACGCGGGCGCGCTCGATAAAGCGTCCTCCTATGCAGCCGAACTGCTCCAGTTGGGGAACGAGAGCAAGGACGCCCTTGTTTTTGGCAGCGGGATCTACGATGGAAACATGATGCTCGGCCGGGTTGCGCTGCGGCGGGGCAGCGTTGGGGAGGCCAGCCGATACCTTCTGGAATCGGCCAAGGCGCCGGCTCCGCAGCTCGACTCCGCCCTTGGGTTGGATATCACTGAGCCCGATTTCACGCTGGCGCGGGAGCTTCTCGAAAAGGGCGAACGGGACACGGTGCTGGAGTTCCTGACGCTGTGCAAAGGGTTCTGGAAAGCCGGCGCTGACCGGCTGGACGCGATGGCCGCGGAGGTGCGCAAGGGCGGCACGTTTTGAATCGCGCGCTTTCGAAAATCATCGTCCCTCTCGCCTGTATCTGCGGCGGTCGGGTTTTCGCTCAAGACGAGGTTGCGTCTTGGGTGCCAATCTATCCCGGAAACACGTGGATCTACCAGAATGAGGCACGAGCCGAACGCTGGAAGACCGAGGAAACGGTCACTAAGCTCATGACAGTTCCGGAAGGAATGATCGTCGTGAGGCGAATTCGTGTCATTAAAGGTAAACCCTCCGTTGCCCCGCCGAAGGAACAAGCTTGGCTGCTTCACGGCGACTGTTTGTACGATCTAACCGCGGGCGACTGGGATGCTCGCCGCCCCGACCAACTCAGCGCAGCGTTCTCCGCGAGGCCCCCTTGGAACGGCGGAGAGCATGTTCGGGTGTTTTGTTTTCCTTTAAGCGACGGCAAGACGTGGGGCAAGGAAAGCGGACATGGGTGGCGTGTCGCGGACGTAAATAATCAAGACCCGTCCTCGCCGGACAAGGGGAAAACCTTCCACGTTTCGTCGAACGTCGGCTCGGGACTTGCGCCGGAATTCAAAGAAGATGTCTGGTTCGAAAGAGGTGTCGGGATCGTCGAGGAAAACGATGTCCACGCTGGAACGAACGGGGCTGGATCGAACGAAGAAGCGCGAACCCAGTTGCTGTACTTCGAGCCGGCGCCGGCGGCGGCGCTAGGGAAAGCCCCGGCGCCCCTGGGCGAGGTGGGCCTCGATTACGCCAACAATTCCCTCGCCATTTCCACATCTGGCTATTCCAGCCAAAACGGCGGTTCCGCCTATGGCCAATACTTTTTGAAAGGGACTGCGCAGAAATGGAATATCCGATCCATGTTCGGCGTCGTTGCGAACTTCAGCGGATCCGCCGGCAACAGCGGCAGTCTCTACACATACATGTTTGGGCCCCGCCTCAATATTGAATGGCGGAGGGCGCACTTGTTCTACTACTTTGAACCCATGATCGGGGCCTCTCATGTCCAAGTGAACGGCACGAACTTGGCGGGATCGGCCGCTACGGCCGCGCGAAGCAGCTTTGCCTACGGCGAATCTTACGGATTCGGCTTCCTGTCCGGGGAGCATTGTGTCGTGACCCTGTTTCGAATCGATACCGTGGTGCAGGAGGTGCCGGATGTTGCTTCGGGAACCAGCCGCTGGCGGGGCGACTCTCGCATTGCGGCAGGCATCGGCTTTCGCTTCGGCCTGAGGTAGCTCGTGGCGTGAATCCTAGTGGTCGAGCTTCAGTGTCCCAGACGCCGGAATAAATCGGGGAACTGCCGTAGGAGTTGGGTTCGCAGGCGTGGCTGTCGCCACGCCTGCGCCGGAAGCGTGGCGATCGGGCAACCGTTTACGCAATCCGGTCCGCTGATGGAGACGAGATGACTTCTTCTACAAACATCAGTACGACGATGGATCCCACCTGCTACAATACGGCCTCATCGCCGAAGAGGTTGCCAAAATCTATCCCGAGATGGTGGCGTACGACAACGACGGTCGGATATTGACGGTCAAGTATCAGTTGCTCGCCCCTATGCTGCTGAATGAGGTGCAGAAGCAGAATGCGCAGCTCCAGAGCCAGGCGGAAGCCATTCAGCTTCAGCAGGAGCAGAATCGGAAACTGGAGGACCGCCTTGCCGCGCTGGAGACGCTTCTGTCCAGCCAAACATCGACGGCTACGCGGCCGGCGAGCAGCCAGTAGTCTCCAGCGGCGGCAAAACGCCCGCCCGGCCAGCAAGGACGTAACATCACTTACTCTTGCCGGAAAGGAGAACGCCGCGCTGGCGGCGTCTCGGCAACCGCACTGGTTGTTTCGTCGATTCGGTCCTGAGTACCTCGGGCCGGCTGCGCGAACTGGACCGTTCAGCTCGGCTTCGGCGCGGATACACTTAGGGAGGCGGATGTTGCATGACAGTGACAAGGTTCAGTGGCCCCGCGATCCTGTCCGGACTGATCGCATTGACGTGTGCGGGATGGCTCGTATGGCAGCACATGATTGGCTTCTCCCTGGCGTTTGCCGGCTTTGGTTTGTTGTGCATTCTCCTGGGGGCGCTTCCTAAATCGGCGTTTAGCGACCACCAGGATATCCCGGCGGCGATTCAGTCGTCTCCATTTGATCTCCAGTTTCCGCCGAAAGGCGCGTGGTTCAAGCCGCTTCCTGGAGGATTCAGCGTTGGCGCGAGCACTCGCCGTCCGGTGGGAGAGTTGATCATGATCAGCGTCTTTGCATCGGTTACGTTCGCAACATTTCTAGCATTCTTTCCGACCCGCGTTAGTTTTGTCGTTCTCTTGTTTGGTCTGGCGCTCCTGTACGTCCTCGCTCTGTCCGCCGCCGGCCAGATTCGGTTGACTCAGGAGAAGGATCGTTTGACGATTTTCACCGGAGTCGGGAAAATCGGTTCGACACTGCACTACCCATGGTCCTCGTTCCGGTCCGTTCAAGAGGATGGTACACCGGGAACATTTCGCATCGTGCTGGAAGGGGCGGTACGCGCGCAGTTCGGTGGGCAATTGAGCGATCAGCGGCGCAGGTACATCCTGAACGTTCTGCGTACTGTGCTGCCGGCCCAAACCTCGAAGCAGCACGCCGAGGCGCCTATCGCGAAGCCATCGGAGTTGACTCATGGGAACTCTCGCTTGGAAATTATGCAAAGGACCTGCAGTTTTTGCGGCGCCTTGCGTCCGGCCAGTGCATACTTCTGTACCGTTTGTGGGAAACAGGCAGCCACGGATCCCAGACCTCTGGAGCCGGCTAGCTTCGAGGACGACTGGAGCGTTCCGCTGGAGCTTCTTCTGCCCGTTCCCCGCCCGGTCAGAGGGATCAGGATCACGCTCGGCCAACGCATCGTCGGAATCGTCTTGATGGCCGGCATGGCTGTTCTCGCGATTTGGGCCAGAGAGTTCTTGCTTCCGGTTGCGCTGTGTGCCTGGTGGGTCTACCATATTTCCTCGCAGCACAGGCGGCTACTCAAATGGGGAAAACCAGCCCGCGCGGTTGTGGCAGAGATGATTCCCGTTTACTCGCCGCGCTTCAGGTCTTATTATTCTACGCTTTTCGAATACCAGGACGATACAGGCCACCGCTTAAGTTCGCGCCAGGACTTAAGCGTCCCATTCATGGTGGGCCGCGTCATGACGGTTCTCTACGATCCCAAGAAGCCGTCGTCCTGCGTCATGTATCCCATGGAGAGTTTGGAAATTGTAAAACCCAAGAACTCATGACCCACTGGGGCGCAAGGACGCCGCCGGTTTCGGGGCCGCCCTCGACGCCGATCGGGACATTTACGTGCAGCGCCGGCGCGCTGACCAACTGCTTCGCCTTCTCGGAAAAACATGTATGCGCAGGCAGGCCGCGCGAATCCGGTGATCATCCCGCCGCCTGAGTTTGTTGTATACTGCTTTGAAACTGGGACCTGCCGGGACTACACCCAGTAAGGAGACGAACAAGATGAACGACACCATGCGTCGCCATGCCCTCATTCTCACAATCGCGCTCGCGTCAACGCTGGCGCCGGTTTATGCGCAGCAACCTCAGAACCCGCCTCTCAAGAATTGGGCGGCTCCGTTGTACTGGCACCCCAACCAGGCAGAGAGAGAAGCCGCTGCGGGAGCCCTGCCGGAGCTCAAGTTTTCCACGAATCAGATTTCCACGGACGCTCTGACGTTCGTGGCGATCACGCCCTGCCGCCTGGTGGACACTCGCGGCGCTGCTGGCGGGTTTATAGGTGTGACTCCTTTTGATGGGCCGGGCGTTCCAGCCGGAGGAGGAAGCCTCACTTTCCCGGTGCAATCGTCGGCCCAAACCAGCACCACCGCGCCCGCGCCCTGCGGTGCCCTTCCTTCCTTCGCCGCGGCGTATTCGATTAATCTCACGGTTGTGCCGGTGGCGGGAGGCGCTGTGGATAACGTCAGCCTGTGGCCCTCGGGCAGCACACAACCATTCGTCGCGACCTTAAACGATCCACAAGGGATCATCGCGCAGAACGCGGCCATTGTTCCGGCGGGAACACCCTTCGGAGGATTCAGTTTTCATTCCACCGGCCCCGCGGCGACGGATATCGTCATCGACATGAACGGCTACTACGCCGCGCCGACCGATGGAAGCGGCAATACCGCCATCGGGACTGGGACGCTGGCGAGCAACACCACCGGGGTCAACAACACGGCCACCGGTATTGCCGCGCTGACGAACAACACGACCGGACTCGACAACACGGCCAGCGGCAACCACGCGCTGGCAAGCAATACCACCGGGAACTGGAACACGGCCAGCGGTAACGGCGCGCTGGCGCAAAACACCACCGGGGGCCAAAACACGGGCAGCGGTAACGTCGCGCTGCAGAACAACACCACCGGGTGCTGCAACACGGCCACCGGTGCCGGCGCGCTGCAGTTCAACACCACCGGGAGCGCCAACACGGCCAGCGGCACCTCCGCGCTGCAGTTCAACACCACCGGGAGCGCCAACACGGCCAGCGGCACCTCCGCGCTGCAGGCCAACACCACGGGAGGCTTCAACACCGCCAGCGGCGACAACGCGCTGCAGAACAACACCACCGGGAGCAACAACACGGCCAGCGGTCAAGCCGCGTTGGTAAGCAACACCACCGGGAGCAGCAACACTGCCAGCGGTCAAGCCACGCTGCAGGCCAACACCACCGGGAACATCAACACCGCTATCGGCGTCCAGGCGCTGCAGCTCAACACCACCGGGAGCCAGAACACGGCTAGCGGTGTCAATGCGCTGAACGGCAACACTACCGGGGGCAACAACACGGCCAGCGGCGCCGGCGCGCTGGGTTTCAACACGACCGGCAGCGGCAACACGGCCGTCGGTCAACAGGCGCTGTTCACCAACACCACCGGAGGCGGCAACATTGCCATCGGCCGGAGCGCGGCCAGCAGCGTCGCGAATGGCAACAGCAACAACATTGATATAGGGAGCCAGGGCCTTGCCGGCGATGGTGCCGCAGCCAACAGCGGCGTCATCCGGATCGGAACGGCTGGAACGCAGAGTGCGTTCTTCGTGGCCGGCGTAAGCGGAGTCCCCACCGGCCTCGGCAGCCCCGTCCCAGTGCTGATCGATGCCAACGGCCAGTTGGGCACGATGAGCTCTTCCCGCCGTTACAAGGAAGACATCCAGGACATGGGCGACGCCAGCAGCGGTCTGATGAGCTTGCGACCCGTCACGTTCCGCTATAGACGGCCCTACACCGACGGCTCCAAGCCCATCGATTACGGGTTAATCGCCGAAGAAGTGGCCGACGTGTATCCCGACCTGGTGGCTTACTCGCCGTCGGGCGAGGTCCAGACGGTGCAGTACCAGAAGGTCAATGCGATGCTGCTCAACGAAGTCCAGAAACAACATCAGCAGATTCAGGAGCAGACCCAACAAATACAAGAGCAGAACGGGCGGGTTCAGGCGCAGCAGGATGAGATGAGCGCACTGAAGTCGCGCCTCGCTGAATTAGCGGGGCAGGTCGAAAGACTTACTGCCCAAAAATAGCGGTCGCCCAGCGGCGGGATCGGCTTCGCGCGGCTGCGGCAAAGTTGGCGTATTGAGTTTGGTGTATACTGCTTTGAAACCGGGACCCGCCGGGAATACACCCCGTAAGGAGAAGAACAAGATGAACAACATCATGCGCCGCCATGCCCTCGTTCTCACCATCGCGCTCGCGTCAACGCTGGCGCCGGTTTATGCGCAGCAACCGAACCCGCCTCTCAAGAATTGGGCGGCTCCCTTGTACTGGCACCCCAACCAGGCAGAGAGAGAAGCCTCTGCGAAACCCGTGCCGGAGCTCAAGTTTTCCGCGAATCAGATTTCCGCGGACGCTCTGACGTTCGTGGCCATCACGCCTTGCCGGCTGGTGGACACTCGCGGCGCTGCCGCCGGCTTTATCGGCGTGACTCCTTTTAATGGGCCGGGCGTTCCAGCCGGAGGAGGAAGCCTCACGTTCCCGGTGCAATCGTCCGCCCAAACCAGCACCACCGCGCCCGCGCCCTGCGGCGCGATTCCTGCTAACGCCGCAGCGTATTCGCTTAATCTCACGGTTGTGCCGGTGGCGGGAGGCGCTGTGGACAATGTCAGCATGTGGCCGGCAGGCAGTACACAACCATTCGTCGCAACCTTAAACGACCCACAAGGGGCCATCGCGCAGAACGCGGCCATTGTTCCGGCGGGAACACCTTTCGGAGGATTCAGCTTTCATTCCACCGGCCCCGCGGCGACCGATATCATCATCGACATGAACGGCTACTACGCCGCGCCGACCGACGCGAGCTTTAATACCGCCATCGGGTTAGGAACCCTGGCGAATAACACCACGGGAGCCGCGAACACAGCTATCGGAACTGACGCGCTGTCCAGCAATGCTACTGGAAGCCACAACACGGCCATCGGAGCTGGCTCGCTGGAGAACAACACCTCCGGGACCACAAACACCGCCATCGGCCAGGGCTCGCTGCATCTCAACACCACTGGGAGCGACAACACTGCGACCGGCTATTCCGCGTTGTTTTTCAATACGACCGGAAACGGTAACACGGCCACCGGCAGCGGCGCGATGGGCAGCAACACGACTGGGAACAACAACACGGCTGTTGGTGAAGGAGCTCTGAACGTTAACACCACCGGAAACAACAACACGGTAAGCGGCCAGCTTGCGATGTACAACAACACCACAGGGTGCTGCAACACGGCCAGCGGCCAAGCCGCACTGAATGCTAACACCACCGGGAACGCCAACGCGGCCTTCGGCGGTAGCGCACTACAGAATAACACCACCGGGGGCGGCAACGCGGCCTTCGGTCAAGGCGCGCTGTTCAACAACACCACCGGGAACTCCAACACGGCCAGCGGTCAAAACGCGCTGAATGCCAACACCACCGCGTGCTGCAATACGGCCAACGGCTTCGGCGCGCTGCAGGCCAATACTGGCGCCAACAACACCGCCAGCGGGGACTTTGCACTGATCCTCAACGCCACCGGGTGCTGCAACACGGCCATGGGCCTGAACGCGTTGCAGAACAACACCACCGGGGGCGGCAACATCGCCATCGGGGATGATGCGGCCCAAAACGTCTCGGGTGGCAATAGCAACAACATTCATATCGGAAGCTCGGGCGCGTCCGCCGACAGCGCCGTCATCCGGATCGGAACCTCACAGACTAAGTTCTTCGTGGCCGGTGTTAGCGGAGTCGCCACGGGCCTCGGCAGTCCCGTCCCCGTGCTGATCGATGCCAACGGCCAGTTGGGCACGATGAGCTCTTCGCGGCGCTTCAAGGAAGATATCCAGGACATGGGCGACGCCAGCAACGCTCTGATGCGCCTGCGGCCCGTCACCTTCCGCTACAAACAGCCCTACGCCGACGGAGCGAAGCCCATCGACTATGGGCTGATCGCTGAAGAAGTCGCCGACGTGTATCCCGACCTGGTGGCCTATTCGCCATCGGGCGAGGTTCAGACGGTACAGTACCAGAAGGTCAATGCCATGCTGCTCAACGAAGTTCAGAAACAACATCAGCAGATTCAGGCGCAGCAGGATGAGATGAGCGCATTGAAGACGCGCCTCGCAGAATTAGCGGAGCAGCTCGAAAAACTTACAGCCCCGAAATAGCGTTCGTATTCGCGGGTCTGCACGACGCGGTTCGGCGAAGTGTCGCTAATTTTCCGTCGGCGTTTTCTCCAGACGATCGACCACGATGGTCTCGACGGGGGCCTTGCGCGAGTCGAGTTTCAGGCCGAGCTTCTCCATAGCGGTAAAGATCGCGGAGCCTCCGGGCGTCGAGGCCGCATCCGCCGGATTTGCGCCCGGCGGAGGACCGGGCATTTGTATCCCAAGCGCAGCAGCGTTTCTCCGCGCAAGGAGCTGCAGATCCTCCATGGGCAGATCCAGGGTGACTTGATAATTTCCCTTCAGCTCGGTCATGTCCAGGACCGGGCGATCCACCAGGGAGGTGAGCAGATCCACCATAAAGGCGAAGGTCGCCTTGGTCATTTCCAGATGAACTCCGGTATCCGATATCGATTGTTTTATAGTCCCCGCATACCCGCCACCCTGCATCACGGAGCCGCCCTTGCCGTCCTGCACCACCTTCATCGGGCCCTTTTCGGTGCCGATGCTCATGGCGCCGGGGGAATCGGGAAGCGGAACATCCGGTTCCGGCGAGGCTTCCGTCAGCTTGGAACCGTTTTTGCCCACGATCAGCGCGTAGACCGGCAGCTCCTTTTTGTCGCGATGGATGGCCAGCTTAAACCGCTCCGCCAGCAGCGCCTGTAGCATTTCAGGAACCTTGTCCTCGGACACGCCTTCGGGAATCTTGGCCTGAATCTCGAAGCGCTGCTGGGCCATCCAGTCCGGACCCTGCACCTGGTAGGCCTTCACCCGATACGCGATGCGGATCAAGTCCGCCAGAGACTGGAATCCCATATTTACGCGAGCGCCGTCGACCGACATACCGATCCTGGCTTTGCCGGACTGGAGCTGCTGAATAATGTCCTGGATCGGCGGGGCCGGTCGAATGGTGGCGACCTCGAAGGCGGGCGAGGCAGCGGGCGCCTGTGCTAAGAGGGCTCCCGAAAGCGAGCCCACGGCCAGCGCGGCGCCGACGGCGAATCCACGTATGAAATATTTCTGCATCATATAATTCACTCCTATCTCCTAATATTCACGAGTCTGCACAACTTTCAGGGCGGCGAAGAACAGAATTGCGGCCAAGCACAACGAGAGGCCGATTGCAGTCCATGGCATCGTGTGCGCGATCAGGGGCGAGCCTTCCGACATGGCTCGAAAGATATTCGCGGAGGCGGGTAACGGAGTGTGATTCGAAAGCCACCAGAGCGCCGCGAAGGAAATCATGCTGCCCTGGAAGCGCCATAGGTCGTCCAGAAAAGTGGCCAGTAGGACGCTGATGGAATAGAGTCCCGAAGCACAGGCAACGAGTGTTCCCGCATATTCGAGCATCTCCACCGCCGTCGTTGCCGCCCGGAGAACCGGGAACAGAATCCACATTCCGCAGCACAAGGTTCCAATCGCGCCGGCCAGCACCAACCATCCGAGACCGGCCCGGGTCAGCAGCAACCGCAGCCGACTCACGGGCAAGGAGAGAGTGAATTGAGTCGATCCGTGCAAGCCTTTCGTCGCTTGAAAGGCGGGTTGCGTAGCAATTCCCGCTCCCGCGAAGAAGACGGGAATCGCCGCCCCTATAAACGTCGCAGCCACGGCAAGCCCCGTGAGGCCGGCTGGCGCTTTGAGCCCGCGGGAATACTCGGCGCCGAGAAACCACCCAATCCAGACGAAGGCCACCAGCAGCCTAATCCGGGTCTCAAGCCATCCTTTGTACCAGAGCATGTCAGTACTCCCTCGTCTGCACGACTTTCAATGCCGCGAAAAATAACACCGCGGCCAGCGCCAGAGAGACGCCCACCACAGTCCACGGCATCGTGTGCGCGAGCAGCGGCGAACCATCTCCCATGGCTCGAACGATGTCCACGGAGCCTGGCAGCGAAGCGTGACTGGAAAGCCTCCATAGCGCTCCGAAAGCGATCATGCAGCCCCACCCGCGCCATCGGGCGTCCAGGAAAGTCGCCAACAGCACGGCCATGGAATAGAGCGCCGAAGCGCAGGCGACGAGTGTTCCCGCATATTCGAACATTTCGACCGCTGTCGCCGTTGCCCTCAGCCCCGGAGACAGAAGCCACATTCCGCAGCACAGCAATCCAATTCCGCCGGCCATTTCCAACCATCCGAGACCGGCTCGGACCGCTAACAAGCGGAACCTGGTGACAGGCAGGGAAACGGTGAAGAGTGCGGCGCCTTTGGTTGACCGAAAAGAGGATCGCCCCGCGATTCCGGTTCCCGCAAGAATGATGTAAATCGGGACCACGAAGGTGGTCGCCATTACGACGAGTCCGGCGACTGGCGTCCGGAACGAATATAAGCAAACCAGAATGAAACCCAAGAAGCCGAGCGAGATCAACAGCCCAACCCGCGTCTCGAGCCATCCTTTGTACCAGAGCATGTCAGTACTCCCTCGCCTGCACAACTTTCAGCGCCGCGAAGAACAGAATTGCAGACAAGGCCAGTGAGAAGGACAAGGCAGTCCACGGGATCGTGTGCGCGACTAGGGGCGAACCATCTTGCATGGCTCGAAAGATGTTGGCGGCGGGCAGCGGAGTGTGATTCGGAATCCACCATAGCGCTGCGAAAGCGATGACGCTGGCTTGGATGCGCCACTGCTCCTCCAGGAACGTGGACAGCAACACGCCTATGAAATATAGCGCCGAGGTACAGGCGACGAGCGTTCCCATATATTCGAACATTTCGGCCGCCGTCACGGTTCCCCTCAGCCCTGGGACTCCGAGCCAGTTTGCACAGCAGAACACTGCGATCAGCGCGATTATTTCCAACCATCCGACGCTGACTCTGATTGCCAGCAAATGTAAGCGGCTCGCAGGCAAGGAGAGTGTGAAAATCGTGGAACCCTGGAGACCTTTCGTCGCCTGAAAAGGGGCTTGAGTGGCGATTCCAGCTCCCGCGAGCATACTGGAAATCACGACCATCTGGCTCATCGCCATCAAGGCAAAGCGGGCGGCCGGCGTAAAACCGGCAGGCCCAGGTCTCTCCCCGGTCAAATGCACGAAAATCGCAAGAACGCCGAACCAAGCGAGCCCAATCAGCAGTCTCAACCGGGTCTCCAGCCATCCCTTGTACCACAACATTTCAGTACTCACGCATCTGCACGACTTTGAAAGCCGCGAAAAATAGAATTGCCGCCAGCTCCAGCGAGAAGGCCATCGCGGTCCATGGCATCGAGTGCGCGATCAGCGGCGAGCCTTCTCCCATGGCTCGAAAGATGTTCGCTGAGGCGGGCAGCGGAGTGTTATCGGAAAGCCACAACAGCGCTACGGTGACAAGCATGCTGCCCCACACGCGCCATAGGTCGTCCAGGAAGGTGGCCAGCAACACGCTCATGAAATAAAGTCCCGAAGCGCAGGCACCCAGCGCCACCGCATATTCGAACATTTCCGCCGGCGTGGCTATCGCCCTCAAAGCCGGGAACAGAATCCATATTGCGCAACACCGTACTGTAATCGCTCCGAGTGTTGCGAACCAGCCGATGCCGGCTCTGACCGCCAGCAGGCGGAACCGGCTCACGGGCAGAGAGAGGGTGAAATACATCGATCCGTGCAGGCCTTTCGTTGCCTGAAGGGCGGGTTGCGTGGCGATTCCCGCTCCCGCAAGCATGAGGGCAACCACTGCCGCGAAAAACCAGTCATTTACGATGAATCTCTTCATGCCGCCTGGCGCCTTGTCAGCGTCCGCATATGCAAAAGCGAGAATGAGACCCCCGATGACGAGCATGAACAGGAGTCGAAGCCGCGTTTCCCGCCATCCTTTGTACCAGAGCATGTCAGTTGCTCCTCACGTGTTCCAGGAAGATTTCCTTGAGCGTCACGGGGAAGCGCTCCACCGCGGTGCCCGGCAAGGCTCGCGCCTGCTCGACGATGGCGTCGACGTTGTGGCTGGCCAGGATGGAAACAACGCGACCCTCCTGCCGCACATGCTCGACGCCGTCCACCCAGCGTGAGGGCATCGCCACGGAATTCGTAAACACCACCTGGAGCCGCTGATACCGCGCCTTCATATCGTCCAAGGAGCCGGCCACGATCATCTTGCCCTGCTCGATGATGCCGATATGATCGGCGATCAGCTCGACCTCGGACAGTTGGTGCGAGGAGAAGAACATGGTGGTTCCGGACGAGGCGGCAATGGCGACCAGCTCTCGCAGCACGTCTTCGGTGGCGGCCGGATCGAGACCGTCGGTGGGCTCGTCCAGGATCAGCAGCTCGGCTCCGCGCGAGATCGCCAGCAGCAGCATCAGCTTGGACCGCATGCCCTTGGAGAGATCCGGGATTTTGCGCTTGGGCGGAAGCTCGAACATCTTCAGGTAGCGCTGCTCCAGATCGTCGCGCCACTTGGGAAAGAACGGACGCGTGAAGCGGATGATCTGCTCCACAGTCATGTACGGGTACAGCTCCTTGTCCTCGGTGACGAAGCCAATGCGGCGGCGCACTTCGATCGCGCGTTTCTCAAGGGTCCCGTCGGTGTCGGTGACCGACGTTCCAAACACGCGCGCGGTCCCGTTGTCGGCCCGCAACAGGCCCATTAGAGTTTTGATGGTGGTGGTCTTCCCCGCCCCATTGCGTCCGAGGAAACCGAAAATGCTTCCCGTCGGGACGCGCAGGTCCAAGCCGCGCAATGCCGGTTGGCCTTTGAATGACTTCCAGAGTTGATTCGTTTCGATGATGTAATCGCTCATGGCTTCCCTTCTGTTACTGCTCCCAGACGCCCTTCCGTGCGCGCTTGGGCTAGTTCGTTCTCAAATACTCTTCGAAGCTCGTCTTCGGCAAGTCCCAACGACGCGAGCCGCTCGATGGCCGACTGCACCACCGCTTGAGCCTTGCGCATCACCCGCGCCCGGCCTCCCGCGGATTCCTTGATGAAGGCTCCGGAGCCGTGCTTCAGCTCGAGGACGCCTTCGTGTTCCAGCTCCCGGTACGCCCGAACCACGGTGTTCGGGTTCATGACCAGGTCCACGGCGACCTTGCGAATGGTCGGGAGCTGGTCGCCCTCGCGCAGCGCGCCGGTTTCCACCGCGTGCTTCACCTGCTCGATGAGCTGGAGGTACAGCGGAATGCCGGAGGATTGATTGAGTCGAAAGATCACGGTTCGAAGCGTATCAAGTAAAGTGTGCTAGTCTGTTAATACACTACACACATGGCGGGGGAGTGTCAAGAGAATTCTTGTGGGCGACAATAGATCGAAAGAGAGGCAACCATGAAAGCACGGCACTTTAATCGTCCCCTGTGGATGGTGACGTTGGCGCTCACGCAACTGCTTCCGTTCGCGTCGGCGCAGCGCGGCGCCCCTAACACTGCAACCGATGCGCACTGGGTGGCCACATGGGCCGCGGCGCAGCAACAGCCCAATGCCGGGCGTGGAGGAGGCGGGCGAGGCGCGGGCGGGCAGGCTCCGGCGGCAGCGCCAGCACCGGCACCGGCAGCTCCGCCAGCGGGCACATTGAACAATCAGACGGCCCGTATGATCGTGCGAACCAGCATCGGCGGAAGCCGTGTCCGCGTGGAGTTCTCGAACGCGTTTGGCACAGCGCCGCTGGATATGGGCGCCGCGCACATTGCGATTCGCGGCCAGGATTCGGCCATCATTGCCGGGTCGGATCGCCCGCTGTTGTTCAACGGAAAGCCGGCGGCGAGGGTTCTGCCGGGCGCGGTGCTGCTGAGCGACCCGGTCGATCTGGTGGTGCCGAGGCTCGGCGACCTGGCCATCAGCGTGTATGTTCCCGGCGACTCCGGCAGGGCTTCGCAGCACTCCCAGGCGCTGCACACAACCTACATCGCCGCGGGCGACACCACGGGCCAGATGGAGATGGCGGACGCCACCACCACAGCCGCGTGGTATTGGATTTCGAGCGTCGACGTCATGGCGCCGGCGGACGCGGGGGCGATTGTGGCCTTCGGGGATTCTATTACGGATGGCACGACTTCCACCGTGAACGCCAATCGGAGCTGGCCAAGTCTGCTGGCCGAGCGGTTGATGACAAACCCCGCCACCGCCAACCTCTCGGTGTTGAACCTGGGCATTGCCGGCAATCGTGTGCTCGGCGACGGAGCCGGAATCAGCGCGCTGGCCCGCTTCGACCGCGACGTGCTGAGCCAGCCGGGCGTGAAATACCTGATGATTCTGGAAGGCATCAACGACATGAACGGCGCGGGCAGAGGAGGCGCGACCCAGGGAGCAACCCCAACGGGTCCGGCGCTGACCGCGGACGATCTGATCGGGGGAATGAAACAGATGATCGAGCGGGCGCACACGCACGGCATCAAGGTGATCGGCTGCACCTTGACTCCCTACGGGAACGCCACCGACGCGGTGGAGGCCATGCGGCAGGCCCTGAATCTGTTCATCCGCACCAGCGGAGCCTTCGACGGCGTGGTGGACTTCGACAAGGTAATCCAGGACCCCAACGACCCCCGGCAATTTCGCCAGGGCTATAACAACACCGACAAGCTGCATCCCAACGATGCCGGTTATAAGGCCATGGCGGATGCGATCGATCTTTCGATGTTCGTTTCCAAGCCTGCTGCTACTCCTGCCGCGGGGCCCGCGAGGCGATAGCGATCGCGACTCAGAAGTGAAAGCCGATGGTTCCGTTGACCGCGCGGGGGGTCACGTAGTGTGTTCCGCTGAAGGTGGAGAGGGAGTTGTAGAGCGCTTCCTTGTTGGCCAGGTTGACCACAGTCAAGCGGGCGCTCCAGCGGTGTTTGTCGCCGTGAAATAGGTTGTCGTCGCCGACGCCGAGATCGAAGAGGCGGCGCGGGGCGGACGGTGGTTGTCATCCTCGGTTCCGGCCGCAGGGATGCGCAGGAACTTCGATCCAATCTTCGATGCCGGGCACATGCTATCGGCGCTGCTAGCCGAAGTTCGTCACGGTTGAGGTCAAAAACCAGTTAACCCATTCAGAATCAGTTCAGGCTATAGCGGAGTCTGCACTACATTGGCGATTAAATTGGAGATGCTCGGGCAGGCGGAGGCCGAGTTGGCGGAGCAAGGATTTTTGCTCTGCGGTTGGCTCGGTGATGCGGCGCAGACGGATCTCGCGCCCGTCGGTGGTGGGAAGAACAATGTCGGCGCTTTGGAGAGTGGAAAGTAGAGCAATTGCTCGCATCGGCGACATGGGCTGAGCGTTCTCGACTCCGCTTGCCGACGGTTTGGGAACCACCGCGGGCCGGCGTTTCAGCAGTTGTTTGAGCGTGACCCATAAAGCGTAGCCCAGGAACGCCACCATCACATGAGCCTTGACGCGCGGCTCCAGTTGGTGAAACAGAGGCCGAATCGAAAGCTCGCTCTTCAATGCCCGAAAAGATGCTTCGGCTTCGGTCAACTGCATGTACTTGGACCACAGCTCTTCGGCCGTCTCAGCCTTCAGATTGGTGCGCAGCAGATAAGCGCCCTCGCGGGATTCACGCCAGTTTTTGCGATCTTCCTTGATCTGCCAGAACAAGCGGACGCCTTCGGCTGTATCCCGCAGAGCGAGATCATACAGATCGTTCACCTGCGGATGCCGGGCCTGGATCTTTCCTAGCCGCCGCTCCATCTTGTTGCGGTCTTTCAGCCGCCCCGTGACGATGGTTTTCTCCAGACCCTTCAGGGCTGTTTCCATGCTGTTGGAAAAACGATTCCGGATCGCCTTCTCTTTTTCCTTGCGACCCGAGGTGCGGCACAGGATGTAGGTCTCCTCGCCCTGCGGAATGGTTACCTTCTTCACTTCCACTTCGGGCCGGACGCGCGTCCAGTCTTGCTTCAGCAGGTCCGCTTCAAACTGCTTCATCTGGCTGCGCGGCGTGCCCGTCAGATACTGCCCATCCCGTTTCCGGATTGCCGCGAGATTCTCCTCGCTGACGATGCCGCGATCGAACACCCAGATCCTTCGCGCCTTGCCATACTTGCGTTCGACCATGCGCAGGATCGTTTCCATCGTCGAGACGTTGCTTCGATTGCCGTCGAATGTTTCATAGCTGAACGGGAAACCTTCGTTGTTCACAATCAGGGCGATCACCAGTTGCTCGCAGTCCGGCCTGTGATCCCGCGAATAACCGCGGCGCACCATCGGATTGTTTTCCGCCGCGCCCTCCACATACGTGCTGGTCAGGTCGTAAAGCAGCACGTCGAACTCGGCTCCGAACAACGCGCCGTAGCGTTCCTTCAGATGCCGTTCCAGCTTCGTCTTGTGCGGCAGAATGCGGTCCAGACAGCGATACAGTCGCGTATCGTTGATCTTGCCTTCTTCGATCTCCAGCAGATCGTCTAGTGCGGTGGACGGATACCAGCGTTGCTCGATGGCCAGTTCGCTGCCCGGCGCGCAGAGACGATTGATGGCCAGCAAAGCCGCCACTCGCGACCAGGGCACATCGGCCGCCTCGTGATCCAAGGCCTGTTGGAAGAAACCATCCAGTTCCAGGCGCTTCCACAGATCCAGCCCCAGAAAACAAGAGCCGAACTGCCGCGTTCTCTCCAGCCGTACCTTGTTCAACAGCACCCGCGCTACTTGCGGATCGTCCGGGGGCGGAGCCACATGCGAAGGGAATAGTTTCAACTGCTGCGCCTCGCCCTGTTCATTGAAGACCTCAACAGTTCTCAACCAGCGTGTCTGCGCCGAACTGTTCAGCTCGCCCAGGTAGCAGAGAGTTTTCTGCCGCGGGCCATCCGCCGTACGCACTGTTTCGACCAGCGACCAATAGGTGTGATCCTTGCCGTCCTTGTTGCGACCGTGCGACCGCAGAAACATTCTGAGTCGATCGTGTCATGATGCCGCTTCGCTTTCAAGACGGTAGGTCTGCACTACATCGCTATCTTCCAAATGCGTCACTGATCCGCCACGACTTAACCTCATCGCCACGTCGAAAAAGCCTGAAACGATCAGCGTGGTGACGAACTTCGGCTAGGCATGGTTGGGCCGGAGGCGTCGGCAGGGTTGACGCCATCGCCGAACGGCGCCGCACCGGCAACCAGTCCGCTATCGAAACGCCAATTGAAGCTGAACCACGTGCTTTTGCCTGGGAGCGTCGTGATAGAAGGATTCGGGGCAACGGGTCGATGGTGAGTCCGCGGAATGAGCGTTCCGGGCTGGACAATATACCTACCAAGGTATATTATTTGGCCGAGGGAATCGATGCGCAGAAAGCGCCGATGCGGAGGAAGCACTAAGTGGCACATGTCATTCGGGACAAGAACAAGCTTCTGAATCGAGTCCGCCGGATAGGGGGACAAATTGATGCGGTCGAGAAGTCGCTTGAGGAAGGCGCGGAGTGCGCGCACATCCTGCACACGATTGCCGCCTGCCGCGGAGCCATCGACGGCTTGATGGGGGAAGTTATCGAAGGCCACATTCGATTCCACGTTGTCGATCCGGATCACCACCCGACCTCGGAACGCGCAAAGGCGGCTCAAGAGCTGATCGATGTCATCAAGATGTACATGAAATAGACGGGGCAATAGGAGGATCAGGCATGCCGGAACCTCACACGCATGAGCAGGAGCAGGATCATCACGGCGCTGAACACCTGGACCGGGTTGAATTGGGGCGCATCGGTTTTGTCGGACTGGCGATCGCGATAACGTGGCTCCGGCTGTGGCAGCCGTTGCCGCGCTTCGACGTCGTCGGCTTTGCGGCGGTTTTGATCGGCGGCTACCCCATCTTCCGGGAGGCGTTTACCGATCTCCTATCGCGGCGCATGACCATGGAACTCTCCATGACGATCGCTCTGGTCTCCGCGCTGGCGATCGGAGAAGTGTTCACGGCGCTGGTGATTGTGTTCTTCGTCCTGATCGCCGAGGTCCTTGAGGAATTGACGGTCGGCCGCGGACGCCGTGCGATTCAAGATTTGCTGAATCTCCTGCCGCAGCAGGTGGAAATTCGCCGCGCGGATGGCGTCGAATCCGCGAGCTTAACGGAGCTGCACGCCGGCGATGTGATCCTGGTCCGGCCGGGCGGCCGGGTGCCGGTTGACGGCGTGGTGGTGGGCGGCAACTCGTTCGTTGACCAGGCGGCCATTACGGGCGAGTCCATGCCGGTCGAGAAAATTCCTGGCGCTCGGGTTTATGCGGGAACGGTGAATCAGTCCGGCGTGCTGGAAATTCAGACGGAAACGGTCGGCCGCGATACCGCCTTCGGGAAAATCATCGAGGCAGTGGAACAGGCCGAGCGGTCGCGCGCTCCCGTGCAGAAGACCGCCGACCGCCTCGCCGGCTACCTGGTTTACTTTGCCCTGACCTGCGCGCTGGTCACATTCATCCTGACGCACAATGCCCGCTCGACGATCTCCGTGGTGATCGTGGCCGGCGCGTGCGGCATCGCCGCAGGCACACCGCTGGCCATCCTTGGCGCGATTGGACGAGCAGCCCAGCACGGGGCGATTGTGAAGGGCGGCCTGTACATGGAAACGCTAAGCAAAGTGGACACTGTCGTCCTCGACAAAACCGGCACGCTCACGCTCGGAAACCCTGAAATCGTGTCCATCGATCCTTGGGCCGAAGTCGAGCGCGAACGCCTGCTGCGCGTCGCTGCGAGCGCCGAGCGTTTCTCCGAGCATCCATTGGCCATTGCCATTCTGAAGACGGCCCATGAGATAGGCATCAGACTGGTGGACCCGGAGAAGTTTTCTTACACACCTGGCAAAGGCATTTCCTGCCGCGTGAGCGGAGAGGAAGCTGTCGTTGGAACCCGAGCGTTTCTGCTGGAGCATGGCGTGGCGGTCCCGACCCCGGCAGCGAAACACGATTCCTCCACGGAAATATCGGTGGCTCAGGGCGGCGTTTATCTGGGGAGCCTAAGAATTGCCGACGTTCTGAGGCCTGAGGCGGTGGAAGCTGTTGGAGCCCTGCGGGAGATGTCCATCCGAACCGTTCTTCTCACGGGGGATACCGCAGCGATCGGCCGGGCAGTCGGACATCAGCTTCAGGTGGATGAAGTGGAGGCCGAGCTCCTGCCCCAGCAGAAGCTGGAACGCGTTCGAGAATTCCGCAGGGGCGGGAAGATCGTGGCGATGGTAGGCGACGGGATCAACGACGCTCCG
Organism: Bryobacterales bacterium; assembly: GCA_963813465.1. GTDB lineage: Bacteria > Acidobacteriota > Terriglobia > Bryobacterales > Bryobacteraceae > Palsa-187. The sequence continues at coordinate 291,911 of CAWEZD010000005.1, read as the reverse complement.
GCGCTGATGGAAGCCAATGTTGGCATCGCGATGGGCTCCGGCACTGAAGTCGCGCGGGAGAGCGCCAACGTGCTGCTTCTGGGCAACGACCTGCTGAAGGTGGTCGAAGTCATCAAGATTGCGCGCCGCTGCAACCGGATCATCATGACGAACTTTGCAGGGACGTTGAGCGTGGATGCGGCCGGAGTCGGCTTGGCAGCCTTTGGATACTTGAATCCGGTGCTGGCAGCCTTGATCCACGTGACCTCGGAGCTGGTATTCATCCTCAATTCCGCGCGCTTGCTCTCGCGCTCCACCGGGCCTGCCGCGGCCGGCGAGGGAGCCGCTATTGCCTCCACCGAACAGGCAGCGGTGCGGCACGCGTGAGTGGCGGTTGAGCGCTCAGAAGTGGAATCCGATGGTTCCGTTGACCGCACGGGGCGTCACATAGTGTGTTCCGCTGAAGGTGGAGAGGAAGTTATACAACGCGGTTTTGTCGGTCAGATTGATCACGGTCAGGCGGGCGCTCCAGCGGTGCTTGTCGCCGCGGAAGAGATTATCGTCGCCGACGCCGAGGTCGAATAGGCTGCGCGAGGCGACGCGAGGCGGGTTGTGGTCGTCATTCTCGGTCCCGGCCGCGGGGATCTGTAGGAACTTTGATCCAAACTGCGATGCCGGACACATGCTGGTTGGGCTGATGGGAGTGGTGGGGGTGGCGTAGACGCCTCCGCAGAAGAGTCCGGCCTGGAACTGCTGATCGGGTGTTAGGTAGGAAGCGTCCACAGGGTTGACACCGTCGCCGAACGGCGCGGCACCGGCCACAAGTCCGCTATCGTAGCGCCAATTGAGACTGAACCACGGACCTTTCTTCCAGGGCTGGTATTGCAGGTGAGTTGTTGAATTGAATTTCTCATCGTGGTCGATGCGGAAGACGGTGCTTCCGCCGGGCACGGCGCCGATGCCGGAGACCTGCGGAGTGAAGAATCGCGCGGCCACACTGGACATCACGACAAATGCGGTGAGGCCGTGGAAGTTGGGCATGGTAGCGCGGATCGCGTAACCGGGGATCTTGGAACTGGCCCACTCGACCGGAAAGGTGATGGGCGTGTTTCCAAGAATGCTGAAATCGTAAGCTCGATGCGTATATTTCCAAATATATTCAGCATCGACGACCAAAAACCTTCCGAAAGCCTGCGAGAGGCCTGCGTGGAATTCGTTACGCCAGCCAGGCGCCAGGGGCACCGTATTGCATGGGCCAGCAGCCGACATGATGGCGTTAATGACGGCGTCATTGCAGCCAAGGCTGGAAAGCACCAGGTTCTCGTTGAACGGAGTTTCGAGCGTGCGGGCATACGATACGCGCAGGACCGTGTTGGTGGGCTTGATGTTGTAGGAGATACCAAGGCGCGGCTCGACCTGATTGGCGCTAGTGATGCCGCGGTAGATATCGCCGCGGAGCCCCAGATTGAAGGTCCAGTTGTGGATGTTGATGGTGTCTTGAATATAGAGCGCGAGCTCGCGAATGTCGGCATGGCCGCTGTAGAGGTAGTTGCCGCTGGTGGCGCTGGGGCAGCCGTCCGAGGCGGGGAGCGGCGCGGTGCGGGTGAGATCGTAACAAGCCAGAATCGGGTTAAAGCCGGGATTGGGCTGGAGCTCGCCGGTGCACCTGGAGGGATTGGTCAGAGACGGATCGAGGTCGTTACTTCCGTCGGCATTCAAGCACACTGCGTTGAAGGTGGGGTCGACGATTCCGAGCGTATCCTTCTCGGTCAGGATGGTATCGGAATACGTAACGCCGGCCTTGATGTTGTGGATGCCTTTCACGTAAGAAACGTTGGCACGCAGACCAAGGTTGGTCAAACGGCGGTCCTGGCCGATGGTCTGAAGCTGAAGATTGGGCGTTAGATCGGAGAACGGATCGCGGCTGGGGTAATAGTTATATTGATCCTGGCGCACAAAGCCGCCGAACGTGACGACGGTGTTCGAGCCGAACAGGTGTGTGTAGGTCGGGGCAATGTTGTAGGTCCGGATCTTGGAGCGCTGATCCTGGGGTCCCACCAGCTTTCCGTCAGGGCCGAGGCCGTTGCAGGCGTCGGAGTAGGAAAGATAGTTGACGCACACCGGACCGGACCAAGCCGTCGCGTTTTGAGAGTCGAAAGAATTCGGGGTTTGGAACCAGGAGCGAGTGTAGCCGAGGTTTAAGTTAATGGTATCGGCCTGGGAGGGTTTAAAATCGAGGCGGTCGAACAGGTTGCCCTCATTGCCGTGATCGTGCAGCGTGGCGTTTTCGGGGCCGTCGAGAAAACGGCTGGTGTCCATGCCGTTGAGGGAGATGAAATTACCCCAGGACTTGCCGCCGTAGCTGAGATTGGCGGCTTCGTTATAGGTGCCGAAGGACCCGTAGGAACTCGTGAAATCGCCATGCGGCTGCGTGGAGCCAAGGCCGGAGCGGGTGGTGACGACGATCACCAGACTGGTCTTGTCGCCGTATTCGGCGGGAGGCGCACCCTCGATCACTTCCAGTGACTGGACCGCATCCGAGGGAATTTGATTCGAAAAGACTTTGCTTTGCTGGTCGGTGATAGGCTGGCCGTCAACGGAGAAGGAGTTGGAGGCGTGATCGCCCAGGCCGTGGAACAGGCCGTTTGAGTCGGCGGAGACTCCTGGCGAAGCGAGCGTCACCAGGGAGCTGAGCGAAGAGGATTGACTCTCCAGTGGAAGTTTATCGAAGAGAGCTCGATCAACGTCGGTGTGGGTCACCGGGTCGGTCTCGATCAAGTCGCCGGCTTCGACGACTTCGACGGTTGTCGTGGAGGTGCCGATTTTCAGATTGATGGTCATGAGTTGGAGGGGCACGGAGGACTTCACGTCCACATCCTGCTCGCCGGTCTGGAATCCGGGCGCGACAGCACTCACGTGATAGGGATTGAACGGAACGTTGTCCAGCTCAAATTTTCCCTGGGGGTCGGTCTGAGTCTTTTGACTGTACCCGGACACTGGATTCCGAATTTCGACCGAAGCGTCTTTAATCACGGCTCCTGAAGGATCGAGAACCGAGCCGCGAACCGTGCCTGAATTCGCGCTGGTTGACTGGGCGCGAAGGGCGACGGGAAAGGAGACGGCGAGACTGATCACGGCCACTTTGGCGAGAATCTTCATTTTTCGATTTTGCGGTGGGATGCGCAATTCCCCTAGGAGAATCTGACAGATAGCCTGGAAACGACGACGAATGAACTGAAGTCTTAGTTGAGCGGACCGGTCACCACTTCAGAAGCTCGCGAACGGCGCCTACCATTTTAAGAGCTCGCGCACCGCGCGAGCTTGGCGCTTGCTGGCGATAAACTCCTGATTGTCGCTCAGGGTGATGAGCCACCTTTGGCTGCTGAGAGCGCTCATCTTCTGAATGTGATCGACGTTGACCAGCGCGTTGCGATGGATGCGGCGAAAGCTAGTGTCTTTCAAGCGCTCCTCCAGCGCCTTCAGCGTTTGGGTGGCCATATACCTTTGCTTGGCCGCGACGATCCAAACGATGTCGCCGTCGGCTTGAAACGCGGAGACGTCGTCAGTGCTGAGCAGAAAATACTCTTCGCCGACCTTGCCGACAACCTTTCTGACTCGCGGCCCGGAGGCTGGGCCGGCGATTTCCTGGAGCCGCGCGAGCTTCTCGACCGCCTGCTTGCCGGTGACGCGCTTCGCTCGCTCGACCGCTCTGGCGAGACGATCATGACCGACGGGCTTGAGCAGGTAATCAACAGCGCCGGCGTCGAAGGCCTGAATGGCGTAGCTGTCGTAAGCCGTGACGATGACGATCACGGGCATGTGGGTCCCGCGCTTCAGATTGCGGACTACTTCGAGACCGCCCATCAGAGGCATTTGCAAATCCAGCAGCACCAAATCGGGGCGGCGCTGCTGGATCTCCTCCAGGGCGGACGCACCGTTATCGGCCTCGCCCACGACTTCGACATCACGAATCGCTTCGAGTGCCTCGCGCAACACCTGGCGCGCGATGGGTTCGTCATCGACGATCAAGGTCTTCAAGGGCATGTCCGCCGGATAGGTCAGACATATTTAGCATGCTCATGCTGGTTCGATAAGCAGTTTCCGATGACCGGGCAAGAAAGTACGGTAAACGATCCTTAATTCGCGGTGGACGGACCGCAACTCTGGTCGCATAAAGCCCTGAGAATCCGGGGTCTCTTTTTGTGATATAAGCGGAGGTGCGGTGCGCTCGTCCTGTTCCATTTTATTGAGCTTGGCGCTCTTAGTCGCCTTCGTGGAATCGCCGTTTCTGCACACCCACCAACATGAGGCCACACAGCGCCACGCAGGCGCCTTCCTGCATCTGCACCTAAAATCGGCCAAGGCCGTCAGTAGGAGTCCCGAGTTCCGAGGCTTGGACCCGGACGAGGACGCGCAGTACCAACCGTGGTTTTCCACAACCCCCACGGATTCTGGATCAATGACCCCGGTCATGCATGGGGAGCGCGCCTCACTCCCGGCCCCCGAACGCAGTGAATGCTTGGTCGAAGCCCCGTTGCAAATCGGTCACGATCCACCCCTCTTCTGTCCTAGAAGTCCGCGCGCTCCTCCCGCCTAACTCCTTCGCAGCTTCTCGCGCCTTCTGGCGCGTTCCTGCCCTTTGATTCGCAATACGAGGTGAACATGCATTTTTTCGTGCGAATATGCGCATTCCCGCTGGTATTCACGCCCGCGCTCTTTGGACAGGTGCATTTAACGCTGGCGGATGCAGTCACGCAGGCCCTGACAGGCAATCCCCGGCTCGCCGTCGCGGCAGCCCGTATCGGTGTTGCCGAAGGCCTCCGGACGCAGGCCGGCCTGTCCCCGAACCCCCGGTTGATATTCCAATTGGAGAACACACGATTCTGGGGAAGTCCGGCATTCTCCTATCCCCAAGACACGGCCAGCTATGCGTTTCTGGCTCAGACTTTCGAGACCGGCGGAAAGCGCGATCGCCGCGTCGAACTCGCCACTGAAAACATGCGGAGCAGCGAACTGGAGATGCAGCTACAGCGGCAACAGATCGTCAGCCGTGTCAGCACGGCGTATTGGGCCGCGGCGGGAGGGGCGCGAGTTCGTGACTTGCTGCAAGAAGAAGTAGTGAGTTTCGAGCGGTTGGTTCAATTTCACCGCGATCGGGTGCGCGAGGGCGCCGCGCCCGAGGTGGATTTGCTTCGGATCGAGGTGGAGCGAGATCGGTTGGACAGCTTGGCAAGAACGGCAGCCCAGGAGGCCGAGCGGACCAGAATCGCGTTGTTTCGAGAAATGGGCAAGCTCGAATTTCCGCAAGTTGTGTTTGCCGACGAACTCGAACAGGTGCGCCCAGTAGCTCCGCTCAGCCTGGAGCAGGTTCTGGAGAGGCGGGTAGAGATGACGCTTGCGCGCCAAGCCGTCGAGCACGGCCGCGCCAACTTACGCCTTCAACAGGCCAATGCCAAGCCGGATCCCGACCTCCACCTCGGTTACGAGCGGATAGGTAATTTCGACACGCTTTACGGGGCGGCCCAGATCCCGCTTCCGATTCGGAATCGCAATCAGGGCCAGATCGAAGCCGCGGCCGCTGAGACAAGAGCGGCGGAGTCCTCCGTGACGGCGACCGAAGCAGCGATTCGATCGGAACTGGAGAGCGCCGCGAGAGACTATGAATCCCGCCAGAAACTTCTGAACGAGACGTTGCGGCCGATGCGCGACCGGGCCGATGAAGTTTATCAAATCGTGGAGGCAGCGTACCGGGAGACCGGATCGGACATGCTGCGGCTTCTCGATGCCGAACGGACCAAGATTGAGACGGACGTGATGTACGCCCGCGCCCTTTCCGAATTCCAGCAGAGCGCGGTGGCCCTCGAAACCGCGCAGGGGAACTTGCCATGAGAATAATTTGGGTCATCGCCGCATCGATAGCGCTTTGCTCCTGCGCATCCAACAGCTCGTCGGCGCCCGCGCCCGATACCGGAGCTCCGCAATCCGAAGCGTTACAGAAGGGGACAAGAGAGGCGAGGGTGATCGTTCTCGACGAGACACAGCAGCAGAAAGGGCACGTCCTTGTGGAGCCCGTGCGAGCTAGAGCGGTTGCCGCTACGGTGATGATTCCGGGCCGGCTGACGGTCAGCGAAGACCAAACCTGGCGCGTCGGCGCGATCGCGAGCGGGAGAATCGAGAATATATCCGCGCGAGTTGGCGATTCCGTTAGCGCCGGCCAGATCCTTGGCCGGATTCACAGCCACGAGGTGCATGAGGCCCGAGCGGGTTACCAAGAGGCAATGACGGAAGTGCAGCGGGCGGTGTCGGCGGAAGGGTATGCGAAACAGCGGCGCGACCGCGCACAGCGGCTTTTCGATCTGAGGGCTGGATCGCGCCAGGACCTGGAGTCCGCGGAAGCAGATTTGAGAAATGCACAAGCCGCGATTGCAAAGGCACAGAGCGAGCTGGTGAAGGAGCGTGCGCACCTGAACATTTTCCAAATACCCATTGAGGAGCCTGCCCCAGGCAGCGTTCAGAATGGCGAGGAGGATGACATACCGATTCTTGCTCCGGCCTCGGGCCTCGTCCTGGAACGAAAGGCGACCGTAGGAACGGTCGTGAATAGCGGCGATGAACTTTTTGTGATCTCCGACGTTACCAGCCTGTGGATGATTGCCGCTGCAAACGAAGTGGACTTGTCCGTGCTGCGCCCAGGACAGCAGGTTCGGATCCAAGTTCGCGCGTATCCCGAGCGGGGGTTCCCCGGCAACATTCTCAAGCTCGGGGAGAAATTAGACCCCGACACGCGCACGCTTCAGATCCGCATCCTCGTGCCAAACCAACAAGGTCTGCTTAAACCCGAAATGTATGCGACAGCCAGCCTGAGGCAATCCGGACAACATGCCGCTGTCTTCTTGCCGGATGAAGCCGTTCAGGATATCGACGGCCTGCCGGCCGTTTTCGTCCGCCGCGGCCAGAACAACTTCGAGCCTCGCAGTGTTAAGACTGGCCAGCACGCAGACGGCGAGACGGAGATTCTGGAAGGCCTGAACCCGGGCGAGGCGGTTGTCGTGAAGGGCGGGTTTTTGCTCAAATCCCAGTTGCTCAAGAAAATGATTCAGGAAAACTAGCCAGTGTTGACGAGCATCGTCGATTTCGCACTGAATAATCGCTGGCTGGTGCTGGCTGGTCTTGTAGCGCTGGTCATCACGGGCGGGTACGTTCTTTCAAATCTTCCGATCGACGCCTTCCCCGACCTCACCAATAACCAAGTCGTAGTCGTCACCGAATGCCCCGCTATGTCCTCCACCGAAGTGGACGAGTTGGTCACCTATCCGATCGAAAGCGCCCTGGTTGGAATGCCGCACATCGAAACCGTCCGGTCCATGTCCAAGCTTGGCTTGTCGATGGTCACGCTGATCTTTGAGGATTCGGTCAACCAGTACCTGGCCCGCCAGTTGGTCGCCGAGCGTCTACAGGACGTCCGTGCGCGCTTGCCGCAGAATGTGCAGCCGGCCCTGGGGCCGATGTCAACGGCATTTGGCGAGGTCTACCAGTACACGCTTGAGAGCAAAGATAACTCTCTTATGGACGTAAAGACCTATCAGGACTGGACGCTGCGCTATCTGCTTCGCGGCGTTCCCGGCGTGAGCGAGGTCAACGCCTGGGGAGGCCAGTCGAAGCAGTACGCCATCGAGCTCGATCCGGTAGCGCTTCGAAGCTACGGGCTGACGGTCCATGATGTAGTAGAGCGCGTCGCCGGCAACAATTCGAACTTCGGCGGCGGCTACATCGAACATGCCGGAGAGCAATATACCGTCCGCGGCCTGGGCCGGGTTTCCGATCCATCCGAGATTCAAAGTGTTGTGGTGCTGGCGCGCGCAGGCGTCCCGGTATTGCTCCGCGACGTCGGCAAGGTCGTGGAGACGCCAATCCTGCGCTATGGCGCGACCCTGCGCGAGACAAACGAGGCCGTCTCGGCGACGGTCATCACTCTGAAAGGCGAAAATGGGAGGTCGGCAATTGAGCGCATCAAAGCCCGGCTGGCCAAATTGCGTTTGCCGGAAGGTTACAACTTACGGGCTTTTTATGACCAATCGGAGATCATCAACAGCACGATTGAGACAGTTCGCCGCAATCTTTTCGAAGCCGGCCTGCTGGTGACCGGGGTCCTGTTGCTGTTCCTGGGCGATATTCGAGCGGCGCTCATTGTCGCGGCAATGATTCCGCTCTCCATGCTCTTCGGTTTCCTGGGCATGGCCATCTTTGGCGTTTCGGCCAATTTGATGAGTCTCGGCGCGATCGACTTCGGCATGATCGTGGATGGCTCGGTGGTGATGATCGAGAACTCCGTTCATCGTCTGGAGAGTTCCCAGAGGGACCGCGGCCCGCTGGACTCGGTGAGGTTCGCATCCCAAGAGGTCGCGCGCCCCATTCTCTTCGGCATCGCGATCATCATAGCCGTCTACCTGCCAATCTTCACCCTTCAGGGACTGGAAGGACGAATGTTCCGGCCCATGGCCATCACGGTGTGCTCGGCTCTGCTTGGCTCCCTAATACTGGCGTTGACAGCCGTTCCAACATTGTCGAGCTACTTCCTGAAGAGAAAGGTGGCGAATCGCGAAAACTTCAGCGAAAAATGGTATGGAGCGTTGCACGCGTTGCGCCGCGCCTATTCCCGCTCCTTGGAAATTGCCATCACGCACCGCGGTACTTTCCTGGCGCTGGCCCTCATCATTGTCGCTGGAGCGCTGGCGTCTCTGAAGTTCATCGGAACGGAGTTCATGCCGAAGCTCGACGAAGGCTCCATTCTGATCACGTCGCGCAAGCTGCCGGGTATCGCGCTCACGCAATCGATTGACATCAGCAAAGAGATCGCGGCCACAATGCGAAGCTTCCCCGAAATCACCGGCGTCGTCACCAAGCTCGGGCGGCCGGACGTCGCGACGGAAGCCATGGGGATTTACGAATCCGATTCCTACCTTCGCCTGGCCCCCAAGGATGAATGGAAGTGCTGCCGGAACAAGCAGGAGCTGATTGAGAAGTTGTCAGAGGCGCTTAACGCGATTCCGGGTGTGGCTTACACCATCTCGCAGCCAATGGAAATGCGAATGGACGAGACGGTCACCGGCATTCGCGGCGACGTGGCTATCAAAATCTTTGGCGACGACCTGAAAACGCTGGAAGAACTGGGGCAGCGGACGCTCGCCATCGTCTCTTCCATCCCCGGCGCGGCGGAACCGCAGATGGAAGTAACCTCCGGCGTTGCCGAGTTGCAGTTGGATATCGATAGGTCCGCGCTCGCCCGCTACGGGCTGAACGTGTCGGACGTTCAGGAGGTCGTCGAGACGCTGGTGGGCGGCAAGCCGGTCTCGGAGATGATCCAGGGCCGCGCCCGCTTTCCGATTTCCGTCAGGCTTCCGGAGGACCTCAGAAACGATCCAGACGCATTAAGGGACCTCAGCATTCGCGCGCCTGGCGGCGAACTCGTCCGCCTTAGCCAGGTTGCTCAAGTGCGAACCGTCCGGGGACCCGAGATAATCGCCCGCGAAAACACGCAACGCCGCATCGCGATCCAGACGAATGTTCGGGGCACGGATCTCGGGAGCTTCGTCAAAAGGGCTCAGGACAAGGTGAGCAGCGCCATCAAGCTTCCGGCCGGTTATGAAATCGAATGGGGCGGCCAGTTTGAAAACCAGTCCCGCGCGAATCGCCGGCTGATGTTCGTCCTGCCCGTCTCTATCGCCATCATCTTTGCGCTACTGTTCGCGACGTTCCATTCGATCCAGCAAGCCACGCTGATCCTTTTGAACGTCCCGTTCGCCCTGGTAGGCGGGATTGCCGCGCTGTGGCTGCGCGGGCTGAACCTCAACCTGTCTGCCTCGATCGGTTTCATTGCGCTTTTCGGCGTGGCGGTCCTCAACGGAATTGTGCTTGTGAGCCACATCAATTCCCTGCGGCGGCGCGGCTTAGAGACTGGCCTCGCCATCCGGGAGGGATCAGCCGACAGATTGCGCCCGGTTCTGATTACGGCGCTGGTCGCCAGCCTTGGCTTCATTCCGATGGCGGTTTCCACAGCGACGGGGGCTGAGATCCAAAGGCCGTTAGCGACCGTAGTGATCGGCGGCCTGATCACTTCTACGCTTCTGACCCTCTACATTCTTCCGCTTATTTACCCATGGTTCAGCCCTAAGAAACTGGAGACGGTTTATCCAGCGCACAGTTCGGAACCTGTGACTCAGGCGGGTTCCTGAAAACCCGCCAGCCAGCCGCACGGCTATCTCGATCGAGGACCGTGCCTCGGATTTCGAGAGTGGCGGTATTCTGGGCGCGGACGAGGCTCAGGACAGAGGCCAGTGCGAAGATCGGCGCGGAAACTCGGGGCATTCTGCGGCCTCCGTCATTCATTTTGCAATAACTCCTCGGCGTAGACCGCCCCGGCGGGAGTTTCCTCGTGCTTGAAGAAGGCGTAGACATACACCTTGCGGGCGATGGGTTCGTCATCCACGATGAGCGTCCTCAGCGTCATACTTCAGGAACGGGTCAGACATATTTACCATGCGCCGGCGGATTCGATGAGCAGTTTCCGATGACCGGGCGAGGGCGCGCGGCGAGCGATCCGAAATGGATGGTGAGCGGGACGCGCTATGCCGCCGAAACGCGCCAGCACAGCCTCCGGAGTTACAATACGTTCGTGGGCACGACGTAGGAGATGGGAACCAGACCGGCACTTCTGCGTCAGCTCGGGGTGGTCAGCGCGACCGCGCTGGTGGTGTCGAACATGATCGGCACCGGCATCTTCACGAGCACTGGATTTTTGGCGGGCCAGCTAGGCTCGCCTTCGCTGGTGTTGTGGATTTGGGTGGTGGGCGCGGCGTGCGCGTTCATCGGCGCGATCTGCTACTCGGAGCTGGGGATCAATTTCCCGAGCTCGGGCGGCGAATACGTGTATCTCACCGAGGCCTTCGGTCCCACCTGGGGTTTCATGACCGGCTGGGTATCCTTCTTCGCCGGATTTTCCGCGCCGATTGCCTTCACTGCGCTCGCGTTTTCAGATTACTTGGGACATTTTTGCAGCGCCTGCGCGGAGGAAAAGCCGCCCGTGCTGTTGGGCTCGGGCGACTGGACGTTGCAGTTCGGCAAGCCGCAGATGTTCGCTTGCGCGCTGGTACTGCTGTTCACAATCCTAAATGTTTTGGGGGTGCAGCGCGCAGCGCGGGTGCAGAACGTGCTGACTGCCGCGAAAGTGACGATCCTTTCGGCATTCGTCGCGCTGGCGTTCACGATCGGCCATGGAAGCTGGCACAATCTTTCGCTGCACGCTTCGCGCACGGTTTCAAACACGCTGCCCGAACAGTTCGCGCTCAGCCTGTTCTGGATTTACGTCGCCTACAGCGGATGGAACGCCGCCACCTACGTCGCCGAGGAACTGCGGCAGCCGGCGCGAACCCTGCCCACGGCTCTTGCGGTGGGGACGCTTCTGGTGGCGGTGCTGTATATCGCGTTGAACCTGGTGTTCATGTACGCAGTGCCGCTCGAGCAGATGAAGGGTGAAGTGGCGGTGGGCGCACTGGCAGCTTCGCGGCTGTTCGGACCCGAAGTCGCCCGTTTGTTCAGCGCGCTGATGGCTCTGTCGCTGATGGCCACGGTGAATGCCATGGTCACCATCGGGCCTAGGGTGTACTACGCGATGGCCAAGAACGGGGCGTTTCTGGCCAGCGCCGCCGAGGTGCATCCGCGGTGGCACACGCCGGTTATGGCCATTGTGGCGCAGGGCGTATGCGCGATGCTGATGACCATGACACCGTTCCCGCAACTGGTCAATTACGTCGGCTTTACGCTGAATTTTTTCGCGGTGTTGAGCGTGGGGTCGTTGTTCCTGCTGCGCCGCCGTCCAGGCTGGCGAAAGCTGCGCGTGGTGGACTTCCTATATCCCCTCTTTCCGGTCTTGTTTGTGGGGGTGGGAGCGTGGATGATTTTTCTTGGCGTGGAACTGAAGCCGTGGGTTTCGCTGGCGGCGGTGGTGACCATCGCCACCGGAGCGCTGGTATACCACTTGAGCTTGAAATCGCACGGCGCCAATAAGACCCCGGCGGTGGAGACGTATTGAAACGCGGGTGCACGCTTCGCCGGCCCCGCGCGTCAGGAGTTTGTAGGTGAAGCCGAGATTCTGGCTAGCATTGACCGCGCTGGCCTGCGCCGCCGCCGCGCAGGAACCCGCCGGTCCGCTCGCTGGTCCCACGTCCACGCCTTCCGGCGGGCCTTTGTCGCCGCCCTCCTCTGGGGCCGCGTCCGCGCCCTCGTCTCCGCCTTCGACTCAACCTTCCGGTGGGCCTTTGTCCCCGCCCGCATCTCCGCCCGAGACGGGCGACTCCGATGCCACGACCGATACCAAGAAGGCCCCGGCTGAGCTGGAGGGCTTCGTGCTCAACGACTCCACCGGTCAGCCCCTGCGCCGCGCGCACATCGTGCTGACTCCGCTCGAAACCGGCCTCTCCGCAATGGGCACGGACGCCGGCGATGAGGGCCACTTCCTGCTGCGCGGCATTCCCGCGGGCTTGTACGCTCTTTCCGCGGGGCGCGACGGCTTCCTCACCAGCGTTGCGCCTTTGAGCGGCGGCCTGCGCATGCCCTCATCCTTCCATCTGGACGCCGGCCAACGCATCGCCGACCTGACGTTCCGCCTGCGTCCCTGGGCGGTGATGGCCGGGCGCGTGCGCTACAGCGACGGCGAATTCGGCGTGGGCGTCCGCGTCGAGCTGTACCGCACCGATCATATCCGTGGACGAAGCGCCTACAGCCTGGCGGCCAGCGCCATCGCCAACGATCGCGGTGAATTCCGCATCTATGGTCTCGCCCCCGGAGCATACCTGATCGCCTCCGTGTCCGAGCCCCCGGTCATTCCCAACTATCGCGAACAGCCTGTGACGGACTCGCAAGGCAAGGTTGTGCCGGCCATGGGCTACATGACTACTTTCTATCCCAACACAGAACTGATGAGCCAGGCTGTGCCGGTTCGGGTGGAATATGGACAGGAACTCACCGGCCTGGATCTGTCGCTGCGCCTGGCGCGCAAGGTGGCGATTCGCGGCCGCGTCATCAGCGCCGTCACGGGCGCCGCATTGTCCAGCGCAACGATCACGCTGGAGCGCGTCGATCAGAGCGGAGAGGGAACCATGCCCACCAACGCTAGAGCCAGCTTCGACCGGGACAACAATTTTCAGATCCCCAGCGTCTCGCCGGGCTCCTACCGGGTGTACGTCCGGGCCGCCGGCGAATCCGGCTCAGTGCTGATCGGACATGCGGTATTGCTGGCCGGCAACGAAGATGTCGATAACCTCGATGTGATTGCCGCGCCGCAGGAACATTGGGCCGGGCAGATCGCGAGCGAGGGGCCGGGCGCGATGCCTCGCGGCGCAGCGCCCCGCATCACGATGGAGCCGCGCAGCATCAGCGCGCCGGTATGCAGCACCACGGCCGCCCCGGATCAGGTAACCGGCATCCTCAGCTTCGATTGCAGCATCCAGCGCGATGAAACCTACGACGTCTTCGCCGACAATCTTCTTAACGATTACTATTTATCGGCCGTGCGCGTGGGAGGCGTGGATGTGAAGGCCTTCGGACTCCCAGGCAACCTCGCCTCCCGCACCGGCTTCGAGGTTGCGCTGGACTCGCGCGGCGGCAGAGTTTCCGGCGCGGTGGCGGGCGCCGACGGAGTGCTGTGGAGCGGCTCCAGCCTCATGCTGATCCCCGACCCTCCGCAGCGCCGCTTGCAGGATTACCGCTCCACATCGGCGGACGCAAACGGCCGCTTCCTGTTCCACGGCGTCGCTCCCGGCGCCTATACTCTGATCGGCTGGCTGGATCAGATCCCGTGCAACGTCTACGATCCCGGCGGCCTCGATCGCTGCCGCGCCGCGGGTACGTCCGTCACCGTCGGCGCCGGCGTGGAGCAGACTCTGATTTTCACGGTTCGCCCCCTGCCGTAGCGTCCGCGGCCCGCAAAAAGTTGAGGGCTAAAGTATAATCGGTTTAGTTGGCGCTATCGTCTAACGGTTAGGACGGAGCCCTCTCAAGGCTTAAATACGGGTTCGATTCCCGTTAGCGCTACCAACGTTTCATAGAGTTACGGGCAGCGGGGCAGCACGGGGCAGCACGCGCAAGGCACCAGAAGAAAGTCTCCGCTCTGTCGAGCCCATCACCAGGCTCACGAATGCCTCCAGCAAAAGTGGGAGAACCACTGGGCCGCTGTCGCTTTGATATGGCGCCGGGATCGCCGATAATGTGCGGAGCGTGCGTGAACTGTTGACCGCCCAGACGTTGATCGCCAGACGGTAGACACGATGACGACACAGTGGTAGCCTCGAATCGGCATGAGGGCTCTAACGATCATACTGATTGCAGCCCTAGTTGCATTCGGGCTGCTGCACTTCCCAGGCTTGTTTATCAGATTACGTAAGCGTGGAAAGCGCGATGTGATTGTACTTTGTACGGCCTCCCTTGTTACAGCTGCGCTGCTGATCCTGCTTTCAAGGCCATAATCTCACAGCGCGATTCCAGGGACACAGATTTAGGACACTACCAACGCGCGCGGGCCTTACAAAAAGAGATCCGCTGCGAACCCGAAGTGGCGCGGCTCGAAACCCAAAAGAAGTCTTAAGCGTTCACCTGCGCGTAGAGTGGGAAACCAATAGCAAAATCGTATTTCGTCGTCGAAGCTCACTGCGGCTTCCGGTTCTTCGTGGCAACTCCGGCAGTGTACTGCTCGGCTTGGGGGGGGGCACGCCGATGACGCTGATCGTCATTGGAGTTTACTGGATTGAAGTTTTGTTGCTGGAGGGCGATCCCCAGTTCCCCGGCGCTGAAACTCGTCCCAACGTCGGGCCGCGTCATCGTCTTGGCCGCGCAGAGCGTGCGAGTAAACATCCGCCGTGGTCCGGACCGAGGAGTGCCCCAGGCGTTCTGACACCACTGGCAACGGCACGCCATCGGCCACCAGGTGCGACCCGTGGCTGTGACGCAGGGAATGCAGGCTCGCGCCCTTGGGAAGACCAAGGCTGCGGAACAGCAGTGAAACCACCGAAGATATCGAGTTCGGCCGGAGCGGTGTCCCGTCGGGGTTGGCGAAGATCAAATCCAGGTCCGTACGGTAGTCAGGCCCGAACTGCTGGCGGAACTCATCCTGGCGCCTCCGATGCGCATCCAGAGCGGCGAGCGCGGACTCCGGCACCTTCACGTCTCGTGGCCTCTCGGTTTTCGTGCCCTTGAATTCCAACACCTGCCGCGTCTGCGTAAGCGATCGCGTGATGATTGCGCGGCCATCTTGAATATCCGACCAGCGCAACGCCAAAACCTCGCCCCGGCGCGCACCGGTAGCGGCGGCGACTTCCAGGAACGTTGCCATGCACCACGGCTTGGGTGCCGATGCGAAGACCAGAACCTGCTGCGCCGGGGTGAGTGCGACGCCCCGATGTTTCTTGGGAACCGGAGGCTCGCTACGCGTGACGGGGTTGGTGGTGACCAGCCCCCACCTCTCCGCTCGCGCGAACGCGCTGGAGACCAGACCGGCAACGTGCCTCACCGTCTTCGAGCTCAGTGGGCGAGCCTGCTTGGTTTTGCGGTGATGCCCGCCGCTCTTGAGGAGCCGGTTCCATTCGCGACTGAGATGGAGTGGCGTAATCTCGCCCAAAGGCATGGCCAGCAGCTCGGGCGCGAGATAGGCTGCCAGTTCCCGGTAGCGTTCGATGGTTTTAGGGGCAAGTTTCTCTTCCGCATGTTGGCGAAAGAACTCTCGCAACAGCATCGCGAGCGTAGTCGGAAGCGCCGCGGCAACGGTACCAGCGCCAGCCTTTGCCAACTCGTATTTCTGGAGTTCCTCCGTACGGCGCTTCGCCTCGGCGTCAATTGCCTCCTGTTTGCTGGCGAATCCCACCTCTCCAAACAGCCGGCGATCCTGTCGGGTGGAACCAGGCCCGCTGAATATATATCGCCAGACTGTTTTCCCGGATCGGTACTTGCGCTTGAAGACCGGCATCAGCTCACCACGTCTACCTCTGCTTGGCGGCTAAGTCCAGCGCTCGCCGGGAGGCCGCAGGTGCGCTCCCAGCTCAGGTATGCGTCCCGCGTGATGATCCACCGCCGGCCTAGGCGGACTCCGGGAATGATCCCCTGCTCCAACATCGAGTAGACCGCCAGGCGACCGAGGTTCAATCGTCGCGCGATCTCCAGCACGGAGATGCGGCCGCTGAGCCGCGGCTCTGGCGCCTCGGTTGGGTGTCCGGAATGGGAGTCTCTGAGTGGATCGGACATGGGATCAGTTTTCGCGTGGTTTCACCGATTTGCCCTCTACAAAATCCTGGTCGATGTCTAAATCGCGGTGCCGCACGCACGATGCAGCCGTATGCTCACGGACGATGCTCAAAATCAATTCAGGACCGCCTATCGGATCATGTTTGTGAGGTTCCTTTCTAAGGTCGGGGTGGCTTGCGCCACACCCATAGCCGGACGTGATCCGCCGATTCGCTATGTCACGCGTCTTCCTCCTTAAGCGCGTCTGGGCGATTTGGTCGAACGTCCGGCCATCGCCGTCAAGGGTCGCCTTTTGATCCGCGAACCGCTGCCACCGCATCACAGCAACGTCGCAATACCGGGGCTCCACTTCAATAAGCCGCGCTTGCCGCTCTAACATCTCGCACGCGATCATCGTCGTTCCAGAACCGGCAAATAGGTCCAGAACGGTGTCGTGGGTCCTGCTGCTATTACGGATCGCGCGCTCGACTAACTCCACCGGCTTCATAGTCGGGTGCGCTACGTTCGCCATCGGCCGCTTGATGAGCCACACGTCACCTTGGTCGCGCCCGCCGCACCAGAAGTGATCCACGCCTTTTCGCCAGCCGTAGAGGATCGGCTCGTACTGCCGCTGATAGTCGGACCGGCCCAGCGTGAAATGATGCTTCGCCCAGATCACGAACGTGGACCAGTGACCTCCAGCGTCGGTGAACGCCTGATACAGCGTGTGTAACTCCGACGAGGACATGCAGATATAGATCGCGCCCTTCGAGACCGCGATCATGTTGGCGCACGCCTCGCGCAGGAAGTCGTAGAACCCCGCGCCTAGGTCGTCATTTTTAATCGTGAGTTTCCGTGCCGTCTTGCCGGTGTAGGAAACCGAGTAAGGCGGGTCAGCGAAAATCATGTCAGCCAGCCCGCCCCCGAGCACTCTTTCGAGGACGTCCATGCGGGTCGAGTCGCCACACAGGATCCAGTGTTTGCCGCAGAGCCAAAGATCGCCAGTACGAGAGGCCGGCGTTTGCGGAAGATCGGAAAGCGCAGCATGATCCGCTAGTGCAAACGTTCTAGCTTGGATCTCCTGAACGATTTCGCGGACCTCGCGCACAGAGACGCCATCGAAGGTCCTGCCACAGGATTCGAGAGCCCTCACAATCTCGATCTGTTGTTCAGCCAGGAGCGCCGCAAGTTCGACCGCTTGGCTAAGCGAGGGTCTGCTTTGTCCAGTTGTCTGGACATTTTCAGCAACCCTTGATGCCGCGATGTAATTATAGGGAACCTGCCGTGAATTCCAACCCCAGCGCTCTCGGCAGTAGTCTTCAAACGTACCGAACCCGAGCACTCGATAGAGTCGTTCCTCGCGAATCTCGTAAAGAGCGTTACCGATTTCGAAGTAGGTTTGCAGGCCGCGCTCGATGATCACTTCAAGCTCAGCGAGGCGCTCGACTACTCTGTGGGCGCCGATTCCGATGAGCAGGCGCCTCGGTTTGAGTTCCTGGGTCGCCGTCGCCAAGTTTTTTGTTTCCATACATCCTTCCAGCGAAAACTTGGCGGACGCTGGGGGTTTCGTTGCGACGGGCGATGCCGCCGGAACTTTTAATATGCTTGGGGCCAGAGGATTACAGAGAGAGGAAAGTTATTCAAAAATATTTGGGACCCTGCGGCGAAAAATCGCCGGGGAGCCTAATGCTCGACGGAATTCCCGAGTTTGATTTCAAACTCCGCTTCATAGGCGCTACGCTTACGGAACGGCAGAGGATCGCCAGGAATACTAAACAGCCCCCTCAGCCCAGCCCTGACTGCCTGGACTTGCTTCTCAATCTTGGGCCACCCTGGCCTCTTAAAGTCAACCGGTCTTTCGATCCTGCCAGTAGATTTGGCAAGCAATCTCAGGAGTTCCCAAGCTGAATTGGGCTTGCCACCGCCGCCCCTTTGGTCTTCAAAGCCCATCTCCGCATAGTTTCGAGTCTGTGTGACACTCAAGATGGCTATACGTACGCGATGTTCGCTGATGAATGTGATCGACACGTCCTTCCAGAGGGCTCCGTCGGGCGTGGGGAATGGTTCGAATCGCCGTACCCGCCCTCGCTGCGTCCGAATCGCGAGATTCAGCATGTCTCGCAACCGCATTTCGAGCGTCTCGAGAGCTGAGTCCGCAGGTGGATCTGTCCAGGAACGGTAGAGGCTTACATCAAGGCACCCAACGGCTTGACGATACACGTTCCATTTGGGCTCTAGTGGAAGGCGTTCTAAGAGCAGTAACACATCCTTGCTGAAAGGGTCAATGAACGCAGTCGTTTCGTTGGACTGAGGCCATAGGAGAATCGACTCGTCGAGCAGCTTCTGGAATTCAGCCACCTGGTGATCGAATTCCGCCTTGGCTTGGCTTTTCGCTGGCTCATCCAGAGAACCCATCTTCAACTGCAGTTCCTGCGAGAGTTGCCATGCCTTGTCGCGATCCGTGAATGTTCTCCAGAATTCGTCCCTGACATGCTGCGTCTTTCGTACAGTCTCTCGGCCCTCGTCGATTCTTTTAAGCAGATCCGAAATAGTCTCAATCAGATTCAACGTCTCGCCACCCATGGCATTCAGTTTAGTTCCGCGCGGAAGCGCCTGAGTTGACCTCCGCCAGCAAGAGAGAGTCCGCACGGAAGAAGCGCCGCACGCGGGGTTCTTGACTCCCGACTCAATGACCGGCTCTTTTCATAATCGTCTAAACGCCGTCGTCGATCTGATCTTCGATGCTCTCCCGGATCTCCTCGTCGCTCATATCCGGGTTTTCCACTAACTCGTCGATCAGCGCTTCCCGAATCAGCGGTCGAAGCCGGTCCGCCTCGCGCTGAATCTCCCAGTATCCGCCATCGAATTTGTATTCCTGTTCGACGTACTTCGCGATATGACCGAGTTGCAGATCGGCCTTTGACGCCACTGCGCGGCGTTGCGCCTACTTTTTGGATTCCAGCCGGGCCTCTTCCTTCCGTATGGCCACCGCCGCCTTATACGGCGCCAGTGCGGTTTCCTCGGCCTTCTCCAGCTGTTTTGGCTCGGTACCGATGGGCAGCGCAGCCAGCGCCTTCCGCACTGCTTCCTTTGCCGCTTCCTGTTCTTCACGCGTCGCGTCGAAGATGTAGACCCGCCCCACTCTGCGCTGGCAATCCTGCCGCTGCTCATGCTCGCGGATCATCGGCTGCACCGCCTGCACCGCGGCTTCGCCACACGATCTTCGAGGTCTTCCATCTCCGTGGCCTTGGTTCCCTGCTCCAGGACAATCTCGGCGGCTCGCAGCCGCGTTCCTGCCAGTGCATTCGGGTCCAGCATGATCTTCAACACGGTCGTCACGGCAGGGCCCCTATAATCTTGCAGTCGCCTAATGGCCTGGGAAAACGCCGTGCGACGCGCCTCCCGCCACGTGGCCTGGAACTCCGGTTCCTTCATCCACCGCGAGAGCGTGTTGACGTTGATTCCCACCGCGCGGGCCGCCTCCTCCACGCTTCTGTGGGAGAGCAGCGCGACAATCGCCTGCTCCATCTTCTGGCCGAATTTTGCTCCGTGTCCTAACATCTGCCACCATCTGCCCCTATCTGGGGGCCGAACTCGCCTTCTCTTCGCCGTTCCTGGGGACCATGCGGATTCCCCCCAGAATCCGCTTGCATTTGGGGGGAACCCGAGTGATTGATCGTGTCGTCGCGGTAATCACCGCAGAAGGAGAAAGTATGAACGTTATTCCAGAAAAAGCCGCCAACAGCGAGGCCGGCGCCCCATCCGGGGAGCCACCTCCCGCCAAAAGGCCGCGTGTCGCCGCGCACGGGCGCCACGTCGCGCCGTCCAAGGGTAAGTCGGCCACACGGGCCACGCCGGCGAAGAAGGCCAACACAGGCGCCAAGTCGGCCAAGTCGCCCAAGAAGGCCCCCGGTGCCCGCCACGGCAGCAAGACCGCCAAGTTCCTGGACCTGCTGAAGCGCTCCGGTGGCGCCACCGGGAAGGATCTCATGAAAGCCACCGGCTGGCAGGCTCACTCGGTCCGGGGATTTATCTCCGGTGTCCTGGGCAAGAAGATGGGCCTGACTGTCAAGTCCACCAAGGCCGACGACGGGGAGCGCCGCTACTCGCTCAAGAGCTGAGGGCCAAGGGGTCGGGTTCTTCTGGCCGCCGGGGTTCTGCCTCGGCGGCTTTTCTTTGTCCGCAAGCCTTGTCGGTGGGGATTGCCGCGCGAGCGGAAAATCGTAATTATATTAATTACTATATATATCTACCGAAACCGCATGACCGGGTTGGACGCTTCGTGCCCAGCTCAAGGAATGGAGCCGGCAGAGATAGGAATCCAAGCCGGGAGAGTGAAGTCTAGCCGTAGGAATTTGGAACGCGTCGGCGTTTCACGAGGGTATGCCAACGCTTACTATGGGCTCTGGCGCGGGCGAGAGCGCGCCGGTGCCTTGCTCTCAATTGGCGAGCCCTGAGTTTCATGAGGGCCGAGTAGGCGGCAGGGTGTCGAAGACGGATGCGGCGGAGATGTTGGTGCACGGTGCCCAAACGGATTCCCAAGATCGCGGCCACTTCGGGATAGGTACGACCGGCTTCGTCGTCGACGAGCGCGATCCCCACACGACGTCGACCGATCGGTAGTGTGTCCAGGAGTTGAGCCAGTGGCATTGGCCGCGGAATCGGCGGCAGGCCATCGACCTTGAGACGCTCCACTTCCAAGGCGGGCACTCGCCAGTGGCCGCCAACGGTGGTTTCGGCGGCAATGACGCCGTTTTCGCATAGGACGCGGACGGCCGCGAGCGTTGTGCCGAGCTGGCGCGCAACTTGGCCAGTCGCATAGAAAAGGGGTGGCATACGTGGCAACCATACGGAAATTCGCACTCTTATTCAACGTTCGAACGTTTCTTCGGGTGGTTCTCAGTATGGTCTTTGGGTTCTTCGCACGTTCTCGCCGTGGTATTCGGCTGGCTTGACGAAATGAGCTACGGTTGGGTGCTGGTTTTTGGGGTGGTTGCCGCGCGGTGACCACGCCGCTGTACGTTTGCACGGTCAGCCCGGCTGGACTATCGCATGAACTTTCAAGAAGTGGGTTGCAGGCCGTTCCGATTTCGCATAAGGAGGATCTACGTTCGGCGGCGACTCGCAACGGACCTGTGGATACCTCCACGCTCCCGAAATCGCATTTTTGGGAAGTTGGCCGGATCGGTCCTGAGATTCACATGAGCGCGTACCCGCTCGGAGCGTTCCCTGTTACGCCGTCGTCCGCGCCCGCGCCGTCGCAATCTGAGCCGCCAGCTTGAAAACGTCCTCAAAGTTCCCCTCCGGTAGCCGGGAGGTGGCTTGGCCGACGGCCCAGCGCGCGGTTTCTTTGTTGCACTGAAGCGAGCGTAGCCCCAGGACGACATCGGCGAAAACTCTACTTTCCGGTACGGACTTCTTGCTGCCTGCTGTTTCTTGCCTCCGCACCCTCAGAGCCTGGACATCCGGGCCGACGATCCTTAATATCAATCTAGCTGTGGCTGCCGCGCGTTTCCTCGACGAGGCCAGCACCAGAACGAGCACCAAAAGCGTGCTCAGGATGCCCAGCGCGAATCCAAGCTTTCCCGGCGCGCCCGAAGCGGCGGAATGGGCAACCGCCACAGTTGCGACTCCGGCAACGTAAGCCACAAAGGGTCGAATCAGCATTTTAGTTCTTCCTCCACCAGCACGATTGTGCTCGATCAGGATAAACGGATCAAGAGTCTAAGTTACCTAGAAAGCTTCGTAGGGGCCTGATTCCAAAGGGAGAAAGCTGCCCTCGGAGGTCCTATTGTGCACGAAAGTGCGGGTGTTGGGACAAGACTGCGGGGGTGGCGATAATTATTTATACATGTATAGTAACCGCGAAAATAATTCCCAGGGCTGTTTTGCGGTTGAAGTTAGGGTTGACGGGCCCATTCCCGCGACGCCGGCTTCACGACTGGTTCCCGGCGGCTGCCGCTGGGTCGACGTGACCGTGTTTCACAGGTTCTAAATGCACCCCACGACATGTCCGGCGGCAGAACCTCCTCCAAGCAGCCTGCTCCTTCTTGGGGCCGAGTTTTTCGCCAAATCCTGACATCTGCCCCTATCTGCCCCTATCTGGCGGCCGAAGCCCTCCACAGGCCGGCATTCCAGCCGAAACCGCCAACACCCAGGCCCCGGCTACGGGCCGCCGAGCAGCCAAAGCTCCCCAAATAGCCGCACGTTGCCGCGCACAGGCCCAACGTTGCGCCGTCCAAGGCCAGGTCGGGCCAGGAGGCCACCCCGGCGAAGAAGGCCAACAAAGGCGCCACCGCGGCCAAGTCGCCCAGAAGAAGACAACCCGGCGCCCACCTGGGCGGCAAGACCGCCAGGTCCTCGGCCTGCTGAAGCGCTCCGACGGCGCCACCCCCGCAAGTTCGTGTCCGATATCGCGGAATAACAGGCCGAACCGAATTGCTAGACCCATTTCCCCGGTGCAGTCTGTAGAATATTGCTATAAATGTTTGGAAGATCTAGTAAATCGGCTTCGTGGTCGGAGCGAGCCGGAAAGGTACGTTCTTGCTCAAACTTGGCCAAGTCGTGCAGGTTGGCACTCGCCGGTATTTAGTAGAAGCCGCCGAACCCGAAGCCTCTGCTCGCATAATCACGATATGAGTTTACATCAACCTCCACCACCTGCCGAACAAGACTCCGAAGCTTCGCCGGCGGATCTTGCCATCACAACCTTCCGCCAGGAGTTCGCCACAATTACTGGTGGGATAACTCCATTTGCTTGGCAAGAGGAACTCTTCGGCCTATTCGTGGGCGGCAAGATTCCGCCGAGCATCGACCTGCCGACAGGCTCAGGCAAGACCTCCGTCATGACCATTTGGCTCCTGGCATTGGCGGCCCAGGTCAAAGCGAGAGAAATGCCAAGCCTTCCTCGTCGTATCGTCTGGGTTGTGGACCGTCGTGTAGTCGTCGATCAAGCGACTGAGGAAGCCAAGCAGATTGTGGAACGGCTGGAGAAAGACCCAGCTCTGGCCGAGGTCCGGGCCGCTATGGCCAGGCTCTCTTGTGCTCCTCCAGCGGAAACTCCTCTGGCCGTCAGTACCCTACGCGGCGAATTCCAGGACAACCGGGCGTGGAGCCGTAACCCCTCGCGTCCGGCGATCATCGTCGGAACTGTGGACATGGTCGGCAGCCGACTTCTCTTCTCTGGTTACGGCGACAGCTTTCGGCGTCGCCCATCACACGCCGGCTTACTCGGTCAAGACACCTTGATCGTGAACGACGAGGCCCACCTGACCACCGCCTTTGCAGCATTGATTCGCGACATTGAGGGCCGAACCAGCGGTAACCGTCCCCTGCGAACTATTCTGCTCTCAGCCACACACCGGGAGAGCGGGATCGATACCTTTCCCAAAGCTCTCGAGTCGAATTTGGTGAATGAAAAGTCGATTTTCGCGAAGCGCTACCGGGCAGTAAAACATCTTCACACGATGCCACCAGTGGATAAACCACGAGACGAGATTCAGAAACTGGCCTTGAAGCCGGACCGCCGGACCATCATCTTCGTCCGTTTGCCGGATGACGCCCGCAGAATCGCCGACGCAATCAAGAAAGAGCATAAAGGTACCGTCGTTCCTTTGATAACAGGGATGCAGCGCGGCTTTGAGCGCGATAAGATTCTAAAACAACCCGAGGCTCAGCCGTTTCTCTCTAAGAACCCGCCTGCAGCCGATGCGCCTCCGTGCTGGATCGTGGCCACCTCCGCAGGCGAAGTTGGCATCGACCTCACCGCAGATCGATTAATCACCGACATTGACACAGCCGATCATCTCTTGCAGCGCTTTGGCCGCCTGAACCGCTTCGGGGAAACCACGGGCGATGCCTATGTGTTTTACTCGGACGCACAACTCAATGGCGATAAGAACAAGAATGTAAGAGCGACGGTCAATTACCTTCATTCGCTCGAAGGGAGCGTATCGCCCGAGAATCTTCGGAATCACCCTCCGCCGCAGGAGGCTAACTCAAAGGCCCCGAACCTTGCCCCAGTCCTGCCTTGGTTGATCAACGTCTGGTCCATGACATCCATCAAAGCCAAGGACTGGCCTTCACGGCCCGCAGTCGATCCATGGCTTCGCGGCGACGAAGAGGCCTCACCGCCCGAAACGTACGTGGCTTGGCGTGAGGACGTCGAAGACCTCACTGACTCAGAGGACATCGAGGAAGTTCTCGATTGTTACCCAGTCCTGGCGCAGGAACGGCTAAAGCAATACTCGGAAACACTATGCAAAGAACTGGAGAAGTCCAGTTTCACTGCGAGCAGGGCTATTTTGGTCACTGCTAGTGGAGAGAGTTTCGCCGATACAGTGGCGGAGCTAGTCAAGAAACACCGCGCTCGTTTCAGCTTCGCTACTCTGTTGCTGCCGCCCAAAGTCGGGCAACTCGATGACAACGGAATGGTGGACTGGTCAAAGGAGGCCATCGAGAATATTCAATATGACGTCTCCGGGACCCCAACTCGAAAGCGAATTGGCGTTGATGAAGAACGGCCAAACCTGCGGTTTCGTTACGAGGTACGTCTGGCAACCAGCGATGATGAAGACGAACCCAAACCTAAGTGGATCTATTTTTCAGGGGAAGTCAAAAAGAACCGACTGCCCTCTTCTCAGTTCCTCGACGAACACCTAACGTTAGTTGAAAGCGCAGCGATCGACCTGGCGAGCCATCTTGGATTTGATGAAAGTCTAATCCGCATCTTCAAGTGGGCCGGTAGATACCACGACAAGGGCAAAGCCCGCCCCGTCTGGCAACGGGCAGCAGGAAACTTCATTGAGGGACCCGCACTGGCGAAGAGTGCCAAGCTTGACGGTCGTGCACTCGGTGGATATCGGCATGAACTAGGATCGCTTCTGGATGCGGAGACTGACGTCTCCACAGAATTCGCGGAAGACGAACGCGATCTAGTGCTGCACCTGATCGCAGCACACCACGGCTTTGCTCGACCGCACTTCCCCCACTTCGCGTACGACAAGACAGCGGTCAACCGCAGTGCAGTCGCGGCCATCGAATGCGCCCGGCGCTTCAGTCGATTGCAACACCTCCACGGCGCATGGGGACTAGCGTATCTTGAGACCATCTTTCGTTCTGCTGACGCTATTGTTTCCGCAGCCAGCGAGGAGACGCCCGCCAATGCCTGAGTATCGACTTCAACTCGACCCACGGAACCCCGGCCAGTTCCTCGCCTGCTGCGGACTCTTCGAGCTTGCTGAAATGGCAGCGCAGGGAACAGTGGCTTGCTTTGAACAGGGCGGTACGGTGTTCGTTCTCCATACAGACGCCGCCCTTCGACCAAATGAAATGAAGTTGCTGCCTCAAGCCAGCCTTGAAGACAAGCCCTATGACGCGACGCTGGAACCCTTGGATTTGACCTTCGCCGGCCGTACTCTTACACTCAACTGGTGGCTCAACGAAACTTTGACGGAAAAGAGTCCGCTCAAGACTTGGGGTGGGCAGCAGACGCCCCGGCGGGTATTTGGTGAGATCCTCCGGCTATTGGACCCCTCCATCCCGTTACGCACAGCATTTCAGGCAGCCGTCTACACCAAATCACGTTTTGGTGTGGATGCGCGGTCCGCTTGGGAAGCGCTAGACGCGGGGTATTCGCCTAACGATCTTGCCCAGGACTCATCAACCTTCCCCTGGGTTGAGGTGCTTGCGGTCATCGGACTACAGGGTTTTCGGCCCTCGAAGCAACCCCGTAAGCCATACCGTTACGCAGCCTGGGGTAGCCTGCTGCCAATAGCGACTGCCCGCGCCGCTTGTGCGGCCCCCTGGCCTGGTCTTTCCGCGTGGGAGTTTCAATTTGCTACCGCCATTCGTGGGCAAGGCTACAAAACATTTCTTTTTGCTGAAGGAGTCAATCATGTCTGAATTGTTATCTCAATTTGATCCTTGGATCAACGATGGCGGCCCCAGTGCCCTTGTACTTAAGGAATACCTGCAACCAGCCGCCGGACCCGGAGAAGTCATCTTTCCGCCGACTTTCGCTCCGCCCGAGGACCAGAGGCGGGACGCGCCCAGTTACATCATCGACGGCGAAGGTGAGAAGAGCGTTTGCTTGCTCGATACCGTGGGGTCGCAGGCAAACCGCTTAGAACCAGTTTTTATGAAAGCCCCGCACCAGGGGCTAGTACCTCAAATCAGTATTAAGGTGAAGGATCGCAACGTCAATCTACTAGAGCTTGGTCATCGAGCGGCTGATGCAGTAGCACGCTCTACCTCGCTTGCCGCAGAGTTGCAAACTGCATTTACAGACTTTGACAAAGGCAACGCGACCTCGCTGGCGAAGATCGCCCCCACCACGCTGGTCTTCGGAGCGTGGGATTCACGCGGATCGCAGATCAAAATCCCACGTTTGATTGAGTCCACGATTCGTGGTTTCCACGTCGCGCAACTGAGTCGCGCCGCTCAATATTCGCCGGGTCTCAAGAACGACGAGATTTCTGAGTTGTTTGCTGACGTTCTAAAGGAACGTGAAGCCTTGAGCGCAGAAGGCTTTCTGGATGCGCCCAGTAGGGCGCTCGGCGGAGTCATCGTCAATGGCGACATTGTACGGACCACGGTGCTGAACCTCACCGCCCTCCGCGCCATTGGTGGCAGTGTTGAGCTGCGTCGTTACATTCTCGGCTTGGCGCTGGTTGCAGCATCGGCACCGCTTGATCTATTCCTTCGTCAGGGGTGCCTGCTCGTCCGAGCCGCCGGCCGGCCAATGGAGCAGACGCTGGTATACCGGGATGGCACATCTGAAGACTCCGCCGAGTGCATCAAGGCTGCTGGGGCGTTTGCCTCAGCAGCGGCAGAAGCGTTCGTTGTGGGCAAAAGCCGCTCCGTGGATTTCGATCCGAAACTCGCAAGGGCTGCGCTCGACAAAAGTTCGGAGAAAAAAGCAAAGAAAGCTAAATAGGACAGCTGCGAATGCCGCACCAACTTCAACTCACCATCCGTTTCTTCACGGACCATTATCATGGTACGGACTGGCCGCCATCGCCTGCTCGTCTGTTTCAAGCCTTGGTCTCCGCAGGCAAGACCAGCGCACCTGGCGCAGAGTGGGCCAGCGGCCACCAGAACGCGCTGGAATGGCTGGAGCGCTTGGGGCCACCGGAGATCTTTGCCCGTCCGTACCAAAGCGGCAAACGGTACACCCTCTTTGTTCCTAATAACAGCTTGGACGGAGAGAAGAGCACAAAAACTTCTAAGCTCGTTTCGCCACGCGTACTGACGGAGCACTCGGTCGGCCAGCCAGACGTTGTCTATCGCTGGCCCATTCAGGACCAGGGCGCCGCTCAAGAACATCTTTCTGGTCTGGATTCCCTGGCTTCTCAGCTTCGTGCGCTAGGATGGGGTCTGGATTTCGCCGCTGCCACGGCCGACCTTAAGGACGAGCCGCCACCAGCAGGATTGGAGCATTTCACTCCTGACGCGCGCGGCGGTACATCACTGCGCACTCCCATGGCCGGCCTTCTTCAACATCTCGACGAGAGCCATCAATTATTTCTGAAGCGCATCACCAAGGACGGCGTGAACCCCTACACGCGTCCGACTCATTTCGGTGAAGCGCGTTACCGCCTTGTGAACTCCTGGTGCGCACGCCGGTGCATCGCGCTTGAATTGCAATCCCTTGATGGAAGTCCCTTCTCAATGCGTTGGGACCAAACCCAGACCGTCGCCGCTTGGCTGCGCCACGCTGCGGGCGAAGCACTGAAGCAGGAAGAACTCAAGCAAGACTGGATTGATTCATACGTGCTGGGCCACACTGCGCCGCAAGATTTTGGTAACCGCCTTTCGTTCGTTCCGCTTCCTTCCATTGGACACAAGAACACAGATGGGGGCATCCGTCGCGTACTGATCGTAGAAGCACCATCAGCGGAGGAGGCGGATCGGGAAGCCTTGGACTTGCTGGGGATCAAACTCCCTGGGTGGCTGCTCACTGATGAGAAAGGTACGAGGGTCGCAGCACTTACCCCACTGAAAGATAAGAGCAAGGTGCTTCCCTTCTACACGCGTGCGAAAGCCAGGGTGTGGCGGACCGTGACACCAATGATCCTGCACGGTTACAACTCCGCTCGTGGTCGTATCTCGCTGGTCAAAACGGATCGCTTGCTTTGCCAGGCCTTCGAAGCAGCCGGCTTCCCGGAGAGCATCATCGATAAGATCACCTTTCAGCCAGCGCCCTATTGGTCCGGCGCCGCGGCGGCGAGAGACATCCGTGTGCCAAAGCATTTGGAACAGTGGCCCCGGCTCCACGTGCAGGTAGAATTCACAGAAGCCGTCGATGGCCCAGTGCTAGCTGGGATCGGCCGTCATTGTGGCATTGGAGTGTTTGCAGCCGAAGACTGATTCCCCGTGCGCACCTCCTACCTTGTCTGCTACGACATCTCGGACGATAAACGCCTTCGCAAGGTGTTCAAGACCATGCGGGCGTGGGGCGATCATATTCAGTTTTCGGTGTTCGAGTGTCAGTTGACCTCGACAGATTGGGTCCGCCTCCGGGCAGAGCTTTCCGGTATCATTCACCACGACGAAGATCAGGTGTTGTTCGTGCTGCTGGGACCGGCCGAGGGGCGCGGCGAGCGTGTCATCACCGCTCTCGGAAAACCGTATACTCGCGTGGACGCACCGTGTATTGTTGTGTGAGAGATCTATGGCTACACAACCCTTGGAATTCCCCCGCCAGGATGATCTGCCGGATTATCTCCCGGCTCGCATGGTCAATGAGTTCGTCTATTGTCCCCGCCTGTTCTTCTACGAGTGGGTGGAGGGCGTCTTCCGCGAATCCGCGGATACCGTCGAAGGCTCCGTCCAGCACAGCCGAGTCGATAAAGAGGGTGGCGAGTTGCCTCCCGCCGAGGAATCGCCCGACGACCTGAAGACGCAAGCCATCACGCTGTCGAGTGAGCGCCTCCGAGTGATTGCCAAAATGGACGTTGTACAAATCGAGGATGGCCACGCCCGTCCGATCGATTACAAACGCGGGCGTCCAGCGGATACCGGCGACGTTCCTGGGTTGTGGCCGGCCGACCGCGTACAGATCGTCCTGCAAGCGTTGATTCTCCGTGAAAGCGGGTACCGCTGCGAAGAGGGCATCGTATACTACCGCGCTACCAACCAGCGGGTGCGCGTCCCCATCACCGAGGATCTGATTGAGGAGGCCGAAGCCGCCGTTGCGAACGCCTGGAAGACTGCGCGGCAAAGATTGATTCCCGCCCCGTTAGTGGATTCCCCGAAATGCCCGGGCTGCTCGCTGAACACGATCTGCTTGCCCGACGAGACCAACGCTTTGGGAGACCGCGATGATGAGGACGACGACGGCCAGTTGTCTTTGTTTACTGCCGGGGCTTTGCCTCGCAAGCCTCCCCGCCGCGAGTTACGCCGCCTGATCGTCGCGAGAGAAGATCGAAAACCGGTCTATCTGAACACGCAGGGTCTGCGAGTCGGAAGATCGGGGGGTGTGTTGCAGGTGAAAGAAAAGGATGTGCTCCGTCAGGAAGTGCGCCTTAACGAGGTTTGTCAAGTGAACCTGATGGGGAACATCCAGGTCTCTACCCAAGCGATCCAGGCTTTGTGTTCCGCCGAGGTGCCGGTGTGCTACTTCTCGCAAGGCGGTTGGTTCTACGGAATTACCAGCGGATTGACCACGAAGAACGTCTTCCTGCGGCAGTCGCAATTCCGCTTGGCGACGGAGGAATGGTTCGCGCTGCGATTGGCGCGAAAGCTGGTGGCGGGCAAGATTCGGAATCAGCGGGTGATGCTGATGCGCAACCATGAGGAACCACCCAAGCTCGTGCTGGAGCAGATGCGGGAGATGGCGGAGCGCGCGGAGGAATCAACTTCCCTGGAGGAATTGTTGGGGATCGAGGGGAATGGCGCGCGGCTGTACTTCGGGGCGTTTGTGGGAATGATCAAGCAAGAGTCCGTTGGCAGCGAGCTTGGGTTTGACTTCAGCACCCGGAACCGCCGACCACCACGGGATCCGGTGAACGCGCTGCTGTCGCTGGAGTATAGTATGCTGTCGAAGGACTTGACAATCGCGTGCGCGGCTGTAGGATTCGATCCTATGATGGGTTTCTACCATCAGCCGCGCTTCGGAAGGCCGGCCTTGGCGCTGGATTTGATGGAACCATTCCGCCCGCTGATCGCCGAATCCGCTGCATTGAGCGCGATCAACACACGCATGGTGACCGCCAAGGACTTCGTCCGTGCAGGACGGGCGGTGATGCTCACACCGGGAGGCCGCCGGGGCTTTTTCCAAGCGTATGAGGCGCGGATGGACACACTGGTGACGCATCCCATCTTCGGCTATCAGGTTTCCTATCGGCGGCTGCTGGAAGTGCAAACGAGATTGCTCGCGAAAGTTCTGGAAGGGGAACTGGATGAGTACGCGGTCTTTGTTACCCGGTGACGCGAGCGGCGGGTCGATGGCGGAAAGTAGGGACCCGCTCGCGGCTCCCAAAGAGCTGATCTCGCGATGGTTATGCTGGAAAGGATCCGGTGGAAGGTGATACATAGAGGGCCAAGTCATAGCCTCTCGCTCGCCGTATCGCAGATCATTGACAATAGAATAGTTGGGGCGGCAGCTAATTCCGCGATCAGCTGATCGCGGCCCCATTGAAGCGGATCAGCGCTGAAAATCCTAGTGCGCCGGAAGCGGCAATTCCGCGATCAGCTGATCGCGGCCCCATTGAAGCGTCCAAATCATCATCAGCGGCGTGAAAAACTACGGGACAATTCCGCGATCAGCTGATCGCGGCCCCATTGAAGCGGCAGCGCTGACCTGACCAAACACGATGAGTTTTTAATTCCGCGATCAGCTGATCGCGGCCCCATTGAAGCTACGACAGATTCGGACAACTGAACGCGCTCCGGTTAATTCCGCGATCAGCTGATCGCGGCCCCATTGAAGCAAGTCGAGTCGCGCTTCCATACCGCAATCACAGAGGAAATTCCGCGATCAGCTGATCGCGGCCCCATTGAAGCGTCACATCCTTGCAACCCCTGATCGTCTTCTCCAGGGAATTCCGCGATCAGCTGATCGCGGCCCCATTGAAGCTCGCTATGCCGGGGGATTTCGAAACCGACCTTTCCAATTCCGCGATCAGCTGATCGCGGCCCCATTGAAGCACTCCATCAGTGGCCTTAGCCATGCCTTCGGCAACCAATTCCGCGATCAGCTGATCGCGGCCCCATTGAAGCGAGCCCTTGTTGGATACCCCTAACATTGATTTCTACAATTCCGCGATCAGCTGATCGCGGCCCCATTGAAGCTGGTAATAGGACACCACATTCTCATACACTAGGTCTCTGACCGCGCGAAAGAGTTCTTATCGTAGTCGAACTTCAGGCGAGCTTTCTTGCGGCTGAATCGCCAGTCGATCGTGGTCCTGTCGCGATTGATCTTCCGGTTCCAGGCGTGCGCCTGCCGTTGAAGCAGGACCAGGCTGGGAATCCTGCGTTTTCCGAGACACTGCCGGGCGAAGAGACTGATTTCGATTTCGGCTTGGTTCAGCCAACTGCCGTGTTTGGGGGTGTAGTGAACCGAGAGACGGTTCCAGAGATAGGCACCCTCTTCCTCGCCGAAATAGTCTGTAAGGGTCTTGCGACAGTGGATGTTGAGATTGTCCATGACCAGGTGAATGGTTCGAGCAAACGGGTAACTGCCGATGATTCGATTCAGGACGCGGGCCAACTCGGGCGCTGAGCGATCCGGGGTCGGGAAAGTAAAATGCTTGCCCGCCTTGGGCTCCACGGCACAGAAGACATTTGCGGTTCCGCAACGCTTGTATTCGTTATCGCGCTTGGCGACTTGGCCCGGACGCGCCGGGAGGGGCGTTCGCACATCCGCGTGGAGAGAAACAGGTTTTTCGTCCAGGCAAACCACCGGCTCGGCGGCACGGTAGGGTTTCTCATAAACTGCCAGGACGTCTTCCATCTTGCGGACGTACTCGGCGTCCAGGTCGGCGATGCACCACATTTTTTTCCCGCCACGGCTTCAGGTCGTGGCTCGTCAACAAAACCCGGATGGTCTCGCGCCCCACTCGGGGAACCAGTTTCCGCTTCACCGCTTGCTCGGCGATCAGCCGTACGGTCCACCGCGCCTGTCCCTCGGGGGGCTGACTACAAACCATCGCAATGACGCGCTGCTTTTCGGAGGCATTGAGCAGTTCCTGAGAGCCGCGTCCCTGGCGCTCATACAAAGCACCCTCTAGGCCCGCCTTCTGGTAGCGATGCGCTATCCGCCGAACCGCCTGGGCAGAGAGATGAACAATCCGAGCAACCACGGGTGCGGTTTGGCCTGCCGCCAACTGCTCCAAGGCAATGGCCCGGAGCACCACTCGAACCTGCTGAATCCCGGCCCGAAGAATCTCGCGGACTGCTTTCTGATCGTCCCGGGACATCTGAAACTCGATGGGGCGTCTTGACATACCCCAGTATAGGCCAAAACATTCTGGGCCGGAAATGCTTTATAGCCTCTTTTCGCGCGGTCAGAGGCCTAGGCCCCAATTCCGCGATCAGCTGATCGCGGCCCCATTGAAGCAATCCGAATGGCCCCTGCTGGTAGATTTATTGATCGCAATTCCGCGATCAGCTGATCGCGGCCCCATTGAAGCGGGAATGAGGAAGAATGCGGCGGCGGTGGCTCTTGGAATTCCGCGATCAGCTGATCGCGGCCCCATTGAAGCAACTTGTATGTCGCGGCGTTGTAGGCTCCACGGAACAGCAATTCCGCGATCAGCTGATCGCGGCCCCATTGAAGCGGCACGGAGGGCGTCGATCCGCTCAAGGGAGCTTCGAATTCCGCGATCAGCTGATCGCGGCCCCATTGAAGCCGCACCAGGTCGCGCGAGCGGTTGCGCAGCCAGATGAGCAATTCCGCGATCAGCTGATCGCGGCCCCATTGAAGCCAGGTAAGCGGCTTGCGCACAGGCTTGCTCATAAGAATTCCGCGATCAGCTGATCGCGGCCCCATTGAAGCAAGCGCTCCGGCGCGTCGAGGGCCTTCAATTCGCGGAATTCCGCGATCAGCTGATCGCGGCCCCATTGAAGCCGACCCGGCTCCCGTTACCGCGCAGCGCCAGTTCGGAATTCCGCGATCAGCTGATCGCGGCCCCATTGAAGCGTAGCAGTAGTTTCCCGGAGTAACCGTCGTGTCCTGGTAATTCCGCGATCAGCTGATCGCGGCCCCATTGAAGCTGCCATCAGTAGCTCCAACATGCGCGGCTTCGCGCCCAATTCCGCGATCAGCTGATCGCGGCCCCATTGAAGCATGGCGCGCGGGTTCTCAGCGCGCGCGTACTTCACTCAATTCCGCGATCAGCTGATCGCGGCCCCATTGAAGCACCATCAACACCGTTACCCAGCGCCGGGTTGACTGCGAATTCCGCGATCAGCTGATCGCGGCCCCATTGAAGCTTCGTGGGAGCGATCCAGTAGAACCGCGCCCACCGGCAATTCCGCGATCAGCTGATCGCGGCCCCATTGAAGCCGCCCGGCACTCAGTCGCTCGGCATCCCCGGTGCCAATTCCGCGATCAGCTGATCGCGGCCCCATTGAAGCGCTATAGCGCCCGACCGAGGTTTCGCGTTCAATCTAATTCCGCGATCAGCTGATCGCGGCCCCATTGAAGCTAATCGCGCGGCTTCCGGCTATGATGGTGATCATAGCTCAATTCCGCGATCAGCTGAAGGACCAGATAATGGGCATTAACGGCCGTCTGGACATTACCTCTGAACCATGGACGGCATCAAGCGGCGCGTGGTCCCCAGAGCAGCGGGTCGCGTAAATCCAGACGCGCCGGAACGAAGCGCGGCCAACAGCCGAAGTTGATCTCATTGTGGAAGAGGTAAAATCCGACAGGCTCCGGGAGTAAGCGAGTGGGCTGAGCCGGATTGCGCCTTAAGGTATCGAATCACACGTGCGTGAGAGAACTCTGATCTGGCTCGCGGCTTCGCTTTCCTTCGGCGGCGTGCTCGCCGGGCTCATTCGTCTTTGATCACTTCGCGCTACTATCCGATCCGGCCATTACAGCGCCATCGGGCTGGTCGAAATGCTGGCGCCTCGTCCAGACTGGTCCGCTTACCTGGTTTACGTTCTGGATTAGTTATAGGATCGATGGCGAGAACGAGTTCAATAGAAGCCGATGTGTATTGCACGATTTCCAGGATAGCGCTTCGATTATGGGGTTGCGGATGGGGGCTCGTCCGGTTCGCATCGCCGACGCAGCAGCCTATCGGACATAGGGCCCGATTATCAGCCGGGCCGCCCAGCGCCCAGCCTCACCCGAGTCATCCGCGCGCAAAAAAAAGGATAGCTTCCGGATGCGCCGTCAGGACTTAGGTGCCAACGGATGGACTTCTCTCCCGTATGCTATACTGGCGCGTCATGCCAGAGTTCAAGGTGTTCGGAGGGAACTTCTGCAGCGGAGCTTCAATTGCGCGAAGTAGCGCTCCGTTGATATTGGTTTGCGCTCTGCTAGGACCCGCTAAGGCGCAGTTCATCCAGCAAGGCGGGAAACTGGTTGGAACGGGTGCGACCGGGTATGGCTTCGAGGGCTTTAGCGGGTTGGCATTGCAGGGTTTTGCCGTGGGGGTGTCGGCTGACGGCAACACGGCGATCGTGGGTGGATTCAATGACGACTATACAAGTGGCGCCGGCGGTCTGGGAGCGGCGTGGATGTACACGCGCTCAGGAGGCGTGTGGACCCAGCAGGGCAGCAAACTCGTCGGTACTGGCGCGGTTGGGAACGCAGATGAGGCCCAATCCGTAGCGCTGTCGGGCGACGGCAACACGGCCATCGTGGGCGGGGCTAACGACAATAACGGGGCAGGAGCTGCGTGGGTGTTCACGCGCACTGGAGGCGTATGGACCCAGCAGGGCAGCAAGCTGGTTGGTATAGGCGCTGCAGGAAACGCGGGGCAGGGCGTCTCGGTGGCGCTCTCGGGCGACGGCAACACTGCGATCGTGGGTGGGTCCAATGACGCGGGCGGCGTCGGAGCGGTGTGGGTGTACACACGCTCGGGAGGCGTGTGGACCCAGCAGGGCAGCAAGCTGGTTGGTATAGGCGCTGCTGGAAACGCGGTGCAGGGCTTCTCGGTGGCGCTCTCGGGTGATGGCAACACGGCCATTGTGGGTGGATACAATGACGCCGGCGGCGTCGGAGCGGTGTGGGTATACACACGCTCGGGAGGCGTGTGGACCCAGCAGGGCAAGCTGGTCGGCACTGGTGCGATAGGAAATGCAGACCAGGGCTTTAATGTGGCGCTATCGAGCGACGGCAGCACGGCGGTAGTGGGTGGACCTGCCGACAGCGGCGACGCCGGAGCGGTGTGGGTATACACGTTCTCCGTGGGCGCGTGGACTCAGCAGGGTAGCAAGCTCGTCGGAACCGGGGCGGCTGGGGCTGCGCACCAAGGCAATTCGGTGGCGCTCTCGGCTGACGGCAACACGGCCCTGGTGGGCGGGCCTTGCGACAACGGCAGTAACTGCCCCCCCCCGGGCTACAGCGGCCCCGCTTACGCCAGCGCAATAGGAGCGGCGTGGGTGTACACACGGTCGGGAAACGCGTGGACCCAACTGGGCAGCAAGCTTGTCGGAACTGGCGCTAATGGAAATCCTAGCGAGGGCTATTCAGTGGCGCTGTCGGGCGACGGCAACACGGCCGTCCTGGGCGGCCCTTTGGACAACTATGGCTGTTGCTTCGCCTTCGTCGGAGCGGCATGGGTGTTTGTTGCCCCCGTGACGAGTACCCCATTGCAGTTCTTCCCGCTTCCGCCCTGCCGCATCGCCGACACGCGAACCAGCCAGGGCTTCACGGGCGCGTTCGGACCGCCCGCGCTGGCAGCTTCTTCGGACCGCAATTTCCCGATTCTTTCCTCGGCGTGCTCCATTCCGTCGACAGC
Source organism: Bryobacterales bacterium (assembly GCA_963813465.1). Lineage (GTDB taxonomy): Bacteria > Acidobacteriota > Terriglobia > Bryobacterales > Bryobacteraceae > Palsa-187. The sequence goes on along the minus strand of CAWEZD010000005.1, from coordinate 255,741 downwards.
ACAAGCGTATTCGTTGAACTTCACCGTGGTTCCGGACGGGCCGTTGGGTTTTCTGTCGGCTTGGCCGACCGGGGACGCGTATCCGGGAGTCTCGACGCTGAATTCGAGCGACGGCAGCGTGATCGCCAATGCGGCCATCGTTCCTGCCGGCGCCAGCGGCAGTATCACCGTAGTCGCCGGAAATCCGACCGATTTGATCATCGACATCAACGGGTATTTCGCTCCACCAGCCGCCTCCGGGCTCGAGTTTTCCCGCTCACCCCCTGCCGCATCGCCGACACGCGCACCACCCAGGGCTTCACGGGGGCCTTCGGACCGCCCAGTCTGGCCGGGTTTGTCACGCGGGATTTCCCGCTGGCAACCAGCCCGTGCCTGTCTGGCTCCGAGCAAGCTTATTCCTTGAACATGACGGCAGTTCCCCCAGCACCACTGGGCTTCCTTTCGATCTGGCCCGTGGGACAACCGTATCCGGGAGTATCGACGCTTAACTCGCCCGACGGCACAACGCTGGCGAACGCGGCGATTGTTCCCGCCGGAACTGGTGGGGACGTCAACGTGGTGGCCGGCAACCCGACCGACTTGATTATCGACATTAACGGGAAGTTCGCCGCGCCGGCCGCGGGAGGATTGCAGTTTTACACGGTGACGCCGTGCCGCGTGGCCGATACGCGAAGCAGCCAAGGCTTCACGGGCGCGTTCGGGCCGCCGAGCCTGGCGGCATTCGCGGGCCGTAATTTCCCGATTCAATCCAGCCAATGCGGCATCCCGGCGAGCGTGCAGGCGTACGCGCTGAACATGACCGTGGTTCCGCCAGGGCCAGTAAGCTTCCTGTCGGCCTGGCCCGCGGGACAAGCTTATCCGGGCGTATCCACGCTCAATTCGCCGGACGGGTTCGTGATTGCGAACGCCGCCATCGTGCCTGCGGGAACCGGCGCGGCGATCACCGTGCTCGCCGGAAACCCGACCGACCTGATCATCGACATCGTCGGGTATTTTGCTCCCTGAACGGGCCGGGTGGTTGCCAGGAACCTTGAAAATAGCGCCTGACAAGCCACATTATCGTCGCTGGCCGCCGCGTTCGACGGGTAGGGTCATCAACCCTCTTTGGAGCGGAATTAGGTCCGCGGCTTCCTGCTCGCGGATGTACTGGCGGACCGGCTCCAGTTCGAACCCCACCGTGGAGATGAGGTGAGGCGCGCGATACAATGGCGAAATGCTGCGTCAACCGGCTCGCTTCCCACTTCACTTCCCACTTCTCCTGGTTCTCTCGGTACCGGTGTTCGGGCAGATTCCCTTCACCGAATTTGTGATCTTCGGCGACAGCCTTTCCGACAACGGCAACTTGTACGCCGGAACCAGCGCGCTGGGCGATCCGACGCCGGGACCGCCGCAGTACGCGACGGGCGAATTCACGGATGGCGTGAACTCGGTTCCCTCGACCACCTCGCCGCTGGGGCTGTGGATCGAGCAGCTCGCCAAGAAAATGAATCTGCCTGCTCCGGTTCCGTTCATCAAGGGAATGGGCGGGCTGAACTATGCGGTGGGTGGGGCAGTGACGGGACACAACCCGAACTGGACGCCGACATCGCTGACGCAGATTCCGGCACTGACGGATCAACTGACTCTGTTCATGAACCAGCACCCGAGTCCACCGTCGAGCGCACTGTATGTTTTCTGGGGCGGGAGCAACGATATTCTGAACAACCCGTCGACGGCGAGCACGGAAGCGACGACCGCGGTTGCGAACATTCAAGGGAACATCAACACGCTGATTGCGGCGGGCGCGAAGTATTTCCTGTGGCTGGATCTGGCGCCGCTGGGGTTGATTCCAGAAGCCTACAACACCAGCAACAGTCCGATCTTCAATGCAGCGGCGGTGGCGTACAACACTGCTTGGAGCAGTGCTATCAGCCAATTGAAGGCCGCGCATCCGGGGATCACGATCGTGGGGGTGGACGTCTATTCGTTATTTCTTTCGATCGCCGTGAACCCGGCGCTATTCGGGTACACGAACATTACTTCGCCGGCGCAGGGGCAGGCGAGCGTAAATCCGAACACGTACGTATTCTGGGACCAGCTGCACCCGACCACGGTGGGCCATGAAAACGTGATGGAACTCACGTATACCGACCTCGAATCGGCCTTCGGCGGGCAGGCGTATTCTTGCACCAACACGGCCGCGCCGCTGATCACGTCTGTGAATTCGGCGAGCGCCTACGGAGGGTATTCATATTTCGCATCGGGATCGTGGCTGGAGATCAAGGGCACCAATCTGGCCGACCCGAACGATCCGAGAATTTACACCAACGGCGGAAACTGGGCGGGCACCGATTTCAGCGCGGTGAATGCTCCGACGTCGTTGGATGGGATCAGCGTGAGCATCGATGGAAAACCGGCGTACGTCGACTATATTTCGCCAACGCAGTTGAACGTACAGGCGCCAGAAGATTCGACAACGGGGAATGTGGCGATCGCGCTGACCAACTGCAAGGCGCCGAGCACGCAATTTCTGTTCGCCAAGCACGCGCTGGCTCCGGGGCTGCTGGCGCCTTCGGTGTTCAACATCAGCGGCAAGCAGTATATGGTAGCGACGTTCGCCTCGGACGGAGCCTATGTGCTGAACACAACCACGGGCGCGGGACTGGGGATCAACAGCCGGCCGGCGCAGTCAGGCGACGTGATCGTGGCGTATGGAGTCGGGTTCGGGGATGTGACTCCGGCGACGCTGCCGGGGATGATCGTGCAGGAGCAGAACTCGCTCAGCAATGCGGTGACGTTTTCGTTTGGATCGACGCCGGCGAGCACGTCTTATTCGGGCCTGGCGGGGAATTTCGTCGGGCTATACGAGTTCTACATCACGGTGCCTTCCGGTTTGCTGGCAGGGGATGTGCAGATCAACGTGACTCAGAGCGGGGTGGCGCTACCGCAGACGATGTATTTGACGATTGGGAATTGAGGCCCTTGGGCCTACAACTTGTTTGGCCATTTCCGACGACCGTGAAAGACGGCGATAAGTTATTAATGTGATGCGCCTGATCTGGCGTACAGTCCATCGGAGACGCGGACCCCGTTGGCTACACGACATGGGTGAAACCGGACATTTCGAACGTCCTAACCTCACCGTCGCCTCGCGGCCCGAATGAAGTATTGAGGCTAGGCGGATTTGTATGGTGTTCCGCTCACGGCGTTTGAAAACAGTTCAAGCCGGAATCCATCCGGAGGAGTGACGTAAATGTCGACATGAACTCCGCCGTTCGGAGCCTGATGTCCGCCATTAACGACCAACTTCCTGTACCCGCCCGGCCTGCCAGTTCGGCAACACCGCGAATTATTGCGGCCCGCACTCGGTCGGAACCTACTCGACGCTGAGTGCATCCTCGAGGTTCTATACCGGAGCCGATTCCGTGCCGCGCTTCGCAGAAAGGATCACCCAGAGCGCCCAGGCGGCGATCGCCACCTCAATTCCAATCCCCACCAACATACGGCCCGCGTACCACGATGTGAACGATGTGCGTGGGGTGGCCATCAACAAGTTATTCATCAGCCACATCGCCATCACCGCCAAGAGCCCGAAGCGGCGAAGCAGCCACAGGAAGATGTAGTTGAAGAGGAGATACACCGCCATGGTGGCGGCGAGTCGGTACGGATTGCTGAAGTCTAATGCAATTCCGCTGGTAAGCGAGACCAAGGCCGCGGTGAAGAAGTCCGCGATCCACACCCGACGCAACAACAGCCGTAACAGCATTGCGAGCACAAGAAACACCATTCCAACGACCGGCACATATCCAATGGCACCTAAGACGCCCGCGACAAAACTGGTCGTGCTGTTCAGCGCCGCAAGTCCCGTAGGCGCCACTGGTGGCGCGGATACACCAGCATAAACCAAATAGATCGCAAGACCCCCGGCAAAGAAACCAAAGAATCCAGCCAAGACATGGGATGCAACCAACAGATCGCGAAACCGGCCCGCCAGCAGGCGATTCCAGGAAATGAGTGAATCCGGCCAGTGACGCCGTGCGTACGGCTCAATCGCCAGGTAGAACAGCCATACGACTGCCGCGATGAATCCGGCCAAACTCATTCCGGTAAGTAAAAGCCCGAGCTCCCAGAAGCTGGCCACGTGCGCCATGGTGAGGACCCGAGAACATGTCCCAATCACGAATACAAACGCGGCGATTCTTCCCGCTCCCTTCCGGTCGCCGCGTCCGAGCCGAAGGTTTCGCCAAGCTATCAGCCCTGCGCCCACCAGCACACATACAAAGAGAAAGGCAGAAACCGCCTGCACCGGTCGAGGGCGCGCCGTCGATTCGCTCTGCTGATGCCAATCCCCCACGACGTCGAAATAGACGGGCCTGCCCTCCCACGCGGCAGCTTCCACATGAATCCGCTCAGGCCGATCTTCCGCGTATGTGCCGGTCCACGCGGCGCCCGTATCGAAGGCCACCGGCGGAGTGCGCTCCGGCAGCGCGGAGGTGAACCGCGCGGGATTGAGTCCGGATGCCACAAACAGCGCGCCCCAGTCGAATGCGCGACCGACTTCCGCTCCCTTCCTTGTTGCTTTGGGCCGCGCCTCAAACGCGATCAGCCTACCTTTGGAATCCAGCGCCAGCCGAATCATCTCAGGCTCGACGTTGGCCGGCAGGTCATAGGTGATCTCGCCCGTTGTAGGGTCCGCCCAAAACAGACCCTGATGCTGGCGGTACCAAAAGCGAATCACCGGAGGCTGATGGCTGGCCAATAGCGCATCGCGGCGCAATCCTTGTTGATTCACGAAGCGCAAGTTGGCTGCGTCGCAGCAATCAAACCCATACGCCGTGCTCTGCGGTTGCTCCGTGTAGCCCAACTCCTTCAGAATGTCCTGTGCGCGGTAGGCCAGAGCCTCGGGCGGGATGTCGATCTGGGCGCGGCCGGGCCTGATCAGGCCGATTGACGGGACGATTGCCTGGAGAAAATAGGGGGCCGCGAGCAAGACCAGTCCCACAAAGCACAGCACGGCGGTGCGCGGGTTGAAGCCTTCCTTCTCGCCTGAAGCCGCGACCATTTCGGGCGACGGCGTTTCGCCCGCGGCCAGCGCGGCCGCGATGGGGTCGCCGCCGGGCAGCGCCATCGCCACGTTCAGCGCGGACGACGGCCGCCGCTTGGGATCTTCTTCGAGACAGCGCAAAATCACACGCTCGACCGCAGGGTCCAGATCCTTTACGATTTCAGTCGGGCTCGACTGGGTCTCGCTGCGGCGCTTGCCGGTGAACATCTCATGCAGCGTCAGACCCAGCGAGTACAGATCGCTGCGCGTGGTGACTTCCTTGCCCGCCTTCTGCTCCGGCGACATGTACGCGGGCGTGCCGCTGCGGATGTCTCCCAACGCGACTTCCTGAGCCAGCGCAGCCAAGCCGAAGTCGGTTATGCGCACCTGCCCCCGGCCGTCGATCATAATGTTAGCGGGTTTCAGGTCGCGATGCAGCACTCCGCGTTCGTGCGCGGCGGCGAGCCCGGCGCAGATCTTGCGCGCGAACTCGATTGCCTTGTCTTGCGGCAGCCGCCCGATGCGGCGGATCAGCGAGGCCAGATCCTCGCCGTCCAGGTACTCCATCGACAGGAAATGGAAGCCTTCTATGAAGCCAATGTCGTAGACCCGGCAGACGTTGGGATGCGAAACTTGCCGGGCGATGCGAACTTCATTGCGGAATCGAGCCAAAGCGGGTTCGCTCATATTGGCTCGGCCGAGGAACTTCAGCGCGACGGCTTGATTGAGGATCAGGTCGTAAGCGCGGTAGACCTCGCCCATGCCGCCTTGGCCGATCAGGCCGAGCACTCGATAGCGTCCGGCCAACACGGTGCCGGCGGGAAACCGCCCTTCTTCGACCGAGCTGACCGAAGAGGACTCGTGGAAGATGGTCCTGGTCTCGGCCTCTCTTGCATCTTGGAGCGGCGTCGCGCAGGCGGGACAGACGCGCCAGCCCTCGCGCACCTCGGCCGCGCACTTGGGGCAGCGGCGCGTCGGGGACGGCGACATAAGACTCCCCCGATTCTATCAGTCTGTAATCGAAGAATGCGGTCATGTTGAACGGGACATCCCAGCAGCAGCTCCGGTCTTCCAAGCTGTGACTTATGTAAATATCTTGATGGTTGAGCGTCGCCGCAAAGACGCAGAGTTTTGACCATTCTCTCGTAGCGTGAAACTCCCGTTGTGCCTGAGAAACGGCACGGAAGTAATCGGGTTTCCGTTGGCGGTCCGGAAGTCCCGCCCGCGGGACGTTGAGCTGCTTGACAAAATGTAAGGGCCCGTTAAGGGTTCATATCGCGAGCTGTCCCCGGCGCGTCTGGCGCGGAGGATGGGTCGGATTCCCAATGTCCGGATAGCGTGTTTCCCAGGACTTTAGCCGGCGGTTGAGATAGAATCGTTTAAACGCCATGCCTCTCTCGGCCGGGACTCGTTTGGGACCCTATGAGATCCTCGCGCCCATCGGCAAGGGCGGCATGGGCGAAGTCTATCGCGCCACCGATACGCGGCTGCACCGGGAAGTCGCTATCAAAGTTTCCGCCGAGCGTTTCAGCGAGCGCTTCGAGCGTGAAGCCCGAGCCATCGCTTCTCTGAACCATCCCAACATCTGCTCGCTCTACGATGTCGGGCCCAATTATCTGGTTATGGAGTTGGTGGAGGGCGAGAACTTGAAGGGTCCTCTGCCGCTCGCCACGGCGCTCGATTACGCCCGCCAGATCGCGGATGCTTTGGATGCCGCCCACGAGAAGGGGATCACGCATCGCGATCTGAAGCCCGGCAATATCCGCATCAAGCCCGATGGCAAGGTGAAGGTGCTCGACTTCGGATTAGCGAAAATGGGCGGAACGCCCACCGCGCCATCGGACCAATCGCCCACCCTCACTATGAATGAAACGCAGGCAGGCGTGGTTCTGGGAACTGCGGCGTATATGGCTCCGGAGCAGGCCAAGGGCAAACCGGTCGACAAGCGAGCCGATATTTGGGCCTTTGGAGCGGTGCTGTGGGAGATGCTCACGGGCAAGCGGCTCTTCCGGGGCGAAACCACCACCGAGGTTCTGGCCGCGGTTTTGAAAGAGGAACCGGAGTGGGATCAGGTTCCCCCGCAGGTGCGGCGTCTGTTGCAACGGTGCTTGGAAAAAGATCCGCAGCAGAGACTGAAGCACATCGGCGATGTGATGGAACTGGTAGACGATGTGGGCCAGGCCTCCGGCCTGCCGATCACCCACGCTGGAGGCCCTCGCAGCAAGTGGCTGTGGCCCAGCGTTGCGGCAATCCTCCTTGTCGTCTCAGCGGGGCTCGGCTTTCTCTACATTCGCGGAAAACTTTCCGTGACGCCGGACGTGCAAACGCGCTTCCAGATCCCCGCGCCCGAAGGCAACACCGTAATCCCGTTCAGCGTATCCCCGGATGGACGCCGCCTGGTATTCGCCGCACAGGAGACAAGCGCGACCCCCCGGCAGCTGTCGATCCGGACCCTGGATTCGCTCGAATCCCACCCTCTGCCCGATACCGATGGAGCCTTTTTTACCTTTTGGTCTCCCGACAGCCGTTTCATCGCATTTACCAGCCAGGGGAAGCTCAAGAAGATGGATGTTTCCGGCGGACCGCCGCAAACTATCTGCGATCTGCCGCCTGGGGCCTTTCGGGGCGGCTCGTGGAACCAGCAGGGAGAGATCATCTTCAGCACCCAGACTCAGGCCTTGTGGCGAGTGCCCTCGGGGGGCGGGAATCCGGCACCGGTGACGGCTCTGGATTCTTCGCGCAAGGAAACCTCGCATCTCTTCCCCTCCTTCCTTCCCGACGGGCGACATTTCATCTATCTAGCCGCTTCCGGCAATGCGGAAAGCAGGGCTGTATACCTCGCCTCCCTGGACGCGAAGCCCCAGGAACAGCACCCCAAACGGTTGTTGTCCACCGCGACAAACCCCGTCTTCGCGCCTTCCTCCCGCTCCGGCGGAGATCAGTTGCTGTTTCTGCGCGACGGCAGCGTAGTCGCCCAAACGCTCGATAGCGGACGCCTGGAATTGACCGGCGAACCCGTACCGATTGCGGAGCGGGTCGGTGCGACGGCATTAGGGGGTGGCACATTTGCTTCGTACGGTTCTTTTTCGGCATCGGCAAACGGCGTATTGGTCTACCGCGGCGGCTCCGGTGGTGGGGATGAGATTGCGCAACTCACCTGGTATGGCCGGGATGGGAAGATACTGGGGACCGTGGGAGACCCCGAACCGTACGCCAACTTGTTGCTCTCGCCGGATGCGACGCGAGCGACGGTGGTTCGGGCGAGCGACCTCTGGGTGGTGGATCTGTCGCGCGGCACCAGCACAAGACTGACCACCGGGGGCGCCCTGGGGACGACTGCCGGCGTCTGGTCTCCGGACGGAACCCATATCGCGTTTACCGCAAATCTCGGGGGTGTCTTGGGCATCTACCAGAAAGCCTCCAGCGGCGCGGGCACCGAGGAACTGTTGTGGAAAGCAGACGTACTGCTGGGTCCTACCCATTGGTCCGCCGACGGACGTTTTTTGACGTTTGGGGTGAACGATCCGAAGAACGCTTTCGACGTGTGGGTTTTGCCGGTGAAGGGAGACGCGAAGGGCGATCGGAAGGCTGTTCCCTTCGTGAACACCGAGTTCGGCGAAATAGGAGGACGCTTCTCGCCCGACGGACGCTGGATCGCGTACACTTCGAACCGGTCTGGCCGAAATGAGATTTACGCGCAGCCGTTCAGCCCCGATGCGAGCGCGGGTGCTTCCGCTCCCGCCGGTGAATTCCTGGTCTCCAAAGGCGGGGCTGCGGGCATGCCGCGGTGGAGGTCGGATGGCAAGGAAATCTACTACCTGACCAACGACGGAAAGATTATGGCGGTCGAGGTCTCGGCGACTCCGGCCTTCCACGCCGGCGAACCTAAAGTGCTTTTCCAGGCGCCGTCTGGTTTCGTGCGTACAGCCGCTCCGGGCGCGCTTGCGGATGCCGCAGCGGACGGCAAACGATTCCTTCTGGCTGTTCCGGTAGCCCGTTCAACCGCCCAGGAACAGTTCACGGCCGTGCTGAACTGGACCGCAGCGTTGAAGAAGTAGTGGCTACGCTCTGCATTGTCGGCTATCCGGACAATGGCCGGAGTGGCGCTGAGAAAGCGCGGCCAAGCGGCCTGTTAACGGTTCATATCGTTGACACAGGTCTCGTTTCTTCTGAACCTGTGGGGAGAGGAAACCAAGCGGAACCCCTGGCCGTCGCTAGATAACCTTCGGCATCACGCATCACGCGCGTGAGCTAATCACCTTCGATGAGTTCATGAAAAAGCTCCCGCACTTTGCTCTTCGACGCCGCCAGCGCCTTCCGGCCGAGCGAAGTCGCTCGGTACACTCGCCGGAGCGACTTGCCGTTTCGCTGCTCGGTCGAACGAAGATACCCCTTCTTCTCGAGTGCCTGAAGCAGGGGATACAGACTCCCCGGACTTATACGGTAGCCGTGACGCGCCAGTTCTTCTATCATCCCCAGACCGAAGATCGGACCTTCAACGGCGTGATGGAGTACATGCAGCCGGATCAGACCTGAGTACAAGTCCCGGTCGGCCGCGGCGCTTTCCCGTTCTGAATTAGAGCTCGCCATCCGATTACGAATGCAGGCATACGCCGATCGACGCCATTCCTGCCACTGCAGCCCAAGCGCTCCGTATCAAAGGTCTCATTTATTCTAAAGGAAGTCTCGACTCCGGTTCGCTGCCATTGCAGTGGATGATGCCGATCTCTGCAGCCTGATGTGAAGTGTTATCGTCGTAAAGCGCCTGCAACTCCTGGTTGACGGCGTTTACCGGCCAATCTCTGCCCATTTTCAGGGTCAAGGGAGGGTGTGCGCTTCCGCGACGATCTTGGTGAGCCGATTGGAGAGGCGGTCGAGGTGACGGCGCGGAGCACCGGCGGGTAAAGAACGGCGAAACATTTCCAGGATGTGTTGAACGGTGATTAAGGAGTTGATCAGGCCTTCAAGACCGCCCTCCGATTCCGTGCCCCAATTGATGCGCAAGGTGAAGCAGTACTTCGCGGCCGGTTGCAACACGGTTTGGATCGTCTATCCGGACGCACGCGAGATTCATTCACTCGATGCCTCCGGCTCGGACCTCATCCTGCGCGATGGCGATTTGATGGAAGCCCCCGAGCTGCTGCCGGGATTCTTAGGTTCCCGTCGCCGAGTTCTTCGAATAATAGCCTGATACAATCGGGGGATTCTTTATGTCGCCGTCCCCGACGCGCCGCTGCCCCAAGTGCGCGGCCGAGGTGCGCGAGGGCTGGCGCGTCTGTCCCGCCTGCGCGACGCCGCTCCAAGATGCAAGAGAGGCCGAGACCAGGACCATCTTCCACGAGTCCTCTTCGGTCAGCTCGGTCGAAGAAGGGCGGTTTCCCGCCGGCACCGTGTTGGCCGGACGCTATCGAGTGCTCGGCCTGATCGGCCAAGGCGGCATGGGCGAGGTCTACCGCGCTTACGACCTGATCCTCAATCAAGCCGTCGCGCTGAAGTTCCTCGGCCGAGCCAATATGAGCGAACCCGCTTTGGCTCGATTCCGCAATGAAGTTCGCATCGCCCGGCAAGTTTCGCATCCCAACGTCTGCCGGGTCTACGACATTGGCTTCATAGAAGGCTTCCATTTCCTGTCGATGGAGTACCTGGACGGCGAGGATCTGGCCTCGCTGATCCGCCGCATCGGGCGGCTGCCGCAAGACAAGGCAATCGAGTTCGCGCGCAAGATCTGCGCCGGGCTCGCCGCCGCGCACGAACGCGGAGTGCTGCATCGCGATCTGAAGCCAGCCAACGTCATGATCGACGGACGGGGACAGGTGCGCATCACGGATTTCGGTTTGGCTGCACTGGCTCAGGAAGTCGCGCTGGGAGACATCCGCAGCGGCACGCCCGCGTACATGTCGCCGGAGCAGAAGGCGGGCAAGGAAGTCACCACGCGCAGCGATCTGTACTCGCTGGGTCTGACGCTGCATGAGATGTTCACCGGCAAGCGCCGCAGCGAGACCCAGTCGAGCCCGACTGAAATCGTAAAAGACCTGGACCCGGCGGTCGAGCGCGTGATCCTGCGCTGCCTCGAAGAAGACCCCAAGCGGCGGCCGTCATCCGCGCTGAACGTGGCGATGGCGCTGCCCGGCGGCGACCCCATCGCGGCCGCGCTGGCCGCGGGCGAAACGCCGTCGCCCGAAATGGTCGCGGCGTCGGGTGAGAAAGAAGGTTTCAGCCCGCGCACCGCAGTGCTCCTGTTCATCGCGGCCGTGCTCGGACTGATTGGATTCTCGCTGGTTTACGGCAAGCTGACGGTGTTGAGCCGCACGACTCTGGAACTCCCCCCGGACGCCGAGGCATTCCGCGCACAGGAGATTCTGCGTCAACTGGGTTATCCCGAAAAGCCTAAAACCACCGCCTACGGATTCAATTACCCTGCGCGGGATTATTTGGACTACCTCCAGCAGCGTCACGTATCCAATCGCGACGCTCTGCTGGCCAGCCATCGTCCCGCAGTAGTGGGCTTCTGGTACCGGCAGCACCAAGAACCCATTTTCGTGGATGCGTCGTTTTTTGAGACCGGCGGGGCAGTCACATATGACTCGCCCGCGGACGCCGAACCTGGGATGATTCGCTTGATCCTGGACGGCGAAGGCCGGTTGTTTGGCTTAGAAGCGCGCCCTCCGGCGGCCAGCAGCGCCAACGCGGCCACGAGTGCCCCCGATTGGACCGCTCTGTTCAACGCTTCCGGACTCGATCAATCCCGCTTCACGCCCGCACCGCCGGAGCAAACTCCGCCCATGGCTTTCGATGCGCGCGCGGCCTGGACCGGATCCTTCGCCGAAGGCCGAACCGAGAAGGTGCGAATTGAAGCCGCGGGTTGGCAAGGGCGTCCCGTGTTCTTCAGCATCACGGGCGATTGGTCGCGGCCACAAGCCGCCACCGTCCCCGCCGGACAGGTGGTCCTTTTCGTCATCTCCATCGTGCTGCTGGCGGGAGCGGGGGTGACGGCATGGAACAATCTGAGGCTGGGGCGAGGCGACCGGCGGGGCGCCGGAAAAATCGCCGCGTTCGCCTTTCTCCTCGTAATGTGCATGTGGGCCTTGGAGGCCCAGCACGTCGGCAGTTATTGGGAGCTTCAACTCGCTGTTATGGCACTAAGCGGTGCTGCGTTCATAGCAGGGCTATTCTGGTCGCTGTACATCGCCATTGAACCGTATGTGCGGCGTCATTGGCCGGATTCGCTGATCTCCTGGAGTCGCCTGCAATCGGGGCGTCTGCGGGATCCTTTGGTGGCTTCGCACGTCCTCGCCGGGATCGCCACGGCTGGGTTGCTGTATGTCTTTGTCTTTTCGCTCGATCTGGCCGGCAGCCGCCTGTGGGGCCCGTGGTCACTTTATTCAAACTCGCTCCTGCCGCTCAACAGCGTGGCCTTCTTTACCGGCGAAATGCCCTGGGGCCTGGTGCAGGCCACTTTGCTCGTAATCGGGTTTCTATTTATCGTGGTGTTGCTGCGGCTGCTGATCCGGCGCATGATGGTCGCCGATATCGCCGGATCGGTTCTGTTCGCCGCAACCGCGCTGAATGCTTCCGCCAGCTTACCTGAAAATATTGTTCGTGTCGCGACCCTCGCGCTGGAGTATTACACCCTGGTCTGGACGCTGCGCCGCTTCGGCCTGCTGGCCGCGTGGGTGATGGTGGCAACCTTCGACTTGGTGGTGGAAATCCCTCTGACGCTGTCATCCTGGTATGCCAGCCGAGCACTGGTGGAACTCGCGATCGTCACCGCGATTGCCGCGGGGGCGTTGTGGGTGATCCTTTCCACCCAGCGGCGTCCTGATACAATCACTTCATCTTGATCACCGAAACCAAAACTCACCGCGTGGAGCCGGATATCACGGTCTTCGAGATCTCCGGCCGCCTGAACCTGGGCAACCTGCTGCAATCCGCCGAAAGCGCGATCCGAGGCCTTATCGACGGCGGCGCACGCAAGCTGGTGATCGATCTCGCCGGGCTGAGTTCGATCGACAGCTCGGGCATCGGGATGCTGATAAGCTGCGGCGGGCAAATGGAGCAACTGGGAGGTCGGATGCGGTTGGCGGGCGCGCAGGCGTCCGTCTCCAAGGTGTTCGAGATGGTTCACATGGAGCGCATCCTCCGCTCGACCCGGACCGCGCATCGGCCTGCGCCAGTTTCCAGTAGATTTCCGTTTACAGTAGAAATATGGCGACGCCCGTCGGTATTGTCGGCTTCCGCCGGCTACAGCGGCGCCGAGCTGGTCCAGATCTTTCCCGGCACCCTCACGTCGAGCCGGTCCTGTTGGAGCACCGCGAGACCGAAGATGGCCCGCCAGCCGGAAGGAGTTCGCCGGATCTACGACCGGCGCGGTGACCAGCGGTTCCCGGCCTGAAACGTACTCCCCAGACGGTAGCCGGACCCCTGGAGCATGCAGTACCTCACCTTGCCGGAAAGTTCTTGGTTCTGATAACCGAGAGAGAGCGTGGTTCCGATCCGCACGGCGTGCTGGACTTCCACAGAAGCTCCAGACGGGGAGATATTCGCCAAGCGCGCGCCCTGGTGCTTTTGGCCGAGTTGATCCTCCCAGCAAAAAGTCACAGGGTCCTCACAACCTACTCTGAATTCGAAACGCCTGTCACGCATATCCAAACGCGGTATCGGCTAAAAGGCGCCAATGAATTAGGCTACGTGTCATCAATTGCCGGGCGTCGAGGCACCACACGCCATGAGCTAGGCTCCCGCTTCGGCGACTGGGAGGTATGACCGGGGAGACGGTTGTAAGCAACACTTTCGAAGTGCACTAAGACCTTTATTACCCAATAAGAACAGCGCAATTCCAGCCAAGCCGAGCCACACAAGCATGGCGCTTTCACTATACTCCCATACCGATCCACGTCAATGTGTATCCTAGGCTAAACGTCCAACAAGACCGATAGGAATCCGCTTCATCGTCGTGGTGGTCCTAACGATGATCGTGCTGGCCCTTTGGTCGGGCGCAGTTCTGCTTGGTCTCTTCCGTGGCGAAGGTTCCAAGTGCCCACGATGCTCTTCGGCATGGATTTTGTCCGTCTCGGCATCGAATAAGGGAAAGGACACTCCCGCGCTTCATCCATCCCTTACCGTTGCAAAGCATCCGGAAAGCGCTTTCTTGCCTGCCGATCAACAGACTACACGGGATAAAGGCAGTTCACCGCCTCAGGAGATGCGCTGGGCGCGCCCCATTTAGCATTTCCCCAGCGCCCCTACCTTACAGATGGAGCAAGGCGGGAGACCAGTACTCTCAGAAGTAACTTTTTTGCTATTCCGTCTAGCCGAAACAAGGGCGAGGATGAGACTATGAGAAAGGATCATTGTCGCTCGACGACAAATGTCTAGGCCCATCTTGTGCTGCCTGCGGGTTCCCCGATGATCCGGCATGGCTTCGATACAAGGCTACTTGGAAGGTCGGATAGTTGCAGTGAGATGAAACGCTGCTCGGAGTTCCCGCACTATGCCACAAATGATGCCTGACAACCAGATTGCAGCCCTTAAACTTCAGTTCGCCTACCAACTCTACGACAGGTGTCTGGAGCGGCACGGGAAGAATCACGAGCAGACACGCATTGTGTTGCACTACATATCAGCTCTTGAAAACCGAGACTCGCTGGCTCGGGACGGAGAAACGTTGCGAGCGCCCGCCGGATTCGCTGACCACGCGCTACAACCCCTCAGCCCTGCTCTCCGTTTTCAGATCCCGCGGCCGCAATGGTCTTCAACCTTCCCGATGGACGGCGATGCTGTACGAGCTAAATAGGTATTCCTGGCCGCGGGGCAGCACCGGGGCAGCACGTCAGCCACCCGTACGGCCCTAAACGCCCTGGTAGCGAACTGAACTAGACCGAAAACACAACTACTTAGACCCAACTGAACCGAACTGAACCGGCGCCCAGCGGGTTCGATTCCCGTTAGCGCTACCAATTCTTCATAGAGTTACGGGCAGCGGGGCAGCACGGGGCAGCACGCGCAACGCGCCAGAAGAAAGTCTCCGCCCTGTCGAACCCCATTTCTGCCCAGGGGATGTATATGGATCGACGTGCGAGACTGATTCCGATTCCACTGGTTCTTGTGCCGCGTGGTGCGATCGGGCCACCCACACCGTTTAACAATTTCGCTGCGGATCTGATCAAGCAGGCAACCCCAGAAATCGCGAAGGGACTACTGAAACAGACGATATCGGGCGCGCTGAACGAACGCGCGCGGGCTCACAAAAAGAGATCCGGTGCGAACCCGAAGTGGCGCGGCTCGAAACCCAAAAGAAGTCTTAAACGCTCACCTGCGCGTGGAGTGGGAAACCAATAGCTAAAACCGTATTTCGTCGTCGAAGGTCTTTGCGGCTTCTGGTTCTTCCCGTGGCACTCTGGCAGTGTACTGCTCGGCTTGGGGGGCACGCCGATGACCCTGATCGTTATTGGAGTTTACTTGTTTGGAGTTTTGTTGCTGGAGGGCGATCCCCGGTTCCCCGGCGCTGAAACTCGTCCCAACGTCGGGCCGCCTCATCGTCCTGGCCGCGGAGAGCGTGCGCGTAGACGTCCGCCGTCGTCCTTACCGAGGAGTGCCCCAGGCGTTCTGACACCACTGGCAACGGCACACCATCGGCCACCAGGTGCGACCCGTGGCTGTGATGCAGGGAGTGCAGGCTCGCTCCCTTGGGAAGACCAAGCCTGCGGAACAGCAGTGAAACCACCGAAGATATCGAGTTCGGCCGGAGCGGTGTCCCGTCCGGGTTGGCGAAGATTAAATCCAGGTCCGCTCGGTAGTCAGGCCCGAACTGCTGGCGAAATTCATCCTGGCGCTTCCGGTGCGCATCCAGAGCGGCGAGCGCGGACTCCGGCACTTTCACGTCTCGTGGCCTCTCCGTCTTCGTGCCCTTGAATGCCAACACCTGCCGCGTCTGGGTAAGCGATCGGGTGATGATTGCGCGGCCATCTTGAATATCCGACCAGCGCAACGCCAGGACCTCGCCCCGGCGCGCACCGGTAGCCGCGGCGACTTCCAGGAACGTTGCCGTGCACCACGGTCTGGTTGCCGACTCGAAGACCAGAACCTGCTGCGCCGGGGTGAGTGCAACGCCCCTATGTTTCTTGGGAATCGGAGGCTCGCTACGTGTGACGGGGTTGGTGGTGACCAGCCCCCACCTCTCCGCTCGTGCGAACGCGCTGGAGACCAGACCGGCAACATGCCTCACGGTCTTCGAGCTCAGTGGCCGAGCCTGCTTGGTCTTGCGGTGATGCCCGCCGCTCTTTAAGAGCCGGTTCCATTCGCGACTGAGATGGAGTGGCGTAATCTCGCCCAAAGGCATGGCCAGCAGTTCGGGCGCGAGATAGGCTGCCAGTTCCCGGTAGCGTTCGATGGTTTTGGGGGCGAGTTTCTCTTCCGCGTGTTGGCGAAAGAACTCTCGGAACAGCATCGCGAGCGTGGTAGGAAGCGCCGCGGCAACCGTACCAGCGCCGGCCTTTGCCAACTCGTACTTTTGGAGTTCCCCGGTACGGCGCTTCGCCTCGGCGTCAATTGCCTCCTGTTTGCTGGAGAAGCCCACCTCTCCAAACAACCGGCGGTCCTGCCGGGTGGAACCAGGCCCGCTGAAGAGGTATCGCCAGACTGTTTTCCCGGATCGGTACTTGCGCTTGAAGACGGGCATCAGTTCACCACGTCTACCTCTGGTTGGCGGCTAAGTCCAGTTCCCGCCGGGAGGCCGCAGGTGCGTTCCCAGGTCAGGTATGCGTCTCGCGTGATGATCCACCGCCGGCCTACGCGGACGCCGGGAATGATCCCCTGTTCCAACATCGAGTAGACCGCCAGCCGACCGATGCTGAGTCGCCGCGCAATTTCCAGCACGGAGATGCGGCTGCTGGGCGAATCCATGTCTGCGGCCGGCTGAACCTGTTCTCCCATTGGGTTACCCGACGACATCCTCGTCGGTCTCCGCGCTGTCGTCGGTCTCCTCGCTCTCTAGTCCCGGCGCAGCGATCTGCGCCCGCGTTGTAGCCGGACCAGGTAGAAGCGTGGTGCTCACCAAGGTGAGATCTGCGGTCCCTTCCCAGTTGGTCCAGAACTCGAACGTCTGTTGGAGCGTAGGCTGGAGGAGCGAAATCAACACGGGCGGCGCAACGCTAACTAGCCAAGGGCTTCGCCCTTGATATCCCTCGTGATCCGCGGCATCGATTGACAAAGGCGTTCATGCAGTATGCTCCAGGTATCTGACCACACTGGAGGTTTGCATGAACGCCTTTTTCGAGCACCACAAGGATAACATCCGATCGCAATATCGTTGCTTCGACCGACTTCTGCTGAACGGTCTGATTCAGCCCTTTCAGCAACCGGAGCGGGTGATCGGATTCTTCAATGCTTATCGGGAGGGGAAGCGTGTGACGCGTGGCCTCCTGACCGATATCGCAGATCAGTTCCGAGATTGGATAACCATTCGTTCGCAAAAGTGGGGCGTGCCGATCCTGGATGCTCCGGAAGGCCGTCGGGATAAGTTCCTGGACCCATACTTTCAACGAGCCAAGGCCAACGAGATTGTGCTGATCTTGAAAGCCCGTGAGCCGGCGCGAATCCTGATTGCCAACGGGAACAAGAAGGAGGACCGGTGGCATCTCCAGATCACACAGCGCTGGGTGAATCAATACAGTATCTATCTCAACGATGCGCGTTGGGGGCGCATGTTCATTCGGGTGTGCCCGTATTTTCCTTTCTCGGCGCGAGTCTGCCTGAACCAGCACTACTGGCTCGCCAATCGGATGCGAGAAGAAAAGATCGACTTCCGGCAGTGCTCCAATGCCTTTCTCCAGTGCCGTGACTCCGGCCGATTGCAACAACTCGCCGATTCCCTGACGGCCAAGGATCTGCTGACTTGCGGGCAGAAGTGGCTGGCCTATTTCACGCCATTCTTCACCGAGGCCGAACGCAAAGAGGCGGGCTGTCAGCATCGCCTGTTCTTTGCCCAGGTGGAGTACTGCGACAATCTGATCTTCCACCGCCGCGCCGCGCTGGATCGATTGGAAGAACGCCTCCTGGACGCTAACCGCACCATTGGCCAGCCCAATAAGATCACCACCATCTTCGGCCGCAGGGTGACCAAGAACTATCGGGGCGAGATCAAGACGGTGATCGAAGACCTCGATCTACCCAACCCCGTCATCCGTACCCATTACGGGAATGGCTTTATCAAACAGTATGTGCGCGATCACCTCCTTCAGCGAACCGAACTGGCCACCAACAATGTTACCGACTACGGCGTTAAGAAAGCTGTCGAGAATCTGCCGCAACTTCAAAAGAAGATGGCGACTATCAACGACAATTACCTGGATGTCCAACAAGATATTCTGGCGACCTTTGTGGACCGCGGCCAACTCCGCAAACTCGCCGAGCCGACGGTTCTTTCCAATGGCAAGAGGGTTCCCGGCTTGAAGATCGATCATCCCCGTCAACTGGCCTTGATGCACGCCCTGGTGCGGTTCGCGCACATTGCTGCCGGTGGCAAGTTCTCCACTCGCGAGATCCATGCCTTCACAGCGGAGGCCCTGGGAATGTCGGTCGAAACCTACAGTCTGGCATCCCTCCGTTATGACCTCTCCAAACTGCGCGCCAAGCAACTGGTCCAGAAGGTGCCGCGTTCCCGTCGCTATCGCCTAACCCGCGAGGGCTACTGCATCTGCCTCGTGTTCCTCAAGCTCTTTGAGCGCATCTACGCTCCCCTCGCCGCTGGCCTGTTACAGCCCCTCTCCGGCGACTCCCGCCTCCAACAGCAGAAACGTACTCAACTCGACCAACTCTATCAACGCGTCGTCGATGACCTCAACCAGTTGTTCCAGGCCGTGGGTCTGAAGATAGCAGCATGAGGCATGAGCACAACGAGAACAAAATCCCCGTTACGCTTCGCATAACGGCCTAAACTAGGGGCGATCTGACGGGCGCCCCGTTTGGAGTTAAAATGCCGCACCAATCCTTGCCGGACTACTGGCCTTTGAATGGATAGGAAGTCTCGGGCGTGGCACGCTAGCAACTCCGCCCCCAGGCCACGGACCATCTGCAAAGCGTGAAATAGACTGCTGGGGTCACCCTCATAGCGTATCCGAGAGTGGCTCCTCAGCCAGAATATCGGGTACAAGCACGCTGTAGGGGGGGCCCCGTTAGCCGCGCGAGCGGAAAATCGTAATTATATTAATTACTATATATCTACCGAAACCGCATGACGGGGTTGGACGCTTCGAGCCCAGCTCAAGGAATGGAGCCGGCAGAGATAGGAATCCAAGCCGGGAGAGTGAAGTCTAGCCGTAGGAATTTGGAACGCGTCGGCGTTTCACGAGGGTATGCCAACGCTTATTATGGGCTCTGGCGCGGGCGAGAGCGCGCCGGTGCCTTGCTCTCAATTGGCGAGCCCTGAGTTTCATGAGGGCCGAGTAGGCGGCAGGGTGTCGAAGACGGATGCGGCGGAGATGTTGGTGCACGGTGCCCAAACGGATTCCCAAGATCGCGGCCACTTCGGGATAGGTACGACCGGCTTCGTCGTCGACGAGCGCGATCCCCACACGACGTTGACCGATCGGTAGTGTGTCCAGGAGTTGAGCCAGTGGCATTGGCCGAGGAATAGACGGTAGCCCTTCGATCTTGAGCCGCCGCACCTCTGAAGCCGGCACTCGGAGGTGGCCACCTGGCGTGGTATTGGCGGCAATGACGCCGTTTTTGCCTAGGACGCGGACGGCCGCGAGCGTTGTGCCGAGCTGGCGCGCAACTTGCCCAGTCGAAAGAAAGTTCGGTGGCATACGTGTCGAACATACGGACATTCGGGCCTTTGTTCAACGGCGATGGTGGTTTTCAGTATGGTTTTTGGGTTCTCCGCACGTTCTCGCCGTGGTATTCGGATGGCTTGACGAAATGAGCTACGGTTGGGTGCTGGTTTTTGGGGTGGTTGCCGCGCGGTGACCACGGTTGGGTGCTGGTTTTTGGGGTGGTTGCCGCGCGGTGACCACGCCGCTGTAAGTTTGCACGGTCAGCCCGGCTGGACTATCGCATGAACTTTCAAGAAGTGGGTTGCAGGCCGTTCCGATTTCGCATAAGGAGGATCTACGTTCGGCGGCGACTCGCAACGGACCTGTGGATACCTCCACGCTCCCGAAATCGCATTTTTGGGAAGTTGGCCGGATCGGTCCTGAGATTCACATGAGCACGTACCCGCTCGGCGCGTTCCCTGTTACGCCGTTGTCCGCGCCCGCGCCGTCGCAATCTGAGCCGCCAGCTTGAAAACGTCCTCAAAGTTTCCATCCGGTAGCCGGGAGGCTGCTTGGCCGACAGCCCAGCGCGCGGTTTCTTTATTGCACTGAAGCGAGCGTAGCCCCAGGACGACATCGGCGAAAACTCTACTCTCCGGTTTGGACTTCTTGCTGCCTGCTGTTTCTTGCCTCCGCACCCTCAGAACCCGGACGTCCGGGCCGACGATCCGTAGTATCAATCTAGCTGTGGCTACCGCGCGTCTCCTCGACGAGGCCAGAACCAGAGCAAGCACCAAAAGCGTGCTTAGGATGCCCAGCGCGAATCCAAGCTTTCCCGGCGCGCCCGAAGCGGCGGAATGGGCAACTGCCACAGTTGCGACTCCGGCAACGTAAGCCACAAAGGGTCGAATCAGCATTTTAGTTCTTCCTCCACCAGCACGATTGTGCTCGATCAGGTTAAATGGATCAAGTGTCTAAATTACCTAGAAAGCTTCGTAGGGGCCTCATTCCAAAGGGAGAAAGCTGCCCTCGGGGGTCCTATTGTGCACGAAAGTGCGGGTGTGGGGACTTCTTCGCCGGGGGTGGCCTTGTGGCCCGAGCTGGCCTTGGACGGCGCAACGTTGGCCGTGTGTGCGGCGACACGCGGCTTTTGGGGAGCCTTGGCCGCTCGGGCGGGGGCAGCGGCCTGGGTTTGTCACCCCTGTGGAGGCGCATTCGGCCGCCAGATAGGGGCAGATAGGGGCAGATGTCAGGATTTGGCGAAAAATTCGGCCCCAAGAAGGAGCAGGCTGCTTGGAGGAGGTTCTGCCGCCCGACATGTCGTGGGGTGCATTTAGAACATGTGAAACACGGTCACGTTGACCCAGCGGCAGCCGCCGGGAACCAGTCGTGAAGCGGCGTCGCGGGAATGGGCCCGTCAACCCTAACTTCAACCGCAAAACAGCCCTGGGACTTATTTTCGCGGTTACTATACATGTATAAATAATTATCGCCACCCCCGCAGTCTCGAACTTGCGGGGGTGGCGCCGCCGGAGCGCTTCAGCAGGCCGAGGACCTGGCGGTCTTGCTGCCCAGGTGGGCGCCGGGTTGTCTTCTTCTGGGCGACTTGGCCGACGTGGCGCCTTTGGTGGCCTCGTGTCCGATATCGCGGAACATCAGGCCAGGGTGGCCCTGCCTGGCTGTGACGAACCTTCAGGCAGCCGCTCCGTAGCCGAAACGGCGACAGCCACCTGTACGCGGAAGGCGCTTACGGCCAGGTGTCGTTTATCGCCACCATAAAAACAGGACATCGGGATGTATGGTGTCACCGCCCTCTCGCTGGTAAGGAGCTATCACCGCTTCGATCCAGCCTTGATCGCCGGATTGATTGGGCAACGCTTCGCGACAACGCTCGAATGGGCTCGCGTCTCTGGCCCGATACACCACGGAGGACTCGTCAAATGATTTGTTCCAGGGAATACTGTGTTGCGGGGAACAGGAGTCCGATGGATGGAACGCCTGTCGTCGGTACTTGGGAATGGGCAACGGCTGCGGTGCGTCACGCAGGAACAGGTCCCGCTGCCGCGCCGACGTCAACTTCCGCAGTTCGTCCTTGCGATGGCGATACCGGAGCAGCCCCGCGATGGCCACGCCAGGCGTAGCGGTCGCCAATCGATAGACGGTTGACTCATATGAACTCCCAAACCGCTGACTGAGGATGGGGACACACGAGAGGTTGACCTGGTCCCCTCTAAGAGCAAGGAACTCGTCCACGGGCATTAGGAGTTCCGCCGCACCGAGATCGCAGAGCCGTTCCAACTCGTTCGCTTCCCGAGAATCTTCCGCGCACAGGCTGCGGAAACGTGCTCCTCACACCGAAACGCGGCGCGCGATGTCTATCCTAAAGATGACCTCCTTCGATGGCTTGGACTCTGCAGTCCTGCCCAAGGATGATTGGGTACTGCGGAATTTCGGTTGGGCTACCTTCCCCGGTCCCACCCCCGCCGCGACCGCGAGTCGCCGGACTGCCGCCGAAACCGCCGAAGTGGTGAAGTTTATCAATGCTCAGCTTTTGCCTAAGTGAGGAGAACGGCGAAATTGCAGTGCTCCGTCGTTCTCATCGGCACCGGAAGTGCGCCGAAAAGTCGGCTCCGACGGTTTATGGAAGCTCGTATTCGGTCTTCAGCAACCGCCCAATAATGGGCATTATCGTAGTCATGTTGACCCTACCTCAGAGTGCCGGAGATATCAAGCAAAACCGGACCTTAGCTACACCGGATACCGGATACGAAATCGTTGCGATCGAATAAGACATTCCCGGTTAACCCGGTCTTATCCAGCACCAAATGATGGAGTTGGTTTCCCAGGATCGTCGCCAACTGCGAGAACGGCTGCGCCCTCGCCACCACGTAGCCGACCGGTCCAGTGGGGGCGATGCGCGAAGTCACGAGTCAAGAGACCCCTCGACTCTGATCCGCAAATCGATTAGTATCTTTGACGTAACATTCGTGTCCAGAGACGGCGTTTTAGAATTTCAACTATAGGAGGTGTTTACATGAGAGTCGAGTTTGGCGTTTTTGCGGTCAGCCTCAGCTTGCTGGCCGGATCAGTTCCCTTGTTGGCGCACCATTCGTTCGCGGCGGAGTACGACTCGAACAAGCCCATCAAGATCTCGGGAGTCGTCACCAAGGTGGAATGGATGAACCCCCATGCGCGCTTCTATGTTGACGTGAAGGGTGCGGACGGCAAGGTTACCAATTGGAACTTTGAGCTTGGGGCGATACCCGTTCTGCTGAAGCAGGGTTGGACGAAGAATTCCCTGAAGGCCGGAGACGAGGTCACGGTGGAAGGCTCGGCGGCGAAGGATAATTCCACCAGCGCAAATGCCCGCAGCGTAACGTTGCCAGGCGGACGGAGAGTATTCGGGGGGTCATCGGCCCCCAACAGCGGACAGGATCAGTAGGTCAGGCGGATAGGCTGCAATGGGGCGCTTCAGCCCCACGAGGAGACTCAACGTGAAGAAGAATCCAACAACATTGTTGGCGGCTGCGGTGGCGGCGGCTTTAGGTTTGGCTGTGGCAATTGCCGCACCCCAGGCCGCGACTCAGAATAAGGACGGTGCCCCCCCACAAGGTAAGGCCAAAGCGGGCGGACGTGGCGCCGCCCGCAAAGGGCCGCCCGGTCCAGTGCCCCTGTTGTCCGACGGAAAGCCGGACCTTGGTGGGATCTGGAACGGTCAGCAGACCGTGGCGCCGACGGGCGACGTCACGGCCACGGGGCCGGGATCGGCTGGGGGAGTGCCCCCGATGCTGCCGTGGGCGGAAAAGGTGGTCGCGGACCGCGCTGTGAACCTAAGCGCCGACGATTTCGAGGCGCGGTGCCTTCCCGGGGGTCCGCCCCGCGTTCCTCCTTATCACATGTCGCTGTTTTCCACGCCCAAACTGGTGCTGATGCTTTTCGAGGGTAATACCCACATGTACCGGCAGTTTTTCGTGGACGGCAGCGATCATCCGAAGGATTTGAAGCCCACCTTTTACGGCGATTCGCGCGCGCATTGGGAGGGGGACACGCTGGTAGTGGACACGATCGGCTTTAACGACATCTCTTGGATCGATGGGCAAGGCCACCCGCATACGAAACAAATGCACCTGACCGAAAAGTTTCACCGGGTGGACTTCGGTAATCTATCGATTGACGTCGTGATTGACGATCCCGGCACCTACACCAAGCCTTGGAGGATGAGCAGAGTCACGACTCTGGAGCAGGAGATGGAGATGACGGAGTACGTCTGCAATGAAAATAATCAGGATCCCGGACACCTGGACAAGGCTCACAAGTAGGGTTGCAAAACGAGCAGAGGAGGGTTGCAAAACGAGCAGAGGAGGTTTGCAAACGTGAAGGCCAGCCGGTTGAATTCAATTTTTGCGTCGGTTGTCGCTGTTGGAGTGTTGTTAGTAGATTCGGCTCTATGCGCCCAGCAGAAGAAGGGATACCCGGACGGCGTTCCGCCGGTGCCGGCGAGGAAGGCTCCGGCGCCTCCTTCCGGGCCAACTCCAAAAACCCCCGAGGGGAAAACTGATTTTTCCGGGGTCTGGGTACTGTCGGGGAAAACGACGCTGCCCTCGGATCCTCCGTATCAGCCGTGGGCAAAGAAGCTCTACGATGAACGGATGGCGGCCAAGGGCAAAGGCGACCCGGAGTCTTTCTGCCTGCCGGATGGCGCGGTCCGGGTGACAGCGCTGCCGTATAAGATTGTGCAGGGGCCGAAGATGATCGTGCTGCTTTCCGAAGGGAATACGCACAGTTACCGGCGGTTTTTCCTGGACGGTCGCACGCAGAAGGCCGCACTGGATGTGGAACCGGAGACCTATACGGGGATCTCGGTTGGCAAGTGGGATGGCGAAGCGCTGATGGTCGATACAATCGGCTTCAACGACAAAACTTGGCTGGACCCCACTGGCAAGCCGCATAGCGAGGCGATGCATTTGACCGAGCGCTATACGCGACCGGACTTGGGTCACCTGAATGTTCAGATCACGATCGAGGACGAAAAGGCCTTGACCAAGCCGTATACGTTCAATCGGGTCTTCACTCTCGCGCCGGGCTGGGAATTGCAGGAATACGTCTGCCAGGCAATCTTGGACGGCGTTGAATAGGTCGTATTGCGAAGAAACCCGTGAGCGCCGATTGGTTTCCGGAAAATGGCACAATAAGGCGTGATCCGGACGAAAGCAGCTGCGCTCGCGTTCCTTCTTCTCTCTCCGTTGGCCCAAGCCGACATGCCGCTGGCGAGACCCGGTATACGGTACGTCGGGCTTACGTCCGGCGGCCTCAAGATTATCGCGAACACTGTTCCAGGTCCGCTCGGCGCGTCACCCACCGTGCTGCTGATTGGAGGGCTGAAGGGGAATGACGCGTCGGTAGGAATGGTGACGGAGGAAGCCCGCCGATTCAGCCGCACCACACGGAGTAAGCGCCGGTACCGGCTCCTGGCGATTCCCCTCGCAAACCCGGCGGCGAGCAAGCTGATGTTTCCGCCGACCGGCACGGCGTATCGCGACAATGCGGAGTCGAACGAACTCTGGCGGTGGATTGGAATACAGGCGCCGGATTTCGTCATCATCGTGGCGAACGAGGACTTCGGCATGGCCGATGCGTTGTCGCGCGATGTGGTGGCGGGCGTAGGGAGCATTCCGGCAGTGCGAGTGATTCCTGCGCTGCGCACAGCCGCTGCGCCAGGGATATTGCGGCTGGTGCCGGCGGACCTGCAGCCATCCGGAGCGCACCGCGAGATCCTTCGGCGGATTGAGCGCAGTCCGCGGCAAGTAGCCGACGAACTGGCGCAGTATTACGGGCACACGTTCCCTGATGCCATTTACATCAATGCGATTGCGTTGATCGGTCAGCTCCGGCTTGGGAATGTCACGGATGTGCGGAAGCTGGTGGAACCGTACGTGGATGGTTCGAAGGACAGCCTGGCGCGCCCGACTTCGCTTCATCTTGCAGGCCATCTGATATTTGCGGAACTCGCAGCACGCACGGGCGATCCGCGCTATCTGCAACTCGTGCGCAGAGTCGCGGCTCTGGGTTTCACGGCAACCGGGGAGATGAAGGAATCGATGCCGTTCCACGACGAGATGAGCGATTCGGTCTTCATGGCCACGCCGATTGTCGCGAAGGCTGGGACCCTGACCAGTGAGAGCAAGTATTTCGATATGGCCGCGCGGCACGTCGCCTTCATGCAGAAACTTGTTCTTCGGCCGGACGGCCTCTATCGGCACTCTCCCCTAACGGACGCGGCCTGGGGGCGCGGCAACGCGTTTCCCGCACTGGGCCTGGCGCTAACGCTGGAAGCCTTTCCGAAAACCCATCCGCAGTATGAGCATTTGCTGCTGGCGTTTCGGCAGCACATGGCGCGTCTGGCTGAATTCCAGGTTCCGGAGAGTGAGGGGATGTGGCACGAGGTGATCGACGAACCGGCTTCGTATCCCGAGTTCTCCGCGACGGCCATGATCGCGACCGCCATGGCGATGGGAGTCCGGAACGGGTGGCTGGATTTGCGCACTTATCAGCCGCTCGTGAACAACGCGTGGCACGGTGTGGTTATGCGCATTGGCGCCGAAGGCGTGCTGATGGATGTGTGCGAATCGACGAACAAGCAGCCCTCGCTTGACGCGTATCTGCACCGGGCTGCGATTCTCGGCCAGGACCCGCGCGGCGGCGCCATGGCGCTGCTGTTTGCCACTGAAATGGCGGGCCTGGGAAAATAGAATGATTATTTAGCCCGGTCCGAAGGAGCACGAAATCCGATTCCGGGAAGGTTTCTCTTTTGACGAGCCGCGCATCCCGTCGAGGTGACCCATGTTCCCGGAGCTCTTGGAGGAAGCTGCAGTCGCAAGATTTGGGAACGAATCGAAGCCATCCGCGATAGACCGTGACGCCCGTTTTAGCCTGATGTCCGCCATTATCGCCGTTCCCGATTTCGCTCCTAACGAGGAGATGTTCGCGGGCGTGGCCGCGAATCTGCGAGTTCACCGAACCGGGAGCCTTAGATTGACGGGTCGGGGCGGATTGCGTCAAAACACTTGATCGAACTGGTCATACTTGCGCGAAATCGCACAGAGGACAGCGCACTTTACATGATTCCTTTGTGGTGTCGATTGGACCGATGGGTGCAGCAAGGCTCACCAAGTGATTAAGGAAAGTGATGAATTGCGGCGCGGATCACGTGACGACGGGGTGACCGATGCAGGGTGTACGAACTCCACGCGTTCGGTGGCGACTGTCTGCATCTATGAACCGCGAGCGGCCGTTAGGAGCAAGGAGTCGCCGAAGAGGCGGTCAGAAGGTTCTACGATAATGGATGTTTCGGCGTGACGAGTAACCCGAACGACACGAGGGGCCAGGAGGAAGGTCCTGCGGCTGCGGCGCCCTCTCGCGCCAGGGAATTTCGCGAGCGTCTCGGAGAACGCGTATTCGTTGCCGACGGCGCCATGGGTACGATGTTGTATTCCCGCGGCGTCTTCATCAACCGCTGTTTTGACGAATTGAATCTATCTGCGCCGCCGTTGGTTTCCGCGGTTCATCAAGAGTACGCCGCCGCGGGAGCCGACATTCTGGAGACGAACACTTACGGAGCCAATCAAACGCGGCTCAAGTCCTTTGGACTGGCCGACAAGGTCGAAGCCATCAACAGCGCCGGTGTGCGTTTGGCCAAACAAGCGGCGCAGGACCGCGCCTTTGTAGCTGGCGCCATGGGTCCCTTGGGAGTTCATATCGAGCCGCTCGGTACCGTTTCCGCTGCCGAGGCCCGCGCCATTTTCCGCCAGCAGGCGGCGGCTCTTTGCCAGGCAGGCGCCGATCTGCTGATTCTCGAAACCTTCACGGGCTTGCGCGAACTGCGGGAAGCGGTGCTCGCGGCGCGGGACGCTGCGGGAGAAACCATGGTAATCGTCGCGCAGGTGGCCATCGACGATTCGGGCGAGTTGCCGGGCCGGACTTCGGTTCGCCAGGTGGCGCGCGAAATGGCCGACTGGCCCGTGGATGTGGTCGGCTTCAACTGTTGCGTGGGTCCCAAGGCGATTCTGGAAGCACTGGAGGAAATTGCTCCCTACTGCGCGAAACCCCTGAGTGGCATGCCCAACGCCGGCATGCCAACGCGCGTGGATGGCCGCAACATTTATCTCACTTCGCCCGAGTACATGGCGCAATACGCCCGCCGCATGTTGCAGGCCGGCGCCAAGATCATCGGCGGATGCTGCGGCACGACGCCCGAGCACATCAAACAGATGGTCTCGGAGACCCGATCGTTGCAGCCCCAGCGCCGTGTAACGGTGATCCCCGTGGAGGCACCTGAAGCCCGCGAAGCGATGCGGGCCATTCCTTTGGCCAAGAAATCCAAACTGGGAGCCAAACTGGCAGCAGGGCACTTCGTCACCTTTATAGAGATCCTGCCGCCGCGCGGAGTCGACGCTTCGCGCGAGATCGCTGGAGCGAAACTGTGCGCTGAGCATGGCATTGATTGCATCAATGTTCCGGATGGACCCCGCGCCAGCGCGCGCTTGAGCGCACAGGCTACCTGCCAGTTAATTCAACAGCAGGCTGGCATCGAGGCAGTGAACCACTTTTGCTGCCGGGACCGCAATATTCTGGGCATCCAATCCGAACTGCTGGCCGCGCACTCGGTGGGAATCCGCAACCTGATTTGCATCACCGGCGATCCGCCGCGCATGGGGATCTACCCGGAAGCGACCGCGGTGTTCGATGTCGATTCCATCGGTCTGGTGAGCATTGCCCACAACCTGAATCGCGGTCTGGACATCGGCGGCGGTTCGATCGGATCGCAGACGGCGCTGGTCCTCGGCGTCGGCGCGGATCCCGGCTCGATAAATCTGGACGAAGAAATCCGCCGTCTGGAACGGAAAATCCAGGCCGGCGCCGAATACATTGTCACGCAACCCCTTTTTGACCTGGACATTCTGGAGGGGTTCCTGAAGCGCATCGAGAGCTTCAAGATTCCGGTGCTCTGTGGAATCTGGCCGCTCACGAGCTTCCGCAATGCGGAATTTATGGTGAATGAGTTACGCGTGCCGGTGCCTCTTTCGTCGATGGAGCGGATGCGGCAAGCGAGCAATGGAGAACAGGCTCGGGCGGCGGGCGTTGCCATCGCTCGGGAGATGGTCGAGCGCGCCCGCGACATGGTGCAGGGAGTACAACTCAGCGCGCCCTTTGGGCGCTATGATATGGCGCTCGAGGTGGCCGCCGTTCTCGAACTGGCTCGGTGTGGGACTCGTGAATAGAAGTGCTGAACGCTTGGCGGTGCTGGACCAGCTCCTGAAACGGCGCGTGCTGGTGGTCGATGGAGCCATGGGCACCATGCTGCAACAGCGCGGGCTTACCGCGGAGGATTTTGGCGGGGGTGCGCTCGAAGGCTGCAATGAGAATCTGGTCCGGACCCGCCCGGATGTCGTTTTGGACATCCACCGCGGCTACCTGGCGGCGGGCGCCGACATCACCGAGACGAACTCCTTCGGCGGCGCGCCTCTGGTGCTGGCTGAATATGGCCTGGAACAAGATGCATTTCTCTTGAATGCCACTGCGGCCAGGCTGGCGCGTCAGGCTGCCGATGAATTTTCCACGCCCCAGCGGCCGAGGTTTGTGGCGGGCGCGATGGGTCCCACCACGAAAGCCATCAGCGTCACGGGTGGCGTCACGTTCCAGGAGCTGATCTCCAACTTCTACCAGCAGGCGCGCGGCCTGATCGAGGGTGGTGTGGACGTGCTACTGGTGGAAACCTGCCAGGACACGCGCAACGTCAAGGCCGCGCTGATTGCGATCGAGCAATTGCGGCGGGAATGCGGCGAGCGTGTTGCAGTCATCGTTTCCGGCACCATCGAGGCCACCGGGACCATGCTCGCCGGACAAACCGCGGAAGCATTCTGCGCTTCCCTGGCCCACGCGGACCTGCTCGCGTTGGGACTCAATTGCGCCACTGGTCCCGAGTTCATGACGGATCACTTGCGCACCATCAGCCAGATATCGCCGTTTCCGGTGATCTGTTGTCCCAACGCCGGCTTGCCGAATGAAGAGGGCCTCTACTTGGAAACGCCGTACGCATTGTGCGCGCAATTAGGCCGGTTTCTGGATCATGATTGGTTGAATCTGGTAGGCGGCTGCTGCGGGACCACTCCGGAACACATCCGCGTCCTGGTGGAGCGTGCGGCCAGCGCGCGGCCTCGTCCGCTGCCTGGGGGTGCGCGGCGCACCTATTATTCCGGAATCGAACTGGTGGAGGCCGACGAGAACAGCCGTCCCCTGATCGTCGGCGAGCGAACCAATGTCATTGGCTCGCGGCTCTTCAAGAATCTCGTCGCGGAAGAAAAGTGGGAGGAAGCGACGGACATCGCGCGACGCCAGGTGAAGAACGGTGCGCATGTGATCGACGTGTGCCTGCAAAGCGCGGACCGCGACGAGATGCGCGACATTCCTCCTTTTTATGAAAAGCTGATCGCCAAGATCAAGGCGCCGCTGATGATCGACACCACCGATCCCATGGCGGTGGAGCTCGCGCTCACGTACTGCCAGGGCAAGAGCATCATCAATTCGGTGAACCTCGAAGATGGCGAGGAAAAATTCGCCACCATTTGCCCCCTGGCACGCCGTTACGGCGCGGCGGTGGTGGTGGGGTGCATCGACGAAGACCCCCTCCAGGCGCAGGCGTTTACGCGGGAGCGCAAGCTGGCCGTGGCGCAGCGCTCCTATGAATTGCTCACCGGTAAGTACGGGATGGCGCTCGAGGACATCGTCATCGACCCGCTGGTGTTTCCCTGCGCCACCGGAGCTGCCAACTATATTGGCGGTGCGGTGGAAACCATCGAAGCCGTGCGTTTGGTTAGGCAAAAGCTCCCCGGCGTAAAAACTATCTTGGGGATTTCCAACGTCTCTTTTGGGCTCCCGGCCGCTTCGCGGGAGGTAGTGAACTCGGTATTCCTCTACCACTGCACCAAAGCCGGTTTGGACCTGGCAATCGTGAACGCGGAAAAATTGGAGCGGTTTGCCTCGATTTCCGAACAGGAGCGCCGTCTCGCAGAAAATCTGCTGTTCAACGTGCCGCAGGAAGGTTCGGTGACCCCGGTAGATTGGCGCGAACAGGACCCGGATCAAAGGGCCGCGATCAATCAGTTCCACATAGCGGCACTCACGGAGCACTTCCGCCAAGCGGGTGGGCGAAAGAAAGCCCACGCCGCAGATTTACCACTGGACCAGCGCTTAGCTCTGTACATTATCGAAGGCACCCGCGATGGGATGGCCGCCGACCTCGACCGTAAGCTGACGGATACCGCCTCGCCGCTGGACATTATCAACGGACCGCTGATGACCGGCATGCGTGAAGTGGGCCGCTTGTTCAATAACAACGAGCTGATCGTCGCGGAAGTGCTGCAATCCGCTGAAGCGATGAGGGCCGCCGTCGACTATTTGCGGCCGTTTCTGCACAAGGCCGAGACCGCAACGCGCGGCAAAGTGATTCTGGCGACCGTCAAGGGCGACGTTCACGACATCGGCAAGAACCTGGTGGAGATCATTCTGGCGAACAACGGCTACCAGGTGGTGAACCTGGGGATCAAGGTCCCGCCGGAGGCTCTGATCGAGGCCTGTCACCAGCACCAGCCGGACGCGATCGGGCTCTCGGGCCTGCTGGTGAAGAGCACCCAACAAATGGTTGCCACCGCCGGCGACTTGCGCTCGGCAGGGATTCAAGTTCCGCTGCTAGTGGGAGGAGCGGCACTTTCCAGCAAATTTACCCGGAGCAAGATCGCGCCGGCCTACGGCGGCCCTGCCTGCTACGCCAAGGATGCAATGTCAGGGCTCGCGCTAATGAATCAGATCATGGATCCGGCATTGCGCGCGTCTGTGCTCGCCGCACAGCCAACCGATCCGGTGGAGCAAGATACGGTGACGGCGGATGCAGTGGCGCCCGTCTCAACTCTGCGCAGCGGCAAGGTGCGCGCATCGGTGCCCATTCCGCGCGTTCCTTACCCGGAAAGGCGAGTTCGGGATGTCAAGACCTTGGGCGAAGTGTGGAGCTACATCAACCCCTTCATGCTGTATGGGCGGCATATGGGCTACAAGGGCAATTTCGAAGCCCACTTCAAGGACCACGAGCCGAAGGCGCTGGAGCTCTTCCATCAGATGGAAGACCTTCGTGGCGAGGCGGCTGGCTTCCTGAAGGTCCGCGCCGTGTGGCAGTTCTTTGAGGCGCAGCGCGACGGAAATGCGATCCAGCTCTTCGCACCGGGCCAATCCACATCAAGTCAAACCACGCCCCTGCACGTTTTCCATTTCGAACGCCAGCCCTTCGCCGATGGTCTATGCCTGAGCGACTACGTTATTGATCGAATCCCCGAGGGTAGGGATCACATTGCGTTGTTCGTCGTCACGGCGGGTGCGGGCATTCGTGAAAGGTCGGAGGAGTGGAAGCACGCAGGACAATTTTTCAAAGCCCACGCTATTCAGGCCCTGGCCCTTGAGACCGCCGAGGCGGGCGCGGAGTGGCTGCATCGGCGGATTCGCGAGGATTGGGGCTTCCCGGACGCGCCCTCCGTCACCTTGCACGACCGTTTTACATCGAAATACCGCGGCAAGCGTTACAGTTTCGGCTACCCCGCGTGCCCCAATCTCGACGACCAACAGGGGCTCTGGAAGCTGCTACGGCCGGAAGACATTGGCGTACAACTTACCGAGGGCATGATGATGGAGCCGGAAGCCAGCGTAAGCGCTCTGGTGTTTCACCATCCCGACTGTACCTATTTCAGCGTGGGGGGCACACCCCACCCGAGTAGCGCCCACGCCAGCTGAAGCCCGCCGACCGGAGACGATCCTTGGGGCTCCTGCCACCCGCCCTCGACGGTCACCTTGCGGTCCCCGTTATGGGTTCATATCGTAGGTTCTCCGACCGGAAGCGACACCGCCCACTTCTCAGGGTACTAGTACAATTTCCGGCGACGCGTTGCCAAAACTTGGCCGCGATCGAGGCGATCAGTGTTAGACTGTTTCGTTCCGAGACCTAAATGGGAATCCGCGCTTAGGAACACGGCGCGAATGCGCCTGTTCCATTGGAGGGCCGAGGAAGCCAGCCGCTGCTGACACTTCTGAAAGCGGCTGGCTACTCGGTGGATTGCGACGAGCCCGCGCCACGGCCCGACGCCTTTACGCCGCCGTTGTCCCCGCAACCGGATTAATCCCGAAGGCCACCGCCTTGCGAACCGGATTCAGGGCTTGACCCGCACCACCATCACGATGGAGGAGAGCCGGTGTCTGGTCCATCCGCCCAGCCAGGCTACTTGCCAGTCTCCGAAGCGGGAGCCAACCGTCACCGGGGTGCGAAGGCGGAGAAACTTCGTTCCAGTTCCATGGCGCTTGGCCGGGTGCTCCGGTCCATCCATTCATGGCACCGGCTTTCTGACGTGGTCCAATCAGTTTGACGACGCCCCAGAGGGCGCGTCACAAGCTTACCCCGAGAGGAGCGCCTCAGCTTCGGGATTAAAGAGAAGAGATGTGATAGAGTGAGCGCGAGACACGCCGTGCAACTCACATCCCAACCTCAACTTAGGTCCCCTTGGCTCTGGGCTAAACGAAATACTCGCTTGGTCGCAGTTGGGGCCGTCTGCTTCCTCATGGGAGCCGCCATTGCGTTCCTGTTTTCTAGCAGTCAGTGGTCGATCGCAGTTGTCCATGCCCAGTCCAAATTGAAACAAAGCGACAAGAGAATCGTGGATGCTTTTCACCGTTGGTATTACGACA
Source organism: Bryobacterales bacterium (assembly GCA_963813465.1). GTDB lineage: Bacteria > Acidobacteriota > Terriglobia > Bryobacterales > Bryobacteraceae > Palsa-187. The sequence continues at coordinate 222,189 of CAWEZD010000005.1, read as the reverse complement.
ACGCGGATCGCACTTGGGACAACACTCGCTGGCTCGGTGTCCCGGTTCAGAAGAATCCTTTCGACCTGTGGGTTTATCAGGAGATCATCATGGAGACTCACCCCGATGTACTGATCGAGGCGGGTACCTTCAAGGGTGGTAGTGCATATTTCTTTGCCTCCATTTTCGATTTTCTCGGCCAGGGACGGGTGTATACGATCGACATCCAGGAGCAACCCAACCGACCGCAGCACCGGCGCATCAACTACCTTCTCGGGTCTTCGACCTCCGAGGCCGTTGTTCAGAAGATCAAGAACGCGATTCGACCGGGGGAGGGAGTGATGGTGTCGCTGGACTCGGACCACAGCAAAGCCCATGTCCTAAACGAATTGAAGATTTACTCGGACATGGTCACGCTGGGTAATTATTTGGTCGTGGAGGACACGAATGTCAACGGGCATCCCGTGTTGCCTAGCTTCGGCCCTGGTCCGTGGGAAGCTGTTCAAGAGTTTCAGAAGGCGGATACCCGGTTCGTGGTCGATGAGTCCCGCGAGCGATTCGGAATGACTTTCTACCCGAGGGGCTGGCTCAAGCGAGTGCGTTAGCTGCGAGTCTGACCGAACCCCGCATAGCTGGCGTTCAAGTCAGTCTCCGAAGCGGGAGCCAAGCAGGAACAGGCCCGAGGCGTAAGCAGCCGCGCAGTAACGCCTTAGGATTAGCGGAAGTTGGAAATCCGGTTTTGAAACGTGACGGTTAACCCATGCATCGAATTGATAATAATGCACGTGCCTATTCGTCTTAACCCTCATCGTCTTGCCGTAGCGTGCCTACTTGCAGGCTGTCTGCACGCCCAATCCGCCAACCCTCTTCCGTATTTCACCATCACCGATCTCGGAGTTCTGCCCGGAACGCAAGCCAGCGTGGCCACGGGCATCAGCAGTAACGGAATTGTTTCCGGCTACAGCTCGACTGTTGCCAGCGGGGCGGAAGCCATCAGCGGCACAGGCTTTCTGCATTCGAGCGGAACCATGACGCCGTTACAAGACGGCTCCAACGCGTTTACGGTTCCCATCGGCGTGAATGCGTCGGGACAAGCCGTGGGCCTGACCGGCAACTACAGTAGCCGGCAGATGACCCCATTTCTTTTTCAAAGCGGACAATTCCAGATTCCCGCGAATCTTCCGAACGACCCGTCCGGCAACTCGATCACGCTGCTCACCGGCATCAACGATTCGGGGACGATCGTTGGGAACGTGGTTCCTCAACACAGCGGTGGAGCGAGCATGCAGCCGTTCTTCTGGAGTAACGGAACGGCCACGAACCTGCCGTTCGCCTTCGCCACCGCCATCAACGCGAGCGGAAGCATATCCGGCTGGAGCGGAACTATTGCGGACCAGAACCTCACCGCCCTCATCTGGAGCAATGCGCAAAAGAGCGGCGCGCAAATCCTCACCTTGAGCGGCGCCTCCGTCGGTTGTGGCGCGCCGGGCACGTCCAGCTGCTCGTTCCAGGCCGTTTCTCTCAGCAACGCGGGTCAGGCGATGACGAACGTTTACTACGGGTCAACGTATGCTTCCTCCGGCTTTTTCGTGTTTCCCTTCACCGGCGGCCAGGCGTCCGGCGGAGGCGGTCTCGGAATCGGCGTCAACAGCAACGGTTGGACAACCTTCATGGAAGGAGAAGAAGGAGGCGGAGATTTCGACGCCGCCTTCGCTCCGGCCGGCATTTCCGGTGACATGTTCTCTGAGCCCGTCACAGGCATGGAAGCGGCAATAATCGCCTGGCCATTCTCCATGTATTTTGGTCCGGGATCGGCCAGCGGACCCGCTCTGACGATCATGCAGACCACTCCAACCGGGGGGATCAGCGAGACCGGAGCGCCCCTGAATGAGCTGGTGGTCAATGGATCGGGATGGTACCTGAGCTACGTCGCGGCCATCAACGACGCGGGACAAATCGTGGGCACCGGCTTTCACAACGGCCAGCAGCGCGCGTTCCTGCTGACGCCGGGCGCGACCGCGCCCACCGGCCCTTCCATCGACCACATCGCCGGAGGCGGATTGAGCATGCCTCCCATAACCAGCATTACAACCGGCGGTTGGTTCTCCGTGTTCGGCTTCGATTTCCTGCCGCTGGATACGGCCCTGACCGTCCCCAATGGAGTGGGGCTTTCGGCACAGGATATCGTCGCTGGTTCCTTGCCGACCAACCTGTACCAAACTTGCGTCGAGGTCAACGGCGCGAAATCCGCGCTGGATTACGTGAGTCCGACGCAGCTCAACGTCCAGGCCCCGGAGGTGACGCCCGGCACCACGGCTTCGGTGGTTGTAGTCTCGAACTGCGGCACGGCCAATGAAATCGCGACCGCGCCGTTGAGCGTGTCGGCCGCGGCGCTCGATCCGGAGTTTCTCTACTTCACACAGAATCACAGCGGTCAAAATCCCATCGCGGCGGTGAACGCGCTGACTGGGGCAGTGGTGAATTTCTCGGTTTTTATGGGAGAGGTGCACCCCGGCGATTCCCTCACTCTCTTCGCGGTCGGCTTGGGAGCGACCACGCCGGCGCAGATCCCCGGCATGATCGCGACCCAAGCGGCTACCGTGAACGGTTCGGTCAGCGTGAGCATCGGGGATATTTCCGCGTCCGTTTCCTACGCGGGAACCTCCCCGGGCAGCTCAGGCCTGTATCAAATCAATCTCATCGTCCCGCCCGGTCTTGGCTCGGGAAACCAGCCGGTGTCGATGATCGTCAACGGCACTCCCGCTCCGGCGGGCGGGTACTTGACCATTCAATAGGGCATTCAGGTCTCGCCCCGAAGGCGCATCCGCCAGCATCTCTTTTATTAATGGGATGGTCGCCGCAGAAAGGCGGCCCAATAATGAAATCGTCTGGCAACCAGCGCGGCCTCGGCTGGCTCGCGCGGCTGAGAGGAGGCTATGTTGTATCCGGCAGGAATAACCAAGCCGCCGACCGCGACGGTTCTGCGGTTCGTCGGGTTCTTCCGCGTGAACGGAAACCGACTACCGGCATCCGCTCCCGGGGTGCTATTCTGAATGCAGGTGGCAATACGCCTATGAATCGTAGATTTCAACTCGGGGTGGTCGCTTTTTCGACCGGCCTCGTGGCTTTGCTTATAGTCGGTGCGGTGCATGGCGGCGGAGCTACCGCCGACACGCCCTACACTCATCTTTCGGTCTACAGCGAAGTTCTGTCCCGGATTCAAACCCAGTACGTCGAGGAACCGGACATGAAGGCGGTCACGCTGGGGGGCATCACCGGGATGCTCGAATCCATCGACCCCTACGCCAGCTACCTCAATGCCGATCAGTACAAGCAGTATCTGGCCTGGCGCCAGAAGACCCAGGCCGGCACGGGCCTGCTGCTGTCCAAGCGCTACGGGTACATGGCCATTGTGGATGCGGTGCCCGGCTCGCCCGCGGCCAAGGCCGGTTTGACCACCAACGACATCATCGAATCGATCAATAACGTCGCCACGCGCGACATGCCGCTGGCCTTCGCCGAGATGCTGCTCGAAGGCGATCCCGGCACCACGGTCGAGATGAGCGTGCTGCGCACGGTCCGCTCCGACCCGCAAAAGGTAGTGCTCACGCGGGCCGCCGTCGAGGATCCTCCGGTTTCCGCGCGCCTGATCACGGATCAGGGCGACGCCATCGGTTTCATTTCCACGGTAACCGTCGACGCCGCCCGCGTGCGCGACATCGCCCAGAAGGTCGAGGATCTGGACCGGCAGGGCGCCAAGCGCTTCATTCTGGATTTGCGGCATTGCGCCACCGGCTCGCCGGAAGACGGCGTGGCGTTGGCGAATCTGTTCATGGACAAGGGCCTCATCGGGTATAGCGTGGGGCAGAAGTCGGCCCGCCAGGATTTCCAGGCCGTTGCCTCCAAGCAAGTGACCAAGAAGCCGCTGGTGGTGCTGACCAATCGCGCCACATCGGGCGGAGCGGAAGTCGCGGCCGCGGCGCTGCTCGAATCCAAGCGCGCCGAGGTTGTCGGCGAGCGCACCTACGGCGACGCCGCCATTCGCAAGGCCGTGAGTCTCGACGACGGAAGCGCGGTCATCCTCTCCGTCGCCAAGTATTACGGCCCCGACGGGAAATCCATCCAGGACAATGCCGTCACCCCGTCTACGCCGCAGCTCGAAGCCGAAGTGACCCCGGACATCGACCCCGACTCCACCGACGCTCCGACTCCACCGCCGAAAAACGGTCCCGACCTGATCCTGCAAAAGGGTGAAGAGGTCGTTCGAAAAGCGGCTCTGTAAAAGTATTTGGCCGGATTATGCCTCTCTACGAGTACAAGTGTTCCAAGTGTGGGGAGATATTTGAGGTCTTGCAGAAGTTTTCCGACCGCCCGCTGACGCGCCATAAGGGCTGCCGAGGCTCAGTCCACCGCCTGGTTTCCGCCGCCGGTCTGCATTTCAAGGGCAGCGGCTTTTACGTGAACGATTACGCCTCCAAAGGCGCCGGGAAATCCGAAGGCAACTCCGAAGCCAAGACCGAATCGAGCGGCGAATCGAAGTCCGAATCCAAACCCGAGTCCAAGTCTCCCGAATCGAAGTCGTCTGAATCAAAGTCGGAAGCCAAGCCCGCGGCCAAGGAAACCAAGACCGAGTCGAAGCCCGCCAAGACTCCGTAGTTGTGGGTGGGCGGGCACACTTCCAGGCACGCCCCCGCCCTCGGCCCGATTGCTGGCGGTAATCGATCCCACGTGTGTTATGGCAGTCCTGCGCATCACCGAAGCGGAACTGGCGCGCGACGTCCGCGCCGTGTTGGAGAAGGTCCAGAACGGCGCTGAAGTCGTGATCGAGCAAAACAGTCGTCCGGTGGCTGTGATAAAGCCGCCGGCGCAAGGCCCAGGACGCTTGATCGATGAGTGCATCGCCCTGGCGGAACAACGGGAAAAGGAGCGCGGGTACCGGATCGCGCTAGACCCGGACTTCGCCGCCGACGTCGAAGAGATCATCGCTCAACGCAAGCCGCTCGACACGTCCGCATGGGATTGATCCTCGGTGCTGGTGTAGGGCGCGAACCATCGCCCTTTCCACGGTCAGCGTGATTGAACTGGAGCACGGGATCTGGCAGCGCGCGTCGAACGGCGAGTCCCAGCGAAACGGCATTGTAATTCCGTTTCAAGACCCGATTATCGGGACCACAGCGCTGGATCTCGGCTACGCTGTGGTGACGCACAAAGTGCGACACTTCGGGATGATTCCGAATCTCCTGGTTAGACAACTCTAAAGAAACGCCAGGCGGCGAATCGAATCCGTGTTTACTTTACCGGCGCGAATCCACGGCCCAATGTGTTTTTCCGCTCTACGCCTCTCTACGAGGAGATTGCTGTATACTGTGCGAAGCTGGTAAGCCAAAATGGAAATCTCGGCCAAGTGACGTTGGGCCACAGCATGCGCCACCAAACTATGCACGGACTGCGACTGAGCCGGCTGTTGGTGTCGATGACGCTCTTGAGCGGCTTCGCTTGCACGGGCCGGTCACAACCGGTTGATGCGCCGCTCTTCCCGGTAAGCGTAAACGGAAAAATTGGCTACATCAGTCGATCCGGGCAGATGGCGATCCCACCCCGATTTGATTTGGGCTTGGAATTTTCCGAGGGCCGGGCGGTGGTGTGGATCGGCAATCGATGTGGTTTTATCGATCAGTCGGGTAAGGTCGTGATTCCAGCGCAATACTCCGACGCGCGCGGATTTTCGGAAGGGCTCGCACGAGTCATGACCGGCAACCTATGGGGTTACATCGATCCGGCCGGGAGGGAGGTGATCCCGCCTCGCTTTGCTGCAGCGTCCGCTTTCTCTGAGGGCGTGGCGGTAGTGCTGCGCATGGGAAAGCGGAATTACATCGATAAGACGGGCACGAAAACGATCGACGCCGATTTTACGGAGGCGTCGGATTTTGCGGGTGGGCGCGCGCGAGTGCGGTTGAGCGACGACGATAAGCAAGGATACATCGATCGATCGGGAATGTTAGTTATTTCGGCAAAGTTCGAGGAGGCCGATGACTTTTCGGAGGACCTCGCAGCGGTCAAAATCGGGACGCTATGGGGTCTTCTCGACAGATCGGGCAACATGGCCATCGCGGCGAAGTTTGGAGGGGTGTCGAAGTTTTCCGAGGGGCTTGCCGCCGTGCAACTCAATGGGAAATGGGGCTACGTCGATCGGTCCGGAAAAGTGACGGTGGTGCCGCAGTTTCACAGCAGCGGCGTCGAGTTGCCGGCTTTGGCGTTTTCGGAGGGGCTCGCGGGCGTGGCGATCGGAGGGAAATGGGCGTTCATCGATAAAGCGGGGAAAATCGTCATCCCTGCGAGATACGATCAAATCGCGCCTTTCGCGCACGGCCTGGCGAGGGTGAATGTTAATGGGAAATGGGGATACATAGATGCGGCGGGCCGGTATGTTTGGGCTCCCACTAAGTAAAGCACACCGGAAGAGAGGGAAAACGGAGCATGGCAGGAGATGGAGACAAGTCTGAGGCGATTCGAAAGTCTCTCGTGAAGAACTGGGAGGATGTTTCCCTCCAAAGCAATTGTTCGGGGTTTCTGAAGGAGGTCGCCAAAGACCAGGGAATAAAGCTGGAGGGGCGAGCCAATGACGTTATTAAATTCATTGCGGCAAACTGGACGGCGGTTCCCATGGCGGCATTGGCAGAGCAAGATGCCAGCAACGGTTTTTTCGTCGTCGCGCTCTTGAGCGGGCCTGAGCATGAAGACGGGCGCGTAGAGGGACACGTCGCCATCGTGCTGCCCGGTACGCTCCAAGCGAGAGGCTCCGGTGCAACAGGCGGAAGCTATCCATTGGTCTGGTGCGGCGGCGGAAAGGGCGGAAAGAGCGACGGAACGAGAACCGTCGGAGATGTCTGGCGCCCCGGCGATCGCAACAAAGTGAAGTATTACAAATACGTGCCGAAGTAGCGACGGCGGCGCAGGGGTTGCGGCCTCGTAAGGCCACCCGCCCTCGACGTTGCGCACAAGAAGGGCATCACGCATCGCGATCTGAAACCCGCTAACATTCTCGCCACCAAACCGGCATCAAGCTGCTGGACTTCGGCTTGGCGAAGTTGGGCAGGGTGCGATGGTGAAGTTGACGCGGCGCCTCTAGCAGCGCCTTCACTTCCTCGCGGCTCAAGATCGGCGGCAACCGCAACGTGTTGCGGGTTCGCCGCGGCAAAGGCCGTAAGGACCGGCAGACGCTACTGCCGGCCAAGTTGCTGGAGCGGCTGCGTTGCTACTGGCGAAGCCAGCGACCCGCTGACTGGTTGTTCCCCGGCAAGGATCGCACTCGACCCATCTCCACCAAGGCAGTCTTTCTGGCTTGCTACAAACAGCCCTACACCGACGGATCGAGGCCCATCGATTACGGCTTGATCGCCGAAGAAGTCGCCGACCTGGTGGCCTATTTCTCCGTCGGGCGAGGTCCAGACGGTGCAATATCAGAAAGTCAATGCGATGCTGCTCAACGAAGTTCAAAAGCAGCACCAACAAATGCAGGAGCAAAGCGGGCAGATTCAGGCGCAGCAAGAAGAGATGAGCGCGTTGAAAGCCCGCCTCGCTGAGTTAGCGGAGCAGTTCGAAAGGCTTACAGCCCCGAAATAGCGTTCGTATTCGCTGGTCTGCACGACGCGGTTCAGCGAAGTGTCGCTAGTTGTCGGTCGGAGTTTTTTCCAGATGATCGCGCCTCCGCTGCCGCCGGCGTTTCCTCTGCAACTGCCGGCGGCGTATTGAGTTTGGTGTATACTGCTTTGAAACCGGGACCCGCCGGGAATACACCCCGTAAGGAGAAGAACAAGATGAACAACATCATGCGTCGCCATGCCCTCGTTCTCACAATCGCGCTCGCGTCAACGCTGGCGCCGGTTTATGCGCAGCAACCTCAGAGCCCGCCTCTCAAGAATTGGGCGGCTCCGTTGTACTGGCACCCCAACCGGGCAGAGAGAGAAGCCGCTGCGGGAGCCCGGCCGGAGCTCAAGTTTTCCACGAATCAGATTTCCACGGACGCTCTGACGTTCGTGGCGATCACGCCCTGCCGCCTGGTGGACACTCGCGGCGCTGCTGCCGGCTTTATTGGTGTGACTCCTTTTAATGGGCCGGGCGTTCCAGCCGGAGGAGGAAGCCTCACGTTCCCGGTGCAATCGTCCGCCCAGACCAGCACTACCGCGCCCGCTCCCTGCGGTGCGATTCCTTCCTCCGCCGCAGCGTATTCGATTAATCTCACGGTGGTGCCGGTGGCGGGAGGGGCTGTGGATAACGTCAGCCTGTGGCCCTCGGGCAGCACACAACCATTCGTCGCCACCTTAAACGATCCACAAGGGATCATCGCGCAGAACGCGGCCATTGTTCCGGCGGGAACACCCTTCGGAGGATTCAGTTTTCATTCCACCGGCCCCGCGGCGACGGACATCGTCATCGACATGAACGGATACTACGCCGCGCCTACCGACGGGAGCTTTAACACCGCCATCGGGAAGGGAACGCTGGCGAGTAACACCACCGGGAACGACAACACGGCCATCGGGGCCGCCGCACTGGCGAACAACACCAGCGGGGACCAAAACACGGCCGTCGGCGAATTGGTGCTGCAGGCCAACACCACCGGGAGCCTCAACACGGCTATCGGCGCCGTCGCTCTGCAGAACAACACCGCCGGGATCGCCAACACTGCCGTCGGCGGCAGCGCGCTGCTGAGCAACACCACCGGGAACAACAACACCGCCACCGGTCAAAGCGCGCTGCAGGATAACACCACCGGGAACAACAACACCGCCACCGGTCAAAGCGCGCTGCAGGATAACACCACCGGGAACAACAACACGGCCAGCGGTCAGCTTGCGCTGCTGAATAACACCACCGGGAACAACAACACGGCTACAGGTCAATTCGCGATGAACAGCAACACTACCGGGTGCTGCAACACGGCTAGCGGTCAAGACGCGCTGGGCAGCAACACCACCGGGAACGTCAACGCGGCCTTCGGCGGCAGCGCACTGCAGAATAACAGCGGCGGGAACCAAAACGCGGCCTTCGGTCAAGGCGCGCTGTTCAACAACACCACCGCGTGCTGCAACACGGCCATCGGTCAAAATGCGATGAGCGCCAATACCACCGGCACTAATAACGTAGCCGTCGGCACAAGTGCGCTGGCTTCCAACACCACTGCGAACGGCAACACGGCTGTCGGCACCGGCGCGCTGAGCGGCAGCGGCGGGACCCAAAACACGGCCGTCGGTACCGGCGCGCTGCAGAACGGCGGAGTCAACAACCTCGCTCTAGGGTGGGGAGCGGCCTTCAACGTTTCAGGCGGCGGCACCAACAACATTCACATCGGCAATTCTGGCGTTTCCGGCGACAGCAATGTCATCAAGATCGGAACACTCGGAACGCAGACTGCGTTCTTCGTGGCCGGCGTGAGCGGAGTCGCCACGGGCCTCGGCAGTCCCGTCCCGGTGCTGATCGATGCCAACGGCCAGTTGGGCACGATGAGCTCTTCGCGGCGCTTCAAAGAAGATATCCAGGACATGGGTGACGCCAGCAGCGGCCTGATGAGCTTGCGACCCGTCACGTTCCGCTATAAACAGCCCTACACCGACGGCTCCAAACCCATCGACTACGGGCTGATCGCCGAAGAAGTGGCCGACGTGTATCCCGACCTGGTGGCCTATTCGCCGTCGGGCGAGGTCCAGACGGTGCAGTACCAGAAGGTCAACGCCATGCTGCTCAACGAAGTTCAGAAGCAACACCAGCAGATCCAGGAGCAGAGCGGGCAGGTTCAGTCGCAGCAGGATGAGATAAGTGAACTGAAGGCGCGGCTCGCTGAATTAGCGGAGCAGGTCGAAAGACTCACTGCCCAGAAATAACGCAAGCCCGCGAGACCGATCCCGCGCGGCCGCCGGCGTTTCCGCTGGAACCGTGTTTCCAGCGTTTCTGAGTTTGTTATATACTGCTTTGAAACCGGACCCGCCGGGAATACACACGTAAGGAGAAGAACAAAAGATGAACGACACCATGCGCCGCCATGCCCTCGTTCTTACAATCGCGCTCGCGTCAACGCTGGCGCCGGTTTATGCTCAGCAACCTGCGAACCCGCCGCTCAAGAATTGGGCGGCTCCGTTGTACTGGCATCCCACCGAGGCAGAGAGACAAACCGCCGGACGAGCGGTGCCGGAGCTCAAATTTTCCGCGAATCAGATTTCCGCGGACGCTCTGACGTTCGTGGCGATCACGCCTTGCCGCCTGGTGGACACTCGCGGCGCTGCTGCCGGCTTTATCGGTGTGACTCCTTTTAATGGGCCGGGCGTTCCAGCCGGAGGAGGAAGCCTCACGTTCCCGGTGCAATCGTCCGCCCAGACGAGCACCACCGCACCGGCACCCTGCGGCGCCATTCCAACCATCGCCGCGGCCTATTCGATTAATCTCACGGTTGTGCCGGCAGCAGGAGGCGCAGTGGACAATGTCAGCCTGTGGCCCTCGGGCAGCGCACAACCATTCGTCGCGACCTTAAACGATCCGCAAGGGGCCATCGCGCAGAACGCGGCCATTGTTCCGGCGGGAACACCCTTCGGAGGATTTAGTTTTCATTCCACCGGCCCCGCGGCGACCGATATCATCATCGACATGAACGGCTACTACGCCGCGCCGACCGACCTGAATTTCAATACCGCCATCGGGCTGGGAACGCTCTCAAGCAACACCACCGGGGAATTCAACACGGCCACCGGCGACTATGCGCTGGCGCTGAACACCACCGGGAGCTTCAACACGGCCAGCGGGAACCAGGCGCTGCATGCCAACACCACCGGGAGCGGCAACACGGCCAGCGGCGGCAGCGCGCTGGGGAGCAACACCACCGGGAACTACAACACAGCCACCGGCGCCAGCGCGCTGCAGGACAACACCACTGGGAGCAACAATACGGCCAGCGGCCTCAATGCGCTGCAGGACAACACCACCGGGAACAACAACACCGCCAGCGGCTTCTTGGCGCTGCAGCTCAACACCACTGGTGTCAACAACACGGCCACCGGCGACGGCGCGCTACAGAGCAACACCACTGCGTGCTGCAACACGTCCATGGGCTTCGTGGCGCTGGCGGACAACACCACTGGTGCCAACAACACGGCCTTCGGCGACGGCGCGCTACAGAGCAACACCACTGCGTGCTGCAACACGGCCAGCGGCTTCTTGGCGCTGCAGTTCAACACCACTGGTGCCAACAACACGGCCACCGGCGACGGCGCGCTACAGAGCAACACCACTGGGAACAACAACACCGCCATCGGTGACGGCGCGCTGCAGAACAGCACGACCGCGTGCTGCAACACGTCCATGGGCTTCGTGGCGCTGGCGGCCAACACCACGGGGACCAACAACGTGGCCAGCGGCGACGGCGCGCTGCAGAACAACACCACTGGGAGCGGCAACACAGTTACCGGCGCCTTCGCGCTACAAAACAACACCACCGGGGGCAACAACATCGCCCTTGGGTACTTTGCGGCCCTCAACGTCTCGGGTGCCAACAGCAACAACATCCACATCGGCAGTCAGGGCGTCTCCACCGACAGCGGTGTCATAAAGATCGGGACAGCCGGCAGCCAAACGAGCGCTTACATCGCGGGCATTTCCGGGGTGACCGCTTCTGGTGGTGTGGAGGTGTTTGTAAACAGTAGCGGGCAGCTAGGCACGATCAACTCCTCCCGCCGCTTCAAGGAGCAAATCACCGACATGGGTTACAGCAGCAGTAAGCTGCTCCAGTTGCGTCCCGTGAACTTCTTCTACAAGCCGGAGTACGATGACGGCTCCCACCTGCTGCAATACGGCCTCATCGCCGAGGAAGTGGCCAAGGTGTATCCCGAAATGGTGGCCTACGACAAGGACGGTCAGATCCTGACGGTTCGGTATCAGATGCTCGCTCCCATGCTGCTGAACGAGGTGCAGAAGCAGAACGCGCAGATCCAGAAGCAAAACGCTCAGCTTCAGAGCCAGGACTCGCAACTCCAGAACCAGGTCCTGCTCCAGCAGGAGGAGAATCGGAAGCTGGAGGAGCAGAATCGGAAACTGGAAGATCGCCTTGCCGCGCTGGAGGCTATGCTTTCCGGACAAACATCGACGGGTGCCAGGCCGGCCAGCAGCCAGTAAAACCGGAATCGAAGGCTCTTCGAACCGATGTATACTGTGGCGATCCGGGACTGTAAGTCCAGGGAAAAGGAGACCCTTCGTGAAACCAAATCAGCCGGTCCGTGTTGTGTCTGCTCTTGTGCTCGCGTCTGTGACGCTGACTGCGCAGGTCGCGCGAAAGGTTGACGTCCCCCTGAACAACTGGGCGGCTCCGTTGTACTGGCGCCCCAACCAGGCAGAGAGAGAAGCCGCCGGGAGTGCCGTGCCGGAGCTCAAGTTTTCCGCGAATCAGATTTCCAACGACGCTCTGACGTTCGTGGCGATCACGCCCTGCCGCCTGGTGGACACTCGCGGCGCTGCTGCCGGCTTTATTGGTGTGACTCCTTTTAATGGGCCGGGCGTTCCAGCCGGAGGAGGAAACCTCACGTTCCCGGTGCAATCGTCCGCCCAGACCAGCACCACCGCGCCCGCGCCCTGCGGTGCGATTCCTTCCTTCGCCGCGGCGTATTCGATTAATCTCACGGTTGTGCCGGTGGCGGGAGGCGCAGTGGATAATGTCAGCCTGTGGCCCGCGGGCAGCACGCAACCATTCGTCGCGACCTTAAACGATCCTCAAGGGATCATCGCGCAGAATGCGGCCATTGTTCCGGCGGGAACACCCTTTGGGGGATTCAGCTTTCATTCCACCGGCCCCGCGGCGACGGATATCGTGATCGACATGAACGGCTACTACACCGCGCCGTCGGACCTGAACCTTAACACCGCCATCGGCTTCGGAGCGTTGGGGAACAATTCCACCGGGACCAACAACACGGCCGTCGGCGCCGGAGCGCTCCAGGCCAACAGCACCGGGCTCTCCAATACGGCCAACGGTGTCAACGCGCTGTTCAACAACACCACGGGGAATTTCAACACGGCCAGCGGCGCGAACGCGCTGGCGCAAAACACCACGGGGAGCCAGAACACGGCCAGCGGCTACCTGGCGCTGCAGGACAACACCACGGGGATCAACAACACGGCCAGCGGTGCCTTCGCGCTGAAGCTCAACACCACCGGGGCCAACAACACGGCTGGCGGCGACAACGCGCTGGGGAGCAATACCACCGGGGATGGCAACACAGCCAGCGGCTCCGGCGCGCTGCAGGCCAACACCACCGGGAGCGAAAACACAGCCAGCGGCGTCAGCGCTCTGCAGAACAACACCACCGGGTACAACAACACGGCCAGCGGTTTTCTCGCACTGCTGAACAATACCACTGGAGACAACAACACGGCCACCGGTGTCGGCGCGCTGGAGTACAACACCACCGGGTTCCAGAACACGGCCAGCGGCGTCAGCGCTCTGCAGGACAACACCACCGGGGGCGGCAACACGGCCAGCGGCTTCCTAGCGCTGTTTGTCAACACCACCGGGAACTCCAATACGGCCAGCGGCTCCTTCGCGCTGGAGTACAACACCACCGGGGGCGCCAACACGGCCACCGGTGTCGGCGCGCTGGAGTACAACACCACCGGGGACCAAAACACGGCCAGCGGATTCGGCGCGCTGTTGTTCAACACCACCGGAAGCAGCAACATCGCAATCGGGAATCAAGCGGCCTCCAACGTCTCGAACGGTAACAGCAACAACATTGACATCGGCAGCCAGGGTGTCGCCGGAGACGGCGCTGCCGCCAACAGCGGCGTCATCCGGATCGGCACCGCGGGAACGCAGACCTCTTTCTTTGTAGCCGGCGTGAGCGGAGTCGCCACGGGACTCAGCAGTCCCGTCGCCGTGATGATCGATGCGAACGGCCAGTTGGGCACCATGAGCTCTTCGCGGCGCTTCAAAGAAGACATCCAGGACATGGGCGATGCCAGCAGCGGCCTGATGAGCCTGCGACCCGTCACCTTCCGCTATAAGCAGCCCTACACCGACGGATCGAAGCCCATCGATTACGGGCTGATCGCCGAAGAAGTCGCCGACGTGTATCCCGACCTGGTGGCCTATTCGCCGTCGGGCGAGGTCCAGACGGTGCAATACCAGAAGGTCAATGCCATGCTGCTCAACGAAGTTCAGAAGCAGCACCAACAAATACTGCAACAGAACGGACAGATTCAGGAACAGAAACAGCAGGCTCAGACGCAGCAGGAACAGACCAGCGCGGAGATAAGCACTTTGAAAGCACACGTCGCGGAACTACAGAAGCTGCTCGAAGCCCTCGCGGCACAGAAGTAAATCGTGCGCGCCCCACTGACCCGCGCTCCAAGGTAGCGCAACCATCGGTGTATTCCACATGGAAGCCCGAGGGCGTGCTGCTGCCTCGAGTCCGCGCGCTGCTCGAAAGATGCACGCCTGCGCGTTGGCTACGCCTTCGACGCCATATCGCAGTCAAGATTGAGTCTTGATCCGGCATCCAGGCTCCTGATACAATCCCGACACAGGAGGAACCGATGGGTTACCATGCCGAATTTCTCGAAGCCAGACAGACTTTGGACTTAAGCGCCCGAACAGCAGCAGGTTTTGTGAAAAGACTCGGTGCGCTCACTCCTATCCTGATACCGCCATTCCCCGGCGCAACACTCGGCAAGCGCCCTGGATTTCAGGCGACCGTCATCGACCAGAAGTACTGGTTTGCCAAGCTATATGAGCTTGTTTCTTACCAGGAACTTAGCTATTCGGTCCATACTACGTATCCCGGCTTTTCCCTGCATTTTATGAAGGTGTTTTATGGAATGTACTATGACGCGCTGCAAGACTTTCAGCAGCAGAACGTGATGCAGGTCCCCCCGCTCTGGACCACTCACTTCATCGGACCGCCAGATGTCGGCAACAAGGCCGTCGAACCGGATTCGATGGAAGCTGTCGAGTACAGCGTCCTCACCGGTGCAACTGCGCACATTCAAGGCGATATGCCACTGGCACTCGCATCGGCATACAAAACCTGGGTGATGAATCCCAAGCCCATTTTTCAGGACCTACGGTCGGATTTCATCAACAAGAGCGAAGCTGCTTTTCAAGCAGCGCAAGCGGCATTTTACATTGAAGTGAACGACAAGACCTTTTCTCCGGTTCGCGCTGAAGTAGGACAGTTAGGCGCGGTGATCTTCCAAAAGGTCTGGAACATTCAACCTTCATTGGCGGTTATGTTCCAATGGCGCAGGGACGCCTGGCAGAAAGCAGCGGATTCGCTTTAGCAAAGCGACATGTGTTTTCGAACGAATGGATTCGCGCCACGACACTAGCGGCGCCAACCGGCGAACGATCAGCGCCCAGTCTGCGTCGGTTCGGCAGCAAGGCGAAGCCATCAGCCAGATTCGCTGAAATGTGGAATCATCAGGGCCATGCCTTACATACGACCAGAACTTGAGGCCCCCATTCCGAAGTCCGAAAAAACCGCGCTCTTGTTCGAGTATCTTCGATATTATGTAAGGCCAGCGGCATTTCTCGCACATGGCGATGTGGCGCACGCGCTCACGCGTGCCGTGTCGAGACCTTCTCGACACCATCCCCGGCTGACAACACAGTGTCGAGGGCGTGCGTCGGCAAGAGTGCCGACGCGGCACGCAAAGTGTGCGTGCGCCCCACCACCGCCCCACGCCGCTAGAACAGCCGCTCCTGCCGGTTCAGCGTCCCCACCGACCCGATATTGGAGATCTCGAAGGACAGCAAGTACTGGTGCTCGTCGCGCGTGCCGATAAAAATGCGCCGGTATTGAACACTCAGGCCGCAGCAATCGGTGTTATAGCTGGCCTGCGCGGAAGCGTACTCCAAGATGCCCAGGTGAATATCGTAGAACAGGCTGGCGCCGTAGTTCAGCCCCCTGCGGTTCTGGTTCCCATAGGTGAACTGCGCGCGAATCTGATCGGTATTCGAAAGCAGGATCGGATCGGTTCGCACCCTGGTTTCTCCCACCGACATTACCAGCTTCGAGACCCGGTAATTGGCGTTCACGCCGGTATCGATGAAACCGCGGCGGATCGGGTCCCACTCCGTGCGCCAATCCAGGCCCACCTTGGTTTGCAGGCGCATCACGCTCACCACCGGGGATTGGTGCCGCGGGCCGTCCAGGAACGTATATCCGGTCAGTTGCGCGATGCTTTCCACCAGGTTGGGTTGTCCCGGGAGCACCGCGCCGCCGAAGGTGGGATCGAAATACCGGTCGTAGAAAAGCTGCCAGTTCAGCAGGTCCGTCACGGTCCCGTTCTTGTCCTTGGCCAGCAGCCGGTTGGCCACGGAAAACTCCACTTGATTGGTGTCGGACAGCAAGTCGGTCTGGTCAAAGCGGATAATTTCGTTGAAATTTTGGACGCCGTTGACGTAGCGGTAGGTGATGCGCGGCTCGATGACGTGCTTGACCTTCTGGCCGATCCAGGAGGGCGCGTCGAAGACGCGTTCAAGCGACGGCAGTACGATATCCACGCCCACGTCGCGGGCGTTGCGCAGCAGATTCGCATCCGTCACCTGGGCCAGCGAATTGAAGCTGGAGCCATAGAAGGTTTCGTGAAGGGCGAAGCTGGGCGTTATGTGAATTCCCAGAAACCGCAGCGACGAGGTCACGTGCGGCACGAAATTACCACGCTCCACGAACTGGCGGGTCTGGTAGTCGGTCTCGGTCCGGTGCAGCAAGCCGTCGCTCGAGTCGAAGGAGAACCATAGGGGCAAACCCAGCACCTGATGCTCGCGCACGATGAAGTCGGCCTCGGGCAGCTTGCGGACCTCCACCTGATCGCCTTGGGTGGCGCTCTGGAAATCGACATCGCGGTCGATGACGAAGTTCACCCCGAAGTCGGACCAATGCTTATCGATGAACGCCACCGAATGGGTCTGCGTAAACACCGCCTCGTTGATGGATAAGGAGAACTCGGAGCGGTACGCGAAGGAAGACAGCAGATCCAGGTGGCCGCGCGCCTCCCACCCGTTGCCCAGCAGCGACTTCCCGTCCAGCAGGATCTGGTACCCTCCGGCCGAGATCGCCGGATTCGTGCTCTTGTCGTCCAGAGCGTTGATGTTCAGATCGAAGGACGTGGTTTGGTTGACCTTCCCGCGAAACTCCGTGTTGTGCTGGAGCCCGACATTGGTAAAATACACCCCCTCGTAGGTCAGATCGTAGCTGCGGCTGATGGCCCAATAGTATCCGGCATCGATGAACTGGCCCTTGAGCGAATTGGTCCCGACGCTGGGCATCAGGATGCCGCTATGCCGCGGGTGCTTCTCTAATCGTTTGTAGAACTTCGGAACGTAGAACAGCGGCATCTTGCGAATGTAAAACCAGGACTTGTAGGCAACGGCGTGATCGCGCGGATAAATCTCGAACAGCTTGCCTTTGAGCGTCCACCACGGATTGGGGATCACACAGTCGGTGAGGAAGCCCTCATGGAGGATATACTTGTCTTGCAGTCGTTCAGCCCATTTCGCTTGAAAATAAAAGGGATTTGTCGTGGTCAGCAGGCCCGGACGCGTGTCCACGCGAAAGGGCGCCGATCCGGACACGTTATAGAACTTTCCAGTCTCGTCGTCGACGTAATACTCGGCCTTGTCGCAATAGAGCTTCTCCTGGCTGCGGAAGTTCTGATACTCCACTTTGCCGCGAGCCTCCACGTAGTTGGTTTCCTGGTTGTAATCCAGTTCGTCGGACACTAACTCCGAATCCGTGGTTTCAATGCGAACACGGCCACGATAATAAATCCACGGCCCCTCGCTTTTCGCGGTGCAAATCCCGCCGCCGATGCAAAGTTGCGTCGTGGTTACGACGTCAGGAGACGGTGGGGCGTCGGGGCGAGGAGGATTGATGGCCTGGTTCGGATTGGGGCTGGGCTGGACCAGCGCGGGCGGCGAAGGTAAAGAAGGAGTATAAGTTTGGGCGTCTAACCGTATGACGAATGAGAGATACAGGACCACGCCTACGAAATAAAGTTCGTGACAAAATCTACCGATTATGGTACCAATGGAGAGGTCGCCTAGTACTTTGGATCTAGCGGAGATAGGGGAGCGGGAGCTCAATCGAGAACCGTAGCAGACTAGGCGAGTGACAGTCAAGACGAGTGGGTGATTCACCAGCCATGGCCGACGTACAATGCCGATATTGCCGAGCGGCGAACGATGCCGAGGAGCATCGTTGCTCGCGTTGCGGCCGGCGGCTGCATTTGCCCTTTCCGCAGTCGATTCCCGATCAGTACCCGTCGTCGTCTTCCGCATCTCTCAGTATGACGGCTACAGCGGCAGTTCCGGCGCTGGAAAGTTTAACCTTGCAGAGTTTTCCGGGAAGAGCCGCTGAAGCCGCCACGCCGCAATCCGACCTGCGGGAGCGCCTCAGCTATCAACCTTCCTTGTTCCGCGAGGGGGCCGGCGCACCCAAGGTAATCCCGATTCCGACGCTGACGCCCACGCGGCCTCTGTCGCGAGAGAGCCACTCGATCCGCAGGGTCCCAACGCGGCAGGCGCCGCGTCCCCGCCGGACTGCCGGCAGTGGGATGGATTCGCAGCAGGCGTTGGAGTTCCAGGAAGCGGAGGCAGCCGTGAACAGCCTAGACGCGCAAGACTTAATCTACTGCGATGCGCCCGTGGCCCTGCCCGGGCACCGCTTGCTGGCCACCGCGGTGGACACCAGCATGGTGCTGATCGGCCTGGGCGTCTTCCTGTCGATCTTCTTTCTGGGCGGCGACTTGGTGATCAGCCGCCAGACCGCGCCATTCCTGATCGCCGTGGGCGCCGTGATCGCTTTGTTCTATCGCTCGCTGTGGTATTTCGGCAACGGCGATACGCCGGGGATGCGCTTTGCGGGACTCCGCTTGGTGGATTTCGACGGCCGCCGTCCGGACCGCGAGCAGCGCGGAATGCGCCAGGCGGCGGCGCTTTTGAGCCTGCTGGCCGCCGGCCTCGGACTGGTGTGGGCGCTGGTGGACGAAGAAAACCTCACCTGGCACGACCACATTTCGAAGACTTTCCCCACTCCCGGTAGAAACGCATAGCGACGCCAGCGGCGATGCTGTCCACTTTCGAAAAGCTCAACCTCAAGAACCACAGTCACATTCTTGTGCTAAACGCACCAAGGAGCTTTGAGCCCGAGCTCAAGACACTCGACGGCGTCACAGTCCTGCGCAAGTTGCAGGGTCTCGATGAGATCGGCTTTTCGCTCGCGTTCGTCACCAAGCAACAGGAGGTCGATTCGATCGCACAGGCCATCGCCAAGCGGGCCAAAGGCGATGCCGTGGTGTGGTTCGCCTACCCGAAGGGAACCTCAAAGAAGTACAAAAGTGAGATCAACCGCGACACTGGCTGGCAAGTTCTCGGGAAACTGGGCTTCGAGCCCGTCAGGAAGCCCGCACAGGGCCGGCTCGGCCCTGCGAACCGCCAGGAACTCTGTAGGATTCCGCCGAGCCAGGCTCCGTTGTGCGGGCGAGATCCCCAGGATGGTTGCGATTGATGAAGATTGGTCAGCCTCCCGCTTCCGCCGCGTGGAATTCATCAAGACCATGACCTGCCCCAAGGAGTATCGGATGACAGCTCAAGGCAAAGCCCGGGCGACAAGGCGATAGCCGGTGGGGCAGGTCTCCGACTTGCCAGTCTTGCTATTTCGGCAGTGGGGCAGGTCTCCGACCTGCCCGTTTCGCTATTTCGGCGCACCGGGCGTTTCTTGATACAAACGCCGGTACACGTCGGCATTGCGCAATACGCCCTGCACATAGCCGCGGGTTTCGGTGAACGGAACGGTTTCGATGAACTCGGCCGGCTCGCGGAAATCGCCCCAGGTCAGCCACGCCCGTGCGTGGGTGGGCCCGGCGTCATAAGCCGCCAGCGCAGCCTCCTCGCGCCCGCCCACCTGAGTTAGCAGCGACTTCAAATAATAAGTTCCTAGCTCCAGATTCAGGCGCGGTTGAAACAGTGCGGCGGAGCTGTAGCTGGTGAGCTTGAGCCGGCGGCTGAGTTCTTGACCCGTGGCCGGCTGGATCTGAGCGAGGCCTCGCGCCCCGGTCGGCGAGACGGCCTTGGGGTCGAACTCGGACTCCTGGCGGATGAGCGCGACCACTAAAAACGGATCCAGGCCATTTTGTTTCGAGAGACTCTCGACCTCGGCACGGAAGGGCAGCGGAAACGCGAACGCCCAGAACTCGCGCGGCGCGGCATCCAGCGGCAGGTACAGGTATCCGCCGGCGTAGGCCTTGATGGAGCGCAGGGCCTGATCAGGCGTGACAGAGGAAAGCGACGCCAGTTGCATCGCCATCACGTAAGGCTGGTCGCCGTTCCTGGCGGCGAAGCGAAGCTCCTGCTCGGCCCAATCCGGGATGCCGGCTTGTTCCAGGAGCTTGGCCCGTTCGATCCGGGCCGCGGCCTCCGGTCCGGCTTTGAAATTCTCGGTGCGGGCGCGCTTGGGGAACGCGAGCGTGCGCAGAAACTCGCTCACCGGAGCCGACGGCGCGGCTGCATCGATCTTGGTCAGCCGGTCCCGCGCCAGCGTCCGCGTAGTATTGGTTGGGATATTCGCGCGCGACCTCGTTATAGTAGGTCAGCGCGCCGCTCCCATCGCGGGCGTCTTCGGCCAGGCGGCCCAGGAAGTACAGCGCCGAGGAAGCCGATTCCGCCCGGGGAACAGCCGCAAATGCGCGCGCAACAGATCCGCGGCGTCGGAGCGCCGGCGCAGATAGTGCCCCCACACCACTTTCCAGTGGCACACCGCGGCCTCGGGATCCTTGGGAAAGGATTCATAGCAGGCGCGGTACAGCGGCTCGTAGGCGTCCATCTGGTTTTCGGTGAGATAGCGATTGGCCGCGGCCAGCAGCGCCTGCAAGCGCCACGGCGAAGCGGGATAAAGACGCCCCAACCGGTCCAGCGCGGAGTTCACTTCCTCCTGATTGTTGAGGCGGCGGGCGCACTGGAGCAGGTAGTACAGGCGCTCGGCATCGGCTTCGGGCGCAAGCGATTCGAGCGAGGTCAGCTCGCGGTGCGCCGCCGCGGTGTCTTCCGCGTCGTAATCGGCCACGCCGATGCTCACGCGCGCCCGGTCGCGATCGGCGCCGCCGAGCTGCGGAACCAGGGCTTCCAGCTCCTTGCGAGCCTCCTTGGTTTGTTTGGCCTGGAGCAGCTTCAGCGCACGCCCCAGCATGGAGTTCGGCATGGCAGGCGGATAGTTGTCGCCCATCTCGGCTTGTAAACGGGTGAGATCCGCGCCGGCCTCGGCGGCTTCGGCGGAAACGGGATACCCGAAATAAACGCGTTGATCGTAGACGGCGGCGCTGACCGGGTCGCCCGCGGCGGCGAAGCCTCTGGCCAGCGCCAGATCTCCTTGCGGCTGGGGCAGCACAGCGTAGTTCTTACGCAACATATCCACGGCATTCTGTGGGACGCCGTTCTGCATGGAAGCCTGCGCCGCAAGCAGGTACGCTTTGCCGGCCAGAGGCGAAGGCGGCGTCTGCTTCCACACCGGATCGAGCGCGGCCGCCGCCGCCGCGTAATTCTTCAACCCGAATTGCGCCGAGGCCTCCAGCCAGCCCGCGTAGTCGGCGAGCTTGGGCAGGCGTTGGGCAAGACCCTTCAGAGACGCCGCTGCGGCGGCATAACCCTTGGCGTCGAGCGCGGACGCCCCGGCCTTCAGATCGGTGAGCGGATCGGAGGCGGCGCGCAAACACAGCGTCGCTAGGCACAATCCGGCCAGCGCGGCGATGGCCGCGGCAGCCGGCGCTTTATGCCAGTGGACCCGGATAATCCGGGCCCAGCAGCGTCTCATCGTCTTGGGCCAGAACACGTACCAGCTCCTCATGGAGATAATCGGGCATTCGGTGGGAGGACGTTAGAAACTCCCCCGTGAATCCGGCGCGCGCTTCATCGATTTCCGGCCGCAAGGCTCCGTAAAGATGGCGCGCGGCGCGGCCGGCTGTCACTCGATCGGCGGCGTAAAGCTGCATTTCCGCGACCTTCACGCGAGCGAACCTCCGCGCCCGCAACAAAGCTTCGTTGGGAACATTGGCCGTCTGCAATGTTTCCAGCCGCAGTGTTTCAAGCAGCCCCGCGACTCCGCGTGAAAACGCCGCCGAAGATTCGACCACCGCATCGCGCCAGGAGGGGCTGCCATTGGCCGCGCGTAATTTATCCAGCGCTCGCCCCATACCGTCAATGAGCTCCGCGGGATTCGGCAAGCTTCATTGTCGCACGTACATTTGCTGAGTACGGCGCCACAAGACGCCTAAGACAATGGCCGCAGATGAACACGGATAAACACAGATAAAAAAGAAAATGCAAGGATCTGTGTTTATCCGTGTTCATCTGCGGCCAAATTCTTTTCTTACGGCACAGCCGCGAACAGCGGTCCCGAAAAGCGCACCTGCCGCGAACCCTTCATCAGATCCAGCACCAGCTTGCCGTCGGACTGCGAGACGCCCGTTCCAAAATAAGTCTCGCCGCCCTGCGTCACCTCGACGCTGCCCAGCTTCCAGTGCGTGCCCTGAAGCTCGAAGCAGGCCGAGGCAACCGGGAACTCGGCGTCGGGTGCGAAGACGATGGAGCGCGCGCGGAGATGCCCTTCGGCGTGCGCGGTCTCGATCAACTGAAGACCCTCGCCGGCGGCATCGAACGCGCCGTCGAAATCCAGCTTGCCGCCCTTGTAAGGCGCGTCGTTGATCTTGCCGTCGAAATGGTAGTGCGGCGCTCCATTCTTTCGATCGACGCCCAGGTCGACTTCCAGATCGCCGGCGATTCCGGCGCCGGCGAAATTCGCGCTCAACGCCGTCGCATCGACGCCGATCAGCCGTACGATTCCGGAGTCCCATAACAGCCGCGCCGGATCCAGGCTCAGACTCACATCTCCGGCCGTGAGCGTGCCGATGGAAATGGTTCCGTCGGCGCGGCGGCTCTTCAGCCAATCCGGCGCAGGCGCCGGATCCAAACGGAGAGTGCGCGCCAGAAACCCGCGCTCGCGCACCAAAGCAGGCGCCAGCAAGCGAGCCAATTCCGCCGTATCGGCCTCGTCGATGGCGATGTTGAACTTGTGTGGGCGGAGAGCGGTTGGTTCCCAGTGGTATTCGCCGGTGAAGGCGATCTCGCCGGCCGTGGCGCGCAACTTGGTGACGGCCACGCGCGCGCCATTCAGCTTGACTGTAGCGGACTGGATGCGCAGCGGATCGGCCAGCCCGTCCACGGGGATGCGCGCGTTCAACAACTCATATTCCCCGGACCATTCTCCGGCGCGATAGCGCGCCCATCCCCGCCAGGCGCCCTGCTTGGCTTGATCGAGCAGAGGAATCGCCGCCAAGCCGAAAGAGCGCATGTCCCCGACGTTCAATCCTCGAGTGGTAATGCGCAGATCCAGAGCGTGCGGCTGGAGCAGGGTGTAGCCGCCCTGAAGCTCCGCGCTTTCCTTGTCTCCGATTTCAACCAGGGCCGGCTCCAGGCTCACCTCTCCCTCGGCAATATCGAGCGCGGCCGAGCCGGCGCGCAAGGGTTGAGCGCCGGGCAGAGTCAGCGAGGCGTCCTTGATCTCGACGCGTCCGGTGAAACCGTTGCCCTGGTTGTAATTCAACGTTCCCGACACCGCGCCTTCGGTCGAAAGCTGATCGGGCAGCACCGCGCCCATGTGCCGCGCGACTTCGGCGAGCGCAGCCAGCGGAATTTGATTCAGTTGCGCGCCGGCCTCCCATTGCGTCCTGGAAAGAAAGTCCCATGCACGGAAGGAAAGCGAAACCGGCGCGTCCGGAGCGCCGGCGAGCTCCACTTTTTCGCCGCGCAGATCCAGCGCGCCCTTGAACGGAAGCTTCCAGCCCCCGCCCTGCGGAACCAGATCCCAGCGATGCACATCGTCCACCTGCAACTGGCCGGAGATCTCCAGGCCGGAGGGCGCCCCGCTCAACCGTGCCTGAAGCGCGATGACGCCGTGGACGCCGAAGCCGCGCGGATCGATCAGGCGCGAGATCTCCGCCAGCGAGCTGCGTTCCAGATCCACATTCAAGTCGAGACGCTGCGCCGGCGACGAGTTCCACGTTCCGTTCACAAAAAAGAGCCCAAAATCCCGCGCGGTGCTGTCGGTGCGGGAGGGCTCTCCGCCGAAGCGCAATTCCACCGAACCATCGCGGTAGGGCGCGACGTCCAGATCGGCTCTCTTGAAGTAGAAAACCGACTTGGTGTCGCCGAACTTGAAATTGACGCGGCCGGCGCGCATCTTGATGGCCGGCACAGTTGGCGAACTTACCGGCGGCTGCGCCACCCAGCAGGAACTGGAAATTCCACGGGCCCGCTTCGGTCTTGACGATGTTGAGCGTGGGAGCTTGCCCTTGAGCTTCGAGCAGATTGAGATAGGCGAACTCCAGGTGCCTGTGAAACAAACTCAACCAGCGGACTCGCGCTTCCAGGGACGGAACGTAGGCGAACGGCTCGATGCCGGCGCGCGGATCTTCGTGAATGATCACGTCGTCAAGAGTGAAGCCGGGCGCTCCGAACAAATCCAGGTAGACCTGGCCAACCTCGACCTCGCGGCCGAGCCCGCGCGCGAGCGCCCTCTCCACCGGCGCGCGGAGGAAGTCGAGGGGCAGATACGATCCCGCGACGGCGATCGCCGCCACCAGCGCGAGCAGCTTTACGGCGCGGCGGATGGTCATGGGAGGGACTCCAGCAGATGGCGGTACGCCGCGGGATCGTCGACGTCGGTGAGAATGCCGGGATCGTCCACGTCCACGTAGTGCGTTCGGGGAACATGGCGATGAATCACATCGCTCGCCTTGGCGTCGGAGGGCAGCGCAAGCAGCTCGTCGGCAATCGCGCGCGCCGCGAAGACCGGATGGCCGCGCCGTTCACCGGGGTGTCCGCCACGATCGTCCCTGCAACGGGGAATCACCAGCAGCGTTTCGGGATCGCGCGCCAGGTATGCCCGCGCCAGGCGAGCCACGGTTTCCTCGCGCACGGCTGGGCAATCCATGGGGATGAACGCGAAGCCTTCGGCAGTCGGGGGCCAGCGCCGCCAAGCCGGTTTGGAGCGAGCTCAACTGGCCGCGCTCCGGTTCAGGATTAATCACAAACCGCGCGCCGCCCCGCACACCTGCGCGGATTTGCGCGGCATGATGCCCAAGCACGACGATCACCGGATCGGTCACGCCTCCGAGCACGCGAATCAGACGGTCGAGAAAGGTTTCGCCGCGATAGTCGAGCAGAGCCTTGGGAGTTCCCATGCGGCTGGAAGCGCCCGCGGCAAGAATGACGCTGGCAATCACTTCAGCAGCGCTTTGAGACGCTCGCTCGCGAAGATGGATTTGGAAAGCGACCGCCAGTCGGCCTCGGGCGCGCGCCGCACCGCGATCATCTCCGCGACCACGGAAATGGCGATCTCCTCGGGGCTCTCGGCGCCGATCTCCAGGCCCATGGGCGCGAAGATTTTCTCGAAGCCGTCGCGCGGCAGACCCTCTTTTTCGAGCTCGTGAATCACCGAGATGGTCTTGCGCTTGCTGCCGATCATGGCGACGTAACGCGCCGGAGTGGAGACGGCCCAGCGCAGCACGCGCATGTCGTCGCGATGGCCGCGCGTGACGATGATGATGTAGCTCGAGGAGGTGATGGCGAGCTTGGAGAAGACCGCTTCGTATTCCTCCGCGTAGGTGGCCTCGGCCTCCGGGAAGCGATCCGGGTTGGCGAAGGCTTCGCGGTCGTCGACGATGACGGTGGCGAAGCCGGCGATGGTTGCCACCTTGGAGATGCTTTTGGAAACGTGCCCGCCTCCGAAGATGAAGGCGTGCGGCT
The DNA here is from genome assembly GCA_963813465.1 of Bryobacterales bacterium. Lineage (GTDB taxonomy): Bacteria > Acidobacteriota > Terriglobia > Bryobacterales > Bryobacteraceae > Palsa-187. The sequence goes on along the minus strand of CAWEZD010000005.1, from coordinate 196,376 downwards.
GCGGAACCACGGGCTCAACGAAGATGTTCAATTGTCCTCCGCAAATCAGGCCCTCGTCGTAGGCGGCTTCCTGGCCCAGGCTGAAGGAGAGGTTCTTGGGCTTTTCGGTGTCCAGCACTTCGCGCGCGGCGTTCCAGACTTCGGCTTCGACGCAGCCTCCGCCGACGGTGCCCATCATGGAGCCGTCCTCGCGCACCAGCAGCTTGGCGCTCTCGAAGCTCGGAATGGAGCCGCGCTTTTGCACGATGGTGGCCAGCGCGCACTTCTGCCCCAGCTTCCGCAGACGCACGATTTCGTCGTAGATGTCCACTGAGTTTGATTATATAGCGAACCGCACGATTGGTTATGATGGTTGCAACCGCGCGGCTCTCTGAACCCATGCCCACCAATGCGCTCGACTACATTACCATTCAGGGCTTCAAGAGCATCGCTTCGATAGAGAAGCTGGAATTGCGACCCATCAATGTGGTCATCGGACCGAACGGCTCCGGAAAGTCCAATTTCGTTGGTGCCTTTCGCTTTCTCCAGGCCATCGCGGAAGGAAGGCTAGGGGAGTTCGTTTCCGTGGCCGGCGGAGCCGAGAGAGTGCTTCACTTCGGCTCGAAAACAACGAAGGAAATTGAACTGAACCTATTCTTCCACGAAAGCGATACATACGAGCTGACTCTTCTGCCAACCGACAATGACGGCCTCGTTCCCTCGGAGGAAGTTATCTACCCTTGGAGCGAGGATCGCAATCCAGCATTAGGCATTGGCCTCAATCCCCGCGTTCAGGGGCGCGAGGCGGGGATCAGCGGCTCAGAACCCCAGGGCCCTCAAGTATGCCTACGCGACCGGCTTCGCCAATGGCGGACCTACCACTTGGCCGATACGAGTTCGTCTTCGCCGATGCGCAAGACGGCCAGCGTCGACGACAATCGCTTTCTCAGGCCGGATGGGTCGAATCTTGCCGCGTTCCTCTATGCTTTGAAGGACTGGGCTGAGGATTCATACAGTTTGATCGTGCGCACCGTGCAAAGCGTTGCTCCTTTCTTCGATGACTTCCAGCTAGAGCCTGCCGGGACCAACCCGAGCTATATCAAGCTGGAGTGGCGGCACAAGAAATCGGATCTGTACTTCGACGCCTCGTCCCTGTCGGATGGTACCCTCCGCTTCATAGCGTTAGCAACGCTTTTCCTTCAACCGAAGAGCCGTCGGCCCTCATTGATTCTCATTGATGAACCCGAACTGGGTTTGCATCCGTACGCGATCGAGATACTCGCGGCGCTAGTAAAGCAGGCTTCGATCACGAATCAAGTAATCCTTTCTACCCAGTCCTCCAGGCTGTTGGACCATTTTGAACCAGAGGACGTATTGGTTGCGAACCGCGTCAATGGCGGCACACAGCTTGAACGTCCAGACCCAGAGCGACTGGCCAAGTGGCTTGAAGATTATAGTCTTGGCCAGTTGTGGGAAAAGAATGAAATCGGCGGAAGGCCCGGCCCCGGCTAGCCGCCATGGCTCGCCTGATGGTCCACGTCGAGGGCCAGACCGAAGAGGACTTCGTGAACGAAGTGCTTCGGGACCATCTGGTGTCAAAGGGCTATCATTCTGTCGAGGCCCGCATTGTGGGCAACGCCCGTCTCCGTCAACGGCGCGGCGGCATTTGCAAGTGGCCATCCGTGAAGAAGGACATCGTGAATCATCTGCGAGAGGATCAGGGCTGCATTGCAACGACAATGGTTGATTACTACGCTCTGCCGCAGAAGATGCCCGGAGAGTGGCCGGGAAGAGCGCAATCGGGCGGCCTGGTTCGGTCGAGCAGAAGGCTCTCTGCGTAGAGGACGCAGTGCGCGACGACTTGGCCGGAGAGATGGGCAATGCGTTCGACTCAGCGCGCTTCGTGCCATTCGTTGTCATGCACGAGTTCGAGGGGCTGCTCTTCAGTGACTGCGCCGCTTTCAGTCGCAGCATCGGTCGCCCCGATCTGGAAGCTCGCCTTCGCGAAATCCGCGAGGCCTTTGCCACACCGGAAGAGATCAACGATTCACCGGTCACAGCGCCTTCCAAGCGAGTAGAGGCGCTCGTGCCTGGCTACCAGAAGCCTCTCTACGGCGTCTCCGCTGCGCTGGAGATGGGCCTGGCCCGCATTCGAGAAGAATGCCCGCACTTCGACGGCTGGCTTAAGCAGCTAGAATCTCGCGCTCGTTGAGGCGGTCAATCAGTCGATCAATCCCAACTGCCGCAGCGTAGCCGCCTTGCCAGCAACCGGTATCTGCTCCGCAGTTCCCTGTTACTCGTAGACCTCGCGGCGATGTGCGATCCGCGTCACACTGACGAGTTTCGCCGAGTTGTCGATGACGTACAGCACCCGCCAGTCGCCGGCACGGACGCGCCACTGATCTTTGTAGCCCTTCAGTTTCCTGCATCCCGCGGGCCGCGGTGTGTGGCCGAGAGATTCGAGCTTGCGGACAACACGGGACAGCACGTGATCCGGCAACGCTTCGAGTTCCTTCCGGGCGGAAGGCTTTACCTCGACGGCGTAACTATTCACGCAGCCGGCCGCGTTTCACGAGGTCCGCTTTGATTTTTTCAAGCGGTATCCCCTTTTCCTTGCGGCGCGATTCCGAAATCAGCCCGTCCCAAAGTCTTCTAAAATCGAGCCGTATTTTTTCAGATCGATTTGAACGGCCACCTTGCGGCCCTTCTCGTCCGTCACAAACTGGATTCCGGACATCAGTCGATCAATCCCAGTTGACGCAGAGTAGCCGCAGGTTCCTTGCCGTTATCCTCGTCGTCGTAGTGCTGCACCGCTCCGACCTGGCGGCCGTTGTCGATGGCCACGCCGTAGGGCGGATCGCCGGGCATCGGGAAGGCCGTCTTCAGCTTCTGGAGATCGGTGGCGAGCAGAGCTTTCAGGTGCGTATCCTCATTGATGTACGCAGCCCCGAACTGCGGCACACGCGTGGGCTGCGCCACGATGGTCACGTCGCTCTTCCAGTGATACTTGGCCATGTGGCGGCCGGCGTCGAGCGCAATGGCTGCACTCGGGGTCGAAGAAGAATACGAAGAAACGCCCGTGTTGGAGCGAGAACGGCTTGCCGTCCACCAGCACCGACTCGGGAGCCTTGGCGCCCGTCTGCTGGCTCAGCGCGAAACCGTAGCCGGCACCGGCGATCAGGATCGCGGCGGCCAGCACCGCGCCTCCTTGACCGATCTTTCGAGGCCCGCGTACCGGCTTGGCCCACAATCCCGCCAGCAGCGCCGCTAGGAGAAAGGCTCCGTCGCCCTCGAAAAAGCCCGGACCTACCGTGCGCTTCACCCAGGGGAAGCAACTGCAATCCTTGCCGATCAGTTGATAGTAATGGATGCCGATGTAGCCCATGAACCCAACCAGCATCAGCGCCGTGATCGCGGCGCCCCAGCGGCGGAAGCGCGGCATCAGAATCAGCACCCCGCCGAAGATCTCTCCCACGGAAAGAAGCAGCGTAAACGGCAGGCTGTATTGCGGAGGGAACAGCAGCTCTTCGAGCAAGCGCGACCAATGAAACGGGTCGACGGCTTTGTAGATCCCGGCGCCTATGAAAAGAATCGCGACAAAAGCCGCGGTGACGTGGCTGGCGGCCATTTTCCAGGGCGGCATCGTGATGGAAGGATTTAAGGGATTCGCCGCGGTACTCGCGTTCATATGTATCTATTTTACCTCCAATGGGGTGTGCCAGAATAGGTGTTCATGCCCGCAAGCGAGCTCCGTGAGAGCTGGAAGACCCTGCGCGTACCCGCCTCCAGCGCCAACCTGGGGCCGGGATTCGATGCGCTGGGCCTGGCGCTCGACATTTACCTGGAGACCCGCTTCCGGCCGGCGGAGGCGCTGGAGATCCGCGTCTCCGGTCGGGACTCGGCGCTCGATCTCCCCGGGCGCAGACAACCTGATCTGGCAGACCGCGCTGCGGGTTGCGGCCGACGCCGGTAAAACCATGCCGCCGATCGAGTTGGAAATTTCCAACGACATTCCGCTCGGCAAAGGGCTTGGGTTCGAGCGCCGCGGCGCTGACCGCCGGTGTGGTAATCGCCAGCGACGTGCTGGATCTTGGATGGGACGCTGAACGCGTGCTGCATGAAGCCGCCTCCATCGAAGGGCATCCGGACAATGTCGCCGCCTGCGTGCTGGGCTCGATTGTGGCCTGCGCGGTCGATTCCGCTGGGGTAGCACGCGCCGTGCGCATGGAGATTCATCCGCATTACGGCGTCGCCGTGGTGGTCCCGGATTTCGTGCTGCCCACTACCGAATCGCGCAGGGTCCTGCCGGAGAACTATTCGCGCGAGGACACGATCTTTAACGTGCAGCGCAGCGCGCTGCTGATCGCGGCGTTGACCAGGGGCGTGACCAACGCGTTTCCTGCGGCGCTTGAGGATCGTCTGCATCAACCCTATCGCTACGCGCTGGTGCCGGGCCTCGAGGAAATCTGCGGGTTGCGCATGCCCGGGCTGCTGGGCTGCGCGCTCAGCGGAGCGGGTCCGTCGATTCTCGTGTTTCACGAGCGCGGCTCCGAACACGTCTGCGAGCGCGTGCGCGAAGTGTTCCGGTCGCATGGGCGATCCTCGGAGATCGCCTGCTGCCGCGTCGCGGCGAAGGGATACCAACTGTTTGAATCGACTGGGAACTGAGAAGAGTCCGTACCTGCTGCAACACGCCAACAACCCCGTGGACTGGTATCCGTGGGGCGACGAGGCGTTCGAGAAGGCGCGCCGCGAAGACAAGCCGGTGTTCCTTTCGATCGGCTATTCCACCTGCCATTGGTGCCACGTCATGGAGCGCGAGTCCTTCGAGAATCCGGACCTGGCGCGGCTCCTGAATCGCGACTTCGTTTCCATCAAGGTGGATCGCGAGGAGCGTCCCGACGTGGACCGCATCTACATGTTGTTCGTGCAGGCGGCAACGGGGAGCGGAGGCTGGCCCATGTCGGTGTTTCTGACGCCGGACCGGAAGCCGTTCTTCGGCGGCACCTATTTCCCGCCGGACAACCGCTACGGCCGGCCCGGCTTCGCCTCGATTCTCCAGAGCCTGGCGGAGGCGTGGCGGAAGGATCGCGCTCGCGTGGAGCAGTCCGGCGCGCAGGTGATCGAACAGTTGCAGCAATTGTCCGAAGCCCGCGGCGAAGAGCGGCGCGGACGCGGGCGTCCTCGATGCGGCGTTCCGGTCCTTCGAGCGGGCTTTCGACCCGCGCCTGGGAGGCTTCGGCGGCGCGCCCAAGTTTCCGCGGCCAAGCGTGCTCAATTTTCTGCTGCGCTATCACGCCCGCACGCATGCAGACGCCGTGGCCGGAGAGGATGACGCGCTCGAAATGGTCCTGGTGACGCTGCGCGAGATGGCCAAGGGCGGGATGAACGATCAGCTCGGAGGCGGTTTTCATCGCTATTCAGTGGATGAGCGTTGGTTCGTGCCGCATTTCGAAAAAATGCTGTACGACCAGGCGCAGCTCGCGGTCTCCTATCTGGAGGCATTCCAAATCACGGGCGACAAGCTGTACGCCGATGTGGCCCGCAGCGTGTTCGATTACGTTCTGCGCGATCTGGCCCATCCCGAGGGTGGATTTTATTCCGCCGAGGACGCCGACAGCGCCGCCGATCCGGCGCATCCGCACGAAAAAGGCGAAGGCGCCTTCTATATATGGACCCACGCGGAGATCGTTTCCGCTCTGGTTTCCTCCATGAGCCCCGAGGCCGCCGCGATCTTCGCCCGCCGCTACGGGGTCGAGGAACGCGGCAACGTCCACGAGGACCCGCACGGTGAATTCGGCGGCCGCAACATTCTCTCTTCTGAACCGCGACCATGAGGGAGCGGACATTGCGGAACCGGTGATCGCACGGGCGAAAGAGAGCCTCCTCGGCGTTCGTTCCTTACGACCCAGACCGCATCTGGACGACAAGATCCTGACCGCCTGGAACGGGATGATGATCTCGGCGCTCGCCAAGGGAGCAGTTATCTTACGGGAGCCTCGCTATGCGGCCGCCGCCCGCGGCGCCGTCGATTTCCTGCGCAACACATTATGGCGCGAATCCGACGCGACGCTGCTGCGGCGCTATCGCGACGGCGACTCCGCCATCGAAGGATTCCTGGACGACTACGCGTTCCTGGCGCTGGCGCTCATCGATATGTATCAGACCAGTTTCGACGCCGCCGATCTCGCCTGGGCCGCGCGCCTCGCCGAACGGGCCATGGAGTTGTTCGAAGACCGCGAGCTGGGCGGCTTTTTTAGCACCCCGGCGGCCAAGGCCGATCTGGTGCTGCGGCTCAAGGACGATTACGACGGCGCGGAGCCCTCGGGCAATTCCTGCATGGCTCTGGCGCTACTGAAACTCACTCGTATCGCTTCCCGCGAGGACTTCCGAATGAGCGCGGAACGCGCGCTTCAAGCATTTGCCCCGCGCTTCGGAGCCGCTCCCACTGCCGCGCCGCAGATGCTGGTGGCGCAGATGTTCGCGACGGGCAAGCCGATGGAAATTGTGCTGGCCGGTCCGCGGAATGCGGCGATCCTCTCGGCGATTCACAGCCGGTTCTTGCCCGATGCCGTGATCCTGCGCGCGGAGCAGGCTCCTGTGGCCATGCCCGCGCTGGAGGGCAAGCCCACCGCCTACGTCTGTGAGAACTATGCCTGCAAGCTTCCGGTTACGGATGACCGGAGCCTGCTGGAACTTCTACACTAGCGGCTCTACAATGGAGGCTATGGAAAGAACAGGAGCAACAACTTTAAGAGGCAATCCCCATACGGTGCTGGGGCCGGAGCTGAAAGCCGGCGACGTAGCGCCCGATTTTCAATCCGTTGACAATTCCCTGAAGCCGGTGAATCTGGCTTCCACGGGCCAGGGAGTGCGCATCTTCAGCGTGATTCCTTCGCTCGATACGCCGGTGTGCGATGCGCAGACCAAACGGTTTGAAGAAGAAACGGGCAAGCTCCCCAACGTGAGCATCTACACCTTCAGCATGGACCTCCCGTTTGCGCAGAAGCGCTGGTGCGGCGCCTACGGCGTAGACCACGTGAAGATGGTCTCGGATCACCGCGACGGGTCCTTCGGGCAGGCCTACGGAACGCTCATCAAGGATCTGCGCATCCTGAGCCGCGCGATCTTCGTCGTCGATCCGCACAACAAGCTCCGTTATGTCGAGTACGTGAAGGAAGTGGGGGATCACCCCAATTACGAAGCGGCTTTGGCGGCGGCGAAATCGGCCGCGAGCGCGGCGGCGTAAGGGCCGAACGACGGTAAGCCCTTTTCGTTCAGGCTTGCCGCGCCCGGTTCTTGCGGGCGCGAAGACGGGTCAAGCCCAGGGCGGCGAGCCCCGCGCCGATCAGGCCGAAGGTGGCGGGTTCGGGCGAGACCGCACCGGACAAACCCGACTCGTACGAGGCCCCCGAGTTTGAATTCAACTCAATCAAGATATCGTTGAAGTCGCCATAGCCTTCCCCCATGTTGGGGAGCCAATCTTCCACTGCAAGGTAGTAGATCCCTGAAGTCGAGGAGTCGAAGATCGCGAAGTGCTGGTGGCCGGCATCGGTCGAGTCCAGGCTGGAATTGCTGAACCAAGTGGTGTACCCATTCGTACAACCGGCGATAGCGCCATAGCAGGCGCGGGTGATGTAAAAACCGTATTGGTCGTTGTTCGGCATCGTCAGGGAAACGCTATTTCCAATATCCGATTTCAACGATCCCGGTCCGAAGATGGGAAACAAGGTAGGGATCGGGTTGAGATCCAGGTCATAGAAGCCGAAGGTGATGTTCGTATCCCCGGTAAAATTCCCAAGCAAGGTGACAACCGGAGCAGTCCCGGTGTGTGAGAGAGTGATATTGGTGGGAGCATCGGGCTGGCCCGAGCCGTTGTTCTGGGATACGTACTGAAGCGGGCCATAATTCGTGTTGCAGTCGCCGCTGACCCCGCAGGTACCCGTCAGGACGAAACCGCCGTTCATGTTGGGCCCGTCCCCAGAAACATTGTCCCAGTACGGTTGGTTTGTACCAAGGGAACTGCCGATGCTCGCGGGCATACTTGCCCAACTCTCGCTGCCCAGGATAATGGAGTCAGCCGACGCGATGCCACCGGCAAACGCCAAAAAACCTACCAGACCCAGAACTTTGATCATACTTCCTCCGACAGCTTTTACTCCGAAACAAATTCGTCTATCGCAGCATCTGCCCGTTTGGATGGGTGTATACTCCTTTCCATAGTAGCACGAGTAGTAATAGTAAGAAAGGGCATTTTGTAACCCCGGACTCCTAGGACTAAGAGAATAAAGGTACTGGACCCTGGAGCGGAAGTGGGCTACTGTACTCGTCGCCCGACCTGGCCCGATGGCATAGGGCCGCCGATCCTCTGATTGTGAGGAGGAGGCATACTACTTTGGGTTGCGGCCCGGAGTAGAATGGTTCTTTCCACGATGAGCGATACTCGGTTTGGTTCCTGGAGCGTCGCCGAGAGCCCGGTCACCATTGAGTACTCACTGGTGGTGATCGAAGAGATCCGCCACGAGGTAGCGGAGGGTTTCCAAAAGCTTTCCCGCGGAGGGGTGGAAGTAGGCGGCATTCTCTACGGCACTCGCGAAGGGCGCACGATCCGCATCCTGGCGATACGGCCGATTGTCTGCGAACACGCCCGCGGGCCGGCGTTCCTGCTCTCCGATTCGGACCGGAAGATCCTCGAGGAACAACTGGAGCGCGAACTGGAGGACCCGCGGCTGGCGGGCATGATCTGCCTGGGATGGTTCTCGTCGCACACGCGCAGCGAGATCGCGCTGCCGGACTCGGACCTGGAGGTCTACGAGAGGTATTTCGGCGCGCCGTGGCAGGTGACGCTGGTCATCCGGCCGGGCCGTGGGGGCGTCATGCGCGCGGGCTTTTTCGTGCGCGAGCACGATGGCGCGGTGCACAGCGACACCAGCTATTTGGAGTTTAACTTTCCGGACCGGTTGGCGGGGGTGCTGGACCGGCCTCCGCGCGGCGACCGTCCCGCGCCCGAGCGCCGGCCGGCCGTATATTACCGCGAGGGCAGCGCAGCGGTGGTCCGCCGCGACCAGGAGCAGCCGGCCGCGTCCATTCCCGGCCCGCAACTGCTTCCCGCCCCGCTTCCGCGGTCCAAGTGGCCCTGGCTGGTTGTGTGGGGCGCGGCAGTACTGGTGCTGGTCATTCTGGGGCTGCGCTACTATGTGCTGACGCCGCGCGTGGATCCGCTGGCCCTTATGCTGGTGGAGCACAACGGGCAACTGCAAATCGAATGGAACCATTCCGCCGGGTCCGTGACCTCGGCGGTGCGGGGGGTCTTGTCCATCCGGGACGGAGAAGCGCCGCGCACGGTTCCGCTGACGCCGCAGGATCTGGAGCACGGCTCCTTCACCTACCAGCGCACCTCCGACGACGTGGAGGTTCGCATGAGCGTCGAGAACGCCGGCGGAGACAAGCTGGAGGAGACCACAACCTTCCTGGGCGCCGCCCCGGTCCAGTCCAATGCCGAGGAAAAAGCCGAGGCGGAGAAGGAGCGCGGCGAGTTGCAGGCGGAGATCGACCGCTTGCGGAACCAAAACGCAGGCCAGGCGGCGCGCATTCAGGAGCTGGAGCGCACCTTGACGATCCTGCAAGCGCGCCTGGGAGCGCAATAGCCCGGTGGGGCAGGCGATCTTGTCGCCTGCCTTCGGCAACGCACGGCGGGCGGGCGACAAGATCGCCCACTCCACAGCCATCCGCGCCGGCGTGAAGCAGGGCCGACGAGGGCGTCGGCCGCGGGTCAGGGGACCCGCCCCACGGTTACCGCAGTGCGACCTTCTTGGGCGGACCGGCGGACGCAGGGAGCAAAAGCTGCTCCATCTGCTGCTCCGGCACGGAAATGACCAGATGCATCACCGAGCCGCTGGAGGAAATCTGGGCGGAGTCGGCAAGCGAGGGGGTCTTGGATGTATTGGGGGACGCATTCGGGCCCGAGCTGTTGGCCTGCTGCATCATACCCGCGAGGAATTTCAGAACATCGGCCATGGACTGCGCGTCCTGCGCGGAGCGAGCCACGACCTCGGCGGAAAGCGTCACCTGGGTAGCCGCGAACTTGACCCCGGCTGAAAGTTGCAGCGCGGACTGAAGCAAATTCTGGAAGGGGCCGAGCTGGGCGTTCTGGGCCGCGCCCGAAAGTGAGGCGGGCGGCGTCAAGGTCGCCACCCAGGCGTCGCTGGAGGAGCTGATTTGCCGAGCCCTTTCGGCGAGCTGCCCGAGCTGCCCGGAAAGAGCCGCGCCAGTCCCGTGTCGATCGATCACCGCCTTGACGGCGTCCGTGTCCCCGGCCACCACGGTGGAAGCGTCCAGAAAAGCGATGGAGCCGGCAACCTTGTTCTTCGCATTTCCGTTCAAGGTGAGGATCTGTGCGCCGCGATAGGTGGAGGAGACCGCTCCGGCAAGTACCGCCGCCTTCGCGATCTTAGCCGGTTGGAAGGAGCCGCGGCCGAGCAGCAGGCCCGCTAAGCCATCGCCCGAAGCGGCCAGAATCTCGCGCACGTCGCGGCGCGGATCGAAGCCCGCGGCGGTCATCACCCGATTCGCATTCCCGTCGAGCTGAACCTGCGACAGCAGATACTTGCCCAAGGGCGAGGCTTGGGTCTGGTTCACCTGGATGCCGATCAGCATCTTGGCGTCCGGCTGGACCAGGGAGAGCAGCGCGGGATCGACGCCGGCGACCGCCGCGGGAGCGAACAGGCCGAAGGCCGCAAGCGTCGTCAAAACTACCTTTATGATTGCGTTGCTCATGCTTTATTCTACGAAAACCGCCGCCGCCGGGTTCGGTCAGTTTCCAAATAGTGTGTTGTCAGCCTATTTATGGACGGTCCGGCTCGCCGGGAACCGCGAACACGCGTAGCGTTTCTCCGAGTTCGACCGCCAAAGCATAGGCGCGGCCATCCACAGTGGCAATAGTTTCGATGGTGTCCTTCTGGCTGGAAAGGTTTGCAGATCCCACTTCGGAGAGATCGTCCGAACGAAAGACAGACAGCCACTGTTTCACCCACTTCGAACCCACGAATTGATCACGCTGGCTCCGGCAATAGGCTAGCAGTATATGTTGCTCCTCAGACAGACCTTCTATGCGGCAACTGCAACTCAAAGCTCCGTCCGGATTCTTCGGAATATCACACAGCAAATGCGGAATCGCTTGCGCCTTCAGCTTGTGGCCGTCCGCGTCGAACAAGCCCAGTTCGGAATGAACCGAATTATTTTCGTACGAAACATGCAGGCTATACCAAGTATGGAAGAAGACTCAAAGGGCGGTGCTTCAAAGGGCCATTGATCGCGTTGATTCCAGTGTTCATCGAAATCCCTTTCCGGCGCCAGGACTTCGGGTTCGACGCCGTGCCCGGTGTGGATGATCGTCTCCAGGGCCTTCATCGATTTGGCTCCTGAGACCTTCAAAACATCCGCGCAGACTGCATCATTCAGTCTGCTTAGGAACTCCGCGTTTCTCTTCCTGTCCTCCGCTCTGGTTTCCTGTGGCCGCTTCGTTACGCACCCAGGACCCAACTTGAGATCGGGGATCGAGATCAAACGATTGACGCGATCATATACCGCCCAGTCGCCAGACGGAGACCTGATGCCCAAGCCCTGCAATGCGATCAAGTTTCCGTTCAGTATTCGGGCGCCCCTGAAGTCTGCGTCCTCCAGGCTTGCGGTATGAATGCTTCCGGCGATCTGCCATCGTTCCAGATCGATAACCGTAAGGATGGTGTCAGGCCTGTGCGCTATATAGTGCGCTGGCATCAAAAACCGCAGTCCATCCGATTTCTCCAGCCAATTCGCCGCGGCGAAGGCGACCGCATAGCGCCCATCCGGCGTAATCTGCAGGTCATTGTACATTTCGGCCAGGTACTTGGTATCCGCGGCGGTCCAGCCCGGGATATTCAGCGCCTCGCTCATGGGGTCCTTTGTCCACCACTTCCTCACACGAACCAGCGGCCACTTGCCTGTCGCGTTCGAATCGTAAACCAGGAGACTTTGATCCGGAGCGGCTTTGATCGAAAAATACCCCCAGGCCGGGCTTCCAGGTACTAAAAAGCTGCTTCCAAACTTGCCCCGGGGCGCCGGTACTGGCAGCTTAATCTCGCGCAGGGTCTCAAGCTGCGTCTGGCCGGAGACGCACCGGCAAACAGCCGCGATCGACAAGACGCAAACTGGAATCTTCATTTTCAACTCCCATGGTCAAGTTTTCTCTCATCTGTAGCGATGGCCGCCCAATCCGGCGTTACGTAAGGCTTGCTATATAACATCGGCAGAGTAGGCAATTGACCAGCCGCCCCGCTCCGGGTTCGGTTCGCGTACATTGGAAAAAGGACCGGGTTTTCCGGCGGAGTTTTTTCCATGGAACTGCCCATTTATCAAGTCGATGCCTTCGCCAGCGCGCTGTTCCGCGGCAACCCCGCCGCGGTTTGTCCGCTGGAGGAGTGGCTCCCGGACGAAATTCTGCAAGCCGTCGCGGCCGAAAACAATCTGTCCGAGACGGCCTACTATGTTCGCCGCGGCGAGCGCTACGATTTACGCTGGTTCACGCCGGCGGTGGAAGTGGACCTGTGCGGGCACGCCACGCTGGCTTCGGCGAGCGTGATCCTAGACGTCCGGCGCGAGATCGCCGGGCCGCGCGTGGTGTTCGATTCCCGCAGCGGGGAGCTGGCCGTGGAGAGGGAGGAAAGTGTCGAGCGAGAGGGAAATCTGTACGCGCTGGATTTCCCGTCGCGGCCTCCAGGACCTTGCCAGCCTCATCCGCGGCTGGAGCTCGGGCTAGGGGCGAAACCGCCGCTGGTGCTGGCGGCGCAGGATTACCTGTGCGTATTCGAGAGGGAAGAGCAGGTGCGGGATCTGAAGCCGGACATGCAAGCGCTCACCGGGATCGATCTGCGTGGCACCATCGCGACGGCGCCAGGGCGGGACTGCGACTTCGTTTCACGTTTCTTCGCTCCGGGCAAGGGAATACCGGAGGATCAGGTGACCGGCAGCGCGCATACGACGCTGATTCCGTACTGGGCGAAGAGGCTCGGAAAAACCAGGCTGTTCGCGCGCCAGATTTCGCGGCGCGGAGGCGAGTTGTGGTGCGAAGATCGGGGGGCCCGAGTCCGCATCGCCGGGGGTGCGGTACAGTACCTAGAGGGACACATCAAGTTGCTGTAACTGATACTCGCTGAAGCGCATCTGAAGGAACATATGAGAAAACTTCTCGTAGTTGTTGCAGGGCTGGCAATGGCCGGCTCCGCGGGGGCCGAGGGGATTGAGTTCTGGTTTTTGGCCGGGCAAACCTTGATGTCCAACGGAGGCCTGGGCACGGACGCGTGTGCGCCGGGCACGGTCACCTCGCTGTGCCAATCGATCGGGGCGACCGGGAACGACGTGTCGTTGACCGACGGTTTCCACTTCGGTTTTCGCGGCGGCTTCAACACCGGCGATCACCTGGGCTACGAAATGGGCTACATGTATAACCGCACCAACCTGAAGTACAACGACCAGGGCGGCGCCCAGCAAGGCATGGCCTATCACCAGGTGATGTTCAACGCGTTGTATTACATTACGAATCCGGACGCGCGGTTTCGTCCCTTCGCTACAGGAGGCCTGGGGTTCACCAACTACGTCCAGCCAGGGAGCTCCGCGGCGTACGGAGGAGGCACCACCAAGCTCGGAGTTAATTATGGAGGCGGCGTTAAGATCAGGCTGACGTCGCTGTTTGGACTGCGCTTCGACCTGCGCCAGGCCACCACGCCCAAACCCTTCGGTTTTCCGCTGGCCTCCGGCTGGTTGCGGGAGACGGAAATCTCCGCCGGCTTCGGAATACACTTTTAAGGAACTCGCCGCACAACGGAGCCTGGGCGCGGGCACGAGGCGAGTATTCCTCAACGGTGGGGGGGCCGCGCCCGGCCCTGTGCGGCTTTGTAAGACGCACTGTCAGCGGCGCACAGCCGGGTGTCGCGGTGCGCGTTTTTGTCGAGGAGGAACGATGGTTCGCCGAGTCTTGCTACCGGCCCTGCTGGTGTGGTGTGCCGGTACAGCGTCGGCGCTGGATTCCAGCCGCAGGCTGACCCAATACGTGCATCGCATCTGGACCACGCAGCAAGGTCTGCCGCCCGGAACAATCTACGACATCTGGCAGACCCGCGACAGTTTTCTATGGCTGGGAACGCAGACGGGACTGGTACGCTTCGACGGCGTTCGTTTTACCGCGGCCGAGACGCTGTATCCGGGACTGCCGGAAAATCTATGGGTCCGGTCCGGATTTGAAGACGCCGAAGGGGCGATCTGGGTGAGCACCAACGACGCGGGCATCTACCGCATCAAAGACGGTTCGGTCACGCATTATTCCACCAAGGACGGCTTGCCTTCCGACCAGGTTTACTGCCTGATCCCGGGTCCCGGCGGAAGTTCGTGGGCCTGCACGGCCAACGGCCTGGCGAGGCTTTCAAGCGATGCCAAGCTTTCGGGCGCTAAGATCGAGACGCTCCACATCGGCTCCCGCCCGGGAACCGAAGCCGTGCGCGCGGCTTGCCTTGCGCCGGACGGCAAGTTATGGATCGGCAGCGACGGCCCGCTGGTATATTCCGGGGATCAGGCGATTGCCTTGCGTTCGATCCCGTCGGATGCCTCGATCCGGGCCATTGTCTGCGGACCTGCCGGCATCTGGGTAGGCACCACGGCGGGGCTGGTGGAATTAAAGGGATCGGCGCAGATTGTGTACACCACCGGCAACGGCCTGGCGGACGACGGCATCTTGTCCCTCAACCAAGGGACCGACGGCAGCCTGTGGGTGGGCACGCGGGGCGGGTTCAGCCGCCTGCGCAACGGCGAGTTCGAGAGCTTCCTCCCGCAGGACGGCCTGTCGCAGAGCAGCGTGTCCTCCCTGTATGAGGACCGGGAGGGCAGTCTGTGGGTGGGAACCAAGCTCGGATTGAATCAGTTCGTGGACGGCCGCGCCGTTCCGTACACCACCAGCGAAGGTCTTCCGAGCAATGCCGCGGGTCCTCTGCTGGAGGCCGGCGGCGGCGTCTGGATCGGCACTTTGGACGCGGGACTGGCGCGGTTTGACGGGCGCCGCTTCTCCGTGCTGGGGGTGCGTCAGGGGCTGGCGTCCGACATGGTGGTGGCGCTGGCCGAGTATCGGGGCGCGATCTGGGCGGGGACCAATCGGGGGTTGAATGTGCTCGAAAACGGCCGCGTGGCCAAGCGGTTCAGTGTCCCCAACGGGCTGCCGTCGGAGGAGATTCGCAGCCTTTATGCCGATCCGCAGGGAAGCCTCTGGGTGGGAACGGCGGCAGGTCCGGCGAAGTTCACGGGAACAACCTTTGTCACGCTGAAGGGCGCGCCTCAAGATCCGGTGGTGAGCATGGGAGCGGACCGGCAGGGACGCCTGCTGTTTTCCACCGAGCACGCGGTGTTCCGCGTCCAAAAAAATTCCGAGCAGGGAGAATCCGCGCGTGAGATCGCTCCGGACGGAATGCCGCTGCGCGGCGTGGATGCGATCTACCGCGACGAAGACGGATTGCTCTGGCTGGGAACCAACGGTCAGGGGCTGCAAGTGCTGGACGAGCGCGGCGCGCAGCCAAAAGCCTACACCTTCCGGGTACGCGACGGCCTCTTCGACGGCGAGATCTACGGCATTGTTCCGGACCAGCGGGGCCGCTTGTGGATGGCTTGCAGCAAAGGGATTTTTTCCGTGTCGCGCGCCGAGCTTGTGCGCTTCATGGCGGGCGAGATCAGGAAAATTTCGAGCACGCCCTATAGCCCCACCGACGCCTCGCGCGTGATCGAGTGCAAGCCGGGCGTGCAGCCGGGCGTGTTGAAGGTCCGCGATGGGCAACTCTGGTTCTCCACCATTCGCGGGCTGATCGCGATCGATCCGGAGCATTTGCAGCGCAACGTGCCGCCTCCGCCGGTGGTGATTGAAGATCCCATCGTCAACGGCCGGGGCGAAAGCGCCGCCAGCATCGGGAACCTGGCTCCGGGACAGAAGAGCCTGGAGTTCAACTATACCGGTCTGAGCTTTCTTTCGCCTTCGCGGCTGACCTTCCGCTACAAACTGGAGGACTATGACAAGGACTGGATCGACGCGGGCACGCGCCGCCAGGCGTTTTACACCAACCTTCCGCCGGGAACCTTCCGCTTCCGGGTGACGGCGTGCAATGTGGCGGACGATCTGTGCAACGAGACCGGGAGCGCGGTGGAATTCACGCTCGCGCCGGCGTATTATCAGCGGCGCTGGTTCTGGCCCCTGATGCTGGCGCTGGCCGCGCTGGCCGGATGGCTGGTGTACCAAATCCGCATCCGCCGCCTGCGCGAGCGCTATGATCTAATTGTGGCTGAGCGCAGCCGCATCGCACGGGAGTTGCACGATACGTTGATTCAAGGATTTTCGGGAATCACGATGGCCATGCAGGCGCTGGCCGCCCGGCTGCGTCCGTCGGAGGAGCGGGGCCGGCTGCAAGATATTATTCAGGACGCGGCGACGTGCTTGCGCGAAACCCGGCGGAGCGTGGCCGGACTGCGCGGAGCCCGCGCGGCGGCATCCGGGTTGGCGGCGTCCATCGCGCAGGCGACCCGCCAGATCACGGAAACCAAGAACGTGCGGTTGAAGCTGAAGCTGGAACAGGAGCCGGCCAACCTTCCCGCGGAGTTCGAGTACAACCTGCTGCGCATCGCCACCGAGGCGGTTTCGAACGCCGTGAAGCATTCTGGAGCGCGCAATATAGAGGTCACGCTCTCCACGAACCATCGCACAACGGAGCGCCGCGGCGGCGTTAGAGACTTTGGCGATGGCGCCGCGGCGCCCTGTGCGCTGGAACCCGCCTCGAAGCCGGCTGGCTGCGCGATTTTCCTTTCGGTGGCCGACGACGGCGCCGGATGCGAACCGTCCGAGAATGGACATCTCAAGCCCGGGCATTATGGATTAATCGGCATGAAGGAGCGCGCGGCGCAAATCGGGGCGGAATTCTCGTTCGATAGCGCGCCGGGCCGGGGCACCGTCGTCAGCGTACTGGCGCCGGTGGAACGCGCCGCCGCAATGGAGGTAGCAAAATGACTCCGGAGTCACAGACACCGATACAAACCAGGATTCGCGTGCTGGCGGTGGACGACCATCCACTCGTGCGCAAGGGGATCGCGTCGATCCTGGCCAATGAAGAAGACATGGAACTGGTCGGTGAGGCCGGAGACGGCCGGGAGGCGGTGCGGAAGTTCCATGAATCCCACCCCGACGTGGTGCTGATGGATCTGCGCATGCCGCAAGTGGACGGCATCGAGGCCGCGCGGCTCATGCGCCAGGCCGATCCGGGCGTGCGCATCATCGCCCTGACCAGCTACGACGGCGATCAGGATATCTACCGGGCTCTGGAAGCGGGCGTGCGCGGTTACCTGCTCAAGGAAATGGTGCATACCGAGGTGGTGCGCGCCATCCGCACGGTCTACACCGGCAAGCGGCTGATGCCTCCCGAGGTGGCCGAGCGGCTGAGCGAATATTTTCCGCAGGTGGCGCTGACGCCACGCGAGGTCGAAGTGCTGGGCTTTGTGGCGCGCGGGCTGGCCAACAAGGAGATCGCGCACAAGCTCGGCACCGCCAACGGGACCGTCAAGATGCACGTGCAGAATATTCTCGAGAAGCTGGGCGCCTCCGACCGCACCCACGCGGTTACTCTGGCTATCGAGCGCGGCATTCTGCATCTGGATTTTTGACGCCGAACCTCCACACGCCGCGTTTGCTGCTGCGCGGCTGGCGCGCGGAGGATCGCGATCCGTTCGCCGAGATGAACGCCGACCCGATCGTGAGAGAGCACTTTCCCGCTTTGCTGGCGAAGAACGAAAGCGACACCTTCGCGGACCGGATCGAAGCGGAGTTCGTCGAAAGGCGCTTTGGGTTGTGGGCCGTGGAGATTCCCGGAGTTGCCCCCTTCGCTGGATTCACCGGCCTGTCGGTTCCCGGGTTCGAGGCCAGCTTCACACCCTGCGTGGAAGTCGGGTGGAGATTGGCGCGCGAGTTCTGGGGTCACGGGTATGCCACGGAAGCCGCGCGGGCGGCGATCGAATTCGGGTTCACAGAGGCAAGCCTCGATGACATTGTTTCGTTCACCGTGCCGGCCAACATGCGGTCGATTCGAGTGATGGAGAAGCTGGGGATGAAGTTCGCGGGCGAATTCGATCATCCGGCGATTGCCGCGGGTCATCCGCTGCGGCGGCACGTATTGTACCGGCTGCGGCATTGATGACGACGGGGCACACGTGACACACTTATCCCAAGGAAGATGAAAAAAATCGTTGCGGCGGTTGGGGGCTCTCGGACTTATCGCCGGGCGTTTCCCAACCGCCAATGATTTGAGCCGCTTCTCGCGGGGGCCCGGAACCGGCTGGATGGCCGCTCCATATTTCCCGCTTCGAATGCCAACTCTCTGATGTCCGCCTACGTACTTACCCGTTAACGGAATGATAAGGATCGATCCCTAAATTCTTCCGCCGGACGAGTTAAAGCCCTGCGAAAGTTCAGCACCACCTCAAAACACAACGCTTCGTGGCCACGAAGGTAACCTACGACTCGATGGTAGAGGGCGCGAGGCCCGATGGGCTCCGCCCGCAGGCGGTATGTGTCTGGAAAGACTTGGAAAACAAATTTTTTCTCATCTTGTCACCGGCCCTGGAGATGGATTACGTAACCTGGCGAATGACCTCGGGTGCGCCCTGCTATGTGTACGATAGGCGTACAATCAAAAGCGAGAAGAGTTTATGCCGCACGCCACGCACGACGAGTCCGCCAAGCCGGAGCGATTCCATATTCGCGCCACCGCGCGGCAGGCCAGTCTGATTAAGGCCGGAGCGGCCAAGCGCAACACCACTCTCACGGAGTACATCGTCGATTCGACGTGTACGCAAGCAGAGATGGACCTGGCGGACCAGAATCACTTCGTTTTGCCGCCCAAGGCGTGGAATGCGTTCGTCAAAGCGCTCGACGCCAAGCCTCGGATCCCGCCGGGGCTGAAGCGCCTGTTCGCGCGAGGCTCCGTTGCGGAAAGCCGCTGATGGCCCCGGGCGCGGAATTCGTCATTGAGAAGCTTGCCAAAGGCCACGATCTGAGCCGATTCGAATGCGGCAATGAAGCCCTGAGCCTGTGGCTTAAACGCTTCGCGTGGATAAAGGTCCAGAACGACTCCGTACGAGTATACGTTGCCCACCGCCGCGACGGGGTGGCTGTGGGATATCATGCTTTGACCGCCGGCAGCGTAAGCCGCACCGAGGCGCCAGGGCGTATCGGCCACGGCCTCGCCGCCCATCCCATCGGCGTTGTGGTGCTCGGCCGCCTCGCGGTCGATAAGGCTCAACAGGGCCAAGGGCTCGGCACAAGCCTTTTGCAGGATGCTCTGCTGCGGACCGAGCAGGCGGCTGAAACCGTGGGCATAAGCGCCGTTTTGGTGCAGGCGATTGATGCCGCCGCGCGCTCCTTCTATCTGCGCTTCGGCTTCAGCCCGTCGCCGGTTGACGAAATGCGTCTCATGCTCCTCATGAAAGACCTTCGCGCCTTCCTGCGCACGATCAAGCGTTAGCCGCCTAGACTAGTACCAAGTTGCAGAAATTAGCACAGTCGGATCTCAAAACCGCTTGCTAACGCGCGCGGTTCAGAAAGCGTCTCCGAACCGCGACCGTTAGGGAGCGGCATACGCGAACTTTCGCAACTTGGTACTAGAAATCCGCCTTCTCGAACAGCGAATTGAGATCGGCCTGAAGCTGAGCTTTCTTCTTGCGAAGATCGCTTTCGTTGTCGCGCAGAGTGGCCAGCCTGGACTCCAACGCGGCGAGCTGGCGCGCGTACTGCTGCACCTGATCCTGCTGCCCGGCGACCGCGTTCAGGCTCTGGATATTCCGCCGCAGGCGCTCCTGATCCTGGCTGGCGTTGGTTTGGTCGGTCTGAACCTGCGCGAGCGCGGCGTCGTTGGCGGCGATGTCGCTCTTCTTCTGCGCGATCTGCTCCAGTTGCCGGCGTCCCCCATCGCCCAAGGCCTTGTTCTGGATCCAGGTGGCGAGAACATCGGGAGCGGCGTTGGTCAGGGAAATGGTCTGGTCGTAGACGCGCTCCTCCGCGACCGGGAAGGATTGCTCCGCGGAGGCGGCGACCTTCACTTCAAAGCGATACGCGTTGGAGGTCTTCTCCGATGGCGTCTGGTTGAGGAGCTTGTAGCCGGGCCGCTCCGCGTGCTCGATCACCAGCGTCTTGGCCTGCGCGTCGACATTCTTGATGGTGTAGGTCTTGGTTTCCTGAATGGCGTTGCGCGTCGTCAGATTGCCGCGTCGCAGGTGGATTTCGCGCACGGCGTTGCTGGAGCTGTCCCACTTGGTCGAAATGCGCATGCCCAGATCGACGCCGTAGCTGATCAGGCGCTTGTCGCCGGCCTTGAGCGTCTCAACCAGGGCCTCTCCGGCGTAGGCGCCTGCGTCGTAGACCGTGATTGGTCCGCCGTCGAGGGTTTTGCCGGTGGAATTGGAAACCTCCGCGGCGTTCATGGGATGCAGCCCCATGCTTTCGGAATAGATCAGCAGCTTGCGCGCGCCGACCTTCTGTTGCAGGAAAGGGAGCATGGCGGATTCGCCCATCTTCACGGTGACCGGCGAGGCGAAGCTATATTCGAACAGTTCGCCAACGTCCTGGCCGGAGGCAACGGAGGAGAAGGCGGATTCCTGGATGGCGTCCAGACCGGCACTCACGCTACCACTGACCGTGAAGGCGTTTCCGCCGCCGTTCCCGCTGCCGATTCCGCCGCCTCTGCCTCCTCCTCCGCCGCCTACGCCGGCCTGCTGCTGCGCGAAGGCCCGGGGCGCCGCGGGCGCGGGTGCAGCGAATCCGCCCAGTGAGCCCTGAACTCCGCCCTGAAACACCTGCGGCGCGACGGCGCGATCCTCGGCCAGCTCGGCCGTAGGCCGCTGCACATAGCGCGGCGGATAGAGCTGGCTGATGAAGGAAATGGGCCGGCCGGAGACCACCGACAACTTCACGTTGTCCCAATCCTCTCCGGAAGTGTTATCGACGATGGCCCAACCTTCTAGTGTCGGCTCCGCGACGCCGGTGAACAGGAGCCGGTAGCTCGATTTCCATACCGCGGCGGGAGTCATGTAGCTGGCCACCAGCTCACGCACGGCCGCGCCCACCGAATCGATGTAGACGCTGCGGCGGTCCTTGGATCGCGCGTTGTTGAGCACGCCGAGATAGTCCTTTAGAAGGGCCTGCTGCTTGGGATCGGGAAGCTTCACGGAAGTGGCCGCGCCCAAATCGATGGTGCGCAGCTCGCCCGCGGCGGTGAGCAGCGTCACGGTTTCGCGCTGGACCGGCTGGCCCTTGTCGCTCGATTCCACAACTCGCGCGCCGGCGATGGTCCCCGCGACGGTTTCCGTCCCCAGCTTGATCTCCAGTTGCGCGCCCTTCATCTGATCGAGGAACGCGGGCAGGGAGGCCTGCTGGCCCAAGGTAAACGGAAAATCCTCCAGACGCTTGTCCAGAGATTCGCTGGCGTCGTAGCGCACGCCGCCGATCTTGCCGCCGTTGCGGTCGGTGATGGTCAGCGACTTGAGCACATCGTTCATGTCGCCGGCTTTGAAATCGAGGCGGGCCGTCTCGCCCGGCTTAAGCTCGCCGGAGCGTTCGAAGAACCCCACGCCGTGTTTATAGAGAATCACTTCGCGAACCGGCAAATCCGCCGCAACAAGCACGGGCACGCAGATCGCGGCAACCAGAGCAACACGTCCAAGCATGATTCAGAGTACCTCCATCACAGAAATGCCGCCGGATCGGGAATCCTTGCGCGCGCGCCAAACACCCGGCTCCGCCGTAAGGCCCGTTCCTGCTTGACAGGGATTGACGGCAGGCGCGAGACTCGGAGGTGTAGCCGCTTTTTGAGAAGAGCCGGGCCGGCCCCTGAGCGGGCTTATTATTCAAGCCGAATCGGAGAAACTCGTTTGAAACAAATATTGGCGTCGCTCGCCTGCGCCGCTGCGCTCGCTTCAACCGCCTCGGCGCAGTTGAGCAACTACCTGGGACCGGGAATCCTCACAGGCGGAGCCGACAATATCGGTAACCGCTCCGGGGAGCAAGTCGACCTCCGGCTGTATGCCAGCGTCAATGGAATTTACGACAACGGGATCGAGCCGGTTGCCGTGAATTCCAAAGGGAACCTGGTTCAGATAGGCGGACTGTACGGAATCGACGCCTCAGTCGGCGCGTATGGAGTGCATTCCTGGAGAGTGGCTCAGATGGGATTGAGCTACTCGGGAGATTTTCTCCACTTCACGAACGATAGCTCGTACGATATGAGCAATCAGTCGCTGCGCCTCGGTTACACCTACCAGAAATCGAGGCGCTTGTATTTCGATCTCCAAGGAATGGGGGGGACGTACTCGCTGGCTTTGGGAGCCATCTCGGGCCAGGACAGCACGACCCCATCCATCGTCAGCCAGCAGAGTCTGCTGCTGTTCGACAACCGCACTTACTTTCTGGATGGAAGCGCGAGTATGACGTATCTGATGACGCCTCGCGCCAGCATCTCCGTGGGAGGAGAAGGTTTCACGGTGCAGTACCAATCCAGCGCGCTGGTGGGCATGGAAGGCTACGGCGCGCACGCGAATTTTCGATACCGGGTGTCGCGGCGCACGAGTCTCGGCGCGCAATACGCTCGCCAGCATTACCAGTATCCTAGCTTCTTCGGCCAATCCGACATGAACCTGTACACGGTGTTGTTTTCGACGCAGATAGGACGCCTGTGGACGGTTTCGGTGAACGGCGGCGTGTACCAGGTGAACGCGGTGGGTCTCCAGTCAGTCGCGCTCGCTCCAGCCATCGCCGCACTGCTGGGGGTTAGCTCCACGGTGCACATCTTCGCGTCGCAGAACTGGGTTCCCGCCGGCCAGGCGAGCCTGAACCGCAAGTTCAAGAACGCAGGTCTTTCGGTTAGTTATGCGCGCGCGGTCCAGCCCGGGAACGGAGTGTATCTGACTTCGCGCTCGGAGAACGGACTGGTGAGCTACAGTTACTCGGGTGTCCGGAAGGCCACCTTCTCCATTTCCGGGGGGTATTGGTCGCTCACCAGCTTAGGCCAGGGAATCCCGCCGTACCGCATGTTCACGGGGGGCGCCGGCCTCACCTACAATCTCACCCACGCGCTGCATGCCGTCGCCCGTTATGACGTACGGCAACAGGAGATTTCCATCGCGGGTTACCGCGCGACTTCCTTCCGGGCCACCGTGGGAATCGCCTTCAGTCCCGGGTCGCTCCCGCTTTCCCTGTGGTAGCCGATCCGGCGGGTGCGCGGCTTCGGCTTCTCATTGTGGACGATGAGCCTTCGCTCCTCGGGCTGCTCAAGCTCTATCTGGAACGGTTAGGGTATGCGGTCGATGTGGCGGCAACACCCCAGGCCGCGCTGGAGTACTTCGAATCCGATCCGGGAAAGTATGCCTGCATCCTCACGGATCTGAAACTTCCCGGCATGACTGGCGAGGAGATGCTGGAGCGCATGCGCGTCCTGCGGCCCGGGCTGCTGGCGCTGGTCTCGAGCGGGCTTCCCTACCAGCCGCAATCGGCCGGCATCGGATTTCTCCAAAAGCCGTATCTGCCGGCGATGCTGGCCCAGGCCCTGGAAGGCGTCCTGCGGGGGAAGGCGAAGACTTAGTTGCTGAGCCCGCACAGGCCCTGAAATGGGGCGCTCGGTTCATTCGTCGCGTAACGCGGTTATAGGATCAACGCTGGCGGCGCGAACCGCGGGACGCAGCACGGAGACCAACAGTACTGCCGAGAGAACCAGCAGCGCGCCGATCCAGGACGCTGAGTCGCGCATCGTGACGCCGTAGAGCTGCGAGCGAAGCACTCCTCTGCCGGCCCACGCGAATAGAACGCCGAGCGTGGCGCCTGCCGCGATCCAACGCACCGCTTCTCCCAGGACTTGCCCGGCAACCAGCCGCGGAGTCGCGCCCAGAGCCATGCGAACTCCGATGTCGCGGGTGCGCTGAGCGACCAGGAACGAAGCTACGCCGTAGAGTCCAGCCGCGGCCAGCAACAGTGCGAGATAGGCAAAGGCGGCGAGCAGCGACGCGATAAAGCGTGGACGTTCGGAAAGGCTGGCGACTTGCTGGTCCAGTGTCTTAACGATCACGGGAATCTGCGGATCTATGCCGGCGGCGGCCTGTCTCAGGAACGCTTCGGCGGCCGCTGGACTGGCGGTCGTGCGAATCGCCAGGTAGCCCGTGCGGACAGCATCGCCGGGCGTGTGTTGCCGCACAAAATAGAGTTCAGGCTGTGGCTTGGCCGTCAATCCGGCGTTGCGAATATCTTTCACGACACCCACGACCACGTGCCACGGCTGGCCGGGAATGAGTTGGCGGATGCGACGGCCAATAGCGACTTGGCCCGGGAAGATGACGCGAGCCGCCGATTCCGTGAGGATGGCCGGAGGCTCGGGCGATTGCCAATCTGTCTCCGAAAACGTCCGGCCGACGGTCACCGGAATCCGAAGGGCCTCGAAGTACGGAGGTGTCACGGTACCCACACGGATGGCTTCGCTCAAGAGGCCATCCGGCCGGCCCTCCGCTTCCATAGCACCCGCCAACCAGGTCACCCCCATTGGCGGAAGTGCGTCGCTGAGGGCGGCGGAGATTGTTCCGGGGATTCCTTTGGCTCGATCAAGCAATTGGTCGAAGAAAGCCAGCTGCTGTTCGGGCGTCCGGTACCTGACGGTATTCAGCGTCGCAGACAAAGTCAGAACCCGTTCAGAGTCAAAACCCATCGGCACGCTGACCAGATTCCAAAGGCTGCGCAGGAGCAAGGTTGCGCCGCCCAGCATCGCGACGGTCACCGCGATTTGCACAGTTACCAGGGCAAAACGGACGCGGGGAAGAGTCGCGGTGGTGGTGCGCGTTCCGTGCAGAGCGCTGACACGGAAGACCGAAATGGCGGGCCAGAGCCCGACCACCGCGCCCACGATCAGCGACAGTGCTGAGGCCACGGCCAAAACGCGCATATCAAGAGACGCCTGCTCAATTTTGGGGATGCTCGCGGGCGCCATTGCGACAAAAACCTTGAGCAGGGCAAACGCTATGAGCAAGCCCAAACTTCCCGCTGCGACAGAGAGCAGGAGGCTCTCGGTTAGGGCCAAACGCGCCAGTCTGAACTTCCCCGCCCCCAACGCTGAGCGCACGGCGAATTCACGCTGTCGCGCGACAATGCGGGCCAGCATGAGATTCGTCACGTTCACGCAAGCGATAAGCAACAGCGCCGCCACTGCGCCCAGCAGAAACCACGCCCCCCTTGGCGCGTCACCGACCTGGCTGTCCCGAAGCGAGCGAACTCGCGCGTGGGCCGTGAACGGACCAGCGCTACTGAGGAAGTTCGGCGGATTACGCGCCACCCAACCCGCCATGAGCGGCTGCGCAGCCGCCTCGGCCTGTTGCACCGTAGCATATGGCTGCAATCGGGCGATGGTCCGGAGCCAGAAACGTGGCTCGGGGATAGGGAACAGTTGTTGCGGGAGGAATACGTCCGCGGAACCCTCAGGAGGTTCGAAATCCGGGGGCAGGATTCCTATGATCGATACCGGCTGGCCGTCCAGATTGAGCGTACGCCCGATGGCATTCCGATCCTGACCGAAGCGCCTGACCCACAGCCCGTAGCGAATCAGCGCGACGCGGGGAGCTCCGCGCACGTCGTCCTCGGCCGTGAAATCTCGTCCGGCGAAAACAGATCGTCCCAGCACCTGGAGCAGATTTGCCTCCACGCGGGCGCAGCTTAGCCGCTCCGCTGGTTGCTCCGTAACGTCGCACGGGTCGCCGCTGTCAAGGATCGTGGTCGCCGATTCGAATGGCGCCGGGGCGGGATGAAACAGCTCCCAATATTCGCGATCGGGCACGGTCTCCATGGGAGAATCCCGGAGCACAATGCCCACGGAAACCAGCCGGTCCGCGTGCGAGTAGGGCAAGCCGCGGAAGAGAATTCGATCTAGCGCGCTGAACAGCGCCGTGGACGCACCCAAGCCGAGCGCCAGAGTCAGGATCGCCGTCACCGCGAATCCCGGATTGCGCCTCCAGGATCGCCAGGTGAAGCGGGCATCCTGCAACAGGGTGTCCCAAAATGGAGCTATCCACACGTGGCGCATTTCCTCCTGCGTGCGAAGCGCGTTGCCGAAGCGGCGCCGAGCGGCGGACGCATCAATGTTATCGTGTTCGGCGCCTTCGTGCTCGGCGCGCATGGCTAGGTGAGACTCGATCTCCTCACGCATGTCGCCGCCCGAGGGACGTTTGCGGAACCAGTT
The DNA here is from genome assembly GCA_963813465.1 of Bryobacterales bacterium. GTDB lineage: Bacteria > Acidobacteriota > Terriglobia > Bryobacterales > Bryobacteraceae > Palsa-187. The sequence goes on along the minus strand of CAWEZD010000005.1, from coordinate 170,085 downwards.
CTTCAGGCCCATCCGAGTACCTTCTGGACACCTTCGCTGAGCGTCGCCCAACTCTGCTCTATTTGTTTGAGACGCTTGCGGCCCTCCTTCGTGAGGCGGTAGAAGCGTGCCCGCCGGCCGTTTCCGGTGGTCTTCCATTCGGCGTCAATGAAGCCGGCCTTCTCGCAGCGGTGCAGCGCGGGGTAAAGCGAGCCCTCCTCAACATGCAGCATCTTGGAAGAGGACTCTTCGATGCGCAAGGCGATGCCGAAGCCGTGATTCGGCCCCGCTGCCAGCGTCGCCAGGATGAGCAACTCCAGGGCGGCTTGCGGATTCTCGCTACGGCTCATGTTTACCATAGTACGCTAGGGTAGAGGAATAGGCAATCCCTTTTTGACGACTCGACCGCAAGCGGGGAAAGGATGCACCGCCACCCAGGAGATCTGGTTACCGCGTGAAAGCACAGACGAGGGCGCAGCCGTCAGCGCATGGCAACTTCCTTTACCTGTGCTCGCGGGCGGCCTCCCTGGGCCGTTCGATGCCGGCCGCTCGACATCCGGTTGGTCAACGTCGGCCACAAAGGCGGCAGCCATCCGACTCGGGCGATTGCCCTGGCCCACTAATTATCAGTAGGGGTCTTCTCAATGTGATCGATGATCAGAGTGTCGTTTGAGACGGTGGATTTCGCGAGCCTGAGACCGAGCTGTTTTTCCAAAGCCTGGAAAATATCGGGAGCCGGATCGCTCACCGCATCGACGGACGGAGATAAGGTAATGCCACCCGGCCCAAGCCTGCCCGCAAATTCCAGTGTGAAATCGTACTTCCCGGTCAGACCGGTGTTGTCCACCAGGCGACCCATCGCGAACCGGTTGGTCCCGGTTAGCGTGCCAAAGGTCGCGGCAAGCTGGCCTGTCAACATGGAAATAGGCTGCGCCCGAAACGTCGCACGAGTCACTCCGTTGTTCATCGAAGCCCGCATACCGCTGGTACCTTCCGGAACTTCCGGGAAGCCGTTGGGGTCGGTCTTAAAGTTCCGCGGGGCGTCGCCGGGCTGCGAAGGTTTGGCTTGGGTGTCGGCAGTTTCCTTCAGCTTCGGCCCGCCCTTTCCAATTGTGAGTTCATAAGCCGGAAAATCCTTTGCCGCGTGGTGGAGAGTCATCATAAACCTTTCGACCAGCAGGTTCTGGAGCATCATGTTTGACTGCTCCTTGGTAGTTCCGGGCGGAAGCTTGGCAACGATGTCGTAGCGTTCATCGTAGAGCCAAGCTGGGCCGGAAATCTGATCGAAGTCCACACCATACGCAGTTCGGAGAATTTCGATGAGCGGAGTGCCACGGAAGGTAATCTGGCCCGGATCGGAGGTCCCGTATCGCGCAGCGCCGCCTCTTCCGGGTGCGGCTGGTCCAGAGGGCCTTACGGAGGCAACCTCGAACGTCAACCTAGTGTCTGCCGCCGCTTGCCCGAGCACTCTTGACGTTAACAGCCCGACGGCGAGCATTGATATCGTTATCCCGGCGACTGCCGGAGTGAGCATCTTTCCAAGGCTCAGCCTAAGCATAAACGGAGTCTCCTTCTGGAGGTTAGACGGTCGGCCTTGCACGAACGTGCAGGCACAGGCGCCGCCGAAAATCCGGTTCTATGTAAAGAAGCCACACCGGCTAGCCGGGAGCCGATGACCCACCATCGAGGAAGCCGGCTTCGTGCGGGAAACGGAGCGTCGGGGAGCCGTGTTTAGTTGTCGCTGCGCCCACACAGGTCCGGCGTGGCGCACATGCCCGAAGGACAGGATCCCATACCTGGATCAAACGACGACGCAGGGCTGCTATTGGAATGCGCCGCGAAAGCGGAATACTGCTGCTCCAGATGGCCACCCTCCCCGCAGGAGGGGCACAGCACCTGGTCGACGCCGGGCCGGCGCACCAGCTTCTCAAATTTGTTTCCGCAGTCCTCACACAGGTATTCGAAGATTGGCATAATTCACTCCACCCATACCATTATTCCACGAGAGCTTCCGCGATTTTATCGATCCAGGCCCGGACCTCGGACTCGGACGCCCCGAAATCGTTCACCAGGATGGAAAACGCGAGCCATCCGCGGGCCTTGCTGGCGGCGTAGCCGGACAGGGTGAGGGCGCGGTTGAGCGTCCCGGTCTTGGCGTGGATCGAGTGCGTCTCGGAGGCGCAGCACAGGCGGCCGGAAAGCGTTCCGTCGACGCCGCCGACCGGGAGCATGGCGACCCAGGCATCGCGCTGGTTGGAGCCGTACATGAACGTGAGCAGCCGCGTGACCAGCCGGGGAGTCACCAGCGCGTTGCGCGAGAGTCCGGAACCGTCGTCGATGCGGGCATCGGCGCCGGACCCTCCGATCTGGCTGAAAAACGCCTCCAGCGCCAGCAAACCCGCCTCGCGGGTGCCCGCCTTGTATTCGGTCCGGCCAGTCTCGCGGAGCAGCAGCTCCGCGTGCAGATTCTCGCTGACCTTGTCGGCCATCTGGATCAACTCGGCAGCCGGAGGAGAGGAGCGCGTGGCCAGAACGATTCCCTCGGAAGCCGCGTAGGGAGTGTCCGAGCCGCGGTGGCGCGCCACCGGATGTCCGCTTATGGCCACGCCGCGGCGGGTCAGCGCGTCGTAGAGCGCGCAGGCCGCGTAGAGCGCGGGATCGTCCAGGGCGACGGTGGCGCGACGACTCGCCCCTCCCGCCGGAATCACGCCTTCGAACAGAAGCTGGCGCGTGCCCGGAACGCGGGTGAGCCCGATCCGCGTTTCGCCGCCCGCGGCCACTGTCAGGATGCGATTGTCGATGGCGAAATACTCCAGCGCGGGAGCCAGCGAAAGCTTCGCGAGATCGCCCGGCTTGGCTCCGGCCGAGAAGGTGACGGCGATCAAATTATCGTTGACGGTCAAGGCGCTGACGGGCGCGCCGTTCTCGCCCACGGCGTCGTCCTGGGTCCAACTGGGTGGATAAGGAGACCAGGGATACAGGCGATCGTCGCCCACGATGTCGCCGCGAACGCTGGTGAGACCATTGGCGACGACTTGCGCGGCCAACTCTTCGATGGCGCGCAGAGGCGGCCCGGCGGGCTCCCCGTAGCGGTACGGGTAGGCGCGGCCGGACATGGACGGATCGCCCGATCCCACCAGCGCCAGGTCGCCCGAGGGTTCCTCAATCAGGCGGGTTTCGAAGCGATAGTCGGGGCCGAGCTTCATCAGGGCCATGGCCGTGGTGAACAGCTTCAGGTTGGACGCCGGCAGGAAGAGGCGGGTCTCGTTGCGCGCATAGACGGGCCTTCCGGTCTTGAGGTCGACCACGTGGATTCCGATGTTGGAGCGGGCCGCGAGGGGACTGGAATCCACCAGCGTATCGAGCGTGCGCGCGAGGTCCGCGGCCGGGGCGGCGATGGTCAGCAAGAGGGCCACGGCGACAGCGTCGGCAGGAGTGCCGACGCGGCACGCATGAGTGCGTGCGCCACGTCTCATCGGGGAGCCAATCTGGCTTCCAGCCCGATCAGGAGCAGGAGCGCGAACACCACGATCGAGCCCGCCAGAGGTAGCTCCATCACCACGCTTACGCCCCACTGCGATGCGAAATATCCCAGCATGCCCGGCGCCAGCAGGCCTCCCGCGATGGCGAAGGAGAAAATCCCATTATAGAAGCCGGGATGAAAGTAAGGAAAGCGGTGCCCGATTTTTTCCACAAGCAAGGGGTAGATCGGCGCGAAAGCCGCGCCCAGAAGCAGGATGCCACTGACGGCTCCGAACTGGTTGTCGGTAGAGAGCAGGATCAGACAGCCGAGGATGGAACCGGCCGCGCTTGAAACCAGCAGGCGCCCGTGCCGCACGCGGGGCAGGATCCATTGCGCGGCCACGCGTCCGATCAGCAGCGCGAGCCAGTACAGCGCCAGCATCCGCAGCGAAGAGGCCGGGCTGATGCCCAGGCGCTGGGTCAGGAACAGAGTCAGCCACCCGGCCACGGCCCATTCGTTGCCGAGCTGAAAAAACAGCAGCAGAGCCAACAATACCGCGGCGGGGCTGCGCAGCTCGGAAAAGATATCGCGCACGGCGGGATGGTGCGGAACGGGGCGCGGCGGGAACGGCGTCTTCAGGTACATCCATCCGAACAAGGCCGGAATCACCGCGATCCAAGCTTGCAGCGCCGCCGCGGTGTAAGCGTAAAACGCTCCGGAGACGATCAGGGCCACGGCCAGGCATCCGAGCCCGAAGAGAATGCCGGCCAGGTTCACGGTGGCCGCCGGATCGTGGCGGTACATGGGCGATACCGCATGAAACATGGCGGTGTGCAGCAGGCCGGCGGCAAAGCCCAGGATGGCCATGCCGGCGATGCGCCACCACGCCGAGACCGGAGGCGATACAAACGCAAGGTAGAGGAATCCGCTGCCGGCAACGGCGCAGGCGAAGGCCAGAGTCCAGCCCACTCCTTTGCGCTCCAGAAGCCGCGGCGCGACGCCCACCGAGGAGAGCAGTCCACCAATCAGCCCCAGGAAGTACAGGCCAACGACACCGTACTCGGAGGAGATGTGATACTGCCAGGCGGGGAGAATCGCACCCAGGAAAGACAGGAGCACTCCGGAGACGAAGAAGCCCGCCAGAGCGCGGAGCGATCCGGCCGAGCCCAGCATTCCTTCCACGGGCCGAACGCCCGAGCCTTCCACGGGCCGAACGCCCGAGCCTTCGACGGGCGGCGCGCCCGGCGCGGGAGCGGCTTCCTGCTGGAGCGTCCGCATGGACTTTCTAGAAGCGCTCGGCTGGGGCCTCGGCCCCCAGCGTTACCTTTACATCCATGGTGTGGCCGTCGCGGTAGATCGTGAGTGTCATAGGGTCGCCGGCGTGCTTGGCGGAAATGGCTTGCGTGATGGCGCCCTGATTTTTCACCGGCCTGCTGTCGATGGCGGTCACCAGGTCTCCTCCCACGGGTATGCGGTAGTTGCCTACAATCGCCTCGCGATTGGAACCGCGAAGGCCCACTTTTTGCGCGGCGGTGCCGGAACGGATCTGATCGAGTAGAATGCCGCCGCTGGACGGCAGGTTCAGCTCCTCGGCGATGTCGCCGGCGACATAACCGACGATGGTCACGCCCAGCGGTCCCGCCGGCACGATCCGCTTTCCAGTGCGGATGGCTTCCAGCATCGTCTTGGCGCGATTAATGGGCATGGCGAAGCCGATGCCGATGTTGCCGTTGGGACCGTAGATGGCTGTGTTGATGCCGATGACGTTGCCGGCGGAGTCGAGCAGAGGACCGCCGCTATTGCCGGGATTGATGGCTGCATCGGTCTGAATCATGCCTTCCAAGCGGCGACTGTTCTCGCCCTCGATGTCGCGGTGAAGGGTGCTGATCACGCCCACCGTCAGAGTGCCATCCAGGCCCAGAGGCTGTCCGATGGCCAGCACTTTCTGTCCCACCTGGATGCGGTCGGAATCCCCCAGATTCAAAAACGTCAGCCTTTTCTTGGGCGTGATCTTAATCAGCGCCAAGTCGCTCACCTGATCGCGATCCAGGATCTCGGCCTTGTAAGTGCTTTGGTCCGGCAGCGTCACTTCCACTTGCGAGCTGCCGCTGACCACGTGATAGTTGGTCAGGATCTGGCCATCGGCATTGATCAGAAAACCCGATCCCAGCGCCTGCGACTGATATGTCTGGCCGAAGAAACCGCGCTGGATGACGGTGCTGGTTATGTACACCACGCTGTCCTTGGCGCTCTTATAGATATCGATGTTGTTCTGCTCGTCCGCGGTGAGCCCGGCCGAGTAGGCCACGGTGGGCTCGCTCCAGGACGGCAGCTCGCCCGAGGTGAAGGTGCGGCGCAGGCGCGAATCGGGATTGGTGGTGAGGTAGACGAATCCGCCCACAAGCAAGAGGGCGATTAGCAAACTCCTAAATCTCATAAGCTTAAACTCCGTAGTGATTCATACACGACGCGGGTTTGCGCGAGCGTTTCCTCCTTGGGTCCGGAGGTGTCGATCACGTAATCGGCGAACTTGACCTTCTCATCCAGAGGCATCTGCTGGCGCATCCTGTCGAGCACCTCCTCGCGCGTAAGATGGTCCCGCGCCATGGCACGTTCCACCTGTAGCCCGGGGGGACAGACCGCGACAATCAAACGATCATACTCGCGATAACTTCCGGTCTCTATTAGTATGGCAGCTTCGGTCACGGCGATGCCATGGGGATGGGCGAGGGCGAACTCCTCTTCGATGCGGTGACGCCGGTCGCGAACGTGCGGATGCACCAGCGCATTCAGCTTCTTTAGACGATCCGGATCGTGAAACGCCACGGCCGCGAGGCGACGCCGGTTAAGGGAGCCGTCGGCATTGAGAATTTCGCGGCCAAACTCGCGCACGATATCGTCGTAGGCTTCGCCGCCTGGCTCCTGCACTTCCCGGCCCAGCTCATCGGCCTGGATCAGCAGGCAGCCCAGACCGGCGCCCAGATCGACCAACGCGCGGCCGACAAAACTCTTGCCGCTGGCGAGGCCGCCGGTTAGTCCGACGCGCAGCATGGCATTCCAGACGGCAGATCGAGGACCTGCCCCACCCCACCCCAGAATGGCAGGTCGAAGACCTGCCCCACTTCACTACGCGGATTGGGCATGGCGCTCGGCCAGATCGACGGTGTTGACCATCAGCATGGCGATGGTCAGCGGTCCCACGCCGCCGGGCACGGGGCTATAAGCGGCGGCGACGCGGCGGACGTCGAGTGGATGAACATCGCCCACCCAGGCCGAGCCCTGGCGCGCAAACTGCTCCGCTTTGCCCAGGCGTTCGGCTTCGGCGGCATCGGTAATGCGGCTGGTGCCGACATCGATTACGGTGGCTCCAGGGGCGATGAAATCGGCGGTCACCAGGGCCGGCTTGCCCACGGCGGCCACCAGAATATCGGCGCGGCGGCACTCCTCGGCCAGATTGGAGGTGCGCGAATGGCAGATGGTCACGGTGGCATTTTCCGCCAGCAGCATCAGGGTCATGGGCTTGCCGACGATATCGCTGCGCCCCACCACCACCGCCTTGCGGCCGTCGATGGGCACCCGGTAATACTTGAGCAACTCCAGGATGCCCGCCGGCGTGCAGGCGCGCGGCGCGCGGCGGCCCGCCACCAGATACCCGACGTTGACCGGGTGAAATCCATCGGCGTCCTTGTCCGGGGCCACCGCCTCCAGCACCTTGCGCGTGTCCACGTGGGCCGGCAAGGGCATCTGTACCAGAATCGCGTCAATGTCCGGGCGCTGGTTGAGCGCGGCGATAACCTCCAGCAGCTCTTCCGTGCTGGAAGTCGTTGGAGGTGTGAGCCTTTCGCTGAAAAAGCCCAGCTCGGCGCAGGTCTTGATCTTGTTCCGGACGTATTGTGAGGAGGCCGGATCCTCGCCCACTAGGACCACGGCAAGTCCGGGCCGGCGGGCCAGACGTTTGATGCGCGGCTTGAGATCGTCCAGAATCCGCTCCCGCACCGGCGCTCCATCGAGAATTTGAGGCATTCGAACCAATTTTAGCAAAGCCGCCGCGCGAGTCCGTGGAGTTGATGTAGCAGTTGAACAGAATCAACACGCTGCGCACCGCTTGCAGTACTCCGGTCAGGGGGCTTACCCCAAGCGCCCGTAGAGTCCTAAGGTAACCCAGTTCCCCTGAACGATGAATGGCTGAGAGTATTCCCCAGGCTCATTAGGTCTAAGCACTGATTTTTTTCAATATCTGCCAGTGCTAATTTTGTACAGCGGCAGAGATCCTGTCGCGCACCGTAGGGAGAGGAGAAATAGCAAAATGAAGAACATGGTTTTGAGACTCAAGATCTGGAAGGACACGCGCGGTCAGGACCTCATCGAGTATGCCTTGATGGCGGGTTTCGTGGCCGTGGCTGCCGGCGCTATCATGCCGGGCGTCGCGACCAGCATCAGCACGATCTTCTCGAAGATCTCGTCTGTCATGAGCAACGCTGCTGCAACTGGTAGCTAAACCTTTAACCTGGGGAGGAGGCGGAGAAATCCGCCTTCTCTTCACAATTGTCCCGTTCCCCAAGTTCCTTGACTGCCACCTGCCCGGACTGAACCCCCTTCCCCTTTACAATCAACTAAAGCCTGGTCTCGATCCTGTCGATGGTTAACGGACTGGAGACTCACTCCTTGCCGACCTCGATTGCCCCGGTTTCGATCGCGGCTTCAACCCCTGCTCCGGCCTTCGTCGAGCACACGTGGGCGAGACGGCTGCTCACCCCTTCCCTTTCGGATCTTTTCTTTCTATTCTTCACCGCCTGGATGTTTCTGGTCAGCCCGGCCGGTTGGGAACGGCTTCTATTGGATGCGGATACGGCACTCCACCTGCGCATCGGCCAGTATATTCTGTCCACAGGCAGCGTTCCCCGGCAAGACCTCTTCTCTTTCTCGAAACCGGCCGAAGCCTGGTATGCCTTCGAATGGCTATCGGAGACTGCCTATGCCTCCGTGTTCAAACTATTGGGGTTCAAGGGCGTCGCGCTGCTGGCTGGGGTGCTGATAGCGCTCTACATCACGGTTCTGTTGAAGTACACGCTCTGGAAAGGGGCAAACGGCGTGATCGCGCTGGTGGTAATCCTGGTGGCGGCCACCGCGACATCCATTCACTACTATGCCCGGCCCCACCTCTTTACACTCGTGTTTCTGACGGCCGCGATCTGGGTGATGAACTTCAACCGGCGCAACGGAGGCCGGCTCATTTGGGCCCTGGTACCGCTCACTGTTGTTTGGGCGAATCTGCATGCGGGCTTCTTCGTATTCTTCGCACTCCTGGGGCTCCGCGCGGTTGGTTGCGGCGCGGAAGCGTGGTTCTGGCCGCAGCAGCGGCGGGAGCGCCGGCAAGAGGCGCTCCAGCTCATCGCAGTGGGCGCCGCCTGCGCGCTCGCATCGCTGATCAATCCTTATGGAATTCACCTTCACACGCACATTCTGGAGACCTTGGGGTCTTCCTGGATCAAGGACAACGTATCGGAGTTCAAGTCGCCAGTGTTCCGGCACGAAGAGATGTTCGACTTCATGGCGCTGTTGTTCGCCGGATTGGCGTCGATCACATCCCTGCTTCGGAAAAAGAGCCTCGTCGAGCCGCTATGGATCCTGTTCCTGGCGTACTGTGCGCTGGTTTCAGTCAGGCACGTCACCATCTTCGCGCTGGTTGCCGCGCCCATCGTCGCGGTGGAACTTTCGGAGTGGTGGGCCGGGGCGGCGGCGGGCAAGTCCAGGGCATCGCTGGTTGGAATCCTCGACGATGTAACCGCTCCGCTCACCGCCAAACTTCCGGGCACGAGCCTCTTCATCCCCCTGGCGATCGCCGGATTGGCGTTGGCGCCGGGACTCCACTGGCCCACCGCGTTTCCAGAAGGCGGTGGCGTTCCCATCAGCCTGATCGAGCCGCACCTGGATCTGCTGGCGAACAGCCGCGTCTTCGCCTCCGACCAGATCGCCGACTACCTGATCTTCCGCAACTACCCGCGCCAAAGAGTATTCTTCGACAGCCGGCATAACTATTATGGCGAAAAAATCGGCAACGCTTATTTCAGCCTCAGTAACGGCGGACAGCAGTGGCGCGGCTTGCTGGATGAATTTCATTTCAACGCCGTACTGGTCGAAATCGATGCGCCTCTCGCGTCGCTGCTACAGGACTCCGGGGATTGGCGGGTGATTCAAGGCGACGGCAAATTCATTCTGTTCGAGCGCGGGAAGAAGGCGTGAGTGTGAGCACGCAGACCCGCCACTTACTTCAACCCAGACGGCTTCCGAAGCTGTTATCCATCGTCATTCCGGTGTACAACGAGGAAGAGGCGCTGCCGTACCTGCGCAGGCGCCTGACCAGCTTCGTGGATGGCCTGGCGAGCAGGACCGAAATCATCCTGGTGAACGACGGGAGCTCGGATGAATCAATCGGATTGCTGGTCGAGTGGGCCAACGCGGATTCCAGAGTGCGGGTCTTCAACCTGGCCCGGAATTTTGGCCATCAGGCGGCTGTGACCGCGGGACTCGACCAGTCGGCCGGCGACGCCGTGGTGGTGATGGATGCGGATCTTCAGGACCCGCCGGAGGTTGTCTCCGCCATGCTCGAGGAGTACTGCAAAGGATACGACGTGGTTTACGGACGCCGCATCTCCAGGGCCGGAGAGTCCGTCTTCAAGCGGCTCAGTGCATGGGTATTCTACCGGGCCATGCGCCTGCTGGTTCACCGCGAGCTTCCGGCCGACGCGGGAGATTTCCGCTTGGTATCGCGGCCGTGCCTGAATGCGGTCCTGTCGATGCGAGAAACGCACCGGTTCTTGCGGGGAATGATCGCGTGGGTGGGGTTTCCGCTAACCTCCGTGCCCTATGCTCGCGATATCCGTGTGGCGGGACAAACCAAATATCCACTGAGCAAAATGCTGCGTCTGGCCTGGACCGCCGCCGTTTCTTTCTCCCCAACTCCCCTGCGCCTCAGCTTCTGGCTTGGATTCCTGATCGCGGCCATCGGCATGCTGGAGGCCGCGAACGCGGTGATCCGGAGCATGCTGGGTCTCTACGTCGTGCCCGGATGGAGCTCCATGATTGTCGTTACCTGCCTGGTGGGGGGATCGATTCTGATCAGTATCGGCGTGCTCGGAGAATATGTCGGCCGCATCTTCGAAGCCATCAAAGAACGGCCGCTTTACCTGATTGCGTCGAAAGTAGCCCGCGAAGAAAGGATTACGGCGGCGCCGGTTCTCGAGCAAGATCCGGTACCGCAACAGCTTGCGGCGCTGAGTGGAATCAATCGTGAGAGATAGGACCACCGTTCACGACAACGAGGCCAGATTTCACGACCGGTGGGCCCTGTCGACGCCGCTCGATCAAATCGCCGTGCGCGAGGCTTTCCACGCGCCTACCGCCGTGGAGAACCGGGCGATTCTTGGACTGATGGGAGATTTGAAGGGTAAACGGCTGCTCGACGTTGGCGTCGGCTTGGGCGAATCGTCGGTGTACTTTGCGCTGTTAGGAGCCGACGTAACGGCCATCGACATTTCGCCGGGGATGGTCGATTGCGCGGTTGCGCTGGGCAAGCTTCACGGTGTCGAGATCCACGGAGTCGTGCAGTCGGGCGAAGGGTTGGACGTGCCGGAGAATTATTTCGATATCGTTTACATTGCCAACACGATTCATCATGTCACCGATAAAGAGAGCTTGTTCCGCCAGATCCAGCGGGCGCTGAAGCCCGGCGGGCGCTTCTTCTCCTACGATCCGCTGGCCTACAACCCGGTGATCAACATGTATCGTCGAATGGCGACCGAGGTGCGGACTGAAGACGAATCGCCGCTGAGCTTTCGGGATGTGGCGGTCGCCGGGAAATACTTCAGGAATGTGCGGCACCGCGAATTCTGGATTCTGACGCTCGCGCTTTTTCTAAAGTATTACATTGTCGACCGCGTGCATCCGAACAGCGACCGGTATTGGAAAAAAATTCTGCGCGAGACGCCCGCGAACCTGTGGTGGTGGATGCCGCTGGAGTGGGTGGATCGCCTCTTGACGCGCATCCCCTTGGTCCGCCGATTGGGCTGGAACATGGTGATGTGGGGCGAAAAAGCGCCAAATCGGGAGCCCGGCAGCCCCGCGACAATGTAAGTCCTGCGTCCCGCCGGGGTAAGTCCTGCGTCCCGCTGGGTAAGTCCTGCGTCCCGCTGGGTAAGTCCTGCGTGCTCGCCGGCGGAAACCGCGTGCCGCGCATCGTACTTTTCCGCAAGGGATTAACCCTGGGAGTAGGTATGATCCTAGCTCTAATTCTTCCCGATCACTGTCGATGATACTTTTGTGTGCGTTGTGGCGACCGAATCGCTCATCGCAGGGAGAGAAACAAAGTAAGATGAAGAATTTAAGTTTGAGATTCAAGATTTGGAAGGACACCCGAGGTCAGGACCTCATCGAGTATGCCTTGATGGCTGGCTTCGTAGCGGTGGCCGCCGGCGCTATCATGCCAGGCGTCGCCACCAGCATCAGCACGATCTTCTCGAAGGTCTCGTCTGTCATGAGCAGCGCTGCCTCACAGGGTAGCTAAGCCTTTTTTTAACCTGGAGAGGAGGAGCTTTCTTTTCTCCTCTTCCAGCCTGCCACCTGTAGAAGTCATTTATTCCGAAATTGGCAGGTCGGGGACCTGCCCCACCACTAGGGCAGGTACTGATAACTCACAAACGCCAGCCTCCGGCTGTCGGGCGACCAGGAAGGCACATTGATGGTCCCTTGCCCCCCAAACAGTTTGGTGAGAACGGTAATCCTCTTGTCGGCCACATTCATGATCCGCAGCGTCACGTCCTTGTCGGCGGGATGTCCGGTGACGTCTTTCTCATAAGACAGGAAAACGATCTGGCGGCCGTTGGGGGAAACGTGCGGGAACCAGTTGTTGAATCCGTCGGAGGTGATCTGCTCCTGCGCGCTGCCATCGGGCTTCATGCGCCAGATCTGCATGCTGCCGGTGCGCTCCGAGTTGAAGTAGATGTACTGGCCGTCGGGCGAGTATTCGGGGCCGTCGTCGAGACCTTCGGCAGTGGTCAGGCGCGTTTCTTTGCTTCCTTCGGGGCCTCCCGCGGCGGGGATCGTGTAAATATCGAGGTTGCCGTTGCGGTCGCCGACAAACGCCAGCGTTTTTCCGTCCGGCGACCATCCGTGAAAGTAGGAAGCCGAGGGCGATTGCGTGATCCGCTTGGGAGTGCCGCCGCCGATGGGCACGGTGTAGACGATCGACTTCCTTTGATCTTGCGACTGGTCGCTGATGGCCAGCATGGTTCCATCGGGCGAGATCCCATGATCGTTATTGACGCGGTTGGCGAAGCCGGTGTCGATGGTCTCGGGCTTGCCTCCGTTGACGGAAATCCGGAATATGTGGCCGTTGCCGTTGAACAGGAGCGATTTTCCATCGGGAGTCCAATTGGGAGCTTCCAGACGCTCCGGCGAGACGTAGGTGACGCGGCGATCGGTGGAACTGACGGTGATGGTTTCAATGGCGCTATAGAGCGTCAGCTTCGAGTTCGGCGCGGGAGCCGGCGGCGTGCTCAAACTGACGCTGGAAAACGTGGCGGTTTCGCTGACGTCCTTGTTATGGGCGCACACGCCCAGGCCCACATAGAACGTCCCCGTGAGCGGGACCTTGAACGATCCTCCCGCCATTTGGCCGTTGACTAACATATAGAAGTTGCCGCCTCGCTTCAGAATGCCGACGCGCTTGGGCGCGGACACGAGGGTCTGGATCTCATGCGTCGCGACGCCTTTGCTCTCGCGCGCTTGCAGCGAGGTCAGGCCGACGTTGTGCAGCGCCACGTCCACATAGGCGGAATCGGCGTCGAGCGTTTGGCGGATCATCAGCACGGCTTTCTTGTGTGGATCTCCGATGGAGTTGGCGAAAGCGATGTCGGCGGACAGGTCCACGTCCCCGCTCATCTTCTTCCAGACGAACTGGAAGGCGTCGGCGGCGGCCCACATGTTATCGCCGCTGCCGGTAATGGCATAGGCGTACTTGGACGCGTCGTATTGCACGGAGCCCGGGTGCAGCACCGCGCCGACATCCCCGTGTTCCTCAAAATCGCCCAGAGGCGTGGTCTGGCCCCACAGCGCCGCCGCTGCCAGCGCCGCCAGACTGAAAGCGGAAAGCAAGCGTCTCATGGCAGCCATTATATTCGACTCGATACCATAGAAGTTCATGCCGATCCGCTCATTCGTCGTCCTTCTTTTTGCTGCCACGGCGCACGCACAGGCGCTTGCCGGCCCGGCGGATCTCGAAGCCGTGGTGACCACCGAGTTCGGCGCATTCCGTTTCGAGTTCGCGCCGGACAAAGCTCCCCAGCATGTCGAGCAGTTCATCGCGCTGGCCCGCCAAGGCTACTACGACGGCAGCGCGTTCCATCGCGTCCTCGCCAACGGGATCATCCAGGGCGGCGATCCGCTGCTGAAGAATCCCGCCACTCCCCGAAACCTGTGGGGCACGGGCGGCTTGAACCTGCGCAAAGCCGAGTTCAGCGACATGAAACATGAGCGCGGGGTGGTCTCGGCCGTGCGCATTCCCGGCAAAAACGACAGCGGCGGAGCCCAGTTCTTCGTGTGCGTAAGCCCGCAGCCTACGCTCGACGGCCAGTATTCGGCCTTCGGCCGCGTCACCGAGGGGATGGACGTGGTCGGGAAGATCTCGCAAGTGCCAGCCGATGCGAATGGCATCACCGGCTCACCAGTCCGCATCCTCAAGGTGACAATAGAAAAGAAAAAGACCGAGCCATTTGTGAACGCTTCCGCCGAGGAACTGCGCAGGACGGTCACGCTGAAGACCACGCTGGGCGCGATGAAGATCAAAATGGAGCCGGATTGGGCGCCCAATCACGTGCGCAGGTTCCTGATGCTGACCGCGACGGGCTGGTTGGACGGAACCGCATTCCATCGAGTGGTGAAGGGCTTCGTTGCGCAGGGAGGCTCGGGCGCGACGCGCTCGAGCGGGCCGAATCACGCGGCGGACCGCTGGGCGGGTCCGCTCAAGGGCGAATTCCGCGCCGACGTGAAGCACGTGCGCGGCATTCTCTCAATGGCCCACGGCGACGATCCGGATTCGGCCACGACGTCGTTTTTCCTGGTGCTCGGAGAGGCGCCGAACCTGGACGGGAAATTCTCGGCGTTCGGACGCGTGGTGGCCGGAATGGAAGTGCTCGACGCGTTCGAGAAGGAAGAGCTGGACGGGGAGACGCCCAGGCGGCGGACCGAGATCATCGAGGCAAGTATTGATCCACAGTGAGCGAAAAGGATCTTGCTATGCGCAGAGGCCGTGAACCACGACGCCATTCTCTGCAAGCGGCCGTAAGAACTCGTCCCAGTCCGAGTCGGCGGCGTATAGGATGGGCGGTCTCTCTGGATGGACGACTGAAACCGCGACGAATTTGCAGTCCTTCCGATGGAAGCCACCTAACTGCGGGTCCGTCGGGAACTCAAGATAGCTGCCATCGCTCCGTGTGATTGGAACTAAGTCGCAATGGGTTTCATTCCACTGGTTGTTGAAAACCCACCTCGCGAAGGCGTCCCCGACGCCGGGTTGGCCGGAGCGGTTTGCCTTGCTGAAATACTCATCCAGGATTTCGCCATTTGTGTCGAGCGCAATTCTTTCGGCCCTGCTGATCTCCGTCAAGCGTTCAACGCATTTGAGTACGCATTGCGGCGTTACTTGGTCCACATCCCGGCCGTTCGCTACGACGATCACGTTCGTATCAACGACGAACGTCATTTTGTTCGGCGAAGACGGTGCTTCATCGCGCCCTCAGTAATCGCCGCAAGCTCGCCCATCTCGTCGCCGAAGAAGTCTTTCGGCCAGTTCTTGATGAAGCCTTCCTCGTTGATCTCAAGCGGCGTGATCTTGGAAGCCCCGTTGTCCATTTCACAAAAGTAGAGGGCAGCGTGATGCGCCGCGAAGTCGCCTTCGGCGATCCGCCGTTGCAGGCGCCGCAAGAGGTGCTCGCTGTGGCTTTCGACGATTATTTGCATTCTGCGGTTCTTTACGACATCAATCAGAACATCGGCCAGTTCAGATTGCGCTGCCGGGTGCAAGTGGAGCTCGGGCTGCTCAATGATGAGAGTTGAGCCTTCTGCTGCGTAGTAACACAACACCAAGACTGGAAGAACCTGCGAAACACCGAATCCGACGTTGGGTAGCAGCACCTCGGCGCTCGACTGGGTCTTCCTCAAACGGATCTCGTAGTATCTGCTCGTAGGCTCAATAGGCTCGATTCGAAATTTTTCGATCAGCTTCATCCTTTTGAGCGAGTCAGCGACGGACTGGACTGTACGTTGTCCGCTGAGTGTTGCGAGCAGCGCCTGAGCGAACTCACCGCCATCCGGGCCGACATCCGAGGGCGTGTTCCCCGACCAAATGTAGGGAGCGCGTCGGGAGCGTTGCCGAAGAGGTCCGAGGTAGTTGACTAGTTCCAGGCAGAGTCGAAGGCTGAAGGTAGGGTCCGATGGCGGAGACGAGTGGAATCCCCAAGGCGATCCGGTCGCGATCTCCGGCCCATCGTTTTGAGTAAAGCTGAAACCTTCAGTTCCCTCTTTGACTCTGAGCACGTCATCGCCAAGAGTGCACACGAACTCGGATAGACGGAGGCGACTGTTGTCCGCGCTAAAAGCCACGTCGAGGCGTGCGTCCCCGCCAAGCTCCTCCCAGGACAAAGAGAACTTCAGTTGAAGATTCGTATCGTGTTCATGAATGACGTCGGAGAAAGTGCCAAGGTCAATGAGGGACCTCTCATCGCCGAGATACAAGACTCGGCGAGGGTCGAGGGATTCGACCGACTGCTTGAGAATCAACAGAACCTGCAAAATGCTCGTCTTGCCCGAGCTATTCGTGCCAAATAGACCGGTCAGCGGCGCAATCCGCAAATCGCCCGTATCCTTCCATGATTTGAAATTCTGCGCCCGTAGACGAGTGATCATCTCAATCGTTCAGAGTATCATTCCCCCGCAGTGAGCGCCGCGTTTCAGACACAGCCCGACACTCCGGCCGGATCGGGTTAAACTATTAGTTCCCGCTTACACCGCTAACCCTGTCGTTAGACGAGACCGTGAAAACGACAAGGGAATCCATCCACATGACCCAACCCGTGAGTGCGTTCGACGCGAATTTCGTTCTTACATTGGAGGAGGTCGGGACCCTGGCGGCCGAGACCGGAAAACCGGCCGAGACGCTGATGAACGTGGTGGCGCTGATCGCCCGGCACTTCAAGACCGACGTGTGCTCCGCGTATCTGCTGGAGCCGGACCGCGCCAACCTGGTTCTGGCCGCCACCGTGGGCCTGCGCCCCGAATGCATCGGCACGCTGCGCATGGGCCTGCACGAAGGCCTGGCCGGGCTGGTGGCCGAGCAGGTTCATCCCATCGCCGTCGAGAATGCGATGAGTCACCCGCGCTTCAAATATTTCCGCGAGGCCGGCGAGGACGCCGTTCACTCCTTTCTGGGCGTGCCGCTGATCGACCGCGGCGTGTTGCAGGGCGTGCTCATCGTGCAAACCAAAGACCCGCGCGCCTTCAGCCCGGAGGAGATCGGCACGCTGGCGGCGGCCGCCGCGCAGGTGGCGCCGGTGGTGAATGAAGCCCGCACGCTGGCCCGCTTCATCGCGCCCGCGCAGGAGCGCCTGTGGGCGCTGGCCCGCAACTTGTGGTGGAGCTGGGACAACGACACCAACAGCCTGTTCCGCGATCTGGATCCGGCGCGCTGGCGCGAGCTCAATCACAACCCCGTGTCTCTGCTGACCGAAATCCCGCTGGCCAAGCTGGAGCAGCGGGCGGGCGAGCTGGTCTTGCATGGCCGCATCAACTATGCCTACCGCCGCATGCAAGAGTATCTTCAGGCGGACCGCACCTGGGGTGCGGCCAACGCCGGCATTCTGCGGCCCCGTCCGGTGGGATATTTCTCGGCCGAGTTTGGACTGCACGAGTCGCTGCCGATCTACTCCGGCGGCCTGGGAGTGCTGGCCGGCGATCACATCAAGAGCGCGTCCGACCTGGGCATTCCGCTGGTGGGCGTGGGATTGTTTTACGGCCAAGGCTACTTCCGGCAGCGCCTGGATTTGAACGGCTGGCAGCAGGAAGAGTATTCGATCACGGACGTAAATCAGCTCTCCCGGGAACCGGCCATCGGCAAAAGCGGCGGTCCGGTGACGGTGCAGATCGAGACCCGCGGCGGAGCTATCCGCGCCAAGGTCTGGCGAGTGAAGGTGGGCCGTTGCGATCTGCTGCTGCTGGATTCGGACGTGGAAGGCAACACGCCCGAGGATCGCGAGCTGACCTCGCGGCTGTATGGCGGCGATGCGCGCGTGCGCATCCGCCAGGAGCTGCTGCTGGGCGTGGGAGGCTTCCGCGCGCTGAAGGCGCTGGGGATCACGCCGGGCGTGCTGCACCTGAACGAAGGGCATTCCGGCTTCGCCGTGCTGGAGGCGATACGCGCGCGTATGGAGGAGGAGGGGGTGAGTTTCGACCAGGCCGCTCCGCACGTGGCGCGCGAGGTGGTATTTACCACGCACACGCCGGTGCCCGCCGGCCACGACCGCTTCCCCGCCGGCCTCATCGAGGAGCACTTGGGCCCGCTGCGGGACGCCCTTGGGATTTCTCACGGCCAGTTGATGTCCTTGGGCCGCGAGAATCCCGACAATTATAACGAAGATTTCTGCATGACCGTGGTGGGATTGAAACTATCGCGGCGAGCCAACGCGGTTTCTTCGCTGCACGGCGAGGTATCGCGCGCGATGTGGACCGGACTCTACCCCGGCAAGCTGGAAAAAGAAGTCCCCATCGGCCACATCACCAATGGCGTTCACGTGCCCACCTGGCTGGCGCCGCAGATGTCCATCCTTTACGACCGCCATCTGGGCAGCGACTGGCGCGAGCACACCGGGCAGACGCACACCTGGGATGGAATCGAGAACGTGGACGACGGCGAGCTGTGGGAGACGCACCTGGCGCTGAAATCGCGGCTGCTGGAGTTCGTGCGCCGGCGCGCCGTGGAACAATCCCGCCGCCGCGGCGAGCCGCACGCGGCGCTGCAACGCTTGGGCCGCGTACTCAGTCCCGACGCGTTGACCATCGGCTTCGCGCGCCGCTTTGCCACCTACAAGCGCGCCAACCTGATGCTGGCGGATATCGAAAGGCTGGACGCCATGATCAACGACCCCAAGCGGCCGGTGCAGTTCGTCTTCGCCGGCAAGGCTCACCCGCACGACGATCCCGGCAAGCGCATATTGCAGGAGATCGCGGAGCTGATGCGCAACCCGCGCTTCGCGGACAAGTTTGTGTTCGTGGAGGATTACGACATCAACGTCGGGCGTCATTTCGTGCAGGGCGTGGACGTATGGCTGAACAATCCGCGGCGGCCTCTGGAGGCGTCCGGCACCAGCGGGCAAAAGGTGGTGCTGAACGGAGGGCTGAATCTTTCCGTGGCGGACGGATGGTGGGCCGAAGCCTACGACGGCTTGAACGGCTTCTCCATCGGGACCGGGCGGACGCATTCCAACCTGGATGTTCACGACAATCGCGACCGCGAGGATCTGTACCGCGTGCTGCGCGAGGAAGTCATCCCGCTGTATTACGAGCGCGACCACGACGGCCTGCCTCGCGGCTGGATCAAGCGCATGAAGCGCACCATCCGGACGCTGGGCTGGCGCTTCAGCGCGGACCGCATGGTGATGGATTACGCGCTCAAATGCTATGTTCCGGCCGCCGGGGGGACATCGAGCGGCATGAACGTGCGCTAAAGCGCGACCAGCGGGCCGGGGACCCGCTCCGCTAAGCGCAGTACTGGTCGAACGCCTCGGTGAGCAGCTTGGCGATCTGCTCCGGGTCGCGCCGCTCAATATCGGAGCGGTGGATCATATGCACCGGCTTCCCGTCGCGAAACAGAGCCATCGAAGGCGACGACGGCGGATAAGGGGCAAGGATCGCGCGCAGGCGCGCCACCGCGGCTTCATCGCCGCCCGCGAATACCGTGGCGACTCTGGCGGGCTTCACGGAGTGTTGCAACGCCATGCCGATAGCCGGCCGGGCCCTGCCCGCGGCGCAGCCGCACACCGAATTCACCACCATCAGCACGGTCCCCTTGTCCGCCGCGGTCAAGCGGTCGACATCGGCGGGAGTTCTGGCTTCTTCGACTCCGTGGCGGGTTAAATCCGCCCGCATGGGAGCGATAAATTGTTCTGGATAAGGCACGCTTCGATTGTAGCAGCGGCGCAGGTTTCAATTAAGAACTTGCAGCGCTTCCGGCTTGGGCCTGGCTTTGAGCGAACATGGCCTTCATCTTCTTCATCATTTCCTGGGGAGTGGGGTCGGCCATGTGCGTGGCGATCATCCAGCTATTTCCATCCGGATCGACAATCGTTCCGCAACGGTCCCCCCAGAACATGTCGCCGACCGGCTGTTTCACGGTGGCCCCCATCTTTACGGCTTTGGCGACCACTTTGTCCGCATTCTCCGTGGTCATATATAAGGTAACCGGAGAGCCGCCCAAGGATTTGGCGGTGCGACTGCCCATCTGATTCTCCGGCCCGAGCATCAATGTGGTGCCCCGGAGAGTGAGCTCGGCGTGCATCGGTTTGCGGTCGGGCCCATTCATGATCCCACGCTTGGTGAAACCGAGGGCTTTCGTATAGAAATTCATTGCGGCCTTCATATCGGTGACCGTGAGCGCCGCGGTTACCGCGCCGTAAGTTTTCTTATTCAGAGGATCGACTTTTTTGGGCATAGAGTTCCTTCCTCACAAGATGATACTTCATTGGGATGCCTCTTGCGCCGTCACGGGCAGGCATCCCAGCCCTCACACCGCCGAATCCAATCCCTGCGCGGTCACGTCCACCGAGACGCTGATGACCTGCTCGCCGCCGCCCAGCGCCACGCCCTTGACCGGCGAAACGTCGGAGTAATCTCGGCCCCAGGCCAGCGTCACGTGCTCGTCCTGCGGCATCACGTTGTTGGTGGGATCGAAATCCTGCCAGCCGAACATGGGGCACCACGCCGACACCCACGCGTGCGACGCGTCCCCGCCGACGAGTTTGTGGCCCGTGCGCACGTACCCGCTGACATAGCGCGCCGGCAGCTTGAGCGAGCGCAGGCACGCGATCATCAGATGCGCGAAATCCTGGCACACCCCGCGCTTGGACTCGAGCACCTCATCGACGGGCGTCGCCAAGGTGGTGGCGCGCTTGTCGTACTTGAATCCGCTGTAGATCCGCTTCGAAAGGTCGTTGACGCCATCGAGATACCGCCGGCCGGGCGCGAAGGATTCCGCAGCGTACTCGGCCAAGGCCGCGCCGATCTGGATGTGCGGCGATTCGTAAATGAACTGCGCGGCATCGAAGGAATCGGGTGAAGCGCGCCTTGCGGCTTCCTCGCGCACTTCCTCCCACGGCGGCGATAGATCCAGATTGGGCGGCGGAGCCGGGGCCACCTCCACCAACCCGCGCGAGGTGATGATCAGCTCGCGGTGCCGCTCGTGAATGGAAAAGAACGTGACCGGATTGCCGAAGTAGTCTTCGCGCGGAAACATCGCTTCCGGTGCGGGCGTCACGGTCAACTCGTGCTCGAGAACGGTTTGGCTCCTGCGCGCGCGCGGCGCCAGATAGACCTCGGTGTGACACAGCGAGACCGGGTCGCTGTACCAGTAGCGGGTGATGTGAGTGGTCAGCAGCTTCATGTTTTAGGGCGCCGCGAGCTGCCGCGATTGCGCGGCGTGCGTGAAATACGCGCGCGAGATGGTTTCGGAAAGGACGCCCAGATCGGCCGCCAGGCGGTCCAGCAGCGCATCGCGAGCCGCGGCCGCGGCGATATCTTCGGTCCTGCCCAGCTCCCGGACGTCGGCAAGCTGCACGGCGGTCAGCAGCGCCAGCGCCTGCCTCGCCTCCTGCGGACGGCGAATCGAGATCTGGCTGTTGGGAAGCCGGTCCATGTGCTCCTTCAAGCGCGCCAGTTGGAACGCGACCGAGCGCGGATTGGCCTCGTCGGCCAGCAGCAGATCCAGCACCAGGTCGGTTTGCAGCGACGTCAGATAGCGCGAGCGGTAGGTGATGGAGCTGTCGGCGATCTCCAGAATCGCCTCCAGCACACCCACGCCGGGCGAATCGGGACGCAGGCCGTGGCGCAGCATATCAGTCATCTGCACCGCGCGCTCCAGGCGCCGGCCGATATCCAGGAAGCGCCAGCCGTCGCCGCGCGTCATGCTTTCCATCACGATGCCGGAAAAGGCCGAGAGCGTGATGATGACGTGATTCAGGCGATCCTGCGCGGCGCTCACGCGGAACGCCTCGGCCGGAGCGGCTTGCGAAAACTGCTGATCCAGTTGATTGAGGATGAGCCATGCGTCCACCGAGATGCGATCGCGCAGCAGCCACGCGACGCGGCGCACCCGATGGATCCCGCTCACCAGTCCGCTGGGCGCGGCCGGGTCATAGATCATGGCCAGCACCTCTCGCTCCCGCGTGATGGGGCTCGATACCTTGGTGGCGTCGCGCTCCGGCAGATGGCCGAGTTCGGAAAGGATCTCGAGGCCGGCGTTCAGGCCGGCGGTGCGCGCGGCGTCGCCTTCCTGGAAGCGCGCGAGGATCGCCCGCGTCAAACGCACCACCGATTCCATGCGGTCGGTGTAGCGGCCCAGCCAGAACAGATTGTCGGCCACGCGGCTGGGGAGGTCGAAGGTAGCGCGGCTGACCTCCAGCGGATGCGCCGCCGATCGCAGCAAGGTGAACGGCGGAGCCGGCGCGTCGCCCAGCACCCAGGTATCCTTGCTGCCGCCGCCGCTCTGCATCGACACTACCATGTTGTCGAGCGAGCTGGAGATGCGCGTCAGCCCGCCGGGCATCACCACGTAACTGCCGCCGGAGGGCACGGCGTACACGCGCAGCACCAGGTGGCGAGGCCCGATGCGATTGTCCTCCCACACCGGCACTGTCGAAAGAGCAACCTTTTCCTGGGCCACGTAGCGGCCGGGATTGGCGCGCACCTTATCGAGCACCGCCTTCTTTTCCTCGCCGCTCAGGCGCGCGCCGAAGATCGGCTCGATGCGGGTCCCCGGAAACGTGGGCTTGAGCACCAGGCTGTCCAGGTGGTCCAGCACATACGCGAGCGGACCCTCCTGCCCGCACCACCACGTCGCCACCGTCGGAATCTTCAGTTCCTCATCCAGCAAGACTTTGCACAAGCCCGGCAGAAAAGCCGCATAGGCGGGCGATTCGGCGAGCCCCGAGCCGAGCGCGTTGGCGATGGCGACGTTGCCGGCGCGCACCGCTTGCACCAATCCGGGCACGCCCAGCATGGAATCGCCGCGCAGTTCCAGGGGATCGCAGAAAAGATCGTCCTGCCGCCGCACGATCACGTCCACCGGCAGCAACCCGCCCAGCGTCTTCAGGAATACGCGGCAATCGCGGACGGTCAGATCGTCGCCTTCAACCA
This sequence comes from Bryobacterales bacterium, assembly GCA_963813465.1. GTDB lineage: Bacteria > Acidobacteriota > Terriglobia > Bryobacterales > Bryobacteraceae > Palsa-187. The sequence goes on along the minus strand of CAWEZD010000005.1, from coordinate 147,188 downwards.
GCGTGTAACCCAGGTAGCGCGCCAGAAACGCGTGCTCGAAATAGGTCTCGTTATACGGACCCGGCGTGAGCAGGACGATGCGCGGATTCTCGCGCTGCGCCGGGACCAGGCGCTGGAGCGCGTCGCGATACGCCTGAAAGAAGGTGGCCAGCCGCCGCACGTGCGCGCTGCGAAATACGTCCGGCAGCACGCGCGTCGTCACCAGGCGATTTTCAAGCGCGTAACCCGCCCCCGACGGCGTCTGCGTGCGATCCGACAACACCCACCATTGCCCGTCTGGCGACCGCGCCAGATCCGCCGAATACAGGTGCAGGAACGTGCCTCCGGGAGGCTCGATGCCCCAGCAGGGCCGCAAGAACGCGGGGTTCGGAAACACCAGCTCCGGTGGAATCCGGTTCTCCCGCAGCAGTTCCTGCGGTCCATACAGATCCGCCAGCATCGCGTTGAACAACATGGCGCGCTGAACGATGGCGGCCTCGATGGCCCTCCATTCGGATTGCTGCATCACCAGCGGAATGGGATCCAGCGGCCAGGGGCGCGAGGTGGTCAGCGGATCGCCGTAGACGTTGTAGGTGATCGCGTTGTCCTGGATCATCCGCTGACCCTGCTGCCAGCGCTTCACCAGCCCCGCGTGGCCCATCGATGTCAGCGAGTCGGTCAGCGCCAGCCAGTGCGGCCGCACCTGGCCGGAGTCCAGAACTTCATCGTAGAAGCCGGGGTTGGCTTCGTAGCTCCAGGCCGGGTCGAGCTGCGTCTCGGTGGATGTGATGTCGCGCTTCATCTATGTGGCATTTGAGATGTGGGGCAGGATGCCATCCTGCCCCACACGCTCGGAATGTAATCTCGCAATCATCTCCGTAGCCCCGGTCTGCGCAGATCCAGCGTCATGGGAAAATCGGGGTTCTCCTCCGGCACGGGCGCGGCCATCGCTCCCGGAGTGTGCCCGAAGGGAAAGAATCGCGTCACGCGCCGGGCTTCGGCCTCGTTGGCGTTCACCGGGAAGGCCGCGAAATTGCGCCCGCCCGGATGCGCGACATGATATGAGCAGCCGCCCATGCTCCGTCCGCTCCACAAATCCACGACGTCGAAAATCAGCGGCGCATGCACGGGAATGGTGGGGTGCAGGCAGGAGGGAGGCTGCCAGGCGCGGTAGCGGACGCCCGCCACCCACTCGCCCTGCGTTCCCGTCGGATGCAGCGGAACGCGGCGTCCGTTGCACGTGATCGAATACCGGCTGCTCTCCAATCCCTCCACCCGCACCTGCACCCGCTCCACCGAGGAATCCACGTAGCGCGATGTTCCACCCGGACTTCCTTCTTCACCCAGAACATACCAGGGCTCGGTGGCTTGGCGGATCTCGATCTCGATGCCGGCGTGATGCGCGTGGCCGAACACCGGGTAGCGGAATTCCAGATGCGGCGCGAACCATTCGAGCAGGAAGGGATAGCCGAAGCGGTTCAGATCGGCGAGCACTTCGCGGAAATCCTGGGCGATGAAGAACGGCAGCATGAACTGGTCGTGCAGACGCGTTCCCCAGCGCACCGGCTGCGCCCGGTACGGGTGCTTCCAGAACCACGCGATCATGGCGCGCACCAGCAATTGTTGCGTCAGGCTCATGCGCGCGTGCGGCGGCATTTCGAACCCGCGCAATTCCAGCAGCCCCAGCCGTCCTGTGGAAGAGTCGGGAGAATACAGCTTGTCGATGCAAAATTCGGCGCGGTGGGTGTTGCCGGTGACATCCACAAGAATGTGCCGGAAAATGCGGTCCACCAGCCAGGCCGGGCACGGGCCGTGCTCCGGATCGGGAACCTGGCCGAAGGCGATTTCCAGTTCATACAAGTTATCCTGCCGCGTTTCATCCACGCGCGGAGCCTGGCTGGTGGGCCCGATGAACATCCCCGAAAAGGCGTATGACAGCGACGGATGATTCAGCCAGTAGCCGATCATGCTGCGCAGCAGGTCCGGCCGCCGCAGGAACGGACTGTCGGCAGCCGTGGGGCCGCCAAACACGAAATGATTGCCTCCGCCGGTGCCGGTGTGCCGGCCGTCCAGCATGAATTTCTCCGTTCCCAGCCGCGATTGCCGAGCGTCCTCATAGAGCGCCGTGATCGTGTCCACCAGCTCCGGCCATGTGCTGGATGGATGAATATTGACTTCGATGACGCCCGGGTCCGGCGTGACCTTGATGTGCTTCAGGCGCGCGTCGTGCGGCGGAGCGTAGCCCTCGATCACCACCGGCATCTTCAGGTGCCCGGCGGTGTCCTCCACTGCCGCCAATAAATCCACGTAGTCCTCGGCATTCATCAGCGGCGGCATGAACACATGCAGACGTCCCTGGCGAGGCTCCACGCCCAGCGCGGTGCGCACCACCCACGGAGCCGATTCTCCCATCTCCGGTTTTTTATCGCGCTCGGCTTGCTTTCGCGATTGCAGCACCGGCCCATCTTTGGGAGCGTGCCGCGGCGGCACCGGTAGCGGCTCGCTATTCACCATCGGGTCCACTGGGAACACTTGCGGCGCGTCCGCTACCGAGACCCACGGCAAGCTGGCCAGCGGCAGCCGCAGTCCCAGCGGCGAATCGCCCGGAATCAGCATCAGACGCTGGCCGCGCAGCATCCACAGCCCGGTTTGCCACCGTGGACCGCTCCGGCCCGGGTTGCGTTCAATCGGCAGCACCATGCCCACCGGCTGGTTCAGGCCGCGCTCGAATACCTTGCGCACGCGCTCCCGCTCCTGCGCGTCATCCAGATTGCTGTCTATCAGCAGATGATTGTCCACCGGATCGACGTTGATCGGCAGTTGCCGCTCGCGCTGCACATAATACAGCGGATCTTCGAAGGCCTCGTTGATGTAGTCCGGGTCCACGCCCAGCCGCCGAGCCAGCGCCTCGGCGAAATGTTGGGCTTCTACCGGGCCGAAGCTATAAGTCTCGCCCTCGCGAGCCAGGAGCGCGCGATCGTGCCACAAAGGAATCCCGTCGGCGCGCCAGTAACACGCCAGAGCCCAGCGCGGCAGAGGCTCGCCCGGATACCATTTGCCCTGCCCGTAATGCAGCAGCCCGCCGGGCGCGAGCCGGCTCCGCAAGCGGTCCAGCAGGCGCTCAGCCAAGATGCGCTTTTGCGGACCCAGCGCCGCCGTATTCCACTCCGCGCCGTCCATGTCGTCGATGGAGACGAACGTCGGCTCGCCGCCCATGGTCAGGCGGATGTCGCTCGAGCAAATATCCTGGTCGATCCTGCGCCCCAGCGCCTCGATCGTGTTCCATTGCGCGTCGGTGTAGGGCAGCGTGACGCGCGGGTCTTCGTGAATCCGCGTCACCGTCATTTCGTGGGTGAACTGCACTTCGCATTCGTCCACGCCGCCGGAGATGGGAGCGGCCGACGCCGGCTCGGGCGTCGCCGACAGCGGCAGGTGCCCTTCCCCGGCGAGCAGTCCCGAGGTCGGGTCCAACCCGATCCACCCCGCGCCCGGCAAATACACTTCCGTCCAGGCGTGCAGATCCGTGAAGTCCTGCGATGCGCCGGCCGCGGCCCCGTCCAGAGGTTTGACGTCCGGCTTCAACTGGATCAGGTAACCGGAAACGAAGCGCGCCGCCAGCCCCAAGTGTCGGAAGATCTCGACCTCCAGCCACGCCGAATCGCGGCAGGAGCCGGTCTTCAGCTTCAGCGTCTCTTCGCTCGATTGTACCCCCGGCTCCATGCGGATCAGGTACCCGATCTCGCCCTGCAAACGCTGGTTCAGGCTCACCAGAAAATCCATCGAGCGGCGCGGCTTCAGGTCGATGGTCTTCACATACTCAGCCAGTTTCGGTCCCGCCGCGGAAGTCTTCAGAAACGGCGCCAGCTCATGCGCCAGGGTTTCTTCGTAACGGAACGGGAACTCTTCGGCGTAAGGTTCCAGGAAAAAGTCGAACGGGTTGATCACGGTCATCTCCGCGACCAGATCCACGTCCACGGAAAAATGACGCACGAGTTCGGGAAATACCACCCGCGCCAGGAAATTGCTCTGCGGGTCCTGCTGCCAGTTCAGAAAGTGCGGCTTCGGTTCGACCTTCAACGAATACGCCGTCACCGGCGTGCGGCAGTGCGGCGCGGGCCGGAGCCGGATCACCTGCGGGCTCAGCCGCACCAGGCGGTCGTAATGATAAATGGTCCGATGATGAAGAGCGACACGTATGGGCATGAACGGTCTTGAATCTTCCCCCCGCGGCGCTTGGCCGGTGACACATTCCTCAAAACGCGGAGGCGAGTGCGTCTTCGACCGATTATAGCCTGCCCCGGCTTCGTACTTTATGAAGGGCCAGTGATTCAGCCGATAGAAAGATTTGATTGGATCATTGTGACAGGGAGGTCTTACGCTTGGGCGTGGCAGCGGAAGTCGAGACACACGGCTCTTACATAACTTTTTTACATCGCGTGACCCGCATTGTAAATTCGGAGCTGTCGTTAGACGAGATGCTCGGCCAGATCGTGGGCCTGACCTCGCAGATTTCCAGTTGCGACGCGTGCCTGATCTATCTTCTGGAGCCGGAAACCGGCGAATTGGTCTTGCGCGCCTCCCAACTCCCGCACAGGCGCAGGTTCGGCGCCGTCCGCATGAAGATGGGGGAGGGGGTCACCGGCTGGGTAGCCGAAAACCGCACCCCTGTCGCCCTCAGTTCCGGTGCGGCTAAGGATCCGCGCTTCAAGGCGGTTCCCACCCTCATCGAAGACACCTACGAAGCATTTCTCTCCGTGCCTTTGCTGCACAAGGGCGAGACCGTCGGAGTGGTGAACGTGCATCACCTGGACCCTCACGTCCACCCAGCGGAAGAAACCTCCGCGATCTCCCTGATCGGCGAGCTGATGAGCAGCGCCATCGCCAAGAGGCTGCTGGAGGAGGAACACCTCCGACTGGCCGAGCACGACCGGCAGCTCCAGCAGGATCGCGATCAACTGGAAGAGGCGGTCGCCAAACGCACCACGGAGCTCCAGGCCGCCAATGAGCAGTTGCGCGCCGCCAAGGACAAGGCCGAGGAGATGGGGCGGTTGAAGAGCGCCTTCCTCGCCAACATGAGCCATGAAATCCGGACTCCCATGAACGCCATGCTGGGCATGACCGGGATCGTGTTGGATACGGAACTCACCACCGAGCAGCGCGAATTCCTGCAAATCGCCAAGGATTCGGCCGACGCGTTGCTGACGCTCATCAACGATATTTTGGATTTCTCCAAGCTCGACGCCGGAAAGGTGACGCTCGAGCGCAGCGAATTCGATGTCCACAAGGCGATCGGCGAAGCCGTCGCCGCGCAGGCCTTTTCGGCCCGGCAAAAGGGTCTCGAGTTGACGCATTCCATCGCGGCCGGCGTGCCGCAAACGGTCGTGGGCGATTCCGACAGCCTGGGGCGAGTCTTGACGAACCTGATCGGCAACGCCATCAAGTTCACTACGGCGGGCAAGGTCGCGGTGTCCGTCGCCATGCCCGTCGTGATGGGTGCAGCCGAGGAGCTGCACGTCACCGTGACCGACACCGGCATCGGCATCCCCGCCAGCCGCCAAGCCAGCATCTTCGACCCCTTCGTGCAAGCCGACGGCTCCAGCACGCGCCGCTACGGCGGCACTGGTTTAGGATTGGCGATTTGCTCCGAGCTGGTCGGCCTGATGGGCGGCCGCATCTGGGTGGAAAGCGAGCCCGGCAAAGGCAGCGCGTTCCACTTCACGGCGCGGTATCAGCGCGCTTGAGAAATTCGCCGAGCTACCCACGGTGCGGTCCTCGGGCGCAACATCCTTCACCTCTTCGAAACCTGTCCCAAAATACTCTCCTGCCTCGCTATCGCGTGAAGCTCCAGTTCGCGCCGCTCCTCCGCTTCAAGCTGCCCCGCGTTGGAGTCGACGCACAACAGAATCGCGCGCACCGCCGCACATAGCAGCGCCGCAGCGGCTCCGAGATCGGCGGCAACAGCCCCGCGCACCACACCCGCGGCTTCGGCACACAGGTCGAGCCCAGCCGCTGCCGCCCGCGCCGCGTTCATCGGAATCTCGATTCGCTTGCGCTCCGGTGGGCCGACGATGTCGTCGTTCGCGGCTTCTGCAAGGATTTCCGAGCATCTCCGCGCCGCCGCGAGCCAGCCACGAACCGTTTCAGCATGACCTCGCTTCGTGATCTCGAGCGTCTTGATCAGCAGCGCCACTCCGAACCGAGCGCTGACCGCCGCCGCCGTTACACCCGCGGGCGCGGGCTTCGCCGCGGCCAAGCCGTCGTATAGCGACTCAAGCGGCTCCTTCCAGATCACGACAACCCGATGATTCGTCCCGTCTCCGGGTCGATATCCATCTCGTAATAGCCCGGCCTGGTGGATAGCCCGGGCATGGTGGCCATCGTGCCCAGCAGCGGATACAGGAAGCCCGCGCCGACGCTGGCGCGAATGTCGCGCACCGGCACCACGAACCCCGTGGGCGCGCCCTTCAGATTCGGATCGTGGCTCAAGCTCAAATGTGTCTTGGCCATGCAGATGGGCAGTTTATCGAAGCCCTGCCGCGTATACAGCTCGACCTTCTGCTCCGCCTCCGGCGAATACTCCACGCCCGAGCCTCCGTACATCTCGCGCACGATGGTCTCGATTTTTTCCTTGATGCTAATTTCCAGCGGATAGAGGAAGCGGAAATGGCTGGGCTTCTCGCAGGCCGCCACCACGGCGTTGGCCAGATCCACCGCGCCTGCGCCGCCCCGCGCCCAGTGGTCCGATTGCGCCGCGTCCTCCGCGCCCGCCGCAATGGCCAATCGCCGCACCAGCTCGATCTCGGCGGTTGTGTCGGTCTTGAAGCGGTTCACCGCCACCACCACCGGAACGCCGAAGCGGCGCGCGTTGTCGATCATCTTCGCCAGGTTGCTGCAACCGCGCTCCAGCAGATCGAGATTCTCTTCCAGGTAGGCGTGCGCCAGCGGCTGCCCCGCCACCACCTTGGGTCCGCCGCCGTGCATCTTGAGCGCGCGAATGGTCGCCACCAGCACCACGCAATCCGGCTTCAAGCCGCTGTAGCGGCACTTGATGTTGAAGAACTTCTCCATGCCCATGTCCGCACCGAAGCCCGCCTCGGTCAGCACATATCCCTCCGCACCCGCCAGCTTCAGCGCGATCTGATCCGCCACAATCGAGCTGTTCCCATGCGCGATGTTGGCGAACGGGCCCGCATGCACGAACGCCGGAGTCTCCTCCAGCGTCTGCATCAGATTGGGCTGGATGGCGTCCTTCATCAGCACCGCCAGAGCTCCGCCCACGCCCAGATCGTCGGCCGTTACCGGCTCGCCCGCGCGATTGCTGCCGATCACAATGCGCCCCAGCCGCTCGCGCATGTCGTTGAGCGAGGTAGTCAGCGCCAGAATCGCCATGATCTCGCTGGCCACCGTCATGTCGAAGCCGGTGACGCGCTCGGCGCCCTTTTCTTCCGGACCCTGGCCGATGGTGATCTGACGCAGCATGCGATCGTTGGTATCCACCACACGCCGCCACGTGATCGTGGCCGGATCGATATCCAGGCGCGCGAAGCGGCTCCGCTCCTCCGGCGTCAGCGCGTTGGGATCGGTGTTGTGGATTCCCAGCTTGCGCAGACGGCGCAGCATCACGCCGGTGAAGCGGCGGCTGCCGTCCTTGGCCGCTGGGCACAGCCGGTCGAACAGCACCTGATCGTCCTTCTGCCCCTTCTCGTGAAACATGCGCGTATCGATCGCCGCCGCCAGCAGATTGTTCGCCGCCGTGATGGCGTGGATATCGCCCGTCAAGTGCAGATTGAACTCCTCCATGGGAATGATCTGGCTGTAGCCTCCGCCGGCCGCGCCGCCCTTGATGCCGAACGTCGGGCCCTGGCTGGGTTGGCGAATGTTGGTAAACACCTTCTTGCCAAGGTGCGCGCCGAGCGCCTGGCTCAGCCCCACGGTGGTGGTGGTCTTGCCCTCGCCGAGCGGTGTGGGCGTGATCGCGGTCACCACAATGTATTTCCCGTTGGGCGCGTCCTTGAGGCGGTCGCGGATGGACAGGTGTACCTTGGCTTTATTTTTCCCGTACAGCTCCAGCTCGTCGGGAAGAATTCCGGCTTCGTGCGCGATGCGGTCGATGGGAACCGGCGTTGCGGCTTGCGCAATTTCAAGATCGCCGGGGACGGGGTTCAGAAGATTCGTTAGCTTGTGGGGCATTTTGTATGATGGCGCGAAACGGGGGGTTACGCGAGCATCTTCTACTCTACCTTCCTCGTCCCGTAGCGGGTCAAGTCGAGCCTAAGCTACACACTGGCGGATCACTGACCTTATGGATGTTCTGGACCCGGCGTTGACAACAGTATCGTTGTCTATTGCGGACCGCGCGGTCCTCCGCGGCCGCCACCCTGTCGAGGAATCCCGCCCAGCGTAATGACCGTTCCTCCGTCGGCTCTCGTCAGGCCTCCGGCCCAGGCGTGCTTGGACCCGTCTTTAGCGGCATAAGCTGTAACCGTGACGTCTTCGCCGGATGTTATCAGCGTCTGGAAGATACTCCGGTCATAACCGTTTCGCCGAAGGGCATTGGGGGCGGGTATTTCCAGGGCCCAATTTACGACCCTGCCTTGCGCGTTCTTCGCGTCGAGGTAGATCCATCCGTGAGGGTTTTCGTTCAGGACTTTGGTGACCTTTCCGACCAATGTGAGTGGCTTCGACTCGTCATACTCGGCTTGAAACGAGTGATGCGCGAAGGCCGGACTCGAAGCCCCCAACAAACCGCACGTCAGAGCCAGCATTGACAGTTCTTTCATCTTCACGACCTCCCTTGGCATCACCCGATCGGCATCACAGCGTCACGCGGACAACTCGAAACCCGATGTCGCTAACTCTCAAAGTCGGACCATAGTAATGGTATCGCGCTGAAACTCGGACGAAGTTGGCGGGGTTATCCCATGCGCCACCGCGCATGATTGGAAGTTGTCGAGCCAGCCCGCCGCGCCCACCTCTTGGCGGCGGGTTACGGCCCCGCAGGCCGCCCCGCCCTGCCTGTGGCCCGGTTGGATCGGCGAGCGGAGTGTTGCCATAGTAGTCCCTCGCAAACACGTCCTCAACCCACTCGCGCACGTTGCCTAACATGTCATACAGACCCCATGCGTTGGGTTTCTTCGTGCCGACCGGATGCGTTTCATCCTCCGAATTGGCTCCGTACCACGCAACTTCATCCAACGATGCAATCTGCGAGCCGGTTGTTCCGGCCCTCGCCGCATACTCCCATTCCGCTTCAGTAGGCAGACGGTATCTGTAACCGTCATTTCGCGCATTGAGGCGGGCAAGAAAATCATGCGCATCGTTCTTCGACACCGTTTCGACCGGATGATCGTCGCCCTTGATGGTGCTGGGATTCGATCCCATGAGGGCCTGCCATTGAGACTGGGTCACTTCGTATTGTCCGATCTCAAAGGCCCTCGTAATCTGAACGCGATGCGCAGGTTTTTCGTCCGCGTCGCAGTCGTTGTCGCCCGTCGAACAGCCCATGACGAATTCACCCGGCGAGATCTTGACGAACTGCATGCCAATCGCGCTCTGTGTTGGATCGGGACTTTGAGCGAATACAAATAGCCCGGCTAGTAACCCGACCAGGAAGCGCATCGTCAGGGAGCCACCGGACATCGCTCTCAGTATAACCACCGGCCTTCATCATGCGCTTCGAAAAAGGAGGATGGGGGTGCGCGAAATAGAAATTTGACGATGGCATGATCAGGTAGGTTGTCGCCGCTCCCTCACGGGTCGCGGTTCGGTTCTGACGGCCCGCCCCCGTTCGCGCGAAGGGATGGTAGTCTGGAATTGTGAGCAGTCCGGTCGCCCGCTTCGCTCCCTCCCGTCGCTATCTTGCGATGGCGATCGTGGCCGCCGTCGGAACCGCGCTTTCGATCTGGTCTGCTCTGCGCTGGGACCCAACCTCTCTGCTGGACCTTGCCTCGTGGATGCCTCGCGGCTTCGGCGCGGCCTTCAGTCCAGCTTGGATCGCCGCGGCCTTGTTTGCGATCCCCGCTGTGGCGCTGTTCCTTCTGGCCTTTCGCCCGGCTATCGAGATCCATGAGACGCACCTGAAGATGGGAGGCCGCCAGATCCCCTGGACCACCATCCGGCGCCTGGATCAAACCGGCTGGAGCGTGCCTCTGCTGGTATACCTCACGCTCAACCAGGAACGCAGCGTGTTGCTGATCCATCCCGGCGATTTCGATTCCTCCGCCAGCCTGTTGCGGCACCTGCGCCGCAATTCCCGCGAAGCCCTCCTCGACGGCGTGCCTTACCGCCAGTTCTGGGGCGAGCCGCCCTCCGCCGCGCCCGCGCAGATCGCCCCTCCCCGCTATCCCTTACTGCGGCCGGAAGACGAGGACGAGGTCGAGCGCATGTTCCAGCGTCTGAAATCCGTGGGCCATCTGGAGCGCCGCGACGCCGACGAAGAGTAAGCGTTCACGGCGCTTCGCCGCCGTTGCCGCAGTGGTGGTATTGCTGGCCGCGCTTCTCGCGGTCCTCTTTCACACGCCGCTGCTCGTGGCCCTGGGCGCTTACCTCGATCAATCCGGGCCTCCCCAAAATGCCGACGTCGTCTTCGTGCTGGCGGGCGACGCCAGCGGCCACAGGATTCTGAAAGGCGCCGAGCTGGTGCGTCAAGGCTATGCCCCGCGCGCGGTGGTCAGCGGGCCCGCCGGCAATTACGGCTACTACGAGTGCGATCTCGCCATCCCCTTCGCCGTCAAAGCCGGCTATCCGGAGAGCGAGTTCGTGCGCTTCCCCCATCAAGCCCACTCCACTCGCGAAGAAGCCGCGGACGCGGCCGGGGAGCTGCGCGGCCTGGGAGCGCACCGCGTCCTGCTGGTCACCAGCCTGTATCACACGCGCCGCGCCGGAGCCCTGTTCCGCGCCGCCGCGCCCGATCTCACGTTCATCGTCGTTGCCGCACCGGATGAAAATTTCACGCCCGATGGCTGGTGGCACAACCGCGAAGCCCGCAAGACGTTTGTGATCGAATGGATGAAAACGGTCGCGACCTGGTTGAAGCTCTAATCCTCGACCGTCACCGTCGGTCCTGTGGTCTGCGCCTGGCGGCAACGTTCCTCCACGCGCCGCGCCAGCTCGACAAACGGAGCCGCGTGCGTGTCGTCGATCGATCGAGTGGTCACCGGCAGCCCGCTATCGCCGCCGATGCGAACATCCGGGTCCAGCGCCAGTTCGCCCAGAAACGCAATGCCCATCTGCTCGGCCGTGCGCTTGCCGCCGCCTTGACCAAACACGTCGATGCGCTCGCCGCTTCCCGGCGCGATCAGATAGCTCATGTTCTCGACCATTCCCAATATCGGCACCCGAACTTGCGCGAACATATTCACCGCCTTGCGCGCGTCTTCGAGCGAAACGTCCGACGGAGTGGTCACCACCACCGCGCCGGAAAGAGGTGCGCTCTGAATCAGCGAAAGCGCCACATCGCCCGTGCCCGGCGGCAGATCGATGAGCAGGTAATCCAGCTCGCCCCACATCACCTTGCGCAGGAATTGCTGGATCACGTTGTGCAGCATCGGCCCGCGCCACACCAGCGGCTTGTCGCCGGGGTTCAGGAATCCCATCGACATCAGCTTGACCCCAAACTTCTCAATGGGCCGAATGCTGTCGGCGTGCCCCAGCGGCGTCTCCCGCGTGCCCATCATCAGGGGCACGTTGGGTCCGTAGACGTCGGCGTCGAGCAGGCCCACGCGCCGCCCCAGCTTGGTCAGCGCCAGCGCCAGGTTGACCGCAACCGTGGTCTTGCCGACTCCTCCTTTGCCGGAACCGATGGCGACCAGGTACTGTACGCCCGGAATCGGCGGCTTGGGCGGATCTTGCGGGGAAGTTGGACCCATGAACCTTGATGGTAGCAGGTGGGTAGGAAGCCGCTATTGCCCGCTCTTCAGATATGTGTTCACAACTGTGTTGACGTAGTGCTGCGTTTCCGGATACGGAGGCACGCCCTGATAGCGATCCACCGCCGTCTCGCCCGCGTTATAGGCCGCCAGCGCCTTCACCACGTCGCCGTCGTACTTGAGCAGCAGCTCGCGCAGCAGCCGCGCACCCGCGTCGATATTCTGCACCGGATCGTTGGCATCGGCGCCCAGGGCCTTCGCCGTGGCGGGCATGAGCTGCATCACTCCGATCGCGCCTTTGGGGGAAACCGCCGCCGGATCGAAGCCCGACTCGGTCTTGGCCACGCTTTCGACAAAGGCGGCGGGGAGTCCGGCGCGTGCTGCCGCGGCGCGCACCAGCGTCCGCGGATCTAGCGCCGCCGGCTGAGCGGAAGGCGCAGCGACAGGAACAACTGCGGGTTGAACCGGCGCCGGAGGCGCCGCCAAAACTGGCGGAGCCAGGTCGGGCTCGAAGGATGTCACAAAGGACCTTGGTATCACCGTGACGCCCTCGCCGCGGTACAGCCGCACCATCCCGTCGGATTCCTCGTGACGGTCCACATGCAGCCTGAAGCCGCTGCTGAGCACGGCCGATTCTCCGGCGAACGCCGGGACGGCCAGCGTGAGAACGATCCAACCGGCGCAAGTCGCCCCCCTGAACATCATGGCTGTAAAATTAGACGCTCGGCGGGCCCCAATCGTGCAATCGAATCCGTAACTATTTGTTTTATCGCTCAGTTACAGATGGGTGCGGGCCCGTATGGAGTCTCGCTCCGACCGCTCCGATCTCACTTTTTGGATGTCTGCTTGTCGGATTTTCCCGTCGGCGTGGGCATGACGTTGTGGAGCGTCAGATCGCCGTCGTAGACGGTAGCCGTGATTTGATCGCCCACCTTAACCGTCTTCAGAACGTCCGGCTTGTCGACGGCATAGGTCATGGTCATTGCGCCCATCCAGCCTTCCGCTTTTTCTCCATTGACGGTCAACCCTTTGTCGGTGACACCCTCCACCTTGCCGTGGAAAACGTGCGACTTCGCTTGCCCCTTCGCCTTCTCTTGTGCAAAGCTGCTTGTGACCAGCAGGCACGTCAGTACCAGTGCCGCTGGAAGAATGCGTCTTCGAATGTTCATCGGTTATCGCCTTTCTTGAAATTAGGATTTGGACTGCGTGTCAATCGTCGGCGCCCTTTCCCGCGATCCTCAGGCTCCCGCGCCGCAGGGCCCGGGTCTTCAGCATCACGAAGAAGACGGGAACCAGGATCAATACGTGGATTGTGGAAGTGACCATGCCGCCGACAATCGGCGCGGCGATGGGTTTCATCACGTCCGAGCCCACGCCGGATTCCGACAAGATGGGAATCAAGCTGGCGAGGACCGCGGCCACCGTCATGAGCTTCGGGCGGAGCCGGTGTACCGCGCCTTCAATCGCGGCCTGCTGTATGTCGGCGGGCTGAAGCGTCTGTCCGGCAGCCAGCTTGCGGTCGAGCGCTTCGTGCAGATAGACGACCATCACGACCCCGGTCTCGACCGCGATGCCGAACAGCGCAATGTAGCCGACCCAAACCGCCACGCTGAAGTTGTAACCGAGCCACCACTGCAACAGCAGCCCCCCGGTCATCGCATAGACGGTGGGAAAGATCAAAACCAGCGCTTCGGCGACCGAATGGAAAACCATGTACAGCAGCAGAAAAATCGCGAAGAACACGATGGGCACGATGATCTTCAGGCGCTCCTTGGCGCGCAGCTCGAATTCGTATTCGCCGGACCACTTGAAGCTGTAACCCGGCGGCAGAGTCAGTTTCTCGCGCAGAAGCTGGGAGGCTTTGTCGACGAACCCGCCGTAATCGTGGGTGTTGAGGTCCAGATACACGTAGCCGGTGAGCGCCGCATCTTCGTCGCGGATCATGGTGGGACCTTTGGAGAAAGAGATCTTGGCGAGCTCGCCCAGCGGCACCTGCGCGTTGGAAGGAGTCGCAATCACCACGCGCCCGAGCTTATCCAGGTCGTCCCGAAAATCCGGCGCGTAACGGACATTGATGGGATAGCGCTCGCGGCCTTCGACGTTCTCGGCAATGTTCTCGCCGCCAATTCCGGAAGTGATCGCGCGCTGTACATCGCCGACGGTGAGTCCGTAGCGCGCGGCTTCCGGCCGGTTCACCTCGACGTTTACGTAGAATCCCTGGGCGACACGCTCCGCGAACACGGATCGCACTTCCGGAAGACCGCCTATGATCTGTTGAATGTTCTGTCCGAGTTGTTGGATTCCGTCGAGGCTTGGCCCCTGGATCTTGAGGCCGACGGGCGTCTTGATGCCGGTGAGCTCCATATCGAGCCGGTTCTCGATGGGCATTGTCCATGTGTTCGTAAGGCCGGGGAACTGGAGCTTGCCGTCCATCTCCGAGATCAGTTTTTCGTACGTCATGCCGGGGCGCCATTGCTCGCGCGGCTTCAAGTTCACGGTGGTGTCGTACATATCGAGCGGCGCATTGTCGGTCGCGCTCTCGGAACGGCCGATGGTGCCAAACACAGTTGCGACCTCTGGAATCGAGCGCAGAATTCGATCCTGTTCCTGCAGCAACTGCGTCGCCTGCCCGATGGAAATTCCGGGTAGCGCCGTGGGCATGTAGAGCGCCGCCCCTTCGAATAGAGGCGGCATGAACTGGCTCCCGATTCTGAAAGCGAGCGGGAGCGTCACCGCCAGAAAGGCGAGATTCAACAGCACCGTGGTTTTCGGAAATCTGAGGCAGAGCTTCAGGATCGGGAGATAGATGGCCTGCGTGACGCGCGAAACCGGGTTGCTCGATTCCGGCCGCAGCCGGCCCCGAATGAATAGAAGCATCAGCGGCGGCACCAGCGTGACGGCCAGCACCGACGAAAACCCCACGGCTAAAGTCTTGGTCCAGGCCAGGGGGCGGAACATTCGGCCTTCCTGCGCTTCCAGCATAAAGATTGGGAGGAACGAGACAACAATGATCAGCAGGGAAAAAAAGAGCGCCGGCGCAACTTGCTTCGCCGCATCCAACAGGATCTTCCTTTGCTCGCGTTTGGAAATACTGCGCGACTCCCCTCCGCCGGGATGCTGGGCCTCCGACAAATGGCGGTAGCCGTTTTCCACCATCACGATGGCCGCGTCCACCAGAACTCCGATGGCCAGCGCCAGGCCGCCCAGCGACATGATGTTGGAGCTTACATGGAGCCAGTACATCGGGATGAACGACGCGATCACCGCGATCGGCAGCGCGAGAATTGGAATGAACGCGGAGCGAAAGTGGAACAGGAACACGACGATCACCAGGCTGACGATGATCGCCTCTTCGATCAAATCCCGTTGCAGCGTACCGATGGAGTCGCGGATCAGACCCGAGCGGTCGTACCCCGATACGATCTCCACGCCCGCCGGCAGAGAGCCGGAGATTTCCGCCAGCTTCTGCTTCACGCCGGAGATTACGTTCAGAGCGTTCATGCCGTAGCGCATCACGACGATCCCCCCGGCCGTCTCCCCTTCGCCGTTCCACTCGGCCACGCCGCGGCGGATATCCGGCCCAAACGATACACTTCCCAGGTCGCGAACCAGAACCGGAGTGCCGTTCTTGCTCGCCACCGGGACGGTCTCCAGGTCCGCAAGCGACCGCAGATAGCCGAGGCCGCGAATCATGTACTCGGCGCCCCCGAGCTCGATCAATCGGCCGCCAACCTCGTTGGTGCTGTCGCGTACACGGTCGATCACCGTCGATAGCGCGATGTTAAACGCGCGGAGCTTTTCCGGGTCCAGCCGAACCTGATACTGGCGGACAAAGCCGCCGATGCTCGCGACTTCCGCTACTCCAGGCACCGTCGCAATCTGGTATCGCAGATACCAATCTTGCAGGCTGCGCAGATCCGCCAGGCTGTAGCGCTGGTTGTGGTCCACCAGAAGATATTCGTAAACCCACCCGGCGCCCGTCGCGTCCGGGCCGATCGCCGGATGCACTTCCGCCGGCAGCCGTCCTTGGATCTGCTGGAGATACTCCAGAACGCGGGAGCGCGCCCAGTACAGATCGGTTCCGTCCTCGAAAACCACGAAGACATAGGAATCGCCGAACATCGTCTGCGCCCGCACGGCTTTCACGCTGGGCGCGGCAAGCAGAGCGGTGACAATCGGGTAGGTGACCTGATCTTCGATAATGTTGGGCGGTTCCTCCCAGGAGGTGTGAATAATCACCTCGACGTCGGAGATGTCGGGCAAAGCGTCCAGCGGAATGCGCCGTATCGCCCACAGTCCCGCCAGCACCAGCGCGAGCGTTCCGGTGAAGACCAGAAAACGGTTTCGGGCGCACCAATCGATCCACCGGCCGATCATTGCGTGGCTCCTTCCGCCGTTACCGAGAGCTGCTTCTGAGCGATGGTTTGCCCATTCTTCGTCGCCAGCACCGTGACCTGCCAGGTGCCGCCCATCTGAATCTGGACCGGCCCTTCGTACATTCCACCGCGGGTGTCGCCTAGAGTGACGACATTCCGCATGGCGGGCATCCCCATGGCCGGCATCGCCGGCATCAGGAACGTCACCGTTACCTGAGCGCCGGTGACAGGCGCGCCGCCGGAGCCGGTCAACTTCACCCGAAGAGTGTTGGCGCCGAGATGGGGAGTGGATGGAGTCGATGAGTAGTCAAGCGATACCTGCGGGGCATTCGATGCGGCCGCGGCGCTTACGCCCGGCGGCGGCGGCGCAAACGATCCCATGGCCGCCTGGAGCTGGCTTTCGGAATCGATCAGAAAATTCGCCGAAGTAACGATGGGCTCTCCGGCTTTCAGGCCCTTGGCCACGACTACGTCATCGCCCGCTCGCGCGCCGGTTTCGATTTCCCGCGGCTCAAAGTGCCCATCGCCGCGAGCTATGAAAGCAATCTGGCGCGTTCCGGATTGATACACTCCGGACGCGGGAATCACGAGTTGGCGTCCCAGCGCCAGGTCCAGCTTCACATTCACGAACATTCCCAACGAGAGCTTCATCTCGGGATTGGCGATTTCGAGCCGCACCCTCGCGCTGCGAGTGGTCTGGTCAAGCTGAGGCGAAATGAAGCTCACCCGTCCGGGGAACGTTCGGCCGGGATAGGAATCGACGGTGACGGCCGCCGCGTCGCCCACTTTAATTCGCCCGAGGTCGGTTTGAAAAAGCTGGGCGTAAACCCAGACTGTCGATAGATCGGCGATCGAGTAGAGCTTCGTGCCCGGCTGCACGTACATGGTGGGAAGAGCGTTTCGCTCGACGATGAACCCGGATGCCGGAGAATCGATTTCCAGCTCGCGCTTAACTTGTCCCGTCTCTTCCAGATCCTGAATCTCGCGTTCTGGAATGTCCCACTGCTTCAGACGCTCGGCGGCGGAAGACAACAGGGCGCCTGCTCCCGAGGCGACGCCGGGGACGGTGCTTTGCGCCAGCAGCTCGCGATTCTGCTTGGCCAGCATGTATTCGTCCTCGGTTCGGACCAACTCCGGACTATACATCGTCAACAGCGGCTGGCCCTTTCGAACTTGCTTGAAAGTCGAGTTCACGAAAACTTTCTGAATCCAGCCCGCGAAGCGGACCTGAACTTCGGCGAGCCGCGTTTCGTCCACCTCGACGTTGCCGGTGGTGTCGATCTCATCGTGAACTTGCCGGTATTCGACCGAGCCCGTTTTTACTCCGATACTCTGCATCCGTTGCGGCGTCAGCGTGACCGGGACTAGATTCTGTTCGGAGGAGCCCGGTTCCGCGGGTGTTCCCTCGGACGCCGCCGAGCCGCCAATTGGTGGCGCTGGCCCATTCCCGGGCGAAATCGCGGACGAGATTCGCGCCCTGACATCTTGCGGGTCGAACCAGAGTAAGGCTACGGCTCCGGCGAGCACAGCCGCCAAAGCAAGGGTGACGAAGAAAGCAGTTCGATAGCGTTGCATAAGGATTTCTCAGTTGAGCCGCACACCGGTAATCTGCTCAAGTCGAGCCACGGAGGTTTCGTGCTCCATCAATGTCTTCCAGTACTCCCCATCGAAATTGAGGACATCCAGGAAGGTTGAAAACAAACTTTCGAAATCCAGGGTGCCGGTCTGGTAAGCCGCGAGCCCTGCCTGATAGGTCGCCAGCGCTTGCGGGATCAGTCCTTCGCGGTAGATTTTGAGCATCTGCGATGCGGTCTCGGTGGCGAGATACTGATTGCGAACGTCAAAATAAGCGGTTTGGACCTGGCCTTCGTACTCCCGCCGGGAGCGATCCAGTTCTTCCACGGCCTGGTTCATCTCCGGATTGAGTTTGCGTTTCCGGTAAATCGGGATGCGGGCGCTGAAGCTGAGCATGTAGTAATCGCGAAACTGTTCGCCAGTGTGCTGCCACATGTACTGCACGTTGAAATCCGGATAGCGGTCTTTGCGTGCGATCTCCACTTGCAGGCTCTGCCGCTTCACCGTATCCTGTTGGCTGCTCACTTCGGGATTTTCAGTCCGCACCTTGGCCAACAGTTCCTCCGAGGTGTAGCGTAGCGGCGTTTCCACGAGTTGTTCGGTCCGAAGATCGGGAGAATCGGGCGGACGATTCAGGAGCTTTCGGAGCCGCGCTTGTTGTGTGTTCATCAGCTCGTGGTGGTGGGCGACATCGAGTAGCAGCTTGGTTTGTTCGAGCTGAGCTTTCAAGATATCTTGCTGGCTGCCCTCACCAACTCGGTAGCGAGCGTCCGCGATTCTCTCGATCTGTTCCAGGAGCTTGCCGTTGCGGTCGAGAACCTCCAGCGTCTGCTGCACATAGGCGATCTGAAAGTAGGCTTCCTTCACTTGTTGCAGAACCGAGCGCCGCACCGATTCAAGCTTGTCGCGGTTGATGGTGGCGTCCTGCTGGGCGGCTTCGCCCTTGAGCTTCAGCTTTCCCGGATAGGGCAGGTCTTGAGAGATCCCAAGTCCGATGTAGGCGAAGTCGCTGTTGCTGAATCCGGCGAAGGGCCGCGGACTGCCCACCGAAAAAGATTGCACCGTGACCTGGGGATCGGGCGGAGTGGAGACCTGAGACGGAACCTCGGCCGACGCTTGCCAGCCGTGCCGCGCGGCCAGAATATCGGAATTGTTGCGCGTGGCTTCCTCCAGCAAAGAAGAAAGAGGCGCCGGCAGATCGGCCGCCGGCAGGCGTAGAGCCAGACAGATCGCGATGCAACCTGCTGCGAAGATTCTCATTGGTGTTCTCCTCCCGCGGCGGTGGACAGGTTCAGGCCATCGGCGTAAAGACGATCCCACATGAGTTCGAATACAGCGCGTGAGAGTGGCTGCTTGAGATCGAACTCAACCGTCTCGCGATAGGCAGTTACACGCAGTTCATATGGATTGGGATTCGCGATGGTCTGGATGTCCGCCCATCGCCAAGTCCGGCTGTCGCGCCCGTCTTCCGCGAGATAGTCGATGCCGGTGTCCCTCAGCCGAAGGGTCCCGTTGCTTCCGCCCGGCCACATGCGGCGGTGAGCCGGGATTTCTGCTAGCTCCGCAACGCTGGCGAGTGGAACCCCGTTGCGTACCGGTTTCCCGACGCGCTCGGTAAGGTCTGCCGCGACCTCCGGCGGCATTGGCTCACTCAGGGTGAACTGAAAGCGCTGTTCTCCAGGCTCGTGCCAGCGGCGATTCTGGTAGCTGATGATCGTAAGCTCCCGCATGGAGAGATCGAAGCTGTGAATCTCGACATTCGGCCAACGTCGATTGAATATGGACGAACGGAATTCCACACCTTCCGGATCGATCGCCAGAGTTCCGGAAACCGCTTTTTTCAATAGGCGGTGCCATTTCGCCGGGGTTTCCCAGTGCCCGGATTGCGCGGGAGCCGCAAGCGCAGCGCCGTTTGATGCAATCACCAAGGCGCCGCCGAGCACGGCAGCCACTGAAATATTGAGCTTCCTCATCTCAAATCTCCTACCTCCACCAGCGGGCGTGAAAGATCTCACGCACGCGGCCAATTGTGCAAATTTATTTATGGGTTGAGACTTGTGTGCGAACGCACACGCCGGGCGAAGTTCTAGATCAGAAGCGGTAGACCGGGAGAGGTTAACTCGATATGGGGCGGCGGATGCCTCGCCGGGTCACCGAAAGCCCGGAGGGTTGAGCGGGAATCCAAAGTGGCAACGTGAACCGCAACAAGCGCAATCGGGGGAGATGAATGCTCGGCCGCCTTCGACGGAACAAACTGGTCCGCGTCCGGGACGGAATTCTTGCAGCAGGTCTCGGAGTTCGCCGCGGGAACGCATTTTCCCTTTAGGCAGCAATCCGCCCGGGTGCTCGGAGCGCCCGCGGCAAAGCAGTCAAGGGGACTGAGAAGCAGCACCGCCGCCATCAGGCTAACCGCGATGTGAAGAGCACGCCGCATCCGGCTTCAGAGTAGCACGCGAGGTGCCAAAGCGTGACCCCCGCTTTCGACCTCGACCTGCCGGATTCGCCGGGGCCGCAAAAGGACTCGGCTATTTGCCGAAGCCCGGGGCCATGGTCACCAAGGCCGCGCCGACGATCCACAGAATCAGCATGGCCGTCAATAAAATACGGATCTTTGAGCTGGCTCCCCGGAACTCCCGCCACCCCAGCAAACCCCACAGCGTGGCCACCACCACGGCGCCTTCCTCAAATCCGCGAGTGGCCACCGGCCCCGCCTGAATCGTCGCCAAAGTTCCTCCGGAGGTAAACGCGGCAATCAGACCAACGCTCCAGAGGATACCCGCCAGGATTCCGTACAAGTGCGGCGTCTTGCCGCCCTTGAAATAAGAGCGGAACTGCACCGGCACGCCGTGCACGGCGAAGGTGATGAAAAACGGGGCGTACACGAAGGTCGATCCCAGCGCCGCGAGCGTGACGAGAAGTCCCGCGGTGTAAGGGCCCAATCCGTCTTCGCCGGTTCTGGCCAGATCGCTCAGCGGCGAAACCATTCCCATCGCGATGCCGCTCACCACGCTGAGCGCCACGCCTTTGGCCGGCAAGGGCGGCTTGGCGGCGGCAGTTCGCGGATCGGGCGTCAGAGGCTTCTTCACCGCTCTCTGCTCCTGCGAGTACGCGCCATAAGCGAAGGCATTCACGATGACCGCCACCAGCACCAGGACGGAACCGCCCAGTAGAAGCAGCATGTCGCCTTGGGGCGGAAAGAGAAGCCAGCCGCTTTCCACCACCAGTCCCACTCCCATGGCGATCGGAAACACCACCGCCATCGGAGCCACCGAAAGGGCCCCGACCAGCAGCAAATTGGCCAAGCCAATCAGCACCCCGGCCCCCAGCCCGTACGAAATCTTGTGGTAGCTGGCGATCAGCAGATTGTCTTGAACCGTGAGCTCGGCGGAATTCAGCGACCCCAGCGTGAACGCCGCCACCACGCCGGCCAGCGCAATGCCGATCGAAAAGTCCCAGTAGAACAGCTCGTAGCGCCACTTTCCCGGCAGCTTTTGCAGGTTGGCCCACGAGCCCAAGCACAGCATGGCGAGGACCAGGCACACAATCGCGCCGGAATAGGTTGCAGGTAAGATCACGGGTAAAGGCTATCTTACACCAACCAACCGCTTCCTTTGTTCGCGGCTCTGAAACGGCTTCTGCGCCGCGACCAAAAGGGAGTGGTTGGGCCTAGTGTCCTTCGGCTGCCTGGGGTTCGGCTTTCAGCGGAAATGACGCGCCCGCGGGGATGGGAACCAGCATCTGCTCCTTGCGGTAAATCAAGGTGGAGGTATTGTAGCTGGCGATCTCAAATCCATGCCCGTGTGTGATCGCGTCGGTGGGGCAAGCTTCCACGCAGAATCCGCAAAAGATGCAGCGGTTGTAGTCGATGTTGTAGACCTGGGCGTAGCGTTCCCCGCCGCTGATGCGCAGCTCGGCGGTGTTTTCGGCCGCCTCGATATAAATGCAATCGGCCGGGCACGCCGCGGCGCACAGGAAGCAGGCCACACATTTCTCCAGGCCGTTCTCATCGCGCTGAAGCTCGTGGACGCCGCGAAAGCGCTCCTGGAACTTTACCGGCGCCTCCGGGTAATCCTCGGTAAGCGTGGGCCGCATCATCTCCTTGAAGGTGATGCCCATGCCCTTGGCGATCACCGCAGCGCCGCTGACAACTTCCGAAATCTTGGCCATGTAAGTAATTTCAGGGTAGCTCAAATCCGGGCGCGGGTCACTTCGGGCAGGAGCGCGAATTCCGCTGGATGCGGGCCAAGGGGGCTGTATTCGTGCTCCACACGGCGGCTCCTGGTTTGGCGCCATCCCGGTTGTGGTATCGTGCTAACATTGTTTGGCCGCGTTCGGAGTCCCGGATTCGAATTGGGATTCAAAGGAGACAACGTGAAGCTTAGCCGGTTCGCAGTCGTAGGTTTTCTTGCAGTTCTCTATGTGAGTTCGGTGTCCGCGTTGACTGTTCTGTACAGTCAACCTATCAACCAATGCTGCAGCGACGGCGGTCTTTTCAGCAACGATCCCACCCAGTTGGCCGCCGACCTTTTCAGTATTGCGGGGGGCGGCGCCATCAACCAAGCAGTATGGTACGGGGCGGCGCTTAGCGGTCTGGCCTTCGGAACCTTTAATGCGGAGTTTTACGCTTCGTCCGCTGGATCGCCAGGAGCCGAACTATACAAGTTCACTGCGGCGCCTACAATCGTCGATACTGGGATGCTGGACCCTTACGGTGTTGAACTTTATCAGTTCACACTGAACATTCCGGTCTTCGACGCAGCCGCTGGCGTGAACTACTTCTTTTCAGCTTCCGATAGCGGGTCCTTTAACTTTGTGTGGGAGAATAGCGACCTTACGTCGGGCGGATTCTATTCCGACAATGGCGCGGCAGGACCCTGGAACAATCTTGCTGGGATCGATCCTGTCCGGGCCTCTCAGGCGTTTACTCTGCTGAACGCCACCGGCGTTCCAGAGCCCAGTACCTTCCTGCTTTTCGGCCCGCCCCTGGTTTTATTAGGTCTCGTGCGCAGGCGCAGGCTGAACCGGCATGCCCAGCTCCTCGGCTCGCACCATTCCGTCTAACAGGACCCGGAAAAGGGCTGCCACCGGCTGAGCCTGTGGCAGCATTTCGAGATTCCGGCCTCGAAGGAGATTCCTTCTAATGAGCGGTGGATGCGTGCTCCCGCTAATCGGGGCATTGTGTTTGACGGGATGTGCCTTCGAGCGAACCGGGCCGGCGCTGCACGATTCCCAGTCCATTGACCGCGACAATTCCGAACTGGTCCGGGTGAGCCTGGACATGGGAGCGGGAACTTTGCGAGTCACCGGCGGAACCGACAAGCTGGCGGCCGCGGACTTCCAGTACAACGTGGCTTCCTGGAAGCCTGAGGTGCGCTACAGCAGCGCGGCGGGCTATGGCAGCCTCATCGTCAGGCAGCCGAATGGCGGCGCCAGCCTCGGCCACACAAAGTATGAGTGGGATCTCCGCCTCAATCGCGATGTTCCGCTGGAAATCGAAGCTCACTTAGGCGCGGGAGAAGCCCACCTGGATCTGGGGAGCCTGACTCTGCGCAACCTGGAGGTGGAGATGGGCGCTGGTGAACTCGATCTGGACCTGCGGGGAACTCCCAAGAAGAGGCTACGAGGTTCGAATCCGGGGTGGCGCCGGCGAAGCCACCATTCGCCTGCCGTCCAGTGTGGGCGTGGAAGCTCAAGTCACCGGCGGAATCGGCGAAGTCAACGCGCCGGGCCTGCACCGGGACGGCACCCGCTATGTCAACGACGCCTTGGCGAGCGCAAAGGTGACCATCCACCTGGACGTCGAGGGAGGCGTGGGGTCGATCCAGTTGATCTCGTATTGAGCGCACACAGCGCGCTTAGACGCTCAGCACAGGACAGGGCGCCTGGCGGATGATGGCGTGGGCGTGGGTGCGCAGGCGGCCGAGGGTCTCGTGCAGCACTCCGCGCCCGATCACGATCAGATCGGCGTCGTGCCGGCGCGCCTCTCCGCAAATGGTTTCGGCCACGTCGCCCGCGGTCACGCAGATGGGCGCACTCACCCCGGCCGACGCTTCCAGGCGATTGATCGCTTCGCGCGCTTCCTGCCGGCGGTTCCATCCCGGACACTGCGTGTACCAGCCGCAGCGCGGCTCCGGCATCCTTGCTGAACTCGCCGGCCCACTTCATGAGCGCTACGCTGTTCGGTGAGCCGTCCACCGCGCAAAGGATGTTATTGCAGACAGCCTGGCCGCGGCCGGGCGCCTCCGCGGCTTTTTGATCCATGTGGGCCGAAGTCCAAACCGGGCACTCCGCATCGTGTAGAACCTTGGCTGTCACCGAGCCCAGCAGCAGCCTCCGGAACGGGCCATAGCCGTGGGTCGGCATCATGATCAGATCGACGCCTTGCGTGTGCGCAAAATCGGTAATCACCTTGGCTGGATCGCCGAGCTCCGCGACGCGGTCCACGCGAAGACCCGCCAACTCCTGGGTCAGCGAGCTGTCGAGCCGGATCTTGAGATCCTGCAAAAGCTCTTCGAGGTCCACCACCACCGCCGCGCCCGGATCGCCCATGGCGGCGTAGTAAAAAGGTTGCACCACGCCGAGCAGGGTGACCTTGGCGGAGTAGCGCCGCGCCATGGATGCGACAAACGGGACCACGTTGCAGCAGCGCTCCGAAAAATCGATTGGGAAAAGGATATGCCGGATCTTTCGCATTGTGTCGTTTTGCATTGTGATCGTCCCCATTTAAGGATCAAGCAATCCGCGCGCCAGCCGCGGAAGCCCTTCAAGGCCGCGACGGTTGCGGAGCGGTCGCTTCTTCCGTTCCCATCTGGGCCATTTCACGCACCCCTGGGTCAGCAGGCCCATTACATGGGGCTCGCTAACCGAGGCTTGGTAGAATAATGGCGTCTCATATGGTTCCGACCAACGCCGCTGAGATTCTGAGCGGATTACTAGATAGGTCGCGTTTTGGGATTATCTTCATGGATTCCGAGGGCCACGTGCAACTGTGGAGCCACGGCGCCGAGCAACTCTTCGGATGGAAAAAAGAAGACGTACTTGGCCGCCCAATGACTGTGGCATTGCAATTGCCAGATATTTCTCAAGGTGAAGTTAAGTTACGCCTTCCCCGGAAGGACGGGACCGTCATTGATGTTGAGGTTTGGACCGGCCCGTGGAGAGATGCGGCTGGAAGCGCGCAAGGCACGCTCGCCATCGTCGCCGAGGTCGGCCAGCACCACGCCGTGGAGCGGAAACTCGCCCGGGTTGAGGAAGAGCTCCTGCAAGCGATGACAGAACAAAAGGAAACGCGTGCCGAACTGCACGCGGAGCGGCGATTCCGCGAGTTGCTGGAAGCCGCTCCCGACGCCATCATAGAAGTGGATCGCGAGGGCCGGATCCTGCTGCTCAATCTGGTCACCGAAAAAATGTTCGGCTATACGCGCGAGGAGTTGCTGGGGCAACCTGTTGAGATCCTGGTCCCGGACGCCTTACGCGGCGACCACGCGCAGCATCGCGCGGACTACTGGGCTCATCCGGTGACACGGCCGATGGGCAGCGCCCTTCAGTTGCACGGACGCCGCAAGGACGGCTTTTCCATTCCCGTCGAAATCAGCCTCAGCCCGGTGAAGTCGGAGGAAGGGTTCCGTGTTACCGCCGTCATCCGCGATATCAGCGAGCGGCGGCAAACCGAAGACCGGCTGCGGGAGATGCAGCAAACCTATACCCGCGAGCTGGAGTCACGGAACCGCGAGGTGGAGCGGGCCAACCAGCTCAAGAGCGAATTCCTGGCGAGCATGAGCCATGAGCTGCGCACCCCGCTGCATACGATTATCGGATTCGCCGAGCTTCTCGCCGAGGAACTGGAAGGGCCGCTCAACGAGAAGCAACAGCGCTTCATGAACCACATTCATACGGATTCGATCCATCTGCTGGCACTGATCAACGACATTCTCGACATCAGCAAGATCGAATCCGGGCGCCTGGGACTGCGCCGCGAAACCTTCGATATGGCGGCCGCGCTGGAAGAGATCCTATCCTCCATCCGGTCGCAGGCTTCGGCCAAGTCGATCGTCATCGAAACCAGCCTCTCGATTCCCCCGACCATGTTCGCCGACCGGCTCCGCGTTAAGCAGGTGCTTTTCAACTTGCTGAGTAACGCGCTGAAATTCACGCCCGCAGGCGGCAGGATCCGGATCGAGGCGGCGCTGCGGGATGCCCTCATTGAGATCTCGGTGACCGACACCGGAATC
This sequence comes from Bryobacterales bacterium, assembly GCA_963813465.1. Classification (GTDB taxonomy): domain Bacteria; phylum Acidobacteriota; class Terriglobia; order Bryobacterales; family Bryobacteraceae; genus Palsa-187. The sequence continues at coordinate 121,160 of CAWEZD010000005.1, read as the reverse complement.
GGCATCGCCAAGGAGCAGCATGAGGCGGTGTTCGACAAGTTCTATCAAGTCGGCTCGACCACAAAGGGCGTGCGCGAGGGCACGGGGCTGGGGCTGGCAATCACAAAGGCGCTGGTGGAGGAACACGGCGGGAGTATCTGGCTGGAGAGCGAGCCCGGGAAGGGCAGCCGCTTCACATTTACGATCCCGCTCGAGGAACTCGCCCGCACAGCGGAGCCTCGCTCGGCGGAAGCTCCTTAGGTCAGAGGAAGCCTATGAAGACGGTGCTGGTAGCGGACGATAAGGCGACAAGCCGCGAGCTTGTCCGTACCGTCCTCGAGAAGAGCGGCTACACGGTGGTGGAGGCGAGCGACGGCGTCGAGGCGCTCCGGAATGCGCGCGAGTCGAAGCCCGATCTGATCATTCTGGACCTCCACATGCCCGGCCTGGACGGCTTCGCCGTGGTCCGCGAAATCCGTCTCGATCGGGAGTTGGCGGCTACGCCGGTCATGGCGCTCACGGCGAGTGCGATGCAGGGCGACCGCGAACGGGCGCTTTCCGCGGGATTTACCAGTTATATCGCCAAGCCGATTCAACTCAGCATGTTGCGGAGCGAAGTGGAGCGGATGTTACATTAGGGTCTTGCATGTCAGTTATCACCAGCCCGGCCCTCTCCGTTCTGATTATTGACGACAACGTCAAGAGTCTGGAATTGCTGTCGAGCGCTCTGGCGCAACCTGGCCTCGAGATTCTAACGGCCTCCGATCCGGAACAGGGGATCGAGCTGGTCTTTGAAAAGCATCCGCAGATCGTGCTGACCGACCTGGTCATGCCGCACCTGACCGGCATGGAGGTGCTGGAGCGGATCATGGAATTCGATCCGTCCACGGAAGTGATCCTGATGACGGCGCATTACTCGACCGAGTCCGCGGTCGAGGCGATCAAGAAAGGCGCCAGCGACTACCTCAACAAGCCGATTTCGCTGGCGGCCCTGCGCGAGCGCGTCGGCAAGCTGGTGGAAGAGGCTCGCAAGCAGCAGCGTTCGCGCCAACTCGAGGGCGAGCTGCTGGCCAACTCGGAATTCGAGGGCATCGTGGGCCGCAGCCCGGTGATGCGCGAGATGGTGATGCAAATCCGCAGGGTCGCCCCGCACTATCGCACCGTGCTGATTACCGGCGAGACGGGCACGGGCAAGGACATGGTGGCGCGGGCGCTGCATTCCTTAAGTCCAGTGGCCGCGGGGCGTTATGTGGTGCTGAATTGCTCGGCGGTTGTGGAGACGCTGTTTGAAAGCGAGCTCTTCGGCCACGTGAAGGGCTCCTTCACCGGCGCGACTAACGACAAGGCGGGATTGTTCGAGCACGCCCACGGCGGCACGCTGTTCCTGGACGAGATCGGCGATATGCCGCTGTCCACGCAAGCCAAGCTTCTGCGGGTTTTACAGAACCAGGAAGTGCAGCGTGTGGGATCGCTCTCCATGCGCAAGGTGGATGTCCGGGTCATCGCGGCGACGAATCACAACCTCCGTATTGCGGTCGCCGAGAAGCGCTTTCGAGAGGATCTGTATTACCGGCTCTCCATGGTGGAGATCCACGTTCCGCGGCTGGCCGAGCGCAAGGAGGATATGCCTCTGCTCGAACGCCATTTCATTGCGCGGTTCGCGGCCCAATACAAAAAGGAAATACGAGGCCTGACGCACCGGGCGCAGGTTCGGCTTTCCATGCATTCCTGGCCGGGGAATGTACGCGAGCTGGAGAATGTTTTAGGTCACGCTTGCATGATGGCGATGAGCGACACCATCGATATCCAGGATTTCCCGGCGTACTTGCGCTCCCATGCCGAGCGGGAAGAGGCCTTGCCGCCCCACGCCTCGACGCCGGAGGTCGGCACGCTGGCGGAGCAAGAGCGCCTGTTGATTATCCGGGCGCTGGAGACGGCCAACGGTAATCAGTCCCAGGCGGCGCGTCTTCTGCGCATCGGCCGCGATGCGCTGCGCTACAAACTGAAAAAGCACAATCTGGAAACCGGGGTTGTGGCCCAGCGCACGGAAAACGGCGAATAACCGCTGCTGGCAGCATGCTGGGCACACTGGGGGCGGGTCCCGGACCTTCCCCACTATGGCCGCTCAATCATTTGCAGCCCCGTGGCGCAGGCCCCCGGCCTGCGAGTGACTTCTGCCACGGGCTGCTATTCTATCTAAACTAAGCTCCTGAGCTTAGGGAGAACCGTGAGAAAGGCCAAATGACACCTTACGCTAGCCGGAAGTTGCTCAAATCGTAGTCGCTGGTCAGCGCAAACTGCTGCCCCGGCGCGAGTTCAACTTCAGGACTCACTAAGCTCATATCGATATTCAGCCCGTCGGCGTCCCGGAACGACCAAGTGACAGTGCAACGCGCGACCTCCTCCGCCAGAAATCGATTCCTGACGCGAAAGGCCGGGTGCTCCGAGGCAAGCGCCCATTCCTGTTGTGGAAGATCGCCCTCGGCGTAGTGCGCGCCCCCATCCGCATTCCCATCGCCCATACTGATGCGTTGGCTCCGCTGCTTGCCGGATCGGTCCCGATGCATCAGCACCGCCTCGCGAGAGGCGCCGCAAGCAAACTCCGCCCGGCAAAGAATCGCCACTCGCGCGGTCGAAGCGGCCGGATTCGAGACCGTGACGCGCATTCGCAGGGTGGCTTCCCGAATTCCGATCTGCATCTGAATCACGCGCTCCGATGCCGATTTGCCGGTCAGCGTAACGCTCTCCCGCGTGGCAGATGCAAGCTGCCATTCGAGGAGTTGGAACGCCATCCGGTTCCCGTCGGCCAGGCTCACATAAATGCCGCCTTTGTGCGGATAGGCCCACTCTCCCGGATCGGGAACCCGGAGGACATTTGGCTGCACGATATTGGCCAACCCCAGAGCATTGGACAACCCTAGAGCGACGACTCTGCCCAGCTCCGGAATCACGGTCGCGTTCGCCGCGCCATCCGTTAGCGCGACTGCCCGATAACGCGCCCCCACATCGCCCCAATCCCGCGCCTGCTGAGGGATTGGATAGCCTTCGCGAAGGTTCGTGACGCCCAGCGCTTCGGCCGCATTCAGGAGCTTCTGAGTTTCGTCTTTGACGCGCGCCGGATCGGCGGGACCGTAAGACTCACCTTGGATCAGGCCACCTTGGATCATACAACGCTTCTCGCGCATTGTCTCGACATAGTCGATGGAAAGCAGATGCCGCTCAACGCGGCCCCGAGCCTCATTCGTCGCCGCCCTTTGCAGCGCCCGCTCCAGCAACGCCCGCCCGCGCCTCAGAAAATCGGGCGTAAGGTAGCGCGCGTCCACGTTCTGATCGATCCACAGATGCCGTCCCCGCCGAACCTCTTGTTGCCGGAGAACAAAATAGTTCCACAGCAGGGGCGCCGCCGGACCGTAGACCGCATCCAGAAACCCTCGAATTTCCGCCACGGGGTCAAGATCCGGTTTCCACAGCAATCGCGCCGCGAGATAGGATCGCAACTCCGCATCGTCGCCGCCGCCGCCCTCGGAAACTGCGCCTTGGATGAAAAGCCCCGATACTCCCGAGCGCCGGAACAGCGGAATATCGGAAATCAGCTCATCGTAATTCGGAAACGGCGCGAGGTAATGCGAAAAGTTGACGCTGTACTGCCAAATAAGCAGCTTCGGAGCGATCCGCGACCATTGCTCAAGGCGCTCGCGAAACCGCCGGTTGTAAACGCAGGTTCGAACCGAATGGGCCTGGCACGCGTCAATCGGGCACAAGCGTATCTGCACGTTGGCCAGCGGTCGTGCCGTCGATGGGGGATCGGCGGTGTCCTGATACGCCAGCATGTCGAACAGCTTGCCCGGATGGGACGCGCCTGCTCGCTCGGCTACTTGGTTTACGAACCGGAGCACGAGCCCGGAAACCGCGCCGCCCTCCTCTTCGATCGCCTGCCGGCACGGATCGCATTCACACCATCCTCCGGTGTCGTTCTGCGACACCGAGACAACCGACACATCCGGGTGCTCGGCCATCCATTGTTGCACTTGCGCCACGGCCAAACGCAGGACTCCGGCGTTGGTCAGACAGAGCTGCGCGCCCTCCCTCTGACGCCGCCCATAAACCAGCGCAAAATATTCCGGATGACTCTCGAAATACCGGTCCGGGGGCACAAGATCGTAAAACGAGTGCGCCCAGGGCAGGTACGCGATCTTGCCGCCAACGCTCTCATCCAGTCGATGGAAGTTCCCGTTCAGCCGGTTTCTGGCGGACCACTCTCGCCCCTGCGCCTCCGTGAAGAAGATTTCCCGGTATCCGAAACCGGGGCGGTGAAGCTCATCGAGCTCCGGCAGCCAAAGCGCCTCGGCCTGGGGAATCCGCGCGACATCGGGAGTAAACCAGCGGCAACCCAGTTTTTCGAGAACGATCGAAACTCCATACATGGTGCCGCGCTGCCGCCCACCCGCAATGACAACGGTTTCACCAACCGTCTTCAGCACGCACGACTCTCCGTCCGGCGGCTCGATGCCAAGCCGGTCCGTGAGCCCGCTCCGTCCGATCGCAATCGCCCTGGGCGAGGCGGGAACACCCGCGCTGCGGTCGATCGGCAACTGGAGACCGGTCATCTTTCCAATATGCTGGCGCAATTCTTCAGCCGCCCAGCGCTCGGATGGGGAAGCCTCGCTGGAAAGAAAGATTGAATAGGGTGGTTTGCCTGGTACGGCCAGGGGAATCGAATCCTTCGCGATCCCGTTCTTGTCCGCCAGCGAGAGCAGGGAAGCGCCTGCTATCGAGCGGACAAAGCCTCGCCGGGAGCGTTTGGGCCGGGAGCTTTGGGGCCGCGAGCTTCGGACATCCGTCCCCATTGCAGTCAACGCTCGAATGCGGATTTCGCCAGGACCCTCAGCTTTCGTTCCAGCGGAACGAATAGCGCGATCGTCACCAGGATCAGGAGCACACCTTCGATCGACTCCAATTCGTGAAAATGGTGCGGTCCGAGGACCGCATCGTTGAAGTACCAGAACGCCTCGGTCTGGAGGTTACTTAGCGCAAACCAGTGAGGAGTGGGTGTTTTGAGGGGTTCGTATAGGACCATCGCACCGGACCACAGCAAGACGGCCCCCGCCAGTAAAATTCCGAAAATTACGAGCACACCGGGCCTCAAAAGAACTCGCTTCCACAAGGCCCCCCATGACCCTTGCGACGACTCGCCAGAGCCGGTTCGCGACTCCGGGCGGAGCGATTCGCAGCGCAGCATCGCCATCGCGAAAATGATTCCGGCCGCGCCTCCGATCACATCCATGTAGATGTCGTTAAAATCCAGAGAAGTCGCTCTCCCTTTCGTCAGGTAGATGTACTGGTAGGCCTCGTCGAGCCCTCCGAACAGGGTGATCCATGCCAGCGATTCCACCGGCGACAGCGTGAGCGCCAGCAGCGCCATTCCTTCCGGGAAATACTGCGGAAAGTGCACCAATTCCGTGTTGTTAGCCATGAAGAGCCGCCAGGTACCGATCATGAGCAAGAAGCACAGAATCCAGTAGGAGGCCAGCCAGCGGCGCTCGGTCAGGCGGGAAAGGTTTCTCACGAACAGTGCCATGAATACCGCGGCCTCGATGAAAGCGATGGTTACCGAAAGTTGGTAGACGCGATTCCGGGAGATCTTATTCACCAACGCGCCGACGACATCCTGGACGGGCTGGTGCGGGAAGGTCACGGCGCATGCGTACACGAGCAAACCGGCCCAGGCCCACATTCTGTGCCTGTTCATGCCGGCGAGGAATCTCGAAAGCGCTGTCATGGAGAAACTAGCATCTTAACAGACGGGAAATGGCCGGAGCGCCGCTGCGTACGCATCGCATCGAATATCGCATCGGGCGCCCGGACAACGGCGCATCCAATTTATATACTACTTATATGAGATGGCCCACGCTAGTGACTTTGTGCGCCGCTGCGACAGCTCTGCTTTCCTTGCGGATCGGCGGCCCGCTTCAGGCCCAGGTGGCGGAAACAACTCCGGGCAAGGACCCGGTCCTGGTTGAAGCTAAGGGCCTGCCGCCTAGAGCGGCTCCCACCGATTATGCGGCCCATGCTCAGGCTGGCGCGGTCACCATTGCGGCCGACTTCACGGGACACAACGTCGGCACGCAAGAAGGCATTCTCACCACTCAGGATTATGTGGTGATCGAAGCGGGAGTCTTCGGCCCGCCGGAGGCGAAGCTCATGCTCTCCGTCGGCGACTTTTCGATCCGCATCAACGGGAAGAAGGCCGTGCCCCAGGAGCCTTACGAGTTGGTGGCCAAGTCCCTCAAAGATCCCAATTATGAGGAGCCTGAGTCCAACAAAACGGGAAAAACGATACTCACTGGCACCGGGAGAGGACAAGACTCGGGAGCTGATCCCAATGCACCGCCGCCCGCGCTGGTCCCCGTTCCCTTCGAAGTAAAACGCGGATGGCAACTGCGCGTCAAAAGAGACTCGTTGCCGATCGGAGACCGCGCCCTGCCCCAGGCGGGACTGCTTTTCTTCTCCTACGGGGGCGGGACCAAGGGCGTCCGTTCGATCGAGCTGATCTACAGCGGTCCAGCCGGTAAAGCCACCCTGTCGATCCAGCCCTAGAGGTGGAGCCTCCGCTCACTGTGCTACACTCCCGCGAGGAGGCGTCATGCGGCGATTCATCGTGAGCTTGTGCGTGTTTGCCGTGGCAGCGGCGGCAGCCGATGAGACCGGGCATTGCACGGGAAGCGCGAAGGCGTTCGCTCCCGGAGCAGGCGACTGGAACGGCTGGGGAGCGGAGGCTTCCAACGCGCGCTATCAGGCCCAGCCCGGCCTTGCGGCTGGCGATGTGCCCAAGCTGAAGCTGAAGTGGGCGTTCGGATTCGCGGGCGACATGCGAGCGGTGGGGCAGCCGGCGGTGGTGGGCGGCAGGGTCTTCGTGGGCAGCTACTCGGGCAACGTGTATTCGCTGGATGCGGCCACCGGGTGCATCTACTGGAGCTATGACGCCGGAGCGATTGTACGCACGGGCATCAACGTGGCCCACATCAATATAGATCGCGCGGGTTCGCAATGGGTGGTGTATTTTGGCGACGGCAAGGGATTCGCCCACGCGGTGGACGCGCAGACCGGCAAGGGACTGTGGAAGGTCCAGATGGACCCGCATCCGCTGGCGCGGATCACTGGAACGCCGGTGTTCTCGAACGGCCGGGTATATGTTCCGGTGGCTTCGGGCGAGGAACTGGGCTCGGGGCAGCCCAAGTATCAGTGTTGTACGTTTCGCGGAAGCTTAGCCGCGCTGGATGCGGCGACGGGTAAGGTGGTATGGAAAACCTACACCGTCTCCGATCCCCCTAAGCAGTACAAGACCAACGCGGAGGGCACGCCGATGTTCGGACCGGCGGGCGCGGGCGTATGGTCCGCTCCGACCATCGACGTAAGCCGCAAGAGGATCTACGTGGGTACGGGAAATTCGTACACGGGTATCGAGATCAGCACCAGCGACTCGGTTCTGGCGTTCGATCTGGATTCCGGGAGCCTGCTGTGGTCGAGCCAGGTGACGCCGCACGATAACTGGGTGCCGGGGTGCCCCAGGGGCGTGAACTGCCCCGAGAATCCGGGCGACGATTACGATTTCGGCAGCTCGCCCGTGCTTCGCACCGTGAACGGCAAGGAGATGCTGCTGGCGGGGCAAAAGTCGGGAGTGGTGTACGGCCTGGATCCGGACCAGCGCGGCGCGGTGGTGTGGAAGACGCGCATCGGACAAGGGACCGGGCTGATGGGCGGCGTGGCGTGGGGCATGGCGGCCGACGAACAGACGGTCTACGCGGCAGTGGCCGATATCAATCGCCCGGACGGAACTCCAGGGTTGTATGCGCTGCGCCTCGACACGGGTGCGAAGCTGTGGAGCACGCCGCCTCCGCAGGGAGCGGGCAATCCGGCGCAGGCTGCCGCGGTGTCGGCGATGCCGGGCATCGCGTTTTCGGAATCCTTCGGAGGCAGGCTGCGGGCGTATTCCACCAAGACGGGAGAAATTGTTTGGGACTTCGACGCCAAGCGCGACTTCGACACCGTCAATAAGGTTGCCGCCAAAGGGGGATCCTTCAACGGCGCGGGTCCGGCGATCTCGCGAGGAATGGTCATCGCGACCTGCGGCTACGGCTTCGCCGGCGGCCAGGCGGGCAACGTGTTGCTGGCGTTTTCGCCCGAAGGGAAATAAATATTGGACGGGAAGTAGTGCGTGCGGTCCTGATCCTGCTTTCGGCGGCGCCGGCTTGGGCCGGGTTTTGCTCCTTGAACGGCTCACGGACCACAACGCCGTCCGAGCCTCGGCACGATTTCCAATTCTTCGCCGGCTACTCGCCCGTCTCCGCGACGCTGATCGGAACCACAACGGGTCGTCGTTTCTTCATGGCGGGATTCGGCTACAGCTACCGATGCTGGATTTGGTCCGGCATCTCGGCTCTCGTATTCCGGCGAGCTCATGCCCGCTGCCGTTCTCTTCGAACCGTCCCATGCGGTGTATGGATTCGGCGTAACTCCCCTGGGTTTCACGGCAGACTTTGGCCGGCGTCACAGAGTCTATCCGTTCTTTCAAACCAATGAGGGCGTCATTGCCTCCACTGAGCCCATCCCGGTCAACGTGACCGGCGCAACCGGTCTGAACTTTCTGATCGACGTAGGCGGAGGAGTCCGCATCAAAGCCGGCCAGCGGCGCGCGATCAGCCTGGGCTATAAGTTTCTCCACATCTCCAACGGCTTCACCAGCGCGGTCAATCCAGGTGTGGACAACAATGTCTTCTACGCCGGATTCTCCATTCTGCGATAGCGTCCGCCAGGGCGAATTGTGGCAAAGCGCCGATCCAGCCGCCTCCTGCATGCGCCATATCACCCACAGAACATCCCGCAGGCATGTATTTCCTTGTAGTTTCAATTGGACCGGGAGTTGCACTATCGTGCTTTAAGGACCGGACATGCCAGGATCACCACAAGCCTCTGCCGCACATCATGCGCCGCGCGATTATGCGCGGACGCCCTTGAACGTGTATTGGGAAATGACGCAAGCCTGCGCGCTCGCCTGCCGCCATTGCCGCATGGAGGCGATGCCACATGCGGATCCGATGGAGTTGACGTTTGACGAGAGCGTCGATTTTCTGCGGCAAATCCCCGGGTTCGGCGATCCTCTGCCGCAGTTGATCCTGACCGGAGGCGATCCTCTCGTCCGCCGCGATCTTTTCGAGTTGATCGATGAGGCGCACCGCCTCGGGCTTGGCGTTTCCATCACACCCGCCGCAACTCCTGCGTTCACTCGCGATGTGCTCGCGCGGCTCAAGGAGCACTCCATCGAAGGCCTGGGTCTGAGTCTCGACGGCTCCACGCGGGAGCGTCACGATTCCATTCGCGGCGTTTCCGGAACCTTCGACCGCACCATCCAGGCCATGCGTTGGGCGCAAGAGCTGGGCATGCCGCTGCAAGTGAACACGCTCGTCTCCGTCGAAACAGCCGGCGATTTGCCCGCCATCTATGAGCTGCTGAAGCCGCTAGGCGTCGCGCGCTGGAGCCTGTTCTTCCTGATTTCGGTCGGGCGCGGGAAGGTTTTGCAGCCGCTCTCGCCGGAGGACGCCGAAACGCTGATGGCGTGGGTGTACCAAACCTCGAACCAGGCGCCCTTCGTCGTCGCCACAACCGAAGCGCCTTCCTACCGGCGCGTCGTTCTGGAGCGGATGCGCGCGGAAGGACAGACCGGCGAGCAGATCAAGCGCAGCCCCGCCGCTCGCGGCTTCGGCATTCGCGACGGCCACGGTGTCGTGTTCGTGTCGCACACAGGCGACATCTGCCCGGCGGGATTTCTGCCCTTGGCCGCGGGCAACGTCCGCACGGACCGGCTGGTCGACGTGTACCGCAACGCGTCTCTGTTCCGCTCGCTGAGCGATCCCTCACAATTTGAGGGCAGATGCGGCGTGTGCGAATTCCATACGTTGTGTGGCGGCTCTCGCGCGAGGGCCTTCGCGGCCACGGGAAACCCGCTCGCATCCGACCCCCTCTGCACGCATGAACCGCGAGCGGCGATGCACTTGAGCCGCTAAACTGGGTCTATGGTTTCAGCAGTCGGAGTGGCGGCCCTATTTCTATTTCAATCCGACAGTTTTCAGTAGCTCTCGGAAGCGCTGGTCCGAGCGCAGATTTTCCATCGAAGGTTGGACGTTCAGGAAGATCAGATAGCTCGAACGTTCCTCGCAGGCTTTCTGAAGCCATTCGAACGCCTGGTCCAGATTGTCGAGGGCCGAGTGGATGAACGCCGGGTACACAGCCGGGACATACTTCTGCGCGGCTAGTTCCTGAAGCCTCACCAATTCATCCTCCGCCGCCTTCCTGTTCCCCGACAAGGCGTGAGCCACACCTACCAGCATCACCGCTGCCGCCTGGCCTCCGGAGAACTCATACGCTTTTCGAATCTCCCCGAAACCCTCCAAGGGCAGTTTCTTGTGATGATAGGCCAAACCAAGCCCATATAGAGCCATCGGCACATTGGGGGCGATCTCCAGAGTCTTGCGATACTGTTCGATCGCGGAGTCATATTTGTGAGAGAAGTAGTAGGACCACCCCAGGCCCAGATTGCAGGGGATAGAAAGGGGGTCCAGTTCCAGCGCCCGACGGAACGCTGCGGTGGCCTGGTCCGGCTGGGCCGATGCCATCAGAAGCTCGCCGCGCCATTGATGGGCTGTCGCGTAGGCCGGGTTCAGCTCGATGGCGCGTTGCAAATGCCGCTCCGCGCCCGGCCAATCCCAATCGTAGACCAGCGCGACATACCCCAATGCGGCGTGGGCTTCAGCCAGCGTGTCATCGATCTCCAGCGCGTTGGCCGCTGCCATTCTCGCCAGGGGCATCGCTTCCCTTGGCGGCATCACGTCATAACCGCTGCTTGCCATCAACGCGTAGGCATCGGCCAAGCCCGAATGAGCCGGTGCGTAGGTTGGGTCCTTATCGATTGCGCCTCGAAAGTACTCGCGCGCCCGATTGAGGTCGCCGGTGGTGCGCTTGTTCAAAAAGTACCGGCCGCGCAAATAGTCCTGGTAAGCTTCCGGATTCACCGGCCGAGGGCGGCCCAGCCTGTCCTTTTTGGGCAAAGCTACTTTCACCCGAATCTCACGCGCAATGTCGCGCGCCAGTGTGTTCTGCAGTGTCAGCACGTCGCGCAAGTCGTTCTCGTACGTCTCGGACCACGCGTGTTTTTCGGTGGCGCCCTCCATCAGCCGGACGCTGATTCGCACGCGCCCGCCGGAGTGGCGTACGGCTCCTTCCACAACCCAATGGACGCCGAGCTCCTGCGCGATCTGCTGCAACGGTTTGTTGACGCCTTTGTAGACCATCACCGAGGTGCGCGAACAAACACGCAGAGCCTCGATCTTCATGAAATAGCCGATCAGCTCGTCGGTCATGCCGTCGGCGAAAAAATCTTGCGCCGGATCGCCTGAGAGATTGGCTAGGGGAAGCACCGCCAGGGATCTCGACGACCCGGGGTCGTCGCCGGCATCGGCGGCGTGCGTCACCAACCGAACGTGAGCTACCAGCCGGTAGCCGCGACGGGGGACGGTCTCGATATAGTTGGAGTCGTCCGGCCCCTTGCCCAGCACCTTGCGCAGGAGCGAAATGTTGCGGGCCAAGCCGCCTTCTTCGACAAACGTATCGGGCCAGACTTGCTTGATCAGATCGTCCTTCTCGACTACGCGCCCGCCGCTGGCTGCCAGCGCCAGCAGGGTCTCCACCGCTTTCGGGGCGAGCGAAATCACATGCGAGCCGCGCCGGAGCACGCGCTCGGCCTGGTCGATGCGGAACGGACCGAACTCGTAGGCACCTGATGGCATAAGCGGTTGCTGCACACCTGCTAGAAGAATATCGTCAGAACTTCTTCAGAGCTTGCGAAGGACTTCCCGGCAGGGCCGCGGTTATCGTAGGGCATGACCTCCCTCATTCTACTGGAAATGCCGGGAACTTACGGGTTAAAACCCTGGTTTCAGAGCCGTTTGCGGCCTCTGGTCCGGACTCTTGCGGCCGTCGGAATCACCGCCAACCAGGTCACTGTCTGCGGCGGCGCGATCTCGGTCGCGTTCGGCGTGTTTCTGCTGATTTCGCGCGATCCGCGCTACTTCGCATTGCTGCCGGCCGTGCTGCTGGTCCGTTTGGCGCTCAACGCAATGGACGGCATGCTGGCCCGCGAATTCGGCCAGGCAAGCAGGCTTGGCGTGTACTTGAATGAGCTGGCAGACGTGGTCTCCGACATGTTCCTCTATGTGCCCTTCGCGCACCTGCACGGGGTCAGCATCTTTTGGACCTGGGTCACTGTCGCGCTCGCGGTGATCTCGGAAATGGCGGGGACGGTGGCGGCCATGACCGGAGCGAGCCGCCGGTTCGACGGTCCTTTGGGCAAGAGCGACCGCGCGGTCGTGTTCGGCGCGGCTGGGTTGTGGGCTGGCCTCGCGGGCGGCCTTCCGGCGCCCGTGGCCTACGTTCTGCCCAGGCTGATGGCCGCGCTTCTGGTGCTCACAGTGGTGAATCGCGTCCGAAGGGGACTTCGGGAAGTGGAAGGAGAAAATCGACATGCGGCAATGTGAAGAACGCACGTTCAGGACTATCGACGGCACCGAGGTGTTCTACCGGCATTGGCCCGCGACGGCCGGCGGCCGCGCGGTTCTCTTGCTGCACCGCGGCCACGAACATTCCGGGCGGCTCCAGCACTTAGTCGACGAGCTCGGCCTCCCCGAGTATTCGATGTTCGCCTGGGATGCGCGGGGACACGGGCGTTCCCCTGGCCGGCGCGGTTATGCTCCGAGCATCGGAACACTGATCAAGGACTTGGATACATTCGTCCGCGACGTCATCGTTGCGGGTGGGATTCGCATCGAGAATCTGGCCGTCGTGGGGCAGAGCGTCGGCAGCGTGCTGGCCGCAGGCTGGGTCCACGATTACGCGCCCAAGATTCGATGCATGGTGCTCGCCGCGCCGGCCTTCAGCATCAAGTTATATGTACCGTTTGCTCGGCCCGCGTTGCGGCTCCTCTCCAAGCTGTTCGGCAATTTCACTGTCCGGTCCTATGTCAAAGCCAAGTATCTAACGCACGATCGCGAGCGGATCGCCCGTTTTCAAGCCGATCCGCTGATCACGCGGGACATTTCGGCCAGCGTGCTTCTCGATCTGTTCGACACCTCCGCCCGCGTGGTGCAAGATGCCGCCGCCATCCAGACTCCCACGCAGATGCTGATCTCGGGAGCCGACTGGGTGGTCCACAAGAAGCCGCAGATGAGGTTTTTCGAGAGACTTGGCTCGACTGTCAAGGAAAAGCACGAACTGAAGGGCTTCTATCACGACACGCTCGGCGAACGGGACCGCCATCTTGCGATCGGCCACGCGCGCGAATTCATTGAAGCGTCGTTTTCAGCTCCGTGCGAGCAGCCCGCATTGCTGGACGCCGACAGACGCGGCGCCACCAAGGAAGAATTCGACCGGTTAAGCCGCCCTTTGCAGCCCCTCTCTCCGCGCGCGATCGTGTTCGGCGTGTTCAAGACGGGCCTCCACACGGGAGGCCGCCTGTCCGACGGCATTCGCCTGGGCCTCAAAACCGGCTTTGATTCGGGCAGCAGTCTCGACTACGTCTATCGCAACCATGCCTCCGGGTTTACACCGTTGGGCAGGCTCATCGATTGGTTCTACATCAACTCCATCGGCTGGCGAGGCATTCGAATCCGGAGACAGCACGTGGAGCGCTTTCTGGTCCGTGCCATTGCTGAATTGCAGACCAGCGGCATGCCCGTGAACATTGTCGATATTGCCGCCGGGCACGGACGCTATGTTCTCGACTCAGTCAAGCCGCACGCCGCCAGCGTCGGCCGAATTCTGCTGCGCGACTTTAGCGGCGTCAACGTTGAACAAGGCTCGGCGTTGATCGCCGAACGCGGCCTGCGAAGCATAGCGAGTTTTGAGCAGGGCGACGCCTTCGATCGCAAATCCCTGGCGGCCATGGAGCCGCGCCCAACCGTGGGCGTTGTTTCGGGACTCTACGAATTGTTTCCAGATAACAGCGCTCTACGGGAGTCCCTGGGCGGACTTGCCGACGCGATCCGTCCCTCTGGATACATCATCTATACTGGGCAGCCCTGGCATCCGCAGCTCGAATTCATCGCGCGGACTCTTTCCAGTCATCGCGGGCACAAGCCTTGGATCATGCGTCGGCGCACCCAAGCCGAGATGGATCAATTGGTGGAGTCGGCCGGTTTTCAAAAGGTCGATCAATTGACCGACGACTGGGGAATCTTCCCCGTCTCGCTGGCGCGAAGGAGGGCCGCGTGATGTCCGCCCTTCATGCCGCGGGCGTGACCCTGCCTCAAATCCGTCGCCGCCCCAGGAAAGAAGCGTCACTCCCGCGGATGGTTGACAGCCTATTGGCCAAGACGCTGGTTGTGGCGGCGCGGATGGTGACAGGGGCGGAAACGCGATGGATTGGCTGTGCTCCGTCGGAGGCCCCTCGCGTTTACATCGCCAATCACACCAGCCATGCCGATTTCATCCTGCTCTGGTCGTCGTTGACGCCGCGCCTTCGTTCCCTCACGCATCCCGTCGCCGCCGCGGATTACTGGGAGCGCGGCGCCGTGCGCCGGTATCTGGCCAGTAAAGTTTTCCAAGCCGTCCTGGTGGAGCGGGACCGCATCAAGAACATCCACAACCCACTGGCCCCGTTGCTGCGGGCCCTGGACAGCGGTCATTCTCTGATCGTGTTTCCCGAAGGAACGCGAGGCAATGGGGCTGAGCTGCTTCCCTTCAAGTGCGGCATCTACCACCTGGCGCACGAACGTCCCGACGTAGAACTGGTTCCCGTGTGGATCGATAATCTGCACCGCGTTCTGCCCCGAGGGGCAATCCTTCCCGCTCCCCTGTTGTGCTCAGCGACCTTCGGAACGCCGGTCCGCCTGCTTCCGGGCGAAGAGAAGAAAGCGTTCCTCGCACGTCTGCGTCACGTCGTCGGCTCCTTAGGAACCTTATGCGCAACGAACCGCTTCTGATCCTGTCCGCGCTCACCGGGGTCCTGGCGCTCGCCAGCCTTGCCGGATTTTTCCTCCGCGGCTTCGCTGGGCAAACCACGACCATCGGCGTGATCGAAAATCTCAACGCGCGCATCAGATCCTGGTGGTGGATGGTTGGGATGCTCAGCAGCGCGGTCCTCGCCGGACGCACGGCTGTGATCGGCCTGTTTGCGGTGATCTCGTTCCTTTCCTTGCGGGAGTTCCTCACCGTCACCGTGATTGGCCCCGCTGACCGCCGCGTGGTGGTGGCGACATTCCTGGTGGTCCTGCCGGCGCAGTATGTGTTGATCGGGCTCGGCCGATACGACTTGTTTGTTGGCTGGATTCCGGCATTTGGTCTTCTGCTTGTGCCCGTCCTGACACTCGTTATCTCCCACGCGAAAAACTTCTTGGAAAGAACCGCCGAGCTCGTATGGGGTCTGATGATCTGCGTCTACGGCATCTCACACGCACCGGCGCTGCTGATGCTTCCAATCAAGGGCTACCAAGGACGCCAGATTCTGCTGATGTTGTTTCTCGTGGTGGTCGCTCAGGCCAGCGATGTGCTTCAGTACGTGTGGGGTAAGCTGCTCGGACGCCGCAAGATTGCTCCGGAGATCTCGCCTTCGAAAACGGTCGGAGGCCTCATCGGCGGGATCGCCAGCGCAACTGCGATCGGTGCAAGTCTGTGGTGGATCACGCCGTTCGACATCGCGCAAGCCGGAGCGATGGCTTTCCTCATTACGGTTACGGGGTTTCTCGGCGGGCTGGTTATGTCGGCGATTAAGCGTGACCGCGGCGTCAAAGACTGGAGCCATCTTGTCCGGGGCCATGGCGGCATTCTGGACCGCCTCGATTCGATTTGCTTTTCCGCGCCGATCTTTTTTCATGCGACCCGGATTCTCTTCGCCAGCTAGCAAAGGGCCGCGAGCCGCTAAACTGTGTCTATGATTCCGGCAGTCGGGGTGTCGGCCCTATTTCGACCCCTCACGATCAAGAGCCTGACCCTTCCGAACCGGATCGTCATGGCGCCCATGACGCGGTCCAAATCTCCCGGCGGCATACCCGCAGAAAACGTAGCCGCGTATTACCGCCGCCGAGCCGAAGGCGGCGTCGGCTTGATCGTCACCGAAGGAACGTACATCAACCATCCGGGCGCGGGATTCTATCCGGATGTTCCTCACTTCCATGGCGAAGAGGCGCTCGCCGGATGGCGTCGCGTTGTGGAATCGGTGCATGCCGCGGGCGGAAAGATCTTCCCGCAGCTTTGGCACTGCGGGTTGTCCGCGCCGGCTGGAGTTAAGCTCGGTCCTGGCGCGGTCGGGCCGTCGGGGCTCGCGAAACCTGGTGAGCAAGTCACCGCTCCCATGACCCAGCAGCAAATCGATGAGGTCATCGGCGCCTATGGAGACGCGGCCGCCTCGGCCCAGCGGCTTGGATTCGACGGGCTGGAGATTCACGGAGCGCATGGGTACCTGATCGACCAATTCTTTTGGCAAGCGACGAATCTACGCACCGACGCCTACGGAGGCGATCTGGTGGCGCGCACGCGATTCGCGGTGGAGGTGATTCGGGAGGTCCGCAGCCGAGTAAGCCCCGAGTTCCCCGTGTGCTTGCGCTTCTCTCAATGGAAATCGGCGGACTACGCCGCCAAACTCGCGCGGACGCCCGCCGAGCTTGAGCGTTTCCTGGAGCCGCTCACCGCGGCCGGTATCGATCTCTTCCACTGTTCGCAGCGCCGCTTCTGGGACCTCGAATTCGAGGGCAGTCAACTGAACCTGGCTGGATGGACCAGGAAGCTCACGGGCAAGCCCTCGATCACCGTCGGCTCCATCACGTTGGACCAGGAATTCACGCGGTCCTTCCGCACCACGGACACAGCCGCCGCCACCGGCATCGACGAACTCATCGAACGGCTGGAGCGCGATGAGTTCGATCTGGTGGCGGTGGGGCGATCGCTGATCGTGAATCCAACCTGGCCCGACATGATCCGAAGAGGGGCGATTGAGGAGCTAAAGCCGTTCCAGCGTGACGTGTTGGCGGAGCTGGTGTAAGGCGCTACCGAATCTCAATCTTGAGCAGCGCGTCTGAATGCTCGTGACGCCAGCCCCAGTAGGCTTGTTGATCGTTGACCTTGAGCCTGGCAAATTCCGTATTCTTGCGATGGCCCTCCTTCACCCACATACGATACGCCTGATCTTCGTGACTATTCCACTCATGATCGTCATTGTGTCCTTTGTCGTGGTAGATGACCTTGTGATCCTGGGCTCGCAATGCTGTTGGCGCGATTGCGATTGGGGCGATCAGCGCGGCGCCTAATAGGACCGCATTCAAGAAACGGGGCATGATGATTCTCCTAGGTGGGATAGGGCACTTGTCGTGCCAAGCCTTCGGCGACGGCTTTGGCGAACGCAACGACTAGAGTACAAAGACAATCATAAGGCGGAATAATCCTTTCCTCACTCCCGATCAAGTCAATACGTTCGTCCAGATGACCTCATACGGTCAGCGGCAATCACCGCGAACGGCCGATGCGGACCCAGTGGATGATCGAAACGGCGCTTCCGATCGCGCAAAGCGTTATGAAACCGCCCATAAACCACAAAAACCCGGTGGAGTTCGCGATCCGCAGGATCCGGCGTCCGAAATAGATGGCGGCCCAGCCGACCAGCGAGAATCGGACTGTGCGGGCAACCAAGACCAGAACCAGCAGGCGCGGCCTCGGATACTGAAATGCGCTCGCGGCCGCGATGGATGCGCCAAATGGAAAGGGCGGCGGCGCCAGACAGGCGACGATCAGCGCCGCGGCGGCACGTTTCTCCATCTGCTGCTTCATGTAGCCCAGGAGCTTGGGCTTCACCAGGCGTTTGAAACCCTCCTCGCCGCCTTTCCGGCAAACCAGGTCCAGCAGGAAGACGCCGATTGTCGATCCCACGGCCGCCGCCGCCAAATACTCCGGGAACTGCTCGTGATGCCTGGCAACCAGAACCACCATGAGCAAATCCGTACCGATCGGAATAAAGAGAAAGGAATCGTCCGCGATCGCAAGGGCCAGGAGCCCGAATACACCAAATTGAACGAAATACGCCAGCAGATGGCGGATCGATAAGCCCACGCGTTATCGATTCGGAGCCGGCGCCGCGAAACTGGCGGGAAGCGGCCAATTGCCCTCATACGGCGGCCAGTTGGGTACAGGCTCTTCCGGCGCCGGATAGAACATGGCGGAATAGATACTGCGAATCTTGTTGTTCTCGATGATGAACCATTCGCTGAACACGTTTCTCCGCGTGGTGGTGCCGGGTTTCCGCAGGAACACGGCGATCGCCAGAACCACGCCCGCTTCCTCATCCACCACCGGGTAACGCCGCGCCGCGACCAATTGAACGTTGATGTTCGCCAGATTGGACGTACAATCGTTCGGGGAATTTGGATCGCCCTTGGCTTTAGCGGCGGCCGGCCCTCTGACTCGTCCGGTTACGGTATTGCCGTTCTCGGTGCGGTTGCACCCAGGGAACGCCATGATGATGGAGCCGTCATGCGTCGTGATCCCGTCGAAGTAGCTATTGGTGGCGGCGATCATGGCTTCGCGCGACGAACGTGCTTCCTTGGCCACGGGTTTGTCCGGAGGAGGATTGGCGGCAAGGTTCTCCGGCTCAAAGAAATTGCCGGACGGTTGGCCCTTGGCGTCGAGCCCGTTCAGCCCCGGGTTCCCTTTGCGCGCGATCAGCCATTCGGCTTCCGTGATCTTTCGGTTTTCAACTCTCACCCGAACGGTTACGATTGCGGGATCGTTGCTCTCCTCGACGGTGCCGAAGTAGCCCGCCTGCCCGCTAACAGGGTCCAGATAACGCCTTTGAACTTTTCCGAGCCCGGTAACCGTCTTCCAGACGCCCGTGCCGGGACGCACGACCACGGCGTTCTCGGTTTGGCGGAAGCCGGCGAATAAAGGAGCCGCGGAAGGATCGTGCTTGATCACCGCGTTCAAGTATTGATCCAGCGCGGTCTTGAGGCAGGCGCGGTCGCAGTCGTTCGAGGCGGCTAGCACATTCATGCTGCCCGCAAGAACAAACGCCGCGCACGTGAGCACACGCATGGGAACCTCTTTGGATGCCGGCTACTGGGCCTTCTTCTTGGCTGCCCACCTTTGGCGCATGCGCTCGGCGGCGGCCTTCCTCTGGGCGGCGGTGAAGGTGCGGCCCTTCTTTTTCGGTGGCGCGGCGGCGGCTTTCACGTGTGCGGAAGCCGCTATCGCCAGCGGATTCCTGGGCGGACGCCCCCGGCGCTTAATTGTGCCGCTGAGGGCTTCAATCGCTTTGTTCAGTTTGTCTCGCTCCGCAGTCAGTAATGCAAGGATATGTTCTGTCGCCATTCACAAAATCGTATCACGGAACGGTGCGCGTGGGGCAGGCTGCTTTGAACCCCTACGGCAGCGGCTTGCCATCGAGAACGAAGACCATTAACTTCGGGAAGATGGTCTGGTCGGTTGCTGCGGGCGGCGGAGCTGCGCGTTCCACGTTGCGTCCCACGACGATTCCCTGGCCGCCCATCAGCGCGATGTACTGCTTGCCATCGAGCTCATACGTGATGGGAGGAGCCATGCCGCCTTTCAGGCCGGTCTGGACGTCCAGCAGCTTTTCGCCTTTGTCGGCGGAGTAAGCCATCAACCGCCCGTCGTTAATCACCTGGATCACCAGATTGCCGGCGGTGGTCACCGTTCCACCGCCGATCGAGCCTCCGCCCGGGTTTTGCCAGCGCTGCTTCTGCGTCACCGGGTCCCATGCGACCAGCGCGCCTTGGGGCGATCCGGCCGGAGGCGGTTCCGGTCCAATCGAGGGCGGCGGAGGGAGTTTGGCGGGCAGCGGCGCGCCGCGGCCTCCTCCGTTGGCTGCTGCGTTGGCCGGCGGAGGTCCCCGCTTGATTCCGGTATTGCTCTGTCCCGGCTTATGGATGAAGTCGGGATCGACGGCGAAGGTGGAGCTGCTGTTCAGAGAGGCCGGAATATAGACCAGCCCCGTGTTCGGGTTGAACGACATGGGCGACCAGTTGTGCCCGCCGCCGGGGCCGGGAGAGATTTGGATTGTATCCGTGCCATAGTGCGCCTCGGGATTAACGAACGGGCGGCCGGTGCGTTCATCCAAACCTTTCGCCCAGGTGACTCTGACGTAGGGCTGGCCCGAGATGAACTGGCCCGTGACGCGGTCGATCACGTAGTAGAAGCCGTCCTTGTTGGCCTGCATCAGGACCTTGCGAGGCTGGCCGCGGATGGTGATATCGGCCAGCAGCAATTGCTGCACGCTATCGAAATCCCAGGAATCGCCGGGAACGGGCTGGAAGTACCACTTGATCTCGCCTGTATCGGGCTTGACGGCGAGGATCGAGGCGACATATAGGTTGTCCTTGCCCTTGGACTTGCGCAGCTCCTCCGGCCACGGGCCGCCGTTGCCGGTGCCGACGTAAATCAGGTCGGCTTCCGGATCGTAGGAGATCGCGTCCCACAGCGAGCCGCCGCCGCCCAGCTTCCACCAATCTCCGGACCACGTCTCCGCGGCTGCCTTGAGTGCGGGATTTTCGAACGGCTTGGAAGGATCGCCGGGGACGGTGTAGAATCGCCAGGCGCGCTTGCCGGTGCGTGCGTCATAGGCGTCGAAGAATCCACGAATGGGCAGCTCGGAGCCTGCCACGCCGATAATCACTTTGCCCTTGGCGATGCGCGGCGCCATGGTGATGGTGTAGCCGTCCTGCGAATAGGAGACGCGCGATTCCCACACCGGCTTACCGGTCTGCGCGTCGAGGGCGATGAGCCGGCCGTCAATCACGGGCGCGATGACCAGGCCCTCATATAGCGCGATGCCGCGCTGAACCACTCCACAGCAGATTACCGGCCGGGTCTTGTCCTGATTGACCTCCGGGTCCCAGCGCCATTTCTCCTTGCCTGTGCGGGCGTCCACCGCGAAGACGACGCTCCAGTTGGTGATGCCGTAGAGCGTGCCGTTCCACACCAGCGGCGTGGCTTCCTGGCCTCCGCCTCCGCGGCCGAGGTCGTAGGTCCAGGCCACGCCCAGCCGGCTGACGTTGGATGTGTCGATCTGCTTGAGCGTGCTGTAGCGCGTCTCGCCTGGAGTCAAGCCGTAGGTGAGCCATTCGCCGCCGCTCTTTCCGGCGTTCTTGAGCGCGGCGTCATTGACAGCGGTTGTTTGTCCAAAAGCGGTTGGGCCGGTCGCGATGGCCAGGACGATCAGGGTTCGAGACAGGGTCTTGGGCACCATAAATTCTCCTCGGTACGGCAGAGCTTAAATGATTCTACTACTGTCACGGGAGGTTTGAGGGAGGGTGGCCATGCGAGGAGCCATCTGAAGCGCGTCGAAGGAGAAGCAGCGACCGACGGCCTCCTGCGGTCATGGTATTGCGAAACCATCGGGCACGAGTGGCGTACCAAGAGTGGGGTAGTGGTGCAAATTCAAATTGAACCACTACCCCCTCGTAGTCGAGGTAGAACTTGAGCGCTTGCTCGACTAGCGTGTCGGCGGTACCAACGCCGCCACGCTCGACCTTTTCGGCGATTCGCCGTTGAAGCTCCGGGCTGAGGGTGATCTCCATGCGCTGAAGAACTCCTACGCCGATTCTAACTCAGACCGTGCCTTCAGGGGAATTTCTTCTACTTTTCGTGCGCAAACGCTGAGCTATCGTGTTGAACATTTTGCGCGGCCCTGTTCTGCCGATCCAGTGCATCGCTACGCGATTCCAATGAAAAAGGGATACTTGGGGAATCCCGAACGCCGCCGCGGTCATCTAAATTCACGTAACCGGAAAGGAACTCTCCACCATGATGTTGAACTGGGACGAATACCTGCAGGACCTCATGACCAAGATTGGCGAGATCGGGCGGACCTCTCCCGAGATCGTACGCGGATACCGGGCGCTCAGCGATGCCGGCGCGAAGACCAACCATCTGGACGCCAAAACTCGCGAGCTGATCGCGCTGGCCGTGGCGGTTTCGCTGCGGTGCGATGGCTGCATCACCACCCACACCACCGCGGCGATCAAGAATGGGGCGACCAAGGAGGAGATCGTCGAGGCTTTGGGAGTCGCCGTCAGCGTGAACGCCGGGGCGGCCCTGGTCTATTCTTCCCGGGTGCTGGATGCGTATCACGCCAAAACCGAGGCGGCCGGCGCGAGCTCGTGATGCAGCGGATTTAACCTTTATGTATGGATGAACCCAAGCTCTCTGCCGACCCGGCTTTGCATCCGCCGATTGACTGCTACAAACTGATGATCGGCTCGATCGTGCCGCGGCCGATCGCCTTTGTCTCTACGATCTCGCTCGAAGGCGTGACCAACCTTGCGCCCTTCAGCTTCTTCAACGCGGTTTGCGCCGAGCCCCCGGTGATCTGCTTCTCCGTCAGCAATCGCGTCCCGGCCAAGGACACAGTCACGAATATCCGCGCCACCGGCGAGTTCGTGGTCAACATCGTGACCGAGGCCATCGCCGAGCGGATGAATGTGTGCTCTGGTAACTATCCCGCGGGCGTCAGCGAATTCGAAATCTCGGGTCTGACGGCGGAGGCGAGCGAGATCGTGAAGCCGCCCTGCGTCCGCGAATCTCCCGTGAACATGGAGTGCAAGCTGATCCAGATTGTGGACGTCAGCACGCGGCCTGGCGGGGCGAGCCTGATCCTCGGCGAAGTGGTCCGCTTTCACTTCGACCCCGCCGTCGCAGACAACTTCCGCATCGATCCGGCCAAGCTTCGCGCCATCGGCAGGATGGGCGGGAACGTGTATACTCGCACGCGGGACCGCTTCGAAATGATTCGTCCCCGGATTTGATGCCAAGAGCCTGATGCCGAAACAAAAACTGCTCAACCTTCTGCTGGCCGCCGCGGCGCTGCTCGTGACGCTCGCCCTGGTGACGCTGTTGCCGTTCTCCTCGGGCAACATCAAGAGCGACTTGGGCTACTCGTCCTTGTGCCCTT
The DNA here is from genome assembly GCA_963813465.1 of Bryobacterales bacterium. GTDB lineage: Bacteria > Acidobacteriota > Terriglobia > Bryobacterales > Bryobacteraceae > Palsa-187. The sequence goes on along the minus strand of CAWEZD010000005.1, from coordinate 98,182 downwards.
TCGCTCCGTGGAGCACTCTGACGCTGCTGGCGTTCGCGGGCCTGGTGTGGCTGGTTCGCGCCTATGTCAAGACGCAGCCCGGCTCTAGGTGACCTGGTAAATCGAAATCCGGACGCGGTCCGGATGGCGCACGCCCGCGCCCACGAAGATGTGGCGCGCCAGCCAGGAGAAGGCTTCGTCGTTGGTCTCAAACTTGGTCGTCGTGCGGAAATAAATCAGCGCCGGATCGACCATCTCCCCGCGGCGCAGCCGCTCCATCGCTTCGGCCGGACCGTGCCGCAGCCCCGAGTTCTCGACATAAATGCGGCCGCCGCCCGCCGCCTCGATGACGTAGCGCGCATGCAGCTCCGCCACTCCATCCGCGCGGATGAGTTGATAATCGCCGCCGGCGGGAAGGATGCGGCCCTGAAGCCGCGGGCCCGAGACTTCGCCGCCGAGAATGGGCACGACGCGCCGCACCCCCGCGGCCGTCGCTCCGATTTCGATGGGCTGGCCCACCAGAACGGTCAGATCGGCGGCATGCACCAGCTCAATCACGAAGCGCCCTCCGTGCGCTGAGGAGCCAGACTGATCTCGGATTCCTCGTTGCGTATTCCCTCCACGATCCGCTTCGCCACGAATTCCGCCGACTGCGCAGGCGGCAGATTTCGCCGCATCGCCGCGAAATTCGGAGCTGGCGAGCCTCCGCCTCCCAGGGCGTTCCTGGCGAAGTTCGTGTCGGTGAGGTACGGCAGCACCACCAGCACCTTGATGCCATCCCCTGCCAGCTCCGCCCTCGCGTAGTCGGACAATATTTCCAGAGCGCGCTTCAGCGCGGGATATCCGCCGCCGATAAATGGCACGACAATTCGCGAGGTGCCTGAAGAGATGTTCACGATCATTCCCCCGCCGGTCTTGCGCATGGCGCGAATGGCCGCCTGCATCCCGTACAGTGGCCCCATCAGATTGACCTGGAACAATCGCTCGAACGCAGCGGGGTCGATCTCGGCGATGCTGGCCCTAAGGCCGACTCCGGCGTTGTTCACGATAACATCCAGCCGCCCAAATCTCTCGACTGCGCGCTCGACCAGCGCCTCTACCTGGTCGCGCTCGGTGACATCCGTCGCGATCACGAGTGCGCGTTCGTGGCCGAGTTCCCGCGCCAGGGCCGCCAGAGCTTCCTGGTTACGCGACGCCAGTACGACATTCGCTCCCGCCTCCGCGAACGCGCGCGCAGCGGCCTCGCCAATGCCCGACGAGGCTCCCGTTACGATTACCGTCTTCCCTTGTAGATCCACGTATTCAGGTTAGCCTTTTCCGCTACACTATCAGCCTATGGCCCAATTGCTCGTACTCTACAATCAGCCTGCCGATCCGGCGGCTTTCGACCTTTACTACTTCCACACACACGTCCCCCTCGCCAAGAAGATCCCGGGGTTGACGTCTGCCACCGTAAGTGCGGGCAAGCCCACCATGGTGGCCGGAAGCGTCTCGCCGTACCTGATTGCCGAGCTGGAATTCGACAACATGGAGGCGCTTCAAGCGGCGATGGCGTCTCCGGAAGGGCAGGCCGCGGCGGCGGACCTGGCCAATTTTGCTCAGGACGGCGTCACGCTGCTGGTGTACGACACGCGGACGGTTTGATAATGTGACATCATGGCTCGCGAAATCAAGATCCGCGTCAATGAGCGGTCGTTCATGGTGGCATCCGCGCCGGACACGCCGCTGCTATACGTCCTTTCCAACGAACTGCTGCTGCGAGGACCGCGCTTCGGTTGCGGCCTCGCCCAGTGCGGCTCCTGTTCGGTGCTGGTCAACGGCGTCGAAACCCGCTCCTGCGTGACGCCGGTTTCAGCGGTGGAAGGCAAGTCGGTGACCACGCTCGAAGGACTCCCGGCCTGGTATTACGCACAGAGGAAGCCCGGGGCGCAAAAGAAGCTGGCCAAAGCGCCCGCGCTGCATCCGGTGCAGCAGGCTATGCTCGACGAACAGGCGCTCCAGTGCGGCTATTGCTATAACGGCATGATCGTCAAGGCGTCCGAGCTGCTCTCGAAAACCCCACAGCCGAGCGAGGCGCAGATCCGCATCGCCATGAACGGCCACATCTGCCGCTGCGGAACCTATCCCAGAATTATCCAGGCCGTGCAGCGCGCTTCGCGGATGATGACAGGGCAAGTTCCAGGAGGAGCCAAATGATTCCCCGCCGCGAGTTCCTTAAAACCGGCGGCGCGCTGGTGATCGGCTTCAGCTTGCGCGGCGTGTCGCCCGCCCAGCAGCGGGGCGAAAAACCCGGCCCGCCCGATGCGCGCCAGATCGATACCTGGCTCGCCATCCACGCCGACAACACCGCGACGATCTACATCGGTTTCGCCGAGCTTGGCCAGGGCAACTCTACCGCCCTGCTCCAGATCGCGGCGGAAGAGCTGGATCTGGACATGAGTCAACTGAAATCGGTGCGCCTGGATACCAACGTCACGCCCAATCAGGGTGGAACCTATTCCAGCGCCTCGATTCAACGCGGCGGGCCGCAGGTTCGCGCGGGTGCGGCCGAAGCGCGGCAGGCGCTGCTCCAGATGGCGTCGAAGAATTTGAATACGCCGGTCAACCGGCTCACGGTGTCGAAGGGTGTGGTGGCCGGTGGCGGCCGCTCGGTCACGTATGGCGAGCTGATCGGCGACAAACAGTTCAACCTCGCCTTCACGGGGTCGGCGCCGGTGAAGCCACCGACCGCGTATAAGCTGGTGGGCACTCCGGTTCCGCGCCGCGACTCGCCTGCCAAGGTTAATGGCGAATACGTGTACATGCAGCACGCCCGCGTCGACGGCATGCTGCATGGCCGAGTGGTCCGGCCTCGCGGCCAGAGCGCCTACAAGGCCGGCGCGAAGGTCTTGAGCATCGATGAAAGTTCCATCCGCGACATCGCCGGAGCACGAGTGCTGCGCAAAGGCGATTTCATCGGCGTGGTGGCGGAGAACGAATGGGGCGCGATCCAGGCCGCCGCCAAGTTGAAAGTCGTGTGGGATACGACGCCGGCGCTGCCGGGCAGCGATCGCCTCTATGAACAGATGCGCTCGGCCAAGACGACAGATAACGTGGTCACCCAGCGCGGCGACGCCGCGGGCGCGCTCGCCAGCTCTACATCGGGTGTCGCGCAGGTGGCATCGCAGACCTGCCGCGCGCCCTATCAATCGCACGCTCCCTTCGCGCCCAACTGCGCGTTGGCCGATGTGAAGGCGGATTCCGCTCTGCTGATGAGCTCCACGCAGGATGTGTATGGAACGCGCACCGGCGTGGCGCGCCTGCTCGGACTTCCGTCCGATAAGGTTCGCGTGCAGTATTACGAAGGCTCGGGCACCTACGGCCATAGCTGTTATGACGACGTGGCGCAGGCCGCCGCGCTGATGTCGCAACTGGCCGCGAAGCCGGTCCGGTTGCAGTTCATGCGCTGGGATGAGCTGGGGTGGGACAACTTCGGTCCAGCGCACGTGGGGCAAGTGCGCGCCGCCGCGGACGCCTCCGGCAAGCTCATCGCCTATGAGTACGAGGGTTGGCAGCATGGCTGGAGCAACACCGAGACGACTTCGCAGCTCACCGGCGCGCCCACCGCGGAATGGCCCGGCGGCGCGGTGCAGGGCGTCAGCCAGTTGAATTGCGGCGGCATGTACGACGTCGCCAATCGGCTGCTGGTGAATCACAAGCTGCCCGTGGCCGACTATCTGAAGGGCGGATGGCTGCGCTCGCCGCTGGATCTTTCGTTTTCGTTCGCCTCCGAGCAGGCCATCGATCAACTCGCCTATCTTCTGCAACTGGACCCGCACGAGTTCCGCCAGCGCAATATCAAGGATCCTCGCTGGCTGGGCGTGCTGGACGCCGCCGCGCAAGCGGCCAAGTGGACTCCGCGCCGCGCTGCTGCGAACTTATCAGCCGCGAAGATCGTCACCGGCCGAGGCATCGGCGTCGGAACGCATCTGGCTTCCTACGGAGCCGCGGTGGCCGAGATCGAGGTAAACAAGGAAACCGGAAAGGTGATCGCCAAACACCTTTACGGCGCCATCGATGCCGGCCAGGTGGTGAATCCTGGCAACGTCGAGGCCCAGATCGGCGGCCAGTTGGTGCAGACCGCCAGCCGCATGTTCCACGAAGAAGTGACCTTCAACACCACCAACGTCACCAGCCTGGATTGGAATAAGTACCCGGTGCTGCGCTTCGACGAATGCCCGCAAGTCACGCCGGTTGTCGTGCAGCGCTTGACCGAGCGCTCGCTGGGCGCGGGCGAGGAAGTCATGGCCGCCGCCGCAGCCGCCATCGCCAACGCCTTCTTCGACGCCACCGGCGTGCGCATGGAAGAGTTTCCGCTGACGCCCGCCCGCGTGCTCGCCGCGCTGAAGCGGGCGTAGGCCGCGGTCGGTGGGCAGTTATTCACTCCTTAGCGTCCGCGCAGGGTCGATTCTCACCGCCCGAAGGGCCGGAGGCAAAGCTGCCAGCACAGCCGCACCGAGCAGCGCCAGAATGGGAGCCGCAACCACACCCAAGTCTGTCGTCTTGACCCCGAACAGCAGGGCCTCGAGAAAACGCCCGCTCGCCAAGCCCCCGGCCAAACCGGCCGCCAATCCGAGAAACACCATCGCGAAGATGTCCGCTGTCACCCTACGCACGACGTGAGCGGAGCGCGCACCCAGCGCCAGACGAATGCCGATTTCCCGCCTCTGTTGAATCACCGAGTAGTTCAGGACGCCGTAAAGGCCGATGGCGGCCAACACGAGAGCCACGATGGCGAAGAACATCGAAAGCGTAGCGAGGAGCCGTTCACGAATCACCTGACGCCGAACGAGCGCGGTCTCGGTATCGATACTGCTCACCTGGAAATCCGAGCGGGCCAGGGAGAGTTCGCCGCGCAAAACCTGCGCCAGAGATAATGGATCGCCCGCGGTCCGGACGATGAAGGCTGCCCCGCCCCCGTTCCCCATCGGATAGTAGACCGTGGGAGGGATGGAATCGCGCACGCTTCCGTAAACCGCATCGCGTACGTAGCCGACGATTTCGAGAGGGGTGCTGACGTCGGTCGTCTGCGGGATCTCCACCAGCCTGCCCACCGGGTTCAGGCCGTCGAAATAGGCGCGGGAGAACGCCTCATTCACAATCCCCACTCCACCCACCGGTTGATTCCGATTTTCCAGATGCGGCGGGATGTCTCCGCGCCGGAAGTCACGGCCGTCAATCAGGCCGATGCGCATGGTTTCGAAAAAGCCTGGAGACACGGCCATGCAACACGTCGGGCGAGCTTCAATGGGGCGGCCGGGAACTCGCACGGCGCCGGTCCAGCGGTTGCGGGTTAATAATGCCCAGTTTGCGAGTGCAGCAGCCTCCACTCCGGGGGTCTCGCGAAGACGATCCACCATCTGCATCAGGGTCTCCGGCGGCGGCCTGACGCTGGAGTCCGTGTCCAGAACCAGTACGCGGTCCGGCGAGAACCCCAAGGGCCGGCTGGACAGCCGTTCAAAAGTGGTGACGAAAAGCCCCGCGATAAAAAGCACCAGGACGCAGAAAGCCATCTGCGCGGCAATCAAAGCGTTCATGTGAAGGCGGCGCAAGCGAGGATCTTCTCCGCCCTTGAGCGCGCTCATGGGCTTGACCGACGAGGCGCGGAGCGCGGGCGCGAGTCCAAAGAGAAATGTGACCGCGACCGTCAGCGCCACGGCGAAGCCTGCCGCGCGCCAATCCAGATCGAGGATCAAACGCACGGGATCGTCGGGCGGCGCAAGCATCGATACGACTAAGGGCGCCGCTCGCCATGCGAACAGCGTCCCCAGAACCGAGGCCATGATCGCCAACATCGCGCTCTCCACAAGCACCATCTGAATCAGACGCCCGCGTCCCGCGCCAATGGACACCCGCAAGGCCATCTCCCGCGCGCGCGCCGCGGCCTGGGCGGTCAACAAATTACCAACGTTGGCACAGGCAACCAGCAGCACTAGAGCGACAAGAACTCCGAGGAGGAGCAGGGGACGGCGGTAGTCCCTCTGTAAACTGGACGCACCGGAGGCCGCGGGAAGGAGAACCACGGCCTGACTCAGGTACGCGTCGATGACCTGCTTCGGAGTGTCGGACTGAGTCTCGAGACGCTCCTGGTGTTCACGCATCAGGGCCGCCTGCAAGGGCTGGCGAACCTGCTCCGGCGTAATTCCCGGTTTCGGGCGCACCCAGATTCGAAACCAGGACCAACCCGGAGCCCAACCCGGGCTATTGAGCGCCGCTGTATTCATCATCGAGGGAATGAAAAAGTCGGTCGCCACGCCGGGCTCGGTTCCGGTGAAGCCACGGGCAGCAACGCCCACGATCTCATAGCTCTGGTTCGCCAGGCGGAAGGTCTTCCCGAGCACCTTGGGGTCGCGCCCGAAGCGGCGGGTCCAATAGTCGTAGCTCAGCACGGCAAACGGACTGGCACCGGGCGTAAGATCGTCATTGGGCGTAAGCAGTCGGCCGAGAGCCGGCTGAATTCCGAACACTCCAAAGAGGTCGCCGGAGACGAACTGCCGGTAGGCCTTTTCCGCCGCGCCGCTGGAGGCGAACGCGACGTCCTGCCGATAACTCAAACCGACCAGGATCACGTCCGCCCGATCTCCAACAATCTGGCGATACTGACGGAAGGTAGGGTAATCGAAGTCATCATTATATGGGAGGCGGCCGTCCACGCCTGAGTTCGTCACCGACAGGAAGAAGAGCCGTTCTGGAGCGGCCACCGGCAACCTGCGCCACAACAGGGCATCTACCAGCCGGAACGCCGCCGTGGTTGCGCCGATCGCCAGCGCAAGCGATAAAACCGCAGCGGTGGTGACCACGCGATTCTTCTTGAGCTGCCGCCATCCGAACACGACATCGGCAGCCAGAGCATCCAGCCCCGGCAGCAACCGGATGTCCCGGCTCCTTTCGCGATTGAGGAGTGCGCCGCCAAACGCTCTGCGCGCTTCCTCGGCTGTGCGCCCCTGCGCAATCGCCTCTTCAATGTGCGACGCCAGCTCCTCATCGAGATCGTTGCTGATCCCTGTGCGGCGGAACTGATTTCGAATTCGTCCGATCCAGGACATGGCAGTCGCTCCCTACGCCAGCTTGAGTACGCGTTGTACCGCGTCCACCACCGTGGTCCAGCGAGCTTCTTCACTGGCCAGTTGCTTGCGGCCTCGCGCGGTCAATTCATAGACTCGCGCGCGGCGGCCGCTCTCTTTTGTAATCCAGGATGCCCGGATCGATCCGGCCTCTTCCATGCGATGCAGCGCCGGATAGAGTGAGCCTTCCTCGATTCGCAACACTTCGCCCGAAATCTCCTCGATCGCCGTCATGATGGCGTATCCATGCAGCGGCGCCCGGCGCGAAAGCACCTTCAGCACCAGCAAGTCCAGCGAACCTTGAAGGGTATCTGTTTTCGCCATACTAAGATATCTTAGTGCCAAGATGTCTAAGCTGTCAAGGGAATCTGCTAACTTGGTTGTCTGATCTCCCTTTCCAATATCAACAAGCAGTACGGCAAACAATTAATCTTCGTCGACGCATCCTTTCAGTTGAACCCCGGCGAGAAGGTCGGCCTGGTGGGACCAAACGGCTCCGGCAAGACCACCCTCTTCCGCATGATCGTCGGCGAGGAAGACTCCGACGAAGGCTCCGTCTCGGTTCCCAAGAAGCTCACCATCGGCTACTTCCGCCAGGACGTCGAAGAGATGCAGGGCCGCTCGGCCCTCGATGAGGCCATCGCCGGAAGCGGCCGCGTCGGCGATCTGCATCACGAGCTCGAAGCGCTTCAGCACGCACTGGGAGATCCCGCGCGGGCCGGCGATATGGACCGCACGCTCGCGCGCTTCGGTGAAGTGCAGGAGGAATACGAGCATCTGGGCGGCTACGCGCTCGAGGCGCAGGCCCGCGAGGTGCTGCACGGCCTCGGCTTCAAAGACGACCAGATCGATGGCGATGTCGGCGAGCTCTCCGGCGGTTGGAAAATGCGCGTGGCGCTGGCGCGGGTTCTGCTCGGCCGCCCCGACGTGCTGCTGATGGACGAGCCCACCAACCACCTCGATCTCGAATCCATCATCTGGTTGGAGCAGTTCCTCAAGTCCTACCCCGGCGCGCTGCTGATGACCTCGCACGATCGCGAGTTCATGAACCGCATCGTTTCGAAAATCGCCGAGATCGATGCCGGCGAGATCATCACCTACTCCGGCGACTACGATTTCTACGAGCGTGAGCGCACCATCCGCGAGACCAATCAGCAGGCGGCCTTCGCCCGCCAGCAGGCCATGCTCGCCAAGGAACAGCGCTTTATCGATCGATTCAGAACGCATGCAGCCAAGGCGGCGCAGGTGCAGAGCCGCATCAAGGCGCTGGACAAGATCGACAAGATCGAGCTGCCCAAGAAGCGGCACGTGGTGAAGTTCGAGTTCCAGATTCCGCCCCGCTCCGGCGACCAGGTCGCGGTGATCGAGGATGTGCACAAGAGCTACGGCCCGCGCGTGATCTACGACGGCTTCAGTCTCACCATCCGCCGAGGCGAACGTTGGGCAGTGATGGGCAAGAACGGGGCAGGCAAGACCACGCTGCTCAAAATGATCGCCGGCGCCAGCACGCCCGATTTGGGAAGCGTGCGGCTCGGCGCCAGCCTGAACATGGGATACTTCGCGCAACAGTCGCTGGATGTGCTAGACCCGGATCTGACTGTCATCGAACAACTGCAACGGGATTTTCCGCAGGACGGTTTGGGGGCGCTGCGCACGTTGGCCGGCGCGTTCCAGTTCTCGGGCGACGACGTGGAGAAAAAGATCCGTTCGCTCTCAGGCGGCGAAAAATCGCGGCTGGCGATGGCGCGAATGCTCTACCACCCGCCCAACTTTCTGGTGCTCGATGAGCCCACCAATCACCTGGACCTGGCCACCAAGGAAATGCTGGTGGATGCGCTCAAGAGCTTCGACGGCACCATGATCTTCGTTTCGCATGACCGCATGTTCCTGCGCGGACTCGGCTCACGCGTTCTGGAGCTCGGAGGCGAGAGCGGCACGGATTCGAACCCGGTGGTCTATCCGGGATCCTACGTCGAGTACGTGCAAACGCTCGGGCACGAAGCGCCAGGCATCTATTCCTGATAGCCTCCAGTTCGCGTTAAATCAGGCGAGCCTGCCAAACAGCGCCCCGGCGCCCGCGGTCACCACCATCGCCAGCGCGCCCCAGAACGTGACGCGTATCGCGCCCACCATCACGCCTGCGCCGCCCGCGCGTGCAGCCAACCCGCCCAGCAGCGCGAGGAACGCCAATGAAGTTCCCGATACAAGCGGGATCAGAGCCGCCTCCGGGGCGAAGACAGCGACCAGCAGAGGCATCGCCGCTCCCACGGCGAAGCTGGCGGCCGACGCCAAGGCAGCCTGAAGCGGACGAGCCCTGCCAGCCTTGGAGATGCCCAGCTCATCGCGGGCATGCGCGCCCAGCGCGTCATGGGTCATCAACTGCTCGGCGACTTGTTTCGCGAGAGCTGGCGTAAGCCCGCGAGCAACGTAGATGGCCGCCAGTTCGTTGTGCTCGCCCCGATCGTCGGTTTTGAGTTCCGCGCGCTCAAGCTCGAGGTCGGCGTGTTCGGTGTCCGCCTGTGAGTGGACCGACACGTACTCACCGGCAGCCATCGACATCGCCCCGGCGGCGAGACCGGCGACGCCTGCCACCAGTACGTTCGCGCGAGTCGCATGCGCCGTTGCGACGCCCAGCAGCAGACTTGCGGTAGAAAGAATGCCGTCGTTGGCGCCCAATACCGCCGCGCGCAGCCAGCCGATGCGTCCTATCTTGTGTCGTTCTCTCGGAGGTATCGCCATTGGTCCGCTCCTTTCGGTCACGGCTCAGTCACGGTCCGGACCGGGCACATCGTTTCCGAGCCACGACCATAGGGAGTGGTGTGCCGTCGAGTCATGTTCAGATCCACCTCTTCCGCAGCAACCACACCTTGATCACTTGCGTAAGGCTCACATAGCTGAGCAGCGTCAGCAGCAGGATCGGCCAGTACAGCGGCGGCAGGCCCGTGAGCCCCAGCGCGGAGGCCACCGGCGAATACGGCAGCCACATTCCGAAGGCCATGATGGATAACGTCGTGACCGTCAGCGGCCAGCTCGCGCGGCTTTGCAGAAACGGAATTTTATTGGTGCGAATCACGTGGATGATGAGCGTCTGCGTCATCAGGGACTCGACGAACCAGCCGGTCTGAAACAGCGGCGCGCGGGCTGGGTCCCAGCAGTGGAAGACATACAGCATGACGAAGAACGTCGTGTAGTCGAAGATCGAGCTGATGGGGCCGATGAAGAGAATGAACCGCCGGATCTCATCGATGTTCCAGGGCCGCGGCCGGACCACCTGTTCATCGTCCACGGCGTCGGTGGGGATCGGCACTTGCGAGAAGTCGTACAGCAGGTTGTTGGTCAGCACCTGGATCGGAGCCATCGGCAGGAAGGGAAGGAAAGCGCTCGCCCCCAGCACGCTGAACATGTTCCCGAAATTGGAGCTGGCGCCCATCCGGATGTACTTCAGGATGTTCGCGAAGATCTTCCGGCCTTCGGTCACGCCCCCTTCCAGCACCATCAGGTCCTTCTCCAGCAAAATCAAATCGGCCGACTCTTTGGCGATATCCGTGGCCGTGTCCACTGAGATGCCGACGTCCGCGGCTCGCAACGCGGGAGCGTCGTTGATTCCGTCGCCCATGAATCCGACCACGTGCCCCTTGGCGCGGAGGGCGCGGATCACCCGCTCCTTGTGCGCTGGGGAGAGCCGGGCGAAGAGCGTCGTCTGCACCGCCGCCTCCCCTAATTCGGCGTCCGGCATCTTCTCCACGTCGCTGCCCAGCAGCATGGGATCGGGCGCCATGCCCACGTCCTTACACACCTTGCGGCTGATGAGCTGGTTGTCTCCCGTGAGAATTTTCACGGCGACCCCGTGCTGATGCAGCGCCTCCAGCGCGCGGCCGGCACTGCTTTTGGGCGGGTCCAGGAACGCGACGTAGCCTTGAAGCACCAGATCGCTCTCGTCGGCCTTCGCACAGATTTGCTTGCCCGGCAGCTCTTTGGTTGCCACCGCCAGCACGCGGAAGCCATCGTTGCTCAGGCTCTCGTATTCTTCCTTCAACCCGACCATCAGGGCCGGGTCCATCGGAGACCTCTTCCCGTCCAGATCGAAATGCGAGCACTGATGGAAGACCTCTTCCGGAGCGCCCTTGGTCAGGAGGATCGCCTTGCCTTCGGGATCTTCCACCAGCACCGACATCATGCGCCGGGTGAAGTCGAACGGGATCTCATCCAGCTTCTTGTATTTCTGAACCATCTCCTGCCCGTGGAAATCGGGACAATCCAGAATCGCTTGATCGAGAATGTTTTTAAGGCCCGTCTGGAAGTGACTGATCAGGTACGCATCCAGGAGCACGGCTTCGGTTTCACGCCCAGCTACGTTGCAATGCCGCTGGAGCACGACCCGGTCTTCGGTAAGCGTGCCGGTCTTGTCGGTGCACAGGATGTCCATGCCCCCGAAGTTTTGGATGGAATTGAGCCGCTTGACGATCACCTTTCTGCGGCTCATGGCGATCGCCCCCTTGGAGAGGCACACGGAGACGACCATCGGCAGCATCTCCGGCGTGAGGCCCACGGCCACCGCCAGGGCAAAGAAAAATGCGCTGCGCCAGTCGTGCTTGGTGAAGCCGTTGATCAGGAAGACCAGCGGCACCATCACGGCCATCAACTGGATCATGAGCCACGTGAAGCGGTTGATGCCCTGGTCGAAGCTGGTCGGCACGCGCTCTCCCGTGATCGAGCTGGCCATGCTGCCGAAATAAGTGTTGACCCCGGTTGTGACCACGGCCGCGGTCGCCGTGCCGCTCTCGACGCTGGTCCCCATGAAGCACGTGTTCTTGAGCTCCGTGGGTGAGCTGACGTCCTTGGTCTCGGGGTCGTGGAACTTCTCCACCGGCAGCGACTCGCCGGTAAGGCTCCCTTGGCTCACGAAGAGATCCTTGGAAGAGAGCACGCGAACGTCGCCCGGAATCATATCGCCCGCGGACAGCTTGATGATGTCCCCAGGCACTAAGTCCCGCAGCGGCATTTCGACGGCCTTGCCGTCCCGCATGACGGTTGCGGTCACGTGGATCATGGCCTTCAGCTTGGCCGCCGCTGCGTCCGCCCGAGCCTCCTGCCAGAAGCGGAGTCCCGCGCTCAGGACAACCATCATGGCCATCACGGTGCCCGCGCGCGCGTCGCCCGTAGCGAAGGAAATCGCCGATAAAGCCGCCAGCAGGACCACCAGCGGATTGCGCACGATTTTCAGAAGGCGGATGAACCAGCCCTGCGCCTTCTCCTGCGCGACCTCATTCGGACCCGCCGTGGCCGCCCGCTCTTCGGCCTGGGCTTGCGTCAGGCCCGCCGAGGTTGTGCCCAAAGACCGGAGCAGCTCTTCGCCGTCCTTGCGCGCGGCGTCCAGCACGGCCGGTGAAACATGAATGTCGCGATTCTTCGCCTTGCTGTCCGGATGGGGTGCGGCCATCTTTGCATGTAGTCTAACGCACCTCCGCGGTATTCTTGCACACTGCTATTGGTGATATTCGCCGGATCAACCATCCTCCGCTACAGGGCCAATGCTCCCTGGAACGGCCCTTAACTTGCTCTGTATAAGTGAGTGATCTGGCCAGGACAGCACGGAGTCCTGGCTGCAAAAAAGAAAGGCGAAGGAAGAACTGTTATGAGAATGAATTTAAAGCACAGTGTCTGGGTTTTGGCAATTGCCGGTTCCATGAGCAGCGCCGCTTTCGCAGCGGACAGAGCCATCAAGGTCGACGATCGGCTGGACGCTTCCGCTGAAACGCTGACCGACATGATGAGGGCATCCGACAAAGGCGTCCCCCAGGATCTGCTCAACAAGGCCAAATGCGTCGTGGTCGTGCCGGGCATGAAAAAAGCCGGATTCATACTGGGCGCGGATTATGGCCGCGGATTCGCGGTATGCCGCCGGCCTGGTGGTGTGGGCTGGAGCGCTCCGGCCGCGATGCGGGTGGAAGGCGGAAGCATCGGGTTTCAGATTGGCGCTACGGAAACCGATGTCATTTTACTGGTGATGAACGATGGCGGAATGAAGCACCTCTTGTCCGATAAGTTCACGATCGGCGCGGATGCCACCGGGGCAGCCGGCCCGGTTGGCCGCGATGTGACCGCAAAAACGGACATCCTGTTGAATGCTGAGATGTTATCGTATTCCCGTACGCACGGGCTGTTTGCGGGCATCTCGCTGCAAGGCGCGACCCTTCGTCCGGATGGGTCCACCAACCATGAACTTTATGGCCGCGATGCTACCAATCGTGAAATTCTTACCGGCGACTTCAAAACTCCGGCCGCCGCACAGAAGTTCGAAAGGGCCCTGAATCGCCAATCGCCCGAACGCAGCCAATAGCTCGGACAGCGGGATAGCAGCCGCAACAGCGCCTCGAAGGAGAACTGGGACCGTCCATCTCGTGATAGACTCCGTCACAGCGGAGGTTCGCGAAGATGGCAACCCGTTCATGTCTTTTCGCCGGTCTGCTGCTCGCTGCCGCGCCGATCGTCGGCGCCGCCGTCTCCGGCGAGGCCGTCTACAACTCGCGTTGCGCCTCTTGTCACGATCGCGAGACGTTCAAGAAGATGCCCTCCGCCCGGATTTTTCACGCGCTCGAATCCGGCGTGATGAGCGCCGTGGCGCCTCTCGCCAAAGAGGAGCGCGAAGCGGTCGCTGCTTATTTGGGCGGCAGCTCGGCATCGAGTCTTCGGGCTGAAGCCATCTGCCGCGACCGCAAGGTCGCCATCGCGGGCTCCTCCGCCGCCAGCCTTGGCTCTTCAAGGTCGGCTTGGAACGGATGGAGCCCCAGCCCCGGCAATACTCGATATCAACCCGGCGAGGCGGCCGGCTTGACCATCGAACAGGTCCGTAATCTCAAACTCAAGTGGGCTTTCGGATTCGACGGCGACCTGACCTCGTTTTCGCAGCCCGCCGTTCTCGATGGCCATGTCTTCGTCGGCAGCTCGGCTGGAATCGTCTATGCGCTACTCGCCGCGACGGGCTGTATTGAGTGGACGTTTCAAGCCGGCGGTCCGATTCGCACGGCGATCATCGTGGCTCCGTTGACCGGACGTCATGCCGTCCTGTTCGGCGATCAGTCCGCTTGGTTTTACGCCGTCGAGGCCGAGACCGGCAAGCTTCTGTGGAAGAAGAAAGTTGACGACCACCCCGCGGCTCGCGTTACCGGCTCGCCGGCGATCCACGAAGACCTGGGAGTCGATCGAGGGATAGTGTTCATCCCTGTTTCGAGCTGGGAAGAAAATTTCGCCACCCAGCCCGATTATCGATGCTGCTCTTTCCGAGGCAGCGTCGTCGCTCTTCGAGTTCGCGACGGCAGCCAGGTTTGGAAAACCTACACTGTGCCCGAAACCCCGAAGCCAAGCGGCCCAAAAAACAATGGAACGACACTGGGTCCCTCCGGAGTCGGCGTGTGGTCCGCGCCCACCGTCGATGCGAAGCGCGGCGTGATCTACGTAACGACGGGCAACAACTATTCCGAGCCCTCCACCAGCATGAGCGACTCCGTGCTGGCGATGGACCTCGCCACCGGCCGCGTGGTTTGGTCGCGCCAGGTGACGCCGCGAGACATTTTCAGCGGCTGCAACGGCTGTATGGACGTGAAGGGTCCCGACTTCGATTTCGGCTCCTCTGCCATGCTGGTCAGCGCCGGCGACGGCCGGGATCTGATCGTGGCGGGCCAGAAATCCGGCGTGGTCTTCGCGCTCGATCCGGATCGTAAAGGCGAGCTGGTCTGGCAGACGCGCGTCGCCAAGGGGAGCTCCCATGGCGGCGTGCAGTGGGGGATGGCCAGCGACGGCCAAAACGTCTACGCTCCCATTGCCGACGGCGAGCTTCGCCGCATCCCCAACGCCGACGGAGTCGCCCAGCGCGTCATGGACCCGAACGATGGCGGAGGGCTCGCGGCGCTTCGCGTGACCGACGGGTCGATGGCATGGCAAGCCGCGCCCGCCCGCGACTGCGCCGGTATTCCCGGTTGCAGCCCGTCGCAATTAGCGGCGGCCACCGCCATTCCCGGAGTGATTTTTTCCGGAGCCCTCGACGGCCATATCCGCGCCTACACCGCCGAAGACGGGAAGGTGATCTGGGATTTCAACACGCTCCGCAAATTCCCCACCGTGAACGGAATCCAGGCCAACGGCGGAGCGCTGAACGGCAGCGGACCTGTTGTCGTGAACGGCATGGTGTTGGTCAATTCCGGTTACGATCACTTCGGCTCCATCACCGGCAACGTGCTGCTGGCTTTTGCCCCATGAACTCACGACGTCAATTCCTCCGCTTTCTCGCCGCGAGCCCGCTGTTGGCCGCGCAGGATTCCTCGCCCAAATTGGCCTCCGCCAAGGACGCTCTCGCCGTGATGGATTTTGAAGAGCTGGCGCATCGCGCGCTGCCGCCCGCGCACTGGGGCTACATGGCCAGCGGCGTCGACGACAACGCAACTCGCGATGCCAACATGGCCGGGTACAAGCGCATCCAACTGCGTCCGCGCCGCCTGGTTGACGTCTCCAAACCCGATCTGCGCATCAACTTATTCGGAACCGAGTGGGAGAGCCCGATTTTTCTCTGCCCTCTTGGCGGCCAGAAAATGTTCAATCCCGACGGCGAGGTGGCAACGGCGCGCGCCGCCCGCTCCGCGAAGGCTTTGCAAATCCTGTCGACCCAGACCTCGGCGTCTCTGGAAGACGTCGCGCAAGCGCTCGGACGGCCGCCGTGGTATCAGATCTACATGCCGCAGAAATGGGAAGACGCCGAGAAACTGGTGCATCGAGTCGAGGCCGCGGGCTGCCCCGCCATGGCGTGGACCGTCGATACTCTGGGCGGCCGCAACACCGAGACTGCGACACGCCTCGCGCGCACCGACACGCGAGACTGCTTGAGCTGTCACGTGAGCGGTCCTACCGGAGCGATTATCCGGGCCCCCGGACGCGCGCCCATGTTCAACGGCCTCAGCAGCACCGCCATCAATCCTTCGTCGGCTACATGGGAGCACGTCGATCGTCTGAAAAAGCTGACGAAAATGAAGCTGCTGCTGAAGGGCATCGAGACCCGCGAAGACGCCAGGCTCGCCCGCGAGCACGGCGTTGACGGCATCATCGTCTCCAACCACGGCGGCCGGGCGACCGAGGATCTGCGCCCGACCATCGAGAGCCTTCCCGAGGTGGTGGACGCCGCGGGCAGCCAGATTCCAGTATTGCTGGACGGCGGCATCCGCCGCGGCACCGATGCGTACAAGGCCCTGGCGCTGGGCGCGCGAGCCGTGGGGATCGGCCGCCCCTACGTTTGGGGCCTAACCGCGTTCGGGCAGGAAGGCGTCGAGCGGGTGCTCGAAATTCTGCGCGGCGAGCTTCAGCGCACCATGCAGCAATGCGGCACCCCCACCATCCCGCAGATTACTTCCGCGCACGTCGCACGGATCTGAGGCCCTTAATCCTCCCTAAGGCCAATGCCCTCTGTAAGCTACGGATTTCAGGTTGCTGGCTTAAATGCCCCGTTTGCCGGCACATTGCGCCACTCTGCGGTTTCCGCCACCGGGAGCCCTAACCCTAAATCACTGCAACCCACAAGGGCAGGCTGCTATATTCGCCTTGGGTTCGCTGTGGGATTTCTAGATCTTCTACCGCTAACCGCGATCCACGTTATGATGAATTAGTTCCAAATGCCTCACGCCGCTAGCGAAGTACCGACGCAGGACTGCGCGCCCTTCTTACGATGGGCCGGGAGCAAGCGTCGGCTTCTCCCGACGCTGCAAACCTACTGGACAAAGAAGCACAGGCGATACATTGAGCCTTTTGCCGGTTCAGCGTGCCTGTTTTTTGCCATCAAGCCCCCAAGAGCCATTCTCGGCGATCTGAACCCAGAGCTGATCGCGACATACATCGAGATCAAATATCGGATCGCCGCGGTTCTGAGGGAACTTAAGAACCTGACTCCCGAGGACAAGGATGAGTATCTTCGTCTCCGTGCGACGGACACTTCGACGATGACGGCGCCCGCGCGCGCTGCGCGGTTCATCTACCTGAACAGATTTTGCTTCAACGGCATCTACCGGACGAATTTGGCGGGCCAATTTAATGTTCCATACAGCGGGGTGCGCTGCGGGCTGCTCCCCGAGGATGAAGTTTTTGAAAAGTGCAGTAGTCGCCTTCGGCGAGCGCGATTCGTCAACGGAGATTTCGAAACAGTTCTGAAGGAAGCGGAGCGCGGGGATTTGGTTTACATGGACCCTCCTTTCGCTGTGCGGGCGCGGCGAGTGTTCAGACAATACGACCCCAGCACCTTCTCGCATGAGGACATTAGCAGGCTTCGATCATGGATGGTGCGGCTCAACGCAGCCCGCATAAATTTTGTCGTCAGCTATGCTGAATCGGATGAGGCTGATGTTCTGCGAAAGAACTTTTCGTGTGAGACGGTTTCAGTCCGGCGCCATATAGCCGGTTTCGCGGCGCATCGCGCTCTGACCAAAGAATTGCTCATCTCGAATATCTGAAGGCCAATGCCCACCCTAAAGCCGACACAACCTGCCGTGCCGCAAATCGTTCCTACTGGTCACTTACGGCACCTCACAATCCGGGAAGTTATTCCGAGTAACAACAACCCCCGCCATCTGTTCGATCCTGAGCAGCTCTTGGAATTGAAGAAGAATATTGGCGAGCACGGCGTACTGGTGCCGATCACCGTATATCAGGCAAAGGGGCAGGCGAAATTCTCTATTCTTGACGGCGAGCGTCGATACCGCTGCGTTCTGGAGCTTGAGAAAGAGGGGCGCGGCGGCAAGGGAGGTGTGGCGCTCACCCTGCCAGCCAACGTTGTAGAGCCACCTACGAAAATCGCTGGGTTGCTGTATATGTTCTCCATCCACAATTACCGGGAGGGCTGGGAGCTAATGCCGACAGCCCTAAGCCTGAAGATTGTAATGGAGGATCTGGGCACAACAGATAATAAGGCGCTGGCAAGATTTACGGGCCTAAGCGATGCTCAGATCGAGCGCTGCAAGAAACTGTTGAAATTCCCCGAGAAGTTTCAAGAGCTATCCCTCGATCCTAACCCGAAGACCCGCATCCCCCCGAATTTCTGGATCGAGGCACTTCCGGTTATTGACCTCGCCATGGCAACAAGTGAGCAACTGAAAAAGCTCGGGCGCGACAAATCCACCGAAAAGCTTGTGGACAAGTACCGCGATAGGAAAATCAAGAGTGTCATTCATTTCCGCCGCATTATGGAGGGCTATGAGCTTTCGGAGGATGATGCACCGACGAGGGCGAAGGTGCTGCGGCGAATCGAAGAGTTCTTTCTTAATCCCAAGCTGGAAACGCGTGAGGCGTTCGATGAATTTGTTGTAGAGAAAAGAAGAACGCAAAACGCGCTTGCTGCCTGCGAAGGATTTTTGTCGCAACTTCAGAAGTTCAAACTTACGTATACGACGAACGAAGACGAGCGCAGAAATCTTCGAAGGGCACTTAAGGAGGTGCAGGCATATTGCGAAAGCCTTGAACATGCCCTCGAAGGGGGTGATGATCCCGAGGCGCAACAAGATTGACAATGCGGGGGCTGATCCACAGCATTAGGGCAGCGGTGCGCTTCCGCGACTATAAGCCTCAACCGCTGACGGCATTGTCCGTGAGTCGGTGGGTGAAGCAGTTCGAGAAGAAAGACCGTGCGCTGGCTCAACAGTTACTCGACAATGTAATCTATCTGTCGGAAGAAACGACGCGAGAGGTTCTACTAAGGCAGAACGCGGACTTGATGGAGCGGTTGCGAGTAGCGGGACTGCCAACGAAAAACCTAATCTATGTATCCGTTCATGAGGCCGGAAGCAGTAGCCCGGTGATGCTGAACCTGCTCCGTGACACTGGCTTTCTGGAAAAGCTGGGATGCAAGATGATTGATGGGCGGGATACATTAAATTTGGTCAAGGTAATGAACGAGCTGGGTGAAGGCGCCTTGATCTATGTAGATGATTTCGTTGGGAGTGGAAATCAATTCTGCACCGAGCGTGACTTTATCGCCAACAATTTCGTCGGCACGTTTGCGGAATTCATGCTGGCTCCCAGTATCTGTGAAGAGGCGTTTGAAAAGCTCGATGAGCGCGGCATTCAGGCATTCGCTGGGCACAAGCATGTGAAGTCCGAACGGCCCCTACAGCCCGAGAGCAGCGTGTTCGACGAAACGCAGCGCGAGCGTCTCAGAGACGTTTGTAAGAAGATCGACAAGTTTGGTCTGGGATACAAGGGGCTGGCGACAATGGTGGTGCTCTATCGGAATGCCCCAAATACTGTTCCGGTTATGTTGCGCGGTAACGTCAACCAGAAGCCTTATTTCGGCATCTTTCCCCGATGGAGTGATCTGCCGTTACCAAGCTGAGCCTTTGAAGCATCAAGCACGCATCGGGCATCCTCATGGTGAATCAATGTTATTGACATTGCTGTAACCTCCGCTATGATGTGCGGGCGCAACGGGGCGTGTGAAGCGCCACCGTTGATCCTAACCTCGAACGCTGGAGCGTTGCATGGCTTCCCCCGCTTTCTCAATTGGCCTAATCGCGATCAAGTTACCGAATCGGCGGTTCGCCAGATCGTGTTTGACCTTGAATTCGGACGATGGGGATATGATTTACTTCGTGAGCGTCGCCAAACTCGGCCCGAACGTACCGCGAGGCAGCAGGCTCGGCCCCGACGCCTTGAATATCTTGTTGACGTTGGTGTTGACGTTCGAGCACCAGGCCGATGAAACCGGACTGCATCTCGTCCCAATTCTGATCGCCCCAGCGGATGTCCTTCGCCGGGTCCGGATTGTACTTATTGTTGGCCGAGTTGTCGTAATGCGCGATCGCCACCATGCGCGTGCCCTTCGGCAACGGCAGCGGCTTTTCGAGCTGGTAGCCGATCTGCCAGTCGAAATTCCATTTCCCTTTGAACACGGTCTGGGTCTCGCCGGTGGGATAAATCAGACGAAGCTCGTAATCTTTCCCGCGCAGGTGCATGTGCGGCTGGATGTAGACCAGCTTGGCGTTGTCTACCCCGACGGTGACTTCGCTGACCACTTCGGCATTGCTGTCGCCGGCCGGAATGGCGAGATTGAACGCCGCTGGCGTCCCCGGCGACATCCAGTAGCGCTTCAGCGGAGGATTCTTCGCGAACACCAGCCCGACTTTGGACCGGTCGGTCTGCGGCGTGCCCACCGCGGTGTAATGGATATTGAACACGATATCCGAACCCTTCGGAATGAACTTGGCCGAGCCGTCCACGTCAAACCTCTGCGCGCCCAATCCCGGATTGTATTTGCCCAGCAGATCCGTTCCCTCTTTCGCGCCGCCCATCCCTTCCGAGCCTTCCTCGTAAGCCTCGCCCGGAACGGCTTTCGACATCCACGTCGCTCCCGGCGGCCGCACGATGGCCCGCATATGGTGCACTACTTTCGGATTGCCGGCACGCATCTCCGCCGCCACCACCCACTTGTCCTCGTCGAAATGCGCCGTCACCAGGATGTTCTGGTAATTGATGGTGCCAGTGGCCGCGACGTTGAACTCCTTCGGCATTTCGATGATCATGTCGGGCTGGATGTTCCACCCATCGTGAAATGCGAGCGGAGCCGGCGCGTCCTTCTTGTCGCCTTCCGGCGCTCCATTATCCGCCCAGGAGGACAGCGTGTCGATCTCAGCCTTGCTCAACGTCCGGTCATTCGCGAAGTGACCGACTTCGGCGAACCATGGCGGCATTTTTTCGGTGACCACCGCGGCCTTGATCGCCTTGGCCCATGGCCTTGCCTCGGTGTAGCCCAGTAGCGACATCGGAGCCATCTCGCCGGGACGGTGGCACTCCTGACAATGCTTCTGGAGAATCGGTAGAACGTCCTTGTTAAAAGTTGCGGGCGCGGCGTTCGCCGAAAGCGCTGCGAGCGCCGCAATTCCCGCTAGCAATCCTGTTGCGATTTTCATTAACGTGCTCCCCCATTTTCCGCCAGCAAACCCTGTTGAGCCATGGCCTTCTTGAGCATTTCCGCTTCAATCGGAAATTCCTTCTTGGAGTTCGCCATGAAGATGCCCTTGGTCATCATCAGCGGCGTCCACCCCAACCGATTCCTGGCGTCGAGTTTGGCTCCGTGGTCGATCATGAACTGGAGGATCGACGGCTGGTTGCTGATCACCGCGCCATGCAGCGCCGTCATGCCGTCCCAGCGCGGATCGCCCACGCCCAGCTCCAGCAGATCGTCCATGTTCAACGGGTAATCGAGCAGAGTGTATTCCGGACTGCCGATCATCGGGAAATCTCCCAGGTGGGTCCGCGCGTTGATGTCGTTGCCCAGATCGTAGGCTAGTTTCACCGCGTCGAGGCGCTCCACTTCGGAAACTCCCGTGAGCGGGCCGGGCGTTTCGCCCTCGTAATAATCCAGGCACGCGGCGGCCATCAGCGGCGTGACGCCGACCTCGGTGGGGATTTTCGGGTCCGCGCCGTACTTCACCAGCAACCGCATCATGGGAGCATCGCCGTTGCGCGCCGCGGAGTAGAACGGCGTCGCGCCGACAAAGCTCAAATAGTGCCGGCCCAGATTGATGTTCGGCGGATTCCTGGTGGTGCCGAGCCCCTTGGTCATCGGCATTTCCTCCCACGTAATCCGAACGTTGGGATTCGCGCCCTTCTGGAGCAGCTTCTCCGCGATCTGCATCGCGCTCACCTTGCCGGTGGGCCTCGGGACAGGTTCCGGATCCGATGCCAGCGCCGCCGCTTCCCACGAAGTGCCCGGCTTCCTCAGCCAGATCACCGTATGCAGCGCCGAGCCGCGCGGATCGTCGGCGTTCGGATTCGCCTTGTAATCCAGAAGCACCGAGGCGAGGTCGTAGTATGCGTTCACCATCGCCACGTTCAAAGCCGTGGTGCCGTCCGGAGCCGCGTCCTCGAATTTGGCGCCGTGGTCCAGCAGTGTCTTGGCCGCGTCGATCTGGTTGTTCAGCACGGCGAACAGCAGCGGCGTGTAACCGGCTTTGGATTTCGCATGCACGTCCGAACCAAATTCGATTAACAGCGCTTCGGCGCCAGCATTGCCTTGGCCCGCCGCCCACATCAGCGCCGTTTGACCCTTATACGGCTCGGTCACGTTTACCTTCGCGGCGTGCGTCAGCAGCGTCTTGATCGCGTCCACGTTGCCGTTGCGCGAGGCGGTCATCAGCGCCGTCTCGCCTTGCTCGGACGTGGCGTTCGCGTCGGCGCCCGCCTGCAACAGGCGCTCGATCATGGCCGCGTTTCCGTTTTCGCAAGCCAGCGCCAGCGGAGTGATCTTGTAGCGCGTCGCGCCGTTCACGTTCGCGCCCGCGCCCAGCAGCAGATTCGCAATCTCCAGATTATTCGCGTCCACGGCCCAATCCAGCGGCGTGGAGCTGTCGGCCGCCGCGACATTCACGTCGGCCTTCTTGGCCAGGAGTGCCTTGACGGCGAAGACATCGGCCTTCTTGACTGCGTCGGCCAGTTGGGCTTCGGGCGTCGGAGCGGGCGCGGCGAGGCACATGCCTGCTGCTGCCACCAGCGCCATTGCGAACCACTTATGAACGGTCATGCTTAAAGCCTCCGCAGCTCTAGGTTTAAAGCCGCTTGCATTACTGCATACAACATATCATACTAGCTTAGCAATGGGGCTTAAGCGTCGAGGAATCATATCGTTGGCCGCGGGCGTAGCGGTGCTCTTCCTGGCCGCGGGCCTCGGGCGAACGCAAGCCCCTGCGTCTCGCCAGACCGCCGAAAACGCGATCGACGATTATTGTTCCGATTGCCACAACGCTCAGGTCAAGACTGCCGGCGTCGTTCTCGATCCCGCCGATCTGGCGCGACTTGAAGATCAACCTGGCGATCACGCCGAGTTGTGGGAACGAGTGGTGCGCCAGCTTCGCGCCAAGTCCATGCCGCCCGTCGGCAACCCGCGCCCGGACGACGCCACCTACCAGCAGTTCCGGGCGTACTTGGAAACAGCGCTCGACAGGGCGGCATCAACCCATCCGAATCCCGGCGAGCTGCCCAACCTGCATCGCCTGACCCGCACCGAATATCGCAACGCCATCCGCGACCTGCTGGCCCTCGACAATCTGCCCAAGGAGATGGATTTCACGCTGCTGCTGCCCGCGGACAACTCCGCCAGCGGCTTCGACAACATCGCCGACTTGCTGTACGTCTCTCCGGCCACCATGGAGCGGTACCTCGACGCCGCCAGCAAGATCAGCCGCCTGGCCGTGGGCGATCCGCAGATTCCGGTGATGGTGAACATTCACCAGCTTCCTCTTGAAGAGCCTCAGGATTCACGCGTGGAAGAGTTGCCTTTCGGCACGCGCGGCGGCATTGCCATCCACAGCTACTTCCCACTGGATGCCGATTACGATATTCAAGTCGAGCTCGCCGGATCGGCGCGCACGGCGCACGAACTCGAGATCAGCGTTGACGGCGCGCGCGCGCAACTCGTGCCCATCGGTGGCGGGGGCGGGCGCGGCGGCCGAGGTGGTGGTGGACGCGGAGGCGGCACACCGAATCAGTACCGCATTCCCGTGAAGGCCGGTCCGCACCTGATCGGCGTGACCTTCGTGCAAATCACCGAGGCTCTGGATGAAGGCACTCTGCGGCCCCGCCAGCGCAGCCGCGGAACTCAGCCGGCCATCGCCGCGGTCACCATTCGCGGTCCCTACAACGGCAAAGGCCCTGGCGATACGCCCAGTCGCGAGCGCATCTTCACCTGCCGTCCGCAGAATGAGGCGGCCGAGCCGCCCTGCGCCAAACAGATCCTATCCACATTGATGCGCCGGGCGTACCGGCGTCCCGTGACCGATCAAGATGTTGCCGCGCTGCTTCCGTTCTATGAGAAAGGACGCAAGGAGCGCGATTTCGATCTGGGCATCCAGACCGCGATCGAACGTTTGCTGGTGAGCCCTCAATTTCTATATCGCATTGAGCGCGACCCCGCTCCGGCGACTGGAACAAGCCCGGCTCCGGGCGCGGCCCATCCTGTGAGCGATATCGAGTTGGCCTCGCGCATCTCCTTCTTCATCTGGAGCAGCATTCCGGACGACGAGTTATTGAACGCGGCGGCCCCTGGCAAGCTCAGGCAGCCGGAGGTTCTGGCGCAACAGGTTCGCCGCATGCTCGCGGATTCGCGCTCGGAATCGTTGGTCACCAACTTCGCCGCGCAGTGGCTGTACCTTCGCGACGTGGAAGTCAAGAAACCCGATTTATTCCTGTTCTGGGGCTTCGATGAAGGTCTGCGCGAATCTTTCGAGAGGGAAACCGAGCTGTTCCTCAACAGCATCCTGCTCGATCAACACAAGAGCGTGCTGGATCTGCTGACGGCGAACTATACCTTCGTCAACGAAAGGCTCGGCAAGCACTACGGCATCCCCAACGTCACAGGTAGCGAATTCCGGCGCGTCGATCTTCCCAAGGACAGCCCGCGAGCCGGGCTGCTGGGGCAGGGCAGCATCCTGACCCTGACGTCGTATTCCACGCGGACCTCGCCGGTGTTGCGCGGGAAATACGTTTTGGAGAACCTGCTGGCGTCACCGCCTCCTCCGCCTCCGCCGAATGTCCCATCGCTCAATACCGAAGGCGAAAAGGGCGGCGAGCCCCCGTCTCTGCGCGACGCCATGGTCCAGCACCGCGCCAACCCCGCGTGCGCCAATTGCCACGCCCGCATGGACCCGATCGGATTCGCGATGGAGAATTTCGACGCCATCGGCCAGTGGCGCGATACCGACCTCGGCAAGCCTATCGATGTTTCCAGCACCCTCGCGGACGGCGCCGTCGTCAATGGCATCGCGGGCGTGAAGCAACTGATCCTGCGCGATCCGGATAGATTCGTCGGCGCGGTGGCCGAAAAACTGTTGATGTATGGCATCGGCCGCAACGTGCAATATTACGACCAACCGGCCGTGCGAAAGATTGTCCATGAAGCGGCCGCGAACAACGATACGTTCGCGTCGCTGGTGCTGGGCGTGGTCCAGAGCACCCCGTTCCAGATGAGAGCGGGTAAACTTGATACGAAGGCGGAGGTGAAGAAACCATGACGTTCATTACTAAGAAGTCCCTCGCGCGTAGAACCATGTTGAAAGGCCTGGGCGCTGCCGTCGCGCTGCCGGTGCTGGATTCGATGATTCCGGCGCTGACCGCGCAAACGGCGCCGACGCCTCGCCTGGGTTGGGTTTACGTTTCGCACGGCGTGATCTTCGACCAGTGGAAGCCCACCAAGATCGGCAAGGATTTCGAATTGACGCCCAACTTGAAGCCGCTCGAAAAGATGCAGGGCCAGTTCAACATCCTCACCGGCCTGTCGCATCTGGAAGCCGACACCAAGGGCGATGGCAGCGGCGACCACACTCGCGCCGCGGCGGCCTGGCTGACCGGCGTCCACGCCTATGACCGCACCCGGCCCGGCGTCGAGGTGAAGCTCGCCACCACGGCGGACCAGATCGCGGCGCACACGCTCGGCAAGAATTCGCCGGTGCCTTCGCTGGAGCTGACCGTCGATACGGCTTCGCAAGGTTCCTGCGATTCGGGCGATTGCTTCTACGTCAACACCATTTCGTGGCGCAATGAAACCACGCCCAACATGACCCAGAACCATCCTCGCGTGGTGTTTGAGCGGCTCTTTGGCGACGGCGGCACCAGCGCGCAGCGGCTGGCCCACGCGCAGAAGGAAGGCAGCATCCTCGATTCGGTGATGCAGGAAACCCAGAGCTTGGCAGGCACTCTGGGCAACAGCGACCGGGGCAAGCTCAATGAGTATCTCGACTCGGTTCGCGACATCGAGCAGCGGATTCAGACCGCCGAAAAGCAGGGCGCGACGCAAGGCTTTGAGCTGCCCGACCGTCCCATCGGCATCCCCGACAGTTTCGAAGCGCATACCAAGCTGATGTTCGATCTGCAAATCATGGCGTACCGCGCGGATCTGACCCGCGTCGCCAGCATGATCATCGCGCGCGAGCTGAGCGGGCGCACGTACCCGATGATCGGCATTCCCGGCCAGCATCACTTGATCTCGCATCACCGCGACGATAAGGAGCTGATGTCGCAGAAGGCGCGCATCGACACGTATCACGTGCAGATGCTGGCGTATTTGCTCGAAAAGATGGCGGCCACGCCGGATGGCGACGGCTCGCTGCTGGATCACAGCCTGATCATGTACGGCAGCGGCATGGGCAACGGCAATCTGCACCGCCATTCCGATCTGCCCATCCTTCTCGCCGGCAAGTTGGGCGGCAAGTTCCAGACCGGTTATCACTACGACTATACGATGAACACGCCCATGGCGAATCTGCTGGTGACGATTCTCGACCGCGCCGGAGTGCCGATCGAAAAGCTGGGCGACAGCACCGGGCCATTGAAATTGGAAACTCTGTAAGGAGACGATATGCCGGAGAAAAACGAAACTCGGCGTGAGTTGTTGACCAAAACTGCGGTGGTCGCGGGAGCAGCGGCGTTTTTACAAACGAATGCGCGAGCCCAAACAAACGAGAGCAAAGACGCTGCCTGGTCGCCCTCTTCAGGCACGCCCTCGCCGTGCATGAAGTTCTTCCCTTCCAACTTCCGCAATGAGCGGATCAAGACCTCCGGCGCGGAGATCAATGCCGTGATCGGCGGCTCCGGTCCGCCGGTGCTGATGTTCCATGGCGCGCCGGATTCCGTGATCACATGGCGTACGATCGCTCCGGATCTTGCCAAGGACTACACGCTGGTCATCTGCGATCTGCGCGGCTATGGGGATTCCAGCAAGCCCGAGGACAAACCGGATCACTCCAGCCAATCCAAGCGCCCCATGGCGCTCGACGGAGTCGAGGTCATGCAGCACCTGGGCTACAACCAGTTCCGCATGGTCGGTCACGATCGCGGAGGCCGAGTCGGTCGCCGCATGGCCATCGATCATCCGGACAAGGTGCTGAAACTCGCGGTGCTGGACATCATCCCGGCGCATTACCTCTACAGCCACGTCAACATCGATTTCGTCCGGGCCTACTTCCATTGGTTCAACTATCTTCGCGCCGCGCCGGGTCCCGAGAACGAGCTGAAGATGGCGGCCGACGCGCAGTTGGCCAACGCCAGAAACGACGCGCAGAAAGAGTCTCTGCGTCATAGAACCGATATCAAGATGGAGCACGCCATGTGCGAGGACTACCGCGCTTCGGCATCCGTCAACCTGAAGATCGACGAAGTGGATATTCAGGCTGGAAAGAAAATCCGGTGCCCGTTGTTGACCCTGTGGTCCGCGACGAACCGCGTGAATCAAGTCTACGACAATCTCGCCGTCTGGAAAGACGAAGGCGTCAACGTCACGGGAAAAGGTTTGCCCGGCGGCCACACCCTCCAGGAAAGCGCCCCCAAGGAAACGCTGGCGGAGTTGCAAGCCTTCTTGAAGGGGTAGCGTCGCCGTTCAGTACCGAGCCGTGACCAAAGGGAGCGGTCAATTCTCCGATGGCTTCTCCGCCCGATCGACGATGATCACCTTGATCGGACCCTTCGCCGACTCCAGCTTTAGCCCCAGTTGTTCCTGAACCGCATTGAAGATAGAAGGAACGTTCGAATCGGAATCGGGGATTCGATCCGCGCGAACCCAGTCCAGCGTGTACGCATAGAATCCGGTGAGCCCGGTCTTATCGAAGACGGGTCGGCCTGCCCCGTTGCCGGAAAGCCAGTGAGCCAACTGTTCCATGGTCCCTTTCGACTGCGTCAAGTGCATGCCCGAACTGTTCGCGATCACTCCTCCCATGCGCCCGTCCGCGTCGGGAGAAACCTGCTTCAGCTTCGGGCCATTCTTTGCGACAACAAGATCATACACCGGCGTCTCTCTCGTCTCGCGATGGATCTTGAGTTGAAAGCGATCGGCCAGTAGGCTCTGGAGCATCTGCCGCAACTGGTCCTTTGTGATCGGGCCCTCGCCCTCGGCCTTGGCGGCGAGGTCGTAGTGATCGGACTTGATCCAGCCAGGCCCTCCGGAGATTTGATCGTATCTCACGCCGTAAGCGTCCGTGATCAGGTCGAGCAGAGTGCTGGCAGTCGCCGTCACCCTCGAGCCGCGAGCCATGGCGTCCGCGGAAAACGTAATCGGTTCCGGATGCGGCTTGATCGAAGCCACCT
This sequence comes from Bryobacterales bacterium, assembly GCA_963813465.1. Classification (GTDB taxonomy): domain Bacteria; phylum Acidobacteriota; class Terriglobia; order Bryobacterales; family Bryobacteraceae; genus Palsa-187. Next base: position 70,004 of record CAWEZD010000005.1, on the reverse strand, counting down.
CGAAGGAGGGTGCCGACTGAGCCGCCGCACTCCCGGCCCCGCCCACCAATAGCCCGACCAGCAGTGTGCGCATCGTCATGATTAATTCTCCGAGGGCTTCTCCACGCGGTCAATGACCAGAACCTCGACCGGACCCTTGCCCGATTCGAGCTTCAGCCCGAGCTGTTCCTGTACCGCCGTAAAGAGGGAGGGGCCAGCGTCAGGCGCGGCCGGAACTCCGGCGACCTCATCGGGGGCAAACGTCAGATGGACCGGAAACTCTCCTGCGATCCCGGTCTTGTCGACGACCGTTCGGCCGAGCGGGATGGAAAACATCCTTGCCATGTCCGCCATGCTTGCGTTAGCTGCGTCGAACCCGCCTCTCCCCATCCCCATAGCTCCGCAGAAATCGAATGGTTTTTTGCCCGGCGTGGGGTTCGGGTTGGTGGGATCGAGCGGAATGCAGCCTCCGGGCTTCAGCGGCTGTATTTTGAGGCCGCCCTTTGCCACCGTCAGCTCATAGATCGGCAGCTCCTTGGTGTCGTGATGAAGCGCCAGCTTGAACCTGTCCTGAAGCAGCGCTTGCAGCATCAGCTTCATTTGGTCCTGGCTGGGGTTGCCCTCCGCCTTGGCCTCGATGTCGTAGTGGTCGGAATTGATCCAGCCCGGACCTCCAGACACCTGGAAATCCCAGACTTGATACGCAAACGTCACGAGGTCTTTCAGGCTCATGTTGAAGACCCTCAATCTTCCCGGCGTAGGGCGGATAAGTCTGTTCCCTGCACCGCTGACATTGGGTTTGATGGATGCTACTTCGAACGACGCTGTTTCCTGAGGAGCCGCAACCGCAATCCCGGCGATGACCGGCAACAGCACGAAAAATAGTTTGCGCATCATTACCTCCCGGCCAGGAACGCGAGCGCTGAGCGGCGGACTTCCACATCCGCGTCCGACTGCACGACGGACAATAGTATATCCGATGCCCTGGGGTCGCTCGAATGTGCGATCCAACCGATCATCGACAACTTCACCTCAAGGTTCTTTTCCCGATCGAATAAGGAGACGAGTGTCTCGAAGGAATCCGCCTTCCGTGCGATCCAGGCCAACGCCGAGAGCCGCACTTCCACATCACTATCGGATTGGAGAATCGCCAGCAGCTTCTCCGACGCGCGTAGGTCCATGGAACGGGCCAGATATGCCATGATCGACATCTTCATCTCCATGTCCTTCTCACTATCGAACAGCTTGATCAGGAGATCGACCGTGTCGGCGTGCGCGGGGTTCGCGGCGGGAGCGGGTATCGGTGGTCTCGCTTGCGCCTGAAGCCTGGGTGGTTTTGGGATCTCGACTTTGGGTGGATCAGGGATCTGGATGCTCTCCGCGCTGATGCTTTGCTGCGGCGCGGCGTTCAGCGAACGCACCGCGGGCACGCCGGCCATGAACACCACCAACGCCGCGGCGACGATGGTCCCGAGAGACCTCGAGGCGCGATCCTCGGACGGCTGCTGTCCCAAGAGCCTGCGAATTCGCCCGAGCAGTTCGCCCCCGGTCGCGGCTAACGCTGGTTCCGGAATCCGCCCGCGGATCTGCTCCAGTTCGGCCAGCGCCTCCGCATATTCGATCGCGTTTCCGCAGAGTGAGACGGCGACGTCATCGCAGCAATGTTCCCGCTCGATCCGCATCTGCTTGCCCACCCACCACACCGCCGGGTGATAGAACAGCACTGTTTCGATCGCCGTTTGCAGCAGGTTCACCAGGTAATCGTGTCGCCGGACATGAGCGAGCTCATGCGCCAGGATGGCTTCGATCTGCGACTCGCTCAGTCCGGTGATCGCTGTCACCGGCAAGAGTAAATAGGGCCGAATCCAGCCGATTACGGTCGGAACCTCGACCATCGCGGACGTATAGAAGCGCACCGGCGCGGAAATGCGAAGCCGGAGTTTCAGCCGCGTCATCGCGCTCTCCAGCTCGCCGCTCGGGGCGAGTACGCGGCGCTTCAACCGCTGCGCCCGCATCCAGCCGCCTGTCGCGCGCAGCGACAGCATGAGCACACCGGCGATCCAGAGGCATACGACCCAGCCCCAGATTCCAACGCTAAGTTCCACCGCCGTTGCCGCCGGCATCGGCGCGGTTGAAGCAACCACGGGCGCAAGGGGCGCAATGTTCACGAAGGCCGGCTCATTTCTGAAATCCTGCGCCACAGTGACAATTAACGCAGCAGGCATCATCAGCATGATCAGACTCGACGCCGCATAGCGGACGCGCGCCGCCGATGCCGGCGCGATCGTCTTCACCATCCATAGCAATAAGGCGAGCAGCGACCCCTGCCACAAGAAGTGAAGCAGGGCCCGCCCGAGGGCCTGCACTGCCGGATGCGTCAGTAATGTTTCGAATGTCATATCGATTAATTCTCCGAGTGTTTCTCCACATGATCGATGACGAGAACGTCGACGGGACCCTTCGTCGATTCGAGCTTCAGCCCGAGTTGTTCCTGAACGGCGGTAAAGATGGACGGGCCGGAACCGTTGACGGGAGGCCCGTCCGCTGCGATGTCGTCGGGGACAAATGTCAAATGGACGGGAAACACCCCTGTGATCCCGGTTTTGTCGACGACGGTGCGGCCGGTCAGACGAGAAAGGGATCTTGCCAGGTCTGCCATGCTTGCGCTGGCCAATTCCAGCTGACCTCTCCCCATCGAAACAACAAGGCCGCAGTAATCCGTCAGTGTCTTCCCTGGCGCGAGCGTTGGGTTCTTGGGATCGGGCATAATGCAACTTCCTTCCCTCAACGGCTGCAATTTGGGGCCGCCCTTTGGCACAGTCAGCGCATAGATCGGAAGTTCTTTCGTCTCACGATGGAGCGCCAGGTTGAACCTGTCTTGGAGGAGCGTTTGCAGCATCGACATCTTTTGGTCCAAACTGGGGTTGCCCTGGGTCTTCGCCTCGATGTCGTAGCGGTCGGAGTTGATCCAGCCTGGACCTCCCGAAATCCGAAAATCTGCGACATCGTAAGCCATCGCGAGAAGATTTTTCAAAGTCGCATTTTCCGCGTTAAAGCCGGGGAGAAGCCGGTAGTGCGCGCTTGGGGCACCGCTAACGTTGGGTCTGATGGAGGCTACCTCAAATGCGGGCTGTTGCGCGACCGCGGGCGCACCGGCGATGAAAAGCACCAACGCCGCTGCGGCAGCGATGGTCCCCAGCGACCGCGAAGCGGGATCGTCGGATGGCCGCTGGCCGAGGAGCCGGCGAATTCTCCCGAGCAGGTCGCCGCCGGTTGCGGCTAACGCCGGTTCCGGAACGCGCCCGCGGATTTGCTCAAGCTCCGCCAATGCCTCCGCATATTCAATCGCATTTCCGCAGACTGCCACCGCGATGTCATCGCAGCAATGTTCCCGCTCGATCCGCATCTGCTTGCCGGCCCACCACACCGCCGGATGATAGAAGAGTACCGTTTCAATCGCCGTTTGCAGCAGGTTCACCAGGTAATCGTGCCGCCGGATGTGGGCGAGTTCGTGCGCCAGAATCGCTCGTAACTGCGACTCGCTCAAGCCGGTGATTGCGGTCACAGGCAAGAGAATGTAGGGCCGCAGCCAGCCAATCACGGTGGGAACCTGGACAATCGCGGACGTATAGACGCGCACCGGAGCGGAAATGCTGAGTCTGCGTTTCAGCCGCGTCATCATTTCTTCTAACTCGCCGCTCGCGGGAAGTACGCGGCGCTTCAACCGCTGCGCTCGCATCCAACCACCGGCGGCGCGTAGCGACAGCAGAAGAACACCGGCGATCCAGACGCACACGACCCATCCGGAAATCCCAGCACTCGACTTACTCGTGGGCAACGCGGCGATCAAAGCTTCACGGGAGGTTTCCGGAGCTTGCGCGTGCGATGAAATCAGAGGCACAATGCTCACGGCTGGCTGCTCCCGCCGGAGATCCTGCGCGACCGTCACCACCAGCACGACGGGCATCGCCAGCATGATCAGGCTCGCCGCCGCATAGCGGACGCGCGCTGCCGACGCAGGAGCGATGCTCTTTACCATCCACAACAGCAAAGCCAGCAGCAACCCTTGCCACAAGAAGTGAAGCAGCGCCCGCCCCAGCGCCTGCACCGCCGGATGCGTTAGTAAGGTTTCCAATCTCATTTCGTACCTCGCTCGTAATCTTTAAGAATTTTCCGGATCTCCGATAACTCCTCCGGAGAAGCCTTCCTCGCCGACAGAGCCTGCAATACCAGCCCGCTCATGGAGCCTTCGAAAGCGCGATCGAGCAGGTCGGTCACCAGCGTGCGCTGGGTTTGCTCCTGCGGCAGCCGGGCTTGGTAGACATGCGCGTACGGCGTTTCGTCCCGGCTCACCAGGCCCTTTTCCGTCATGATCTGCATGAACTTCAGCACGGTGGTGTAGCCGGTTTTCTTGGTCGCATTGAGGGCGTCGAAGACCTGGCGGACAGTGCTCGGTCCGCGCTGCCACAGCACACCCAGAATCGCCAGCTCGGCTTCGGTCGGTTTCGGAGGTTTTGCCATTCCAAAACGATTATGATACGAACTGATTCGTAAGTCAACGAATATATTCGTAGGGTTTTGAGATCGTGATAGACTGCATCGGGGAGCCTGTCTATGAACAATCGCCGGCAATTCCTGAAGGACGCCACCGCAGCCGCGGGGGTCGTCTTTACCAGTTGTAGTCTCTTGGAAAACCGATTGACCGCGCAATCGCCGGCGGGGCGGCCGCGACGCCAAGTGAGCGTTGGCGGCCGGCGCATCCGAACCATCGACATCCATGCCCACGTCGTCGTACCGGAGGCCACGGCGTTGTTGGGAGTAACGACCGCGCCGACCGACGCCTCCGTCATGGGGCTTGCCCAAACCTCGAAGCGTTTCCAGACGATGGACGACTGGGGCACCGATATGCAAGCCCTCAGCATCAACCCAACTTGGTATGCGGCGGAGCGCGACGCGGCCGCGCAGGCGATCAAGATTCAGAACGAAGCGCTCGCCGGGCTGTGCGCAAAGTATCCGGACCGGTTCGTGGCCTTCGCCTCGGTGGCGTTGCAGTTTCCCGATCTGGCCGCCCAGCAGCTCGAAGAAGGCGTGAAGAAGTACAACCTGCGCGGCGCGGCGATCGGAGGGCACGTCAACGGCGATGAGCTGTCCGCGCCCAAGTTCGACCCGTTCTGGAGGAAGGCGGAAGAACTGGGCGTCCTGGTCTTCATGCATCCGCAGGGGATTCCGGAGATGAACAAGCGGCTGGCGGGCAACGGATTCTTGACTAACACGATCGGTAATCCACTGGAGACTACGATCGCGCTTTCGCATCTGATCTTCGACGGAACGTTGGATCGTTTCCCAGGCCTGAAACTCTGCGGCGCTCACGCCGGCGGCTATCTGCCGTCCTACATCGGCCGTTCGGACTACAGTTGCGTGAGATCCCCGGACGGGTGCAAGGCTGCGAAGAAGAAGCCGTCGGAGTATGTGCGGCAGCTTTATTTCGACTCGATGGTTTTCACCGCGGAGGGCCTGCGGCATCTGGTCGCCGAATGCGGCGCGAGCCAGATTATGATCGGAACCGACTATCCTTTTCCGTGGAGCACGACCACCGTGGACCATGTCCTCAAGACGCCCGGCCTCAGCGACGCCGAGAAGCGGGCGATCCTGGGTGAGACCGCGGCCCGTTTGCTCAAGATTCCGGCGTAGGAGATCGATGCCGGGTTTCAGCGATGGTGATATGATTCACAGCATGAAGCTCGCGAAACGTACCACGATCATCCTACCCGTCTCCCTGACCATGCTGGCGAACTTCGCCTACGCGCAGGGGACCGATTACACCAAAGTGGAAATCAAGACCACCAAAATCAGCGCCAACTTCTCCACGCTGGAGGCGCAAGGGCCCACCGGCGCGGTGGGCGGCACCATGGGCGTGCTGTCCGGGCCGGACGGCATTCTGATGGTGGACGCCAATTTTGTTCAGATGGGCGATAAGGTGGTCGCGGCCGTCCGCAAAATCTCCAACGCGCCCATCCGGTTCCTCCTCAACACGCACGTCCACGGCGACCACACCGGCGGCAATGAAGCGCTGGCGAAGGCCGGCGCGGTGATCATGGCTCGCGACGAATTGCGCTTCCGGCTGGCGCATCCCGCGCCGGCTGCGAACGGGACTCCCGGCACGCCCGCGCCGGCGATGGCGCTGCCGCTGGTGACTTATCGCGGGCAGGTGACCTTTCACATGAACGGCGAAGACGTGGAAGCGATCCCGATTCCGGCCGCGCACACCGATGGCGATACGCTGGTGCGCTTTCCCAACAACGACATCATCATGACCGGCGATTTCTTCCGCTCCCTGGGCTATCCCAATATCGACCTCGCCAACGGGGGCTCGCTTAAAGGGATGCTGGAAGGGTTGGGGAACACCATCGGGATGGCCGGGCCGAAGACGAAGATTATCCCGGGTCATGGCGAGATCGTGGACCGCGCGGGATTGACCGCGCACCGCGACATGATTCTGGCGATCCGGGATAAGATCGCGCCGCTGGTGCGGCAGGGCAAAACCGTAGAGGAAGTGATCGCGGCCAAGCCGACGGCGGAATTCGACGCGCGGGTTCCCAGCGCGAATACCACCTCGGAACGGTTCATCCGCCAGGTGTACACGGAGTTGAAGGCGCCCAAATAGCTCGTGAGCGGAATGGACAATCGGTTCACCGGCTCATGAACATCCTTGACCTCTTAGTCGGTAAGCCCATCAAGACCAGTGACGAACGCGCCGAGCAGATCGGCGCCGCGCAGGGCATCCCGATCTTCGGTCTGGACGGGCTCAGCTCGGCTGCGTACGGTCCGGAAGCGGCCCTCAGCCTTCTGATTCCGGCTGGCGTCCTGGGCGTCCGATATATCGTTCCGATCAGCGCCGCCATTGTCGCATTGCTGGTGATCGTGTACTTTTCCTATCGCCAGACCATCGCCGCCTATCCCTCGGGCGGCGGTTCCTACACGGTAGCGCGCTTCAACCTGGGCTCACGTGCGAGCCTGTTTGCCGCGGCTGCGCTGCTCGCCGATTATATCCTCACGGCCGCCGTGGGCATTTCCGCGGGAGTCGGCGCTTTGATCTCGGCCGTTCCGTCCCTACTGCCGCACACGGTTTCTCTGTGCGTGGGCATTCTGATCGCGATCACCATCCTGAATCTCCGCGGCGTGCGCGAGGCCGGGCTGGTTTTCGCGGTGCCCACCTATCTTTTTGTTGGGACGCTTCTCATTACCATCGCCGGCGGCGTGCTGCGTGTTCTCCTGAGCGGCGGGCATCCCGCACCGGTGACTGCGCCGCCGCCTCCGCCGCCCATGACCGAAGCCGTCAGCTACTGGCTGCTGCTGAAAGTGTTCGCCAGCGGTTGCACGGCATTAACCGGCGTGGAGGCTGTCAGCAATGGCGTGAAGGCCTTCCGCGAGCCGGGAGTGAAAAACGCTCAGCGTACTCTCACCGTGATTATTTTTGTTTTGGCGGTGCTGCTGGCGGGAATTTCCTTCCTGGTGAAGATCTATGGCATCGCGGCGACCGATCCAGGCCAGCCCGGTTATCAGAGCCTGCTCTCGATGCTGGTCGCCGCCGTTTTCGGCAAAGGCGCGTTCTATTACCTGACCATCGCCTCAATTCTGTTCGTTCTCGCGCTCTCCGCCAATACCGCCTTTGCGGATTTTCCGCGTCTCTGCCGCGCCATCTCGCAAAACAATTACCTGCCGCACGCCTTCGGGTACCGCGGGCGGCGGCTGGTCTATACCTACGGCATTGTGGTCCTGGCGGTATTGTGCGGCGGCCTGCTCATTCTTTTCGGCGGCGTCACCGACCGGCTCATCCCGCTGTATGCCGTCGGCGCTTTTCTGGCCTTCACGCTGTCGCAGGCCGGGATGGTGATGCACTGGCGGAAAAATCGCGGCCCGCATTGGCGCAAGAGCGCGCTGGTCAATGGGTTCGGCGCGCTGGTCACGGGCATTACGATGGTCGTGGTGCTGGTTGCGAAATTCGTCGCCGGGGCCTGGATCACGCTGCTGTTCATTCCGCTGACGATTGTGTTCTTCATCGCGGTCCGGCGTCACTACCATTCCGTAAAGATGCTCACCACATGCCGGCTTCCGGTGCAGGCGGCAAATCTGAGCCAACTTCCCATTGTGGTCGTTCCCATCGACCGCTGGAGCAACATCACGCGCCAGGGAATTGAATTTGCCGCGCGGCTTTCCCCGGAAGTGATCGCCCTGCGCGTCGAGCCCGACCAGCACGCCGAACTGCTTCGAATGGATTGGGAACACTACGTTGAACAACCCTTTCGCGCGGCGGGCAAGGAGCCGCCCACGCTCCAAGTCCTGCCTTCCCCCTACCGCTTCATCATCGTTCCCATCGTGCAGTTCGTCCTGGACCTTTCGGAAAAGAATCCTGGCCGCAGCATTATCGTGGTAATCCCAGAGCTGGTGGAGGACAAATGGTATGAATACTTTCTCCACAATCAGCGCGGGCGGCTTCTGGAATGGGTGCTGCTGGTGCGGGGCAATGAACGCATCTTTACGGTGAGTGCGCCGTGGTATGTGGGGGAGCGAACGTGAAGACACACTTCTCCTATTGAAATCGCGCAAAACGGAGCGCTTCGCGCCCTTTGCGCTTTGTGTACAGAATCGTTACGCGGTGGGCCGATCGCATGCGATCGAGCCCACCGGAGTGGAAAACATGAGTTACTGCGATTGTTCGTAGACAAGTTTTGGAGGGCAATGCGGCTTTTTTAGGGCACGCACTGTCCGACGGAGCAAGCTAACCTCAACCTCCTCACACTCTCAAAAGATTCGAATCTTTCTCCTGTCCCGCTCCCCCCGGTTCGACGGAAGCGGCAAGCGCGACCTTTTCGGGCCGCACGCGGAATTCACCAATACAACGATCTGCTTGGCCAAGCAACGTACTTCTGCCTGGAGCATAGCGCAAGGCGTTCGCGCCGCGAGCGAGATTAAACGCGAAGTGGTTAAAGGGATTGGAGAAATAAATGGGGAGTCCCTTGAACCGGCAGTTACGGACTGCATTGGAAGCCTGACTCTATGCGCCGGGGCCTGGCCGAGATTGTCCAAGTAAAAACCGCCGATGTGATATCCTTGGCCTGAAGAAAACCTGAAGAAAGGAAGCCCCGCATCATGGAACGAAGGGAAAAATTGGATTATCCGCGGGGTTTGCCAAACCTCCTCGACAGGTATGTGCATGGCGCCATGGTCGCGCGTTTCTGTGTAGCGCTCGTAATCCTGTTGAGTTGCTGCATATTGTCCGCGCAGCCGGTGGAGGATCCCCAAGCTCAGTACAACCGGGGGACCGACTACTGGTATGGGCGCGGGGTTCCGCAGGATTACGTGGAGGCCGCCAACTGGTATCGCAAAGCCGCGGAGCGGGGATACGCCGAAGCTCAGTATCGGCTGGGACAGATGCTGGCCACCGGTCAGGGCATTAGGCAAGACGATACCGAGGCCGCGAACTGGTATCGCAAGGCGGCCGAACAGGGAGGATCGGACAGGCCAGTTTAAAATGCGGCTCTCTCGCATTTCGTTAATCTTTCCGCTAGTCTGCGGCGTCGCTCTGAGCGTGCTCGCGGCCGACCGGGCCTTTACCTCCTATGCGAGCGTGAAACCGGTTTTGGATGAGCCGAGCGACCTGCTGCCGGCTGAGCTTAGAAACCCAAATGAGGCCAAGTGGAGCGCCTGGAGCCAACGGCAGGACAAAGCCATTCGAGCGCGTCTTCAGCAGGGCGATCTGGACTCCATGGTGAATCTTCTGCTATACGGGACCTCCTTCACGAGGCAGCCGCGGATCAAGGTCGAAGGCCTCACCGAGGCTTCGAAGGCCGGGACCCTACGGGCCCGGGTGGATGATTTGGTTGCGGGTCTGCGGAGTCCAGGAGACAACGAGCGTCTCACTTTTCTGAATGGTCTTCTACGTAGCCAGGGAATCGATCCGAGCGCCCCGGGCGAGACAGGCGTGTTCATCTACAACAACCTCCAGCGAGTCCTTCAGGAGATGGGGACCTATGCGAAGCGCGCCGAGGAAGCCAAGCGCCTTATCCAGCCTGATGTAGTTCAGCCGGATGCGGTTCCCGATCCAGCGGCGATTTTTAACTGGCGGCCGGGGCTGCTCCGCGATCGTGGGGTTTCGCTCGATACCGGCATTTTCCCTAATTTCTCCATCGAACAGGCCTTGCGCGATCTGAAGAATCGCGGTGTGCTGCGCGAAGGCCAGGTGGCTCGCGTGGCCGTGATCGGGCCAGGCCTCGACGTTATCGACAAGAACGAGCAATCCAGCTACGACTATTATCCCCAGCAGACTCTGCAACCCTTTGCGTTGTACGATTCGCTCGTCCGGCTGGGGCTGGCGAAAGCCAACGCCGTATCCATGTCGATTTTCGACATCAGCTCCAGAGTGATCGACCATATCCAGCGCGCCCGCGAACGCGCCAGGATGAACACCGGTTATGTCATCCAGTTGCCGCGCGAGGTCGCGCATCCGTGGCCGGCCGATCTCATCGCTTATTGGCGTTCGCTAGGCGACCGGGTGGGAGCCGAGGTTGCGCCGATCCGGCCGCCGGAGATCTTTCAACCTTTAAACGGAGGGCAACCGATAAACGGCGGGCAAGGCTTGGAAACGCGAGCGGTGCGAATCCGTCCGGACGTGGTGCTCGCCTGTGAGCCGGTGGACCTCAATATCGTTCTCGAACGCATCAATCTGGCCGAGGCGGACCGATTCGACCTGATGGTGGGCACCAACATCTTTATCTATTACGACGCGTTCGAGCGGTCGCTGGCGCTCGAGAACGCTGGCGCCATGCTGAAGCCTGGAGGTCTCTTGCTGACCAATGACCGGCTGCCTGAGGTTCCCGGCGGGTCGATGCGGCTGGCTGGCCTGACCGACGTGCAATACAATCGCGACGCCGTGGGTTGGTATCGGAAGCGATAGTAGGGGGGCCAATGTCCGCGCGCCGCGCGTTGTCTCCGATTGGAAGAGAGGTCTTCCGGGAGTGGGCTTTCAACCCCAGGGGTTGAGGCCGAACCCCGCGTTTCAACCTGCAAACTCTCCGGTTGTGCGGACGCGTTTGTTGACAGGAGGGTCGGTGACCTGACGCCGAACTTAACTACGTTTTGCTGAACCTCCTGGGTCCCGCCGGTGGCCACCTCTGAGGGGGTCTGGGGCACCGGCTCGGATTTGGCGCCGCGCGGCGCACCGGCGCGTCTTCCCAGGTCTCTCAAGTGATGCATCTGAATCATCACTCGCCCAAAATGTTTGGGGCAGTGTACACTTGTGCCTACAGGCCGCTGGACACAAGATCCCCTAAGAATAGGCAGCGATACTCACCTAACTTCTTGATAATACGTGGAGAGGTCGTTGGAAACCACGGTTTTTGGGAAGCCAACCAACCGGCTGTTGCAAACATTGCCTTCCCATTAGCAGGGTCGTCAGGTCCCTTGTTCTCGGGTTCGAATCCTCACTGGGCACGGACCGCTTCAATGGCTCATACAGCCAAAATGGCGATGCAAATGGACGTCCCGACTTCGCGATTACGCGCGACTAGTTCGGCTCGACGCGTCCCAGAGCTTCATCGGTTGCCAATTCCAGTTCTTCAAGCTCACTCTCGTCGAGATCCCGGATTTTGTTCTGCAATGCCGACTTGGGAATGGCCCGCATCTGGAATGCCAGCGCAACTGAATCCTGTGGCGGTTGGCCGACTGGGGAGGAGCCGATCAACGCGGTTCCGGCAGGTTCGCGCGGTCAAGGTTCGTGGTGAGCGGAACTACCAGGACCGATTCAAGCGCCCGCGTCAACGTGTCACTTTGCCAGATCACGACCGGCCTACGGCCCGTCTGTTCCCGAGGGCGATATGAACCGAGGTCAGCCCACCAAACCTCTCCTCGCTTCAACTCCGCTCCGTTGCCTCAAGTGAGCTCGCCCACTCCGCGAGACCTTGCTCGGCAAGAGGAAGGTCATCCCCACTCCCGGTCTTGGCTAACTTTGCCACATCCCAGCGACCGGGGTCCGGCCGCCGAATCACGATTAATCTCACACGCTCACCTGGCCGAAGACCCAGCCGCTCCAATGGGCGCAACACACCATTTTCGTAATGGGCTTCAACCGATCTCACGACCATGATCGTAGCACGTGGTGCTCGTACCGCGGCGGTTCACGTCCTCCGTCGCGGTTTTCCACAATTCGTCGATATCCACGGCGTCGTAGCCGTGAATGAGGCGGTCCCGCATTCCCGCAATTTCCTTCCACGGAACCTCCGTACGCCTGCTACGTGTGGCCGGAGAGAGCCGCTTCACCGCCTCGCCGATCACCGCGATCTCATAACAGCAGGCAGAGAGCAAGAGGTTGTTCCGGTCGAGATCAGAACGGTTCGCGCCCTGGACGTAGCCCGTTATCCTCAAACATGCCGCAACCAGATCGTTAAGAGTTGCAAGGTCGCTCTTCTCATCGGGCGACATAGATGGGCACGGCGTTGCCTAAGATTGCATTCCGGCGCAGAGCGTTCCCGCTTGCCTCAATGGCCCGCCTGCTGATCAGGTTAACACCACGCCCGAGCAATCCGGCAAGTTCATTCTGCATGCGCTCGTGCTCGAACAACCCCCACCGCGCGTCGGGAGAGAAAGTCACCAGGAGGTCGATATCCCGGGCGCGCGACGACTCGACGAGCATGGATCCAAACAGTTCGAGTTTGGCGATCTTCCATTGCCGGCAAAACGCGTCTAACTGAGCCTCGTCAACCGGCAGCCGCTGCAGAATTGGCATATATCCAAAGGATACCGTGGAGGCGGAACGTCCGGACCACAGGCTCAGCCCGTCTTGCTGCCTGCCGTCCCCGACGCGCTCTAGAAGACGCGCTCTAGAAACGGAAGCGAGCGACGATCTGGCCGGTCCGCGCGGTGGCGAGGCCGGCCGTTTGCTCAAAGCCGAAGCCCGAAGCGATGGTGGCGCCGGGGCTGCAGGCGCCGGTGACGCCGGTGTTGCCGGACGAGAAGCAAGTCGGCGTCGTCAGCGGAGTCGTCGAGCTTGGGCCGGGAAGTATGGTGCGGTTAAAGATGTTCACGAACTCCGCCCGAAGGCTTAAGCTCATGGCCTCGCGGATCTTGAACGTGCGTCCCACATTGAAGTTCTCCGTGGGATGGCGCTGGGCCCGGTAGTCGTTGTAATACGCCGGGGAGGCCCCCCATGTGCCACCAGCCGGAAGTGCCCACGCGGCCGGATTCAGCGTGAAAGTCTTGGTCGGATCGAAGCAGTGGCAGTTGAGATCCTGAAGAAACAGCGGTTGTCCAGGGACACGATTCAGGTACGAATTAGTTTCGAACGTTTCGGTGATTAGCAGATTTGCCGAGGCGCTGGGAACCGCGATCGGCGTCCCGCTGGCGTAGATGAGGAGGGCCCCCATTTGCCAGCCGCTCAGAACGTACTTCAAAATCTTGCCGGGAGCCCACTCAGGCACGGGCACGAGGTAGCTGACGTTGATATTGCTGACCAGCGGCCGGTCGGAGCCCGAGAGGAACTTGTCTTGAGGCCGATTGAAAGGATCGTTTTGTGTTAGCTCGATGCCGTCTTGGAGTGACTTCGACCAGGTAAAGTTATAGCTGAGATCCAGACCGTGCGACAACCGTTTGATCACCCTGAGCTGAAAGGAGTCGTACCAGTTATCTCCCAACGGCGCCCACAGCGCCGACGGCGCGCTAGTGAATTGCGGGAACGGCCGCAGCGACTGCGCTACCGACACACCAAGCGGGAAACCCGCGTACGGCAGCTTGTTCTGGAACGGGCCGGCAGCCGCAGTGCCGATCGGAGCGGCCAGGATGGCCCGCGCCGACGCGGTGGTGATGTCGAGCCCGTCGGCTAACAGGGCCTGCGGGGTGTTCGCGTTGTAGTTGACCGCCCCGGTCGAAGGCAACCACACGCCGCGGTTCCCCACATAGGCGGCGTCCACCACCAGATTCCGGACGATCTCGCGCTGCACGCCGAGGCTCCATTGATACGACTTGCTGGGGTACCCGGCGTTCCGATCGATCCAGTACCCCCACGGTGTTCCGGGCGTTCCGGGTACGGAGACAACGGGGTAGAGGCTCGGACTAAAGTTGGGCCACGCAATCTGAGCATAGGTCAGCGGAACGCCGGTGGCCAAGGTCATGGGCGCCTGGGCAAAAGAAGTTGAAGGTACTTGATTCGTCGATGTGACAAAGCGCGTTTGTATGCCGTTGTCGGCCGTAGTGCCGATAAGGAGGGCTGCTCCTCCGCGGAGCACGGTTTTCGAATTCAACTGATAGGCCACTCCGAGTCGCGGCCCAAATCCAAGTTTATAGCTATTGAAAAAATTATTGCCGCAACCGCAGGTCGCCCCATAGGTGACGCCTCCGGGATGTCCACCGTCTTGCGTATTGGGCACCGTGGGGTCGAAAACCCCAAAACGGCCATACTGCTCTTTCGAAGAAGTGGAGTAATCGTAGCGCAGCCCGTAATCGAGCGTAAACTTGCGCGTGACCTTCCAACTGTCCTGAGCGTAGAATCCCAATTGGTGTTTCCCGAGCTTCGCGACCGCCGGTGAGTCGACCTGGTAGTTATCGACTAGACCCAGCAGGAAACTGGCATAGGGAAGTCCGATGGTGCTGCTGGTGCCCGGGGGGTTGGTGGCGTTCAAATAGGGGAGACCTGTTTCCGCCGCGCTGAAGTTAAAAACACCGTTGGTATCTAGGAAATTGGAATTGGGGTATCCCTCAATGCCCGCTTCACCGCCGAACTTGAAAGTGTGGTTGTTCTTGACCCAGGTAAGGTTGGCATTGAAGTTGGTCTTTTCTTCCAGCGTGAGCTGCTGTCCATCAATGCCGCCGCTCACCCCTAGGTTACTCGAGCCGCCGGTGCTGTTAGCCCCCGACATCGCTGTGAATACCGGAAACTCCAACGGCGTAAATGGCCCAGTTAATCCGATTCCCGTGGCCGGATTGTAACCCGTGATCGTAGGGGGCATCGAGAGCGAGCTCTTCACGAACGACCCCCCCAAATGCAGGAGCAAAGTCGGTGTGATGGTCTGGTCGTAGTTGAGGCGATTGCTCTTGGTGGGCCAATTTGAGAGGAGAAAATTGGAAAGCAGTGTGGGAAAACCATCATTACTGGTATTGGTGGGCGGTCCGGGGGTGGCTATCAGCACTTCCCCCCAGTTATAGCTCAGCTTAATCTTGGAACTCACCGAGTGGTCGATCTTAATCGAAGGAATATAGTCCTTGGCATGGATCGTATATGGGTTTACGTAGTTTTGGATCAACCCGGTCGCGAACGGTCCCTGGGGTTGCGGGATCAAGGCCTGAACTCTCAAAGCGACCGGATCGAGGCGCGTCAGCGGAATCGAGTTGTTCATGAACGGATCCCGGATCAGCCGTGAATCGGTGGTGGATGCCGCCCGCTGCGTGAGAGGATCGTAAATCGAGTTTTGAATGATAGGCCGGCCCAGCGGATCCGTCCCCAAAACCTTATTGGCGGTAGCCTGCTCAGCTGCGATGAAATTCCCGACCTGATATTGCGTTGTGGGAACAGTGAGCAGGTTGGCGGAGTTAGTGGAGGTGGTGGGATGGGACTCGTAGCTGAAGAAGAAAAAGGTCTTATTCTTGCCGTTGTAGACCTTGGGAATCCAGACGGGTCCGCCGACGGTGCCGCCGAAGTCGTTCCCTCGAGATTTGGGGCGGGTGTGGGTGTAGGCGCCGTGGGAGTTGAGATCTTCGTTCACCCAGTAATCGTATAGAGATCCATGGAATTGGTTGGTGCCCGATCTCATGGTGAAGCTTAAAACGGCGCCGGTCGACTGACCGTATTCGGCCGCATAGTTACTGGTTTGTATCGCGACCTCCTGGAGCGAATCCACGCTCGGCGCTCCGAACGAGTAGTAGACGTTGCCCAAGGTGTAAGTTGCGTCCAGGCCGTCGATCCGGATCCGTTCGGAGCTGGCCGGCGCGCCATTGATACTCGTGCCACCGTTCACGCCGGGAATGGTTAGTAACACCTCCGTGGAAACGCGGATGGCGCCGATCGAGCCCATCGGAAGCTCGTCCTGTAGGTTGGTAGTGACGTTGTGGCTTACATCCCCGGACTCCGTTTGCAGGAGCGGCGCGACATCGACAACCGTGACCGCATCCGTGGACGCACCGACTTGAAGGGTAACGTCGACGCGCGTGGTTTGCAGTTGCTGGACCGTGATCGCCGTCTGGACGTACTTTTTGAATCCGGGGACGGCCACGTCTATTTCATACGTGCCGGCGGGAAGATCGCCGAGCGTGTAATTGCCCGTGGCGCTGGTTGCGGCCGGCAAGACGACGCCGGTTGCCAAATTTTTAGCTTGGACCGGAGCATTCGCAACCAGGGCTCCCGACGGGTCCGAAATCACACCAGTGATCGTGCCGCCGGTCTGCCCAAACGCGGCGAGCCCGAAGGCACAAAAAGCCATCGCTAACTTTGCAGAGCGCATGTTATACCCCCCCTAGAAAATTCGAACCACCCGGTTTGCGGCTAAGCCCGCTAAAACAATTAGAGGAAGTCTACACCCATGAAGATTCTCCGTCAAGCCCCTTGTGTCACCCTTCTGCTTAGCCCCGGCTAACGCGGTTGCGTGACCACATCGAGCATTACCGGTTCGCCCTTCTTGACCCTCTCGATTCCGCGCTTGAGCGCTGGAACCATCGTGGCCGGATCGGTGATCGGACCTTCCGAGTACATCCCGTACGCTTTGGCCATTAGGGCGTAATCGATGTTGGGATCTTTCAGTGTGGTGCCGATGTGCGCGCGGTCGGCGCCCCGATTGCGAATGGTGGTCTCGCGCTCCAGGAACATCACTTCCTGGTGATAGCCGCGGTTGTTGTGCATGATGGTCAGCAAAGGGATTTTGTGATGCGCCGCGGTCCACAGAACGCCGGGGGCGTAATTCAGGTCGCCATCGGTTTGGATATTGATGGTCAGCCGTCCATACTTGCGGTTGGCCAGGGCCGCTCCCACCGCCGCGGGAGCTCCATAGCCCATGCCTCCCGAGCCCTGCGCTCCTATATAATGATGCAGCTTGTCCATCTTCCACATGCGGTTGGGCCAGTCGCTCATGAACGCCGTGGGCGACACCAGCGACCAGTCTTCGTTTTTGATCAGGGGCCACAACTCGGCCGCGATGCGCGACAGGCTCACCGGGCTCGCGTTCCAGCCGTACTGCGCCGTGTCCAAGACCTGCGCCCGCGCCTGCCGATTCGCTTCGGCGTGTCGCATGCCCCGCGCCTCGAAGACCCTCCTGCGGTCCGGAGTAATTAGCTTCTTCACCTCCTCGATCAGGGCCGGCATGGAGGCTTCCGCGTCCGCCGCAATCACAACATCGCCGGTGGGAGCGTTCCCGTTAATGTTGTAGTTGTGGGTGGCCAGCAACTCGGCCGAAGTGATGGTGAAGCTTTTCCTGCCGGAAACGCCCGCGCCGCCGCCGCTGGCTTCCAGGCCCAGCGTCACGTCGGGTTGGCCCACGCCGTTGCCGGCCAGGGGATGGTAGTTGGGAAAATTCAAGCGGGTCTGATCCCCTCCGCCGTTTACTTGCGCTTGCAGCAGCTCGGCCAACTCCACCAGCAGCGTAATGCCGGCGTTGGTGCGTGCGTAGCGCCCCGCGTTGATGCGCGGATTCTCCGCCGCAACCAGCGCCTTGGCGATCTCGCGGAGCGAGGCCGCGTCCGCACTGGGAGGCCGCGGCAGAGTAAACTTCGGGACGCCCGGCTTTTGCGCCATCGCGCCGCTCTGGAGCGCGGCGTCCACGACCAAGAGCACCGGTGCGCTGGGCGGAGTGATCGCCAGCTCATAGGCGCGCAGGATGGCCCGGCCGCAGGCTTCCAGCGTTTCCGGCTGATTGTCCCACTTGACGAAATCCCGGGCCATGGCGGCCATGTCCACCGCGCCATGCGCCGGCACCGCCGTGCCGCCGCTGCCCGTAATCATCAGCACCGGGACGCGGTCGCCATAAGCGTTATAGATCGCCATGGCCGAATGCTGGATACCAATGGTGCCGTGCAGAACCACCAGCATCGGTTTGTTCTCGATCTTGGCGTAGCCGTGCGCCATGCCCACGGCGGATTCCTCGTGGCAGCACGTGAGCCACTCCGGACTGCTGTTGCCGCCGTAGTTGATAATCGACTCGTGCAGCCCGCCGGTGCTGGTTCCCGGGTTCGCGGCGACATACTCGATTCCCAGCGCCTTGATCACGTCGACCATGTAATCCGAGCCGGGTTGCTCGATCACGCGCGTAACCGGCGCGGGCCGGACGTTGCCAGCCTCGCGCGCCACCGCGGCCGCGCCTGGTTGCGCCTGCGCGCCGCCACCGCCTCTGCCCCCGCGGCCGCCCTGCTGGGCCGGCGCCGCAAGCGGGGTCGCCGCCAGCGCGGCAGTTCCCGCCGCAGCGCTCTTCAGGAAATCGCGGCGGTCAAAAGGTATTTTCTTCGCGATGGTTTAGCCCTCTATTTCGCCAGCTCCGGCGGAACCGGTATTGTGACCTTGCCCGTGGCTGCCCACTCGACGCCGCGCGCGAAGGTAATCTTGAATGCCGGGTTCTCCGTGTCCATGGGGTCATGGCCCAGCGCCGTCGCAAACACCCGCCCCGTTCCGAACTGCGTGGTCCACATGCTAGGTTCATCGTTGCCTGGCCCGGGGATCGGCTGGTTGGAACGCCCGTTATACAACGCGTGATCGTCGTAGGCCGTAGCGAGCACATGATACGACCCTTCGGGCTGCCACTTGAGGTTGGCGAATAACTCGTCGTGTTGAACCGGGAGCGGCGATTTCAGTCCCTTCATGATCGGATGTTCGGGGTCCTTGATAACCACCGCAAAATCGTGTTGCGCCGAGTGATGGCCTTTGTCGGTACGCCAGTTGCCGCCCGACATCTTTTCGTAGTCGGTCCATCCGTCGAAGGCTCCGAGAGACAGATGATAGAGCACCAGTCCCTTGCCGGAACGGACAAATTCCGAAAACGCCTTCTCGGCCTGCTCTCCCCAGCGATTCTCCGGCCGGCCGTCGTAGTAATTCACGACAATCACCTGGTAGGGCGCGAGCATCTGCGCTGTTCCGCCGCGAAACTCTTCCACCACGCGCGTTTCGAATTTCTCGGTGTCGTCGAGTGTCTTGCGAAGCGACGGCGTGGTCCCGCGCCAATCGTGCGGATTCTGTCCGGTAAGGATCAGGACCTGAAGCCTCTCCGGATGGTTTGCCCCGGGAGGGCCGGCCTTCCCTTTGCCCTTACCCTTGTCGGCACCGGCGCCGGCGTTGTTCGGGGCTTGCGCCAACAGCAAAGACAGGGACACAGCGAGCAAGACTGTAATCGCACCAAGAGTTCGAGTTCGACGTGTGGTTGTCATGGGTGCTATCCTCGACGGAAACACTGCCGGTGTCAAGGGCGGTGTTCGATCAGGGTGGTGTTCGATCACGCCGAATATTTCCGTAGTGTTCCGAGCCAGAAAAACGTTAAATAAATTCGCGGGCCGGCACATACCGGGGTAGGGCCATCGGTCGCCCCACCAAACCGCTCAACGTGACCCGAGGAGTAGGAGAAACTGAACAATGCTAGCACGGCGGGCGGCGATCCCCCGCCCAACTGCGCTTCGATTAACGGATTGCCGCCTTGATTATGCCGACCCGTTCCACCAGACTTCTTGGCTCGACTGAGACCAGTTCGAAGCCGAAGTCTCGGTAAGTCTCTTCGTGAATTTTCTCAAAGCGCACCGTTTCCTCAAAGGTGATTCGCCGCGCTTCGGTAGGCGTGACGAAGCCAAGATTGCGAAATGAAGAAGACTCGGTGTTGGTAGATTGCTTCTTTTTTAGTGGGTTGGCTGGATAGGGAATGGAAGTTGGAAAGTTGCGGCTCCTCAGCTCTACGCCAAACCGCGTATTTGAAAAAGTAGTGGACCAGTACGCCGTCATCCAGGAGTTAACTCAAGTTCGTCACAGTTGAGGTCAAGAACCAGACTGAATTACGGGTCACGCCGATGCGATACGCCTTTCGTCCAGCTGAGTAGCGCGCCATCGCGAGGCTACGCGAACTGCGCGCCAGATGCGGCTCGCGATTATTCCTTCTTCCCCGCCGAGCCCCAGTGCATCGCCACCGTGAAATCGCGCAGGGGGTCGGGACCGATCGCCCCCGTCGCCGCCGTGCCCGTCGATCCTCCCGGGGCATATTGCGGGTAAAGAATCTGCTGGCCGTTGGACGAAACCGCATACGTAAAATAGTCACCGCCGCTATGTGGCATGTTGAGCGCGCCGACCCGGACCACCTCTTTGGGGCTGCCCGGCTCCATCGCGCCGCCGTTCACCGTCAACCCGACCGAAAACAAGAGGCCGTTGGCAAAAGCGCCGGTGAAGGCGGGAACATCGAGAGCGTTCGCAACAGCGTGGAAGAAAAGCTCCTTGCTGTTTCCGTTCCAGCGCGGCCAGTCGCCCCCGTGAAAGGAGACTTGCCAGCGCCCCGTGCCTGACGGGAACGGCTGAATGTATACCTCATTCCGCCCCGTGGTATCGGAAGTGTAGGCGATCCACTTGCCGTCCGGCGAAATCTGCCCGTGCGTCTCATTAGCGGGGGAAGCAATCAAGGGCGCGGCTTCCTTTTTGTCGCCCTTATCGCTGCTGTCGAGCGTCAGCGCCCACAGATCGCCTCCGTTCTTGGGATCCTGCAACCAGAACACGATCCGCTTTCCATCCGGCGACCACGACATCGGAGCTTTGAGCGCCTCGGACTCGTACAGCAGCTCCTCCGTGCCCGATCCGCTCGAAAGCACCTGGTACAGCCCCCATTTGGCCTTCTCGATCGCGCTGTAAACGATGCGGTCCCCTTTGGGCGACCACACCGGCGACGAGTTGTGATGCGAGGCGTCGAACGTCAGCTTTGTCGTGGAGCCTCGCGGCTCGATCACAACGATATCGCCGCCCTTGGCATCGTGGCGGTGAACCGCGATACGCTTGCCGTCCGGGGAAACCTCCCATCCCCGGTACGCTCCCACCGGACCCGGCGTATCCAGCACCCTGGCGGTTCGATCGCTCCATGCCAGTTGCCATTCGCTCAAGTCGGACGAGGCGCCGGCGTTCGCGTTTCCAGTGCCCGCACCGGAGAAATAAACCAGCACGCCATTGGCGGATACGGCGTAATTGCCGCGGCCGTTTGTGGCCGTGACTTCATCCGCGACGCGCATCTCCTCTCCGGTCACCGCCAGTTTCTTCGCGTCAAACGGCCGCGCGTACACGGCGTTGCCGCGATAGAAAAGAAGGTAGCCATGGCCGGAAACAGGCTCGCCATATCCGGCGTTGGATTCGGCTGCGGTCAACCGGGTTTTTTCCTTCGACCCCAGCACGCCCACCACGATCGCGCGCTTGGCGGCTTCTTCGTGCCACGCCGTGTAGAGGTAATGGTGGCCATCGGGCAGGAAGTGCGGCCAGAAATGCCCCGCTTCTCCCGGCTCCAGCGTTGTGAGAGCTTCCGGCTTTCCGCCTTCGCCCGAAACACGAAACAGGCCGAGGGAAGATCCGAATAAGATGACTCCGTCGCGATTCCAGGTTGCTCCAGAGAAACCCGGCACGTCGCAGATATCCTGCGGAGGACCGCCCGTAACTTCCACCTTCTTCATTTTTCCGCCGATGACGAAACCGATGAACCGGCCATCGCCGGACCAGAAGGGCTGCTGCGCGCCTTCGGTTCCCGCGAGCTTCTGCGGCGTCACGGAGTCGACCGGGCGGATGAACAGAGTAAATGGATCGGCAGTGACGGCCCGATTGGCGTAGACCATCTGGCGTCCATCCGGCGAGACGGTAAAATTAGAACCGGCTTCGCCTCTCGCTTGATCGCCGGAAGTTTCGTCGGACTTGGCGTTCGCGCTAATCGGTACCCGGACGCGAAACTCCTCCGGCGCGCGCGGCCCGCGCAAGTACAGCGCCGCGGGAAACGCGACGGCCGCCACCAGCACAGCCGCCAGCGCGAGCACGGCTATCGAAAGCCAATTCCCCGTTCTTCGCTGGGGCCTCCTGCCGAGGGAGGCTCCGGCTAATCCGGTCCCCGATCCGGCCTGCGCCGCCCATTCCAGCTCCGCGTAAACGTCCCGAGCCGTTTGCCACCGGTCTGCCGGATCTTTTGCGAGGCAGACATTCACCACGTGTTCCAGCGCCGCGGGAACCGCGGGCTGAGCTTCCGTGAGCCGCGCCGGCTCGGTAGCCGCGATCGCGGCCATCAGCATCACCCGGCTCTTCCCTTCGAACGTCTTCTTGCCCGTGATCATTTCATGCAACACGGTGCCAAACGCGAAGATGTCGGTGCGGGCGTCCGCCTCCACCCCTTCCAATTGCTCCGGCGCCATGTACTGCAAGGTTCCGATGATGGCGCCGGGCACGGTGACGTTGGTCAGAGTGGCCGCCTGGGAAGAAGAGACGGGCCCGCCCGGCAAGACCCGTTTGGCCAGCCCGAAGTCCAGCAGCTTGGGGCCGCTCGAAGTCAGGATGATGTTGGCGGGCTTCAGATCGCGATGCACCACGCCGCGACGATGGGCCTTATCCAGCGCGTCCGCGATGCGGAGGGCCAGCTTCGTTGCCTCCTGCCACGGCAATGCCCCGCGTTCCAGCCGCGCCGCCAGCGTCTCGCCCTCCAGGTACTCCATCACCAGGAAGTCGCGGCCGTCCTGCTGGCCGATATCGTGGAGCACGCAAATGTTGGGATGATTCAAAGACGCGATGATGCGCGCTTCGCGCTCGAAGCGCTGCTTCATTTCGGAGTCCTGCGCCCAGTGGCGCGGCAGTACCTTGACGGCGACCACGCGGTCCAGCCGGGTGTCCGAGGCCTTGTAGACCTCTCCCATGCCCCCCGCGCCCAGCGGAGAAAGAATCTCGTACGCGCCGAATCGCGTGCCTGCCGGCATTTCCGTCATCTGTGTGCCTTTCCGGCCGCCGCCGTCCACCGCTGAATCACCGTCAGGCCGCTGGACGCCGGGCCTGCGCCACCCTGTTGCGCCGCTGCAGGACCACCAGCTTGCGCGGCAGCCGTGGTTTGAGCTTGCGGCACGGCGCCCGACCCGCCGCCGCGCCCCGCCACGCCGGGCGGGACCATTAGAAGAAAGCGATCGCCGTCCGGGGAGACAGACAACTGGTGCCGATTGGGATCCCGCAAGACCGCGTTGTTCCGTTGAGAGCGAAACAGCACCGCCGGAGAGCTTGCCTCCAGCTTTGCGCCTGCCTTGAGTGTCACCACCATCACGGTGTTATCCAGCGCACGGAAGTACAGTTCTTTCCCGTCTTTTTTCCAGCGCGGCTGCCCGCCGCCCGCCATGGAGATTTGAAGCTTCTGATCGGCACTGGGAAACGAAGTGATGAAAACCTCGGTCCTGCCGCCCGATTCATCCGAGGTGTACGCCAGCCATTTCCCGTCGTAGGAGAACTGCGGCTCATTCTTCTGATACTTCCCTTGCACTACCGGAAAGGGCTTCTTGTCGGCGCTCGGTTTATCGCCATCCATGGGGAGCGCATAAATGTCCTGCGCGTTGTCGTGGGCGGACAAATACACGATAAAACGGCCGTCCTTGGACCAGTCCTTGACGATCTCGTCGCCGGGGCCTTCCAGTAGCGGGGTTTCTGCGCCGGTGCCGTCCGCGTTCTTCACGTAAATGTCCCCGTTGCCTTTGCGGTAAGAGGTGAAGGCCACCCGTTTTCCAGTGGGAGCCCAGACCGGGCCGATGTCGTCCGCCGGATCGAGCGTCAACTGCGCGGAGACGCCGGCCCGTTCCCAATCGATCACCCAGATGTCGGCCCCGGTAGATCCCGGGTCCTGCTTGGTTACGGCAACCAGCTTGCCGTCGGGAGAAAGATCGAAGTCCCCTAACGGTCCTGTTTCGCCCGCGGCCGCGATCAGGCCGCCGCGCCGGTCCACAAACCCGTACTGGGCGTTGCCCACAACGTTGGCTCGACCGGAGGGACCGCCCCCGCCCTGATAGTAGAGCAACGATCCGTTTTGCGAGACGTCGAAGTCTCCACGCCCTCCCGCGCCGCCGGAAGAAACCTCATCCGCCACGTGAATCGCGTCGCCGCTCAGCGCTAGTTTCGTCGCGTCGAACGGCTGCGCGAACACGGATCCTTCTCGGTGGAATACCACGTAGCCGGGAGCCGCGTAGGCCGCATTGGTTTCGGCCGCCATGACTTTAGCCTTGTCCTTGGAATCCAGCTTGCCAGCGAACACGACGCGATTCGCGGGTTGTTCCGACCACGCCAGGTACAGGAAGTGCTTGCCGTCGGGAAGGAAGCTGGGCCAGAAGTGTCCCGTCTCCGGCGCATCGGCGGTAGTGACCTGCGAGGTCTTCCCGCCTTCGGCCGACACGCGAAACACACCCTTCGGAGTTCCGAAGAGAATGATTCCCTCCGCGCTCCACGCGCCACCGGAGAACGAGGCCGCCTCCGCCAAATCCTGCGGCGCGCCGCCTGCGACGCTCACCTTTTTCAGCCTGCCGCCCGCCACAAAGCCGATGGAGCGGCTATCGGCGGAGAAGAACGGCTGCGCGGAATCGTCGGTGCCCCCAAGCTTCTGGAAGGCGAGCGCCCCCACGCGCCGGACGAACAGCGATGCCGCCTGCGAGGTGTCCGGCTTGGCCACCATCGCGATGATCTGCCCATCCGGCGAGATCGCGATATTGGCGGGGTTCAGGCCCACCACCGGCACCCGAAACTGGAACGGACCCTCTTCCGCCGGTCCGCGAAAATACATCGTGGCGGGAAATGCCATCGCGGCGATCGACACGGCCGCCACGGCCAGCGCGATGCGCGCTGTCTTGGTCCCGATGAGAGAAGGCGATTTCTCCACCAGCGTCTTGCCGCCTTCGGCGATCCAGCGGAGCTGCGTCAGAAGATCGTGCGTGTGAAACCGGTCCTCGGGATCTTTATCGAGACACCGCTCCACCGCATGCTGAAGCGCCGGAGGGGTGCCCGGCCGGTGCTCGATCATCGAAACCGGTTCCGCGGTGGCGATGGTCGCGATTAACGCGGCGCGGCTCCTGCCTTCGAAAGCTTTCTTGCCGGTGATGGCCTCGTAGAGAATGGTCCCGAGGGAGAAGATATCGGCCCGCGCGCCGGGTTCCTTGCCTTCCAACTGCTCCGGTGCTGAGTACTGTAAACCCGCGCTGTCGGCCGCGGTCCAGATGGCCTTGGCGGGAGCAGGGGCGGGGGTGGTCTCGGTCTGGGACCCAGGCGCGGAATCACCTTCAGGCACGGGCGCACCCTCGGCAGATCCTAAGTCGAGCACCTTGACGCCGTTCTTGGTAAGCAGAATGCTCGAAGGCGTAAGGTGGCCATGGACTATTCCGGCGCCGCGCGCCGCGTCGAGCGCCTCCGCGATTTCGACCGCCATCGTCATGACGTCGCGTAAAGCGAGAGGCTTGCCCTCCAGTCGCTGCGCGAGCGTCTGGCCCTCCTGGTGTTCGAGGACCAGGAAGTCCATGCCGTCCTGGCTGCCCAACTCATAGATTTCGCAAATGTGCGGATGCTTCAGCGCGACGGCAGCGGGCGCCTCGCGTTGAAAGCGTTCGCTGAATCCCGTGGGAAAGACACGGATCGCGACTTCGCGCTCATGCTGCGGATCGGAAGCCTTGTAGAGCTGGCTCTCCTCGCCGGTTTCCAGACCCGCGAGGATCTCGTACTGCCCAAGTTTTTCACCAGGCTGGAGAGGCATATGGATAGTTTTAGATGTCTCATGCTATCTCACATTTCGGTAGAATGCCACAGGACACGAAAGAGGACGCTACCTGTGGAAGTGGCGCCTCCCAACCTACGTGACTTCGTGCTGAATTTGTCTGGCGGAGGTTCACAGAACGCGCCCGCAGGTAAGTGAAGTCGCTGTGTTGACAGCAGCGGGAGATTCCGATAAAAGCTCTATTCTGAGATGGTTTGCCCAATTAGGGAATGGGTGGTCGGCCACACTTCCATTACTTTTTTTGATCGCCCGGCGCTACTTCGATGAAAAACTAATGGAAGGATGCGTCATCCGGGAGTTGGGAAGCCAAAGTCGGTGAGACCGGCAAGGATGGTGGGCGCGTGTCCTTTGAATTTGTAACCGCCCAAGCAAGCCGCTCCGCTACTCGGCCGCAGTGGCCTCGATTTCGATAAGCAATTCGGGGAATGCCAACCGTTTGACTCCTAGAAGAATTGACGACGGCTGGCAGCCCACGGCTGCGAGACGCGACGCGATGACATCGTAGTGAGCGAATAATCCGTCCACATCGGTTGTGTAAAAGTTCAGCCGGACAACGTTCGCAAGCGATAGCCCCCCGGCAGCCAGTACCGTTTCAACGTTGTTCATCGCGGCTTCGATCTGCCCACGCAGGTCGCCTACGCACGTCACCTTGGCCTCCGCGTCAAGGGCGATCTGCCCCGCTCAGAACAGCAACCGGCGGGCGCTGCCGACCTCAATGGCCTCGCTGGGTGGCGGGTTACTTCCCCGGTCGCCCATCCCGGAATTGTTGGTCGGCACAGTGTTGCGGAACCGACGCCCGCAGCAACTCGCATTACCGGAAGCCATATCAATGAACGACGGCGGAATGCGTTGAACGGCGCGTATGAACATGCATCATTCGCCGCTGACTGTGCCTGGTGTACTGCGTGCGGCGGCCAGCCCCCCAGGCCACCAGTTCCAATCGCCTGCGATACGAAGAAGCGCGGGGCCGATCACAATGCGAACTAGGGTTGCGTCGATAAGCACGGCTACTGCCAGCGTAAATCCGATCATCTTGACGACCAGGAAGTTTCCGAAGGTGAATGCCGCGAATACCACAATCATGATCGCGGCTGCGCTCGTAATCAGGCCTGCGGTTCTAGCTAGCCCCTCGGGGATTGCATCCATTTCACTCAGCCCGCTCCTCCTCGCTTCGAGGACTCGGGCGACCAAAAACACCTCGTAATCCATGCTCAGTCCGAAGACGATGGCAAAGGCGACGATTGGCACAATGGGGAATATGCTGCCGGTTCCTTCACGCACTCCCAGGACGCTGCTTCCCTGTCCGTCCTGGAAGACTAGAACCAATGCTCCGAAGGAGGCCGCAACCGAGAGCAAGTTCAGAACGATGGCCTTCACGGCGGCGAAAAGCGATCGGAACCCGCCAAGAAGCGCCAGGAGCGTCCCTCCCACCACCAGCGCCATCACGGAAGTCATCCGGTCCACGACGATCGTCTGATAATCGGCATTTAGCGCCGGGATGCCTCCGACGAGTAACCTGGCGCCGGGTATTCCTGTAAGAGCCGCCGCGCCGGTCTTACGCAGCTCCCGCACCCAGTTGACCTGATCGCGCAGGGAAACGGACGGCGCGGGTAACACCTCAAGCAGCGCCGCCCGTCCGTCTCGACTCAGGAACGTCCGACGCGTCTCACGCGAGAGGTCGCCGAGGGAAGACCGGTTGCTCTCCGCCATCGTCGTGATCGAGATCACGCGGTCGGAACGAGGGTCGCTCGCGAGCCGCTTGGTGAAGCGATCGAGGGTATTCCACCCCGAGTCCGTTTGCGCGATGGAATCCGTTGGAAGTTCGAGAATCACGCGCAAGGAGTACACAATTCCAGCCCGATCCATTCGTTCAAGGGTGTGAAGCGCGTGAACCGATTCCGCCGCTGGCGGAAGCCAATCCCCTTTGGGGACGCTGGTATCGAGCCGCGCCGCCTGCGCGGCGAGCAGAAGCAAGGGCGCGCCTGCCAGAAGGATGGCAAGCCACGGATGGGCGACAATCACCTTCCCCCAATGCCTCCAGCGGTTTCCCGTGCGTGCGGCCCGATGCGCATCCAGCCTCGCAAGAAAGGGAAACCGGCCAGCATTAATTCGCGGACCAAGAACTGCCAGCACTGCCGGAACCACGGTATTCGCCAGCAACACACTCATTCCCGCCACCAGGAATCCCGCCACTCCGATGGAGCGGACTTCGCTGATGGGGACGGTCAAGAGGGCTAGAAATCCGATTGCTACCGTCGAGGCTGAAATCAGAAGTGTATGACCCGCCTGACGTGCCGCGATGACCGAGGCTCTGAGTCCGTTGTGCCCCGCGGAAATCGCTTCCCGGAAGCGGCTGACCATGAGGAGCGCGTAGTCGATCCCCAAGCCGAGCCCCAGCATCGTGGCTAAATTCTGAACCAGAATGGACAAGTGCCAACGCATACCCAGGAATCCTGCAATCGCCAGAGTGGCCGCGATAGCAAGCTGGCCAACCGCCAATGGAATGAGGGCCGCCACCAAGCTTCCGAAAGCCACCAGCAGAAGTGCCAGAGTCACCGGAATCACCAGACTTTCGCCGTGTTGTACGTCATCGGCGCTAGCTTTCCGAATGTCGAAATTAAGCGGCGTCTCGCCCGTCAGTTCGAGCTTCACCGCCGGATAACGGCCGCGCAATTGGTTTTGAAGAGCGCTTGCCCGCAGGTGAAGCTTAGGGACGAGCGATTCGACGGGACCGTCGGTCGAGGCGAGTCCCACCAGAACAAAGGTTCCTCCTCCCCTGCCTAGGAAAATCGGATCGCGAAAATCGAGACGGGAAACGATTCCGGACACGCCGGGTTCCTCTCTCAGGCTCTCTTCAATTGTTGCTATCGCTTGCTCGCCCTCCTCTGAATCCGCAGGTGGGAGTCCCTGAATCACCAGGACCACGCGGTCAACGAAGGGCGAACGAAAACGGGTGGCCAACTCCTGCGCGACACTTTCCGCTTCGCTACCTTCGATGCGGGTTGCAGTCTCCAGATGGCGCTCGGCGTGAAAAGAAAATGGAAGAAGCGCAACGACGGCGGCAAGGACCACCCCGGCCAGCCAGAAATGGCGCACATGCACGAGATTCATGATGTCATGCAAAACCGTTACCAGTCAAGGATATTCACATTCCTCAGCTGGCGGCTGAATCTGCGAAGATTGGTTGAAGATCCATCGGTTTTAGGAGGACCAATGCACAAACTCGCATTGCTCGGGCTGGTTGCCGCCATTCAACTTCACGCCGCGGACCCCCGCATTGGCTCATGGACGCTCATCTCCGCGCAGTCTACCCTGGATCCCCCCAACAAACTCTCCATCACATCTCTACACGATGGCGTGCATGTAGTGACATCAGGCGACACCCACGTCGATTTCACAGCGAAGTGGGACGGACATGAAACGCCCGTACAAGGCAATCCAGCGTTTAGTCAAATCGAGTTGCGAAGGATCGATAAGAATCAAGCCGAGGTCAAAGAGAAGAAGAATGGAGCTGTAGTGGCGACTGTTCGTGACAAACTTTCGAGTGACGGCAACGAGTTGACGAGCACGACTTCAGAGAAAGGCCGCGCCGACCGGATCACCGTGTGGACACGGAGCGGAGGCACGAAGGTCCCCGATAACTTATTCGCCGGCGAGTGGACGCAGGATCCGAGTAAGACTCGTTTGCGGCAAGGGTTGGCGCTCAAGATCGAGGCGGACGGAACGGAAGGGGTCCGTTTCTCGGGCGAGTTCAGTTACAGCGCCCGTTTTGACGGCAAGGAATACGATCTGAAAAACTCCAGCAACGATACCGTGAAGCTCGAACTTGTCGACCCTCAGACGGTCGATTCGACTTACAAGCGAGACGATCAGATTGCTCAAAGGGACCGGTGGGTGGTTTCCGCCGACGGACTACAGATGACACTGACCACGACAGGCTCTCTGGAAACCGGTCAGCGGGTAAGGGAGACTCTGGTATTTCGGAAGCAGTAACGTTTCGCTGCGCTGCGCACGAGGCATCCGCGCAGGGAATGCCTACGGGCAGGCGACTACGGCGTTGAACTCACGAGCCGCAACCGAGATGATTCCCTTTCGCTGCATGAATCTCAGGATGCCGTTGACCGTGTCTTCGAGAGACGGATCCGCCTTCCCCCATGCGGAAGCATTGCGAGCCGTTTGATAGCAGGAACTGTCGTAACGTTTGAACTCCATCGCCGAGATGTTGTCCACGGAGCCCACCAGGAAGTCCAGCAGCGGAAAGAGCAGATCTTCTTTCCTGCATCTCCGGATGAGCTCAGGAACGAAGTCGGGAAGACTAAACACCTCGAATTGCCGCCCCGTCGCCTTTGTAATCAGACCGGTAATATCCAGCATGTTCGCGTAATCGTCGCGCGTAACGTGATACGTCTTATTCGCCGTGCCGGGAGTGCTGGAAATCGCAACGATGTTGTTCGCCGTGATGTCCGCGGGAACGAAGCTAACCTGGTTCAGTGCATCCACCCCAATGCCGTGATTCACCATGAACGCAACTAAACGAACGGCGATGTCGAAGTTATTGCCGCCGCCGGTTACGGAGGGGCTCACGAGAGCGGGCCGGAAGATGCGTGTCTCCAGTCCCCGCCGGCGGGCCTGCATCACCACCTGTTCCGACACCCATTTGGATTGGCTGTATCCAAAATCGAGAAGCTCCATCTTCTCGTTCAAGTCGGTCTCATACAGAACTTTCTTAACCGCCCAGCCGAACACGAAGGTTGTCGAGACGTAATTGAAGCTCTTGGGCCTTCCTTCGAACGCCAGCCTCAGGACCTCGTTGGTTCCCAGCACGTTGGCGTCACGCATCCGGTCGTAGTTGAACAAGTAGTTTACGGTTGCGCCGTTATGGAACACCGTATCGATTTCATTGACGAGGAAATCCCAGGCTTCCTGCGTGAGGCCCAGCTTGGCCTGCCCGAGATCCCCACAAACGGGAATCACCCGAGCCTCAAACATCTGCATCAGTCCGGCCGCGCAAGGCCCCATCGATTCCATTGCCGCCGTGAGTCTCTGCCTGCCCTGCTGCTCGTCGGAGGCCCTGACGAGAACATAGATCTTAGCCCGCGTCTGTTCCAGCAGACTTTTCACGAAGAACGGTCCGATGAAGCCGGTGCCACCGGTGAGCAAAACATGATTCAGGATCGGTATCTCGGGCAATGGCGCAGGCGGCGGAGGCTCGAAGATAAGCTTCCTGTCGTTGTTCATCATCTGCTCCTCCGCCGCGCGCTGCTCTTCACGGAAGGCCGCCAGGGAATGCCGCAGATGAACCAGCGCTTCTTCGGGAGCACGCTCCAACTGTTCGGCTAGTTGAAACAGCTCGGCTACGCTGACACGCTGAATGAGGCCGATATCCACCTGCCGCGCCAGCATCTCGGCGCCTTTATCCTTTAAAAGCTCCTTGATCTCGTGCATGAACACCACTAGATCCAGGGAATCGAGGCCAGCTTCAATGAGGTTGTACGATTCGGCACCTGTCAGGTTGTACCGGGCCTTCAATACGCCGAGAGGCGACTGGCTTTCAGAATCGGACACCGAGGATTCGGCGTCTTTTCCCCGCGAAAACTCCGAGAGAACGGTGAATTGACCCTCCAGCCACATGCGTTTGGTTTTATGGCGCATGATCTTGCCGGAGCTGGTTCTCGGTATCGCCCGGGGTGCAATAAAGGAAATCAGCGCCACTTCCACGTTGAGGCAATTCCGGACCGCAGCGGCGATCTTCAGCGCATCCGGAAGCGCCTTTGGATTTTTCACTTCGGCGACAATCGCCAGTGCCGGCTCACTCTCCTCGTGAATCTGAAACGCGGCAACGCAGTTGGGCCGGATCAGGCCGGAGGCTTTCTCCACCACTTCCTCGATATCCTGCGGGTAATAGTTCTGCCCGCGGAGGATAATCATGTCCTTGATACGGCCGCAAACGAAGAGCTCGCCGTCATGGAAGAAACCCATGTCGCCCGTCCGAAGGTAGCCATCGTCATAAGGGCTGTCGTCCACCAGCCGGGCATGAAACAGCTTCAGCGTCAGTTCCGGATTGTTCCAGTAACCCAGGCACTTGCTTTCTCCAGCGATCCAGATCTCGCCTATACGGCCCGGCTCCAGAGCGACGTGCTTCTCCGGATCCACGATCTTTACCGTGATGCCCGGCAGGGGGAATCCACAACTGACAATCTGGCTGGACGCGCCGATTTCCGAGACCTCGGTGGTCATGCGGGCCTTCCCCAGCGCGATGGCGTTCTTGTTGACGGAGACGATATTGCGGCCGCCGAGCGAGACGGCCAGAGTGTTCTCGGCTAGTCCGAAGGCGACAAGAAAACTCTCCGACTTGAGTCCGTAGGCCTGAAACGCCTCCAGAAACCGTGTATACGTGCTGGGCTTGACCGGTTCCGCGGCGACCATCAACAACCTGAGCGAGCTGAGATCGCAAGATTCCAGACTCTCCTTGGAAAGCCGCCCGGCGCGCAGGCAATAGTCGTAAGCGAAGTTGGGCGCGGCCGAGGCGCTGGCGCGGTACGTTTTTATCGCGTCGAACCACAGGGTCGGGCGCTGAATGAAGTCGGTGGGCGCGAAGCCGTAGGTGGTGCCGCCTGTCAGCGCGGGATAAAGGTAGCACCCGATCAGTCCCATGTCGTGATACTGCGGAAGCCAGGATACGACCACCGGCGAAGGATGGTCGATCACGAGAGGACAGTTGTGCAATATGTTTTCGTGCGTGACCATCACGCCTTTGGGATCTCTCGTTGACCCCGAAGTGTACTGGAGAAACAGAATCTTCGAAGCGCCGTTGAACGTTTCGTCCGAAATCGTATCGACGAAATCTTCGGTTACGATCCAGGGAAGACCGGAGATGTAGTCGACATCGACTCCGGATGCCGAGACTCCGCTTCTGGCGAGATTTGTCTTCAAGGACCCGTGGTAGTCTTTGCTGGTTAAAATTCCGGCCGCCTGGCAATCCTTGGCGATGTGGACCATTTTGTACAGGGCGCCCTGAAAGCCATACGAACTAGGGGGATAGACGGGCACGGGAATCAATCCGGCGCGCACGCAACCGAAAAACGCGCAAATCATTTCCAGCCCCGGCGGGTAGGCGAGCAGAAGCCGGTCTTGCGCCTCGAAACGATGCTCTCTCCGCAAATGTCCGGCGATCACCTTCGTCCGGTGGAGAAACGACTCGTATGAGTAGCCTTCGATCTGATTGCCGTTCAGGTCAATGTAGGAATAGAGAAGTTTGTGCGGGTGCTGATCCCCTAGACTATCCAGTTTTTCTAGAATCGACGTTATCATAGATCGGCTCTGTACTCATGGGGACTTCGGCGGCGAGCCTCGGCGCGATATAGTTTACAAGCGTACAGCCAGATACAGATCTTGTTTCTTTCGCCGGAAGCGGGGCGAGTCCCGCGCCTGTACGGGCTAAATCGTCTGCGGGCTAAATTGCCGGAGTTGGTCCTTGCTATCTGCGACAACACTACTGATCGCCCGATTCAAAGCCTCTTCGTTCCATACCAGCGGTAGATCTATGTTAGCAGAGATTTTGCAAAGCTGGAAAGCAGCACCACCCGTCCTCAACTTCCGGGAACGTGCGCCCCACGCCGGTCCATCTGACCCGAATTTCCTTGATCCTCCTTAAGGTTTCGAGCTAACATGAACTTTGACGCCTGCCAGGGGCGGTGTCTGGCCGACAAAATCCGCTGCCGGCCTAGGCGACCGGCCGCCACGGGGCCGGGGATGCATTGCGCCGACCTGCTATCATTGCGGAGGCGTTTGAGACAAGGCGGTTATCAGTCTGAAGCCGGACATTGATGATCTTGTACCATCGGAGGCCTCGCCGCGGCACTCCGTTGGCAACTCGGCGGATGCGTCTTCATTCCCAAAAGTCTTACGCCGGCGCCTCGACAATTTCTTTTCCGACAGGAGCATTTCCCCCAAAGCCGACCGCACCATGTGGGTCAAAATCGCCGTGGGCCTGGCAGTCCTTGCGGGCAGTTGGATTGCTCTCTACGCGCTCAATCCGGATTCATGGAAGTTTGTCGCTCTCTACCTTCTGAATGGTCTCGCACAGACATTCCTTTTGCTGAACATCGCGCATGACAGCAACCACAACGCCATCTCGTCGGTACGGTCTGTAAACAAAGTCTTGAACTATGTTTTCGATGTTTGTGGCATCAACTCCTACATGTGGCGGATCCTCCATCATCGGGGCCACCACTCGTGCATCAATCTCCACGGTGAAGATGACGCACTTACGGGACGCCACATCTTCCGGTTTACGCCTCACGAACCTCGCGCCCGTCTGCAGCGGTTCCAGCACTTCTACGCACTGTTTTTTTACGCGCTATTTTCTCTCGACTATATTTTTATAAGGGACTTCGAATGCTTTTTCTTCCCGTCCCATGGATATCTGAAACGCACCGAGCATCCGATGCGAGAATACGCCATTCTCTTTGCAGGCAAAGGATTCTACATCACCTACATGCTTATTTTGCCGGTCGTGTTGCTGGGGAAATCGCCTCTGCTGGTCGCTTTGGCTTTCGTTTTGGTCCATGTGATTGTGGGTTTGACAGTGTCGCTGGTATTCCAGACCACACACACGGTCGACAGCACTTACTTTCCATCGAGCCGCGGCGAATTTGACAGCGGCGTGTATCACATCTTCGCGACAACGGCCGACTATGCGACGAGTAACCCGCTCGTAGGTTGGCTTACGGGCGGACTCAACCACCATATCGTCCACCATCTTTGCCCTTTTGTGTGCCACACACACTACGCTCCGCTGACTCGGATTGTGAAGGAGACCGCCGAAGAGTATGGCGTTCCCTATCGGCAACATCCCACGATGAGGCGGGCGATCAAGCATCATCTGATACTTTTGAAGCAATTGGGAAACGAGGATTAATTTTCGAGTACCCGATTCTACCTATGGCTATGCTATCCATTCAGGCACACCGCGCGGGATTTCACACGGTTCTGCGCAAGCGGCCGGGCAGCGAGGCGTGATCTCGCCCCCAACCGCGCCCGTTGTCTCCCGATTCCGCTCGTTCATGGATTCGCGCGGGATGGCCCACAATCCTGTAAAGGTTCTCTCGAAGTACACCGAACTCCATGGCGACACATTCCGGTTCTATTTTGGCGGCGTCAAAGAGGCCATCGTAACCACTAATCCCGCCGTCATTCAGCACGTGCTGAAGACCAATGCGGAAAATTACCACAAATCCCATATTCAATTGAAGCGGATGGGCCACTTCCTGGGCAAGGGTCTTCTCACCACTCACGGGGAAGCTTGGCGCACGCAGCGGCGTCTCATCCAGAAGGGTTTTGATCGGAGACAACTTGAGGTCCTGTCCTCGATCATGCGGGACTCCCTCGCGGACTCGCTACGGGATTTCGACAGACAAGCCCGTATCGGCCCCGTCGATATCTACCCCCACCTGATGAAAATTACCTTCGGGATGGTCGGGAGGTCTCTGTTTGGCGCGCGGCTGAAAGACGAAGACATCGACCTCATCAGCCTGACCATCTCGACCGTCCAGGAATTTATGGTTCGTCAAACCATCCAGCCCTACCTAAATCCCTGGTTCGCGGTCTCCGGCGAACTGCGCAGACACGAGGAAATGCGAACCCGCGCCGACGGCATTCTGCTCGACTACATCAAGAGGCGGCGCCGGGAGCCGCCCGGCCAAGATTTATTGCAGATCTTGATGGATGCTCGTTACAGCGACGGCGAGGGCATGAGCGATGAACTGGTCTTGAGCGAGAGCATGCAGCTCCTGGTCGCCGGCCATGAGACATCGTCGAATGCTTTGTCGTGGCTCCTCTATCTTCTGAGTTCGCGTCCGGATTGTCTCGAAAGGGTACGGCGGGAGTTCGATTCTGTGCTGGGCGGAACGCCCCTGAGTTTCTCCGACGTTCCGAAGTTCGAGTTTGCAACGCAGGTCATTCAGGAGGCACTGCGCCTGTATCCGCCGTTTTGGATGGTCGACCGAATGGCCCTCGCCGACGACCGTGTAGGAGACCTCGCCATACCCGGAGGGTTGACGGTCGTGGTCTTCATTTACGGCGCGCACCATGCGCCTCAGTATTGGGAAAACCCTGAGAGTTTCGACCCGGAGCGCTTCGCCAAGGCCAATGAGAAGCTTCACAGGCCCTTCACCTATTTGCCCTTCGGAGCTGGGCCGCGTGGCTGTATCGGCGGTAACTACGCCATGCTGCAGATTCTCATGATTCTG
The DNA here is from genome assembly GCA_963813465.1 of Bryobacterales bacterium. Taxonomy (GTDB): domain Bacteria; phylum Acidobacteriota; class Terriglobia; order Bryobacterales; family Bryobacteraceae; genus Palsa-187. The sequence continues at coordinate 34,042 of CAWEZD010000005.1, read as the reverse complement.
AGGGTTCTGCTTAGAAAATATGATTTCCGGCTGGCTCCGGGCCAGACCATCGAAGCACGCCCGATGGTCATCCTGCGACCGAAGCACGGAATCCGCATGACCTTCACCGAGGCAATCACACACGCGACGTTGGCAGGCTGATGAACCCAAATGGCTCTGAATGCGGCGAGGCCGGCGTCCGAAAGCAATAGCGGCTGCAGGAATTCCGCACTGGTTCATGCCGTATAGGGTGGATTCTGAGCTGTTAAATAACGGGGAGGCCAAAACGCCAAACAGAGACTTCCGCCCTGTTCGGCGCGTCCGAACCGAGAATGCCGCACCAGCCAGCAAACGGAGACCTCTCGGAACCCGTGTATTTGGCCCTTCAGGCCAGTTCGGCGTTAACTAACGGGGAGAGACGGTTCGTCCAAAATGAATGGCTCCCCACTCGGACCAGACGAACCCGTCTCCGGAGAATTATTACCGCCCTATATATAGGAGAGAAAGCGGCATTGACAGCGGCACTGTCGCCCGTCCGTGGCGAGTTTCCCGGCACACAACGTAAGACCCTAACTCGTTGTCAGAGTGGCTCAAACCGCTTAATCGGGTGACCGCGCGCGCGGTGAACGCATATCGAACTCGGGCGTCTCGAAAACGACGAAAAGGACCACTCAGGGACTAGAAAGGGACCGCCGGGGACATGCGAAGGAGCTCCAGGTGCATCAAAAGGGCTTTCTTCTGCGGTTTCTCCAATCACGCGAGGCGTCGCGCTGCGGCACCTTTCCGCGCCGACAACGACTGCAGTACTGTCGAGACCCATGGGAAATCGGACGTTTGGGAGTAAAGGCGGCCTTACAACCAGCGCATCTTGCCAATTCGTCGGACCGCGCCATCGCATGGGCCACCTGAGCCGCCAGGACCCCGAAAAGGTTGCTCGCGCCGGGCCGAATCTGGAACTGACCGTCCGCCGCATCCAGGATTCGGTGACCACGTGCCGCAGCAAACCAGGCGTTCAGGGCTGAGGCGGCGATCACTGTTTGTTCGCGAGCAGTAAGACGAAATTCGTCAAGGTTGCCGGCCGGGATCGCCGCACAGATGGTACGCCAAGCCTCTTTGCTGACTCGGCCTTCGGTCTTTTCCACCGCGAACCGGAGAAGGGCATGCGCCAAAGCAGCATAGTGGCGCCACTCGTTGAGGTGTTCTTCCTCTCGAGGGCTCTTTCCCAGCGGCCCCCATTTCTCGGCGAACCGGCGGATGTCCTCATCGGAGCCATGGGCCAGCCGCGCAAACTCAAAGCACAGGTTGTTTCGAGGCTTTCGCAGTTTGGGGGCTAGGCCGCGGCCTCCGAGTTCCGCGTTATACCAGAGCCAGCTCAAGTATCCGTCACGGTCCAGCCGCGCTTTAATGGGCCGCGGAAATTCCGGAGGACCCACTAGGCGTGCGCTCCGCTCTTTGCCGGCTACGGTCAGGAAGCCTTTCAAAAGATCGGATGTGGTTGGCCGCGCAGAGGATCGTTTCATCTAGTGATATTTACATCATATTCGATGACTGTCCTAATCTACAATGGGCTCGCATAATGGACACCAGGGCGGCAACTTTTCCAAGAGCGAATCCCGCGAAGGATCGCGGGGAATTCAACGGAGTTCACATTATGGAGTTAAACGAAGCCAGGGTAGAAGATCTGGTCCCCTACGAGCGCAATCCGCGCAAGAACGATCGGGCGCTCCACCGGATGATGGCATCGATCAAGGAGTACGGATTCAAGATCCCGATTCTCGCGCGCCGTCGCGGCGGGAAAATCGAGGTGGTCGATGGACACCTCCGTCTTAAGGGAGCACGAAAAATGAAGATGACGGTGGTGCCGGTCATCTACTGCGACGAGTGGTCCGACGCGCAGGTCAAAGCGTTCCGGCTCCTTGTGAACCGCTCGGTCAACTGGGCCACCTGGGACGAAGAACTGGTGGCCCTGGAACTCACGGACCTGAACGCTCTCGATTTTGACCTGAGTTTGACAGGCTTCGATCCGTTCGAAATCGATCAGTTCCTGTTCCCCGATTCCGCCGATCCCTCAAAAGAACAGGCACCGAAGCGGAGCGAGACGGCAGTCACCAGGCTTGGCGATTTGTGGAGATGCGGTGAACATCGCGTGCTGTGCGGCGATGCAACTTCGGCGGAGGCAGTCGCCGCGCTCTTCGGAACAGATAGGCCCAAGCTACTTCTCACGGATCCTCCTTATGGGGTGAAATATGACCCCAATTGGCGCGAGGAGGCGGGGTTGGGACAGCAGCGACAAACGGGCATTGTTCGAAATGATGACCGGGCCGACTGGACCGAAGCGTACCGGTTATTTCCAGGCGACGTTGCTTACATCTGGCACGCCGGTGTCCATGCAGGCGAAGTGGCAGCAGGACTTGAGGCCTGCGGCTTTCGCATCCGCGCCCAGATCATCTGGGTCAAGCAGCATTATGCGCTGAGCCGGGGAGACTTTCACTGGAAGCACGAGCCTTGCTGGTACGCGGTGCGCGACGGCAAGAGATCGAACTGGTGCGGCGATCGCAAGCAATCCACAGTCTGGGAGGTGGCAAATTTGAATCCCTTTGGAGGTTCCAACGACGAGCCGGCGACGGGACATGGCACGCAGAAGCCAGTCGAGATCATGCGCCGACCTATCTTGAATAACACCCGGCTGGGGGACATTGTTTACGACCCATTTCTGGGCTCCGGAACAACGCTCATCGCAGCGGAACTCACCGATCGCGTCTGCTTCGGCATGGAGATCGACCTCCACTACGCGGATGTGATTGTCAGGCGCTGGCAGGACCTCACGGGCAAGAAGGCAATGTTGGAGATCGACGGCCGCACCTTCGAACAGCTTGCGGAAGGGCGCGAGCCAACGCAGGAGGTGGAGAATGCCGCGTAAGAAGCTGAAGCCTACGGAAGAGCAGCGACGCAGAGTGAAATCCATGGCCGCATATGGCACGCCACCCCACGATATCGCTCGCTACTTGGGCGTCTCGGAAAAGACTCTCCTCAAATACTACGGGAAAGAAATCTTTCAAGGGCCGCTCGAAGCCAACGCGAAAGTCGGCCAGTCGTTATATGAGATGGCCACCGACCGCAAAACACCGTTGGCAACAATTTACTGGACCAAAGCTCGCGGTGGTTGGTCCGAAAAGGAGGGCGGGGATGTCCAGCCAGCGGCGGTGCCCGATTTCGTGGTTGCCTTGGAAAAAAAGGCTCCTATCCGAAAAGTGTAATTGACGATAAGGGGTTTCGCGACAAGGAGTTGTGGCTCGACGGTCCGCGAGGCCACTCTCGGAAGGCGGGTGATCGGGTGGCCCTCTGGAAACCCAACCCCACGGGATGCTTTGCGTTCTTTACTTCGCAGAAATGTGCGGAACCGAACTCCGACCCGGAGCTTCGCCCCACGGTTGGAGCGTCCCAACCCCTTCTCAGAAAGGAGCGACAACAGTGACGATCACGTTTTGGCTCTGCCCAAGCGCCGATGCCGCATCAGGCTGTCGCCAGCGAAACCCAAGTAGGCTTGCAACTTCAGGGACCTAAAGGGCTTCAAGTGCCATTACACTTTTGGGATACGAGCCGAAAAAAAGGCTGCCTGAAGATCGGCGGAGTGCCCGCAGCAATGGTTGATACAGAACGCTTTCGGGTCGAGTTCCGGAAGCGCTTTGCCAGGACATTCTGGAGCGGGGCACTTGTGCCGTTCCGCCACCACATTGTTTTTAAAACGGAGGTATCGATTAGTGCTTCGGGGACTGCCCGGAGCGGCACGAAGAAAGAGGAACCCATGCGATCACGGAGCAACTGCGCAGTCCCCGAATCTAATTCCAGTGAGGTAACAATGGCTCGAAAAGCATTTACGCCCACAGAGGAGCAGCGGCACTTGGTGAAGGTGTTGTCCTCTTACGGCATCCGACAGGCAGATATTGGCACGGAAGTGGGGCTGCGATCGCCGAAGACGTTGCGAAAACACTTCCGTCAAGAACTCGATCGTGGGCGGATTGGGGCTAACATCAGGGTCGGCAAGACACTTTATGCGATGGCAACTTCCGGCGAACACGCGTCCGCAACGATCTACTGGCTCAGCCGGCAAGCGGGCTGGAGGTCGAAAGCGGCAGAACAGACCCGACCGGCAGCCATTCCCGATTTTGTGGTGGCGCGCGACAAGGAGGCTGCATGAAGGTCCTCCTCAAACCTCCCCAGTGGACCGTTTTCACCTGCGACCAGCGCTTTAGAGTGCTGGTCGCCGGCCGGCGGTTCGGGAAAACATATCTGGCGATGGTGGAACTGATCAATGCGGCCTCGATTCCGGGCCATCTGGCTTGGTACGTCGCGCCCACATACAAACAAGGCAAGCGCATACTTTGGCGGCCTCTCAAGGAAATGACCCGGCCCTATTGGGCATCCAAGCCTAACGAGACCGATCTCCGAATCGATCTCGTCTGGGGCGGAAGCATTTGCTTGCGCGGCGCCGATAACCACGATTCGCTGCGCGGCAATGGGCTCGACTTCCTGGTCCTGGACGAATATGCTTCCATCGCGCGCGAAGCCTGGACGGAAGTTCTGCGACCAGCTCTCGCCGACCGGGAGGGCGATGACTTGTTCATCGGCACGCCCCAAGGCTTCAATCATTTTCATGAACTGGTCGAAAGCGCCGAAGGCCGGCCCGATTGGAAGGCGTTCCATTTCACCACCGCCGAAGGTGGCAACGTGTCAGCCGCAGAACTGGAGAGCGCCACGCATGATCTGGATGAACGGACCTACCGACAGGAATTCCTGGCCAGCTTCGAAAACCTGGGAGTCGGCCGGGCTTACCACGCATTCGATCGCGTGCACAATGTGCGTAAATTCGGGCTTGATCGCCGGGCTCCGCTGGCATGGGCACTGGATTTCAACATGAATCCGCTTTGCTCGGTATTACTCCAAGCCGTGGGAGGGAGAGTACTCATTCTTGAGGAAATGATCCTGCCGGACTCAAATACGCTGGCGGCGTGCGAAGAGTTGCTCAGCAGGACCCAGAAGTGGCATGCCGGATTCCCGATGGAGATCTACGTTTATGGCGATGCCACGGGTGAGCAGCACCGGACGTCTTCTTCGCGTACCGATTGGCAGATCGTCAAAGACTTTTTCGGCCGTCACCCCGATCGGTACCGCCCCATCTTCCGTGTCCCGAGCGCGAATCCGCCGGTGAAGGATCGCGTGAACTGCGTGAACGCCATGTTGCGAAATTATGCCGGCCAGCAGCGGCTGTTTGTCAATCAGAGCTGCAAGCATCTCATCCAGGATTTTGAGCAGGTGTCTTGGAAGGCCGATCCGCACGGGAACACGCTCGCTGATCTGGATAAATCCGACCCGAGGCGAACCCACGCGAGCGACGCGGTCGGCTATTACGTTGCGCGGGAGTTTCCGATGCGGCCTGTCAGGGGTGAAATGGGCGGACCGGCGATCATCTGACAGCGATGCGCGTGCCCGCGTACTAACCGTTCAGGCCCCAAGCATCATCAAAGACTGTTAACCGTGCGCAGCACGGCTGGCAGATCAGCAGGTGTTCCTCAAGCTGGCCCACGGCGGGCTCCTCCAGCCTGCCTTCGCTGTACCGGGCAAGTTGTTCGTCAGACAGGTGATCGAAGATCATTTGATGGGCCTCCTCGCATCAGTTCGTAGTTCGGATGCCGGCATAGCGGCCGGCATCCGGTGGAGGGGAGCGTGGATGGCGCAAACCCCGAGTTGAAAATCGAAATCCCTCAAATCGCACCTCGGCGCCGGAGGGAGGTACGACTGAATCCAGAAGGTAAAGAGTGCCTGAATGAGCGCGCACGCCAAGCCAACCTGGAATCGTTGCCATGAACCGGCGGTAGCGCACCAGGCTTCCAGGCGTTCGAGCTGTTCCAGGCGGTCCATTCCGGTGACATTCATATTACCTCGGAACCCGTAAGTATGCTCGTGGTGTTCTTGCTCGTGCTGCCTGAGCCTGAATAGGTGAGCGCCAGCAGAGAACTGCCGGGAAACTATGCGCGATTCTTTCGCGCACTCGGTCATCGAATCCGAGGCTTGAGAACGGAACGCAAGCTGAGTCAGGAAGACATGTATTCCTACGGCTTCAGCGTTCGTCATTGGCAAATGATCGAGGCCGGAAGGCCGTTTACGATGTTCACGTTGCTGCGAATCTGTGAGGCGTTTGAGGTTGCGCCGGAGCAGCTTCTCGCCGAGCTCGGCCAGCATCTGCGCAAACGAAAGCGCGAGTAGGCTCATCCACGGCCACCTTTCTTGGCCGGAGACTTTCGCTTCAGCCTCGGCGGATCTTCAAACTTCTTTTCTCGGTGCTGGCGGATTCGACCGAATCGCGCCCAGTCGCGCTCCTCGCGGTCATGCAGAGATTCAGTGATCTCGAAGTTGATCCACGAGCGGGTCTCCTCGATCGTCGACTGGCAGGTATTCACGGATTCGCGGCGAAACCGGGTGTCGAACAAGCCCATTTGACGCAGCCGGTCGATGTTCTGGAGGACCTGCTCGAAGTTCTGATTGAGCGCGGACAAGGCTTCATAGGCGAGCGTTTTCGGGGTCGTGTTGTTCGACCTTGAATGCTGGGTTGCTTTTGGGCGCGGGTCTTTGGCCACACCACATGAACGCTCCGAATGGTCGAGAAGTCAACCGCCTGGAAGGCCTCTCCGCGCTTGATTTCTCAGCGAGACAGAGCGTCCATGGAACTGTGGTTAATAGCTGGAGAAAGGACACCAGACCCATGGACCCAATCGTCGTTACGGCGATGGACGAGCTACAAGAGCTGAGGATTCCTGCGCTGAAGAAGCGCTATCGGGAGCTGTTCGGGGAGGAATCGAAATCCTCGAACAAGCAGTTCCTGTTTCGCCGCATCGCCTGGCGCCTCCAGGCGAACGCTGAAGGAGATCTGAGCGAACGGGCGCGCCGTCGTGCCACCGAGATCGCCGATGATCGAGACCTTCGTATTCGAGCGCCGCAGAAATTCGTGGCTCGCCCAGACTCCGGCTCTGGGAGCGTCGATCGCACGCGACCGCCGAAGGATTACAGGTTGCCGGGACCGGGCACGCTGCTCACTCGCCGTGTTGGTAATCGGCAGGTCGTAGTCAAAGTTCTCAATGATGGATTCGAGTTCGAGTCTCGCCGCTACCGTTCGCTGAGCGCAATCGCGCGCGAGGTCACCGGCACTCGCTGGAATGGCCTCTTGTTTTTCGGTCTTGCGGAGCGGCGCGATGCCTAACAGCACCCCCAAGGTTCGATGCGCCATCTACACCCGCAAGTCGACCGAGGAGGGTCTCGACCAAGAGTTCAACTCGCTCGACGCGCAGCGTGAGGCGGGGGAAGCATTCATTAAGAGTCAGAAGCATGCGGGCTGGACCCTTGTCTCCAAACATTATGACGACGGCGGCTTTACCGGCGGGAATCTCGACCGCCCGGCTCTGCAGCAACTGCTCGAAGACATCGAAGCCCACCAAGTTGACTGCGTGGTTGTATATAAGGTTGATCGTCTGAGCCGGTCGCTTCTCGACTTCGCGCGGCTGGTGGATCGGTTCGACAAACGCTCGGTCAGTTTTGTTTCGGTGACGCAGCAGTTCAACACGACGACGTCACTGGGACGATTGACGCTCAATATTCTCCTTTCGTTTGCCCAGTTTGAAAGAGAAATTATCAGCGAACGCACAAGCGACAAGATGTCGGCGGCTCGCCGTAAAGGCAAGTGGGTTGGAGGCACGCCGGTACTCGGTTACGACGTCGATCCTGCAGGCGGCCGGCTGATTGTCAATGACAGGGAATGCGTTCGGGTGCGGAACATCTTCGCTCTTTACCTCGAACATCATTCCCTCTTAGTCGTGGTGGCCGAGCTGGCGCGGCGCCGGTGGAAAACCAAATCCAGGAAGTCACTGGAGGGAAGAGAACACGTGGGCCGGCCTTTCACCAAGGCATCTCTTCACCGGTTGCTCACCAATGCAACCTACGCAGGGAACGTCGAACATCGGGGCGTTACATACACCGGCGAGCAGGCATCCATCGTCGAATTGGAAGTATGGCAGGAGGTCAATGACGAGCTCCGTGCCGGTCGCCGCACTGGACCGCCGGCGATTCGTGTGCCGCAGAAAGCATTGCTCGCCGGTCTGCTGCTCTGCAAGAACTGTCACCAGCCGATGATTCCCACCTACACGTCCAAACCGGGTCGGCGATATCGCTATTACGTCTGCCAAACGGTCCGGCAGAAGAACTGGAGCTCTTGTCCCACTAAGTCGGTGCCTGCTCGCATGCTCGAAGATGCCGTTCTCGATCAGCTTCGTGCGGCCTTACGCGCCTCTGCGACCCGCGAGGAGCTTAACGTTTCCGAGGCCAACTGGCAGTGCTTCGACGAGCGTTATAGCGAGTTCGTGCGCGACTTGGTGAAAGAAGTCACCTACGACGGAACGACCGGAGCCGTTTCGCTCGACCTCAAGCGGAGCGAGGCCACGCATGAAAATTGAATTTGTAGTGCCGTTCCGGTGCGTGCCCGCACCCAGGACTTCTTTGACCGAACCGGCGCAAGAGGCGCAAGGTAATCCACCCCGCATCGCGCGCCTTCTCGCGCTGGCGCACAAACTCGACGCGCAGGTTCGATCGGGCACTATCGCCGGCTACGGCGAGCTAGCGCGGCTAGGTCACATTTCCCCGGCGCGTCTCACTCAAATCATGGTTCTGTTGCATCTGGCCGCATCGATCCAGGAATACGTGCTGTTTCTCCCCGCTGGCGACGCTCGATTCATCACCGAACTGGGGTTACGGAAAATCGCGCGTGAGCCGCGCTGGGATCGCCAGCTCAAACTTTTCGAAGAACTTCTCAAGAAATGACTTGCATGTGGCGCCGAACGGAGTGATGAATGTCATGACGCGGCGACTGCCGCCAAGAAAGGAGACTGCTAAAATGACCACCTCGATTGCCCAAGAGAAGACCAAGGCCACTCCCGCCAAAGCGCCCACGAAGGCCCCCGTCGCCAAGCGACGCGCCCCCGTTGCACCCTCCAAGGCCAAGCCGGCCCGAAAGGCGCCTCCCGCTAAGAAGGCCGTTCACGCCCGCCCCGGCAGCAAAACGGCCAAGATCCTCGACCTGCTGAAGCGGCCCGGCGGCGTCACATTGAAGGAGCTTATGAAAGCGACCGGCTGGCAGGCGCATTCGGTCCGCGGCTTTTTGAGCGGCACGCTCGGGAAGAAGATGGGGACCCCCGTTGAGTCCTCCAAACGCACCGACGGAGAGCGCGCCTACCGTCTGTCAAAGTAATTTGCAGCCCACGCCGCCGCGCCGTCGTGCCCGGCGGCGTTGCTCTCCCTAAGCCTCCTTTTTCGGAACCTTCACCAGCATCACCACGAAGTCCGGGCGGTGTTTGGTCCAACCGCCAACCAGCATACCTGCCAATTCGCCGAACCAGGAACCCAACGCCACTTCGGTGCGAAGGCGAAGGAATTTCGTTTCCATCTGCATGTGATTTCCTGCCTTTCTAAGGCCCAACCATTCCTCACTCTTTGGGTGCTGAATAGCAAGTCCGATGGGCAGAGTGGTGGGCGTCCCGCCTTTACGATCCTGGCGCTCACGTCTTGGCCCGTAGCTTCATTACTATCAGCGGCACCGCCGGAGGCAGTTCCTCAATCTCCCAGTGGATCGCGAAGCGTTCGTTTCCGACCTGCACGACGATCCGAGAACTTTCGGGTTTTACCGGCGGCTTTGGGAATGGCAACACCTTTTGGGGATGGTTCTTCATGCAAACAGTCATGCCTCCGGTTCCAGGCGAAATGCAAGTTCTCGCTCCCCGCCTCGTCTCCGGCATTACGCGCTTCGCCCAGACTCAGCGTCTTGACACCAAGTCGATCCGCCTCTTGGCTCGTGTTAACCGGCATCGTGCAGGTCAATCCGCTTACGAACGGACAGTCGATAGCTCTACCGCTGGGTTTTAACAGCCCCTTCTCGACGAGCAGGGCCAATAAGTTCTGCGTTTTCAGCAGGGCGTCAAAACGTTGTTAACCAGTGGGTTGTAGCTTCGAGTCCCGCTTGGCGAGCCAAAAACTTGCCACGAACTGTCTCCGCCCGCTGGTTAACTCCTTACCTGCCATAGCCCTACGGAAGTTGCTCGGATTGGCGCGATAGTGAGGGTTCTCCAATTCTCCGGGGCCGGCGGAAACTGTCCAGGTGCGAGGCGAATCGGCCAAGTCAGGCTCCAACAGCCCCCATTCTCTGAGTCTCTCTGAAGGGCTCCCCAACGGTTAATTAACAGCCAGCCGCGTCCGGTCTCGATGCGGTGCATGTTTGCAGTTGTCGAGTATGATAGCCGACGCCGAAAGGATTCTGCGCTGAATCGCCTCGACCTGTTTGGGCGTGCCATATTCATCCTGAGCCCCCTGGAGTACCAGGACAGGGCAGCGGATGGAATCCAGGAACGATTCGATGTTCAAGTCGCGAAACCGTCGATCGAGCCAAATGTTGTTCCAGCCCCAGAACAGCGAATCAACGTTTGCGTGATACCGGCCCAAGCGTTGTGGCAAATCTGTTTCCTGATAAAGCGCGCGCGCCTGAGCGATATTAGACACGGCTATGTCCTCGACGAATACGTGCGGCGCCTCCAGAATGAGCCCGGCCGGAGAATCGGGAAACGTGCCCGCATAGAGAATGCCGATCGACGCGCCGTCGCTTTGTCCAAGCAGCAGAGGTCGTTCAATCCCTGCCTTCTGGAGAATCTGCGGAAGCACGACCTGCGCCTCGTGGTGCATATAGGAAACTGACCGGGGCTCTTTCAAGGCATCCGAACCGCCGTGGCCATATCGGGAGTAAAGGAACACGCCCGCGCCGGTTACCTCGGCGAGAACACACGGGAAATCTTTCCAATGATCGATCGAGCCGAGTCCTTCGTGAAGCATTACGATCGTTGGAAGGCCGGAGCGACACGCCTCGATTCTGGCGGCTTCAAGCCAGTGCCCGTCGACAAAGTAGCGGTCCGCGATCACTAGGGTGCCGCTCACCGTGGCACACCCGCGCGGGCTAGAGAATCCCGAACAGGCGTGTCCCTGAGAGCTTGAATCAGTACCTCGATGCTATCTTCGAACGTGTGTCCCGCCGTGTCGATTTGAATGTCGGCCTTGCTGTACAGCATTTCGCGTTCGGCGAGGATTCGCTTCAGGTCGGACATGGCGTCACGATTGTTGGCCATCGGGCGCATGTCACCCTGGGCGATTACCCGTTGCATGTGCTCTTCCGGAGAGGCGCGAACCCAAACTGTGAAGCAACTAGATAGCAATCGTTCAAACGTTCCGGGTTCGGAGACAAGACTCCCTCCCGTTGCGAGGACGAAACAGGGATGACGCCGAACCACACCTTCCAGACACTGGCGTTCAAGCTCGCGGAAGCCCGACTGTCCGCGAAAATCGAAGATCAAATCCAGAGTGAGCCCGCTTTCCTGCTCGATCAGGCGATCGAGCTCCAGGAATGGCATCTCCAGACGCTCCGCTAGAGCGGCCCCCAAAGTAGACTTGCCGGCCCCACGAAGTCCGATGAGCGCAATCCTACGGTGCCGCGCCGCGGGATCGACGCCACCGAATTCGTGCAGTAACATCTGGCGGGCAAGGTTTAGGTCGTCGAGCGAGAGGCGGCGGAGAAACTCGACGGTGTGCACGAATTCCACCGCGGGCTCTGGGCCGTCAAAGAGCAGAGCGTCAACCGACAGGTTCAGCGCCTTCGACAGTTGCCGCAACACGAGGACGGAAATGTTCCCCTGACCGCCTTCGATTTGTGCCAGGTAACGCTCGGATACACCAGAATCGCGAGCGAGCTGTTTTCTGGTCATGCCGCGGCGGGCCCTTGCCTGCTTGACCCGATCTCCAAGCAACCGCAGCGGATCGGCTGCGGCACTCTTGTGGACGCCACGCTTGGTTGGAGCGATGGACTCCCGCGACTTGCGCGGGGCTGCTTTTCTCATGCCCGCTTAAAATCCCGTACTGCACACGAAATTCGCGGCGTCGTCCGTGCTGCCGGTACCCTTGTACTTCGCCACCGACGGATACTGGCACAACGGCCTTGACCGCGTGATGGCCCCGGCCTGATCTCGACGAGCAGCCGTTAACGTCGCCGGAGCTTTGCCGTCTTCCACCCAGGAACGCAGCGCATCTAACTGGCCGTAAGGCGCCGGGCCGGTTCCTCCGCCGCAATGGCCGACGCCGGGCGCGGTAAATAATCGCACGAATTGCGACGTCTTCTCCGGGCCGCCCATCTGTTGCTGGACCCGCTTGTAGTAGTCGATCGTCCCCTCCGGGGTGATGAGCTGATCGGCCCAGCCGTGCCATAGGATCGCCTTGCCGCCACGGTCGCGGAAGGCTGCCAGGTCGGGGTTGTCGGTTCCGATCACAACACCGAATTCCTCCATGGATTGATCCCAGAAGCGTTCGTAAGCGGCGGGGGTAATGGTTGTAAAGTCCAGCTGTGGATTCTGTGCGAGAAAATATCGGAACCAATCAAGTGCGATGCCGAACGCTTGTGGTTTCAAAGGAGTCCCCCGGCTACCCCATAGCGCACTCAGGTCCGCTCCGCGAGCCATACCGTACCACAAGAAGCTTCCATCTTCGCGGCGAGGTCCTTCCCACATCTTCCGGATCAATGCGACATCGGCCTCCGTAAAGGAACCGCAGTCGCCGGCGCTGGTGCCGATGAGCGGCTTGGGATCATAGGTGCAGCGTTTCGGATCTTCAATAACGCCGTCCTTCACGCCATCGATCGCGTCGCAGGCCGCGACCGCGGCTGCCGTGGCGGCCGCCAGCTTGCAAGGTGGTATCGCATTCCCAGCCGCGTTCATAATCACCGCGCCCCACAGCTCCTGAGGGATGAACTTGGCCCAGTTAATTGCCGGCGCTCCCGATACAATACCGTTGTAATCCTGCGGATACCGTTGCGCCTCCATCAGTCCCTGCCGTCCGCCGGTCGAGCATCCGTTGAAATACGAATACTTGGGCGGCGCGCCATACATCGCTTGCGTGAGCGCCTTGCCGGTTACGGTCATCTCGTGGATTCCTACGTGAGCGTTGTCCCGGATGAGCTGCCAATTCAGCCGTGCGTTCGCATCCAGGGCGAAACTGCCGTTGCCGACTTCGTGTCCGGTATCGGTGGAGCCGGAGGCATAGCCGAGAGAGACCGGCTCATTCACTCCTGCGGCACTGCCGCCCGAGAATCCGCCGCCTCCGATCCCAAGAAACCGGCCGTTCCAAGTCGACGCGGGTATGGCGACCCAGATCTTGATCTTGTCCCCCGCCGGAGGATGCGTAGTGATCGCCGTCACGCGGCATATCTCCGGATTCTTGGCATCGAGAGCAGCCGATTCGATCATCGTGTTCGGCAGCGCAACCGCCGCAAGGCTTTCGCAGGAGCGTACCGCCTTAGCATTGGGGATTGCCGGCTTCGGTGTGGCGCCCAGAGGAGGCGCGCCTCCACGGCCCGCGCCAGCCGGAGGAGCGCCCTGTTGTCCGCCGCGGCCTCCTGCTTGAGCTTGCGCGTACATTACGCCGACAGAAATCGCCGCGGAAATCGTTGCCGCGATCAACAGTGTCCGGTACGGCTTGGTTTTATCCACCAGTGGTTTCTTCATCGGGTCCTCCATCAATGACGTGCGTAGACCTTGATAGCACGTCCACCCATAGGCGTCAAGCACTATAGTGCATATCTCCGTTGACATTGTGCACGGAAGTGCATTATCTTGTAGCAGGGCCGGCCAGGCCCTTCCAGCATGGACGCCGCCTCAGCCAAGCCGAGTACCGCAGATTCAGCCTTCGTTGATTTCCAGACCGCGCCCCACCTGTATCGCCACTGGAAGCTATCCATTGAAGGTCGGGTCGCCACGCTTGTGATGAATGTTCAGGAGGACGGAGGGATTCGTCGTGGTTACAAGCTGAAGCTGAACTCATACGATCTCGGGGTAGACATCGAGTTGCACGATGCGCTTCAGCGAATTCGCTTTGAGCATCCGGAAGTCGCGAGCGTGGTCATTACCAGTGTCAAGCCGCGGATCTTTTGCTCAGGCGCCAACATTTACATGCTGGGACTTTCGAGTCATGCGTGGAAGGTGAACTTCTGTAAGTTCACGAACGAAACTCGAAACGGAATCGAGGATTCCAGCGCGCACTCGGGTTTGAAGTTCATCGCGGCGTGTAATGGGTCTACCGCGGGCGGCGGCTATGAACTGGCGCTAGCCTGCGACGAAATCATGCTGATCGACGACCGCTCGTCAGCAGTAAGTCTTCCGGAAGTTCCCCTGCTCGGAGTGCTTCCGGGAACTGGCGGGCTCACGCGCTTGACCGACAAGAGACGTATGAGGCGCGACTTGGCGGATGTGTTTTGCACGACGCCAGAAGGAGTTCAAGGTCAACGCGCCAAAGACTGGGGTCTCGTCGACGCGGTGGTCAAGCCGCAAGAGTTCGTGGCGCAGGTGAAGAGCCGTGCGCTGGCGCTTGCCGCGCTGAGCGATCGCCCCACGGAAGCTCGGGGAGTTGAGCTTACACCGCTTGAGCGAACCTCGATCGCGCAAAGCAGCGCCGAACGCGGCTATCACTACCGATACGTGGACGCGGTAACGGACCCGCATCGCCGCATCGTAACGCTGACAATCACGGCGCCCGAATCCGCAGGTCCGACGTCGATCGCGGAGATTCTGGCCGCGGGAGCCGAGTGGTGGCCGTTGCGGATGTCGCGGGAACTCGACGACGCAATTCTGTCGCTTCGCACCAACCAGCTCGAACTTGGTCTGTGGATCATTAAGACGGAGGGCGACTGGAAGAATGTGCTGGCTGTCGATTCCGTATTGTTCTCGAACCGCGACCAATGGTTCGTGCGCGAAGTCATCGGGATGATGCGCCGGACCTTCGCGCGCATCGATGTCACCTCAAGATCGATCTATGCCTTCATCGAGCCAGGGTCGTGTTTCGCGGGCAGTCTGCTTGAGCTGGCTCTGGCGGCGGACCGCACTTACATGCTCGACGACCCGCAATGCGCCCTCGCGCTGTCCGAGATGAACTTTAGCGGGCTGGACGCTGACCATGGCCTCACACGCCTGGAGGCGAGATTCTATGGCGACGAAGCCCGAATCTCCGAGCTACGGAAGCGCATGGGCAACGCGCTCGCACCTCGCGAAGCAGTAGAGCTGGGCTTGGTCACGTTCACCCCCGATGAACTGGATTGGAGTGACGAAGTCCGGCTTGCGATCGAAAGTCGTCTCGCGCTTTCGCCCGATGCCATGACCGCTTTGGAGGCCAATCTCCGATTTGGCGGGCACGAAACCATGGAGACCCGCATCTTCGGACGGCTTTCCGCGTGGCAGAACTGGGTTTTCGTCCGGCCCAACGCGGTGGGACCACTGGGAGCCCTTAAGGTGTACGGCACGGGAAACCGAGCCAAGTTCGATTGGGAGCGAGTTTGATACCCATATGGCGGACGTAACACAGCAGGCGATCGACTACTCGCAACGGATCCCCAACAATGTCGATCTTTCGAACGATCGAGCCTTACAGCGCGCACTCGAACGATGGCAGCCGGCGTTCTTGAACTGGTGGGACGAAACGGGCCCGGCGAATACCACCAATCTGCAGGTCTACCTGAGAACGGCGATCAGCGTGGACCGCGACGGCTGGGCGAATTTCGGATACGTGCGAATGCCGGAGTACCGCTGGGGCATCTTCCTGACGCCGCGTGACGAGAACCGAAAGATCCATTTTGGCGATCACAAGGACGAGCCGGCCTGGCAGGAAGTTCCCGGAGAACATCGATCGCCATTGCGGCGCATCATCGTTACCCAAGGCGACACTGAACCGGCTTCGGTGGAGCAGCAGAGACTGCTAGGCGCAACCTCTCCGTCCCTTTACGATCTGCGCAATCTATTCCAGGTAAACGTCGAGGAGGGACGGCACCTGTGGGCGATGGTGTACCTGCTGCATCGATACTTCGGCCGCGACGGGCGGGAGGAAGCTGAAGCTTTGTTGCAGAGGCGGTCAGGCGACCCGAACAATCCTCGCATCCTTACGGCGTTCAATGAGAGGACCAGCCACTGGCTCGCATACTACATGTTCACGTTCTTCACGGATCGCGATGGCAAGTTCCAGTTGGCGGCCCTGGCCGAATCGGCTTTCGACCCTCTGGCGCGCACCACCAAGTTCATGCTTACCGAGGAAGCGCACCATATGTTCATCGGTGAATCCGGCATCGCACGTGTGTTGCAACGCACCTGCGATGTAATGAGTCAGCACAAGTTGACCGATCCTACTCAGGTTCGCGCCCACGGGGTGATCGATCTTGAAACCTTGCAACGGTTCGTGAATTTCCATTACAGCGTTACGCTGGACTTGTTCGGTTCCGAGGTCTCGTCCAACGCGGCAAACTACTACACGGGCGGGCTGAAAGGCCGCTATACCGAGGCCTCCATCAGAGACGATCACTCGCTTGCCAGCGACTTCTACGTCGTGCCGGAAGTAGCGAACGGAGAGATCGTGAACCGGCCGGTGCCGGCTCTCACGGCGCTCAATGCGCGTTTGCGCGACGACTATGCGGGCGAGATTCAGGCGGGCTTGGATCGATGGAACCGGATTCCCGAGAAGTTCGGCGTCGATTTCCGCATCACACTGCCCCACGTCGGATTTCATCGCAAAATCGGAAGCTTTGCAGGCCAGTACGTCAGTCCCAACGGGCAAGTTTTGTCCAAAGAAGACTGGGCGCGTCAGTCAGCCGCTTGGCTGCCGTCTAACGACGATCACGTGTTCGTGAGTTCGCTCATGGGGCGTGTGATCGAGCCGGGAAAGTTTGCGAACTGGATCGCGCCCCCCGTCCGGGGCATCAACAACCTGCCCATAGAATTCGAATACGTCCGTTTTGACTAGGTCCGGCGTGTCTACTGGCAGGCTTCAAATGATCTCGCTCCCCGCCCGCAAGTTGTTTGGCGTGATCGTGCAGCAAATCCATCACGGCCCTCTGGTCGGGAAGCCGACCGGCACCGCGACCCCGCCCGAGATTCTGGAGGCATGCGGCCTCAGTGTGGAAGACTTCTACGCTTTGCTGAGCGTGCTCCAGGAAGCGGGTCTGATTCGGGTGGCGAATTCTTACCCCTTCGAAGAAATCCAACTCACTCCCGAAGCGGAGGCTACTCTGGGTGACACTGCATAGCTTCGCTGTACCTCGCGACGACCGGTATTTCGAAGACTATCCGGCGGGACATGTGTACGAATTCGGCTCCATCACGGTGACCGAAGCGGAGATCATCGAGTTCGCCCGTCAATTTGATCCGCAGTATTTTCATCTTGACCCCGAAAAGGCGGCGGAGAGCGAATTTGGAGGAATCATCGCGTCGGGATTCCACACGGCCAGCATCGCGATGCGGCTGTACGTCGATCATTATCTTTCGCACACCGCGAGCCTGGCCTCACCCGGCGTTGACGAGGTTCGGTGGCCGCACCCTTTGCGGCCTGGAGATACCTTGAAGATCCGAGTCACGATTCTAGAGGCGCGGCTTTCGCGCTCGAAACCGGATCGAGGCATTGTCCGCGGGCGGGTGGAGGTGATTAACCAAAGACAGGAAGTGGTCTTGAGCATGACCGTCGTCAGCATTTTAAAGCGGCGTGAGCGGGTTTGACCGTAGGCTGTCCCAGGCCGAAAACGAACTGTCCGACTCCACCAAGCGCGCGAGCAAGGGACTTGGCTCCCAGTTAGATCCATGAATCGCGCGATACTCAAGCACTCGCTGAAACACGACCCGAAGACCCGTTTCGTCGGCGTAATGCATCGGCCCGCCCCGGTATGCCGGGAAACCGTAGCCGTTGATGTAAACGAGATCGATGTCCGACGCGTGTAAAGCGTAGCCCTCTTCCAGGATTCGCGCTCCTTCGTTTATGAGGGCGTAGATTGTGCGTTCGATGATCTCTTCTGTTGAAATCGATCGCCGAGTCGCACCGCTCTCGCGGGCGGCTTGGTCGATGAGCGCGTCTACATCCGGATCGATCTGCGCATTTCTTCCGCCGTCGTAACGGTACCAGCCCGCGCCTGTTTTCTGCCCAAGGCGACCCTGCGCATACAGCATTTCCATGACTCGCGGATTGCGCTCGCCGGGCCGTTCCAAAGCTGCAAACACGTGTCGGCTGCTCATCGCGATATCGATTCCGGCAAGATCCTGCACGGCGAACGGTCCCATCGCCATTCCCCAGTCCTCGAGCGCCGAGTCGACCTGGCGCGGCGAGCAGCCTTCTTCCAGTAGCAACTGGGCTTCTCTGCGATACGCCCGAAGCATCCGGTTTCCGATGAAGCCAGGACAGTTTCCGGCGACCACGGCTAGCTTTCCCAGGCGCTTCGCCAGGGAAAGTCCGGTGGCCGTTACATCTCCCGCCGTGGCCCGTCCTGGCACCACTTCCACCAAACGCATCACGTTTGCGGGACTGAAGAAGTGGAGTCCGATCACGCGTTCCGGGCGCGAACACGCCTGCGCGATCTCGTCGATGTTCAGATAAGAGGTGTTGGTGGCTAGAATCGCGCGGGGCTTGGCGAGCCCGCCCAGCTCGGCGAACACGGATCGCTTGACGTCGATGTTCTCGAAAGCCGCTTCGATCACGATGTCGGCGGCATCGAAGCCGGAGTAGTCCAGCTGCGGCTGGATCTTCGATAGCCGGCCGCGCATTTCATCCTCTGAGATTCTTCCTTTCTGGACGGAACCCTGGTAAATCGCCTGGATGGATCTCATGGCCGCCTCCAGGACTTCCGGCTTTGTCTCTTTCACGCGTACGGGGATTCCTGCATTCGCGAAGCACATGGCGATCCCGCGCCCCATCGTTCCGGCGCCTACAACAGCGGCTTCTTGAACCGAAGCGACGCCGGTACCTTTATCCGGCACGGGACTCGCGCTCACAAGTGTGAAACCTGCGTCACTGCGGCACGACTCATCTCGCGCAGCTTATAGCGAAGTAACTTTCCCGCCGCTGTCTTGGGCAACTCGGACAAGAATTCGATGTGCCGGGGATATTTGTAAGGGGTGATTCGGTGTTTGACGAAATCCTGAAGCTCCCGCACCAATTCACTCGTGCCCGCGTGACCATCCCGCAGCACTACAAACGCCTTCGGAGTGTGAATCCCCGTCTGCTCTTCGAACGCAATGACGGCGGCTTCCAACACGCAGGAATGTTCGATGAGTGTGGACTCAACTTCAATCGGTGACACCCATTGGCCCGATACACGAAACATGTCATCCGATCTACCCGCGTACCAGTAGTAGCCATCTTCGTCGACGGTGTACTTGTCTCCTGTAAGGAACCAGCGCCCGCGCATGCGATCTTGCGTCAGGGGTTTGCGATTCCAATAGAACGGGGCGGTGCTGGGGCCTGCGACGAGCAAATCTCCAATCGTGCCGGGAGGAATTGGCTGACCCGCATGATCGACGAGCGCGAGCTCATAGCCGGGAACGGCCTGACCGGTGCTCCCCGGTCGAACTCGTCCGGCTCGCGCCGAAAGGTAGATGTGCAGCACTTCGGTCGATCCGATTCCGTCTAGCCGAAGTTCGTCACGGTTGAGGTCAAAAACCAGTTAACCCATTCAGAATCAGTTCAGGCTATAGCGGAGTCTGCACTACATTGGCGATTAAATTGGAGATGCTCGGGCAGGCGGAGGCCGAGTTGGCGGAGCAAGGATTTTTGCTCTGCGGTTGGCTCGGTGATGCGGCGCAGACGGATCTCGCGCCCGTCGGTGGTGGGAAGAACAATGTCGGCGCTTTGGAGAGTGGAAAGTAGAGCAATTGCTCGCATCGGCGACATGGGCTGAGCGTTCTCGACTCCGCTTGCCGACGGTTTGGGAACCACCGCGGGCCGGCGTTTCAGCAGTTGTTTGAGCGTGACCCATAAAGCGTAGCCCAGGAACGCCACCATCACATGAGCCTTGACGCGCGGCTCCAGTTGGTGAAACAGAGGCCGAATCGAAAGCTCGCTCTTCAATGCCCGAAAAGATGCTTCGGCTTCGGTCAACTGCATGTACTTGGACCACAGCTCTTCGGCCGTCTCAGCCTTCAGATTGGTGCGCAGCAGATAAGCGCCCTCGCGGGATTCACGCCAGTTTTTGCGATCTTCCTTGATCTGCCAGAACAAGCGGACGCCTTCGGCTGTATCCCGCAGAGCGAGATCATACAGATCGTTCACCTGCGGATGCCGGGCCTGGATCTTTCCTAGCCGCCGCTCCATCTTGTTGCGGTCTTTCAGCCGCCCCGTGACGATGGTTTTCTCCAGACCCTTCAGGGCTGTTTCCATGCTGTTGGAAAAACGATTCCGGATCGCCTTCTCTTTTTCCTTGCGACCCGAGGTGCGGCACAGGATGTAGGTCTCCTCGCCCTGCGGAATGGTTACCTTCTTCACTTCCACTTCGGGCCGGACGCGCGTCCAGTCTTGCTTCAGCAGGTCCGCTTCAAACTGCTTCATCTGGCTGCGCGGCGTGCCCGTCAGATACTGCCCATCCCGTTTCCGGATTGCCGCGAGATTCTCCTCGCTGACGATGCCGCGATCGAACACCCAGATCCTTCGCGCCTTGCCATACTTGCGTTCGACCATGCGCAGGATCGTTTCCATCGTCGAGACGTCGCTTCGATTGCCGTCGAATGTTTCATAGCTGAACGGGAAACCTTCGTTGTTCACAATCAGGGCGATCACCAGTTGCTCGCAGTCCGGCCTGTGATCCCGCGAATAACCGCGGCGCACCATCGGATTGTTTTCCGCCGCGCCCTCCACATACGTGCTGGTCAGGTCGTAGAGCAGCACGTCGAACTCGGCTCCGAACAACGCGCCGTAGCGTTCCTTCAGATGCCGTTCCAGCTTCGTCTTGTGCGGCAGAATGCGGTCCAGACAGCGATACAGTCGCGTATCGTTGATCTTGCCTTCTTCGATCTCCAGCAGATCGTCTAGTGCGGTGGACGGATACCAGCGTTGCTCGATAGCCAGTTCGCTGCCCGGCGCGCAGAGACGATTGATGGCCAGCAAAGCCGCCACTCGCGACCAGGGCACATCGGCCGCCTCGTGATCCAAGGCCTGTTGGAAGAAACCATCCAGTTCCAGGCGCTTCCACAGATCCAGCCCCAGAAAACAAGAGCCGAACTGCCGCGTTCTCTCCAGCCGTACCTTGTTCAACAGCACCCGCGCTACTTGCGGATCGTCCGGGGGCGGAGCCACATGCGAAGGGAATAGTTTCAACTGCTGCGCCTCGCCCTGTTCATTGAAGACCTCAACAGTTCTCAACCAGCGTGTCTGCGCCGAACTGTTCAGCTCGCCCAGGTAGCAGAGAGTTTTCTGCCGCGGGCCATCCGCCGTACGCACTGTTTCGACCAGCGACCAATAGGTGTGATCCTTGCCGTCCTTGTTGCGACCGTGCGACCGCAGAAACATTCTGAGTCGATCGTGTCATGATGCCGCTTCGCTTTCAAGACGGTAGGTCTGCACTACATCGCTGTTTTCCAAATGCGTCACTGATCCGCCACGACTTAACCTCATCGCCACGTCGAAAAAGCCTGAAACGATCAGCGTGGTGACGAACTTCGGCTAGAATCTCGACTCCAAATCGCTCCTTCCAGCGGCGAAAGATCTCAGCAGGCAGGGGCTCGGCGGCTGAAGCCGCCAAACGAACCGACTCCATGGCACAAGACGAATTTCGTTCCGCCTCCTGTAGCATCGCCGCGTAGAGCGTCGGAACGGAGAAAAAGAGCGTCGCCCGATTCGCCTTCGCTGTCTCCAAAATCACCTTCGCCTGCGGCCTGCCTGGATACAAAACAGTTGTTGCACCCACGTGAAACGGGAACATCAGTCCATTGCCGAGGCCGTAGGCGTGGAAGAGTTTGGACGAGGAGAACGTGATGTCGTCCGGCCCAATGTCCAATACGCCGCGGGCATAATACTCGCAACAGTAGACCCAGTCGCTGTGCAGGTGCACGGCGGCTTTCGGCCGTCCCGTGCTGCCGGATGTCCAGAGCCAGAAAGCGGGGGCGTCCTTGCTGGTAGGCGCTGGGTCCAATTGGGGGGAAGCGTTTTTAAGAAATTGATCCCAATGGAGGTATCCTTCCACCGGCTCTCCGCATACGACCACGGATTTGCAGTAGCGCTGCCCAGACAGGGCTGGTCCAAATTCCGCAAGAAGCGTCGAGTGAACGAACGCAATTCTGGCGTGGCTCTCCTCCAGGAAGTGGGCGTAATCGCTTGCCCGCAAAGCCGTGCTCGTGGGCACAGCTACGGCGCCGATCTTCATCGTGCCCAAGTAGGCGACCGCAAACTCCGGGATATCCGGGAGCACCAACAGCACTCTCTGTTCCTCTTGGAGCCCCCGATTGAGCAATCCATTTCCGGCGCGATTCACCTGCTCAGCAACTTCGGAGTAAGTAAGCTGCCGAACTCCGCTGATAATCGCGGTCTTGCCGCCGCGGCCCTCCCTGAGGTGGCGGTCCACGAAATGGTCTACCAAATTGTATTGGTCCGGAATGTCGAGCCGATGCACCAGGAAGCAGTATACTGCATATTCCGGTGTTCTAGGAGTGGTTTAGCAGCCCGTGGATAAAGTCCCTCAAACATCTTGAGTAGAGAATGATTTGGCGCGATAATTGGGCATGGCGTTGGGCAAGCGGAGACAGAAGCAGACTTCCTTGTGGGTGGAGACGAGCCAGTTGCAGGCTCGGGGGCGACACCCGTTCTACACTCGGCTGAACGAAATTCTCGACCGGACGAAGTTTGATAGCTATGCGGAGCGGATTTGCCGCAAGTACTACGCCACGACCATGGGCCGTCCTTCGATCGCGCCGGGGGTCTACTTCCGTTGCTTTCTGGTGGGCTACTTCGAGGGGATCGACTCCGAGCGCGGGATTGCCTACCGCGTGTCGGACTCGCTGGGTCTGCGGGAGTTCTTGGGTTTGAGTTGGGAGGAGCAGACACCGGACCACTCGACGCTGTCCAAGACGCGGCGGCTGATGAAGCTGGGAACACACAAGGCGGTGTTCCGGTGGGTGCTGAAGCGGCTGGCGGCGGAGGGGTTGGTGAGCGGGAAGAACCTGGGGGTGGACGCCACGACGCTGGAGGCGAACGCGGCACTGAAATCGATCGTGCGGCGGGATGACGGGGCCAGCTACGACGAGCACGTCAGCGCATTGATGAAGACCGAAGGCCTCGAAGAGCCGACGCCGGCCGAGCGCCAGCGTTTTGACCGCAAGCGCAAGAAGTCGCTGTCGAACCGGGACTGGGTGAATCCGCACGACCGGGAAGCGCGGATCACGAAAATGAAGGACGGCCGCACGCACTTGGCCTACAAGGCCGAGCACGCCGTGGATCTGGAGACGGGCGCGATCGTGGCATTGACGGTGCAGCCCGGTGATCGCGGGGACACCGCGAGCATGCCGGCGACTCTGGCGGAAGCCGGCTTTAGCGTGGCGGAACTGGCGGGGCAGGCGGCACAAGCGGACGCAGTCGGGCCGGTGGAGACGGTGAGTGAAGTGGGCCTGGAGCGGGTGGTTGCGGACAAGGGTTACCACAGCAAGCAGGCGTTGCAGGATTTGGCCGAACTGGCCGAGGTGGGTGTGCGCACGGTGATCGCCGAGCCGGAACGGAAGCGGCAAAAGTGGTCCGGACAGAGCGCGGCACAAGCGGCGGTGTATGCGAATCGGCGGCGGCTGAACACCCAGACCGCCAAGGTGCTGATGAGACGGCGCGGAGAACTGATCGAAAGAAGCTTCGCTCACCTGTACGACACCGGCGGCATGAGGCGGATGCATCTGCGCGGCAAGAACAACATCGCCAAACGCGCGCTGATTCATGCGGCAGCCTTCAATCTGAGCTTGATCCTGCGGCAGATGTTGGGGGCGGGCACCGCCCGGCAGGCGGCGGATTTAGTTGCCGCGCTTTGTTTTGCGTTTCTCAAGCTCACGCAAGCTGAAAACACCACTCTGCTGGCGATTGAATCGCCTCGGCCCACGGCACAACCGAAACACTTGCCTTGTCACCATCAATCGCCGTCCCGCGCGAAAGCGACTTTATCCACGGGCTGTTAGGCTGGCTCGTCTAGCTTGACATGCAGTATACTGCTACGCTGGAGTGTGGTTTGAGTCCTACGAGAATAATGGAATCCACTGTTCTGAAAAGCTACGTTGCGGGCCGTTGGCTGAGCGGCAGCGGGCCCGGAGACCCGCTGGTGAATCCGGTAGACGGCGGCGGAGTTGCGTGGTGCAGCACCGAAGGAATAGATTTCGATAAAGCGTTGGGGTTCGCGCGCAAGGCCGGCGGGCCTGCGCTTCGCGCTCTGACCTTTGCCGAACGAGCAGCACTGCTTGGCAAGATCGCCGACGTCCTCGCGAGCCACCGCGATCGATGGTTCGAAATCGCGCGGATCAACTCCGGCAACACCAAATCCGACGCAGCGATCGATATCGATGGCGCCATCGGGACCCTAAAGTATTTCGCGCGACTGGGGGCGGGCTTGGGTGAGTCGAAGATTCTTGTCGAGGGTGCTCCCGCGAAGTTGACGCGCGATCCCAATTTTCAAGCGACTCATGTCGGGGTTGGGTTAAAAGGAGTGGCGGTCCACATCAACGCCTACAACTTCCCGGCCTGGGGTCTCTGGGAAAAGGCGTCCGTAAGCTTGCTGGCGGGAGTGTCTGTCCTTGCGAAGCCTGCGACGGCGACAGCGTGGCTAGCCCAGGAAATGGTCGAGCGGGTGATCGAATCTGGAGTCTTGCCGGAAGGCTCCCTCTCCATCGCGTGCGGCACCGCTCACGATCTACTCGATCACCTGCAATTCGGAGACGTGGTTTGTTTTACGGGCTCTGCCGCAACGGGACGTTCTGATTCGTAGCCACCCTGCAGTGCTTGCACGTGGAGTCCGCATCAACATGGAGGCCGACAGTTTGAATGCGGCGATCCTTGGTCCCGATGCCGAGGCGGGCACTGCGGCTTTCGATTTCTTCGTGCGTGAAGTGGTTAAGGAGATGACCGTTAAGACCGGACAGAAGTGCACGGCGATTCGCCGAGTCCTGGCGCCTGCCAATCATACCAGGGCTGTTTCAGAAGCAATTTGCGCTCAACTGAGCCAAGTGACAGTTGGCGATCCAGGCAACGCGAGCGTCGGTATGGGTCCTTTGGTGAATAGGCAGCAACGGATCGATGTTGAAGAAGGAATTCGCAAGCTGGCGGCAGGCGCTGAAATCGCCTACCAGGCAAAGCCACTGAAGCTCGTCGATGCCGATAACGAAAAGGGCGCCTTTGTCGGGCCCACTTTGCTACAAGTGCGATCCGGAAATGATTCTCAGCAGCCGAATGAGCTTGAGGTGTTTGGCCCGGTTGCCACCGTGATTCCATACAGGGACAAAGCTGATGCATTCTCGATTGCGGAGCGAGGATGTGGATCGCTAGCGGCGTCGGTGTTCAGTGCGAACTCGGCATTCCTCGCCGAAGCGGCGCTTGAACTCGGCCCGAGTCACGGCCGAATCCTGCTGGTTGATCCGTCGATCGGGGATTCACATACCGGGCACGGGATTGTGATGCCGTCCTGTGTTCACGGCGGACCCGGCCGGGCGGGTGGAGGCGAGGAACTGGGCGCATTTAGAGGCTTGTGGTTCTATCATCAAAGAGTTGCAGTACAGGCGCCTGCAACGACTCTGACCGGCATCACCCAACAGGGAGCGAATCCTGCCCTATTGGCGTACTGAATGATGCATCAATAATGCTTGCGGTCCGCAGTAGCTTCTGATCGTTCAGGGTCCGCGGCTGACGATAGTCGCGCCGACTCCTCTAGCCAGCTCCAGTTCGCCGCCGCTCGACAAGTACATCGAAGCAAAGAATTTCCGGCCAAGACATGAGCTGATTCCCAAGTCGTCAATTTTACCAAGGTGGTCGTCAAACCAATGACTTACAGACTCTCCGGTCGTGCGCTTCAATTTCTATTTCTTGCAATGTCGCGCTCGGGGAGCCAAACCTTTTTAAAGGCTACCGGCTAAAGCCGGTAGATTCCTATTCCGACTGAAAGTCGGCTTGCGGCTAAAGCCGCCTGAAGGGTTCCCGGCTCAGAGCCGGCTTAAGGCTCGGTGGGCGCTGTGATCTTAAACCCTTGGTCGTCTTCGTCCCACTTTTGGTTTTCGATGTACTGTTTGACTGTTTGCTCATCCACCGCGCCCACACTCGCGCAGAAGTACCCTCGCGCCCAGAGGTGCTGCCCCCAGTACCGCTTTCGCAACTCCGGGAACTCTTCTTGCAATTTTCGAGACGACCGTCCTTTGATGAACTGCACCAGTTTCGCTGGCGCCAGCTGCGGCGGTGCCGATAGCAACATGTGAATATGATCCGGCGACACCGACCCTCGCACGATTACCACCTCCCTCGTCTGACAGATCTGCCGAATCAGGTCGCGCGCCCGCTCCGCGATCCTCCCACGCAGTATCTTGTAACGGTACTTTGTAATCCAGATCACGTGATACTTGATATCGTAGACCGCGTGCGCGCTATGTCGGTATTCGCCCATCCCTCCATTCTCGTAGAACAACTGCTGGAAGCTCACCGCCTAAAAGGCGGTGGGTTTAGACCTGGAGATGGATTCTAAAGGACTTATCTCTCCCCGTTAGCTAACGGACCCCCCGCGCGAAACTGTTCGCATTAGCCAAACCCCCGCCTGTGGCAAAGTCGCCACGACTTCGTCCGTTCGGCGCACACGCGTAGGGTCGGCGACGATCCGATCCACCTCAGTTACGTTGCGCACTCTGGCATCACGGGGTTGAAATGTCCGCACGAGAGCCGTCCGATCACAATGTGAGAATACTTGAACCCACCACCACGGCCGTCTCTGGTAGACTGCGAAATGGCGACGAGCCCTGCACGAGGGCGGCTCTCAATCCAAGGAGATCGTAATGAGTCGACGTTTGCTGGCCAGCGTTACAACATGCTTCGTGATAGCTTCGGTGGGCGGCATTCTTGCTCAAGGCCCGGCAGTGCCCGCTGCGCCGGGCGGACGGGGCGCCGGGAAGGGTGGCCAACGGCCGGGCAATCCCGCGACTCCCGAGGATCTCGCCAATCTCGCAAAACTCGCGGATTTGCCGGCTCTGGTCCAGGGCGCCGGCGACGGAGATTTTTCGACGGGTCCCGACTACACGCCCGCGCCTGAAGAAAAGCAACGCGTCGGGATTCCGCACGGCAAGTTGATCGAGTTCTTTATGAACTCCTCGATCAGCAAGGTATTTCCGGGTAACACCCCGTTTGAGCGGCTGGTCTCCGTCTATATTCCGGCCCAGTATGTTCCGGGCAGACCTGCCCCGTTCATCTTCAGCGCGGATTCCTATGGCCTGCAGGGCCGCCAACTCGCGAACATCCTCGACAACATGATTGCGGATCGCCGTCTGCCGATGATGGCGGCGGTGATGGTCGCCAACGGCCCCGGCCCGGAACGCAGCCTTGAATATGATACGGTGTCGCCGGTCTTCGCCGATTTTGTCGAAACCGAAATTCTGCCGCGTGTCGAGAAAGAAACCGGCGTGACGCTGACCAAGGATCCTGAGGGCCGCATGACCTACGGCGGCAGCTCCGGCGGAGCGATGGCGCTCACCATGGCCTGGTACCGCACGGAGCGTTACCACCGCGTGCTGTCCTATTCCGGCACCTTCGTCGATCTGCGCGAGGGTCCCGAGGCCCCGCACGGAGCTTACGAGTACCCGGAACATTTCTTTCCCGATAATCCGGTGAAGCCGCTCCGCATCTGGATGCATGTTTCGGAAAACGATATAGGCGCCAAAAGCGCCTCGGCCGACCGGCGCAATTGGGTGATCGCGAACCAACGCCTCGCAGGCGTGCTGAAAGCCAAGGGCTATCACTATCAGTTCGTGTACGCCAAGAACGCGGGTCACGTCGACGCCAAAGTCATCCATCAGACTCTGCCGCAAGCGCTTGAGTATGTGTGGAAGGACTACCCGATTTCAGGCAAATAGCCCGGGTTATCGGATTCCGGGCAATTTCTTAAACCGTTCTTCAACAGCGTCGAGCGTTTCGTCCTTTTTCGGAAAGGCGAAACGCACCAGACCGCGGCCCAGAGCAGGAGAGGAAGCGTAGAAACTGGAACCGGGCACGGTGGCGACTCCGACTTCATCAATCAACCAATGGGCGAACGCCATGTCGTCGTCACCGCGGCCCAGGTGCCGGAAGTCCGCCATCACATAGTAGGCGCCTTCGGGGACCGCATACTTGAAACCATGCTTGTCGAGAATGCCGAGCATGCGGGTACGGCGGGAAGCGTAAAAAGCCTGAAGCCCCTGGTAGTACGAATCGGGCAAACCGATCACCGCCGCCATCGCCTCCTGCAGCGGCGTGGGCGCGCACACGGTCGTGAAATCATGGACCTTCCGCAGCGCATCCGTCAGGTCTGGGCTCGCAATGCAATAACCCACACGCCAGCCCGTCACGGCGAACGTTTTCCCCAAACCGCAAATGGTGATCGTGCGATCCTGCATGCCGGGATACGTGGCAATCGGAATATGGCGAAGGCCGTCGAACACGAGGTGTTCGTAGATTTCATCGGTGATCGCCACGACGTCGTGCTTGACGCAAAGGTCCCGGATGATCGAAAGTTCCTGCTCGGTAAAAACTCTGCCGGAAGGATTGTGCGGCGAGTTGAATAACACAGCTTTGGGCTTCTGTTCGAATGCGCGCGCAAGTTCATCGGGATCGAATTGATATTCGGGCGGACGCAGAGGAACCCAGATCGGAATGCCGCCGGCGAACGCTATACCGGCATGATAGTTTTCGTGGGCCGGTTCCAGAACGACGACTTTGTCTCCCGGATTGACCACGCCCAGCAGAGCGGCAATCACGGCTTCGGTAACTCCGCAGGTGACGGTGACATGCCGGTCGGGATCGACCTCCTGTCCGTAAAACCGTCGGCTCTTCTGCGCGATGGCCTTGCGGAGGCTGGGCTGTCCCCAGGTCATTCCATACTGATTCCGTCCGCTGCGCATGGCCTTCTCGGCTGCGGCGAGAACTTCTTCCGGTGGATCGAAATCCGGAAACCCCTGTGCCAGCAGGATCGCTCCCTTGTCAAATCCATAACGCGTGATGGAGCGGATCACGGATTCGTGAAGATTGTGAAGCCTGTCGGCAGCGTATGTTTTCATGGTCGCCAATTATGCGGTTTGCGATGATTCAAAGTCCACCGAAGCTACATCCGCAACGGATGGCTGGTTAAACGCCATCAATCTCAGATGCTCCGGGTGTTGCTGATAACTGCGCAGGGCCTCCTTGGAAGCAAAGCGCATGATCAGGATGAGGTCCCAGCTGCGGGCATCGTGCAGAATATCGCGTCCAATCTCCAGATGCTCAATGCTGGAAATGGTGGTTCGCAGGGCCAGCATTCTTCTGCAGAACTCTCCGATGTGTTCATCGCTGGTGCCTTTCTTGAATTTGATCAGAATGTAGTGCTGCAACATTCAGACAGTCCCTTGTGAGACTTGCCTAGCGACTCTGGCGCCCGGTGGGATGGTGGACGCGGCGGCATTGAGTTTCTCAGCCGCAAAGCCTGCGGCAGTTTTGTACCGCAGCATGAATTCGTCACGCTCAGCCTTGGGAATGACGTCGTCGATATTGTCGAACACACCGCCGCAACGATCGTCCAGAAGATTCAGCAGACCAAAGGGGCCGGCTCCACGATTGCGCAAAACCAATTGCGACATTTCCGCGCAGAGCAGCGTGTCGTAGGCTTGCAGGGCTCTGGAGTTGACGCCATGTTCGAGCATAGCGGCGCCGAGCACTCGTGCATCGACAATAGCCTGGCTGGCGCCATTGGAACCTGTGGGGTACATCACATGCGCCGCGTCGCCCAACAGCGCGACATTGCCCTCAACCCATGTCGGAACCGGTTCACGATCGATCATCGGGTATTCAAAGACTGCGGGCGCACCACGCAACATGGCTGGGATGTCGATCCAGTCGTAGTTCCAGTGCTCGAAATAATGCATGAAGTCCTGATGCCGTACCTGTTTGTTCCAGTCGCCATCCGGCCAGCCACCGGAATTGTCCACGGTGATCTCTGCGATCCAGTTGATGTCCGCAAGGCCGGTGACCGGGTCGGGGGCCGAGATAGGGTAGAACACCACGCGATGACGGTGCGTGCCTAGACCCACGAAGGACGCGCCACTGCGAATCGGCTTGCCTTTGGTGACGCCGCGCCACATGATGGCGCCTCCCCACTGAATGGGAGGCTGGTCGGGATGCATCTGTTGACGCGCCGCTGAATGCAGACCATCGGCCGCAATCAGCAGGGATCCCTCCACCTCGGAACGTTTACCGTCGCGGCTTCGCAACAAAGCCGTCACGCCCTTTCCGTCCGCATGATTGCGATAGCCCGTGACTTTCAGGCCCGTGCGAACGGAGTCTGCGCCCAGACGTTCCAGAGCAGCGCGATAGAGGAGTAGCTGCAGTGCGCCCCGGTGCACGGAATACTGCGGCCACTTGTAGCCGGCCCTTAGTCCCCGGAGTTCGGAATAGACTTCATTGCCATTCAGACCGACGAGAGCCCATTCTCTGGTTTGCAGTCCGATCGTATCGAGCGATTCCGGGCCGAAACCCAATTCATAGAGTTCGCGGATGGCGTTGGGCTGAATGTTGATGCCCAGGCCGAGGGGTTTGATGTCGGCGACCGATTCAAAGACGACGCAAGGTACACCGATTTGATGCAAAGTCAGTGCAACGCTTAAGCCGCCAATGCCTGCCCCGGCAATCAGTACTGGAGATGTGGTCATTTAGCTTAGGACAAGTATTTTACTTCAATGCCTCGATCTGTCGATTGACTTTCTCGCCCACGGCGGTGAGGACGGAGGCTGTCGGCACGCTTGTCGCCTGCCTTCCGCGCTTCACCGCCCCGACATGTGGACAAAATCCTTCTCGTTTTCGAGACAGTAGTAATCCAATAGTTCGCTATCCAGAACGAGGGGTTGGTCGATGGTGACGGTCCACGGCATGGTGTAGCTGCTGGGATCGTCGATCGTGATTTCCACTTTGACCAGCCCGAAATTCGGCCGTGTGATCCTCTCGGTCATCTTCCCGGTGTTGTCTAGGGGATTGCCGTTCGCGTCGAGCCACAGACCGTCCTTGAAGCCGATGGTCTGAACCACAAGGGTATCGCCGTCCCAATGCCCCGTGGAGTAACCATTCCAAGTCGGATTGGGGTCGACGGGAAGCGGACGGCCATCCAGGAAGATCATTCGCCACGCCATGTTGCGCTCATTCAGGAGGATCAGCTTCTCCGGGGTCTGGATGATTCTCTTGTAATAGTCGTCGGTCCACATGCGAGGAGCTCCGCGAGGCATGCAGTGCACGTTGGGATCGCTACCCTGTTCCGCTGCGCGCGCCCGTTGGATGGCCAACGCCTCGGGCTTCAGCGGCAAGGCCCTGCCTTTGAGAGAAGACGCGATATTGATGAATTCCGCCGGAATCTGCGTGTCATTGCACTTCGCGCCGCAGTTGGCGCGCGTGACCCATCCGTACATCCCCGTGAAATCGGGGTGCCCATCGGACGTTCGCGGCGCCGGAGCCGTCATATTGGGTTTCCCGTCGGGTCCCTTGGGAACTCCCGCCGTCGGATATCCCAGGTACTGCGCGAATAATGCGGTAGCGCTTCCTGCCAGGATCATCAGGACCGACCGAGCTGGACCCTAAATCGTCGTGTAGCCAATTTGCTTTCTCCTTTTCCTCTATAGAGTCTAAGGCCCCGAAGGGTAGAAATAGAGGGGCCTTCCAGATCGCGACTTTCAGCTACTTAGTGTGAGCCTTGAAGAAGGTGAAAATATCGGGAATGGATGCCTCGATGACGCTTCCGTGCGTCGCCCCGGGGACTTCCTTGTAGTTGTAGATCATTTTCATTTCCTTCATCGTTTCGACCCATTGCCGGGTCCCCGCTACCGGAACGCAGTTCGTCGGCATCGCCCTGCGCGATCATCACCGCAACCGACTTGTCCTTCAAAGGCTGAAGAATCGCGCTGGCGTTCGGCGCCATCCGGAATGCGGCCGGAGCCATTGCGGCAATGGCGGCCCAGTCCGATGCGTACTTGGATCCGAGATAGAGCGTTCCCGCGCCTCCCATCGAATGCCCCATCAAATACGTGCGCTTGTCATCGACGTTGAACTCTTTCCGCATCATGTCGAGCACATTCATCGCATCCTTCTCGCTCAACTCTGAAAGATTCGCCGGAGCCTCCGGCGCGGGAGCTCCTTTGCCGCCCCTGCCGCCCGTATTGATAATCGGCGAACCATACCAGCCGCCCGTGTTGTACCCCATCGGAGCCGCCAGAATGTAGCCGCCCTCCTCCGCCTCGTCGATCGCCTTGCCCTGGCACATGTAACCGGGGCCAATTCCCAAGCCGTGTAGCGAAATGATCAGCGGATTCTTTTTGTCCTTGGACACTTTTGAGGAAACGAACACACAATAGGGCAGGTCCTCATTCGTATCGGCAAAGTGATACGTGCGATTCTGCACCCGCGGATCGTTCGATTTGATGAACCCGCCAGCGCCGCCTTTGCCTTTCGCCGCTTGCTTCGCGGCGGGCTCTTGCGCTTGGGCTGGAACGTGCCACAGCACCAAGCCCGCTGTGAGTCCCGTAAATGCCACTGCCATCGTGATCTGGAATTTGAGTTTCATGAATCTCTCCTCGGAAATATTCGCTTCTGGACGCCTTCGGCTGATCCCCTCGCTCATCGGAAGAGCCTCGGCGCGAAATCGTTCAGGCACCGCCGCCACGTCAACCATTCATGAGCGGTGCCCGGGGACTCAAAATACACGTTGTGAATCCCGGCTTTCGCGAGCTCGTCGCTGAAATTCTTCGTTCCCGGTCCTTCGGCCGAGCCGATTCCCAGGAAGAGAACCTTCACTTCCTTGTTGACGGCCGCCGGGTCCGCGAAAGCGCCGCTGCACGAGGTTTTAGGATCGAAACTCCCGCCTCGCCCGCCGCAGCTTCCACTGAATCCGCCCAGGTAAGCGAACTTATCGAGGTGTTCGAGCGCCGTCGAAAACGTCTGTGAGCCGCCCATGGAGAGCCCGGCCATGGCGCGATTCTCGCGGCCCGGCAGCGCTCTGTAGGTCCGCTCAACCATGGGGATCAAATCGGTGAACATCATCTCGGTGAACGTGGGCTGGGCCAGACTTCCTCCGCCGCGTGCCGCTGGCGCTGCGCCCCGGCCTCGCCTGCCCTGGCGCCTGCCGCGCCGCGCCCCGCCGGAGGAGTAGCTCCGGGAGAGGGAACTAATCCGCGCGCTGCATAGAGCGCTGCGCTCTCTCCAGGTTTGACCGCGTTGAGGTTGTCCATGACCACGATCATGGGCTTCGCCTTGCCGGCCGCGATCAGGTTGTCCATGATGAAGTCCACGTGGCCCTGCGTGAACCAGCCGGTTTCATCCTCGCCCCAGCCGTGCAGCAGATACAAGACCGGATAGCGGCCCTTCGAATTGGTTCCATAATCCGGGGGAGTGTATACGAAGCTGCGCCTCCACTTTCCGGTAACGGTTGAGAAATACCATTGCTCGCTTACGTGGCCGTGCGGGACTTCTTTGGCGCGATAGTAGTCCGCGTCGGTGTCGGGTTCGGGGATCTCGATCCCGCTGTTTTCCCAGCCGGATCCGAAGAACGTCATGGTCGAAGGATCAGCGACCGTGGCTCCATCGATCTGGAGCGTGTAGTAATGGAACCCGACGACCAAAGGCGTCGTGGTCGCGGACCAAATGCCATCCGAACCCTTCGTCAT
This sequence comes from Bryobacterales bacterium, assembly GCA_963813465.1. Taxonomy (GTDB): domain Bacteria; phylum Acidobacteriota; class Terriglobia; order Bryobacterales; family Bryobacteraceae; genus Palsa-187. Next base: position 287 of record CAWEZD010000005.1, on the reverse strand, counting down.
GTCGAACCCCTGCCCGATTCGGACACTCACTTTCTGAGCATTTGGAGCGATGACGCGAAACATCGCCCGATGGTCTGGGTAAACGCATGGGTACTTCGCCTCCGGAACATTCAAGGCGGACGGCTTGCAATCGCCGCTAGTCTGCCCCCAGCACACTGAGCAAGCCAATGCCGCCAATACGAAGATCGATTTCATGCTGTGTCCTTTCTGTTAGCGCGCGCTGCACTGATAGGATTCGGCCTCAGTAGCCGGCCCCTTGCCATACTTCGGGTATTCGGGATAGGAGC
>CAWEZD010000004.1:0-33990 GCA_963813465.1 Bryobacterales bacterium | reverse complement strand
CTCGCTCTGAGTTGTGGGCTTTTCGCACAAACTCCCATCCAGCTTCATGTCGATGCGACCGACGCCCCGCGCCGCGTCTTTCACGTGCAAATGACGATGCCGGCCCAACCCGGCCCCATGACTCTGCTCTACCCGCAGTGGATTCCGGGCGAACATGGGCCGACCGGTCCCGTCGTCAACCTGGTGGGTCTGAAGATCCTGGGCGGCGGCAAGACCATCGCCTGGAAGCGCGACAGCGTGAACCTCTACGCATTCGCCTTCGAGGTTCCCGCGGGAGTCTCTTCACTGGATATCGCATTCGACTACCTCGCGCCGCCCGAATCGGAGGGCTTCACCTCGGGAGCCTCCACCACCAGCGAGTTGGCGGTCCTCAACTGGAATCAAGTGCTGCTGTATCCGAAGGGCGCCGACGCCGATAGCATGCAACTCCAGGCGTCGCTCAAGGTCCCCTCCGGCTGGCGCTATGGCACGGCGCTACCCATCCAGAGGGAAACCGGCAACGATGTGGAATTCAAGCCGGCTTCGCTCACCACGCTGATCGATTCACCAATCTCGGCGGGCGCGCACTACCGGACCATCGATCTCGGCGAAGATCTCGGCGCGCAGCATTACCTGCACCTGGCCGCCGACAGCGACCGGGCTTTGGAAATCAGCCCTGAATTGATCGGTCAATACAAAAACCTGGTGGAGGAGGCTGGGGCGCTTTTCGGCGCACGCCATTACCGCAGCTATCATTTTCTGCTCAGCTTGAGCAACCACCTGGGCCAGTTCGGATTGGAACACCACGAATCCAGCGACGACCGCGCCCCCGAAACGCTGGTTGACGCCGACCTGTTTCGGATGGGCGACCTGCTGCCTCACGAGTTTGTCCATTCCTGGAACGGCAAGTACCGCCGCCCGCCGGCGATCTCGATAACAAATACGGCCGCACCTGGCGGTCGCTGGAAGATACCGCCGTGGCGGCGCAGATTCTCTATTACGCCTCGTGGGATTACGACAACTACCGGCGCAACGTCGACTATTATCCGGAAGGCATTCTGATCTGGCTCGAAGCCGACGTGATGATTCGCCAGCTCAGCAACGGAACCAGATCGCTGGACGATTTCTGCCGCGCCTTCCATGGCGGCGCGGGCGGCGCGCCGGAGTTGAAGCCCTATAATTTCGACGACATCGTGGCGGGATTGAACGCGATCCAGCCCTACGATTGGGCCGGGTTCTTGAACCAGCGGCTGCACTCCACCGACGCCCACGCGCCACTGGGCGGCATCGAGCACGCAGGCTGGAAGCTGGCCTACGACGGGGTCCGGTCGGATTTCTGGAAGGCCGGCGAGGACGGCCGCAAGTGGACCGATTTGAGCTACTCAATCGGCCTCAAAGTGAGAGAGGATGGAACCATCGCCGACGTCCAGTACGGCGGTCCTGCGCAAAAGGCCGGAGTAGCCCCTTCCACGAAATTGATCGCCGTCAACAACCGCCAGTTCACTCCTACGGTATTGCGGGAGACGGTGGCTAAGACCAGTTCAAGCGACAAGCCGTCGAGTTGCTCGTCAAGACCGGCGATTACTATGAAGTGCATCGGCTGGACTATCACGGCGGCGAGCGTTATCCGCACCTGGTCCGGGATGCGTCGTTACCCGATTTGCTATCGGAGATCGTCAAGGCTCACGCGAAGGCCCAGTAGAAGCAATATAGAGAGCGCTCTCGCGGCGCGGCTGGTTTGCCGCATCCAGCGTCACCAGGCTCACCTCGACTTCGGAGCCCCGCGGGGCGTACGTAACATTGGATTGGTTGGCGTAGACCGGAATGGCGAGCCTTCTGCCGCCGTCGTCGATCGCCAGCACCGCGTTCCGACCCGGCTTCCAGGAGATCCGCAACTGGCCGCCGATCTCGCGCACTTGCAAGTTAACTGGCCGGTCAACGGCGCGTTGAGGAAACACCGCCAGCGCGGCGATGGGGAGCATGGCGAGCGCTACCAAGCCGGCCAGCGCCGGCGCCCGCGTTCGCGCGGGCGACTCCTTCGGAACGGCGGCCACCTGCGGCCTCGCGATTGAAAACTCCTCGTGGCTGCGGACGGTCTGAATCGAACCGTCGGTTTCGCATACGAAGAAGCCCGCGCGATCACCGGCGACCACCAGCGCGATCTCGCTCTGGTGCTCCTTGAAGAACGCCAGATCCGTCTCGGTGAGAAACACCTCGCCGCGAATCCGCGACACAAACACGCCCACCTTCTCCTGTTCTTCGTTCTCCGGCGCCTCAACCGAGAATACTCGTATCTCGCGGCCATGCCGCGATCCGTACAGAACGCCGGAAGCTTCGGCGATTCCCAAGCTTCGAATCAACTCGGCCGGGAACTCCACGCGGAGCGGGCTGGCCTCGGGACTCCAGATCCGGTATTCCACCGTTTGCATGTTTGAAATCTAGTTGCGGGTCGCGGGTGCTTTTCTCAAACCGAAGTCACCTCTCGAAATGGAAATTTTAAGTTCTGTGATTTCCCGCACTTGGCGCTTTGACGCGAGGCCGTACGCACGCTCCTCGCGATAACTTGCGATCGGGGAGATGAAACAGATGACCAAGAGAAGATTCGGAAGCTACGGCTGGATTCCCGACATCCCGGATGCGCGCGACCGCGTGCTCCGGTTGCCGCGCAAGGCCGGCGCATTGCCGCCGGCGGCGGATCTGCGCGCGGGATGCCCGGCGGTCTACGATCAGGGACAAATCGGAAGCTGCACCGCCAACGCCATCGCCGCCGCCATCGAATTCGATCAGCGCAAGCAGCAGTTGCCGCAGCCCTTCACTCCCTCGCGGCTGTTCATTTATTACAACGAGCGTCTGATGGAGGGCTCGGTCGCCTCCGACTCCGGCGCGCAGATCCGCGACGGCATCAAGAGCGTGGCTTCGCAAGGCGCCTGCGCGGAAACGTTGTGGCCTTACGTGGAAGACCAGTTCGCCGTGCGCCCCTCGCCTCCGTGCTATAAAATCGCCCGCACCCATCCCGCCGTGAGCTACAGCCGCGTCGACCAGGACGTGAGCCAGCTCAAAGCCTGTCTGGCCGCGGGTTACCCGTTCGTGTTCGGTATCACCGTCTACGAGAGTTTTGAAAGCGATGCCGTGGCGCATTCCGGCGTCGTCCCGATGCCGGGAGACGGGGAAACCGCGCTGGGAGGGCACGCCGTGATGGCCGCCGGATACGACGACGCGTCCGCGCGCTTCCTGGTGCGCAATTCCTGGGGTTCGGACTGGGGCATGGGCGGATACTTCGCCATTCCCTACGCCTACTTGAGCGACGGCAACCTGGCCGACGACTTCTGGACCGTCCGCGTCGTCAAGTGACACATTTAGAGAGCGATCACTCGTCGGCCTTCAATGCGATAGCGGCCCGACAGCACCAGCGCGATAGCTTCGGAATAAATGCGGTGCTCTTCTTTGAGGATGCGCGCGGCCAGCGACTCCGCCGTGTCCTCATCGAGCACCGGCACTACCGCCTGCTTCAGGATCGGGCCGGAATCCAGTCCCTCATCGACAAAGTGCACGGTGCAACCGGAGACCTTGACGCCGTGCGCGACCGCCTGGTGCTGCGCGTCGAGCCCGGGAAACGCCGGCAGCAGCGAAGGATGGATGTTGAGGATGCGCTGGTGGAATTCGCGGATGAAATGCCCGCTCAGGATGCGCATGTATCCGGCCAGGCACACCAACTCGACTCCGGCGCCGCGAAGCTCGGCGATCATCTGGCGGTCGTACAGCTCGCGATCGAGGCCCCGCGACGGCAGCGCAACGGCGCGCAGGCCGCGCTCGCGGGCCAACTCCAACCCTGGTGCATCGGCGTGGTTGGAAAGCACCACCGCGATTTCGGCGTCCAGTTTCCCGTGCGCGATGGAATCGGCGATGGACAGGAGGTTCGAGCCCCGGCCGGAGATCAGGATGCCCAGCCGCCTCATTATTTATACGCCTTCATTTATATACAACGCCCCGGCCGCGGATCGCTTCTCCGATCTGGTAGAAGGGCTCGCGCAGGGACCCGAGAATCCGCGCGGCTTCTTTCAAGCGGCGCGGCGAAATTACGACGATCATTCCGATCCCGAGATTGAACGTGCGGCGCCAATCGTGTTCCGGAATACGGCCGATTTTGCGCAGCAGCTCGAATATCGGCAGCACCGGCCAGGACCCCACTTTGATGCGCACCCCCAGCCCCTTGGGAAGAATCCGCGGCGTGTTCTCGGTGATGCCCCCGCCGGTGATATGCGCCGCGCCCTTGAGCAATCCGGCGTCGTGCAGCGCGCGCAAGGGCGTCAGATAGCTGCGGTGGATTTTCAGCAGCTCCTCGGCGATGGAGCCGCCGAGCTCGGCCACTTGCGTTCCGGCGTGATGGCCGGCCACCTCGAACATCAGCATGCGCGCCAGCGAATAGCCGCTGGTATGCAGGCCGGTGGAGGGCAGCCCCAGCAGCACGTCTCCGGCTTTGATCGACTTTCCGGTGATCATGTTCTTGCGCTCGACCACGCCGGTAATGAAACCCGCCAGATCGTATTCGCCGTCGGCGTAAAGGCCGGGCATCTCCGCGGTCTCCCCGCCGATCAGTGCGCAACCGTTGGCGCGGCAGCCTCGGGCGATGCCGGAGACCACTTCCGCGGCCACGCGCGCGTTCAGCTTGCCCACCGAAAAATAATCCAGGAAATATAAGGGCGCCGCGCCCTGCACGGCGATATCGTTGACGCAGTGGTTCACCAGATCCTCGCCGATGGTGGAATGAATGCCGGTGAGGAACGCGAGCTTGATCTTGGTGCCGACGCCGTCGGCCGAGGAAATCAGGACCGGATTGCGGTAACCTTTTAAGCGATAGCCTCCGCCGAAACTGCCGATGTCGGTGAGCACTTCGGGCGTGAAGGTGCGCCGGGCCATCGGGCGGATGGCGGCCACCGCTCGGTCCGCCTCGTCGATATTCACACCGGCTTTTTTGTACGTGATTCGCTTGGGCATGGCGGGGGAACTTCTTTATGATAGGGCATGCCGTGCGATAGAGCATGCCGCGCGGCCGGAATCCAGGACTCGGCTCCATCTGGCGGCGCTCCGCGATAGACTGTTTGATAATCATGTCGCTTGGCGCTGGCGATAAACTCGGCCCCTACGAAATCCTTGCACCCATCGGAGCAGGCGGGATGGGCGAGGTTTACAAGGCGCGCGATACCCGTCTGGACCGGATTGTCGCCATCAAGGTTTCGAACGAGAAATTTTCGGAGCGGTTTGAGCGCGAAGCGCGGGCCGTGGCGGCGCTGAACCATCCCAACATCTGCCAGCTTTACGACATCGTTATTTCAAGAGACGCCATTTCAAGAGACGCCCCGAATTATCTGGTGATGGAGTTTGTGGATGGCGCGCCGGTGGCGCATGCGGCGCATGGAGACACGCCGCGGCGTCTGCTCGACATCGCCGTGCAGATCGCCGACGGCATGGCGGCCGCGCATGCGGCGGCCATCGTCCATCGCGATCTGAAGCCGGACAACATTCTGGTCACGGGCGAAGGCCGCGTGAAGATCCTCGATTTCGGTTTGGCGAAGCTCGCGCCGGTCACTAAACCGGCCGGCGACGCCACTCTCACCATGGCGCTCACCGACCCGGGAACCACGGTCGGCACCATCGCCTACATGAGTCCGGAACAGGCGCGCGGGAACACCAGTCTCACGGCGCAGTCGGATCAATTCTCCTTCGGCCTGGTCCTGTATGAATTGGCCGCCGGGAAGCGGGCGTTTCAACGCGGCAGCGCGGCGGAGACCATGACGGCGATCATCCGTGAAGACGCCGAGCCTCTGCCCGCCAGCGTGCCCGCGCCGCTGCGCTGGATCGTCGCGCGGCTGCTCTCCAAGGAGCCTTCCGAGCGCTACGATTCCACCCGCGACCTGTATCGGGAGCTGCGCCAAGTCCGCGAGCGTCTTTCCGAAGCAACCACCAGCGCCGTGCACATGGCCAGCGCCGCGGAAACGCCCCGGCGGCGGCGTCTCGCGCCGATGCTGGCGATCGGCGTCGCGTGCCTCGTTGTCGGAGGCGTGCTCGCGGCACTGCTGCTCCCGCCGCAGGAAATAGACCTTTCCAATTACAAATTCACGCCTCTTTCCCGCGAGGAAGCGACCGAACGCGATCCGCAATGGTCCCCGGATGGAATGAGCATCGCGTACACGGCGGACATTCATGGCGTGCTGCAAGTGTTCACGAGAGCCGTCGGAGCGCATGACGCCGCGCAGCTCACCAAATCGAGCGAACGTTGCAACCATCCGTTCTGGTCTTCGGATGGATCGACAATTTATTACACGACCTCGGGCGGCGGCGGCATGTGGGCCGTGGGAGCGTCGGGCGGGACGCCCGAACTGGTGCTGGAACACGTGACAGCGGCCGCGATTCATCCGGATGGCAAGACCTTCGCGTTCTTTCGCGAGGACAAGCTCTGGGTCGGCCCGCTCAAGGGAGAATCGCCGAAAGAGATGGGCCAGGCGCCGTTCCCCACTCACCCCCGGATCACGGAAGCAAAATTCTCACCCGATGGTTCGAAGCTGGTTGTCCTCGATCAATCCGCGGGTAGGAGCCTGTGGTTGCTGCCCTTGCCTTCCGGCCCGCCGCGAAAGCTCCCGATCACGGCCCCGCGCGCAGCTAGTTGGCTTCCCGATAGCCGGCATCTTGTGATCGAGCATCAGGCCCCAGGTGATTATTCGCTGTCTCTGTTCGATGTTGTGGGCGGCAGCGGGCGAACGATTTACTCCAGCCCCGATGCCCTTCTCGCCCCCTCGGTATCTACCGACGGCAAGCGGATCGCCTACTATGCGGGCGCAACCGAGTGGGATGTGATGGAGGTTTCCCTGCCGTCAGGAGATGTTCGCACGCTGGTTGCGGGCGGCGGCGTCTCGATTAATCCCGACTGGGCGCCCAAAGGCGATCACTTCCTGTTCGTGACCACTCGTCATGGAGGCCGCGTGATCGAGGACAGATCTTCCAAGGAAGGGTTTACCCGCGAGCTGTTTGAGGCGGCCCCGGGAGACACGATCACCGATCCGCGCTGGGCTCCCGACGGAATGCGATTTGTGTTCACGTTGCAATCGTCCGGGGGCAACAAACTCATGCTCTCCAACGCGGCTGGCGGGCGTGTCGTAGCGGTCGACCGGGAGGCGGACCTATCGGGGGCAGCCGCGTGGTCTCCCGATGGCCAATGGATCGCTTCTGGACGTACCCAGGGCGGGAAGCCGCAACTTGCCAAGATCCAGCCCGGCTCGGCCGCGGCTCCCATGGTGCTCGCGACCGCAACGCCATACCGGATCACGAACGCGAGCCCGCAATGGTCCCCCACGGGAGACGGGATTCTTTATCCGACTGACGACGGCTTTTCCCTGATCTCGCCGGACGGGAACAACGAACGCAAGCTAACTACGCGCAAGTTTGCGGCCTGCGCCTTCTCCAAGGATGGCAGCCAGGTGTTGGGCGTGTTCCAGAACACAAGTCCAGAGGGCGCGGAGTGGCAGTTGTATTCGGTCAACGTGAAAACCGGCGCCGAGAAGCTGATCGGCGCGGTGGATCTGCCGGTCTCCACCAATTCCATCCGGAGCTTCACCCTGAATCCCGACGGCAAGAGCTTTCTTACCTCCATCGCCAAGTGGCCGTTCGATATCTGGATGCTGGAAGGCTGGGACCAGCAACCCACCGGCGTCAGCCGGTTCTTCCGCCGCAAGACTCCCGCGCCAGCGCAAGCGGATGTGGAGCCTTGAATCGCCCCAGCATCCTCTTGCTGGGTGATTTCACGCAGTGGCGCTAAACCGCCACCCTGGCGCGAGAGTGCGTGCGCCACGTCATCACCGAGGATCTTCGCTTATTCCAGCGCGAAGACCCAGACCGCGCCGCCCTCGGGCACTTCGGGGTACTCGCCGGGATAGATACGGTTGAGGCTGGCCTGCATGCTCCGAGCATCCCCGCCCCAGCCCACATGCACGGCGATGTACTGCTTCCCATCGATCGCAAACGAGGCGGGAGGGGCAAGAATGCCGGAGTTGGTGGGAAACTCCCACAGCAGCTTTCCGGTGGAGGCGTCGAAGGCGTGGAAATGACGGTCGGTGGTGCCTCCGCTGAACACCAGTCCTCCGGCGGTTGCCAGCATCGCTCCCCAATTCGGGCTTTTGGCGTAGGTGTGGGTCCATGCGCGCTGACCGGTGTCCACGTTCCAGGCTTGCACCTCCCCGAAATGGTCGGCGCCCGGCGTCACGGAGAAGTCGAACTGCACGCCCGTGAAGGCCCTGCCCGGCGCGTATTCAACCGGCTGTCCGGTGGAGGTCTCGCACATATTTTCATTGGCCGGGACATAAATCATCCGGGTTTTGGGACTGAACGCGATGGGCGGCCAATTCTTTCCGCCCCACAGCGACGGGCAAAACTGGGCCGTTTTCCCGGTGCCGGGCTTGTGGGCCGGATCCACCTGCGCCCGTCCGGTCTCGGGGTCCAGGCGCAGGAACACGTTCTGCTTCACGAAAGGCTTGCCGTCGATGAAGTGGATCGGTCCGTCATGCCCTTCCAGAAAGCGCATGTATCCGTCGCGGGCGATGTCAATCAGGCCCTTAATGGTGCGCCCGCCGCGCTGAAAGTCCACCAGGATGGGAGGCGAAACCTCATCCCAATCCCAGGAATCGTTGGGATGGTATTGAAAGTGGCCCTTGATTTTGCCGGTGGCGGCGTCGAGCGCGATGACCGAAGAGGTGTAAAGATTGTCGCCGGGACGCTGGTCGCCCATCCACGGGCCGCCGTTTCCGACTCCCCAAAAAGCTACGTTGGTGGAGGGATCGTAATTCCCGGTGACCCAGACCGAGCCGCCGCCGGTCTTCCACTGGTCGCCTTTCGGCCAAGTCTCGCTGCCGGGTTCGCCGGGCGCAGGGATTGTATAGGTGCGCCACAACTCCTTGCCGGATTCGGGATCGAAGGCGGCGACGAAGCCGCGGATTCCGAATTCGCCTCCCGACGCCCCGACCATAATCTTGCCGTCGGCGATGAGCGGCGCCAGCGTGATGTAGTAGCCGGACTTGTTGTCCGCGACCGGCGCGGTCCAGATTTCCTTTCCGGTTTTCGCGTCCAGCGCCACCAGCACGGCTTCGCCCGCCGCGAAGTAGACCCTGCCGCCGTAGAGGGCGACGCCGCGGCTGGTCTCGTGAGGCACAAACGCTCCCGCGGGCCGAATCTTGCGGTAGCGCCATAGCAGATTCCCGGTGGTGGCATCGATCGCGAGCACCTGATTGTTGGGTGTCGAGACGAACATGACCCCGTTGTTGATCAAGGGAGCGGCCTCGTGGACTTTGGTCTCGCCGGTGGAGAACACCCAAGCCGGCCGCAGCTTTTGGACGTTCGCAGGAGTGATTTGATCGAGCGGGCTATAGCCCCAGCCGTCGTAGGTTCGCCGGATCATCAGCCAGTTGGTGCTTTCGGGGTTTTTGAGCCGCTCCGCGGTCACCGGTTGGTAATTTTGAAGAACGGGCGGCAACGGCGCCGGCGGCGGCGGGAGCTCCGGCGGTTGGCCCCAGCCGTGGCCGGCCATCGCCATCAGCGCGAGGGCAGCAGCGGCAGCGTGGAAAATAAACCTGTGATTGGGCAGCATGAGGTCAATCGTATGTGAGAACGCGGACGAACTCAAGCCGGGAGGCACGGTGCGCAAGCGAGCTCACGGGACCGGCGGTTTGATGTTCAGCGTTCCAATCTGCTCCAGCCGATAAGTTCCGTTGGTCTTCTTGACCGGGCAGACAAAAGTAAACGTCCCATTCACAAGCTGCTTAAGATTCATCAACGCGGTTACGTCATGCACTTGAGTACACACGCCGCACCGAACCACCTTTTTGAGCATGCTTAACACTACCACTCCTGGGCGTCCGACGGTCCACTGGGGCTATGCGAGGCTGCCGCTTAACTCCATGACTGAATTGGGTAACTCCAATGTCACCTGTGGGTTGACCGCGGCGCACCGGCTGATATAGTCGGCCCAGTTTCTGTCTCTTGTGTAGGAGGTGTGATGCGCCACCGAGTCGTGCTCCTCCGTAGCGGTCTTGCGGTCCGGCACGGCGATCACCTGACCCACGTGACCGTCGTCACCGCCCCGATTTATTTGACCGAGCCTCTTATTCAAGAGCCAGGACTTCACGCTCAACGTGAGCACGGCGGGCATCGTGGGCGGAGGAATCACCACCGGCTGGCTGTATCCGTGCGAGTTATGTCGATGAAGCGCCGGGAAGCGGTCCGGCACGTATCGAGCTTCATGCCGGGCGAAAACCCGTTCCTCACCGAGTTCGCCACGAGGAACAAAATCCCCTCACGGGCGGCCTTGGGCGGGGCGGAAACGATGTATCCCGAGTACAGGCAGAAGATGAATCGCTAAGTCTCGTCGCCTTCGCCGGCGATTGCCTGTCTGTTGGGCAGCATCCGCTGGTGCAGGATGCGAGATACCAGAATTCCTCCCGCGGCCTCGCGGTAAAACACAACGTGCCGGCCGCGCTCCATGCGGCGCAAGCCGGGCCGAATGTTGTCACACTGCCGGCGGATCGCGGGATTTTCGGCCAGCATCCGGCAACACGCTTCAAGATCGCCGAGGTAACGGATTGCCTGTTCTCTGCCCCAGGTCCTAAGCGTATAATCGCCTATGCTCAGCAGATCGTCCTCGGCGCGGCGCGAGAAACGAAGGACCGCCGCTGCTCAGCGCCGATTTGAAGGGAGCTTGAGTGTTTCCCGAACGCGCGCAAACACGTTGCCCTCTACGACACCACTGGCGTCACCCTCATTGATGGCGACCCGCAGCGTGGCGAGCTTTGCCTCGTATTCACGCTCCTCCCGCTCCAATGTTCGCAAAGCCGCCCGCACCACCTCGCTGGCGTTTTCGTAGCGGCCGGTCTTCACCTTCTTCAGCACGAAGCTGTCCAGCTCGTCGGTCAAATTGATATTTCGTGTCGGCATGACAGCTTTCCTGGCTTTGAGGTCATCGTAGCATGCCTAGCAAAGATTGCCAATAGAAGAACGAAGCGGAATCCTCCCACCGAGCTTCGCGCCCAGGGGAAAGGCCCCTTCGTTGTCGAGTTCGCGACGAGGTAAACGAAAGCCGGCCGCATGCCGAGGCATAGTGGCTATCGCGCAATATTAAGCCCGTTATGTTGTAGTATCCTGGCGTCGCCCGCTTCGTATGCGCGATTGGCCTCGGCCATTAAGCGATTGCGGCGCTCCAGGTCGCCGGCATCCCTGCAAGAGTCAGGGTGAATGGCCTTGGCGACCTCGCGGAACAGGCTCCTGAGCTCGGGCGATGGAGTGAAGTCGCGAGCTTCAGATGCCTTGCCGTGAGCGTCCTCGTAGGCCTGGCGCGCCTGTTCGCGGGCCTGACGCGCCCGCGCATTCGCTGCGCCGGAGAGATCCAGCCGCGCGTACAACTCCGAGATTCGCGCTTTCCACTCGTCCAGTTCCGCGTAGAGGGTGCCCACCTGCCGCAGGTAGCGGCCCTCAAAGGCGGCAAGCTGCCTTCGAAGATCGACAAGCTCCAGACTCACGCTCCGCGAGGGCTGCACGAACGGCAACCAACTCACCGCGCTTACGGAGTATTTCCTCTTCTTCGGGCTTCAAGCGCCGGGTGACCTGACCAGACATCTTCGAGTACTTCTAGCTTACTGCCAATGGTCGGTAGACCGTCGAGCGCCCCGCCCGGCTTCCTAACTCCATGACAGGACTGGACAACCGTCGGCCGACCGCCATTGACCACGACGCACCGGCGTGATATAGTCGGCCCAGTTTCTGTGTTCTGTGTAGGAGGTGTGATGCGCCACCGAGTCGTGCTCCTCTGTAGCGGTCTTGCGGTCGCCTTTGCGCTCTGCGCGGCCGAGTCCGACACATTTACCGCGGCACAGCGTAACTTCTGGTCGCTTCAGCCGGTGAAGAAATCCGCCGTTCCCGCGGTCCGGGATCAAGCCTGGGTGAGGACTCCCATCGACGCATTCGTTCTGGCGAAGCTGGAAGAGAGCGGCCTAAAGCCCAACCCCGCCGCCGACCGGATCACGCTGTTGCGCCGGGCCACGATTGATATGACGGGGCTGCCTCCAACGCAGGAGGAGATCGACCAGTTCGTCAACGACAAATCGCCGAACGCATGGGAAAAGGTGGTGGATCGTCTGCTGGCGTCGCCGGCTTATGGCGAGCGCTGGGCGCGCCACTGGCTGGATGTCGCCCGCTACGCCGACAGCAACGGCTTCAAGGCCGATGAGACCCGCCCCAACATGTGGCGCTATCGCGACTACGTCATCAACGCCTTCAATAATGACAAGCCCTATGACCGCTTCGTAAAGGAGCAAGTCGCGGGCGATGAGCTGTATCCGGGCGATCCCGAGGCGCTGGCCGCCATGGGCTTCAATCGCAACTGGATCGACGAGACCAACGCCGCCGCGCTGAACATCCGCCGCCAGGAGACCCTCGACGACATGACCACCGTCACAGGTGTGGCGTTCATGGGCATGACTTACGGCTGCGCGCGCTGCCACAACCACAAGTTCGATCCGATTTTGCAGAAGGATTACTACCGGCTTCAGGCCTTCTTCGCCAACACCAGCTTCGGCGACGGCCCGCTGCCCATCAAAGACGCCGCTCTGCAAAAGAAGCATGATGAGCAGCAGGCGATCTACGACGAAAAGACCAAGGACATCCGCGCCCAAATGGCCAAGATCCTGGAGCCGTTGCGCGTCGCCAAGCTATCGAGCGGCTCGCACACCTTTGAGCCGGAGGTCCAGGCCGCGATCCTGATGGACCCGGCCAAGCGCGATCCTCTGCAAGCGATGATGTACCACACCGCCGAGCCTCGCGTGACCTTCGACGAAGAACCGGACGCCCGCACCCTGCGCTCGCTCAAGGGCGACGACGGCAAGCGCTACGCCGAGCTCAAGAAACAACTGGCGGAGTTCGATTCGCTGAAGCCCGCGCCTCTGCCGCAGGGGCAGTACATGATCGACATCAGCACCACGGCGCCCCAAACGTTCATCCTCAGAGGCGGCAATCCCGCCCTCAAGGGCGATGAGGTGCAGCCCGGCTTCCTCTCGATTCTCGATCCCACCGACGCCAAGATCACGCCGCCCGCGGGGCTGAACTCGACTGGCCGGCGCAGCGCGTTGGCCAATTGGCTGACCGATCCCAAGAATCCGCTGCCCGCGCGCGTGATGGTGAACCGCATGTGGAGTTATCACTTCGGCCGCGGCATCGTGGCCACGCCCGGAGACTTCGGGCGCATGGGAGCGCGGCCGACCCATCCCGAGCTTCTGGATTATCTGGCCTCGACTTTCGTCGAAAACGGCTGGAGCATGAAGAAGCTGCATCGGATGATTCTGTTGTCGAACACCTATCAACAGTCCTCCGATTTCCGGGCCAACGCGGCCGAAACCGATCCCGACAAGAACCTGCTGTGGCGCTATCCGCGGCATCGCCTGGAAGCCGAGGCCATCCGCGATTCCATGCTGTCGGTCAGCGGCTTGCTGAATCCCAAGATGGGCGGTCCGGGCGTGTTCCCGCCGGTCCCCGCGGGCACGCTTTCGGATCTCTCCGCGACGGCCGCGGCGGGCGGCTGGAAGACCGAAAAGGACGCCGCGCAGAACAACCGGCGCAGCGTCTACATCTTTGTCCGGCGCAACTTGCGCTATCCCATGCTCCAGGAATTCGATTCGGCCAATACGTTTGAAAGCTGCGATTACCGCAAGCCCACGGTGACTCCTTCGCAGTCGCTGGATCTTCTAAATAACGACCTGGTGCTGGATTGGGCGCGGTCCTTCGCCGGCCGCGTGCTGAATGACAGCGGCCTGACTCCGGACGCCCAGGTGCAGCGCGCTTTCAAACTGGCCTACGGCCGCGCGCCAAGCGCGGAAGAGCAGAAGATCGCGTCGGATTTCCTCGCGAAGCAGATGCCGATTCTACAGCAGCGTTTGGCCGCTGGCGACAAGAGGCTGCCTCTGCCAACGAACCTGCCGGCTGGTGTGGATCCGGCGCGGGCAGCTGCGCTGGTGGACTTGTCGCAGATGCTGCTCGATTCCAACGAGTTTCTCTATATCAATTAAGGAGGATGCCATGGCAGACCCAATGCTCGACCCGATGGTCAATAAGTTGAAGCATCATTGGAACGTCTCCAACCGCCGCGAGTTCTTCACGCAGGCGGGCAGCGGACTGGCGGGCATCGCGCTCGCGGCCATGCTGGCCGAGGACGGATACGCCGCGACCACCGCCGCCGATCCTCTCGCGCCCAAGAAGCCGCATGTGACGCCGCGGGCCAAGAACATCATCTGGTGTTTCATGGAGGGCGGACCCAGCCAAGTGGATCTGTTCGATCCCAAGCCTTTGCTGGACAAGCTGGCGCTGCAACCGGTGCCGCCTTCGTTCCATCCTGAAACGCTGCTGACCGCGCAGGGCGCCAAGCCCAGCGACGGACTGTTCCCCGCGAGGCGCGCCTTCAAGCAGTACGGGCAGAGCGGGCTGTGGGTCTCGGACTGGCTGCCCAACATCGCCCAGCATGTTGATGACATGGCCGTCATCCGGTCGTGTACCTCCGACGCCGTCAATCACGTCGGCGGCGTGTGCGAGATGAACACCGGCTCCATTCTGGCCGGGCGGCCGTCGCTGGGCGCGTGGCTGACTTACGGGCTGGGCAGTGCGCAGCGCAATCTTCCTACGTTCGTAGTCATGCAGGACGACAAGGAAATTCTGGGCGGGGTGCAGAACTATGGCTCGGGCTTCCTGCCCGCGACGTATCAGGGCTCCCTGTTCCGCCAGGGCGATACGCCCATTCTCAATCTGAAGCCGCCCGCCGGAACCACCGACGATCAGCAGCGCGGCAAGCTCGATTTTCTGTCGAAGCTGAACGAGGTGTTCGGCCGCGATAAGCAGGACGACACCGAGCTGGACGCCCGCACGCGTTCCTATGAGCTGGCGTATAAGATGCAATCCTCGGCGCCGGAAGCGGTGGACCTCAGCAGCGAAAGCGAAGCCACCAAGAAGCTGTACGGCATGGACGAGCCCGAGACCAAGGTGTACGGCGCGAACTGCCTGATGGCCCGGAGACTGGTGGAGCGCGGTGTGCGCTTCGTCGAAGTTTACAGCGGCTCCGGCTCCGGCTGGGACGCGCATCAGGACGTCAATTCGAACCACACCAAGTGGTGCCGCGCGGCGGACAAGCCGGTGGCCGGTTTGCTCGCCGATTTGAAGGCTCGCGGGATGTTGAAGGACACGCTGGTGGTGTGGGGCGGCGAATTCGGACGCACTCCTTTCGCCCAGGTAACCGCCGGGCAGACGCCGGAAAAGTACGGCCGCGACCACAACCCTTGGGGCTTCACCATGTGGATGGCGGGCGGCGGCGTGAAGGGCGGGCAGACCATCGGCGCCACCGATGAGATCGGCCTGCGAGCCGTGGAGGAGCCGCACCATGTGTGGGACATCCACGCCTCCATCCTCTACTTGCTCGGTCTCAATCATCTTCAAACCACTTATCTGCATAACGGCCGCGCGGAGCGGCCCACGGTTACGGGCGGGAACCTGATCACCAAGCTCTGGGCTTAAAACGCCGTGGGCGTAAGACTGCTTCTGGTGTTGGTGTTAGTGGCCGTGTGCGCTCCGGCTCAATCCTTGCCGGATGGATCGGGGAAGGAACTCGTCGAAGTGATCTGTAGCTCCTGTCATTCCACCGAGCGCATCGCCGCGCAACACAAGACCAAGCCGCAGTGGCAGGACAAAGTTCTGGAAATGCTCCAGGAGGAAATGGACGTCACCCAGGCGGAGAAGGACCAAATCGTCGATTATCTGGCGAAGGCGTTTCCCGGCCAGATCGACATCAAGAAGGTTAACGTCAACACAGGCGCCGCGAAGGAGATCGAGACCACCCTGGAGCTTTCCCCGGAAAACGCTGGCGCAATCGTGCGCTATCGCGAGCAAAACGGCGCTTTTAAGATGATCGACGATTTGAAGAAGGTCCCGGGCGTGGATGCCGCGAAAATCGAGGCCAAGAAGGATCGTATCGAGTTTTGACGATAAGCCGGTCCAGAATCGTTTCCGCTGTCCTGATAACAGGAGCCGCGGCGCTGGCTCAAACGCCCACTCCGCTCGCCAGCGACGTTCCCAACTATCCGCCCGGGCTGTATGCTCTCATCAACACGTCGGCGGGCGTGATCACGGCCCAGTTGTTCGAAAAGGAGACGCCGGTAACCGTCCACGCCTTCATCGGCCTGGCGCGCGGCACTCAGCCTTGGCTCGACCCGAAAACCAGAAAGCCGGCCACCCATCCCCTCTACGAAAATCTCATCTTCCACCGCGTGATCCCGGACTTCATGATTCAGACCGGAGATCCCACCGGGACCGGCGCGTATGACTGCGGTTTCAGGCTTCCGGATGAGTTCGTCGCCAGTCTCAAGTTCGACCGCCCCGGCCGCCTGGCCATGGCCAACGCGGGACCCGGCACCGCCGCCTGCCAGTTCTTCATCACCGAGGACAAGTATGCCGCCGGCGACGGCCACTACGCGATCTTCGGACAGGTGGTGGACGGCCAACCTCTGGTGGCCAAGATTGCCCACGTGATCCGCGACAACAAAGACAGGCCCAACATACCCACCAAGCTGATCAAGATCACCTTCCTGCGCATGCCCGGCACCGCTGCGCCGGCCAAGTGACCGATCCCGTATGGTCCGGAAACTGGATCTGATTGAAAGAGCGTGGTTCATGACCTCGTCGTCAAGGTTCGCGATAGTGGGCAACCGAGATGCCGACAGTCCTGGATCCATTCCGGTTCGTTGTGATCGCGGCGGCCGGTTGGATAAACCAACACCAACTGCAGGTCATCGATTACCTTCGGGAAGAGAACCGCGTTTTGCGCGAGCAGGGCAGCGGCCGGCGAGTACGATTCAACGACAACCAGCGCCGTCGATTGGCTTCCAAGGCCAATGGCTTAGGTCGGAAGCTTCTGAAAGAGGTGGCCACGCTGGTGACGCCCGAGACTTTGTTGGCTTGGCACCGGAAGCTAATCGCCAACAAATATGACGGAACGGCCCAGCGGAGACCCGGGCGTCCGAAGACAGCCGTCGAGATCGAGACCTTGGTGGTGCAGTTGGCAGAGGAGAACCGGGACTGGGGCTATGGGAGGATCCAGGGTGCCTTGTCCAATCTGGGCCACGAGATTGCGCGCAGCACGATCGCCGAGATTCTGGAACGGAAGGGCATTGAGCCAGCGCCGGAGCGGAGTCGGAAGACGACCTGGAAGGAGTTTCTGAGTCGGCATTGGGAACTGATTGTGGCCGCGGATTTCTTCACTGTGGAAGTGTGGACCCGAAAAGGGCTACAGAGATTCATGGTGTTGTTCTTCATCGAGCTAATCGAGCTATCAACGCGTAAGGTGGAAATCGCTGGCATTGCATCCCTGGCCAATGGGCTGTGGATGAGCCAGATTGGCAGAAATCTCACCGATGCCGTCAACGGAATCCTGAAAGGCAAACGCTACCTGATCCACGCCGAGAGATTCGTGCGGAGCATCGAGGAATCCTGTTTGGAGCGGATGATCCTGTTTGGGGAGGATTCGCTGCGGACCGCTATTCACGGCTTCGTGGCGCATTATCACGCCGAACGCAATCACCAGGGGTTGGAGAACCGACTCATCAGCCCGGAGGTGGGCCATCTGGGAAACGAGGGCGCGGTCCAGCGGCGCCGGCGCCTGGGCGGCATGCTGAACTACTACTATCGCGCCGCGGCGTGATTTGGTGAACTCTCGACTGGTGTCGCGAAGGGATCACGGCACACGTAGATGCGCGATTCACACAAAGCCAACGCGAATTCTGCGCGGAGAACACTTCAGCACGAAAATCGAACCGTATGCTCTCGCCTTGCGTCTGGTCCCCACTCCTCGCTCAACCCTGAACTTAGCCTTGGGAGCGACGGTTCGTTTTTTCGGACCTTACGCGGTTTGAGTTCCGATTCTGACCTGGATCAGAACGTGAATCGCAGGATCAAAGTGCCGGTGCGGGGGCCTGGGTTGTGACCTGCCGAAACACTACTGGACGGCAATCCATCGAACAGGGAGGCGCCCGGCGCGGAGTAAGCGCTCATGGTTCCAAAACCTGCCGTATAGTATCCGAATGAATTCTTGGTAAGCGCGACCAACGGATTGGTCGTACTCGGAATCGGTAAATACGTGCGGTTGAATATGTTCACGAATTCGCCACGGAATTGGAGGTTCATTCTCTCCTTGATCCGGAAGTTCCGGCCGATGCTGCCGCTCTCCTGCGGACGGCGCGTGCCGCGGAAATCGCTGTAGTATGTGCCCACAGCCGGTCCGACACCGTTTGTGGGCACCACCGCCCAGGCGTTCGGATTCAGCACCTGATCGTAAAAAGGATTGATGCTGTGGCTGTTTACGCTGACATTGTACAAAGGCTGCCCCGGCACGCGATAGAACTCACTGGCGAGGAGGTTCGAGGTGGGACTCGTGGGCGGCGCCAGCAGGACACCGCTGGCGTATTGCGTGAAGGCGCCGATCTGCCAATCCTTGATCAACGTGTTCGCAAACTTGACCTTGTTTAGGAACGGGGCTGTGGGCGTCGTATAAACGGCGTTCATGTTAAACAAGAACGGCTGATCGGTCGGTTGCAGCTCCCAAACGGAACTCTGCGGGTCAAAGAAGTTCTGCCTGGAGCTAAGCACGAAAGCCCGCGACCAAGTGAACGTGCCGGCAACCTGGAGACCATGCGAGAGGCGCTTGGTTCCCTTGACCTGCAATGCGTTGTACAGCGATTCGCCGTCGGCGATCCCCGCATTCGCAAGAGCTGGGAATTGCGGGAAGGGATAGAAAACATCCTTTAGCGGGTTCGAGGTGGGGTAGCCCGTATAGGGGAGAAGCAGTCCGCCGTTGGGCACACCCGCCGCCGCCAGCCTCTGCTTCACACCCGTGCTACTGATGGCCTGACTCAGCAGTTGGAAATCGGCATAATTGTTGTATCCTGCAGGGCCGGTTCCGGGGTACGGATACAGGCCATACTGCGCGTACTGCGCCGGAGAGATCTGATTCAAGGTGTTGCCCGGGCCGCCGGACAGCCAGATAGCATGATTCCCGACGTAGGAAGCTTCGAAGACCAAATTTCTGGTAACTTCCCGCTGGAAGCCTACGCTCCATTGGTTGATGCGGGGCGGCCGGGTCTGATTCCTATCTGGGTAGACGGGCGCGCCGGTGGTGGTGCCTATATTCGGATAGACGTTCGGATTGGTGTTCGGCCACGTAGGTTGCGCGATGAAGCCGGGGGACTGAGTGTTCACGAAGGCGTTGATCCCCGCCGGAGCATTCGTTCCAGGCGAACTTACAATGCCGCCCTCGGGCCCATCCGTAGCATACTGGTAGACCACGCCCCAGCCGCCGCGGAACACGGTTTTGGGGTTGATCTGATAAGCGACACCGAAACGCGGACCGATCGCGTAGGGATAGGAACTCGGGTAGAAAGGGCAACCGCAGTTGCTCGCGAACCGCACCGCTCCCGGCTGGCCGCCGGCATTGGCGTCCGCTAAAGTCGGATCGAGTTCTCCTAAGCGGCCGTACGTCTCCTTGACGGGACTCGCCAAATCATATCGAATGCCGTAATTCAGCGTGAGCTTCCGAGTCACTTTCCAGGAGTCTTGCGCGAACATCGCAAATTGATACTTTCCTAAGCGGTAATTCTCGAGCGGGCTTTGCGTTGTGAGGGTATAGTCGCCCAGCAGGAAGCTGGCATAGCCGAAACCCGTGGTGAAGCCATTGAGGCTGACGGTCGGGGTGAACGCTTGCGAGGTCGGACCGGTACCGGTGCTCATCGTAACGCCGGCGAAAGCCGTGTCGACGGTTCCCTGGAAATAAAGCTCGGCGCCCGCCTTGAAGGTATGGCTTCCACGCACGTTCGTGATGTTCGCGTTAAAGGTTGGTTTTTCCTGCTGGTCACTCGACTGGACTTGACCCAGCGTCCCGAAGGTTTGCATGCCGCCGTAGGTGCTCTGTCCCGTGAGGACGCTGGGGAATTGACGGTCGATCAAGAACCCGGTGAGATCGAAGGCCGAGGGATTGAAACTATGGAATGGCGCTTCGTCGCTGAAGTTCTCACGCCAGTAGCCCGCGCCCAGGTGCAGAAGAAGCGTGGGAGTGATGGTCCGGTCATAGTTCAGACGGTAGGTATCCGCATAGATCAACGTACCGCGATATTCGCCGATCTCGACTGGCAAGCCATCCGCGTCGCCGTTCGGCGTAGAGATCAGGGATTCAGTGGAGGTCTTCGAGTAGTAGAAAGACAGCTTGTCCTTGGACGTGAGCACCTCATCGATCTTTATCGATGGAATGGTGGTGTTCCGATGACCCCCGATGCTCCCAGTCGCATTCGTCGTGAGATTGGCGTTCTGGGCCGCGGGAAACAGGGTTTCCATCTTTGCCGCGACAGGGTCGAGCCGAGCCGTGGGAATCATATTCCCCTGGAAGGGGGTCGCGTAACCCAGATTATTGGTGGGATTTACGGCTCGCGTCATGGGATCGTAAATAGTATTCGCGTAAAGGGAGCGGCCCAGAGCATCCGTGGTGGGCGTCGGTATGCCCAACGCGGTCTGCTGAATGCCATACTGCGAGCAAAGACTGCAAGTCCCATTCGGGGAGATCTGGGAGAAATTGCCATTCAAATAATTGGGCGTAGGAAGCGTGAGAGGGAAGGAGTATAGATTGCTCTCGACGAACTCCTCATAGTTCCAGAAGAAGAACGTCCGGTTGTGTCCGTTGTAGATCTTGGGGATGGTCACCGGACCACCCATCGTCCCGCCGAAGTCGTTGCGCCGGTTGCGCGGCCGGTACTTTCCTATGCCCGTGGTACTGACGCTGAAGGCATCGCCGGCGTTCAGATCTTCGTTGACGAAGTAGTCGTACATGCTGCCGTGGTACTGGTTGGTTCCCGACTTCATGGTGACATTTATGACCCCGGCGCCCGCCGTCCCGTACTCCGCGGCGTAGTTACTGGTTTGCACCGCGACCTCCTGAATCGCGTCCGCGCCGGGCTGGTTTTGCTGGGAAGCGTTACTGTAGGGTACGACGTGATTCGTGTAGTCCTGTCCCTCGATACGGAAGCCCTCCGTGGGCCCAGCCGAGGTCCCCAGGCCGTTGACAATCATGGTGAGGTTGGCTTGGTAATAAACGCCCGGAATCAGCTGCATCATATTATACGGATTGCGGATGCCGGAGCTTCCCGAGTTGACGGAGCCGATGCCGAGAATAGGGAGATTGTCCAATTGGCTGAGAGTGACGTTAGTGGCCAAATCTCCCGATTCGGTAGCCAGCAGGGAGGCTTCCGCCGTGACCGTGACCAAGTCCGTGAGGCCGCCCACTTGCAGAACTGCGTCTTCCTTGATGACGGCCGCCGCCTGCACCTGAAGGCTCGTATGCAGGTAGGTCTTGAAACCCGGCGCCTTGATAGTCACGTCATACCTGCCCACCGGCACATCCGAGACCGTGTAGTTTCCTGTGTTGGTGGACGCAGCGGGATAAATCGCTCCCGTTTCGTTGTTCTTCACCTCCACAGCCGCGCTGGCTACGAAAGCACCTGACGCATCTGTAACGGTTCCGGTGATGGTTCCGTTGCTACCTTGTCCCAATGCGGTCAAGCTAACAGAAAATAAACAGACTATAACTAACCCTAATCGCATGACTTACTCCCCCTTCAGCAAACTTCGAGACTGCCCTCCACGCCACCCCGATGTCTTCTTGGTCCCAGCGATGCTATCGCAATCTCCTTATTGTGTCAACCGTGTTCTTGTGTCACCGTGTTCTTGTGTCACCGTGTTCGAAGACACGTGTTCGAAGACACGTGTTCGAAGGCATCAAAAGAAGCACTGACTCGGGGTGAGCGTATTGAATTACGGGGAATCGGAATCTTCGAGGTGCGTCCCCGCAAGACCGGCGTCGCGCAATCCACGGCAAAATATTGAGGTCCCCATACAGCCCTCTACAATGGGGAATGGACCCGACGATCGCACGGGCGAGCGATGAGCCTGAAACCCGGAATCTTTGCGAGATTCCACTTGATGTTTCTCGGGACAAGAGGGATCAATGTGGTGACCGCAAATACCGGCGGCAAAGGAGAACCCAGATGTCCACATTCACAATCGACTCTGACAACAACATCACGGCGCTGACCGGGCCCCCGGCAAGCGCTGATCCATCGTCATCGTTTTCAAACGTGAAGGAACTAGCCGAACTCACGGCGTCATGGCCCGCGTCCCGCCTGATCGAAACCTGGAACAGCTTCGCGGGCGTCGCTCCGTTCGACGATCTGAAACCAGTCAAGAAGTTTACCAGCCGCAAGGCCGCGGTCGCGCGAATCTGGCAGGCGGTAACGCGACTGTCCCCTGGCCGTAAGCCACAGGCCGCCCCTGCCGCGCTGACCAAGGGAAAAGCAAAGAAGTCCTCGGCCAAGGCCAGCCGGCGCGCCCCGGCGAAAAAGCCTGCAATCGAAGCGCGGACCAACAAGAAGGCCGAGGTCATCGCCATGATGAAGCGTGCCAAGGGCGCGACCTTGGCCGAGATCGTGGAAACCACGGGCTGGCAGAAGCACACCGTGAGGGGCCTCATCAGCATCCTGGGCAGCAAGGGTGGACTGAGCATCGAGTCTTCGAAGAATGCCAGTGGAGAGCGCCACTACCGCATCACCAAGTAGCCGGGTGGCCCACAGCCATTTCTTCAAACGCCGCTTCAGCTTCGGGCCGGGGGCGGCGTTGCTGCTTTGTGTGAACGGGCCGCCAGCCAATCGGCTTCGCCGCGGGCAGCTACAGTAAGGACAAAAAGTCACCACCAATCTTCGCTAGGGCTTTGGAGCCGTGAATCGAAGTTCGAATCCATGGTGGGGAGCCACCGTCCAACCTGGGCACCCAGGAATTGTACTTTCCAACTTCGGGTTCTCTGTTGACAGCGTCGCGTGTGCTCCGGATGCCCGCGGCGCCCGCTTGCGCCGGTTCCGCGATTCGACCGGGAGGCTGTCAGGTCAAAGACGAATCACGATCTGTGGATTGCAGCGGGTCGCAGCCGCGTGGACCTACCGAGCCCTCTCCATGACGGTGCGCAGGATGCTGTTGATCCTGGTCGAGTAACCCTTGCCATACCGCAAGAGCCAGTCGTAAACCTCCTTATCGATACGAGCGGCCACCAGCACTTTCGGAGTTCGGCGAAATTGCGCAAGTTGCTCGTCGGTCAGCGGAGGGATGTCCGAATAATCAATGCTGGAATCGTCTCCGGCAGCCTGCCGCTTTGCGATCCGGGATAAGACGGCCTTCTGCGCTTTACTCGCCGGCCTGCTGAATATAGATTCGGCGCTCACGTTTATTAGCTTCGCGGGCCGAGATGATGCGAATGGTTTCTTCTTTGTCATGTTCATTCTCCATGCGATAGACGTGGACAACCAGCAGCAGCGCGCTTGTCGCCATTCCTATGGCGTGCCACCGCTGCTCGCCAGCCACGACGCGGTCCTTGCGGAAGATTGTAGGGGATCGTTGAACACAAGGGCCGCGCTCTCGAAACTGAGGCCATCGTGTTTCTGTTTGTTGATCCGGTTCTTCTCGGCGTCCCATTCAAACCGCATCGCTATACAAAATGTATAACATTCAATCTGCAAAAATCAAACGGGCCACAGGGTCAAACTGCCGGACCGCTTCCAACAAGCCGTATGGTCCGGAAATTGGATCTGCGTGAAATAACACGAGTTCGTCAACTCTCATCAAGGTTCGGGATAATTGAGCAACAGATGCCGAGAGTCCTGGATCCATTCCGGTTCGTTGTGATCGCTGTAGCCGGTTGGATGAACCAACACCAACTGCAGATCATCGAGTACCTTCGCGAAGAGAACCGAGTTTTGCGCGAGCAGCTCGGCGGGCGGCGAGTGCGGTTCAACGACGACCAGCGCCGTCGATTGGCTTCCAAGGCCAAGGGTTTAGGTCGGAAGCTTCTGCAAGAAGTGGCCACGCTGGTGACGCCCGAGACTTTGTTGGCCTGGCACCGGAAGCTGATCGCCCACAAATATGACGGAACCGCGCAGCGGGGACCGGGGCCCGAAAACCGCCGACGAGATCGAGACCTTGGTGGTGCAACTGGCGGAGGAGAACCGGGATTGGGGCTATCGGCGAATCCAGGGCGCTTTGTTCAATCTGGGCCACGAGATTGCGCCCAGCACGATCGCCGAGATTCTGGAACGGAAGGGCATCGAGCCGGCGCCGGAGCGGAGTCGGAAGACAACCTGGAAGGAATTTCTGAGCCGGCATTGGGAACTGATTGTGGCCGCGGATTTCTTCACCGTGGAAGTGTGGACCCGAAAAGGGCTGCAGAGATTCATGGTGTTGTTTGTCATCGAACTGTCAACACGCAAGGTGCAGATCGCAGGCATTCGCACGGGCAGCCAATGGGCTGTGGATGATCCAGATTGGCAGAAATCTCACGGATGCCGTCGACGGAATCCTGAAAGGCAAACGCTACCTGATCCATGATCGTGACCCGTTGTTCACGACCGAGTTCCTGGACTTGCTCGCCAATGCTGGGGTGAAGTCGGTGAAGCTGCCGCCCCGATCGCCAAATTTGAATGCGCACGCCGAGAGGAGAGGATTCGCTGCGGACCGCTATTCACGGCTTCGTGGCGCATTATCACGCCGAACGCAATCACCAAGGGGTTGGAGAACCGAATCATCAGCCCGCAGGTGGGCCATCTGGGAAACGAGGGCGCGGTCCAGCGGCGCCGGCGCCTGGGCGGCACCCTGAACTACTACTATCGCGCCGCAGCATGATTCTGTGAAACGCCGGTGTCGCGACGGGGTCACGGAACAGGTAGATGCGCGATTCACCGAAGCTACTCCGGCTTCTGAGGCATCGAACCAGTCAGAGTGAAGGTCGACCCGCATTCTCCCGCCTCGCCCCTGGTTCGCAGTCGTTCGCTCAAAGCTCAAATCGGCCATAAGGGGCCGACGGTTTTGGTTTTCGGACCTTACGAGATGGAGTATTGGTATGGCCGCCCTCAGGCCGGTGCTACATGTAACTTGCTTCGGCAGGCCACAGCCGTTCAGTCCCGCCAAGGACGGAAGGATTCACTTCGCCGACTTCATGAGTTCATCGATCTTCGCTACCTTCCGGTGCAGGTCTGCCGCCTTATCGATGTAGGGGTTGATGCGCAACGCCGCATCGACATTGTCTCGGGCATTCCGAAGGTACTCGCGGCGGTCGTCGCGGTTATACAGCTGCGCATAGCATTCGGCGAGGAGAAGATGGCTGTCGGGGTCGTCCCGCTCCGCGTCCAAAGACTGCTTGCAGTAGCTAACCGCACGCAGGTACTTTTCCCTGCCGATTTCGGCTGCACACAAGCCGTAATACGCCGACGCTTTGTGAGAACGGTACAGAAATTGATTGCCGCTCCGGTGTTTCTGTATTCCCGTTCCGATGAGCCAATAAGCGGCCACACGGGCGGCACTCGACCCGAATTCCTCAGCGTTGAGGACGCGTTTGTAATCTTCGATTGCGTCGTCGAACTTCATCTGCAACCTGCGGGCCTCGCCCCGCAGCAGGAACGCCTGGCCGGAGGTGGGGTTCAAACGAAGGGCCTTGTCGGCGGCGTCTTCCGCGTCCTTCAGGCGGTCCGCGAGAAACAGCGCTTCCGCAAGAATGCTCGCAGCGTCCGAACTCCCCGGATCCTGAGTCGCCGCACGTTGAGCTTGCTGCACGGCTTTAGGATAGTCGCCACTCTCCATGAGAAGAACTCCGGTCATGGTTCGAGCCTCCACATAATCGGGGTCGATTTCGATGGCCCGCTGGCAGGATTTCAACGCGCTGCTAATCTCGCCCTGCGCGTGTTGGACACGGCAAAGACCCAAGGCCGCCTGGCTGTAAGTTGAATCCTCATTGATGGCGTCAGAGAAATGCTTGGCCGCCGTTCGCAAATCGGATTCGGAGTTGGCCGATCTGAGCCAGATCGATTCTCCCTGGTCATAAGAATTTTGGGCCTTGGGTTTGACGACGCGCTGGCGCAGAATTTGGAGCGAAACCGTTTGGGACGATCCGGGTATAACGTTCACCTCCACCGAAACCGGCTCGTAACCCATCCGCACACCCCGCACGACATGCTTGCCGCTCGCCAAACCGGGAACGGGCAAGGGATTCGCGTGGCTGACCGTTCCATACGGACGCTCGTCGATGTCAACCTGAACGTCATCAAGGTTCACTTGAATGACTATTTGTCCGCTATTCAACTGGGGAAGACTCGCGGCGATCTTCGCTCTCCGCTGAGGGCTGAACCCAAGGATAAGATCGTCGGGGAAATCGCCGCGACCCTCAGGAGTCTGATGGAAGCCCCGCTCCAGTGCGTAATCCCGCACGTTGCTCTCCACATAGTGGACCAGTTCGTCCGCCGTGACAACGCCGTCACGGTCTTCATCGGCTTCGCCGGCCCACCCCTGCGTGAGGTAATAGGTGAAGACGCCATTGCCGCCCGCCAGAGCCGCGTCTTCGAAGCTCTGCTCCTGGGCGCGGCTCGAAGTCAGGGTCAAAAAGCCTTGCGGGAGTCCTTTTAAACTTTCATTGATCCGGTCTGGCGTGGTGCTGTCGATGGTGACTTTTCCGGAGTGGCAGGCGTCTATCAAAAGGACCTTCCATCGGGCCTTGACCTGCTTTGAAAACACCTCCCCTAACTGAGTCATCGGATAAGCGGTCTTCTTCAACTGTTGAGGGTCAAGGTCATAGGGAGCAATATAACCCTGCCCGCTCGGATCCGTAACTCCGTGGCCCACGAAAAAAACGACAGCGCGGTCGCTTTCCTGGGCGTGCGAAGGAAGCCAAACCTCCAGCGCATTCTTTATGTTCTCGATGGTGGCCTGCGGTCCGACGAGTTTCTTGACGTCCTCATACGCGAAGTTCCCGCCTTCCGGGCTGATCAATGTGGTGTACACGCTCTCGGCATCCTTTTCGGCGAACAAAAGGTTTTGCTCCTTCGAAAGGTTCTTGTAGTTGGAGATGCCAATCACGACGGCATAGCCGCGCGGCACCAGCGGCGGCGTCTTCAACTTATCCGCGGGGCTGGGTGGCGCGATCGTGAGGTCGCGACTATTGACCGGCTCCGGTTGTTGCGCGATGGTTGAAACCGTCGCCAGGGTCCAGCACCCCAGCAGTAACCAATATCTATTCATGGCGAATCTTGATTTCGAGTACCATATGGCCCTTCTTCGCGCCGGCGGTGTCCACTACGGAGACGGTGCGGCCCCCCCCGCCTGGCTCGGACTCGTCGCTCTTCTCTACGACAATATCACGGCCCACTGCGCCTATCGGGAGGGTATCGACACAGCCGGCCGGAAACAGCCGGTCGCCGCTGAAAGGGCTCTGCGCTAAAGTGCGGTGCTATCATCGCTCCATGTGGTTCCACGTGGAGGCCGATTTGACGCGCCTGCTCAGCGCCAGAATCTATCCGAATCTCCTCACCGATACCTTCTACCGCCGGTTCCTTACCTTGGCCGGCTTGCCGGCCGGAGGCAAGACCGCCGGCGTCATTCTACCAACCCTCAGTGCCGACTTCGATGCGGCCGCTAAGATAAACGCCGGCCTGGCGGTCGCCGCTGTCCGCAAGAGCGGAGGTATCGAGGAAACCTCCGCCTGCGCCAAGCTCCTCAAACCGCCCATCGTGCTGTGCCGCTTCTGGGACGCTACGGTCCCGGAATACCGCAAGAGTATCTGGTGGTGCGACAAAAGCGTAGTGGATCTCGCCAAAATCCACGCAGGCAAGACCGCCGGCGAGATCCTCCAGTGGCTTCGCGAGCGCCTGGCCGTCTCTCTGGACTGGAGCGGATGGACCGCATCGACGTGCTTCGTCTCGGGAAAAACGAAGAACTCCCCGCCATCGAAGGCGCCAGTGCCAGACAAGCGCATGTACTCGTCCACCGCACCCTACAAAGGCAATGCTCCCCGGGCGGAGTATTGGAAGAATATCGACACTTACTTTCCTGGCGGCGTTAAGCAAATCGCGCTCCCCTTTATCCCCCAATCCTCCGGCGAGGACCTCACCCGCTTCCTCAGCTATCGCTAGAGAACGCAGATCGCCTCCGGCTCCTCGTCAGTTGCAACCCGTTCACCGCGCCGGTGACCTGCGCGGAGACCCCCCATCACTGGGTCAACGTGACCGACACCGAGCCCAGGGCGCTCGGATCGCCAGTGTAAGCGAATGGGAGCGACAGGCTAAATGTCCCTCCCGCGCTCAGGCTGGCTGGCGTGCCAAACCACTCGCTTTGGTCCTTGCCATTGAAGGAAACGGGAACCGTTGATCCTTGCAACGTCGCGCCAGCCGCGGCTGTGAATACGAACGTCGCGCTGGAAACACTGCGCGTGGTCGCGAATCCGCTAAGCGTTACCGTAAATCCGCTGGAGGTGGCGTTCACGATCTGGGCGCCTCCTGTGATGGAGGGAGGTGAGGCCGCGACGGTAGCAGTATACGTGGGAGCCGGGCTCGGCAAGACAGACGTGCCGCCACTGCTCAGAGAGGTCAGAGTGATGGTCCAGGTTCCGGCAACCGTTCCGAGACCGAACTGCACCGAGGCCTGGGTCGCCCCCTGGTTTACGGTAAAGTTCTGCGTCGAACTCGAGTTTCCCCGCTCACAGGGAACCCGCCGGCAGGATCGATGTAATTGGCCGGCACATTTGTAACGCCAGGGTTATGCTGAAAACTCAGCGAAAGCGTTCCCGTGTACGTGCTTTGAGTCGGCTGTCCGAACGAGACCAACAGGCTCGTTTGATTGGGTGCACTGCCACTGCCTTGGGTGATCGTAATTCCTTGCACCGACTGGACCGTAACCGTGATCGTAATGGTCTGAGACTTGGTTTGCTTGGTGGGCGAGGTGCTGTCGGTGACGGTCACCGTGACGCTATAGGAACTGGGAGGCGGAGTGGGCGGCGTACCGGTAAGGTTGACCGTGGCCCCGCTAGTTGGCCCGGAAAGCCACGACGGCAGTTGAGAATAGGTCCAGCTATATGAAGGCGTTCCGCCGGAAGCTGTACAGCTTGTCGAGTAGGCCGTGCCCGCCGCAGCCCGTGCCAGGGGCCGGACAATTGAGCGTAAGCGTCAACGCTCCGACTGTGATCGTAATGGTCTGGGACTTAGTTTGCTTGGTGGGCGAGGTGCTGTCGGTGACGGTCACCGTGACGCTATAGGAACTAGGGGGCGGAGTGGGCGGCGTACCGGTAAGGTTAACCGTGGCCCCGCTGGTTGGCCCGGAAAGCCACGACGGCAGTTGAGAATAGGTCCAGCTATACGACGGTGTTCCGCCGGAAGCTGTACAGCTTGTCGAGTAGGCCGTACCCGCCGTAGCCGGGCCTGGGGCCGGACAATTGAGCGTAAACGTGGGTGCTCCAACCGTGATCGTAATGGTCTGGGACTTAGTTTGCTTGGTGGGCGAGGTGCTGTCGGTGACAGTCACCGTGACGCTGTAGGAACTAGGGGGCGGACTGGGCGGCGTACCGGTAAGGTTGACCGTGGCCCCGCTGGTTGGCCCGGAAAGCCACGACGGCAGTTGAGAATAGGTCCAGCTATAGGAAGGCGTTCCGCCGGAGGCTGTACAGCTTGTCGAATAGGGAGTACCCGCCGTAGCCGTGCCAGGGGCCGGACAATTGAGCGTAAGCGTCGGCGGGGTAACTACGATACTACACGGCTGTTGTTGGGGCGGGTCTGAGATGGTGTCGCTGATTTGCAATACGAAAGTCAGCGTAACGGCGGCAGTTGGGGCCGTCCCGCTCACCAGGCCGGTTGGGCTGAGCGTCAACGGCGACAACGACCCCGAGGCAAGACTCCACCGGTAATTCCCATTCCCTCCGGTTCCCACCAGTTGCGAACTATAGGAAGCGCCGGCAGGGGCCGGGCTGGTCGGGCACGACGTGCTCAGAGGCACGGTAATCGACGTGGCTGCAAGCGTATCCTCCAGCGAGAAGTAAGTGCTTGCGCCCGGAGCCAAGCCGCCGGTGAAGACAACTGTGCCTGTCGTCTGGTCTGTGCTGATGTTCGTGAAGGTATTCTGCGGGCCGGCATAATCACCCGGATCCGACTGATAATAAGTGCCCGAGCAATACGAACTTCCCGTGAATGGCGCAAAGGTGCAAATGCCGTCGCCCTCAAACGCGAAAATCGGGAACCCATTCACGCCAACCCCGGAAAGGTTCAGTTTGGGCTGAGTGACGCCGGAGTTATTTAGAACTCCGACGAGAGTATCTTCAGATCCATCATAGGGCCCTTGGCTCGAATCGAGATAGACGCTGACGGTACCTCCCGGGTTGAAAACGACCAGAATGCCACAACTTGTGTCGGCACCGATGGCCGGGCATTGCTTGAAAGGTTTCGAGGGCGGCGTTTGGGACCAAACCGGCATCGCGAGACACGCCAGCAGAAGAATCTTGAGAGCAGCGCGGACTGATGAAATTGTCGCTTTGTGGGACATGGGCGGCTTCTCCAGAGTTTCCTCGCTATCGAACCGGGCGCGGCGGCGGAGGCGTCTTTCTCACGCGAGGCGCATCCGTCGGCTGCGCAAACGCGGCGCTGAGATGCGCGCCATCGGACAACAGCAGCCAGGCGGCTTCCCCTGGGTTCGCCGAGAACAGGAAAATGTCGTCGCCGGGAAGCCGTTCGAGCTGAAAAAGGCTTGCCGGAACCGCCAGCGTCAGCATAATCCGGCTCGCAAAATCGATCCGATAGACAGATGTCCCCCCGTAAGCCGCAACGAATAACGACTGAGCGTCGCCGGATGCCCGCACCAGGACGCCATCGCCGGATAAATTCGGCCCCGCCATCGCCATCCGCATAAATGGCGCGCTATTCAGTCCATCGATGACAGAAATCGTCCCTGCGTTGCCGTCGGCGATGGCAACTGCCGGCTGACCCGGAAGGAAGCTCATTCCGGCCGGGGATCCTACCTGGAAGATCAATTGCGGAGCCTGCGTGGCTGACAGCAGGAACACCCGGCCCTCGCTTGTGAGCGCCACTGTCAAGGTTCCGTCATCGCTAACCGCCGCTGTACCCACCTCCCCCATGCCGGCAATCCCGGCCTGCATCGCCAGCCGCGGCGTGCTTTCGAGTCCGGTGAGCACCTGCAACATCGCCGCTCCGTTCGAAACGATCACAGCGGAATGGCCGGCCGGGCTAAAGCTGACGATGTCTGGTGCGGACAGGGCATTGCCGATGGGAACCACGCCGCCGGGCTGGATCCCGGTAAACGGCATGATGCCGAGCGTTCGGGCAGGCGCCTGCTCCACCAGCGCCCATCCCTGAGCAGGCGCGAGATGCACCCGGAGAATACCCGTGGGCAGTCTGATCGGGCCACTGACCGTGGATGCTCCGGGGACGCCCTGAATAGCCCGGACTTCCGTCATCTCCGGGTTCGCCAACAGTCCGGCTAGGGGCGCCGAGATCCAGTTCGGGGAAGCGCTTTGGGCGCGGGCGCTCCCCGAACCGAGGAAACAGGCGCTCAGGAAAATCCACAGAACGCGATGCCGTTGATTCGAAAAATATGACACAGGATTCCTCCGCCTAGAAATTTACGGGTGCCCGAATGTGGGAGTCCCAGCGGCGCCAATGGTTCCCGAGGGCCCCCCCTTTCCCTTCGTCGCAACATAGATTCCGGCTGCTGCGGCAGCCCCAGCCCCGGCAATGATGGCCGCCAGAACTCCGCCCGAGATTCCCGCAGCCGTCGCCGCCGCCGCCGCTGTCGTGACCGGAACCGCAACGGCTACGGTGCCGCCCGGAACCGCCGCCGCCGCGCCCACACTGAACGAGCTTCCCGCAGCAGCCGAAAAAGTTCCGCTGGATGCGATGCCTGCCGCGTTGGTCGTTACGATTGCAGTAGCGCCACCATTTGTGAACGCCGCCACGCCTGGAAGCGTGAAGGTGACGGCGATGGCGGGAACCGGCACATCGTTCTCATCCGTGATCTTGACCACCGCTTGGGAGCTGACGCGGCCCTTCTTGACCCGCTTGGACGTGCTCGCCCCCTCCACAATGGTCAGCTTGTACTTCTGAGCACCTGCCGGCGTGCTGGGGGGCTGCTGGGCTAGAGCAATTGCGGGGCTGCACATGGCTAGACATAGGATCAAAGACAAGCCGGATCGCACACAATGAATCTGTTTCATCTCTAACATGCTCCTCACGCATGAAGTCACGCGCGTCGGCAGCCGAAATTTATCCAGGATCTCCATTTTGGTAGCCGAGTGCGAATTAGTATAACACCAAATGCCGCAAGGCCGTCTATGATTTCGCTGC
Source organism: Bryobacterales bacterium (assembly GCA_963813465.1). Taxonomy (GTDB): domain Bacteria; phylum Acidobacteriota; class Terriglobia; order Bryobacterales; family Bryobacteraceae; genus Palsa-187. The sequence goes on along the minus strand of CAWEZD010000004.1, from coordinate 1,702 downwards.
GTTTATCTGCGTTTGTTCTCGACGCTCCGGCATCCATCGCGCCATTTTCCAACGCCCAGCCGGGACATCGCCCCGGCTTCAACGCATGAACGCGGCCCTTGGACGCCGGTTGACTCCGGACGAGCCACTGGGAACTGGAATGGGCAGGATCGCTGCTTTGCAGGCAAAGGTGCGGTACAGTAACAGGCAGGACGGTCGAAAGTCAATGACGTACCTTCGCAACAAAATGGGTTGGATCCTGGCGGGAGCAGGATTGTCGGCGGCTGCGACGATCGCTTTCGGTCAGCCGGATGCACAATCGATGGGTGCACGCGAGGTTTTCTACAAGCCTCTTCCGGCCGCTGGCGAGACGACAAAGGCAAATCCTGGGCAGGGCGGTCCCAAGCCCGCGGCTGCCAAAGGGGCGGAAGGGCCGAAGCCTCAAGCAACGGGTCAGCAAGGTCGCTCGGGTTCCGCAGCGAGTGCCACGGCGACACCGGACCCTCAACGCCGCTCGGATCCCGGAGCAGGCGGCGCGACGGTATCCGCAACAGCGCCGGACCCTAAGGTTGGCCCCGGTCGCGCATCGGATTCTCTACCGATCCTCCCCGTCGACAATCCAACTCGTCCGCTGGGAATTCGTTTGAGTATTGTCAAGGACTCGCCCAGCGGCCCGTTTGCGGAAGACCCTCCGGAAGTGTCCCTAGACACGAATTTCCATAAGGACGATCGGGTCCGGCTGCATATCAAGGTTAACGATAAAGGGTATCTGTACATCCTCGATCGCCAATCAAGTGGGATCTGGAAGCCGCTTCTTCCCTCTCCCGATCTGCCGGGTATAAGCAACGTAGTTGAACCGGGGACAGTCTATTCCGTGCCGCCGACAACCGGTTTCCTGGTCGGCGATCCTCCGGGCGAGGAGAAGCTGTTCATCGTTTTGTCGCGCACACCGGAAGACCTCCAGTCCCTCATTATGGACATGAGCCGGAGGGAAGGCGGAAGCTCGACCCCTAAGTCACCCGCCAACGAGCCGCCGAGCCAGCCTCCGACGCGGCAACCTTCGCTGGTGACCGTTTCGCAAAATTCGCCACCCTTGAATGACGGCATGGTAGACCAGATGCGCAGCTTTTACGCACGTGATCTCCTGATCGAGAAGATGGATGATCAAATGCCGGGGCCGAGCAAGGAAAACGCAGTCTACGCCGCCACCAACCCCAATGGCGGAAATGACAAACTTGTCGTGCTGGACGCTCAGATCAACCACCGCTAGGGTGACGTATGCGGCTTTTCGCGATTACGGCTGCCTTGTGGTTGGGGGCGCCCTGTTTCGCCCAGCCGGGCGTGGATGCGCAACGCATCGACATCACTGTGGAGCGAAACGAGGGTGGGGCATGGAAGGCCGTGCCTCCCAGTTTCGTATTCAAGCAGAACGACCATCTGCGTTTTCGGATTCGCACCAACTTCGAAGGGTATCTTTACGTCATGAATTACGGTACGAGTGGGCGGTACACGAAACTGTTCCCACGCGTGGAGACCGGAACCGCGAACCGGATCAAGAGCGGCTCGGATTATTACGTTCCGGCCACGGAAGCGTCGTTCCGAATCGACGGACCACCCGGATTCGACGCTGTGTACTGGGTGATGACCCCGCTGGAGCTGGGGAACGGGAGTGGGTCGTCGCAGCCGCAAATCGCGCTTCCTCCTCCGCCCGCCGATCCGGCGC
>CAWEZD010000003.1:0-399033 GCA_963813465.1 Bryobacterales bacterium | reverse complement strand
CAATCACGCTCAGCCAGGCCGAGACCTATTACGAGTCCTGCGGCTGCTCGCCACTGGGCAAGATGTATCAGCAGGAGGTACCACATATCCCAGGCGCGGAGCATGTGGCCTACACCACCTACACCTATGACGGCATCGGCCGCACGCTCACCGTCACCACCGGAGGCTCCGACACCACCGGGACCACCACGTACTCGTATGCGGGCAACACCGTCACGGTGACCGATGCGGCCGGTAAGGTAAAGGTGTTCACCATGGACGCCTTCGGCAGCTTGACGCAAGTGGCCGAGAACCCGAGCGGTCTCGATTATATCTCCACCTACAGCTATCTATGATTGAGTCAACTGAAAAGTTGACGTAGTTTGAAATTAATTGCGGGCGTAGCCCGCAGGTGGGTCTGTGGCGGGAAAACCTACGGAGTATCGAGAGAGTCGTTTCGCCTTGATCTAAGGAAGAGGGCGCACGGGGGCAAGCCGGGTCAAGGGCGCCCGGAGGGCGGCGAAGCGAACCCTTGACGCGGCTTGCCCCCGTGCGCGAGGGGGATGCTCGGCAAGGCGAAACGACGGTTGCCGGGGATTGGGGTTCCGGCTGTTCGGGATCTCTGCGCTTAAGCTTTCTTGGAGGCTCCCTTGGGAATGCGTTTGGGTACTCGGACCGCGGCGGCGAAGGCGGTCAGATTCCGGCTTTCAAGCATCGCCTCCTCACCGGGTTTCAACTGCTGCGATAACGGTGGCAGACCTTCTTTCGAGTACAGATCGTCGAGACTGGGAATGGCTTTGGTGCAGCCCTTTCCATACTGGGCCGGACGCGGCTGGCCTTTGGCGTTGCCGCCCTTGCGCTTCTGTTTCGTCGCCAGGATGCGCAGCCGGCTGAGCTTGGCCTGAAGAGTTTTCGGTTGGGCGTAGCGGTAGGGCTCGTTGTTGTTCAGCATGTGCCAGGCGAGAACGACGAGCTTATGAGCCACCGCGACAACGGCCACATTGCGGTTTTTCTTTTTGGCGATGCGGCGGAAGAAAGCGCCGATGGGTCCGGGATGCAGAGCCGCGTGCTGGGCGGCTTGCACCAGCAGCCAGCGGGCATGACGAGCGCCTTGTTTGGTGATGGGTCCGTGATAGCAGTGGTCTCCGGACTGGCGCGTGGAAGGGACCAGCCCGAGATAGGACGCGGCTCGATCCGGAGTCGGGAAGCGCGAGAAGTCGCCAAAGGCGGCGAGGATGGTTTCGGCGACCGTGAAGTCGACACCGGGCAGAGTCATGAGAAGTTTGACGGCCGGGTTTTGATGCGCGTGCCCGGCGATCTGGGAAGTCAGCGCGGCGAGCTCCTGTTCGACGCGGTCGAGCTGGCGCAGATGGCGGTCGAGCGAATCGCGGCCGAAGGGATCGAGTTCGAGAGCCTTGAGCCAGGCGATGTTGTTGAGCGAGAACAGATCGGCGGCAGGAGCTGCGATGAGCCGCTGATGGAGCACGGAGTGGATGCGGTTCTTGATTCTGGTGCGGTCGGCGGAGAGCATGGCTCGTTCGGTGGAGCGCTGGCGCATGAGGCGGGTGTGGGAATCGGGAATCCAGACCTCGGGCAGGTAATCGGTGCGGAGCAGTTGAGCGAGCACGAGAGCGTCGACCTTGTCGGTTTTGATTTTGGCGCTGGCGATGGCTTTGGTGCGGAGGGGATTGCTGACGACGACCTTGTGCACCAGCGGCTGAAGGATGGCGGCGACGGGCCAGGTGTTGGTGGTGGCTTCGACGGCGACGATGCTATGGAGAGGAGACAGGTGCGCGGCGGCGAAGGTTTCAAGGGCGGCTCGGGTGGCCGGGAAACGGGAGCGGAGAAGGAGGCGGCCGTCCTCGGCGAGCAGGACGGCTTCCACTTCTTTCTTGTGGAGATCCAGACCAGTGAATGTCATAATGTGATCACTCCTTTGTGAGTTAGCTTTCGCGGGGTTTTCCGGAACGTCGCGAAGGCGAGGGAAAGAGAGCGGACCGGGCATCCAATGAAACGGAAACCTCCTGGACAATCGCTTGGACAGCCGGGCGCGAGATTTGGGCAGAACGGCAACTATCTATCCGAGCTCGAAGCTCAACCGGGTGGACCGGAGGGGCGGCCACATACGACAGCGGGCTCTTGGCCCATAGCTATAACCGGCCGGCCCCAAGGTGTTCGGCCCCGCTCTCTGAACTCAGACCATGCTGTTTCGCCGGATCTTCCGGAGATCCGGCGAGAACACCCTGTCCCAAGCCCGGTGAGCTTTAGTAGAACCGATTCGTCGCCGGAGGCCCAGCGGTCCGGGGCCGCCGGGGTCCTCTTGGGTTACGAATCGTCCTGCTTCAATCATGCCCGGTACGATCTGCTGAACCACCTCACCGGCGTATCAATGACGCGGTCCACGGGCACGCAGACGCGCAGCTTCGTTTACAGCGGCAATCGCCTGACCAGCGCGACCAATCCGGAGAACGGCACGGTCAGCTACACCTACAACGGCACGAACGGCAAGGTCGCCACGCGGACTGACGCCAAGGGTCAGGGAGTCGCCTACAGCTACGACTCCTACGCCCGGTTGGCCGAGGTGCAGCGGTACCCCTCTGGGATCAGCGGAGGCGAGGACACCTGCCAGCGCGAAGTCTACTATTACGACGGCACCAACCCTTCCAGCTCCAGCTACCCGCAGTACGCGGCCGGCCGCTTGTCGGCAGTGCAGTATTGGGGCGCCTACAACCCCAACACTTTGCCCACCTGCGACACGACGTTCACCGAGATGTACACCTACCCATCAACCGGGGCTCCAGATCCGACCGGCAAGGAATTGCAGGCCACGCGGACGCTGCAAGAGTCGGGCGTGGGTTGGAACCCTTATACCCTGACGCTGGCCGCCACGTTTTCATACGACAATGAGGGCAGGATGACCGGCGAGACTTATCCGACCGACAACAGCGGGACGACGGCCAATCTGAGTTATACTTTTGACAGTATGGGCCGTCTGAACACGATGACGGACAACATCGCTATGCAGACCCTCATCACGGGGGCATCCTACGGTTCCGCGAATGAGTTGTTGAGCATCACGGCTAACGGCTATTTGGGAGCCTGGGGCACCGAGTCCCGCAGCTACAATTCGCTAAAGCAGTTGACGCAGTTGGGCTCGAATGGGCTCAGCATCCAGTACAACTATCCTTCGACTGGCAACAACGGAAAGATCGCCTCGCAGACCGACTTGGTGAGCGGCGAGCAGGTGAGCTATACCTATCTATGATTGAGTCAACTGAAAAGTTGACGTAGTTTGAAATTAATTGCGGGCGTAGCCCGCAGGTGGGTCTGTGGCGGGAAAACCTACGGAGTATCGAGAGAGTCGTTTCGCCTTGATCTAAGGAAGAGGGCGCACGGGGGCAAGCCGGGTCAAGGGCGCCCGGAGGGCGGCGAAGCGAACCCTTGACGCGGCTTGCCCCCGTGCGCGAGGGGGATGCTCGGCAAGGCGAAACGACGGTTGCCGGGGATTGGGGTTCCGGCTGTTCGGGATCTCTGCGCTTAAGCTTTCTTGGAGGCTCCCTTGGGAATGCGTTTGGGTACTCGGACCGCGGCGGCGAAGGCGGTCAGATTCCGGCTTTCAAGCATCGCCTCCTCACCGGGTTTCAACTGCTGCGATAACGGTGGCAGACCTTCTTTCGAGTACAGATCGTCGAGACTGGGAATGGCTTTGGTGCAGCCCTTTCCATACTGGGCCGGACGCGGCTGGCCTTTGGCGTTGCCGCCCTTGCGCTTCTGTTTCGTCGCCAGGATGCGCAGCCGGCTGAGCTTGGCCTGAAGAGTTTTCGGTTGGGCGTAGCGGTAGGGCTCGTTGTTGTTCAGCATGTGCCAGGCGAGAACGACGAGCTTATGAGCCACCGCGACGACGGCCACATTGCGGTTTTTCTTTTTGGCGATGCGGCGGAAGAAAGCGCCGATGGGTCCGGGATGCAGAGCCGCGTGCTGGGCGGCTTGCACCAGCAGCCAGCGGGCATGACGAGCGCCTTGTTTGGTGATGGGTCCGTGATAGCAGTGGTCTCCGGACTGGCGCGTGGAAGGGACCAGCCCGAGATAGGACGCGGCTCGATCCGGAGTCGGGAAGCGCGAGAAGTCGCCAAAGGCGGCGAGGATGGTTTCGGCGACCGTGAAGTCAACACCGGGCAGAGTCATGAGAAGTTTGACGGCCGGGTTTTGATGCGCGTGCCCGGCGATCTGGGAAGTCAGCGCGGCGAGCTCCTGTTCGACGCGGTCGAGCTGGCGCAGATGGCGGTCGAGCGAATCGCGGCCGAAGGGATCGAGTTCGAGAGCCTTGAGCCAGGCGATGTTGTTGAGCGAGAACAGATCGGCGGCAGGAGCTGCGATGAGCCGCTGATGGAGCACGGAGTGGATGCGGTTCTTGATTCTGGTGCGGTCGGCGGAGAGCATGGCTCGTTCGGTGGAGCGCTGGCGCATGAGGCGGGTGTGGGAATCGGGAATCCAGACCTCGGGCAGGTAATCGGTGCGGAGCAGTTGAGCGAGCACGAGAGCGTCAACCTTGTCGGTTTTGATTTTGGCGCTGGCGATGGCTTTGGTGCGGAGGGGATTGCTGACGACGACCTTGTGCACCAGCGGCTGAAGGATGGCGGCGACGGGCCAGGTGTTGGTGGTGGCTTCGACGGCGACGATGCTATGGAGAGGAGACAGGTGCGCGGCGGCGAAGGTTTCAAGGGCGGCTCGGGTGGCCGGGAAACGGGAGCGGAGAAGGAGGCGGCCGTCCTCGGCGAGCAGGACGGCTTCCACTTCTTTCTTGTGGAGATCCAGACCAGTGAATGTCATAATGTGATCACTCCTTTGTGAGTTAGCTTTCGCGGGGTTTTCCGGAACGTCGCGAAGGCGAGGGAAAGAGAGCGGACCGGGCATCCAATGAAACGGAAACCTCCTGGACAATCGCTTGGACAGCCGGGCGCGAGATTTGGGCAGAACGGCAACTATCTATCCGAGCTCGAAGCTCAACCGGGTGGACCGGAGGGGCGGCCACATACGACAGCGGGCTCTTGGCCCATAGCTATAACCGGCCGGCCCCAAGGTGTTCGGCCCCGCTCTCTGAACTCAGACCATGCTGTTTCGCCGGATCTTCCGGAGATCCGGCGAGAACACCCTGTCCCAAGCCCGGTGAGCTTTAGTAGAACCGATTCGTCGCCGGAGGCCCAGCGGTCCGGGGCCGCCGGGGTCCTCTTGGGTTACGAATCGTCCTGCTTCAATCATGCCCGGTACGACGCACTCAACCGTCTGGCCACGGCCGCAACACAATCGACGTTCACGCCGGAGTGGGCACAAAGCTATTCCTATGACGGATTCGGCAACCTGACGAACGTGACCCAGGATGGGACAACGATCCTGACGAAGAGCTACGACGCCAACAATCATGCCGGAGGCGAGGACGCCAACGGGAATCCGGGGTACATCTCTCTGCCCGCAGACGGCGGATCACTCTATGCGGCCACATACGACGTGGAGAACCGCCTGGTAGCGACCGGGAGTTCCACAATTTTCTACGGCTATGCGCCGGGCAACAAGCGGGTGTGGAAAGGCACCTGGACAGGGGGCGCCGGCTCCCAGACGCGTGGCACCGATGAGATCACTTTCTTCAGCGTGAGCGGGCAGAAGCTGGCGGCTTACGCCCTGACAACGGTCTCGGGCACAGGCTCGCCGCAGTTCTACGCTACGCAGACGGACACCAACTACTACTTCGGCGGCAAGCTCATCAAGAACGCCAACGGCTGGGTGTACTCGGACCGGCTAGCCTCGGTCGGCAAGTTTTATCCGTACGGCGTCGAGCGGCCGTCTGCTACCACTAACGGCACGGAGAAGTTCACCGGCTACTTCCGGGATGCCGAAACGGGAAATGACTACGCGGATCAGAGATACATGTCGCCGGGCGTGGGGAGGTTTATCACGCCCGACCGAATGACGGGGAGTGTGGCGGACCCTGGGAGCTGGAACAAGTATGCCTACGCCGGAGGCGACCCTATCGGCCGCGTGGACCACGGCGGCACCACGGCTCAGGACTGCATTATAGAGGATGACTGCGATGAGTTCTTCAACGATCCGCTCTATTTCTTGACCCTATTGAACGTGCAAAACGACCCCAATTCGCCGTGTTACGGCGAAGGCTTCACTCCTAGCGCTGCATGCCTGGCATCGCTTTGGCCGAACATCTTTTCCGACCCAACCGCTCCGACGCAGGTAGCTCCGAACTGCGGGAACAGCATAGCGGGCCTTTTGAATCCCGGTATCCCTAACTACAACGCCGTGATGCGAGTGCTGAACGAAAACTCCTTTGGGTATCTAGTAATCAGTGATCCTTCCCTAACTGGCACCGCCGATCTGTTTAACTTGACTATGGAGGATCTCTTTATCGCCAGCGTTTTAGCGAACAGAGCTGCGGCTACGAGTGGTTTCCCCACCCCTGGCATGAACTCCCACGATATCAACTCTCAAGCTTGGTGGTCCGGAGGCTACACAAAGCCGCCGAATTTTAACAACGTAACAAATCTCCTAATCCCGGAGTACGCTGACCTTTCGCAAGACGACCCGAGATGCAATGCCTTTCTGACAGACATCTCGATAGCAGAACAGGAAGTAGCTACTGTGGTGGCTGGAGGTGCCGTCCCAGGTGTTTACTACTGGGCGAAGGCCGGCACTCCCAAGCCGGGCGGTTCGGGAAGGTTCATCCAGAACTGGAATAGTACTAACTTCTATGGCAAATAAGGCGGAGATTATGCGGAAGTCCTTCCTGTTTTTCTCGCTGCTTTCGGCCGTAGCGCAGACGCCCCAGCCACGGTCGCGAATCAGCGTTCTTGGGTCGTTTTCGTTTACGCTGCCTACATTTGTTTCTAGAACGGATGGTTGGGCGGTTGATCCTCGGGTGGGTCTGATGAGGACTGCAGATGGCGGAACTACTTGGATCAAGGTTGATATACGGAGTGGGTCGAACGCCACGCAGACCTTCTTCGGATATTACCCATCGGTCGCAGACGCCTGGGTCCTTGCTAGGCCTTTCCCGATTCCATTAAGAAATACCGGACAGTATTTGTTCCACAGCTCGGATGGCGGACGCAATTGGGTCGAGCAGCCTCTCCCGGAGGCAGGTTGGACGGGGGACTCTCTTGCCTCAGACCCGAAAAGCGGTTCGGTTTGGCTCGGAGGACAAGTCGTCGTTAGAGCAAAGCCGCCCGATACGCTCGAATGCCCTCAGCCAGAGCCGGGAATGTTTTGGAAATCAATCATATGGTATCAGCACGGACGCTCCGATTGGGCGAAACAGTCCCTTCCAAGAGAAACGGGTTGTTCCTTGAACTTCGTCCGGTTCATCGGCTCCCAGCAAGGAGTGGCTGTCTCCCAAAAATCCTTTTTCTACACCGAGGACGGGGGTGTAACCTGGCTTGCGTCAAGTGTCGAGACCTCTGAGGCTGTCGATTCGTGGCATAAGGCGGAGGTATCCGAGCCAGCAGCCCTCACATTGCTGGAGGGCAACAGTCAGATCGCTTGGGTGAGCTACCCCGAGGGGGCAGTGTTAAGGACCGTTGACGGCGGCAGACATTGGAAACAAATAGTCCGCATAGGGGGCATCTGGAGCAGGTCGTACGGTGTCGGCCAATGGGGAGCCATCTACTTCGCAACAGAGAGCATAGGATGGGCACTCGGCGGGAACGGCGAAGTCTACGAGACCCGGAACGGCGGCTTAGGGTGGTCCAAGTTGGCGGTTCCCGAACGGGTGATTGGCCTCTCGGGGGCGCAAGGCCTTTGCTGGCTTGCGGGCGTTAGCAAGCTCTATCGCATAGATGAGCATTGATTTCCGGCTACTTCCGAGACTCTGAGACAGGCAACGGTTATGCCGTGAACGCTATATGTCCCAAGGGATGGGGAACGCCAATGGAAATCCGGGATCGATCTATCTGCCCGCGGACGGATCGTACTATGCGGCCACCTACGACGTGGAGAACCGCCTTGTGGCGACCGGAAGCTCCACATCGCGGCTTTGATTTTGTCACCCCATTAAAAAAGATTTTGTCACCCCATTAAAAAAGAGACCGGGCACGTCAAAATCTTTTGAGAGATGACGCCAGCCGCGGGCGGCTGGCGGGAGGCCCCGCTGAAGCCGTATCTACGTACTCCGCAAAGACTTGCCAGCCGCGCTTGGCGACGTGCTGGCGCAGTTCGCGGAGTTGCATATCACAGCTCTGGTCGGAAGTGCTGAAACGGGCGTAAATGGCGACGATCATGGCTTGTAACTCCATGAACACACTTAAGTTAGCCGAAGTTCGTCACCACGCTGATCGTTTCAGGCTTTTTCGACGTGGCGATGAGGTTTAGTCGTGCCGGATCAGTGGCGCATTTGGAAGACAGCGATGTAGTGCAGACCTACTGTCTTGAAAGCGAAGGGGCATCATGACACGATCGACTCAGAATGTTTCTGCGGTCGCACGGTCGCAACAAGGACGGCAAGGATCACACCTATTGGTCTCTGGTTGAAACGGTACGCACACCGGACGGCCCTCGTCAGAAAACTCTCTGTTACCTGGGCGAGCTGAACAGTTCGGCGCAGACACGCTGGCTGAGAACCGTTGAGGTCTTCAATGAACGGGGCGAGGCACAGCAGTTGAAACTGTTCCCGTCGCATGTGGCTCCGCCCCCGGACGATCCGCAAGTAACGCGGGTGCTGTTAAACAAAGTACGTCTGGAAAGAACGCGGCAGTTAGAACAGATCGGCGGCAGGAGCGGCGATGAGCCGCTGATGGAGCACGGAGTGGATGCGGTTCTTGATTCTGGTGCGGTCGGCGGAGAGCATGGCTCGTTCGGTGGAGCGCTGGCGCATGAGGCGGGTGTGGGAATCGGGAATCCAGACCTCGGGCAGGTAATCGGTGCGGAGCAGTTGAGCGAGCACGAGAGCGTCGACCTTGTCGGTTTTGATTTTGGCGCTGGCGATGGCTTTGGTGCGGAGGGGATTGCTGACGACGACCTTGTGCACCAGCGGCTGAAGGGGGATGGCGGCGACGGGCCAGGTGTTGGTGGTGGCTTCGACGGCGACGATGCTATGGAGAGGAGACAGGTGCGCGGCGGCGAAGGTTTCAAGGGCGGCTCGGGTGGCCGGGAAACGGGAGCGGAGAAGGAGGCGGCCGTCCTCGGCGAGCAGGACGGCTTCCACTTCTTTCTTGTGGAGATCCAGACCAGTGAATGTCATAATGTGATCACTCCTTTGTGAGTTAGCTTTCGCGGGGTTTTCCGGAACGTCGCGAAGGCGAGGGAAAGAGAGCGGACCGGGCATCCAATGAAACGGAAACCTCCTGGACAATCGCTTGGACAGCCGGGCGCGAGATTTGGGCAGAACGGCAACTATCTATCCGAGCTCGAAGCTCAACCGGGTGGACCGGAGGGGCGGCCACATACGACAGCGGGCTCTTGGCCCATAGCTATAACCGGCCGGCCCCAAGGTGTTCGGCCCCGCTCTCTGAACTCAGACCATGCTGTTTCGCCGGATCTTCCGGAGATCCGGCGAGAACACCCTGTCCCAAGCCCGGTGAGCTTTAGTAGAACCGATTCGTCGCCGGAGGCCCAGCGGTCCGGGGCCGCCGGGGTCCTCTTGGGTTACGAATCGTCCTGCTTCAATCATGCCCGGTACGACTCTCTGAATCGGCTGGCGAGCGCGGGCAATCAGTCCGGCTTCTCCCCAGCGTGGAGCCAGAGCTATGGCTATCTATGATTGAGTCAACTGAAAAGTTGACGTAGTTTGAAATTAATTGCGGGCGTAGCCCGCAGGTGGGTCTGTGGCGGGAAAACCTACGGAGTATCGAGAGAGTCGTTTCGCCTTGATCTAAGGAAGAGGGCGCACGGGGGCAAGCCGGGTCAAGGGCGCCCGGAGGGCGGCGAAGCGAACCCTTGACGCGGCTTGCCCCCGTGCGCGAGGGGGATGCTCGGCAAGGCGAAACGACGGTTGCCGGGGATTGGGGTTCCGGCTGTTCGGGATCTCTGCGCTTAAGCTTTCTTGGAGGCTCCCTTGGGAATGCGTTTGGGTACTCGGACCGCGGCGGCGAAGGCGGTCAGATTCCGGCTTTCAAGCATCGCCTCCTCACCGGGTTTCAACTGCTGCGATAACGGTGGCAGACCTTCTTTCGAGTACAGATCGTCGAGACTGGGAATGGCTTTGGTGCAGCCCTTTCCATACTGGGCCGGACGCGGCTGGCCTTTGGCGTTGCCGCCCTTGCGCTTCTGTTTCGTCGCCAGGATGCGCAGCCGGCTGAGCTTGGCCTGAAGAGTTTTCGGTTGGGCGTAGCGGTAGGGCTCGTTGTTGTTCAGCATGTGCCAGGCGAGAACGACGAGCTTATGAGCCACCGCGACGACGGCCACATTGCGGTTTTTCTTTTTGGCGATGCGGCGGAAGAAAGCGCCGATGGGTCCGGGATGCAGAGCCGCGTGCTGGGCGGCTTGCACCAGCAGCCAGCGGGCATGACGAGCGCCTTGTTTGGTGATGGGTCCGTGATAGCAGTGGTCTCCGGACTGGCGCGTGGAAGGGACCAGCCCGAGATAGGACGCGGCTCGATCCGGAGTCGGGAAGCGCGAGAAGTCGCCAAAGGCGGCGAGGATGGTTTCGGCGACCGTGAAGTCGACACCGGGCAGAGTCATGAGAAGTTTGACGGCCGGGTTTTGATGCGCGTGCCCGGCGATCTGGGAAGTCAGCGCGGCGAGCTCCTGTTCGACGCGGTCGAGCTGGCGCAGATGGCGGTCGAGCGAATCGCGGCCGAAGGGATCGAGTTCGAGAGCCTTGAGCCAGGCGATGTTGTTGAGCGAGAACAGATCGGCGGCAGGAGCTGCGATGAGCCGCTGATGGAGCACGGAGTGGATGCGGTTCTTGATTCTGGTGCGGTCGGCGGAGAGCATGGCTCGTTCGGTGGAGCGCTGGCGCATGAGGCGGGTGTGGGAATCGGGAATCCAGACCTCGGGCAGGTAATCGGTGCGGAGCAGTTGAGCGAGCACGAGAGCGTCGACCTTGTCGGTTTTGATTTTGGCGCTGGCGATGGCTTTGGTGCGGAGGGGATTGCTGACGACGACCTTGTGCACCAGCGGCTGAAGGGGATGGCGGCGACGGGCCAGGTGTTGGTGGTGGCTTCGACGGCGACGATGCTATGGAGAGGAGACAGGTGCGCGGCGGCGAAGGTTTCAAGGGCGGCTCGGGTGGCCGGGAAACGGGAGCGGAGAAGGAGGCGGCCGTCCTCGGCGAGCAGGACGGCTTCCACTTCTTTCTTGTGGAGATCCAGACCAGTGAATGTCATAATGTGATCACTCCTTTGTGAGTTAGCTTTCGCGGGGTTTTCCGGAACGTCGCGAAGGCGAGGGAAAGAGAGCGGACCGGGCATCCAATGAAACGGAAACCTCCTGGACAATCGCTTGGACAGCCGGGCGCGAGATTTGGGCAGAACGGCAACTATCTATCCGAGCTCGAAGCTCAACCGGGTGGACCGGAGGGGCGGCCACATACGACAGCGGGCTCTTGGCCCATAGCTATAACCGGCCGGCCCCAAGGTGTTCGGCCCCGCTCTCTGAACTCAGACCATGCTGTTTCGCCGGATCTTCCGGAGATCCGGCGAGAACACCCTGTCCCAAGCCCGGTGAGCTTTAGTAGAACCGATTCGTCGCCGGAGGCCCAGCGGTCCGGGGCCGCCGGGGTCCTCTTGGGTTACGAATCGTCCTGCTTCAATCATGCCCGGTACGACGCACTCAACCGTCTGGCCACGGCCGCAACACAATCGACGTTCACGCCGGAGTGGGCACAAAGCTATTCCTATGACGGATTCGGCAACCTGACGAACGTGACCCAGGATGGGACGACGATCCTGACGAAGAGCTACGACGCCAACAATCATGCCGGAGGCGAGGACGCCAACGGGAATCCGGGGTACATCTCTCTGCCCGCAGACGGCGGATCACTCTATGCGGCCACATACGACGTGGAGAACCGCCTGGTAGCGACCGGGAGTTCCACAATTTTCTACGGCTATGCGCCGGGCAACAAGCGGGTGTGGAAAGGCACCTGGACAGGGGGCGCCGGCTCCCAGACGCGTGGCACCGATGAGATCACTTTCTTCAGCGTGAGCGGGCAGAAGCTGGCGGCTTACGCCCTGACAACGGTCTCGGGCACAGGCTCGCCGCAGTTCTACGCTACGCAGACGGACACCAACTACTACTTCGGCGGCAAGCTCATCAAGAACGCCAACGGCTGGGTGTACTCGGACCGGCTAGCCTCGGTCGGCAAGTTTTATCCGTACGGCGTCGAGCGGCCGTCTGCTACCACTAACGGCACGGAGAAGTTCACCGGCTACTTCCGGGATGCCGAAACGGGAAATGACTACGCGGATCAGAGATACATGTCGCCGGGCGTGGGGAGGTTTATCACGCCGGACCGAACAATACGCACCTCGCGGCTCGGCGATCCTGGAAGCTGGAACAAGTACACCTACACCGGCGGCGACCCCGTAAATCGCGTGGACCGCGGCGGAACTACGTTTGAGGACTGCATCGTCGAGGATACCTGTGACGCCTATTTCAACGACCCGCTATTCGCAATGACCATACTAGGAGCGTCATACGACCCCAACTCGCCGTGTTTTGGCGAAGCCTTCGTTGACGTTAGCGACGCTTGTTTAGCATCGCTTTGGCCGGCCCTCTTTCAGATTCAGCAGTCGCCGCCGCAGCCAAGCTGCCAAATCTCCCTCGCCACCAGCGGGCCGCCAAACGGGCAGAAAAATATATCCAACCAGGGCGGTCCGTATTTCGGTCCGTCGAGTAATACGCTGGGCGCCTATTCTAACTCTTATGGGGGCTTCTTCGCTGTCCAAATTCAGATAACCCTCGCTGGTGACGTAAGCCCCGCTGACTGGGTGTATGGCCAGTACCGAATGAGCAACAGCGTTAGCGCCGTCTATGTTAACAGCAGCGGCCAACTCGCGCCGGGTAATACTCCCCTTCCTCCCGGGCCCGACGGCCCCGCTTCAGGCCTGACAGGTGTCGGTGTCGGCTTTATCAATTGGCTTGACGCTCCTGGCCTCATGAATACTGCGCAGAGCGGCGCTCCCCTCGTTGCCGGAACGAGCACATTTCAGTTCTATGACTATGCTATAAATTCGGCCACAAACACGGGCTGTGGTATGATGTGGACTGTAAATACAACCTTTCAAAATGGTGTGTGGACCTCATCGATAACGAGTATATCGGTGTATACTATAGGAAATTGAGGCGCCGGCATGAGTCCAAATACTGCACTTCGTCTAGCAACAATTGCCTCCCTAGTGCTGGTCGTTCGGTATGCATCCGCCCAAGACCTTGCGACGGAGCTAGCCACCCCGGGGTTACGTGATGCGGCCATCGAGCGTATTGCAGTTTCCGGGGGTAAAGACCTTGCCCTTCTCCTTTCATGGACACAGACTCCCCCCAAAGATGTCGATGAGTGGGAGTTGCGTGTCGGTCTTTCGGATGCCTTCGGCAAATTGCGATCAAGAGAGGCGATCCCGTTCCTTGTGAGGAACATTGGCTTAGAGCGATACTTCGTGAGGACCACTCTCTGGACGAAAGCTGACTCCGTGATTGAGAGTCGACTTCCAGCCGCCGCTGCATTAATCGCTATCGGTTCGGAGGCGTCCAACGCCCTCATAGCTGCTCCTCTAGATAAGATGTCGGTCGAGGAGCGCATAGCGGCAATTTTCGTTGTGTCTAAAATTGCGGACCCTGGCGCTCGCGACTTCCTGATGTCTGTCCACGCTGAGGGCTTAGAGGTTGGATTTGTTCGCGAGGGTCTTAGAGCGATCGCGGCCAAGTCTACTGCTCCCGCAGGCCGCTGACGGCCGCCGTTCCTGGCGCGCCCCCCGTGCTCCCCCGAAAGCGTGTCGCTACGCAGCCTGTGCTCCGCAGAAGTTCCGTCCGCCGTTTACGAAGCCTCCTTTTTCCATTCGATATTCATGGTGCAGCCCGCGAAGGGCCGACGGGGATTTGACGCGGTATTCCCCTTACACGGTCATTCGGGCCGCCACCTTTTCATACGACAATGAGGGCAGGATGACCGGCGAGACTTATCCGACCGACAACAGCGGGACGACGGCCAATCTGAGTTATACTTTCGACAGCTTGCAGCCAATCGACTTTTGCTGTGGACAACTCCCCTTCCCAGGCTGGGTAGTAGGGCGTAACATAAAGGTAATTATGTTACGCCAAATCCCATGGCTCAACCTCTGGCTACAATCGGCGGCCGGGAACTCAGCCGCAGCGGTTTTTCTCAGCTTCCTTCCCTGATCGCGCGCGAAGGCCCCAAGGCCTCCTGGCGCTTCGTCGAGTTCTTCGCCGCCAACATCAGAAACAAAAATACCCGAGCCGCCTATGCGCAGGCTGTCGGGCAGTTTTTCGCGTGGTGCGACCGCCGCCGGATTGTTGAGCTGGAGCAGATCCGCCCCATTGTCGTATCTATATATATCGAGGAAGTCATGGCCGCTCGGTCCAAGCCGACAACGAAGCAGCACCTGGCTGCTATCCGCATGCTGTTCGACTGGCTGGTAACCGGCCAGGTCGTGCCCAGCAACCCCGCCGGCTCGGTGCGCGGACCAAAGTACGTGGTCAGGCGCGGCAAGACGCCCGTGCTCAAGAGCGATGAAGCCAGGCGGTTACTGGATTCCATTGCCACCGACTCCATCGTCGGTCTGCGAGACCGGGCCCTGATCGGAGTGATGTGCTATTCCTTCGCCCGCGTCTCGGCCGTGATCAACATGCACGTCGAAGATTATTTTGCCAACGGCAAGCGCTGGTGGTTCCGGCTCCACGAAAAGGGCGGCAAGCGCCACGAAGTGCCGGCCCACCACAACGCGGAATACTATCTTGATACATATATGGATGCCGCCGGCATCTGGGAGGAGAAGAAAGGGCCGCTGTTCCGCAGCGTGGACAAGCACCGCGGGCTGACGCTCGCTCCCCTGTCGCGCGTGGATGTCTGGCGCATGATCCGAAGACGGGCCAGGGACGCCGGAATTGAGACAGCCATCGGCTGTCACACTTGGCGGGCCACCGGCATTACGGCCTACTTGGAGAACCACGGCACCATCGAGAACGCCCAGGCCATTGCCGCGCACGAATCGCCGCGGACTACCAAGCTTTACGACCGGACCAGCGATGAGATCACACTGGATGAGGTGGAGAGGATCGTGATTTGAACCCATCCAACCTTAGGCATCCAGGAGCAGCCGCCCCATCGGGGGCGGCTGCTTGACAAGGAACCTCTGTCCTCTTACCGGTAGTACCACGTCGGGGCCAACGCAACAGCGTTGGTCTGGATTTGTTTGATGATCGTGCCGTTCTGAATCTGATAAGTTGAGGTTCTTGAAGTCACCTGGTTCGTGCAAGCGGCATTGGCCTCTCCAATGGTTACTGTCCAGGTAGTCGTGGTGCCGGCCTTCGTTGGCCCGCTGAGACCTGTGATGATAGCCGTATGTTGGTGCCGGCCGGAAGAATCCGTCCATATCCACACCAACTGATCCCACAGTTGGGGCGCGTATACGCCAGCGATCGAATTCCATCCAGCGCCTGACCCAGAACGCTTTCACCTGGACGCAGGATTCGGCGGGTAACTTCTACATTGGGGAGGTGGATACGACCGCCGATGTAGGCCAGAGCTACGCCGTCACCAAGAAAACGACGCAGACGGTGGATGTACACGGCAACGTGACCCAGGTGAACAACTACAACTATCCCGGCTTCAGCCCCGCCGTGCGGACCTATAATTACATTTACCTGGACGACAGCAACTACACGAGCCGGTATATCTTCAACCGGCTCAACACCGCGACGGTGACGGACGGAACCAATAACCTGACCCTGGCCAACGTCGCCTACGATGGCTGCTGCCTTTACACTCCGAGCGGCTCCGCCCCCCGCGAATGGGACAGCAACTATGGCAGCGTCACGAAGCGCGGCAACGCAACCAGTATAACGGACGTGTCGGGGAATGCCACCTCGGTTTCCTACGATCTGTACGGCAACACCCACGCCACCACGGTCAACGGGGTCCCCAGCAGCGCTTCGGTGAGCAGCACCACCAATTACGCCGCGCCGGATTCGATCACGGTCAACAGCGCGCTGACCACCAGCATGACCTACAGTTCTTTCCTGGGGCTGACCAACGAAACCGGGCCCAACGGAACCAGCGTCGATATCGGGTACGACACCTCCGGGCGGCCTCAATCCAGCAAGTCCCCCTTCGGTGCGTATACGTATATCGTCTACAACGACTCGGCGACGCCCCCCAATGTTTGCACTTCGGTAAATACCCGCTGGACCCAAACGTTTTTGGACGGCTTGGGCCGAACCAGTTCGGTTTTGACCGGCAGCTACGCCTCCTCCGGCCCGATAACTTGTTCCAGCGCGAGCGGCGCGATCACACTCAGCCAGGCCGAGACCAATTACGAGTCCTGCGGCTGCTCGCCACTGGGCAAGATGTATCAGCAGGCGGTACCACATGTCCCGGGCGCGGAGCATGTGGCGTACACCACCTATACCTATGACGGCATCGGCCGCACGCTCACCGTCGCCACCGGAGGCTCCGACACCACCGGGACCACCACGTACTCGTATGCGGGCAACACCGTCACGGTGACCGATGCGGCCGGTAAAGTAAAGGTGTTCACCATGGACGCCTTCGGCAACCTGACGCAAGTGGCCGAGAACCCGAGCGGTCTCGATTATGTCTCCACCTACACCTATCTATGATTGAGTCAACTGAAAAGTTGACGTAGTTTGAAATTAATTGCGGGCGTAGCCCGCAGGTGGGTCTGTGGCGGGAAAACCTACGGAGTATCGAGAGAGTCGTTTCGCCTTGATCTAAGGAAGAGGGCGCACGGGGGCAAGCCGGGTCAAGGGCGCCCGGAGGGCGGCGAAGCGAACCCTTGACGCGGCTTGCCCCCGTGCGCGAGGGGGATGCTCGGCAAGGCGAAACGACGGTTGCCGGGGATTGGGGTTCCGGCTGTTCGGGATCTCTGCGCTTAAGCTTTCTTGGAGGCTCCCTTGGGAATGCGTTTGGGTACTCGGACCGCGGCGGCGAAGGCGGTCAGATTCCGGCTTTCAAGCATCGCCTCCTCACCGGGTTTCAACTGCTGCGATAACGGTGGCAGACCTTCTTTCGAGTACAGATCGTCGAGACTGGGAATGGCTTTGGTGCAGCCCTTTCCATACTGGGCCGGACGCGGCTGGCCTTTGGCGTTGCCGCCCTTGCGCTTCTGTTTCGTCGCCAGGATGCGCAGCCGGCTGAGCTTGGCCTGAAGAGTTTTCGGTTGGGCGTAGCGGTAGGGCTCGTTGTTGTTCAGCATGTGCCAGGCGAGAACGACGAGCTTATCTATGATTGAGTCAACTGAAAAGTTGACGTAGTTTGAAATTAATTGCGGGCGTAGCCCGCAGGTGGGTCTGTGGCGGGAAAACCTACGGAGTATCGAGAGAGTCGTTTCGCCTTGATCTAAGGAAGAGGGCGCACGGGGGCAAGCCGGGTCAAGGGCGCCCGGAGGGCGGCGAAGCGAACCCTTGACGCGGCTTGCCCCCGTGCGCGAGGGGGATGCTCGGCAAGGCGAAACGACGGTTGCCGGGGATTGGGGTTCCGGCTGTTCGGGATCTCTGCGCTTAAGCTTTCTTGGAGGCTCCCTTGGGAATGCGTTTGGGTACTCGGACCGCGGCGGCGAAGGCGGTCAGATTCCGGCTTTCAAGCATCGCCTCCTCACCGGGTTTCAACTGCTGCGATAACGGTGGCAGACCTTCTTTCGAGTACAGATCGTCGAGACTGGGAATGGCTTTGGTGCAGCCCTTTCCATACTGGGCCGGACGCGGCTGGCCTTTGGCGTTGCCGCCCTTGCGCTTCTGTTTCGTCGCCAGGATGCGCAGCCGGCTGAGCTTGGCCTGAAGAGTTTTCGGTTGGGCGTAGCGGTAGGGCTCGTTGTTGTTCAGCATGTGCCAGGCGAGAACGACGAGCTTATGAGCCACCGCGACGACGGCCACATTGCGGTTTTTCTTTTTGGCGATGCGGCGGAAGAAAGCGCCGATGGGTCCGGGATGCAGAGCCGCGTGCTGGGCGGCTTGCACCAGCAGCCAGCGGGCATGACGAGCGCCTTGTTTGGTGATGGGTCCGTGATAGCAGTGGTCTCCGGACTGGCGCGTGGAAGGGACCAGCCCGAGATAGGACGCGGCTCGATCCGGAGTCGGGAAGCGCGAGAAGTCGCCAAAGGCGGCGAGGATGGTTTCGGCGACCGTGAAGTCGACACCGGGCAGAGTCATGAGAAGTTTGACGGCCGGGTTTTGATGCGCGTGCCCGGCGATCTGGGAAGTCAGCGCGGCGAGCTCCTGTTCGACGCGGTCGAGCTGGCGCAGATGGCGGTCGAGCGAATCGCGGCCGAAGGGATCGAGTTCGAGAGCCTTGAGCCAGGCGATGTTGTTGAGCGAGAACAGATCGGCGGCAGGAGCTGCGATGAGCCGCTGATGGAGCACGGAGTGGATGCGGTTCTTGATTCTGGTGCGGTCGGCGGAGAGCATGGCTCGTTCGGTGGAGCGCTGGCGCATGAGGCGGGTGTGGGAATCGGGAATCCAGACCTCGGGCAGGTAATCGGTGCGGAGCAGTTGAGCGAGCACGAGAGCGTCGACCTTGTCGGTTTTGATTTTGGCGCTGGCGATGGCTTTGGTGCGGAGGGGATTGCTGACGACGACCTTGTGCACCAGCGGCTGAAGGGATGGCGGCGACGGGCCAGGTGTTGGTGGTGGCTTCGACGGCGACGATGCTATGGAGAGGAGACAGGTGCGCGGCGGCGAAGGTTTCAAGGGCGGCTCGGGTGGCCGGGAAACGGGAGCGGAGAAGGAGGCGGCCGTCCTCGGCGAGCAGGACGGCTTCCACTTCTTTCTTGTGGAGATCCAGACCAGTGAATGTCATAATGTGATCACTCCTTTGTGAGTTAGCTTTCGCGGGGTTTTCCGGAACGTCGCGAAGGCGAGGGAAAGAGAGCGGACCGGGCATCCAATGAAACGGAAACCTCCTGGACAATCGCTTGGACAGCCGGGCGCGAGATTTGGGCAGAACGGCAACTATCTATCCGAGCTCGAAGCTCAACCGGGTGGACCGGAGGGGCGGCCACATACGACAGCGGGCTCTTGGCCCATAGCTATAACCGGCCGGCCCCAAGGTGTTCGGCCCCGCTCTCTGAACTCAGACCATGCTGTTTCGCCGGATCTTCCGGAGATCCGGCGAGAACACCCTGTCCCAAGCCCGGTGAGCTTTAGTAGAACCGATTCGTCGCCGGAGGCCCAGCGGTCCGGGGCCGCCGGGGTCCTCTTGGGTTACGAATCGTCCTGCTTCAATCATGCCCGGTACGACGGCTTCGGCAACCTGACCCAGGTTAATGGGTCCCCCATAGCGAGCTACGATGCCAACAATCACGCCGGAAGCGAGGATGCCAACGGGAATCCGGGGTCCATCTCTCTGCCTGCGGACGGCGGATCGCTCTATGCGGCCACCTACGACGTGGAGAACCGCCTGGTAGCGACCGGGAGTTCCACAATTTTCTACGCGTACGCGCCAGGCAACAAGCGGGTGTGGAAAGGCACCTGGACAGGCGGTGCCGGGAACTGGACGCGGGGCAGCACCGACGAGATCACCTTCTGGAGTGTAAGCGGCCAGAAACTGGCGACATACGCGCTGACAACCACCGCCAGCCTCATCGCGACCCAGACTGGGACCAACTACTACTTCGGCAGTAAGCTGATCAAGAACGCCAACGGTTGGGTGTACTCGGACCGTCTGGGCTCGGTCGGCAAGTTTTATCCCTACGGCATCGAGCGGCCGTCGGCCACCACCAACGGCACTGAAAAGTTCACCGGCTACTTCCGCGACTCTGAGACTGGAAACGATTACGCCGATCAGAGATACATGTCGCCGGGCAATGGTAGATTCATCACCCCTGATCCATCCTTGAACGGGAATGCGACGACGCTGCCGGGGAACTGGAACAAATACGCGTACGTCGGTGGCGATCCCATCAACAAGACCGATCCCAGTGGGCTGTGCTCCCCAGAGGACAACCCGCCATGTTACTCCACTACTGGATATGGTGGATATGGGTCGGGACCAATTAGTTCAGGCGGGCCGCTTGGCAACAGCACCGGTGGTGCGAGTGGTGCGAACCCGCAATGCGCGTTGCTAGCGCAAGAAGGTAGGAGTGGCAATTCAGCAGCGGCGGGGCAATATGTAACTGATTGCCTCGGCGGGGGTGGCGGCGGGGGGTGGGGCTCGGTCAACAAGAGCTACTCCACGGACGGGCCCTGCTCGGGCAGCGCCGCGCAGGTGATGCTGGCGGTGGAGAATAACTTCGCGAGCTTCGGCAACTTTCAAACCACTGCCCTTGGCGTCCCGGAAAGCGTAGCTTTCAACCCGCCATCCGGGCCGCTCACAGTGGGTGAGACGATACCGATCACCATTCAGGTCGGGTGGTGCAATATTTCGCTCGCACCGTGCTATTCTCTCAACACGTCGGTTACGGTAACATCCGCGACATTGAGTAACCTTACCTTCACAACGGTTCCAGGGCACCTGCTATACCCCGCGAGCATCTCGTTCAGCGCCACAGGCGACAGCAGCGGTTCAGTCGCCTTCGGTATATTCGTGCAGGGCACGCTTCCCAGTTTGCCGAACGCCGCCGCTTTTGTGTTCGGAGGTGGGTCGTTCGAAGATTCACAATGGAACAACTTTCTCCTCCAAATCGGCCTGCTGTGTAACCAAAACTAATCGGAAAACGGAGGACCGCCGCTGGTGATTCCTGAGTCAATCGCGTTGATCATAGCCCTCTCCAACTTTGTGGGCGGCTGTCTCCTTGGCGGACTCTGTGGGCTTGTCGCCTCCGTGGCCCTACGGCTTCCCAGGAGCGGTAGGGGTTTCCTCCTGGACTCGGGGATCGCGGGCGCCACAATGATTCTAGTGGCGCTGGCGGCGAGTTCCTATTACTCGACGCACGGCGGCCTGCGAGACCTAGTTGGTCTGCTGCTCATCTGCTCTCTGGTAGCGCCCGTCGTCCATCAGTTGATACGCTTTGTCGGCTCTCGACGACGGACGCAGCGGAACCAATGAAGCCTCCCTTGAGCTAACTTCGATCGCTAGATTCGGTCCACCACATGTTCGCAGCATGCATTCCCCGTGAGCGCACGAGCCGGCGTTCTCAGCACTTGATCTACGCCAGGCGCAAAGGTCCCATCCCAGTAGTCCTCAAAAAATCGGTCCGCAGCTACGCAGCGGCCACGGCGACGAGCCTATGCGACCGGCTCGAGCAGCGCAGCCGGCCGGACGCGGAGGGCTTTGGCCAAGGCGACGATGTTGAGCAAGCCGAGGTTGCGCTCGCCGCGTTCGACGCCGCCGATGTAGTTGCGGTGCAGGCGGGCGAGCTCGGCGAGCTGCTCCTGGGAGAGGCCGCGCTCCATGCGGAGCTCGCGGACGCGCGCTCCGAAGAGCACGCGCGGATCTTGGGCTCGCGTGGAGGCTCGCACCTCCCCATCGTGCAAGTATGCACACTATGAGTTCTACACACGATGAGTGTGATATAAAGGGAGGGGACGGGTTTTCCGATCCTCTCCCTCCGCCGCCGGACGCGTCGTCGTTCCGGCGGCCATGGAGGGAACAGCCGGCTCGCCTGACGGTGAGTGGCTTCGGCTTCCCCGGCTACGCGCTCCACAGCTTCCACTCCCGGCGCGCCTCTGCACGATTCGGGCCAGCCAACTCCGCGGTGTTTGCCCGGAACCCGGTCAACAAGCAGAATGCCAGCGCGTCGGCTTTGCGGGCCAACTACGAGTAGCGCAGCAATGCCTTGAAGCCGTAATCCATGTGCTGTTGGATATGGCAGTGAAACAACGTCGGTCCCGGCTGGTCGGCGGTAAAGTCCACGCTGGCGCGCCCATAGGTGGGCACCACGACCGTGTCCTTGATCACGCCCGAGGTGGCTTTGCCATAAATCTCGGCGATCTCGAGTTGGTGGCGATGCAGGTGCAACGGATGCGCATCGTCGGTGCGGTTATGAAACGTCAGCCGGTAGCGCGTGCCCTGTTTGAGCAGAAACTCCTGGTCGTGGGGATAGGATTTGCCGTTTACGGTGAAGCTGTTGAATTTGCCGGCGCCGCGCGGCACCTTTTCAAACACCATGTCCAATCGCTCGGTAGGCGCCGGTTGCGACGGCGGCTTGCCGAAGAGGGTATAGTCCCAACTGGATTTGGGCGGCGGCGTCCACTGCGGCGTGCGGTGTTGATTGGCGTATTCGATGACAATGCCCAGGCCCCCTTCGCGTACCGGGTCCTCGGGCGCGCCCAGGATCCAAACCCCGGGCTGGTTCATCTCCACCCAGGCATCGATGCGCTCGCCCGGACCCAGCATCAACACGTCCACGGCCGCCGGCGTGGGCACGGGATTTCCGTCCAGCGCGATCACGTTGAATTTGTGGCCGGGCAGCGCCAGGTGGCGGTTCTCGATGGCGCTGGCGTTCAGAAAATGAAACATCACGCGTTCGCCGGGCTTCACGCGGATCGGCTCGCCGGCGCCGAGCGCCTTGTCGTTGATGGAAAAAATATCGGCCGCACCTCCAGCCCCGGCTGGCCGCGTATCCAGCACCGCCGGCTTTTCCGGTTGTGGCCCGCGTGGGATCGAGATCGTCGTTATCCATCGCCTGGTTGGTGAAATAGGGCTCCCAATCGCGCAACGCCAGGTAGTGTTCCTGATCGAAGTGGCCGGGATTATTCGCTCCCTCGACGATCAGAAAGCCGAACATGCCGGTATAAGCTGCCGCGGTGCAGGTCGTCCATCGACATGGTGTGGGTGTGGTACCAGCGGGTGCCGGCCGGCGTGGGCGTGAACTGATAGCGGCGGCTTCCGTGCGGAGGCACCGCCGGGGTGCCTTCTTCCTCCGATCCGTCCACATCGGAGGGAATGAGCAATCCGTGAAAATGCACAAACTCCGGCACGTCGGTGTCATTGACCACGTTCACCGTGACCGGCACGCCCTCCTTCATCCGCAGCCGCGGCCCCGGCGAGGTGCCGTTGTACCCGATGGTGCTGAGAATGCGATTGGGCGCCAATTCGACCGTGACCGGCGCGATTTGCAGCGTGAAATCGGTCTTGGCCACGTCTTGCGGAGCCGGCTGGCGCCAGAAAGGATTGCTGTTGCTGGCCCACCAGCCGGCTGCTTGCGGCCGCCACTCCGGCAATCTTGAGAAAGTCGCGTCGTTGCATGAGGAATGCCGATTACCAGCCTTCGATCATGGTATCGCATCGTCTGTCGCAACCGCGTTCCGGGAAGAAGGTTTCGCGCCCGGCAGCTTAGAATGGCCGCCTGCCGGTCACATTACCGGGTGGTGCATAGTCGCAGACCCAAATCTCGCGGCTCGGGCCAAGCGCCAAACCGCATCCCAGTTCCTGGGTGTCCCGCCAAACAATTTGCGTGTAGTGGCCGCACACGCCCGTGCAGCGGTTCGAGGCGTAATCGTAGTTGCGGGCCTCCGACGCCCATGCGCTCACGACCTGAGTGCGCGAGGAGCGGGCTCCGTCGATCTTGAACAGGTTTTCGCCAAAGATCGATTTCGGGCGGTGGACAAATTGGTGCCGCTCCAGAAGAGTCTCCGCCCATTGCTGCGCGACCGCCGCAACTTTGTCCGACCACACCAGGGGCGGCAGATTTAAACGGCGGCGGATGGAATTGTGCGCCTGGAGAATTTCGCCTGCCCAAGGAGGAGGGTCCGGGACACGGTGCGCCGACTGCGGCCAGGCGGTCGCCGCCAGCGTGACGAGCCACAAGCCGCGCTTCAGGTTTTCCGCGAATACCATTTTGACCGGCGGCGAAACTCCCGCACCCGAAGTTAATGATATCTTTTCACCTAAGGAGGGCAAGCGAAGCATGACCGGAAAGCTCGCGTTGCTGCTCCTGGGCTGGGTGTTGCCGTGGCGCAGTCGCGCGCCATCGGCGCTCGCCGGCACCTTTTTGTTCAATGTGTTGGCAAGTAAGCGCGTTCGCTCCAAGGCCCATTCCGAACCGCGACGGTAACGGAGCGGCGACCTTATCGACGGATTACGCGGGGCGCGCCGCACCCTTCGCGCTTCTGCTATGCTGCAAGAATCGAGGTAATTATCCATGAAGCTGGTGCGGCCCATCTCCACCATTCTCCTCCTGTTTTCGCTCAGCCTCGGGCTGTTTGCGTTTCAACGGGGAGGCCGCCGCCAGCAGCAGTCTACTACTCGAACGGGGCGTGGGTGCCCTCGGAATTCTATTTCAGCCGGCTCCAGTACAACTCCCTCTATGGCGGCGGTGGGTTTCGCGGCTACGGCGGCGGTTGGTCTCAAGACTATCCCAAGGCCGACAACGATTGCTTGATTGCCCTGCGGCGTTTGACCCGCATCAACTCGCCCTCGCCGCTGAACGTCGCCGATCTCGATAGCGACCATCTCTTCGACTATCCCTGGATCTACGCCATCAATGTAGAGAGTTGGACGTTCTCCGACGAGGAAGCCAAACGCCTGCACGACTATCTTTTGAAAGGCGGCTTCCTGATGGTGGACCACTTCCACGGCACCGACGACTGGGAGCATTTCATGGCCGGCATGCGCCAGGTGTTGCCCGACGCGCAAGTCGAGGATCTCAAGGATCTCGACGAGATCTACCACGTCCTGTACGACATCAACGAAAGGTTTCAGATCCCGGGCGAGCAGTACGTCAACAGCGGCATAACCTATGAGAAGGACGGCTACGTGCCCAAGTGGCGCGCCATCCGCAACCAACACGGGCGCATCATGGTGGCGATCTGCCACAACATGCATCTCGGCGACGCCTGGGAACACTCCGATGAGGCGCAGTACCCCGAGAAGTTTTCGGGACTTGCGTTTCGCATCGTCCTCAACTACATCACCTACGCCATGACCCACTAGGCAATGAACCGCGCACGCCTCTTCCTCACCATCAGCCAAGTAGTCCAGGTTTGGGCCATGTTCGAGTTCCTTTTTAAGTATCCGCGTTACGTGTATGCGCGCGGCCAATTTGCCCTCTTGGGGGCATGGCCACACTGGATGCTGGCGCTGCTGATCGTGGCCGCGGCCGTGGGTCTGGCCTGGCTGATCCGCTCCCGCATGACGGAAGCCGCGCCGGTCATGCGCAGTTGGCGAGTCTGGGTAATCTGGGGCTTGCAGACGCTGCTGGCCGCGATGGTGCTGGTGCTGCTGTGGCAGCCGGCGATCACCGTCGTCGGAGTTGAAGCCGCAACAAAACATCATCGCCGTGCTGGTGGACGACTCCCGCAGCATGGCCATATCCGAGGACGGCGTCACCCGCCAGGCCCAAGCCGTGAAGGCGCTTCAGAACGGCGTTCTGGACAGCCTCAACCGCATCCTTTCAAACGCGTCTTTACCGCGTCGACGACGTGCCCGCCCGCATCGACAGCCTCAAGGACCTGCAACCCAACGCGCCCTCGACCCGCATCGGCGACAGCCTCAAGCAGTTGAGCGACGAGACTTCCGACCTGCCCATCGGCGCGGTGGTGCTGCTCAGCGACGGCGACGACAACACCGGGGGCATCAGCGCGGACGCCATCAGCGCGCTGCGCGCCCGCCACATTCCCGTTCACACCGTGGGCTTCGGACGCGAGCGCGCCGCACATGACGTGGAGCTGGACGATGCCGTGGTGGCTCCCCGCGCCTTGGCCGACTCCCGCCTCGCCGCCAAGATCACCTTGCACCAACGCGGATACGCCGGCGCCAAGATCAACCTGACGGTGCGCGACATCAGCAACGGCGGCGGCCAAGCCAAGCTTCTGGCCTCCCGCACCGTCAGCCTGGGGCCGGACGGCAACCTCCAGACCGAGACTTTGATGTTCGATATCGGCGGCGCCGGCGCGCAGAACGCTCCAAATCGCGGCTGCTCCCCTCCCCGGCGAGGAGAACACGGCCAACAATACCTTGACTCGCGTGGTGAATGTCGCCTCCGAACCGCGCCGCATCCTCTACATCGAGGGCGAACCGCGTTGGGAGTTCAAGTTTATCCGCCAGGCGGAAGAGGACGACCGCATGGTGCAGATCGCCTCCATGGTGCGCACCAGCGAAAACAAGATCTACCGCCAGGGAATCGCCGATCCCAAGGAGCTGGCCGGCGGCTTTCCTTCTCGCGCGGAGGACCTTTTCGCCTACCAGGGATTGATCATTGGGTCGGTGGAAGCCGGCTATTTCACTCCCGGCCAGCAGGAATTAATCCGCGAGTTCGTGGATCGCCGCGGCGGCGGCCTGCTGCTGCTGGGCGGTCAGTTCGCGCTGGCCGATGGCGGCTGGAACGCCTCCAGCCTTACCGACCTGCTGCCGACGACGCTGCCCACCCAGCCGGGCACGTTTCATCGCGAGGCCGATCCGAGAACGCGGCACCACCCATACGACCGCCGAGCTGGCGCCCGCCGGCGTGGACAGCATCATCACCCGCCTCGTGGACGACCCCGCCGCGAACGCCGCCAAGTGGAAGAAGCTGCCCTACCTGATGGACTATGAAGATCCCGGCACGCCCAAGCCGGGGGCGGCCGTTCTCGCCAACATGATCACGCCCGAAGGCCGAAAATTGCCGTTGCTGATTACGGAGAACTTCGGTCATGGCCGCACCGCGATTATGGCCACCGGAGGCACTTGGCGTTGGCAGATGAGCTTCACCTCTGGGCGACACTGCTCACGATTTGTTCTGGCAGCAGCTCCTGCGGTGGCTGGTTTCGGATACCCCTGGCCACGTCGCGGCGTCCGTCCCGGCTCAGATGCTGCTCGACAACGGCGCGGTGACTCTCACCGCCGAGGTTCGCGATCAACAGTACAACCCCGCTCCCGATGCCAAGGTCGAAGCTCACATCCTGGGCCCCAGCGGCGTCAGCGCCCTGGTCGAGATGACGCCGGTGCCCGATAGTCCCGGCCAGTTCCAAGCCGCCTGGTCCGCTCCCAAGACCGGCGCTTATCTGACCGAGGTCACGGCCCAGCGCGCCGATCCCAATACCGGCGCGTTCAAGGAATTAGGCCGCGACGTACTCACCTTTCAGCGCATGGACGGCGTCGCGGAGAATTTCCACACCGAACAGAACCGCGACCTGCTGGAACGCCTCGCCACCCAAACCGGCGGAAAATATTGGAAGCCCGCCGACCTCGGCAAACTCGCCGGCGGCATTCCCTTTTCCGAAGCCGGCGTGACCAGTCGCGAGACCAAGGATCTGTGGGATCTGCCGCTGGTCTTCCTGGTCTTGGTGCTGCTGCGCTTTTCCGAGTGGTGGCTGCGGCGCAAGTGGGGGATCGTTTGAAGAAGGCGGATGGCGCACGGCCAGCTGGCACTCAGGCGCGGTAAGCGACACGGCACCGGCGGCACGGCGCTCGAACGCGAAAACTACGGGCCTCTACTACCCGCGAAGCGATGAACTGAGCGTGGGGAAGTCGAGAGAACGGGGATTAGAGTTGTGATAACCACGTATCTTACCCGTTGCGCAAGGTCGAGAAGCTCGACACTTCCCCGGCGTTGAGCTACAATGTGGCTCAAGGGGAAATTAACACCATGGCCGACAATTCCGTCGTTCGCGCCCGCATTGATGCTCGCACCAAGAGGGAAGCGGCTGCGGCGCTGAAGAAAATCGGACTCACCGTGTCCGATGCCTTTCGCCTGCTGCTCGTGCGCGTCGCGGCGGAAAAGGCCCTGCCGTTCGAGCCGCTCAATCCCAACGCTGAAACCATCGCCGCGATGAAAGCCGCGCGCCGGGGCGAGCTAGTCAAGGCCGGCAAGCCAGACAAACTGCTGCGAAGTCTGAATGCGCGACGTTAAATACACCGCCCGCTTTCAGCGTGACTACAGGCGAGAAAAATCCGGCCGGCACGGCAAGATGCTGGACGCCCTACTGATGGAGGTCGTCAACCTGCTCGCAGCCGATACACAACTGCCGCGCCGGAACTTCGACCATCCACTGTCCGGCGAATGGAACGATCACCGCGACTGCCACATCAGGCCGGATCTCGTTCTGATCTACCGCAAGCCGGATGACGACAGCCTCGAACTTGTGCGCCTTGGCTCACATAGTGAGCTTGGGCTGTGAAAACGGCGGGGCACCTTTCAAGTTGGACCATTTGTGAACTCGGCGGCGCGAGTGACAATCGAGCATGGAAAGCCGGGGGGGGCGCGGCGCATGGCCGGGCGCTCGAAACGAAAACGACAGGCCTGTATGACGGCGCAACGATGAAGCGAGCGTTTGAGCCCAGAGAATTGGGGTTAGAGCGCGATGACCACGTGTTATCGCACTCGAAAAGAAGACGACAGGGGATTGTTTTTGTGGGACACGAGGGCCCGGTACCGGGCTGTAAACTGTCTGGCTTGTACGGAGGTTGTCGGATAAGAAGAAGGTTGAAGAAGGTAAAGCAATGCACGGTTGAAGGAGTGCAGCGAATGGCGAAAGCCGAAGCGTCGGTCGAAGAATTGGTATCAATGATCGAGCGTGGGGAACTGCCCCTGCCCGAAATGCAGCGTCGGTACGTTTGGCGCTCGACGCGCGTCTGCGGCTATCCCTCCGGGGCCATCCTGCTCTGAGACACGGACGAACCTGTGCCGTTATAGGAGTTTGCTGTAACGCAGGCCATCAATCCTTACCACAGCACGCGGTTGTTGCTCGTAGCAGATCGAGAACGTAGTGGTCGGCCAGATCGAGGACTTCCGCGATGCGCTCTCGCACGTGAGCGGCCGTCCCCGGCTTCCACTCGCGCAGCCTAGCTACTTTCCCACTTAAAATTCCCCACGGGATCTCCCTGTTTTCATGGGCGCTGTGGGTGGCTGGTTGTTAAACCGAACTTCCCCCTTTGCCACGAGAGGCCAGCCGGCCAAGTTCCATCGTCGGTCATTAGAACATTTTATTTTGCAAAATGTATTGACTTGTCTTGTCGGAAGTTGTATCATCAGTGTCGATGACACGAGAGCAAGCCATTCGCAAACGGGATAAATTGGCAGCTCAACTCTCCTCCGCCAATGGGGTCCTGCGCGGCTCTCTGCTCCAGCGCACCGTCCATCACTCCTCCGGATGTTCGAAGTGTGCTCGCGGCGAGGGCCATCCGCTCTGGGTCCTCACCGTCGGCTATCCCGGCGGCAAGACCCGTCAGGTGAGCCTTCGTCCCGAGCAGGTTACGCAGGTTCGTAAGGCGCTCCTACACTATCGCGATTTCAAGCAGACCCTGGAGGCCATCAGCGAGCTGAATCAATTCCTGTTGCGCCTGGACCGCGAGGATTTCAAACAACCGGAGCGCAAACCGTGATTGCCGCTCGCCGCCTGCAACGGAAATTCGCCGATGGCTTCATCGCCGAGGCGGTGGAAGATCTCTGGGAACCCTGGATGCGACATGCCGATACAGCGTTGGAAGACGACACCCTGCTGCTGCTGATCCAGCAAGAGTTAGCCAAACGCTGCAAGAAGAGTAAGACACGTGGCCGCAAGGCGACGCCGGCCGAAGTCGTGCTCCGCATGCTGTTGTTGAAGCACGTGCGTGACTGGAGTTATGAAACGCTGTCGCGGGAGGTACGCGCCAATCTCGTCTATCGCGAGTTTACCCGGGTCGGTGGCGAAAAGGTTCCCGATGACCGGACGATGGGAAACCTGGCGCGGCAACTGGGTCCGGTGGTAATCGAAAAACTGCATCGGCGTGTGGTAGAGATTGCACAGGAAAACAAGATCGCAACGGGTCGTAAGATGCGGGTCGATACGACCGTGGTGGAGACCGACATCCACTACCCGACCGACAGCACTTTGCTGGGCGACGGCGTGCGCGTCCTGCTGCGCATCATGAAGAAAGTCTCCGCTGTGGCGGGCAAGGTCGGCACGCAGATGCGGGACCGAAGCCGGTCTGCCAAGTTGAAGGTTCTGGCGATCGCTCGCGCCAGCCGCAACAAGACGGAGCAAGGCCGGCAGAAGATGAAGCAGGCCTACCTCCAACTATTGGAAATCACCAGCCGGGTTGTCGGGCAAGCTAAAAAGTTCTCGCGCGAGATTGCCAAACGCGTCAAGCGAGGCAATCTCTCCGTCATGCACAAAGCCAAGAGGCAACTGGATGAAATGATTCCCCGAGTGCAGCAGGTGCTGCGCCAGACCCGGGAGCGGGTGCTCCGCGGCAACACCCAGGCCGACGGCAAGTTGCTCAGCGTATTTGAAACGCACACCGAGGTGATCCGCAAGGGCAAGGCGAATAAGCCCAATGAGTTCGGCAAACTGACCCTGATTCAAGAGGCGGAGAACCAGATCGTAACGCATTACCAAGTGTGCGAACAGAGGCCGGCCGACTCCACCTTGCTGGAAGGATGTCTACAACAACATGTCGAACAGTTCCGACGCGCTCCGGAGCATGTGGCTGCCGATCCCGGATTCTTTTCAGCCGCTAACGAATCCAAGGCCCAACAGATGGGGGTGAAACGCGTATCGATTCCGAGCCATGACACCAAGAGCCCCGCCCGCAAGCAGCGGCAGAAGCAGCGTTGGTTCAAGAAGCTGCAGAAATGGCGCACCGGCTGCGAAGGCCGCATCAGTGTGCTCAAACGCCGGCATGGGTTGCGGCGATCGCTCTATAAAGGACCGGACGGCATCCGGCGTTGGGTCGGACTCGGGGTGATCGCCGACAACGTCATTCATATCGGTACCCACCTAGCCGCGCACGCACGCCCCCGTGGTGCGGTTCCCTCTTAGACCCTCTCAGCACCCTACATTGTCCCCTTCCCGCTGTCTTTCACTCCGTTCCCCCCTCGAAGATCGCTCGTCTGGACAATATTTGCCGGAACACTAACTCCGTCTGAGACAGCTTTCAGAATTTTAAGTCGGAAAGTAGCTAGCCTCTAGCTTTTCTGTCAAGGCGTCCACGGTGACCTCCTTTCCCAGTCTCCGAGCTGTCCCGTGCGAGGGCCAGTGCGCCCCACAGCACGCTATCGTCGCCCAGCGCTGGCGGGGACGATGTCGAGGCGAGCCCGTGACCAATTCGTTACCTGCCGCCCCAGTTCCGCACGCAGCGGAAGGAATAATCGATCGCCGGCCTGTGCGATGCCGCCGCCGATGACGATGCGCGCGGGGTTCAGCAGCATGATCGCGGCTTTGAGTCCCTGCGCGAGATCCACCACGTAGCGGGAAACAAATTCGGGGTCTTGAAGCAACTCGCGAGCCGGCTTGCCGTGATCGCGCTCCAGCCACAACCCACTGCACATGCGCTCGAAGCAGCCGCGCGCGCCGCAGAGACACTCCGGGCCATCGGGATGCAGAGTGATGTGCCCGATCTCGCCCGCCCAGGAATCCGCGCCGCGATACAGGCTGCCGTCCTCGAGCACGATGCCGCCGCCGATGCCGGTCGAAAGCGTCATGTAGAACAAAGGCAGAGCGCCGCTTTCTTGGGCGCCACGGGCGGCTCCGTAGCGGGCTTCTCCCAGCGCGCCCGCGTTGGCGTCGTTATCGACGGCCACAGGCACTCGCAGCAACTCCTCCAGCCGTTGAGCCAGGGGGAAATCGGACCATCCGCCGACGTGGGTCGAGAGCGCCACGCGGCGAAGCGGAAATTCGACCGGACCGCCGAAGCCCACGCCGCAGCGGGCGAACTGCCAGCCCCGCGCGACTTCTTTTATCTGCTTCAGCATCCATGCAGGACCGCCCTCGCGATCGGTGGAGCGCGTCGTGCGCTGCGTGATCCGCTCTTCCTCAAAAAGCGCCAGGCTAAATTTGGTGCCCCCGATATCGATCGCCAGCGTGTTCACGCGAGGGGTGTAAAGAGCGTTCTGACGAGCTCGGCGTGGCCCAGGAAGTTGGGCACGATGAAGTCGGCGCCGGCGCCGATCAGACGCTGGCGCTTCCAGTCGTCCACTACTTGGCACTCCGGCTCCTGCGAGGCCACGCCAACGGCGGTGCCGCCGACCAGTTTGACTTCTTCAATCTCGACAAAGCCGTCGCCGAAACCGACGATCTCGGCTCCGCGCAGGTCGGTTTGCGAAAGGATGCGCTGAATCAGGATCTTTTTGGAAAAGCTCCGGTAATCTTCGAGCGCGCCATAGACGCCGCCGTCGAAGTAGCGCGCCACGTCCAAGAGCCGCGCTTCTTCCTTCATGTACACCTCGTCGGTGCCGCTAGCCAGATACAGGCGTAATCCCTCAGCTTTCAGACGCTCCAGAAGTTCCCGGGCGCCGGGAACCAGGTACTGCTTGGGCGCGGCGTGCCCGCTGCGAAGATCCTCCACGCGGCCGCTGATCTTGACCCACAGCAGGTCCAGATACACTTTCTTGTATTCGCGCGGGTCAAGGGCGTTGCCGCCGCGCCGGGTCACGTGCCCGGCGAACTCTATCATTTGATAGATGGTCTCCTTGCCGGTGAGTCGCCCGACGAATTCCTCGACGATAGAATGCAGCTCCGCCTCGGATTCGCCGGTTTTCAGATCCATGAGGATCTCCACCATCATGGGGACCATGACGTTGACCCAGCCGGAGCGGATCACCGAAAGGGTGCCGTCGAAGTCGAAAAGGGCCGCTCGCGCGCCGCTGGCATGCGCGCCGGAACGCACCTGTTCAATGACATGTTTATGCTTCGCGTCATGGTCAAAAGGCGTCACAGCCAGTATTCCCATTTGCCGGTCCCCACCACGAAGGCGCTCAGGCATGCGTTGGTGATCGCGTGGGCGAGCACGAGATCCCCTAGGCTGCGGGTCCGCACCATCCACCAGTTGTACAGCAGGCCGGCGGCGAGCCCCACGTCCCAGTAAGGGCCATGCTCGCTCGCAAACAGCAGCGCCACGATCCAGAACGCCGAGGCCGACCAAGTCCCCAGGGGAATCGTCTCAAAGTCCGGCGAGATCAGCCAGCGCATGAGCCATCCGCGCCAAAACAGCTCCTCCACCACCGGAACGATGGCCACGGCGCGGATCGCGCGCAGCCACAGGACCGCGGTCTGCCCCCGAGCCTCCGCGGAAAGGCCCGTCTGCACCTTCCCCATCAATGGATTCTCGAACAACCAGAAGTGCCGGTATCCGGGGAAAAGTTGATCCGGCGCGATCCAGATCGCGAACACGGCCAGACCGATCAGCGGAGTGGTGAACCAGTTGCGGACTCGCAAGTAGATGCCTGGATGCAGATCCGCGGAGCGGGGAACGATGACGATCACCGCAGCCATGATCGCCACGAACCCGGCTTGGATCGCCAAGGCCGGCAAGGGCGCCACCCAGGACAGAGCCAGCAGGCCGTAGAATGCAAGGAACGGCCCGGCGTAGGCGACGAAAGGGGAACGGATCACTGGACTATGGTCTGAGTCTGGGCCGGGCTCCGCCTAGAGTTTGCCCAGAAGATCCCGGATCTTGGCTTCGTCGTCCTTGGACGGTTTGTCTTTGAGCGCTATCTCCAGCTCGCGTTTGGTCGAAGGCTTGTCGCCTTTCTCATATAGCGCCATGCCGTAATGATAATGGAATTTCGCGTTTTCCGGCTCCTTCGTCACCAGATCCTGGAACAACCGCACGGCTTCCTCGGTGAGGTTCCTGCGGATATAGATCCAGCCCAGAGTGTCCGCGATCTCAGGAGAATTGGGCGCCTTCTGGCGGGCGCGCTGAGCCATGGTCTGCGCCACGTCCAGGTCGACGCCCTTCTCAGCCTTGCTGTAGGCCAAATTGTTCAGAGCCACGGGATTATCCGGCTGAATCTTCAAAATCTGCTCATAAATCGGCTGGGACTGGTCGCTCCTGCCGGTTCCATCCATCACCAGGGCAAGTTGCAGGAGCGGCCTGGGATCGTTGGGAGCAGCCTGACTGGACAGCCGGAACTTGTCGATGGCCGTATTCAGATCGCCCTTGCGGCGGTAGACCTCCCCGAGGCTGTACAGCATTGCCGCGTTCTTGGGATCCTTTTCCAACAAACCCTGGAAGATCTGGACAGCGGCGTCGTATCTCTCGGCGCGGGCGTCAAGGTTGGCCAGGAACAATTTCAGGTCGCGCCGGTCCGGGTCGGCCTGGATGGCTTTCTCCACCTCCTTAATCGCATCATCCATGCGATTCTGGGCGACCAGTGCCTCCGTCAAGCCTCCCAGCCCACGCTGGTCCTTGGGAAATTCCTGATTGAGTTTGCCGAACACCTCGCCCGCCGCCTTGTAGTCTTTATCCAGATAATCCAGGTAACCCACCTGGTAGCGTGCATCCACGTTCTGCGGGAAGTTCTTGAGGATAAAGTCCAGTTCCTTGCGCGCCTGGTCTTTTTCGCCGACGCTCAGGAGCGAGGCGGACCGCACCAGGTGCCCCTGCAGGTTGTCCTTCTGGCGATCGAGGATATCTTCGGCGGCCTTCATCGCCTTGGGATTGTCCCCCTGGCTGAGGTAAAGTCCCGCCAGAAGCTCGCGCGCCCTCAGATAGTCGGGACGAAGTTTAATGGCCGCTTCCAATTGCATGACGGCCTGCTGCGTATCGCCTTTGGCGCGGAGCGCTCTGGCCAGGTTGAACCGCAGCACCGGGTTGTCCGGGCTCTTACTGACCAGCGATTGCAGGTCGTTGGCCGCCAAGTTGATCTGGTCGCGATTTCCAGTACTCAACATCAGCCCCGCGCGCAGAGCGATGGCTTCGGAATCCTTGGGGTTATCCTTGAGAATGCCCGCCAGGAGCTGGTTGGCTCCAGCGTTGTTCCCGGTGTCGGCGTCCAGCTCCACCAGCCGCTTCTGATACATCGCTTTATCCTTGGGGAAAGCGGCGATGGCGGCCTCGTATTCGGCCCGCGCCCGGTCGAACTCGCGCAGCCGGAAGAAGAAGAGGTCGCCCACCATGAGATGGCCGTCGGGATGCTCCTTCGCGTCGGTCATCTTCTTGAAAATCGCCTCGGCTTCCGGACGCCGTTTGGTCACGATGTAATAGGTGGCAAGCTGCAGCAGGTATCCGGTGTTCTTAGGATTGTTGTCGGTCTTGAGCCTGAGCACGCGCTCGGCGTCATCCAGCCGGTTGAGGCGAGCATATTCGGTGTACAGAAGATCGTAAATCGGCGAATAAGCCTTATTCTTGTCGATCAGTTGGTAGGCCAGCTTCTCGGCCTCCGGAAACCGGTTGCCGGCGGCCAGAGCCTGGAAATAGGGGGTGATCACTTCGGGCTGCAGCGGCTTGGCTTCGTTGGCCGCTTGAAATTCAGGGAGTGCGCCCGGCAAATCTTTCTTGATCAGCGCGATCTCGCCCATGATGCGGTGGCCGTCGAAGGACTTCGGGTCCTGCATCAAGAGCTTGCCGGCAAGTTCGGACGCGCCATCGAGGGCCTCCTGGCTGCGCTTGGGGTCCTGCAATGCCGACATCAGATACAGTTCGCCCAGCTTGGTCTTGGCGTCGGTGTTGTTGGGCTGCAACTCCACCGTGCGCAGCAAAGCCCGGAACGCGTCGCCATAAGCGTAAAGCTTCAGGTCGGTCAGCGCCAGCCGGTAGTAGGCTTCGCCGGAGCGCGCGTCCTCCCTCTGCGCTCTGCGGTACATGATCGACGCGTCGGTGTATCTACCCTTGGCGAAGAACTTGTTTCCGTTCTCCACATACCGCTGCGCCCGAACCTTGGGGTCGCGCGTGCATGCGGCCAATGCCAGCAGCAGCATCGGCAGGAATGTCAGGAGTTTACGGGACTTCATGCTTCTAACTTCAGCATACTTGTGAGCTTACTTGCAACGAACGAAGGTACTATACCTCATTCCGCTTTTTCCGCCACCCTGCGGATCGCGTGGATGCTCCCGGCGATGTCCACCAGCACGGCAGTCCACTCCGCTGCAAGATAGCCCCCAATCAGAGATAGGACGGCGAGCAAACCTGCATACAGCAGAACCACGATTCCGCCCACGAATCCGGTCGAGGAGGGCATGGCGATGGGGAGCGGCAGGCTGCGCAGGTCCAGGCCGGCGGGGCTGAGCCATAGGAACAGGCACGCGCCGACGCCGATGCCGGCGAAAGCCGTCGCGCCGCATTCCGCTGAAGTACGGAAAAGAATCGAGGCGATGGGGATGACGGTGTAGTCCGACTCGCCCAGCGCGGTGACGGAGCCGGCCCGATACCAGCACACTTGCCCCACGCACAGCGAGGTTGCTAGAACCACGATCGCCAGCAGGACCGCGCCCAGCATTCCGCTGCCGCCGGAGCCTTGCGAGGCGGAAAGAATCTCGAACGCGATCAGCAGTCCGGCTAGGGCCGAGACGACCGCGCCGATCTTCAACCCCCACACGACGCACGTCCGGATCACACGGCCATCGCCGAGCGCGCGCAGGACCGGGTAGTAGAAGAAGTAGCTCTTGGACCCGGCGGCTGCCGGCTTGGCGGCGGGAGGCGTGGCATGCGGCGGAGCGGCGTAAGGCCGGGCAGGCGGCGGCGCTCCCAGTCCCGCGCCTGAGGCCGGAGGCGGCTCGCTGGGCCTGGGCGGAGCAACCGGGGCCGGCGCGGGTTTCGGTTTCATCGCGCCGTACAACTGCCATTCCGCCAGCCCTTCGCGCCAAACGTAGGTATCGTCGCGAACCACTCCTTGACGAACCAGATCCTCCAAGCCAGCGTCATCCACCGGACCCTGGCGCTGGCCTTGCACCGTGTAATACCACTGCATCGCGTCCTCCGCCGCGGAGGCTTCCACGCGGCATGAAACAGTGTACTCCAACCATGCCGGAAAGGGGGCGGCCCGTTTCCAAATCGAGTTAATCGAGGGCGCAACAGAAGAGGCGTATCGCGCCCGCGACACTAAGCTGAAACGGTTGAACGTTCCCGCGGGCGGTGAGGCGGCGCCTCCGTCCCGGACCTCCTCTCAATTACGATTTCAGCGGCGGCCGGCGCCGATGCCACTCCGTCGCCTGTTCGTAGGCATGCGCGAGCGCCAGCACCGTCACTTCCGCGAAGGGAGCGCCGCTGATCTGAAGGCCGATGGGCAACCCAGCTTTCGAGAATCCGCAGGGAACCGAAATCGTGGGCAATCCAAAAACATCGAAAGGCGACGTATTCGACGCCGGAACCGCGGGCGTGGCGGGAGCCGGCGCCGGCATGGTGGGCGTGATCAGAAGGTCGACATTCGAAAATGTCTTGACGATTTCCCTGCGCTGCAATTGCATGGTCCAGCGCGCCTTCGCGTAAACCTCCGCCGTTTCCCGGCCGGAGTTGAGAATCGCAGCGCGCGTCTGGGGCTGATACAGTTCCGGAGTCTCTTTGATCCACTTCGCATGGTACGCATAGATTTCCGCATCCCAAATCTGGGCCGGGTTGAC
This sequence comes from Bryobacterales bacterium, assembly GCA_963813465.1. Lineage (GTDB taxonomy): Bacteria > Acidobacteriota > Terriglobia > Bryobacterales > Bryobacteraceae > Palsa-187. Next base: position 361,749 of record CAWEZD010000003.1, on the reverse strand, counting down.
CGCCGTGGGTAGTTGCACATCCGCGACGCTCGCGGTCAGTTTCCGCAGGACCTCGATGGCGTCCGCCACCGCTTTGTCGACCTCCGGATCAATGCGATTGAAAAAGGGGGTTCTCGGAACACCCAGCCGCAGCTTGGAAGGCCGCATACTCATCGCGCGCGTATAATCGGGAACCGGCACGTCGGCCGTGGTGGGGTCCGGCTCGTCGTAACCCGCGATCACCGCCAGCATCAGCGCGGCGTCTTCCACGGTCTTACACAACGGCCCGACATGGTCGAGTGACGTGGAGAGGGGGATCACTCCGCGAATGCTCACGCGGCCATAGGTTGGTTTGAACCCGACGACGCCGCAGTAAGACGCGGGAATGCGAACCGATCCCGCGGTGTCAGTCCCGAGGGAGCCGAAGCACAGATCGCCGGCGATCGCCGCGGCCGAACCGCCGGAGGAACCCCCCGGGGTCCGCTGCAAATCCCAGGGGTTATGCACGGCTCCGAAGTAGCTGACCGCGGAACTCCCGCCGTAGGCAAGCTCATGCATGTTCAGTTTGCCGAGAACAATGGCACCGGCGTTCTTCAACCTGCGGACCACCTCGGCGTCTTCGGTAGGGACGCGGTCCTTGAACAGCTCGCTCGCGCCGGTGGTCCGGACGCCGGCTGTGTCCATATTGTCCTTCAGGGCGATCGGAATTCCGTGCAGCGGACCGCGCCACTTTCCCTGCTTCTGCTCGGCTTCCATGGCCCGCGCGGTGTCCAGCGCCTGCTCTCTGGTCACGGTGATGAAGGCATTCAAAGCGGGATTGTACTTTTCAATCCGCGCCAGGCAGGCCTGCGTAAGATCGACCGGGGAGGCTCCCTTTCTTCGAAGCAATTCCGAGGCTTGCCTCAGCGTAAGTCCGGTGGGATCGGCGGAGTCGCCGAATGCGGGTCTTAGCGCACCCGACGCCGCGATGCCAATTCCAGCGGAGAGGAGACTTCTGCGCGAAACGGGGCCATTGGTTTCCATGTGTGAGCGTCCGAAAACACCTTCGAGTCTATGCCGGCACCGCAATCGTGTCAAAGCAGTGAGCCGGACAAGCGGTGAGCCGGACACCAAAATTATTTCCTTGACCGGGGGAGATCATCGGGCCTAAGATATAGACACCCTATGCCTAGCCATCACATGCCTCAAGGCTCCCTCTCGCTCCTGGTCCTGCGCGTTCTCGAAGGCGGTCCGCTGCACGGCTACGCCATCGCCCAGCGCATCCGCCGGCTTTCGGGCGAAGTGCTGGAAGCCGAAGAAGGCTCGCTCTATCCCGCCTTGCAGCGCATGCTGGTGGAAGGCTGGGTGACGGCCGCTTGGGGCGTCTCCGAGACCAACCGGCGCGTGCGCTTCTATCGCCTCACCCGCGAGGGCCAGAAGCAGGTCAAACGCGAGATGGAAGAGTACGAACAGGTCAGCGCTGCGATCCGGAGCATCCTGTATGCGTAGGCTTCTCCGCCGTATTTCCTACCTGATGCATCGCCGGCGGATGGATCGGGACCTGGCAGACGAAATGTCGGCGCATCGCGAGATGATGGCCGAAGACCGGCGCACGGCGTTCGGCAGCGCTCTGCGGCTGCGCGAGGACAGCCACGCGGCGTGGGGTTGGGTGTGGCTGGAGCGGTTGTGGCAGGATCTGAACTACGGGCGCCGCAGCATCGCCCGCCATCCCGGATTTGCCCTGATCGCGGTGCTCTCGCTGGCCGTCGGAATCGGCGCCAACTGCGCCGTCTTCAGCCTCGCGGACACGCTGCTTTTGAGGCCGCTGCCGGTACCGCAACCCGGCGATGTCGTGACGCTCGGCTCCAAGGATCTGACGGCGGCGACCTCGGCATCGGCCGGCTACAACTTTCTGCCGGCCTCCTATCCCGATTACAAAGACATCCGCGACCGGGTCACCAGCTTCCAGGGAGTGGTCGCGTACAATTTCATTCGCACCGGGTTGGCTGCGCGGTCCGACGCCCAGTCGCAGTTGCGGACGGGCATGCAGGTGAGCGGCAACTTTTTCGACGTGCTGGAGGTGAAGCCGGAGCTGGGGCGCTCCTTCCGGCCCGACGAGGATCAAGTGCCAGGCCGGAACGCCGTGGTGATTCTCGATCACGATTTGTGGGAGCAGGAGTTCGGGGCGGATCGCTCCGTTTTGGGACGCGAGGTGCGCATGAGCGGGATCCCCTTCACCGTGATCGGCGTGCTGCCGCAAAGCTTCACCAGCATCGACCAATGGGTGCATCCCGCCTTCTACGTTCCGCTGATGATGGGGCCTCGGCTGGGCGAGGCGGCGGATGTTCTGGAGGGTCGCGACCGGCGGTTCTTCACGGTGAAAGGCAGGCTCAAGGCGGGCGTGCCAATCTCCCGGGCGCGAGCGGAGCTGGCGGCGCTGTCCGCGTCGCTCGAAAGGGCGTACCCGGCCACCAACAAGAATCAAACCATGGACGTGCGCACGGAGTTGGACGCCCGCATCAAGACAGTCCCGTACAACGCCGCGTTGATCGTCATGTTGACGGTTCTGGCAGCGGCTGTGCTGCTGGTGGCGTGCGCGAACGTGGCGGGCCTGCTTACCAGCCGAGCGCCCGCCCGGGCGCGGGAGATGGCGCTGCGCGTGGCCATTGGCGCGGGACGCACTCGGCTGATCCGCCAGTTGATCACGGAAAGCTTGTTGCTGGCTGTGGCAGGGGGAATCGCGGGCATAGGCGTGGGCTATGCCGGAGTGCTCCTGTTCCGGCAGATCACCTACCCGTCGGACTTGCCCCTGATGATTTCCTTCGATATGAATGAACGCGCGCTGTTGTTCAGCATGGGAGTCGCGCTGCTCAGTATTTTTCTGTTCGGACTCATCCCGGCGATCCGCACCAGTCGCACGGATCTCACTACCGCGCTTAAGGCCGGCGGCTCGGCGGCTCCGGGATTTCGGCGGTTATGGGGACGGAGCGTGCTGGTATCGGGACAAGTCGCGGTCTCGCTGGTGCTGCTGACCACCACCATGTTTCTATACCTCGGAATCCACGACAATCTTGCGGCCGGGCCAGGATATCGCATCGATCATTTGTTGCTGATGAGCTTCGATCCGAGCCTGGCGCACTATAGCGCGGCGCAGGACCACGAATTCTACAAGCAGTTGGTGGAACGCTCGCGATCCCTGCCGGGTGTAAAGTCGGCCGCGCTGGCCTCGTTTGTTCCGATGACAGTAGAAATCGATGCTTTCTCGATCGTGCCGGAAGGGAAGCGGCTTCCGCGCGGAATCGAGAGCGTCAGCGTGATGGCGAACCGGGTGGATGAAAACTATTTTGAGACGGCGGGAATTCCACTAGTCCGCGGGCGCGGCTTCCTGAAAACCGATACCGAAAATACTCCGCGCGTGGCGGTGATCAACGAAACGCTGGCCGCACACTATTGGCCCGGGCAGGACCCCATCGGCAAGCGCTTCCAACTGGAAGGATGGGTGCAAATTGTCGGGATCGCCAAGACCACCAAATACTTGGCCTCTTTGGAGCCACCGGCGGATTTTCTCTACGTTCCCTACCGCCAGAATCCCAGGGACCACATGACGTTGATGGTTGAATCCGCCCGGGATCCCGGGGCGCTGAGCGCGCCTCTGCGCGAAGTCGTGCGCGGACTGGATTCGGATCTACCGATTTACGATGTCGTCACGATGGAGAATTTCTATCGGGCGCGCTCCGTGCAAGTCTACCAAATCATCATACAGGCGGTGGCGTCGATGGGGCTGATGGGAATGGGTCTGGCGTTGGCCGGACTGTACGGTTTGATGGCGTATGCGGTCAGCACGCGGACGCGCGAAATCGGAATCCGGATGGCCATCGGCGCGAATCGGGGCGAGGTGTTGCGCATGGTGCTGCGTCAGGGGTTCGTGCTGGCGGCGTCGGGCATGGGCATGGGATTGGTTCTGAGCGTCGGCGTTGCGCGCCTGCTTCGCTCCACCTTCCCGGGGGATTCTCCGCTCGCCGCTTATTTGCTGGTCACGCCGATGGTGCTCGCCGTCACGATGTTGGCGGCGTATCTTCCCGCGCGCCGTGCGTCGCGTGTGGATCCGATGACGGCCCTCAGGGATGAGTGACGACGGACGAAATAACAGCAAAATTTCGCCGCCATCGACAAACCCGTCCTCCCGTCCGTGCATAAGCAGTTAGCGAAAAAAGGCCCCCGTCAACCGTTGCGAGGCGGAGCGGCGGAGGCCTAGTTTGGTGCTCCTTTGGAAAGGAGCCTGGTGCTCTGTTGTAGGAGGGTAAACTCTTGTGTTTACCGGGCTCGTCACTGAGCCGCGGTCACATGGGCGCGGCGGTTCCGCTGCCAGCAGTTCTCGCTCTCATCCGAGCAAACCGGCCGCTCCTTGCCGTAGCTGATGAGAGTCAGTTGCCCGATCGGAATCCCCATGGAGGTCAGGAAGTCCTTGACCTCCTGAGCACGGCGGTCGCCCAGGGCCAGATTGTACTCCTCGGAGCCGCGCTCGTCCGCATGGCCCTCGATAAGCAGCTTCTGGCTGGGGTAGGCCGCGAGGATGTCGCGAATCACGCCCACATCGTCCTTAAGTGCCGTGGTGGCATCGGGGCGGATCGTGGCCTTATCGAAGTCAAACAGCGCGTCTTCCATCTTGGCAAGCCGGTCGTTGAGCGTCACGCGCACCTGCGCGGGCATCTGGGCAGCGGGACGCTGCTGGGGCGTCTGCGCGACCTGCTGCGGAGCGCGGGCCGGAGTCTGGGTCGGCGTGGGCCGGGCGGCGGGGCGCGCTGACGCTGGCGCTCCGGCCACAGGGGTCGTATCGGGAGCCTTAGGCGTCGCCGCCACAGGAGCCTTCTTCGAGCACCCACTGGCGAGCATCAACACAGCAAATCCACTCACGAGGAGGAAAGGTTTCATATGTTTTTGTTCCTTGCGGTTCCAGTAGAACCTAGCGTACACCATTTGGGCAATCCTGTTGGGACGGTATTCCCTCTGAGGGCTCCGGCGCTAGACTTATAAATAGATGACTTTTCAGGCTGGTGGACGCCGGCTGCTGCTGGCGGGTTTCGGTGGGTTGCTCCTTCTGATGATGGTCGCGGGCGTCGATGCCTTGATGGTCCTGCACCGGGTTCGATCCAGCGACGCTCAGGAGCGCGACACGTATCTGCGCCGCGCCAACGCGCTGGATCGGGTGCGGAGCGGGATCTACCAGTCCGCCATCGAGATGCGAGCCTACCTGCTGGCGGCCAACACCGGCGATGCCGCCGCCCAACTGGCGCAGTGGGAGGTAGTGCGCGGCAACACCGATCAGGCGCTGAAGGATTCCGCGGCAGTTCTGGATGCCGCCGACGCGCCGCAGCTCGCCAGCCTCCGCGCCGAAGTTCAGGACTACTGGAGGCTGCTCGAATTCCTGGCCACGATTCCGGAACGAGACCGGCAGGTGCGCGGCAGCGAGTACCTGAATCGCGAGGTGGTCCGCCGCCGCGGAGCCACGCTCGATCTGGTGGACCGCATCGATCAGATGAACGCGCGTCAGATGGCGGCTGGCGACGCCCAACTCAATCAGACCTTCAACACACTGCGGCTGAGACTCGCCTGGATGCTGGCCGCGACGGTCCTGGTCGGAGTGGCGCTGGCGGCCTTTACGGTCCGGCGTACGCTGCGCTTGGAAACCGAATTGGAGCAGCGCTACCAGGAAGGCGCCCGCAACGGGCAGGAGCTCAAGGATCTATCCGCGCGGCTGGTCTCGGCCCAGGAAGAGGAGCGCCGGGCCATCTCACGCGAGCTGCACGATGAGGTGGGCCAGTCGCTTTCGGCTCTCCTGATGGAGGCCGGCAACGCCGCCGCCAACGTGCCTCCCGAGTCGGCGGTGGTGCGCCGTCACGTCGATTCCATTAAGAAGCTGGCCGAGGCCAGCGTCAACGTCATCCGCAACATGACCCTGCTGCTGCGTCCCTCCATGCTGGACGATTTCGGATTGGTGCCGGCGCTCGAATGGCAGGCTCGCGAGGTCTTCAAGCGCACCGGCCTGCGCGTGCAGGTCTCTGCCGGCGAAGGCGCCGCCGAGCTTCCCGACGAGCTCAAGACTTGCATTTACCGCGTGGTTCAGGAAGCGCTGCATAACTGCGCGCGACATTCCCAGGCGCGCTCGGTCAAGGTGGTGGTGGAACAGGAACAGAGCAGGATTCTGCTGACCGTGGAGGACGACGGCCACGGATTCGATGCGCGCCGCGTGCGCGGCCTCGGCCTGGTGGGCATGGAGGAGCGCGTGAATCATCTGGGAGGAAGCTTCCAGGTGCGTTCTCAACCTGGCGCGGGAACCAAGGTCGCCGTGGAGCTGCCCCTTGCGAGTTAATATGCGACCGCTCCCCTTTGGTCGCGGCTCGGCTCAGCCGCCGCCGACGCGGCTCGTTCAGCCGATTCCGAGCCGCGACCAAAGGGAGCGGTTACTGAGACCGGCTAACCTATGAGCACCATGACAGCGACCTCTCAAATCCGCATCCTGCTGGCCGACGATCACACCGTCATGCGCAGCGGCCTGCGCCTCCTGCTGGAACGCCAACCCAACCTGACGGTGGTGGCGGAAGCCGCCGACGGACGCGAAGCCGTCGCGCTGGCCGCGGCCGAGGAGCCCGACGTGGTGGTGATGGACATCGCCATGCCGCACCTGAACGGCGTCGAAGCCGCGCGCCAGATCGTCGCCCACAACCCTCATGTCGCGGTGGCGATCCTCAGCATGCACAGCGACGAAAGCTACGTCATCCGCTCGCTCAAGGCCGGCGCGCGGGCCTACCTGCTCAAGGACTCGGCCGAGGCCGACTTGATCGAGGCCATCCACGCCATCCGCGCCGGGAAGAGCTTTTTCAGCCCCGCCGTCACGCGCATTCTCAAAGAGGACTACGTGCGCCAGCTCGGCAAGATGGACGCCGACGACACCTATGAGCTGCTCACCAACCGCGAGCGCGAGGTTCTGCAACTGGTGGCCGAGGGGCAGAGCAACAAAGACGTCGCCAACTTCCTCAACTTGAGCCTGTATACGGTGGAGACTCACCGCACCCACATTCTGCAAAAATTGAATCTCCACAGCGTGCCCGAATTGATCCTTTACGCCGTACGCAAGGGCATTATCAGCTAATCCGAGGATTAACGATATGTGGTCAAGTGACCATGCTTCGTCACGGCGGACGGCCCCAACCGCCCGATTGTCTGCTTCGACTTGCAGACTGGGCCTCCACATGCAAAATAGAACGGGGGGACACGGTGAGCAGATTATCCGCATTCTTCAAAGGCGCCGACACCGAGTTCGGTGTCTTCTATCCGAAGCACTATCTCCTGGCCGTCTTTCCGAACCTCGCGGAGGCCGACCGCGCCAAGCAGGAGCTTAATCGCGATGGCCGTGTGGATGAAGATGTTATCTCCGCGTCCGGGGAAGAGGTGGTCCACTTTGCCGAAGATCACTTGCTCAAAGACGGACTCTGGGCCATGCTGATGACGGAGATGTCCCGAAGGTTCGGGACGGAGGCGTCCTACGCGAATGACGACTTGGCGGCGGCGAAGAAAGGCGCGGCGTTCGTGGCCGCGTACTGCCCCACCGAGAAGCTCAAGATCGAGGCGTGGAAGGTTCTCGAACCACGGCGCCCCCTGGTAGCCCGCTACTATTCTTCTGGCGGAATTTTTGATGGAATTGAACATTTAACGGGGGAAAACTAGCCTTTGATCGGCCTCCCAACGATGCAGCACGAAAGGGTGAATTCATGAGCGCTCCCACAGTCCTCGCGACGGCCACACTGTCCAAACTCGTGAGCCGGCACGAAGTCGCGGAACGCACCACCGCATTCCGCTTCGAGAAGCCGTCGAACTGGACATTCAAAGCGGGCCAGTTTCTCGACATGACTTTGCTCGATCCTTCAGAAACGGATACCGAAGGAAATACGCGAACATTTTCCATTGCGAGCGGTCCCCACGAGCCGATTTTGATGGTGGCAACCCGCACGCGAGATACCGCATTCAAGCGCGTGTTAAACACGATGCCGCTTGGCTCCGCGGTTAGGATCGAAGGACCGTCCGGCGACCTGACGCTGCATAACAATGTGAAGCGGACGGCTGTGTTGCTGGCGGGCGGTATCGGCATCACGCCATTTCGCAGCATTGTGTTCCGTTCGGCGAAAGAGAAGCTGGCTCACCGAATCTTTCTTTTCTACTCGAACCGGCGGCCGGAGGACGCTCCGTTTCTCGATGAGCTGGGGGCGCTGGAAAAAGAAAATCCGCAGTACAAGCTCATCGCGAGCATGACCGAGATGACGAAATCGCACCGGGCCTGGAACGGCGAAACCGGCCTGATCGACAAGGAAATGCTTTCGAGGTATCTGGAGGATGCCGTCTCGCCCATCTATTACATCGCTGGACCGCCGGAGATGGTGAAGGGCCTGCACGCCATGCTCCACGACGCCGGAGTCGACGATGACGACATCCGCGCGGAAGAGTTTTCAGGCTACTGATCTTTAATATTACTGGTCTTGCATTCGAAGATGGCAAGACCAACAAGGGGAGACTATCAATGAACGCGAAACCCGCAAAAGAAGAACATCGGCCCTTCGTGACAGACATTCAGGAGCTCCGCCGGCGCGCCCGCGTGCATATGGAGCAAGGCGCCGTCACCAGCGCCTACAGCGCGGACCGGGAGACGGTTCTCCGCATCCTAAACGAAGTCCTGGCGACCGAAATTGTCTGTGTGCTGCGCTACAAACGTCACTACTACATGGCTACCGGCATTCATGCGCAGGCAGTGGCGCAGGAGTTCCTCGAGCACGCCAACGAGGAGCAGGAACACGCGGATATTGCGGCCGAGCGGATCACCCAACTGGGGGGCGAGCCGAATTTCAATCCCGGAAGGGCTGGCCGACTCGCAGCCATTCGCAGTACGTCGAGGGCAAATCGCTTCTGGACATGGTTCGGGAGGACCTTGTCGCTGAGCGGATCGCGGTGGAGTCCTATAACGAGATTATCCGCTATCTTGGCAATGACGACCCCACCACTCGCATCGCCATGGAAAAGATCATGGCTAAAGAGGAGGAGCACGCCGACGACATGAAGAAACTGCTCGAAACGCTGGGCAAGGACGAGCGGTTTGCCACACAGGCTCTCTGAGCCATCGGCCCCCGGCAACGATGGCCGGAAGAGGAGAGAATTAAAATATGACTCCACTTGACAAAGTGCCTGGCCGAGATGACGATCCCCCCGCATTACGGGACGAGGAAACCCTGTCCGAATGGGCGGAAGAGGATCGCGAGATCGAAGACCGCAAGCCCGACTTGGGCGAAATCGAAGAGGATACATCCGAGCTCTGAAAGCCTGCCGGCCCGCCGCGCTTGAAACCAAAACTTTGCGGCCAGCCCCGCGAGTACAGTAGATTGGAAGCGGAGGATCGAGCGTGCCCTTCTGCTCCCACTGCGGTTCCGAGCTTCAAGGAAAGTTCTGCGCGAAGTGCGGCGCGGCATCCCCCGGCACAACTGGGACTGTCCCTGGCCAGGTTCCTCCGCAACCGTCTCCGCCGTCTCCTGCGGCGCCTTTGTCAATGCCGGGCCTAACTGACAACGTGGCGGCGGCGCTGTGCTATCTCGCGCTGGTGCTGACCGGCGTGCTGTTCCTGTTCCTGGAGCCGTACAACCGCAACAAGACCATCCGCTTTCACGCGTTTCAGTCCATCTTCGTGTGGATCGGTATCATGCTGGTGAGCTTCGGCGTACGCATTGTCTTCGGAAACATCCTGGACGGGCCGCACACCTACTGGCTGATGGACCTGATCTGGAGCGCATTCAGCCTGGGCGTCATCGCGCTGTGGCTGACCCTGATGTACCGGGCCTACATGGGGCAACGCTGGGTGGCGCCGGTGGTCGGCGAGATGGCGGAAAGGTTTGCGTAACGAATCCGTCATGGCCCGCGTTTATTGGAACGTGCTTCGATTTCTCTCCGTAGGGATGCTGCTGGCCGCGGTGCTTCCCGTGGCCTCGGCGCAGAAGATCTCGCTGCCAAGTCGCCCGCCCAGCGCCGGTAAGGGCCCGGTGATCGGCGCGCTCGACTTCTACGGACTGCGCAAGGTTTCCGAGGCGCGCGTGCGCCAGGCGCTCGGCGTGCGCGAGGGCGACCCGCTTCCGGCTTCCAAGGGAGAACGTCGAAGAGCGTCTGGACGGGATTCCCGGCGTGGTGGAATCGCACTTGGAAGCCGTCTGCTGCGACAACGGGAAAATTACGCTGTATGCCGGTATCGAAGAGCGCGGCGCGCAGCACTTCGACCTGCACGAGGTCCCCGACGGCGATGCGCCGCTGCCTCAGGACATCAACGCCGCCTACCGCCGTTTCCTGGACGCTTTCAGCACGGCCGCGCGCCAGGGCTACACCAAGGAGGATCTGACCAAGGGCTACGCGCGCTCGGAAGATCCCACCACCCGCGCGATTCAGGATATGTTTCCGTCGTTGGTCGCCGACCGTCTGGTTGAGCTGCGCAGGACCCTCCGCAATTCCGCCGACGAAGAAGAGCGCGCCACGGCCGCCTACGTCATCGGCTATGCGCCCGATCGAAAAAGCGTCGTCAACGATCTGCAATACGCGCTCCGCGACGCCGACCCCGGCGTCCGCGTCAACGCCGCCCGCAGCCTTATCGCCTTTGCCGGCGCTGGAGTCGCCGGAACAGGAATCAAGGTGGAGCCCACCTGGTTCATCGAAATGCTGAATTCGCTATCTTGGACCGACCGCACCCGCGCGCTCGACGCCTTGCAGATCCTCACCGATAAGCGCGACCAGGCCGTGCTCGATCAAATCCGCACGCGCGCGCTGCCGGCCCTGGTGGAGATGGCCCGCTGGAAAACGCTGGCCCACGCGCTGCCGGCCTACCTGCTGCTGGGCCGCCTGACCAGCTTGAGCGAGAAGCAGATTCAGGACGCCTGGTCGCGCGGAGACCGCGAATTCGTCATCGCCGAAGCCTTGAAGACTCAAAAGCCCGAAAAGTAGCCGCGTCTGGCGGCAAACGCAGCAGCGGTCACGACGACGCTCAGCGTAACAGGCCACACTCCGAGCTGAGCCTCAATCTATGTGGCGGCGCAGCTCGCACTGGCAGCAGTCGCTGCACCGCTGGCATTTCTCGCAGCGATGATTGGGGCAGGCGTCCTTGGTGCAATACACGCAAATCTCGGTGGACGGCTCTCCGCAGATGCTGCACGCAAAGGTGACGGGTTCGTTCATTGGGGTTTCACCTCCTGTTCGGCGCGGCGCTTGGGCGCGGAGGACCGCGCCGGCGCCGGACGAGTCACTTGTCCGCGGCAGCGTTGGGCTTCTTTGTCCACCACCGCGAATTCCTGCTCCTTTTGCGCCGCCAGATCGGTGATGTGCTGCTTCAGAAGCTCGCGATTCGAGGAATTCTCGCCCATCACCGAGACCACCAGATCGCCCACGGCGGGATTCTGATAGTGCCGCACGCCCTCCACCAGCGAGCTCAGATCGCTGGCCAGTCTTTCCCAGCGGAAATACGTGTCCAGCGCCAGCGTCAGCCGTTCCGGGTCGCGTTCCAACGACTGGGCCGAGGTCGCCACATAGCTCAACTCCTGTTCCGCCTCCTGCCATTGCGACACGTAGGCTTGCGGCGCACCCTTGGCCACCCATTCCTGCGGCGTCAACTGGTCCAGGATGGGCTTCAAGCGTTTGGCCTGATCCGAAAACGCGGCGATGGTCTTGGAGGCGTCCCATTCCGGGGTGACGCTGGGCTGCGTGCCGAGCTGCGGGGCCTGGGCGCGGACAATCAGAAAGAGCGAGAAAAACACTACGAGGGTTCGCATACGCCTATTGCCAGTGTGGCACAGGCGCGTGCTAGAAAGGATTCTCGACTCTCACCCCGCCGTAATCCTGGCCATCGCTCAAATCCTCTGAGAGAACGACCCCACATCCAGACTGACGGGCGGCCTCGATAATCGCCGCATCCCAGTAGGAAATCCGGAACCGCCGGCTCGAAACCAGCGCCGCTTGCATCAGCTCCAGCGTGGTTTCCTGTACCGGAAAGCGAAGAAAGGCCTCGATCAGGCTCGCCGCTTGTTCGTGCGTCAGTGCGCCGTCTTTGGTGCGCCTGGTCGATTGGACGTAAAACTCTTGAAGAACCTGGACCGAAAGAGCCAATCCGCCGTCATCCTCACTGTCGTTGAGGATCGACAAGGCTACGCTCGCCTTCTCCCGTTCCCGCGGATTCGTGCTGACAGCGTATAAGAGGACGTTGGTATCAACGAAGCGCATTCCGGTCCGCGTTCCTATCATGGACCTGCTCCCGTGTCAGCCGCCCGCCCGCGCGGAAGCTCCCTATGCTTGCGATGGTTTCCGCCTGAAGCCGCTTTCGCCGCTCGAAATCCGATTCGACTTGAGCCAGCCCGGCCAGGAACTCGCGCACCAGCGCACTTAGTGATGTGTTGCGTTCGGCGGCGTAAATACGAGCCTCGCGGTACGTCTCTTCCGGCACAGAAACTGTGATATTCTTCACAGGTCCACAGTATCACAACCGGGAGGACGCTCCACTGATTTCCACACTCCACCCGATTCCACGGCGGAGAGCAGGTCCCGGCAACCGACCGCCGGGCAGCCTTTCCTGAACTTCGTGGAGTTGCAGGTCCGCAGCCCACGCGGGCCGCAGAAACTCCGGCCTAATTCAACGGTGGAGGAGGAGGCGGCGGCGGTGGCGGCGGAGGTGCGCCACATCCAGGAGTGCCGAGCTTACAGCCACCATCGCCGGGGCCGGGACCCGGCAGAGTGATCTTGCCTCCGCGCGAGGCCATCATGAGGGCTGCCTCCCTCGCCATATTCGCAAGAAACTTAAGAACGGTGCCCTTATCGAACTGGTTCGAAGCGATGGGTACGTTCTTGTACACGCGGATCGACTCTCCGGCGTGCAGCGTGGCGACGCGATCCGAGGGAAGCAGCTTATGCTGTACCACCACGGTGCCTTCTTCCACGTCCACTTGAGTGGTCTCGTCGGCTTCCTCCACGCTGACATCGAAGGTGGTGCCGCGCACGGAAATTACGGCGGTCGGCGTCATGATCCGGGTAGGATTCGGCCGATCCGCAAGATGTTCGATGTGCACGCGAATGTTGCCAATGATCAGGTCCAGCAGATCCTTCCAGTCGCCGGTGTTGTGGCGAAACACCATCTGGGAGTTGGGGAACACCTCGATGGTGCTGCCGTCCGACACCTGCAACATGGCGTGGCCATCCGGACCACTTACGATGACCTCGGTCACCTGAACCTGGTCGCCGGTCGAAAGCGCACTGAAGCGGGAATCCTTAAGTAGCGAAACCTGTCCGCTCACCGTCAATACATGTGCGGAGTAGCCCGCGGAGTTGGAGGGGACGTAAGGGTATTGAGCCAGGCACACGGATCCCGCAACTGCAAGAAGCAGCGACAACTTCTCCGTCCGCATGCGAGGTTCGCGGTGCATGGATAAACTCATCCCCGGGGTTCAAAAGTGTCTTGAACCGACGAGAACAATTAGTCTAACACAGAAGAAGCGGGTGCAATTGCACTTCCCTGAACGATTTCTTGCCCACGGGTTACTGGAATCAGCAGTTTCGCGTGAGAAAAGCCGATGGATAAGGGTACAATGGACTCACTTGATGCGTAGGACGGCCACAGTACTGGAGCGGGTTGTCACACTTGTGGCAGTGGCGCTTGCGGGCGCTTGCGCCGTGTGTGCACAATCCCCCGCTTCCAACTGGTATCCGGTCGGCAACTCGCTGGTGGACCTTTCCCTGGCGGGACTCGCTAGCGGACCTGTGGAGCGGGTCTGGTACGCCTTTGACGGCGGCATTCTCTACGCCGCGACGTTCTCCGGCAAAACCTTTGAAACCCACGACTTCGAGACCTGGCAAGGATCCCAGGCCACGGCTCCCCCGGCGGCCGATCTTTCGGCCTCGGGAACCAACTTGCCGGAGCCGGGCGCCCGGCTCCAAGGCTTCAACGGGCAGCGGGCCACGCTATACGCTTTTGGTGAGTTTGTCTACCAATCCCAGAACGGAGGCGCCAGTTGGGATAACCTGACCGGTTACGGTTCCCGTTCCATCATCGGCGGCGGCGTCCGCGATCTGGCAATTTCGCCGCGCGACCCGGAAGAAGTGACGGTCTCCACCTCGGCCGGCGTGTTCCGCTCGATGAACGGCGGCAAATCCTGGAGCGGGCTGAATCAGGGCCTGCCCAATCTTCCCGCGTTGCGCATCTGGGATCTGCCTTCGGGCGACCGCGGCGCCCAGATCGAACTCCCCGGAGCAAATGTTGTCGAATGGCAGCCTGGCGAAAAGCAGGCCTGGCGTCCGGCGGATAATTCGGCTGCGGTTACCGACGCGAGCCTGCGCCGCGCCATGACGCTGACGGCGATCGAATACGTCAAGGACACCGTTTATCAAGGCACGTCGGAAGGCGTTGTCAACGTGATCGTCGGCGGCGATCTGCTGCCCTATCATGTTCAGAACGGCGGCGCGGTGGAGCGGTTTTGGGTGGATCCCTTGGATTCACGCGTGGCGCTGGCGGTGCTTGGCGCACGGCCCGAAAATCTCATTCCTGGAGTTGTCGCACCGCATGTGTTTCATACGGTGGATGGCGGCCGGAATTGGGTCGATCTGACCGCCGATCTCGGCGATGTCGCGGTGCATGGAGTTGCCGCCTCCATCTCGGGGCGAGCCATCTACGTGGCGACGGATGCGGGCGTTTATTTCATGCGGACCGATGTCAACGTACTCGGCGTGGTGGGCCATTGGGAGCAAGCGCTGGGGCTTCCGCAAGCTCCTGTCACGGATGTGCGTCTGGACGCGGGCGACAATCAGTTGTGGGCCGCGGTCCAGGGCTTCGGCGTGTACTCGACGCTTGCGCCGCATCGGCTGGACGATCCCAAAGTGGTCAGCGCCGCGAATCTTGTCGCGGCTGCGGCCGCGCCGGGTTCCGCGATGACCATTCTCGGCACGAAGGTGACCTCGGTGCAGGCCGGCAACCGTGCTGTGCCGGTGCTTGCCACTACCGACACGGAAACGCAGATCCAGATCCCGTTTGAAGTCAGTGGGTCTACTCTTTCGCTTTCGTTCGACCCGGCTTCCGGACGCCGAGTGACCGCGCCGCTGGCGCTGGCGACGGCCGCGCCCGGCATCGTTGTGGGCACCGACGGCACGCCCGCCCTCATTGATGCCACCACGGGCACGATGCTCGACGCATCCAACCCGGCCCATCCGCGCGCACGGGTCCAGATTATAGCCACGGGCCTTGGCCGCGTGAATCCGGATTGGCCGGCTGGCAAACCCGCGCCCGCGGACGATCCGCCCAAGGTCGCCGCCACCGTCACCGTGTATCTCGACCGCACCGCCGTCTCGGTCACGCGCGCCGTGCTCGCGCCCGGCCTGCCGGGCTTCTATCTGGTCGAGATCGAGCTTCCCAGTCTGGTCAATTACGGACCGGCGGATCTGGTCGTCGAAGCCGGCGGTCACACCAGCAATCCCGTCCGGGTATATATTGAACCTTAATGCGCCTTCTCCGACTGGCCGCTCCCGCCGCGCTCGCCGTGCTCCTTTCCGTGTTTTTGGTGCGGGCCCAGCAAGATAAGGGCGAGAAGCTGCTGGCGCCGTACTTCCCAACGCCCGAAAAGATCGTCGACAGCATGCTCAAATTGGGCGAGCTCAAGGCCGGAGAAACCGTGTTCGACCTGGGCTCCGGGGACGGCCGCATCGTGATCGACGCCGTGCGCAAGTATAAAGCCAACGCGATCGGAGTAGAACTCAACGATTCGCTGTACAAGCAGAGCGTGGATCGCATCAAGAGCCTGGGGCTCTCCGCCACGGCGCGGATCATTCATGGCGATCTGCTGAAGCAGGATTATTCCTCCGCCGATCTTTTGACTGTGTATCTGCTGCCGGTGGCCACCGATCTGGTCACGCCGATTCTCGAAAAGCAGCTCAAGAAAGGCGCGCGGATCGTAGCCCACGATTTCCAGTTCGCGGCCTGGAAGGCGGAGCGAACGGTGGATATCGACGACGACGGCGAAGGCCGCGCGCACGAATTGTACCTGTACAGGCGCTGACATGATTCCTTGACATGATTCCGTACAGAGGGCGGTTGAGCCTTCGGATCGCCCGCATCGCGCTGGCGCTGGCATGCCTGGGCTGGTATGGCCTTACCGCCGGGCTGCACGTGAACTGGCTGACGGCGCTGCTGACAGCCTACGCCGTGTATTCGTTCGGCGCGCTGGCGGAGGTTCGCTTCGATTCTGCGATGCGCTCGCCCATCGGCGTGCTCGCCGACACCCTGTATTTCGGATTGTGGGCGTGGTTTGCGCCGGGCGCGTGGATGCCCTCGATGGCCGCGGGCTATCTGCTGGCGTCGGCATGCATTTTGCAGGATGTGGCGCGCACCGGCGCGGTGGCCGTGGTGGCGGTGCTGCTGGCGCTGCTGCTGCCCTCGCCCACCGTGCCCTCTCTGGTGTGGACCGTGGGCGCGACCGCCGCCGTGGCGGCGGGCATCTCCTTCTATAAGCGCTATCTCGACGAGCGCATGTCTTCCCTGCTGCGCAACAACCTGATCATCCGCTCCCAGGCCGAGGGCGCGCGCGAGGCGGAGCGCCAGAGGATCGCCGCGGATTTCCACGACGGCCCGCTCCAAAGCTTCATCAGCTTCCAGATGCGCCTGGAGGTCGTCAAGAAACTCATGACCCGCGATCGCGCCGCCGCCGAAGAGGAACTGCGCCAGCTCCAGGAGTTGTGCAAGGGCCAGGTGGCCGATTTGCGCAGCTTCGTGCGCAGCATGCGGCCGGCGGACGAAGGCATGAGCCTCAACGCGTCCTTAAACCGCATGGTGGAGTCCTTCCAGCGCGACGCCGGAATCTTCGCCACCTTCACCTCCGCCGAGTTTCACGATCCTTCCGCCGTCGAGGTTTCGCTCGAGATTTTGCAGATCGTCCGCGAGACGCTGAACAATATTCAGAAGCACTCCGGCGCGACGCGGGTGGCCGTCTCGGTGGCGCGGGTAGACCAGGAGCTCGAGGTGACAGTGGAGGACAATGGCGCGGGATTTCCGTTCAGCGGGAGGTTTTCCTTGGACGAGCTGGAGCTTCTGCGCCTGGGGCCGGTGAGCATCAAACGCCGCGTGCGCATGCTGTCGGGCAAACTGGTGATCGAATCCAGGCCCGGCCAAGGCGCCAAGATCGAGATCCGGGTGCCGGTGTAATGGGCGTGTTGAACATGACGCTGCTGAAACCACTCCCTCTGGTCGTGGTTCGGAAACGCTGGCTGAGCCGTGACCGAAGGGAGCGGTCCCTGGTGTCCCTTTGTGTATTGCTGCTTGCCGGCTGCGGGCGCTATGCCGATTTCACGCTCCCTGCGCCCGATGCCGCGG
This sequence comes from Bryobacterales bacterium, assembly GCA_963813465.1. Taxonomy (GTDB): domain Bacteria; phylum Acidobacteriota; class Terriglobia; order Bryobacterales; family Bryobacteraceae; genus Palsa-187. Next base: position 344,378 of record CAWEZD010000003.1, on the reverse strand, counting down.
GCCCTCGCGCGCCCTTCACCTGGGACGCCGCTCCCGCGCCGGTCCTCGGACGCGGCCCGGAAGCCTGGGATTCCGGGGACGTGCTGAATCCTTCCGTGATCCGGTTCCGCGGCGTCTATCTGAATCTTTATTCGGGATTCGACGGCAAGACCTGGCGCACCGGCCTAGCCGCTTCCCCCGACGGCGTTGCGTGGACCAAAACCGGTCAAGCGATGACGGGGCAGGTGCTCTCGCCGGAAGGCTGGGAGGCAAGCTGGGCGACCAACGGTTCCGCCCTGGTCGAAGACGGCGAGATCCTGTATTGGTACGCCGCCGGCAATCCGCCGCGCATCGCATTGGCACGTTCACGCGATGGAGTCGCGTTCACCAAACAACCGGAGCCTGTTGTCCCGCTGGGTCCGCGCGGCAGCTTCGATGAGCGTGGCGTCTCCGATCCTTACGTGATCCGCCGCGGCGAGTTCCTCTATCTTTTCTATCTCGGCCAGGATCGAGCCGCTCGTCAAACGCTGCGGAGTCGCCCGCTCCCACGACGGCGTCGCGTGGGAGAAACTGCGCTCGAATCCAGTGCTCGAGTTGGGCGCTCCCGGAGCCTTCGACGAAAATGGTTTGGGCGAGCCCGCGGTGTGGTCCTCAGGCGGATCCTATTGGATGCTGTACACCGGCCGTGACCGCGGCGAGCATCGCCGCCTCGGTCTGGCTCGCTCCTCCGACGGCGTCCGTTGGGAGAAGGACGAGAGCTTCGCTCCCGTCTCGGGCGATCAGGCCTGGGACCGCCAGGTGGTCTGCGATCCCACGGTGGAGCTTACGCCCGACGGCTCCGTCCGCGTCTGGTTTGGCGGCGGAGACGTGGCTCACCCGGCGGAAAATATTCATGGCCAGATCGGGATCGCGGTGTTGCGTGGACGTTAGGCCATCAGGCGTTAAGGCGAGGATCGGGAACCGGATACCCGATCGCGAAATGGTACACCACCTGTCCCTGCTCCGGCGTCAGCTTGAGATACCCATGCACCTCGTCGTCGAAGAATGCGCCGATGCCGGTCGCTCCCAGCCCCAGCGCTTCGGCGGCGAGATACAGGCCCTGGCCGATGGCGCCCGCCTCGAAATGCACGTAGCGATATCCGCGGACGCCATGGGCGCGAGTGGCGTGGTCGAGATCGCCGATCATCGAGAACGCCACGCACGCGTTCCCGGCCAGCTCCTGCCCGAGACTTAGCCCTGCGGCCATGACCTGTTGATCGCCGTGTTTGATCGTCTCCAGCTCGGCGCGCTCGGGCCAGAACCTGTACACGCCGGGTTCCACGCCCTCAACCCGATGAACGTACAAATAGAGCTGGATGAAGCGTGCGCCTGCAAAATCCGCAGAGAGCGGTACGGAAGCCGCAGCCAGAATCGCCGAGAGTTGCGGCAACGAAATCGATCGCGTTCCACCCAAAAAATTCAGTGCGGACCGCCGCATTCTGGCAACCTCTCCGAAAGCCCGCGGCGACGATGCCGGCGGAGGCAACCGAATCTCGCCGGAGCCGGTGCGAGCCGGCTCGGCTTCGGCAATGCCGCCGCACGTTCTGAGTTTGGTGGCCTCGTGCATCGCATCCATCCTCGGGAAGGCCACGGTTTCTTTCGAGAGCTGATTGGCGTGGCCGCCGTGCCAAACCGTCTCGCCGGCGTCTGGTTCACGCAGCGGGATGGAGCCTCCCCGCACTTCGATCAGCAGCATCGGCCACTCATCCTCGTGCAGGCGGCAGGATCGCGCGACTTCGTCGTCCGGGAAATGGCCCCGTGCGAAAGTGTCGCATCCCATCGCCTCAGCCGCCAGCGCCAGCGCTTGCCAGGCGTGTCCGATGTCGTGCAAGCAGTATCGATAAGCCCGGTCGCGGTACTTCCACGCCTCGCGCCACGCAATGCTGGTCAACACAAATACCAGAGGGCACGCCGATCCGCCCACACCCAGACTAAGATCGCCGATCGCCCTTTGTTCCGCCATGTGCGAGGACGGACGGTAATGATACAGGCCATCCGGCCACTGCTTCAAGCCGCGCGTGAGGAAGTGAAACTCCGTCGGATGCAGATTGCCGGAGGACGGATTCACGCGCAGCGCATAGCGGTATCCGGTCGAGGGAACCAGTTTGGACGCACTAACGGCAGCGGAATGAAAAAGGAGCTGCGAGAGGAAGGCGGGACCATCCAACGGGGGTGCATCCGGAGCCGGCGCACCGCCAGGGCTGGGCGGGTCCGCGGGCAGATCCAGTAGCGGCACGCCCTCGTAGTGCCGGAACGGATCGGGCATGTTCCGCCAATCGAGAACGTGCTGCGTTCGCCGCAGCGCCTGGGCGCTATGTTTGGTGAATTCGTGGTATTCCCGCCAGGTCATGTCCCATTCAGACAGTTCCCTCGGCCGGAGCCAACCACCGCAACAGGAAAAAGTGCCGGCCGCAAAGGTCGCAGCGATAGGGCAAGAGCAGCCAGTACACGGCTCTCTCTATGGCGTTGCGTGCGCCAACACCCCGGAACTCGATCGATTTGCAATGTGGACAGCGTACGTTTAACATCCTATTTCTTGGCCCGATCCGTCAATCCTTGAAGGCGTACGATTAACTTCTTGCCCAGGATCAGTTCCGCGGGATTGGATTTGTAATCGGCCAGCCTCGGATCGATAAACTCCCTGCGAAAGAGCTGATCCGATGCCAGATTGCTTAGCAGCTCGAATTCCTTGACGGTGAGTTTCACGGTGATGCGTGTCATGTCAGGGCGCGTTAAGGCTGAAAGTTCGGCTTGTTCGTAGAGCGGGCTTTTTCAAGCAAGAGGCTTTCGTCGTCGGCACGCTTTTTCTGCCTTTCGATTTCCCGCTGGGGCGCCTCTTGCGCCTCCAGGCGGACAGCCTGAACAATGGCCGCCTGCGCCAATGCATACAGCTTTTTCGAGTAGAGCACCAGGGAGAAGCTGGATCGATCGCCGGTGCGGACAAGATTGTAGGAGTACTCGGGGTCTTCCCATCGCGCGATGACCGCCGCGACCTCGCCGTAATTGGAGTGGTAGGGGATCTCGACCGTGGGCTTAGTAGGCGTTCCATAGGTCGCCGAGATGCCCTGGATCATATCTTCCGTGCTCATCCCTTCCACCCGGTAGCGGTCGTAGTTGACCACGATGCGAAACAGGCCGCCATTGAAGAAGGACAGCACTCCATCTTTCACGGGGTCTGGGTTACCGGTGTCGCCGGGTGTATCCAACGCGATGAGGGGACGAGGCCGCCAGTCCATCTCCTGAATCACAGCCGGCCGCTGGTGATCCACCCTCACGTCCGTCAGTTTCGTTCCTGCCTGTGCCGCTGCCGTGGTAAGGCTCATGCCGAACTGCAACCCGCGATACGTGGAGAAATCTCCCGCAGCCAAAAGCGACCCGCCGCACAGAATCCCGATCATGCAAAGACGAAACATACAACTCCTAGTTTGGGTGACCTAAGGAAAAGAGATCGGATCGCTCGACTTAGTTCAGACGATCCGCGAGTGGGCAGAAGCGCTCAGGCATTTACTAGTATCGGTTAAATATTGTTGATTGTCAATCAGTCCCAGTGGCACAATGGTTCTATACTTTACCACTACTAGTTAACTTCAGAAAGGTGCCGGAGTGGATGTCCCGCTTGTGATCCGCCAGCGTTTGCATGAACTTGGGCTCGACCAGAGAGATCTGGCGGCGGCCATTCAGGTGACCGATTCCTACGTCTCCCAGCTCCTGTCGCGGAAGAAAGCTCCGCCGGCGCCTGGCCGCACCGACATCTACGACAAGATGGGCGAATTCCTCAAGTTCCCCGCCGGGGAACTTGCGAGACTGGCGGAGGCGCAGCGTCAGGAGGAGTTGAAGAAGCGCATAGCCGAACCACCCTCGCCCCTGTTCAAAGAGTGCCGCGATCTGGTGCTCCGCAAATGCGAGCCCGCAAGGCAGGTGGAGGTTCGCAGGATTTTCGGGAAAGAACCTTTTGGCGAACTCGAGCGCCTGGTGACGCAGAAACTTCTCGACGTCGCCCAGGGGGTCGCCCGGGAGGAACTGCGCAGTCAGGAATGGCTGCGCTCGATGGCGCACCTGAGCGGCCGCAGCTACGAGCAAATGCGCGTCGCGGTGCTGGAGTTTCTCGACACCGATCTCTTCAACGTCTCGATCGAGAATTGCGTTTCGTTCCTGGATCCGATGATCGACTCCTGGGACATCGACATGAAAACCTTCGGCATGGAAGTTGTCTCCAACCCCCGCTTTGCCTCAGGCCGCCTGAAGCGATTCGAGTTTGTCGAACAACCGCCGCGACCGGCGACTCCCATTGAACCCGGCCTGGAACAGTTCCTGCTGGATAAATCCTTGAGCGGCGATGTCACCGAGGAGGAGATCGAATTCCTGAAGGCCCTGAGGTTCAAGGGAAGGCGGCCCGCAGCTCTGTATTATTACCGGGAGCTGCAAAATCTGAGGGACGTGCTGCATTTCACATGAAGATTTCCGTCACGCACTCCACCGTGTACCGCTACGATTTTCCGGTCTACCTGGAGCCTCATATTTTCCGCCTTCACCCGCGCACCAACAGCGCGCAGCGGCTGCTCTCGTTCGACCTTCAGATCGCGCCCACGCCCGCCGGAACCACGGAGTGCCTGGATCAGGACGGCAATCTCGCCCTGAACGCGTGGTTTAATGCGCCCACCAATGAGTTGAGCGTGGTCAGCCGGTTCACCGTGGAAATGCTTCGGCAAAACCCGTTCGACTATGTGATCATCGGTGAGTCGTTGAATCTTCCGCTGTGGTATCGGGAGCCGCTGTGCGCGGCCTTGACCCCTTACCGCAATGACACAAACGCCGCCGAATCCGTGAAGCAGTACGCGAAGTCGATCGCCGAAGGCGCGCAATGGAACACACTCTCGTTTCTGGTGGCCCTGAGCCGGCAAATCTTTCAAACCTTCCGCCAGGTGGTGCGTCCCTACGGTCCGCCTTGGCCTTCGGATCAAACCTTGAGCTCGCTGGAGGGCTCCTGCCGCGATCTGGCGGTTTTGTTCTGCGACGTCTGCCGCGTGATGGGAATCGCCGCCCGCTTCGTCAGCGGCTATGAATGTGCGTCGGCGGACCGCTACGATTCGTACCTGCACGCCTGGGCCGAAGTCTACCTGCCGGGCATCGGCTGGCGGGGCTACGACCCTTCCCGCGGCCTGGCGGTGTCCAACGGACACGTCGCCGTCGCCGCCGGCTTCGATCCCGATCTCGCCTCTCCCGTGGCCGGATGGTATTCCGGAGGATCGCGGTCGCAAATGGAGGCCTCGGTGCGCCTGCAAGTGGACTACGCGGAGTGAAGCATGGCAAGCCTCGATTGGTCACAATGCCCCGCCGTGGAGAGCATCACGGCAAGGTTAGCGGCGCGTGGGTATTTCGCGGGACGCGCGTCCCCGTCTCGGCAATTTTCGAGAATTTGAAGACCTCGCCTCTCGAAGAGGAAGTCCGAATCCGCCTCCTGCGCCAAGGAAATCCGGACCAGAAGTAAAGGGCATCCCAGCAGTGCGAGTGTGCGCATTTCAGGCGTCCTTTCCCTCGGCAGGCAGCGGGGCGTCCTGGGGTTGCTCCCGAGGCTGCGCCGGCTCGCCGACCGCTTCGGAGAGCCGCGCCAGGGAGCCAACTTCCTGCACCGCGGCACCCGGCGTAGCTTCTGTTCCCGCCCCGGCCCGGTCCGATCCCCACAAGCTGCAAAATACTTCGACGATGGCCGGGTCCAGTTGAGTGCCGGCGACGTTGCGGAGCATGGCCAAAGCCTGATTCCGGCTAACTCCCTGCCGGTAGGGGCGATCCGAGGTCATGGCATCCCAGGCGTCGGCGATTTTGACAACGCGCGCGGCCAGGGGCGTTTCGTCGGCGCGCAATCCTCGAGGATAACCGCTTCCATCCCAGTTTTCGTGATGCAATTCGACCACTTCCAGGAAACGTTGGAAACCGCGCACGCCCTCCAGGATGCGCCGCCCAATGGACGGATGTTGCCGGATGATGCGGTCCTCCTCCGGAGTCAGCCGATCCGGCTTCAGCAGGATCGCGTCGGTGATGCCGATCTTTCCGATGTCGTGCAGCATCGCGCCAATGCGGATTTCCTGCGTCTGGGCCGGAGAGAGTCCCATGGCTTCGGCCACGCTGCAGGCATACTGGCTCACGCGCCGGCTGTGGCCCGCGGTGTAATGATCGCGAGCGTCCAGCGCGCTGGCCAGCGATTCGATAAACTCCACGTTGGCGCGCTGAAGCCCCTCCTGGCCGTCGCGGATCGCGGCGGCGGCCCGGTTGAAGCTTTCCGTGAGATCGCGAATCTCTTGAATCCGCTCCTCGCCGCTATCGAACAGCGGCAGCTCGCCGGTTTTGGCGCTCTCGCGCAGCCTGGCAATGACGCTGGAGATGGGACGAACAATCGAACGGGAGGACAATCCGCTCACCAGCACCGCGGCCGCCAACGCCCCCAAACCCGCGAACAGAAATGCGCGGCGGAGAATCGCCTGAATCGGACCGGTGGCGGCATCCAAGCTTTGCAGACTGCGAACCAGATAGCCGTCCGACGGTGCGTCACCCTGCATCGGTACGGACACGTAGGTCTCGCCGCCGATCTGGAGTTCGCACTCGCTGTTTTCGCCGCAGTTTCGCAGGGCGGATTCCGCCTCCGCCAGTGGCAGGCCGGGCGTGTTGGTCTCGACGATCTTGCCGTCGCGCATCAGAACGGCTCGGCCGGGCACCGCGGAGAGATCGAACCATTCGCCCACGGACAGCGCCCCGAGATTTTCGCTCCCCTCGTCGATGGGCACGGAGGTGACCTGGTAGGTGCGGCCGGCGCTCGTAAAATAGCCGCGGCCCGGCGGCTGCTGCCGCGCGAGGTCAAGCGCCCTGAGCCGGCCCATCTGAAGCATGACGGCCGCCAGCGGAGCTCCGGCGCCATTCGAAACCATCAGAAAATCGAAGCCCAGTTCGTCGCCTATTTCCAGAAGCTGGTCTTCGACGGTCCGGCGCGCCTGTGGATCGCGCGGCTCTCCGAGCATCAGTTGCACCCCGGCTTTGAGCGCGGGGTTCTGGCTCACCACCCGCAGCACGCGCCGGTCGCGCTGCTCCGTCCCCGAACGGATGCCCGCGATAGACGCTTGCGTCTGCTTCAACGAGGATTGAAGCTCCTCACGAACTCTCAGGATCACCCGATTCTGGACTGCCCAGAAGCTGCCTATCAGCAGCAAGGCGAACGGAACAAGCGACCAGAGAAACGTGCGCGTGGCGAACCGCATGCTCTTACCTGTGCGCGACAGCCTTCTCGCCGGCCTCAGTCAGCGGAATGTCGAAGGCGATGGGGGGCGCGCCGTTCTCCGGCGCGGGAGCGGTGACGCTACGTCGGGTCAGCTTGCGCACGACGGCAACCGAGCCGCCAATGTCCGCCGCGCCGATCCATCCAGCACTCAGCGAGGCGCCGAGAGAGGCAGCCAGAATTCGCGTGGCCATACGTTTTCCATCGTCAGTTCGCGCGACTGTAGTTATGGAATGAGCGTCACCGAGGGCTAATGGCAACGGCTTTAGCCCGTCTAGGCAACTTTTGGCGCTGGACTCGGGGGTTCCCCCGAGGACGCCTTCTCAGTTGTTTGGTCAACCGCGCGGATCGCGCCAGAGCAACTCGGCGTCGGAGCGGCGGACGTAGTTTGCGTCGATTTGGGCGGGGTCCACGGCAAGTCCCTCGGAGAAGCGGCGTGCTGCGATTAGAGCGATCGCCCCCGCCAGTGCTCGCGGGGCGTGGATTACGGGATGGGGCTGAGGGGGCAACGCGAAACTATTGGTGACGATCTCGAGATCGCCCCGAGGCAGTCCGGCGATCCAGACCTCGAATGGCATGACGCTCTCCTGCTGCACAACGCGGAGCGAGGCGTCATAGACGGCGCCGTAAATCTCTCCTCTGCGCGCGTCCAGGACCGGCGCTCGCAGGGGACGCGAGCCGAAGAATGCCAGCGCTTCGAGATTCGATACCGCCACGGCCTTGCGCCCATTGGCCTCGGCCAACCCCTTTACCGCAGTCAAGCCGACACGCACGCCCGTGAACGATCCCGGCCCGGCGGCGGAGGCGAAGCAGTCGATGTTCCCAAGGCCGAGACCATGCCGGGCCAGCAAGCGCGCGATTTCATCGAAAAGAACGTGCGCGAATCCGCCGGGAGCGTCCAGAGCCACTTCTTCAATGACGCGATCGTTATCGGCCAGAGCGATGCTGCCGGATTCCGAGGTGGTGTCGACAGCGAGAAGGTACCGACTCAAGGAGCCAACCTGTAGACCTTGTCGATTTCGTAGACCTTCCCGTTGGCGTTCATGATGAAGACGTGAACCAACATGCTGGGGGAGAGGTCTCGCGCCATGGACGCCGGGATCTGGAAGGTTCCTTCGCGGCCGGAGCCGATCACGCGATACCCCTGGCCGTCGGCGGTCACCTCGCCGGCCCATTCGATCAAGAGCGTTCGTGTCGCCCGCGAGCCGCGCGTGACGTTTAGAGAGAAGCGCGCCGGATGGGAGACGCTGATCTCGGACTCGGCGGGCGCGGCGACCGCATAGGGAGTTTTCTCCGGATCGAGCTGGACTTGTTGAAGCTGGATGGGTTGGTCGCGGGAATCGAAGTCGTAGGATTTGAGGCGGCTCTGCTTTTCGCCCTCGCGCGAGATGTGCAGCACCCAGCCGTGGGACTTGTCGGGAGGCTCGCCGGTGAAGTGCTCGCCGCGATAGCTCTTGGCCTTGACGCGCTCGCCTGTGGCGGGATTGATCCAGGCCACGTCGTAGCTGTGATTGGCGACGCTGACCTCTACCGGTCCGGGCTTCTCCACGTAGACGATGTATTCGACGTCTTCAAGCGCGATGGCTCGTCCGCCGTCGACGTCGAAATACGGCTCCAGCTCCCAGTAGCGGTTGCCGGACATGAAATTGAACCAGGCGGTCATGTAGGCGCCGGAGCCGGAGGCGGGATATTGGCCGTTCATGGTGGCGTTCCACAGGTCGCGCTCGGAATGGATGCCGGTGTTGATGGCCGGGTCGCCGTAGAGTTGGTGCTCCACCGCCCCCACGTTTGGATCGGAGGTTCCATAGCTGAGCATGCTGGTCCAGGGGTCGTAGCCGAGCGCACCGGACGTGGTTTCGGCCAAAGAAGTTCGAGGGTGATCGTAGGGATCGAATTGCTTGAGGATCTCGCCGGCATCCTTGAGGATGGCGCGGCCATCGGAAACTTTTTCAAACGCCGGAAATCCCATCCAGGTGATGTTGAACGCGGCGAAGCGCGAGGCGATCTCGGAGACGTATTTGCGGCGCGCCTGCGCGTTTTCCGGAATCGAGGCCAGCGCCAGATCGGCGACCAGCCCGTGCGCGTTGATGGTGCGGACGCGCTCCGCGGCTTCGTCAAGATCCGCATTCGCGGCGAGGGTCACGCGAAGGTGAGTGAATTTTTCGGCGGCGCGCGCGGCCACGGCGTGGTCGAATTCATCGCGCGGGAGAGTGAGGAAATCGTCGAGAGCGGAAGCCATCCACAAGTGCGGCTTGCCGTTGCCGGTGGCGAAGTGATGGACATTGGCAGTCTTCACGAATCCGGGCGAAGCGGAGTTCGCGGCGTTGAATCGCCCGGTTTGCCCTTCCAGGCGCGAAAGATTGCTGGTGAGACGGTAATTCCAATCGCCATCCTCAGTGGGAGCGAAGCGGATGACGAAGCGGCGGCCGCTGTCGCGAAAGGCGTGCAGCAGAATGGTGCGGTTGTGAGGCGAGCGGAACTCGCCGCGCAGCTCGAAGGTGTCGGGATTTTCGGACGGCGCGAGGTCGAAGGTCCAATCGCAAGCCGACCATGTGGGCGTGCCGGAGCAGGGATTGGGTTGGGCGGGTAGGGGCGCGGCTGAGGCGGCTAGGAAGATAGCGAGAGCAAGCAACACCCGCATTTATTTCCACTATATCGCGAAGGCTGGATGTCAGACGGTTTGTGCGTGGCGGCGGACGGAGAACCCGCGCCAAGCCGAAAGCGCGCCCCACATCAGAAGGAAACAGGCGAGGCCGAGGCCGATGAGCGTGAGGTTGGTGGGTTGGATCGGATACTCCGGTATGCTGGCGAGATCGAGCATCTGGAGACTGACGCCCTGCGAATGCTGGCTTTCGTTCAGGAATCGTGATGCCAGATCCGCGGTCACCCGCTGAGCGACGTGGCGATCATTGTAATCGAAGCCGATGCGAATGGCCGCGGGATTAGCGCCCATCGGCGTGACCGTGATGCGCTTGAGCATTTGCTGGATCACCTGCTCCAAGGTCATCTTGGAACGCTCATTCTGATACAGGCCGTAAACTGTGATGATCTCCGTGAGCTTGGCGCGGCCTTCCACGTTCCGCGCAATCGTGTTGATGGTGTCGATCGTTTGTTGGGGGTCCGACTGGCCCCTGACCCTGATGACAGCGGCGGAGCTGTAGACCTTCGGGATCGCGAAGAAGCCGCCCACAATCACAGCCACGCTGGCCAGCGCCGAGGCAGTGAGAATTCTCCAGTCAGTCCAGGTTCGAGGATGCACTTCGCCGGAGCCGGCTCGTTCGTGGCGGCGGATGGAAGCCCTGCGCATGAGGGAAAGCGCGCCCCACATCAGGAGAAAGCCGGCGATGCCCACGCCGATGATCAACGGTTTATTGGGGTAGATCGGAGATTGCGGCAAGCTGGCGGCATCGAGGACCTGGAGGTTGACACCGCTCGGTTTCCGGACGGCCTCTTGGAAGTTCTCATCAATGAATCGCGTGACCAAGTCTTGCGTCACCTTTTGCGCCATGTGGGGATCGCTGTAGTCGAATTCGATCGCAATGGCCGCATTCGAGTCTACGGGCGTGATGCGGATGTGCTTCCTCATCTCCTGGAGCACATCCTCCAACGGCATCCTGGAACGCTCGCGCTGATACAGGCCATATGTTGTGATCACCTGTGCGAGCCCTGAACGGCTCTCCACGCTGATCGCCAGAGCGTTGATGGCATCAATCGCTTCGTGCCCGCCCGCCTGGCTCCCGACCTTCAGCACAGCTTTCGAGACGTACGAATTCGGCATCGCCACGAAGAGGCCGGAGATGACCGCAGCGCCGAAGAATACTGAAGCGGCGAGAATGCCCCGAGATTTCCAGGTTCGAATCTGCATGGCGATTGCTCCTGTAAGAACGTTGGCGGCGGTCCGCCCGTTCGGGCGCACGTCCTCGAGAAGCGCGGCGTACTCCGCGCCATAGCGCTCCCGCCACGAACGCGGGTACAGCCGGGCGAGAAAATGGATTAGCCGGCTCATACGTGGCGCAGCCTCCTCAATCCGGCCTTGACCACGCGCTCCAGATTCTCCAACTGGTCTTTGAGATAAGCCCGGCCGGCGGAGGTGAGCGTGTAGGGCTGACGCCGGTCATCGGAGGGGACAGGACGAATCCAGCCGCGCTGCTCCAGGCGCGTGATCGCGCCGTACAGGGTACCGGGGCCGAGCCGCAGCCCGGAGAAGCGCTCGATGTCTTCCATCATGGCGTAGCCGTGCTTATCGCCGTCGGCGAGGCTGGAGAGAACAAGAAGGCTTGGATCGGACATGATATATTACGTCGTACGTAATATCATATCGCGTAATAACTATGCCGTCAAGGGGGATTTATCGCTTGGCGGGCCACTCCTGACGGCCGTGGAAAATAGAAATGAGATCCAGGCGGTCGCGCCGGACCCGAGATGAGTATCGAGCAGTTCGACGGCGTTGAGAATGCGGCTCACGACCAGGGAAACCAGGTGGCGAATCGCCCGGCGGGACCAGACCACCTTCATCGTGGAGCTTTTGTCTCGCCCACCCGGCCCCACGATTTCAGCCATTTCGACAACTTTTCATGGCTGACCACCTCACCCGAATCGAGCTCCGCGGCGAGGAACGATTTCGAGCGTTTTGAGCGCTTGGAAAGTGCGTCCAGGCGCATCTTCGTCTCCGAATCGATTCGTATGGAAAGCGTCTCTGTCATTGCGTCTCCGACGCCAGTTTCGTCGGACCTACTTGCGGTTATCCTTGCCGACGATGTGCGGCACGTCCTGGTTATTCTCATTGCAGATGTATTCCTGCAAATCGACGCCGGTCTCCATGGTGGAGTGTCCATACATCGTGAAGGGTTTGGTGTAAGCGCCCGGATCGGTGATGGTGGCTTCATACTCCAAGTGGCCCAGATCGGGCCGCCGGAAGCGCTCGACCACGTGCAATTGTTCCGTGTGAGGATGGCCGGCGAAGTCGAACCAGAATTTGTCGTTGAATCCGACGGAATCGATCACCAGGGTGTCGTCCTCAAAGTGGCCGATCGAATTGCCGTACCAGGTAGGATCGGGATCGGCGGGATGCTTGCGTCCGTCCATGAAGATTTGCCGGTAGCTGTGGATATTGCCCTCGAAGAGGAAGAAGATGTGGGTCGGCGTCTGGACGATTCTCCAGGGATACGGGTTCTGGCGAGGCACTCCCGTGGGCAGGCAGTTGGCCTCCGGGTCGTCCTTAGACATGCGGGTCTTGGTCAGATCCGCGGCCCAGGGCTGCAACGGCAGCGTCTCGCCTTTCTTGAGCGATACCGAGATGTCGTAAATGAAGTTGTGCTCGGGGCTCCAGACGCCGGAAAAATCGGGTTTCCCGTCGGCCAGGCTGGGCGCGGGACCCGGCTGCGGCTTGGCGGCGCGGAGCGAGGCCGCCTCGGCTTCTCCTTGCCCCGGCGCCGGCACGGCCGCCAAGGACAGAAAAATCATCAGACCCGGAAAACAGTTTCTCACGTGAGGAACCTAACATGCACGGAGCCGCGCGTCAAGCCCCGCCAACAGGGCCATGCCAACAGCCCGATATGCGAGTGCCACAGGATCTTGCGTCGGCCAAGTTGGTGGGCGCTGCGCGTTATCATGAATACCGTGAGCAAAGTTGCCGAAAGCCCGGAAGTTCTGGACGATCTGGTCCGTCGAATCGCGGAACGGTTCTCCCCGGACAAGATCATACTTTACGGCTCTCGCTCACGGGGTGACGCGGGTCTCGATAGCGACATCGACCTGTTGGTGTTGTTTTCAGAGGTCGCCGATCCAAACAAGCGTGCGGCGGAACTCTACGCGTCCCTCGCCGGCTTCGCGGGTCCTATGGACATCGTTGTTTCGACCACGTCCCGTTTCGAGCGTTATCGGAACGTTGTGAACACCGTGTACTGGCCGGCTTCGCGCGAAGGCAAGGCTGATTCCCTTCCGAACATAGTACTCCCTTAGTGTGATACCATCGCGGCCTGAGTGCCTGACGAACGCTATTTCGATTTCGACCTGGATCGCGGCATTCGCACCCAAGTCGTTGAAAAGCTGGAAAGCAGCCCGTTCCTCCCATTGACAAGAGGCGCGGGACCGGAGGCCAGCGGAATCTACGCCCTGTACTTCAAGGGCCGGCTCGTTTATATAGGCAAAGCATCGAAGGGCACCACCAAGAGTAAGCGGACCCTACGCGCTCGTCTTTCAGAACACGCAGCCAAGATCAGCGGAAGGCGCAACATCCCGCTCGAGCACATCAAGTGCCGCTATCTCATGTTTGCCAGTGAGTGGTGGGTGTTTGCAGCCGAATTTGCGCTGATCACTCACTATCAGCCGGAATGGAACGAGAGCGGCTTTGGCAGCAAGGTGCCGGGCGTCGGCCGTCATCGTGCACTCCGGGGTACCGCGAGCTTGATTCCTCGTGCGTATCCGCTTGAGTCTGGCGCGGTCCGTGTTGGCACGGATGGCGAGACACCCGTTTTCCTGTAGGTCGTACGATAGGTCATGTGGTAACCTCCGAGTCCAACAGGTTCGCCACAGATGCCGCCTTGCCGGAATCTTCGCGCGCCGTTACCGTCGTATGATCGCCGCGAATCGCGCATAGAATCTGCACGGTGTCGTCCGGTCCGATGAAGCCCCGTGATACCTCTCGGGCGGTTATTCTGACGGCGTCCTGTTCGTCCATGGCCCATTGCACAAGGGTCAGAACTTCGCCGGTATCGTCATACAGGCCGATTACGGTGTACTTCTTTTTGCGGTTCATGATAGATAGATCCTCCCGTCGTCCCCTACGTACAAATCACACGGACAGAACTTGCTTTGCTGCGGTGTCCAGGATACTCCGCGCGGTGGGCAAGCGGCTGACGATTTCGATTGAGAATGCCGCCTGAAAAGGTTTAAGGACACATCACACCGTTAACCGAAAATCCTCGTCAAGGACAACTTGGGACAGCCGAAAGCCGTCGACAAGGGCAATCGGATTCTTGCCTACCTCGCTCGCCTCACGGATGGCTGCCTTCGAAAAGTGGCTAGTTGTGACGACAGCGCCCCTGGCGAATGGCTGCAGGCTTCCACGCAGCTCGGCGACTTCTTTGCGCCCGACCGAATGCAGCCAACGCTTCGCCTGCACCTGGACTAACGTGCTTTCGAATACCCACATCCGGCTACCGGCTCTGGCGTTCACGTCAACGCCGCCGTCGGCGCTGAATCTCGTAACGCAGACGTCAGAAAACCCACAATGGAGGAGCAGGTCTTTGATGAACAGCTCGAAGTTCTGCGGCTCTAGCGCCAACAGCCTGCCCCGAACGCGCTCGATCCTTTCGATATTTTCAGTTTCTCTATCGCCGTTTCCATCGACGATTTCATCGTCATCAGAATCGGTAGAAGCACGGAGCTTCGACGCGGCGAGTATTCGGCTAGAAATCGCAGCGTCGATCGAGAGCGGTACGATCTCCGGGCCGTGAATCGCGAATTCGAAGAGCCAGACCTTGCGAACCTTTCCATCCGCATCGAGTTGAGTGTCCGGATAGTGACGAACGTATTCGAGCAGGCCCAGATACTTCCAGCGCTTCGGCCCGACGGACCGGTCCCTCCTGCTTGCGATCAGAACAAACCCGTGTATCGGGAAATTGAACTTCTTTTGCTCAATCAACCGATTATTTACGCCGGCAAGCGTCTGCTGCCCAAGCCTTCCCGCCGCCGTATATGTCAAAACACCGACCTCAAGCCTGTCATGGTAAGGATTCTCCCCCGCGCCGTGGATGCCTTGAACGGAGGTCATAACAACTGCCCTTAGAACTGCGTTGCCCTGCAGCGAGACGCGGATGCCGCCAGCATTGGACACCTTGAGAGAATTGAAGATCTCATCGTTTGAATAAAGATGTCCGACGACCAATGCTTCGATCATCGAGCCCGGCCCCATTGCGCGTCGCAGCCGTGTCTGTTCCGCTCGGCGACCGCACGATGGCCGCTACCGGAGGCCAAGCCGGCTGCGCCCGCTGAAAGTTCGATGCGCGGCATTGTGTCTCCAAAACGTATTCTTACACGTTCCACCAGATCCGGTTTTCCGGGCAGATCGCGGGCGTGCAGGCGGTAGCGGAACCCCATTCCGTGAACAAGCCGCCTGACCAGCATCTCGGGCTTGGTGTCTTTCCCCCGGACCAGACTCATCCGTTTGCTGCGCTCGGCGGGAGTCAGTGTATCCATGGCAGGATCTTCCAGCTACCTTACTATTTTAAGGTTTACCGAGGCAGGGCTGTTGCGACGCGCCCGCCCCGAAAACCATGTGCCGGATGGCAAACGTTTGGAGCGGCTATTGCTTCAATGGAGTCTCGCGTACCAGCACCGGTTTTCCTGGAGTCCCAGTGTTAACCCTGGGCGTGATATCGCGTATCATGAAACCGGATGGGCGTCGACGAAACATTACTGAATGAGATTGTGCGCCGAGTCCTCTCCGTGGCCCGCCCGGATAGGATCATTCTGTTTGGTTCCGCTGCCACCGGGCAAATGACCAAGGACAGTGACATCGACCTGCTGGTGGTTGAACCGGCGCCGGCGAACACTCACGAGAGGCGAGTGGAGATCCGCGATGCCTTGGGAGATATCGGATACCCAGTGGACGTCCTCGTGATGCGGACGGAACGATTCGAACGAACGAAGCGCCTTATCGGTGGCATTGCGTACCCGGCTAATAAGTACGGACGCGTCATCTATGAAGCCGCTTGATCCGGACCTCGAGTCCCTACTGAGCGAGTGGATCGAGAAGGCCGAAGCCGATCTCGAAGCCGCCGAACAACTGGCGCCAAGAGTGGCAAGCAGCCCCCGCCTTCGCGAAATCGTCGGCTTCCATTGCCAGCAGACCGTCGAGAAGTATCTAAAGGTCCTCCTGACCTTCTACCAGATCGAATTCCCCAAGACTCACGAGATCGACCGGTTGCTGGTGCTTGTGGGCAGTGCGAATCCCGAGGCGGCGAACGCCTTGAGCGGCGCAAAATGGCTGGGCCCATTCAGTGTCGATATCCGATATCCCGGCGATGCCACCGAAATGCTTCCGGGCGATGAAGTCAAGGCGATCGCAATCGCCCGCTTCGCGAAGGAAGCGGTACTTCGAATTCTGGACGATGGATAGCTTTGCTGGCGTCGTGTCCGGTGGTGGAGGATTCCCGGAGGCTCTGTTTTTCCCGTCCTCGCGCACGGGGCGGCCACGGCCGACACGTTCATATGCCCCTCGCTTGCCGTCCCGCAGGGCGCCGGTATAGGCAAGCGTCGGCGGTCCGCACCGGTCTTTCTGAAAGCTTTACGCGTTCGTAGATCCGGTCATGGTGCTATTTGGCCGCCAGAGTTCAAAGCGTGTCCAGGCTGGCGACGCCCGCCCTAATACAGCATGAACGAGAACAGCGCGTCGCCCGCGGCTACCAGCAAATATTGGCGTCCGTCGAGCATATACGTCTCCGGCGCGTTGGACACCTGCCCGATATGCGAGTGCCACAGGATCTTGCCGTCGGCAGGATCGTAGGCCACGATGTTGCCTCCCAGATCGCCGCCGAAAAGGAGCTTGCCCGCGGTGGTCAGCAACCCGCTTGAGCCTCCGCCGCCGGTACCCGGATACTTATGCCGCCAGGCGATCTTGCCGGTCTTGTAGTCGATGGCCGTCAGATAGCCGCCCGTCGATCCGACGCTCTGCTCTTCTTTGCCGCCCAGCCCCATCGCGCCTCTTGGATCAGTCTCGGTCAGATAGTAAATCGCGTAGCTGTCGTTTTGCGGAACGTAGAACAGGCCGGTGTCGGGGCTGTACGCGGGCGGCGGCCAATTGGTGATGCCTCCGTTAGCCGGCGACACCAGCGAGCCTCCGATATCGAAATCCTTCTTGGGATCGCGGACCGGCTGGCCCTTGTCGTTCAAGCCCTTCGCCCAGTTCGCCGAGTCCGAGTACTTCGAAGTCACCAGATGCTCCCCCGTCAGGCGATCGAGCGTGAAGTAGTAACCGTTGCGGCTGGCCGTCAGCACCATCTTCCGCGGCCTGCCGTCGAACTCGCCATCCACCAGCACGGGAGTTTGCGCGCTATCCCAATCGTGGGTGTCGTGCGGCGAGGTCTGATAATACCAGGCCATCTTGCCGGTATCCACGTTGATCGCCACGATGGAGCAGGTGTACAGATTGTCGCCTTCGCCGCGAGTCTGCGACGTATATGCCGGCGTCGGATTGCCGGTGCCGATAATGTAGAGATGCGTTTCCGGATCGTACGATCCGGGAACCCACATCTGGCCGCCGCCGTGCCGGGCCGCGTCCAGGTTGGCCCAGGTGTTCAAGCCCGGGTCGCCCGCCTTCATGGGCGTCGAATAATATTTCCACTGCACGTTGCCGGTTTCGGGATCGAAGGCTTGCAGCACGCCCGGCTCATCCAGATCGTCGCCGGTGCCCACCAGCACATGATTGCCGATCACGATGGGAGCCGGCGTTGAAAAATACTGCTGCTCAAAGCTGGCGATGACCTTGTGCCAGCGCTCCTTGCCGGTTCGCGCGTCGAGCGAGACCAGATAATCGTCCGGCGTCTCCATGAACAGCCAGTTTCCGTACATCCCCAGCCCGCGATTGCCGATGTGCGTGCCGCCCCTGGTCCTCCAGAAGTAATGCCACAGCTCGCGGCCGTCGCGCGCGTCGACCGCCCAGGCGTTGTCCGGCGTCGAAACATACAGAACTCCATTGACCTGGAGGATCGAAGCCTTGATGCTGGTGCCCCCGCCGGCGGCCAGATCGCCCGTGCCCTCGCCGCCGATGATGGTCTGCCCTCCGCCGCGTCCGCCGCCCGCACCGGAGGTTACGCGGCTTACCCACCCCAGCGTCAAATTCTTCACGTTGGATTGGTTGAGCTGCGTCAGCGTGCTGTAGCGCTTGCCGGAATAATCGCCCGAGTAAGTCGGCCACGAGTCTCCCAGCGGCTTCGTCAGCAGCGCGGGGTCCAACATCTGCGCCCCTGCGATGCTTGCAGTCAGTAGAAGCGAAGAAAGAAGCCTGGTCATTTCAAAGTCACCATGTACGCAGTCACGTCGTGAATGTCTTTGTCGGTGTACACCTTCAACATTTCCTTGTGTGGTTCGAGCGGATCGTGGATCTCCACCTTGGGAACGTCGCCGTCCCGCTTGATGGTGTGTGAGCCTCCCTCGGTGTCGTACAGCGTCACCGTGAAATCGTCAATACGGCCCAGCCGGCCCTCCACCTTATCGCCCGAAGCGTTTTGGCTAGAAGGCAGCGTCACCGTGACCGTGGTTGGCGTTGCCTGCCCGCCTCCGCGACCGCCGCCCGCCGGCATCAGCCATCGTTGCTGGAGCGTCCGGGCATCCGCGATTCTCGTGGCGATGCCTTTCAGATCCCCCGTCGCCGAATGGCAGGACCCACACTTGCCGTTGAAATACGCCTCGCCTGCCTTCGCATCCCCGACCACGATGCTGGGCGGGCGATTTCTAGAAATGTCGTAGCCGCCCACGCGAAAGCTGTGCAGAAATGCCGAAATGTCGGAAACTTGCGCGGCCGTGAAATCGAATTTCGGCATCCCCTCCGCCGCGCGGCCGGTTTGCAACACGGGGCCGATCCGTTCGCCCTTCTGGTCGTTCATGACCACCTCACCGCGAATAAGGTTCGGCCCATTGTCGCCGCCGCGAGCGTCCTCGCCGTGGCACAGAGCGCAATTGATGTCATAGATCGCCTTGCCGCGAGCCACCACCGCGGGATCGGCGGGAGGCCTCGCAGGATACGCGCCACCACCACCGCCGCCTCGGGCCGGAGCCGCGACCTGCTTATTGGCTCCGCGACCACCTGGGGCTGAAGCAGGCGCCGGCGCTTGAGCCGCGACGTGCGCCAGGCTCGCGATCAGCATTCCCGCGGCGATTCCGAAAAAAACCTTCGACGCGTGCCTCATCCGACCAAAATATCCTTTGCGAATTGCAGACACTTGGCCACCTCGATCACGGCGTCGGTGCCCTGGTATTCGTACTCGATGTTGGCCGGGAAAGCATACTGCTCCCGCCGCAGCAGTTGCAGCACCTCGCGGATGGGAGTCTCGCCATCGCCCCAGCGCACGTTGGCGCCTTTTCCGCCGCTCTGCGGATTCTTGAACCTGTCCTTCAGGTGCAGATTGGTAATGCGGTCGTGATGACGCCGGATGAACGCGACTGCGTCGTAGCCGCCGGCGGTGAAGTGACCGATGTCCAGATTCACGCCGATATATGGGCTGAAGGACATGATCTTCTCGAAGGTCTCCGGTTTGGCGAATTGCTCCGGATCGCAGACGTCGTCGTGGCCGTGCCCGGCCCAGGTCATCTTGTAACGTTCGGCAAAGGCGGCGACGCGCTTGGCGATGGTCACGGTCGAGCTCGAGGAAATGCTCCTGGCGCCCAGGGCCTGCGCCATGCGGAAAGCGTAGTCGATCTCCTCGTCGGCGATGTTGCCGTTCATGTTGTAGCACAGGATGCCGAGGTTGACGCCCGCGTCGTCGAACTGCTTGCGCAGATCGCGATACTTGTTCATGGTTGCTTCCGAGGTGCGCCATTGCGCCTGATCCTGGCGAAATTTGTCCTGCGCGGCCTGCTGCTCCGGTGCAAGTGGCGCAGGACCGCGTCCTGCGCTTGCGGGAGCCGCTGGCGGAGCTGCACGGCCCGCACAAGCATCGCCCGAATAGTAGGCGATCGCCGGAGCTTGCGGCGGCGCTCCGGCCCGTCCTCCGCCTGCTCCGCCGCGTCCACCACCTCCCGGCGCCGCAGCCGCTCGCGGAGGAGCCGCCGGCGCTCCCACCAGCGCCTCCGCGTGGTTCGACATCAACTCAACCTCATTGATCCCCAGCTTGGCGATGGTGGGAATCAAGTCCATGGCCGGAATGCTGTTGAAGCTATAGCTGATGACTCCGATCTGGACGCCCGCGAATCGGGAGTTGGGCTTGGCGATCGGCCTGCGCCCCCCGCCTTGCGCCCATAAGGATGCCGGCAAAACCAAGGCAGCCATCCTTCCGAAGTGCCGTCTTGAAAACCCCATGCTTGGTTCTCCCTCAGCGCCAGTTGCGTCGCAAACTTGCAGCTATTATTCTACTGCTACGGGACCTAAAGTTACCGTGATTCCCGGTCGAAGGCACAGTGGTGGTTGTCGTTATCAGAATCCGGCTGAGAGCTCCCCGCTTCAGACCATGGCACTACTCTTGGGCCGCAGCCGCCGCATGCCTGGCTCTGTGCGCGAGCTCGACCGCCGATATGCCACCGGCGCTGACCATCCGCGTCGCAATTCCCGAGCCTGATCCCCGAGCCAGCCGCCTGGAGCGTTTCTTCCACATTTATCGCTGCCCCACGCCCTATCACGTTTCCGACTATCTGCGCGCCGCCGACGACAATCAACTGGACTACCGCCTGCTTCCTGCCATCTCCGTTCGTGAAACACGTTGCGGTGTCGAGCAAGTAGAAAACAATTGGTGGGGATTCCATAACGGGCTAGAAGGCTTTCCGTCGGTTGAAGACGGCATCGAGTTCATGGCGCATCGGCTCGCCGAACACCCTTACTATAAAGGCAAGACGCTTCAAGAGAAACTCTTCGTCTACAATCCGCTGCCCGCGTACCCGGGAGAAGTGACGCGGATCATGCAGCAGATCGAGTAACAAGAGTAACGCCCAGCGCTTCGACGGACGATTCCATTTGGGCCTTTGCCGCTTGTGCGTGGCTATTCGTCTTCCGATGCCTCCAGCCTTAGTTTCCAAGGGAATTTGGTGACCTCGTCGAACGTGGACGAAGGCGAGGGACCCTTACGTATCCAAGTCTTCCGGTAGCTCTTGCCTGAGGAGTCTGGGTATGCGAATCGGCGGTCGTAAATTCTATACAGCCGGTCGAAGAACGTGGCGTAGTGCACTGGGCTGTCTTGGGACGGATAATTATGCCAGATTTCCGCCCGTCCTCCGCTGCAACGATAGACGACCAGTCCAACACTTTCGTAGCGCATGGCCGGATCGGTGATCATGGTCCTGCCAGCAAGAGAGACAAGTACGTCGTAGTATCGCGTGATTTTATCGAGCGGCCGGCCATCTTTGCCGAACGACTGATCCGCTGGCGGGGCGTCGCCCGGCCCCGCGTATTTGATGAAGTGCAGGACGCCGAAGACGAATCCGGGGTACATCATGTGAATGTTGGCACAGTCCCCGAGTGCCTCCTCCATGCGGTTCGTGAGATTGCGGAACGCGTTCCCAGTGCTTTTGGCGGAGATGCCGAGCGCAGGTCCGACACCGGGCACAATGGCTGTAACGTCGATGTTCTTGTGCTTGATGCCGCTCAGGACAGAATGTTCAGCGTCATCCTCTGCGCTTGGGCTCTGTTCGAGCCGGTATTCTTTATTCGTTTGCGGTCGTGAAGCGAGCGGCGGCCGGGGAAGAAGCCACTCAGGCGGAAAGCCGCCTTCGATGACAAGCCGCGCGCTGCAATGGGTGTGGATAGGCTTGATGTGCCCGCCGGATTGCGTCTTCGCTGTCCCGCAAAGCTCCTGTAAGCCGTCTTGGAGGGTCCGAATTGAGGCTTCCGGCATCCTTCGGATTCTAGCGCGTTCTTTAGCGGCTACGCGCGGGCGAGCCGACGCTGCTGGAGGAGCGTCGCTGCGGTGTGGAGTAGGTTGACCTCGGTTCTTGTCAGATTGAGTCGTTGACGAAGGATGCTCGAATCCGCTTCCCGCAGGGCCGCTGCATCTCCCTTCGAGCGGGCCAAGGCGTCGAGTTCCGCCGCAGTATCAAGTAGGCCGTGCTGCCGCGCGGGCCACGGGAGCATGACGTGTTCCGCTTCGGTCGGCTCGAGCTTGAGCATGCCGCCGCCGAGGGAATGCCCCTCCAGCTCGACGCTCAGTCGTGTAAGGCTGGTCTGCCACAGCGTTGCAAGCGCTCGCTCGTGTAGGCTTATGCCAGCGTGGAGCCGGAGGATGTGCAAGCTATTCGGTGCGACCACACCAGCATCGTTCGCGACGAGGCGTGGAGTGATTCCACTCATGTACGAGAGGAATGCGTCGGGTTGGTACACGTGCGGGACGCTGTACCACGGATTGCGCGTGCGGACCTTAAACCCGGACCGGATGCTCTCCCCAGTCGTGAGGTAGCGCCGGATGCTCGTCGGTAAGTCATCCTTTGGTTTGATGTGAAGCAGGTAGGATGATTCCCCCGCGGCTGTTGCCTCCTCCCAATCCTGTTTCGTGAAGAACAGTCCTCGTAGTGATCGTCCCCGTCGCACGGCCGCACGCAAGAATTGCTCGGGAATCCGCCATTGCCGGGCTGCCGCCGGAGAGAGGTGAAAAAAGTTGTTCGCGCCGGTGACGTACCCGATCCCAACGTCGGCGAGCTCCCCAAGGCGGACGGTCCGTCGCGATCGCGTCAGTTCACGATAAAGTTCGCGTGCCTTGCGGGGAATGTAATGGTCGATCAGGCGGTCTTGTCCCGACGCGAGAAGCTCTGCATCAAGACCGCGGCACCGGTAGAGATCGCGCGCTTCCGTTCTGATGAGATCCGCGAGGTCCCCCGCGTGCGCCAAGTCGCGCCAGCGCCACGACGCCGCTTTGCCCCCTTTGTCGTCCGCAAGAAGGAGGAGTGTATCTTCGCTGAGATTCGGGAAGAGTTTTTGACGAAACGTCAGCAAGCTCACCTTCCCGAAAGACCGCATGAGGAAATCGAGCCCAGTTCGCGCATAGGCGGCATGAGTCAGCTCAAAGGGAAGCACCATGGCGAGTCGCCCGCCGGGTTTGAGTTGGCTCGTGCTGTGGATGACGAACGGGAGCCAAGAACTCGTTAGAGCGCTGAGGGTGACCCCCGCTCGCGCAGCCTTGCGTAGCGCGCGTTCTCGGGTCGCGCCGTTGAAGCGTTGGTATCGGATGAAGGGTGGGTTGCCGACCACCACGTCCACAGGTGTACTCGTCGGTTGGTCGAGTGCGAAAAAGTCATTGCACGTGAGGTGTCGCGGCGAAATACCGAATTCCTGGCGCAGCTTATTTGTGATCTCTTGATGGACACGTTCGTCGAGCTCTACGCCGAAGACCTGATCGCGCGGTGTCCCACCGAGCGATTCCAGAAGCTGGCAGGCAGCGCGCAGGAATACACCGCCACCAAAACTTGGGTCAATAACAACATCCTTCGCGTCGCGGACCGCCCACCAGACCAGAAACTCCGCAACCTGCGTGTCCGTGTAGAACGCGCCAAGTGCTTTGGCTGATGTATCAGGCGAGCACTCGACGAGTGGCAGCACTGACGACATTGTACCGTGATCGGAATCCGATGGATTATCATCATGTGGGAGAGTGCCTCAAACCGGTTACGCTGCACTTGAAGAGAACACCTCCCGAACGGACAGGCCGGCTGCGGAACTCGGGTTTCAGAACTTCATTGCTTCTCTGATGGCGAAGGCGATCGCCGTGGCAAAAAGCAAAGATGTAGACTAGGCGTTGGAGGCCTCATGAACAAGCAATATTGGATCGCCGGCGGAGCGTTCCTGCTGGCTTTCGGCGTCATGCTCCGGGGCGACGGCGCAAAGATCGCAAACCTCATCACCGGCTCGAAGGCGTTCGTCGATGCCAAGGACGTGAAGCCCGGCATGTTCCGGAAAATCACCGCGAACGATCTCCCGAAGCCCTACGCGACCAGCTCCAACAGCAACACCAAGCTCGCCTCCCGTCCGGCCGGCGCGCTGCCGCAGGCGCCCGCGGGATTCAAGGTCGAGTTGTACCTCGGCAATCTCAAGCAACCGCGCCAGATTCGCATCGCTCCCAACGGCGACTTTTTTGTCACCGAGACCAGCGCCGGAGAGATCAAGGTTGTCCGCGGCAGGAAAGCCGACGGCACGCCCGAGCATGTCGAAACCTTCGCGACCGGCCAAAGGGGCGCATTCGGAATCAACTTCTATCCGCTTGGACCGAATCCTCAATGGGTTTACGTGGGCAATACGACCTCCGTGGTCCGCTTCCCGTATAAGAATGGCGACCTGAAAGCCACCGGGCCCGCCGAAACGATCATCCCCGAGCTGCCTTCCGGAGGTCATTCCACACGCGACGTCGTTTTCTCGAAAGATGGCAAGTCGATGCTGGTTGCCGTCGGCTCCGGCAGCAACGTGGACGATCCCGATACGCACCCCTCCGAAACCCATCGCGCCAACATTCTCGAATACACTCCCGAGGGGAAATTCGTGCGCGTGTACGCTTCGGGCATCCGCAACCCCGTGGGACTCGGAGTGAATCCCGAGACCGGCGAAGTCTGGTGCTCGGTCAACGAACGCGACGCGCTGGGCGACAACCTGGTGCCGGATTACATCACCCACGTGACGCCGGGCGCTTCCTATGGCTGGCCCTGGTTCTACATCGGCCCGCATCAGGACCCCCGCCACGACGGCACGCACCCGGAACTCAAGGATAAGGTGCTGATCCCCGATGTGCTCATGCAGCCGCACAACGCCTCGCTGGGTTTGACTTTCTACGATGGCACGCAATTTCCGCAGGAATATCGCGGCGACCTGTTTGCCGCCGAGCACGGTTCCTGGAACCGGGAACACCCGTCCGGGCATGAAGTGGTCCGCGTGCCTCTCGACAAAGGGCACGCCAGTGGAGTCTTCGAAGACTTCATGACCTTCCTGACGCCGGATGGCGAGCCCTGGGGACGGCCCGTGGGCGTCGCGGTAGGCCGCGATGGCGCACTGTACGTCACCGACGACGGCTCCAAAACCATCTGGCGCGTCAGCTATACCGGCAAATAGCGGCATCCCGTTCATTCCCGTTTAAGGTCCGCTCACAGCCCCTGAGGGTCCGTTCGCAGGAATCCCTTCACCGGCCGCCTCCGGGCCTTCCGATACTGAATGGTATGAGGCGATTTCTCGCGCTCGCGGCGGTACTCGTGTGTGCTCTTGCCGGGGGCGCAGCGGCTCAATCCATCGGTGGCAGCGGCACCATCCAGGGAACCGTTACCGATCCCTCCGGCGCGAACATCCCGCACGCCGCCGTCGTCATCACGAATCGTGTCACCAGCTACAGCCAGGCCGTCACCACCGGCGACGACGGATCTTTCCGCCTCTCCAACGTCCCTCCTAATTCATATCACCTTGAAGTCACCGCTCCCGGCTTCGAGGTCCACCATGAGGACACCGACGTTCGCGGCACCGTGCCCGTCAGCCTGAAGATCCAGCTTGCCGTGGGCGAGGGCAAAACCGTCGTGACCGTCGAAGCCGGCGAGTTGGTGGAAAACGTTCCTTATGCCCACAACGACGTCTCCACCGAGTCGCTCGACAAGCTGCCGCTCTCCACGCCCGGAGGCGGGATGAGCGACGCGATCATGCTCTCCAGCGGCGCCGTCACCGCCGATTCCAACGGCTTCTTCCACCCACTTGGAGACCACGCCCAGACCAGCTTTTCCATCGACGGTCAGCCCATCAGCGACCAGCAGAGCAAGAACTTCTCCACCCAGATTCCTCTCGATGCGGTTCAGTCCATGGAGCTGATCACCGGAGCGCCTCCGGCAGAGTACGGCGATAAGACCAGCCTGGTGGTCAACGCGACCACCAAATCCGGCCTGGGACAGAAACCCAGCGGCAGCCTCCTGGGGGAATGGGGATCGTTCGGGACCTACTCGGAAGAAGCCACCCTGGCGCTGGGCGGCGCCAAGTGGGGGAATTTCGTCGCGTTCAACGCGCTCCGCTCCGGCCGGTTCCTGGACACGCCGGAGTTCATGCCGCTCCACGATATCGGCAACAACGGCACCCTGTTCGATCGCTTCGACTATCAGCCCACCGGCAAGGATGCCATTCACCTGAACCTGTTCGCGGCGCGCAACTGGTTCCAGATTCCGGACACCTACGATCAGGACCTCTCCAGTCAAACCATGCCGGGTCAAACCATGCAGGATCAGCGGCAGAAAGTGGTCACCTACAACGTCGCGCCCGGCTATCAGCACACCTTCAACGGCAGCATGGTGCTGACCATCGATCCTTTCGACCGCATGGACCAAGTCAACTACTATCCCAGCGCGAACCCGTTCAACGACACGCCCGCGACGCTGAGCCAGGCCCGCACGCTGACTAACTGGGGCGTCAAGAGCGACCTGAGCTACGTGCACGGACGCCACAACATCAAGGTGGGCACACAACTGATGCAGACCCGTCTGCACGAGCAGTTCTCGCTCGGCATCACCGATCCCAACTACCCCGTGACTCCCGGCCTGGCGCCTTACGATCTGGCGCTCGGCGGCTCTTTGTTCAAATTCAACGGGCAGGCGAACATCAATGAGTACGCGTTTTACATCCAGGATTCGATCAAATTCGGGAATCTCAGCGTGAACGCAGGATTGCGTATCGACCAGTACGACGGCCTGAGCACGGCCACCGGAGTGGAACCGCGCCTGGGGCTCTCCTATTTGATCAAGCCCACCGGAACGGTGCTGCGCATCGCCTATTCACACACTCTCGAGACTCCGTACAACGAGAACCTGCTGCTTTCGAGCGTCACCGGCCAGGGAGGCCTCGCCACCAACGTCTTTGGAGCCTTCGCCGGCCAGCCGCTGACGGCCGGCACGCGCGATCAATACAACGCCGGTCTGGAGCAATCCATCGGACGGTGGGTGGTAATCGACGCCGATTACTTCTGGAAGTACACCCACAACGCCTTCGACTTCGATACTCTGTTCAACACGCCCATCACCTTTCCCATCGAGTGGCGCAAGTCCAAGATCGACGGCGTGGGCGCTCGCATCAGCTCCATCAACATCCACGGCTTCCAGTGGTACACCACCCTGGGCCACACTCGCGCGCGCTTCTTCGGGCCGGAATCGGGCGGACTGATCTTCAACTCGCCCCTGGACACCGGCGTCTTCCGCATCGATCACGATCAGGCCTTCGAGGAGACCACCAACCTGCGCTACCAGTTCAAGAAGAGAGGTCCGTGGGTCTCCTTCACCTGGCGCTACGACAGCGGCATGGTGGCGGGAGCCGTGGGCACTCTCGCCGACGTGCTGGCCCTCACCGCCGATGAGCAGGCCGCCATCGGCTTCTACTGCGGTGGCCAGGTGGCGGCCCTGAATCATCCCATCGCTTCATGCACCGGCTCCAACTACGGCGCGTCGCGAGTGGTGATCCCCGCGCCGGGTACCGAGAACGACGATCGCAACCCGCCGCGCATCGCTCCGCGCAACCTGCTCGACGCAGGCATCGGAGACGACAACCTATTCCGCAAGGAACATTACCGCACCACGCTGAAGCTCACGGTGACCAACATCACCAATAAAGAGGCGCTCTACAATTTCCTGTCCACCTTCAGCGGCACCCACTTCGTCGAGCCGCGGGCGTACCAGGTCGCGATGGGCTTCGTGTTCTAACGCCAGCAAAAAGCCGGGACAGTCACCATTTTTCGCCGTCCGTAACTTCCTTGGTCCCAGTATCTCCGTCTGGCGAAAAGTGGTGACTGTCCCGGTTTTTTGCGGATCGGCACACTTCTACCAGAACCTATTGCGGCGGACCCAACTTGCGTTTGCCGTATCCCGGCCGATACTGCTCGTGGCAGGTGACGCACGCCGCGTAAAGCTGATCGTTGAGCGCCAGAATCGCATCGACGTTCTTGGCCTGCGCGGCCTTGAACGCCGCGGCGCCCACGTCCACCAGCATCTTGGCGTCCTTCATCCACTGGTCCTGGTCGCGAGCGCGGCCCTCCATCATCAGCAGGTTTCCGGACTCGGCCAGCATCAGCGCCTGGCCGCGGAAATCGTTCCATTCCTTTTCGTTCTTGGGAGGCTCGCGGCCGATGTAGAACACCGCATCGGAAGTCGGGTAGATGATATCCACCATGAGCTGGCTCATGCTGCCGACCCGTAGAAACGGCGCGGGGGATTGCGCCGGCCCCTGCCCCAAGGCCACCGCGACAAAAAACGCTGCGCCCGTCACCAACACTGCCGCCAAAATCCTCATATCGCCTCCCGGTGGATTCTATCACGCCGAGACAGCGCTAAGATCAAGGTATGAAACCGCTGGCTTTTCGCATTGTATCTTTAGGTGCGTTCGCGGCTTTGGGTGCGTCCGCCGCCGACATCCCCGCCGGCTCGCACGTTCTTCTGAGAATGGTGAGCTCCGTCAGCACCCGCACGGCCAAGGCCGGCGATCAGGTGTATCTGCAAACCGCCAGCCCCATCGCCGCCGACGGACGCATCCTGGTGCCCGTAGGCACCTACGTTCAAGGCACGGTGGCGGAATCCAAGCGCAGCGGGCGCGTGAAGGGACGGGCGGAAATCGCGTTGCATCTGGAGACGTTGACCTTCGCCAGCGGCCAGGCCTTCAAGATCGCCCCGCATCTGGAGTCCGTGGACTCCGGCGAAACCGGACAGAAGGTCGAAGGCAATGAAGGCGCGGTCAAGCAAGCGGGGACCAAGCTTCAGGACGCCGGACGCATCGCCATTCTCGCGGGAACGGGAGGCGCCATCGGCGGCTTGGCGACCCGGAGCTGGAGCGGCGCGGGCATCGGCTCCGCCGTCGGCGGAGCGGTTGGGGTCGCGACCACTCTACTCACGCGCGGCAAGGAAGTCGATCTTCGCGCGGGCAGCACGCTGGATGTGGTCTTCGACCGTTCGCTGCCGCTTGAGTAGACTCACCGAAGGCGAGCCTCGCGTTCCAGTCCTTCGTGCACGAGCATCTTTAGGAGCGTCTGATAGCCGATGCCCTTGCGCTCCGCGATCTTGCGGGCTTGCTCAAGATCCGCCGCCGGCAGCCGAAGAGCGATCTGGGTGCTGTCTCGCTTCAACCGGGCGACCAAGCTCGACCCGGCAGGCTCGACTCCTCCTGTCTGCGATTCCTTGGATTTCTTCTTCAAGAAGGCACGCCCCTCAGCGCTAGCCCACCAGTCCGCTTCTTGGCTCTCCGTCTTGAACGCAGGCATTTCGGTCTTCTTAGGCATTCCGCCTCTCTCCCTTCAATCGCCGGTTCAGGTAGTCGCGCTTCTGGCCGGCATCCAAGTCATACGCAGTCACAACCCGGATCTTCTCGCCTCGCTCCGTGACGATAACCGCCAGGAGGCGGCCAGAATTGGTCTCGCCGTAATAGACGAAACGGGGCTCTCCTTCGGCGACTTGCTCATAGATTAGGATTGGATCGTTCAAGAGAGCCTGTTCGGCCTCCTCAATCCGTATACGATGCGCCCGGATCTTGCGCAGATTGCCACGATCCCAATCGAACACGTCACTTTACCCAGTATATGCAATGCATATGCGCGATGAAGCGCTCGGCGCGCTCAGCGCGCGTTTGCCTTGGGGACGAAAGACAGCCCGTCGAGCATCCGGTCCATGATCGCGGCTGCTCGCGCATCCACGCCGGAATAAGATACCGATTCTCCGTCGATTCCAACGCTACGCCACAGTTTGCCGTCCATCCTCCGACCGCTCTTATCCACCACTAGCTACTTTCCCACTTAAAATTCCCCACGGGATCTCCCTGTTTTCATGGGCGCTGTGGGTGGCTGGTTGTTAAACCGAACTTCCCCCTTTGCCACGAGAGGCCAGCCGGCCAAGTTCCATCGTCGGTCATTAGAACATTTTATTTTGCAAAATGTATTGACTTGTCTTGTCGGAAGTTGTATCATCAGTGTCGATGACACGAGAGCAAGCCATTCGCAAACGGGATAAATTGGCAGCTCAACTCTCCTCCGCCAATGGGGTCCTGCGCGGCTCTCTGCTCCAGCGCACCGTCCATCACTCCTCCGGATGTTCGAAGTGTGCTCGCGGCGAGGGCCATCCGCTCTGGGTCCTCACCGTCGGCTATCCCGGCGGCAAGACCCGTCAGGTGAGCCTTCGTCCCGAGCAGGTTACGCAGGTTCGTAAGGCGCTCCTACACTATCGCGATTTCAAGCAGACCCTGGAGGCCATCAGCGAGCTGAATCAATTCCTGTTGCGCCTGGACCGCGAGGATTTCAAACAACCGGAGCGCAAACCGTGATTGCCGCTCGCCGCCTGCAACGGAAATTCGCCGATGGCTTCATCGCCGAGGCGGTGGAAGATCTCTGGGAACCCTGGATGCGACATGCCGATACAGCGTTGGAAGACGACACCCTGCTGCTGCTGATCCAGCAAGAGTTAGCCAAACGCTGCAAGAAGAGTAAGACACGTGGCCGCAAGGCGACGCCGGCCGAAGTCGTGCTCCGCATGCTGTTGTTGAAGCACGTGCGTGACTGGAGTTATGAAACGCTGTCGCGGGAGGTACGCGCCAATCTCGTCTATCGCGAGTTTACCCGGGTCGGTGGCGAAAAGGTTCCCGATGACCGGACGATGGGAAACCTGGCGCGGCAACTGGGTCCGGTGGTAATCGAAAAACTGCATCGGCGTGTGGTAGAGATTGCACAGGAAAACAAGATCGCAACGGGTCGTAAGATGCGGGTCGATACGACCGTGGTGGAGACCGACATCCACTACCCGACCGACAGCACTTTGCTGGGCGACGGCGTGCGCGTCCTGCTGCGCATCATGAAGAAAGTCTCCGCTGTGGCGGGCAAGGTCGGCACGCAGATGCGGGACCGAAGCCGGTCTGCCAAGTTGAAGGTTCTGGCGATCGCTCGCGCCAGCCGCAACAAGACGGAGCAAGGCCGGCAGAAGATGAAGCAGGCCTACCTCCAACTATTGGAAATCACCAGCCGGGTTGTCGGGCAAGCTAAAAAGTTCTCGCGCGAGATTGCCAAACGCGTCAAGCGAGGCAATCTCTCCGTCATGCACAAAGCCAAGAGGCAACTGGATGAAATGATTCCCCGAGTGCAGCAGGTGCTGCGCCAGACCCGGGAGCGGGTGCTCCGCGGCAACACCCAGGCCGACGGCAAGTTGCTCAGCGTATTTGAAACGCACACCGAGGTGATCCGCAAGGGCAAGGCGAATAAGCCCAATGAGTTCGGCAAACTGACCCTGATTCAAGAGGCGGAGAACCAGATCGTAACGCATTACCAAGTGTGCGAACAGAGGCCGGCCGACTCCACCTTGCTGGAAGGATGTCTACAACAACATGTCGAACAGTTCCGACGCGCTCCGGAGCATGTGGCTGCCGATCCCGGATTCTTTTCAGCCGCTAACGAATCCAAGGCCCAACAGATGGGGGTGAAACGCGTATCGATTCCGAGCCATGACACCAAGAGCCCCGCCCGCAAGCAGCGGCAGAAGCAGCGTTGGTTCAAGAAGCTGCAGAAATGGCGCACCGGCTGCGAAGGCCGCATCAGTGTGCTCAAACGCCGGCATGGGTTGCGGCGATCGCTCTATAAAGGACCGGACGGCATCCGGCGTTGGGTCGGACTCGGGGTGATCGCCGACAACGTCATTCATATCGGTACCCACCTAGCCGCGCACGCACGCCCCCGTGGTGCGGTTCCCTCTTAGACCCTCTCAGCACCCTACATTGTCCCCTTCCCGCTGTCTTTCACTCCGTTCCCCCCTCGAAGATCGCTCGTCTGGACAATATTTGCCGGAACACTAACTCCGTCTGAGACAGCTTTCAGAATTTTAAGTCGGAAAGTAGCTAGCCCGCGAAGGGTGCGGCGGCACCCTCATTTCAGACAAGTAACAATGCCGCCGCGCTCCGTTTGGCGGGCTGTTACTTAGAGGACAAAGCATGTTTAGCCGCAGATGCGCGCCGACTCGATGCGTAAGAATCGTGGCACGCCGAACGCATAGCTATCGAGTCGTGGGCAATGGCGCGCCCTTGGGCGTATCGTCAACCCGGTCAGGGCTTCGCAAGCAGTTCCAACAGCGTCCGCTTCTCCGGCGTGTCGTCTGTGCGGTCAAGAGTATGCCTCAGCCACATCTTCGCATCGTCGTCGTTCCCGGCAGCGACTTCTTTAAGCCTCGGCAGGGCGTATTTGATTTCTTCCTCTTGTGAGGCACCCCCAATCTTGGCAAAATCATTGAATTCCTGATTCGAAATATGCGATGGGGGGTACCCGGTATGCGCCTCCTGAAGTGAAAAATCACCCCCCGTAGCCCGCGTGTAAACGCCGA
Source organism: Bryobacterales bacterium (assembly GCA_963813465.1). Lineage (GTDB taxonomy): Bacteria > Acidobacteriota > Terriglobia > Bryobacterales > Bryobacteraceae > Palsa-187. The sequence goes on along the minus strand of CAWEZD010000003.1, from coordinate 312,121 downwards.
TAAACTCAAAGCGGCCGAGGCCAAGGCCTCCGCTGGAGTAAGAGAGATACATATTTAGGCGAAGTTCTATTTCAGTGGAAGAGTTAGCGAGCGCATTCGCCTCGATCTCCCTGCTGATGCCCGCCCCCAGGGCGTTCTCGCCTCCCCGAAGACTGTAAGAGAACACCGGCTGGAAGCTGGAGCGGGATAGATCGAACCAGGCTTCCATTTCCTCATCGATATCGCTTCCATGTGCACCGTGCGTCGATACGAGAAGGAATTGGGTGTTCCCGGCGCGGACGATCCCGTGGCGGTGAGGATTTCCGTCCCAAACGTTGGCATAATACTTCCCGGAGACTCGCCACTCTCCTGCTGGTCCCTTCTCAAATCGCAGGTAAACATCGAACGGCAGGGAGGCATTCACGATCAGAATCGTCTGCTCCGGATTCTCGAACACGATGATCTCGGCGGCACAGTCCCTCGAACAGGGCAAACCCAACGGCGCGTCAACACCTAAAGTCCGCCAAAGTGGCTCCCAATCGATGTCGTCGTGTGAGTTTATATACCGCGCCAAATCGTTCGGCGACTTCGCCGCCCGGACGATCTCCGGCTCCTGCGCGTTCTGTGCGAATGCCACCGACGAAAGAATGATGGTGGCTGCAAGGCGGTACATCGCTATCCATTATCACAGCTTGAACGCGGGCTGGATCGGCCATGGCGTTTCATTGCGCTGATCGCGCTCCGGGTCACTGTGGGCTGAGGCGGGGGCAAGGGCTGCGCCCCTTTCCCCGCGCCCCTTCTCCGCTTGGGGCGCCCTTGCTCCGCTATGCTCCAGACAGGTTTCCCTTGACGACGCCGAACACTTCTTGCACAATCGAAGTCGCGACGCTCCGACAACTGTTCGCCTTCGGCCGGAATGCCGCTCGCGTTCCCTCCGGAATCAGCGTTCGCCCTCTCCGGAGTCCCCAGATTGACCAGCACTCGGAGCACACGCTGGGGCAAACGCCATCAGGGCCGGAAGAAAGCACGTGCGCATCTCTCCCGCCCTATGCCGGCGTATGCACCGGGGTCTGCTCTGGAACCGGCCTTCTCTTCTTGCGCCCGAGCTTCTCTTGCAGGCTCGCCATGTAGGTGTAGACCACCGGGGTCAGGTACAGCGTGACCAACTGGGAGAAGATCAGGCCGCCCACCACTACCAGACCCAGCGGCTGCCGCGCTTCGCCGCCCGCGCCGTAGCCCAGCGCGATGGGAACCGCGCCCAGCAAAGCCGCCATGGTGGTCATCATGATCGGCCGGAAACGGATCAGGCAGCCTTCGTAGATGGCCTTGAGCGGCGGCAGGCCCTGGTTGCGCTCGGCATCGAGTGCGAAGTCGATCTGCATGATGGCGTTCTTCTCCACGATGCCGATCAGCATGATCAGCCCCACGAAGGCGTAGATGTTCAGATCCATGTGGAACAGGTACAGCGTGATCAGCGCGCCGAAGCCGGCCGATGGCAGGCCCGACAGAATCGTCACCGGGTGAATGTAGCTTTCGTACAAAATCCCCAGCACGATGTACACCACCAGAATCGCCACCACCAGCAGAAGAGCCAGATTCCCCAGCGAGCTTGTGAACTCCTTGGCCGCGCCCTGGAAGGAAAAGCTGACGGATTCGGGAACGGTCTGGTCGGCGACGGCATGCACCTGATTCACCACGTCGCCCAGCGAGAATCCCGGCTTGATATTGTACGAGAGCGTGACGGCGGGCAGCATCCCGAAATGGTTGATCGACTGCGGCCCCGCCTCCTGCGTGATCGTGGCCAGCGTCTCCAACGGAATCAACTGGCCGCTGGTGGACTTGAAGTACAGCAGCGACAGGGAGTGCGGATCGGCCTGGAATTTCGGCTCCAGCTCCAGCAGCACCTTGTACTCGTTGATGGAGGCGTAAATGGTCGACACCCACTTGGGCCCGAACGCGTCGTAGAAGGCGCCCTCCACATTGTTGGCGTTCACCTGAAGCGAGGCGGCCTTGTCGCGGTCGATGTTGACCCGCACCTGCGGACTGGTGACGGCCAGATCGGTGGTCAGGTCCTGAATGCCGGGAATTACGGACATCCCCTTCATGAGCGCCTCGGAGGCGGCGTACAACTCCGGCTTGTTGGTCGAAACCAGCGAGATCTGGTATAAGCTCTTGGTCACCTGCCCGCCGATCTGAATGGTGGGAGGATTTTGCAGGTACACCTTCATGCCCGGAATGCCCGCCAGCTTGGGCCGCAGCTCGTCGATGATCGCGTTGACCAGCTCCTTGCGCTGGCTGCGCGGTTTCAGCCGCACCACCATCTCGCCGTAATTCGGGCCGCCCAGCGTCGAGGCTCCGGCGCCGCCCACCGTGGACATCAGCGCCGCCACATTGGGATCCTGGCGCACGATCTCGGCCACCATCTTCTGGTACTCGGCCATCTCGTAGAACGAGGTCCCCTGGGCGGCTTCGGTGATCACCGACAACTGATCGGTGTCCTGGTCGGGGATGAAGCCCTTGGGAATGTTGAGGAACATGTACACCGTCCCGGCCAGCACCGCCAGCCCCGCGGCCATGGTGGTCAGGCGGAACCGCAGCACCACTTTGAGCGTGCTGTCGTAGACGTGCAGCATGCCTTCGAAGAAACGCTCCGTCACGCGATAGAACCACGACCTTTTGTGATGCTCCGGCGCGCGCAGGAACCGGCTGCACAGCATGGGCGTCAGCGTCACCGAAACCAAACCCGAAATCAGGATCGCCGCGCAGATGGTCACCGCGAATTCGCGGAACAGGCGTCCCAGGATGCCCGCCATGAACAGCACCGGAATGAACACAGCCGCCAGCGACAGCGTCATGGACACGATGGTGAACCCGATTTCGCGCGAGCCCACCAGCGAAGCCGTCAGCGGCTTCTTGCCCATCTCCATGTGCCGGAAAATGTTCTCGAGCATTACGATGGCGTCGTCCACCACGAAACCCACCGATAGAATCAGCGCCATCATGGACAGGTTGTCCAGGCTGTAATGCAGCAGGTACATCACCGAGAACGTTCCGATAATCGAAAACGGCAGAGCCAGACTGGGGATCACCGTCGCCGAAACATTGCGCAGGAACACGAAGATGACCGTGATCACCAGGCCCAGTGTCAGCAGCATGGTGAATTCGACGTCGTTGTAGGATTCGCGGATGGTGTCGGAGCGGTCGTACAGAATCGACATGTCCACCGACGGCGGCAGCTCCGCCTTGAAATTCGGCAGCAGCTTCTTGATGTTGTCGGTCACCTCAATCGTGTTGGTGCCGGGCTGGCGCTGGATGCCCAGCACGATGGCGCGCTCCCCGTTCTTGTCGCCGTCGTAATACCAGGACGCGGTCTTGTCGTCCTCCACGCTGTCGGTGATCACGCCCAGCTCGTTGAGCCGCACCGGATTGCCGTTGCGATAGGCCACGATCAGCGTCTTATACTCGTCGGCCGTCATCAACTGGCCGCTGGCTTGCAGCGTGAACGCCCGCTGCGGCCCGGTGATCTGGCCGGTGGGCAGGTTCACGTTCCAGTTTTGCAGCGCCGTCTCCACCTCGTTGATGCCCACCTGGTGCGATGCCATCTCGTGCGGATCCATCTGCACGTGCACGGCGTATTTCTGCTGCCCCAGCACCTGCACCTGCGCGACTCCGCTGATGGTCGAGATTCTCTGCGCCAGGCGCGTCTCGGCGTATTCGTCGAGCTTGTACAGCGGCACCATCCTGGAGGTCAGCGCCACGAAGATAATGGGCTGGTCCGCCGGATTGACCTTGGTGAAGGTCGGCGGAGTGGGCATGTTATTGGGCAGGAGTTTGGAGGCTTGGGTAATGGCCGCCTGCGTATCCACCGACGCGCCGTCCAGACTCCGGTTCAAGTCGAACTCCAGCGTGATCTGCGCCGAGCCCAGCGAATTCACCGAGGTCATCGCGATCAACCCGGCGATGGTCGAGAACTGGTTTTCGAGCGGAGTGGCCACCGCCGACGCCATGGTCTCCGGACTCGCCCCCGGCAGGCTCGCCGTCACCTGGAGAGTGGGGAAATCGACGTTGGGCAGATCGCTCACCGGCAGCGCGCGGTACGCCACCGTTCCAAACAGAGCGATGGCGGCCATCAGCAAGCTGGTGGCGATGGGACGCTGGATAAATGGCTCGGAAAGGTTCATCAATCGCCGAATCCTAACTCAGGCTCCATCCCCGCGCCGTCCTTGCGCGTCCGGAACCAGGTCAGCACGCTGGCCAGATAGGTGTACACCACCGGCGTCAGATACAGGGTCATCAACTGCGAAAATAGCAGCCCGCCCACCACCACCAGACCCAGCGGCCGGCGCGCCTCGCCTCCCGAGCCATAGCCCAGCGCCAGCGGCACCGCGCCCAGCATCGCGGCCATGGTGGTCATCATGATCGGCCGGAAGCGGATCAGGCAGCCCTCATAGATCGCCTCGGACGGCGTCTTTCCGTGCTTGCGCTCGGCCTCCAGGGCGAAGTCGATTTGCATGATGGCGTTCTTCTTGACGATGCCCACCAGCATGATCAGGCCCACGAAGGAGTAGATGTTCAACTCGTCATGGAACAGGATCAGCGTCAGCAGCGCGCCCACGCCCGCCGAGGGAAGTCCCGGAAAGAATCGTGATCGGATGAACGTAGCTTTCATACAGCACGCCCAGCACGATATACACGACGCCGATGGCGACAATCAGCAGCAGCGTCAGGTTCTGCATGGACGTCTGGAACATCTGCGCGTTGCCCGTAAACCCCGCCGTAATATTCTGCGGAAGCACGCTCGCCGCCAGCGCGTTTACCTTTGCCACCGCCTGGCCCAGACTCACGCCCGTTTTCAGGTTGAAGGATACCGTCACCGAGGGCAGCTCTCCGGAATGGGCGATGCTTTGCGGCCCGACATCGGGAGTCACCTTGGCCAGCGAGTCCAGCGGCACCAGTTGTCCGTTGCCCGCCTTGAAGTAAATCTTGGATAGGTACTCGGTCCATTCCTGATACTTCGGCTTCATCTCCTCCAGCACCTGGTACTGGTTCACCGCGGTATAGATATTGCTGGTCAGCTCCGGCCCGTAGGCGCTGTACAGCGCGTTCTCGATCTGCTTGGCGTTCAGCCCGTACAAGGCGGCGCGCTCGCGGTCGATCTTCACCGTCATCAGCGGGTTCTTGATTTGCAGGTCGGTGAATACGTCCTGCACCTCGGGCAGCTTGCCGATCTCGTCTTCCATCACCTGCGCCCATTTGAACAGCTCCACCGTGTCCAGCGCTTGCAGCGTGAACTGGATGTTGCTGTTGGTCTGGCGTCCCCCGATGCGAATGGCCGGCGGAATGTTCATGGACACCTTGAACCCCGCGAAATTCGACAGCCGCGGACGCAGTTTGTCCACCAGTTGCTGCGCCGAAAGCGGCCGTTGCTTGCGCGGCTTCAGCGTGATCTGCATCTGGTTGTAGTTGCCGTTGTTGACGTTGGCCAGAAACGCTTCCACGTTGGGATCCTTGCGGATGATATCGGCCAGCCGGGTTTCGTTTTTCAGCATCAGGGGAAACGCGGTTCCCTGCGCCGCCTGCATGCTCAGTTGCAACTGGTCCTGGTCGGTGTCCGGAATGAAGCCGGTGTTCACTTTTTTAAACAGATAGCCGGTAAGTCCCAAGACCGCGAAGAACACCACCAGCATCACCGGACGCCATCGCAGAACCCCGCGCAAGCTCCAATCGTAAAACTTCAGGGTCCTCTGGAAGCACCATTCCGCGGCCCGCGACCAGGCCGGCTCCGTGCCCGGCGCGCGCGCCTTGAGGAACCGGCTGCACAGCATGGGCGTCAAGGTGATGGACACCAGCCCGGAAACCAGAATCGCCGTGGTGATGGTCACCGCGAATTCGCGGAACAGGCGTCCCAGGATGCCTCCCAGGAACAGCACTGGAATGAACACCGCCGCCAGCGACACGGTCATGGAGATGATGGTGAACCCGATTTCCTGGGAGCCCTTGAGCGCCGCCTCGAACGGCTCCTCGCCGCGCTCGATGTGGCGCATGATGTTTTCCAGCATCACGATGGCGTCGTCCACCACGAATCCGATGGAGAGAATCAGCGCCATCAGAGACAACTGGTCCAGGCTGTAGCCGAGCACCGCCATCATCGCGAAGGTCCCCAGCAGCGCGAACGGCAGCGCCATGCTGGGAATGATGGTAGCCGAGGCGTTTCGCAGGAACACGAAGATCACGCCGATCACTAGCACCAGCGTGATCAGCATGGTCACCTGAATGTCCTTGAACGAATCGCGAATGTTGCGCGAGCGGTCGAAGCGTATGCGCACGTTGACCGAGGGCGGGATCTGCGCTTGCAGCATCGGCAGCAGCGCCCGGATGGCGTCCGTGACGGCGATGGTGTTGGCGCCCGGCTGGCGCATGACCTGGAGCTGGATCGCCCGCTGCTGGGTGTCGGCGTTGTACATCCAGGCCACCCTCCGCGTGTCCTGCACGCTGTCCACCACGTCCGCGATCTCGCCCAGGCGCACCGGAGCGCCGTTGCGCCAGGATACGATCACGTTGGCAAACTGCGCCGCGTTTTTCAGCTCCGCGTTGGTGGTCACGGTGTAGGTCTGCTGCGGACCGAACAGCGTGCCCGTGGGCAGATTGGGATTCCAGTTGGCGATGGCCGCGTCCACCTCGTTCAGCCCGATCCGCTTGGACACCAGTTTGTCCGGATCCACCTGCACCCGCACCGCGTACTTCTGCTGCCCCTCCACTTGCACCTGCGATACGCCGTTGACCATCGACAGCCGCGGCGTGATGATGTTCTCCGCGAAATCGTCCAGCTGGCTCAGCGGCAGCGTGGGCGAGGTGACGGTCAAATGCATGATGGGCTGTTCGGCGGGATTGTTCTTCTTAAACGACGGTGGACTGGGCATGCCCGCAGGCAGCAGCGGCGTCACCTCCGAAATGGCCGTCTGCACGTCCACCGCCGCGCTGTCGATATCCCGGTCCAGGCTGAATTGCAGGGTGATCTGGCTCTGCCCGGTGGAGCTCGAGGAGGTCATCGAATCCAGACCCGCGATGGTGGTGAATTGCCGCTCCAGCACCGTCGCCACGGATGAAGCCATGGTGGCCGGATCGGCGCCGGGAAGATTGGCGTTTACGTTCAGCGTGGGAAAATCGACGCTCGGAAGATCGCTCACCGGCAGCGTGCGGTAGGCCACGACTCCGAACAAGGCGATGGCTGCCATCAGCAGGCTGGTGGCGATGGGACGCCGTATGAAAATCTCCGAGAGGTTCACGCTACATCCCGCCGTTCTCTAACCCCTGCGGCCGCCCGGACCGCCGTCCGGCGCAGGGGCTCCCTGCTTGCCGCGGCCTCCGCGCCCGCCGCCCCCTCCGCCTTCCCCAATGCTGACCAGCGAGCCGGGTTGCAGGCGCAGTTGACCCTGCGTCACCACGGTTTCTCCGGCGTCCATGCCTTTAAGGATGACCAGATCCTGGTCGATCCTCTCGCCGATGGTCACCGGACGAGCTTCCACGTGGTTATCGCTCTTGACCACGTACACGAATTGCCCTTCTTGGCCGTTCTGCACCGCCTCGTTCGGCACCGTGATGGCGTTGTTCTGCGTGGTCAGCCGCAGCGTCACGTTCAGGAACTGGCCGGGCCACAGCTTCAGGTCCTTATTTTCAAAGGTCCCCTTGATCTTGATCGTGCCGGTGGTGAGGTCCACGGAGTTGTCGATAAAGGTCACCACGCCCTGCTCCCCCAGTCCGGGCTCATCCTGGGATTTGGCGTATACCGGAAGTTTGCCTAGAGCCATATACTTGCGGATGTCGTTGAGCTTCGCCTCGGGAACGGAGAATGTCACGTAAATCGGGCTGACCTCGTTGATGGTGAGGATTTCCGTCGTGTTCGCCGCCACGATGTTGCCCTTCTTTACAGACACGTTGCCGGTCCGGCCGTCGATGGTGGCATCCTGCACGCAGTAGCTCAACTGGATCTTCAGATTGGCGATGTTGGCCTGGTCCGCCTCAATCTGCGCCTTGGCGCTTTCGATCGCGGCCCGGTCCGCATCCACGGATTGCAACGACGCTGCGGCGTTGGAGGTCAACTGCTCGGTTTGATCCCTGGATACAATGCCATCCTTGAGCAGGCCCTGATAGCGTTCCGCGGTGGCGCGCTGATACTCCTGAGACGCGATGTCCTTGTGCAGGTTGGCCTCGGCTAGCGTTTGCTGCGCCCGGTCCTTCGAAAGATTCGCTTCCGCTTGCTTGATCGCCGCCTCATAGGTCCGGGAGTCGATGGTGAACAGCTTGTCGCCCTTCTTGACGTAGTCGCCTTCCTTGAAGAAGAAATCGGTTAACTCTCCCGTCACCAGGGATTTGACGCTGACGGTGGTATACGCCTCGGCGTTTCCGACGGGCGTGATCTCGATGGGAACGTCCCTCTTCACCGCAGTGGCCACCAGCACCGGAACCGCCGCGCCCGCGCCTCCGCCGCCGCGTCCCTTGCCCTTGCCTTTGCCGCCGCCCCCTCCCTCCGCATCGGTGCTGGTGCCAGAGAAGTAGCTGCATCCGGCGAGCGCCAGCATCGCCAAGGCCAGGAAGATCCGGTTCGGTCGTGTAAGAGCTTTCACGGTTATCACGTCAAGTATACTGCGGCCAATCTTTCTGTGCATTTGCACAATGGCAGGGTAACTTCCTAATCTTGTGGCGTAACTTTTGAGAACCGGGTTACGCCAAAGCCCACTCTGTCCGATATTGCCCATTTTACCTGAACACCGGCCTTGCCATGCCATACTGGCGATATCGGCATGCCCAAGAGCGTAATTGTCGCCATCGACGGACCGGCCGGAGCGGGAAAGAGCACCGTGGCGCGTGCGGTGGCCCGGCGGCTCGGGTTTCTCTATATCGATACCGGCGCGATGTACCGCTCGGTGGCGCTGTGGGCGCTCCGCGCCGGAGTCGCTCTGGACGATTTTCATCGTCTCGAACAGCTCGCCCGCCAGGCCCGCATCGAGTTCGACGGTTCCCAGGCGGTTCTGCTGAACGGCGAGGATGTCACCGCCGCCATCCGGGAACCCTCCGTCGGCGAAGCCGCCTCCAAGATCGCCGCCTGCGGAGGGGTTCGCCGCGCCATGAGCGATGAGCAGCGCCGCATCGCCGCTTCGCACTCCTCCGTGATGGAGGGCCGCGACATCGGGACGGTAGTGTTTCCCGAAGCACAGGTGAAAATCTTTCTCGATGCCGATCCGGGCGAGCGGGCCCGCCGCCGCGCCGCCGAAACCGGGGCCGCGCAGCATCAGGTCGCCCGCGAAATGGAAGAGCGCGACCGCCGCGACCGCACCCGCGCCGAAGCGCCCCTCACCCAGGCCCCCGACGCCGAGTACCTGGACACCAGCGCTCTTTCCCCCGAGCAAGTCGAGGAAGCCATCCTCAAGCTGGTGCGGAATCGGATTTCGAACTAACAAAAATGAACGACCTTCTTGTCATGAAATTCGGAGGCACCAGCATGGGCTCCGCCGACCGCATCCGCGTCGCCGCCCGCCTCGCCACCGAGCAGCACGCCCTCCGCCCCGTAGCCGTCGTGGTCTCCGCTATGTCCAAAGTCACGGACCTCCTGCTCGACACGCTGCGCAAAGCCGAAGCCGGCGATCAGACCGACGTCGATGCCAATCTCGGTCTGCTCTCCTTGCGGCACATGGAGGCCTGCCGTGCGCTGCTCCCGGTCGAGCGCCAGGAGCCCGCGCTCAAGAGCATCGAGGCCCTGATTCAGGACTTCACCCGCATCGCCAAGGGCATGATGATGCTGGGCGAGCGCCCTCCGCGCTCGGTGGATGAGGCCATGGCCGTGGGCGAGCGCCTTTCCGCGCTTCTGCTCGCCGAGTATCTCGAATCCCAGGGCATCCCCGCCACCGCGGTCAACGCCGCCGAAGTCATCGCCACCGATGCGCTCTTCGGCAACGCCTCCCCGCTGATGGAACCGACCCGCCAGCGCGCCGCCAAGGTCCTGCAACCCCTGCTCGACAAACATATCCTGCCCATCATGACCGGCTTCAACGGCTCGACCCTGGACGGCCGTCCAACCACCCTCGGCCGCGGCGGTTCGGATTTCTCGGCATCCATCGCCGCCGCCGCGCTGGACGCCCGCGAGCTGTGGATCTGGACCGATGTCGACGGCATCATGACCGCCGACCCGCGCCTGGTCCCCAACGCCCAGGTGCTCGAGTCCGTGACCTACGCCGAGGCCGCCGAGCTCGCCTATAACGGCGCGAAAGTTCTGCACCCGCGCACGCTCGCGCCCCTCGCCGAACGCCAGATCCCGGTCTGGAGCAAGAACAGCTTCGCTCCCGAAAAGCCCGGGACCCGCATCCTCCCGAAGATCGATTGCGTGCAGGGCCCGCACGCGGTCACCTCCCTGGCAGACGTCGCGCTGGTCTCCATCGAGCCTGCCAGTGCGGCCTTGAGCGGCACCAAGGTCATGGCCCGCTCCCTCGATGCCCTGGCGCGTGCCAACGTGGAGCTGCTGGCCATCACCAGCTCCAGCTACCAGCAGAGCTTCTGCTTCCTGGTGCGGCAATCCGAGCTGGAGCGCGCCACCGAATTCCTGGAAGAAGATCTGGCGCTGGAGCTGGCCCACGGCTACCTGAAACCGCTGCAAGTGGATGTGCAAGTCGGCCTGATCGCGGTGGTGGGCGAGGGCATGCGCGGCACACCGGGACTGGCCGGGCGTATCTTCACCGCCATATCCCGCCACCGCATCAACATCATCGCCATCGCCCAGGGATCGAGCGAGCTGACCATCGCCATCGTGGTGAATCGCGCAGGCCTGGAGCAGGCCGTCCGCGCCGTTCACGAGGAGTGCGGATTGGGCAAGTGAACTACCCGGCGGGCATTTTCTCATTGAAATTGAAGAATGAACATGAAGGCGATTAGCCCCTGAAGCGCTTGCCGACGCCTTCCAGGTGGATAACTTCGGAGTAGCCGACCATACGCCCGGAAAGTGGCCGGGCCGCCATTTCTCCTGGACGCAGCCCCGGCCCGCATCGACTCAAATCGGCGTATATGCGGGGGAATTGGTCGCTTCACCCGTCCAGGATGCGTGCGCCCTCGGCCACCTGGATCAGCCGACCTCTGCTACGCGAAGATGCTGGCCTTACGCATCTCCACTTCGTTTGGCAGCGTCGCCGCCCAATCGCTCAGGGTGCGCGCGAACAGCGCCGGATCTTGCATGTGCATCGCATGGCCCATGGTCGGGAATGATTTGTAGGTGAGCGCTTGCCCGGCGGCCGTGACGAGCTCACACACTCGCGCCGCTTGCTGATCTGAGATCGCTCCGACGAGCATACCGGTCTTCTCGTCGACGACCGTCCGAAAGTGATGAGTGAACAGAACCGGGCACTTGACGGCGGCAAGCATGCGCGCGTGATCACAGCTTGCCCCTACCGTACCGGTCACGAAGGCGCGGCCCCACTCGGGATCGTATTCCCTGAGCATCTGCTGGCGGCGTGCCGGGCCGCCGGGACTCGGTGGGAAGCATTTGGCTACCGCTTGCGCAATCCGGGGCGGCGTGGTTTTGGCAGCGGCTGCCATCGCCCTCGCCAATCCCTCCTCGTCGCCGATGGTCCACTGGTCGCCCAGATATTTGTTAAACAGTGCGAACATCTCGCCTGCGACGCCAGGGCTACGCCCGGGAATAAGCTCGGCACTGAATAGCGGCGGATCTTCATAATAAGCGCCGCGCAACATACCCGGTGGCGCGTAGGCCGAGAGCCATGCGGCGATGACGCCGCCGGAAGACAGTCCGCTCACAACCACTGGTCGGCGAATTCGGAGCGTAATGAACCGAACCAGATCATTGCCAAAATTGTCAAACGTGTAGCGCCCTGGAGTCCGGCTCGAGCGGCCCTGGCCCCGCAGATCGACCGCGTGAACTTGGAAATTGTCCTTCAGCAGGTTCATCGCCGGCTCGTAGCCCCACCACGATTCCGTTTGACCGGGGATCAACACAAGCGCGGGAAGGTGCGACGGGCCTGCTGTCGCGTAGTTGAGACCAATCTCGCCAGTGTCGAACAGTTGTTCGGAGTAGGGGTGGGCGATGTAGGTTTGGTCCGGAACGTGAGGTCCGTATTTTCCGATTGCCATGTGGTGTCCTTCCGCCGGGGCTAACTTAATCAATAAACTCTATCACGGCTCTAAACCCGCGCCAATCAAGTCTGAGTAGTGGTGAACAAGATGGAGTAGTTTCTTCTTCGGTCCCTCCCCTCAACTTTCGGAAGTTGACGTGTCCGTTGTCGTTACCCGATCAAGAAACCGCTGAGTCCTGACGGCGCATACGGAAGTTATCTGCGAAGCCAGATGCCCGGCCGTGTCTCGGAAGGGAAAGTTTTGACCAACTCACGGAAGACCCGCCGATCGCGGGGTGAGGTTTGCAAAACGTCCGAGCCGAAATGGAGCCGCACGCGGCGCCGTTCACGCGGAGGGCGGATCGGGAAAGTGAACGATCCGGCGCCACTACTTCTGCTTGGGGAGCTTGAAGGGAGTCTTCGTCGCAGGACCGGTGGGAACCGCGAACACCGGATCGGCTAAGCCCGGGTTGATCAGAACGAAATCGGAAAAGATCTGATAGATTTTTTCGCCGTTGCGATCCCGGGTGATCTGCTGGGGCCACTGCACGCCGCCTTCTTCGCGGTAGCGCGCATAGCGCGTGACCTCTTCGTTCCGGTCGTGGGTCTTGGGATCGCGCCACACCATGGACTGTCTCACCGGAAGCTTGTTGGACTGGTGGAAGTACACCGTCACCACGCGGTTTTCCGAGTCCACGATGTCGACGATATTGACGGGTTGGTTTTCCACCACGTCCGATCCCTTCCAATCGAAGCTCATCCCCGGCTCGTCCAAGCGCATGCGCAGGATGTACAGAACGTCGTTGAGGGTGGTGCGGTGGTAACGCTCGACGCGATCGTCCTCCACCTCCCGGGGACCCTTGTAGGTCACCTCCCACGCGCCATTTTCGCGGAACAGGGTGTATCCGTATTCTTCGTTTTTGCCGAAGACCTCGCGCTCGCGCACGCCCAGATCCTTGCCGGTCTTGTCGGGAGGTACAGGGGTGTACTCGGTGTAGATGGTCGCGATGGAGAGGCCCGAAATTTTGTCGCGGTAGAAGCTGTAGGCTCGCCCGGATTCGACGCGGTCCTCCATGGTCAGGAACCTCTGCCCACCCAGCGCCGCGACGGCGTCGTCGATGGCCTTCTTCGCGCGCGGATCGCTGGGGAACGTCTGCGCGTGGAGGCTCGCGCAGCAAAGGAGCGCTCCCATGGAAAGGACTTTCGCGTTCACGGCTTTTTGGCCAAATCCTCCGCTTTCAAACCGGTGTTGAACTGATACTGGGACACCACCGCTTCGCCGGCCTTTTTTCCGCCTTGCTCGAGCACGATTTTGAACGGCATCTTCACGCCGCCCGCATCGCGCCAATCCGACATCGTCTCCACTACTTCAGACGGCGCGCCCGTGGGTCCCGGTTCCTGATAAGTCTGGCGCGAGGGCAGGCCCGTGGCCGGATCGAATTCCACGCGTACGCTGAGCCCGCCTCCGGAGATCTCGACGGCGTTGTCCCCCACGGCATTGACCGTTCGCGAGGAGTCGCGCGTCGAAAGCATCAGAGGCGTCAGCTCCCGGAATATATCTCCCCGCGCCTGTTTCAGGATGTCTGCGGTCATATTCATGGTCCCTTGCGGAGTCACCAGCCATCCGGTTTTACCATCCGTGTAAACGGTCATTTTCCCAAACGGCAGCTCCTGCTCCTGCCGGAACTGGTCGCCCACGATTCTGGTCGTTTCCTTGACCTTCAGTCCTCCGGCCGAAGGGTCCATGGTCAGGTCCAGCGACCGGGTCATGTCCTTCAGCGCCGCAAGTTTGTCGGCCCCGCCCATGGCCTGTTGCGCGCGTTCGAGCAGGGCGCGTCCGCGGCCCAGGCTGGCGGCGTCACTCCGAGCACCCCCGGAAGCGGTTTCCTGCTTGGGCTCCGGGATGGTGAGGTCGATCGGATTCACCTTCCCCAGCGACGTGAGCGGCTTGCCGAAATCCTTGGGATTGCCTACCGCCACGATGGCCAGGTTTTCGGGCAGAAAATGCGCCTTGGCCACGCGTAGAACGTCCGCGGCGGTTACCGCCTCCACCGCCTTCTGATACTGGAAAATAAAATCCTTGGGATAGCCGAAATAGGCGTAGCGCATGGCGCGATTGAGCGTCTTCTGGGGACTGTCAAAGCTGAAGACGAAAGCGTTCAGCACGCCGTCCTTGGCTTCCTTGAGTTCGGCGTCGGTCACCGGTTTGTCGCGGATCTTGGCCAATTCCGCTTGGATGGCCTCGATTGTCTCGGTGGTGGTCGCGGACTTGGTGCTGCCCACGATGCGGAATGTTCCGGGGTGATCGTAGGTGGCTGCCCACCCCGCCGATACGTTGTACGCGTAGCCCAGCCGGGTGCGGATCTCCTTGAACAGACGGCTGCGGAATCCGCCGCCCAGAATATCCGCCGCCACTTCGAGCGCCGCGTAATCCGGATCGCGCAGGGTGCCGCCCAGCTCGCCGATGGAGAAGAACGTCTGGGTGACGTCTTCCTTGTCGGCCAGATAGACGCCCGGAGCTGGCTTGGCGGTCACCGGCGGGAACGCGGGCACGGGCTGCTGCTCCGCCTTCCATCCCCCGAACAGCTTCTCCAGCTTGTCCCTCATCTCGGCCGTGTTGAAATCCCCATACACCGCCAGCATGATGTTTTTCGGGAAATAATAGCGCTGATAGAACTTGACCAAATCGTCGCGATGGATGCGGTCCAGGTCCGCGTATTCCACTTGCCAGCCATAGGGCGTGTCGCGGCCGTACACGATCCGCGACAGCTCCCGGTCCGGAATGCCGTCGGGATCGTCGTTGCGGCGGGAGATGCCGCTGCGCATCTGCGAGAGCAACAGGTCGATCTTGTCCTGCCGGAATCCGGGATCGCTCAACACATCCTTAAAGACGCCCAGCGCCGTATCCGCGGTCTCTTTCAAGGCGCTGAAGCTGACGCTCGCGCTGGTCTCCCCCATCGAACTTTCTACCGACGCGGCGATGTTCTCGAGTTCCACATCGAGCTGGTCCCCGCTCTTGGCGGTAGTTCCTCCGGAGCGCATCACGGCCGCGGTGAGATCCGCCAACCCGATTTTCTCGGGCGGATCGAACAGATTGCCGGTGCGGACCGTGGCCGAGCCGCTCACCAGGGGCAGCTCGTGATCCTCCAGCAGGAACACCCGCATGCCATTGGAAAGAGTCGCTTCCGTCGGCACGGGAACCTTCACCTGTCCCAGCGGTGGATATTTCAGGTCCTTGTAAGAGAAGGACTGCGTTTTAGTTTGGGCGGAAGCCCCGGCCGTAACCAACGCCGTAAATAGAACCGCGATCGCAAGCCTTCTCATTTCGCGTCTCCTTGTTTGATCGGGGCAGCCGGCTTTGGCGGAGCATACGTGTAGGCCACCGTCCGCCCAGTTTCTATCAGGTATGTCTTGGCCACGCGCAACACATCGTCGGCGGTCACTTGGTTGTATTCATCCAGCTCCGTGAACATTTTGCGCCAGTCGCCATAGTTGGCCTGGTAGAAGCACAGTTGCTGGGCCAACCCGGAGTTGCTGTCCAACTGGCGGATCAGGGACGCCCGCAGCTTGGTTTTTTCCCTCTGGAGCGATTCCGCGTCCACCTTATTTTGTTTGACACCGTCGATGATGCCGTACAGCGCCTTCTCGTTTTCCTCGATGGAATGGCCCGATCCGGGCTCGATGAAAAAGACGAACAGCGACGGATACTTGCCTCCGGGGAAGGTCGCCCCGCTCTCCGCCGCCAGCGCGATCTTTTTGTCGCGCACCATTTCCTTATACATGATTCCGGTGCGGCCGTCGGAAAGAATATCGCTCAGCACATCCAGAGGAACATCGTCTTTGGAATACTGGTCGGGCCGCTTGTAGCCGATCAGCAAAAACGGCTGCGCCGCGGATTCCACGCCGACGCGCTTCTCGCCCGTCTGCGGAGGCTCCACGGTGCGCACCATGGGCGGAGTGGGACCCGCCGGCAGACGGCCAAAATACTTCTCCGCCATCTTCTTGGCCTCGGCTGGATTCACGTCGCCGGCGATGCCGATGGTCATGTTGCCGGGCGTGTAGTAGCGCTTGTAGAGCGCCTCGGCTTCAGTGCGCCGGAAGTTTTCGATGTCGCTGGCCCAGCCGATGGGCGAGGTCTTGTAAGGGTGCGCCGCGAAGGCCGTGGAAAGCAGCAGTTCCACCAGCTTGCCCACGGGGCTCGATTCAGTGCGCATGCGCCGCTCCTCGCGCACCACGTCGCGCTCCTTGTAGAACTCGCGGAAAACGGGATGCAGGAAGCGCTCCGATTCCAGCAGGAACCACAGTTCGATGCGATTGGAGGGGAAATTGTAAAAGTACGTGGTCTGATCCTCGGCCGTGCCGGCGTTCAATCCGGCGCCGCCATTGGATTCGACGATGCCCGGAAACTCGTTCTCCTCGACGTAGCTGTTGGCCTTGTCCATCGCGGCCTTCAGCTCGGCTTGGATCGCCTCGATCTTTTTGGGATCGGCGCGGTACGCCTTGTTGCGCTCGGTTTCCAGGCGGTCGTAGATTCCCTCGACCGCATCCAGAGCCTTCTTCTCCTCGGGCCAGTTCTTGGTGCCGATGGTTTCGGTGCCCTTGAAGGCCATGTGCTCGAACATGTGCGCCAGGCCGGTGCGGCCCGTGACATCGTCCACCGAGCCGACGTTCACATACGTGTGGAAAGACACTACCGGCGCCTCATGCCTCTCGATGACCAGAAAGGTGAGACCGTTGGCGAGTTTGAACTCGGTGACTTTTTTCTCAAAATCCTGAAGAGACTGAGCCTCACCGCTCCGTATCAGGAGCAGACCCGGAATCAGCAGTGCAAGGAAACGGACCCTCATGGTTTTAGGGTATCAGGGGCGCGGGAGATTTTCCCGCGTGGCTCAGGGTGGTAGTGGGGTCATAGCGGGGATATGGCGTTCATTGCACTTTCTTTCGTTCGATGACTTGTGCATTCTCGATCAGAGTCTTGGCTAGACTTCTAGCGGTCTATGGGGAGATCGCCATGAAAGTGACAGGGGCATCGAACTTGAGGGTGACCATGCCCTTGTTTGGATCGTTTGCGATATCCAGCCATTGCCCCCGGTTTTCGGATTTGTCCGCCTTTTTGGATTTCATCCGATCAACTCTACCAAGTCCCACACATGATCTGTAAGACCAGCAGCCATCGCCGGCGTGATCCGCAGTGATAGTATTTATGAACGATGCATCGGCGCTCGCTGCTAGCGGCGTTCTCTTCTGTCGGCTGTCTGCTGCTGAGCGCTTGCGTACAGAAGACAGAATACTGGATGACGCACGCAAGGAAGCGGCGGAAGCAAAAGACTCCCTCAAAAAATCACAGGATCGACTAACCGATCTTCAAGCGCATCGATATCAGACCTTCGCCAGCGGAGGAAAAACATGGAGGCTCGATAGCGTAAAAGGAAGCACCTGCGTCCTATTGGCCAGCGACCAGGAGTGGAAGAACGTAGAGACGAAGAAACAGAGTTGTACTTGCGAGGACTTTTACCGGGACGAAGATCTGTCGCTTGAGAGTCGTCACCCGGAGGTGGCTAACGCAGCGGGTGAACGGGCTAAGCGACTGGGATGCGAGTAGATGCCGATTTGATTCTATGCCCCGCAGCATCGATCAGGGTGGAATAATGGTATAAAGGTGTAGTATGGCTCTGAACATCAAGAACCCGGAAGTGGAGCGGCTGGCCGATGAGGTCTCGAAACTGGCTAACGAATCGAAGACGGAAGCCATCCGGCGCGCTCTTGAGGAACGAAAGGCGCGGCTGGCGGTTGTGCATGGAGGCCCTCGAACGAAGGAGGGGCTCATCGAATTTTTCGAGCGGACAATCTGGCCGAACTTTCCCCCCGAGGTCTTAGGGAAGACGCTCACGAAGCGTGAGCGAGAGAAGATCCTCGGTTACGGGCCGCATGGGGTTTGAGACCGCATGGTAATCGATAGCTCGGCGCTTCTTTCGATATATCTGAAGGAACCGCGGCACGAGGCGTTTTTCGAAAAGATCTCTAGGTCAACCATCGCGGTGATAGGAGCGCCAACCTTACTCGAAGTAACAATGGTGCTGAGCGCCCGGACCGGGCGGGACACACGGGGGGAAATCGCGCGGTCCCTGCGGCGGCTACAAATCCAGGTGATTCCATTCACAGGGGAACACTTTGAAGTGGCCGCGGAGGCCTTTCACCGCTATGGCAAAGGACGCCATCCGGCAGCTTTGAATTTTGGAGATTGCATGTCCTACGCAGTCGCTGCTCTCAGCGGACTTCCGCTGCTTTACATCGGGAATGATTTCGCGCAAACGGATATAAAAGCGGCCTGACCGTTTGCAGGATTCGGATCGCATGGGGTATCCTTGCGGTACCACTGCACTCGGTCGGTGCAGTTTTTCCTTCCCCGTAGAATTCGGATTCCACCGACGTTTCCCTCCTCATGCCGAGAACAAAAATTGTGGCGACGCTGGGACCCGCGATTAGCGGCTCTTCCTCCTTGAAGGGCATGTTTGCGGCGGGCGTGAACGTGTTCCGCCTGAATACCAGCCACGGCACGTGGGACGATCATCTGACGCGCATCGCCGGCGTCCGCGCCGCCGCGGCCGATCTGGCCATCCAAGCTGGAATCCTGCTGGATCTGCAAGGCCCTAAAATCCGCCTGGGAACCTTTGAGGGAGGCCAGTGCGAGTTGGAAACGGGCGGTGTCTTCAGCATTACCACGGAGAAAGTCCTGGGCACCGCGGCGTTGGCATCCACCAGCTATTCCCAATTTGCCAAGGACGTCAAGCCCGGCGATCGGGTGTTCCTGGCGGACGGAAGCGTCGAGCTCAAGGTACTCGAGACCGACGCTATATCGGCGCGGTGCGAAGTTGTCATCGGCGGATGCCTGAGCGACCACAAGGGCATCAACCTGCCCGGCGTGGAACTGAGCACTCCGTCGCTCACCCGCAAAGACATGGACGACTTGCAGCGCGGCCTCCAGGCGGGCATCGATTTCGTGGCGCTTTCTTTCGTGCGGCGCGCGAGCGATCTGCAAAGGGTGAAGCTTTATCTGGAGCAGAACGACGCACAGATTCCGGTCATCGCCAAGATCGAGAAACCGGAGGGCTGGAAGAACCTGGAGCAGATCCTGGATGAATGCGAAGGCGTGATGGTGGCTCGCGGCGACCTCGGCGTGGAACTGGCATTGGAGAAGGTCCCCTTCATTCAGAAGCGCATCATCGAACGGGCGCGCGCAAAGGGGAAATTCGTCATTACCGCGACTCAAATGCTGGAATCGATGATCGAGCATTCGTCACCCACGCGCGCGGAGGTGAGCGATGTCGCCAATGCCATCTGTGACGGAACCGACGCGGTGATGCTGTCGGCCGAAACTTCCACGGGCCGCTATCCCGAGCTGGCGGCCCGCATGATGACTCGCATCGCCGAGGAGACGGAGCGTTGGCTGGGCCCTCAAGGCTTCCCGGAACCGTTGCCGCCGCTGACGCCGTCGAATGCCGAGGTCATCGCGGATGCCGCCTATCACGCCGCCCGGTCGGCCGGAGCGGCGGCGATCGTGGTGTTCACCACCAGCGGAGCAAGCGCGCGGTTGATCTCCCGATTCCGGCCTCCGGTTCCGATTTACGCGTTTACGCAGAACGAATGTGTCGCGCGGCAGTTGAGCATCTCCTTTGGAGTGGAACCCATCCTTGCGCCGGACGTGAAATCGACGGATCTGATGCTGCTCCAAATGGAGCGGGTGCTGGTCGCTTCCGGCCGCCTGAAGCCGAACGACAACGTCGTGTTTGTGGCCGGGCAGCCCATCGGGCGCACCGGTAGCACCAACCTGATCAAGCTGCACCGCATCGGCGAGAGCAAGTAGGGGGCTCTGCGCTTTTCGGCGGCTCGCCGCTTTTCATTTCGTTGTTTTCTACCGTTACTTCATCGTTTTCGTTATTTCGAGGGCCCCCGGCTGGCTTGATAACCTTCAAACCAGCGAAAAGGACCGCTGTACCTCAACGGCAAGGCTCATCGAGGGATACGCGAACGCGGGGTAGGCTCGAGCACTCTCCCGCGTCCGGTGGTCTGGTTCCAATGAGGAATAGCCAAACTCCCGATCCCAGCATCGGCGATAAGAGCGGCGGAAGGAGGCGAGCGGAAGCGGTAAGTGGTGGGAGCGCGGGCAGATAATTTTTCGCGCACGGGCGTTATGCGTGAACGGTCAGTTCTCCGAAGCCTTCTGAACCGAGTCGATGACAATGACTTCGACGGGGCCTTTGCCCGCTTCCAGCTTCAGGCCCATCTGTTCCTGGATGGCGGTGAAGATCGAGACGCCGCTATCGGGAGTTGGGCCGGCATCGTCACCCGCTGCCTGACCATAGTCGGGATTCCAGCGAAGCTCGAAGTCGTACGGGCCCTTGATTCCGGTCTGGTCCTCCACGGGAGCGCTCAAGGAAAGCGCAAGCCACCCAATGAGGTCCGCGATCGGGTACTTGTGGCCGATGAGCAGACCGTTGCCGGTCCGAAGACCCGGAGTCGCGGTGTCCTCGGCATTGGGTTGCTTCAGCTTGTGCCCGCTTTTGGCAACGGTCAAAGTGTATCGAGTAAGCTCTCTGGTTTCCCGATGGATCTTCAATTGGAAGCGATCCGCGAGAAGCGGCTGAAGCATGCGGAATTTCTCCATCGTGCTGGTAGGCGCTTCGGTTTTGGCGTCGATATCCCACCTGTCGGTGTCCAGCCAGCCCGGCCCTCCGAAGAGTTGGTACCGTTGAATTCGGTACGCGTTGGTAATTAGCACGCGTAGGGGGACGTTGGTCCAGCTCGCCCGCTCGGGATCAAAATGGTTCCCGATGGCGTTGTTCGTGGAGGTGTTCAGGCGGATGGAGGCGACTTCGAATGGGGCCGGATCTGTCGCGGGCTGTTGGGCCAGCGCCGCACAGGAAGCGGCGAGGAGACTGGCAATCGCGGGCGGCTTCAGCATCTTGAAACCTCCTTAGAACAGTTTAAGACGCGTGAGAACGCCGATTCGTTGAGCTGTGCGACCATCTTCTCAAGCGACGATGGAACGGGAAGAGTTGTTAGCTTTGCTGACTGAAGTGATTCTTGGACGCAAGGAAACGAACAGGCCGTTGAAGGTGGGAATTGACGGGCGGTGCGCTTCCGGGAAATCCGTTCTGGCGAACGAACTGGCATCGACGCTTCGCCCAAGAGGGTTAGGCGTCCTACATCCGTCCGTGGATGGATTTCATCACCCCCGCGAGCGCCGTTACCGGCAAGGCGAATACTCAGGGCAAGGATATTATGAAGACGCCTACGACTATCAGGCCGTGATCGATTCCCTTCTCAGACCTTTGTCGGGAAATGTGTTTCCGGTGTCGTGCCGGCAAGTCGCCCACGATGTTCTCACGGACATGCCGGACGCTGCCGCTCCGACCAACGTGGGCGCCGGGTCCGTCCTCCTGTTCGAAGGACTCTTTCTCTTTCGCCGGGAACTGAACGCTTAGTGGGATTTTCGAATTCTTTTGGATGTCGACGCCGCAACGTGCTTGTCCCGGGACCTTGATAGGTATGGCGATGTGACCAGTCCAGCCGATGTCCTCCGGCGGAAGTTCGAAGCGAGATATGAACCGGCGTGGCAGATCTACGTCAACGAAGAACGTCCCGAATCGAAGGCGGACGTGATCGTGGACAACCGCGACTTCCTGCGCCCTCAAATCTTGAAGCCAGTCTGAGATGGACTTGGCGTAACATTGGAGTATGGCGAAGCTAGTTTTCGATCCGAAGGTGCTCCCGGAAAGAACTGTTGTAATTCCTGGAGCCAAGCCGCCGGTTGTGTCCTTTCCGTTTCAGGATTTGGGCCATCCGGAGGAGGTTGATTCCTTCCGCCGCCTCATTCGTCAGTTGCGGCGCCAGAGGCCTGTCCGAGTCAAGCCCGCTAAATGAAGGTGTTTCTTCTCGACACGAACGCAGTGTCGATCTTGTTCAAGCCGGACTATGAATTGCCAAGGCGGTCTGCCAGACGGAAGTTCCATGCAAGGGCGTTCTTGCATCGTAGTTTGAACGCCTTCGCCACCTAGGCGCTAGAATCGAGGCAGCGGGACGACATGAAAGTATTCATCTCATACGGCGACGCCAGCGATCAGGTCACCGCACTTCGTCTCCAAGCTTTGGGGGCCGTGAATGGCCTGACGGTATATGTGCCGCCGGCGTTCACCCGTCAAGGCGTTCCTTCCCTGCTTGATCCGGAAGCTGGTCTAAAGCTAAATGAGGCCGAAGTCGTCTTGGGCGTCGTAGGGGCGGGTCTGAGTGAGGCATGCCGCCAGGAACTGAATGCCGGCATTGCTCTTCATAAGAACATGATCGTGATGGCCTACTCTGAGTTTGCATCTCAGCTTCAACCGTACTTTAAGAACCTTGTCGTGATAGATCCGGCCAATCCTGGCGCGGCCGAAGTCGGCATTGTGCAGTATCTCAAAGACGTCAATCCGCAGCAAAGCGCAAAGAACGCTTTGTTGGCTTTGGGTACGCTCGCGCTTGGTTTACTGATCTTGGCACCCTCCGATCGAAGCTGATTCGAATGAGGGCGCGCCGCTGTACGATCGACAGCTCGTGCGTGATCGCTCTCGACCATCTCCAACTTGCGTCCCGGTTGAGCCTTCTCTTTTCGAGGGTGCTCGTTCCCAAAGCAGTCCGGCGGGAGCTCTTCAAACGGCGAGCCACCAAATATCAATTGCAGTCGCTCTTCAAGAATTATGCACTCTTCCAACGTTGCAATGACTACGATCAAGGCACCGTCGATTTCCTCCTCGCTGATCGAGCCCGCGAGGGCGCTGAGGATCGCGGCGAGACTGAGGCAGTGGTACAGGCTTCACAGGTTGGCGCAATCGTGATTGTCAACGATCCATGGGGACGAGACCTAGCCGCTCGTTACGACCTTGAGTTCCATGGAACTTTGTGGGTTCTTCAGCGATTCCACGAGCTAGCCCAACCTTCGCAGCTGCGATGAGTGTTGCGGCAAAAGCGAGCGGATCGTGGAGATAAAGTTTTCTTGTTCAATAGAACATTTTCAGAAGTGCTTGTAGTGGAGACCTACCCTCTATGCAGCCGGGAAAGATTCTGGCATTCTGCAAGGGACAATGTTTCTGCGCCACAACAAACGGATCAAGGATGGCAAGGAGCACCGCTACTACACGGTGGTGGAAAGCCGCCGCCTGCGGTCCGGGAGAGTGGCGCAGCGGCAAGTGTTGTATCTGGGTGAAATCAACGACAGCCAGCAAACGGCCTGGCGCAAGACGCTGGACGTGTTCGATGAACAGCAGCATCGCTTCACGCCGCTGAGTCTGTTTCCCGAGGACCGTCCGGTTCCCGCCGACGCGATCGACAGCGTGCAAGTGAAGCTCAGTGAGATGAAGCTGGAGCGAGCCCGCCCCTATGGCAACTGCTGGTTGGGATGCGAACTATGGCGCCAATTGCAGTTGGACCAGTTCTGGTCCGAGAAGCTGCCGGAGGGTCGGGAACGGGTCGCCTGGGCGCAGGTGCTGGAGTTGCTAGTGGTGAACCGGCTGATCGATCCGGGCAGCGAGTTCCGGGTGCACCGGCAGTGGTTCGATCAAAGCGCGATGGACGTTTTGCTGGGGCAGGATTTTCAAGTAGCGGAAAAAGACCGGCTGTACCGGTGCCTGGATCGAGTATTGGCACACAAGCAAGAGCTGTTCGTGCATTTACAGCAACGCTGGAAAGACCTGTTCGAAGCGGAGTTCGATTTGCTGCTATATGACCTGACCAGCACGTACGTGGAAGGGGAGGCCGAGCAAAACCCCAAGGCCAAATACGGCTACAGCCGCGACGGCAAACCGAACTGCAGGCAGGTGGTGATCGCGCTGGTGATGACGCCCACGGGCCTGCCGATGGCCTACGAAGTGATGGACGGCAACACCTCTGACAAGTCCACTTTGAGCGGTTTTCTGGACAAGATCGAAAGCATGTATGGCAAGGCGCGGCGGGTGTGGCTGATGGATCGCGGCATTCCAACCGAGGCTATTTTGGCGGAAATGCGGACCTCGCGCCAAGAGACGTTTTACCTGGTGGGAACGTCGCGGGCGAAGGTCAAGCAGTATGAGAAGAAGTGGCTGGAGTTGCCCTGGCAGAAAGTGCGCGAGTCGGTGGAAGTGAAGTTGTTTGCCCAAGACGGCGAACTCTACGTGTTGGCGAAAAGCGAAGGACGGCAGGCGAAAGAGATGGCGATGCGGCGCAAGAAACTGGCGCGCCTGCTGCGGAAGTTGCGCGCAATGCGGCGGAGCGCACCGAAGCGGGATCAGTTGCTGATGCGCGTGGGCGCCGCCAAAACGGATGTGGGCCGGGCTTTTGGATTCGTGAAAATCAACTACCCTCGGCGGGCCAGGAAGTGACGAGAGAGACGTTCACGTTTCGACTCGATAAGGCCAGGCTGAAAGAAGCCGAGCTGCGTGACGGTCACTATCTGCTGCGCACGAACCTGGTGGCGGAAGATCCAGCCGTATTGTGGGATCGCTACGTGCAGCTGACGCAAATCGAAGCGGCCTTCAAATGTCTGAAGAGCGATCTGGGCATCCGGCCGATCCACCATCAACTGGAGCATCGTGTGGACGCACACATCCTGGTTGCCTTCCTGGCTTACTGTCTGACGGTGACGTTGAGGCATCGGCTGCGGATGCATGCTCCCGGATTGACACCACGAGCGGTGCTGGAGAAACTGGCCGGCATTCAAATGCTGGATGTCTCTTTTCCGACCACCGATGGCCGCCGCCTGGTGATGCCGCGCTACACCGAGCCGAGCCCGGAGCAGGCGCTCTTGCTTCATCAACTGAAGTTCGTCCTGCCGCAGCAACCGCCTCCGCGCATCACCACCACTGCCGTCGTCCGCTCCTCTTCCCTCAACTCAAAATGTAGTGGAGACCTTTGACATGCCTTTGTTGAAAACAAAGTGCATTCCAGCATCAAATGCCCTGAACTGCGAAGGTTGGGCTAGAGTTCCTGTCCTCGAGCGCTCTTCGGGATTGCTTTGCGTCGTTACGCGAGCATGACTTACATCTGCCGTGGAAGAACGTGAACGAGCTTCTATTGAAAATCGGACAGCCGCCTGTGTAAGCGTCGACTACCGGTACTCTTCCTGCAACTTATCCAGCACCGCCGAGCCGGGGCACAGCGTCTCATACGGAATGTGCGCCATGGGCACTTCGGTCGAGTTGCTCAGCTCATGCATGTCGGCCGAGGACTCGTCGAGATACAGCAGGCCCGTGAGGACTTCGCCGGTGGCCATGTGGCTGTCGAGGTATTCGGTCACCTTGGCGCGGTCGGTGGGATCGTAATCGGCGGGCGTGCGCGTGAAGCGCACCACGCTGCCGTCGTGCATCGTCACGCTGGTCGCGCCGTTGAGACCGATATGCGCCAGAATCTCCGGCGCGGGCGGAACGAAATCCGTCTCGGTGGCGCGGACCATGTGCTTGCGGGTCGCAAGATAGCTCTTGGTCGAGCCTTCGTGATCGTTAAACGTGACGCACGGCGAGATGACGTCCACCAGCGCGAAGCCGCGATGCGCCAGCGCCGCCTTGAGAATCGGCACCAACTGCTCCTTGTCGCCGGAGAAGCCGCGGGCGACGAAGGTCGCGCCCAGAGACAAGCCCAGCTTGACGGGATCGATGGGCCCCATGCGGTTGGGCTCGCCGCGTTTGCTCTTGGAGCCAACGTCGGCGGAAGCGGAAAACTGGCCCTTGGTCAGGCCGTAGACGCCATTGTTCTCGATCACGTACAGCATGCGCACGTTGCGGCGGATGGCGTGGCACAAGCTGGCCCAGGCCGATGGAGAGCGAATCGCCGTCGCCGGAGATGCCGATGTACAGAAGATCGCGGTTGGCCGCGGTGGCTCCGGTCGCAATGGCGGGCATTCTCCCGTGCGCCGAGTTGAAGCCGTGCGCTCCGCTGACGAAATAAGTCGGCGTCTTGGAGGAGCAGCCGATGCCGCTGAGCTTGGCGATCATGTGCGGCGGCGTGGAGAGTTCCCAGAACGCGCGGGTGATGGCGGCGGTGATGGAATCATGCCCGCAGCCGGCGCACAGAGTGGACATGGACCCTTCGTAGTCGCGAACGGTCAGGCCCAGCTCATTGCGCTTCAGGCCGGGGTGGGTGGCGATGGGTTTGGTGATTGACGGCATGGTCAGTTCTAGCTCTGCTTCAAGATGTCGTGCTTCAAAATATCGTCGTGTTTCAAAATCTCGTCCACGACGTGGCGGGCGCTCAAGGGGAACCCTCCATACACCAGCACGGAGCGAAGCTTCTCCTTGGGCACGGAGGTTTCCAGCGTCAGCAGCGATTTGAGCTGCGCGTCGCGGTTCTGCTCCACCACAAAGGTGAATTCGTGGGCGGCGAGGAACTCCTCGACCGCCTCGTCGAAGGGGAATCCGCGCACGCGCAGATAATCGGCGGGAACTCCCTGGGACTCCAGGATGTCGAGAGCTTCGCGCACGCCGGCGTCGCAGCCGCCCAGCGAGAGGATGCCGAAGCGCGCGCCCGCGCGGGGTTGGATCACGGGCGCGGGCACGAACTTCGCGGCGGCCTTGTGCTTCAACTTCAGGCGGTCCATCACATCCTGATATTCGTCGGGGATTTCGGTGTATCCGCCGAGCCTGTTGTGGCCGGAGCCGCGAATGAAATACGAACCCTTGGAATCGACGCCGGGCAGGGTGCGCGCGGCCACGTGGTTCTCGTCCTCGGGCGAGTAACGGAAGTATTCGGCGGCTTTTTCGAGATCCTCGGCGCTCAGAACCCGCCCGCGGTCGGGGCGGAAGGAATCGTCCCATTTGATCCGCGGGATGACCCAATCGTTCATGCCGATGTCCAGGTCGGAGAGCATCATCACGGGCGTCTGGAATCGCTCGGCCAGATCGAAGCTCTTGACGGCGAACTCGAAGCATTCGCCTGGATTCGACGGGAACAGCAGGATGTGGCGAGTGTCGCCGTGCGAGGCGTAGGCGCATTCGAGAATATCGCCCTGCTGGGTGCGCGTGGGCATGCCGGTGGAGGGCCCGACGCGCTGAACGTCGATGACCACGGCGGGAATCTCGGCGTAGTAAGCCAGCCCGAGCAGTTCGTTCATGAGCGAAATCCCGGGACCGGCGGTGGAGGTGAACGCGCGCGCGCCGTTCCAGGATGCGCCCAAAACCATGCCGATGGCGGCGAGCTCGTCCTCGGCTTGCAGGATGACGTAATTGTTCTTGCCGGTGTCGGGGTCGCGGCGGTATTCCTCGCACAACATCTTGAACGCGTCCATCACCGAGGTCGCGGGCGTGATGGGATACCACGCGGCGACGGTGGCGCCGGCATACAGGCAGCCGAGCGCGGTGGCCGTGTTGCCGTCGATCAGGATCTTGTCGCCGTTTGCCTCCATCTTTGCGAGGTGGAACGGAAGCGGGCAATCGAAATGGTTGCGGGCGTAGTCGTAGCCGAGCTTGAGCGCGCTTGTGATTGGACTCGAGCAGCGCCTTTTTCCTGCCGAATTTCTCCTCCAGCAGTTCACCGACGACGCCCATGTCGATATCCAGCGCGGCGCACAGCGATCCGGCGTAGGCGATGTTCTTCATTAAGATTCGCTCGCGCGGATTGGCGAAACTCTCGTTGCACATCCGGGCCAGCGGGACGCCCAGGAAGGTGACATCGTCGCGATGCAGCTCCGGATCGAGCGGCCAGCTCGAATCGTACATCAGGTAGCCGCCGGAGCGGACCTCGCCCACGTCTTGGGCATACGTCTGCGAGTTCATGGCGATCATCAGATCGTAATCCAGGGCGCGCGCGCCATAGCCGTCCTTATTCACCCGGATTTCGTACCAGGTGGGCAGGCCCTGAATATTGGACGGGAAAAGATTCTTGCCGGCGACCGGAATGCCCATGCGGAAAATGGCCTGCATGAGAAGGCCATTGGCGCTGGCCGATCCGGTTCCGTTCACATTCGCCAGTTTGAGGGCGAAGTCGTTTACGTCCGAGTGGTTTCGAGCGTGGACGCGTAGGACGTCGTGCATGCTGCTCCTGCGTAGGGAATGAGAAGGTCGAATTTTTGCATGTCCCAAGCCGCGGTGGGACAGCGCTCAGCGCACAGGCCGCAATGGACGCACACATCTTCGTCCTTGAACATGAGCCGCGCCGTCTGCGGCAGCGGGGCGGAGGCATACAGAGCCTGGTCCGGATTCACCGCGGGCGCGGAGAGACGCTGGCGCACTTCTTCCTCCGGGCCGTCGCGGGTGATAGTAAGACACTGCACCGGGCAGACGTCGATGCAGGCGTCGCATTCGATACATAACTTCGGGGTGAAGGCGGTCTGGATGTCGCAGTTGAGGCAACGCTGCACTTCGCGCGCGGTCTGCTCCGGTGAAAACCCGAGCTCGACTTCGACGTTCAGCTTGCGGAAGCGCTCCACCAGATCGACGTGCTGCATTTTCTGGCGCGTCGCGGGGTTGTAGTCGTTGTGGTAGCTCCACTCGCTGATGCCCATCTTCTGGCTGATCAGGCTGGAGTGTTCAATGGGGCGGTCCTCCACCGGGACGCCCTGGCAATGATTGTGAATGGAGATGGCCGCGCCGTGGCCATGAGCGACGGCCCAGATGATGTTCTTGGGTCCCCAGGCCGCGTCGCCGCCGAAGAACACGCCCGGGCGGCGTGCATTGGAACGTGGTCTGATCCACCACCGGCATGCCCCATTTGTCGAACTCGATGCCCAGGTCGCGCTCGATCCAAGGGAACGCGTTCTCCTGTCCGATGGCCAGGATCACATCGTCGGCGGGAAGGAACACGGTATCGAGGACGCGCGATTTCTTGGCTTCGGAGTCCCATTCCAGTCGCTCGAATTCCATGCCGGCGAGCTTGCCGTTCTCCAGCACGAAGCGCTTGGGCGCGTAGTTGACGACGATCTCGATGCCCTCTTCCTCGGCGTCGTCGAGTTCCCAGGGCGAGGCTTTGAAGTAGCCGCGGGAGCGGCGGGCCATCACTTTAATGTCGCGTCCACCCAGCCTTCGAGAAGTTCGGCAGCAATCCATGGCCGTGTTGCCGACGCCGATGATCAGCACGCGCTCGCCGATGGAGTTGATGTGGTCGAAGGCGACCGATTCCAGCCAGTCGATGCCGATGTGAATGCGCGCGGCGGCCTCAGTACGGCCGGGAAGATCGAGATCCTTGCCGCGCGGCGCGCCGGTGCCGACGAAAACCGCGTCAAACCCGGATTCTCGATCACCCCCGAGCAGCGATCGCAGGCTTCCGATGGGCGAGTTGTAGCGGATATCGACGCCCATGTCCAGGATCATGCCAACCTCGTCGCTCAAGACCTGCTCGGGAAGCCGGAACGACGGGATGTTGGTGCGCATCAGGCCGCCGGGCTTGTCCTGCTTCTCGAAGAGCGTCACTTCGTAGCCCAGCGGGCGAAGATCGTTGGCCACGGTGAGCGAAGCCGGGCCGGCGCCGATCAGCGCGATGCGCTTGCCGTTGGATTGCTTGGGAATCTTGGGCAGAAGATGCGAGATATCGCCGCGCAGATCGGCGGCGACGCGCTTCAGCCGGCAGATGGCGACGGGCTTATGGTCTCCGTCGTCAACGCGGCTGCGGCGGCAGGCCGGCTCACAAGGACGGTCGCAGGTGCGGCCCAGAATGGCCGGGAACACGTTGGATTCCCGGTTGACCATATAGGCCTCGGTGTATTTGCCCTGGGCAATGAGCCGGATATATTCAGGAACATTGGTGTGGGCCGGGCAGGCCCATTGGCAATCGACGACTTTGTGAAAGTACGCCGGATCGCGGACATCGCTGATCTTCACGTGAGAGTGCTTTCCCCCCGGAACTTCGATGCTCCTGCAACATGGGAGCCTAAATTATTGTAGCAAGCGAGGACGGCTCGAAGGCACCCGCAGCATAAGGCTGCCCCAAATTTCCATTTCAGGCCCCGATTCTCGGCGTCCGCATCTGGCACAACCGGTTTTCGCGAGCTAGCAGGCACATTCCAGAAGAACCACTGAGCAGCGCTCACACTATGATTCGAGTGGTACAATTTTCTCCAAGCTCTGTGGCGCAGTTCGCGGTAGTGGAAGCGGTGATCGAGGGGTCGCATCCCGATCTTCCCCGATTGGTTAAGACGTCCGGAAAACATTTCCCTCCCCCAATGTTCTTGGAGAGGGGATTGGTGTAGTCTGTATGAAGGACATGGGAACTGCAACGCAACTTGCCTTGATTGAGCGGGATAATTCAAATCGCGCGCTCGTGCAACGAAAGGGACTCCGTCCCAGAAAGTCGCCGGCCGGAATATCAACCAATGATCTGGTGTTCAGCGCCGGCATCGGGAGCAACGCGGAGATGCTCCCATCGATCCTGTCCCTCTACGTCCCCCAGGGCAGTACCGTGGCAGACGTGACTTTTGGAAAAGGCGCGTTCTGGAAGAACGTTCCTCCCGAGCTTTATAAAGTGCTGGCGACGGACATCGGGCAGGGCGTTGATTCACGAAAGCTCCCCTATAAAAACGAAACGCTTGACTGTGTCGTATTCGACCCGCCCTATATGCATACGCCCGGAGGCACCGCCCATGAGGGACATCAGAACTTTGAGCTGTACTACAAGAACAACGGCGATAACCTGACTACGCTCAAATACCACGAGGCCGTCTTGGATCTGTACTTCCGCAGTGCGGCGGAAGCGTGGCGTGCTCTCAAGAAGGGCGGAATCTACATCGTCAAGTGCCAAGACGAAGTGTGCGCGTGCCGTCAGCGGCTAACCCATGTCGAGATCATCAACCATCTTGCGACCAACTTTATTGCCGAGGATGTTTTTGTGCTGATCAGAAACGGAAAACCGGGCGTTAGTCGAATCCTTCGGCAGCGTCATGCGCGCAAGAACCACTCCTATTTCCTGGTCTTCCGAAAGAAGCCATGTAAGACGCGGATCTAGAGCTCAAGTAACTGCCTGAGATCGTCGAATGCATCGCCAAAGGGGCGCACTGCGATCGGCGGATGGGCGTGGTTAAGTGCCAGATACGGCTCTGGCGGATCGAGATAATAGATCCGGCTAAGTTCACTAACGCGCTCCTGAAGGATCTGCCATTGGGCGGGCACGCAAATCTCGACGACTTCGCCTGTTTTCGTGTTGCGCTTCGTCTCTCCACAGACGACAAGAACGCCCCTAAAGCGCCCTTTCCCGAAGATGCCATCGAGAATCAGGTGATGGACCCACGCCTGCACTCCACGCTCGCGCGTTGACGTTCTTGATGGGCAGATGAACCTTCCGCCTGTTTCGTCCAGGATCAAACACGTAATCCGTCGGCAGCTCCACCTCGGATTCAGGCATCCGCACCTTCTTCCGAGGGGAGACGCCAAGCGTTCGGGAGATCATATGGCCGATCAAGATCTCGAAGAATGTTGCTGAGGCCTTGCGGCCGATCTCGTTCACGTCGTGAGCCGCAAAGACCGAAATTGCCATTGTATAGGCGGTTCTCGTGATCTCTTCCGTTTTGGCGCCTGGCATCCCGGTCAAGAAGGACTCGATCATCTCGCTGAACTCAGAGGGATCATGGACGTACAACCCTATGTTTACGGGGCGAGATTCGGCCTTCCCGCGAAACCCAAAGTAGCTTTTGCCGGCCACCTTGGAGGTTAGATTGACCAACTCGCATTTGGCGAGTATCTCGCGCGCATGGGCCTCCATATCGGCGAGCAGCCTTGCGACTTGATCGCCACCCAGCTCCTTAGCGGCCAAGGCCTTAAGTCGCCGATACTGTTGCTTGAGGAGCGCAGGCACTCAGGCCGTGATCGTATCACACCCAGGAGCTCTGATATATGAGCGCACTACGACGCCGCGCACGGGCTTGGCAACAAAATGCGGGCAGGAGGTGGTCCCCCGCCTCAGTTCAGAAGGTGAAGCGGGCGACAAGCACCCCCGAGCGCGGGGCCGAAGACGAGGCCAGTTGCGCCTGGCTGCCGGCGGTGGCTGTGTTGATGTATCCAAATCCACCGGTGTAGAGGCCGTTGGTGATGATAGGCGGCGTCGTGATGTTGGTGGACGTGGGTACGGGTATGATCGTGCGATTGAAAATGTTTGTGAACTCCGCGCGAACATTCAGGTTCATCCGCTCCCGGATGCGGAAGGCGCGGCCAAAGTTCATGTTTTCGTTCGGATGGCGCTCTTGCCTGTAATCGCTGTAGTAAGGGGCTGCGGTGCCAAAATGGCCGGCCGCCGGGTTGGTCCACGCCGCCGGATTCAAGACCAAGGTCTTGGTCGGATCAAAGCAGTTGCAATTGAGGTTCACCAGGAAAGGATTCACGCCGGGCACGCGGTTATCGTACGTGCTCTGGAACAGGAGCGAGGAGAGATTGTTGGTCGACGCGGGCGCCAAGATCGGGAGACCGCTGCGGTACGACAAGAGAGCGCCGAGGACCCAATCGCGAGTCAGCCAGGAGAGCGCCTTGCCGCCCGACCCGTTCGCCTGCCACTTCGGCGTCGTGTAAGTGAGCGCGATAATGCTAACTAAAGGCTGGTCGAATGACGAAAGGTCCTTGTTCACCGGCCGGTTGAATGCATCGTTGATGGCGCCGCCGCCGGCGCCTTCCGCCGAGGCGTCCATGGTCAGCGACTTCTGCCAAGCCAGGCTGTAGCTCCCCTCCAGACCGTGCGAAAACCGTTTGTTGGCTTTCACCTGTAACGAGTTATACCAGGTATCGCCCAAGGGCGCGTACATTCCACTGACGTTGCCGAACTGCGGAAACGGACGCAACGACTGCGTCAGGGTCCCGGTGGCCGGGAAATTTGCGTAAGGCGCCGAGAAGCCGGCCTGGATCACCGCCGGATTGGTCAGGGCATCGGTCAGGAGCGAGATATTCGCTGGATTACTGAGGCTCAGCCCATGGGCGGCGAGAATCGCCGGCGTGACGGCATTGTAGACCGCAAAACCATTCGCCGCCCACCACGCTCCGCGGTTGCCCACATAGGACGCTTCCACCACCAGGTCGCGCACAATTTCGCGCTGAACACCAATGCTCCACTGGAGCTGGCGGCCCGGACGGCCCGCGTTCGGATCGACCAGCGGCTGCGCAACGCCGAGCTGGCCCGGAAGATTGGGGTACTGTGACGCATTGAAGTCAGGCCAAGGGTTGACGGGAACCTGAACTCCGTTCCGCAAGTACATGGCGGGCGTGAAGCCGCCGGGCGATTGGAACGGGCTGGATTCGCTAATCGTAAAATTGTCGAACTGGGATAGTTTGTTGTACACCACGCCAAAGCCGGCGCGGAAGACCGTCTTCGGAGTAATCTGATAAGCGGCTCCGATGCGCGGCCCGAACGCTAAGGGATAGTTCTTGGCGAAGTTACAGTTGCAACTCTGCGGCGCCTCGTAGATCGTGCCCCCCGGCCGGTTGCCCGCATTGGAATTCAGCACTGTCTCCGAGAAACTCGCCATGCGGCCGTCGGTCTCCTGATTGTAGGTCTGATAGTCGTACCGCAGGCCGTAATCCAAGGTGAACTTGTGTGTAACTTTCCAACTGTCCTGGACGAAAAACGAGTACGATTGGTTCCTCAGGTGCGGATCGGTGGGAGTTCCGACGCTTCCGCTGTCGACCGCGCCCAACAGGAAAGAGGCGTATGCGAATCCCGGATAGCCGCCTGCCAGAGTGGTGTTCGGATACAGGTAAGGCTCGGAGGTTTCCCCCGGACTGAACGCAAAGCCGCCTTGGGCCGGCGAATCCTGCTTATTCATGAAATTGTTGATGATGATTTCCGTGCCGGCTTTGTAGGTGTGGTTTCCCCTGATCCAGGTCATGCTGACATTCCCGCTAGGCCGGAACAAGTACAGACCGCCGCAATTGATTGTGATACATCCCTGCGATCCGTCTTCAAGGAATGTGCCCATGGTCTGCATTCCGCCCGTGCTGACGGCGCTGGTGAGCCCTGTAATGTTGGGGAACCGGCCGGTGTCCAAAACCCCCGTCAAGCCGATGGAAGCAGGATTAAAGGTGTCCACCCCGGTGCAGCAATAGGAGGTGGGGCCGTGTACATTCTGGTAGCCGATTCCGACGTGCAGCAGCAGGGTCGGTCGCAGCGTGTAGTCATAGTTGATGCGAGTGGTGTAAGACCAAATGTTGTTGCCGATGGCGGCGGTAATCGCCTCCGGCAGGCCGTCGGCAAACAGCGCCAGCGGCGAATGGGTGTGCGTCCGGGCGAAGTAGACTGAAAACTTCGCCTTCGAAGTAAGCATATGATCGATTTTGATCGAGTTGATGTCCGTATGCCTGAGCGTTGTGTAGGTGGGAAGGTAATTATTGATCAGCCCATTGGCGTTCGGGCCCGCGGGCGCCGGAATCAGGCTTTGGATGGCCAGCGCGACCGGGTCCTGGCGCGCCAGGGGGACGGTGTTGTTCATAAAGGGAGTACGCACCACCTGGCCGTTGGGCGCCGTGAAATTCGTGGCCGGATCGTAAATCACGCCTTCGTTAATCGGATTGCCCAGCGGATCCGTGCCGAGTGTCTTTGGGAGAAGGGCTTGGGTGAAGATTCCTTGCCGGTACAGATTGGTTGGAACCGTATCCTGGATGTTATTGACGATGTCGGTTTCGCGGAACTGTTCGAAGTTGTAAAAGAAGAAGGTCTTGTTGCGGCCGTTGTAAACCTTGGGAATTGTGACCGGACCGCCGAAGGTGAAGCCGTAGTCGTCTCTGCGGTTGCGCGGCTTGGCATTGACAAACGGAGTAGCGGCGTTCAGAAATTCATTCACGAAGTAATCGTATGCGCTGCCGTGGAATGCATTGGTCCCCGATTTCATGGTGGCGATGAAGACCCCGCCACCCGCCTCCCCGTATTCGGCGGCGTAGTTGCTGGTTTGAACCTGGAACTCCTGGATGGAATCGACGCTTGGCTGGGTCTGCGATTGGAGCGTAGTATTCATGCCGTTGCCGGAGTCCTGACCCTCGATCCGGAGCGCTTCCGTGTTGTTCGGAGCCCCGTTGATAAATACCGTCACATCGCCCGAAAACTGTGCACCCGGAATCAACAGCGTCGTGGCGAAGGGATTACGAGTGCCGGCGTTGCTCGCCGAAGCCGAACCAATCCCTAATACGGGCAGCGTGTCCAGAGTCGCGTTCGCAACGCTATGGCCGAGCTCGCCGCTTTCAGTCTTGAGCAGCGGGGCGGCCTCCGTCACGGTGACCGACTCAGAGGCGGCGCCCACCTGGAGGCCGATATCGACGCGATACGTTTGCGCCGCCGCAAGATCCAACCCGCTGCGGACATATTTCTTGAATCCCATCACCGCCGCCGTGACTTCGTACGTTCCTACCGGCAATTCGGAAATGGTGTAATTTCCCGTGGCGGTGCTCGCCGCCCTATAGACGAGTCCCGTGGCGAGATTCTTGGCTTCAATCGGCGCATTGGCGACCACCGCGCCGGACTGATCTGAAATGGTTCCAGTGATTGTGCTCCGGTCGCTTTGCGCGAACGCGAGCGAGGCAAGTACAAGACAGCAGAAAGCCGCGGCAACAGAGCGCATGAACTACCTCCCGCAAGCGAGTTCAAACCAGAATTCCACGTCGGAATCCTGGACAGTTTTTAGAGTATACTCCCAAAGCGCCCGCGGCGCATCCGCTTCTCTTGAGCGGCCGGTAATGGGTAAGCGGCGGGTAACCGGAGCCTCAGTCAGAGTGACGATCCGCGTTCCCGGAACGGGTCCACCCATGCCCGCCGGCGTTCCGCCCAGCCCAGCTCCTTTTGGGCGGACGGGTTTCTCCAAGCTCAAGTCTTTCGGTATCTAAGCGATAAGAAGCCTGAATACGGTATTCTTGGAAGGAATTAAGGCCCCGTCCGGAAAGCTATGCGGATATTGATCGCCGACGACAGTATCGTTTCGCGCCATCTACTTGACGCTACGCTCCGGAAATGGGGATATGAAGTGGTGATCGCCTCCGACGGGATCGAGGCCTGGAATGCGCTCAAGGAAAAAGATGCGCCGCGCATCGCGATCCTGGATTGGATGATGCCGGGGCTGACCGGTCCGGAGGTTTGCAAACTGGTGCGCGAGCGCGCTCCCGGCTCGGACGGAACCTACACCTACCTGCTGCTGCTGAGCTCCAAGAGCCAAAGGGAGGATTTGATCGAGGGCCTGGAATCGGGAGCCGACGACTACTTGACCAAGCCCTTCGATCAGCATGAGCTCAAAGTGAGATTGCGGGCGGGCACCCGTATCATCGACTTGCAGCGGGAATTGCTGGAGGCTCGCGAGGCGCTGCGCGAACAGGCCACGAAGGATTTCCTCACGCGCTTGTGGAACCGCTCCGCGATTTTGGACATTCTGCAAAGGGAACTGGTGCGGGGCACGCGCGAAAACCGGTGTGTGGGCGTGGTGCTGGCGGATCTGGACCGGTTCAAGAACGTCAACGACTCCTTCGGGCACTTCGCCGGAGACGCGCTGCTGCGCGAATTCTCGCGGCGCATGCTGGCCTCCATGCGGTCTTACGACTCCATCGGAAGGTACGGCGGCGAGGAGTTTTTGACCATCCTGCCCGGCTGCGACGAGACCTGCTGCGCGAACCAGGCGGAGCGGATGCGGCTGGCGCTGGCCAACGAGCCGATGGTGATCGGCGACGCGGGCCTCATCGTAACCGCCACTTTCGGCGCAACCAGTTGGCGCCCCGGTATGCCGGCGCTGGCGGAAAACCTCATTCGCACGGCGGATGACGCGCTCTACATGGCCAAGAATCAGGGGCGCAACCGGGTGGTAGTACTGCCGGCCGAGTAAGTCGCGTGGTGTCTGGGCGGGATCTCGGCTATACTTAAACTGTCCGACTCCATAACTTATGCTCTTTAGGAGATCCCGGTGAAGCGTGCTGGCTCCGACGATTCATTGCGTTGTTCGTTCTGCCATAAAAGCCAAGATGTTGTTGGAAAGCTGATCTCCTCCCCCTCGGATTATCCGCGCGCCTACATTTGCGACGAGTGCATCGCCGTGTGCAACTCGATTCTTGAGGACGACCGGCATGAGCAGCAGTACGGCACCCCGCACAAGCTCCCCAAACCGCTGGAGTTAAAGGAATACCTGGATCAGTATGTGATCGGCCAGGATGCCACCAAGAAGAAGCTGGCCGTGGCGGTCTATAACCACTACAAGCGCATCCAGATGAACAAGCAGCGCTCCGGCGAGGTGGAGCTGTCCAAGTCCAATATTCTGCTGATCGGACCCACCGGGACCGGAAAGACGCTGCTGGCGCAGACACTGGCGCGGATTCTGGATGTGCCCTTCGCCATCGTGGACGCCACCACGCTGACCGAAGCCGGCTACGTCGGCGAAGACGTGGAGAACATCATTCTGCGGCTGCTGCAAAACTCGGATTGGGACGTGCAACGCTGCCAGCAGGGCATCATCTATATAGATGAGATCGACAAGATCGGGCGCAAGGACGAGAATCCGTCGATCACGCGGGATGTCTCGGGCGAAGGCGTGCAGCAGGCGCTTCTGAAGATTCTGGAAGGAACGGTCGCCAACGTGCCTCCGCAGGGGGGGCGCAAGCACCCGCACCAGGAATTCACTCCGGTGGACACCACCAATATCCTATTCATTTGCGGCGGTGCGTTTATCGGGATGGAGAAGACCATCTCGCGCCGGGTGGGCACGC
Source organism: Bryobacterales bacterium (assembly GCA_963813465.1). Lineage (GTDB taxonomy): Bacteria > Acidobacteriota > Terriglobia > Bryobacterales > Bryobacteraceae > Palsa-187. The sequence goes on along the minus strand of CAWEZD010000003.1, from coordinate 274,395 downwards.
GCACCATCGGCTTTTCGAATCCGGAAGATAGCGCGCGGGAAGCCAGCCGGCGTCCGGGCAGCTCCGGCCGCCGCGACGTGGGTCTATTGGAACAGGTGCAGCCTGTCGATCTCATCAAGAGCGGATTTATCCCAGAGTTTATCGGGCGGCTGCCGGTGGTGGCCGTGCTCGAGGATTTGGGCAGGGATGCGCTGGTGCAGATCCTGACCAAGCCCAAGAATGCGATTATTAAGCAGTACCAGAAGCTGTTCGAGTTTGAGAATGTTAGACTGAAGTTTAACGACGACGCGCTGGAAGCCATTGCGCAGCTCGCCATGGAGCGCAAAGTGGGTGCGCGGGGACTGCGGATGATCCTCGAAGACCTGATGCTGGACCTGATGTACTACCTCCCATCTTATAAAAAGGTCCGCGAGTTCCTGGTCACAAAGGAAATGGTGATGACCCAGAAGATCAACATGGCGCTCTTGGAGAAAGCCGGCTAGAGACCGGCGGCACCGGGGCGCCCCGCCCATCGTTGCCGGATGACGGACCCTTCTTTCACAATGCTTCTTTCACAATGCTGAGTTCCAAAGAAAAGACAGAAACTCGCCGCCTGCCGATGATGCCCATCCGCGAGGTGGTCATCTTCCCGCACATGATGACGCCGTTCGTGGTGGGGCGGGAGTCGAGTGTCCGGGCACTGGAAGAGGCGCTGGCGGGCGACCGTAAGATCTTCCTGGCGGCGCAGCACGACGCCAGCGTGGACGAGCCGCGCCCCGACGAGATCTTTTCCGTCGGCACGGTAGCCAACATCGTGCAGAGCGTAAAGCAATCCGACGGCAACATCAAGGTGCTGGTGGAGGGAGTGGAGCGCGGCAAAATCCTCTCGGTGAGCGAGGAAGAGGGCTTTTTCCGGGCTACCGTAAGGACCACCAACTTCCGCATCGAGCATGGTCCGCAGCTCGACGCGCTGACCTCGCGGGTCACCGGCCTGTTCGAGCAATACGTCAAGATCAGCCAGAACGTAAACTACGACTCGATGGTGGCGGCCATCCGGCCCGACGATCCGGGCAAGCTGGCCGATACGGTAGCCGCGAATCTGCAACTGGCGCTCGAAGAAAAGCAGGAGTTGCTGGAGATTTTCGACCCCATCGACCGGCTGACGCGCGTCGCCGAGATGCTCGACGTGGAGATCGAGAAACTCAACGTCGATCGCAGCATTCAGGGCCGAGTGAAGCGGCAGATCGACAAGGCGCAGAAAGAATATTACCTCAACGAGAAGATCAAGGCCATACAGAAGGAACTGGGCCGCGGCGAAAAGAGCGAGTTCGACGAGCTGAAGAAGAAGATCGAAACCGCGGGCATGACCAAGGACGCCCAGGAAAAGGCCGTGGCGGAGTTGAAGCGGCTGGAGCAGATGCCGCCCATGTCGGCCGAATCCACGGTCTCGCGGAACTACCTGGACTGGCTGCTGGCCGTGCCGTGGAAGAAGAAATCCAAGGAGATTCGCGACCTGGTGCATGCGCAGGCGGTGCTCGAAGGCGATCACTATGGGCTCGAAAAGATCAAGGAGCGGATCCTCGAGTTCCTGGCGGTGCGGCGGCTGGTCAAGGACCCCAAGGGCTCGATCCTGTGCTTCGTCGGCGCCCCCGGCGTAGGCAAAACCTCGCTGGGAATGTCGGTGGCCAAGGCCACCGGGCGCAAGTTCGTCCGGTTATCGCTGGGCGGAGTGCGCGACGAGGCCGAGATCCGCGGCCACCGGCGCACCTATATCGGCGCGCTGCCCGGACAGATCCTCCAGATGATGAAAAAAGCCGGGGTGCGCAACCCGGTGTTCATGCTGGACGAGGTCGACAAGATGTCGACGGATTTCCGGGGCGATCCTTCGGCGGCGTTGCTGGAAGTGCTGGATCCGGAACAAAACTACATGTTCATGGATCATTACCTGGACGTGGAATACGACCTGAGCCAGGTGTTCTTCATCGCCACGGCCAACGTGCTGCACACGATTCCTCCGGCGTTACAGGATCGCATGGAGGTGATCCGGCTTTCGGGCTACACCGAGCTTGAAAAGAAGGAAATCGCCAAGCGCTTCCTGGTGCCCAAACAGCGCAAGGAGACGGGCTTGAGCGACGACCAGATCGAATTTCCGGACTCGGGGATTCAGGAGTTGGTCCAGCACTACACGCGCGAGGCGGGAGTGCGCAATCTGGAGCGCGAAATCGGCAACGTGTGCCGCAAGATGGCGCGCACCGTGGTGAATCTCCAGTCGGCCAAGGACCAAAAGAAACCGGCTGCCAAGCCCACCGAGAAGCCGGCCGCCAAAATGGAGAAAGCCGTGATCGACGCCGCGAAGGTCGGCGAGTTGCTGGGCCCGCAGAAGTTCCGCGAGCAGTTGCGGGACACCACCAATGAAGTGGGCGTCACGGTGGGCTTGGCCTGGACCGAAGTGGGTGGATCGACGCTGACCACCGAAGCCGCGATCATGGAAGGCCGCGGGCGTTTGACTTCGACCGGGAAGCTGGGCGACGTGATGCAGGAATCGGCGCAGGCGGCCATGAGTTTCGTGCGCAGCCGGGCGCATTCGATGGGTTTGCCTCGGGATTTCTACCGCTACCTGGACATTCACCTGCACGTTCCGGAAGGGGCGATTCCCAAGGATGGTCCTTCGGCGGGAATTACCATCGCGACCAGCATCACCAGCGCGCTGACCAGCGTTCCGGTCCGGGCGGACATCGCCATGACGGGCGAGATCACCGTGCGCGGGCGCGTGCTGCCGATTGGCGGACTGAAAGAAAAACTTCTGGCGGCGCACCGGCAGGGAATCTTCGAAATCGTGTTGCCCAAAGATAACGAAAAGGATCTTCCCGATATTCCGGAAAACATCCGCAAGGACATGAAGCTGCACTTCGTCACCTCGATGGACGAAGTGTTGAAGATAGCGCTGGAGCGGGAGCTGGAAATGGCTCCGCTGGCCGGTATGCTGACCGCGGCGGAGATCGTGGCCCGGAACCGGGAAGAGAAAGTAACGCACTAAAGTACGCAACGAAAGACCTTGGGGCCGTGGGAGCGATCGGACCGGAGCCGGTTTTCCCGGCCCTGGGAAACCGGCCCCCCTTAGCTATGCCAGCGCGGTTTATAATAAGTGCAGCCCGGCCGGAGCAGTTTCCGCCCGAGGCGGAACCCGAGATCGCGTTCCTGGGACGCAGCAACGTCGGCAAATCCAGCCTGCTGAATGCGCTGGTGTCGGCTGGCAAGGTGGCGCATGTGAGCTCCCGGCCAGGCTGTACGCAGGAGATCAATTTCTACCAGGTCGATGGCGGGTACCGGTTCGTGGACTTGCCCGGGTATGGATTCGCCAAAGTTCCCAAGCGCATCACGACGCAGTGGAAGGCTCTGATCGAGAGCTATCTGCTCGACCGCAAGGCTCTGGAACTGGCGGTGATCCTGGTGGACGCCCGGCGGGGCTGGATGGATGCAGACGTGCAGTTGCGGGAGTGGTTGGAACTTCACGAGCGGCCCTACGTCGTGGCCGCGATGAAATTTGACAAGCTCGGTTCGCACAAGGAAAGGCATCAAAGCCGGCTAGCCTTGCGTCAAGGATACGCGGGGGAGCTATTGGAATGCTCGGCCGTGACGGGCCGGGGAGTGAGGGAAATTTGGCAAGCAATTTCGAAAACCCAGAACAATCCGTCCCGGAAGTAGCGACGGAACACCTGAAGCCAGAACCGGCAAAACAGGAATCCGCTGTGAGCGCGGAGTCGAATGGCCAGCCGGAGACGGCGGCGTCTGCGGAAGGTACCGCCAAGCCGGAGACTCCGGCGGTGAAGCCGGAGCATAAATCAAGGAGCAAGGCTCCAGCGCCGGAAAAGCCCCCGAGAAGGCCGAAACCAAGCCCCCCGCGGCGGAAGCGAAGCCGGTTTCGGAAGCCCAACCCGTCGCGGACACGAAACCTGCGCCGGCGGCTGAGGCGTCCGCCGAGGCGCCCAAGGCCGCGGAGGCTCCCAAGATGGGCGAAACTCCCAGGACCGAGGCGCCCAAGGAAGGCGAGCCAGCGCCGCAAGGCCGCATGTTCGACGCCAAGCGCCGGCATCAGCAAGCCGGGCAAGCCAAGAACGGCGCTGCGCTCGATTTGGTGGAGCTCAAGGACATGAGCATCCAGAAGCTCAACCAGATCGCCAAGGACCTGGGCGTGCAAGGCTTCGCGGGATTCCGCAAGCAGGAGTTGATCTTCAAAATCCTCCAGGTGCAGGCGGAAAAGAGCGGGCTGATCTTCTCCGAAGGCGTGCTCGAATGCCTCCCGGACGGCTTCGGGTTCCTGCGCGCGCCGGAGTACAATTATCTTCCCGGCCCCGACGACGTGTACGTTTCGCCCTCGCAGATCCGGCGCTTCGACCTGCGCACCGGCGACACCGTCAGCGGGCAGATCCGGCCGCCCAAGGAAGGCGAGCGGTACTTTGCGCTGATCAAGGTCGACGCCATCAACTTCGAGCCGCCCGAGGAGGCGCGCAACAAGATTTTCTTCGACAACCTGACGCCGCTCTATCCGCAGGCCCGGCTGAAGATGGAGACGGTCAAGGACAACTACTCGGGCCGCGTGATGGATCTGCTGACGCCCATCGGCAAGGGACAGCGCGGGCTGATCGTGGCGGCGCCGCGCACCGGCAAGACCATGCTGTTGCAGTCCATCGCCAACTCGGTGACGGCGAATCATCCGGAAGTGACGCTGATCGTGCTGCTGATCGACGAACGCCCGGAGGAGGTGACCGACATGCAGCGGTCGGTGAAGGGCGAGGTCATCTCCTCCACCTTCGACGAGCCTGCCTCGCGCCACGTGCAGGTGGCCGAGATGGTGATCGAAAAGGCCAAGCGGCTGGTGGAGCACAAGAAAGACGTCGTGATTCTGCTCGATTCCATCACCCGCCTGGCGCGCGCCTATAACACCGTAGTGCCGCCGTCGGGCAAGGTGCTTTCGGGCGGCGTCGATTCGAACGCCTTGCAGCGTCCCAAGCGCTTCTTCGGCGCGGCGCGCAATATCGAGGAGGGAGGCTCGCTGACCATCGTGGCCTCGGCCTTGATCGACACCGGCAGCCGCATGGACGACGTGATTTTCGAAGAGTTCAAGGGAACCGGAAACATGGAGATCCATCTGGACCGCAAGCTGATGGACAAGCGCGTGTTCCCGGCCATCGACATCACCCGCTCCGGCACCCGCAAGGAAGAGCTGCTGCTGCCGCGAGAGGAACTGAACCGCGTGTACGTGCTGCGCAAAGTGCTCAATCCGCTGTCGCCGGTGGAGAGCATGGAGCTGCTCATCGACAAGCTGGGCAAGACCCGCAGCAACGCGGAGTTCCTGGGCGCGATGAGCGCGTAGGGTTCCGTCGAACTACAATAAAGCAGGAGTTCCCGTGGCGACTACCTCCACCCGGCTGATGACCTTCGAGGAGTTCGAGAAGCTCCCGAACCCGCTTGGCCATCGCTCTGAGTTGCGCCATGGAGAACCGTTTCTTGTGGCCCCACCTCGACACGATCATTATATGGTCCAGCAGCGCTTGGTACGCCTGCTGTTGCGGCACGCCGGCGATGCGGACGTGGTTGGAACAGAAATGGGATTCCGGCCGCGGCCGGAATACGAATACTGGTACGCCGACGTCGGCTTTCTCGCAAAGCTTCGCTTGGAAAAGGTCCCGCCAAAGGGAAATATCGGGGGCTCTCCCGATCTCGTGATCGAGGTTCTCTCTGCATCCAACACGGCCGCGGAGATGCGGGACAGGCGGAAGCTTTGTCTAGAAACCGGATCGCGGGAATTCTGGATCGTGGACCTCGATTTGCGCGAAGTGGAAGTCTCCACTGCCGGCGGCCCCACCATCATTTACGCCTGCGGGCAGGAGATCCCGCTTTTCTTTCTTGAAGGCCACGGGGGCGGCCGGCTCGCGGTTGACGCGATCGTTTCCTAGAGAGCGCCTTCCGCCCGCGTGTACAATCAAAGCAGGAGTTCTTCCGTGGCGACCACATCCACCCGGCTAATGACCTTCGAGGAGTTCGAGAAACTTCCGGACCATCCTCATGGACATCGTTGCGAGTTGCAACACGGAGAACCAGTCTTCGTGCCCCCACCAATACATGGTCATAATGTTACTCAGCGACGGCTGCTAGACCTGCTGAGACGCGCCGCCGGTGACGCGGGCGAAATAAGCATGGAAGTGGGCTTCCGGCCTGTCAACGAGTATGAATACAGGGTGGCTGACGTTGCCTTCCTCGCCAAGGCTCGTTGGGACAGCATCCCCTGGAAGGGATACCTTAGCGGTTCCCCGGAGTTGGTGATCGAGGTTCTATCGCCATCGAACACGACGGCCAAGATGCACGAAAAACGGAAGCTTTGCCTGGAGACCGGATCGCGGGAATTCTGGGTCGTGGACATCGACCTGCGGCAAGTTGAAGTCTCCACTCCCGGCGGCCACAGCGTGACCTACACATCCGGGCAGGAGATCCCGCTGTTCTTTGTTGAAAACCCCGGGGGTGGCCAGTTGGCCGTCGACGAAATCTTCTCCTAGGCCCCTTCTTCAACCGTGGGCCGCATACGCATCCTTTCCGACACCGTCGCCAATAAAATCGCGGCTGGCGAAGTAGTCGAGCGGCCGGCCAGCGTCGTCAAGGAGCTGCTGGAAAATTCGCTCGACGCCGGCGCATCCGAGTTTCGCCTGGAGGTCGAAGCCGGCGGGCGCAAGCTGATCCGGCTGGCCGACAACGGCTCCGGCATGATGCGCGACGACGCCATGCTGGCCTTCGAGCGCCACGCCACCAGCAAGCTTTCCGACGTGAAGGATCTACTCTCGATCGCCACGCTGGGCTTTCGCGGAGAGGCTCTGCCGTCCATCGCGTCGGTGTCCCGGCTGCTGCTCGAAACCAGGGTGCGCGAGGATCAAGTCGGCACCGCCGTCGAGATCGCCGGAGGAAGATTGCTGCGCTGCGACGAAGCGGCGCTGGTCCAGGGCACCACCATCACGGTACGCGACCTGTTTTATAACGTCCCGGCGCGGAAGAAATTCCTGCGGTCGGATCAGACCGAGATCGCGCACGTGGCTTCGCTGGTTACGCATTACAGCCTGGCCCACCCGTCGAAAAGCTTCCTGCTGCGCCATAACAACGCGGAACTGCTGAACGTAACGCCGGTCGAGTCCTTGCGCGAGCGCGTCTTTCAGGTGTTCGGCACCCGCATTCTGGAAGGCCTGCTGGATCTGGGGGAGCGGTCGCGCGAATTGGCCATGCCTCCGGAACCGGAAGAAGCGCCCGCCTTGCGCCGCTTCCGTCTGCGCGGTTTCGTAAGCGGTCCGCAGGTGCAGAAGCTGAACCGCAACTCCATCTACCTGTTCGTCAACGGACGCCTGATCCGGGACCGCCTGCTGCTGCACGCCATCAGCGCCGCCTACCACAACCTGATGCCGCCGGCGTGCTATCCCTTCGCGCTGCTGTTTCTGGATTGCGACGCCGAGGAGGTGGACGTGAACGTACACCCTTCCAAGACCGAGGTGCGCTTCCGCCACGGCTCCATCGTGCACGACCTGGTGCGCGACACCATCCGCGAGGTGTTGATGGCGGAACGCCCCGCCGCGCGCATCTCCGTCCCCTCGCCGGCGCAGCCCGCCGCCGGACTTCCCTACTCCGAGTTCAGCCAGCAGCTCGAGAACATGGACCCCTCCGCGTTCGTCAGTATGCCGCCGGGCACGCTGCCGCCGTCCGCGGCGCCTGTCCTGGAGACGCATTCCGAGCACCTGCCCGAGTTCCATCTGCGCCGGACTCCGTCGCTTTCGCCGCGATTCGATTTTTCCGAGCCGGATTCGCTTCCCTCATCCTCCCCAGCCGTGAAGTCAAGCGTCCCCGATACCCACGGGCCGCTGCCTGCGGGCGCTGTCCCGACGGAGCTCGACAATCTCGACGCGTTGCGGGATCTGCGGCCGCTGGGGCAGATCCACGACAGCTTCATCGTGGCGGCCGGGCGCGACGGCCTGTGGATCGTCGACCAGCACGTGGCGCATGAGCGCATTCTGTTCGAGCAGGTGCTGGCCGCCCGCGCCCGCGGCAACGTGGAGACGCAGCGCCTGCTGATCCCCGCGGTGATCGGCCTCACGGCGGCGCAGCAGATCGAGTACGCGCGCATCGCCGAGGAGCTGGAAGGAGTGGGATTCGAGACCGAACCCTTCGGCAACCGCACCATTGCCGTGAAGTCGGCGCCGGCCGGGTTGAACTCCGCCTCGATCGAGAAGGTGCTGTTCGAGATTCTGGAGATCTCCGAGCGCGAGCTGCGCAAGACCTCGCTCGACGATTTGCGCCGCGCCATGGCGGCCTCGATCGCCTGCCGCGCGGCCATCAAGATCAACATGCGGCTGGAGCCGGAAAAGATCGGCTGGCTGCTGCGGGCCCTGGCCGCGACTTCCTGCCCCATGAGCTGCCCGCACGGGCGCCCCATCGCGCTGCGCTACTCGACCCGCGACATCCTCAAGAGCTTCCACCGCATTTCGTAAACGATCGCTTACGGCATTTGCGGACTGGCGCTCTCGAGGATCTTCGCAATCCAATCGGCGTGAGGGAACCGGCAAGCGATGAGAGCTTTGATCTCGCGCTCCACCTCATACTCCACGCGCCGGATTGATGGATTGGAATCATCCAGCAAAAGGTACGCAGCGCGGAGATCGCCGTCGTGGGAAAGACTTACGCTGCCCGTGTTGACGACGACCATTCCCGGGACGCTCCGAATGTATGCATGATGGATATGCCCATACACGGCAATCGGCTGGCCGAGCGGTGAGTAGACCGCCTCCAACTCGGCATCGCTCGCTGTATGCGTGGGTGAGATCCAGAGACTCTCGGGGCTGGCATGCACCAGTGCAATAGGACCATGCTTCTGAATGCGCGGCAGGCCTCGGAGCCAAGCAAGCCGCTCTTCTGCCAAAACTGCACGGGTCGCCGCCGCCGTCTCCCCAATCGCGGCCCAAAGCGATTACAGTTGAGGCAATTGACTCGCAAACTGCGCCAACGAACTGGGGTTCCAAAGCATTTCGTCCGTATTGCCAGCCACGCCTTGCCAGCCCAGCTCGCGAATGCGATCCACAATCTCCGCGGGGCTTGCTCCTCCGTCGGCCAGATCGCCTCCGTGAAGAATCAAGTCGGGAGAGGTTTCCCGCAGATCCGCCAGGACTGCCTCAAAAGCAGTTCGGTTGCCGTGGATGTCGGATACGATGGCGATACGCACGAGCGTTCTCCGTGTAACCGCTCCCTTTGGTCGCGGCTCGGAATCGAGGTTTCATATTTACGGCTGCTTGCGGAGCCGTGACCAGAGGGAGCGGTTAGAATTGAGATACTGCACGATCAAAGGCACAATGCTCAAGAACACGATCCCCAGCACCACCTTCTCGAAATTCCTGCGGACGAACGAATAATTGCCCAACACGTAGCCGCCCAGAGTCATCGAAAGGACCCAGCCCAGTCCTCCCCAAACGTTAAACGAAAGGAACCGGACGTAGCTCATCCGGCCCACTCCCGCCATGTACGGCGCGAAGGCCCGCACCACCGGCACGAACTTGGCGTAGATCAGCGTCTTGCCGCCGTGGCGTTCATAGAAGCGCTGCGTGCGCGCGACGTACTCCTGCTTGAACCAGCGCGAATCGGGACGGGAGAAGATAGCCGCGCCGGTGCGGCGGCCCAGGAAATAGCCGCACTGGTCGCCCAGAATGGAGGCTACGCACAACACCACGCAGATTTGAACGATGTTGAGCTGGCCCGCGCCCGCAACCACGCCGACGGTGAACAGCAGCGAATCTCCCGGGAGAAACAGGCCGATCAGCAGCCCCGTCTCCGCGAACACCACTCCGGCCAGCAGAGCGTATCCGAACCATCCCGTCACCACCTGCGCCAGCAGATGAATCAGTCGGTCCGGATCGGTGAGGCTTTTCCAGATCTCGAACAGGAAGCCGGCCATTTCGGATGGGCGGCTCTACTTGCCTTGGTAGGAAGCCCGGAGCGCCGCGATGGCCTTGTCGTTGCGCTTCAGCTTGCCTTCCCTGGCTAGCTCCGCGGTAATGCTGTCGAGCATCAGGTCGGCTCGCTCCGTAGCCTTGTTCTGCTTCAGCTCCAGAAGGATTTGATCTCTTTGAGCCGCCAGTCCGCTGGGATCCGCCGTGATCTTTTCGAGGACCTTACTCACCACGTCGCGGCCGTTGATCGTAGTGGGGCCAAAGACGGTTCCCACGGGCTTGGTGAAGGCATCCTCGACGTACACGGCCTGGCCCAATCCCTCCACCGCATCGGAGCGGCCGAAGAAGCTGGAAGTGACCACATCCAGCTTGTAGGATTTCGCGACCTTCTCCATGTCCTCGCCGCCGCGCAGCCGCTCCACCGCTTTTTTGGCCTCTTCATCGGCGAGCAGTTGCGCCTTCTCCAGCACAAACTTCTGCCGGATCTGGTCCTTCACTTCGTCGAAATCGGAAAGGCGGGCGGGAATGCGGGCCTTCAGCACCACCACCGCCAGGCGGTCGCCAGGCAGGGCCAGAACGGGAGAAACATCGTTGGGCTTCATTTGCGCCAGCGTGCCGTCGATCTCCGGCGAGGGGCCCAGGGTCGGAATCGGCGAGCCGGCGAGGCCCTCCGGCACGGTCACCAGGTCCGCGCCATACTGCTTGGCGATATCCGCCGCCGAGCCGGGCGATTTCTCCAGCGCCGCCCGGATCTGATCCCCCAGCATCTGCACCTTGTCCGTGAGGTCCTGCTTTTTGAGATCCTCAGCCAGCGCGGCCTTCACTTCGTCGAACGGCTTGACGCGCGCCGGTTCTTTATCGAGCACCTGGATGATGTGATATCCGAAGCTGCTGGCGACGACGGGGCTCAGATCCTTGGGCTTGAGCGCGAACGCAGCATTATCGAACTCAGGCACCATCTGGCCCTTCACGATCCAGTCCAGATCGCCGCCCTTTTCGCCGGAGGCTTTGTCGTCGGAGGATTTCTTGGCCAGTTCCGCGAAATCCGCTCCGTTCTTCAACTGCTTCAGCAGGTCGTCGGCCTTGGTCTTCAGCGCCTTCTTGTCCGCATCCGATTTGCCTTCCGTGCTCACCAGGATGTGGCGGACGTGGATGCGCTCCGGCATCCGGAAATTATCCATGGAAGCCGAGTAGGCCGCGTGCAACTGCGCGTCCGTGACCGTCATCGTCGCCGCCACTTTCGCCTGATCCACCACCACTACCTGGAAGGAATTTTTCGACGCCACGGGATATTCGGGGCGGCTGGCCTCAAATACCTTGCGCAGCTCTTCATCGCCGGGCTTTATCCCCTCCGAAAATTTTTGGGCCGGGAAAGCGATGTAGGAGATCTTGGCTTTGTCGTAGCGCCGCGAGTATTCGGCGTCCACTTCCTGGGGCGTCACCACGATTCCTTCCAGCACCGCGTCCTGGAGCTTGCGCATCATGATCTGATCGCGAATCTCGTTGCTGATATCCTCCACCGTCATGCCCTGGCTGGCCAGATAAGCCTGGAACTGATCTTTATTGACCGCCCCGTTCGGGAAGAACTGCTGGTACTGGTTCATCAGCCCGGTCAGCACTTCGTCGTCGGAAGCCGTGATGCCCATTTTGTGGATTACGTACATGGCCCCCATCTTTTGAATCAGGGAGTCCAGGAACTGCGGGAAAATTACCGGCGCCATCTGCGGCGTGGCGCCCTGCATGTTCTGCATCACGATCGCGAAGCGCTGCTGGAACTCCTTCTCCGTCAGCTTCTGGCCCGCCACTTCCGCTAGAACCGTGTCGTCGGTCCCGGACGAGTTCAGGCCGGAACTCGGGACCAGGTAGGTGACCATGGAGGCTGCCACCACAAGCAGGATGGCCCCCAACATAATGCGGACAAGTTTATCCCGGCTCCGGAACAGATCGAACATGGCGGTTGAAAACTCCTAGGTTTAGGGACGCGGACTTCCTCCGAACAGTATACCGCAGAGCACTATCTCACATAGCAGCGGGACGCACCCGCCCCTTACAATGGAATTTGCCGTGACCAGCTTCCTGCGACGCCTCCGCCTGACCCTCGAAATGATCAAGTTTGAGCACTCGGTCTTCGCCCTGCCGTTTGCCTTGACCGGAGCGCTGCTGGCCTGGAGCGACGAAGGCTTCCCGCGCCAGGGCGTCTGGACCAAACTGGCGTGCATCGTCGTGGCCATGATAGCCGCCCGCTCCGTGGCCATGGCCTTCAATCGGGTGCTCGACGCGGAAATCGACGCTCGCAATCCCCGCACGCGCATGCGCCATCTGCCCGCCGGTCTGCTTTCCAAGACCTTCGCCTGGGGGTTTATCGCATTCTGGGTTTTCGTCTTCCTGTTTGCGGCCAGGGCGCTGAATCCGCTGTGCCTGAAGCTGGCCCCGGTTGCGCTCCTCGTGCTGATGTTTTATTCCTACACCAAGCGCTTTACCCTGTTCGCTCACCTGGTGCTGGGATTTTGTCTCGGAATCGCACCGGCGGCCGCGTGGATCGCCGTGAGAGGCTCGCTCGATCCGCGCGTCTTATGGCTGACGCTAGCTGTAACGTTCTGGACCGCCGGCTTCGACATCATCTACGCCTGCCAGGACTACGCCTTCGACGTCCACAGCGGGCTGTTCAGCATTCCACGCCGGGTCGGCATCGCCCGAGCCTTGTGGATCTCACGCGTCCTGCACCTCGGGATGCTGGTGAGCCTGCTGCTCCTGGTACACTCCTTCGCCCTCGGAAACCTGGCGCTGGCGGGCGTCGCCTGTGTCGCCGCGCTGCTTCTTTGGGAGCACCGGCTGGTCAAGGCCGACGACCTCTCGCGCGTCGACGCCGCCTTCTTCATCATGAACGGCTATGTAAGCGTGATATTCTTTCTCTTTTGGGCCACGGATATTTTTCTTCGCCGGTACATGATTCAATGACACCTGTCTTTCAAGACCCGCGCCTGGAACCGATTCGAGAAAAAATCGAAGCCGGACAGCGCCTGAGCGCCGAGGACGGCATCGCTCTCTACCGCTCCCCCGACATTTTAGCGGTGGGCTGGATGGCCAACCTGGTCCGCGAGCGCCTGCACGGCAACCGGACTTTTTTCAACGTCAACCGCCACATCAATCCCACCGACGTGTGCGTGGCCAGTTGCAAGCTCTGCGCCTTCGGAAAGCGCGTTCGCGATCCCAAGGCCTATACGATGTCGCTCGAAGAGGTGTGGGAAAAAGCCGGCCACGGCTATAGCGAAGCCGTCACCGAGTTCCACATTGTCGGCGGCCTGCACCCCGAGCTCACCCTTGACTGGTATTGCCAGATGCTGCGTGGATTGAAGGAGCGCTACCCGCAGGTGCATTTGAAGGCCTTCACCATGGTGGAGATCGGCTATCTGGCGCAGCGCGCCAAGCTCAGCCCGCGCGAGGTCCTGATTCGCTTGAAAGACGCAGGCATGGATTCGCTGCCCGGCGGCGGCGCCGAAATCTTCCATGAGCGCGTGCGGCGCATCATCTGCGACCACAAGATTACCGGCGAGCAGTGGCTGGAAGTCGCCGCCATCGCGCATGAGTTGGGCCTGCACTCCAACTGCACCATGCTCTACGGCCACATCGAAACCGAGGAAGACCGCGTGGATCACCTGATGAAGCTGCGCGCGTTGCAGGACCGCACTCACGGCTTCGTGACCTTCATTCCGCTGGCGTTCCATCCGGACAATACGGATCTGCATCACATTCCTTCCACCACGGGCTTCGACGACATTCGCCAGATCGCGGTGTCGCGGCTGATGCTCGATAACATTCCGCACATCAAGGCGTACTGGGTGATGATGACGCCCAGGATCGCGCAGATCGCGCAGCGCTTCGGCGCCGACGATATCGATGGGACCTTGGTGGAGGAGCGCATCTATCACGACGCCGGCGCGACCACCAGCCAAAACCTCCGCCGCGGCGAGTTGATGCGACTGATCCGCGAAGTCGGCCGCGAGCCGGTGGAGCGCGACACGCTCTACCACCCCGTGGAGCGCACCGAGAACGTGTTTACGGTTCTGGTGTAAACCCTGGCAAGGCTGTAATTCATTGATCTTCAGTGGAGGGGCAGGTCTGTGACCTGCCATTTTCGGGGCTGAGCGATTTCGCCGCCTGCCGGACCACCGTGAATTCATTGGTGAAATAATCCGAGACGTCCTCGCGCCGCGAAGCTTTGTCAGCGATGTCCTCGGAGGTTGGTTTGATCTCGGGTGTTGTCGCCATAGATTCCAGATCCTGCACACCTCTTATAGCACGCCGTGCGCGGTAACCTATTGCCAAGGAGAGTTTCCATGAGCCTCAACTCTCGCAGCAAACCGAAGCGCGGCTTACGAAAGAAGCCCGTCGGCGGGGTATTACGGTGGACGCTCTGCTGGAGCGGCTCATTGATGAACGTGCGGCCAGAGTTCACCCCGCCGAGAGCCGAAAAGCTCCTGAATTGCCGGTTTGGCGTCTTGGCCTGATCGGCTCGCTCCACCGCAGCGTCGCAAGTCCCCTGCGAATTCACACTCGACGCGGGATGCGAAGGCCAAGCGAAATTTTGCGTCTATTATCTGCCGCGACAGGGGAACACCAGGCGGCAGTTAACATAATCTCGGATTATCGGCGGAGCAACTCGTTGAAGTAAACCCTTGCATCCTACATACGTCTGTAGTAGAGTAGGTTGCGATGGCTCTCCCAAGAAAGCTAACCAAACTCGAAATGCAGATCATGGAGACGCTCTGGAGCAAAGGCTCGGCGTCAATTCGAGAGATTCAAGACGCCTTTCCCGAAAAGCACAGGCCGGCCTACACCACCATTCAGACCACGGTGTATCGACTGGAGTTCAAGAAGGTGGTGCGGCGAGGGAAGAAGATCGGCAACGCTCACTTTTTCGAGCCGATGATCTCGCGCAACGCGGCGCAGCGGCGACTAATCGACGACTTGCTGGCGCTGTTCGGTGGCCGAGCCCAGCCGATCATGGCGCATCTGATTGAATCCGGCAATCTTTCGCTTGCGGATTTTCGAGAGGCTGAAAAGACCCTGCGAAAGCTGGGAAGAAAGGATGATTCACCCGGTGCTTAATCATTTGTGGCAATCGACATTGTTTGCCGGTGTGGCAGGGCTGTTAACACTGGCGCTGAGGAAAAACTGGGCGCAAACGCGGTACTGGGTTTGGATGGCGGCGTCAGTGAAGTTTCTAATTCCTTTTTCGTTGTTGGTGGCCGCGGGAGGCCAAGTGAGTTGGTGGCGGGCAGCTCCGCCGATGATTGCGCAAACAGGCTTCGCCGTTGCGATGGAGCAGGTCAGTCAACCGTTTGCCGGCGAGATCCCCGCGATAACTCCCGCGGAGGTGCCCTCGAAGACGACTCCGATGCGGGAATTGCTGATGCTCGCATGGGCGAGCGGTTTGGTAGCGATCGGCTTGCGGTGGTGGATTCGGCGGCGGCGTGTGCGTACAGCAATGCTTGGAGCATCGCCGTTGTCGTTGCCGATCGGAATCGAAGTGAGATCGTTGTCGGCGATGCTCGAACCGGGCGTGTTCGGAGTTTTTCGGCCCGTTTTGCTATTGCCACAAGGTGTAACAGAGAGGCTGACGCCGGCGCAGTTGCGCGCAATCGTCGCGCACGAGATGTGCCACGTCCGCCGCCGCGACAATCTCACAACAGCAGTTCACATGGTTGTCGAGGCGGTGTTTTGGTTCCATCCGCTGATCTGGTGGCTTGGTACGCGGCTCGTGGAGGAACGTGAGCGGTCTTGCGACGAAGAGGTACTGCGAGCGGGCAGCGATGCGCAAACGTATGCCGAGGGCATTCTCAAGGTGTGTGAGTTCTATCTGGCATCGCCGTTGGAGTGCGTAGCTGGAGTGAGCGGGGCAAATCTCAAGAAACGAATCGAGGAAATTATGATGCAGCGTATCACGAACAATTTGGGTTTTAGCAAGAAGCTACTGCTGGCTGGTGCGGGATTGTTTGCCCTGGCTGGGCCCTTCGCGGTTGGCATCGTCAGCGCACCTGCCGTACGAGCCCAATCGGCGCAGGAACAAACGGGAAACGCCGCCACCAAACGGCCCGAATTCGACGTCGTTTCCATCAAGCCTATCAGCCCCACCGGCGGCGGAGCCATTCCGATCGGCAGGAGCGCCAACCCCGGCTCCGTCGCGCTCCTGGGAGTCACACCCAAGGACGTCATCGCGCGAGCTTATTCGCTAAGGGGCTACCAGATCTCAGGGCAAAACTGGATAGATCAAGAGCGATACGACATCATCGCCAGAGTGGGCCGCCCCGCTCCGTATGCGGAACAAAGGTTGATGCTCCAGTCGATGCTGGCTGACCGATTTCAACTGACCGCGCATACCGAGACGCGAGTCCTGCCCGCGTATGAGTTAGTGGTGGGGAAGAACGGACCGAGGCTACACGAGGCAACGCCCGATGATATCGGCAGTCGGGTTTTCCCGAACGCGCCTGGCGTTTCCGCCAAGCAGATTTCGATGCCGCGCTTGGCCGAGTTGCTGTCAATAAAACTTGACAGGCCCGTCGCTGACAAGACCGGCTTGTCTGGCTTATTCGACATCGAACTTAAATGGACGCCCGACACGGCTCCACCTGACGCCGATCTCGGGCCGTCCGTATTCACGGCGGTGCAGGAGCAGCTTGGCCTCAGGCTGGAAGCGCGCAAGCTGCCGATCGAAGTGTTGATAATCGATCACATCTCGAAACCCAGCGCTAATTGAGTTCCCCCGTGCTAGACGATAATGCAGAGCATTTTTAGCTCGGCGTCGCGGCGTGACATGCTTCGGGCACGTGCGAATTTCGCATCGCCGCGACGGTGAGCTAAAAATGGATTGGACTGAACCGCTGCACGACTCCCGCCCTATGGGTATTGAATGGTTGGCAGAACCCTGAACGAAGACGGAGAACGAGGCTGCCGAGGAAGATTGGCCGACCTTGCAGGGAATCGGCGACGGTTCCGACCGGTTGAGTGCCTGGAGAACAAGGATATCGACCTGGTATAACGAGCTCCGGCGTAAGGGAAGGTAGAGCTTCGCTGCGGAGTTGGTGGGACCAAACTCGCACCGGCAGAGATCTGGCGGATAAGACGACGCTGATCATGAGGTGTCCTTCGTTGCTGGCGCTCTGTGAGGCGTCAGCATCTCAACCGTTACCAGGCGGCCACGATGACACACCGGACACTCGCGCAACGAAGAACCGGTGAGTTGTTCATGCTGGTCCCGGTAATCCTCCGGCGGCTTGGCTTCTAGGGGAGGCGCCATGCCCAGTAATTGGCGGCACCGGGCCAGCTTTTGTTGCCGGTACCGATTGCCGAGCAAGCCGTAATAGCGAATGCGCTGGAACCCACCGGGTAAAGCGTGGAGGAGAAACCGGCGGATGAATTCCTCGGCGGAAAGGGTGATGGCTTTCTGCTGCCCTTTGTCTCGGTAATCCTTCCACTGGAAGCGCACTTGCCCAGCTTGGATATCCAGCAGACGATTGTTCGAGATCGCGACACGGTGGGTGTAGCGGCCAACGTAATCGAGCACCTTCTGGGGGCCGGCAAAGGGCGGCTTGGCATAGACGACCCATTCCGTTTTTTGCACAGGCGCCAGGTAACGGGCAAATTGGCAGTGATCCCGGAGATTCTCCAGGGCAGTGAAGAATCGTAGTTTGCCGGCGTCGAACGCATTCTGGAGATGCTCCAGGAATAGGCGCCTGAACAAACGCGACAACACGCGCACGGGCAAGAAGAAACCAGACTTACAGGAGACCCAGTGTGTGCCGTCGGGCGAGAGTCCACCGCCGGTAACCACACAATGCAAATGCGGGTGATGCAGCAAGTTCGATCCCCACGTGTGGAGTACGGCAAAGAAGCCGATCTCGGCGCCCAGATGCTTGGGGTCAGCGGCTATGGTACGTAAGGTTTCGGCGGTGGCTCGGAAGAGAATGCTGTAAACCACATCCTTGTTCTGTAGGCGATCGCGGCGATCTCTTCCGGAACTGTAAACACAACGTGGAAGTACTCGCAATCGAGAAGTTCGGTTTGGCGGCGTTGGATCCACTCCGCGCGAGCCAGCGATTGACACTTTGGACAATGGCGATTTCGGCAGGACCGGTAGCAAATGCGCTGGTTGCCGCACTGATCGCACTGCTCGATCTGCCCTCCGAGAGCTGCCGTCCGGCACACTTCGATTGCGGTCATGGCGCGCCGCTGCGCTGTGGACATTGACGCGCCATGCCTGTCTCGATAGGCTTCGCCGTAGCGGCGGAGGACATCCGCCACTTCCAGCTTCGGACGCTCCATGGGCCGAGCTCAGAAGTGGTCGGAAGGTGCGGGCTTTGGCGGAACGGAAACAGGGTGTGGGAGAAGGTCGAGTGGACTGGAAGTTGAGCAGACCTTGCTGGTGGCGATTCGCAGGTATCGCGCGGTAGTCGCCAGGCTGCGGTGGCCGAGCAGCAGTTGAATGGTGCGGATATCCGTACCGGCTTCCAGTAAATGGACTGCGAACCCGTGCCGGAACGAATGCGGTGTAATCGGCTTGTGAATTCCAGCGATCTGGTGAGTCCGCTGGCAGGCTTGTTCGACGGTGTGGGCAGCCACAGGGTAACCGGGCACCTCACCCTCGAAGAGCCATGCCTTCGGACGCATACTTCGCCAGTAGCTGCGCAGATCTTCCAGCAATTTGGGCGACAGCATCACGTAGCGATCCTTATGGCCCTTGCCCTGGTCGACTCGAATGACCATACGCTGGCTGTCGATGTCGGTGGGTTTCAGATGAACAGCCTCGGAGATGCGCAAACCCGCGGCATAGCAGACGGTGAGAATCGTTCGATGCAGGATGCTGGACACACAGGCGAGGAAGTGCAGAACTTCTTCCGGGCTCATGACCACCGGCAGTTTCTCCGGTTTCTTCGCCGTTGGGATCACGTTGTCGAGGTTCCACTTCTTTTTCAGGGAGACGTTATAAAGAAATCGCAGTGCCGATACCGCGACGAGGATCGAACTCGTAGACAGGTCTTTTTCATTGGTCAAGTAAACCTGATAGGCCCGGATATCCTCCGGGCCCAAGGCTTCCGGCGATTTATTGAAGTACCGTGCGAACTGGGACACCTGTCGCAGATAGGATGCTTGGGTGTTCAGGGCGAGATTCCGCACTTGCATGTCTTCGGTCATGCGTTGCCGAAGGGAAGTCATAGAGAAGGCTCCTTTGCGAAAGTGGGATGTGCTGCAGCGCAGCGCCTCAATACTTTCGCAACGGAATCCCAACTTCAATGGGTCCAGGGATGACGCCTCGACCGCCCTTCATTGCGCCCGTATGCTCCCTCTCGCGACGGGGATACCGCGGAGCGGTTTAGTCCAATGCCAATTTCTGCCAGGTCCGCGAGAATCGCGTCAACCTTCTGACTGCCCATCGTTTCGACGATGAACAGAATGGTGCGCACAAATTTATTCGACTGCACGTTAAGTATATTCGGCTGTGAGCGGGAATTCGACTGGCTTGACGTATGCGCTAGCCTGAGGGCATGAAGGAGCGTGACTGGACAAGAGTCCTGGGATGGCCCGGATACCAGGTGTATCAGAGGGAAATCGATGAGTCGGGCAAAAAGCTGAAGCTGTGGGTGCGGCGGAAGAAGACGGGGCTTAAATTGATTTGCTCCGGGTGTGGTCAGCACATACCGGCCAGCCGGATCCAAGAGATCAGCGAGCGGGAGGTACGGGACCTGCCGTGCTTCGAGTACTCGACGACGATCGTGGTGGAGACGTATCGGATGAAATGCCCCCGCTGCGGATTCCGTGCAGAGAAGGTGACTCAGTTGCCGAGCAAAGCGCCATTCAGCAAACGATTCGAAGAAGCAGTGGGGCAGGCCTGCGAGAGTGCGTCGGCGCGACAAGTCGCGCGGCGATTGGGCATGGCCGAAAGCACGGTGCGCGCGATCGATCTGCGGTGCCTGGAGCGTTGGGAGGCCAAGCGTCGAAAGCCGCCGCTGCGGCAGATGGGCGTCGACGAGTTGTACCGCGGCAAGAAGGACAAGTTCCTCACAGTGGTGTGCAATCTGGAAACCGGCGAACCGCTGTGGTTTGGCAAAACGCGGAAGAAGGAAACGCTGGATGAATTCTTTCGAAGCCAGTTACGGAAGCCGCAGCGCAAGCGGATTGAGGCGGCGTGCCTGGACATGTGGGAACCGTTTCGGTTGAGCATTGAGGAATGGGCGCCACAGTGCAAGATCGTATACGACAAGTTCCACATCCTCCAGCATGCCAACGATGCCATCGACGAAGTGCGGAAGGCGGAGTTCTTCCGGCAGGGAAAACAAAAGCGCGGACTGATCAAGGGAAAGAAGTGGCTCCTGATGAGCCGGTGGAAGAACCTGACTCTCTCTCAACGCGGAGAACTCAACCGGCTGTTCCAACTGAACCGGCGCGTGTTCAAAGCCTACCTTCTCAAAGAGAGCTTGGAGCGGCTTTGGGACTATCGCTACGAGGGCGCGATGCTCAACTACCTGCAGAAGTGGATGGACCAACTGAAGTGGCAACGGCTCACGCCGTTCGAAGAACTCGCCGACATGCTGGTGAAGCATCTGGAGGGAATCTTGAACTACTGCCGGACCAAAGTTCGCTTCGGTGTGGTCGAAGCGCTCAATGGAAACATTCGGATGCTGATCAATCGTGGTCGAGGCTATAAGAACGTCCGCTACCTGCTGCTGAAGGCCAAACGCATGGCCGTGACCAATGCCGAATTTGTCGAACTTCAACAAGTCAGAAAGGCGGCATAGAATGGCCCTCCGTCGAATTCCCGCTCAGAGCCGTATATTCCTTGGGGCCGTGGGCGTCACCGCCGATAATCCGGGCCTTATGTAAAGTGACTCGGTGGGTGGACCCGATGGTGGCGCTGCGGTCGGTCGGGCTCTCTTATGGCGGCAACCCACTCTCGCTATAGTGAGGACGAATGAGCCAACGGCCGGTGGTCATCGTAACGGGAGGAGGGCGCGGAATCGGCGCGGCAACCGCAAAGCTCGCGGCGGCACGCGGCTACGCGGTTTGCCTCAACTATTTTCATTCGCGCGAACCAGCGGAAGAAGTGGTCCGCTACATCACAGACAGGAACGGCCAGGCGATTGCGATTCAGGCCGACATCAGCTCAGAGGCGGACGTGGTTGCGTTCTTTCGCCAAGCCGATTCGCGATTGGGCAGTGTTTCCGCTCTGGTTAACAATGCGGCCACACTGGAGCGCCAAACGCGCCTTGAATCGATGGAGGCTTCCCGCATCGAGAGGATGTTCGCGGTCAACGTAGTAGGATCGATGATCTGCGCTCGCGAGGCCGTGAAACGAATGTCGACTCGACACGGAGGCTCCGGCGGGGCGATTGTGAACGTCTCATCAGGCGCAGCAAAGTATGGATCGCCGGGAGAATACATCGATTATGCGGCCAGTAAGGGCGCCATTGAAACGTTCACGATAGGTCTAGCCAGGGAAGTTGCCGAAGAGGGCATTCGCGTGAATGCGGTTCGCCCGGGATTCATCTATACCCAATTGCACGCCAAAGGGGGCGAGCCGGAGCGGGTTGAGAGAGTGAAGGCGCTGGTCCCCATGCAGCGGGGTGGTCAACCCGAAGAGGTCGCCAGCGCCATTCTGTGGCTCCTGTCCCAGGAAGCGTCCTACGTTACCGGCACGATCCTCGACGTGTCCGGCGGCAGATAGGGCGGAGGACACTGAAACGGCGATGGAACGCGAGAGGTAAGGAGCAGTCGCCTAGGCCAGTTTCACAGGTACTGTAGACCGCTCCCTGTGGTCGCGGCTCAGTGTGAGGCCTTTGTCTAGCGACGCCGAAACGGAGCCGCGAACAATACGAGTGATCCTTGCGTCGGCAAGAGTGCCGACGTGGCACGCACTCATGCGGCGCAAACGTGCGTGCGCCACATCTACTTCGCGGGGGATTCCTTCAGTTGATCTTGCGGGATCTCGTCCGGCGCCTCGAAGGTAATGGTCGCGTCGGAGGTGAACTTTTTGTACAAGTGGAATTCGATTTCATTCCAGACCAGCGCCGAGCCGCCGCGGAAGCGCAGGTCCGCCTTCAAAGGCAGCACGAACTTCTGTCCCGAGATGTTCACGAAATCGTAGTCCATGACCTCGGTGGCCTCCTGGACCGGGAAGCCGGCAGGGAGATCGTCGCATTCCATGGTGATGCGCATCACCTTCAAGGAATCGCGGTCCGCATAGACCAGCCCGTGATAGCCCGGCACAACCGTTCGCCCGGAAGCATCGTCCCGAATGGAGTACTTTGAATACGGTTTCAGGATCGTAAAACTGAACACGTGCATGCGCCGGCCGCGCAGCGTGGCCCAGCGCTGCCACTCGAATTTCGCATTGGACGACGAGTCGAAGACGTCCTCCAGCATGCTGCCGAATTCGCCGGAGGAACGGTTGCCGCCCACTTTGTCATGGGTCATTCCCGTCACCAGCTGGTTGTTCACCATCACGACTTTGTAATCCTCGTGGTGATCGACGTAGCTGAGCTGTTCCTGAATCACGCCGTCGGATCTCCAGGTTTCCGTCCCGGTGGGATCGATGTGCCTGCGCGTCACCTGCACGCAGATGAAATTCGGAAGACTCTGCACGTAGGACAAGGCGGTTTCCGTCACCTCCGCCAGAATCCGTTTCTGCTCCAGCGGGTCGGGCGCCGGCAGCAACACCACGGCAGCCTTGGGAGCGGGCGGGGGAGGCGGAGCCAGGCTCGCCGAAGCGGTCTCCAACTGTTTGAGCGCCGCCACGGTTCTGGGACCCGCGCCCAGGCCTTCCAATTCCTCGACGGTCTTCCCGTCGAGGCGGTTGGATAGCTTGATCCGGCGCACGACATCGGCCACCTGGCGATCGTCCTGGCGCAACTGAATGGAGCTGCGGATGAAGCTCACCAGTTGAGGCACTGTCATCTGGCGCTGCTGCGCGAAGACTGACGCGGCGCACAGGACCAAGAACACGCTGGCTCGCCGCAGCCGGGTCATTGCTCTATTTTGACGCGTCCTTGCCCTTCTTGGGTTTCGAGATTGGCGCGGCGGGCGCTGCCTTCTCCGGCGCCACGGAGGGAGCGCCCACGGCCCTGCCGATCGCCGCCGTCAGCAGAGGAGCCATGAGCCGGTAGCCCTTGGCGTTGGGATGCAGGCCGTCATCGGACAGATCCACTCCCAATTGGCCCTGATCGTCAATCAACGCCGGATAATAGTCCAGATACACGTAGCCGCGCTGGGCGCAAAAACTTTTCAGCCAGTCATTCAACGCGCGGATGTACAGCGGCGGATGGGAGGGCGTGCGCACATACGAGGGGTCGGCGTCCTGGTGCGCGTCGCTCACGGGCAGGAGCGAGGCGAAGATCACCTTGACCTTGGACGCGGCGGCCAAATCCGCCAGCATGACGTAGTCGTCCTCGATCGCGGTCAGCGGAATGCCGCGCGCAAGGTCGTTGGTCCCGGCCAGAATCACCACCGCCGCCGGATGCAAATCGGTCACATCGCTCTTCATGCGCCCCAACATCTGCGACGCGATCTGGCCGCTGATGCCGCGGTTGACGAAGTCGCGATCGGGGAAATACTCGTTCAACCTCCACAGCTCGGTGATCGAATCGCCCAGAAACACCACGCGAGGCTTGCCCGCCTGCGGCGCGCCCAGCTTGCGGCTGGCATCGGCGTAACGCGCCAGATTGTCGCGATCCGGAGCCGTGAGCTGCGCGTCCTTGCTGTCCAGCAGCGCGCGGAAATGCGAGTCCAGGCGGGTGGAGTCGTCGCGCACCTCGGCGAACTGCTGCCGCGCCGCTTCCGGAAACGGGTACGGCTTGGGAACCGTGTCGGCCAGGGCCAGGTACGCGCGCACGTTCATCATCAGCGCGTAGGTGGGCTGACCGCTGTTGGGGCGCAGCCGCAGTTGCGTGCAGGCTTGCTTGACGTTCTCGATCACCGGAGCCGCGGCCCGCGACAGGTCCGGCACCGCGACACCGCCCGCTTCCATAAGCTGGGTGGAGCGCAGACACAGGCTGTTCACCTCGGCGGGGTCCAAAAGGGCGCTGGGGGCCTGGGCGCGCAGAGTGGCCGCGAAAACTGCGAGCCAGACGGCTCTCATGGATTTTCCTGCTTCTCCAGATCGAGCGTTACGGTGCTGATCGGGAAACTGGTGCGCAGCCGGATCCGGACCGGCAGCCGCCGCGCATCGTCGGTCATCCACACCAGCACTTCGCCTTTGCGCGTGTACACCACGCCATTCATCAGGTCCGCGGCGTAGCGGATGGTCTGGCGCATTCCGGTGGGGGTCTTGATTCCTTCGCGCTCCTGCGCCATCACCTTGACCTGCGCCGATCGCCTTCCGTCGCTGACCGGGAGTTGCGCCGATTGGCCGACGCCCAGGTTCATGGCGCGAAGCTTGGCGAGCGCCCCCAGCACGTCCGACACACAGTTCGGAATGTCCGTGCCGGTTTCCTTCACCACCAAGTTCTTGATCAAGTCGCGCTCGACGAACGCCGCATGATTGTGGCTGCGGTCGTAGGTCACGTGCGCTTCATGATGCCGTTCGCGCTCCATGGATTCCATGACACTGGATGTCGCGCACATGGAATCCTCGTAGTTCACCGTATACACATCCTGAATTTTGAACAGCGTGGAAACGATGCCGGCCGATTCCAGGCGCATCAAGGCCTGCTGCGGTTGCCTTTCGATGGTGACCGTTCCGGCGCGGGCCAGCCGCCACTCCACCGCGTAGGTCAGCTTCTCCTTGGATTGAGCTGGAGGCGATTGGGCGGGAGGCGGTTGATCCGCGGAGGGCTGAGCGGAAGACGGCGGGGCTTTGATGGATTGTCCGGAAACCCACCGTGCCGGGACTAACCAGCAGGCGAGGAGCAGGGGGAGAGCGGACGCGCCGGCCAAAAACCGCATTCCTTTCCGAGTGTACACTCAAATCGTGACTCGCATTCCCGGACGGCACTTCCTGCGCAACCTGGTGGAGCGGCGCGCGCTGGTGGGGCAATTGGTGCGCCGCGATTTCCAGATGCGCTATGTCGGCTCGGCCGCCGGCTGGGCCTGGGGAGTGGTGCATCCCATCGTACAACTGGGGGTGTGGTATTTCATCTTTCAAGTCTGTCTGGGAGTGACTCTACCGGACGGCAGCGTCACGACAAACTATCCCATGTTCCTGTTCTGCGGCTTCCTGCCCTGGATGCTGTTTCAGGAAACGGTGACGCGCTCGGCCGGATCGCTGGTGGAGCAATCCAACCTGATCACGCGCACCGTGTTTCCCTCGGAGGTTGTGCCGGTGTCGATTTTTCTATCGTCGCTGATCCATCACCTGATCGGTCTGGCGTTGTTCATCCTGGGCGCGGTCTTTATTCTGAATAAACTCAGTCCGATGGTGCTGCTGCTGCCTTTGTACATGCTGTTCCTGGGATTGCTGGCGGTGGGCGTGGGCTGGATCGTCTCCAGCCTGCACGTGTACCTGCGCGACACCGGCCAGGTTTTGAGCGTGGTGATGACGCTGTGGTTCTGGCTCACGCCGATCATGATTCCGGAGGACAAGATCCCGCTCCGCTTTCATTTTCTGGTGGCCTGGAATCCCATGTCGTGGATGGTGCGCGCCTACCGCAACCGCCTGCTGGCCCCCGGCTGGCCGGGGTGGAAGGAGCTGGCCGTGCTCTCGATCTCCTCGGCGGGGATGTTCGTGATCGGGGGACTGTTCTTCCGCCATCTGAAGCGCGGCTTTGCGGACGTGTTGTAGCGTAAGGTTGCTCCTAGCGAGAAATCATGTCCGACGATCTTCTGTCGTCGATGATCCCCTTCATGGGCTGCGTCATCGCACACACATCAGACGGCGTACGGCTGACTGGTGCGAGCCGCGATCACATGATGGCCGTCGCAATCACGTGCCAGACTTTCCGGCCGCCGTTCACCGTCAAGACGGTGGCCAAGACCGACTCGACCAACCTCCGACTTTACTGGCACGTCGGCGAAGTCATCTTCAACTGGGAGTGCTCGATTCGGCGACTCAAGGTGCGCGACCCCGCTACGGGGCAATGGTGGGATGCCGAAGATGAGGGTTTTATCGAGGTCAACCAATGGCACGAGATCGCCTGGTAGATCTCACCGAACTCAATGAGCGTGCTGGTCGATGGGAAGCTCCGCTTTGAGCGCAGTGGGGACTGGGGCAGCATCGAGGCGCCAGCAGCGATCGGCCCGTGCTTCGGTAGCACAATCACAGTCCGTTCTTTCACGATCGAGTAGAAGTTATCCGCACAAACCAACGGCGCGTTCTTCAACCCTGCGCCAATCGCGGGGCCTGTCAAATATCAGAGCCAAAATGGCTTCGACGCGAGCGGTGCATTTCCCATGGTAAAGCCGAGTTCTAGTGGCTGTCATGAGGCAATTCGCCGCCCATTGTATACTGAAGCTTCCATGCCTGCGCCGCGCAAGTGGGGAGGCGACCTGCCGTTTCTCCTCGAAAACCTGATCCTGAAGGATTTTCGTATCCGCTACCGCAACATGTCCCTGGGCATCCTGTGGAGCCTCATCAATCCCATCGTAATGATGGGCGTGCTCACGTTCGTGTTCGGTTACGTCCTCGGCAACAACAACATTCCGGCGTATCCGCTTTTTATCTTGTGCGGACTGATCCCTTACAACTTCTTTACCGGAGCGGTGCTGAGCGGCACCACGTCGATCGTCGAAAACGCCGGCCTGGTGAAGCGCGTGATCGTGCCACGGGAAGTGGTGCCGGTGGCCTCGGTTCTCTCCAACTGCGTGCATCTAGGGATCCAGTTTTGCCTGCTGGTGGCGATCGCGCTGTTCTTCCGCCTCCCACCCACGCGATTCTGGCTGTGGCTGCCGGTGGTCTGGTCGCTGTACATGATTTTCGTGTTCGGGCTGGCTCTGGGCGCGAGCGCGATCAACGTCTTTATCCGCGACACGCGCTACGTGGTGGAATCCTTCAACCTGGTCCTGTTCTGGCTGGTCCCGATTTTCTACACTTTTCCAGTCAAGTATGGAGTCGTGTACGACTTTAATCCAGTGGCCGCGCTGGTGATGGCCATGCGCAATATCCTGATCGATCACCATGCGCCCGCGGCGTCCCTAGTCCGCAACATGGTGATTGCGGCGACCGTCACCTTGACCCTGGGCGCATGGATCTTTCAGCGATTGAAAATCCATTTCTACGAGCACATCTGATGTCCGCTCTGGTATTCGATCACGTCACCAAATCCTTTCCGCACCACAGCGGCGCGCGGCTGCTGCGGGAACGCATCGCGGACCTGATGCATCCTTCCCGCGCGCAGCGAATCGAGGTTCTGAAGGACATCTCGTTCCACGTTCCCAGCGGGGACGGTCTGGGCCTGATCGGGCCCAATGGGGCGGGCAAAAGTACGCTTCTGAATCTGGCCTGCGGTCTCTCCGCGCCGGATTCCGGACGCATCGAAGTGCATGGGCGCGTGGCCGCCCTGCTCGAGCTGGGCTCCGGTTTTCATCCCGACCTCACCGGCGCCGAGAACGTGCGCATCAACGCCGCCATGGTCGGGCTCTCCCGCCGCCAGACCGCGGACCGCTTTGAGGAAATCGTGGAGTTCTCCGGCGTACGCGACTTCATCGACGAGCCTCTGCGCACATACTCCAGCGGCATGATGATGCGCCTAGCGTTCTCCGTGGCCGTACACGTCGATCCCGACGTCCTGGTGATCGATGAGGTGATCGGCGTCGGCGACCAGGCCTTCTTCGCCAAGTGCCTGGAGCGCATGCACCGTTTCCAGGCGGAGGGCAAGACCATTCTCTTGGCGACGCACTCCGCCGACCTGATGAGCCGGCTGTGCCAGCATGCGCTGTGGCTGGATCGCGGGCGGGTGGTCACCAGCGGACCGGTCCAAGCGGTTCTGGAGGCGTACAAATCCAGCCAAGTCACGGCTGCCGCCGCCGTCGTGCGGGCGTAAAAAAATTGGCAGGTCGGGGACCTGCCCCACCTGCGTTCCCCTACCGGCGCTTGGTCTTGATCTCGATTGGCGTCCCCTCGAACCCGAACTTTTCCCGGAGCCGGTTGATGAGGAACCGCTCCGCCGAAAAGTGCAGATTGGGCCGGTCGGTGAACACAATGAAGGTCGGCGGACGAACGGAAGCCTGGGTGATGTAGTGAATCTTGGCGGAGTATTCCCAGCGCAGTGTCTCGACAAACCGGTTCAGCTCGCCCGTGCCGATGCGCTTCGAGGCCGAATCGTAGACCTTTTTGATCAGCGGAAACAGCGCGCGCGTGCCTTGGCGTTTCCACGCTGAGACGAATGCAACCGGAGCGTAATCCAGAAATTTCAGCTCATCGCGGATCTTCTCGAGGAATGCCTGCTTCTTCCGGTGCGGCGGCGCGTCCCCAAACGCCGCGTCCCATTTGTTCACGCACAGGATCACCGCGCGGCCCTCTTCGTGCGCGTAACCCGCGATGGTCGCATCCGACGCCACGACGCCTTCGGCTTCCGTCGCGTCCAGCACCAGGATCGCGACGTTGGACATGCGCAAATGCCTGCGGGCCATCACCACGCTCATCTTCTCCGCCATCAGGTGAGTCTTGCCCTTGCGCCGGATCCCCGCCGTATCCACGAACAGGTATTCGACGCCTTCGTGGATCACCGTTTCATCCACCGCGTCGCGGGTAGTTCCGGCGACGGGCGAAACAATCGAGCGCTCCGAGCCGGTCAGCGTGTTCAGCAACGTCGACTTGCCCACGTTCGGCCGGCCCAGAATCGCCACTTTGATGCGCTTCGCGTCCGCCGCCTCCGGCTCGGCCTCCCCTACGGGAAAATCGCGCGTTATATGATCCAGCAGATCTTCGAAACCCAACCGGTGCTCGGCCGAGATGGGAAACAGATGCTCGAATCCCAGCGCGTGAAACTCGTGCGCCAGATCCTCGCGCCGGGTGCTGTCGATCTTGTTCACCACCAGCGTCACCGGCTTGCCGATCTTGCGCAGCATCGCCGCCAGATCGCGGTCGATGCCCGTGATTTCCGTCCGTCCGTCGATCAGGAAGACGACCTGCGACGCGGTGTCGAGCGCGAAACGAGCCTGTTTCAGCACCTGGCTGGGGATCATCTCCGCGTCGTTGGGAATGATTCCGCCGGTATCGATCAGCTCAAAGCGCCGGCCCCGGTGCGACGCCTCGCCCTGAATACGGTCGCGCGTGATCCCGGGCTCATCGCCCACAATTGAGCGTCTTTGGCCCAGAATCGCGTTAAAGAGAGTCGATTTGCCGACGTTGGGGCGTCCGACAATGACCACGGAAGGTATGGAGGACATGCAGACCTCCATCCTCGCACGCGACAATCAAGTAAGTGTCTACCAATCCCCTTTTCCGCAATGTCGCGATCATCGCTCACGTCGATCACGGCAAGACCACGCTTGTGGATGCCATGCTCCGCCAGAGCGGCATCTTCCGCGCCAACGAAGAAGTTGCCGAGCGCGTCATGGATTCCAACGATCTGGAGCGCGAGCGCGGCATCACCATCCTCTCCAAGGCCACCGGCATTCACTATAGCGGCGTCAAGATCAATATTGTCGATACGCCCGGGCACAGCGATTTCGGCGGCGAGGTGGAGCGCGCCCTGAAGCTTGTGGACGGCGTCATGCTGCTGGTGGACGCCAGCGAAGGCCCGCTGCCGCAAACCCGCTACGTGCTGATGAAGGCTCTGGAAGCACGTTTGCCGCCCATCGTGGTGATCAACAAGATCGACCGCCCCGACGCGCGCATTCAAGAAGTCCTCAACGAAATCTACGATCTGTTCATCGATCTCGACGCCGTCGAAG
This sequence comes from Bryobacterales bacterium, assembly GCA_963813465.1. GTDB lineage: Bacteria > Acidobacteriota > Terriglobia > Bryobacterales > Bryobacteraceae > Palsa-187. The sequence goes on along the minus strand of CAWEZD010000003.1, from coordinate 244,624 downwards.
ACCAGCTCGGCTTTCCGGTCATCTACAGCAACGCCAGGCTGGGCATCGCCAAGATGGATCCGGATGGCGAGGGCTCCGACCTGCGCCCGCTGTTCGACGCCATCCTCGCGCACACTCCTGAGCCGACGGGCGATCCCGAAGGCGTGCTCCAGCTTCAGGTCGGCAACCTCGATTACAGCGACTATCTTGGGCGCCTGGCGATCGGCCGCGTATTTAACGGGACCTTGCACCTCGGCGACGAGGTTGCCATCGCCAAGCTCGACGGCAGCATTCAGAAGACCAAAATCACCAAGCTGTACTCCTTCGAGGGTCTGAAGCGCGTGGATGAAACCGTGGGCCGGCCCGGCGACATTCTAGCGATTGCCGGAGTCGAAGGCATCACCATCGGCGAAACGCTCACCAGCGTGGAGACACCGCAGCCGCTGCCGCCCATCCACATCGACGAGCCCACCATCGCCATGACCTTCACCATCAACACTTCGCCGTTCTCCGGCCGCGATGGCCAGTTCGTCACCTCGCGCCATTTGCGCGACCGCCTGGACAAGGAGCTGCTCACCAACGTGTCCCTGCGCGTGGAAGAGGCCGGTGGTCCGGATGCTTTCAAGGTCATGGGCCGGGGCGAGCTTCAACTCGCCATCCTGATCGAGATGATGCGGCGCGAGGGGTATGAGCTGGCGGTCGGCAAGCCTGAAATTCTCACGAAGCGCGTTGACGGCCACCTATCCGAACCGCTGGAGCTCCTGGTGATCGACTGCCCCGAAGAGTTCATCGGCGTGGTGATCGAGAAGTTGGGCCGCCGCAAGGGCAAGATGGGCAAGATGGTCAACCACGGCTCCGGCCGCGTGCGGCTGGAGTTTCGCGTGCCCTCGCGCGGCTTGATCGGCCTGCGCAGTGAAATGCTCACCGATACCAAGGGCACTGCCATCATGAACACATTGTTCGAAGGCTACATCGAATGGCAGGGCGACATTCCCTCGCGTCCTACCGGGGCGCTGGTCGCGGACCGCTCCGGCTCGACCACCGGGTACGCCATCTTCAATTTGCAGGAACGCGGCGAGATGTTTGTGGCGCCCGGGACCGAGATCTACGAAGGCATGATTGTGGGCGAGAATGCCCGCGATGCGGATCTAAACGTCAACATCGTCAAGGAAAAAAAGCTCACCAACATGCGCGCGTCTACAGCCGACGAGGCCATCCGCCTGGTGCCTCCGCGCCTGCTCAATCTGGAGCAGGCCATCGAATTCATCCGCGAAGATGAACTGGTGGAAGTGACGCCGAAGTCCATCCGGCTACGGAAGAAGGTTCTGAAGGCGAATCAGCGGTAGGGGGGAGCGGGCCCGTAGTGTGTGAAATCGGTGGCCCGTAGCGCGGAAGGTCTGTCGATCTCGCCGCCAGAGCCCCGGAAAGTTAGTCCTCCGGGCAAAGTCGTTGCACCACATGGGTTGGAATGCGCCCAAAAGGGAAACGCTTGCCACAACCAAAGGAAGCCGCGGAGAAGACGTTTTGAGGCTGCCCTCCCGCCGCAGTACCTTGCCTCGAGGTCTACCGCAGGGAGAGGCGAGGACATCGAGAGTGCGGCGTCGTATATCGTAGTGTATATAAACGCGCAATTATGGACTACTCAGATAGGGAGGGAAATAAGGAATGGATACAGAAGGCATAATTAAGAGGATCGACACGGAGATTGCATCTCGTTCGTCCAAGAATTTCGGGGTCAAAGTGGGCGAAGCGCTTTTTTCGGCGCTCGTGCAGGCGGGCAAGATCCAGAAAGCAACATTCGGTGTCATGGGCACATCGCTCTTTGAATGCGAGCTGAACGCTTACGACGGTGAGTACGCTGTCACTCTTGATTGGGATCTCGATGACGACGAGTTTGCCGTAGGGCTGCCAAAATAGGTGCGCTCGTTTGCACTGCTTCGCCGTGCTCCAGGCGGTTCGCTATCACTCGCAATGCGAGCGCCTCGGCGGAAGCCAAGGCTTTCTTGCGGGTCCGCCCGTAGACCGTAACACCGGGCAGAACTGGAATGTCAGCTATCCATCGCCCGTCGTCTTCACGAGAGAACTCGACTTGAAGGTTAAACGCCTCGGATTGAGCCGCCTGCTTCATCGCTTCAAATTGAGTTTAACAGGGCTTCGTCGGACGCTGGTCCGCGCCGTGCGAAGCGGCCAGACGGATTCAGAAGGTACAGTCTGGGTCCGCATCCCCGCGGCGACCCTCTGCGCCAAATAAGACCGCGTACGGCACGGGTTATACTGGCGCGACCGTCGGTCCGAACATTGCCTTGAGCCGGCGGCGCACCAATTCCTCGCGGGCCTCAAGGAAGTCGTGGAATCGCTCGAACTTCCAAAGCGCGTGATCATCAGGGATCAGGTGACGTTTCAAGAAGCCCGGCTCGCGCGATCCCAACCACTCATCCACTGGCATGTCCTGTTTCCCCATGTTCTCAGGGGCGAGCAGCAAACAGAGGTTTCCTAGGCGATCTTTCTTGTTGATCCAGTCTAGTCTCCCCAAGGTTGAAAGCTCTTTTGGCTTGAACAGGCTGCGAGCAAAGATGTGATCCTGCTGGAACTGCATGGTCCCCCAGCCCGCATCGTCATACAGCAAGGAAAGGGCGAGAAAGGTCTGCTGCTGCCCGTAGGTGAGGTCCAGCACGTTGACCAATGCAAAATCGTTGAATTCCGCCGAACGCCCCGCCTTTTCAATGGTGATATTGATCGCGTCGATCGGAAAGTCGGCTCCCGCGCCCGACATTCCATCTAGGCTCTTACGAATGTCCCGCAACATGTTATCTGACGTTCCGCCGAACACTCCCCTCAAGAGCGCCATAATGAGCCAGCGCCGAATCCAGTCCGCGTTGCGCGCTTCGAACGGTGTGGAGCCCCGCAGGCTCGCGCCGGCGTTCTTAAACAAGTAGTAGATGATCGGGATCAGCGCGTTAGCGCTTGTGAGGTTATCTCTGTCTATTCCAAACGAATTGGCAAGGTCAACGCCCTGCTCGATGGCCTTCTTGATTCTAGGCCACTGTTGAAGAATGGTAGTCAGGTTCGCGTTGTTGAAGTTTTGCACCTTGTACGCGACAGGAAGGTCTGTGAGGACAAGACACGACTTCATGATGAAGTCTTTATCGAAATCGTTACGCCGGGTCAATTGTGTGTTCACGCGATCGACGAAGTTGAAAATCTCGTCGCGCGCGTTTACACCGTCCCAGTTCGCCTGCACCATTGACAGCAGGAGGTCGGATTTACTCAGTTTAGTTCCGCCTTCGTTCGCGCGAACGAAGATGTCCAGAACGCGATCGTAGTCTTGATCGATCTCCGTGTAGTACGCGATGACCTCATCGACGTGCACAGCCTGGTAAAGTCGTTCAAGATTTCGTTCGAACGTCCTACGCTCGCCGCGCGAGAGTCCCTGCTTGGACAGTTCGTCGTCCTTCTCGTCAAGGAAGGCCGCGAGCTTCTGGCGCTCGTCGAAGTCCAGAATTCGCCCGATTTTGAACCAGTAATGCTCAGAATTCGGTACCGGTGTCTCCTCCATGAACTCAAACTTGTAGTACACGCCGCTCTCGGATGATCCCTCGCTCTCAAGGCGAGGATCGGCGAAGAGATCGAGGTGCAATTTCTGAGCGCTCCAAGCGTCCGGGTTGTCCCAGCGCTTGTATTTCTTCTTCGCCGTGTAGGTGCCACGCAGCCCAATCATCAGGGACGTGAGGCGCTGCTGCCCGTCCAGCACGAGGGATAGACTTGTCACACCGTCCGTGCTCGCCAGCTGGTTATGCGTGCCGCCGTGCTGGGCCTTCTCCAGAAACTCGTAGACCTGCCATTTGTCGCGGTTTTCCGGCTTCAGCTCCCAGAACAGAAATGAGCTGATTGGGTAGCCGCGCATGATCGAGTCGAAAAGTTGCACGATCTGCTCAGGCTTCCAGACGAACTCCCTTTGGATCGCAGGGAGGAAATATTGCCGGTTCATTCGGCCGATAGCGAGGGCGATTGTTTCGGAGCGATAGCTCATGGGAATGATCTTACTCTTCCGGAAAAATGTCCTTTATCGATCTTCGCACACATTCGGTTGGCCGCGTTACCAATCATTTTAGACGCCGGAGCAGCGCTTGGAGGTTGCGAGGGCCATGAACGACGCGCAAAATCTCGATCCCGTCGGGGAGTGGAAGGTAGAAAATAAGAATTCTTTCAAAGCCGTTTACGCGAAAGACTCGCAGCACCTCCAGGCCGGAATGCTTTAAGCGGGAGCGCCACCCAATATTCGGCTGGCCGGCAAGAAGCGCGAAAGTGTCGTGAGCCGCCAATAAGAAGCGGTGGCCAAGTTCGGGATTCGCCTCTGTTGCGTAGTAATACGCCTGGTCATCAAGGTCCCGATCCGCCCTGGGCCGGACGACGTAGCGGTTTTCACTCACCGGGCACCGCTCGTTTTCAGGTGCTCGGGTTCAGGCGCGCGTCTTTCAGCCGTGCGTCCAGCCGGCGATGCTTTTCTTCCCAATAGCCGGGACCGATTTGGACGGGATCTCCGGAATTCAGGCCCTCGAAGGCAAGGGATTCGAGCTCCTCTTCCGCCGATTGATCGGCGTTGAGGAGACGCTCGACGTAATCCGGCACAGTGATGCCTTCCGCGGCGGCCCGTTCGCGCAGGCGGGCCTCAAGTTTGGGGTCCATCATGATCGGCATGAATCGTGTCTCGCTTTTAGCTAATAACACCCATCGGTCAAGGAGGCAAGCCCGAGCGATTTGAAGTGTGCATTAGAAAGCCCAAAAGCAAGGGCTTGGGCGCGTGCGGGATGCCAGGGGCCGTGCCCGCTGCCAGCCGTATTGCTAGCTAGCCGCGGACGCACGCCCAGTTCTAACAGAGCCGCCCGACGACGGCGCGGTCTGAACCGCGACCGTGAGGGAGCGGCGACAACCCTATCTGATTCAGGTGTTCGAAATGCCGTTCCCTCGCTGACGCTCGGGGTTCAGCAGGCTGGCCGATGCTCGGTGATGTGTTTTCTGGAGCGCCGCGTCGTAGTATATTGTTGCTGGCATACCACCCGGGAGGATTGGCCATGAGGAACGATCGAGTCGTGTCCGGATGGCGTCGAGCTCCGGCTTTGACGCTGTTCGCGATTGCAGCCATTGCGCAGCAGCCCCAGCCTCAACTGCACAAGGCTCAGCCGCCGAAATCCGTACGTCTGTATGTGATCGATTGCGGCACCTTGGACATTCAAGACATATCGCCGTATCAGCTCAAGAAGGAAGACGTGGCCTCGGTCAAGATGTCGGCGCCATGCTTTTTGGTGGCACATCCCAAGGGAACCCTCATGTGGGATACCGGGCCGGTTCCCGACACCAACTTCAAGGCCGGCGGCGGCCCTGCCACGATGCGCTACGCGACGTCCACCAAGCCTTTGACGGTGCGGCTCGCCGAGATCGGCTATGCCCCCGCCGACATCAAGTATCTGGCGCTCTCGCACTTTCATTGGGACCACGTGGGCAATGCCAACCTCTTTGCGAGCGCCACCTGGCTGACACCCAAGTCCGAACGGGACATCATGTTCGCCGATCCGCCCTCTCCGCGCACGGAGCCTCAAAACTTCAGCGCGCTCAAGAACAGCAAGACCATATTCATCACCAAGGATGAATACGACGTATTCGGCGACAAGACGGTAATCATCAAGGCCGCCCCAGGCCACTCGCCCGGCCACCAGGTGCTGTACTTGAAGCTGGCGAAAACCGGGCCCGTCGTTGTGAGCGGAGACCTTTATCACTACCCGGAGGAACGGAAGTTGAACAAAGTCCCGACCACCGAATTCAATGCCGCCCAGACTGTCGCGTCGCGGGCGTCGGTAGAGGCATATCTCAAGAAAACCGGTTCGCAGCTTTGGATTCAGCACGACTACATAGCGAATGCCAAGCTGAAAAAATCGCCCGAGTTCTACGAATAGGAGGGAGTCATTATGTTCCGCCGACTGAAGTCCGTGCCCCCGTTCATCACGCTCCTCGCGCTGCTCCCGTTCCACGCGGGAGCCCAAACCTATCCAGTCACCCAAGGCAAGACCTACAAGTTCGAGAAAATCGCCGACGGGATTCATTACGCCACCGGCGGCGCGGGCAGCAACAACGTCGTGATCGTCAACGACGCGGACGTGCTGCTGGTGGATGACGGCACCACGCCCGCCGCGGCGCGCGCCTTCCTGGAGGATATCAAGCTCATCACCAACAAGCCGGTCCGCTATGTGGTCAACACTCATTTTCACTACGATCATACCGACGGGAACTCCGTGTTTCCGCCCGATGTCGATATCATCGGCCACGAGTATGTGCGCACCGCGATTCTCACGTTCAACGTCTTGAACCGCGAGCCTTAGACAACCTCTCAGGGAACGGCCGTGCCGGCGCGAATCGAAGCGCTAACGAAACAGATTGCGGAGGAAAAGGACGCCGGAAAGAAGGGAACGCTCCAAACGCAGCTCGCCGACGCGCGAAAGACCGCGCAGGATCTCAAGGAGATAAAGCCCACGCCTCCCAACGTGACGTACTCCTCGAAGATGACTCTCAACAAGGGGCAACGCGAGATTCAACTCCTGTTTCTCGGGCGCGGCCACACCGGCGGCGATACCGTCGTGTTCCTGCCGAGGGAACGCATTGTCTGCACCGGCGATTTGATGGAGAGCCGGCTGGCCTACATGGGCGACGCGTTCTTCGACGAATGGGTGACGACGCTGGAGGCGCTGAAGAAGCTGGATTTCGCGCTGGTGCTGCCCGGGCACGGCACGCCGTTCCGCGACAAGGCCCGAATCACGGCCTTTCAGAGCTACCTCACGGACCTGACCAAGCAAGCCACCGCTTTACGCAAGCAGGGCGTCTCGGCCGATGACGCCGCCAAGCGCGTCGACCTCACCAGCCACGCCAAGGACTTCCCGCAGATCCAGGGTCCCGGCGCGGATCTGAGAGGCGTCCGCCGGATCTACGCGTGGCTCGACGAGGGCGGCAGCCGCTGATCGTGGCGAGCCGCTTATTTTGCCGCGGTGATCGAGTCCACCTGGATGGTCTTGGTCTTGGCGTCCAGCGTGCCTGTGACCGTCACCTTTTTCCCGGCGAACTTTTCCGGCGTCTTCTGGTCGCTCAGCGTATAGACTTCCTTGCCGTCATACAGAACGTACAGCGGCGCCGTGGGCATTGACGCAGGCAATGGTGCACTCGGCGTCCGTCGGTCCCATGTGCATTTGGGAATGATCGGCCGTGGCGCACATGCTGTCCGTAATGATGCCGGTGAACGTCTGCTTGCCCGGTCGCCGCGGCCAGCGCTGCAATCGACGAGAAGACTGACGAACAGAGACTCAGCCGGGCCGCATCGACCTATCGGCCGGCGCCGGATCGCAATATCCCGTCGCTTTTATTCGCCCGGCGTCATGAGGTGGGCGGTCGTCGTGCCCGCGTTCATGATCCACACGCCACCCTGGACTTGCCGGTTGTCGGGCAATCCGAGTGACTGTGTGGTGGCGCCCGGCACGGCGATCGTCATGTGCGTTCGAGTGTGCTCCGCGTCGGCGCCCATCAGGTGATACCAGACCGATCCGAACTCGGGCTTCACCCGGGTCCCGTCTTTCTCGGCGGCGTCGAGCATGCGGCCTTGCCTTTCTGGGCGCCCATCGCCTCGAACTTCAGGTTCTGAGCGACCCGATCCAGGTTGGCGATGCTGGTGCACTCCACGAGAACGGCTGCTGTGCCAGGCATGCCCGACTTGTCGTAGCAGACCAGGTGGTTGGTGCCTTTCTTCAACGTGTCGTAAGTGAAGTCGGCCTTCCACTTGATGACGGTAGCCGCAGCTTTCAAATTGCCCGGGGCGGCGAGCAGGGCCTTGTCAATGGCGGCTTGGTCGGGCGCTTGCGCGAACGCGCCGGCCGAAACGGCCAATATGCTGAGAACGATCGGTATCATGCGTTTCATTTTGTCTGTAACCTCCAGTTCATCTCGCCTGGAACTTGGGTGCCTCTCGGCGATCAGATACAGTATATCGCGACCCGGCGCCTTACTTGTCGCCGCCCTTCTTACCCGCACTGCTCAAGTAAGCTTTTGACGCAGCTTCGTCCTTGAGCGGGACGGCCTTGTCGGGGTCGATCCGAATCATGAGATAGGTAATGTGATCGTCGATCCGGGTGAACAGGTGCCCCGTGCCGGCCGGAATGACGATGACGTCGCCGGGCGCCAGGTGGTGCGTCACGCCGTTTCGAATCGAAGCGCCGCTGTTGCCGGGGCCGTTGAACTGCCGAACCGTTTCCAGGCTGGCCGGGCGGCGCTTTTCGTCGACGATGTCGGGGCCGGTGACCAGCGTGGCCGACCCATCAATGACGTGGTACACCTCGCTGATCAGGTCGTGCTCAGCCACGGAATCCTTCGCGGGCTCCAGGAGCTTGCCTCGATGAACCACCCCGACTCCGAGCTGGGTCTTGCCCAGGTCGACCGAGCGCATTTGTTGATCGGTGAGATCGAAGTCGATAGCCCGCTTCGCGTAGGCTTGAACTTCATTGGTGCTTATGTAGGTGGCCGAACAGCGATTGCAGGTGGGCTGCTGCGCCGAAAGCGCGAACACCACGACAAGAATTCCCAGCGTGACTTTCTTCATGTCATTCTCCTTTCAACGTGGGGCAGGTCCCCGACCCGCCGATTCGCAGGCCGGGGGCCTGCGCCTCCTATCACTCCTTGTTGCGATCCGGATTCGGAGGCGCCGCCATGGTCACAATCGGCGCGGGCGCGGGCGGTCCGTTCAACGGATTCAGCCGGCCGCCGATCTTGAAGCTCCAGACCAGATCGCCCCTCGCCTCTTTGAGGCCGTCGCGGCTGCCTCCCGCCGCGATCGCGACGTACTGCTCGCCGTCGATTTCGTAGGTTGCCGCCGGTGCATCCGCCCCGAAACCGGTCTGGAAGCGCCACAGTTCCTCGCCGGTTTTAGAATCGAACGCGCGAAAATATCCGTCGGTGCCGCCATGAAACAGCAGCCCGCCCGCAGTGGCCAGCACTCCGCTCCCGAAGCCCGCCAGATACGGAACTTCCTTCTGCCAGACCTGTTTGTTGGTGCGCGAGTCGAGCGCGGTGATCAAACCGTACTCGCGCGTCCCGGCCACCGAAATGCGGCCGGTGGGGCTGAATTTGCGCGTCGAGACGCCGGTGGTGAAAAACAGATATCCCGATCGCGGATCGTATGCGCCGGGCGCCCAATCGCCGGACGCCGAGGGCTGAGCGATCTCGGTATCGGTCCAGACCGGCGTGAACATGCAGCCGCGCGCGATATCCCTTCACCGTTTCGGCGCACTGCGGCGCGGTGGGATCGCCGCTGGGAATCGGCTGCGTCGCCGCCGTCTTTTGCCGCGGCTCCTGCGGTACCGGCTTCTCTTCCACCGGGAGCAACGGCTTGCCCGTGGTGCGGTCGAGAATGTAGACCCAGCCCTGCTTGGAGTGCGCCGCCAGCGCCTTGCGCGTCTGGCCGTTATAGACCTGATCGAACAGGATCAGCGGCGTGGGCATGTCGAAATCCCAGAGGTCGTGATGCACCGTCTGGTAATGCCAGCGATACTTTCCGGTCATGGCGTCGAGCGCCACCACCGAACTGGTAAACAAGTTGTCTCCGCCGCGCGTGGATCCGTTGTAGTCGGGCCACGGATTGCCGGTGTTCACGTAAATCAAGCCGAGATCGGCATCGAGAGCGGGCTGCACCCACATGGCTCCGCCGCCGGTCTTCCAGGAGTCGCCTTCCCACGTCTCGCTGCCGGGCTCGCCCGGAGCGGGCACGGCCCACCACCGCCAAACCTCCTTGCCGGTCTTGGCGTCGTGCGCCGTCAGACGCCCGCGCAAGCCTCCGTCCCCGCCGGAGACGCTCATGTACACCAGGCCTTTGTAATACAGCGGCGGCGCGGCCAGATACTTTCGAAGGTTTGCCGGTACGTCTTCGCCAAGCTCGCGCTTCCAGATCGGCTTGCCCGTCTTTTGATCCAGAGCGAACAGCCGGATCACCGGCTCCGTACGTGGGGCAGGACTCTGTCCTGCCTTTGTTGGTGGCGCAGGACTCCGTCCGGCGGTTTCCGGCAGCTTTCGTATGTCCGACTCCACGCCAAACACCATCCCTTCGCCCAGCGCCACACCGCGCTTGGCCTTGTTATCCGGCGTCTTGGGATCGGCGGGCGTCCGGTATTCCCAGATCAGATTGCCGGTTTTGGCGTTGAGCGCGAAGATGTCCTGCTCGCCGGTCGTGATGTACATCACGCCGTCCTTCACCACCGGCGTCGCTTGCTGCGAATACCCGGGCCCGAACCCCGAATTCAGGCGAGCCATCCACGCCCCTTTGAGCGTCTTGACGTTCGACGTGTCGATCTTCGCGAGTGTCGAGTAGCGTGTGTTGCCCCAGTCTCCGCCGACCAGCGGCCATTCGGCGCCCGGAGGCTTGCGGTAGTCGGGCGCTGTCTGGGCCTGCGCGGCCGGAAGCAGCAGCAGCCCAGTTAGAAAAATCAGAGACTGATGATTCGCGGTCATTCCCACTCCTCTCGAAAGTGCTGGCTCCCGCCGGAGTGAAGTATACCTGAAGAAACGCACGTAGTGAAGCTCCGAAGCCGCGAGTCGCCCCTACACAGCGCTGAAATCCCACGGCTGGTTTGCGGTTCCAGATTCGGATTCGGCCGGCCGCCTTCGGAATAGAGTTGAGGCGCGCGACAAACTCGTACCGCAAATGCCGGGATCGCGATATCCTCAAATCATGGCGAATCTGACGCTGGATATTCCCGAAGAGCTTTCCGCCGTCTTGGCCGGGCCTGGCCAGGACCTGTCCCGTAGCGTTCTGGAGGCTCTGGCGCTGGAGGCCTACCGGGAGTGCAAGCTCTCCACCGCTCAGCTTCGGCGATTGCTCGGTTTTGAGAGCCGGCAGGATCTCGACGGCTTCTTGAAGGAGCACGAGGTTTGGCTCGAATACGGCGCTGACGAATTGGAGCGCGATCGCGCCGCTCACAGCAAGCTCGGCTTGTAGAGTCATGCGTGTCGTTCTTTCCGACACGTCGCCTCTCCACTACCTCGTACTGATCGGCGAAGCCGGTGTTCTCGCCAGCCTCTATGGCCGCGTACTTATTCCACTGTCGGTGGCCACGGAATTGAACCAGCCCCGGACCCCCGTTGTTGTGCGGGAATGGATCTCCCATCCTCCCGAATGGATAGACATCGTTTCGGTTGGGGCGAAGCCGGGCGCGCCGGTTTTGGCCGATTTGGATGCAGGCGAGCGTGATGCCATTCTCTTGGCGCTGGAGGTGAACGCGGACCTGATTCTAATCGACGAACGGGATGGCGTGCGGGAAGCAATCCGTCTCGGACTCGTGGTGACCGGCACGCTGGGCGTTTTAGATCGGGCCGCAAAGAGAAAGCTGCTGGATCTGCCTGCCGCCGTGGCTCGTCTCCGCGCGACCAATTTCCGCGTGCATGCGGCGCTGTTGGATCGGCTCCTTGAGGAAGATGCCCACAGGCAACGGGACAATGGGTAACAATGAGGGCGGGAACGCAGTGGTGCAACTGCTGGCGGACCACGGCGGGAAGCTCGATCAGCACGACTTCGGCAGCCGCGATACCGGCAACGGCGACATGCTGCAATCCGCGATTCCGCACCCGGAAACCGCGGCTCTGCTTCGCAAATTGATGGCCGACAAGGGGCTCGAAATCCCTCCCCCCATCACATCCTCCATTTGCATTAGGCGGGAGTGTAAGCGCGACGCGCGGCCGATCCTCTAGCGGTAAAGCTTGTCGTAGACCGACTGAAAGAACGCCGCCTTGGCGTCATCGAGCGCGCCGGGACCCACTTCCGCTTTATCGCCCAGCACCATCGAGTTCTTATTCTTCTCGTCGAACGGCGTCCACTTCGGAAGGCCTTTGCCGTTCGGATCTCCGTTCGCGGCAAAGTTCACCCAGTAAGACGACATCGTGTCCGACACCTGATGGTCCACCTCCGTCCAGGGCGTGTTGCGCGGATTGCCGAAGACGTATTGCATTTCCGAGGTGTGCGTCGCCGAGCCATGCACGTTCGGCGCGAACGCTCCGCCGCCTTTCGCGTTGGGGTTCACGGAGGGCTGGTGAGTGAAGAAGAAGACGTAGGCTTTCGACTTCCCTGTCTGGGCGTCGAGCCGGGCCCAATTCCGCATCACCCAGGCCATCTCATCGCGGCCGGCGAAGAATGCCGAGTCCTTGGCTTGGTCGTCGGAGCCGGCGGGATAGAGCTTCAGGAAGGTATCGGCAAGATCGCCATAACGCTGCCGCGCCTGTTGCACGAACGTAGCCGCATCCTTGGGCTGTGCGCCGAAGGATTCGTCCCGGTTCGAACCCACCAGGACCGGAACCTGGTTCTGCTTGCCCTGAGCGAAGGCGGTCCCCGGATCTTCGGGCAGCACCCAGCCGTCGACCACCGGAGCGGCGCCGCGTCCGCCGGCGCGCAGCACCTGATCGGCCGGCTTAGCGCGCAATTCCGAAAGCGACTTGGCCATCAGCCCGTCAGCGACTTTCGAGCCCGCCTGCTCGGCGTCGGCAAGCGTGGCCAAGCGGCCGATCTGCGCCGTGGTCCAGGAGCTGCTTTCGCCGATCGCGCGATGGAAAAGTCCTTTGGCCTGCGGAGACGCCATCAGGTTGGCAATCAGTCCGGCCCCGGCCGATTCCCCGAAGATGGTCACCCGCTTCGGGTCTCCGCCGAATCCGGCAATGTTCTTCCGCACCCATTGCAGCGCGGCCACCGCGTCCAGCATCGCGAAATTGGCCGCTCCGCGCCGGTCGGATTCCTTGGTCAGCTCGGGATAAGAGAAGAAACCCAACACCCCCAGGCGGTAGTTGATGGTGACGATCACCGCGCCCTTCTCGGCCAGCGCTTCCCCGTCGTATTCCGGCAGGGAACCGGAGCCGCCGGTGTACGCTCCCCCGTAAATCCAGACCATCACCGGACGCCGTTCGGTGGCGGCGTTCGCGCCGGTCCAGACGTTCAGGTAGAGGCAGTCTTCGTTGACCGGTTGAGCGTTGGCTCCGCCGGCGTTTTGCATGCACCTGGGTCCGAACGCATCGGCTTTGCGCACGCCGTCCCAATGCGCGGCCGGTTGCGGGGCGCGCCAGCGCAGATCGCCCACCGGGGGCGCGGCGAAGGGGATGCCCTTGAAGATGCTCACTTCCCCAGTCGCACCGGATACGCCGGAAACTGAGCCGGTATCCAGGCGCACGGGTTCATTCATGGCTGCGAAGGCCGTGGCTGCCGAAAAGAGGGCCGCGGAAGCGGCGATCAAGAGACTTCGGTTGAACATAATATTTTCTTTACTGATTCGGAAGAGCCCCGCCGGCCGGACCGCGATCCACTTTCGTGCTTTGACCCTTCTTTTCCAAATCGCGAGCGCCCGTCAGCGCGTCCAGCATCATGTAATTTCCCTCATGACAGGCGTACTCGTAGATGGTGTAGTGCGGATCAAGCTTATAGGGCATGTGAATGGTCCAGGGCTTGGTCCACGTGTTGGGATCGTCGATGGTGATGTCGTAGCTCAGCTCGTTCTGGGAAATGCGGGTAAAGCGTTCGACCACTTTCGCAGCGTTGGTAAACAGCCCGCCGCCGACGCCGGGCTGGTCTTTCAGGTTGGTAGTCTCCACCACCAGCGTGTTGCCCTCGAAATGTCCGCGCGAGTCGCCCATATACAGGGCGATGTTCTTTCCGATGTGCGGCCGCCCGTCCAGCGGGATCACGCGAGTTTCGTGAATCATCTCGTTGCGAATCACCACGTATCCGGGAGCTTGCACGATCTCATTGCCGAAGTTGTAGAGCGTGGGCAACATGCTGCTGACCAGGCCGCGCGTGATGCAGCGGCTGTAAATATCGAAGTCCGTCCAGGAATCGACCACGCTCGGAAAGTGATTGCCCGGGCCGCGTCCGCCGTTCAGCGCCTTCACCGCTGCCGTGCCTGCCGCGGTCAACGCAGGAATTCTTCCATTGGGAGGATCCACCACCAGTGAGGCTTGCCGGTTGGGCTTGCCGTGCTCCACCCAGTAGGACGGCGGGTTGATGGTGACATTGCCGCTGGGGGAGGAGAATTCTTCGCTGTCGGCTTCAGACTGCTTCTGCGCTTGCTTTTCCCTTTGCGCCAATTCTTCATCGGTTAGAGTCGCTCTCTCGCCGAGGTTGGCGGGCCGCTGCATGGGAATGTTGGCGGTGGCAGGCCATTGTCCCTGAAGGTCCGGGTCGCCCCAGGATGTTTTCGGCGGCGTCCAAGGCTTCTGCGCGGGTTTGGCCGCGGCCGCGGGTGCTGGATTGGCCGCTGACTTGACCGCCGGGGCCTGGGCTGCGAGAGGCACGGACGCCAGCGCCGCGATTGCCAGAGACGTGAAAAACCGATGGCTCATTTGGAAATCTCCTATTGCTTCTGGTCCTCCGGAATGTCCGGGTTCGATCCGCCCACGAACAGCTTCTTGCCGTCCTTGAACGTGACGCTGCTGCCGTTGGCCTTGTTCTGCCCATTCTTGGCCTGATAGCCCTGGATTGTGAGCTCGGTTCCCACTTCCAGCGAACGCTTCGAGAACCCGCGCCTGAGCATGATGTTCGGGCTGCCGCATTCCACCATCCAGTTGGTCACTTTCCCGTCCGGACCGACAACATCGATGTGAATCCATGCGTGGGGATTGATCCATTCCATATCGGTGACCTTGCCCGTCAACTTGACCGGCCTCATATCGTCGAACTCGGCTTGGAACGCATGGTGCGCCCAGGCCGGCACTACGGCCAGAATCACAATCGCTAACTTTGTTCGCATTCCGACTCTTCCTTTCCTTGTCCTTACTTGATCCTTACTTGGAATCCTTTTTGTCGATTTCGTCCGCGCGAGCTCCACTGAGAATGTCTCCCATGGCGATATTACCTTCGTGACACGCATACTCGAGAAGCTGATAGTTGTCATTGCGTGTCAGGGGAATGAGAATGGTCCAGGGCTTGGTCCACGTCTTTGGATCGTCGATGGTGGCTTCATAGTTGAGCGTATTCGCGTCGACGCGCGTGAAGCGCTCCGTCAACTTCAAATCCGCGCTATGATGGCCCGGATCGCCGGGATAGCCGGCTCCGTTAGACCCGATGGCGTCGCTATCGGTGAAATTGGTGGTCTCGACCACCAGCGTATTGCCTTCCCAATGGCCGCGTGAGTCGCCCATATACAAGCGGATGTCCTGACTGACATGGGGACGCCCATCCAGCGGGATCACACGAGTTTCATGGATCATCTCATTGCGAAACACGACGTAGCCTGGAGTTTGCAGGATTTGGTTTCCATTGTTATAAACCACCGGAATGATGGAACCCAGCACGCCGCGTGTGATGCAGCGGTAATAGATGTTCAGGTCCGCGGGGGAGGCGGCCTCGCCACGCCATTCCCCAGGGAAGCCTTTTCCGCCTCGCGCCTCTTTTCGAAGCTTCTGCTCCTCCGCTGTCAGCGCGGGCAGTCTCCCGTTGGGCGGGTCCACGATCAACGAGGTTTGCCGGGTGGGCGTTCCACGCTCGGTCCAGTAGGACGGCGGACCGATTCCCGGCCGAGTATCGCTGGCCGCGGACGATTCGCTATCCGCCTGGGCTTGCCGCTTGGCTTGGGCTTCTTTCTGGGCGAATTCCGCGTCGGTGAGAGTTGTTCTGGTCCCCAGAGCCTCGGACCGCTGCATGGGTACACCCATGTTGCCGGGCCACATTCCCTGTAAATCGGGATCTCCCCACGGGGTCTTGGGCGGCGTCCAGGCTTTATTGGTTGCCACATTGGTTACCACCGGCGCAGGGGTTTTCGCGGGCGCTTGGCCGAAAATCGCCGGCGGCGAAACCAACACCAGCGCCGCGAGAAATCAACGTCTCATTTGTGAGCCCCCTTTCACTTGGCGGAACTCGTCTGCTTCTTGAACTGCCCGTAGAGCAACTCTTCCGAGAACTCGACGCACTTGAAATCCAGCAGTTGAGCGCTCTTGTTCACCAGTTTATACAGCGGCATGCTGATCTTCCAGGTCCTGGTGAACACGGAGGGGTCCTCGATGGTGGCTTCGTAGTTGATGTGGTACGGATCGACGCGGGTATAACGCTCCACCACATGCAATTGGTTGCTGGCGAAATCCCCAGCCCGGTCGAACCACGCCAGGCCGTTCAGGCCGGTAACGTCGATGACCAGCGTCTCGCCTTCCCAGTGGCCGTTATTGGTCCCCATCCATGTGTCGGAGCCGGCCTCCTGCGGTTTGCCCATGTTGACAAAGCGATTGGCGCTCGCAAACTCGTAGACCAGCAGGATGCCTTTGGGAGACTGAACGATCTGAAACGGGTAGGGCATATAGTTGCCCCGCGGAACGCCCGGCATATAGCACTTGGCTTCCGGATCGTTGGTCCTGCGGTTTGCGAAATTATCCTTCTTCTTGGCCAGCTTCTCCGGCTTGTAAGGGATGCTTCCGCCCTCCACCACGCTTTGGCCGGGAGGCTCCGCGCCGATCGAGCCCGTTTGCCACATCGTTCCGGGTTGGGCCGAGTGATCTTCCAGATCCCAATTGGCCGTGTTGACGGCTTGCCAAAGGCCGCCCAAGTCGGCATGGCCGTCGGCTGCCCGAGGCGCCCGATATGGCGCGGTCTGCGCGGCGGCCGGCATCGCGATTGCCAGCGCCGCCGCCACAGGAAACACGACGGCGATCATTGTCTTTTTCAGCTCAGAACTTCGAAACGGATTCAGCATCTGTCGTCCCAAACCCCACCTAAGCGTATTGCTACCAGTCCTCTGATACCGTGTCGATGCTACATGAGGGGGATTTCGAAGTCAACGGTACGCCCTGCGCCTGCGCTGCCATCGGGAAACGGCCTGTCAGTCTAAACTTAGCTCGCTACCGATTGTTCCAGCTCTCTGCTCAAATACGCGAGGATCTCCTGGTCGCGCTGCTGGATCTCCAGCAGGATCGGCTCCGCCATGCGTAGTCAGGCCGCGAATGGACCTTGCGGGCCTCCAGGAGGATTCTCCGCAAGTTGGCGACGCATTGCTGTGCGACCAGCATTTGATCGTCGGTTTGAATCACGGCAACTCCAGTTCCACAAATACCGCGTTTTCGAAAGCGGCCCGCACGGAATCGAAGACGGCTTGGGCCGGGGCGGCGAGCCTATCGACTTCGAAGTCTTCGTCCATGATGCGGTGACAAAACTGCTCTAGACTAGGGGTCAACCACGAAAAGGAGCGTTGACTACCTAACATGACAAACACCGAAAACGCGACTTCCAGGTCGCGGATCTCTTTGCGGAATATTTGCGCGAACGGCAAAGTTCTTGAATTAGATATTCCTCCAGAGAAGGTGCCTCGAACGGGTGCTGCCGGGGCCGTCTGCTTGGGCGTGCGCGCGGCAGCCTTCGGCTGCGGTTTCGCGGCGGCCTTTTCGCCCAGCTCGGCGCATTTGGAGCGGCTGCAAATACTTTTTCGGGCGACACAACGCCAGTGTAGGATTGGGAGCTGGATTCGTCAAGGTAATATGGCATCGCGCTTTCCGAACTGCTGGCGGGCCTTGAACCGGGAAAATCCGGCGTCCAGCAGCGCCACAAGGTGCAATCCAGCGCGGGCAATCTGGAGCGGGGCCGCATTCTCAAAAAGGCATCAGCCCTGGAGCGAGCCGCCCAAACACTAAGGGAAATGGCGCTAGCCGGGAACGATGGCCCGGCAGAGAAGACGCGGAGGCGAAAACCGCGCTGAGCCAAACCGGAATGACGCGAAGGCAACCATCCGGCGGGCTAATCCGGGCGAACCAGATCAGCGTACTCTTGGTGTTGGCTGATGTACCAGGCGACAAAGGGGCACAGCGGAACAACCTTCAAGCCGTGTTCGCGAGCAAATTCGAGCGCGGCGCGCGCCACCTTGCTGCCCAGGCCGTGCCCTTCCACCTCCACAGGCACCTCCGTGTGGGTGAGGACGATCTCATGCGGCGTGCGCCGGTAGGTGAGGAAAGCCATCTTTCCGGCGCTGTACAATTCAAATCGATTCTCAACTTCGTTATTCGACAACTCGGCGGGAGTAGCGCTGCTCTCTTCGCCCATCGCCCAAGCGGGAGAATCGCTCGCTGGAAACGATTCTACGGAGGCTTCCTCGACACGATCGAGGAAGTCGTCGGCCTTGTCGGTATTAGGTCCCACGTTGCCGCAACTCCGATTCCAGCTTAGCAACCAGCGCTCCTTCCCGGCGTCACACTGCTTAGCGTGCGGATTAGCCGGATCAACGAATTAGGATGAATGTTTAACTTCGCCGCGGCCAGCAGCGTCTCCGATCGTCCCAGCACCACGGCGCGCTCGATGGCACTCTCCAACTCACGCACATCCCCGCTCCGCTCGACTGCGGCGCAATGCGGCGGGGCTTCATTGCATTTCCCTTATTGCACGTTCAACCTCAGCCTCATCCGCCATCCTGAGGAGTGATCGTCGTAGTAATCCGGCACCGTCCCCGTGCGCACAAATCCGAGTTTGCGATATAGCCGGATCGCCGCTTCATTCCGGCGTCGCACCATCAGCCAAACCGCCGCCGCGCCGGAGCGCCGCAGCTTTCGAATGGTCGCGTTGAGCAGCGCGGTCGCGACGCCCCTCTGCCTGTACCGCGGCCGCACGGCGAGCGAAGCGATTTCCGCTCCGTGCCGCGTCAGGCAAGTGATGCTGTATCCGGCAGTCCTGCCATCGACTCTCGCCACCAGGAATAAATCAGGCACGGCGGCGGCATACTCCAGAAACACTTCCCGAGGCCATGCGTCGCGATCGAAGGATTCCCGCTCCATTCGCAGAATGCCCGGCAGGTCGTTTTTTTCAAACACACCAACGGTGACGATGAAGACGATTGTAGCGCGCGGCTCCGAAAAATCGCGGGATAATGGGAGACTTCCCATGTCGTCCGAGGCTTCCACTCCGCTGATGCGCCAGTACAACGGCATCAAGCAGCAGGTCCCCAACGCGCTGCTGCTGTTCCGCCTCGGCGATTTCTATGAGCTCTTCTTTGAGGACGCCGTGGTGGCCGCGCGCGAGCTCGAAATCACGCTCACCGCGCGCAACAAGGAAAAGGGCCAGCCGATTCCGATGTGCGGGGTGCCCTACCATTCCGCCGAAAACTACATCGCCCGCCTGATCCAGAAGGGCTATCGCGTCGCCATCTGCGATCAGATGGAGGATGCCAGCGCAGCCAAGAAGCTGGTGAAGCGCGAGGTCACGCGTATCGTCACTCCCGGCACGGCGATGAACGCGGCTGTGCTGCGCTCGCATGAAAACAACTACCTGGCGGCGTTCCTCCCCAATGGCAATCGAGCTGGCTTGGCCTACGTCGATGTCTCCACCGGCGAATTCCGCGCCACCGAAATCGACTCGGCCGAAGTGTCGCCCGCGCTCGAAGCGCTCAACGCGCGCGAGGTCCTGACGCCCTCCGGCACGCAACAAAAATTGCCATGTCTCAAGACCGATATCGAGCCCTGGGTCTTCGAGCCGGACTACGCCTCGCGCAGCCTGCGCGATCATTTCCATCTGCTCGCGCTGGACGGTTGCGGCCTGGACCATCGGCCGCTTGCCACCGGTGCGGCTGCGGCGATTCTTCACTATCTGCGCGACACCCAGCGCGCCGCGCTCGATCATCTGGAGAGGCCCTCGTTCTTCGACCGCGCCGACGCGCTGGTGCTCGACGCCACCACCATTCGCAACCTCGAGCTGGTCGAGCCGCTCTTCGCCGGCGAATCCAAGGACGCCACGCTGCTCAGCGTGTTGGATTGCACGCGCACCGGCATGGGCGGGCGTCTGCTCCGCCGCCGTCTGCTTGCACCTTCGCTCGACACCACCGAAATCAACGCTCGTCTGGATGGGGTCGAGGAGCTGCATGCCGCGGCGATCCTGCGCGCCGGGCTCGCCAAGGACCTCGCCGGCATTCTCGATCTCGAACGGCTGCTGTCGAAAATCAGCCTGGCTTCCGCCGGGCCCCGCGATGTTCTGGCGCTGGCCCGCTCTCTTGCCGTCGTCCCGGCGCTAAAGCAGCGTGTGGCGGACGCTCGATCGAGCCGCCTGGGCGAGATCGCAAAACAACTTGACGACGTCGCCGACGTTCGCGATCGCGTGCTTTCGGCTATCGCCGACGAGCCTCCGGTCAGCCTCAGCGACGGCGGCGCGATCCGCTCCGGCTTCGATCCCCGTCTTGACGAGCTTCGGGATCTGTCGCAGAACAGCAAGACCTTTCTCGCCCAGATCGAGCAGCGCGAGCGCGACCGCACCGGCATCGGCTCCCTCAAGATCCGCTTTAACAATGTCTTTGGCTATTACATCGAAATCTCGAAGGCCAACATGCACCTTGCGCCCTCCGAGTATGAGCGCAAGCAGACCCTGGTCAACGCCGAGCGCTTCACCACGCCCGAGCTGAAGGAATGGGAGGTCAAGATTCTGGAAGCCGAGGAGCGCATGCTCACTATCGAGCGCGAAATCTTCGAAGCGCTGCGCGCGCTGGCGTCCTCGGAAGCCGTTCGGATCAAGGCGACGGCCGCGGCCATCGCGGCGCTGGATGTGACCGTCGCTCTCGCCGAAGTCGCCGCCGAACGCCGCTACGTGCGCCCGCATTTCTCTTCCGATGGCGAGATGAAAGTCGTGGCCGCGCGCCATCCCGTGATCGAGAAGCTCGCCGAACAGGACGCCCAGCGCTTCGTCCCCAACGATCTCTACTTTCATCCGGAAACCGAATTCATCTCGGTCATCACCGGACCCAACATGGGCGGCAAATCCACCTATCTGCGGCAGGCCGCGCTGCTGTCGATTCTGGCGCAAATGGGTTCGTTCGTGCCCGCCGAATCCGCGCTGGTTCCCATTGTCGATCGCGTCTTCACGCGTATCGGCGCGGCGGATAATCTCGCGCGCGGCCGCTCCACGTTCATGGTGGAGATGACCGAAACCGCGGTGATCCTGAACACCGCCACCGCGCGCAGCCTCATCGTGCTTGACGAAATCGGCCGCGGGACTTCCACTTATGATGGGCTCGCGCTCGCCTGGGCGGTGATCGAGCACATCCATCGTCACATCCGCGCCAAGACGCTCTTCGCCACGCACTATCACGAGCTCACCGAGCTCGCCGGCCAACTGGAAGGCGTCCGCAATCTGCACGTGTCGGTGAAGGAATCCGGCGATCAGATCCTGTTTCTGCGCCGCGTCGAGCCCGGCGCGGCCGACCGCAGCTATGGCATCGAAGTCGCCCGCCTGGCCGCGCTGCCGATGAGCGTCATCGAGCGGGCTCGGCAAATCCTGGCTCTGCACGAATCCGCCGAACACACCGTCACCGAGGAGCTTTCGCCCAAGCCCGCACCCATGCAGATCCAGCTCTTCGAGCCGGTCAATTATCAGATCGCCGAGCGCATCCGCAAACTCAAGCTCGATGAGCTTCGTCCCATTGACGCGCTGCAATTGCTGGCCGAGCTGCAGCGCGAATTGTCATGAAGCTTTGCATATGAGAGTCGCTGGTGTCATGAGCGGCACCTCCCTCGACGGCATCGACGTAGCGGTCGTCGATATTCGCAGCAAGAGGATTGAGACTATCGCGTTTCATAGCGTGCCATATCCCAGGCCGGTTCGGGACGCCCTGCTGAACATTTCGACGGTTGCCGAGGTTTCGCGGCTGAATTTTCTGCTGGGTGAATTATACGCAAAGGCGATTCTGGCGACGCGGCAACGCGTCGAGCTGATCGGGCTTCACGGGCAGACTATTTATCACGAAGGTGGGGCAAACACCCTGCAAATCGGCGAGGCGGCGGTAGTCGCTGAGCGAACCGGGATTGATGTGATCTCCAACTTCCGCGAGGCCGATATCGCCGCCGGCGGTCAGGGCGCACCTTTGGTGCCTTACGTCGAACTATCTGCTCTTCCGCCACGCCAGGAAGAATCGCGTCGCGCTCAACATCGGAGGCATCGCCAATATCACGGCGATTCCCGCGGCGGCGAAGAGTACGGAAGTGCTCGCTTTCGACACCGGCCCCGGCAATATGGTGATCGACGCCCTGGTGGCGCACATGACCGGCGGCAAGGAGCGGTTCGACCGCAACGGCCGCATCGCCCGCACGGGCAAGATCCGGGAAGAATTGCTGCGGACCCTTTTAGGGAATGCGTTTTACAAGCGCAAGCCGCCCAAGAACTGCGGCCGGGAGCAGTTCGGCCGCGAATTCGCCGCCCACCTCATCGCGACAGGAGCTTCTTTGCCGGATCTGGTCGCCACGGCGACGGAGCTTACCGCCCGGTCCATCGCCATGGCTATTCGGGGAGCTCAGGAAGTCATCGCCTCCGGCGGCGGTGTCCATAACGGTTGGTTGATGCAGCGGCTGAAGGCGTCGCTCCCGGAAAGCTCGGTGAAGATGAGCGCGGAGTTCGGTATCGATCCCGACGCCAAGGAAGCCATCGCCTTCGCGGTACTGGCCTACGAATCCGCGCGGCGCAGGCCGGGAAACTTGCCCTACGCGACCGGCGCGCGGCATCCGGTTGTGCTCGGCAAACGCAGTCATTCGAGTGTCTCCCGCACCTCGTCGTCCTGAGCCTGCTGGTCGAGTTGCCTCACGCGCTGCGCCGGATCGGAGGACAGATCCTGATTCTCCAAATCCTGCGGGACTACCTGAGGTACGACCGGCGGAACGGGATCCTTCTCGTCGCGTTTCTTTTTCAAATCCTCGAGCATGTTGCGAATGTACTTCTTCATGCCCGAAGAATCGCACGGCCGCGCGCAAACGCCGGCTATTGCAAACGGCATCCCCTTGAAACTGGATGAAATAGAGTTCTAAGAAAACGTGTTACGCCAATGTGTCGATCGACGCCGGGTGCCTGGCTTCAAACGCCGCGATAGCGGATTCCTGCTGGAGCATGTAACCCAGCTCATCCACCCCGTCGAGCAGGCAGCGCTTGGCGAAGCTGTCGATGGGAAACTCGACCGAGCGGCCCTCGGCCAGCGTGAGCTTCTGCGCCGCCAGGTCGATCGTTACTTTCATGCCAGGTGAAGCGATCAACTGCTTGTGAACATCGGCGGGAACAACCACCGGGAGCAGCCCGTTCTTCAGCGAATTGCCCTTGAAGATATCCGCGAACGACGTGCTGACCACCGCGCGGATTCCGTTTTGCACCAGCGCCCACGGCGCGTGCTCGCGGGAGCTGCCGCAGCCGAAGTTGTCGCCGGTCACCAGAATCTGCGCGCCCTTGTTTTCCGGCTTGTTCAGGGGAAAGTCGGGCTTCAGAGTGCCGTCCGGGTTCTTGCGCCAATCCACGAAAAGGCCCTCGCCCAGACCGTCCATCGTGATGGCCTTGAGATAGCGCGCCGGAATGATCTGGTCGGTGTCGATATTGTCGAACCGGCAGCACCACAATCTTGCTTTCGAGCTTTTCGAATTTCATACGAGCTTCCTCACGTCGGTCACGACTCCGGTAATCGCCGATGCGGCGGCCGTCAGAGGGCTGGCCAGGAACGTACGCCCGCCCTTGCCTTGCCGGCCTTCGAAATTGCGATTGCTGGTAGAGACGCTGTACTCGCCCGGCTCCAGTTGGTCGCCGTTCATGGCCAGGCACATCGAGCAGCCGGCCTCGCGGAAATCGGCGCCGGCATCGCGAAAGATCTTGTCGAGCCCCTCGGCTTCAGCCTGATGCTTAACCTGCTGCGAGCCCGGCACCACCAGCATGCGCACGTGCGGATTCACTTTGCGGCCCTTGATCACCGAGGCCGCCGCGCGCAGATCCGAAATCCGCGAGTTGGTGCAGCTTCCCACGAACACAACGTCGATGCGGTGGCCCTGCAAAGGCTTGCCCGGCTCCAGATCCATGTATTTCAGAGCCTTCACCAGATCGGATTTTTCAATCGGGTCGGAAACCGAGGCCGGATCCGGGATCGCGCCCGAAATCGGAATGCCCATGCCCGGATTGGTTCCGAAGGTCACCATCGGCTCCAGCTCGCCCGCGTCGATGGTCAGCTCGCGAGCGTACGTCGCGCCTTCATCGGAGGGCAGTTGCTTCCAATGCTTCACCGCCGCATCCCAGGCCGCGCCTTTGGGAGCGAACTCGCGGCCGTTGAGATATTGATACGTGGTGTCGTCGGGGGCCACCAATCCCGCGCGAGCGCCGCCCTCGATCGACATATTGCAGACGGTCATGCGCTCTTCGATCGAAAGCCCGCGAATGGTCGAGCCGAGATACTCGAACACACAGCCGGTCCCGCCGCCGATACCGATCTTGGCGATCACCGCGAGAATGACGTCCTTGGCGGAGACGCCTTGCTTAAGCGCGCCGTTCACGCGAATCGCGTAGCTCTGCGAAGGCGTCTGCAACAGGCACTGCGTCGCCAGCACGTGCCCCACCTGGCTGGTGCCGATGCCGAACGCCAATGCACCAAAAGCTCCGTGCGTGGCGGTATGGCTATCGCCGCAAACGATGGTCATCCCCGGCTGCGTCAATCCCTGTTCCGGGCCGATGATGTGTACGATGCCCTGATGGTCGCTCATGCGGTTGTACAGGCGCACGCCGAAATCCTTGCAGTTCTTCTCCATCTGATCGAGCTGCGCCGCGCCGGTCGGGTCCAGCACCGGCAAGTTCCGCGATGTGGTGGGCGTGCTGTGGTCCATGGTGGCGATGGTCAGATCCGGACGCCGCACCTTGAGCTCGCGCTCGCGCAACGTCTGAAACGCCTGCGGCGAGGTCACTTCGTGGGTCAGGTGCAGGTCGATGAACAGCAGCGCGGGCGCACCCGGCTCCTGCGACACTACGTGGCTGTCCCAGATCTTCTCAACGATTGTCTTGTTAACGACGGTGCGCGGTTTGGTCATAATGCCTCACTCACTGCTTCTCCTACTTCTATTGTCGTCGCGGGCTTGCCCTTCGGCCGCAGATCCGCCGTGACCCGGCCCGACTCGAGCACCTTGCCGATCGCGTCATTCACCGCCGTGGCTTCCTTCACCAGTCCGAAACTGTATTCGAACATCGCGGCCACGGAACCTATTGCTCCCAGCGGATTGGCCTTGTTCTGTCCGGCGATATCCGGCGCCGAACCGTGCACCGGCTCGTACAAACCTTTGGATGCTCCCAGCGACGCCGAAGGCAGCATCCCGATCGAACCCGCGAGAATCCCTCCCACGTCGCTCAGAATATCGCCGAAGGTATTCTCCGTCAGCATCACGTCGAACTGCGTGGGCCTCAGCACCATCTGCATGGCGGCGTTGTCCACCAGCATGTGTTCCAGGCGCACATCCGGGAAGTCCGCCGAAACCTCAACCACGATGTTTCGCCAGAACTGCGAGACTTCGAGTACGTTGGATTTATCGACGCTGGTCACCTTCTTGCGCCGGTTCAGCGCCAGCTCGAAGGCCCTGCGCGCCACGCGCTCGATCTGCGGCCGCGTATACGACATGGTGTTGCGAGCCGCGCCGCCGTCCGCATCGATGCCGCGCGGCGTGCCGTAATACAAGCCCCCGGTGAGCTCGCGCACAATCAGCATGTCCGTGCCCGTGACGATGTGGTTCTTGAGCGGCGAGGAATCGATCAGCGACGGATACGTCCGCACCGGCCGCAGGTTGGCGTAAACGTCGAGCACGGCGCGAATGCCCAGCAGACCCGCTTCCGGACGCTGGCTGGGAGGCGCATTGTCGAACTCCGGCAAACCAACCGCGCCCATCAGAGTCGCATCGGCCGCCAGCGCCAGCTTCTTGGTCTCTTCCGGAAACGGCGAGCCGGTCTTATGAATGGCGATGCCGCCCAGCAAGCCTTCGGTGAGCTCGAGCGTATGGCCGAATTTCTTGGCGGCGGCCTTCAGCACTCCTACGGCCGCACTGGTCACTTCGGCGCCGATTCCGTCGCCGGGCAAAAGCAGGATTTTAAGGTTCATCTTTTCTGTTGATGTCGATTCATTCGGGCTCCGCCCAAAAATGACGGACGAACCGTCGCCGCCGAAGATAGGTCTAGCCGTATAAGGTCTAACCGTCGCGCTCTCATAAAGTTTCGCTACGCCGATCACGTAAGCAGCGCCGCCGATTTCGAGTGCACGATCTGGTTCCAGACGTTCGTACTGCGTGTCCCAGCAGCTATCGAGTCCCGACGGGCCCACTGCCACGCCGGTCTCGCCGCTGGCTGTTTGGGTGACCCATGCTTCAAGCCGGTATACGAGGTAGCCGCCGCAATCCGCAATCAGCGGAGCGAACGCTTTGTCATCTAAGTGGCTCTCGTAGTAGGCGAAGTAAATGGTTCGGCCGTCCAATGGCGTGGACGTTCTCAGTATGCGCTCGGGCTTGATGGGAATCCGCGCTGGATTCAGTTTTTTGTTGTCGATCCGCGTGGTGTCAATCAACGAATCCAGGCTGGTCTTGACCGCGGGCTGGAAGATCGCATCGGCGGCATCCCACTCGGCGGATCCGGAGACAAGCTTGCGAAAGGTGACCACCGGGATCGCCGGGGAGATGACGACACCAACCTCCGCGTCGTAGCCGGCGGATGGGCGGCGGCCGCGGAAATCTGACTCCCAGCAGAGGTTCGGATGGCAGGGGAGCCCGCATTGGTCTTCGGAGCCGCAGACCGATCTGATGTGAACTACCGCGCCCTCAAATCCCGATCCCCAAAGCTGCCACTGCCGGGGCAATCCTTGGGCGTACATCTCGGACCACTTGCCGTCAGTGTAGCGAGCGGCCGGAATCAACGCGGCGCGTTGGGAATCCTTCGACTGGAGGAGCACTTCTACTTGGATGGACTGCCCCAGGGCACACGACGCCGCGAGAATGGCAATGCAAAAACGAAGCATTCTGGCTTCTTTAGTCCGTGGCGCCCACCGTCGATTTCGTCTCGGCGGTCGCGAGGACTTCTTTTGCAAGACCTGCGATCTCGTCGTTGCGGAGGCCCTTCTTGCGATCCGCCAGCGCGGTGAAGCGGTGGTACATCACGTCCAACTGCTCGCGAGTCAGAGGGACAGCCCAGGTCCTCGCAGCGCTTGGCCAGAGCGTGGCGGCCGCTGTGCTTGCCCAGTACCAGCTTCGATTCCGGCACGCCCACGGACATGGGCTCCATGATTTCGTAAGTCGTCCGTTCCTTCAAGAAACCGTCCTGATGGATGCCGGCCTCGTGCGCGAAGGCATTCTCGCCGACAATCGCCTTGTTGGGCTGCGGCCCGAACGTAATCAGCGAGGTCAGAAGCTGGCTCGCACGGAAACAGATGCTCGGTGACGATGCGCGTTTCAAACGGGTAGCGGTCGCGGCGCGTGTTGATGGCCATCACCACTTCTTCCAAAGCCGCGTTTCCCGCCCGCTCTCCGATCCCGTTGATGGTGCACTCCACCTGCCTCGCTCCGTTCTGCACCGCCGCCAGCGAGTTCGCCACTGCCAGGCCCAGATCGTCGTGGCAATGCACGCTGACCACCGCGCTATCGCCCAGAGCCCGCACCATCCGCTTGATCAGCGCGCCGTATTCATCCGGCACCGAGTAGCCGACCGTGTCCGGCAGATTCACCGTGCGCGCTCCCGCCGCAACCACCGCGCGCGATACCTCTTCCAGATAATCCCAATCCGTGCGCGTCGCGTCTTCGGCCGAAAACTCGACATCGTCGCAATACTCGCGGGCCAGCCGCACCGCTGCCACCGCTTCATCCAGCACCTGCTGCCGCGACTTCTTCAGCTTGTACTTGAGATGAATGTCGCTGGTGGCGATGAAGGTGTGGATGCGCGGGCGCCGCGCGTTGCGCAGCGACTTCACCGCGGCCATGACATCCAACCGGTTCGCGCGAGCCAGCGCCGCCACGTGCGCCCAGGGATATTCGCGAGCCACCGCATCCACCGCTTCCGAGTCGCCCTCGGAGGCGATGGGGAACCCGGCTTCCAAAATGTCCACGCCCAGATCCACCAGCTTTGCCGCCATCCGTACCTTTTCCGGCACGGTCATGCTGCAACCCGGGGACTGCTCTCCGTCACGAAGCGTGGTGTCGAAGATATAGACGCGATCCGCCATCGACTACCTCCAATTTCAATTATCCAGCCCCGATTTGGATTTGGCAAATCAATAACATTCGAAGGTTGTATAATGAGTCTTTATGGAGCTGCACGCCTTGAGGGTGTTTTTGACGGTGGCAAACGAGAAAAGTTTCTCCCGGGCGGGGGAAAAGCTGCTGCGCACCCAGCCGGCGGTTTCGCTCGCTATCCAGCGCCTGGAATTGATGTTAGGCGAGAAGCTGATCGACCGTTCCGCCAAGGATCTGCTGCTGACCGATGCCGGCAAGATCGTGCTAGACCATGCTCGGCGGTTCGAGAATCTGCAAGGCGAGCTCGAAAACGCGCTGGCCGAGCTGCGCGACAAATCGGCCGGTCGCCTGACCATCGGGGCCAATGAATCCTCGACGTTGTATCTGCTGGATCACATCGAAAAGTACCGCCGCCGCTATCCCAAGGTGCGGGTGCAGATCCGCCGCAGCCTGTCGAGCAAGATTCCCGCGGAGTTGCTCGACGGCGACCTCGAACTGGGGATTCTTACCTACGATCCCGAGGACGACCGTTTAGTCTCGCGCATCATCTTCACCGATCATCTGGCCTTCGTGACTTCCCCATCGCACCGGCTGGCGTCGCGGCCGAACGTCTCCATCACCGAACTGGGGGAGGAAACGTTTATCGCGCACAACGTTGTTTCGCCGTATCGCCGCGTGGTCATCCGCGAATTCCAGCGCTACAAGGTGCCTCTGCACATGGACGTCGAGATGCCGACGGTGGAGGCCATCCGCAAAATGGTGGAGCGCAACGAAGGTGTGGCGTTCCTGCCGCGCATGTGCGTCGAGGAAGAATTGAGCCACGGTCTCCTGCGGGAAGTGAAGGTGGATGAGATGGAAGTGGAGCGCAAGATCCGCCTGGTATATCCCGCTCGCCGCAAACTCAGCCACGCCGCGGAGGCGTTTTTAGAGGTGGTGGGGGGATCTATGATGAAACGAGGGGAAGAGCATTCCTAATATCGACACCGACTCGTGCGCGGAAAGCGCATTCTTCACTCTCCGCAGCCCAAATCAAGCTTGCTGATCGAGTTTGCCCACGCTCAACGAGCACAGCGCCAGCCGTGAGAGTTTTGCTCGACGACAATCTTGACCACAGTTTGCGAAAAGTGCTTGGGCGGCCACGACGTTGTAACGGTCAGCTTTAGCTGGCGGATATCGCCCTGTACCTCCGCAGTTTGGCCTTCCGCGTGCTGCGTCACAAGTATGACTCTCAAGAACGCGGCATTTCTGGCGCTGATCGGAACGCTCCTATTAGCAATTCTGCTGGTGATGGGGCTCATCAACGACGTGCTGGGCGTTGCACGAGGCCTGATTCCACCCCTCAGACTGTTGACTTCCCTGATCGAGACTTTCGCCGGCGTGACCGCCGCGGTGTTCTTTTACGTCTTCCATCGAAGTCAGTCTTGAGCGGCCCTTATTAAGGCTGAATCGGCAGCACCACCGCAGCCGGCGGATTCGACTCGATCGTTGCCGGCGAGGAAACTCCATTCACGGTGATGGTCAGCGGATAATTACCCGCCGGCATGATAGCGAACTGCGGCGGCACCGTGAAATTGATCTGGAATTCTCCGGCATACACCAGTGCCACGGCATCGGCCGGAAACGTAACGCTTCCGATGGTCAGGGTCACGGTCACCCCACTGAGGAGCTGCGGGACCACCACCGCTCCCGCGAGGGAAGGCATCAGGCCAGTGGCATAAAGCTGGATCAAGTCGCCCGGCTTGGCGTTCCGGAACGCCGGACCGATCGAAGGATCTCCCGCGAACTTCCCGTCCACGTTAAACACGCTCGCTGGGTAATTGACTCCGTTCTCGATCACCGGGAAAATACCGGGAGAATTCGTCGCGGCCGCTACCGTTACGGAATTGCTAGCCGCTCCGTTATTGAAGACTTGTACCGTGGCGTTGCCGGTCACGCCGGCAGGCACCTGGAAATTCACCTGATCCGGCGATATGAAGTAGACCGCCGCTGCCGTTCCGTTCACCTTGACCCCGATGCCGCTCAAGTTCGTCGGGAGATTGTTGCCGAGCCCGGTAAAATCGGAAGACCCCCAATGGCGCGTCGTGCCGCCAAGATTGAAGCCCCGCGCCTGCGCCCATGAGCCCGGCACCAAGCCTCCGCTTATGTAGGTCGCGCCATTTTCCACGGCCGTCGGCGTCAGCAACGGCCCTGGCGCCGCCGCCGAAAGCGTCAGCGCCACGCTCTCGAAGATTTGCGTCGTGTAATCCGGAAAGGAGCCGGTGGGGAAACTGCTGAAGTAGACCCGCGGCGACGTTCCGCCGATTGTGGGATCGCCGGTCTCTCCCATCAGAGTCGGATAGTACAGCGTGCGGCCCGCCTCGTTGTAGTTGGGGCCGATAGGCTCCGTCCAGTGAATCAAATCGCTCGACGCCCGCACCTGGAATCCCGGAGAAGCCTGAGTCACCGCGAGGTAAACATCGAATGCACTGTCGTAGATCACGTTCCCCGGTCCAGGCTGGTCGGTCCACAAGGGCGAATATTTTCCCGCCGTGCCCGAAAGATCGGGTGTATTGCTGGTGGCGGGCTGGGTCCACGTCGTGTTCATTGCGTCCCCGTCGTATTTGTAGAAGACCGTCGCCACCTGGCTTGGATTGCCTAAAAATGCCGCCGCAATCACATCCGAGTACTTGGCTCGCGCAACGCCCGTGCATTGGTTTATCGCACACGCGCCCGGAAGTCCCGGCGCCAAGTCCGAGAAGAAGAGGTAGAAGTACGCGCTGGTGGGGTCCGGAGGCGGGTTATCGAGGTGCTTGCCGTTGGCGTCGGCGACGATCAGCGATCCATATCCCACGGCCATGTTCGTGCCGCCGCCGGTAAAAACCGAAAGTGGCTCGCTCGGTTGCATGGTCTGCCCCACCACCTGGAACGTCTTGCCGTTGTCGGTGGACACCGCCAAGCCGAGCCCCGAATAAAAACACGGCACCGTGGTGCCGCCGAATACTGCGCACTCGTGATTTGCGGTGTTTGGATTCTGCCAGTGGTACTCGCCGTGAAACGGCATCAGGTATCCGCTCTTGCCTCCGCTCGAGAACTTCACTACCTGGCCGCCGCCGGCGTAGTCGCGATCAAACACCCAGCCCGCCGGACCAGAGCCGGGGGCAAACAGGTTTTTGCAGGCGCTTCCGGACACTTGATCGAGCGTGCCTGTGAAAGTATACGTCCCGGCGACGCCCTTCGATGTTCCCGCGCAGGATTGCGCCGAATCGGCGGTACCGTAGAACGTGTACGTATTGCCTGTGCTGGGAATGGCGCCGAACGTCCCGTCAGACGGGCCCCACTGGAATCCATAGCCGGCCAGTTGAGCGTGTGTCGCGAATGTCACCGGCGGCCCCGGCGTGTAGCTCAGGACCGGCAACGCCTGCTGGGCCCACAACGGCAGCGCCGCCAACAGCATGCACCCGAATCGCAGCATCCTATCAAAGTGTTATACCGCATCTTTGATGTCCGCGCTCTCCAGAATCTTCTTCGGAGCGCCCCTTTTTGCCACTTGGATCATGGCGCGGCCGATCTCTTCCGTGGTCAAGATGTAGCTCGGAAAAATACGGCGGAGTAGCGGTAGCACGGGCTTGGTCAGACTGTAGCCGATCCGGTACGCAGTCGTCTTGGAGAGCTCTCCGTGCAGCGGTTGAATTCCCGCCGGGCGAAACATGTAGGCGTCTTTGAAGGGAAGGCGCAAGAGCGCATTTTCAGTTCTGCCTTTCACCCGCGCCCACATGCTCCGCCCCTTCTCCGAGCTGTCCGTTCCCGCGCCGGAAACGTAAACAAACGTCATGCCTGGTTTTGGTAATGGGTCCAGTCGAACCAAAGTCTCGGCGGCAGCAAGCGTGATGCCGTAGGTCAGGCGTTCGTACTCAGGTTCGGACATGCCTGCCGACGACACGCCGAGACAGAAGAAGCAAGCGTCGAAGCCGCGCAGATCGTCCTCGATCTCCGCGTAGTGCATCAAATCCGGGTGGACAATCTCCCGCAGCTTCGGGTGTTTTACGCCGGTGGCCGTCCGCCCCACCGTTTGCACGAAAGAAACATCGGGGTCATGCAGGCACTCCCTGAGAACAGCTTGCCCGACCATGCCCGTCGCTCCGAAGATCAGAACTCTCATATCGCCCGAGTTATATATTCGGCCCCCTGGACGGAACGTGGCGGGGCAGCAAGGATCGCCAGCACCGGCTCCTGAACTCTGTATCTCCCGCCTTAGCGTCCAGAATCAACGCGCAGATTGTTGGTCACCGAAAACACTCCTCCCACCGTGTTGGCCCGAAGATTCACGATATTCTTATCCATTTCGTTGGCCACCACGCCTTCCAATGTCACATTGCCGTTCTTCACGATGATGTGAATGGAAGGCACTGCCTGGAAGCCGTAGCGGTCTCTCAAATCCGGATCGCCATAGATGGCTTGGAACACCGCTCTTCGGATGCCGTTGTCCATGGGTGAGACGGGCAGGACCTCGATCTGGTTATTCACCGCCGTGACGCCCTCGATACCCTTTACCGCTTTCTCGGCGTCGTCCTTAAGCACGGGGAGCACAACTTGCCCCATAAGGGTTACGCGGGTGCCGTCCACTCGATACGCGATGCTGTCAAACACACCGTAGCGGGAAAGCGTCACTAACTCGTGGCGCACCTCACGTTGGATGCGAGACTCCGGCGCCTTGGACGAACGTTTACTATCACTGTCGGCTCCGTGGGCGGGCAGTGTGAAGGATGCTGTCAGAAGGGAAAGCGAAAATGCGACGGAACTTGCCAGTTTTCTCATCTCCGTCACCTCCGACTGCGTTTATAACAGTTTTCTTGCCGGGCCGGGTACCTCTTCCGAACTTCAGCTCCGTTCAAACAATTCCTGCCACGAGTCGTCGAGCGAGGTCCAGCGGTCCGGCTCCTGCCAGCACGCCGCCATCTCCGGCACGTGCAGCATCCCGTGGCCCTCCATGCACACCAGCTCCGTCCCCGCCCAGTCGAGCAGTAGGCATCCCGGGCACCCGACCTGCGCGGCCATGCCCAGCCGCCTCAGGCACACACGGCAGCGGCGGCGCTGGTCCGCGATCGACCACACCAGCGCTCCCATCGATCCCAGCATGAACAGCCAGGTCGAGAGCGGTTCCGCCAATACGTCGGTTCCGCCCAGCATGGTAATCGAGGTTGCGTGCGTGAACTCGATCCCGCACAGCAGCACCACCCCCAGCAGCAGGGCCGTCTTGGCCGCGAAGAACGCCGCCGCGCGAGGGTTCCACGACGGCATCCGCAAACGCAGGCTCGGCAAGATGATGATGATCGCCAATCCCAGGCCGAGCCCGAAGGACCACAAGAAGGAGCGCACTCGCGTCGCCACGCCGGTAATCTCCACCATGCTTTCCCAGTCGTTCATGCCGGCGTCGCGAAGGATAAACCCGAGCTCGGTTTCCACTTCCTTCTTGGTGAGGTCCCGCCCCGCGCCATCGCGATTCAGACGCACGACAACGCCGGTCCGGGTCTCGGAGCCGGGAGCGCCGATCCGCCACACCGCGATCCGCGGCGACAGAAACCAGAATCCGGGTTCGAGTACCGCCGCCACGCGGTAGGATTTGCCATCCAGCGTAACGCGGGAGCCCCTGTTCAAACTGCGCCAAAAATCGTAGCTGAGGACTAGACATTCTTCGGGATTGGCTTCGGCGCTGGGCCCGCCCGCGCAGCCGGCCAGGGCGTCGCGTTCGAAGGACCGTCCCGCGCTGGTTTTCGCACCCAGGAGGTGGAAGAAATTTGGGCTTACGCGGGCACTCGGCGGACCCGCTCTCCCCGCCGTAACCTGCCATCTATATGTCGCGATGTCATCGAGAGACTGGCTCTTTTCGCGCCATAGCTCGACCGCCTTGCCGGGCACGCCGGTGCGCATCGCCATGGTTCCGGATTGCGCCACGGTCGCGATGCTCCCGGCATCGCGGTACGGCAGCGGCATCAGGACGGTTCGGGTCATGGGCAGGAATCCGCTAGCCAGCGCGACCAACCCAACCATCGCGCCCAGCGTCGTCAAACAGAAGGGCGCGGATTCAGCGAGGCGCGCAACGCGTGCCTGCGTCCAAAAATCGCGATGCTGCCACACTGCGTCGTGAAACGCGCCTCTGGCGAAGGCCATCAGCCGCGCCGCGCCGGCGTTCGCCCGCGCCTGGTGTATCTCCGCGTAGTACAACTCGGCCAGCCATTCCCGCATCCACTCCTCGCGACGCCGCGCCGGCACCAGCAAGCTGGCCGCTCGGATCAAAAGCTTGGGACGGACCAGCCAAACCGGACGTTCTCATGACGTCCCCTTCATGTGTTGCAGCAGCGGGTAACGCTGCACGGCTTTGGCCAGAGTCCTCTCGCCCGGCGCCGTGAGCTTGTAATATTTCCGCGCCGGACGCTGTTCCGCCAGCGCCTTGCTCTCCTTCTCCCAAGTAGATTGAATCAACCCGAGCTGTTCCAGCCTTCTCAGCGCGGGATAAACCGTGCCGCTGGGCAGCCCCGTGGCTTCCATCACGTCGAAACCGTAGCGGTACCCGGCACCGAGGGTTTGCAGAATCAACGCCGAGGTGTGCGTAAGCTTGATCTCATCCATAGGCGATATTCAGTATACACAATCCTCTTGTAGATTTCTACATAGGGTGCTAGACTGAACCCGCATGCTAGTCCGTATGATTGTCCGTACCGCTATTGTCGCGTGTTTCTTTATCCTCGCCGGTTGGTCTTCGCACGCCCAGCAGAGTCCTGAAGCTGAAATCCTCCAAACTACCCGGAGCTGGTTGATGAACGCCAACCAGCGCAACCGCGCCGGACTGAACTCGATTATGGATGCGCGCTTCATCGCCGTCACGCCTGGTGGCGAAGTCCTGCCGAAAGAGCGGCTGGTACCCGACGATCCAGAGCAGGCTGTTCAACAACTTCCTCTCTTCGGCATGGATAGCCCAATTGTGCGCCTGTACGGAGACACCGCCGTCCTCATGACCCGGCTCACGACAGCCGGTGTGAGTCAAAGTGATGAATGGCACTTTTGTCTACAGCAAACGCGACAACGCCTGGAGGCTCGTCGCCCTCCATCTATCGCCACCGAAGTAAATGGACCGCTATCATGCTTGAAGTTCGCAATCTGACCAAACGCTACAGCCGGATTCCCGCCTTGGACGGCGTCAGCTTCACCATTCGCCCGGGCGAGATTCTGGGCTACCTGGGCCCCAACGGAGCCGGCAAGTCGACCACCGTGAAGGTGCTGATCGGCCTGATCGAGCCCACCAGCGGCGAAATTTTCTTCAAGGGCCGCGACGTGCGCGCGGACTGGCCCGGCTTCCTGCGTTCGGTCGGCTATGTTCCCGAGGAGCTGCATCTCTATCCGCAGTTGAGCGGGCATGAGTATCTGCAACTGGTGGGCCGGCTGCGCGGGATCCCTCGCTCCGTGCTCGATCCGCGCATGGATCGAATGTTCCGCCTGTTTTCGTTATGGGAGGACCGGCACTCGCCGCTTTCTTCCTATTCCAAAGGCATGCGCCAGAAGGTGCTGCTTTCCGCGGCGCTGCTGGGCGATCCGGAGCTGCTGATCCTGGACGAGCCTTTCTCGGGCCTGGATGTCAACACCACCATCGTGCTGCGCGCGCTGATCCACGCGCTGGCCGAGCAGGGCAAGATGATCCTGTATAGCTCACACGTGCTGGAGGTCGTCGAGAAGGTTTGTTCCTCGGTGCTGATTCTGCGCAAGGGCAAGGCCGTGGCGCATGATCGCGTGGAGCGCCTCCGCGATCTGCTGAGCCAGCCTTCGCTCGAAGGCGTGTTCACTCAGCTCACCGAGCAGGAAGATCCCGCGAGCGTGGTCAGGGGAATTCTCGCGGCGATGAGAGGCTGAGGCAATGCGCGCGCGCCGCCGGATCTCGCAATGGTTCGCCGAAACTCATTCGAGCGGCTTCGAGTTGCGCCGCCATTTCTTCCGGCGATTCTTCGATAGCGAGCTGGTCTCCGATCCTGGGCAGGCTAAAGTAGTGGCCGGCGGCGCGCTGGCGATCGTGCTCTCGCTCAGTTTCGTCTTCACGCAGGCCTACTATCATAAGTACCTCCAGCTCGATCGTCTCGCCGATGCCGGACCGTACCACCGGGCCGCTGTGGCGGACTTTCTGTTTGTGATTACTCTGACCATGACCATCGTCGCGCTGTTCGCGACGCTCCAATGGCCGTCGCTGTTTCCCGGCCTGCGCGATTATCTGGCTCTCGCGGCACTGCCCTTGCGCATGCGCGAGCTTTTCATCGCCAAGTTCACTGCACTGCTGGCGTTCATGTCCCTGGCCATCGTTGCCACCACCGCGCTGCCCAGCATTGTGCTTCCCGCGGTGATGGCGGGAGGCTATGGCACGCACGTGGCGCGCCAGGTTCCGGGCATATTCGTATCCGCTTCACTGGCCGGGTTTTTCGTGTTCTTCACGCTGGTGACTGTGCAAGGCGTGTTGCTCAACATCCTGCCGGTGCGTCAATTCCCTCGCGTTTCGCTCGCGCTTCAATGTGCGCTGCTGTGCCTGTTCCTGTGCGGTTTGCCGCTGGTTTTCTCGATTCCCGACCTGCATCCTTACATGGAGCTGCGTCCGGGCTGGGCCGTATGGGCGCCGCCGCTGTGGTTCTTGGGCGTGGATCAGGTAATCGCCGGCAACTCCGAACCCCTTGCGCGACGCTTGTCGGAATGTGCCTTCGCGAGCGTCGCCGTTTCGGCCATGACCGCAATCCTGGTGTATCTGTGGAGTTATCGCCGTCATCGCACCCGAGTGATTGAATCGCCTGGAATCGAGGGCGCCACTTCATCGCGACCCTGGAGGGCCCCCTGGAGAGCGATGGCCGCCGGCCGTTTTCTCCCCGATCTGCATAGTCTCGCCGTGTTCGGCTTCGTCGCCAAGACCCTTGCGCGCAGCCGCCAGCACCGTCTCATCCTGACGGCGTTTACCGCCATAGCCCTCGCCGTCATCTGCGAAGGTTTCGCCAGCTTGGCGCTCGAAGGCGGAACCTTTCAGCGTGTGCCGGTTCATGCGGCCGCATTTCGTCAGGCGGTGATTGCCGTTCCGTTGGCGTTGTCTTTATTCATGCTGGCGGGTCTGCTTTATCTGTTCCGGCTGCCGGTGGAGCTGCGCGCCAACTGGGTTTTCCGCATCCACGAACCCGGAAACGCGCCCGGCCTGTTGGCGGGAGTCGAAAGCTTCGTCCTGTTTTGGGGCGTGATTCCCGTGGCGCTTCTAACCCTGCCCGTTGAAATGGCGCTGCTGGGTCCGCGAGCCGGCCTGCAAACCTCACTCCTGTGTCTGCTTGCTTCGCTCATTCTGATGGAACTGCTTCTGTTTCCGTTCGAAAGGATCCCCTTCACCTCTTCCTACTTCCCAGGCCGGGAGCCGGTCATCGTCACGGTGCTCAAATACTCGCTCGCTTCCACCGTTTACGTGGGCGCCTTGAGCTCCTTCATACGACTGGCGCTGGAGCAGCCGGGGCCCATCGTTCTCCTGCTGGTGATCCTCGTCGCCGGGTGGGCGCGAGCGCGCTCCGCTCGCCTCGGTTCGCGCCAGATCGTGCGTATGGAATTTGAAGAGCTGGCCGAGCCCGCGGTGCAGCAGTTGGGAATCGAACGGGATTAAAGACTACCGGCTAAAGCCGGTAGATTCCTATTCCGACTGAAAGTCGGCTTGCGGCTGAAGCCGCCTGAAGCAGCTGCGGCTCAGAGCCGCCTCAAGGCTCGGTGGGCGCGGTGATCTTGAATCCCTGCTCGTCTTCGTCCCACTTTTGGTTTTCGATGTAGGCTTTGATCGTCTGCTCATCCACCGCGCCCACCGTTGCACAGAAGTACCCCCGCGCCCACAGGTGCTGCCCCCAGTACCGTTTTCGTAACTCAGGGAACTCCTCTTGCAGTTTTCGAGACGACCGGCCTTTGATGTACTGCACCAGTTTTGCCGGTGCCAGATGCGGCGGCGCCGACAATAGCATGTGGATGTGATCCGGCGAGATCGCTCCGCGGATGATCACCACGTCCCGTGTCTGACACACTTCCCGAATCAAGTCGCGCGCACGCTCAGCTATCCGCCCCCGCAATATCTTGTAACGGTACTTTGCGATCCAGATCACGTGATACTTCAGATCGAAGGTCGCGTGCGCGTTATGCCTGTATTCGCCCATCCCTCCATTCTCGTAGAGCCGCGCTGAAGCTCACCGCCTAAAGGCGGTGGGATTAGACCTGGAAGACTGAGCTAAAAGCGAGAACGCAATTGGTGGCGCGACAGGGGGATTTCTGCAATAATGGAATATTACCGGAATCGAAACAATGCCGGAACTTTCGTGTCTAAGCGTTCGTCCTGACGTGGAGGGGACTCGAGAAAAGTGACTACAGCCGGAAAAATCGCGCTCGGTGTGATTGCGGTGGCCGCGATCGCGGGCGGTGTCGTCGGTGGCCGCCGATGGAGCCAAAGGAACTTGGTGACGGTGCAAACCAGCCTGGCAACACGCCAGGACCTGGCTGCCGTCGTGAC
The DNA here is from genome assembly GCA_963813465.1 of Bryobacterales bacterium. Classification (GTDB taxonomy): domain Bacteria; phylum Acidobacteriota; class Terriglobia; order Bryobacterales; family Bryobacteraceae; genus Palsa-187. The sequence continues at coordinate 206,130 of CAWEZD010000003.1, read as the reverse complement.
TGCATCGGGCGAGATTAAGCCTAAGAATTACATTAACTTGGGAGCCAATGCCATGGGCCCCTTGACGGAGATCTTCGTCAAGGAAGGGGATCGCGTCCGCAAGAATCAGGTGGTGGCGCGGATCGAAAATACCCAGGCTGACGCCGACGTTGCCGCCCAAAAGGCCACCATCGCTTCCGCGGAAGCCGATTCCGCCGCGGCCGAGGCCGGCATCAAGGCTCAGGACGACGCCATCACCACCCAGGCGGCCACGCTGGAGCGTTATAACAATGAGCTGGCGCGCACCAAGGACTACCTGGACCGCTACGAGCAGATGTACAAGGAAAAGCTGGTAGCCAAGCAGGATTACGATCAGAAGAAAGCGGACTACGAATCCGCGCTGGCCAGCGTACGCGAAAACGAAGCCCGCCTGGCGCAGGCGAAATCCCAGCGCACGCAGACTGTCGCGCAATTGACCTCCGCCCAAAGACGCGTCACCCAGGCGCAGGCGGCGCTGACGCGGTTATCGAACGTTCTGGCTCGCTTCGATGTCGTCGCTCCGCTGGATGGAGTGGTGACCGATCTGCCGGTGCGGGTGGGCGAGACGGTGGTGCAAGGCGTGCAGAATTCGGCCGGCTCGACCATCATGACCATCGCGGACATGTCGTTGATCACCGCGGAAGTGGACGTGGACGAAACCGATGTCGTCAGCGTGCAGTTGGGGCAGACCGCGGAGATCACCATCGAGGCCATGCCCAACCGGACGTTTACGGGCAAGGTGATCCAGATCGGCGACACCGCGATCGTGCGCTCCTCCGGTCTGGCGGCGTCGCAAAGCGCCACTTCGACTCAGGAAGCCAAGGATTTCAAGGTAGTGGTGGCGCTGGATCATCCGCCCGACGAAATCCGCCCGGGTCTTTCGGCGACGGCCAAAATCACCACTTCCACCAGGCATGACGCGCTGGCGATCCCCATTCAGGCGCTGACGGTGCGCACCAAGGGCGACCTTCAAGAGCAAACCAACGTCGACAAGAACAAGCCGTTGGATCCGGCCGAGGAAAAAGCTCGCCGCGAAGAAGTGCAGGGCGTCTTCGTGGTGCGGGGCGACCATGCCGAATTTCGCAAGGTGGAGACCGGCATCGCGGGAGCGTCCGATATCGAAGTGCTGAGCGGCCTGGACTCCGGCGACACCATCGTCACCGGCAGCTACAAGTCCATCCGCAGCATGAAAAATAACGCGCGCGTCACAGTGGACAATAGCGCCGAAGCGGTTGTGGACACCAAGAGCTGACCGGACTTTCGGGGATCATATGGCCAACGCCGCGGTATTGGATAAAGTGGAGCGGGGCGAGCAGCTCAAGCGCGACGGCGTCATCATCCGCACCTGGGACCTGATGAAAACCTACGTGATGGGCGACCAGACCATCCACGCGGTTGCGGGCGTCGATATCGAGATCAAGAAGGGCGAGTACGTGGCCATCATGGGCCCTTCCGGCTCGGGAAAATCCACGCTGATGAATCTAATTGGGTGCCTGGATACGCCCAGCTCCGGGCTGTACTATCTCAACGGAAAACTGGTCAGCGACATGGATGACGATGAGCTGGCGCGCATCCGCAACAAGGAAATCGGCTTCATCTTCCAGACCTTCAATCTGCTGGCCCGGGCGACGGCGCTGCACAATGTGGAGCTGCCGCTGATCTATTCCGGCATCCCTTCCAAGGAGCGCATCGAACGCGCCAAGGTGGCCATGCGCGAGGTGGATCTGGCCGAGCGCATGAACCACAAACCCAGCGAGCTTTCCGGAGGCCAGCGCCAGCGCGTGGCCGTGGCGCGCGCGCTGGTGAATCAGCCCTCGATCCTGCTGGCCGACGAACCCACCGGTGCGCTCGACACCGCCACCGGCGTCGAGATCATGGCCCTGTTCTCGCGCCTGCACCAGCGCGGCAACACCATCGTGCTGGTGACTCACGAGCACGATATCGCGATGCACGCCCACCGCATCATCCATATCCGCGACGGCAAAGTGGAGCGGGATGAACGCGTCGTGGATCCCGTCGGCGCAAAGCCGTTGGGCTAAGCGCTAAGCCGGTGAGCCGGTATGTTTGCCCCTGCCCGCGACTTTTGAAAAATGAATCCGCTGTGTTACGCAGGATTCAATAGTAGATCGGCAACCGGGTATAAGTACGAGTCAGCAAGACGCCACCCGGGACGACGGCGCTGGGGGTTTCCTGAGCGTTTGCAAACGAGGTGGCGACAAGCTGCCCGTTTTGCACAATTGCGCCGGTGATGATGAAGTCATCCACAGCCGTCGACACGCTGCCGGTACTCGTGGTGGTGGTGTGGGTGTCTTGGCCGGTGCCGTTGCAATTTATAGTGTCAGTTCCCGTTGCCGTACCGGTCACGATGGTTCTTGCTCCAGTTGTCGATCCCGCCGTGGGCTCGTTAACGGTGAAGGTCGTCGTAAAATTTCCGTTTCCATCATGAGTGCTTACCCCGAACCCCGTCGCTATGTCACCGCTATAGTGGAAGACGCTCGTCCATTGGCCCTGAAGGCTTGCAAGGGTGTAGCACTGTTGGGTCTGGGCATGTGCGACAGGCGCGCCGAGGAATCTGGTAAAAATCAACACTGCTGGTACAATAAAAATCAACACAGCCGGTACAAACAATTTTTTCTTGGACATGGTTTTCTCGCTCCTTTAATCTTTGCTGAGTGGAGAGGGGCGGCCCTTTTGGCTTCTGGTATCGGGCTGCTGCCTATCTTTCGAGAAGAGTACGCGCGTCCGGCCTCCCTGGGCAATGGATCGCACTTCAATTTGCCTTCAATTTCGGTTCAACAGTTAAGTACTTGGGACCAGATGAGATATTGGACTGCGCGAACTGGGAGCAATCGTTGCGCTATTGGTCCAACGGCAGATATGATGGATCTCACGTAAGACCGCCGAAGGACAAGGAGGCCGATTCTGGTGCCCCACCCAAGTGAGCCCGTCAATGGGGTGGTTCGCTTTGGTCTGTTCGAAGCCGATTTGAAGGCTAGAGAACTGCGCAAGCGCGGCCTCAAGCTGAAACTGCAAGAACTGCCCTTCCGGTTGCTCGCCGCTCTCCTGGAGCGCCCTGGCGACGTGGTCACACGCGAGGATCTCCAGGCCAAGCTTTGGCCCGGCGGCACCTTCGTGGACTTTGAACGCGGCATCGGGACAGCGCTCAATAAGGTCCGCGAAGCCTTGGGCGACTCCGCCACCGACCCCCGCTTCATCGAGACCATTCCGCGCCGAGGCTACCGTTTCGTCGCTGAAGTACAAAAAGCCGAAGTACAGAAAAGCGAGGTACCGAGAGTCGAGGCCGAGAAGATTGAAACACCACAGCCCGCGGCTACCGAGCCTCCGGTGCGTCCGGCGTGGAACAATCCCGTGGCCGCTTTCATCGCCGGGGCGGTTGTAATTGCTCTCGTTAGCGGCGCAGCTTACTCCCGCTTCCGCGCGCGGCCCAAGCCACTTACCGATCAGGACGTGCTGGTGCTCGCCGATTTCACCAACACCACCGGCGACGAGGCGTTCGACGGCGCGCTCCGCCAGGCCCTGGCCTTCGATTTGGAAGAGTCGCCGTTCCTGAAGGTCATGGACGACGAGGAAGTCAACCAGACGCTCCAGCTCATGGGCCGCAAAGCTGGGGAACGGATTACCAACGATATCGCGCACGAGGTGTGCGTGCGGGAGGGCCAGAAAGCCACCATCGGCGGATCGATTGCCGGCCTGGGCAAGACTTATGCGATCGCGCTCCAGGCCATCAATTGCCAGACCGGCACAACGCTGGCCCGCGAGGAGGCTGAAGCCGAAGACAAGGAGCACGTGCTCAAGGCGGTGGCAAAGGCCACCACGGCGTTGCGGGCCAAGCTCGGGGAGTCGCTGAGTTCCATCCAGAAGACCGACCGATCCCGGATTTATGATGGAGTCACCACCAATTCCCTGGAAGCGCTCAAAGCTTTCCAGCTCGGATTCGATCTCATGGCTCAGGCTGCTTCGAACCAGGAGGCGATTCCGCACTTCCAGCGCGCCATCGAGCTGGATCCCAATTTCGCCTCCGCATACATGTTCCTGTGCCTCGCGTACGGCAACACCGGCCAGTTTGTCCTCGAGGCTGAATCCCTGGGCAAGGCATTCGCCTTGGTCGACCGCGTCAGCGAGCGCGAACGCCTCAATATCTCCGGGTGGTACTACGAGAGGGTAGCCCATGACCTGAACAAAGCGATAGACGCCTACCAGATGCAGGTACGCTCCTATCCGCGCGCTGCGGATGGTTACCACTTCCTGGGTTCCGCCTATATACTCAGAGGCGAATACGAAAAGGCGCTGGAACAACTCCAGGAGAGCGGCCGTTTGGCGCCGCTAAATTTGTTACTCCAGTACCGTTTGGCGGAAGGCTATGTTGACCTCGGCCGTTTCGATGAGGCGAAGGCGGTGGCGGAGAGGGCCTTCGCACAGAAGCTGGATGGTCCGGCTATTCGCCGGCTGCTGTTGCGGGTTGCCTACATACAGGACGATCAGGCAGCGCAGGCGAAAGAGATTCAGGCTCTGAGCGGGAATTCGACGGAGGGCCATTCTATGCCGCCTTTCTGACTTGTTGAAGTTCGACAAATTCGGCATTGGTCACGGCCATGCGTTTGGCCTTCAGCAGCAGGTAGCGGACGTTCTTATAGCCTCGACCACGATTGATCAGCATCCGAATGTTTCCATTGAGCGCTTCGACCACACCGAAGCGAACTTTGGTCCGGCAGTAGTTCAAGATTCCCTCCAGATGCTTCACCAGCATGTCGGCGAGTTCTTCGAACGGCGTGAGCCGTTGCCACTTCAGTTGGTCCATCCACTTCTGCAGGTAGTTGAGCATCGCGCCCTCGTAGCGATAGTCCCAAAGCCGCTCCAAGCTCTCTTTGAGAAGGTAGGCTTTGAACACGCGCCGGTTCAGTTGGAACAGCCGGTTGAGTTCTCCGCGTTGAGAGAGAGTCAGGTTCTTCCACCGGCTCATCAGGAGCCACTTCTTTCCCTTGATCAGTCCGCGCTTTTGTTTTCCCTGCCGGAAGAACTCCGCCTTCCGCACTTCGTCGATGGCATCGTTGGCATGCTGGAGGATGTGGAACTTGTCGTATACGATCTTGCACTGTGGCGCCCATTCCTCAATGCTCAACCGAAACGGTTCCCACATGTCCAGGCACGCCGCCTCAATCCGCTTGCGCTGCGGCTTCCGTAACTGGCTTCGAAAGAATTCATCCAGCGTTTCCTTCTTCCGCGTTTTGCCAAACCACAGCGGTTCGCCGGTTTCCAGATTGCACACCACTGTGAGGAACTTGTCCTTCTTGCCGCGGTACAACTCGTCGACGCCCATCTGCCGCAGCGGCGGCTTTCGACGCTTGGCCTCCCAACGCTCCAGGCACCGCAGATCGATCGCGCGCACCGTGCTTTCGGCCATGCCCAATCGCCGCGCGACTTGTCGCGCCGACGCACTCTCGCAGGCCTGCCCCACTGCTTCTTCGAATCGTTTGCTGAATGGCGCTTTGCTCGGCAACTGAGTCACCTTCTCTGCACGGAATCCGCAGCGGGGGCATTTCATCCGATACGTCTCCACCACGATCGTCGTCGAGTACTCGAAGCACGGCAGGTCCCGTACCTCCCGCTCGCTGATCTCTTGGATCCGGCTGGCCGGTATGTGCTGACCACACCCGGAGCAAATCAATTTAAGCCCCGTCTTCTTCCGCCGCACCCACAGCTTCAGCTTTTTGCCCGACTCATCGATTTCCCTCTGATACACCTGGTATCCGGGCCATCCCAGGACTCTTGTCCAGTCACGCTCCTTCATGCCCTCAGGCTAGCGCATACGTCAAGCCAGTCGAATTCCCGCTCACAGCCGAGATTCAATGGTTGGCGGGCAAGCCGGAGGAATTTCGGAGTCTCGACTTACAAGCCAACAATGCCCTAATGCACGGGCAGCGGCGCAAGGCGAAGGAACTCTACCAGGATGAGTTGGAGATGGCACGGCGGCAAGGCGCCGGCGTGCAGTTCCCCAAACCCGCGGTGATCGACGCCCAGGCCGATGCCTGGGTCGGCGACTGCGAAGCGGCCCGCAAAGCGAAGTTACCCATTCTTTGGTTGTGCGGGGATGTGTCGGCGTTGCGGCTCGCTGAGGAAGCGGCGGCAAAGAATCCACCTCCGAATCCAGACAGGACGGACCTGCTCTACCGGCGCGGCGAGTTCCAGAAGATCCTCGACCACGAGGGCCGCAACTGGGGGCCATACTATTCGCTCGCCTATCTGGGCGTGGCTCGCGCCGCGGCGCACGTGGGCGACACCGCCAAAGCCAAGCGAGCCTACCAGGACTTCCTCGCGTTGTGGAAAGACGCCGACCCGGATGCTCCGTATCTGATCCAAGCCAAGAAGGAATTAGCGGAGTTGCATTAATCAATTGAGTCAGACCTTCGAGGTCTTCTGGCGGCGTGCCAGAAATGGAGAACCTCGATCAGCCTCGTAATCTCGTGGAGGCGGTAGTAAACTCGAACCGGGGAATGGAGGATTTTACGGATATCCGGCCGCTGGGGAACGGAGACACCCATGCGCGGGAAGTTTTGTAACAGCTCGACATGATTGAGCAAGGCTACGCCAAATCGTTCGGCTGCGGCGGGGTTGTCGGAGCGGACGTAGTCGAGGATGATCTCCAAATCGACTAGCGCGTCTTCGGTGAAGAGGATCTTGAAAGCCACGTCTGCATTCGCTGGCGGACCTCCGCCAAAGGGACAACGCGGCCTTCGTCGGCGGCTTTGATGCCGCGGTCGATGGCGGCGAGCGTCTCCTCATCCTCCTCCTCAAGGATGGCGGCAGGTTCGTTGAAGTCCAGTTTCCTAACGTCGCCCATACCCCTAGAGTACAGTAGATAAGGCCAGGACGGCTACCTACGGCCGGCCCCTATGGCCGAAATGTCGCGCTCTGGATGTCGGTCTCCCACACCTTGACCTCGCGCACGCGGACCGGGACCGGATTCGAGACCAGGCCGCTGGTCAGCTCTTCGTAGAAATACTCGGCGATGTTTTCGGCGGAGGGATTCTTCACGTCGAAGGGCGGGACGTCGTTCAGGAACTTGTGATCCAGGCGAGAGATCACGGCCCCCATGGACTGCTTGACGTCCAGAAAATCCACCAGCATCCCGGTGCCGTCCAGCTCCTGGCCCTCGATCGTCACCTGGATCTTAAAGTTGTGGCCATGGACGTTCTCGCACGCGCCCTTGTAGTTGCGCAGGGCGTGTCCGGCGGCGAATGTCTGTTCTACGGAAACTTCAAACATGTTTGAAAAACTTCCCTGCTTCTTGAAGAACTTCCCTACTTCCTGAAAAACTTCCCAACCTCCTGGCGCGCGGTGGTGAACCGGTACGGAGGCAGGCTGTCGAAGAAGATCTGTCCATAACGGCTCTTCGTAATCCGGTTATCCAGCAGCGCCAACACTCCGCGGTCGCCACGGCTGCGAATCAGGCGTCCAAAGCCCTGCTTCAGCGCGATGGCGGCTTGCGGAACCTGGTAGCCGTGGAACGCGTCACCACCCTCATTCTTGATCGCGGCGATCCGCGCTTCCACCACTGGGTCGCTCGGAACCGCAAACGGCAGCTTATCAATGATAACGCAACTCAACTGCTCGCCCGGCACATCCACGCCTTGCCAGAAAGACGAAGTCGCGAACAGCACCGCGTTGGGCGTCGAGCGGAATTCCTCGATCAGTGCGCTGCGCGGACCGGTGCCCTGCATCAGCGTCTGATACGGAACGTCGAGCGAGACGCGATCATAGATCAGGCGCATCTGCTGATAGCTGGTGAAGAGCACGAAGGCGCGGCCGCGGCTGAAGGTCAGCAGCTCGACGATTTCCTCCGCGGCGGCGGCGGTGAAAGCGGGGCTGCGCGGGTCGGGCAAGTTTTGCGGGACGTACAAAAGCGCTTGCGTGGCGTAATCGAAATGGCTGGGAACCACCAGACCGCGGGCGGTGCGCAGGCCCAGACGCTCCTTGGTGTAATCGAAGCCGCCGGAGACGGCCAGCGTCGCGGAGGTCAGCGTCACCGAATCCACGGCGTCGAACAGGCGCTCATCCAATAATTGCGAGACCTCGATGGGAGTGGCTTGCAGAAAGGTTCCGCGGCCGCGGCGCTCGATCCAATAGACGTAGCGGCGGTCCCCGGATTCCATCCAGAACTCGATCCGCCGCGCCAGATCGCGAGCCCGAGCCACCAGCAACAGCGATTCCTCGGGCGGGGATTTGAGCAGCTCGAGCTGTAACGCAGCCAGCTCCAGCGCGCGCAGCACGTCGCGATAAACTTCCTCGTTCTCTTCAAGAAACGCGTCATGCGAGCGGAAGCCGGTGCGGCCTTCGCCGGCCCCGAGCTTTGATCCGAAAAGGGCCAGGAAGCGCGCCGCGCAATCGCCCAGCGTGATGAGAGTGCGGTCCAGCTCCTGCGATCCAAAGTTCTTGCGAGCGGCGAGCGCGGAGATGTCGCGCACCAGCTCCTCGAATTGATAACTCGAAACCGAGATTCCGAAATACTGGCTGGCGACGTCCTCCACGTCGTGGGCTTCGTCGAAGATCACGGCGCCGTAATCGGGGATGATCGCGCCCCGCTCGTCGCCCTTGACGGCCATGTCGGCGAAGAACAGGTGGTGATTGACGATGATGATGTCGCTGTCCTGGGCCCGCTGGTGCATCAGCGTGATGAAGCAGCGCTCGAACTGCGGGCACTTCTGGCCGGTGCACAGATCCGATCGCGCATCGACCTTGGCCCAAGCCGTGGAGGATTCGGGGAGCGTCTTGATTTCGGCGCGGTCGCCGGTTTGGGTGGTCTTTTCCCACTCGCGGATCACCTGAAAATCGGCGGTTTCTTCGAGGCCTTCAAGCACCGGCTCCTTCTCGGCATCGTAAATCTTCTGGCGGCAGGCGTAGTTGGCGCGGCCCTTCATGTAGGAGACGCGCAGCGGACCAATGTGCGGGCCGAGGTGCTGTTCCAGGAACGGAATGTCCTTGAAGAAGAGCTGCTCCTGAAGATTTTTGGTGCCGGTGGAGATGACCACGCGCTTGCCCGAGAGGATCGCGGGAACCAGATACGCGAGCGTTTTGCCAGTGCCGGTGCCGGCCTCGACAATCAGGTGCTTCTTGTCGGCGAGCGCGCTCTCGACCGCTTCGGCCATCTGGAGCTGGCCGTCGCGGTATTCGTAGTTGGGGTGCCACTGCGAGAGCAAACCCTTTTTCGAAAAGAATTGACGGACAGTCAGAGCTTTGGCGGTTGGGGGAGGCACTACGTGACGATTTTAGCGTGTGGCTGATCGGCACGCACAGCCCGAACGACGTTCCTTAGCGTTTGCGACTCGGTAGCGAACAATCCTCGATCTTCGGATTCCGATCGATGGTTACCGGAATTGGCGGCGACGTGACTGTACCAACCCACAAATAGCCCGACTTCTTCCAGCGCTCCCGCAGCCTCGCGATGCTGCGGTCGTTTTCGTCCAGTGATATCGCAATCCAAAGTTTAAGGAAGTGCGAGCCAGGTGTGGAGAATCCTTCGGTTGGCGCAATCGCGTAAGGAAGCCCGACTGGCACGAGCGTTTCAAAAACTTGGCCGGCGCCCAAAATAACGAATCCTCTGCCTGGTTGCCTACCCGGTCGTAGACGCGGCCCCGACGCAAAAATATCATCGTCCAGCAACACCTGCTTGGGGTTTTCGAGTTCGCCCGGGCTATCTGCAATCGCCCATTTCGGAATGCTGGCGCCTTCCGGTAAGATGATGGGGATCTGGCCCGAGTTTGTGAACCGGATAACGCTCTCCAGTTGCAGTACGCCGTCGCCCTCGCCCCCTCGGCAATAGCGTGGGTTTCGAAGAGTGACCTCCGCCTGCGGTGCGACGGTGTCTGGCAGGACGCCCTGGCCACGGCTAAGCCGGGCTGAAACGAGCAGGGCCAATGTAATGAGGAGGACGATAGCGGTCTTAGTGGACGCTAGCACGGCATCGCCGCCGAACGACGATTCCATCACATGCCGACGCGTGGCGGTCTTAAAACGCCTGGGTGGAGGTAATGCCGCTGGACTGCAAAGCGGTCTGCATCTTCTCCAGAGCGGACTTATGAATCTGGGAAACGCGGCTTTCGTTGATGCCCAGCACGCCGCCGATTTCCTTCATGGTCATCTCGTTGGTGTAATACAGCACGACCACCTTCTGATAGCGCTCCGGGAGCGTCTTCATGGCCACGGTCAGCACGCTGCGGAGCTGCTCGCGGGCGCAGATGGAATCGGGCTGGGTTTCGGGGTTGCTGGGGAAATCGGGAGCGGGAAGGTCGTCGTTTTCGTTGGAGCGCGTCGAAGCGGAGATCAGACCGACGTTGCGCAGATCCAACATCATGGTGCGCCAGCGGTCCACGTCCATGCCCAGCTTGTCGGCTATTTCGGCCTCGGTGGGGGCGCGCTGCAGGGTGGAGGCAAGATCGCGCGTGGCGGCTTCCACTTGCTTGTGGCGGCGGCGCATATCGCGCGAGGCCCAGTCGAGCTGCCGCAGGCTGTCCAGAATGGCGCCCTTAATCCGGTGCTTGGCGTAGCTCGAAAAGACCACCTGCTTTTCGGGATTGTATTTGTTGGCGGCGTCGAACAGACCCAGAATGCCGGCGTGGATCAGATCGTCCAGGTCGACGTGCACCGGGAGATTCTCATGCACGCGCACGGCGATGGCCTTCACCAGCGGAAGATGCTCCAGCACCACTCGATCGCGGCGCGCCTGCTTGGCGGAGGCCGCGACGGCCAACCGCGGATGGGAGGAATGCGGAGTAGCGGCAATGCCCATGGGCTTCACCGGCACACTGCTGCCTCGGGCGGTTCTTCCGGCTGGCCGCAACGGCGCGGGGCTGGCTGCCCCCATCGACGTCACCGGAGCACTTACCCCCGCGGCCGCGGTCTTATAACTCATCGTCATCATCTTCCGTCCCCCCTCTGACTCCATCTAGCGACGCTCACTGAAGATGCACGCTCTAGCCCACTCTCTGCGAGAACCCCAGCGGCTAAATCTCTCTACAGCAATAGACCCTGTGTTATGAGTAAGAAGCCCTATACTGCCGCCGATCCTTGACAGGTCTTCTCAAGGTCCAGCGAAGGCTGTGGCTGCCCCCTTCGTCCCACAACGAAACCGTTAAAGGCGGCCACTCTCCCGAATTGAAACGCAGACACTCGATTTGGCACCTGCGCTTTACGCGGGAAACAATCAACAAATTGAAGATTACGGGGTAAGGTCTGTGAAGTACCTCGAAGATACACCTTAGGGAAGGACTAATAATGTTCCGATGCGGAGTATGCCAAGATCCTAGTCAATCCGCTGCTTAAGGACCACTAGAACGGTCCTGACTGCGAATAACCCTAGAACCAGCCAAACCACGAGGCGCAGTTTGCCGTCGAGCTGGAAGGAGGCCGCTGTGGCGAGCGCGGCGTACATCAACATCGCTACTACAAGACGGCGATTCATAAGGGGTTAGTTCACCTAGGTGAGGCCATGTTGTAGGCGAAGGCCATTTGCAGGCGGATCTGGTCTCCGGGGTACTCGGTAGGTAAAGGCGGGAAGGGAACCGACGCGCTGATGCCAGCGACGGCGGCGTGGTCAAAGTCGTTTCCAGAGGGAGTGGCGAATTCCAAGCTCGGAACAGCGCCGCGCCGGTCAATGCTGAATTTGAGAACGACGATTCCCTTGCGGCCCAACTTTGCGCTATCGGGAATGACCGCCATCCAGTTCTTTTTGACCATCGCAAGTACTTGAAGCAAGTAGGGCTTGAAGTCGACGTTTTTGGGATCGCTGAGCAATTGCAGGGCGCTACAATCGTTGCACGGGGAGGGAGCCACGCCCGGGACTCTGGGCGAATCTTCGGAAATGTCCCCGACGGTCGGGCCTTGGCCGCCCGGGCGCAAGGCGGAACGGATGATATCCGGCGGCCGTGGAACGGGCGCAGTCTTCGGAGGCGCGGGGGGAGTCGGGCGAGGCAGCGCCGGAAGAGGAAGCAGTGCCCCCGTGCCAATGCCGGTGGAAGGAATCTGTGCAGCGATGGGACCGGTCTGGATCTGCGGCATCTCGATTTGAGGAGCCGGAAGCGGCGCGGGCTTGGGGCCTTGTCCCGGCGGAGGCGGGGCGAACTGGCGGACATGGGGCGTCTGTGCCGGCTGCGCCTGCACCGCGCTGCGCACGTCCAGCGCCTTGGCCACCTTCCCCTGGTTGGGAGCCTTTTGTGTCAGTTCGAGGGATCGGGGAAATATCAGCCGCGTGGGCTCCTTGAAATTGGAAAAAATCTCAGACGCACGCCTGTACGAAACGACATCGGGAACAAAGACCAGGAGCGCGACCAAGAGCGCATGAACCAAAAGGGAGCCGATGGCGTCGCGCGCAAGGAGCCGCGGCGAAACCGGCTCGGACACGGATCGGAGCAGGTTCAGCTCGACTGGTTCGTCTCGCGGCGTACTCGGCACTTACCCTCTCTGCAATGCCTGATTCTGCAATGCTTGGTTCTGCAATGCGTGAGCGACCAGGCGGGAGTGCTCCTCAATTCTATCAAGAATGGCACTGGCGACCTCTAACGCCGCCAGACCCTGCTCCCCGGTTACCACGGGCGGGCGGCGCGTCGCGACGCTCTCGAAGAACGCTTCCAACTCCAGCCGCAGCGGTTCTTCTTGTGTGACGGGCAAAGGGCTGAAATCGATCGCCATCGGAGGTTTTACCCTGAAGCGCACGGCATCCTTGCGGGTGTAATCGAGCGATATGTATTCATGGGGCTGAAACAGGCGCAGTTTGCGGACGCGTTCGGTGGAGACGCGGCTGGCGGTCAGATTGGCGACGCAACCACCCGGAAACTGAAGCCGCACATTGGCGATATCCACCTTGGGCGTCAGAATGGAGATGCCCGCGGCGCGGATTTCCTCCGGCATCTCGCCGGTAAGCGCCAGCACAATGTCGATATCGTGAATCATGAGATCAAGGACCACGTCCACGTCCAGGCTGCGCGGGGTGAACTCACTCAACCGGTGGATCTCGAAAAAGAGCGGCTTGGTGACCACCGCGGCGAGCGCGATCACCACCGGATTGAAACGCTCCAAGTGACCTACTTGGAGGACGCGGCCAGTGCGCTTCGCGGTTTCGACCAAGACGCGGGCGGGTCCGGGCAAGTGGGCTATCGGCTTTTCGACCAGCACATCCAGGCCCAGCTCCAGGAGGCGGCATCCGAGATCGGAATGCGTCACGGTGGGGGTGGCCACCACGACGGCGTCCGCGGCTCTGCCGAGGTCCTCGATGGTGGCAAAGACTGGGCATTGATAGGGCTGGGCGGCCGCGGCGGCGCGGCCGGAATCGATATCGAAAACCCCTGCCAAGGCCGCCCGTTCGGAGGAGTGAATGACTCTAAGATGATTGCAGCCAAATGCGCCGGCGCCGGCGACCGCAATTCGGGGTCGGGACATGTATCCAAGAGGCTAGCACGGCCTAATCATTTCAACAAGAACCGACGAATCCTTTTAAGGAACACGCACGCACAGCGGCAAATCCAACGGGCATGGGCCCGAAGCTTCGCGAGTTCCCGAGGTTCGGGGGGCCGAGCCGGCCCTGTGCGGGCTTTGGAGAAAGGACCAGACTCGAGCACATGCGCACTCTGCGCCGGTTCCTCTTCACCATGCTATTGGCTGCTGTGGGCCTCCCCATTCGAGTCGCGGGGCAACGCTACAACTTCAAGTTTTACGGCGAGGAGGAGGGTTTACAGAATCTGGTGGTACAAGTGGTGCTGCAAGACCGCGCCGGATTCTTGTGGGTGGGCACGCAGAACGGCCTGTTCCGCTATGACGGCAGCCGCTTCACCGCGTTCGGCCGCGCCGACGGTCTGCCCGCGGGCCGCATCGATTCGCTGCATGAAGCCGTCGACGGGACCTTGTGGGTGGGAACGCACGTCGGCCTGGCGCGGCGGCAAGGCGAGCGATTCGAGACGGTGGGGATGGGCGGCAAATTTGGCGTCAACCAGGGTGTCGCGGGACGGGAGGCGATCGCATCCGATTCGAGCGGGCATCTGTACGTAGCGACGGAAAAGGGATTAGCGGTAGGCACGAAACTCCCGCAGGGATGGGGATTCAGCCTGGCGGATCCGGCGCCGGGGCACACAGCCGGCGAACCCGCGACCGCGGTTTATGTGGATTCGACGGGTCTGGTTTGGTACGGCTGCGGCTCGCAGGATCTGTGCCGCTTGCAGGAGGGCCGGTCCGTGAGTTCGGGCCCCGAGGGCCTGGCGCCGGACCGATGGGAAGCGATCATCGAGGACCTGGAAGGAAACATTTGGGTGCGCAGCGAACGTCAACTGGCGGTGCGGTCGCCGGCCACGCGCCGCTTTAAGCTTCGCACCGAGAGTCCTCAGGGGGGATTGCCCCCGGCGACCAACACGCTTCCAGCATTGGCCCTGGATCCCGACGGCAATCTCCTGGTCCCCACCAATCGCGGTTTGGCGCGCCAAACCGGCTCCGGCTGGGAGATTGTGGGCGCCGAGCAGGGCCTGACCACCAACGACATTTCCGCGGTTCAACAAGACCGCGAGGGATCCATCTGGATCGGCTTGCTGGGGTCGGGATTGGCGCGATGGTTGGGTTACCAGGAGTGGCAAAGTTGGAATGAGCGCGATGGGTTGAGCCGCGAATCCGTGTGGGCGGCCGCCCGGGACGCGTCGGGTCGGTTATGGGTGGGCACCCAATTCGGGCTCGACTACCTTGAGGAGCGGACTGGGGAGCGGGACGGGCGGCTGATCTGGCGTCATCAATTGGCCGGCCTGGAGATCCGGGCGCTGGCGGCGGCGCCGGACGGAACGCTTTGGATTGGAGGCGGCAACGGCGGGGGACTGCGGCAACTGGATCCTCGCTCTGGATCCGTGCGGGACTTTGCGGCCGCGCAGGGCTTGGCCAACGATTCGATTCTGCATCTGACCGTGGATCGGGGAGGCCGAATCTGGGCCGCGACGCGGGCGGGACTCTTCCGCAGCGTGGTTTCTACTCCCAAAGGTCCGGTAACGGGATTCGAGCAGGTGCTGCCGGCCGGCACTCAGCCGTCCGAAGGATTCCGCATGACCTTGCAGGATTCGCGCGGGCGACTGTGGGTGTGCGGAGACCTGGGGCTGGCGCGTTACGCCGAGGGCCGGTGGACCCGCTTCACCACCAAGGACGGATTGAAGGACAACATGGTGGCGCAAGTCGCCGAGGACGGGGATGGCTCCATCTGGGTGGGATATCGCGACGCTTACGGTTTAACGCATCTAACCTTTACAGGCGCCAACGCGCCGGCATTCACAGGTACCGGCGACCACCCGCAAGTCGAGCATGTCACCTCGACCAACGGCCTCGAATCCGACAAGACGCTGTTCCTGGGCCGCGACCAGCGTGGATGGCTGTGGGTGGGGACCGATCACGGAGTGGACGTGTACGACCACGCGCGCTGGCGGCACTTCGGGCATTCGGACGGACTGATCTGGGACGACACCAATACGAACGCTTTCCTGGCCGAACCCGGCGGAAGCGTATGGATCGGGACCAGCCGCGGGTTGTCGCGATACCAGCCGCGAGCCACTCCCATTCCGGGGGTTGCTCCTCCGGTGGTGTTCACTTCGGTGAAGCTGGGCGGCCAGGAGGTGGATCTTTCCACTGTCAAAGAGGTTCCGTATAGCCAGAATTCGCTTCAGGTGCAGATGGCGGCACTGACATTCTTGCAGGAATCGAGCGTGTTGTTCCGCTATCGCCTGGCCCAATCCGAACATAACTGGGTGGAGACGCGGCAACGCGAGTTGAACTACGTGAAGCTGCCGCCGGGGCAATACACGCTGGAAGTGATCGCATGTAACGCCCAGGGAATCTGGAGCGCCGAACCAGCCCGGCTGCACTTCGAAATTCAGACGCCCTGGTTCCTGACCTGGTGGTTCCGCATCGGCTCCGGGCTGGCGGTTCTTCTGTTCGGACACTTGCTGTGGAGACGGCGAACCCACCGGTTGGAGGTGGAGCGGCAAAGGCTCGAGACCGCGGTGGCCGAGCGCACCCGCGAGCTGTCGCAAGAAAAGCAGCGGGTGATCGAGGAAAAGGCGCGGGCCGAGCACGAGAACGCAGTGGTGCAGCAGCAGAACCAGGAGATCGAGCGCTTGCTGGCCGACGCTCGCCAGACCAGCCGCTTCAAGAGCGAGTTCCTGGCCAACATGAGCCACGAGATCCGCACGCCCATGAATGGAATTTTGGGCATGACCGACCTGGTTCTGGCAACCCAACTTACGCCGGAGCAGCGCGAGTGTCTGGAAACGGCGCGCATTTCCGCCGATTCGCTGCTGACAATCCTGAACGATGTTCTGGACTTCTCCAAAATCGAAGCCGGAAAGCTGGACCTGAATCCGGTCCCGTTTTCGCTGCGCCAGTGCGTGCACCAGACGGTCAAGATCTTTGCGGTGAGCGCCGCCGAGAAGCGTCTCGATCTGGGCGTGCACGTCGCCGATCCCACGCCGGACTGGTTGGTGGGCGATCCGGACCGGCTGCAGCAAGTGCTCTTGAATCTGATCAACAATGCCATCAAGTTCACCTTGCGCGGCGGGGTGCGGGTGGGCGTGGAGCACGAGACGGACGGGGCCGGCGAAGTGACCGTTCACTTCGCTGTCCACGACACCGGGATCGGGATTCCGGCAGACAAGCAGCGCATCATTTTCGAATCGTTCCGGCAGGCCGACGGTTCCACCACGCGCCGTTTCGGCGGAACCGGCCTGGGGTTGGCGATCTGCTCCAAGCTGGTGGGGTTGATGGGCGGCCGGATTTGGGTGGAAAGCGAAGGCTCGCGGGGAAGCACGTTCCACTTCACGACGCGCTTCGCCGTGGCGGAGGTGAAGGAACCCGGCGCACCGGTAAGGACGGACGGCCTGCGCCGGCTACTGGATGCAGCGACGGCGGGCAGGCCGGGTCTCCGCATTTTGCTGGCCGAGGACAACCTGGTAAATCAGCGGCTGGCCACCCGGCTGCTGGAACGGCGCGGGCATCAGGTTGTCGCCGCCGCCACGGGCCGCCAAGCGCTGGAGATCCTTGCCCGCGAGAGCTTCCACCTGATTCTGATGGACGTGCAGATGCCCGATATGGACGGCCTCGAAGCCACCCGCGTCATTCGCGCGGAAGAGCAGTCGAAATTCACACGCACGCCAATTGTGGCGCTGACCGCTCGTACGATGAAGGGAGATCGCGAGCGATGCATGGCTGCGGGGATGGACGCGTTTATCACCAAGCCCATCGACGCGGTGGAGTTCATCAGGGTGGTGGAAGAGCTGGGAAGCGCTGTTACGATGTCGCCGTCTGCTGGCTTTGCTGCCTCTGAGCCATCATCGCCTGCATCCGGCGGGTGAGGTGCGGCACCACGCCGACCATTCGCTCCATCAGCATGAGCTGGCCGCGGTGATGCATCTCATGCTCCTTCGCGCCGAGCAGCATTTCGAAGCGCGACTTGTCGGGCTGGTTGCCCATCATGGCCACGCGCTGCGCCAGAAAATCGTCAGACAGCGTGTCGAGCCAGCCGCCAAACTGATCGCGGGCGCTCGCGAGCACCGCGATAATTTCAGCCTTCGAACGCTTGGTCTTCTCATCGGCGCTCAGCGGCCCGACGAAACCCATGAAGTCGAAGCCGGCGAGCGAGGTGAGCTTCTGGTTCCCGTGAATCTCATACGCGATTTTGGGGATATTGGCGATGTGCACCAGGGTTTCACCAATGCTGCGGGTTTCCGGCGTGGCGCGGAATCCGTAATGCTCCTCGCCGACGTTTTGCGCGATCTGGATGGTGTTGTCGCGGACCGTGCGAAACGCGGCCGCGAGTTCTTTTGCTCCGTAGTAGGTCATCATGTCCATTGTAGCCAAGCGCGGCACTGGGGTCGGCACAACTGGGTGTGCGACTTGAAAGTGACGACTCGCAGGGTTTCCTTTTTTGTGGCACGAAACCGAGCGTAGTGATACGCTAGGTTTACAGGAGGCCTTTACATGCCCGACTCTCTGGTTAATTTGGAAAGCCGTCGCGCCGCCGTTCGGTCGCAAATCGCCCAGTTGGGCGACATGCGGTCCGGCTCCATTACGGGAACAGGAGGGCGTTGTGGAAATCCAAACTGTCATTGCCATCGGGCCGGAGATCCCGGCCATGGCCCCTACTATCGGCTGACTCGCAAGGTGAATGGCAAAACCGTCACCGAAACATTTTCCTCCCCCGCCCGTTTGGCCAAAGCGCAGCGCGAGGTTGCCGAGTGTCAGCGCTTCCGGCAACTGGGCGATCAGCTGTTGGAGGTCAATGAACAGATCTGCGAGTTGCGTCCCGTGGAGGAAACCTCGCCGTCGGTCCAGGAAAAAAAACGGCGGACGCCGTCCAAAAGGAAGTTGCGCGCGAAGTAGACCAACTGCTGCGCACCATCTTCACCAGCGTGCGCAAAACGGGCAGCCTAGATCTGGAAGCCGTCGAGATGTTGGTGCGCTCGGCCATGCATCAGGCCGGAGCTAGTGCGTTGACCGAGTTGCTGCGGTTTCCCGTGCCAGAGCAGCATTCCACTCCTTGCCTGTGCGGGCAACCAGCGCTTTATCGCGAACTGCGCTCGAAGAACGTGCTGACGGCGGTCGGCTCGGTGGAAGTGTCCCGGCCCTACTATCTGTGCCCGCACTGTCATGATGGGCAGTTTCCGGCGGACCAGGAACTCGATATCGTTCACACCGAGTTCTCCCCCGGCGTGCGGCGCATGCAAGCGCTGGTGGGTCAGGATGCGCCCTTCGATCACGGCCGTGAGCAGATGAAACTACTGGCCGGCTTGGAGATCACCACTAAATCCGTCGAACGCGTGGCCGAATCGATGGGCGCCGACATCGCACGGCGAGAGCAACAGGAGATCGATCGCGCTTTGCAACTCGATCTACCCATGCTCATGGGCGAGCCCGTTCCCATTCTCTATGTCCAAAGGGACGGCACCGGCGTGCCCGTCGTGAAGAAGGAAACGGCGGGTCGCAAGGGCAAGCTCGACGGCTTGCCGGCCCACACGCGCGAGGTCAAACTCGGCTGCGTATTCACGCAGACTACCTGGGACGAGGAAGGCTACGCCGTTCGCGACCCCGCTTCGACTACCTACACCGGCGCCATCGAAAATGCCGAGCAGTTTGGCAAGCGGCTCTACGTCGAGGCCTGGAAACGTGGCTGGAGCCGCGCCGAGAAGAAGGTCGTCATCGGCGACGGCGCCGAATGGATCTGGAACCTGGCCCGGGAAGATTTTCCCGGCGCCATTCAAATCGTCGATCTGTTCCACGCCCGCCAGCATCTGTGGGACCTGGCTCGCTTGCTCCATCCCCATGACGCGAAGCGCCGCAACGCCTGGATCGGCTTCCATCAGAAGCGTTGGCTCGACCAGGGCAAGATCGCCAGACTCGTCGCTTCGCTTCGCCTGATTCAAACCCCTGATCCCAATCTGGCCAAGAAACTCCGCAACGAAATCGATTACTTCGCCACCAATGCTGCTCGCATGAACTACCCCAAGTTCCGCAAGCAGCATCTCTTCGTCGGATCCGGTGTCATCGAAGCCGGTTGTAAAACCGTCGTTGGCCATCGTCTCAAACAGTCCGGCATGTTCTGGTCTGTGACCGGCGCCAACTCCATCCTCGCCCTTCGCTGCTCCCACCTCAACGGCCGCTTCGAAGATTACTGGGAAAGCCGTCGGGCCGCCTAACCTCCACTTTTATGTCGCTCACCCGGCACAACTCGGTCCCAACGAAGTCCTCTCCCTGCTTGGACCGTAATCCGTCCGTTAAGCCTGCAGGTCTTGAATACCGCTCCGTTACCGTCGCGGTTCGGTGAGTAGCGCATTCGCTCGAAGGCCCATTCCGAACCGCGACGGTCACGGAGCGGTACCCTCATCGACGGATTACGGGCTTGGATTGGATCGGCTGTCTTTATCCACTTTGTTTCGTGTGTGGCCGGGTGTAGACTTTTCCTAAGCGGCTTGTGAGGCGAGAGCGAGGAGCGCTCCCGCCAGTGGCTAAGATAGTGTCCGTAACGCCAGTAGGAGGGATCAGTGATGAACTTCATGCGCAGAATCCTTGGTGCCTGCCTTATGGTGGGAATCGCTTCGGCGTTCGCACTCGCCCAGAGACCGGATGCGGAAGGAAGCAAGGACCATCCGCTCATCTCTCGCTATCCCGGCTCAATCATCACGGATTACTCGGCGAGAGAGTTTGACGAATACACGTTGCCATTGGGGAAGGTGCAGGACGGCCAATGGGCCAAAAGCCAGCATTTGGAAGGGAAGCTGACGCGCATCCACTACGAAATTCCGCAACAGCGGTCCACGCTTGAGGTTTTCCGCAACTACACGGAGGCTCTCCAGAAAGCCGGCTTCCAGACATTGTTTTCATGCTCGAGCGGAGATCAATGCGGCGGTGGAACTGTCGGCGACGTGGGCTGGTGCGCGGGCTGCTCGCCGCGCCACTTGGCGGCGAAGCTTTCGCGTCCGGAGGGCGACATGTATATGAGCCTCCACATTGAACAGGACAATTCCAATGTCCCGGCCCAGGTTCAGTTGGACGTTATCGAAACAAAGGCTATGCAATCGGGACTGGTCGCGGTGAATGCGGAGAGCCTGGCCGGGGATATTACCCGCACGGGCCACGCTTCGGTCTACGGCATCTATTTCGATACCGGGAAAGCCGACGTGAAGCCGGAGTCGGAAGCCACGCTTAAGGAGATTGCCAAGCTCCTCCAGCAGAGTCCCCAGCTCAAGTTGTATGTGGTGGGTCACACGGACAACGTTGGAAATCTGGCATCCAACATGGACCTCTCGCAGCGCCGCGCGGACGCGGTCCTGAACGCACTCACAACCAAGAACGGCGTCGCGGCCGCCCGCCTCCACGCGGTTGGCGACGGTCCAACATCTCCCGTGGCATCGAACGACTCCGAGGAAGGGCGAGCGAAGAATCGGAGAGTCGAATTGGTGAAGCAGTGAGCCGCGGCAGGCGTGCATTCCGCATGTTGCTGCGGTATCGAGGTGAAGTTGCGGTAAGATGAAAGCGCCCCGCTACGAAGGGGACCAAGAAGTCACGATTCCAGAATCAACTCGGATCGACGCGGCGAAGGGGAACGGAGCACCGTTCCCCTTCTCGCTTTCAGATGCAGGGCGGTGTGTCAAACTAAGGTTTCAATGCACACGCGGCGCATGGCGGGCTTCTTGCTGGGGGTTTGGCTGGGCGGCAGCATCCTGATGCTCCTGATCCAGGTTGAAAACCTGCGCTTCACACCATCCCTTCTGTTCACCCCTTCCGATCAGGCCGCGGAGCTCTTAAAGAAGACCGGGCCGCGGCAGAATGTGGAAATGCTGATGAGATACCAGGCCGCCGAACAAAACCGCCGCTACTCCTACATCTGGGAGGAGGCCCAATTCGGCCTGGCGCTGATTCTGGCCGGATGCCTGTTTCTGGGAACCCAGAGACGCCTTTTCCCCATGGTGTTTTGCGCCCTGATGCTGCTGAGCGTTATCTTCGAGCATGTAGGCGTCACACCGGAGCTGGCCTACCGCGGACGCCAAGCCGATTTCCCTCCCGGCAACGTGTCCTACAGTGTGCAAACGCGGGTGTGGGCGCTCGATCAAGTGTACGCGTGGGTGGAGGGAACCAAGCTGGCGCTGGGCGCTCTGCTCTCCGGCTATTTATTCATCTTCCGCGCCGGGCGCACCCGCAAGCAGATCAACGCGATCGATTTTCCCGAACACAGCCACATGGATGGATGATTGCGACGGGGCAAGCCGCGCCTTGCCGATGTAAGCACCGCCGTTGCTCACCGTGAGACCGTGCCGGTCGGATCACTCCTGACGATGTCAACGGAACGCGACCGGAAACACCTCCGGAGAAGCTGTCTTACCAAAATAAGAAGCCTCATCGATATATAGCCCACGCACGGGCTCGCCAAGCGAGGCGAACAGAACCAGGTTGTCGCCACGCTCGTCGGCCGAACGCTCCGAGGGTCGTACGGTTTGAACGGACAATCCACGCAGGAACCCACTTTGTGCCGCCGCTAAGCCGATACCCCGAGCGATGGAGCAGTCTTTTGGATCGGTCATCTGATCCCAGGTGCCAGCGCCCAACTCGCGTAGAAAACGGAGAGCCCGAGGATTGTGCGGGGAGAGGTCGGCTACGAGCACGGATCCCACCAAGACGATGCTCAGAACACACTTGCCGGAGAGGGCCCGGGCACCCGCTTTCCCCGAATAGTGCATTGACTCATTCACCAGCGCCTGCTGCTGAAGCGCACAATAAAGCCGTGCGGCCGAAGGGATATCTGGATTGTAGGATGGACCTAAGAAGCGATTCTCCAGGTCCAGGGTGCCGTCAGCTGGGATGAGGATTTGATTGGCACGGACCTTAGACGCGTGCGTCCCCGGCGTCGGCTTCGGCAGGGCGGTGTCGGAGCTGTAGGGATTGATCGAACGGAACAGGGGCTGACCAGCCGGGATCAGCAACGTTGGAATATCACGCGCCTCAATTTTTTTCAAGCAGGCCCCGTACACAGGATGGGCTGGAACGCGCCGGCCGAAACGGCGGATCTTGCGCGTGGGACCGGTTGTGTGCCGGCGCGCCGTGATAAAATAGGCGTCGCCGTACCAGGACCGGCGCGCGGATTGAAAGGCATGGCAATGAAACCGATCAGGAAGAAGGGCAAGAGTAAGCCGGAGAAAGCGCACATCCAGTTGCGCGTGAACAGCGAGCCGGTCGAAGTAGCCTTTGCCCCGCACAAGACGCTCCTGGAAGTGCTTCGCGAGGACCTGGGACTCACGGGCACCAAGCACGGCTGCGAGTTGGGCGAGTGTGGATGCTGCGCGGTGCTCGTGGACGGCCGGCCGGTGCTGTCGTGTTTGGCCCTGGGAATCGCTGTGGAAGGGCATGAGGTTGACACGGTCGAGGGCATGGCGGTGGGGAACAAGCTTCATCCGCTGCAAGCAGCCTTCGCCGATCTGGGAGCCGCGCAGTGCGGATATTGCACGCCCGGAATGCTCCTGACGGCAAAAGCCTTGCTGGAGCAGGTTCCGCGGCCTTCGCGCGATCGGATCAAGGCGGCTCTGGCGGGAAACATTTGCCGCTGCACCGGCTACATCAAGATCTACGAAGCGGTGGAACTGGCTGCCGCCTGGATGGCCGGCGAGCAGGCGGAAGCTCCGAAGGAGAGTGTTTATGGCTGGCAATAATGGCGGCAAACGAGCCGGCCTGCGGGTGGTGGGCAAGCCCTTCCGCAAGGTAGACGCCACGGCGAAGTGCACGGGAGAGACGAAATATGCGGATGACATCGTGTTCCCGCGAATGCTTCACACCAAGCTCTTTCGCAGCACGGTGCCCCACGCCCGCATTCTGAAGATCGATACCTCTAAAGCGGAGAATTATCCCGGCGTTAAGGCAGTGCTCACGGGAAAGGATCTGCCGGTGGCGTATGGGGCCATGCCCGTCAGCGAGGATGAACACGCGCTGGCGATCGGCAAAGTCCGGATGGTGGGCGAGCCGGTGGCCGCCATCGCCGCGGTGGATGAGGATGTCGCCACCGAAGCTTTGGATCTCATTGAAGTCGAATATGCACTCCTCCCCACGATTTCCTCCATCCAGAGCGCGCTGGATCACCCCGAGAATCGCGTCCACGATCATGGCGAATTCGGCAACGTCCACCGGAGACAGGTGTATGAATTCGGCGACGTGGAGGCGGGCTTCGCCGAGGCCGATTTCATCCGCGAAGACCTTACGTTTTACGAAGGCAGCAACCATCTTGCTCTGGAACAACATGCCAGCGTGGCGACTTTCAGTCACGACGGCAAGCTCACCCTCTACACCTGCACCCAGGACCTGCACTACTTGCATAAGGCCTTGGTCAAAGTGCTGGGTCTCCCCGCCAGTCATGTCCACGTGATTGCCACGCCCAATGGAGGAGGCTTTGGAGGCAAGTGCGATCCCTTCCAACATGAGATGGTGGTCTCAAAGCTGGCGATGATCCTCGGGCGTCCCGTCAAGATCTGTCTGACGCGTGAAGAGGTCTTCTACTGCCACCGTGGACGGCATCCCGCCCTGATGTCGACCAAGACCGGGTTCAACAAGGACGGCTCCATCACCGCGATGCACCATCGCACGATTTTGGACGGCGGAGCCTACGGAGGCCTGGGAGTCGCCAGCACCTTTTACACGGGAACATTTCAGACCACGACCTACAAGATCCCGCGCTTCAAAGTCGAGGCTGTAAGGGTTTTCACGAACAAGGCTCCTTGCGGTCCGAAGCGGGGAAATGGGACCCCTCAGCCGCGCTTCGCCCAGGAAGTCCAAATGGATAAGATCGCCGAGCAGTTAGGTCTCGACCCGGCCGAAATGCGGAAGCGGCATCTGGTCCAGCCTGGTTCAACTCTCGCGAATTGGATTCGCGTCGGGACCATGGGTTTGGGCAAGTGCATTGACAAGGTGGTGGAAGGCTCCCAGTGGAACGAACGGTTCCGCAAGCTGCCCTATGGGAAAGGGATCGGAATGGCGTGCAGCGGTTACATGACCGGAGCGCAGACTCCTATTTACTGGAACAACATGCCGCATTCCGGGGTGCAATTGAAACTGGATCGCGGCGGAGGCGTGAGCGTTTTTTGCGGCTCGGCGGAAATTGGCCAGGGTTCCGATTCGATTCTGGCGTACATCGTGGCCGAGGTTTTGGGAATCGATCCTTTTGACATACGCGTGGTCACCGCCGACACAGATCTGACTCCGGTGGACCTCGGTAGTTACTCCAGCCGCGTTACGCTCATGACGGGCAATGCCGCTATCCAGGCCGCGGAGCGCGCAAAGGACCTATTGAGCCAGGCCGTGGCTGAAAAGCTGGAAGTTCCCGGCATTCGGCTATGCTTCGCCGATCGCCGCGTTTTCGACTCGGAAAATCCGGAGAAAGGCGTGACCTTTATCGAGGCCGTCTGGCTTGCCGAGACGAAATTTGGCACCATCGGGACCGTCGGCTCGTACAAGCCACCGGCGGCGCCGGGAAAATTCAAAGGATCCGGGATCGGTCCTTCGCCGGCATTCAGTTTTACCGCGGCGATCGCCGAAGTGGAAGTCAATCCGGAAACCGGCATCGTAGTCGTCCCGCGCATCTGGATCGGGCACGATGTAGGCCAGTGCATCAATCCTGTACTGGTGATGGGTCAAGTGGAAGGCAGCGTCTATATGGGCCTCGGCGAAGCTTTGATGGAGGAGATGACCTACCGCGGAAACCGTAATGTGGTGCATAAATTCCCGTCTTTCCTGGAATATAAGAGCCCGACCACGCTGGAGATGTGCGACGTTATCACGTATCTGATTGAAGACGGGGACTCAAATGGGCCGTTCGGAGCGAAAGAAGCCGGGCAAGGACCCCAGTTGCCGGTTCCGCCCGCGATTGCCAACGCCATTTACGATGCTGTAGGAGTTCGAATCGATGAAGTTCCGATTACGCCCGATAAAGTGCTGAAAGCGATCCGGGCCAAGGCGAAGGGTCAGGAAGGCAGGTACGGGCCGGCCAAGTTCCTGGAATGCGAAATGCCCGCCCCGATTTTCGTTCCTACGCCGACGGAAGGCGGAGACGGTAAGCCGTTACAGCGCGAACCGGCCCTCGCGCAAAGGTAGTCGAATGCTGAGGCTTCCTAAATTCCGTTATCTCCAACCAGCTTCTTTGTCTGAGGCTGTGCGCATGATGTCAGATTCGGGACCGGATGCGATGTATGTAACCGGCGGCACGGACCTTTATCCGAATATGAAGCGCCGCCAGCAAGTGCCGAAGATTGTTATAGGGTTGTCGCAACTTAAGCAACTCCGTGCCATGAAGGGCAAGCCGGCGGAAGGGATGGTCCTGGGCGCGGGGTTAACATTAACAGACGTAACGGAGGACCGGCGCATCCAACACTCCTACCCGGCGGTCGCCAAGGCCGCCGAGTTGATCTCCACACCGCTGCTGCGCAACATGGGCAGTATCGGCGGGAACCTTCTGCTCGACACGCGGTGCAATTATTACGACCAGAACTACGAGTGGCGCAAGGCCATCCACTTCTGCATGAAAAAGGATGGCGAGATCTGCTGGGTCGCTCCATCAAGCTCGCGTTGTTGGGCAGTGCAGTCGAGCGACTGCGCTCCGGTCATGGTGGCCATCGGCGCCAAGGTGAAGCTGGTTTCGAGTTCGGGCGAAAGGGTGATCGGGGCGGCGGAACTTTATCGCGATGACGGGATCCAGCATCTGAATAAACGGCCCGACGAACTGCTTACCGAAATCCATTTGCCGCCGGTCCATACCGGAGACTCGCGGGGCTGGCGAGCGACATATTGGAAGCTCCGCCGCCGCGGTTCGTTCGATTTCCCGGTTCTCGGCGCTGCCGCTTACGTGCGGCTAGCGGGCGATGGAATGGTGGAGGACGCTAAGATCATCCTGGGCGGTGTTGGTTCTGCTCCCCTTGAGGTGGCCGTCTCGCAGAAGGCAATTATCGGGAAGAAGCTGACGGAGGAAACCATTCAGGAGGCCTCTGCGGCAGCATACCCAGCCGCCAAACCGCTTGATAACACGGACTTTGCGATGCATTGGCGCAAAGACATGACCCGGTATTATGTTGCAGGCACGCTGCGGGAACTGGCTGGCCTGCCTCCGAGTTTCCCGAGGCAGGACGGCTATAATGGCTCGCCGGTTCTTCGCGTACTTTAGGGCGGCTCCGATTTCACGCGGTCCGCGCGCAGCGGTTTTCCGGCGCGTGGCATCAGCGTCCGGAGAATCGAGTGCCTCGCTTTCGACATCGAGCTGATCGGAACCAGTAACGACTACCAATGCTCATAAACCGGCGCACGATCCGAATCGAGTGGGGAGATTGCGATCCCGCAGGTATCGTGTTCTACCCGAGGTATTTTGAGTGGTTCGATGCCTGCTCGGCGGCTCTCTTTGAGGCCGCGGGCTTTCTTAGAGGAGATCTAGTGACCAGGCAGGGTATGGCCATCCCGATGGTGGATACGCGATCCAGGTTTCTGATCCCGTCCCGATTCGGGGATGAACTGACGGTCGAGACGACGATCACGCGGTTCGGCCGAAGCAGCTTCGATATTCAACATAGGGTTCTGAAGGGCGCGGATCTCGCGGTGGAATGCTCGGAGACCCGGGTGTGGGCCCGAATTGATCCCACTGGTCCCGAGAGGCTGAAATCGCAACCGATTCCGGAGGCCGTAATTCGGGCACTCTCGCAAGACACGAAGTGAACCGGTGCCGGAAACCTCCCGCACCATCGGCGGCGACCTGGTTATCGCAGCCGCAGCCTGAGTGCCCGTCCAGGCGGTGCCGATCATGCCGCGCGTGGTATTCTCGGATTAATTAGGACGGAGTGTGTTATGACAGCGATTCCCGAAAACTTCCAAGACTTGTTCCAGAAGAAGGCATTCGCCCAACTGGCCACTTTGATGCCGGATGGAAGCCCGCACGTGTCGCCGGTTTGGGTAGAGTACGATGGTCGCCACATCGTCATCAATACCGCCAAAGGACGCGTCAAGGACCGCAACATGCGCCGTGACGCGCGCGTATCCCTGGACCTCGTGGATCCCGACAACCCGTATCGCCATCTTTCGATCCGTGGCAAAGTGGTGGATATCACCGAACAGGGCGCCGACGCCCACATCGACAAACTGACGAAAAAATACCTCGACTTAGATAGCTACCCCCGCCGCAAGCCTGGCGAAATACGGGTGATCTATAAGATCGAACCTCAGCGCTCACACGTGATGGGCTGAAACGCCGGGCCTGCCGCCGTATGAGGGCCGCTGCCGCTGGGCGCCCGGCACGTGCCACACAACTAAGACCTCCTGTCCCTTGTTCCGCGACGACAACGTCTTTGCTTAACAGATAAGACCCGGCTTCAGCCTCATGTTGCATGAGGCAAGAAGCGCGTTCGATCTGACGGGGCGGTGTATACTGTTGGGCGAAGTTCGCCTGTAGATCGAGAAACGGAGCGCATGGCACGTGACGTTGGAAGTGCAGGGAGCGAGAACTGGCGACCCAGCCGGCGCTGGCTGTTGGTCGCTCCGGCCCTGTTGTTCCTGTGGATTATCGCGCAGATCGACAAGACGAACGTCTCTCTGATCATTGCAGACCCCACTTTCCTCAGGGAATTGAATGTGGCAGGCCACAATACCGAACTGGGCGGACTCATGTCCTCCTTTTTCGTTGGTTATGGAGTCTCCATATTCATTTGGGGGTTTCTGGTGGACCGTTTCGGCCCGCGGAAGTGTGTGATCGCGGGGATTCTGGCCTGGGCGGTAACGCTGTTCCTGTCATCCCGGGTGGGTGGCATCAAGGAGTATCTTCTTATTCGCTTTCTGCTGGGCGCCGCGGAGGGAAATCTGTGGCCTGTCTGCAATGCTCTGACGAATCGATGGTTCCCCGTGCGCGAGCACTCCCGCGTGCAGGCTTTCTGGATTACAGGCTCCACTCTAGGCACCGCCGTCGGCGTTCCCGTCGTTACGGCGCTGATGCTGGCGAGCGGATGGCGGGGGACTCTGGCTGCTCTGTCCCTGGTGTCTCTGTTACCCATTGCTCTGTTTTATTTCGTGAAGGACTGGCCGCGTGAGCAGAAGGGTATCAGCCCGAGCGAATTGCGCGATATTGAAAGCAACCGGAAAGTCGCGGGCGACGTAGAACCACTGAGCTTCCAAGAGTTGCTGAAGAGCCAGCCCTTTTGGCTGATTACCGTCTGCCAGTTTGCATCGGCCACAACCATCTACACCCTGGTTCAGTGGATTCCGAGCTATTTGACCGCCTTCCGTCACCTGTCTTTTAAGAGCATGGGGGGATGGATCACACTGGGCTACGTGATAGCCACCATTCTGACGCTGGCAGTCGGCTACATCGCCGATCGCACCATGCAACGGGCTTTGGCCGGAGCTTGGGTCTCGCTCGCATTCGTGATTCTTGTTCTTCCCGCCCAGATCGTATCTCCGATCGCCAGCGCCGTCACGCTGTCGGCTTTGATCGGTGTAGCCAGCTCCACGGCCGCCCTCAACGGAGCGCTCATGCAGACGCTGGTTATCCCGGAAGCCATTGCGCGCGGCACCGGCATCTATGCGGGGATTGGCATGTTCAGCTCGGCGGTAGGCCCTGCGCTATTTGGCGCCCTGATCAGCTACCTCGGCGGACAGTATTGGGGAGGCTTCTTATTCCTGGGTCTTCTGAATGCACTCGGCGCGGTCGGCTACTTTACTCTGCATCGCGTCTCGAGCCGTTCGCGTCAGGCTGTTACCGGCCGGGAAAACGAGCGGTCGTACATCAGCGCGCGCTGATAAGGGCTCTGGTGCAAACGTGTAGCGGGGCAGGTCCCCGTTTCCCGTCCGCTTCCTTTCGGGTACACTAATGTCGGTTTGTAATGTGGGTCTGTCATAAGGCGCTCGCGGGAGGAAGCTGAAATGAGCTGTCGATCTCTTCTGTGCGTGATGGCCGCCTTCATTTGGGGCATGTGTTTACCGCCGGCGCGCCTCACAGGTCAGGCGCGGTCTTCAACGGCGAAAAGGAGCGCCGCCGGAAAGACCTGGAGTCCGCCGCGCACCCCGGATGGCCAGCCGGACATGCAGGGAGTCTGGTCAACCGCCACTCTCACACCGCTGGAGCGCCCGCCGGAATTTGCCGGCAAAGAGTTTTTGACCGAGCAGGAAGCCGCGGAATATGAAAGGCGGACGCTCGACCAGGTCAACAGCGATCGCCGGGATGGTGGGGCCGAGGCGGATCTTCGCCGGAACTACAACGAATTCTGGCGGGACCGGGCAACCAATGTCGTCGCCAGCAGGCGCACCTCGATCATCGTAGATCCGCCGGACGGACGGATCCCGCCCTTCACTCCGGAAGCGCGCAAGAAGCGGACCTCCCGGGCAGAGGCGGAGCGAGCCCTCAGCGGCCCCGAGGACTTGGCGCTACGGATCCGCTGCATATCACGCGATCTGCCCATGATTCCCACACCGAACAACAATTTTTTGCAGATTGTTCAAGGCCCCGGTTACGTGGCAATTCTCCAGGAGATGATGCACGAGGCTCGCATCATTCCTCTGGACGGACGGCCGCATGTGAATCCCGGCCTCCGCGGCTACATGGGGGACTCGCGCGGTCGATGGGAGGGCGATACGCTGGTGATCGATACGACTAATTTCATCGGCAAGGACAACTTCTATGGAGCCGATGAAAGCCTGCATTTGACCGAACGCCTCACTCGCACCGGCCCCGGCACGATCGTGTACAACTTTACGGTCGACGATCCCACGGCGTTTACCAAGCCTTGGAGCGGCGAGCTTTCCATGAGCAAGAGCCAGGACGGGGTCGTTGAGTACGCATGCCACGAAGGGAACTACGCCATGACGAACATCCTCGCGGGCGCGCGTGCCGCGGAGAAGAGGGCCGCCGGCAAAGCCGCTGAAAAATGATGGAGCGGAAAATGAAACAAGGGCAGGTCCTGGCCGCAGTAGTATTGACGTGGACATTGGCCGCGCACGGGCAGGAAACCTTCAAAACGCGGCTCTCGCCCGTGCCGATCGATGCGCAGCTCGCGCCCACCGTCACAGGCCACGGTTCGGTCTCCGCGGTGCTTGCCGGGACCAAGCTCATGGTCACGGGATCGTTCGAGGGTCTGCGCTCGCCGGCTCTCGCGGCGCATCTGTATCAGAGCAAGGTCACCGGAATCCGCGGAGTGGTCATTCACGAGTTGACCGTGACGAAAGCGATGAACGGCAACATCTCCGGCTCCGTGGACCTGGCCCCCGCGGAAGTAGAGGCGTTGCGCAAGGGCATGGTCTACGTTCAGATCCACAGCGAAGGCGCACCGGAGGGCAATCTTTGGGGCTGGTTGTTGAAGTAGGAGCTTAGAGTCGTGCGCGACGTTTTACCGAGGAGGTTTGACCTATGAAGACTCGTGCAATCCTCGCCGTGATTGCCGCCGCGTGCGGCGTCGCGATGCTGATCGCTCAGCAGCGTCCCGCCGGGCCGTATACAGCCGAGCAGGCCACCGCTGGCCGCGCGGCGTATCAGACCAACTGTGCGGTCTGCCATGCAGCGGATATGACGGGACGCAACGAGGCGTCGCAACTGGCGGGATCGAACTTCTACGGCCAGTGGGGCGATAGGACCGCGGGCGAGTTGATCAACTTCATTCGATCCACCATGCCTCCCGGCGCGGGCGGAACTCTGCCGGATCAGACCTACATCAACCTTGCGGCATTCATTCTGGATGCGAATGACGCGCGTCCTGGCAACCAGCCGCTCACGGCGGCTTCGACTGCGGCGATTCGAAGCGTCGCTTCGGGACAGCGCGCGGCTTATCTGCAACAAGCCGGCGGAGTGCCGCCGCCGGCTCAGCAGGCGAAACAGGACCAGCAAGCCAAGCAAGCAAAACAGGTTCCTCGCGGACTGACCGTGACAGGCGAGGTGAAGAACTACATCCCGGTCACCGACGCCATGCTGCGCAATCCCGATCCCGCGGACTGGCTCATGATCCGCCACGATTACCAGGCGAACTCTTACAGCACGCTGAACCAGATCACCGCGCAGAACGTGAACGACCTCCGCCTGGTGTGGACTTGGGCCATGCAGGAGGGCGGCGCCACCGGCAATCAACCCGCTCCCATCGTGCATGGAGGCGTGTTGTACGTCAACAACACCGGCAACGTGTTGCAAGCTCTGGACGCGAAAACAGGCGAGCTGATCTGGGAGAATCGCTACGGTACGAACGCCGCGGCGGCTGCCATGCGCGGCATCGCCATTTACGACGACAAGATTTTCCTCGCCACCAACGATGCGCATCTGATGGCCTTCGACGCGCGCAGCGGAAAACTCGTATGGGACACCACCATCGGCGACCGCTCCAAAGGCGAGTACTCCACCACCAGCGGACCTCTTGCCGTGAAGGGCAGGCTCATTCAGGGCCTCGGCGCCTGCGCTACTTATCGCGAAGAGAAGTGCTTCATCAGCGCCTACGACGCCAAGGACGGTAAGCAGGTGTGGCTCTTCAAGACCATCGCGCTTGAAGGCGAGCCGGGCGGCGACACCTGGGGATCGCTGGCAAACTTGTTCCGTGCGGGCGCTGAGACCTGGATCACGGGCAGCTACGATCCCGATCTGAATCTGACGTACTGGGGCACGGCGCAATCGAAACCCTGGATGCGCGTCAGCCGCGGCTCGGGCAACGGCGCGACTCTGTTCGCCAACTCAACTGTCGCGCTCAATGCCGATACGGGCAAGCTGGCCTGGTACTACAATCATGCGCCGGGCGAGACGCTCGATCTCGACGAAGTTTTCGAGCGCGTCCTGATCGACGACCAGGGCCAGAACTACGTCTTCAGCGCCGGCAAGACGGGGATTCTATGGAAGCTGGACCGCAAGACCGGCAAGTATCTGGGGCACAAGGAAATGGTGTTCCAGAACGTCTACGATTTCATCGATCCGCGCACCGGCGAGCCGCACTATCGCAACGATATCGTCGAGCAACGCATCGGCGAATGGGTGCCGGGGTGTCCTTCGACCGAAGGCGGCAAGAACTGGCCCGCGATGACGTACTATGCTCCCGGCAACCGCCTGATCGTGCCGCTGAGCCAGAGTTGCCTGGACTTGAGCGCGCAGGTAATCGACAGAGTCGAAGGCGGGGGCAGCGGCGGCGGCGCTCTGCGGCGCTTCTGGGAGATGCCGGGATCGAACGGCAACGTCGGCAAGCTGGCCGCCTACGATGTCCGCACGCTGCGCGAAATCTGGAAGTATGAGCAGCGCGCTCCGTTCCTGACGGGTGTACTCTCGACGGCGGGAGGCATCGCGTTCGCCGGCGACTTGAACCGCATGTTCCGCGCCTTCGATGCCAACACCGGCCGCATCCTGTGGGAGATTCGCCTGGGAGCCGCGGTGCAAGGCTTCCCCCTGACGTTCACGGTTGGCGGCAAGCAATACGTCGCGGTGACGGCCAGTAACGGCGGAGGCAGCCCGCGCCAGGTGCCCGGCCTGATCGCTCCCGACGTCCACAGCCCTGCCACCGGCAACGCCCTGTATGTGTTCGCGCTTCCGAATCGGCGGTAACTGGCGGTGATGGTCATTCTGAAAGCACCACCGTGCGGATCTGATAGACTACACTTGCTTCGAACCGCAAGAATGGAGGTGACAGGTGAAGAAACGTCAACCCGCTTCGGCTGTGGCCGTCTTGCTGACCGTCATCTCGACGCCAGCCCGCGCGCAGTGGCTGAATTACCCGACCGCGGGTGTTCCCAAGTCGGCCGGTGGATCGCCAAACCTGACGGCACCGACACCGAGGACCGCTGACGGCAAGCCGGATCTCTCCGGGCTATGGGGTATGATGTGCCCGACCGCCAAGGGAACTGTGATGTGCATGCCGGAGGTCGCCGTCCCACAGGTGTTTGGCGACATTGGCCGGGGAGTCAAGGGTGGTCTGCCGTATCAGCCCTGGGCCGCGGCCTTGGTGAAAGCGCGCCAGGCGGAGAACGGAAAAGACGATCCGACTTCGCACTGTCTGCCCGGCGGCGTCGCGAAACTGCACACCAGCGCCTTGCTCAGAAAGATCGTTCAGACTCCGGGACTCATTATCTTTCTGACCGAGCGGAACGCGTCTTACCGGCAAGTCTTCACCGACGGCCGCCCTTTGCCGAAGGACCCGAATCCGTCCTGGAATGGCTACTCGACGGGCCGGTGGGAAGGGGACACGCTGGTGGTGGAGAGCAACGGTTTCGAGGAGGGCCAGTGGCTGGATCGCGCCGGCAGCCCGCTGACCGAAGCCGTCAAAATGACGGAGAGGTTCCGGCGTCCGAACTATGGGACGCTGGAGATCGAGCTGACGGTCGACGATCCCAAGGCCTACACCAAACCGTGGACCATTCAGCTCAACCAGGCGATTATCCTCAACACGGAGTTGCTGGATTACATCTGCTTGGAAAACGAAAAGGACTCCTCGCACCTGGTAGGGAAATAGGGCTTCGGGAGACGGGCAATGGAACCAAGGAAGGCTTCGGAATATCCGCGGGAACTGCTGGATATTTTCAATCGATTCCGCCACAGCCGGCGTGATTTCCTGGAGCACGCGGGGAAGTTCGCCACCGGCAGCCTGGCAGCCTCGGCGGTTTTTGAGAGCCTGAATTCCACCAGGGCTGTGGCGCAGCCAGCGCCCCAGCCGCCCACGGCACGCCGGCCCCAGAGGGTCGCGGTGATCGGGGCGGGCCACTACCACGCGACCTTGCCGCCGAATTATCTGCGGATTTTGCAGAACGAGAAGCTCGACATTGTCGGCGTCCACGATCCCGACCGCGCCGTCGCCGAGGATCGCGCCAAGCGTTGCGGCAGCACGGCCTACACCGACTATCGGGCCATGATCGACAAAACCAAGCCGGAGTTCGTGCTCTCTTTAAACCGCCACGTGGATATGCCCGGCCCCTTCC
This sequence comes from Bryobacterales bacterium, assembly GCA_963813465.1. GTDB lineage: Bacteria > Acidobacteriota > Terriglobia > Bryobacterales > Bryobacteraceae > Palsa-187. The sequence goes on along the minus strand of CAWEZD010000003.1, from coordinate 171,660 downwards.
GCTTCCTGGTCGATACAGGCATCCCTTTCCTCGCCGAAAAACCCTGGGGCGTCGACGACAAGACCGTCAATGAGCTGGCCGAATACGCGGAAAAGAAAAAGGCCTGGGCCACCGCCCCCATGTCTTTCCGCTACAGTTGGTGGGCCGAGATCGCGAGAAAAATGGTGAAGAGCGGCGAGCTGGGAACCATCTCACACATGCTGGTGCGGTTCAACCAGCCGGGCATTCAACGCTACATCGACGAAGGCAGCTCGTGGATGCTGAACAAAGCGGAAGCGGGCGGCGGCGCTCTGCTCAACCTCGGGATCCACGGCTTCGATCTGTGCCGCTACATCACGGGCGAGGATCCCCAAGTGGTTTCCGCCGTCACCAGCCACTCGATCTGGAAGCGGGACATTGAGGACTACGCCTTCGTGACCCTGCGTACGCCCAGCGGCATGGTGTTCCTCAATGAGGCCAGCTACACCTTTCCCACCACGGGCTCCGACAGCGAGCGCAAGATCGCGGCGGAGAAGGCGCTGGTGCGGGCGACCGACACGGGGGGCGACGGCGTCCAGATTATCGGTCCGGGCCGCAACGAGACGCTCAAGGCGCCTCAGGATTACGTGGGGAGCTGGCCTGGCGTGGTCAAAGATTGTCTGGATCGAATCGGCCGCAGTGAGCCGCCGCCTTCAAGCGTCCGCGACTGCGCTCGCGCGGTTACGCTGACGTTCGACGCCTATCGCATGGCCGGCGAAGGACCGCCCGCTATTTATCGCTGACCGACTGCCGGTCCGGTCCATAAGTTGGACCATGCACCGTGCGATGCGAGACGAAAAGCCAGTGGCCGTCGCGTTTCTCGTAGACCCGCTCGAACCACACCGAGAACCAGGATTGATCGGGCCTGCCGGTTCTGTTCTGGGCCACATAGCGGCCGTAGGTAATGGCGATATCACCATGCATTTCGACCTTGACCGAGTCGAGATCGCGGACGTTGTACTGTTTGTCTTCGACCCTCTTCAGAAACGCCTTCCGGTCGTCAACCAGCAGCGGCTTGCCGCCCGTGGTCCAGCCGTCCCCGTGAGTAAAGCTGAGGTCGGGAGCGCTCACGCGATCGACGTAGGCGACGTCGCCGCGCACGACGGCTGCTTCCATCGCTCTCTCGAGCGCGAGTACTTCCGCGGCCGCGCCGGATGCCGCTGTCGATCCCGCGGCTTCCGCCGCCGGCGCTACCTTCGATGCGGCGGCGGGCGATTTGGGTTGTTGGCCAAATGCCGGGCACGCGAGCACGGCGACCAGGAGAACACCCAAGTGGGATGGCCTGTACATGGCGGGAATTCTATCACAAATCCCTTTTGATCAATCGCGCCTCGTCCGCGTTACGATTCAGCGCGGGCCCTGAGCCGAAATACCTGGGTTCACCGTGACGGTCACATCGCGCGATGTGAACAATTGCCCGTCGTCGGCGATCGCCCGCAGCACATAGATCCCGGGTGCGCTGAAGCTCATTTTCAACGTCAGGGTGACCGGCTCGCCATAGACGACCTGGCTGGAGTCGGGATCGAACGTGACTTTGCCGGGACCGCGGTACTGAATCCATTTGATCTGGACGCCGCGTGGGCGGCGAGGCTGCGAGTCCCGGTCCGGATTTGAGGGAGCTTTCCTGTACGGTTTTGGAAGCCCGTCGTCGGTGGCCGTGGCAGTCAAGGTCGCCTTCCCCGGCAGGGCGATCGTTTGCGTCGGACTGATGGTGACTGACGGAGGTTTGTTGTCAGGGTCGGGGACACCGCCTCCCATATTCTCTACGATCACCCCTTCGCTCAGTTCCCACTCCGGCTGGAGCCACCCCTTGGCCTCGTCGGTTCGCCCGTGGGAGGTCAGCGTCCATACTACCTTCTCCTTCTTGTCCCAATCCTTGGGCACCACCACTTTGAACAGGAATCGCTGCCGCCGCGCGTAGAAATGCGTCGGCTGCCCGCGATCGCCGTACGTTTCAGCTCCCATGGAAATCGAATTGGCAGGGCCGATCGGGATGTCGATCTCCTCTGCGTAGTTCCTGTTCAGATAGCCGAAGACCAGGCTGAAGGTTCCGTCGGGGTTGTGTTCCCACCCTTCGAATGTGGGGGCGACGTTCTGGCCCGTCGCATACTGGATCTGGGCGCTTACAAGAAAGGCGCCCGCATTCACAAGAAGTACGCCGGTCCACACCGCAAAACGAACCCGCATGGTCTACTCCGTCTTCAGAGCGGCCTGCTTGGCCTTTCGCGCCGCGACCTCTTGCTTGTACTCTTCGTCGGAGAGAAAGTAGTAGCTGATCCATGCGCCGCCCATTTCGTCGATGGTCCGCTGCCCGTATGTGATCAGGTTGTCTGGGTCGGGATTGAACTTGTTCCCGGGCGAGTTGTCATACCACGAAGTGACGTGCAAAATGGTCCCCGCCGGCAGCAGCGGCTGGTTGTCTTCATCGTAGAGATACACGATGTGCCAGGCAAACTGGTATCGGCTCACGCAGCTCAGCGTTTCCACCTTGTGCCCGCCCGGATAGATTGCCTCCATGCAGGAGGCCTTTCCGCGGTTGTGCATGTGAGGCTGGTACGATAGCAGCCGGACCGGCTTCGTGAGCGTGTTATAGGCGTCGAATCTCACGTTGTTTTCGTTGGGCGGGAGGTCGAGATCCTTGGGGTCCCCAACCTTCTCCGTGGTCTCGAGGTACTTGGGCGAATATCCTTTCGGGTAGAGCTTTAGGCCGAGAGCCACGTTTGCGGGCGTCTCCTGGCCGATCGAGTGCAGATGCAGGTTGAAGTTGATCTTGGTCCCCGCTTTGATCAAGCGGCCTGCCCCTTCTGGAAACACGTCGGCGCCCTTGCCGAGAGCGTATTCATTGAGGAACGCCCCCTGGACGTTATCTCCATCATCGGGATCGTCCTCGTGCTTCATCGATGTGGTGACATGATGGACCGCCCGGAAGCCCCTGAGCGGTCTGATCTCGATTCCTTTGATATATCGATCCTCGGTCAGGCCTGAATCCACCAATACATCGATCCACCGGTCGGACCCCTCGGCTGGCACCACCTGATCTTTCGGCAATTGCACGATCAGATCGGGCTGACCCATGTGCCATGTGTCAGTGTCCTCGAACTTACGCGGCGGCGGCATATCGGCGGGGTTTCCCTTCGGCGCGCCGCCGTCCACCCACTTGACGATGGTCGCAATCTCCTCGTCCGACAGCGACACGTCGTTCTTAAAGTGGCGGACACCCACGTTCTTGTCGATGTACCAGGGCGGCATCTCCCGCGCCAGCACTTTCAGCTTGATCGACTTAGCCCAGGGTCTCGCGTCCTCATAGGTGAGTAAGGACATCGGGGCAAACGTGTCCGGCCGATGACATACCTGGCAGCGGTTCTGCAGGATGGGCGCCACGTCCTTGCTGAAAGTGATCTGTCCCTGCGCCGGCTGCTGTGCGCCCGCGGGTTGCAGGATGGCAAACGCCATCGCGGTAACGGTTGCCAAATGGATGACTTTCGCCGAAGGGGTGCCTTTCATTGAGTCGCGCCTCCCAGGTTCGATGCTAGACTCTTGAACCCGCCCTGTCAAGCGCAGGCCGGTTGCACGGATAGGTTCTCGCCGGCCTGCGGCCTACGGTTCCAGAGCGAAGGCCAGCAGGACGTTGCCCGGCAGACCGCCTCGCGCGGGGTATCCCGAAACGGTGAACAACATACCTCCCGCGACCACGGGTCCCGCCACGTCGATGGCTCCGCCGCGTCCCGGCACGCCGTTGACCGTTTGGAATTCCCGGGCGGTGTCGTAGTCCCACACGATTTTTCCATTCGCGGTGGAATATGCCCGAAGGTGGCCATCTGCCGCTCCGGAGAACACCGCGCCCGGAATCGCGCTGATCGCCGCCGATTGCGCGGGGCTACAGGCCGGGTGTCCGCCGCAGCCCGGCGGAGGCGTCTGCCATATCCGCTCGCCGTTGTCGATGCGAAAAGCGAAGATCCCGCCGCCCTTATTAGGATCGAGCTGGTAGGTGCGGTCGTTGCTGCCCGGCTTCAGCGCCAGCTGGAAGCGAATATCGGAAAGAGCGACGTAGAAGTTTCGGCCGTCCGTGGCAGGCCCCCACTCAATCCCGCCGACGGTGCCGCCTTCGCCGATGCGCGACTGCCAAAGCGTCTGCCCCTTCCGGTCCGGATCGATCGCGTAGACCATGGCGGATTTTTGCCCCAGTAGAAGCGCGCGTTGTCCGTTGGGGAGCGAGACCAATGCGGCGGAAGCGGCGAAATCGAAGTCGGGACCATCCGAGTCCGGACAATTCACCTTGCCGGGAAGCTGGCAGGAACTGTTCCAGGCATCCTTGGACGTAAATTGCTTGGACCAGAGGATCTCTCCCGTGGACAGGCGCAACGCGACCACCGCGTCGCTCATCGAGGTTGGTGGATCGGAATAATTGTCACCGGTAGTCACGTACATGGTGTCGCGATCCGGGTCAAGCGTCGGCGCGGTCCATACACCCGCCCCTGAAGGACCCCAGGCAGGCGACCCATGCCGGCCCTTCGGACGCTCCTTGGCCGGGTCGGGGATTATGTACCTCTTCCACAACACTCTCCCGGTGGCGGCGTCCAAAGCCGTCTCGCTTCCGCGGAAGGTGCAGCAGGCATAAGCCGTCGAAACCGACAGAGTTTCCTCGCGGGATGCCGAGCCCACGTAGAGGCGTCCCTGATGGAACACCGGTGTGGCGGTCACGGTCGATGCAGGGTGCTCGTCGGGGCGCATTTTCCACAACTGCTTCCCGGTGGCTCCATCCAGCGCGTATACGTACCCGGCGGAGTCGCCGAAGAAGACCACGGGGTTGCCACCGGCGTCGCCCACGGTGATCCCGGAGCGCACTTGCGATTGCACGGCCGTCGACCAATGGACGCAACCTGTCGCCGCGTCGAGCGCATCGAGGCTTCCATCCTGGCCGCCTACGAATACCCACCCGCGATACACAGCGGGCTGGGAACGCATGGTGGAGGTGTCGGGAAACGCGAACGCCCACTTAAGTTTCAAGCGGGGCAGATCCTCCGCCTGAAAGCCGGCGGTCTTGGCGTCCTGGAACCGCGTATTCGCCAGGCCACCGCCCCAACTGGCCCAAGCCGGACCTTCTCCCCAGGATGCGCCCGCGGGGCAGGGGTTCGGGATTTCCTCGCGTCGCCGCTCGGTGGTCACGGCCGTGCCCAGAAGGTTCGCGATCTTCAGGCGCTCGTCCGCGGAGAGAGGCGCAGCCTGCGCTTTCATGATTCCGCTCTCGATCGTTTTCTGAATCGCCAGGGGCGTCATCGTCTTCAGGACCGAGACCTGTGGGATTCTCCCCACCGCACCGGCGGAGTCGTGACAGGAGGCGCAATGCTTTTGAAAAAGCTGCGCGGCATAAGGATCGTCGGCGGCCCACATCGCAGCGGGCGTGGTCAGCAGCAGATAGAAAGCTTTCATCGCGGCCCGGCTTTCTCGGCCGCCCTTTTCTCTTCCGCGCGCGCTCCCCCGAGCACGCCCACCATTGCATAATTCCCTTCGTTGCAGGCGTACTCAAGAATGGGTTCCTGCGACTTCTGCATGGGAATCTCGGCCTTCCACGGCTTCGTAAACGCCGCCGGATCGTCGACCGTGAACTCATAGAGGATCGTTTCAGGGCTGACTCGGGTGAAGCGTTCGGTCAGGTGCAAATCTTTGCTGGCGCCGCGGAAGTTCGTATTGCCCGTGAAATTGGTGGTGTCCACCACCAGCGTATTGCCCTCCCATCGGCCCCGCGAATCCCCCATCCACTGGCGGACGCCGGATGGAAGATGCGGACGCCCATCCGTAGGGATGATGCGAACATCGTGGATCATCTCAACCAGAATCGTCACGTATCCCGGGGCCTGGACGATCTGATAGTTATTGTTGTAGCCCCCGGGAATCATGGGCGGTCCGGCGGTCGGCCACAAAATACAACGCTCCGCCAAAGGACGATCCTCTGGGCCGTCGAACTGCGCTGCGGTTTTCGCCGCACGGTCGGCCTGCCGCTTCTGCGCCTCGGCTGTGAGCGGCGGAATCTTTCCGTCCGGCGGGTCTACAATCAGCGAGGTTCGCCTGGTCGCAACCAGGTGGCTTCCCCGACTGAACCAGAATTCGTTGTAAGCGCGGCCCACGTCGGTGTCGGCGCCTCCGTCACGGCGGTCCCGGTTGGCTTGTTGTAGGAATTGCTTTTCATATTCAGCCGCTTCCTGCTCTGTAAAAAACTGCTTTCCCGCAAGCGCAGCGGGGCGTTCCAAGGGCGTAAGGGTAGCGGTGGACCATGTGCCCTGCAGGTCCGGATCGCCGTCGGGTGTGCGCGGAGGAGTCCAGGCCTTTCCCTGGCCCAGCAACAGGCCCCCCGCTGCCAGGCCAACTATTAGAACCGGGAATCGTTGGCGCATCTTCAACCTCACTGGATTCGATGCTACTTTCAAATGGTTCCGTAAGTCAATCTGCATCCGCCGTCAACCGCCCGCTCACTCGCCGCGATCGAACGAAACATGATAGCGGTACACTGATATCTTAAGGATGGCGCGTTACCGCAGTTTCCGCGATTTCGATTGGCCGTTGCTGATCGTCACGCTCATCATCTGCGCCCTCGGTGTGCTCCAGATCTACTCCGCCACCCACGATTACCAGACCTCCACGCACGACTTTCGCAGCGCCTGGTTGAAGCAGATCCTCTATATCTTCATTGCTTTGGGCGTGATGTGGATAGCCGCCTCCATCGACTACCACACGCTCATGGCGCAAACCCCGATTCTGTACGGCCTCTCCATCACGGCCCTTCTCGCCACCTTCTTGCTTGGGAAGCGCGTGGCCGGAGCGCGGCGGTGGCTGTTTCATTTTCAGATCTCGGAATTCGTGAAATTAGTGATAATATTACTGGTAGCGCGGTATCTCTCGGAGCTGAAGAGCAACGAGATAAGCGCACGCGATCTGTTCAAGCTAGGAGGGTTGGTCGGGATCCCGACGGCCTTGGTCGTGGCCCAGCCGGACTTTAGCACCGGAGCCACCTATGTGCCGATCCTGATCGTGGGGATCCTGTTGGCCGGAGTTCAATGGCGTCACGTCGTTCTGATCCTGCTGGCATGCGCGTTAGCCGCACCCTTCGTGCTCAAGGACTTTCAGAAGGAGCGGCTGGTCACCTTCCGGGACCCCTCGCGCGATCCGCAGGGGCGCGGATATCAGGTGATTCAATCCAAGATCGCGGTGGGCGACGGAGGCATGTGGGGACAAGGCGTAACTCGCGGCATGCAATCCCAGCTCCGTTTTCTTCCGGCGACCCACACCGACTTTATTTTTGCGGCTTTCGCCGAGGAACACGGTTTCGTCTCCGTGGTGGTCGCGCTAGGATTGTATTTTCTGCTGTTGATGCAAATCGTGCAGAATGCGCAAACGGCGCCCGACCGCGCCGGCATGTACATCTGCATGGGTGTGGCGACTTTGTTGTTGTTTCACGTTCTGGTGAACGTGGGAATGGTAGTGGGCAACGTGCCCGTGTCGGGAATTCCGCTGCCGCTCATGAGTGCGGGCGGCTCGAACATGATTTCGGTATTCATGATGCTGGGGCTGGTGAACAATGTCCGGCTCCGGCGGTTTGTTAGTTAGTTGAAATGCGTCAGGCGCTCGGATGCGCCGGACGCACGCAAAAATTTTGAGCCCGTGAAGGATCGCGCGGGAATGGCGCGGGAACACGGGGCGCGTTCGGTTTAAAAAAGTTTTTGGAGCTGGCCGGCGGAGTTGATGCGAGGGCGTTCCCTCCAACTTTGGCCCTCCGCAGGCCGGTTCCGCGGCGCTTGCCGGTGTAGGGAAAGGCCGGCTGGGGTGTAGTCGAGTTCCAACGGGAGAACTCCACTCCGGACCGGATCTCCGGCGGCCCTTCCTCCGAACCGCCTTGTCCAGGTCCCCTCCTGCCTCGTGTATCCACCCCGGGCCTAGCCCGTGCGCCGATCGCACGGCAATGGAGGCAAACATGAGCAAGGAGATGGTGATCTCGGCCAACCGGCATGAGACCCGGGTGGCGCTTCTCGAAGACGACCAGTTGGTGGAGGTACACTTCCAGCGCGCCCATGAATATTCGCTCGCGGGCAGTATCCACAAGGGACGGGTGACCCGGGTGCTCCCCGGCATGCAGTCCGCTTTCGTGGACCTCGGCCTGGAGCGCGACACGTTCCTCTACGTCACGGATTTCTTGGAGGAAAACGAGGACATCGATCAGGTGACCGGAAACGAGCGCCCGTCCAGGGAGCGTGGCCGGGACCGGGAGCGCCGTCAAGCTTTACCCCCACGTCAAGCAATGCAGCCTCCAGCCCCCCAGGATCAAGCCCCGACCGTTCAAGTAATGCCCCAGCCAACTCCCGCCGCCGCTCCGGCTGAGGGCCCCCCCGAAACCACCCCCACTTCGGAAACCCCCGCACCAGCGGCTCTGGCCGCGCCGGACCGCTCCGCCCCGCTTCGACACGACGCCCGGCCGGATGGCCGGAATGACGATCGCCGTGGCCGCCGTTCCCGCCGCCGCCGCAATCGCGGCCGTGGCATCCCGGAATCGAAATACGCCGAGTCTTCGGATACTTCCCTGCCCGTCTCGGCTTCCTCCGAATCCGTACCCGAGCCGGAACCGGCCCTGTCCGCCGCTCCTGAAATCGCTCCTTCGGTTCTTCCCGGCGAGTCGCTGCGCAAGTATCGCTCCACGCCGGAACCGTCCCCCGCCGCTGCGCTACCAAGCGAAGACGAAAATGATTTTGAGGTGGAAGGCGTCGACGAGTACAACCTGCCGGTTCACTATCCGCCCGAGAACGCGCTTCCCGACGCCCCCGTCCATCACCCCGCTGCCGTCGAGCCCGAAATCGGGACCTCTGAAATTAAAGCCTCGGGAATCACCGCCCCTGAAATCGAACCCATGGGCCGGACACCCGGTGTGGAAGCGCCTCCCGCGGCGGCTGCGGAGACCGCCGAGTCCGCTGAGCTTCGCTCTGCACATCAGGTCGGCCGGCATCAGACCGACGAACATCAAGCCCAGGCCTATCAAGCCGAGGCTGAATCTGGTCCCGTAGTCGCTTCGCTGCTCGATGAGGATGAGGACCGCGACATTCAGGCCATGATTCTGGGTGAAGTCGAGGGCATAGTCGAGGAACTCGACGGAGAAGAAGCCGGCGACGAGACCGGGGAATCCTCGGCGTCTTCGCTCGAGCCCGGCGTCGAGTCCGGCACCGAGATTGACCTAGGAGCCGCCGCTCCTGCCGAGCCTGAAAGCGGCGCAGCCGAGGTGCGCGAGCGTGGCGGCCGCTACCCTCATCGCGTCTCCCGCCGCGGCCGCCGTCGTCCCCGTGGTCCTCAGGACGGTCGTCCACAGGAAGGCCAAGGCCGCCCCGAGACGCCTCTCCCTTCGCAACCCCAGGAACGTGTCGTCGCTCGCCCGGCCGGTCGTGGTCCATCGCCGCAGGCTTCGAGCCAGACCTCCGGCCAGCCTTCCATCAGCGAACTTCTCAAGGAAGGCCAGGAAATCATCGTCCAGATCGCCAAAGAGCCTCTGGGGCAAAAAGGTGCGCGCATCACTTCCCACATCGCCTTGCCCGGCCGCTATGTGGTCTACATGCCTACCCTCGAGCATATGGGTGTGTCGCGCAAAATCGCCAGCGACGAGGAGCGTCTGCGCCTGAAGCGCATCCTGCAAGGCTGCCGCCCTGGACCCGGAGGCGGTTTCATCACCCGCACCGCCGCCGAAGGCCGCTCCGAGGAAGAGATTGCCGCCGACATGGATTTCCTGTACAAGCTGTGGCAAGACATCCGCAACAAGGCCGAGCGCAAACCCGCCCCGCTGCTGCTGCATCACGATCTCGACATCGTGCAGCGCGTGCTGCGCGACCAGTTGACCGACAGTTTCAAGTCCATCTGGATCGACAACGAGGAGTTGTACGAAAACATCATGTCCTTCGTGCAGCGCTTCCAGCCCGCCCTGGTGGGAAAAGTCAAGCTGTACACCCGCGAAGCCCCCATCTTCGACGCCTTCGGAATCACCCAGGAGCTCGAAAAGGCCCTGCGCCCGAAAGTCTGGTTGAAGTCCGGCGGTTACATCGTAATCAACCAGACCGAGGCGCTGGTGGCCATCGACGTCAACACCGGCAAGTACGTCGGCAAATCCAACCGCCTGGAAGACACCATCGTCAAGACCAACACCGAGGCCATCAAGGAGATCGTGCGCCAGGTCCGCCTGCGCGATCTGGGCGGCATCATCGTCATCGACTTCATCGACATGGACGAGCGCAAGAACCGCCAGAAGGTGATGCAGGCGCTGGAGGAAGCCATGCGCGTCGACCGCGCGCCGTACAAGATTCTCCAATTCAACGATTTCGGCCTGGTGGCCATCACCCGCAAACGGGTCAAGCAGTCCCTGGAGCGGACTCTGTGCTCGCCCTGCCCGCACTGCGACGGCGGCGGCTATATAAAGAGCGTCACCACCGTGGTGAGCGAGATCCTTACCGAGGCCCGCAAGATGGCCTCCAGCGTGGAGGGCAAGGAAGTCGTGCTGCGCACTCACCCCGATGTCGCCAAGGTGCTCAAATCCAACCAGAACAAGTATCTGGAGGAGCTGGAGGAAGTCCTCCGCCGCCCCGTGCTGATCAAGAGCGATCCTCTGCTGCACCACGAGAAATTCGATCTGGCGTAGCGCGATCCGCTACCGCTTGAATAGCCGCAGCCCGGGAATGCCGGCGAAGTCGGCCCGGTTGAGCGTCCAAAGTTCCGCCTTGTGGCGGATGGTGCAAGCGGCGATGGCAAGATCGACTTCGCGGCTCCGGGCGCGCGGCGCGGAGCGATACAACTCTGCGCTGATTCGCGCATCCGCGGCTTCGGACGGGAGCATCGATTCCTGCATGGCAAGCTCCACCGGCAGACGCGGCCCGCGCAGCCATTCATAGAGCACCATCGTGCGGATGCCGATCCTCTCACCTTGCTCCATCAGGAGGGTCAGTGGGGACAGGAATCGCCGTTCCCTTGTGAGGCTGTCGATGAGGACGGATGTGTCCAGGAAAATCACGATTATTCGACCCGGGTCCGGCGCCCACCACTCCGGCGAGCTGCCCGAATCTCCCGCAATTCGCGATCCGTGTCCGTGGATGTTCCCACGGTCGGCAGAAGTGCATATTCCTTCAGGGCACGCACTATCCTCAACCGTTCGGCCTCGCTCATACGATCGCTCGTGCCACGGTACCCTTTGATCGCCTCGCGAACCACTTCGCTTTTCGGCTTGGAAAGACGCTCCGCCGTCTCATTCAGCCGGGCAATCGTCTCTTCATCCATAGTGCCATACCCTGCGCTATTTCTCGCCATCCTTGAAGGACCCCTTGCTCTTGGCGGCCTCGATCAGCGTCGGATAAAACTGCACGAACGTCGTATCGACGGCCCCGCTCTGCTCGTGGCAGGAGTAGCAATTCTCGGTCTTCGGGATCAGCGGGCCCTCTTTGGCGGCCTTCTCGAATCTATAAAACGCCCACCCGCCGCGCGACACATCCTTGACATGGATCTCTCCAACCCCGCCATCCGTTTGCACCCGCCCGTCCTTGTTGATCGACACCTTGGTCGCGGAGCCCCGCGTTTCCAGGACCAGCACGGTCTTGTCCGGCCAGCTTCCGCTCTTGAGAAAGGATTTGTACGCCGCTGGGTTGACGAAGACGTTATCGAAAAGGGGATTCGCGTTCGGCTGTGGGTTCTGCGCGTAGGTCATGCCCAGCCCGGAACTCAGGAATACCCATTCGCGGTAGTCCGCCGGCAGCAGCAGCTTGCCCTCTTTGTTGTACTGCGGCGCGCCGCCCGATTCCGCCAGTAGCATCACTCCCGGCAACAGACCCAGAAAAACAAATCTCTTCATATGCAACTCCGCTAAAGTTAAGATGGAGGTCAGACGGAGAAACAACCATCATGGCAGACTACGCACATCCCGAAGCGCTGGTATCCACCGAATGGGTCGCCCAGCACGCCAAAGATCCCCACGTCCGGGTCGTCGAAGTGGACGTGGATACGACGGAATATTCCAAGGGCCACGTTCCCGGCGCGATCGCCTGGAACTGGACCACGCAGCTTTCCGATACCGTCCGCCGGGACATCCTTTCCAAGCATCAATTCGAAAAGCTGATGAGCGAGGCCGGCATCTCCAACTCCACCAGCGTGGTTCTCTACGGCGACAATAACAACTGGTTCGCCGCCTGGGCCCTGTGGCAGATGAAGATGTACGGGCATAAGGACGTCCGGCTGATGAACGGTGGGCGCAAGAAGTGGCTGGCCGAGGGCCAGGACGTTTCAACCGATGTCCCCAGCATCCCCCCCGCGAGCTACGCCGCCTCCGGCCCCGACAACTCCCTGCGTGCGTTCCTCGATCAGGTGCAGGCCGCGGTGCAGGGCGCCCGCACCGGTTTGGTCGACGTGCGCAGTCCAGCCGAATTCACCGGCGAGATCCTGGCGCCTCCCGGACTCCCCGAAACCTGCCAGCGCGGAGGCCACATTCCCAGCGCGAGCAGCATCCCGTGGAGCAAGGCTTGCAACGAGGACGGCACCTTCAAGTCTTACGACGAGCTAAAAGCTCTCTACGGCGCCGAGGGGATCGACGGGTCCAAACCCACCATCGCTTACTGCCGCATCGGAGAACGCTCCAGCCACACCTGGTTCGTGCTCACGTCCTTGCTGGGCTTCGATCACGTGCGCAACTACGACGGCTCCTGGACCGAATGGGGCAATCTCGTCGGAGCTCCGGTGGAGCGCGGCGCGGCGCAGACCGCCAAAGCCTAACCCATGAAAGTCGAAGAGCACCAGGAGCGCAAGCTCGAAATCGAAGGCTGGCCTGTGCACCTCATCAGCTACCGCATCGGCGAGGTCTTCCACTGCACCGCCGACAATGTTTCGCCCGGCGCGGCCTTGGCTCGCACCACCGGCGTCACGCGCGAGGAGGCTGAGAACAAGGCCGTTGAGCGCGCCACCGAACGTCTCGGCCGCACCAAGCGGCATCCCGTCTAAACGATAGCGAAGCCGCGCTTTGGCGACCGCCTCCACCATCCACGAGCCTCTAACCGGCCTCCGCCGGCTGGAGACCGTGGTATTGCTCGGCTTGCTCACCGTCTTTGCCCCGCTCAGCATTGACATGTATCTGCCGGCGCTGCCCGCGCTCCAGATCTATTTCAAGGCCACCGAAGGCGCGATCCAGCTCACGCTGGCCTCGTTCTTCGTCGGCTTCTCGCTGGGGCAGACGCTGTACGGCCCGCTGGCCGACCGCTTCGGCCGCAAACCTCCGCTGTACGTCGGAATGTTTGTGTTCACCCTGGCTTCGGGAGCCTGCGCGTTTGCCGCCTCGGTCCAGGCGCTCACGGCATTCCGGTTGTTACAGTCGCTGGGCGCCTGCGCCGGGTCGGTGATTTCGCGCGCCATGGTCCGCGATCTGTTTCCACCCGAGGAAACGCGCCGCGTGTACTCGGCACTGATTCTGGTGATGGGCGTCTCGCCTTTGGCCGCGCCTCTGCTGGGCGCGTATTTAATGACGTGGTTCGGCTGGAAGTCGATCTTTCTTTCGGTGATGCTCGTCGGCGCGCTAGCCACCGTGGGACTGCATTTCCGCCTGCCCGAATCTCTGCCTTCGGCGCGCCCTCTTTCGCTCAGCTATGTCTTTGCGACCTACCGCGGACTCCTCGCCGACCGCTTCTTTCTGGGCGCCTCTCTCGCTACCGGATTCAGTTCCGCCGGAATGTTCGCCTACATCGCCGGATCGCCGTTCGTCTTCATCAATATTTTCGGCGTGAAGCCTGAGCGCTTCGCCTGGTTCTTCGCCGCCAACGCCGCTGCGGTTGTGATCGGAGCGCAGATTAACGGACGCCTCCTGTACGGCCATGCCCCGGAACGCGTGATGCGCATCGCCGCTTTCGTGCAAGCCACCGCGGGCGTATTGCTGATCGCTGCCACCCGCTTCACCAACCCCAGCCTGACGGGCATCGCCCTGCCGCTCTTCTTGTACCTGTCCACCATCGGTTTTGTTTTCCCCAACGCGGTCGCCCTGGCGCTGGCGAATCACGGCGAGGTCGCGGGAATGGCTTCCGCGCTGCTGGGAACGCTCCAATTCAGTATGGCCGCCATCGCCACGCTCACCCTCGGAGCCATCGATAGCACTACCGCGTTTCCCATGTCCGCAATGATCTGCTTCTGCGGCGTGATGGGGGTGGGGATGCATCTGCTCCTGATGCGCGAGAGGAAATGAGGATGACCCGAACCCCAGCCGGAATGGATCGTGCGCACCGCCAACCCTGGGGAGCCGCGCCTCGCTTTCAGAGTCGCGTCAGTTCCTTGGCGCTCCGGCAGATGGTGTAGTCTTCCAGCCGGCAGGCCACGCCAAAACCCAGTTGCCCTTTTGCTACAACGCGGACGACCTGTACTTGGCAGCGCAGGAACAAGTCGTCCTCTGGAACGGAACTCATTTCGTCGCCGGGTATGAGCAATTCGCATTCCAGCCGATCGTCCGGCGAAAATGAGCGATCCGAAAAACAGTAGAAGCTGTCACAGCTTATATCCTCCGTTTTCGTCTCGATTCTGCCCGCCTCTCCTGGTCGAAACAAAACCAGGGGAAGAGCCAACCGCAGACGCGGATGACACCGGCGATCAGGGCCAGCTCCCAGCCCGGATATTGGCCAGTCCGCTTGTTCGGTCGGATCCAGAGTTTTCGCCATCATTTCGCCCTGCTCCTTTGTGGAATGACGAGCACGTGAACTGCCACGCTAAGGGACGCCCATGTCAGGTTATTCCCAGTAGGTTGTGCAGGGCATGGCAACTATTACGTACTCTTGGCGGTATCTTTTACGAAAGGCGTTTCAAACTTGCTGGGTAGAATGCTTTGAGAGTCATCGCTATAGAGCCATTGCTGGTTGAGAAGGGAGGCCCGCCCTGCCCGGAACTGGACGCACGAACTGCCGGAAAATGGGTGACAGAGCGCGACCGGCTTTGCCGCGTGAGCGTCGTGGAGGAACTGCCCGAGGGCCACACAAGGACGCGATGATCGCCCCGACCACGCGGATCAAACGCCGACTAGCGCGCGGCTAATCTTCCCGCCCGAGCCTCCAGATACGTCCGGATCGCCTGATCCAGCGAGGGCATCGGCGCGATGCCCAGTGCCTCCGCCTTGGCGTTGGACAGCGCCGAGTATTTCGGCCGCCGCGCCGGCGTGCGGAACTCGCGCTCGGTTGTGGCTTTGAGCGGTGGATTCAAACCTGCCACGCGGAAAATCTTCCCCGCCCAGTCGAACCATGAAATGGGCGAGCCTCCGCCCAGATGGAAGATGCCGCTCGCGCCGCGCTCCACCAGATCCGCCGTCCGAGCCGCCAGCGCAGGCGCATACGTCGGCGATGCCGAGTGATCCTCCACCACCCGGATGGTTTGCCCGTTCGCGGCGAGCCTGAGCATCATCTCGACGAAATTTCCCCGCGCTGTCCCCAGGCCCGCCGGTCCGTACACGCCGGAGGTGCGGATGATCAACGCCTGATCCAGGTACGCGCGCGCGTACAATTCCCCGGCTAGCTTGGATACCGCGTAAGCCCCCAGCGGATGCGTCTCGTCCTCTTCGCGGTAGGCGCGGCCCGCCAAGCCGTCGAATACATAGTCGGTCGAGAAGTGCACCAGCTTCGCGTCCGTCTGCCGGCAAGCCATCGCCAGATTGCGCACCGCCAGCGCGTTCACCTGAAAGGCCGCCACCGGCTCTTTCTCGGCGATGTCCACCTGGTTGTAGGCGGCGGCGTTCAGCACGACCGCCGGATCGAACTGCGCCAGCGCCCGCTCCACCCGCGCCGCATCGGTGATGTCCACATTGGAGCGGTCCGACGCCTCCACCTGGTAGCCGCGCGCCAAAAATTCCGCCCGCAATTCTGTGCCCAGTTGCCCGGCGCCCCCGAAAACCGCGATTTTTTTCACACTCTCATTATATGTAGCGGGGACGAAACTTCCTGAACGGTTCGCTCTCCCATCAAGGTCCGGTTCCGCTTTTCCAATGACTGGAGGTCCTTCAACGAATGGCGCAGCGCCAGCCCAAGTCGGAATTCCTCGCCCGCCTTATCGCACCGCACCACCTCGCCCAGCATCAGCGTGTTTGTGGTTTCCACCTGCACGGGAGCTCCGCACGCGATCGCGCCGACTAACTTAAGGGTCAAGCTGGTTCCCGAGATCTCCACGATCAACCCGACGTGCGGCTCCCGGCCTGGTGCCAATTCGGTCACGATGACCCGTTCCTTGGTGGCTACGCGCGGCTCGGAACGTCGTTCCATGAGGGGCTTGTACATGCTTGGCTTATCGGGCCCGCAAGCAAGACTATGAGTGGAGCCGCGACCGCGAAGGAGCGGTCTCTAGCGGTAATGGAACGCCAGCCAGACGATTACGCCCACCGCGGCAGGCAGCAGGACTTCGGCCCAGTTGCGCCGCAAGAACCGGAACAGCGGCCGGGGCCCTTGCCCCGCGGCGGGAGTCGCAGCCGGGTTGGGGCACAGCGAGGACGCCAGGCGCGACCGCAAGCCCGACGGCAATCCGTTCAGCGCCCGCAGGATCTCTTCTCGTCCCCTCCGGTCCGCAATCAGGATGGTGGCTGAGTTGAAGCTGTTGGTGGAGTCTTCCAGTTGCTTGCGCAGCCGCGGCGGAACGTCGTTCACCGAGTGGTAGACGCGCGTCTTGCCGCCCTTGGCGATAAAGATTGTCGACGTTTTCACTGTCACGCGATTCATCGTGCCTTAACCTTCCACCAGCTTGGTGGCGCGATCTCCGGACGCCGCCGGACGCAGCGGCAACCGTCCGCCCACCATGGCGGCGTGCTCCAGAACGATGTTGATGAATCCCAGCGCCGCCTTGGAAAGAGCCTTGTCTCTCCTATAGATTAATGCAACCTGGCGCACGATGGGCTCGGGCCCCAGAGAGACCGCCGCCAGCCTTCCGGCGGCCACCTCTTCGCGGCAGTGCGTTGCGGCCAGGAAACTCGCGCCTAGGCCGGTCATCACGAACCGCTTGATCATTTCGGTGGAATCCAACTCCATGGACACGTGCAGCTCGTCCGCCACCGGCTCCAGCCATGCCGTCAAACGGCTCCGCGTCGTTCCCGCCTTGGGCAGCAGCAGCGGCTCTCCGATCAGATCCGAAGGCAGAATCTCCTTTTTCCCGGCCAGCGGATGGCCGGGCGGCACAATCAGCTTGATCTCGTCGGAATGAATTTTCGCGACCTCCAGCCTCTTCTCCTTGACCGGAAGCTGCGTGATTCCGAAATCGGCCTGGTTATCCACCACCGCCTCCACCACGCGCGCGCCGTAGGAGCGGTCCACCAGAATTTCCACGTTCGGAAACAGCTTCTTGTACGCCAGGAACACCCGAGGCAGCACGTAGATACACGTAGCCTCGTTGGCCGCGATCACCAGTTCCCCGCGCGGCGTCCGTTCCAGTTCGCTGATGGCGTTCTGCGCGCGGCGGCGCAACTCCAGGATCTGCTCGGCGTAATCGGCGAAGATCCTCCCCGCTGGCGTCAGCGCGATCTTGGTCCCCAGTCTCTCGAACAGCGGCGCGCTTAAATCCTGCTCCAATTGCCGGACTTGCGCGCTCACCGCCGGTTGCGTCCGGAAACACGACTGCGCCGCCTTGGAGAAGCTCTTCAAGCGAACAATTTCCAAGAATGTATGGAGTTGATCTAGATCCATACCGATGTCTACTCGGACCTAGCTTCTAGCATCGCATCTTTCTGGCGTCTGCGTGAAATGGTCCTACTTTTGTCTGCCGTGATCCCTGGTCAGGGTCCGCTCCCTCGCGGCGGCTCCGCCCCTTCTGCTAGACTGAAACGGCGATGAGAAACGCGGCCGGGATGATTTTCTGTGGCCTGGTCCTGACGGCCTCGGGTCTGCGCGCCCAAACACCCCAAAACGTTCTGATCGTAGTCAACGACAATTCCCCCGTTTCCCGATCCATTGGGGAATATTACGCCCTGCGCCGCGCCATCCCGGCTCGCAACATCTGCCACCTTCGCACCACCGCCGAGGAGGTCATACCCCGCTCCCAGTTCAATCTGGAGGTCGCCGCACCCATCGCCGATTACCTCAAAAAGAACAATCTGGTGGAGAGCATTCTCTATATCGTGACCACGCTGGGCGTGCCCCTGAAAATCCCCGGGACCGACGGCATGGGGGGCGACGAGGCCGCCGTCGACAGCGAGCTCACGCTGCTCTATTCCGATATCATGGGCGTCCCGCACCCCATCGCCGGCTCCGTCGCCAACCCCTTTTTCGGGCGGAGGAACGACAAATTCTCGCATCCCCAGTTCCCCATCTACCTGGTCACCCGGCTCGCCGCCTACGATTTCGATGAGGTCAAGGGAATCATCGACCGCTCTCTGCTCGCCGCCAACCACGGGAAATTCGTCATCGATCTTTCAACCAGCGGGTATCCCGACGGCGAGACTTGGCTCGCGAACGCGGCTTCCCTCCTGCCCCCCGATCGAGTGGTGCTGGACAAGACCTCCGGCGTTGTCTACGACCAAACCGACGTGATCGGGTACGCCAGTTGGGGGTCCAACGACAAGAACCGCCGCCACCGTTTTACCGGCTTTCAGTGGCTGCCCGGCGGGATTATGACCGAGTACGTTTCCACCAACGCCCGCACTTTCGTCCGCCCGCCCGAAAACTGGACCATCAGCGACTGGAGCTCTCCCCAGTTCTGGTTCGCCGGCAGCCCCCAAACCATGACTGCGGACTATATTCATGAGGGCGCCACCGGAGCCTCCGGCCACGTCTACGAGCCTTACCTTGCTATGAATCCCCGTCCGGATTTCCTCTTGCCGGCTTACTACCAGGGACGCAACCTGGCCGACAGCTACTATCTCTCCATCCCGCGCCTGAGCTGGCAGAACGTCGTGGTCGGCGATCCTCTCTGTTCCCTCGGCAAGCCGTGAGGTAATCTGGTAACAGGCATGGATCGCAAGAAACGTCTCGATACAGTCGCCAACAAATTGTTGGATGTACTTGACCGGCACTCCCAAGGATTGCCGGCCACGGAAGTCGATGCGAAATGGTCGGCGTTAGCCAAGGCGGTGGCTAGGGTCGAAACGCGTGCCAAGCGTCAAGAGCTTCCGAAAACTCCGGCATCCCCTCGATCAGACCGAAAGCGCGAATAGCTTCGATAAATTCCTCCTCGGTCGCCAGCGTTAAGAGCTTTTTCAAAAGGGCGAGCCTTTCCCTTTTCATCCGGACCGTGCCTATGTCGATGGGCCGCCGTCCCCGTCGGCCTTCTTCCTTCATCACGTCCTTGAGATCACGGCTTTTTTCGTCATCCATGAAACGGTTATGATAGCGAAGTTCTCCTCATGAAAATCCTCGTCCAGAAACTTCATCCCGGTGCGATTAGCCAGCTTTCCTTCGCGCCATCCCGCGGAGTATCGTGATGGAAGCCCATGCGCACCCAAGTCGGCATCGTCGGCGCCGGACCCGCCGGATTGTTCCTCTCACACCTGTTGCATCTCGAGCGCATCGAATCCGTGGTGCTCGAAGCCCGCACTCGCCACTACATCGAGAACCGCGTTCGCGCCGGCGTCCTCGAATACAATACCGTTGAGCTGATGAAGAGTACCGGCCTCGGCGATCGGCTCCAGCGCGAAGGCCTGGTCCATCGCGGCGTTGAGTTCCGGTTTGCCAGCCGCGCCCATCGCATCGACTTTGAGGAGCTCACCGGCCGCTCCATCACCGTCTATGCCCAGCAGGAAGTCGTCAAGGATCTGGTCGCCGCCCGCCTCGCCGCCGGAGGCGAAATCATATTTGAGGCTGAAGCGGAAGGACTCGACGACATCGACGGCCCCCATCCGCGCATTCGCTACCGCCACAATGGAGAGCAGCGCGAGCTTATCTGCGACTTCGTCGCCGGCTGTGACGGTTTCCACGGTGTCACCCGCGCCGCCATCCCTCCCGGCGCGCTCACCATCTTCGAACGAGCGTATCCCTTCGCCTGGCTCGGCATCCTTGCGCAATCGCCTCCGGCGTCGGAAGAGCTTATCTACGCCAATCACGACCGCGGCTTCGCCCTGCTCAGCATGCGCTCGCCTCAAATCTCGCGGCTCTATCTGCAATGCGAGCCGGATGAGGATCTCGCCCTATGGCCCGACGCCCGCATCTGGGAGGAGCTGCATACGCGTCTGCATCTCGGCGCCGAACTGATCGAGGGTCCCGTATTGCAGAAGAACGTCGCTCCCATGCGCAGCTTCGTCGCTGAGCCCATGCGCTTCGGGAACTTGTTTCTTGCCGGCGACGCCGCCCATATCGTGCCCGCCACCGGAGCCAAGGGATTGAACCTGGCCGTCGCCGATGTCCGCGTGCTCGCCGCCGGCTTGGCTGAACATTACCGCCGCAATCGACACGATCTCCTGGACCGCTATTCCACGATCTGCCTGCGCCATGCCTGGAAGGTCCAGCGCTTCTCCTGGTGGATGACCTCCCTGCTGCACCGCTTCCCCGATCACAACGCCTTCGACCATCGCCGCCAGCTCGCCGAGCTCGATTACCTCTGCGCTTCGCATGCCGCTGCGCAATCGCTTGCCGAGAACTATGTCGGACTCGATGTTAGCCTGGACGTGTGAAACGGCTGAGCATCGTCGCCATCGGACTCGCCGCCGTGGGTGGCCTGTACGCCTTCCAGAAGCCCTTTCGCGAATACATCAGCCAGGAAGGCTACAACGACTTCCCCAAACCTCCCGACTATCGGGACAAGACCGACTTCGTCTTCGCCCGCATGATGTATCCGCAAGGCAACTGGGGCATCTTCGGCAGGTACTGGCGCTTCAACTATAAGGAGGGCAACAGCGCTTGGACCAACGACTATCCCCGCTCCGACCGCCATTTTGTCCTGGCCGTCCGCCGCTTGACAAACCTGGATGTCCGCTCCGTCGAACAGGCCGTCGATCCCTTCGACGGCGATGAAATCTTCAACTGGCCTTTCCTCTACTGCGCCGGCCCCGACCAGTGGAACTTCACCGAGGAGCAATACGCCCAGATCCGCGAATATCTCGCCCGCGGCGGCTTCATTCTCGGCGACGACTTCTGGGGCGCGAGCGATTGGGCCTACTTCCAGCGCAACATGGACCACCTGTTCCCCGGACGCCCCATCACCGAAATCCCTGACCCCGATCCCATCTTCCACTCGGTCTTCGATCTGGAGCAGCGCTACCAGGTTCCCGGAGAGTGGAGCCTGGGAAGCCGCACTCCCTATCTGAACGGCGGCTCCGATCCGCACTGGCGCGCCATCTACGACGATAAAAACCGCATCACCCTGACCGTCCTCTTCAACCACGACACCGGCGATTCCTGGGAGTGGGCCGACGACCCCCGCTATCCCGAAAAATATTCCGCCCTGGGCATCCGCACCGGCATAAACTACATCGTCTACGCGATGACCCACTAACGGCGGGGTCTGCTGTTGTAACTACAAAAGGCGCTACACTGATGATGTACGAATGGGGCAACCGAAAGGCCGCGCAGAATGTCGCCCAACACGGGGTACCCTTCGAATACGCGGCACGGGTCTTTCTCGATCCGCACCGGCTGGATGGGGAGGACACTCGCCGGGATTATAGCGAGGAACGGCGGCTCACGTTCGGCAAGATCGAAGGGCGTCTCTTTGCAGTCGCCTACACCCCGCGCGGTCGGCTCATTCGGCTGATTTCCGCACGGAAAGCGAATGAACGTGAGCAGAGGAGGTATGATGAAACGCTATCGGCTTGATCCAAAGAAGCCCCGGCAACTAACCCCCGAAGAGGCGCGGAGGCTGGATGCCATGCCCATCGACTACTCGGACATTCCGCCGCTCGACGACGCTTTCTTCGCCAAGGCAATCCAAATATGGCCCCCAGCCAAACAGCAGCTCACCATCCGCCTGGACGCGGACGTGCTGAACTGGCTGAAAGCCAGCGGCAGGGGTTATCAGACCCGTATCAATCGCATTCTGCGGGCCGCCATGGAGAGTCGCCCGCGCCCCACGGCGACGCCGAAGAAGAACACTCGAGCCCGCGACAAACAGCTCTCGCAGCTTGCCAAGTTTGGCAAGCGAAAAGTTCGGCAATGAAAAAGCCGGTGTTCGAACTGCCGAGCAACGTACGCGAAGCCGGCGCTACCGCGTTCGGTCCAGCGGGAACGTCACAGATGCTCACGCGGCGTGTCCGGCGCTTGCCGCTTGCGAATCTGTTCGGCTGTCGGAAAGTCGCGCCAAGCCCGCGAGTGCGCGCACTGAGGCTGGCCATTCCTTCCGAACCCGCTGCCGCACCGCTTCTGCAATCCACTGGCTCTGAGAGACACCAGCCTGCTTCACCGCAGCCTTGATGAGGGCCGCGGTTTCGTCGTCGAGATAAACGGTGATCTGCGCCATCGATCCAAATATACCGCCGCTTATACTTTCATTCTTGCGCTTCCTTCGGGAAATTGACGAGCACTCGCGCGGCCGATTCAGCAAACAGCCCTTTCGCTATAGAATCTTTGAGAGCTCGCAGAGCGCTCGGCGGAGGCTAACCTTCACCTGCTCAACTAACCGCCAACGGAGCGCACCGGTTTTCCTCCCTGTTCTACGGTCCACCATGTGCGAATAGCGGCTGCGGCCTCGGTGAGTGTGCACCAACGTAACGAGCGTGAACACACAAGGGTACGACTGACGAAGCCGTGAACTCTCTAGGATGCCACCAACATTGCCAGCCTTGTACGTGCCGAGGGACCGATCCACCCGATATAGGGAGCGCAGGAGACCATCGAGGAAGGCGTCCAAGGCATTCACGAACGCAGTTGGATCTGAGCCTGCCAACCGTTCGCAGCTAATCGCTTGTTGCTCCATCCATTTGTAATCGCGACGCAAAAGTGGGCGCCACTGTAGTTTGGAGGTCCTCCCCGCAAGCAGCTTAGAGAATGCATAGTCAACCCCGCATGGCGATAAACTGGATCTGCGCCGACCTAACGCCTTCTCCAAAATCGGTAAAGCAGCCGGGTTCACCCTCGCGTGGTCGATCCTGGGCGCTAGCTAGCTTCAACGCGGCGAGCCGCGCCGCGGCTGCCATCGCCACCTCGGCGCTCTCGTCGGCAAGACACTGCTCGAGGATTTGAAGAAGTCCCCGAAGAGAAATCACCTCATTGTTGAGACATCGCACGACCTCGGCGCGGCTCCACCAGTCCCCTTTACGCACGAACTTTCGCGAAGCCGTCTGGCCAGCCAACCCCAGGCATACCAAGCGCTTCCTGCAAGCTAGCTCGACATCGGGGTCCACGGACCCCGTGGCCAGCGGCTTCGCGTTGCGAGTCAACGCAACAGCCTGCTCGGACCTCAGACGCCCAAGGGACACATCCAGGAGGAGCCCTCGCACATATGGCCGGATCTGATCCGTCGTGATCACCCGTACCAACGCCTCCCCGCACTTGGTTGAAAGGCAGCGATGCTTCCTTAGATAGATCGTTATCGGAAGAAAAAGATCGGGCCGGCAATCCAAAACCCTCAACAGATGGGCGGTAAGGCGAGCGTTCGGGGTAGCCGCGGGGAGGCAATACTTAAATCGCGTTTCGTTCTCAACCCTAGCGCCACGGGTAAGCTGGAAGAGCCGTCTTCGAAGCTTGACCTGGTCGACGTCGGAAGCCGTTCGCCACTCCTCCGCGGGGAGGCTTATCGACTTTAGCTCCGCGCTGATATCCGTTATCCGGTGGATGTCCACCTTGGACGGCTGAGGATGCAGACCGAGCCCCCTGCCAACGCGCTCGAACCTCCAAAGAAGTTCCATCAGCAAACGCTCATCGCGCCCGAGCAGCCGAATGTCGTCTACATAACGCAGGTACTCGACCGGTTCCAGTTTTTTCTCGAATTCGGCGTCGAAAGCCTCCAATACCAGCTCGGCGACAATCCCAGATGCGGCTGGACCCTGCGGTATGCCGGAGTCTAAGGGGCCGACGCACCCTTCCGATACGGTCCAGGCTCCGAGAAATCTCCGAAACGCTTCCCGGAACGTATGGTCAAAGTCCAATGCTGCCAGCGATCGGTCAACGGCGGCATGGCTGATGGTGTCATAGCAAGCAGCGATATCAAACGTCGCAGTTGTTGTTAGGCCCCACGAGTATGCCCGCCTCGCTTTCCTGCTGTATTCGCGGCGGCACGTCTGCCAGCTCCTATAAAAAGTCTTGCTGGTCCTGCCAGCGTAGACGTGCGAGAAGGAGGAGTCAAAGTGCCGGTGCTTGACCCGAGGGTGGAAGCGCTCCGCGACCAGATTAACGATGGCCTGGTAGACGATCTGATCCCTGATCGATAGGACGGAATAAGGGCGCGAAAGCGCTGGCGTCTTGGGCAGTTCAATCCTACGTATGGGGGACGCCTCGTAAAAGCTCCTCCGCCCGACCTCGGCTATACTCGCGAGTATTTCGTCAATGTATCCCGAGTTGTCCGCGTAGGCAGACTGGCAGATTTGGCGATAAAGCTTATCTGGACTTTCAGCGATCCAACGCCAAGCTCTCTTGAGATTGCTGGGGTCAAAAACAGCTTCCAAAGAACCGCGAACAGCCATACATCTGTACAACAAGCGCCGAAAGGACCGGGTCCGATGGTCCTAACTACACCCGCTCGTCCCCCCGCAATTACCGCACTTATAGCAGCTCCCATTGCGAGTCATAATACCACCGCATTCGGAGCATGTGGGGGCGTCGCTGACGGACGGTGCGAACAATTCCTGCTGTGGTTGCGGTTCCGTCGCGCGCAGCTTGGGAGCCTCGCCCGCCTCTCCCGCCGCGTACTCCGGACCCAGGAACTTCGCGCCCAACCAGCGGAAGATGTAGTCCATGATCGACTTCGCGTAAGGCACCGTCGGATTGCCCGTCCACCCGCTCGGCTCAAACCGCACGTGGCTGAATTTGTCCACGAAGAACTTCAGCGGCACGCCGTATTGCAGCGCGTAGCTCACCGCCGTGGCGAAGCTGTCCATCAGGCCCGAAATGGTCGAGCCTTCCTTCGCCATGGTGACGAACAACTCGCCCGGCGTCCCGTCTTCGTACAGGCCCACCGTCAGATAGCCCTCGTGACCGCCGATCGAAAATTTGTGCGTCAGCGATTGCCGCTCCGGCGGCAGCTTGCGCCGCACCGGCTGGTACACGATCTTTTCGACAACGCGCTCTACCACAGCGGGCGCGGCTAAGGCCGGGGCGGAAGCCCCCTTCGCCCCCTTCGCCGTCCCCGAGCTCAAGGGCTGCACGCGTTTCGAATTGTCCCGGTAAATCGCCACCGCCTTCAGCCCCAGCTTCCAGCTTTCGATGTAGGCGTTCATGACGTCTTCCACAGTCGATTCCTCGGGCATGTTGATGGTCTTCGAAATCGCGCCGGAGATGAACGGCTGCACCGCGGCCATCATCTTCACATGGCCCATGTATTGAATCGACCGGCTCCCGTTCTGCGGACGGAAGCTGCAATCGAACACCGCCAGGTGCTCCTCCTTCAGCTCCGGAGCTCCCTCGATCGTTCCCGTCGCATCCACGTGATCAACAATCGCGTTCACCTGGTTCTCGGTGTAGCCCAGCTTGATCAGCGCGCTCGGCACCGTCTGGTTGACGATCTTGATCACCCCTCCGCCCACCAGCTTCTTGTACTTCACCAGCGCCAGGTCCGGCTCGATGCCCGTGGTGTCGCAATCCATCATGAAGCCGATGGTGCCCGTGGGCGCGATCACCGTGGTCTGCGCGTTGCGGTAGCCCGCCGAGCGTCCCAGCGTCAGCGCCTCTTCCCAGCACTGTTTGGCGCTCTCGAAAACCTCCGCCGGAACCAGTTTGCTGTCGATATCCAGGATCGCATCGCGATGCATCCGGATCACGCCCAGGAACGGCTCTTCGTTGATCGCGTAGCCCACGCACGGTCCCGTGGCTTCGTTGGCGATGCGCGCGCTGGTCAGGTACGCCTGCCCGCACATGATCGCCGTCAGCGACGCCGCCCACGCACGGCCTTGTTCGGAATCGTAAGGAATGCCCATCCACATCAGTAGCGCGCCCAGGTTCGCATAGCCCAGGCCCAACGGCCGGAAATCGTGCGAATTCTTGGCGATCTTCTCGGTGGGATACGCCGCGTTGTCCACGATGATTTCCTGCGCCAGCGTCACCGTGTCCACCGCGTGCCGGTACGCTTCCACGTCGAACTGCCCGTCGGCGCCCACGAACGTCATCAGGTTCAGCGACGCCAGGTTGCACGCCGAATCGTCCAGGAACATGTATTCCGAGCACGGATTCGACGCGTTGATCCGCGCCGTGTTCTTCGAGGTATGCCAGCGGTTCACCGTGGTGTCGAACTGCATGCCCGGATCGCCGCACTGGTGCGTCGCTTCCGCGATTTGGCGCATCAGCCCGCGAGCCTTATACCGCTTCACCGCCTGCCCCGCCACGCGCGACTTGGTCCACCAGTCGTCGTCCCGCTCCACCGCTTCCATGAATTCGTCGGTCGCGCGCACGCTGTTGTTGGCGTTCTGGAAGAAGATCGATCCGTATGCGTCGCCGTCGAGCGAGGAATCGTAACCCGCGTCGATCAGCGTCTGCGCCTTCTTCTCTTCCTTGGCCTTGCACCAGATGAACGATTCGATGTCGGGATGGTCCGAGTTCAAGATCACCATCTTGGCCGCACGCCGCGTCTTGCCTCCGCTCTTGATCACGCCCGCGAACGCATCGAAGCCCTTCATGAAGCTCAGCGGCCCGGAAGCCCGCCCGCCGCCCGAAAGGATTCCGTCTTCCTCGCGCAGCGTCGAAAGATTCGTGCCTGAGCCGGAGCCCCACTTGAACAGCATCCCCTCCGTCTTGGCCAGATCCAGAATCGACTCCAGCGTATCGCCCACCGAATTGATGAAGCAGGCCGAGCACTGCGGCCTCCGCTCGCCCGGCTCCAGCTTCTTGATGGCTTCGCCCGAGTCGTCGTAATACCAGCCGTAGCCCCGCGGCTCCTTCACGCCCACGTTGAACCACACCGGCGAGTTGAAGCACGCCTTCTGCGTCAGCGTCAGGTGCGTCAACTCGTCGCGGAAATTGGCCGCGTCCTGCACCGTGCGGAAGTAGCGCTGGTGTACGCCCCAATCCGTGATCGTGTCCACCACTCTGCCGATCAGTTGCCGCACGCTGGTCTCGCGGTCCGGCGCACCCGCCTTGCCGTAGAAATACTTGCTCACCACGATGTTCGTCGCCGTCTGCGACCAGTCCGCCGGGACCTCTACGTCGCGTTGCTCGAAAATCACCGCGCCCTTGTCGTTGCCGATCGACGCCGTGCGCAACTCCCACGCAACTTCGTCATAAGGGGTTTTGCCGGTCTCCAGTTTGGCAGTGAAGTACCGGGGAAATGTGACTCCCACTCGATCCGCCACCGGCACCGGCCGGCGAATGTCCAGCTTCATCGCAACACCTATACCTAATTGTCCCATGTTCCCTCTCTCCGGCAATTTCGACTAGAGCCGCATGCTGGCAATCATGACCCAAGATGTGGTGTGTGTCAATCATTTTAATCTACATCTAGTGCGCCGTGTTCAATGGGCATTCCAACAAATATAGCGATCCAGATAGACAATGCGGTGATCCCCATGTTATGATCAGTCATGGCTTGGCGAATCAGCCACTTGCAAGCGCTTGAAGCGGAAAGCATTCACATCATCCGCGAGGTTGCTGCCGAATTCCAGCGTCCGGTGATGCTTTACAGCATTGGCAAGGATTCTTCCGTAATGGTGCGCCTGGCTCAGAAAGCGTTTTACCCGGGCCCCATCCCGTTCCCCCTCCTGCACGTCGACACAACCTACAAGTTCAAGGAAATGATCGAGTTCCGGGATACTTTCGCAGCCGGGCTGGGAGTCAAGCTGATTGTCCATTCCAATACGGCCGCGCTCGAAGCGGGCACCAATCCGTTCCGATTGGGGACGGAGCGCTGCTGCGGACTGCTCAAGACCCAGTCCCTTCTCGACGCGCTGCGCGAAGGCAACTACGACGCTGCTTTCGGTGGGGCGCGGCGCGACGAGGAGAAATCCCGCGCCAAGGAGCGCATCTTCTCCTTCCGCGACCGTCTGGGCCAGTGGGATCCCAAGAACCAGCGCCCGGAGTTGTGGAACATCTTCAATAGCCGCGTCGAGCCCGGCGAAAGCATCCGCGTCTTCCCGCTTTCCAACTGGACCGAATTAGACGTCTGGCAATACATTCACGTCGAGCGCATTCCCATCGTGCCCTTGTATTACGCCAAGGAGCGCAGGATGCTGGTGCGCGGCTCTTCGCTGATTATGCCGGAGCAGGATTTCGTCCAACTTCAGCCCGGCGACAAGTTTGAAAACGTGATGTGCCGCATGCGCTCGCTGGGCTGCTCGCCCTGCACCGGCGCCATCCGTTCCGATGCCGATTCCGTGCCCAAGATCATCGCCGAGCTGGTCACCATCCGCAATTCCGAGCGCGAGAACCGAGTCATCGACCACGACCGGGAAGGCTCCATGGAATTGAAGAAACGCGAGGGGTATTTCTAAATGCCCGCAGTCGCGCAGAACGGCCACTTCAACATTGAAGAGTTTTTGGCCAAGGAGGAGTCCAAGGACCTGCTGCGCCTGACCACGGCCGGCAGCGTCGATGACGGTAAATCCACGCTGATCGGGCGCATGCTGCACGACGCCCGCGGCGCCTACGAAGACCAGTTGAAATCCGCCAGCCGCGGCGGACAGATCGACTTCGCCCTGCTTACCGACGGTCTCCGCGCCGAGCGCGAGCAAGGCATCACCATCGACGTCGCCTATCGCTACTTCGCTACACCGCGGCGCAAATTCATCCTGGCGGATACGCCCGGTCATGAGCAGTACACGCGCAACATGGTCACCGGCGCTTCCACGGCCGAGCTCGCCATCATTCTTTGCGACGCTTCCCGCGGCCTCACCACCCAGTCCCGCCGCCACGCCTACATCGCCGCGCTGCTGGGCATCCCGCGCTTCGTCATCGCCGTAAACAAAATGGACCTGGTGGACTTCAGCCAGGACGTCTTCAACGAAATCTGCGCCGAGTTTGCTCCGTTCCTTCAGAACGCCAGCGCGCGCGATCCTTACTTCCTGCCTTTGAGCGCGCTCAAAGGCGATAACGTGGTCGATCGCAGCCGCAGGATGCCCTGGTTTACCGGCCCCAGCCTGCTCGAGTATCTGGAGACCGTCGACACGCGCACTTTTTCTCTGGAGGCCCCTTTTCGAATGGCCGTCCAAGGAGTGCTCCGCCCGGACCAGACGTTCCGCGGCTACACCGGCCAGATCGCTTCCGGAGTGATTCACCCCGGCGATGAAGTCCTGGCTCTGCCGAGTGGCCGCCGCACCCGCGTGCGCCGCATCGTGACGCTCGACGGCGATCTGGAAGCGGCCTTTGCGCCGTTGTCCGTCACCCTGACGCTCGAGGACGAGATCGACATCGGCCGCGGCGACATGATCGCCGCCGGCGAGCCTCCGCAAAGCGCGCGGACCTTCGAATCCACCATGGTGTGGTTCGATAGCCGGCCCCTCGATGCGGCCCGTCATTATCTGGTCAAGCACGCCTCCCACGTGGTTCCGGCGCATGTCGAGGCGGTGCGCCATCGCCTGAATATCGTGTCGCTCGAAACCGAACCCACGCACAGCTTGTCGATGAATGAAGTCGGCGTCGTGCGCATCGCCACCTCGCGCGACCTTTTCATCGACCGCTACGCCGACAATCGCCTCACCGGCAGTTTCATCCTGATCGACCGGGAGACTAACTCGACCGCCGCGGCCGGCATGATCCTCTCGCGCGCCCGCAACGCCGCCGAGAACGCGGCTGACCGGTTGGCCCGTCTAGTCCGCGGCTTCGTTCCCGCCGGAGCGCTATTGAACCTTCCCCCCGATGACAGCGCCGCCACCGAAGAATTGCGCCAGCGGCTCCAAGGAGTTTGGGATGAGTGACGAAAAGACCCAGCAAGCCCAAGAGCAGGAAGCAAAGACGCTCATCGCCACGGTTTTAGCCAAGGGTGGCGTAGCCACCGTCACCTCCAGCTTTCAGCATGAGTGTGTCGCGCTGGTTCACATGATCGTCGAGCAGGTTCCCAACATCCCCGTGCTGTTCCTCGAAACCGGCTATCATTTTCCGGAGACCCTGGCCTATCGCGACAAGATCGCGGCCCAGTGGAAGCTGAACCTCCGCAATCTCGAGGCTCCGCAGAGCGTCGCGGATCAGGAAGCTCAGTTCGGCATTCTCAATCAGACCGCTCCCGATCAATGCTGCAAGCTGCGCAAAGTGGGACCGCTCTTTGCCGGCCTCGCCGATTACGAGGTTTGGTTCACCGCGCTGCGACGCGAGCAATCGCCCACTCGCGCCAATCTTAAGGAGATTGAGCCTTTCAAACTCCCCAGCGGCAAGACTCTTCAAAAGGTTAGCCCACTCGCCAGTTGGACGGTGCGGGAAGTCTGGGGCTATCTCCACCGTCACGGTATTGAAGCCCTGCCGCTCTATGATCGGGGCTACACCAGCATCGGCTGCCAGCCCTGCACCGCTCTGCCGATTAACGCCGACGATCTCCGCTCCGGCCGCTGGCAGGGCAAGGGCAAGCTGGAGTGCGGCATCCACATTCAGACCGAGTAAACCTCCCTTGGAAATCGCGCTCGGCTTCATCATCGCCGTTTTCATCGCGCTGACCGGCGTGGGCGCGGGATCGCTGACCACGCCCCTGCTGTATCTGCTGTTGGGACTTCCGGTCAAGGAGTGCGTCGGTACGGCGCTGATCTTCGCGACTGTGGTGAAAGTCGTCACGGTGCCGAGCTACATCGCGCGCCAGCAGGTCAATTGGCGCGTGTTCGCCCACTTGACGGTAGCCGGACTGCCGGGCGTGATCGGGGGCGCCTTCCTGATGAAGAGGCTCCCCACCGATCTCGTCATGGGCTGCGTGGGGCTTACCATCGCGAGCATCACGCTGGTGAACCTGTTTCGCTTCGCGCACGTGGTCCAGCATGACCGTACGCATTGGCTCAGCCCGCTTGGATTGCTGATCGGCCTCGAAATGGGATTCTCTTCCGCCGGCGCGGGCGCCATTGGAGCCTTGGCGATGATGAGCCTCACCACGCTCTCCACCGCTGAGATCGTGGGCACGAACCTGACCTTCGGGCTCGCCCTGTCGGCTGTGGGAGGCCTGATTCACGCCGGCCTGGGCGATGTGAATACGGCCGTCTTGTGGAAACTATTGATCGGCGGCGTGGCTGGCGCGCTCGCCGGAGCCTCTCTCGCGTCCCATGTAGGGTCGAAGAAGCTGCGCTTCGCTTTGTGCCTCGCGCTGGTGTACATCGGCGGCCAGCTCTCCTGGACCAGCTTCTCTAAGATGTACTCCAGCAGCGTAAGCGCCGCCGGCCCGGCAAGCTCCGCGACCCCTACTCCCGCCACAAAATGACGCAAGAGTAACGGCGCCTTCCCACCCGGAATCCCCGGGTGTATACTACAGCCACCCTTCATGAAGGCGACCCTACTCGCCGCGTTGACGTTCGTCGGCGCTGCGGTTGTGCTCGCGCAGAGTCCCGATCAAGACGCCACAGATCAAAACACAGAACCAGCCGCGCTGATCGATCCGGCGCCACCGGTTTCTTCCACGCCCACGTACATTCCGCTCACCCTCGGGCAGAAGTACTTGTATTCACTGGGCGAGATTATCGGTCCCGACCGCTTGGTCGCCCTCGGCGCGCACGCGGCTTTGGACCAGATGGACGTCCATCCGGCGCAATGGGGCCAGCACCCGGAGTCCCTCGCGATTCGCTTCGCCTCCTATTTCGGCGAAAGCCTCCTCAAGCGCAACATTGAATTCGGCGTCCGCGCTGTTGACCACGAGGACCCGCGCTATTTTCGATTGGGGCGGGGCCGCCCCTGGACTCGCGTCGCCCACGCCGTGTTCCACACCTTTGTCGTGCACAACGACCGGGGCGGATGGATGCCGGCGTATAGCCTGCCAGTGGAGGCCTACGGGACGCCGTTCCTGGTGCGGGAATGGCGGCCGGAGCGATTTCATACGTGGACCACGCTCGACGCCGGAACTCTGAACGTCGGCATCGATATGGGCGCAAACATCCTGCGGGAATTCTGGCCGGACATGAGGAAGGCGCTGCCAAACTGGTTTACGCGCAACAACCCGTTCCTACCCGCCGCCGGCAATTAAGGCAGCGAGCAGGTTAGATCGACTCAGAATAACGGTTCCAGTATTTCTTCAGCCTCGCGAGCGCCGCTTCCAGTGTGTCCCGATCGGATGCGTAACAGAGCCGGAGGCTCCCTTCGCCGCCGGCTCCGAAAGCCACGCCGGGCGCGAGCCCGACCTTGGTCTCCAGGAGCAGGCGTTTGCAAAACGCGAAGGAATCGTCGAGGTCGTCAATTCGCGGGAAGAGGTAGAACGCTCCCTCGGGAACGGGAACCGTCACGCCGGGCATCGAGCGCAGCGCGGCGAGACACAGATCGCGGTTCTCGCGCAGACGGGCGGACATTTCGCGCAATGACGGCTCACCGTGGGCAAGCGCGGCCTCGCCGGCCTTCTGCACGAAGGCGGCCGGGCAGGAAACCATGAACTCATTAAGCTGCGAGGCGCGCGCGATCAAGTCCCGCCGCCCGGCCAGCCACCCCAGACGCCAGCCGGTCATGCACCAGGCCTTCGAAAAGGATTGGATCACGACGACGGCGTCGTCGCGGGAGCATTTGCGCAAGATCGACGGCGAGGCAGGGGCATCCTTGGTTAAACTCTGGCCGTAGTACAGGCGCTCGTAGACCTCGTCGGCGGCTAGCCACAAATAGTGGCGGCGCGCGAACTCGAGCAGGCGCTCCTGATCCCGCTCGGTCGCGACCCATCCCAAGGGGTTCGACGGCGAAGTGTACAACAATACGCGCGTGCGCGCAGTGACGGCGGATTCCAGCGCGTCGAAGTCGATGGCATACGCGCCGTTGACCAGCGGTTGCGGGATCTCTTTCACTACGGCATGCGACATCTGCAGAATCGCGGAGCCGTTGGGCCAGGCGGGCGTGAGCGCCAGCGCTTCGTCGCCGGGATCCACCAGGCAGCGCAAACAAACGCTGAGTCCCTGCACGCCGGAAGCGGTGACGGCGATCTCCGAGCCAGGATCGAGCTCGACGCCGTGCAGCTGGGAGTGATAGCGCGCCAGCGCCTGGCGCAGCGAAAGAAGCCCAGCGTTTTCGGTGTAGTAGGTGTAGCCTTGGGCCAGCGCCTCTTGCGCGGCCTGTTTGATGAAGGCGGGAGTGGGCAGGTTGGATTCGCCGAAATACAGCTTGTATACGCCGTCCATTCGCATGGCGATCTCGGCGATTTCGCGGACGCGGGAGTAAGGGACGGCCAGCGCGGATGCGGAGACGGAGGCGGGCATGGTAAGTTTCAGTCTACGAGCTTCGAACATTATTACGGAAATCCAGATGTAGCCGCGGCGCTAGAGGAAATGATCCGCGGGAAGAGAATTCCGCAGACGCTGTTGTTCTCCGGGCCTGAAGGAGTCGGCAAAGCCACCCTGGCGCGGCGTTTTGGCGCGGCGCTGCTGGGCGCCGATGGGCACAAACACGACGCCCACAAAATCGAGCAGGACGACTTGAGCCTGGAGTCCAACGCGGCGCTCATCGCCGAGCGCGAGAAGTGGACCGCGGACAAGCGCAACGAAGATCCGCTGGTGTTTTCCTCGCACCCGGATTTCGCCACCTTCGCGCCGGACGGGCCGCTGCGGCAGATCACTATCGCGCAGATGCGGCTGTTGAAGGAGCGTGCGCCGCTGAAGCCTTTGCGGGGAGCCTGGAAGGTGATTCTGATCGACTCGATCGACAGGGCCAATGAGCAGGCGGCCAACTCCCTGCTCAAGACGCTGGAGGAGCCGCCGCCGCACCTGCTGCTGATCCTGACCGCGCGCAACGCTTACGATCTGCTGCCGACGATTCGCTCCCGCGCGGTTCCGTTTTACTTCGGGCGGTTGAATGAGGCGCAGATGAGGGCGTTCCTGACCTCGCGCCAGGTGGCCGCGCACAATTTGGATGACGCGGAGCGGAGGCTGGCCCTGGCGGAAGGCTCGCCGGGCGTTGCCGTGTCGCTGGATCTGGAGTCGTATGATCGCAGGCGCGGCGCGATGCTGGCTCTGCTGAAGGTCGCGGGAGGGCTGGAGCCCTTCAGCGCGTGGATGAGGCATTCCGAATCGATCGCGGCCCGGCGCACGGAAAAGATCGAGCTGTACCTGGAAGTGCTGTACGCGCTGCTGGGAGACGTGGCGCGGCTGGCGCACGGCGTTGCGGAAGTGCGCAATCAGGATGTGGCGGGCGAGTTGCGCGCGCTCGCCGGCAAGGTTTCCCTCGAGTGGCTGCGGGCGGCGGTGGAGCGCGTGGATGAACTGGTGGAGCTGGCGCGGCGCAACATCCAAAAATCCCTCGCGCTGGACGCCTTCGCCGTCCAATTGCGCTCCCGCTAGCGCTGTGCTATCCAAGAGTTAAAGCCTTTCATTCCTCAAGGAGCAGCGCAAGTGGACCCCGCAAACCGTAGGCTGATCCGCCCCTCTATCAACGAAGTGAAGGAACAGAGAAGCCCCGCCCCCATCCGCAAGGAGGGACCGCCCAAAAAGGTCTCGCCGCCGGAGCAAACCAACGCCGAGAATTTTTACTACCTCAAGCAGATGCAGGCCAAAACGCCCATGACCATCGTGCTGAAGGATGGCGAAACGCTCAAGGGCATAATCGAGTGGTACGACCGAACCTGCCTGAAGGTGAACCGCGAGGGTGAGCCCAACCTGCTGGTCTACAAATCCAACATCAAGTACATGTATAAGGCTTAGTTGTGGCGAGAGTCCGATGAATCGACTCAAGGCTCTGGCGATTGCGGCGACCCTCTTCATCGCTAGCTTGCCTGCAACCGCTCAAGAACCCTCCGCAGCCGAAAACAAATTCACCGTTCGCTCCAACCTCGTTTTTCTGCCCACTCGGGTTCAGACCAAGAAGGGTGAAACCATCTATGGGCTGAAGCCCGAGGATTTCATCGTTGAGGACAATGGCGTTCGGCAATCGGTGCATGTCGATGAAGATCCGGATGTTTCGGGTTTGTCCCTGGTGGTTGTCGTGCAGTGCGGCAGGTCCTCGCCCGCGGAGTTCAGCAAACTGAAAGGCCTCCGCGCGATGATCGACAAGATCGCCGGCGCCGCCCCGCATGAAGTCGCGATCATCAGCTACGGCGAGGGACCTTACGTGCTCGGCGACTTTTCCAGAAGTTCCGGAGCCGTTCGTCTGGCTTTATCGAGGCTCAAGCCCTGTGGCGAGTATTACGCCGCTTCCATTGATGCCGTCTACTACGCGATGAACATGCTCAAACGGAGGCAGAACCATTATCGCCGCGCCATCCTGCTGATTGGCGAAACGCGCGATCACGGAAGCCGCTCCAAGCTCAACGAAGTTGTGGGCGAACTCGGAGTCACGGACACCACGATTTACACCGTCGCGTTCGCTGCGGCCAAGGATGAGGTCATTGAGGAGCTGCGCCACCCCGTTGGTCCGCCGACGGAGTTTGTCTTTCCTCCCCCGCCCTCGTCTCCCGAGGCAGATGCCAGCCCCCCCGCGCCGCCGGGACCCATCTTTAAGGAGCATACTCCCCTCGTTGAGCTGCCCCCGCAACTCATGCTGGCGATCAACGCTCTTCGCCAGAACTCCGCTTCGGAGCTCGCCTCTCTATCCGGCGGAGAGTATCAAAAGTTCACCACCCAACAAGGCTTCGAGCAAGGTTTGCAGCGTATCTCCGATCAACTCCACAACTATTATCTGCTCAGCTTCGCGCCGCCCTCCGGGCCCGCGTGGGGTTTTCACACCCTGCGGGTTCGAATCGCCGACCGCCCGGATGCAGTTGTCCAAACTCGCCGAAGCTACTGGGCGGGAATCTTCGAATCTCCGACGGACTTGAGATAGCTTTCGACAAAGGCTTGCGCCTGGCGCAGGAGCAGATCGTCCGGGGGCGCTTCGATCGGCGTCGCAAAGGGTTCGGCCGGAAAATCGGCGATCTGAAATTCAAGTGCTCCGTGGCGCAGCGGGGCGTGATCCTTTTCGAGGACGTAGACGACGCGCATCGCCCCCCCGCGGTCCTCGGCGACGACGGAAAAGCGTACGGCGTCGGCGGCGCTGGAGACGGGGAAGTGTTCGCAGAGGCCGCGGGCGTAGCCGCGATTGCACAGCTCGCGCTGGTGCTCTTCCGAAGGCGAGTGAGTTGCGCCGGATGGCGAGTTGCAGAACCCGAAATACGCGTCTCCCAGGGGCAGCCTGGGACGGTGCGTCCAGGGACCGGGCTCCAGCCGCCGCTGGGGGTCGAAAAACGGACAGGCCATGCCGGTATCCTAACAGAGAGCGGTATCCTTACAGTTTGGAAGCGGCAAGATTGGAAACAACACGCGTTGACATCCTGAAGCAATTGCTGGAGCAGAACCCCGGGAGCACCTTTGCCCGCTACGGTTTGGCAATGGAGTATGTGAAGTCCGGCGAGCTGGAAGCGGCAGTAGCCGAGTTCCAGGCAATTGCGGCGGCGGATCCGGCCTACTCAGCCGCGTACTTTCATGGAGGGCAGACGCTGGAGAAGTTGGGCCGGCTGAGCGACGCCCGCGGATTTTACCGGGAGGGAATCGCCAATACCCGCGATGAGCACGCACGCTCGGAAATGCAGGCGGCGCTGGATGTTTTGGGACCGGATGCCGTGTTGGGGCCG
Organism: Bryobacterales bacterium; assembly: GCA_963813465.1. Taxonomy (GTDB): domain Bacteria; phylum Acidobacteriota; class Terriglobia; order Bryobacterales; family Bryobacteraceae; genus Palsa-187. The sequence continues at coordinate 134,946 of CAWEZD010000003.1, read as the reverse complement.
GATGACTGAGAGATATACTAAAGTCTTTATGCGTTATGCGAGTCTCGCCGTCATCGCCGCGCTGGTTGCAGTTCCGCGCGCGCTGCCGCAACGCGTATTGCTGCAAGGCGCTTTACTGCAAACCAAGCAGCAGCCCACGGGCCAACTGGATGCCAATCCCACGCTGTTTGTGGTGCTGGCCGCGGCCAATGCCGCGGGATACGATGCCGGAATCGATTCGCCCAGCAACAACCCCGTCCGCCAGATAGTGCGCGACCGGTTGGCCAAGCAGAAGTTGACCTCGATGGGACCGCTGGCGGGCGCTGCTGCGCGACGTTCGTCCCAAGGATCCGGCGGCGGAGCTGAACCGTTACATCGAGTTCTCGATTTTGTCCGCCGGACCGCCGGAATTCAAGCCCGCGCGGTCGGACCTGCCTCGTCCGGCCGATTTGGCAGGTCTGGATGAGCTGCCGCGGCTGCTGGCGGAGTTCTATAAGGAAGCTCACTTGGACCAGCTTTGGCGTGAGCTTCAGCCCCAATACGACAATTTCATCGAGGACCTGGGGCCGCCGGTCCGGCGCACGTTGCTCGAAGCCAACGGATATCTTCGCAACGACACCAGCGGATATCTGGGTCACCGTTTCCTGGTGTGGGCAGAGCCGCTGGGCGCGCCCAATCAGGTTCAAGCGTTCAACTACGTGGACGATTATAACGTCATCGTTACGCCTTTCGTCGCGGCGCCTTCCGACGATATCCGTCACGCCTACCTGCACTACCTGCTGGAGCCGATCGCCATCAAGTACTCGGCCGAGATCAAGACCAAGGCGGCGCTGTACAACTATGCGCAGAATGCGCCGCTGGTAGCCGAGGCCTACACGCGGGACCAATTCGTCGAACTGGCGACGGAGTGCTTCATCAAGGCCGTGGAAAGCCGGATTGCGCGCAAGCCGGCACTGGTGGATCAGGCCTTGCGGGAGGGCTATGTGCTCACGCCGGCCTTTGCAGAACAGTTGGTGGCCTACGAAAACCAGGAAACCACGATGCGCGTGTATTTCCCCGACCTGGTGGACAAAATCGACGTGAAGCGCGAGCAGAAACGCCTGGCCAGCGTGCAGTTCGCGACGGAGCGGGCGCTGCGGACGGTGCACATCGCAGCTCCCGCGCCCGCGCCTCCACCGGTGTTGACCGGCGCGGCGAAGACTCTGGACGACGCTGAAAAGATGTTCGCGGAGCACGTTTCCACGGATCGGAAAATGAGCCCCGCCAAGGATCTGTATCTCCAGGCGCTTCAGGAAACCGACCTGAATCCGATGCACGCAAAGGCGTATTATGGTTTAGCGCGTGTCGCCATGGTGGAGAAGGACCTCGACACCGCCGAGCGCTTGTACCATAAGGTTCTGGAGTTGGATCCCGATCCGGTCACCAAGTCGTGGAGCCTGCTGTACCTGGGAAGGCTGTCGGATAACATGCAAGGCGGGCGCGAGCAGGCGCAGGGATTCTATAAAGCGGTTTTGGCCGTCGCGGGTGTGCCGGACCAGGTGCGCAAGCTGGCGGAAGACAGCCTCAATCAGGCAGCTAAAGATAAGAAATGAGGGCAAGGAGTTCAGGATGAAAATGAAAGCATATGCGGTGATCATGGGGCTAGCCAGCGCGGCAGCCTTGCTGGTGGCGCCAGGCCTTTTGGCCCAAGATACGGCCAAGCAGCCACCCACAGTGGTCGTACCCAAGGGCAAGACGGTTTCGGCGAAGGAAGCCGCCGCGATCAAGAAGATTTCCGATGCCAAGACCCCGGACGAGAGGATCGCAGCGGTTGAGAGCCTGATCACCAATTTCGCGGACACCACCTTCAAGGGCGCGGCGCTCTACGAAGCCGCCGAAGCCGCGGATCAGAAACAGGACTACGTCAAGGCGGTCACTTACGGCGACCTTTCCATCGAAGCCGATCCCAAGGCGGGGACCGCCATGAACGCCATGCTGCTGGTGGCGGGCGAGCTGGCGCAGCACACGCAGAAGAACTCCCTTACCAAGGAAGAGGACCTGGGCAAGGCGGAAAAGTACGTCAAGCAAGCCCTGGACATGATCCCCGCGCTCGCCAGGCCGGAAGGCGTGAAGATTTCGGACGCCGACTGGGAAACCTTCAAGAAGGACAAAACCTCGGAGGCCCACCGGGACCTTGGTCTGATCGCCTCGGCTCGCGTGAAATGGGACGTGGCGGCATCCGAATTCAAGCTCGCCGTGGACGGGGCGTCCACACCGGATTCGGTGATGATGGTGCGGCTCGGGAACGCCTACAACGAGAACAGCAAGTTCGCCGAAGCTCAAGCGATTCTCAAGAAAGTGCTGGCCATGCCCACGCTAGATCCGAGGGTGAAGGCGTTCGCGGATCAGGAGGAGGCCCGGGCGGAGAGGGGTCTCAAAGGCGCCAAGTAGCGGCGTCGCTGAAAAAACACCAGTGAGACCAAGGGCTGCGGATTCACCACCGGGCGGCTAGGGGGACTCGGCTTATCTCATGGGTGTAGATCTGTGGGTGTAGATCTGGGAGTTCTCGAGCGAAAACTAGGGCACTCGTTCCACGACCGGGGATTGCTGGAGAAGGCCCTGACGCATACCTCGCACATCTACGAACAGCCTTCGATCGGACCGCCCGCGGGAGATAACGAGCAGCTCGAATTCCTGGGCGACGCCATCTTGGGGTTCGCGGTCAGCGAGTATCTGGTTCGCCACAATCCAGGCTATCCCGAGGGCCGTCTTTCCAAACTCAAGGCGCACCTGGTGAGCGCGGTTCGCTTGCACGAAGTGGCGCAAGAGCTGGGATTGGGCGAATTCTTGTATTTGGGCCGCGGCGAGGAGATGAGCGGCGGACGCAACAAAAAGGCGCTCCTTTCCGACGCGGTGGAGGCGCTGATCGCGGCGCTGTACCTGGACGCGGGGCTGGAAGCCGCCCGGGGGTTTATCGAAGACCGGGTGGTGGGCGGAATGCAGGCCGCCGAGGAGGGTTTGGATGCCGCCGTCACCGACCACAAGAGCGCGCTCCAGGAGATGGCCCAGGCGCTGAAATTGCCCGCACCCCGTTACGTGGTCGTGGATGAGGACGGACCGGAGCACTCTAAGACGTTTACCGTGGAGGTCCGTTTGGGCAAGGACTGGGTCAGCCAGGCGCAGGGCCTGTCGAAGAAGAGCGCCGGACAAAAGGCGGCCCAGCAAGTGCTCCAGCAGTTGAGCGAATGGGGGCGGTAGCCGCTAATAGCCCGCACAGGGCGGGCTCGGCTCTCCTGCCGGTATTTGAGCGCTCCGTTGCGCGGGCGAGTTATCCGGAGAAACACTCGCCGGGCTTCTTCGCTCCCCTTTTTTAGGAACATAAACCGTCCAGGGTATTGAAGATTTTTCAGATTGTCTCATAATACTGAATACGTACTCTTCCGATGGGTGAGTGGAGGCCGTGAGCGCAGAGACTCCAATTCGCGGGCTGACGCCTTGGCAGGGCGCCAACGGCGCGGCGCGCCCGGTCTTACGCAAGTTCTTCAAGAGCGCGGCTATTCTGTTGTGCCCATTGGGATTGACGGCGCAAGCGCCAATGGGGAATGCGCCGCGCATCAACGCCACCGACATGGCGGTTTTGGAAGCCCGCGAGGTCCGCAAGGACCTGGTGTGCACCGTGACGCCCAATAAACCGGAGCTTGGCTTCGATCTTCGCTTTCACGGCGGATTCGACGTGAGCGTGCCGATGAACGAACTTTCGGGGAGCGAGAACCAGCTCACGATTCTGTTTCGCGTGGTTCCGGACAGCCACAAAGATAACCCCAGCTATTTCGTGCAGCATATCCATGTGCCGGAGATCGCCGACGATGCCAAGGGCGACGCCAACCTGCGAGGCATGGTGGATCTGGGCGAGGGCAGCTATCACGTGGATTGGTTGATGCGCGACCGCAGCGAGCGCGTTTGCTCCTTTTACTGGGACTCGGAAGCGGCGCTGCCGCCCAAGGACAAGCAGGTGGAGCTGGGCTTGGCTCCAGGCACGGTAGAGCGAGTGGCGCCGGAGCAGTTCGCCGAGGAACCGCCGGTGCAGCGGACCCAGGCTTCGCCGCCCCTGAACATCAAGGTTCTGGTGAATTTCGCGCCGCAATTTTCGGATGCGGCCGCGATGCGCCCCAGCGACACAATGGCTCTGGTGACCATGCTGCGGCGCATCGCCCGCGAGCCTCAATTCGGCAAGTTCTCGCTGGTGGCGTTCAATATTCAGGAGCAACGCGTTCTCTACCGTCAATCCAGCGGGGACAAAATCGATTTCCCGGCCCTGGGCGAGGCGGTTCACAAGATCAAGCTTGGGACCGTGGACGTCAAACGCCTGGCGCAGAAGCACGGCGAGATCGACTTCCTCACGGATCTGATCAAGAAAGAAGTCGTCGCCGGCGGCGACCATCCGGACGCGGTGATCTTCGCGGGTCCCAAGATCATGCTGGACGACGCGATGCCGGAGGACCAGATCAAACCGTTTCTCACCGACGTGGACTTTCCGGTCTTTTACGTCAATTACAACCTCTATCCACTGGACATGCCCTGGAAGGACACGGTCAGCCACGCGGTGAAATTATTCCGCGGAACCGAGTACACCATCAGCCGTCCGCGCGACCTGTGGTTTGCCGTCACTGAGATGGTCTCGCGTATTGTAAAATCAAAGCATGGGCGGAATACGAATCCAGTATCCTCCCAGTGAATCCTCGGCGATCCGCTGGCCGATTACGCTTGTCGCCATCCTGGCCGTGCTGCCTGCGCTGGCGCAAGATCCTAAGTATGTAAACAAGCTGGCCCCCTACGTCAATTCCCCTACGCGGGTGGTCGACCGAATGCTGGAGTTGGCCAGTATCCGGCCGGGCGAAACGGTCTACGATCTGGGCTGCGGAGACGGCCGGATTCTGATCGCGGCCGTGCAGAGGTTCAAAGCCAAGGCCATCGGCATCGAGATCTCACCTAAGATCGTCGCGGAAGCCCGGTCGCGCATCAAGAAGGCCGGCGTCGCCGACAAGGCGCGGGTGATTCAAGGCGATCTGCTTCAGGCTGACCTGACCGGCGCCGACGTGGTGACGATTTATCTCGCCACATCGCTCAACGAGGAGTTGCGGCCTCGCTTGGAAAAGTTCCTCAAGCCGGGCGCGCGCGTCGTCTCCCACGATTATGCCGTGCCGGGATGGAAGCCATCCCAGGTAGTGCAAGCCGAAGGCCGGCAGAAGCACTCCATCTACCTGTACGAGATGCCTCCGGTGAAGCAGTAGTCGCGGCTCGGGGAAGCGGTCTTTGCGATCCCTCCTCCTGCTGACGCTGGTGTGCGGCGGCGCGGCCCTGGCCCAGGATCCCTTCGAAATCCACGTCTACGAATACGAGCCGATGGATTGGCGCGAGTACAGCCTGGAAGCGCATCTGAACTTCGATCCCGAGGGAGCCAATACGCCTGAGGGAACACTGCTTCCGATGCGCAACCAGACCCATCTGACGCTGGAGCCGACCGTGGGGTTGTCGCCGCAGTTCGCTCTGGGCTTCATGTTCCTGAACGCCTGGGAGCCCGGACAGACTCCGCAATACGCGGGCTGGCGGATTCTGCCGCATTTCTACGCCCCGGAGTCATGGCGTCTGCCGGTGAAGGTCGGCTTCGTCGCGGAGTTCTCGTTCCAGAACACGCGCTACGAGGAGAACTCCCGCCGCGCGGAACTGCGGCCGATCCTCGACCGCGAGTTTTCGCGATGGGAGGTGGTGTTCAATCCGGTGTTCGAGCGCGCGCTGCACGGTCCAGGAACAAGGCGCGGGTGGAACTTCGAGCCGGCCGTGCTGCTGCGCTGGAAGCGCCCGGTGTTTTCGCCGTCGCTCGAATACTACGGCGAAATCGAGAGCATCAATGTTCCTCCGCGCGCGCAGCCGGAAGTGCATCAGCTCTTCGTGGGCGGCGATTGGCAGGCGCGTCCGAAATTTATGGTCAACCTTGGAGTTGGGTTCGATTTGGCGGGCAACGGCCCCGGAATCGTGCTCAAGAGCCGGTTTGAATGGCACTGGGGCGGTTCGGGGAAGCCGTGAGGGCACTCCTCGCGCGAGCGATCAGCGCAGTGAAGGAAGACTCCGCGCTGGAGCGAACTATTGTGAATGTCAAGCGCTAAGCTTTGGTATGCTGTGCTGAAGGGCCGCCCTCGCGCGCGATAGCGCAGGCACGCATGATTCTTATTCCTCTGCGCTCCTCCGAGCGCGTCTATTCCACAGCTAAAGTCACGGCGGGGCTGATCGCGCTGAACGTCGCGATCTTCCTGTACCAGGTGTCGCTCCCGCCCCGCGCTTTGAACGACTTTGTCACGCAATGGGGCATCGTTCCGGATCGTCTGAACGTGGCTTCGCTGGTGACGTCTATGTTTCTGCACGGGGGATGGCTGCATATTCTGGGCAACATGCTGTTCCTGTGGGTATTCGGGCGCAACGTCGAGGACTTGATTGGAGGAACGCGGTTTCTGATTCTGTACCTGGTGTGCGGCGTGGTGGCGGGCATCGTGCAAATCATCTCGAATCCCTATTCGCACCTCCCTACCATCGGAGCCAGCGGCGCCATCGCCGGAATCATGGGCGCGTACCTGATTCGCTTTCCGCGCTCGCACATCCGGAGCCTCTTCTGGCTGATCTTTTTCACGACGTTGGACATCCCTGCGGCGTTTCTCCTGCTGTACTGGTTCGCCATTCAATTTTTCAGCGGATTCGCCTCGCTGGCCGCGACCGATTACACCGGCGGCGGCGTGGCCTGGTTCGCGCACGTCGGCGGCTTCATCGCCGGAATGCTGCTGATCCGCCTGTTCGGGGACCAGCGAAAATGGCGGACGTGGTATTCGGACGAGTAGCCCCGCGCCGCCGCGACAGGTTTCTACGGTCTCTCAATGCCGGCTGACGACCACACTGCGCCAGGCGGTGTTGCCGGAAGTGTCGGTGGCGGTGACGATCAACTGATTCGATCCGACCAGCAGCGGGATCGACGCGGACCAACTGGTTGTGCCCGTGGCCGTTCCGGAAGATCCGGTATTGGTGGTCCAGGTGACGCGGGCGACGGCGACGTTATCGGATGCCGTCCCAGTGAAGGTCAGCGCAGCCAGGGTGGTGAAGACCGAACTGCCGCCGGGCGACAGGATGGTGAGCGTGGGAGGAGTGGTGTCCGTGCCGCCGGGCGTCGGTGTGGGCGTGGGTGTTGGTTTGGGTGTCGGAGTGGGTGTTGGGGGCGGTGTCGGTAACGACGGCGGAGTCACCGGCGGCGGTGTTGTCACGGGAGGCGCGGCCGGCCCGGAAGCATACAGGGTTTGGATGGCGGCGATATCGCCGGAGTTCAACGTGGTCACCATCTTGTAATACGGGTACATGACGTCGGTGGGATCGTCGGAGTGGCCCAGGCCGAGGGAATGACCGAGTTCATGAAGGGCCACGCTGAAGACATCGGTGTTGGCTCCGATGTTCCAGGTGTCGGCGTCGTTGAAGTGCGTGTCGCCGGCGATCGGCTCGGGATTGGGGGGCGCGGGATAGAAGGTGTGCGCCAGGATGCCGCCGGGGCCACCGAAGGGATATCCGTCGCCGTGCGCTCCGGTTGCGAAAAAGATGTTTACGGTTTCAGCCCCGGCGGGATTGGTTCCCTGCTCCCAGGTGACTTGCGCGACCTGGGCCCATTGCGCCATGGCCTGCTGAATCGCAGCCTCGATCTGGCTGGCGGGGAGCTGTCCAGTCAACTGGCTGAAGACGTAGTGAAGGGTTGCCGCGCCATGGCCGGGGCCAGCCCATCCGTTCCCGTAGGTGGGAATAGACTGCGTCACCTCGCCGCTGGTGGTGAGAGGAGCGGCGTAGGCTCGCGAGGGTTCGCCTTTGATGAGCGCGGGCGAAGCCGGAAAGATGTAGTTGGTCTCGTCCTGAGCGGCGATGCGCGAGAGGGTCGCGAAGGTTTCCCGAACATTGCTCACATGAATCATGAGGTGAGTGGGGGCAAGGTCGGGATTCTCCTTCAGCTCGACGCCTAATCCGAGGATCGTGGCGCGGGCTTCGCCCATGTCAACGTCGGGATGGAACTCGACCAGATAATAGCCGTCCCATTTTTCAAAAGAATGCGGCGTAATCATCGGACTCACTTTGTCGGAGGCATCCAGAAGGGCGGCATAAATCGCGCCCAATCCTTCCAGCGATGCGGGGCGATTGAGGGTCACCAGCAAGCCGTTATCGGGAATGCCATGCAGCACCGTGACGCCACGAGCCTGGAGCGAAGCAATGGTCTCCGCCGAAGGGGGCTGGCTGAACTGCAAGATCAGATGGCCCGAGCGGAAGTGGACCGGAGTGTCGATCCGCGCGACCGCATTGGAGGGGTCGGCCTGGATCTGACGGGTTTTCAGGTGAAGGACGGGTTGGCTGAAGCTCAGAGGTGCAAGGCTGGCAGCGAAGAGAAGGAATAGAGAATTTCTAAGTAGACGTTCTCACAAGACTCTCATCGCCCAAGGATGAGAGCTTTCCGGTGGGAATACCACAGAGTACAAGTAAGTCTATTTAGCACTCATATGCGTTCACTCTTTGCCTATATGTATATAGCCTCGGCGGCCGCATCCGGCGCGGGGAACTACACCATCGACACGGTCGCTGGAAGCGGCTGGGTGGGAGATGGCGGCTCGGCCACCAGCGCCATTCTGATCCAACCCGAAGGGGTGCTGGCGGATGGCTCGGGCAACCTGTACGTCGCCGACGCGGGGGATCACCGCGTGCGGAAGGTGGCGTCGAACGGCGTGATCCAGACGCTGGCGGGCACGGGAATCCGGGGCTTTTCGGGGGACGGCGGCCCGGCCGCCCAGGCGCAACTCAATTCCCCTTACGGTCTGGCTCTGGACGGGCAAGGCTACCTGTACATCGCGGACCTGGGAAACGCGCGTGTGCGCAGGGTTGGTCCGGACGGAACCATCACGACCGTCGCGGGAGGCGGGCCGCTTCCGGCGGGAGGCCTAAACGAGGGAAGTCCGGCGGCGATGCTGGCGCTGTCCGCGCCGCGCAATCTGGCGTTCGACGGCTACGGGAATCTGTACATCTCGGATTTCGGCGGACAGAGGGTGTACAAGATGGCAGTGGACGGATCGCTCACAACGGTGGCGGGCACCGGGGTCGCGGGAGCCTCCGGCGACAACGGGCCGGCGATCGCGGCGCAACTGAATCGTCCCGCGGGCCTGGCGTTCGACAGCCGAGGGGCTTTGTATATCGCGGATAGCGGGAATCACCTAGTGCGCAAGGTGGTGCGCGGCCTGATCTCCTCGTTTGCGCGCGCGGCCACTCCCACAGGCCTGGCGTTCGACGGGCTGGGAACGCTGTACATAGCCGATACTTCGGCGGGCGACATCGCAGTGATTCCGGTAACCGGCTCGCCGTCGAGGTTCGCGGTGGCGGCAGTGGATGTATCCTTTTCGATCGGCGTGGGCGTGTATGCGTCCACCGCCAATAATGCAGTCGCAGTGGTGGGCGCGAAGGGCGTGGGAACCACGGTGGCAGGCGGCGGAAACATGGCGCACGGCGATAACGGTCCGGCCGTGCAGGCGAGGCTGAATCATCCGGCGGGGGTTTCGATGGACGCCGCGGGCAACCTGTACATCGCCGATCGCGACAACAATCGCATCCGCCGCGTGGGCGCGGATGGAACCATTACCACGGTGGCGGGAACGGGCGCGGCGGGCAACTCGGGAGACGGGGGGCTGGCGGTGCAGGCGCAGTTGAGCGGGCCGTCTTCGGTAACGGTGGATGGCGCTGGGAACCTGTACATCGCCGATACCGGAAATCAGCGGGTGCGACGCGTGACGCCGGACGGAAAGATCGCCGCGGCGACCAACCTGGGGCTGCTTTCGCCGGTGTATGCGATTCCGGATGGATCGGGTAATCTGTACATCGCGGACGCGGGCGCGGGGAAGATTCTGACGGCGGGAAGCAACGGTGTTCCGGCGACGCTGATGACGGGGTTGTCGTCGCCGCGCGGGCTGGCGCTCGATTCGCAGGGCAATTTGTACTACACCGAAGCGGGAGCGGCGCGCGTCAGCCGGCGCTCGCCGTCCGGCACGGTGACGAGCATTGGCGCCGGTTGGAACATTCCCCGAGGTGTGGCAGTGGACAGCAACGGCAACGTATATGTCGCCGATACGGGCTTGCAACAGGTGCTGGAGGTCGGGACGAACGGAGGAGTAACGGTGATCGCGGGCACAGGCTCGGCCGGATTTTCGGGAGACGGCGGCAACGCCGCGGCGGCGCAGCTCGGCTTTCCCTGGGATGTGGCCGTGAACGCGAGCGGTGTAGTGGCGGTAGCGGATCTGGACAATAATCGCGTGCGGGACCTGACGCCACCGCCTGCGCCACCCGCCGGTACGCAACCCCCCTCGGGCACCCCGGTTCCGGGCAACGTCACCATAGTCAATGCCGCGAGTCTGGCTCCGGGGCCGGTGGCGGCGGGCATGCTGCTGTGGATCGGCGGCACCGGAATCAGCCCCGCGCAGATTCCGGACTCGGCCATCGCATTCGGCCCTAATCCGGCGCGCATCCTTTCGGCCGATACCAGCGGCATTCTGGTGGTCGCTCCGGCGGCAATCGTGGGACTGGGGAGCGTGCCGATCGAGATCATTTACCAGAACACGGTGATCGCGACGATTCCGGTGGCGGTGGTGGACGCGGCTCCAGCGCTGTTCGCGGATGCGGAGGGCGAAGCCGCGGCGAACAACCAGGACGGATCGATCAACTCGGCGGGCAATGCCGCAGCGCGAGGGTCGGTGATCTCGCTGTATGGAACCGGGCTGGGAATTTCGGGCGATGCGGTGAGCGTGATGCTGGACGGGTACAACGCCCAGGTGTTGTACGCGGGTCCGGTAGCGAACTATCCGGGGTTGTTCCAGATCAACACGCAGGTGCCGTCGGGCTACCTGCCCACCGGAGCCCTGAGCGTGGTGGTCACGGTCGGGACGTCGCCGAGCCAGGCGGGCGTTACGGTGTGGGTGGATTAGACCGATGGCGAATTCAGCGACCGCGGTTAAGCTAATCCCGGCTGAACTCATCGAACGCAAGATTTACCTTGTACGAGGTCACAAGGTTATGCTCGACACCGACCTTGCCCGCCTGTATCAGGTTGCGACGAAGGTTCTCAATCAAGCGGTACGACGAAATCTCGACCGATTCCCGAGGGATTTCATGTTCCAGCTCACCCCCGAGGAGGATGCATCTTTGAGGTCACAATCTGTGACCTCAAAGGCAGGCCGTGGCGGACGCCGCCGCCCGCCGTACGCCTTCACTGAGCACGGCGTGGCGATGCTGTCGTCCGTTCTCAAGAGTAAACGGGCCGTCCAATTGAATATTCTGATCATCCGGGCGTTCGTTCGGTTGCGAGACTACCTGGCCACGAACAAGGATTTGGCTCGAAAGCTGGAGGACGTGGAGCGCACTCAACACCAGCACAGCGCGCACATCCAACAGCTCTACGAATGCATCCAAGGACTGCTTGAGCCGGCCCCCGAGCCTCCGAAACGCCGGATCGGGTTCTGAGAAGCTCGCCCGCGCCTGGCCGCCCAAAAATAGTTTCGCCCAGCCTATTGACAACGGCGCAGATTAGTACTAAAAGATTAGTATGCGTCAATCGAAGGGTTCCCTCACGGGGCAGGAACTGGAAATCATGAAGGTGGTCTGGCGGCTGGAATCGGCCACGGTGCGGCAGGTGTACGAGACACTGCTCCAGAAGCGGCACATCGCCTATACCACCGTGATGACCATGATGAAGATCCTGGAGACAAAGGGGTTTCTCAAGAAGCGGCAGGAGGAGCGGGCGTACGTCTACACTCCCGCGCAGCCGCAGAAGCAGGTACTCGGCTCGATGGTGCGGGAGTTCGTGAACCGGGTGTTCAACGGGTCGGCCGAGCCGCTGCTGCTGCATCTGGTGGAGGACCAGCATCTGACGGAGAAGGATCTGGAGGAGATCCGCAAGACCATCCGGGACACTCGCAAGAAGGGAGAGAGCCGATGAGGATCGCCGTAAGCAACCAGGAAAACCCCAATGGTGCGAGCATGAACTTCGCCAAGAGAGTGACCTTGGCAGTCTCCGGGATCGCAGGCCTCGCGGCGCCGATCGCACTTGGTGTGCTGAATGCGCCCCCCATCTGGGCGCAAACCGCGTCCGCGTTCACGCCGAAATTCGAAGTGGCGTCGATCAGGCCGTGTGAGCCAGCCCTTCCAGGTGCTGGCAGGAGGGGCGGCCTCAGCGTGACTCCGGGAAGGCTGCACGTTATATGCATGACCGTAAATGCGCTTGCCCAGATCGCCTACGGCGTTGGCTTTCGGTTTCCGATTGAGGGAGGAGGACCGGCCTGGATCAGGTCCGACGGCTACGATATCGAGGCGAAGGCGGAAGGGAACCCCAGCGCACAAATGATGCAGGGGCCCATGCTACAGGCTCTTCTCGAGGACCGGTTCAAGTTGAAGATGCGTCGTGAGACCAAAGAGATTCCGGTCTATGTGTTGACCGTCGCAAAGAGCGGCTTCAAACTTCAGCCGCTCAAGGAGGGAAGTTGTACCCCCTCCGACCCCTTGAAACCCCCGGCTGGTCTAACGCCGGCGGATATCAGAGCTGCTAGCGCGAGCACCTGTGCCAACAGTGGGACCATAGGTCTCCGAAGAGCCCCGGGACGCCCGGTGACGGCGGACTTTCATGGGATAACTCTCGATGATTTTTCCAAAGCACTCGATCGCGCGTTGGACCGTCCGATCGTCAACAAGACCGGGATTGTGGGGATGTTCGATGTCCATATGGAATTTGCGCCCGACGAAGCCACGCCCGCATTCATGCCTGGCGGTCGCCTGCTAGGCTACGCGGGTCCTCCAACTCCTCCCATTCAGGGCGATGACCCGATCGCTGGCCCATCGATCTTCACCGCGATGCAAGAACAACTCGGATTGAAACTCGAAGGCGCCAAGGGGACTGGCGAATTCTTCGTCATCGATCATGTGGAGAGGCCCTCGGAGAACTAGATGTTGACGATACTGATCACTTGGAGCGAGCAGGTATTCGTGCTCACCGCGGCGGCGGCCTTGGCGGCGCTGACGCTGGCGCATGCCAAGGCGCGCTTACGAATGTGGCAGGGACTGCTGGTTGTGTTGCTGCCGCTGCCGGCGATCGAGCCCTGGAACACGCCTCCGGTGGAAGTGGACTCGGCCGCGGCGAGCTCTGGCGTGACTGCGGCTTCGCCCTTGGCCGCGCTCCCGAGGGCGCACTGGCGGCCGGAATACTGGCTGTGGGCGATCGCGGCCGGGGCGGTGCTGCGGCTGCTGTGGGTGGCGGCGGGATTCCTGAGGCTGCGGCGGTATCGCCAGCAGGCCAGGCCGCTCGCCAAACCTCCGCTACCGTTCACCTTGGACGCGGCGCGTTGGTTCGCCAGCGACTCGGTTCCAGGTCCGGTGACGTATGGATGGCGGCGGCCGGTAATTCTGCTTCCGGCGAGAGTGCTGGCGTTGCCGGCCGATTTGCGCGAAGCCATCGAATGCCATGAGCTGATTCACGTCAGGCGCGGCGATTGGTTGTTTGTACTGGCGGAGGCAGTCGTGCGCAGCCTGCTGTGGTTTCATCCCGCCATCTGGTTCGTGCTGAGCCGGATTCAGCTGGCCAGGGAGCAAGCAGTGGATCGGGAGGCGGTGAGTTTGCTCCAGAATCGCGAAAGCTACCTGAATGCGCTGGTGGCCGTGGCCGGGCACAGGTTGTATCCGGACCTGACGCCCGCGCCGTTGTTTTTGAGAAAACGTCATCTTGCGGCGAGAATAGCCGCGGTAGTGAGGGAGGTCAACATGTCTCGTTCCAGAATCGTGGCCGGAGTTGCGGCCGTTTGTTCCGCTGTCTTGATTGCCGCCTGCGCGGCGATGTGGATGTTTCCGTTCGTGGGCCAGGCGCAAACCGCGCCGGACGGTCCGGGCATCACGGTGGAGGCGGGAGCGACGCTGCTGCATCGCGCGCCGGTTCGCGCTCCGGTGGGTTCGACGCTTGCCGGCACGGTGACGGTGCAGGCGACGCTTGACGCCAAGGGCGAGGTGAGCGACGCTCGCGTGCTGAGCGGTCCGGATGAGTTGCGCAAGGAAACGCTGACCAGCATCTTACAGTGGCACTACCAGCCGGGCCCCTCGCAGGCGATGATCACGATCCGGTTTGCGGGCGGGCCGCAGGCGCCGGCCGTGCCCGTGCCCGGGGGCAGAACAGCCGTCACAGTTCAGCTCCCTTCCGGTGGCGGCGCCCGCGGGCCGGCTCCTCCACCACCACCTCCTCCGCCACCTCCCGCCCCTCTTGCGCAGACCGGCACGATCAAGTCGATCCAGTTTTCGGGTGTCAGCGCGGAAGCCGAGCAGGAATTGCGGAGCCGCCTGCAGGTTCGCGAGGGCGATGTGGTCACTCCATCCGACCTGTCAAAACTCAGCGGCGTGGTATCGGCCTACGACATCCACATGAGCTTCAGTTACACTACGAGCGTCGCGCAGGGCGGCGCCGAGTATCACCTTCAGGTGCGCGCGCCGGGAGCGGCGTTTGTGGGGCTGGCTACGCCGGCGGATAAACTGCCGGATGGAGCGCAGCGGATATCCCCAGGTGTTCAATCCCAGAAGCTGATCAGCAAGCCCCAACCGGTGTATCCGCCCATCGCGAAGAGCGCTCGGATACAAGGAACGGTGACACTGCAAGCGATCATCGGCACGGATGGGGCCGTGCAGAATCTGCAAGTGGTGAGTGCCGCTTCTCCTTTGCTGGTTCAAGCCGCGATGGATGCGGTAAAGGAGTGGGTGTACCAGCCGACGCTGCTGAACGGGAATCCAGTGACCGTGGTGACCACGATTGATGTGAATTTCACTCTCGCGAATTAAGACCATGCGTACCGCGCTCATCTGCATTTCGGTTGTGGCTTGCGGCATCGCCTTCGGGCAGGCTGCCCCAAGCAAGCTCACCTTTGAGGTAGCGTCCGTGAGGCCTTCGAATCGACCCAATGCCCGGCCCCAAGGAGGCGGCGGTCCGGGGAGCCCGTTTGACCCGGAGCGTCTTCATCTGGAGAGCATGCCGATGCGGAACCTGCTGATGTTCGCTTACGGTCTGGAGCAGGATCAGATTTCGGGTCCGGGTTGGCTGGGAAGCGAGGCCTACGATATTGACGCGACGATCGCCCCCGGAGCCACGAAAGAGCAGTTCAACGTGATGTTTCAGAATCTTCTGGCAGAGCGGTTCGGCTTGAAGGTCCATCACGAAACCAGGCAGTTCGCGGGATACGAGTTGGTGATCGCGAAGAACGGGCCCAAACTGAAGGAAACGGATCCTGCCACCACAGCCTGGAACCCTGCCGATGGCCCTCCCAAGGCAGGGAAGGACAAGGACGGATTGCCTGAGTTACCGCCCGGCCACGTTTTGATGGGGACGTTCAGCACTCCCGTAGGCACGCGCATTTCAGCACGGGGACAGCCACTTTCGGCGTTGCTCAGAAGCCTTGGGCGCCTCTTGAAGGAGCCCGTGAACGACCAGACAGGGTTGACCGGAAAGTACGACTTCAACCTGACCTTCTCGGCGCCGAATGCGGCGGTTCCTCCTGATGCCCAGAGCGAGCGCGCCCCGAATGTGTTCGTCGCGTTCGAAGAGCAACTCGGGCTGAAACTGGTCGCGAAAAAACTCGCCATCGACGTGGTGGTGATCGACCATCTCGAAAAATCGCCGACGGAGAACTAGGTTTATGAGACTGCTGACCACGCTGATTCCTTGGAGCGAGCAGGTAGTCGTACTGACCGCGGCGGCTGCGCTGGCTGCGCTGGCGTTGACCCATTCGAAGGCGCGCTTGCAGATGTGGCAGGGACTGCTGCTGGTGTTGCTGCTGCTGCCGGCGATCGAGCCATGGAACACGCCGCCGGTGCAGGTGGATGCGGTGACGGTGAACGCGGGAGCGACCGTGGCTGCGCCGGCAGCCGCTCTCCAAGCCGCGCCTTGGCGGTGGCATTGGCGCTCGGAGTACTGGCTGGCGCTGATCGCCCTAGGCGCGGGGACGAGGCTGCTCTGGATCGCGGCCGGATTCCTGCGCCTGCGCCGGTATCGCAGGCAAGCCCGGACGCTGCCGGCTCCCGTGCCGTTCTCGTCGCCGATCGTACGCTGGTACGCCAGCGATTCGGTGCCCGGTCCGGTGACGTATGGATGGCGGCAGCCGTCGATCCTGCTGCCGGAGCGCGTGCTGGAGCTGCCCTACAAATTCCGGGAAGCCATCGCGTGCCATGAGCTGATTCATGTGCGTCGCGGCGACTGGCTATTCGTATTGGCGGAGGCGTTGGTGCGCAGCCTGCTGTGGTTTCATCCGGCGATCTGGTTCGTGCTAAGCCGGATTCAGCTCGCGAGAGAACAGGTGGTGGATCGGGAAGCGGTGGGCTTGCTTCAGAATCGCGAGAGTTACCTGGATGCGCTTGTGGCCGTGGCGGGGCACAAGCTGTATCCGGATCTGGCGCCCGCGCCGTTGTTTTTGAGAAAACGTCATCTTGCGGCGCGAGTGGCCGCGGTAATGAAAGAGGTCAATATGTCCCGTTCCAGAATGGTGGCCGGAGTGACGGCTGTTTGTTCGGCTGTGTCGATTGCCGCGTGCGCGGCGATATGGATGTTTCCGTTCGTGGGCCAGGCGCAGACGGCTCCGGATAGCACGGGAATCACGGTGGATGCGGGCGCGACGCTGCTGCATCGCGCGCCGGTTCGTGCGCCGGCGGGTACGACGGCCACTGGCACGGTGACGGTGCAGGCGACACTCGACGCCAAGGGCGAGGTGAGCGACGCTCGCGTGGTGAGCGGTCCGGAGGAGCTGCGCAAGGCGGCGCTGACCAGCGTCTTCGAGTGGCACTACCAGCCGGGACCCGCGCAGGCGTTGATCACGATCCGGTTTGCCGGAGGCTTGCCGGCCGTGGCGGGGCAAGGTCTCGGTGGGGGCATCGGCGGTGGAGTGGGCGGCGGCATCGGGGGAGGCGTGGGGCGGGGCGTGGCTATTGGCACGAAAGGAGGAGGGGCCGGTGGCGCGCGCAGCGGTGGGCCGGCGCCTGCTGGCACTCCGAACGCGGTGACTTTCACGTCCACCAACGCACAGCCCGCTATGCCATTGCGGGCCATCGAGTTTAACGGGATTACTCCGGAAGCCGAGCAGCAGATCCGCTCGCTCCTACCCGTTAAGGAAGGCGACACCATTTCCCAAGACGACCGAGCTAAAGTGCAGGCGGCGGTGCGGGGATTCGACAGCCACCTGAAGGCGAGCTTCCTCACCTTCATCGTCGGGGGGCCCGCCGACCTTACGCTGCGCATCGGTCCGGTGTCTGCGCCGGCTCAGACCATGACGGTAACCGGGCCTGCTGGGACAGTAACCACCGCCGGAGTATATCGCCCTGGAGGGGGCGTCACCAACCCGATTCCGACCTACCATCCCGAGCCGCAATACACTGAAGAGGCGCGCCAGGCGAAGTGGCAAGGCTCCGTGATGGTATCGGTGATCATCGATGCGACCGGCACGCCGACGAACATCAAGGTGATTCGCCCGCTGGGTTTGGGCTTGGACGAAAAGGCCATCGAAGCGGTATCGCA
Source organism: Bryobacterales bacterium (assembly GCA_963813465.1). GTDB lineage: Bacteria > Acidobacteriota > Terriglobia > Bryobacterales > Bryobacteraceae > Palsa-187. Next base: position 117,356 of record CAWEZD010000003.1, on the reverse strand, counting down.
GTGGAAATTCCAGCCGGGCACGAAGGACGGAGTGCCGGTGCCGGTCCAGGCGCAGATCGAAGTAACGTTCCGGTTGCTGTGACGTGGACTCTACTGGCGCTGACTAACCGGCGCATCCGGCGGAAGGCGGCTATTTACCAGCGATGGAGGTCACCGCTTCCCAGAAGAACTGCACGTGCTTGTACAGCGACTCTTCGAGCAGCCGCTCCTGATCGCTATGCGCGCCGAAACCTTTGGCGGCGTCCTCTTCATCCACCATGGGCCCGACCCCGTAACACTGCACGCCCTTGGCCCGAAGGAAGGCCATGTCGGTCGCGCTGGTCTGCATGAATGGCAGCGTCGATACGCCGTAGATCTTGCTATACGCCGCTTCGAGCGCGTGGAAGGCGTCGGAATCGATACGCGACGGTGCCGACGCCGGGCGGGCGTTGGCCGCGTCCGGAATAATTTCCACCGCCGGATCGTCGATCACCTTGCGCATCAAGTCGTAGAACGCGGCGATATCCTCGCCCGGAAGCGCGCGTATATCCAGCGTGGCCGTCGCCTCCGATGGAATCACGTTGACCTGATAGCCGGCCTGAAAAATATTGGGCGAAATCGAGGTATGCAGCATCGAATAGGCCAGCGGCTCATGCTCCGCCAGATACTCCCGAATTGCCGGCGCCTTCCGCGGATCCAGCAGCCCTTGGTAGCGCGCCGCTTCCTCCGGACTGGTGACCGTGGCAAGTTTCTCGAAATACGTCCGCGTAGTGTCATTGAGCCGCATCGGCGGATCCCACAGGGCGAGTTTCTCCACCGCGCTGGCTAGATGCACCACGGCATTCGAGCGCATCGGGCGCGAGCCGTGCCCCGAAGGCCCTCTCGCCACCAGCTTCGCGCCCTTGGGCTGCTTTTCGGTGGTCTCCACCACGGCGTAAACCGCCTGGCCATTGCGCCGCTTCACGCCGCCTGTTTCGGCAAGACAGGTCTCGGCTTCGATGTCGTTCCAACGCTCGTTCACCAGGTACTCGATGCCGACGCCGGTCGTCGCTTCTTCTCCCGCTTCCGACACAAAGATGACGTCCCGATCCAGCGGAGCCTTGAACCGCTTTAGCAGCAGCATGGTCATCAGCTCCGCGGTAAGATCGCTCTTGTCGTCGATGGTTCCTCGGCCATAAACGTAACCGCCTTCCCGCGTGGCGCTAAAAGGCGGGAAGCTCCACTTGGCCGGGTCCACTTTCACGGTGTCGCTATGTCCCATGATGAGCAGCGGCTTTTTCGATCCGCTGCCTTTCAGCCGCGCGATCAGATTCGCCCGCGCCGGATCCTTGGCGGCGACGATCACCGGGATCGATTCGGCCTCCAGGACCTTCTTGACGTACTCCACCACCTTCGTTTCATTGCCCGGCGGATCGCTCGAGTCGATCCGCACCAGCGCCTGGTAGTGGCGCATGGTTTCTTCGTTGGTCTTCGACCAATCCGGCGTCTGGGCGGTGGCGGCGCCGCCGGCTGCCAGAAATGCGGCAGCCATCAGCGCACAGGGCGCCGCGGCTGCCCTGACGTGTGAATCTCTAATGCCGCCGCGGCGCTCCGTTGTGCGCGGATTAGTGGAGAGAACGCGCCCCATCAGGCCTTTCATAGGCTTCAGTTTAGCAGAGCCTTGCTAAAGCCGGGCCACGCAAATCGAATCGATTGACCTCAAGCGCCGGCGCGTTAGGACGCCCCCACTGGCTTGTGCCTCGGACTGCTGAGGGATCTCAACCTTTAGTAGGCGACTAAACATAGCGTCATAAATACTTGCGCCACCGCTCCCTTCGGCCACGGCTCAGTAACGGTTTCTGAGCCACGACCAGAGGGAGTGGTAGCCTGCCTTCGCGCATTCACTAACGGCGTCCTGTTTAGTAGGCGACGCAGCCGGGATAGGGAATCCAATTGCCAAACTGATCATAGTATCCCGACGGATTGCAGTAACCTGGGTTGGCGTAATAGCCCGGGCCATACGAATAATACGGGGATCCGTAGAATCCGAAATATGCCCCGCCGCCGCGATAATCGCGACCGTATGCGCGTCCTCCTTCGAATGCACGACCGCCGGAGTAGCTACGACCGCCGGAATAGCCTCGGCCTCCGGAACCGCCAGAGTAGCTTCGGCCAGCACTGGCGTGTCCCGCAGCACTGGCGCGTCCCGCAGCGCTGGCGTGTCCCGCAGCACTGCCGTGCCCTCCTCCGCCGCCATGGCCGCCGCCCCCACGACCAGCGGCAAATGCCGGAACGGTCATTAGTGCGCCGGCGAGCAATACCGGCAGGGCCAGACTCTTGAAGAACATCGATACTCGTTTCATCTTTCTACCTCCAAACCTCACCCGTGTTAAAGGCATTTGGCGGTCCAAACACAAATGTTGAAGGCAGGCCGGTTAGGGCTATGCTCGAGTGGCTGAACACCACCGGCATGGCTGGCTTGAGCCAGACTTCGCCAAAATCTTAACCGGCGCTCTGGCTGCCCGCCAACACAGCCCCAGGCGCGGTCGAGCTCGCCAGCGCTTCCCGGCCCAGGATGGAACTATGCATCCGGCCAACCAGGTAAATGCAGATGGCGAAGATCGCCGGGCACACCGCCAGCACCGCATAGATATTGCGCACGGGAAGCGTGGTCGCCAGCACCCAACCTCCAACCATGGGTCCCGTGATCGAGCCGATCTTGGCGATCGAGGTGGCCCATCCGGCGCCGTTGGCCCGGTAGGCGCTGGGGTAGAAGATTCCGCAGATGCTGTGCATCCCGAAGTGGCCGCCGATCAGAAATCCTCCGATCGCCGCGGCCGTCGTACGAAAGGCATCATGGCTAAGACCTCCCAGGCCGGCCACCAGCAGCAGAATGAATGTGGCCACCGGCATTACCGTGATGGCCTTGGCGCCGAGCCGATCCGTGAAGCGCATCAGCAGCAGCCCTCCCAGCGCGCCCAACAAGGAATTTAGGGCCGCGGCGTTGGCGGCTTCGCTGCGGCTGTAATGCAAAGCTTCGAACACCAGCGGGGTCCAATTCACGATGAAGAATACGGCGAACGAACTCGCGATATACGCCATCCAGATCAGGGGCGTGATCAGGCGCAGCTCGCCCTTAAAGAGCAGCGACGGCTTGAAGTCCTTGCTTCGGCCCGGTTCATCGCCCACGATGAATGTCGCACCCGGCGGGATCGCTCTCCCCGGCGCCACGCGGTGGAGGATCGCCACGATGCGCCGCGCGTCTTTTCCTTTGCTGGCAAGAAACCGGACCGACTCCGGCAGCATCGCCACCAACACTACCGCACTAGCCAGAGCCGCCCCGCCGCCCGAGATAAATACCGATTTCCATCCGAACTGCGGGATCAACCGATTGGCCACGGGTCCGCCCAGAGCAGTCCCCAGCGAGTAACCCATCATAATCACGGTCACGATGGTTGCGCGATAGCGCTTTGGCGCAAATTCGATATTGAGCGCCCATGCCAGCGGCAACATCCCCCCCAGCGGAAACCCGTCGATGAATCGCAGCGTGAACAGGGACCAGTAGCTGCTCGCGAAGTAGAAACCCATGGTGAGGACGCCGAAGGCCGCCGTCGCCAGGATCACTGTGGGCCTCCGTCCCACCAAGTCGCCAACGTAGGCGAACAGAAACCCGCCCATTAGCGTGCCGAGCTGGTGCATCGCAAAGATGTTGCCGATTTGAACCGTACTGAGATGGTATTCCGCGCGGAAGTAGGGTGCGGCGAAGCTGATCAGGTTGGCGTCGAGGCCGTCGAAGAAAGTGATGATCCAGGAAATCGCCACCAGCCCGATTAAGAACCGGCTCAGCTTCTGGTTTTCGACGATCTCGGAAACATCCACCACGCTCTGTTCGGCCATTCGGTCTCCCTATTTCTTTTTTGTAATCTCCACCAAACCTAAATCGCCGTCCACTTTCACCCAGTCGCCGGTTTCGATCACCGTCAGGGGGTCCCGATCGAGATCGGTTACCGACGGCGTTCTCATCACCACCGCGCCTAGCGCGACTTTCGTGGTCATCTGGTTGAAGATCATCGCCTTCGGCGCCGAGTTCGTCAGCCGCGCCAGATGAAACGCGGCGGACCACCCCGAAGATCCTTTGGCGCCGGGAAACACCAGGACTCTATCCTTGAAGCTTTGGCCGCGAAGTTCATGGCGGGTTTCGATGATCGTGCCGGTCATGGGATCGATGCCGCCCCATCCGGAAACAGTATCCCGAGTTACCAGCGCCTCGCCTTCGGCCACGCCGCCCACAACCTTCCGGCCGCGCAAGAGAATAGTAGACGTTACGGGCATGTTCCCTCCCACCGCGCCGTGAGCGCGGCCCGAACACAGTCCTCGGTCGAGCCAAACCACGCCTCCACGTTCATCATGGCCGGCAAATAGTGCACCTGCTTCGCCGAATCCAGCGCCACCACTTTGGTTCCCTTGGGCACAAACCGCCCGATCGCGGAGCACGTGTCGGTCATGATCAACCCGCCGGCGTTTTGGATGGCTTTGGTGAGACCATTCAGATCGGCCACTGTCTTGACCGATCGTGAGGTGAAGATCCAAAGAGTACAACCGTCCGCGACGTGTTTCCCGTCAAGCAGTCTCGCCGCCTCCTGAATCTGCTCCATGGAAGCATGCGGGCATCCGAGCATCACATAATCCACGTGCCTGCTGCTGCCATTGGCATTCAACCATTCGTAGACCCGCCGCCGTTCCGCGACTCCGTACTTGATCTCGACCAGAGGTTTTTTGCCGTCGAGCGCCATCTGGAGCGACGCGGCTTCGGGGGTGACCCCAGGGATGTGGTACATTTCGACGCCGCCGGAGGAAGCCGCCGCCGCGCCAAAATGCTTGTGCCGAACCAGGTCGGGCTGCCCCAACATTCCAACGACGACGGGAATGCTCTCTTCCACAACCTCGCCTACAAAGTAGCCAAGCATGCCCCAGTCCATGACGTTTTCCACGGGAACTTCCACTTGAATCAAGTGGGTCGCATGGCGGAACTCATCGCGATGAAAGCCCCAGTCCGGGATCTTGCCTGTGAGCATCGCGGCCGCGGTACTCTCGCGCCCTTCCGTATTCGTGCGCGCGCCGAGCACGGAATTGCAATACACGACCGCGGAGGATTCCATCCACGCGCAGTGCTCCCCCTTCACGGGCACATTCCCCGCCAGGTAGGGTGTGCAGGTCTTGAGCATCTGTATGCCGCGGCTGTTCGCGGCCGATTCGTCCTGCTGTTGATGCTCGAACGCCTCCCGGCTAAACCCTTGCTCCGGCCATGACACCGGGTCGAGCCCGCCTTGGAGATGACAGGCGTGAACTTCCACCCGCGGAACCTCCACGATCTCATCGCTATCCAAATCGAACTGCGAGAAAACCGCCTCGTAGCTGGCGTCGCCCCTCTGCCGATAGTAGTTTTGGAGAAACATTGTGGACGAGCCGGGAACGCCCGCGACGTTCTTCGTATCGACGAACTTCTCCGCACCCAAGGCTTCGGCGTAACGGACCAGCAGATCCATGGCCTTCTGCTTGCCCGGACCCGCGGCGCCGTCCAGCATCGCCTGTTCGTCGTAAGTCAGCTTCATGGCCGAGCAGCCCCAAGATTGGCAGGTCGGAGACCTACCCCACCATTAATCATCGACATTCATGGCAACTCGCATTCTCAGCGCCGTTTGATCAATCGTATGCACGCTACCCGTTCCCGCCAAGTCCAGAGCGTGTGCCGCGGCGGCGCCCATCGCGATACAAGGCCCCATCACACGGACGCTCGACAGAGCAGTGGCGTCTCCATCGATGCATCTTCCCGCCGCCACCAGATTATCCACACCCGGCGGAGTCAGACTGCGCAACGGGACATAGTGTACGTGATCGGGGCCGAAGGGCTCCCACGCATACCCCTCCACATCGTGATGTTGTTCCAGCGGCCAAGCCGTTCGCGCAATGCTGTCTTCGAACTTCACGCCTTGCCGCACCTCCTCCACGGTGAGATGATGACACCCCACGATCCAGCGTGTTTGCCGGATTCCGGGCAGTCCGTAGGCGCGCACGCGAGCTTGGCCAAAAGCCTCGGGGAATTCGGTTTTCAGAAACGTCATCACGCGATCGGCTTGATCCTTGCCCTCCAATCCCTTCTTCCCGGATTCGAAAGGATCAAGCGGCGTTTCCACATGGGTCATGTTCACCACGGCGGTTCTCCCGCCAGGAAGATTCATCGCGAATCCATCTTTGCGGGCCAGACCGTAGCATTCCGCCCGATCGCGCAGTCTTTCGGCCACTCCCGCGCGGGTCGGCTTGTTCTCCTCCGTGAAGTTTTCGATCACCATCATCTGCGAACCATAGATTACACCCTCGGCGGGTTCGCGGCACTCCAGACCCGCTTGCCAGACCACGGCTGCGTCGCCGGTCGCGTCGACAAACCCATCCGCGCGAACGATCACATCGCCATAGCGCGTCGCCAGTTCCAGTGCCGCGATCCGCCTGCCGTCCCACTTCACCGCGCGCACAATGGCTCCCACCAGAGGCGTGATCCTCAATTCAAGAACTTTTCGTTCCACCCAGCGGCCCAGCGCGACTTCGTTATAAACAGCATTGAGCGATACTCCGCCCATCACCACTTGCAGGTCGCCTTGCGCGCCCAAGTCGCGGATGATGTCGTCGGCGATCCCATGCGTGAGCTGCTTGCTCTGGGGAGGGTTCCCGAATAGACCCACCATCATCCCGATGATGGAGTTGACCGCTTGGCCGCCCAGCGCCGGCAAGCCGTCGATCAGAATCACATCGCGGCCAAGACGCGCCGCCTCGATGGCCGCCGAAACGCCTGAGATTCCCGCTCCCACCACGCAAATATCGGCTCGGTGCTCTCGCGCCGCCGCGTTGGAGCGCTGCCTGACCACGGTCGCGGGACGGAAAGGCTTATCTACCATGTATTAAATCCCCGGGCATGCATCCCCAAGGCAAACATCTTACCTGAAAACACCTAACTCAGAACCTGGCCACGACCCTCTGCCTGCGATAAGTGTCCGCGGTAAGCTAGTTCTAGACTTCCACGCTGCGTTCGCCAATCGACGACTCGCGGTTTCTACCAATAACAATGAAGCCCTCTCAAACACCCAAAAATCCCTGCTTCTCCTCCGGACCGTGCGCCAAGCGGCCCGGCTGGAGCTTCGACGCGCTCAAGGATGCGGCGCTCGGTCGCTCGCACCGCGCCAAGGTCGGCAAGAACAAGCTGGCCGGAGTCATAGAGCGCAGCAAGAGAATGCTGGGCATACCCGACGCCTACGTGCTCGGCATCGTTCCCGCTTCCGACACCGGCGCGATGGAAATGGCGCTGTGGTCCCTTCTCGGCGAACGCGGCGTGGACGTCCTGGCTTGGGAGAGCTTTAGCAGCGGCTGGGCCAGCGACTGCAAGAACCAGCTTCGGCTGAAAGACCTGAGCATCTTCAAGGCCGATTACGGCAAGCTTCCCGATCTTCATCAAGTGAACTGGTCGAGCGACGTGGTCTTCGCCTGGAATGGAACAACTTCCGGCGTGCGCGTTCCGAACGGCGATTGGATCGCATCGGACCGCGCTGGACTCTCGATCTGCGACGCCACCTCGGCAGTTTTCGCGATGGACATTCCGTGGAACAAACTGGACGTGGTCACCTGGTCCTGGCAAAAAGTGCTGGGAGGGGAGGGCGCGCATGGAATGATCGCGCTGAGTCCCAGAGCGATCCAGCGCCTGGAAACCTTCACCCCGGATCGCCCCCTGCCGAAGATCTTTCAAATGACCAAGAGCGGCAAATTGATCGGCGGAATCTTCCAGGGTGAGACCATCAATACGCCCTCCATGCTGTGCGTGGAGGACGCTCTGGACAGCTTGAAGTGGGCCGAATCCATCGGTGGTTTGCCGGCGCTCATCGCACGCTCCCACGCCAATCTCAAGGCCATCGAAGAGTGGGTCGCCCAGTCCTCCTGGGCCGCGTTCCTGGCCGAAGACAAGTCCAGCCGGTCGAGCACTTCCATTTGCCTCAAGATCACGGACCCGGCCTTCACTTCGCTCTCCGCCGACGAGCAAAGCATGCACGCCAAGTCCATCGTGTCGATGCTGGAGAAGGAACGCGCCGCCTATGACATCGGAGGGTATCGTGACGCGCCGGTGGGACTGCGGGTTTGGGGTGGCGCCACCGTGGAGACTTCCGACATCCAGGCGCTTCTTCCCTGGCTCGATTGGGCTTTTGGCCAGGCCAAGACCGCCTTCGGCGAGGCGACGCGGCTCTAATCCGGCCCGCCACGCCGGTTTCTCACCTAGCGGAAGTTTTCCACCAGCATCAGGTCTCGTCCGTAGCTATCGATTTGCGTGTACAGAAGAGTGCGGCCGTCGGGCGACACGGCAAGCCCCAGATCCAGCGGTTTGCCGACTTTGACGATCGGCGTCGCCATTCCCGTTGCAAAACTCAGGAATTGAACCGAGGAGATTTGGTCTCGCGTCGCGTTCGGCGTAAAATAGATTCCCTTATCGGTCACTGCGTAGTTGTAGCGATAGACGTCCGGGACCACGCGGGTTTCAGGCCCGCCCTCTGCAGCCATTTTCCAGAGGCCGTCCGATCCGTTGTCCTTGGTGAAGTACAGTGTCTTGCCATCCGGAGACTCCGTGGGTGCGATTCCTCCGCCATGCGTCACCTGGATGGCGTCGCCGCCTTGTGCGGGCATTTTCCAGACTTGGAAGTCTCCACTGCGTTTGGAACCGAAATAGATCCAGCGGCCGTCGCGCGACCAGTTTGCGGTGATGTTTGTGAAGGTATCCTTGGTTAACTGTCGCGGCTGGCCGCCGTCGGCGGAGACGGTGTAGATCTGATAATTCCCGCCGGTATTGGAGTCGAATGCAATCTGCTGTCCATCCGGAGACCAACGGGGGCTCGCGGTGGTTGGTCCGGTCAGCGACGTGAGCCGGGCAGCCTGGGACCCATCCGCATTGGATACCCAAATATCGAGCTTTCCCGCTCGGTTCGAATAAAACGTAACAAGTTTCCCGTCCGGAGAGTATTGCGGAAAGGCGTCGCGAAATGTGGAGGACAAACCTTCATCGAGAGCAGCCGACTTGGCGCTGAGGTCCACTTTCCAAATGTTGGTATCTTGCGTCCCGACGGAGTATGCCAACCGATGACCTTGCAAGGACACGGCGGGGTAAGCCCCTCCGACGCCGGGCATGAGCCGGGGCATTGCGTCCGACGAAGCCGCCATGCGATAGAGCATGTTCGTTCCGCTGCTTTGAGCGGAGAATACCAGCTCGTGGCTGTCCGGCATCCATTCCACGTAGATGACTCGGAGCCCGCCGGCTGGCAGTTGTTTCGGTTCCCCTTGAGGTTGGAACCCCTCCGCCAGCGGCAGCAGCCACAGATCATAGAAACTCCCGTTGGTGCGGACGAACGCGAGGCTGTGGCCGTCCGGGGATATTCCGGGACGGGTGTCTCCCTCGATTTGCCCAGGCGCGTGCGTGAGTGTCCGGGTCTCGCCGGTTTCCAATGCCACGAGCACGAGACTGTTGGGTTGGCCGGGCGCCGGGTTCGCTGACACGATCAGCGCCTTGGAATCCGGAGTCCAGCATAAGGACGGCAGCGCGAGACCGGAGCCGGGAAGGGCGCTCGTGTAAGAGCCCACTTTTCGTTCCGGCCCGCCGAGAGCAGGCACGACGATAACCGAAAACTTCTCATCCGATCTGCCGCGGAGAAAGGCGATGCTCCGGCCGTCGGGCGACCACTTTGGCGAATAACTATCATCCTCACTGTTGGTGAGGCGCAAGGGAGCGCCAGGACCGATGAGTTTGACATAGATTTGGGGGAGGCCTTCCTTTTCGCCGTCCCAGTTGAACGCAACTTGATTCCCGTCCGGGGAGAAACTCGGGCGGTTTTCGCTTCCCCGGTAGCTGGTGAGCGGAATCGGCGGGTTGGGTGCGTCCGGCACGGAAGGCGCGGCCGTTTTGAGTCGCCAACCGGCAATCGCAATACCGATCAATAGCACCGCGCCCGCCGCGATCCAGATCCGCCTGTTTCCCGACGGCGCCGCAGAAGCAACGGCAACTCCCACCGAAGAGGCTGAAAGCTTGCCGGAGTCCGATTCCTCCTTCAACTCCTCCAGCGCGACTTTGAGATCGTCCATATGCTGAAAGCGCCGCGCGGGATCCTTGCGCAGGCATCGGACGATCACCCGCATCAGCTGCTGGGGACATCCGTGCGAATCTCGGAAATGGCTTTGGGTTCCTCGCGCAAGATGGCGGAGAGCACCGCAACCTGCGATTCGCCGTGAAACGGGCGCTGCCCGGTGGCCATTTCGTAGAGCATGGTTCCGAAGGAGAAGATGTCGGACCTGCCGTCCACGGGCTTGGCTTCGGCCTGCTCCGGCGACATGTAATAAGTGGTGCCCAGGATGGCGCCGTCACTGGTCAGGGCCGCCATGGTTTTGGTCGCGTCATCCTCGCCGGTGGCCGGCTGCGTAAGCTTGGCGAGCCCGAAATCGAGCACCTTCACCAGCCCCTCGTTGGAAACCATGACATTCGTCGGCTTCAGATCCCGATGTACGATTCCCGCCTGATGGGCTTTCGCGAGCGCGTCGGCAACCTGCGCCGCGTAGCCCAGCAGATCCCCGATTCGCATGCCGTTGCGCGGAGTCAACTGGTCTAGCGTCTTGCCTGCCACGAACTCCATGGCCAGGTAATCGATGCCATTCTCCGAACCAATGTCGTAAATGGTGATGATGTTGGGGTGGTTCAGCGAAGAGGCGGCCTTGGCCTCCTGACGGAAGCGCTGCTTGCGTTCCGGGTCCGCGATTCTGTCCGTGGGAAGAACCTTGATGGCGACGATGCGATCCAGCCGCGTGTCGCGCGCCTTGTAGACGTGGCCCATGCCGCCCGCCCCAATCGGCGCAAGGATCTCATAGGGCCCCAAACGAGTGCCGGCGGCAAGAGGCATACTGTATCGAACGATTTTACCCCACCGGGGCCGGGCTCTACCTCTCGCGGATCATCGGACCGCAGGCCCGCCGAGCTCCGCCAGGACTCGCTGCTTCGTTCCAGCGATGCCTCCCACCGTATCCGTGGCCAGGCCGAAACGTACCGTGAAATGAAATGCGCTGCCTTTGCCGGGTTCGCTTTCCACCCAGATTCGTCCACCCAGCATCTCCGTTAGGCGGCGGCAGATCGTCAACCCCAAGCCTGTGCCGCCATATTTGCGGGTCATCGAATTATCGGCCTGCGTGAATGCCGCGAAAATCTCTTTTTGCCTCTCCAGCGGAATGCCGATTCCGGTATCTTTGACGATAAAGTGGAGCGTCGTATGTTCGTCGTCTAGAGACTCTCTCTGAACGGAGACCACCACACCGCCTGAGCTGGTGAATTTGATCGCGTTCCCCACCAGGTTGACAAGAATCTGGCGCAGGCGCGTCGGATCGCCTTGGACCTTATCGAAGACCTCTGAATTGACACGCAAGTCGAGATCCAGGCCTTTCTGCCGTGCCCTCTGAGTAAGCGCCTTGACCGTCTGCGCCAAACTTTCCCTGAGGCTGAAAGTTACGACTTCAAGATCCAGTTTGCCGGCTTCAATCTTCGAAAAGTCCAGAATGTCGTTAATCAGCCTCAGCAGGCCCTCTGCCGATTCTTTGGCTGTGTTGAGATAATCCCGTTGTTCGGCATCCAGGTGAGTGTCCAGCGCGAGGTCCGTCATCCCCAGAATCCCATTCATCGGCGTGCGAATCTCGTGGCTCATGTTCGCCAGAAATTGACTCTTGGCTCGATTGGCTGCTTGCGCCGCGTCTTCCGCCCGCCGGCGTTCCACGATTTCTTGCTCTAGCATTCGATTGGCCCTGCGCAAGGCTTCGCGTTGTGCGCTTGCCTTCATGCCTAGGTGGACGACGACGCCGAAGATCGCCGCGCTGGCGAATCCCCAAAGAAACGTCAGGTCGTATAGAGTGTTTTGCTTGGCTGGATGAGCCATGAGGGCTTGCCAGAATCCGACCCTGGCCGTCGCCACAAAGAGACCCGCGCCGATCGGCGCCCATGCCAGCTTGCTCTTCGCCGGCGAGCCCATATCCCATGCAACCGCCGTGACGCCGATCCCCACCAGCAGGAGGCCGATCGCCGTGGGAAAGGCCACCCGAGTCAGGTTGCCCCAGACAAACGGATCGCTCAATCCCAAAAGTACGCCGAGGCAGCAGGTTGCGCCCACTGCGGCTACCACCAAGCCGGTGATCCCCAGTACCGAGGATCGGATTGGAAGCTTGGTCTGCGCGAGCGTCAAGCCCGCGACGAGCATCAGAAAACACAGCGCAATGGCTGGCGACATTCGGCCCGGATCGGAGGTCTTGGTGGTCACATACGCGACGCCCAGGAGCTGGTCAATCCCTAGGTTGACCCGAAATACATACTCAACCAGCGAAAGTCCTGCCAGTGTGGCCGCAACGCCGGAACAAATGAAAACGAGTCGAGGCCGGTTCGCGACCGTCCCCAAAAGCGCAATGGCCAGCAGCACGAAACAGACTGCGGTGTTGCGTTGCATGGGAGCGAGGCCGGGGGACACTTGAATGAGAAACATCGAGTGGACCGCCCATCCCACCAGCACACTGAACCCTAGCAGCACCGCCAGTGCGGCGCAAACGGCGCTGGTCAGCTTCGGCCGAGACATACTTGCGTCACTCGCCAAATCAGGAACGAACCTTTCCTCTCAGCTTATCGGCCGAAACCAGACCGTGCATTATGCGGATGCGGCCGTTTCGCGGATTATTCGGCTTGACAGATACCGTCACATGTGTCACATTATCGCTGTGACACTGTTCCGATTCAGCCTGCGCCCCGGGGAATCCATTTTCGACCAGGTGGTGTACGCCGCCAAAAGGGCATTCATCAGCGGCGAGTATCTGCAAGGGCAGCCTTTCCCTTCAGTGCGGGCGCTGGCGGCGGGCTTGAAGATCCACCCCAACACGGCGCACAAAGTGGTGCAGCACCTGATTCAGGAACGTCTGCTCGAAGCCAAGCCCGGCGTGGGGACCGTGGTCGCGCGGCTGCCGGAGCCGCGCCCCGGCGACAAGAAGCGGCTGTTGCAGCAGGAAGTGGAACAGTTGGTGGTGGAAGCGAAACGGCTGGGCCTGGGGCTGCCGGAGGTGATGGACGCCGTGTCTACGCAATGGGCCAAGCTGGACCGGTCCATGCTTGACAGATCCATGGAGGAGAGTCATAAATGATTCAAGTTGAAAATCTGTGGAAGCGCTTCGGCCGCGGTCTGGGAGGTAATGACGCGCTGCGAGGCCTCAGCTTCACCGTCCCCGACGGCAGCGCCTACGCCTTGATTGGAGCCAACGGCGCGGGCAAAACCACCACCATTAAAGTCCTGATGAACATCCTCGAGCCGACGCGCGGCAGCGCCACCATCATGGGCGTCGACTCTCGCCGCCTCTCGCCCCGCGAGCTGGCCCAGATCGGCTACGTCTCGGAAAACCAGGACATGCCGGGAGCGCTCACGGTGGCCGAATATCTCGATTATCTGCGGCCGTTTTATCCCACCTGGGACCGCGAGCGCGAAGATTCCATCCGCCGCCAACTGCGCCTTCCGCCCGAGCGCAAGATCCGCGACCTCTCGCACGGAATGCGTATGAAGATGTCGCTCGCGTGCGCCCTGCCGTTCCGGCCCAAGCTGCTGGTGCTCGACGAACCCTTCAGCGGTCTCGACCCCTTGGTCCGCGAGGAATTCATGGAAGAGCTGCTCTCTCAAGCCGGCGAGATGACCGTGCTGATCTCCTCCCACGAGTTGGGCGAGATCGACGGCGTCGCCACTCATGTCGCGTTCCTCGACGAAGGCCGGCTGCTTTTTGAAGAATCGATGGGCGATCTGAACGCGCGCTTTCGCGAAGTACACGTCACGCTGGAGCGCGAAGCTGACATCCCCGGCCAGGTTCCCAAGGACTGGCTGTACGTGCGCACCGCGGGCAGCGTGCTGACGTTTGTCGACACGCGCTTTACGGAAAACGGATTGGGCGAGCGGGTTCGCTCGGTGGTCAGCGGAGTCCGCAGCATCGACACCGAAGGCATGGCGCTGCGGTCCATCTTTACTGCTTTGGCTCGGGCGGCGCGCGCGGCGCGCGAAGGAGGAATATGATCTGGCACATTTTCAAGAAGGACTGGAAGCTTCAGTGGAAATTCGCGGTCCTAATGGCGCTGGTGCAGTTTGCCAACGCGGCTTTGCTGGTCAAGCTGGGGCCGTTCCAGGACAACCGCTCGCTAGGCTCTCTGATGCCGATTATGATCCTGGCTTTACTGGCCGGCATTCCTTTCTTGATCGCGGCCGTCGTCCACCAGGACGCAATTCCCGGCGTGCGGCAGGATTGGCTCGTGCGGCCCATCCAGCGCAGAGACCTGCTGCTGGCCAAGTTCCTCTTCGTGCTGATGGCGGTGCATGGCCCCATGCTGCTGGCCGACCTGCTCCGAGGTCTTGCGAATGGCTTCGCCTTCGGGCCATCGCTCGCCGCCGCGGCTTCGCACGGCCTGTTCGTGCTGGTGGCTTTCAGCGTGCCTCTGTTTGCGTTCGCGTCTCTCACCAGGAACTTCATGGAAGCTATCGTTGCCGGATTCATTGTGTTCCTGTGCTTTGTGGGCTTCCTCTTCCTGGTGGACCAGACGATTTCCCGGTTCTCCCTAGTGATCGCCAGCGGACTGTCTTGGATTTCGGAAACGGCGCACTATCTGGTGCTCCTGGCCGCGGCGGCCGCCGTTCTGGGCTTGCAGTATTTCCGGCGTCGCACGATTATCTCCCGAGGGCTGGCCGCCGGGGCTGTGGTCCTGGCTCTGCTTTGCGCGCTTATGCCTTGGAACGCGGCCTTCGCGATAGAGCAGCGCATGTCGCCGAATCCCGGCGCTGGTTCCGCCGTCACCGCCTCCTTCGACCCAGAGCTCGGGAGAGGCCATCGCGTCACTTCCCTGGGCGCCGTCGCCGGCGCGGTGGGCATCTATCTGCCTCTTCGATTCGAGAACCTCCCAGCGGGTTCGGCCCTGATATCCGATCGCGCGGAGGTGCGACTGCGCGATTCGAATGGAACTTCCACCAGCGTTGGCTCCGGAGAATTTTCCGTCCGGCATGACACCGCCGGAGAGAGGCTTGCGACGCACCTGGAGGTGTTTGTTCCCGAAGATGTCTACCAGCACCTGCAAGATCAGCCAGGGCAGTTGGAGATCAATCTTTGGCTGACTCTCTTCCGCGGCACCGGCTTGCACACGATACCGGCCCTCGGCGGCAGGGCGAGCATCCCGGACTTTGGAAAATGCCTGACTAAGGTCAACGCAGCCGAAACTGGCGTTCGTCTGGGCTGTGTGCCGTTGGAGGAAGCGCCCTCCTGCTTTTGGGGGCGCTTGCAGCACGTCCCGAGCGGCCGCAGCAATCCTCCGCAGTTCCAATGTAACGGAGACTACTCCCCTTATTTCGACGAGTTGCTCGTGATGCCTCCGCCGGGTCGGAACCTTCAGTTCCGCGATCTTTCCGGTCTCGCAAAGTATCCCATCGACGGCTCACAGCTCGGCGAGTCGCAGATCATAGGCGAGGCGTACAAAGCAGTGGATCACTTCACGCGCACCGTCGTGATTCCCTCGACGCACTTGCGGGATTGGACGGGGGAATAAATGGCGCGAAATCTTCTGATCGTCATCATGGGATTGGCCGCCCACACTCTCCAATCCCAAACGCTTGAGCCTCGCCCTCAATTCGATGTCGCATCCATTCGATCCAGTCCTAGCGACCTGAACTTCGGCCCCCATTGCGAGGGCGACGGCCGGACGCCCGGAAGGCTGACGATGAAATGCACCACTCTGCAAGAGCTAATCCAGTTTGCCTACGGCCTTTACGCGAATGGTCTCACTCTCAATCCCCAGCCTCTTCAAATTTCGGGCGGCCCGGGATGGATCGATTCCGACCGCTTCGACATCGAAGCCAAAGCCGAGGGGAACCCGCGGGAGGAGATGATGGCCGGGCCGATGCTTCAGAGGCTTCTCGAAGACCGGTTTCAACTGAAGGTCCATCGCGAAATGAGGGAACGTCCGGTCTATTTGCTGACCGTGGCAAAAAGCGGCCGCAAGCTCCAGCCGCTGAAGGAAGCCTGCCAGCTCCCCGATGCTTGCGGCGTCGGGCAAGATGGCACAGCAAAGATGCGGTCAAACGGGCAGAATATGACGCTCGACATGCACGCCATGAGCATGACCGATTTTGCCGGCTCCTTGGGGCTGGACCGCCCTGTCATCGATAAAACCGGCGTCGCGGGACTCTTCGATTTCCATCTGGAATTCGTCCTCGACGGCGCCACGCCGGGAAACCCGTTTGGTAGCCATGAGCCCACTTCTTCCGGCGACGGAGCCGGCCCGTCGATCTTTACCGCCATCCAGAAACTCGGCCTGAAGCTCGATCCCACCAAAGGCCCCGTCGAATTCCTGGTCATCGATCACGTCGAAAAACCTTCCTCAAACTAAGTCCGGGTCGGGATTCCACTTCGTGCGTCTGGCTATCGCGTCTTTAGCGAACCCGGCTCGGCTCGCCCTCCGCCAACGCCAGCTCCGTAATCCGCAGATCCGCGCTGGTCAATCTCGAAGGGAACATATCCTTTAAACGATCCTCGTGCACCGGAATGACGCGCGTAAAATCGCCGCCAACCGATTTCACCATCGCATCGCTGGCCAGGATGAGATTGAACTGGCTGCCGGTCGCAAGACCGATGGGCACATACTGCGGATCGCTGGGATCGTCGCCGCGCAGGTTTTCCATCGTGTACGCCAAGTCTCCGCAGAAGACCCACGTGTTGTGCGCATGGACCGTCACCCACATCGATCCCCAGGTGTGCGTGTCGAAGGCCGCGTGAACATCGATCCCGGGGAGAACATCCTCCCGGTCGCCATTCACGCATACCAGCCGGCCCTGGCGCGCTAGGTCCACGGCGCGCAGGATGTCGCCCGGATCGATCCCCAGCATCAGCCAGCGAAAGCGCCGCTCCAGTGACATGGCCCACACCCATTTCGAGAGCTCGCGTTCCTGTATATAAAACGTGGCGTTGGGAAAATCCTCGATGTTCCCCATGTGATCGAAGTGCGCGTGGGTAATGAAAATACTGGAAACATCTTCGGGTGTGATTCCGCATTCCGCCAGAACCTCTCGCGGCGGATGCCAATTTCGCACGCCGTAAGTATTCGCCAGCACCTCGCCGTAAGCCTTGTGGTTGTACCCGACATCCACCATGGCCACTTGGCCCTGCCCCTTGATGACGATGTAGCAGTAAGGCAGCCTGCGATAGCCCTGATTGTGGGCGCCGTAAATCAGGCCGCTCAAATGGTAATTGGGGACGTGAGCGAACTCCATTACCCAGATCGAATAGCTGTTCATAGGGCGAGCTGCATCGCGCAACAACCTTGCTCAAACGCGACCATCTCGAAGCCGGGTAGAGTGTCCGCCGCGCGTTGCAGGTGCGCGTAGGCGGCGCGAACCCGGAGCAGAATGGGGTCGATCTCCATGCGCCGAGCTGCAACAAGCGCGATCGCCAGCGCCTCAGACGCCTGCATCAAGCAACGGTGATGCGCACGCGCACGCTCGGTGGGCCGAACGCTGCGCACGTCGTCGAACGCCGCTCGATGAAGTTCGGCCGCGGCTGCGAGCATGGGATGATCGGGCGTGGCGCTCGCGCCTCCGGCGGCTGCCAGAACCAGAACACCGGCGATCTGCCCGGCCACCTGGCGGAGATCCTCAAAACACTTGCGAGTTTCCAGAATGTATGTGGCCGTGGCGTCATCTACCGGCTGACTGTTCATCTTCTTTCTTCCCCAATAGCGTTCCTAGCAGGCTCACGTCTTCCAAGTCTTCGAGTCCTTCGACGGCCGCCTCGATTGCGCGCGTAGCCGCAACGCCGAGCGCACGTTCGCAGGCCGTCCTGAATCGCGCCCTGATCTCGGGCACAGTGGCAGGAACCAAGTCGTCCATCCGCCGCCGCAGCGTCCTGCCGTCGCGCATCCTCACGCTGATTTCGGTTCCCTGAGCGCCTGGATAGGCGAGCGTGAACTCCGGACTTTCTTCAAGCGTGGTGACGCCGATTAAGCGCAACACTTCCGGGTCCTTCAAAAGCCGGTAGTTCGCCTCTTCAATCGCGCCTCTTACCAAGGTGGCCGCCACGCAATACTGAATGCTCATCTTGGCTTGCAGGATGCGCTCGAACGGGCCCGTCGCATTACATCCGGGATAGCCGAGCGCCGCCGCCGATGCCTTCACGGTGATGCCTTCAATCTCACCGGCCTCGCACCCATCTTCCACCACGAGCGTACGAGCCACCTGGCACGCGGTCTGCGCATAGTTACAGGCGGGCGCGGGCTTGTGATAAACCGAGAGGATCTCGAGCGGCTGCCCTTCGGCAAAAGCCTTCACTGTGGAGACTCGCTCGCGCTTCCCAAGCGCCGCGAATAAGCCCGCCGTGCCATCGAGGGCGGTTTCCGACGCATACGCACCCAGCTCGGCCAGCTCCACCGAAGTAACGGCGTTTCTGGCGGCAAATCCAACGTGAAAGAACATCTCATCCGCGCCGGAGCCGGGCCACTCGTTCAGACCCACGGTCGTGTTGGCCGCGAAACCAAGCGCGCTAACGGTGGCATCCTCACTGAGGCCCAGCAGCAGCGATCCTCCGATGGCTGCGCCGAGCGGTCCAGTGATGCCGGTGGGACGAAAGCGGCGGACGGTCTCGCGATCCATCACCGCGCGGCCTATCGCGGCGCCGGTTTCGTAGCCGCAGATCGCGGAGCGAATGAAATCGCGGCCGCTCGCCGGCTTTCTATGGGCGAGGCGATGCGAGAGGGCCAGCAGAGCGGGGAAAATCACCACCCCCAGATGGCTGACCGATCCCGTGTGCATATCCTCCCGGACCAAACCATGACTCAGCACGGCGTTGACAAACGCGGCTTCCGCAGGTGCGACGCGGAGCGCGGTGCCGATCACGCTGGCGCGGCCTTGCCCCTGACTGGGCCCTCGGCTGGCGATATTCATCGCCTGAAGGCTGGGCGGAAGATCCAGCGATTCATAGGCGCACGACAGCAGGTCCAGGAACGCTACTTTGACCTTGGTCACCGCCTCCACAGGAAGCTGATCGAAACGCAACGCGCGGGCGCGCCGTGCGATCTCCCTTGAAAGTATCAGCGCGGGGGCCGTCACGGTTTCGGACTCGCGTTCGCCGCGTTCCCCCGTCTCACCGCCATCACCGTATCCAGAGTGTCGTCTCGATCCGCGATCACGCCGACCCACGCGAAAATCATCTCGTCCCAGGTCTGATCGCCCCAGCGGACGGTCGCACTGGGATCGGGATTGTAGCGGTTATTCGCGGAGTTGTCCCAGTGAGCGCTGAGCGCGATGCGAGTGCCCTTGGGCACCGCAATCGGTTTGTCTTCGTAATACACCAGTTGCCAGCCGAAATCGAAATGCGGCACGCTCACCAGCGTGTCGGACTCGCCGGTGGGATAAATCAGGCGAATCTCCATATCCTTGCCGCGAAGATGCATGTGAGGTTGTGAATAGACCAACTCGACCGGCTTATCGAAGACGGCATCGGCGTGGCCGGCGTAGTTAGCATCGCCCGGAGGAATCGCGAAGTCCATATTCGCCACCGGCAGAGTCAGCAGGCGGTGCGCCGGTGGCTCCTTCGCCAGCACGAAGCCCACTTTGGTCAGGTCCTCGCCCGCTGTCTTGCCGTTGGGCGTATAGTGCATCTCGAACACCAGATCGGACCCGGCGGGAATCAGCTTCGCGGCCCGTTGCGCAGGGTCATGCTGCACATCGAAATATTCTCCATGCACTCCGGGGACGTAGCCCAGCAGCCACTCATTACTGACGTTGACGGGCTGGCCGGGCTTGTTCTGTGAGCCGTCCTTCGGCGCTTCGCCGGGCGCGGTCTTGGGAGGAACATACGGCTCGCCGGGCTTGGCGTCCTTCAACCATTGCGATCCCGGCGGGCGCACGTGGACGCTGGCATGATGCACCACGGAGCGGTTGCGCGGCCGCACTTCGCCATCGAGAACCCAGGTGTCTTTTTTAAAAGGAGCCGGAACCACGAAGTACGTATATTCGACGACGCCCGTCGCGGGAACCGTGTACGGCTTGGGCATTTCGACGATGACGTCGGGCTTGATATTCCAACCCTCGGTCCACTTCACTGGAGCCGGCTTGTCCTTGGCGCCGCCTTCCGGAGCACCGCCGTCAACCCAGGCCTCGATTTTGCCGACATCGGCGTCGCTGAGCCTGCGGTCGTTCGCGAAGTGGCCATATTGGGGATCGGCGAACCAGGGCGGCATCTTCCTGGTCGCCACCGCGTTCTTGATCGACTTCGCCCACGGACGTGTGCCCTCATAAGTGAGCAAAGGCATCGGCCCGATTTCGCCGGGCCGGTGGCAACTCTGGCAGTGCTGCTGGAGGATGGGCAGGATGTCCTTGTTAAACGTCACCCCAGCCCCGGTATCGGCGGCCATCGCCGCCGTCGCCAGGATCCAAACCGCCGCCAAATATCGCATTCAGACCTCCACGCTCGCGAGCGAATTATATCACTTGGCGGCCGAGTGGACCGCGTCTCTTTCGTTGTCGCACACGTCCTCGATCATATCGGTGTCGGCGAGGAATTGAAATTCCATCGGAAACGACCAGGGCTTGGTGTAAGCTTGCGGATCGTCGATCGTGACTTCGACATCCATATGACCGAAGTCGCGGCGGCGGAAGCGCTCGATGGTGTGCAGGGCTTCGGTATGCGGCCGGCCGCTATCGTCGAGCCAGCTTTTGTCGTTGAAGCCGCGAGTGTCAACCACGAACCAATCGCCTTCCCATCGGCCGATGGAATAGCCCAGCCACGCCGGATTCCCCACCGGCGGATGACCGCGTCCATCCGTGAAAATCTGCCGGAAGCGGGCGAATTCTTCATACAGGATGAACGTCACGCCCGGGTTTTGCACGATCTTCATGGGCACGCGAATGAGCATCTGGTCGGGGATGCCATGCGGCAGACAGCGTCCGGAGGGCCGGTCCGCCATGTTATTCGCGAGGCGTTGTTGGTACAGCGCTTCGGCGGCAGGCAGCAGCGGCGGGATCTTTTCCCCGGGGCGCATGAAATCCTCCAGATTGGGGCCCATCGCCAAGCCCGTGTTCAGGCGCTGGTTGGGTCCCCGCATCCGCTGCCAGAGTCCCGTCAGATCCGGCTTGCCATCCGCGGTTTTGGGAACCGGAGCGGCCAGGTTGGGTTTGCCATCAGGCGTGCGCGGTATGCCGGGAGTGGGATAATCGAGCCACTGGGCTGGGGCGGAGACAGCCCATATCACAAGGGCCGGACCAACTCGGCGAATCATACGGAGGCTCCTTTCTTCAAAGCCAGCACGGGAACGCCTGCCTGCGGCGCATATCAGCGGCGCATATCAGAGATCATAGCTCGCTCTGCTGGCGTCCGAAGGCGAGTCAACCTGGGTGACCCCAGCGTGCATTTATGATACTGTTCCCGCAAGGAGGTAGCTATGTGGAACTGGCTTGTTAGCTTGTGGCGCAGGATTGACCGCTTGATCCATCGGGAGAAGCTCCCCCAGAGTTACCATCGTTCGAACCTGCATGGTCGTCATCGCTAGAGGTTTTTAGCTCAGTCTTCCAGGTCTAATCCCACCGCCTTTAGGCGGTGAGCTTCAGCGCGGCTCTACGAGAATGGAGGGATGGGCGAATACAGGCATAGCGCGCACGCGACCTTCGATCTGAAGTATCACGTGATCTGGATCGCAAAGTACCGTTACAAGATATTGCGGGGGCGGATAGCTGAGCGTGCGCGCGACTTGATTCGGGAAGTGTGTCAGACACGGGACGTGGTGATCATCCGCGGAGCGATCTCGCCGGATCACATCCACATGCTATTGTCGGCGCCGCCGCATCTGGCACCGGCAAAACTGGTGCAGTACATCAAAGGCCGGTCGTCTCGAAAACTGCAAGAGGAGTTCCCTGAGTTACGAAAACGGTACTGGGGGCAGCACCTGTGGGCGCGGGGATACTTCTGTGCGACGGTGGGCGCGGTGGATGAGCAGACGATCAAAGCCTACATCGAAAACCAAAAGTGGGACGAAGACGAGCAGGGATTCAAGATCACCGCGCCCACCGAGCCTTGAGGCGGCTCTGAGCCGCAGATGCTTCAGGCGGCTTCAGCCGCAAGCCGACTTTCAGTCGGAATAGGAATCTACCGGCTTTAGCCGGTAGTCTTTAAAGCTCTAGTTTGCCGCGAAACTGCATCTCCTCGACGGAGAACGATTGGGTCACGAAAAGCCGGCCGATCTGCGCTCCGAATGTGATCCATCCGTCTTTCCGGGTGATTTCCACGGAACGCGGAAAAAAATAGACCACGGTCGCCAAGCCGTCAATTTGGCGCAGGATCTCCACGCGCGAAGGTTTGAAATCCTTCTTCTTGTTGCGCCTCAGAAACGCGATGCCCTTCAGTTCGTTTTCTATGTTCCATCGGGTGGGAGCGGCAATGTCGTAGACCGCGATGGCGTAATGATCGCTGTCCAGGATGGGAGCACCCGTCTCGCCGGTCTTCTCCTCCGCGGCGCGGATGGGGACGGCGCTCTCCCATCGGACCGCCACGGTTCCGGCAGGGGGCTTGGCATGGGCGCGCGCGATCGCCTCGGCCTGCCTCGCAGGACCGAACAGCCCAATTCCGGCGAGTCCGACCCCGCCGCCTCTGCCCTCCTCAAAATTTCCGCCGGCCACGCGCTCATCGGGACTCAGATCGCGCACGTATTGCGGCATCGCGAATTTGACCCATGGGGAATCCGTCAGCACCTGTTTGCCGTCTTCCCGATCCCACTGCGCCATGGGCCGGTCTCTCCAGGATGGATTCGCGGCCAGCAGCAGAACGGCGGCGAGAGGAAGCAAACACAGCCTCAATGTCCGATACATACGCAACGACCTCCTTAGGGTCAGAGGATTCGTCTCGGCGTCGTGGCCTAATCATTTCATTGTAACGAATACATGGAATTCCAGTTGATCCTTGACAAGCGCTCTGCTCTCCTTTATTCTGACATTCGTAATCGGATGTCGAAATCTAAGTCAGAGCAAGAAGCCGCCGCGGCTGACCGCGATTTATACTCGGGCCTGATCCGGCTGCATGTACTGCACCACGCCGTGGAAGGTCCGGTCTTCGGTCTGGGAATGATCGAGGAGCTGGCGCGTCACGGATACCGCATCAGCCCCGGGAGCCTGTATCCCCTGCTTCAGGGACTCGAGAAGAAAGGCTATCTTCGCTCGACTGAGCAGCGAAGCGGTAAGTCGCTCCGGCGAGTTTACCGCGCGACTCCCTTAGGCCGCAAAGCGCTGGCGGCGTCCAAGAGCAAAGTGCGGGAGCTCTTTCATGAACTCATCGAAGGTGATTAGCAGCCGTGGGGCAGGTCTTCGACCTGCCAATTTCAGGGCTGTCAGCCTCCTGGCGATATTCATGGTCGCGGGCGCTTTGGCGGCGCAACCGGTTGCGCCTCCGGCCGGCTTGACGCTCAGCCAGGCCGTCGACAGCGCGTTGCAGAACTATCCTTCGATTCGAGTGACGCAGGAGCAGATCAACGCGGCAGCCGCGGGAATTCAGTTGGCGCGGACGGCGTATCTGCCGCGCGTCGATGTGCTGGCGCAAGCGAATCGTGCGACCCGAAACAACGTCTTCGGGATGCTGCTGCCGCAGAATACTATTCCTTCCATGTCCGGTCCCGTGATCGGGACCAACAACATGGGAACCGCGTGGGGCAGCGCGATCGGAACGCTGGTCACATGGGAACCGTTCGATTTTGGTCTGCGGCAGGCGAGCGTCGATGCTGCCGCTGCCGCGCACGCCCAGCGTGAGGCGACTTTCAAGCGGACGCAATTTGAGGTTGCGGCAGCGGCCTCCGACGCGTACGTCACCGTGGTTGCGGCACAGGAGACGGTCCGCGCGGCGCAGGCTGGCGTGGACCGCGCCGAGACGCTTTCCCGAACCATCGGGGCGCTGGTGAACGCCGAGCTGCGCCCCGGCGCGGATGCTTCGCGGGCCCGGGCGGAGCTGGCTGCCGCACGCACGCAACTGATCCAGGCGCGGCAGGCCCTGGAGATCTCCCGCGCCAACCTCGCGCAGTTTGTTGGCCTGGAGCCTGCGCAAATCACGATCTCCTCGCCCAGATTGCTTGAACTGCCGCCGGCCCAGACCGTGGCTCCGCTGGATACCGCAGCAAATCCGATCTCGCTCGATCAGAATGCCGTGGTCGAACAGGTGCGGGCGCAACTCAAAATCCTGGAGCGTTCCTACTTTCCCCGCTTCTATCTGCAAGGCGCTGCCTACGTGCGCGGGACCGGGGCCCAGCTCAATGGAACTAACCTGGGATGGCTCAACGGCCTCGCCCCCACAACTCAGGATTACGCTCTGGGCTTTACTGCGACCTTTCCAGTGTTTGATCGGGCATCGATTCGGGCCAGGGAAGCTGAAGGATCTGCGACGATGCGCGCCGAGACGGCCCGCTACAAGCAGATTGCGACGGATCTGAAGGCCCGCTGGAATGTGGCCGTCGCGACCTTGGAAGGCGCCACGAACGTGGCTGCGAACACGCCAGTTCAAGTGGCCGCCGCGCGCGCTGCGACGGATCAGGCGACGGCTCGTTATCAGTCCGGGCTTGGGAATATCGATGAAGTCGCGGAGGCCCAGCGATTGCTTACCCAGTCCGAAATTGATGATGCACTAGCTCGTCTCGGTGTCTGGCGGGCGTTACTCGGCGTCGCCACCAGCGCGGGAGACCTTCAGCCGTTTCTCGCAGAGGCAAGCCAATGAGTCGAGGCCAGCGAGTGATCGCGAGAGAAAAAACATGCGCATCGTCTTAGCCGCACTCAGCCGGCCGATTACCGTCGTCGTCGCCCTCATCGCCCTGGCGCTGTTTGCCTTTCTTGCGGTTCAGCGAATGCCCGTGGATATTTTCCCTAAGGTCGGCGATCCCGCGATTTACGTGGCTCAACCCTACGGCGGTATGGACCCGGCTCAAATGGAGGGTTACCTCACCTACTATTACGAGTATCACTTCCTCTACATCACGGGAATCGACAAAATTGAAAGCAAAAGCATTCAGGGCGCGGCTCTGATGAAGCTGACGTTTCATGAAGGCACCGATATGGCCCAGGCGATGGGGGAAACCGTCGGCTATGTGAACCGCGCCCGGGCGTTCATGCCGCCGGGGACGGTGCCCCCGTTCATCACTCGATTCGACGCAGGCAGCGTAGCCGTCGGTCAACTGGTTTTCAGCAGCGCCACGCATACGCAAGGCGAGTTGCAGGATTTCGCGCTCAACCGCGTGCGTCCCTTGTTTGCGACGCTGCCCGGTGTTTCCGCTCCTCCGCCCTTCGGCGGGAATCAGAGAACCATTGTCGTCACACTCGATCCCAACAAGCTCCGGCAATATCAGATCTCGCCGCAGGAGGCCATCGAGGCGGTTGGCAAGGCCACGTTGGTGATGCCCTCGGGAAATATGTGGACCGGGGAAATCAACCGCATCGCCAGGACCAATGCAGCGCTAGGAGGAAATCTTTCGGAATTATTGAGCACGCCCATCCGGCCTGTGTCCGGGACCACCATCTACCTCAGGGACATCGGAACCATTGAGAACGGTACCGACATCATTACGGCGTACGCGCATGTCGACGGCAAGAGAACCGTCTATATCCCCGTGACCAAGCGCGCGGATGCCTCGACGCTTGCCGTCATCCAGGCCGTCAAAGCGGCGATACCGGATTTCAAAAAGGCCGTGCCGGACGATGTGGATGTAAGCCTGCAATTTGACCAGTCGCCGTTTGTCACCAACTCGCTTCGCGCGCTGATCCTGGAAGGCGTGCTGGGCGCGGGCCTGACCGGCTTGATGGTGCTGATCTTCCTGCGCGACTGGCGCAGCGCCGTGATCGTGGTCATGAACATCCCGTTCGCTTTGCTGAGCGCCGTGATCCTTTTGTGGGCCGCAGGCCAGACGGTGAACATCATGACGCTGGGCGGGCTGGCTCTCGCCGTCGGCGTTCTGGTGGATGAAGCCACCGTCGAGATCGAGAACATTCACACCCAGATGCTTCCAGGGGTTTCGCGCGCCCGCGCGGTTGTGGAGGCATGCAGCCGGACCGCCATGGCGCGTCTGCTCTCGATGTTCTGCATTCTCGCGGTATTCGTTCCTTCCTTCTTCATGATTGGTGTGGGCCGGCAGCTCTTCGTGCCCTTGTCGCTGGCTGTCGCCTTCTCGATGATCGCGTCCTATCTGCTTTCGAGCAGCCTGGTGCCGGTGTTCTCCACCTGGCTCATGCGGACGGCCCATCCTGGCGAAGGGCGGGAGGGAATCTTCGGACATCTTCGCTCGTTCTACGAACGCTACGTGGGCGCGGTCCTGCGGTTTCGATGGCCGGTGGCGCTGGTTCACCTTGCGGCGGCGGCCGTGCTTCTCTATGTGCTGGTGCCGCGCATGGGCACCGAATTGTTTCCGGATGCCAATGCTCCGCTGTTGCGCGTGCGGCTGCGGGCGCCGGCCGGCACCCGCATCGAGGAGACCGAGCGCATTGTCCTCGATGCCCTCAACGTGATTCAACAGGACGCGGGCAAGGACAACGTCCTGATCACCAGCGATTTCATGGGCGTCGTGCCCTCCAGCTATCCGGTCGACTTGATTCACCTCTTCACCAGCGGACCTCAGGAAGCGATCATCCAGGTCGCGGTGAAACCCGACACGCCACGCGGCGAAGCCCTGCGGGAGCGGATCAGGGCGGACTTGCATAAGGAGCTGCCGGCCTGCCAGGTTTCTTTTGAGGCAGCCGACATCGTATCTCAGGTCATGAGCTTTGGATCGCCCACTCCCATCGAGGTTGCGGTGCAGGGGCCCAGCCTCGCCGACGATTATGGCTTCGCCCGGAAGATTCAATCCCAACTTGCGAAACTGAGCTTCATTCGCGATTTGCAATTTGCGCAAGAGTACAACTATCCCACGCTGGACATCAATATCAATCGCGAAAGGGCGGGCCAATTCGGACTCACGATGGCGGATGTGGCGCGTTCGATTGTTCCCGCCACCTCCTCTTCCCGCTTCACCGAGCCGAATTACTGGCGCGATCCGAACTCCGGAAACGCGTTTCAGATTCAGGTGGAGCTGCCGCAAAATCAAATTCAGAGCGTGGAAGCGATGGGCAGCATCCC
This sequence comes from Bryobacterales bacterium, assembly GCA_963813465.1. Taxonomy (GTDB): domain Bacteria; phylum Acidobacteriota; class Terriglobia; order Bryobacterales; family Bryobacteraceae; genus Palsa-187. The sequence goes on along the minus strand of CAWEZD010000003.1, from coordinate 90,164 downwards.
GGTGATGCCCAACGGCCGCGCCGAGCTCCAGCTCGACAACATCGCCTCGCTCAAGCTGGGGACCATGCCGGGTCTGATTGAGCGCTTCAACGGCCAGCACATCGTCAGCGTCACGGCGAATATTCACGGAATCACTCTGGGAGAAGCGTCGCAAAAGCTGAATGCGGCGTTGGCGGCCGCCGGCGCGCCGCCTCAAGGCGCGAAGATCGTCATGAAGGGCGAGATTCCGCCTCTGGAACAGACCATCTCCGGACTGCGAACCGGTCTGCTGCTTGCCGTGGTCGTGATCTTTCTGCTGCTCTCGGCGAATTTCCAGTCGATGCGGCTGGCGCTTGCGATCGTCCTTACCGTCCCCGCGGTGCTTTGCGGAGTCCTGCTCATGCTGCTCGCGACCCACACCACGCTCAATATTCAATCTTTTATGGGAGCCATCATGGCGATCGGCATTGCCGTTGCGAACTCAATTCTGTTGATCACCTTCGCCGAACGCTTCCGGCACGAGAACCGGTCTGTTATGGATGCCGCCCGGGAAGGCGCGGTTGGGCGGCTCCGGGCAGTCCTGATGACCGCCGCGGCGATGATCTTCGGCATGCTGCCGATGGCCATCGGATTCGGCGAGGCTGGATCGCAATCGGCGCCGCTGGGGCGCGCCGTCATCGGCGGTCTGATCGTGGCCACTTATGCAACGCTGACCATCCTCCCTTCCATCTACGCCATCCTGCAAGGGAAGGCGCCGATGGCTTCTCCTTCACTCAATCCGATGGATCCCGCGAGCCGATACTATGAAGCGCAATAAATTCCTTCTCCCGATCTGTCTCGGACTGCTGGCGCCAGTGGGTCGCGCGCAAGCTGTCGATCTTGCTCCGGTAGTATCCAAACTGGTATCCCGAACGGTGGAACTGCCGGGCGAGTTTCTTCCGTTCTTGAGCGTTCCGTTGCACGCCAGAGTTCCAGGCTACGTGGATCGCGTGCTGGTGGATCGCGGCAGCGTCGTCAAGCAAGGCGACGTGCTGGTGGAATTGAGCGCTCCCGAAATGTCCGCGCAGATTGCCGAAGCGGAGTCGAAGGTGCAGGCGGCAGAGGCCGACCGTTTACAAGCCGAGGCCCAGCTTGGAGCGGCCCAGAGCACATACGACCGAATGAAGACAGCCTCCGATACGCCCGGCGCGATTGCCGGCAATGAGCTGATCCAGGCGGCGAAGCAGGTGGATGCCGCCAAGGCTCTCGTGAATTCGCGCCAGCAGGCCGGCAAGACCGCGGAAGCGGCGGTTCGGTCACTCCAGGATCTGAAGGCTTATCTGCAAATTTCAGCGCCGTTTGAAGGAGTCGTGACCGACCGGCTCATCCATCCGGGTGCTCTGGTCGGCCCCGGCAACGATGTCGCGCTTCTGGTGCTCCAGCAGGTCTCGAAACTTCGGCTGGTAGTGCCTGTGCCGGAGGAGGATGTCAGCGGGATTTTGGACGGTGCGAGTGTTCCCTTTCAGGTGCCTGCCTGGCCGGAGCGAGCCTTCACAGGCACGATCGCGCGCGTTTCGCATGCGCTCGATCCCAAGACGCGCACGATGGCAGTCGAGCTGGACGTGATGAACCGCGACGGCTCGTTAGCTCCCGGTATGTATCCGGCGGTGAAATGGCCGGTGCGCCGCTCGCGGCCGTCGCTCTTCGTGCCCAAAACAAGCGTGGTCACCACCACGGAGCGCACCTTCGTCGTGCGAGACCAGAACGGGCAAGCCGAATGGATCGACGTGAAGAAAGGCGTATCCGAGGGAGATCTGGTCGAGGTGATGGGCAACTTGAAACCCGGCGATAAGGTGGTCCGGCGTGCAACCGATGAAATCAGGGACGGCACACCCCTTCAATGAGTGGGGCAGGTCTCCGACCTGCCTTATTTCACGCCGTAGTGATCCGCATAATCGCGTCCGCTGAAGGAGGCCGAAGAAAGCCCATCCTCCGGCAGCATGGTCGCGTTCCAGGCCGCGTATTCGTCGGCGAGCCTCTTGAATACGTCCGGCATCCTGCCTTTCAGATTGGCTCTTTCGAGCGGATCGGAGACCACATTGAACAGGAACGTGTTGCCCGCGATTTGCAGCCACTTCATGTCGCCGTCCCGCATGGCCCGCTGCGTGTTGGCTTTGTAGCGCCAGAACAATTTGCGCGAAACCGGCGCTGCGTTCGCCGTGAGCACGGCCGAGAGATTCATCCCATCTGGTGGATAGGCGGGGTCCGGTTGCGTACCCGCCATCGCGAGCAGCGTGGGCAGCCAGTCCATGGAGATCGCGACCTGCTCCGTGGTCGAGCCGCGAGGAACGTGCCGCGGCCAGCGGACGATCGCCGGGATTCTCAGGCCGCCTTCCAGCAGTTCGGTCTTCTTTCCGGTAAACGGCCAGGTGTCGGAGAAGCGCTCGCCGCCGTTGTCGCTGGTGAAGATCACGATGGTGTTGTCGGCGATGCCGGCGGCTTCCACGGCTTCCAGAACGCGCCCCACTTGCAGATCCAAATCCTGGACCATGCGGGCATAAGTGGCTTGCGAGCCGCCGTCGAAATCCATCAGAGACCGGATGCGCTGCGATTCCGCTTCATCGCCGGGACCTTCCCAGGGCCAATGCGGGGCGTTGAAGTGGAGGCTCAGCAGGAAGGGGCGCTTGGCGCGGGCATAGTCGCCGATCACAGAGGCCGCCCGCGCACCCAGCAGATCCGTAAGATACCCGGCCTGGTGAACCTTTACGTCGTCTTCCCAGAGGTCCTCCGTGTCGCTCGCGGGAGGGCCGCTCTTGTGCGTGAAATAATCCAGCGCGCCACCGCGAAAACCCCAGAAGTGGTCGTAGCCGCTCTTCAGCGGACTGGCTTCCGGCAGCCAACCCAGGTGCCATTTCCCGATCAGCGTCGTTCCATAGCCGGCCTTCTTGAGCAGCGAAGGCAAAGTGGGGTGCTCGGGCGGGAGGTGCGGATTTCCCCGCGGTCCTCCCAACGGCTCTTCGAGACCAATGGCCAGCCTGTATTGGTAGCGGCCCGTAATCAGCGCGGTTCGAGTCGCGGAGCAGACCGAGGAATTGGCGTAGGCCTGCAAGAACCGCATGCCCTCGGTTGCCAAGCGATCCACGTTCGGAGTGCTGTAATCGGGCCGCCCGTAACAGGAGAGATCGGCGTAGCCCATGTCGTCCGCCACGATGAAAACGATGTTCGGCGGCGCGGCCGATTGGGCTTCGGAAAGCAGCGCGAGCGGAGCCGCCGCTGTTGCCGCCAGCACCCTTCGCCTCGTGAGTAAATCCGGTTTGCTCAAGTTCCAATGAGTATACAACGCCGTACTTTCGGGTGGTTAGAACGGAGCGTACGCGCTATAGGCCGTATAGAACTTTGAGGTCTTGCGCGGCGCTCCGAATCCCGGCCAGATTGGGATGTGCCGATCCCGAAATGCGCGAGCCTTGTCATGTTCGCAGCGATGCTCGCATACGCTCAAACCGCCGCGGACTTGAACAACTCCGGCGTAGCGCTGCGATTGGCCGCGCGGGCCGCCGAAGCGATCGAGGCGTTCAGCCGGGCGATTAAAATCGCCGAGGATACCGGCGACCAGCGGCTTCTCGCCACCGCGTTGGGCGGCTTGGGCGCAACCCTGGTAGACCTGGGAGAATTCGCCCGCGCGCAGCCCGTCCTGCGCCGCAGCCTGGCCCTGTTCGAGAAGACGGCAGGCCCGGATTCCATCGAGGCCGGCGAAGCGGCCAACAACCTGGCGATGGTCTATCGCAAGAATGGCGACCTGGTGCAGGCTCAAGCACAACTCGAGCGCGCTCTGCCGCTCATGGAAAAGTACCTGGGAAGCGGGAACGCCGCGCTGGCACTGGCCTTCAACAACATGTTCATTGTCATGGTTGAACAGAAAAGAGCCGAGCAGAAGCAGTGGGACCTCGCCGAACCCTACGTGATGCGCGCGCTCGAGATCGCCAAGGCGCTACCGGAAAGCGTTCAGTTGGCGGAAATCGAGGAGAATCTGGCGCTGCTCGAAGCCCATCGTGGGCAGTTTCACGAGGCGGCGCAGACGATGGAGCTCGTCATTGCCATTGAGGAGCGGGCCATTGAGGCGCGAACGATGAGACCCGAGGACCCCCGCTTGGCGCAGTCGTTCGAAAGCTATTCGGGTTACCTGAAGAAGATCAACCTGAGGGCCCAGGCGCGGCAGGCGCAGGACCGTGCCAAGGCGATTCGGCGGACGTTCTTCTAACGCAAGACGTTGCTGGCGTCGGCCTCGGCGATCAGGCGGTCCGCGTCTTCCTGCAGCAGGAAGCGGTCGTGTACCAGGCGAACCGCGGCGGCTCGCACCACCGCGACGTATTTCTCATGCGTGCCGTAGCGCTCTTCGAGCGACGGGCGCGGATCGCCGGCCGCCACCCGCTCGGCCTTGGTCCTGGCGAAGGGAACGTAGCCGCCCACCAAGCCGCAGTTTGAACCTTTGTTAAATCCCGCCGCGGTGACGTTCCAACCGAGATAGCTCCCCAGCGGAGCTTGATGCAACACGCTGGCGACGCCCGAGGGTTCGTTGCCGTCCGCATCCACCTTCGGCGCGAGGCTGGGCAGCGTCTGGCGGATCGCCGGCGGCTCCATCGAAATGATCCCGCGCATGTCGTTGTAGTTGAATTTCGGTCCGAAATCGTAATCGTAGAGCGGGAGCTGGATGTTATCCGGCAGCGGCACGCCCGGAATGATCGGGAAACCCAGCGCGGCCTGCGTCGGCTCCACCAGATCGCCGTGATCCAGGCGCGGATATTGGCTCGGCGGCGGAGCAGTTCCCTTCATCACCCAATCCACCAGAGCAACGGTGAGCGCACGCATGGTATCGGAAGACGGATTCGGATTATTGGGCAGTTCGCAGGCCCGTGGCGGATTCGGCACGTTGGTGGAAAATCCACCCGAGCCGCCGCCGTGCGTCACGCCTGGGAAAAAGTAGCGGCGGACGTTGGCGGGCAGCGGAATATCCTTGTCCGCCCTGGTGCCGACCAGATCGAGCGATCCGCGCAGGTTCCATAACTCCGAGGCCCCGAAGGTCTCGAAAACCTTGGGACAAGTATTGCTGGCCGTGCAGCGATCAAGCAGACTGGCGGCGGGCCGATGCCGCGCGTCATCCGTGTAGCTGCTCCAGGTCTGCACCGCGTCGCTGCCGGGTTCATTGAGAGCCGCGGCGCCGCTGGGACTGGCGAAGCGGAAATTCATGGCGAGCTGCCGCACCGCGATGTTGGGATTGACGCCTTCAAAAACTATTTTCTTGCCCTCGTCCTGGTTGAAGCCCAGGTGCACCAGGCTGCGGAGAAAGTTTCCGGATTGTGAATCGCCTCGGGCGAGCGTGTGCGTCACCTTCCCCGCGATGGGATTCGCGGTTCCCGTATCGTCCTTCGCTGCGTAGTGGAAAAAGGAAGTGAGGTCGCGGGTGGCCGCAAAGCCGATGCCCAGCACCAGCGGGTCCTTGGCGGTATAGACCAGTTCATAGAGATACGCCGGATCGAACCCGTTCTTCAAGCAGATCTTATCCGGGACCGGTTTGCCGGGAAATGGCGCGGCGCTGCAATCGGCGAACGCCCAATCGCTCGATCGAATGGGGACGATCTCGCGGCCTTCGGCGGCGCGGCGGGTCAGCGTGGCTTTGGAGGTATCGAGCGTCAGCGGCGCCGCCGCCGGCGCGGGAGGTTGGCGACCCCGCAGGGCCAGCGTATTCGTGTTCGGGGCCACGTCGGCGAAACGCACCAGCACCGGCCCGGTGAGGGGGGAGCCGTCCGCGCTCTTCGCGACGGGAACGGAAATGGTCTCGACATTCGGACCGGGTGCGAGATCGCCCTGCCATCCGCTAGTCAGCACGATGTGGCCGAATTTGAACAGATCTGCCATCGCGCCGGCACGGGCTGTGGCGGCGGGCAACGGCGCTCGGCCGCGGTTGGGGACTTCGTAGAACAGAACTCCGCTGGCTTTCGAAAGATCGGCGGGGATCGCGATAGAGAACGTCGCCGAATATTCCACCATGCCGCGCGCGTTGCGGGGTGCGAATTCGATGTCGGTAATGATGGAGTTGAGCGGACTTTTAGGGTCGAGCTCGCCGAAGACGTGGCCGCTGAACCGTTGGTATGGCCCGGCTTGCCCAAAGGCCTGGCCTTGAAAGGCCGCGGAATCGCGCTGGTCAATGACAATGCGGACGATGCGCGCGTGCGCGGGCGTCATCAACAGAGAAGCCGCTAAAACTGTAAAGAGTCGCCGGATCATGAGGATATGATATGACACCGGCAACGCTTCGTGGTTTACGGGGTGTGCGACTTGAAAGTGACGACTCGCAGGGTTTCCTTTTTTGTGGCACGAAACCGAGCGTAGTGATACGCTAGGTTTACAGGAGGCCTTTACATGCCCGACTCTCTGGTTAATTTGGAAAGCCGTCGCGCCGCCGTTCGGTCGCAAATCGCCCAGTTGGGCGACATGCGGTCCGGCTCCATTACGGGAACAGGAGGGCGTTGTGGAAATCCAAACTGTCATTGCCATCGGGCCGGAGATCCCGGCCATGGCCCCTACTATCGGCTGACTCGCAAGGTGAATGGCAAAACCGTCACCGAAACATTTTCCTCCCCCGCCCGTTTGGCCAAAGCGCAGCGCGAGGTTGCCGAGTGTCAGCGCTTCCGGCAACTGGGCGATCAGCTGTTGGAGGTCAATGAACAGATCTGCGAGTTGCGTCCCGTGGAGGAAACCTCGCCGTCGGTCCAGGAAAAAAAACGGCGGACGCCGTCCAAAAGGAAGTTGCGCGCGAAGTAGACCAACTGCTGCGCACCATCTTCACCAGCGTGCGCAAAACGGGCAGCCTAGATCTGGAAGCCGTCGAGATGTTGGTGCGCTCGGCCATGCATCAGGCCGGAGCTAGTGCGTTGACCGAGTTGCTGCGGTTTCCCGTGCCAGAGCAGCATTCCACTCCTTGCCTGTGCGGGCAACCAGCGCTTTATCGCGAACTGCGCTCGAAGAACGTGCTGACGGCGGTCGGCTCGGTGGAAGTGTCCCGGCCCTACTATCTGTGCCCGCACTGTCATGATGGGCAGTTTCCGGCGGACCAGGAACTCGATATCGTTCACACCGAGTTCTCCCCCGGCGTGCGGCGCATGCAAGCGCTGGTGGGTCAGGATGCGCCCTTCGATCACGGCCGTGAGCAGATGAAACTACTGGCCGGCTTGGAGATCACCACTAAATCCGTCGAACGCGTGGCCGAATCGATGGGCGCCGACATCGCACGGCGAGAGCAACAGGAGATCGATCGCGCTTTGCAACTCGATCTACCCATGCTCATGGGCGAGCCCGTTCCCATTCTCTATGTCCAAATGGACGGCACCGGCGTGCCCGTCGTGAAGAAGGAAACGGCGGGTCGCAAGGGCAAGCTCGACGGCTTGCCGGCCCACACGCGCGAGGTCAAACTCGGCTGCGTGTTCACGCAGACTACCTGGGACGAGGAAGGCTACGCCGTTCGCGACCCCGCTTCGACTACCTACACCGGCGCCATCGAAAATGCCGAGCAGTTTGGCAAGCGGCTCTACGTCGAGGCCTGGAAACGTGGCTGGAGCCGCGCCGAGAAGAAGGTCGTCATCGGCGACGGCGCCGAATGGATCTGGAACCTGGCCCGGGAAGATTTTCCCGGCGCCATTCAAATCGTCGATCTGTTCCACGCCCGCCAGCATCTGTGGGACCTGGCTCGCTTGCTCCATCCCCATGACGCGAAGCGCCGCAACGCCTGGATCGGCTTCCATCAGAAGCGTTGGCTCGACCAGGGCAAGATCGCCAGACTCGTCGCTTCGCTTCGCCTGATTCAAACCCCTGATCCCAATCTGGCCAAGAAACTCCGCAACGAAATCGATTACTTCGCCACCAATGCTGCGCGCATGAACTACCCCAAGTTCCGCAAGCAGCATCTCTTCGTCGGATCCGGTGTCATCGAAGCCGGTTGTAAAACCGTCGTTGGCCATCGTCTCAAACAGTCCGGCATGTTCTGGTCTGTGACCGGCGCCAACTCCATCCTCGCCCTTCGCTGCTCCCACCTCAACGGCCGCTTCGAAGATTACTGGGAAAGCCGTCGGGCCGCCTAACCTCCACTTTTATGTCGCTCACCCTGGTTTACGGCGCGCTAGGCGTGGGCGGGGTAGTGATCGCCCAGCCACTTCTCAATTTTTTCCCGTTGAGTAGCGAGGACGACGCGCTGCCATTTCACCACGCCGGTACGCTCACTGTACTCGGCCATCACGTAGGAGCCCTCATTGAGCACCTCGATCAAGCCATCCGTCTTGGTCCGTTTGAAGTGATACGAAGGGAGCGGAGAATGATGCTTTTGCATGCCCTACTAGGATAGCAGATTCCCCAAGTTTTGAAAACTCCGCGTTTCGCCCGGAAACGCGCTATACTAAAAATGTACCGGAAGTCATACCGCGCCCACCTCGTTTTTTGAGCTCCTATCTGGCTCGCTGATTCCCGCAACTCAACTAAAGAATGAATATATTTTCCGACCTTCCCCTTTCTACCGCCTTGCAGAGCAACTTGGCCCAACATGGATTCGTCCAGCCAACGCCTGTGCAAGCCCTAGCCATCCCGCAACAACTCTTGGGTCACGATGTCGTGATCACGGCACAAACCGGCACGGGCAAGACCCTCGCCTTTCTCCTCCCGCTCCTTGAAAAGTTGGGCAAACGCGGCGGCACACTGGGCCATCAGCCCGGCATCAGCGCGCTGATTCTCAGTCCCACCCGCGAGCTGGCCATCCAAATCAGAGCAGCCTTCGCCAATCTCGCCGCCGGAACCGGCATCCGCGCCGCTGTCGTGGTGGGCGGTCTCAATGAACAGTCGCAATTGCAGGCGATTCGCAAAGGCGCGCAGCTGGTCATCGCGACGCCGGGCCGGCTCAACGACTTCCTCGAGCGCAAGCTCGTGAACCTGGGCTCGGCTCGCACTCTGGTTCTGGATGAAGCGGACCGGATGCTCGATATGGGCTTCCTTCCCACCATCAAGAGAATCCTGGCGACTCTGCCCGCCGATCGCCAGACGGTGTTTTGTTCGGCGACCATCGAATCCTCGGTTGCACACCTGATCAACGCGCACCTCAAGAACCCTGTCCGAATCGCGGTCGGTTCGACGACCAAACCCGCCGAGCACATCGACTTGCATGTGTATGAGGTGGAGCAGGACCGCAAGCTTGGATTGCTCGAAAAGATGCTCCAGGAAGAGCGCGGCTCCTTTCTGGTGTTCGCCCGCACCAAACATGGGGCGGATCGTCTGGCGAAAAAGCTGGTGCGCGGCGGATCCAAAGCAGCCGCCATTCACGGCGACCGCACCCAGTCCCAGCGCAACCTGGCGCTGCTCGGATTCCAGCAAGGCAGCTATCGCGTGCTGGTGGCCACCGACGTCGCCGCGCGCGGAGTGCATGTCGAAGGCATCGCGCACGTGGTCAATTACGATCTCCCGCAGGTGCCCGAGGATTTTATTCACCGCGTGGGCCGAACCGGCCGCGCCGGGATGCGCGGGACGGCTTCCACCTTCAGCACACGGAGCGAACGCGGCGAGATCCACAAGATCGAGCGGCTGCTGGAGATGCAATTGACACGCCGCCCGGTGCCCTCCGGACTGGAGCAGGAGGCGCGCACGGCCGGTGCCTCCATCCAGATGAGCGAGCGCGATCCACGCAACCATCATGCACGCGGCTTCGGCGTCAAGAGCTTCGCCCCTCGCGCAAAACGGCGTTATTAAGGACTGCTTACTCTCCAAGGAATCCGCGGGAAATCGAGTTTAAAAAAGTTTCTCGCGATTGCGTGGGACAATGAATTATGCCCAACGTGACATTTGAAACCCAGGACCTGCGCGTCCGCATCGAAGACCAGATCGCCCGCATCGATCAGCGTAAACTCCAAGGCGAGACTTGGCAGGAGATCGATAAGGACGAGTTGCCTGTGACCGAGCATTGGCGAACCAGCGCGGTTCGGGCCTGTCCCTCTCCTCTGAAGGTCGCTCTGCTGGCGTTTGAGCGCGAAAATCCCGGCGATATGAGTCTGCGGATCGCCCTGGGGGCTTGAGACTGTAGCCGGCGGCGGCGCCGATGTGGACAATGCGCGCCGGCCGGCCACCCCGCTCACATCGACCCAGTGATGGTGCTGAGGCGCGAGTGAACACACTTCGTGTTTGCGAAGAAATTTACGAAAGCGCTTTCGCCCGATTTGTAACGCCCAACCGGGAACGGGGCCAATGAACCTCACTGACAAAGGCCGCTGAACCTCAACGGCAGAGCCCATGGTGTGACGCCCCATCGGGAAAATGGCGCGGGGAGCCTCGAGGACTTTCCGCGTTGGCGTGATCCGGATCCCATGAGAAACCCGAACTTGATTGAAATATAGAGCACCAGGCGCGCGGAGCGGGGCAAGCAAAAACGGCAAAGCGTTCAAAAGCGGGCAAATCGAGTGGCAAATTATTTTGGGAGTGCGGTTACGCGGACGCAAATCTCAAACGGTGAAGACGTTCAGCAGCACCGCGTTATGATACTCTCCGGGCGGTTCTCGATGGCACCCGCGCACCCGGGTAAGGGGAAGATGGCGCCTTTCGCTCGGAGACCACACTCCTAGTCGCACCCGATAAGCCCCGCGGCCGACCTCTCGTGGAACAACCACTACTCGTCTTGAATATACGAATCCCAAGGCGTCTGGCGCCTCGGTGTCCAGGGAGTAATCGCCCTGAAAACACAGTTTTCCTTCGCGATCTAAGAAGTGGATGAAGACCGCCGTTCCCGCCCTCGCCTTGGTTAGATGCCATTGCAGGTCCATTACCAGGTTGCGAGGCTCTTGCTGATGGAGCCGGAAACACAAGAGTGTAAAGGTTTCGGAGAACACTGCGCCAAATCTTAGTAATCGGATTTCCTTAATCATCCAACCCAGGTAGGATTGTTTTCGTCCCAAGTCTGGAGCTTGCCTGACCCGCGCTACGCGAAAGTCAGCGTCTGCCGCAAGCAGCTCACAAACCTGATTTAGCGACGCCAAGGGGCCTGACATCGGCTCGGTATTGCGATCGTCCACCGTTCACACCCCCTTCGCCAGTGTCTTATCAAGACGCTTCATCCGCTCGGACAGAACTCCTTGCGCCTCGCACCAGTTGTAATACGATGCCGTAAATGAGCCAGCCGCTTCGCCCAGCGCATTCACCACAACGGAACTCAACGCAGGCCCTTCGGGGTATCTCTCCCGCAGTTTCTCAAGGCACTCAAGGATATAGTAGAAGCTGCCCCGCATGGCATTCAGCTTGTAGCTTGGCGGAGGCGGCCGGAACCCCACGGCCGAGGAGAATGACTCCCAAAGGCGCGATTCAACAGTACAAGAGCCGGAAAACTTCCGCCAGTCGGTCACATGTTCCACGAGCATGGTTCGCACTTCTCCACAAAGGAAGCCGAGCAGAGCGAATAACTCATCGTCATTTCGGATCCCGGGATCGGAAGGCGGGACATGCAAGAGTTTCGGCACCACTCGGCCGGAAATATAGCTGCGTCTCAGATGGTAAGCGGGAGGTCGCGTGTGAGAATGGATCACGCGAACGGAAGGGTCGTAAACCAGACGGTACCCCGCGGCCATCGCTCGCACACCCCAATCGAGATCCTCGGCGAAAGGCAGCGCGTGGAAGGGATATTTTTCCCAGAAATCCCGGCGCAGCGCGGAACACACATTGTCGAAGGAGACCAAGCGCAGCCGCTCTTGGAAATTGAGAGTAAGGAAAACATCCCAACTCTCCATGTGTTGAACCAGCATCTTTTCGCCGAGAAACTCGCTTTGATACTCCACTTGCCATCGGCCTACAAGATCGCTGTCGGGCCGCGCCACGTGCCGGCCAGTCACCCCCACGACCTGCTTGTCTGAAAACGGAGCAATGAGCGTCTCAAGCCAGGTTTCTCCGATCGGAACGGCATCCTGCACCAGCATAATGCAAACCTGTCCAGTTGCGTGCCGAATTCCCAGGTTGCGGGTTTCACCGTGATTGAAGGACTCAGGAGCAATGGAAAAAGTCCGCGCGCCGAATTGGAGCGCCAGGTCCAAGGTGTCGTCGGATGAGCCGGAGTCCACAACGATAACTTCGGACTCGCGCGTTTGCTTGCGGATCGCTGCCAGGGTATCCCGAAACTCCGCGCCGGCATTCTTAGTGGGAATGATGATGGAGATCGTTTCCGTATCCGCCACTTTATTTCGACTCGATAACGTCCCTGCTGAACGACGAAGCGTCCGTCTGACGCCCGTGTCACAGTTTAACCTAGTCTCTTGCCCCAGTCAGGCTCGCAGCCAGGCGCTACTGGCCCTGTGGGCGCGGGGGGTGTTGGGCTGTGCGGAGGACCGGACAATCAAGGCGTAGCCCGCAAGATGCGCGGACCTATCTCACGAACCACTGGGACAGGAGACTAAACAGGACGCCGTTTAGTAACTTGCGAAGGCAGGCTACCACTCCCTCTGGTCGTGGCGCAGAAACCGGTTACTACTCCGAGACCAATGGTCGGTAATGTAATGGAAGAACTCACGGGTTTGTTGGTTTGAGAGCGAGTTCAAAGCCGAGGTCTGAGGCGGTGATTTTAAGGCGATTAATGCGAGAGGCGTGGTAGCGCTTTTCGTAGGCTTCGGCTCCTTCATCCACGTAGGCCTGCCCCCAACGGAGCAGGCGATAAATCAGTATGCCTAATTTTCTAGCCGTGGCAAAGGCTGCGACATCGGGTCCCAGGCGTCGGGCGGTTTGGCGAAAAAAAGCTCCGAGGGCGGTTTGACTGTGGCGCAACGATAGCGCTGCCGAGCGAAGTGCAGCCGACACACGACTGCTGGCGCTGCCGCGCTTCTTCTTTTTGAGCGCCTTGCCTCCGCTGAAGCCACCCCTGGGAACCAGCGTCGCGTGGGAGACGAAATGGCTCTCCGTCGGAAAGCAACTCAGGTCGGAACCATATTCAGTAAGCACACACTGAACCACCCCAACTCCTACGGCGTCGATGGCCGTGAGATCGACCCCGCTCATCCGGTAGAAAGCCTCGCGCATCGGTTCTTCGCCGCGTTGGCGGATCATTTTTGCTTTATTGGTGTTTTTCAGCTGGGGTGGTTGCTTCCCCTCATAATCGGCTCGCTCCATCTCCCGCAGCCGCCGCAGAGTCTCTTTGTCGTATTCCTGCATCGTTTCGCCTATGGCATCGTACATCTTCAGACTCTGCTTTAGGCTGAACAGATGATCCTCTCGCCAATGCCCGCTTAACTGTTCGGCGATTTCTTCCACGCTCTTGCGGCAACCGGGTTCCCGCAACCTCGCCAACACGGCAGGGTTCCGCTCTCCTACTACGATTGCCCGGATGATCGCCATACCCGTTGCGCCCTGGATGTCGGAGACCGCCCGGTGCACCCTTACATTCATCTGGTCCAGACTCTTCTGCATTCGTCGGAGCCAGTCTGCCCGCTCCGCTGCAAGCGTGTTTCTGTCGCGTACCAGAGTCCGCAACATGCACACCTGCTCAACCGGCCGGAACGAGCCTCGAAGCAGCCCACAGCTGTGCAGCCGCTGAATCCACTTGCAGTCTACCCGGTCCGTCTTCTTTCGCCCCGGCACCTGCGCGAATTCCCGCGTGCTTACCAACAACACTTCGAATCCCTGGCGCTCCAGGAATTCATGCACAGGAATCCAGTACACACCCGTGCTCTCCATCGCCACCGATTCCACCTTCCGCTCCCTCAACCATTGCGCCAGCTTGGCCAACTCTGGTGTTGTGGCTCCGACTTCCTCTACTTCCCGCTCCGAGCCCTCTATCGTTGGCCCACATACCCAGTGGCTTGTGCTCCCCAGATCGATCCCCGCCACGTTTCGTCGCAACACCGGGAAACCGTCGCCTTCCATCCCTCGATCCGAATCCTTCTCCTGACCTCGGTTTCGCTTCATTTGTCTCCTGCCTTCCCGAACACGAACGCCCAGGCTGGCTGATCGCAAAATCTACTCCAGGGGAGTGTCATCAAGACCTCGCCAATGTTCAATCGCACTTCCTGGAGCCAAGCTGAGCAAGGGGCATCACGCTCCAATGAAAAAAGGGCCTTAACTGCAGTCGTGTTCTTTTTGAAGCCTACCCCAACAAGCGCCCCGGTGCATCCGGTCTCTTACCGTTCAATCCGGCAATGCCGGAGGCCCCGCTGAACCGTGACCGAAGGGAGCGGATACGCAAGTACTTATGACGCTATGTTTAGTTGAAGTACTTCGCCGCCAGCTCCTGGTCCGCCGTCACGGCCCGGCTCCAGGCCTGCCGCGCCTGGTCTTCCCTGCCGGTGGCCTTGAGAGCGTGACCCAGATTGAGGAGGGCTTGAGAGAAGTCGGGTTTGGTGTCGACGGCGGCCTGATAGCATTCGGCCGCGGCGGCCTCGTCGCCGGTGGATTGCAGCAGGAGCCCCAGGTTGAAGGACAGCTCCGGCGAGCGCTCACCCAACGCGGTCACCTTCTGATGCAACTCCCAGGCCAGTTTGGGATTCTTGCGCTCGATGGCGATGGCCGTAAGAGCGCGCAGCGCGTCCGCGCTCCGCGGTTGTAAGGTTAACACCCGATTGAAGGTCTGCGCCGCACCCTCCAAATCTTCAAACTTCCAGAACGCTAAGCCGAGATTCAGCAGCGCCTCGACCCAATCCCCGCGCTTCTTGAGGCAGATCTCGAAGCTGTCCACGGCCCCGGCATACTCGCCGCGCTGCAATTGCAGGAATCCCAGGCGAAAGGCCGCATCCTCCCAATCGGCCTTCAACGCCAACAGTTTCTCCAGGAGCTGTTCGGCCTCTTGAGCGTGGCCTTCGCGCTCGGCTAGCAGAGCCAGATTCCACAACACTCCGGGTGTATCGGGAGTGCCGGCGAGGGCCTTTTCGTGGGCCCGGCGAGCACCGGCCAGATCGCCCCGCTCCTGCAATACCGCGCCCAGGTTGGCGTTCGGCTCGTGGGCGTCGGGACGAAGGCGGATGGCCTCGCGATACGCGTTGCCCGCCTGTTCCAGTCTGCCGGTCTTCTGATATGCGACGCCCAGATTGACCCAGGCTTCGTAGGAGTCGGGAGCCGCCTTTACAAGCTGCGTGCAATGTTGCACCGCGGCGCTGTAGTCGCCGCGCGACAAAGCCACCCCAGCGAGTCCCTCCAGCGCAAACCGCGACTGTGGCCGGATCTTCAGGAGCCGCTCCGACAATTCCTTGGCCCGATTGTCGTCCTTACGAGCCGCGGCGATGGCGATCATGTTTGCCAGCAACTCAGGCGAGTTGGCGTTGCCGGGAAGAAGCTTCCGGTAAATCTCGGAAGCCTCGTCAAGGCGTCCGAGCTGGTGCAGGGCGACGGCTTTGCCGAACAGCGCGCGGTCCTGGTTAGGACTGTCCTGGAGCGCTCTGTTCAGACAACCCAGGGCTTCCTCGGATTTCCCGGTATGAATCAGGCACATGCCCCGTCCCGCCTGCGCCTGCCAACGCTTGGGATCGATCTGCCCGGCCGTCTCAAAGGCTTGGGCGGCTTCCTCGAACCTGGACTGGCGCTCCAGTGTCAGGCCCAGGTTGTAGCGGGCGGCGGCGTGACTCGAGTCCGCCTCCACCACCTTACGGTAGCACTGCTCGGCTTCGTCCCACTTCTGCTGTTCGAAGCGCAGATGGCCCAATCCGGAATAGATTTCCACCGGATTCTCCGCGCGCCCCGCCGCGCCTTCCAGCTCTTTCACCGCTTCATCCAGACGCCCCGCTCCAGCCAGCTTGACGGCCTTGGCCAGAGCGCTGGAACTGGCCGGGCGCTTCGGTTTTGAGGAGTTCTCGGCCGCGGCGTCGCCGCGCATAAGCCGCTCCACCAGTTCGTCGTCGATGAAGAAAACTTGTTGTCCGTTGACGTCCGGCATTCCCGATCTCCTGTCTTTGCTTCCTTATTTCTGCTTCAGCGGAATCACGTTCAGCGTGTCTCTGAGCTTGGCGCTGTCGCCGCTGTCATAATACAGACCGACGCCTCCGGCGTCGATCCGACTGTCCGTCCACTGATCCACCTTCTGATCCTGCACCCAGGTGGTGAAGCGGTTGCCGACCGCATCCATGCGGACCTTGTATGTGGTATCGAGGTGGGCCTGGATGGGCAACGGCACTTGAGTGCGCGGCTGTTCCTGCCCGTCGATCACCGCGAAGTGCACCAGCGCCACCACCGGTTGCAGGCCGGGCGTGATTACCTGAATCTTTTCCACGTAGAAGCTCTTGTCGTTGGCGCGGAACACCCAGCCCAAGGCGCCTTGCTGGATTTCTCCTTCAAACAGCAGCCGGTAGTCGCGCAGCGTCAGGGAACCTCGCAGAACGTCCACGTGCCGGCCTTGCCGCGATCCGGCGCGGTCGGCGAACCAATCCTGCACCCAACCCGCGCCGGTCGCCAGCGCCGAACCTGCTTCCACCCATTGCGGCTCAGGATTGGCCGGAGGCGCGGCCTTGGGCGCGCCCGATCCTCGCGAAGTTAATATTGCTCCGCCCACAATCAGGGCCAGGACCGCCGCGACCGCGCCGATGCGCACGACAAAAGGTAAGCGGGTCCAGAAATTCTCGGAAGGCTGGAAAGAAAGCTTGGGCAGGCCCAGCAGGTCCGGCTCCTCCAAAGGCTCCGGCAGAGGCATGCGAGGCTTGGCCGCGGCGGGAACGCGCACGGCGGGTCTAATCTGGGCTGGCGCGGACGCCGGCTTCGGCTTTTCCGCCGGCGCCGCATTTAGCGCCATCTCTTTCGACGCCGCGGCCGGAGGCTCCGTCAGCGGTTCCGATTTGCCGGCCGGCTCAAGCTTAACCGGCTCCGGCCGGCTTTGCTCCAGTTTGGCCGGTTCCGTCTTGCCGGCGGCTTCCTTTTGCCGCTGGGGGATTTCTTGCTTCACCTGTACCGGGAGAATTCGCACCTCGGACCTGCGAGGCTTGATCTCGATGGGGCGCGGGTCCCGCTTTTCGGGGACGGGAATCGACTTGACGGGCTTGCCGGCGGCGGCCTTTTCGTCGTTACTCGAATTGGACGGCACACTCGCCGGCGCATTGGCTAACTTCGGCGCGGGGCCCAATACCATGGTGGGCCGCAGCGGCAGGCCGGTCTCGCGGGGAATGTGAACGTCTTTGGTCCGAAAGACAGCCGAGGTGAAAACCTGTACCGGCTTCCCGCGCGCCGGCGCCAAACCGTGCAGCGTGACCGGCACGGGCTTTGTAATCGTGGGCGGCGTGGACGCCGCTGGAGTCGAGGTTGCGGGCGCGACCAGCGCAGGGGGCTCGGGCGCGGCGGCTTCCGCCTCTTCCGCCTCCACCGCTTCCGCCTCCACCATTTCGGCCGCCAGCTTTTCCCGCACCGCAGCCTCGTTCTTCAGGGCGTTGAAGCCGGCTGTGGCGGCGATTTGCTCCATGAAAACCGGATCGATGTGTACCGGCTCAAAGCGCAGCGGTTCGGGGCGCGAGCTTTCGCGCGGGGCCGCATTGAGTTGAATGGGATCCACGCGCATCGGTTCGAGACGGGCGGATCCGATCGCCGCTGGAATTTCGCTCTCGGCAGGAGGCTGTTCCACGCTCGCGCCGCTTTCCCCAGCCTCTTCCCAGCCAGTCGCCGCAAAGTCCAACCGAGCCAGCTCGCCGAGCCCAATTTCCGCCTTCCAGCCAAGCGCTGGAAGCTGCGCTTCGAACGCCTGCCAGAGCCGAGGGGAGTCTTGCGGAAGACACCTGACTAAGTGCACTTCCAGCGCCTCCCGGGCTGGTTCGAATCCGGTCTCAGTGGCGGGCCGCACCCGGATTTCCACTTGGGGCACGCCTCTCACGAACTCACGCAGCTCCAACCCGCGTTCTCGCGGCGGCGTTTGAAAGTCGGCCGGCGCGCACACCGTCAGGGCGATGCGTCCAGACGGACCCAGTCGGTCAGTCGCGGCTTCTCGCGGGAACTCTTGCAAACGCGGCAGCGCCGGCCCGGGAGTGGGCGCCAGATTCGCGGCCGCAGCGGGGATTGCCGCCGCTTCCACCAAGGCGGGAACGGGAAGTTCGACCAGGAAGCTGGACATGTCCGCGGGCGCAGGCTCTTCCGCCGGCGGGGTCTCCACGAAGGTGGCGATGGAAGCGGCAGCCGGCGCGGGCTCGTGATCGAGAACGGCGGTTCGCTGCGGCGTCGTTGTTGGACTAAGAGCCCCGAGGGTTTGGTTGAGCGCCCCGAGGTGGACGGCCGATTCCGTTGGTTTGGCGATGCTCGCCGAGGCGGCCGTTGGCGACGAAAGCGGCGGATGCGCCGCGGGAGCTTCCTCACGGCCCAGCCTCTCGCGGCGCTTGAGCGCTGGGGATTCGGGCTCGCTGGGCTTGATCTCTTGCGGCTTGGCTTCAGCCGATTCTTTCTCTTGGGGGGAATTCGCCTGCAAGAGACGATTGAGGGCCAGTTGGGTGTATTCTTCCTGATACCTCTGGCGATGCGCGTCGGAACAAAACTCGCCGCCCCTTAACCGTTTGAACAGTGCGAGTTCCTTCCCGCAGTACAAACACCGCATGTTGAGTTAATCGTCCCCTTGGGTCATATGCTAAAGGGTACTCTTAGGAGTTTCCTTGCGGTAAAGCACTTATGTAATGTTTTTCAGGCCGCAGCCTTACGGATTGTTAAGTATAAGACCTTAGTTGCAGGGCACTCCGGGCATCGTCACCACAGCGAAATACCTCGACGTTCCGCATGATTCGCATATTTAGACCAAGTTCACAGTTTTTATGAACCAATGCGGGGCGGGCGCCGTCCTCCGCAGCCCGGCCCCCTGGCCTGGCTGGAGCACGACACATTGCGCCGACCTGGGGGTCGCCCGCGTCAGGGGCCTGCCCCACTGCAACAACCGATGGTCTACGTTAATGATGAAACCGGCGTAGGAAGCTGCCAGAGCTCCATCAGGCGATCCTCTTATGCCCGGTCCAATGCCTTCGTACGCATGAGAGCTAAAGTTCTTGCCTTACCCGCCGATCACATGTCTTCCTACAGGAACTCGCCGCACAACGGAGCCTGGGCGCAGGCAGGAGGCCGGGCGCGGCGCGCGCAAAGTATTTCGAATCTCAGGATGAATCAAGGAGGCAACCGATGGCCAAGGGCGAGGCATTGAAGGCTCAGATTGAGGCGCTGCGGAGCGCGATTCCGGAACTGAAGGGTGTATTGCTGGCGTCCAACGAAGGGCTCCCGATCGCGCACTCTCTTTCCAATGGCGCCGATCCAAATCGCGTGGCGGCCATGGCCGCGGCCGCGTCCAGCTTGGGACGGCGCATCAGCGACAGCATGAGCGCCGGAACGCTGGGAGAAGTTTCCATTCAGGCCGAGGAGGGCGCATTGTTCGTTTACTCGGCCGGGACCAAGGCGGTGCTGGCAGTGGTCAGCCCGCAAGGCGGCAACGCGGGTTTGATTCACCTGGAAGCGCGGAGCGCCGCCAAGGAAATCGGCGATTTGTTCTAGACCACCCCCTCACTATTTGGAACCCGGCACAACATATCCGGTTCTGGCCCGAACGACCGCTCGCGGATAGCGCTTGGCGGCGTCGGGGGCTAACTGCACCCGGATCTTCCGCTCTTTTCCGGCTTTGCCACTCGGTGAGGCGTAGTAGAGGCTATAACGTGTGCGCAGACGATGCATCATTTCGCGAAGTCCCTCCGCGGCGTCATCGGTCTTCAGAACGTCACCTCCGGTTTGCTCAGCGGCGTAGCGGGCTCCGCGATAGGGTGGGCCAATCGAATGCACGACTTCTCCGCTGTGGACTAGCACCCCGAGCACTACCGCGTCAGCCCTCCATAGATCATGGAGAGCATCACGTACGACATCGGCGCGGGCAGGGACGCCCTTGTCGTCCGTAATAATTATGATCGCCCTCTTGTGATTGCTGTTTGCTTGGCCCAGAAGATGTTGGGACGCACTGGCGAGACCGCGCTGAATCGCAGCATCGCCGTGACAAGACCGGCTCTCCAATTCAGGTTCCTGTGGGAGCACCTGATTACCAAGGCTCCGTTCTGCTGCCTCAAAGTCCCCGGTGAAGCCCAAAATCAGATCGGTCTTACAATCGCGGGCGGTGCCACCGTAGGCTATCACTGCGATTTGGTCGCCTTGGCGGAGATCGCTCAACGACGTATGCGCCGCTTCGGCGACACGCTTGACATCTGGACGCATTTCACCCCGGGCGTCGAAAAGCAGAACCACGTCCAACGGATCTTCCTCGTGGCCGAAGTACAGGACTGTTTGTGGCTTTCCCTGATCCGTCACTCGAAAACTTTCCCTTCCGAGACCCGCTATTATGCGACCGTCCTCACTAACCTCAGCGTCCACATGGACCAGCGCGACGTCGCTCCGGAAGGTAGGCTGGTCCTGTGCGACTACTAGCAGGAGAAGTAGCAGAGGCGACATATAGGTCGGAAGAGAGCATTTTAACTGCCAGCCCCAAGCGCCGGCTTATCATCGCCGTAGGGAGCTTCACCGGGTGGCGAGTTCGGCCCAGTGTGAAGCTGCCGCACTCAAGTTGTTCTAAACTGGCAGCCCCGGCTTCTTCTTCCCCTTCTTTTTCGGCAGCCGGCTGGCCGTGCGGCGCGCGCGGTGAAACGTCACCGCGAACCGGTGGGCTTCATCCCGGACCAATTGCACCAGGTGCAGCACCGGAGAAAAGCGATCCAGCACCACCGGCTCCTGCTCCTGCCCATACACGTAAATCCATTCCTCGCGCTTGGCGATGGACGCCAAAGGTTGATCCGTGATGCCCAGTTCTTCCAGCGCGCCCGCGGCGGCGTGAAGCTGCCCCAATCCTCCGTCCACCAGCACGAGGCCCGGCCGCGCCGAGACTCCTGACTGTAAAGCCTCGGCCTGCAATCGCGAATAGCGCCGCGTGATCACCTCGCGCATGGAGGCGAAATCGTCGTTGCCCTCCACCGTGCGGATGATGAACTTGCGGTAATCGGACTTCTTCATCTTCCCGTCTTCCCACACCACCATGCTGGCGACTTTGTCGGTGCCCTGAATGTGCGAGATATCGAAACACTCGATGCGGCGCGGCGCGGCTTCCAGACCCAGCGCGTCCTGGAGCGCCGCCTGAATCGCCTTCGACGAAGGTTTCAACACGCGGAAGCGCTGCTCGAAGCTGTGCTGCGCGTTGGATTCCACCAGCGCCAGCAGAGCCTTCTTGGGGCCGCGCTGGGGCGTGAGAATTTCCACCTTGCGCCCGCGCTTTTCGCTCAGGATCTCCTCCAACGGTTCGCGATCTTCAAAGTCGATGGGCACATGCACAAAAGCGGGAATATAGGGCTCGTTCAGATACACCTGTTTCAGGAGCGACGAGACGAATTCCTGGGGATCGAAGGCGAGCTGGTCTTCCCAGAAAAAATCCCGCCGGTCGACGATGTGGCCGTGGCGCAGATGGAACAGGTTCACCGCCACCAGCGGCGGCTCCGCGTAGTAGGCCAGGATGTCGGTGTCGCTGCCTTCGGCGGCGGCCATCTTTTGTTTCTCGCTCATCTCCTCTACAGTGCGCAGCAGCTCATGCAGAGCCGAGGCTTCTTCATAGCGCGTGGCGGCGCTGGCGGCTTCCACGCGCTGCCGTAGCTCCTTCGCCAGATCCTTGTGCCGGCCTTCCAGGAACAGCCGCACGTCGCGCACGGCTCCTTGATAACGTTCGTCGGTGGTGAGCCCCTGGACGCAGGGTCCCTGGCAGCGATGGATGTGATATTCCAGGCACGGATGGGTGTGGTTCCGCGTCAGATCCACGTTGCAAGACGGGACCTTGAAATGCCGGTGAATGAAATGCACCAGCCGGTGCGCGAGATTGCCGGGAAAATAGGGACCGAAGTAGGTCGAGCCGTCCTTGCGCAGCCGCCGCGTGACGTACACGCGCGGATATTTCTCGTCCGTGAGCTTGATGTACGGGTAGGTCTTGTCGTCGCGCAGCAGAATGTTGTAGCGCGGCTTCCACTGCTTGATGAGGTTGTTCTCTAGCGCCAGCGCTTCCTTCTCGTTATCCACGCAGATGAAGTCGATCTGGCGCGCTTCGTGGATCAGGGTTCCGGTTTTCGAATCCGCGAGCCGGTCGTCATTGAAGTAACTGCGGACGCGGCTGTGCAGATTCTTGGCCTTGCCTACATAGATCACCGTGCCATAGGCGTCTTTGTAGAGGTACACGCCGGGGAGGGCCGGTAGCTCGGCGGCTTTCGCGCGAAGGTCGGAAAGCGGATTTATACTTTAATTGTGTCACGCACGCTCGTAGTGAGGTCATATGTCGCGTTCCTGTTGAGCTTGCCGATGTGGGCGCAGCAGCCCGCGCCCTCCACCCCGCAACCCCGGCCCTCCTCGCCGCCAGATCAGCCACAAGCCGAGCCGCAGGAGCAGGAGCCGCCCGAAGAGGACCAGTCCTTCAAGCCCCGCACCTACGACTTCAACCCGCTGAAGGCCGCGCAGGCTATCACGGCTGGCGATTTCTACTTCAAGAAGGGCAATCTGGCCGCGGCCAAGGGCCGTTACAAGGACGCGACGCTCTACGATCCAGGTTCGGCGGCGGCCTTCGAGAAGCTGGGTGAAGTCTCTGAGAAGCTGCACGACTTCGCGACCGCCCGCGACTCCTATGCCAAGTACCTGGAGCTGGCGCCCACCGCCAAGGATGCCGAGGCGGTCAAGAAGCGCATGGAGAAGTTACCGGGTTCCCCCAAGAGTTCCGCCAAGAAATGACCGACAAAATCGTGATCCTCAGCGCCTGCGACTCCCAGGAGCAGGCCGCGCGCCTGGCTCGCCATCTGGTAGAGATGCGTTTGGCTGCCTGCGTTAACATCGTTGCCGGCGTGCGCAGCGTCTACCGATGGAAGGGAGCGATAGAGGACGCCACCGAATGGCTCCTGGTGATCAAGTCCCGCCGCGATCTGTTTTCAGCGATCCGCACGGAAATCGCCAAGATGCATTCCTACGAAGTGCCGGAACTGCTGGCTCTGCCGGTGGTCGAAGGGTCGGACGGCTATCTGGCGTGGATGGACCGCGAGCTGGCGCCAGAGGACGACAGCTAGCTAAGCGGTCTCGCAGACCGGGGGCCTGCGCCGCGGGTAGCCCAAGGCAGGTCGAGGACCTGCCCCACCACTAGCTCAGCTTCCTCACCGGCTCGATGTCCGTCGGCAGATCCTTCAGCCTATCGAGAGCCCGCTGCATCGGCGGCCGCAGCACGCCCAACTCGTCCAGCATCTTCTTGGCGCGCGCGTAATCGCCGGTGGCTTCGATGTCCAGAAGATCGCGCACCAGGTCGCGGACCGCCCCCTTGATTTTCGCCGGATCGATGGCGAAGGTTCCGTCCGGCCGCTCCACGAACGCGCCCTTGTCGGTCAGGTAATTGAACTGGAGCGCCATGCCCTTACCGTGCGCTTCATGCACGCCGAAGCGCAGCGTTCGAAAACTCGACGCCAGAAATGTCGTGTACAAAGCCCTCCCCGCTTCGGGTAGCAACTTGCGATCGTACAGATACTGGAGCATGAACAGTCCCGTCGCGTCCGCTTTGGCTTCCTCGATTGCCGAATGCAGCTCCTTCAGCGACTGCCGCACGCCGTTTTGCGGCCCGATGCCGTGGGTCATCTCGTGCGCCAGAATGTGCGTGAAGAACGCATCGAATTTCAGATCGCGCCGATCCTCGGCGGAGAGCACCCGCGCGGCAATCGGCTCAAGAATTTTGGAAAACTTAGCCTCCTGTACGTTCTTGAGCATCACGCGCTTCGACCCCATCGCTCGCACGATGCGCTCGTCGTTGGGGAGATTGAAAGCGGCAGTGCGGACACCGTGGGCTCCGTCTCCGGTGGCCAGAATCTCATTGACGACGCGAATCGGCGCCAGTGCGCCAAGCTTGGGATTGCGATACTTGGCGTCCAAGGGCAGATTGTTCTCGATCTCCTGAAGATGATCCGCGAACATCTTCAGCTTGGCTGTCTCCTGCTCATCGCGCAGCGTGACGTAAGCTTCAAACGCGGCCTTGTATCCGAACAGATCGTCGTTGTACGTCTCGTATGGCCCGATGGTCACGTCGATGGGTGCGTCGAGCTGCATCCAAGCGACGTCGCTCGCGTAGTAGTCGTTGCTCAGGAACGCCTGCGCCCGCAGATGCAGGAAATTCTTGAGCGAGGCGTTGGGCGTTAGCTCCGCGGCCTGGTTGAGGAGCGCCGCCGCGCGAGCCAGATCGCGCGAGTACGCCTGGTTGTAGGGAACGATCGACAGAGCCTTGTCAGCTCCGCGCCGGATCACCGAAAAAAATCCGGTTGCCTGATCCTGCTGAGCCTGCGGAAGCTTCTTCAGCCACGCTTCGAACTCCGCCTTGGTCATGTCCGCGGGATAGAAGTTCGCGCCCGGCAGCTTTTGTGGGGGGACACTTGGAACGAACTCCGGGGGAACGAGCTCCGGGGGAACGAAGGCCGCATGATTGTCCAGATCCGACCAGGGACCGTTGTTCAGCAGGTAGTAGTGATAGCGCGCCTTTCCCAGCGGCGACGCATCCTTCGCCAGCCGGTCCTTCAACGCCGCGTTCCCGCTCCAGAGTTGCTCGCGAAAAATCTCATCGATCACCTCGGCGGCTTCGATCAGCTTCGCCAGGGCTTGCTTGTCTCCGGGCTGGAGCTTCGAAGTGTCGGCGGTCACCGGCGCGGGCGCGAACCGCGCGATCATGCGGTTGAGCTCGGCCAAATCGGGAATGGCGGCCAAAGCGATTGTCATCGTGAACAAGAGCGCGAACCAGCTTCGCATGCCTTAGCTTAAACCAGGCCGCCGACGATTATAACAATCAACCATCGGTCCTCTTCTGCATGCAGCCTGCGCTAAAGTATGGGGAGGAGGGGATTCATGCGAAACAGAAACATGGTGATTGTCGCGGCCTTGGCGCTGCTGGCGATGGCGACGGCCTTCGCCGCGGACGTGACCGGCACCTGGACCGCTTCTTTTGAAACTCAGGTCGGCACGCAGAACTACACTTATACGTTCAAAGTCGATGGCGGCAAACTCACCGGAACCACCAAGTCGAATCTTTCCGAAACTGCGAGCGCCATCACCAACGGCACCGTCAGCGGAGACGACATTTCTTTCACCGAGAACCTCAACTATCAGGGGATGCAGTTCCAGATTCCCTATAAGGGCAAGATTTCGGGCGACGAAATCAAGTTCACCCGCACCGTGGTCGAGGGAACCCCCGAGGATCTGGTCGCCAAGCGCGTCAAATAGCCGCTGCGGGAAGCGAATGCGCATCGCCCTCGCCCTTCTGTTCGCGGCGTGCTCCGGCGCGGCCTTTTCCTGTGTCCCCCTGCGTGCCGACTACAGCTATCAGCGCCGCATCCAGATCACCGCGGGCGAGTTGTACGATGCCCTCCGCGCGCTGGGACCGCGCACGCCCGCAATTCACGATCCTGTCGCGACCACCATTCTGATCAAAGGCAATCGCATGGCGCTGATCGTCAAGGGACATACCACCGTCATCGACCTCGCGGGAGAGACCATCACGGAGATCGAGTTTTCCAAGAAGACCTACTCGGTGCTTCCCTTCGCCCAGATGAAGAAGCTGTTAGAGGACGCCGCCGCTCGAGCCCCGCGCGAGACCAGTTTCAAAGTCACCGTGCGGAGTCCCGGCCCAGCCAAACTCGTCGGCATCCTCAACGCGTCGGAAACCATCGTCTCCATTACGGGAGCGAGCGGGGGCGAAGACATCAGCGTCGATTCATGGATCGGCACTGTCCCCGGCTACGAGCAAATGATCGACTTCAACCGCAGGCTGGCGGAGAAAATGGGGGACGCCTTCGCCTCGGGGATGGCGCAGTTGGCCCTCAGCGCGCCGCAAACCTTGCAGGGATTTGGCGAGGCCGCCAAGGAGTTGAACAAAGCCCCCGGCGCTCCGCTTCTGACCACCATTAAAATAGCGGGTTCCGGCGGGACTTTGGCCGAGGCCTCGATCCATCTCGACAACTTCGGGGGCGGAATTCAGGACGTGACCAGGTTCGATCCGCCGGCGGGATTCAAGAAGGCGGACGCGGTGTTACCGGCGTTACCCAAGTAAAACGCTGGAGCGGGAGACGGGAATCGAACCCGCAACCAACAGCTTGGAAGGCTGTGACTCTACCATTGAGTTACTCCCGCTCATTTTACTTCTCAATAACTTACATCGTGTCCCAATGGACGGAACAGGCCGGAATGGAGCCGGATGGAGCCGGTTTGCACCAAATCTGCACCAAATCGGGCGGTTGCAGCAGGAAGATTGCTAGAATGCACCAAATCGGCGAATGGATTACGCTGCACTGACATCCTCCTTGCGCTCGTCTTTCCCGGCCTTGTGCCGTGAATCCACCACCGCTTCCAGGTCAACGACGGCTTGATACGTTTCTGGCGCTACGTGCTGCATGTAAACATTCCGAGTGAGTTCCGCATCGGCGTGTCGTAGCTGGCCTTGAATCGGCTTGTCAGCTACCTTCTGATGGTGCTGAACCGTTGCGTGACCCCGACGAAACCAATAGTAGCTCACTTCAGGGATGCCAACCTTCTTCCCGGCTGGCTTCAGCACGTCCTCAGCCCAGTTCGTAGCTATTATAGCGGTTCCGTTGCGGGTTGGAAAAATGGGCTGTGAGCGGGAATTCGACTGGCTTGACGTATGCGCTAGCCTGAGGGCATGAAGGAGCGTGACTGGACAAGAGTCCTGGGATGGCCCGGATACCAGGTGTATCAGAGGGAAATCGATGAGTCGGGCAAAAAGCTGAAGCTGTGGGTGCGGCGGAAGAAGACGGGGCTTAAATTGATTTGCTCCGGGTGTGGTCAGCACATACCGGCCAGCCGGATCCAAGAGATCAGCGAGCGGGAGGTACGGGACCTGCCGTGCTTCGAGTACTCGACGACGATCGTGGTGGAGACGTATCGGATGAAATGCCCCCGCTGCGGATTCCGTGCAGAGAAGGTGACTCAGTTGCCGAGCAAAGCGCCATTCAGCAAACGATTCGAAGAAGCAGTGGGGCAGGCCTGCGAGAGTGCGTCGGCGCGACAAGTCGCGCGGCGATTGGGCATGGCCGAAAGCACGGTGCGCGCGATCGATCTGCGGTGCCTGGAGCGTTGGGAGGCCAAGCGTCGAAAGCCGCCGCTGCGGCAGATGGGCGTCGACGAGTTGTACCGCGGCAAGAAGGACAAGTTCCTCACAGTGGTGTGCAATCTGGAAACCGGCGAACCGCTGTGGTTTGGCAAAACGCGGAAGAAGGAAACGCTGGATGAATTCTTTCGAAGCCAGTTACGGAAGCCGCAGCGCAAGCGGATTGAGGCGGCGTGCCTGGACATGTGGGAACCGTTTCGGTTGAGCATTGAGGAATGGGCGCCACAGTGCAAGATCGTATACGACAAGTTCCACATCCTCCAGCATGCCAACGATGCCATCGACGAAGTGCGGAAGGCGGAGTTCTTCCGGCAGGGAAAACAAAAGCGCGGACTGATCAAGGGAAAGAAGTGGCTCCTGATGAGCCGGTGGAAGAACCTGACTCTCTCTCAACGCGGAGAACTCAACCGGCTGTTCCAACTGAACCGGCGCGTGTTCAAAGCCTACCTTCTCAAAGAGAGCTTGGAGCGGCTTTGGGACTATCGCTACGAGGGCGCGATGCTCAACTACCTGCAGAAGTGGATGGACCAACTGAAGTGGCAACGGCTCACGCCGTTCGAAGAACTCGCCGACATGCTGGTGAAGCATCTGGAGGGAATCTTGAACTACTGCCGGACCAAAGTTCGCTTCGGTGTGGTCGAAGCGCTCAATGGAAACATTCGGATGCTGATCAATCGTGGTCGAGGCTATAAGAACGTCCGCTACCTGCTGCTGAAGGCCAAACGCATGGCCGTGACCAATGCCGAATTTGTCGAACTTCAACAAGTCACAAAGGCGGCATAGAATGGCCCTCCGTCGAATTCCCGCTCAGAGCCGAAAAATGAAGGACTCGGGATCGCTTCCGTCTGTGTCGCCGAACTCCCGCCAGCCGATGATGTCTTTCGCCAATCCAGGCGGCACGACGACCTTCGAAGGGGTCTTCCCGGCGCTCGATGCAACTTTGCCAGCCCATTCCTTGATCTTGTGGGTGCGGGCACAAAAGGAACGCTGAATGTGCAAGAGATGCATTTCCTCCCGCTGGTGGAAGTCCTTCCACTTGAGCACGAACAACTCACCTCGTCGGACGGCGCACAGAAACAGAATTTTCAGTATGATCCGGTCTCTGGGTTTCTTGATTTCGTTCAGAATCGCAACGTACTGATCGATACTGACCGCAGGCTGGCTGGCAGATTTCTTGACCCCCTTTGGAATCCGCCTGCTCTTCGGAATTAGCCGAGAAGCATTCCCAAGAATGACCCCCAAGTCACGGGCGGTATCGAGAATCGACTTAACGTATGTGAACGCCTTCTTTGCCGTGTGGTCGGAGAACTGGCGATCAGCGGTCTCTTGCATGAACTGTTGAACCAAATCTTCATCGTTCATCTGAGAGATCGTGTGCCGTCCGAAAAACGGTACGAGGAAGGAGTCCCGATAGTATTCCCAGTTGATGCGGGAGTTGTCCTCCCAGGCACCTCTACGACGGGGTTCATAAACGGTCTTGATGAAGTCGGCAACCGTCATGTCGGCATGCCCTTTGGGAAACCGGCTGAGGACCCTGTTGTTCAGGGCGAGCGTCGAGGGAGAATGATGCTCGCTGAAAACCTGCCAACGAACCTTGTCCCAAGCGTCTTCTGCTTGCTTGAGACTCTTCAACCCTGGCCCGTGTGAGACTTTGGGGCCGAGTTCGTGAGGCCCACACTTGGCCCGCTGTCGAATCCCTTCCCTAACGACGAAGGCGTTCCAGCGGGCAACAAATCGGGAACCGTCTTGTCGGTTGATCTCTTCGACCCACCCCTTTCCGATAGGACCCAGCTTGCCCCTTCTGTCCATACGAGGAGTGTACATGCAAACCGTCACGGCGAGCCAGCCCCGACTTCCTAGCGTTCCCAGTTGGGCCGGGTTTCGACCCTGGCGCTCATCCAGTCGAACAAGGCACGGCGAGGATAGACGATCTTCCTCCCGAGCCGGATGTGGGGAACAATTGGTTCAACTCTGGTGGTGTGGTCCCTGAGCCATTGTTTGGTCACACGAAGAATCTGGCATACTTGTTCGTCGGTCAAATACTCATCATCCTGGCTTGGAGGAGCGGGTTGGGGCACATCGAGTGTTATGCCGCTCGTTTTGGGGTTCGGCTTCAGCAATCCTCCTTTTGGGTTCTGCACGTCTTTACATCCTTAAAACGGAAGCTCCGCTTCCGATGTACTCTCAGGCTCCGGCTCTGGGGGCAACGCTGCCATGACAATCTTTTCGATCTGAAAGATGTGGTCGCTGACAATCGGCGACTGTTCCTTCGTGATCCACTCCTGCTGACCGGCGATCACGCAGGATTTTCTCAGGGCAAAGATTGCCTTCACCGTCTGCTTTCGGACGGTCTCCGGGTCCACCGGCTTGCGGCGCTTCACTGCTGATCCTTCTCAGCGGGTGACTCGGAGAAGATGCGGTGATCAACAACCGGCAACTCATCCCACTCCCTGCCATCCAGAACTCGGCCCGCAGTCTTCTTTCCGATCTTCACGAGATCCGATCCGTACTCGCCCCACTGTTTGAAATGGAACGGAACGCCAGCGGCAACGCACTGGTCACGAAGGCTCCTGAACCAATCCGGTTGGGAGGGACGGGGCTTCCTTCCGCTCTCGCCCCCTGTAATCACCCACGCCCTCCTGCCGAGTTCCAAAAACGAAGTCGGTAATGTGAGCGGCCCCAGCAACGGCTCCATTGAGACGC
This sequence comes from Bryobacterales bacterium, assembly GCA_963813465.1. Classification (GTDB taxonomy): domain Bacteria; phylum Acidobacteriota; class Terriglobia; order Bryobacterales; family Bryobacteraceae; genus Palsa-187. The sequence continues at coordinate 60,373 of CAWEZD010000003.1, read as the reverse complement.
CGTGGACTACAGCGGGCACTTTCATGATTTCCTCGATGCGCCATGCGTAGTCCTGGTGCTCCACTGTGGTCATAAGCCAGACGTTCAGACGTGGGTCCCGGAGCCACGCTTTTGGAAGAAACTTAGAGTATTCCTGGGGCCGTTTAGTGAGAAGGAGCCAGTCCAGGTTGGGCGTCTCTTCGATTAGCTTGAAGAGTCGCTGTCGGGGTTCATGCAAGTCTTCACGCCGCTCCATCACGTCGCACATAGAGCCACAGAAGACTCGCTCCCGAGTCTCGTTCCTGACGGCTCGACGATTCCACTTGTGTGGTTCTTCCCAGTAGCCATCACCGCCTATTAAGCGATGGGCATCCTTGCCCCACAGTTGATCCTTCGTCCTCGTCTTGCGGTTTGCAAAGGCCTCCGCATAACAGTGGTCGCAGGCCGGGGAAACGTTCACACAGCCCCACCACGGGTTGAAAGTATTGTCAGTCCATTCGATTTTTGAATTCTGCATTGCCTCTTCCTCGTTTCCACACTTCCGTTATCTCTCAACTTTGCGGCGGCAATTCTTGTAACGCTTGCCCGTGTTCCATCTCCCAAAGCGTTTCATGAATTACCGCCCCCGCTCAACTTTTCAAGCGGCTTTCTCGCTTGTAAGCTCTCCAGCCACTCTCTAGATTCAATCGTCAGTCCTCGGCATCTTATTGACCGATTGACCAGCCAGTTAATCACGTGTGGTTCACAGCCATCGCAGCGATTGATAAAACGGCTGTGAGCGGGAATTCGACTGGCTTGACGTATGCGCTAGCCTGAGGGCATGAAGGAGCGTGACTGGACAAGAGTCCTGGGATGGCCCGGATACCAGGTGTATCAGAGGGAAATCGATGAGTCGGGCAAAAAGCTGAAGCTGTGGGTGCGGCGGAAGAAGACGGGGCTTAATTGATTTGCTCCGGGTGTGGTCAGCACATACCGGCCAGCCGGATCCAAGAGATCAGCGAGCGGGAGGTACGGGACCTGCCGTGCTTCGAGTACTCGACGACGATCGTGGTGGAGACGTATCGGATGAAATGCCCCCGCTGCGGATTCCGTGCAGAGAAGGTGACTCAGTTGCCGAGCAAAGCGCCATTCAGCAAACGATTCGAAGAAGCAGTGGGGCAGGCCTGCGAGAGTGCGTCGGCGCGACAAGTCGCGCGGCGATTGGGCATGGCCGAAAGCACGGTGCGCGCGATCGATCTGCGGTGCCTGGAGCGTTGGGAGGCCAAGCGTCGAAAGCCGCCGCTGCGGCAGATGGGCGTCGACGAGTTGTACCGCGGCAAGAAGGACAAGTTCCTCACAGTGGTGTGCAATCTGGAAACCGGCGAACCGCTGTGGTTTGGCAAAACGCGGAAGAAGGAAACGCTGGATGAATTCTTTCGAAGCCAGTTACGGAAGCCGCAGCGCAAGCGGATTGAGGCGGCGTGCCTGGACATGTGGGAACCGTTTCGGTTGAGCATTGAGGAATGGGCGCCACAGTGCAAGATCGTATACGACAAGTTCCACATCCTCCAGCATGCCAACGATGCCATCGACGAAGTGCGGAAGGCGGAGTTCTTCCGGCAGGGAAAACAAAAGCGCGGACTGATCAAGGGAAAGAAGTGGCTCCTGATGAGCCGGTGGAAGAACCTGACTCTCTCTCAACGCGGAGAACTCAACCGGCTGTTCCAACTGAACCGGCGCGTGTTCAAAGCCTACCTTCTCAAAGAGAGCTTGGAGCGGCTTTGGGACTATCGCTACGAGGGCGCGATGCTCAACTACCTGCAGAAGTGGATGGACCAACTGAAGTGGCAACGGCTCACGCCGTTCGAAGAACTCGCCGACATGCTGGTGAAGCATCTGGAGGGAATCTTGAACTACTGCCGGACCAAAGTTCGCTTCGGTGTGGTCGAAGCGCTCAATGGAAACATTCGGATGCTGATCAATCGTGGTCGAGGCTATAAGAACGTCCGCTACCTGCTGCTGAAGGCCAAACGCATGGCCGTGACCAATGCCGAATTTGTCGAACTTCAACAAGTCAGAAAGGCGGCATAGAATGGCCCTCCGTCGAATTCCCGCTCAGAGCCGATAAAACTACAAATGTCTTCGCAGTACAGTACGCACGCCTCCAGATGTCCGTCCCGAACGTCACGATAGATTGTGGAACATGACAGGCCAGTATGGTCGGCGAGTTGATGAATGCATGAAAACCGCATCGGTATCTCCTTTCACACTTTGAAAAGGTGTCCACAGCCGAAGCAAAGAACACCCATTCCTTATCCGCCATGGTTAGGCGGTCGCTGCCATTTCCTGGAGGGTGACCTTCATATGCTTCATGCCTTCCGTTCTCATGAAGTGATACAGTCTCTTTTTGATTTGCAATTGGCGATACGCTTGGTTGAAGACTTCGTTCTCTTGCAGGACGAATTTCCCAAACAATACATCATTGTCGTCAGCCTGGAATTCACGTTCCAGTTCTTCCTGGATTGCTTCCAGCGACGGCTCTTCGGTTTCCACTTCCTCAGCCACATCGTCTTTCACCGGAGGAGCGATTCCAGCGGCGGCAAGGTCAATGCCAGTGGTGGGGCTGGTGCCAACTTTCACCAGCGTGCGGGCGGTTTGTGGGCCGGTGCCTTTGTACTGTCCTTTGTTGGCCGATTCCGGCTTGGGCTTGCCCATAAGTCCGTTGACGTGGCTCTGGAGGCTCGCCGCTGTTGTAAAACGGTCCCCAAATCTTTCGTCTTGATCGTGTTCGGACCTTGATACGAATGATACCTTCGTGGGCACGTTGATAAAATCCAGTGCGTCAAGGAACATCTTTTCCGCCTTCGCCGGTGCGTCCTTGAACGCCTTTTCAACCCGTGCCAGTTGATAGAGTTTTGTGTAGTCCGCTGGCAGTTGATCGGTGTACTTGTCGCTGTGGATCAATTCGGAGGCATGAATCAACCGATACATTGAAGCCGTCGATTCGTTCACTCTTGCTGAATCCAACCAGCGCTCATGGCTTCCCTTCGTGCCAAGGGTGGCAAAGTCGATCTTGGCATCATAGAAAATCTTCGCCTTTGCCAGTTCACCACGAAGTGTCTTTCCAACTTCAACAGTCAGCTTCTTGGAATAGGTCGCCATCATCTTTTGTTCTTTGTTGTCGTGTTGCCCGACGCTTTGATTTGCCGTCGTCGGGCTTTCGGTCTGAGTGATTGTTGCCATTTTGTTATGGCCTTTCTTTGTTTTCAGGCTTGTTCGTGCTGCCATCAACAATTCCAGAATGGCAGAATGAAGGCAAATAGCCTATAGACAAGCCTCTGGACATTGGACAAGTCCTTGGACAAGTGTTTTGAATATTCAAAACTTTCATCTACTCGACAGGTTTGACAAGTAGACAGGAATGCGGTATCCAATGTGATGGGCAGAAGGCAATGCTAATCGTCCTGGATATTGATATCGAAGCCATTGTTGAAGCGCTCATCGATACGGATGACATCTTCGCCTACGTGTGTGGACTGGACCCCGCTACTCGCCAAGCGCTACAACAAGACGCCTTATCGCACGTAGTGCATGAGATCCAGAGCGACACGGTGGAAGGCGAAGAGGGCCGGTTCTACGTCGAACTCCTGGACGCACTGGGAAAAGCAGATTCAATACAGAAGAAGTGGAGGCAGCCGACTCCTCCCAAAACAATAGGAGACTTTTGTACGGCGAACCACATCAGCCGCACCACTACGTTTGTTGAGCTAGTTGCGAAGGCCGATTCCAACGAGAAGAATTTGAAGGGTGATGACCTCACCCGGATGCAGAAAAGAATATACCGGTACTGCGATCTCAAAAAACACATCAAACCCAAGCCGCCGCTGGCTTCAGAGAAGAACTTTGCCAAGCTCTTGAAAAAAGTGATGTCTGCAAAAGACCCGAGGCGGTACGCATCAATGGATGTCAGGGACGTAATGTGGATTCCGTTTCGTCTCGACGAGCCTGACGCACTCGGCGAGGGGTGAGTCCTGGGAAACCTACGCACGGCCCGCAGGTGGCCGCCGTTCCCGAATCAGTCGGTTCGTTTCCCACCGGGCGTTGGCGATGTGGTTCAACCTTGCACCCTCAGACTGCATCTCCTCGAAGCCCAGTGCGTTCACGACCAAACGGGTGTGAGCCAGCACCGCTTCGCCGACGCCTTCCAATTCTTCACGGCTGAAGGACCCCGGCGCATCAGCGAGTTCCTTCCAAATGGCAGCCCGAACTTGCTCAATGATCTCCTCGGTCAGTTCTTTGCGGAGGCGTTGGCGGTCGGCTGGTGGGATGAAGTTCATTGGTTCCTCGCTGGTGTCGACTGCTGAATATCGTTTTTGTGCTCTTCCACAAGGAGTCGCCGAATTGCGGATCGTATCCAATCGGCCTGCGACCAGCCACGTTCGTATGCCCGGTTCTCGACTGCTTCGGCAACATCGGGAGGCAAACGGAGGGTCATGCAATGCGTTGGTTTTGTCATGTTCGTATTTACGCTTTCTGAACATCTAACTCGGACAGACTTGACGCCATCGATAACTTGACAAATCTCAAATCCGAGGGACAATAAATAGAAGTAGTTTCACTCCGCATCTTTCGTAGATTTCGCACACTCCGTAAAACATCGTAGACAATACCCAATCCGTGGAGCGATCCACGGCGGATTTGTAGAGGCAGTATTTCATTTTCACGTTGACACTGAAAAGGGTGGCTCCGAGAAGAAGACGGCACAGCGATTCCAGCCAATAATCAGCTATGCGGGCGTGAGAATGGGACAGCGACGGACGAGGCATCCCGCCTCATTTGACGCTCGCTGTTGGGCCTTCAGCCGGTTCGTTATGACCGTGCTCTCCTGATAGAGCATACGCAAGGCGGCTGACAATCAATACGGGTTAGGCGAGGGCACCCAAGACCGAAGTCCTCCCCGATGGGCATGTACGCAGTCGGATGTAGGCACCGGGGGTTGTAGCTCCCGGTGTCTCTAGCCATACCGCAGATCACCCGAATCCAAATACAAACCGACTTCAAAATTCGTTCTTGACGTTTTCCAAACATCATGAACATTCGGTTCAGCCGAACCGAATGGCGAAGCCGCACTCTAACCCGTTTCCAAATGCGTGCTGAACTTATTTCGATTCGAGTTGTTAAAGACGAACTAGATACTAACGTGGAAGATTCCATCAAGATCGGTTCAAGGAAGTACAAGCGGCTCCATCGAGTTCGGGTGACCAAGGGTCTGCTATCCGGCTGGACTGGATTTCTTCTGGTTCACGATTCGTCTCCAAGAACCCTTGTGGAAGTGGACGGGTTCGTTTTGACGCCTCCAGACGAATCTTTCTATGCGACGTTGTAGATGCGTTTCGAACGTCCCTAATAACCTTCAAGTTCTAAAGGGCAGGTTCCCGCCTTCGGCTATCCATCCACATTTTTCGAGTCGGAACCCGATTCGTCCTAGAATTGCCTTCCAACGCATGTGGACGGCCTCAGTGCTCTCGGCGGGGCCGGGTCGTCTGGATACCGCTAGACGCCAAAGTTATCGCTGGAACCCATGGAATCCGGGTGACCACCTTTGAATCCTCCAACGGCTTCTCCGGCGATTCTCGGGTAAAAGGAAAGTGGCTCACTCGACCCGTTTCCCCATGGCGTCTCCACGCCGCCCCAGCCAATTCGTCGCCTACACGATCAGGGGCCAGCCCTGGTAGGCTTTCTGTTCGTGGCGTATACTGGTGTCCATGAAACGGCTGACCGTCGCAATGACAGTCGCAGTGATCGTGCTCGCTATTGCGGTTCTTTACTTGGCCCGGAAGACCAATCAAATAGAGCACGCCATGAAACCGGGCATCCACCTGATAGCTACTTCTGTTCCTTAGCCGTTTCCCATGGCGTCTCCGTCTTTGCCTTTCTGATCCACATGGCTAGCACCGTAAATCGGGTGGCCGTCGCCCAAAAACTTTCTTTGACCCAGTAACCCCCAAGCCCGTTCCCATCGTTTATATGGGTACAATCCACGTAACGACTGCGGGCGCTCCAACCCCTTACACCCAACGAAGCGCCCGCATCTCTCTCCTCTTCATATTGGGTCGACCAACAGGAATCGGGTCGAGCAGACAACATGACTACGACCGATTGAAAACGAATTCGAATCGAGTTGGGTCGAGCGAAACCGAACTCGACCGGCCAACGTCTCAAATCAAGCATCAGGAATGTCCCATTGGGACTGCCAACCGGGCAGAAGGCGCTACGGTGGATGCTGGATTTCGATCCGGCGATGTGGGCGAGCAATCGCCAAACCGAGTCTTCCCTGGATGCGCTAAAGGACTCCAAAATGTCTCAGAGCGCTTCGTATTATCCCGTTGCTCAACTGATCGCTCGAATCATCAGAAATTCCGGCCTCTCTCGCTCTCAGTTCATCCAATCGCTCGGCTACCGAAACGTCGAAAAGGGCCTTCGGCGTCTTGATGCTTGGCTGGACAACGCAGATGGTCATCGCCGCATCCTCAACCAAATTGCGACCACATATCCTGGTCACTCGAACGAACTGGAGACGGCGCTTACCGAAACCGCTGAGGTTCACGGGGGTGAACATGTAGAAGCCGTAAAACACATCGAAGAGCGAGAGCGGCGGCGGTTCAAGCCGTTCATCTGGGTTCACACCGCTGACGGGGCGCACTCGGTTCTTAGTGCGCTTGCCGAGCGACAAGTGAAGACGTTGTGGCTGGCTGACGGCTTCCAGGATTTGTCTTGGTCAGACAAAATGGCAATCGTACAGCGCCGGGTTCGAGATCATCACCGGGAGATGGGTGGTGAGTGTCGTGGGTTCGGCCAAATCTTGCAATATCGGTTTGCCGACACCTTCGACACGAGCATCGTGCTAGACACTCAGGGCGATGTTATCGAGACGGACAGCGGCAGGTTCCTGCTTCCTGAAGTTCGGCTTTCGCTTCAATGAAAAGGCGCAAAGCGTCAGAGCTATACCGATAGACCGCCGCACCGGCCCGAAAACGGCGTCCACGCCGGAGAGATAGCCGCCTCCGGTCGCCAGGGTGCATTGGTGGCCGGTGATATACGGGATCGCTGGGGGATCGGGTGGTATCGCAGAAAACGGGGTGAGCGTGTATGCAGATCGGGAGACGGTGGCGCTTCCGAATTGCGTGTTCGCTTGGGATGACTCCACAATTTTAGAGGGACACCGCCGAATCTGGCGGTTCCGCCACCGCCAAAGTTGCCGCTCTGCCCGCAGCAAAAACGCCGCATCCTGAAACATCGTCCGTCCCTACTGCCTGTCGTACACCTGCACAGTTTCAAAAGGCTTGCCTTGAGGGTCGGTGCCCTTGACAGTGTTCCGCATAGTTTTGCCGTCGTCGCTAAGAACCCGGTGACTCGTTTGGATTACTTTGCCGTCTCGCAACCTCGTCGTATCTAATAAACGAGCATCAGCTTTCCTCTTGGCAAGGACGACAGAGGTTCCGGCTGGCGGTGCTCCTTCCAAATAGTTGACTTCGCCTCCCGTGCTCGAAACGGTCCCTTTGACCGATATCGGTGAGCCATCAGTGGCAACGCCCTTCCCCGTTTCTACCATTTGGTCACCCTGCTCCTGAAGGACCAGAGTAAGTTCTTTCGGAGGCTTATTTGTCCCACCGAATTTCGACTTGGCGAGGTTGAGCTTCCAGGTCCCTGCGAATGGAAACGAGTCGGCTGCAAAAAGCGAACCCGCTAATAAGACCATGGTCAATGGATACAGGAGTTTTTTCATCGCAATGCCCTTTTCACTTTTGTCGTGACTCGGCGATCTTCCGACAGGGTTTCGCCGATTTGCCAAGTATCAACGAACCGAATTTCGGTGTCAAGGGTTTGGCCAACGGTGGGCCGTCATTACGAGGCATCCGGCCCCGGACGCTATCCACGAATCACAGGCTTGCAATGCGAAGGCGGCGGGTGTAGATTGTACTGGGCCTAAAGAGGAAAGTCTTGGCTCTTTGCGAAAGGGACAAATGGACAAAGACAACTCGCTTGGAACATGGAAGCTCGACGTTGAGAAATCGAAGTACACTCCTGTACCGTTCCCGCTCAAAAGCGCAACTGTGAAACGGGTGGCGTCGGATGGAGGCGTGCAGGCGACAACCACGGGAGTGCAGGCTGACGGCAAGCCCCTCAACTCTACCGCCACCGTCAAATATGACGGCAAGGATTATCCGGTCACTGGAGCACCGTGGGATACCGTCGCCGTGAAGCAGGTAGACGCCAACACCTTCACTGGCACGGCGAAGCAGGCAAAAGGGAAGTTCCATGCCACAACCCAAACGGTCATCTCCAAGGATGGCAAGACCATGACTACGACTGTCAACGGTACGGACGCCGATGGCAAGGCGCTTAACGCTACGCTGGTTTACGGCAAGCAATAACTAGGTTTCGGTTGCTACGCAATGGCGGGCACTGTATAGGCAACACTGGCATAAGACGGGCTGGAACGAAGCGGCATCGCAATACGTCCAATAGACAGCCCCTATGATCCTCACTCGTCTCGATTACGACGTTCCGAACCTACTAAACTCCGACGCCGCCGTTGCCATCAGCCGAGTCGAAGGTGCAGGCTTGAAGCGCCTCGTCTTTCTCGTGCGTGAAGCCGGGTACGGCGTTATCGTGGTCGAGACGGCCTCTGGCGATCATTACGTCATAGCAAGAGCAGTCCGCAGGCACGAAGGGACTCTCGTTGGGAGCACCCGCAAGTGGAGCCGAGAACACGGCTATCAGTTTTTGCTAAAGCGTGCCGACGAACGGATTTCAGCACTGGGAGAAAATATCCTGGCATTGCACGATGGCCGGAATGTTGAGATTCGCTCGACGCACACGCTAGCGTCCTGGCTCACTCATTGGAGATTGTCTGGCCAGGAGCAGCTTCATGCCGGGTACGTGCCGTTGTAGAAGCTGGAGCCAGTTGCCCAAAAATCTGGGGCAGCATCTACTGGACGAACAGCCAAACGGGAGGGCAACATGGTAGCACAGACACGCTTGTGGAAGTCAGGCGGCAGTGGCACGGACGAAAAAGGTCAACCTGACAACCAAGCTAACATCTTCGAATAAGCAGTGACGTGCGAAACTCAACGGCTGATCCTCCGTCCAGTGACGATGGACGACGTTGATTTCGCTTTCAAGACGACTTCCGATCCTGAGGTTGCCCGCTTCATCGGTGGAGTCAGGACACGTGAATGGCATGTTCACCGGACCAAGGAAATCATCGACCACCAGCGCCTTCACGGGTTCGCAAGATGGTCTGTGATTTTGAAGAGCACAGGTGACCTAATCGGTCGGTGCGGGCCGGAGTTCAATCACGCGCTCGACGAGAGGATCGATATCCGTGGCCAGTGAAATTACGGCGGTTGGCGTGGTACGCTCGGAACCATTCTTGAAGGCTTGCTTGCCGGTGAACATCTCATGCAGCACCAGGCCCAGAGCGTAAATATCGCTACGGACTGAAACTTCCTTGCCAGCCAGTTGCTCCGGAGCCATATAGGCGGGTGTGCCCTCGCTCGGGCGTGCTCCATCCAGTTGTCCAGCCATTGCTGCCAAACCGAAATCAGTGATCAACACCTGCCCTCGGCCGTCGATCATGACGTTAGCCGGTTTCAGGTCGCGATGCAGCACGCCCTTGTCGTGCGCCGCCGCGAGCCCTGCGCACAGTTTGCGCGCGATCTCCACCGCTTTATCTCCCGGCAAGCGTCCGATGCGGCGCAGTAGGGAGCGAAGATCCTCGCCATCCACGTACTCCATCGAAAGGAACGTGGAGCCGTCCGCTTCACCGATATCGTAAACACGGCAGACGTTGGGGTGCGATACCTGCCGCGCGATGCGCACTTCGGCGTGGAAGCGGGCGAGCAGCTGTTGGTTCTTCGCCGTGGCTGCGGGCAGGAACTTAAGCGCCACCGGCTGGCCCAGCTTCAGATCGTTGGCGCGGTAAACCTCGCCCATCCCGCCCTGGCCGAGGAGTCCGATGATCCGGTAGCGATTTGCGAGCACTATGCCGGGAGGGAATCGGCCTTCGTCAAGGGAGCTGGAGGGAACCAGCGTGATAAGAAGAGGCATCGTGGCCGTGGGAGCCTGAGATGCGGATACCAGTGGCGCACCACAAACCCCACAGAAGTGGTTCCGTTCGGGGTTTTCGGCGGAGCAAGAGCGGCACCGGGCCATTGAGACACACTCTATCACCGGAGCGCCTCCGGTCGTGGTGGTCACCCTGACCAGAACACTAGGCCACATTCCGGGAACGCGCAAACCGGAAACTGGCTCGATCCCCTCGCGGCGTGAAACTCACATTGTGCCTGAGTTACGCATCCGTCATTTACTTTTCAAATTCGGTGATGGGCGTAGAGTCGAAGATCCGCCAAAAACTACCGGGTGCCCGACATCCGGACGGAACCCTAATCCAACGCTTCCCATAGCCGATTCCGGCCATTGTCCCTGCCGACTGACTATTGCGATTACAGCGCCACACGGCGGCCCGCTAAACCGAGAAAACCTAGGTCAGATTCATCTTCCGCAGCGTTGCGGCAAAGCGCGGATCCGCCCGCAGACTATCCCATTGCGGCCCCACCGCGATATGAACCAGACCCGGGTCGTGGCTTTCCAGCGCGCGATCCAGATGCAGGAACGCCGCGTCCATGTGGCCGGCTTCGCCGTGGAAGATGGCCAACTGCATGGCCGGGAACGCTTGCGGGTGGCTCGCCGCGCGCTGAAGCATGAGCGTCCGCACACCGGCACACCCGTCCGCGGCGTAAGCCTGTTTCAGAGGTTCCAGGGCTGCGGCGGGGACGCCGTGCAATTCCGCGTGCCGGATGTTTTCCGCCATATAGCGGTCGAAATCGCCTTTTTTCCAGTAAGCGCCGGCAAGGAACTCGCGTGCGTGCGGGTGCCGGGGGTCAAACTCCAAAGCCTTGTTGGCCCACTCGATCGAGTCGTCATAGCGGCGCTCGAGAAAGTACGACATCGAGATTTGCAGATGCACCAGCGGCGAGAAAGGGTCTCGTTCCAACGCCCTCAGCTTCGTCGCGAGCCCCTCCTCCAGCCTGCCATGAGCCTCCAGGAGCTGCCCATAGAGCAGGTAAGCTTCGGTGTGATTGGGGTTGATATCGAGAGCCCGTTCCAGACTCCTCTCCGCCCCGGCCCAGTTCCATTCGCTCCAAAACAAGACCGCGCCCAGCGCGACCTGCGCGTCGGCGCACGAGTCATCCATCGCCAGCGCACGAAGGGCGGCGGCCTTGGCTTCGCCGTATGCCTCTGCCGGAGGCGCCACGCGGAGCCCGGCTTGTGCGCAGTGAGCCAGCGCCAGACCCGCGTGAGCCGCGGCATAGGCAGGCTCCAGTTCTGTGGCTGCGCGAAACGCCTCGATCGCTTTCGGCACTTCGAACATGGAAGCGCGCAGCAGATGGGAGCGCCCCCGGCCGAACAACTCGTAGACCTCGGGAGGAAACGGCGGCCGCGTCCGGTTGCGCTTCTCTCCACTCCAGCGCCCGTTCAAACCCTCTTTTAAGCCACCTTCCAAACCCATGTACACCGCGACAGATCGCGCCACGGCATCCGCGATGGCAATGATGTCCGATGCCGGCTCGTCGAACCCGCTGCTCCACAAGTCCGCGCCGTCGTGCGAGCGAATCAACCGCGCCGAAACCCGGACGCGGTCCGCGGTCCTCGCGAAAGTAGCGGCGAGCACGGCGTCCACGCGCAGGAACCGGCCCACCGCGGCAGGATTCTCTTCGGCGTTCGCGTACCTGAAGACCGCCCGCGTGGGCCTGACGACGATTTGCGGGAACCTTCCCAGACGGTCGATCAGAGCGTCGGCAAGGGTCAGGCCGGTGGCCCGGTCTCGTCCTGAAAGGATTTCGGCGCTGAAGGGCTGCGCCGGAAGCACGGCCACGGACCATCCCTGCGCCGGCGCGTCCGCCTGTGTAGCCGTTGGTCTAACGACGCCGATGAAACGGTATCCCGAGCGCGCGACCGTCTCGATGTGCCGCCGCCCTCGCACGCCATCGCCGAGCGCCTTGCGCAGGGTTGAGATGTGAACCGCGAGGATGCCTTCTTCGACAAAGGATTCCGGCCAAACCAGATCCAGAAGCTCGCGCTTGGTCACCAGCCGCCCGGCACGCCGCAGCAGCGCAACCAGCACATCGTGAGCCTTTGGCTCCAAGGGGACCGCTTGACCGCCCTTGGAGAGCCTCCTTTCAGAGGCGTCCAACGTAAACTCTCCGAATTCGTAGCGCTCGACGCCGGGCATAAAACCTTAAGCGAATCTTAACAGAACCTTCATGATTCGCAGCATGCGCCGGCGCAAGATCGGGACCAGGAGGTTCGTATGCAAGATCCATTTGTAGGGACATGGAAACTCAACGTGGAGAAGTCGGAGTTCGATGCCAATCACCGGCCCACCGCGGGGACGATGGTTTTTGAACTGGACGCAGAGGGCAATTATTTGATGAAGGCCGAGGGTCGAGGCGCAAATGGCGAGGAAGTAAAGGAACGACCAGCCAAGTTCATCCCGGACGGCAAAGAGCATCCTATTCCGGATTTCCCGGGACTTAAAACCGTTGCGACCCGGCCGGACCCGAATACGATCACGGGTGAGGCGAGAAGAGAGGACGGCTCGGTGGTTGGAGGCGCAACGTACGTGGTCTCAGCCGACGGAAAGTCGCTTACGGCCACCACCTCTGGCTGGGATTCTCAACTGCGGCAATTCAAGCTGCGCACTGTGTGGGATCGCCGCTAGGATATGTATAGCGCCTGAATTACGGCGAACCCTGAAGTTATCGCACTTTGACCGTCTAACTAACGCGCAACCCGTGGCGGCGGGACCGGGGAACGCCAAGTCCGTTTCCAGGAGACTTCATTGGGCGGGCGTCGAAAGCGTGTGTGTCTGGGGATCTTCGCCCTCCACATGAGCGCATCCTTCGTCCGACCCGGGCAATTGGCGCTGTCAGGCTGGCCAGGGCCGCGAACATCGGAGCCCAGGTCCCCGGTCTCGCGCCATAGTCGGCGCGCCCCAGTCGTGGATAGATATGCGATGTCCCCCCCGTTCCATCCCCGCTCCCGCTCCAAAGAATATCCCCTTTCCCCTGAACTCTTTCCCGTTTTAGCTCCACTCCTAAATCCGCCGCCGCCGTTTACGCTAGGTCAGTATGGCAACTGAACGTCAAATAAAAGCGAATCGCGCCAACGCCGCTAAATCCACCGGGCCGGTCACCCCGGAAGGCAAACGAAACTCCTCACAAAACGCATCTCTTCGACGGCTCGATTCCGGCGTCGCCGTTCGGGGTGTTCTCAAGGGCGCATCCATGCGCCGCTACAACGCCATCGCCGCGGATTTCATCCTCCAATTTCAACCCCGCAATTCCGCCGAAGCAGCTCTCATCCAGACCATGACCCTCGCCCGCTGGCGTCTGTTGTGCTCGTGGAGAAATCAAACCGCCGCCCTTCGGCGCGAGATAGCCCGCGTACGCCAGGATCATCCATCCGTCGGATCCGGCGCCCTCACCGTACTCGCCTTTTTCAGTCTGGCTGAAAACTCCCGCTCCTTCGCCCGGTTGCATCGCCTCGAAGTTCACTATCACCGCCAATTCAACCACGCCCTCGCCCAACTTTTGAAACTGCGCAAAATCCCAAAATCCTGCGCCGCGCCCCATCTTCCCACCCAGCTCGCCGGCGAAACCGGTGGTTGCGATTTTCTAACTGAAGCCAATTCTGAGGCCGTTTTCGGCCCCATTTCTGAAGAGGATCTGATTCACGAATAATGAGTTACGCTTACCATTCGCAACGCCCGCCGCATTCAAAAGCGGACCCATCCGGACCCACTTTGTCGTTTAAGGCTCAGGCGAGGTGGGGCGGCAACTTAACCACAGCCGCCAAGCCTTGACGGTGATAACACGGTGTGGGATAGTTAAAGGTTCGTGAAGCGGGCGGTCTACCGGTCGCCTCCCACCGTGATACATTCTTCCATGTAATTGTTCACGCTGAAAGGCTCGATGCATGTCTGTTCTCGTATGGTGCCAGTGGCTGCAAGAGGGCTCCATCAGCACGGCGATTCGTGAGTCCACTACGTTCTGGCCGGTGCTGGAGGGCTCGCATCTGCTGGGGATGGCGCTGATGATGGCGCCGGTGATGATGTACGATTTCCGGCTGATCGGGATCCGCTGGAAAAGCGATCCCGTTTCCAGCGTCAAATGGAGTTTCCTGCCGATCACCTTCTGCGGCTTTGTGCTGATGGTCACCACCGGCGTGCTGCTGTTCTGGTCCGAACCCCTGAAGTGCTACAACAGCGGGTACTTCCGGATTAAAGTGGCGGCGCTGATTCTGGCCGGGCTGAACGCGCTGGTGTTCCATTCGACCATCGACCGCACGACGGCGCAATGGGACACGGCCTCGCCGCCGCCGTTCCGCGCGCGCATGGCCGGCATGTTGTCGCTGACGCTGTGGACCACTGTAATTTTCGCCGGCCGTTATACCGCGTATAATCTTTAAGGGTTCCGCAATGCTTGCCTTGATTCCGCTGCTCTTATTTCATGGGTTCCGATGGGCCGCCCAGAGCGCCGACAACGAAGGGCCGGCCAAGTTTGCTTTCGCGCAGATTCCCTCCTGGTTCCCGTTCTTCAGTTGGGTGGATGAGACACGGATCAGCCTCTATATCAAGAGCACCACCTGGGTGTTTCCGCTGGTGGAGACGATTCACATTCTGGCGCTGTCGGTGCTGCTGGGATCGCTGTTCCTGATCGACTTAAGGCTGCTGGGCATCGCCATTCGCAGGTGGTCGCCGGCGCAGATCCTGGAACAGCTCCACTCCTTCATCAACTGGAGCGTTGTCATCATTCTGATTACCGGAGTGTTTCTGTTTATCGCCGAGCCGCGCAAGCTATTCGACAGCGCAGCCTTTGGTCCCAAGATGATTATCCTGACTTTGGCGATCCTCTTTCAATACACGCTGTATCCGCGGGTGCGCTCCATGCATGCTCACATTCCCATCTGGGGAAGGCTGATGGCGCTGGTGTCCCTGTGTTTGTGGTTTGGGGTGGCCGTGTGCGGGCGGGCGATCGGTTTCGTCTAAGGTTCCCTGGTGGCGCAGCCCGTATCCAATGTTCTGGTGATCGACGTGGGAGGCACGCACGTCAAGATTTCGGATCAGCATCACAAGGCTCCCCTCAAAATCGATTCCGGCCCGAAGATGACGGCGCGGCAGATGATCGCGGATGTGCGCAAGGCGACGACAGGCTGGAAATATTCCGCGATTTCGATCGGATACCCCGGCCCGGTGCTGCACGGGCGGCCGCTGAGCGAGCCGCACAATCTGGGGCACGGTTGGGTGGGATTCGATTACAAGAAAGCGTTCGGATGCCCGGTCAAGATCGTCAATGACGCCGCCATGCAGGCCATCGGAAGTTACGAAGGCGGACGCATGCTGTTTCTGGGATTGGGCACGGGGCTGGGCTCGGCGATGATCGTCGACGGCGTGCTGGAGCCGATGGAGCTGGCGCACCTTCCATACCGGCGCGGCCGCACTTACGAGGACTATATTGGACTGGCCGGCCTGGAGCGGCTGGGCAAAAAGAAGTGGCGCCGGCACGTCTTCGCGGTGACCGAGCAGTTGAAGAGCGCGATGGAGGCCGACTACGTCGTGCTCGGCGGCGGCAATGCCAAGCTGCTGAAGCGTCTGCCTAAGGGCGCCCGGCAAGGCAACAACGAGAACGCCTTCAAGGGCGGCGTGCGGCTGTGGAAGGCCTAACAGCCCTGAAAACACCGTCGCATTCCGCAACCATCGTATTAGGGATAGAATACCGATTGATACTTAGGAGGCGTACATGACCAACCAGGCATCCGTAATGAAGGCCCACAACGCGGCGCTGGGCGCGTTCCGGTTTTTGACGGCGATGGTCTTCTGCTTCGCGGTTTCGGCCCACGGCCAGGGGAACCAGCCGGCGGCACGGCCGTTGCCCGCGGGAGACGGGAAGGCGATCGTCGAGACTGCATGCACCGCTTGCCATGAGCTCACGCTGATTACAACCGCCGGTCACACCCCCGCGGATTGGAAACTCCTGGTCGAGCGCATGGTATCGGCCGGCGCCGAGGTTCCGAAGAATCAGATCGCGATGGTGACCGAATACCTCACCAAGAGTTTTCCAGAAGGAAATGTGCCCAAGGCCGTGATTCTTCCCGGCGCCGCCAAGGTGAGCTTCAAGGAATGGACCGTGCCCACGGTGGGCTCGCGCCCGCACGATCCGTTAGCAACACACGACGGCTATCTCTGGTACTCCGGGCAGTATGCGAACGTGCTCGGCCGCGTGGATACCAAGACAGGCGAGATCAAGGAGTTTCGTCCGACCACGCCCGGCTCAGGCCCGCACGGCCTGGTGGAGGATAAGGACGGCAACATTTGGTTCACCGCGAATTCCAAGGGTTACATCGGCAAGCTCGATCCCAAGACCGGCAAATTCACCGAGTACAAGCTACCCGCCGACGCCCGCGATCCGCACACCCCGCTTTTCGATCAGAAAGGCACTCTGTGGTTCACCGTGCAGCAGTCGAACAAGGTGGGCCGGCTGAATCCTAATACAGGTGAGATGAAGCTGGTGGATTCGCCCACCGCGAAGTCGCTTCCCTACGGCATGGTCATCGACACCAAAGGGACTCCTTATTACTGTGAGTTCGGCGCGCCCAAGATTGCAGCGATCGATCCGAACACGATGAAGATCAAGGAGTGGACGCTGCCACATGCAGAGTCGCGGCCGAGACGCATTGCCATCACCAACGACGACCTTATTTATTACGCCGACTACTCGCGCGGATACTTGGGGCGGCTGGATCCTAAAACAGGCGCCGTGAAGGAATGGCCGTCGCCGAGCGGGCCGGACTCGCAGCCCTACGGGATCTTGTTCCTCAATGGAGCCATCTGGTACAACGAATCGGCCGTTAAGCCGAATACGCTGGTCCGTTTCGATCCCAAGACGGAAAAGTTCCAGACCTGGGCGATCCCAGCCGGCGGCGGCGTCGTGCGCAACATGATGACCACCCGCGACGGCAACATCGTAATGGCGGAAAGCGCCCTCAACATTGTGGCGCTGGTCACGGTTGGCAAGTGACTCTGCCGTGACCCTGTTCGTTAGGGAGTACGCGATGACGTGTACGCCGCGATGTTCAGCATGTCTTCGTCGGTCAACTTGGCGACGACCGGTTTCATAAGGTCCGCCCACAATCCCTTCCGGGTGCCCTGTTGCATGTCATACAGTTGCCGCACCAGATAGCTGGGGGAACGGCCCGCAAGACCCGGCACCGGGCCCAGTCCTTTCAGATCCGCTCCATGGCAGACGGCGCACTGCGTGGTCTTGCCGGCGCCGTTGGTCACCAACGCCTCGCCTTTCTTGATGCTGCCCACGGGCACATAGGCGATAAAACCGGAGCGCGCGTCACGCAGCACCTCGGTGCCTTCCGCATTCACCGGCGTCTCGATGATGCGTTGGCCAAGCGGCTCTTTCTCGTTCCCCTCCAGCGTCAGAAACATGCCGCCGGCGATGCGGGTCTTGGGCACTGTGTTGGTTTCCACCACTTTGATCCAAGGCGTCCACTTCATCGAGCTGAAGTACTCGGCGGCGGCTTTGATTTCTTCCTCGGTCATGCCCTTGGCGATTGTAATCATGGTATTTGTGTTGGCCTTCCGCGGCTCCGCGCTCTTGCGCTTGTCGCTCCTGAAATCAGCCATCTGTTGGAGGAAATAGGCTGCCGGAAGACCGGCGACGCCGGCGTTTTCGGGGCGGCCTTTGCCGTTGGGGTAATGGCACAGGCCGCAGGCACGCACGTCCGGTCTCCGGCCGTGCGCCACCACGTCGGGCATCTTGGGATGGTCGCCCGGATACCAGTCGGCCGGGCCGAAAGCGTCGCTGATCTGTGCCCGGGTGAATTCCAAGGTGCTGCCGGGAAGGTGTTTCAGGCTGGTGTCGGGCGCGGCCGGAGCCGCCGGCGCATTCCCCGCCGGCGCAGCGGGCGCAATGGCGTACGCCCATGCCGGTGGCTCGGCCGCGACGGACACGCCCGCTGAAAACGCAAATGCGAACGCAAGGATCGCAACAACGTTGAACATGGTTCTCATACAATCTCCTTTGTGCGCGGAACTGAATCCCTCTGTACAGATTACTCCCACGGAACGGCGCGTGCAGGTCTGATAAGCTGGCACAGGGCGAAGGCAGCGGCAGGCTCTCAAATTCGCATTCAGGAGGCTGTATGGAAGCCATCATTTCAAATCTGTTGGACCGCTTCGAGAGAGGAGCGCTCACGCGCCGGGGATTGATTCAGGGTCTTGCGATACTGACCGCAGCGAGCAGCACGGAATCCGTCGCGCAAGTCCCGGACCTAGGCATCAAAGCGGCGAAGATCGACCACGTGAGTATTCAAGTCAGCGACTTGCCGCGTTCGGTCGCTTTCTATGAAAAGATGTTCGGGCTGACTGTAGTGAGCGAGGACAAGCCGAACGAAATCGTGCGGCTGGGGATGGGGAAAGCCCTCGTCTCTCTGCACCACAAGAGTCCTACCGGACTGGTGGATCACTTCGCGATCGGGGTCGAGAAGTTTGACAAGGAATTAGTGACACGGCAACTGAAAGAACGCGGGGCAAATCCGGCAGACAACCTGGATGCGGGGTTTCATATCCTGGATCCGGAAGGCATCAGCGTTCAGATTGTGGGAGCTTGAGATGAACAGAGCAGCGGCCGGCGCCTGCTTTTTGATCTTTTGCATATTGCTCGTCGGTCAGCCGCCCGCCGCGCCTAAGTTCAAATTCGATCCGGACTGGCCCAAACCCCTGCCGAACAAGTGGAAGATGGGGGGCGTCACCGGGTTGGCCGTGGACAAGGACGATAACGTGTGGGTGCTGGATCGTCCGAACGATCTCACCGACATTGAGCTTGAGGCAGAGCTGAATCCTCCCCTCGCCGACTGTTGCGTCCGGCCTCCCTCGATGATCCACATCGACAAGAACGGTAGCGTAATCGGTTCCTTCGACGCGCCCCAAGGGCACGGCATGGCGGTGGACAGCAAAGGTTTCGTCTACATTGGACAGAACACCGTCCGTAAGTACGATCCGAAGACCGGTAAAGTGGTTGGTGCGGTGCCTCGCGCACCCGAGACGGAGACGGGTGGAACGGCGGGCGCTGCCGAGCCAACTCTTCCTAACCACGTTCCAGGCCGCGGCAGCGCCGGGCCAGTGGCGGGATTTATCACTCCAGCCGGCGGGCGCGGTCAACCCAACCCGGCGGCTCAGGCGGCTCGGGAGGCGGCGATCGCGGCCTTCCGCGCCAAGTATCCCCCGACCACGCCGATGATCGTGGGAGGAATCGAAGAGATACGGCTCGATGAGCCATCGCACGAACTTTACGCCGCCGACAATTACCTGGGCGGGCGCGTCATGGTGTTTGACTTGGACACGTTCAAGTTCAAGCGGGGCTGGGGCGCCTATGGACACGCACTGTCGGAAATGAGCACCAATGACGCAGACCGTGCGTATACCCCCGGCGGGCCCATGCCCAAGGAGTTCCGCGGCCACCTCACGATAAACATCTCCAACGATGGGTTGGTCTACGCCGCGGATCGCAACGCGAACCGCATCCATGTCACTACCAGGCAAGGCAAGTTCGTGAAGGAATTCATCCTGGCTCCCATGACCGGCGTCGGCGGCTCCACAGGCGGCGTGATGTTCTCGCCGGACAAGCAGCAGCGGCTTCTGTATATTTCCGATCTCACCAATAACCACATCTGGTTCCTCAACCGGGAGGACGGCAAGATCGTGGGCCAGATGGGAAGCATGGGCGAAAACGGGGGCCAGTTCTTCGGGCTGCACATGATCGGCGTGGACTCCAAAGGCAACATCTACACAGGTGAGGTGTTCGCCGGCGAGCGGGTACAGAGGTTCGTCCCTGTTAAATGAGACGGGCGCGCAGCGCGCGGGTTTTAGTATAGTAGGCCGTCAGGAGTTGGCTATGACCCGGAGGCAAATTGTGAAGTCCGCGGGGATGGCTGCCGCGGCGGCCGCCTTGCGTGGGACCGACGGCGCACGGGCCCAGGATTCGGCGCGCGCGGTGGCTTTCGTTAAGGCCCTCGTTTTCGACACCTTTGGCACCGTGGTAGATTGGCGCGGATCGATCGTCGAAGAAGGTAAGGCCTGGGGCAAAACCAAGGGCATCACCGTCGATTGGGCTCGCTTTGCCGATCAATGGCGGGCCGGCTACGCCCCTTCCATGGACAAGGTGCGACGCGGCGAAATGCCCTGGACCAACCTCGACCACCTGCATCGCGCGCTACTGGAAGACTTGCTCAAGGAATTTCACATCGAAGGGCTTACTGAAGAGGAAAAGGAACATTGGAACCGCGTGTGGCACCGCCTGAAGCCATGGCCCGATTCCATCGCCGGTCTCACGCGCCTCAAGAAGAAGTACACGATTGCGCCGCTCTCCAACGGCAATGTCGCGCTCCTCGCCGACATGGCCAAGCACGCCGGTATTCCGTGGGATCTCATCCTTTCGGCCGAGCTAGCCAGGCATTACAAGCCCGATCGCGAGGCCTACCTCACCGCGGCCGACCTGCTGGAGCTGAAGCCCGAGGAAGTGATGATGTGCGCGGCGCACTCCAGCGATCTGATGTCCGCGCGCAGTTTCGGTCTGCGCACCGGATTCATCCACCGGCCCAACGAATACGGGCCCACGCGCAAGGCGGACGATGCCAAGCCGGGCGATTTCGACGTGGTGTCTGCCGACATTGTGGATTTGGCGTCGAAACTCGGAGCCTGAGCCCGCGGTTGGCGGCGCAGCTTGGTTAAGCGTCATTCGGGCATCAACGCGAACGTCCAGACCGAGCCGCCAGTCGGCATTTTGCGCGCCGCATAGCGAGTGGCAAGAATGCCGCCGAGTCCCGACGCAACGGTCACATATTGGCGGCCTTTGTGGGTGTAAGTGATGGCCGTCGAATTGACGCTCGATCCGGTCTTGAACTGCCAAAGCGTTTTGCCCGTGTTCTCGTCGAGCGCAACGAACTCACCCGTCAATTTGCCGGTGAACACAAGCCCGCCGCCGGTCGCCAGCATGCCGGCCGAACTGGGCAGATCGGTCAACGGGACCTCCCATTTCTTCTCGCCGGTGAGTGGATTGATGGCCGCGAAGTGACCGACGACATCCCCTGGCTTGGTTTCCGGCTGCCTGCTGTTGACGCCGGTCGAGGTCCCGCCAATCACGATTGGTTTCGGCGGCGCGAGCTGCTGTATGCGCGGCACGTTCCACGTGCTCGCGTAGATCAGGCCCGTGTTCGGATCGAACGCGATGGGCATCGCGTTGGTGCCGCGCGACGGCCAGATTTCGACCTCTTCGCCGGCGAGAAAGCGTTTTTGTACGTCCGTCAACACCGGCCGGCCGGTGGCCAGGTCGATATGCGTCGCCCAATTGACCTTGACGTAGGGGTGGGCGGCGATCAGTTTGCAATTGGTGCGGTCCAGCACATACAGGAAGCCGTTCTTGTTGGTCTGAATCATCACCTTCCGAAGCTGGCCGCCAACCCGGATATCGGCGAGCACATTGCTCGTCGGTGGCGTCCACGTCGTACACGTCGTTGGGCGTGTATTGAAAATAGCAAGCCACCTCACCCGTTTTCGGCCGGATCGCGAGCACGCTGTTGGTGAACAAGCTATCCAGACTCTCGCGAGGTCTGGGATCGTACGGCTCGGCGTTGCCCGTTCCCCAATAAACCAGATCGAGCTGGGGATCGTAGGAACCGGAGCGCCAGGTCGGACCTCCGCCCTGCGACCAGGCGTCGCTATTCTTTGGCCACGTCTCGGAACCGGGCTCGCCGGGCGCTGGAATCGTGTATCTGCGCCACAATTTCTTCCCGGTGTCGGGATCCCAGCCGTCGAGGAACCCGCGCGTGGTGGACTCTCCACCGGCCACGCCCGAAATCAGTACGCCGTTGGCAACGATCGGCCCGCCGGTGGCGTAGTAGCCATCTTTTAAATCCGCGAATTTCTGGTTCCAGAGCTCTTCGCCGGTCTTCATGTCGAGTGCGAGCAAATGGTTGTCGATGGTCACGCGAAAGAGTTTGCCGTTATAGATCGTCGCCGCGCCTCGGTTGAAAGCGGACCGCTGGACCCCCGGTTCGAGGATCACCGGCGTGCGCCAGATCTGCCTGCCGGTTTCAACGTCGATGGCGAAGGTCCACTTGCCGTTGATCACATACATGACGCCGTTGTAAATCGTGGGCGCCGCCAGTTCGCCCTCGTCGTTCATGAGGCTCGTGCTCCAGATGGGCACCAGGCGCTTGACATTGGATTTATTGATTTGCTTGAGCGGGCTGTAGCTCTTTCGGTCGTAGCCCATGCTCTGGGTGGTGACGTTTTCGGTGTTCTTGCCGTCGTTAACCAGTTCTTCCGTGGTTTGGGCCAATCCCAGCGCGGCCCAGAAACCGAGTAGCATTGCACACAGCCAAATTCTCTTCATGATCGGCCTCCCTTGGAGTTGATCATCGCGTCGCACCAGTTTACCAGGGCTGACTACACAGTAAGAGGCGGCCTTCGCGCGTAGTGACGCAAGCTAGGATAGAATCATTTCGAACAAGGCTTGGCGCGACGCGCTGCCTTTCGAAAATCCGGGAGGGGAAAACGGCACATGCATAGCACGAAGCGTTTCGTGACGGCGCTCCTGTTCCTGGCCTTTGGATCTCTCGCTCACGTCCCAGGCCAGGCGCCTCCGCCGGCCCGCGTGACCGTGTTTGAAGGCGCGCGGCTGATCACCGGTGACGGCGGCCCGCCCATCGAAAACTCCGCCTTCATGGTCGAGGGCACTCTCTTCACCCGCGTGGGCCGCCGTGGCGAGTTGCCGATCCCCGCCGGAGCCGTGCGCATCGATCTCACCGGCAAGACCGTCATGCCCGCCAAGGTCGATCTGCACGGCCACTTCGGCTACCAGCACCCCGTCGACGGAACCATGGCGAAGGAATATTACACGCGCGAGAATCTGATCGACCATCTCCAGCGTCTCGCCTACTACGGATTCAGCGCCACCATCGGGATCGGCGATCTGATGGACCGCTCCGACTTGCACGGCGGCAGGACCAATTGGGGCGACGTACCGCTGCGCGTGCGCGACGAAATCGTCCCGGGAGCGGCGCTGTTTCGCACCGCGGGTCCGGGCATCGCATGGCCCGATTCCGGCGCGCAAGGGCACCCCTCGCGGGCCGACGTTCCGTATCCGGTCACCACCGTGGAGGAAGCCATCGAAGCCGTTCGCGACAACGTCCGCATGAAGCCGGAGTTCATCAAGATCTGGGTGGACGATAGAGGGGGGCAGAAGAAGAAACTGACGCCGGCTCTGTACCTCGCGATCATCGAGGAGGCACACCGTCTCAACGTTCCCGTCGCCGCCCACAACGTGACTCTGGCCGACGCCAAGCTGCTGATGCGCGCGGGCGTGGAGGGATGGCTGCACCTGCCCGTTCGGATGGGCGAAGTACCGGATGACGAATTGCTCGCGATCATCAAGGACCGCATCGCCCGCAACGATCGCCCCAATATGTGGTTCAATCCCGGCGCGGGCTGGACTGGATCGAGCCGCGCCGATTGGGACGATCCACTGCTGCGCGACACCATTTCTCCGCAGCAGATCAAAGAACATTGGGGCGACTATCTGGCGACGTTGACGCCCGCATCGGTCGAGCGCGCCCGCCAGAGTCTAAGGCAGATGGGAGCCAACAACGCGCTGAAGCTGAGAGCCGCCGGTATGAAGATTGTGCTGGGAAGCGATACGGGCCAGACCCGGTTCTTCATCGGCTGGATGGGACAGTTGGAGTTTGAAAACTGGGTGTACATGGGCTTGACGCCCGCCGAGGCCATTGTCGCCGCCACCCGCGATTCGGCCGCGGCCGCGCACATCAACACCGGCATGGTTGCCGCCGGCAGGAACGCCGATTTCATCGTCCTCGACGCCAATCCCCTGGAGAACATCGCCAACTCGCGGCGCATCAACAAGGTCTACTTGAGGGGAGCAGAAGTCAACCGCGCGGCCTTGAAGGCCAAGTGGCAGGCGGAGTTTCGCAAATGAACAAACACCTCGTTTTACTTGGGATGCTTCTTGTCGCCTGGCGCCCGAGCGGCGCGCAACCACCCGGCTTGCCCACGCAGAAGGTTCTCTTTGAAAATGAGCTGGTGCGTGTGATCGAGATCCGCCTGGCGCCCGGCGTCTCCGAGGCGAAACATAGCCACGGCCGCGGCGTGACCGTCGCCCTGACCGACTACGACAACGAGCTCACAACATACCCAGACCGCACCGTGGACCGCAGGCACACGAAGTTCGGCGAAGTGCGCTGGGCCGAGCCCGTGACGCATGAGGCGCGCAACACCGGCACAACCGAACAGCGTGTTATCCGCGTCGAGCTCAAGCGGGATGCGGCGCCCGCCGCTCCGGTTACCAGCCCGCCCGACCCGCTCGATTCCCTGGTCGTCTGCAAAGACACGCAGACTCTGATCTTCGAGAATCAGTTCGTCCGCGTTATTCGGGAAAAAGTGCCGCCCGGAGTCGCCCAGCCGATGCACCGTCATCGGCAAGGCATTCTGGTGCCCCTGGCCGATGCTGAAATCGAGTCAGTGGACGAGGGTGGTGGCCAGCCGGTGCGACGCCAGTTGAAATTCGGCGATGCCAGTTGGCGAGAGCCTGTGGTCCACGCCGTCCGCAACGTCGGCAAGACCGAGCTGCTCAATATCAGAATCGAGCTGAAATAACAGCTCGCGCCGGCGGGACCCGGCCTACGGCGCCTGGCAGGCAAAGTTCGCGGCGTCGTCGATGCTGCCCGAGCCCTTATATTTCGCCACCTGCGGATACGGACACAGCGGACGCGTCCGGTCCACTTTCCCCTCCGTGCTGTGCGACGCGATAATCCGCTCCGGCGCCTTGTTCTGCTCCACCCACTGCTCGAGCGTGCTCACTTTGTCGAAGACGTTGGGGCCTTCTCCGCCGCCGCAGTGGCCCATACCAGGCTCCAGGAACAGCCGGACATTGTTTGACGCTTTGGCCGGGCCGCCCAAAGTATCGACCACGCTCTTGTAATACTTGATGGTGTTCAATGTCGGGACATTAGGATCGCTCCAACCGTGATACAGCAGCAGTTTTCCGTTGTGCGAGAAAAACGGCTGCATGTTGGGATCGGTGGCGTTCATGACTAAGTTTTCCGGCAGGTCGCCGCGCACGATGTCGCTGTCGAAGTTGAAAGTCCGCCAGTCCCAGTTAGGGTCTTTGAACACAACGTATCGATACTGATCGTAGATGTTGACGGAGGGTTCCGGACCAGCGGCCTGAACGCCCCAGCCCAGTTCCGTGCCCGGCACAAGGGACGAAAACAGCTCCTGGCCGGTACGCGGGTTGACGGCGGGAGAATAAATCTTTTTCGCGGCGTCCACCTGTGGAGCGGTGAGGCAGGACGGCCCATCCGCGCCCTTGCAGAGCAGCGCTTTGGGATCGAAGTTGCACTTGGCAGGGTCGTCGATGAGACCGTCCTTCAACCCGTCGCGCGCATCGCAGGCGGCGAGCGCGGCTTGGTGGATCATCGGATACTTGCTGGGCGGAATGTAGCTGGCCGGGTCCTTCAGCACGGCGGCGGCGATCCACAACGAGATTGCAGTCCGGTTGGCGGGCGCGCCCGCGACGATGGCGTCGTAATCGTCCGGGAATTTCTGCGCCTCCTTGAGGCCTTGCCGTCCGCCGGTCGAACAGCCGTTCCAATAGGAAAGCCTGGGCGCACTGCCATAAAACGCCTGAATCACGGCCTTCGCCTTCACTGTCAGCTCGTGTTCGGAGCGCCACCCGAAGTCGATCAGTTTTTCCGGATGCCCCAGCGCGAAGCTGCCGCTGCCGCCCACATGTCCCGTATCGGTGGACGCGCTCGCATATCCGGCTTTGACGGCATCAGCCAACGCGGAGTAGCTGATCACTCCCGCCCATCCGCCGTTGCCCACCGCTTGCAGATTGTGGTTCCAACCCGATGTAGGCAGCCAGAATTCCACCTTGATGTCCGAATCGCTGGAGGGCTTGAGCGTCGCCGCCACACGGCAAAACTCGGGAAGATCCTTGTAGGCGTTGACCGCGCCGCCTTTTCCCTTGGCCTTCGCTTGTTGCGCGAGGCCTGGAGGCGCGAACGCGCCCGCAGGCACCACCTGGGCCGTCGTAATCGTCGTGTCCGGCAACGTGAGCGATGCGAGACTTTCGCACGTGGCCGCAAACATAGGCGCTGCAAACATAGGCGCCGCCATCATGCACACCAGAATCCACCGAGCGACTTGCATAGCTGGAGTTTTCATCTGGACCTCCCGGTCCCGATCAGTATACCTCTCCGCTCCCCCTCCATGAAGGTGTTTCTTGCCGCTCCACCATTTCGGGGTGTGAGGCTCGTGCCTTTGATATACTTCGATCCGAACCCACATCGCCCCGGAGAGGAACGCATGGAGAGACTGTTGGGACAGGCAACGAACAGGAACACGCGGGTTCTGACGATCATGATTGCCGCGCCCGCGCTGGTACTCCAGGCGCAGTGGCTAAATCATCCGACCGAGGGAGTTCCCCGGTTGCCCAATGGCCAGCCGAATCTCGCCGCCCCAGCGCCCAGGACCGCTGACGGCAAACCCGATCTCTCGGGCTTGTGGAACAGGATTTCCCCCAAGTATCGCGTCAACATCGCCGCGGACCTGAAGCCCGAAGAAGTCCAACCTTGGGCGCAAGCCTTGGTCCGGCAGCGCACGGAGGACATCGGCAAGGACTCTATGACGGCGCTGTGTCTGCCACTGGGTCCCGGGTACACCACCGACTCGGACAGCACCGCCGGAGGGATGATGAAAATTGTCCAGACTCCGTCGCTTATCCTCATCCTCAACCCCGATCTCACGTATCGCCAAATATTCCTGGACGGCCGCGCACTGGAATCCTCCCCGAATCCGAGTTGGATGGGATACTCGGTGGGTCACTGGGAGGCGGACACGCTGGTGGTGGAAAGTTTCGGATTCAACGACAGGACGTGGCTGGATACCAGCGGCCATCCCCACACCGAAGCCCTGCGAATGACCGAACGATACCGCCGCCCAAGCTTCGGCCACCTGGAACTCGACGTGACGCTCCAGGACCCCTCTGTATACGCCCGGCCTTGGACGGTCGCAGTCAGAACGGAGCTGGCCGCCGATACCGAACTGATCGAATACGTCTGCAATGAGAGCAGGAGCGACCTCAATCACTGGGTCGGCAGGGCTTCCGACGGAGCGAAATCCGAAGCAAAGGTGGCTCCCGAGATTCTGGCGAAATACGTGGGTACTTACGTTGAGCAGCCGCCGCTCTGGAGAGTCGTCCCCCGAGTTGTCGAGATCACGTTTTCCGACGGTGCACTCTTCGGCAACCTGGATGGAAGGGGCAAGGAGCGGCAATTTGCGGGCTCGGAAGCCAGCTTTTCCGGCTTCTCCGGGCTGGCAATCGAATTCGTCAAGAACAGCCAGGGCGTGGTGACGGATCTCTTAGTCAAGCACGTGTCGGGCGATTACCGGTTCGCGCGGCAGAAGTGATCTTGTCCCCGGCGGCCCGACATCCACCAGTATTTGCCGGCGCGGCAACGGGCCGTTGCATCGAAGACAATCCGTTAAACTAGCAAGCGTGCCGCACCGCCGCACAAGAATCGGGAATGCCGTTCGCGTCTCCGTGGGCAATTTTTTGGAGATGTACGACTTCATGGTGTTCGGCTACTACGCCACCGGAATTGCGCGAGCGTTTTTCCCAAGCCAGAGCGAATACGCGTCCTTGATGCTTTCGCTCGCGACTTTCGGGTCAGGCTACTTGATGCGTCCTTTGGGCGCTCTGGTCTTGGGAGCGTACATCGACCGCCACGGACGCCGCAAGGGATTGCTGCTGACACTCGCGCTGATGGCCATTGGAACGCTCTCCATCGGATGCCTGCCGGGATATCGGACGCTGGGGTTGTTGGCCCCGCTTCTGGTAGTGGCGGGACGCTTGGTGCAGGGGTTTTCGGCGGGAGTCGAGATCGGCGCCGTGAGCGTGTATCTTGCCGAGATCGCCCCGCCGGGCCGCAAAGGCTTTTACGTGAGCTGGCAATCGGGAAGCCAGCAGGCCGCCGTGATTTTCGCCGCGGTATTCGGTTTGGCGCTGGCTTCCTGGCTTCCTCCGGAGCAGATGCTCGAATGGGGCTGGCGCATTCCAATTTTGGCCGGGTCGATGCTGGTGCCGTTCCTTCTGCTGTTGCGAAGGTCCCTGGAGGAGACCGAAGAGTTCCTCAAGCGGAGTGGCGCAGGCCCCCGGCCTGCGAGCGACGTCTTAGGCATTTGGCGAACGCTGGCCGCGAACTGGCGCCTGGTCATTCTAGGGATGATGCTGTCCACCACCACCACGGTCACGTTTTATCTCATCACTGCGTACATGCCGACGTTCGGAACCGCGATCCTGCACCTCTCGACGCGAGAGAGCATGATCGTGACTCTTTGCGTCGGTGTGTCCAACCTGGTCCTGCTGCCCGTGATGGGCGCGGTATCCGATCGGGTAGGCCGGCGCCCCCCTCTGATCGCCGCTTCTCTAGCTGCTCTGATTACGGCGTATCCGGCGCTCTTCTGGCTGGCGATGCAGCCTTCCTTCAGCCGGCTGCTGGCTGTGGCTTTGTGGTTCTCGGCGATCTTTGGGAGTTACAACGGAGCGATGGTCGTGTTTTTGACCGAGATTATGCCCGCCAGCGTGCGTGCCTCGGGCTTTTCGCTCGCGTATAGCCTCGCGACCGGAGTGTTCGGCGGCTTCACGCCGACCGTTTCCACGTGGTTGATTCACGTCACTGGGAATCGCGCGGCGCCGGGCTTGTGGCTTGCCTTCGCGGCTTTGATGGGGTTGACCGCAACTCTCCTGCTTTCGCCTCAGCGGGCTTTGCGCGTCGCCGAACTCGCCGTCTCGAAGGCATAGCGAATCAGCGCAGCAAAGCGGTAGACGCCATGCACGAACTTTCCGTACGGCATCGTAAGGAACAGCGCGAGCACAATACCGAGATGGATGCGCAGCAGAATGCCCATTTCAGGCGTATCGCGGAGGGCCAGCACCAGCAAGCCAGTCAAGCTGATTGCGAAGAGCAGCGCCAGGAACGAAACATCCACGCCATTTTGGCTCGGGTCCGAGATCGCGAGATCCCGGCGGCGCTTGATGACGTAGAGTCCAGCCGGTCCGATCAGCAGACCCATTCCGCCGAGTGTTCCGAGAATCACCGGCACGCTGAAGAAAGGGTACGGCGCTCTCAGCCCCAGCAGATAATGATCAATGGCGGCCGAGGTGGTGGAGGCGAAGCAGAGCAGGAAGCCGTAGAACGTGAAGTGGTGAAACCAGCGCCGGGCGTTAGAATCACGCGTACCAGAATCACGCGTACCGCCGGAGAGATACTGGAGCGTCATTGCGTCGCGAAGTGCATTGAAGAGCGGTCGCAGCCCGCTGGAAGGAGGGATGCGCGAACCCGATCTGCGCCAGAATCGCGCAACACCGGCAATTAACATCGCAACGACGAACGCAGCCGCAAAGCCGAAGATCGCGATCATGATCGAGTGCGGAACGATGCTGTAAAAGTCGCCGCCTGTCGCGGTCCCGCCTCGCGCTCCCCACAGGAAAAGCAGCACGCACAGAGCCAGCACAGGAAGAATCTTTCCTCCGTACCAATGCGGCCATGCGGACTCCCGGTATGATTGAGCCCGAATCTCCGCAAACAGCTTGGGCACATTCAC
Organism: Bryobacterales bacterium; assembly: GCA_963813465.1. Taxonomy (GTDB): domain Bacteria; phylum Acidobacteriota; class Terriglobia; order Bryobacterales; family Bryobacteraceae; genus Palsa-187. The sequence continues at coordinate 30,597 of CAWEZD010000003.1, read as the reverse complement.
CGCGAATTCGTGCGGCGGCGTATACGGGCAGGCGTAGTAGCATTCCGCGCAGTTGTGGCAAAGATTGGCGAGGTAATTGAGATCGCCGGGAGAGAAGACCGTTTGGCCTCCCATCGCTTGAATGGAGCTCCGCTCCAGGGCAGGGAACACTGCGCAGTAGCCTTCACAGTAACGGCATGCGTTGCAAATGCCTATCACGTGCTGTGCATCGCTCTCAGCGTAGTGCGGCACGCGCAGCCTGCCTCCCCGCGATTCTGCCGAAAACCGCGCCAATCGTCATCCCGATTCCCGCCAGATAGCCTTGGCCGAGAATGTTCCCCGCCATAATCTCTCCCGCCGCGAAGATGTTCCGGCTCGCTTCGCCATCCGTCATCCGCACCGCCGCCGATTCAGCGACGCTTACTCCCAGATATGTAAACGTGATGCCGGGACGCAGCGGGTAGCCAAAGAAGGGCGGTGTATCGATCGCCTGCGCCCAGTTCGATTTCGGCGGGGTAATGCCTTGGGTTCGGCAGCCATCCAGCATCGTGTGATCGAAACGCCCCGGAACAACAGCTTGGTTGAACTCGTTCACCGTGCCCACAGTCTCATCCACCGGCAAACCGAGGCTGGCGGCAAGCTCCGCAATGCTCTGCGCGCACATGGGAGGAAATACGGACGGCATGAATCGGCCCCGCACCTTCGAATCGAAGATCGAATACGCGATCTGACCCGGTTGCAAGGCGATCAAGCGCCCCCAAATCGCGTAGCGTTTGGGCCACAGGTCCGCGCCTTCATCCTCAAAGCGGCGGCCGTCCTTGTTCACGACGATCCCGAGAGGAAGCGAATCCAGCCTGGTAACGATGCCGCCGTCGAACTTCGGCGAGCGGGCGTCAATCGCGATCGCATGGCACTGACGCGGGTCGCCGGCGGATTCCACGCCGCTCTCGAGCAGCGATTTGAGAATCTTGCCTTGGTTATGCGGCGTTCCGCGGATGAGAAAGTTCCGCGCCGCATCACCCCAGATCTCTTCCAGCCACTCCAGATTCGATTCGAATCCGCCTGCGGCCGCGACCAGCGCCTTGGCGCGAAACGTAACCGGCTCGGCCTCCAGCATCGCGGTTCCGCTCTCGAAATTCCCGCGCGACATGTTCAGGCCGGTGACCTCCGAATTATAGAGCACGCGAACGCCCTGCTTCTCCGCCGCGGCGTAGTAGGCATTTAGCAGCGCCTTGCCTCCGCCTAGGAAGAACGCATTCGTCCGCCCCAGGTGAAGCGTGCCCCCGAGCGGCGGTTGAAATCGCGCGCCGTGGCCGCGCATCCACGCGCTCGCCGGAAGCGATTCGCGGATGGCGATGCGGGCGAGCCGCTCGTCCGTTTCGCCCGCGGTGACCTTTTCCAAGTCGGCGAAATATTCGTCTTCGGAATATGCGCCCTCTAGTACATCGGTGGGCGCTTCGTGCATGCAACGCATGTTGCGAGTGTGGCGGCTGTTGCCGCCCCGCAATTCGTGCGGAGCGCTCTCCAGAACCACGACGCTGGCGCCGGCCTCGCAGGCGCTGAGAGCCGCGCACAGGCCGGCATTGCCGCCTCCAACCACCGCCACGTCGAATAGGGGAAGTTCTCTTGGCACTCTGGTGTTATGCTAGCGAAGTCCGGTGCGCATGATGCTTCGAGGGTCAATACCGGTTCTGTTCATAATGGCCGCTGCAACGGCCGCGGCGCAAGACCCGGTCGCCGTTAGTCCCAAGAACTACCGGATCGAAATCGACAATAGCTGGGTTCGCGTGTTGCGAGTAAAGCAGGACCCGCATGAGAAAACACCGATGCTGGAACATCCCGCGTCCGTCACGGTGTACCTGACCGGCGTTCATCAGCGCTTCACCGGCGCGGACGGAAAAGCGCGCGAGGAAAAGCACAAGGCTGGAGACGTCGCCTATACGAGCGCCGTCAAGCGCGCGGAGGAGAACCTTTCGGACCAGGCGCTGGAGCTCGTTCTCATCGAATTGAAACCCGGAGCGCCCAAGCCGATCTCGTCGCCCATCACGCTCGATCCGGTCAAACTCGATCCCAAGCACCACATTGTGGTCGTCGAAAACGATCGAGTGCGCGCGATTCGGACGATCCTGGAGCCGCATCTCAAGAGCCCGATGCATGAGCACCCGCCCTACGTGGTCGTGTATCTCACCGAATTGCACACCACGCAAAAGCTGGCGGACGGCCGGTTGGTGGACAATCCTCGCAAGCCGGGCGACGTGGCCTGGCGCGACGCGCTGAAGCATGAAACCGAAAACATCGGCGAGCGCACGGCGGTGGAAATACAAGTGGAGTTGAAGTGACTTTCTCGGGCGAAAACAACCGGGGTTCAGAAGTTCGCTTATAATCAGGGGAGCTAGCGTAGAAAAACTGGAGGGATGCTAGGATGCGGATCTGGGTCGCTGCCTGTATTTCCACGGGGATCGTGTTCGCCGCCGATGCCCCGGTAACCTTCAACAGGGACGTTCTGCCGATTTTGCAGAAGAACTGCCAGAGCTGCCACCGCCCCGGGCAGATCGCGCCGATGCCGTTCCTCACGTACGAAGGCACCCGTCCCTGGGCCAAGGCGATGAAGGTAGCGGTGGCCACCCGCAAAATGCCGCCGTGGTTTGCCGATCCGCAATATGGGCACTTTGCCAACGACCGGTCGCTGCGGCAGAGCGATATTGACGAGATCGGAAAGTGGGCCGACGACGGCGCTCCGGAAGGCGATCCGAAGGACGCTCCGAAAGCCATCCAGTGGCCCGGGGATGGCTGGGAGATTCAACCGGACATCGTGATTAACGGGCCCGCGGTTGACGTCCCGGCGAAGCCCAAGGGCAACGTGTTTGAATGGATGTACATCACCGTCCCAAGTGGGATCGCCACGGATACCTGGATCACTTCGCTCGAAGTCCGGCCGAGCGAGCCGGCAGTGACGCATCATATCTGCGTGTACTTCAAGCCGCACACCGACGATGTGAAATATTACACTCCAGTGTGGGGCGACCGCCCGCGTGACGATCAAGGATATGCCTCGGCGGAAGCGGCCGGAAACAACGGACGATTTATTCCGCCCAGCGTCACCGCCGGCGGGAACAACGAGGGATGTTACGTGCCGGGGCACCAATCGCAGGATTATCGGATCCATCATGCCGCCAAGCTTGTAGGCGCGGGAACCGATGTCGTTTTCCAGCTACACTACACGCCTAACGGCAAGGCGGTCACGGACCACCCGCGCATCGGGCTGACCGTGGCGCAGGAGCCGCCGCAACGACGCTACGTTTCGTTCGGGTTAACCTCGCCCAGCGACGCCAAAAGTTTCGCGATTCCACCCAACGATGCGAATTGGTCGAGTCCACCGGCGGTAGCCGAGTTTACGGAGGATGCCGAGTTGATCTGGATGTCTCCGCATATGCACGTGCGCGGCAAGGACATGACGTATACCCTCACGTATCCGGACGGCCGGAAGGAAATTATCCTGAGCGTGCCGCATTACGATTTCAACTGGCAACTGGGCTACGACACTGCGACGCCGATTCATGTTCCCAAGGGCACGCGCCTCACGGTGACCGCACACTATGACAACTCCGCGAACAACAAGTTCAACCCCGACCCCAATCGAACCGTTTACTACGGCGATATGAGCTGGGAAGAGATGATGTTCCCATTCTTCAGCGTGGTGGTGGACAAAGATGCGGATGTGAAGAAGATCATCCGTGTGGTGCGGGGGTTGCAGGCCGACGGAGCCTAAACTCTGCTCCGGCCAACCTGTCGGCCCGATAAATCGCCTTGAGCGCCTCACGCCGGTTTGATAACATCGGTAGCCGGCCAGGACGGGAGGCGGCACATGAAGACTTGGAGCGAGTGGCTGACGGTTGCGGCGGCACTTGTGTTGCTGGCGGCTTCGTCCGCGGCCCAGCCCGCACCGGTGCGAACCGCGGACGGCAAACCGGATTTTAACGGAGTCTGGCAGGCTTTGAACACGGCGGCTTGGGATATCCAGGACCATTCGGGCGCGCTGGGTGTGCCGCCGGGGCAGGGAGTGGTGGAGGGCAACGAGATCCCCTACCAGCCTTGGGCAGCGGCCAAGAAGCAGGAGAATTTCGCCCACCGGGCCACTGCGGATCAGACCGAAGCCAACTGCTATCTTCCCGGCGTGCCGCGCGCGACCTATATGCCCTACCCGTTCGAGATTGCTCAGACGCCCAAAACGATCGCGATCTCCTACGAGTTTGCGCACGCTCTGCGCAGCATCCCCTTGGATGGGAGTCCGCACCCGGACGGCCTCCCCGACACCTGGATGGGCGATTCTCGCGCGCATTGGGAGGGCAACACGCTGGTGGTCGACGTGAAGAACTTCAACGATCAGACCTGGTTCGATCGCGCCGGCAACTTCCATAGCGACGCCCTGCACGTGGTGGAACGCTACACGCTTAGCGACCGCGACCACATCCTTTATGAAGCGTCCATCGAAGATCCCAAGGTGTTCACGAAGGCCTGGAAGATGAGCATGCCTCTGTACCGGCGCGTGGAAAAAAATCCCGCGGTGCTCGAATACGAGTGCGTCTTCTACTTGCAGGAGGAGAAATTCAAGAATGCTCCGTTCAAGTAGTGTTTCCGCGACGATGGTGCTTGCGGCTGCGGCCATAGTCGCAATGTTTGTTTTCGTGGCATCGGCCGGTGGTCAATCGCCGCCCCCGCCGGCGTGGACGCCATCACGCACTCCCGATGGCCAGCCCGATCTGCAAGGAATGTACACCCGCAATGGCGTGGTCGGATTGGAGGCGAAGCCGCCGGAGAATCCGATCGATCCCGGCGGAAAGAATCCGTTGTCTGTCTCCAATCGCGCCGATGGCCTGGGTCCGTATCCCAGGATCTTCGGGGAGGGCGGCAACGTCTTGCGCGGATCGCAAGGACGCCAGCAGCGCCGAACCGGCATCGTCGATCCGCCCGATAAGAACCTCCCCTGGAAGCCCGAGGAGGACGCCAAGCGGCGTGAGTTCCTGCTGCACATGAACCCGGCGGCGGACCTGCGGCACGTCGAACTGAATGCCCGCTGCGCCTTGCCCGGTCTGTTTCAAGGCGACGATAACAACAATCCCTATCGGTTTCTACAGCCTCCGGGCGCTGTGGTGCTGCTCTACGACTACAACCACACCAGCCGCGTGATCCACCTGGATGGCCGTCCGCACTTAGGAAAAGAGGCTCTGAGCGGGAATTCGACGGAGGGCCATTCTATGCCGCCTTTCTGACTTGTTGAAGTTCGACAAATTCGGCATTGGTCACGGCCATGCGTTTGGCCTTCAGCAGCAGGTAGCGGACGTTCTTATAGCCTCGACCACGATTGATCAGCATCCGAATGTTTCCATTGAGCGCTTCGACCACACCGAAGCGAACTTTGGTCCGGCAGTAGTTCAAGATTCCCTCCAGATGCTTCACCAGCATGTCGGCGAGTTCTTCGAACGGCGTGAGCCGTTGCCACTTCAGTTGGTCCATCCACTTCTGCAGGTAGTTGAGCATCGCGCCCTCGTAGCGATAGTCCCAAAGCCGCTCCAAGCTCTCTTTGAGAAGGTAGGCTTTGAACACGCGCCGGTTCAGTTGGAACAGCCGGTTGAGTTCTCCGCGTTGAGAGAGAGTCAGGTTCTTCCACCGGCTCATCAGGAGCCACTTCTTTCCCTTGATCAGTCCGCGCTTTTGTTTTCCCTGCCGGAAGAACTCCGCCTTCCGCACTTCGTCGATGGCATCGTTGGCATGCTGGAGGATGTGGAACTTGTCGTATACGATCTTGCACTGTGGCGCCCATTCCTCAATGCTCAACCGAAACGGTTCCCACATGTCCAGGCACGCCGCCTCAATCCGCTTGCGCTGCGGCTTCCGTAACTGGCTTCGAAAGAATTCATCCAGCGTTTCCTTCTTCCGCGTTTTGCCAAACCACAGCGGTTCGCCGGTTTCCAGATTGCACACCACTGTGAGGAACTTGTCCTTCTTGCCGCGGTACAACTCGTCGACGCCCATCTGCCGCAGCGGCGGCTTTCGACGCTTGGCCTCCCAACGCTCCAGGCACCGCAGATCGATCGCGCGCACCGTGCTTTCGGCCATGCCCAATCGCCGCGCGACTTGTCGCGCCGACGCACTCTCGCAGGCCTGCCCCACTGCTTCTTCGAATCGTTTGCTGAATGGCGCTTTGCTCGGCAACTGAGTCACCTTCTCTGCACGGAATCCGCAGCGGGGGCATTTCATCCGATACGTCTCCACCACGATCGTCGTCGAGTACTCGAAGCACGGCAGGTCCCGTACCTCCCGCTCGCTGATCTCTTGGATCCGGCTGGCCGGTATGTGCTGACCACACCCGGAGCAAATCAATTTAAGCCCCGTCTTCTTCCGCCGCACCCACAGCTTCAGCTTTTTGCCCGACTCATCGATTTCCCTCTGATACACCTGGTATCCGGGCCATCCCAGGACTCTTGTCCAGTCACGCTCCTTCATGCCCTCAGGCTAGCGCATACGTCAAGCCAGTCGAATTCCCGCTCACAGCCGGAAAAGATATCCGTCTTTTCATGGGAGACTCGGTCGGACATTGGGAGGCGAATACACTCGTCGTGGACACCACCAACTTCAATGGAAAAACCGCATACTCGCGGGAAATCCCGTATCTCAGCGATGCGCTGCATACGACGGAGCGCTTCACGATTGTGGACGCGAACACGATTGACTACGAAGCCACGATCGACGATCCTACGCTTTTTACCAAGCCCTGGAAGACCGCGGGGTATTTCAGCAGGGCCGCGCAGGGAGTGGAATCCCTGGAGTTCGCCTGCGCCGAGGGCAGCCAAACCTTGGTGAATATTTTTGGACCGCCGCCCGGCCGTTGAGAAGACGGGGAATAATGAAGGGGAATCCGATGCCGATGAAGCTGGCGATACCGACGATCATCGTGGGTCTGGCGGCGCTGGCGCCGCCCACCGCGGCCCATCACGCTTTTGCGGCCGAATTCGACGTGAATCAACCGGTGAAGGTGCATGGAACAGTCACGAAAGTGGAATGGGTAAACCCTCACGCATGGATCTACGTGAACGTGAAGGGCGCGGATGGCCAGGTGGTCAATTGGCAGTTTGAGCTGGGTCCTCCCAACGCGCTGTTCCGGCTGGGTTGGAAGAAGGACGCCATCGCGGAAGGCACCGAGGTCGATATCTCCGGATTCCGCGCCAAAGCGAGGGAAAATGTCGCGAACGGCCGGTCGATTATTTTGCCGGGTGGAAAAGAGCTATTCTCAGGCGGCTCGGCGCCCGGATCGGAAGGGGCCAAACAATAGCGCTCGTTACCGGCTGAGGTGCGGAAGATCCCGGTTGTTTTCCATGCACCAGTATTCCATCAGCTCATCGCCGGGTTTCATGCGCGACAACACACGCGTGTTCTGAATGGGCTTGGTGTACGTCTTGGAATCCTCCCAGGTGACGTTGTACGCCAAATGTTGCGGGTCGATGAAGTGGATGTGTTCGGTCACGTGCAGCGCGTCGCTGGAAGGGTGCTCGATAGTGTCGATCCAGGTTTTTCCGTTGAAGCCGATTGTGTCGATGACCAGAGTGTCGCCCTCATACCATCCGATGGAGTGCCCCATCCAGGTGGGCTCCAGATTCTTGGGATGCTGACTGCCATCCGTGTGAACCACGTGAAAGATATTGTTTGACTCGAACAGAATCGCCATGCGCTCGGGAGTCTGGACGATTTCAACCGGATACTCCACTTGCCAGGCCCGTGTGTAGCCCCAGGGAAGGCAGTGGCCGGAATAATCGAAACGATGCTCCTCGTCCTTCCACTCCGCCAACCCGGACTCCGTGAACTGGAGCGGTCCCGCTCCTTTCTGCGTGCAGCCTGGGGTGTAACTGCCGCAACCCTTTCCGTCTTTGGTGACATCGGCGACGCGAGGATGGTCCCAGACTCCGTTGAAGTCCGGTTTACCATTCGGCAGGCGGGGGATGTCATTCGCCTTTGGCACGCCCGACTGGCCTGCCGCCGTGCGAGGCACACAGAGAAGGCCGGTCAGAAAGGCAGCCGCGATCACCATGGAAACACCGGCACGCGTCATTATGAGGTAACCTCCGTTGCTCTCACAAGCTACCCTCGCGGGTCCCCGGTGTCAAGGCGGGCGAGACATGAATGGGTCTCTCCGCTGGCGCCAGAGCGCTACTGCTTGGCGCTTCTTTTTGCCCGCCGCGCACGTCGGGCCGGTTCTGGGCTCCCTCAGGCATCTGCGCTTTACCGTACTCCGGCTTGGGAGGCGCGACAAAGGGCGCACCCGGCGGACGCCGCCCGACGGTGGTACCCGTGTTCCAAAGTCCTGAGAAGTCAAATGTCCGATTGGAACAACAGTAAGCTTAGTGGCCCGGCAAACGGTTCGTAGTCCTGCGCGCGCCAGGCCACGAAGCCGTCCGGACGAACCAGCGTAGCGCCTGCCGGCGTTATTCCGTAGGCTTCGGCGAAACCTGCGTCATCGATCGGATGAACGTCAAGATCGGCCGGCGAAGATCGGGCGGCCTCGCGCCACGCGCTTGCCTCCGGCCCGGTCAGCAAAACGAAATTGCGGCCGAACAAATCGAGCGTAGACCGGCCGTCCGCCAGCCGGAAATGCGGAGCGCGGGTTCCCGGGCGGCCCTTGGATTCGCGAGGACTCTCATGCAGTGGTCCGGCCGGATCGTAACTGTATCCCAGTTCCACGTTCAGATCCGGAGCCACCGGCTGTATTCCCTCGGTGCCCAGATACGAAGCCGTCCGAGTGACATAGCGTGCATAGGCCTGCTCCGCGGTGAACACCCCCACGGGCCGGCGCTCGGCGTCATAGGTGGAGAGCAGTTCCGGCGCGGCGATTCCGCGCAACACCAGAGCCAGCTTCCACGCCAGATTGTGCGCATCCTGAATGCCGGTATTGCCTCCGAAACCGCCGTTGGGAGGCATTACGTGCGCGGCATCGCCCGCGAGAAAGGTCCGGCCGCGGGAAAAACGCTCGGCCGTATCCGCGGCGGCTTTCCAGTGCATGACGTTTTCGATGGTCACCGGCACATCCTCCGCGCCCAGCGCCGCATGCACCAGATCCAGACATCCTTGGCCGGTAAGACCGGAGGAGACATCGGTGATCGGGTGGCTGGGATCGCCCACCGCGTTCACCGCCAGAAAGCCCGAATGGAACGGCTTCTCGAAGCGGAAAAACCCGCGCAGCACTGGATTCAGCACATAGATCACGCTAAGATTCCGCCCGCGAAGCAGCGCGGAAACGTCGGCGCGAAAGTAGATGGTGATGCTGTTGGAGAACGTGCCGCGTCCCCGCATCGGGATTCCCAGGCGTTCGCGAATCGCGCTGTGCGCTCCATCGGCGGCGATCATGTAGCGAGCCCGGACTGTGTACTCTTTGCCCCGCTCACGCTCGCGAACAGACGCGCTCACGCCATCCGCGTCTTGCTCAAAGGAGATAATATCCGCACCGAAGCGCAGATCGGCTCCCAGGTCCTCCGCGCGCGACTTCAGCAGCGGCTCCAGCAGACTCTGAGAGATGAACACGCGTTCCACCGGGCTCACGTCCCGCACGCCTTCATTCAGGTTCGAGATGTAGTGCGCGATTTCCTTGCCTGCCAGCGTCTCCACGGCCATAATGGCGCCGTCCTGCACAAACTGCTCGCCGGACTTCTCGCGCACCATCCGCTCGATGCCCACTGTGCGGAAGATCTCCATAGTGCGCTGGCTGATCTGCGCCGCGCGAGGATGGATTGCCGTGCCGCGGTGGTGCTCCACCACCATCGGCCGGACGCCGTAATGGCCCAGTAGCAGCGCCGCCGACATCCCCACCAGACTGCCTCCGGCGATCAGAACCGGGACTTCCAGATCCCCCATTGCTTCATGGTACGTGTTGCTTCCAGGTTGTACCAGAGGCGTTCGCGGCGATCCGGTCCGTATGGCCCGGCTCCAGCGCGAAGCTGGGGAGCCCGGCGCGCGCTATGTCTACCGATCGTCAATCGGTTGATTCCCTGGCCTGCTTGTGCCAAGATGTGCGTCAGTACACCGCCGCAAGGCGAAACCATTGGGAGGCATTCATGCGGATTCACTTCACTAAAAGAGCTGCCGGCTGTGCGCTCGCGCTGGTCTGTCTGGCGCATGTCGCCAGTGCGCAGACTCCGGCGCCGGGTGCTCAGGCTGCGCCGGCCGTCCCGGCCAGCAACGTGGTCGCCAATCCGACCTACATCACCATTCCTATGGAAATCACCGTTAACCGCCCCGCCGCCGAAGTGTGGAAGCGCGTCGGCAAGTACTGCGATATCGGCGAATGGCTGCGCGTCGCATGCACGATCGCCTCGGGCAAGGACGGTGAAGTCGGCGCCGTGCGGTCCCTCGCGGGCGAGATTCTCGTGGGGAAAACCGAACTTTCCTACACCTACACCCAGCCCGTGAGGGCCGGCCGGCCGTACAATCTCTATCACGGCACGCTCGAGGCGAGGCCGGTGACGGCGACTACGTCGAAGCTCGTTTATACCCTGGTGTACGACAACTCGATGCTGGCGGACGACGCCGCCCGCGAAAGGGACATTGCGCAAAAGACCGCACAGTTCACCCAGGCGCTCGAGAACATGAAGATCCTCGCCGAAGGCGGTACGCTGCCGCCCGCCCCGCCTCGCGGAGGCGGTAAGCAACCGGGCGCCGCACCCGGCCGGTAATTTCGAGGCTTTGGCAGCCCTATCTGTTCAACTTCGCGGACAGTCGCACGGCTACCAAAATTCAAGGGGAGTAAAATGATTGGAGACAACCGGGCCGAATCGTGCGCATTCTGCTCATTCACGACCAGCCGGAGGACGCCGAACTCATTGTGCGCGCGCTTCAGGGCCAGGGCATCGTCCCAACCCTCACCCGGGTAGAAACCCTCCCTGAGATCTGCGCGGAGCTTGCGCCTGAACCAGAAGTTGTCATCTTCGACCCCTCCGTCGAGCGGGTCGCCTTGGGAGACGCACTCAGCGTTATCCGAGAGCACGATCCAGACCTGCCCTTTATCGTCCTCTCCGGCCAGCCTCTCGACGACCACACCATTAGCGTCCTGCGCAGCGGCCCCAGCGGCATCGTGCGCAAGGACCATCTGGGCTTGCTCGCTCCCACCATTGAGAAGGAGGTGACAGCCGCCCGCGAGCGCCGCTCTCTTCGGGAATTGCAGGTCACGGCGGCCCGTACCGAAAGGCGCTTCCAGGCGCTGGTGGAACGCAGCGCGGACGGGGTCTTCATTGTCGACCGCCTGGCCCGTATACGATTCAAGGGTCCACCGATCCTGAGCCATCCGGGAGCCGACTTGCTGGGCCAGTCCGCATTCGCCAACGTTCACCCCGCGGACCGGGAGCGCGTTGAGATCGCGTTCCAGCAGATTGTTCGCGAGCCTGGGGCAATCCTCACGATGGAATACCGGGCTCGTCACCAGGATGGATCCTGGCGGTGGATCGAAAGCGTGGCCAAGAACCTGTTCGACGACGATACTGTCGGGGGCGTGGTAATCAACTATCGGGACGTAACGCCACGCAAATTCGCCGAGCAGCGCTTGCGCGTCCAACTGGCCGTGGCACAGACCCTCGCCAACTCCTCCGATCCACGCGCCGCTACGCAGGCGATCCTCCAACAGATTTGCGAACATCTCTCTTTTGGGGTGGGCGTCCTGTGGTTGCCCGAGGAAAGGATGTTGCGGTTTGCGCAGAGCTGGCGCGACGAGCGACTCCCCGCGCCTTTCGACTGCTCCCAGCTTACGTTCGCGCGCGGCACCGGACTGCCAGGGCGAGTCTGGGAGAGCGGATGTCCCACCTGGATCGCGGATCTGAGCGGTTTCGCAAACTTCCCGCGCGCAGCCGCGGCTGAGGCAGCGGGCTTGCGTTCCGGTGTCGCGTTCCCGATCCTGCTGCGCGAGACTGTCCTGGGAGTTTTGGAGTTTTTCGACACCGAGGATCGCACGCCGGACCGGGAACTCGAGGGCGTCCTGACCGGGCTGGGTCTTCAGATCGGTCAATACTTGCAGCACCAACGGGTCGAAACTCAGTACCGCATGATCACCGAAACAGCCCGCGACGCGATCATCACAATTGACGAGGCCAGCACCATCCTGTTCGTGAACAACGCGGCGATTCGCCTTTTCGGATATTCGTCCGACGAACTGATAGGCAAGTCCCTGACGATGCTTATGCCAGCCTCGTATCATGCCCCGCACAAGGCGGGACTGGCCCGATATGCAGGTACTGGCGAGCGCCGGATTTCATGGACAGCCACCAGTTTTCCCGGCTTGCATCGCGATGGTCAAGAGATCAAGCTGGAGATGTCCTTCGGCGAGGCGTACGACGCCGGACGTCGAGTGTTTACCGGTGTGTTGCGGGATGTCACGGATCGATCGCGCCTGGAGGAAAAACTTCGGCATACCCAAAAACTGGAAAGCCTCGGCGTACTCGCGGGCGGCGTGGCACACGACTTCAATAATCTTCTAACTGGGATTCTGGGCAATGCGAGTCTGGCCTTGGAGACACTGCCGCCAGACAGTTCCACTTACAAGTTGCTGGAGGATTTGTTGGACGCGACCTATCGGGCCGCGAACCTCAACCGCCAACTGTTGGCGTATGCGGGGAAGGGACGGTTTGTTGTCGAACCCGTAAACCTGAGCACCTTGGTCGACGAACTGAGCCCGTTGTTGCGGGCCAGTATACCGAGGACTGTGCAACTTCGCTTGGACCTGGATCACAATGTTCCCAGCGTTATGGCCGACGCGGTGCAACTGAATCAGGTCGTGATGAACCTGGTCATCAACGGCGCCGAAGCTGTCCCGGAAGGACGGGACGGGACGGTGCGCGTTGCCGTCCGTCCGCAAACCTTGGATGCCGCGCTTATCGAGCAAACTCTGGCCGGAGAAAATCTAACGCCGGGAGCGTACGTGAGCCTGGAGGTGCACGATTCAGGCATTGGCATGACGCCAGACGTGCAGGCGCGTGTATTCGACCCGTTCTTCACGACCAAGTTCACCGGGCGGGGCCTGGGGCTCTCGGCGGTGCTCGGGATCGTGCGGGGACACCGCGGGACGCTGAAGGTCACGACCACTCTCGGCCAGGGCTCCACGTTCAAGCTCCTCTTCCCAGCCCGTTCGGGCGCTGGCGCCAAGGACCCGAGGGCAGCGTCGCAGAGCCGCCACTCATTACTCGGTACCGGCACCATCCTGGTCGTCGACGATGAGGAGATCGTCCGGCGGACTGCCACTTCGGCGTTGGAGCATGCCGGATACACCGTCCTCCAGGCCGGCAACGGCAGGGAAGCCATCGCTGTTTATGAAGAGCAGCAGGGCAACATTGATCTGGTGTTGCTCGATATGACGATGCCCGTAATGAGCGGTGAAGAAACTCTGGGGGCGCTCAGGACCCGCTACCCGGACGTGAAAGTGGTTCTCAGCAGTGGATTTGACGAGATCGAAGCCAGCCAGCGCTTCGCCGACAAAAGGCTTGCGGGATTCCTGCAAAAGCCGTACGCAGCAAGGACCTTGCTGGAGCGTGTCAAAAAGTTGCTCGGTGGACCAGTAAGGACGGCATAGAGCGCGTTTATCAAGCCGTGATATTGGATTCAAACATCGCTTCCAGCGGCCATGCGGCAAGTGAGAATCCTTGGCGGGAACGGATTCTCAATGGAGGGGTAGCGCGTTCTCCCGACGGAATTTGCCGTGCAGCGGTCCAACCACCAGCGCTCAAGCAGCGGCGCGGATGTCTATAATGCGGGAAGTGAGGATGACTTGGTGCACGGGATGCCCGAATTCGAGGTGCATGCCGCGGCCCAGATACTTGGTCATAATCATCGAACCGCCCCAGGTTGACCCGTGGATTTGCACTTCAACCGGCTCAGGGCAGAATTCAGGGTGGCCGGAGATGAGGGCCTGGCCCCACCCCTTATGGACGATGGTGTAGACGTGGTTCTTCGTCTGCACCTCGAGAACGGTTTCCGGTGGCACGTCATTTAAGTGCACCCCGCCTTCGATCTCCGACTGCACCACGTTCCGGTTAATGGCGTCACTGAAGTTCGGGTGCGGAAACAAGCTGGCGGTGTCCAGAGGCGCGCTCATACTTATTGATGATATGCCACCGGCGGTCGAGTTGGCGGGCCGGCCCTTCTTCGCTGGCAGCTACTCGCCGGGCGAGGCTGATCCGCAGGACAATGGACGTAGCATACTCTTCTCTAGGAGGTATTGGGCTTGCGATCGCAGATTAAGCTCGGCAGGGTTTTCGGCATCCAGATCGGGCTGCATTATAGTTGGTTTCTGATCGCCCTCCTCATCGTTCTTTCACTGTCTTCTCAATTCCATTCCACCAATGCCACCTGGGGCGATGGCGTCATCCTGGCCATGGCCGTTGGCACTGCACTTCTGTTCTTCGTCTCGCTGCTGCTGCATGAGCTGGCGCACTCGCTGGTGGCCACGTCCAACAAACTGCCGGTGAAGGAAATCACTCTCTTTGCCCTGGGCGGTGTTTCGCAGATTGAGAAAAACCCGCTGAGCGCGAAAGTCGAGTTCTGGATGGCATTCGTGGGACCGCTGACCAGCGCGGCGATCGGGGCGGTCTGCCTGACCCTCGCGCGCTTAATCGGCAACCCGTCATCGCAACCCGGGATGGCGATGCTGTTGTGGCTCGGATATATCAATCTCAGTCTCGCCGTCTTCAACCTGCTGCCGGGTTATCCCCTGGACGGCGGCCGGGTGCTGCGTGCGCTCATATGGTGGAAGACCGGCGATGCGGACCGCTCGACGCAATTAGCCGCCAGAGTAGGCCAGGTGGTGGCTTTCGCGTTCATCGCGATCGGGCTCTTTCAGTTTTTCAACGGCGCCGGTATCGGAGGTCTGTGGATCGTGTTCATCGGCTGGTTTCTGCTGCAAGCCGCCCGGGAAAGCTATGTGCAGGTCGGGCTGGCGCACGCGCTCAACGGTGTGCGGGTGGCCGACGTGATGACGCACGATTGCCCCACGGTGGAGGGCTGGTTGAATGTCCAGAACTTCGTGGAGCAGGAACTGCTCCGCACCGGACGGCGCTGCTTCATCGTCGTGGATAAGGGCGAAATCGCGGGCATGGTCACGCCGCACGAGATCAAGCAGATCGAACGCGCGAGATGGCCTTTTGTGACCCTGCACGATATCATGCGGCCGCTGGAGGACTTGCGCTCCGTGACTCCGGACGCGTCCCTGGCCAGCGCGCTGGAGGCGATGGGCCGTTACGATCTTAACCAGCTTCCCGTCGTCTCCGACAACCGCCTGAAGGGCGTATTGTCGCGGTCCGACGTCCTCAGTTACCTGCAAACACACGCCGAGATGCAGAAGGGGCTGGCGCCGCCGAAAAGTAACCGATGATCGGAAGGCGCACCACACCGGTCCGCCCTTAACTTTGACACGGAAGTCCAAAATTGCGAGACTGGATGCCTGAACGAGGACCAAGTGAAAACGCCTTTTCTTTCCGAGGAACCCGCGCACAGCGCATGCGGCGCGAAGCGGTTCCTCAGTGGCGCGCACCGCGGCGGCTGCACTTATGTGAGTCTCTCGACGGCGGCGAGGCTCGCCGGGGTCGCATGGCTGGCGCTCGCTTCCGGCTTTGCCCAACAGCCGCCGCCCCCGCCAGCGAACCCGCAGCTGGCCAAAGATCCCGGGCCGTTTCTCCCGCCCCGCGAAGGCGGGCAAGGCAGAGGGCCCAGGCCGGTGGCTGGGCCAGCGCCGCACTTGCCCGATGGCCGGCCGGACTTTGGCGGAGACGGCGCGTGGTTCCCGGGCTTCAACGGCAACCTCGCGGAGACCACCTGGAAGGGAGTGAAAAGCGCCGACAAGCATGTGGACGTCCCGTTCCTTCCGTGGACCCTCAAGACCTTCAATGAGCGCGTGGAAAACCTGGCGAAGGACGATCCGGAAGCGAGGTGCTTGCCGGTGGGCGTGCCGCGGTTTATGTTCGACCCTTATGCGTTTCAGATGATTCAGACCCGCAACCAGGTTGTGTTCGTCTTCGACGGAGACAACTACCTGTGGCGCATTGTCACTATCGATCCGGCAGGAACTCATCTCAACAATCTCAAACCGGCCTGGCTCGGCGACTCGGTCGGGCACTATGAGGGCGACACGCTGGTGGTCGACGTAACTGCCTTCAACGGCCTCGCCTGGCTGGACCAAGCCGGCCATGCGACTTCCGACAAGCTCCACCTGACCGAACGTTATACTCGTACCGACTCGCTGACGTTGAAGTATGAGGTGACGATCGACGATCCGGGAGCGTATTCGGCCCCCTGGACGGCCAGCAATACGATTCGCTGGCGCCCCGGGCTGGAACTGATGGAGAACATCTGTCAGGAAGACGAGAAAAGTTCGATACACATGATCGGGACCCCGGACTCCAAAAAACAATGAGATACTGCTGCTTTTTTGCCGTATTCCTTGCCGTCCAAGCGCAGGGACAAGTGCCTCATCTGGCGGACGGCACGCCCGATCTGGGAGGCGACGGCGTATGGCTGCCTCGTTACGTGGCTGACTTGGCTCCTCAGGCTGGCGTTCCGTTCCAGGCCTGGGCCAAGCTGAAGTTTCAAGAAAATCACGCCATGAAGCGGAATCAACTGGATCTGCGCTGCCTGCCTCCCGGGGTTCCGCGAATCATGCTCATGCCCCGTCCTTTCGAGATCGTGCAAACGCCCAACCGAATCCTATTCGTATACGAAGGCGGCGCGCATGTCTGGCGTCAGGTGTGGATGGATGGGCGCGCTCATCCGAAAGATCCGAATCCCAATTGGCTGGGCCATTCGATCGGACACTGGGAGGGAGACACGCTGGTGGTCGACTCCGTCGGCTTCAATGACATGACGTGGCTGGACGACGCCGGCCATCCCCACACCGAGCGATTGCACGTGATCGAAAAATATGCGCGGACCGGCCCACTGACGATGAAGTACGATGTCGTCATCGACGATCCGGGTGCGTATGCTCAATCCTGGACATCCAGCAGCAGTCTCCAATTCCGCCGGGGTGAGAAGCTGGCGGAGGACATCTGCCTGGACAAGGTTTCGAAAGCGCAGTGAATCGTGCGCGTCAGGTCTTCCTTCCAAGCAGCCGATTCACGCTCCACGGACCGGCGCCGGCGGAGCACAACCACAGGAAGAAGAAACAGTAGAACACCGCCAGCTCACCGCCATTTGTGAGAGGCAGAATCCCGCGCGGCGCGTGGGTTCGAAAATACCCGATGGCCATTTCTCCAGCAAGCAGGAACGCCACAGGTTGGGTGAACAGGCCCAGGATGATGAGCGCTCCGCCGAAGGTTTCGATCACTCCCGCGGCGCCCAGCATCGACGACAATGGCGGCTTAAATCCGCCGAGCCCGCCAAAGGCTCCAAAGAGCTTCTGCAAACCGTGAAGCCAAAACGTAAAGGCGGCCATGATCCGAAACAGGGACCGCAGACGGGGTTCGAGGGCTGCTATCTTCATGATCGTGGTCACGATATCACAGCGCCGCAGTCCTGTACAATTATCGGGCGCGGCTGATGCGCCTGTACACGACCGTGTCAGGCCGGGGGTAGGATTTTTGCCGCGTTAATTAACGCGCGACCTCGAGCGCATCTGCGGGAATAGAACAACCGCTTGTCGTGCGGCGGCAAGCGGCATCGGGTATAATCACGGAAATTGCCTTAGGAGGCCCCGTGAAAAACGCTTCGCTCCGGCTGGTTGCCGCCGGCATCGCTTTGTCTATTGCGACTCCGCTCCTTGAAGCACAACCGGATCGTATTTCCAATCGAATCGACGGCTCGCGCGTGGTAGTGCTAACGCGCGGCATCAATCCCAACGCGCGGGCGATCGACGACCAGGGCGCCATGGATCCTTCCGCAGAGATCGCGTACGCGACGCTATACCTCAAGCCATCCAGCGCGCAGCAAGCCGCCCTGGAGACGCTTCTGGTGGAGCAGCAAGACCCGGCCTCGCCGAATTTCCGCGGCTGGCTAACGCCGGAAGAATATGCGGACCGCTTTGGCTTGAGCGGGGGTGACATCGCCAAGCTCACGGCTTGGCTCAAGTCGGAGGGCTTAACGGTGAACGATGTGGCGCGGGGCCGGCGCTGGATCACATTTTCCGGTTCGGCGGCGACTGCTGGGGCCGCATTTCACACCGAATTCCATCGCTACCTTACCAGGGGCGAGAGGCATTTTGCGAACACGACCGCTCCCTCGATACCGGAAGCGCTCCAGGATGTGATCGTGGCCGTGGGCGGCTTCGACGACTACGATTTAACTCCTCCCTATGGCAAAAGCCCACAAGTTGTCGGCCCGGATTTTACCTTCGGCGCCTCGCACTACCTGTCGCCCTCCGACATTGCGATCATCTACGATCTTCCAGTGGGGCTCGACGGGACCGGCCAGAAGATTGCGGTAATCGGCAATTCCGACGTCAATCTCCAGGACATTCGTAACTTCCGAACGGAGTTTGGCCTTCCACAGAACGATCCCCAGATGATGCTAACGGGGCCGGATCCAATGAGCACTGCGAATCTGGCGGAAGCCGATATCGATTTGGAATGGTCCGGGGCGGTGGCGCAGAATGCGACCATCATTTACGTTTACGCCAGATCCGTCAATACGGCGGCGCAATACGCCGTCGATCAGCGCGTCGCGCCCATCATCACCATGAGCTACGGCGGTTGCGAGCAAGCCAACACGCCGGTGCTACAGCCGATCGCTCAGCAGGCCAACGCGGAAGGCATCACCTGGGTGGCGAGCACGGGCGATGTCGGCGCGGCCGGTTGCGAGCGGCAGGAGGAGCTGCCGCAGGCTTCCAAGGGGCTGGCGGTGCAGATTCCGGCCAGCATTCCGGAAATCACAGCGGTGGGCGGCACGGAATTCAACGACGCGAGCGGCACGTATTGGAAGTCCACGAACACCCAAGCCGGCGGCTCGGCGATCTCGTATATTCCAGAGATGGGGTGGAACGACTCGCTGGCGGACGGCTACCTTGCAAGCTCGACCGGCGGCGCGAGCATCTTCTTTTCGAAACCATCCTGGCAAACCGGCCCCGGGGTGCCGAACGATGGCGCGCGAGATGTTCCCGATATCGCTCTGAGCGCTTCCTGGAATCATGACGCCTACATCGTTTATACCGGCGGCGGCTACGGTAATTACGGCGGCACCTCGGTGGGCACTCCGGAATTCGCCGGATTTCTTGCCCTTCTCAACCAATCCCTGATGCAGAAAGGCGCGATTTCGACGCCCGGACTGGGCAACGTCAATCCGACCCTCTATCACATGGCGCAGACCACTCCAAGCGCGTTTCACGACATTACCAGCGGCAACAACATCGTGCCGTGCATGCAGGACACGGCGAACTGCGCCACGGGATCCTTCGGCTACACCGCGGGTCCCGGTTACGATCTGGTAACAGGACTTGGGTCGATCGATGCGGCTAAGCTGGCTGCCAATTGGGCGAGCGGGACTCCCACGGTCACGACCCTAAGCGCGGCGCCGGGGACGATCCCGTTCAGCGGCGGCAACGTCCAATTAACCGCGACCGTGAGCGCATCGAGCGGCATTCCATCGGGCAATGTCACCTTTCTCTATAACGACACATCGCTCGGCGCCGCGGCCCTTTCGACCTCAGGGGCGTCCTCCAGTGCCACGCTGACCGTCAGCGCTATCCAACTGCCCATCGGTTCCGACACGATCACCGCGGTGTTCGGAGGGTCCAGCAGCTTGAATGGGTCGTCGGGCGCCACCACCGTTCAGGTGACTTCGCCGGGAGGCTCCGCTATCGTGCCTTCGGTTACACCCAATCCACTTTACCAACAGCCGCCCAATTCGGCCGGTTATACCTGGTTCTACACCGTCAAGCTTACGAATCAATCCAGTGTCGCGACCACGCTGACAAAGTTCACCATTGGTTCGTTCGACGAGAGTTCCAATATCAAGAGCTTCTTCGCCGCCTCGACCATTCCGGCAAACGGTGCAATCGTGGCTGGGGTCGAATCGGCGAATCTGAATCCGCTATCCAACTTAGTCCTTGGGTTTGCGGGTGTCGACGCGAGTGGCGCAACCTGGTCGCAGCAGCTTACGGTGCCCGTGGTCGCAAGAGTGCTGGAGGAGCCTTCCCTCCTGTTGACGACTCCCGCAACCGTGCCGCCGAATTTGTCGAATGATCCGTCCTGCCAATGGCCGCAGCCATTGCTTCTGGAGGAGCGGGGCGGATACGATATACGGCTGACGAGCTTCGCGGTAAACGGCACAAATTATACGAGCCAGTTGCAGCAGATTTTTGGAACCACCACCATTGCGCCCTTCGGGATGCTCCAGGGCACGCTGTGCTGGAACAGCGGCACGCTGGCGGGAGCGGTAATCCTCTCGCTGGTTGGCGCCACGGTCGAATCGGGCGCCGGCGTGAGCACCACTGCCTCGGCAACCCTGTCGGCGGCCGCGTCCAGCCTCGCAACGCCATCCGTTTCTCCGGCGTTGGTCAACTTTTCGAGCAGTGGCTCGGCGTCCATCAGTCTGAGTTTCAGCGGCGGCGCACCCACTTGGACCGCGAAAGTATCGCCCGCGAACCGTACGACAAGTTGGCTCACCCTCTCGCCGCTCTCGGGCACGGGAAACGCCCAGTTGACGCTTACGGCATCGTCGGCCGGACTTGCAAACGGCGTGTATAACGCCACCGTTCTGATTCAATGCCTCAACGCGACGCCTCAATTTACCAGCGTGGCGGTGGTGCTGGTGGTTGGCGGCTCATCCAGCCTCAGCATCGGCGGGGTGTCGAATGCCGCTTCCGGCAAGGTCGCCCTCGCGCCGGGCATGCTGATGAGCGTGTACGGCGCCAATCTGGCGCCCGCCATACAACACGCGGGCAGAATCCCGCTTCCCCTCAATATGCAGGGCGTCTCCGCCACGGTGAACGGCATGTCGGCTCCCCTGCTGGACGTTCCTGCCCGGGCAGTTGAACATCCAGGTTCCCTACGAAACCGGAGCGGGGACCGCCGTTCTGGGCGTCAATAACAACGGCCAGGTGGCCTACTTTCCGTTCCAGGTGACGTCTTCGGCTCCCGGTATTTTCATGACAGAGGACGGCGCCGGAAATCTCGTTCCCAACGCAACGGGGAAGCCCGGCGACATCCTGTCGGCATATATGACGGGCGAGGGTGACGTGACGCCGGCGCTGAAGACGGGATTTGCGCCGACAACGCCGATCTTGAGCGACTTGCCCGCTCCGACCCTGCCGTTGTCGCTCACCGTGGGAGGCGTGCCTGCGACAATCGACTTTATGGGTATCCCGCATCTGGTGGGCGTGACACAAATCAATTTCACGGTTCCCTCGGGGACGCCGCTCGGGCCGCAACCCGTTGTCGTCACCGTGGGAGGCGTTGCCAGTCCAGCGGTGACGCTGACCATCACACAGTGAAAAGTCACATGGCTGGGCTGGCGGCAAAAGGGCTCAGACTAGCGCTCGATGCCGAGGCGTCCGGCCACTTTGTTGAGCGTCGCGACCAGCCTCTCGATGTGCGCTTCGGTGTGCGCGGAAGTGCAGGAGATGCGCAGCAGATTCTGCGCCGCGGCCGGCTTCAGCACCGGGTTGATGTAGATGCCTTCGGCCAGAAGCGCCTTGCACAGCCGGCACAAATCGGCTTCTTCCCGGATCACCACCGGCACGATCGCCGTTTCCCCATCCAGCACCGAAAAGCCGTGCGCGCGCAGCTCGGCGCGCAGTTCGTGGGCCAGTTGCAGCAGCCGCACGCGCCGCTCCGGCTCTTTGCGGATGATCTCCAGCGCCGCCCCCGCCGCCGCCACCGACGCAGCCGGCAGGCTCGCCGAAAACACGAACGGCCGGGCGGTGTGCTTCAGATAATCCACCACCTCGCGGGGCCCCGCGATGAACCCGCCCACCGAAGCCAGAGCTTTGCTGAACGTGCCCATCACGATGTCCACTTCGTCCAGCACTCCCAGGTGTTCCGCCGCGCCCGCTCCAGTCCGCCCCAGCACCCCCAGCCCGTGTGCTTCGTCCACGTAGAAACGCGCCCCGCTGGACTTTGAAAAGTCCACCAGCCCGCGCAACTCGGCCAGATCCCCTTCCATGCTGAACACGCCTTCGGAGACCACCAGGATCTTCTCTTCGGAAGCACAATTGTTCACGCACCGCTCGAAATGAGCCAGATCGTTATGCCGGAAGCGCATCACCCGCGCAGCCGACCGCAAGGCGCCTTCCACCAGGCTGGCATGCAGGTTGTGATCGCAGATCATCACGTCGCCCCGCTCCGTTAGCGCCGAAAGGGTGGCGTAGTTGGCCTGAAACCCGGTGCCGAAGATCATCGCGGCTTCCTTGCGCACGAAGGCGGCCAGCTCCGCTTCCAGCTTCACGTGCAGATCCAGGGTCCCGTTCAGCAGGCGCGAGCCACTGCATCCGCTGCCGTACTGCCGGATCGCCTGCACGGCGGCTTCTTTGACCTGCGGGTGCGTAATCAGGTCCAGGTAATCGTTGGACCCGAACATCAGCACTTTCGACGAGCCCAGCCGCACTTCTCCCGGCTGGCAACCTTCCCGGTCTCCGAAGGTCTCGAAGTACATGTACAGACCGGCTTGTTGGAGCTCGCCCGGGCGGGTGAACGTGCGGCATCTCTCGAAAATATCTTTCGCTCCGGCGCTCTTCTTCTTGGCGGTAGCCGTCAGGCTTGTATTCATTGCCATTCGTAGATTCGATAGGTCTTGTAGTGTCTTGCGCCCATCACTTCCAGGGAGCGGGTCATCAGAACGTTATCTTCCAGTATCCACGACATTTCACAGTCGCCGCTGTATCCCAACTTTCTGGCCGTCCGCACGAGCGTAGCATAGAACGCAGCCGCTACACCGGAGGTCCTATACTCCTCCAGCACCCCTAGAGCAAGAACACGCAGACTCTTGATCAAACGTTGATGATACAGAATTTTGAGCAGGCCCGTGGGCAAGAGGCTGCCGCCCGCCGGTTTGAGCGCGAAATTCACATCGGGCAAGGCCAGTGCGAACCCCACCGCCTTCCCGCCCGCTTCACCCAGCAGCACCAGCTCAGGCTTGAGGATCATCTTCATCTCTTTGCCCATCAGGAAAAACTCTTCGCGAGTCATGGGCACAAATCCCCAGTTGCGCTTCCACGCCGAGTTGTACACATCCCAGATCCGCCCTACTTCGCCGTCGAAATCCTTCATGTTGATGGGCCGGACCGTGACTCCGCTCTTGGCAAGCTTGCGGTCCGCCACACGCCCGATCTTCTCCAACTCCACCGCCGCCGCCGTATTGACGTAGGCGTTGAGATCCTTGGCCTTGCGGAGCCCTACTTCTTCCATCAACACCGGATAATAGCGCGGGTTGTACGTCATCATGACCATCGGACTGGAATCGAAGCCGTCCACCAGCATGCCGCATTCGTAATTGGTGGAGGGGTTCACGGGCCCCCGAAGCAACACCGCACCGCGGCCGAATACCCACTTTCGCGCAGCGTCGAGCAGGGCCGCCGCCACTTCCGGGTCGTTCATCGATTCGAAAAATCCGAAGAACCCAGTGTTCTCCTCGTGAAACTTGTTGTGATTGCGGTCGAGGATAGCGGCGATCCGGCCCACCACGCGGCCGTCGCGCCGCGCCAGGAAGAACTCGGCCTCCGCGTTGGCGTAGAACGGATGCTTGGCCCGGTCCAGTAGTTCCTTGACCGCGATCCGCAATGGAGGCACCCAAAAGGGATCGCCGCGGTACAGCGAGTAGGGAAACTCAACAAACTCTTTCAATGCCGGCTTGCTCTCCGCCGTCACCACCTCAAGCGCCAATCGAATCCTCTCTTCCCGACAGCTTCCGGTACAGCATGGGCCCCGCCGCGATCAAGACCGCGGCCAGCAGCGCGCCCGCCGCCAAGTCAACCGTGTAATGGTATCGAAGGTAAACTGTAGCAAAAATAATGCATAGCGTGTGCGCCAAAAACACCCCGGAAAGCCGCTTCGAGATTTGCCGGCTGCTCCACCAGGCGATGATCGTGAGCTCGCCGTGGCCGCTCGGAAAGCAATCGTAATGCGCTGACTCGAGGCGATCCAGCGTCGTCCGCAGTACCTGCACCACCCATCCTCCTTCCAAAGACGAATGCTGTAAGGGATCGAGCAGGAAGCGGGGCCCGCGCGCAGGCACAAAGATGTACCCGATATAAGACGCCAGAAAGCCCAGCGAGATCAGGAAAGCGCAGTACCGAAAGTCCACGAAGCGCCGTTTCCGCCACAGCAGCCAGGGGATCACCAGGACCGCGGGAACAAACACAGTGTAGTCAAGTTGCAGAAAGTCCGTGAGCGCCGGCGTTTGGATCCGCTCCAGCCAGACGGTCGGATTCGCATGCCAGATCGAAAAATCGAGATCCGCCAGCCATTGATCGGCGCTCCCGCCTCGGACCGCCGGGATCAGAGTCGCCATTTCCTTATAACAAGACGCCACCAGCGGAAGTGGATACCAATGGCGGAAGTACCAGACCGCGCGACCGCCGTGGGTTGAGGCCAACACGATGGCGATGGCAGCCCCAACGTGCAAGGCCAGCAATTCCGGGGCTTCGGGAAGGCGATTCCAGTACACCATGACCAACGCACCCGTGCCGGCAAGGTAAGCCAGGATCAGTTTGTCGACGGCCCAGAAGCGCGCCTCCGGGTTCAATGCTTCAGCCGAGTTCAATACTTCAGCCAACCCGCCTCCTTATACCAGGCCAGCGTTTGGGCGAGTCCAAGCTCCAGCGGCGTCTGCCCTTCGAAGCCCAGCTCTAGCGCCGCGCGGCGCGTGTCGCAGGTCCAGTGGCGGCATTGCGCTTCTTTCACCTTCTCGCGCGAGAGGATCCCCGGCGTCCCGGTAAGGCGCGAGTAAACTTCCGCCAAGCCGCCAACCGCGTACGCCAGCGGTGCGGGAATCCGCAGGACTCGAGCTCGTTTCCGGGCCTTTTTCAATAAGACGCGCGCCGCCGCGGAGCTCAGCTCGCTCCACGAGACCGCTTTCGCGTGGGCCAGAAAGTACGCCCGGCCGGCGGCTTGAGGGGCGCAGGCCGCCGCCAGCAACCCGTCGGCCAGATCCTTCACATAAATCGCCTGGAACCAGCGTTCGCCGCCCGAAATCTCCAGCATAATTCCCTTACTGATCGACCGGAACATTTCCAGCACGTCCGTATCCCGCGGGCCGTAGACCACGGCCGGCCGTACGATCACCGCGTCAGGCACCAGCGCCCGTACAATCCGCTCCCCTTCCAGCTTGGATGTTCCGTAGTGCGTGATGGGATGCGGTTCGTCGTCCTCGGAGACCGGCTTGCCATCGGTGCTGGGGCCGACGGCGGCAAGGGAGCTAACGTACACGAGTCGAACCGCGCGCCCCGCCGTTCGAAGAACCGAGACCGCCCGCGCGAGATTCTCCGTCGCTCGCGCGTTGCCCAAATAGAACTCGCTCTTCGAAAGCGCCTTGGTCACGCCCGCAAGGTGGATCACTATGTCCGCGCCTGCGAGCGCAGTACTCAGACCCTCGCCCGAAACGAGGTCGCCGAACACAAGCTCAGCTTCAGTCTCAGCTTCGCCAGGGAACACGAAGGGATGCCGCTTGGAACTGTCGCGGCGGATCAGGCAGCGCAGCCGCTCGCCACGGGCGCACACAGCCTCCACTAGATGGCTTCCAATGAAGCCGGTTCCCCCGGTAATCAGAATCATTACTGGGCTATACTACGAAAAGTCAGGTCCGCGAAGTAGCTTTCCGCGGCCGAGCCGGTGTGCTGCGAATTGATCTGGAGCCTCAGCCCCTTCACGTGGGGAGCCGGTTTTCCGAAGGCCTTGAGATAATCCGCGGCGACGTTCCGGTTTTCGGCAATCCAACGGTTCGCCTCGGCCATCCCTGAGCGGCAGACGATGGCGAAAACGTGGATCAGGAGCGGTGAGTTCGCGTTCTCCATGGTCCCTTGGGGCGCGGTCGTATCCCAAATGTAGGAGAGCACACGGCGGTCGTCGAACGCAACCAACACCTGGGCGGCTTGGTCGTCGCTCCAAAAGTGACGGAAATCGCCTCCTTTCGGCAGTTGAGTCACCTTCCAGCGCCATGCCAGGTAGGGCATCCTGGCAGCATCCACGTCCACGCCCTTTTCCAGCGAAAAAGACGATTTTACGCTCTTGAAATGAAGGACCACGGTATCGCCGTCCTTGATGGTGGAGACGTCAGGCCGGCCGGAGTTCACCTTCAACGCCCAACCGTCGGGAATATGTCCGTCCGACGCCTTAGCCGGGTCGAGCACGACTAGCGCCAGAGGTGAGATCGCGCCGCCTTGAATGGTGAAAATAGCGCCACAACAAAATAATAGAAGTGTCCTCAAAACCCGCTCCCAGCCAGGCAGTTGCTTCTACTATCGCACGAAGCCGGCCGGATCCGTTCGGCCGGTTCCACGATGTGCCCTGACGCATCGCCGCCTCGTTGGGCACGGCCGGGGCGAGGATTGTCAATGTTCAAATACTGGTCCAGTGATCCTCCGAAGTCCTCCTTTTGCGGGAGATTGCCAATGCCGGCGGCTCGTTTGTTCAGTAGTGCGCGGGAGCGCGAAGATGCTTTTTCATCCACCGCCGAAAGTCCGGCCAGAACTCGGGCAGGAGATTCGCAAGCCCTGAGCCGGCGATGCTGGTTCCCCAATTCGTTGCCGATACGCGAGCGGTCCTGCTCACCGGAGGATAGTACGCGTTCGAGAGTGCTGCGCTCATTCCCGTGCCGAGAACATTTGCCCAATTGAATCCCGTTTCCCCGGAATCGGTTTGAGTGACCACCGCCCGGGAGATCGCGTAGCCGACGCGCGGCCAAAACCGGCGGGAAGGACCGCGGCGATGGTAACGGGTGTCTTCATGAAATGCGGAGGCGAGCAGGAAATCGCCAAAGAAATTCTGGCTGACGATGTCGCCGATGGAAGCTCCGAGGCGTTTCGGATAAGCCGTCGGCCATGGGTGGCTGCCGAAAAGAGGCGCTGAGCGGGTGACCTGCGAAACCGCCCCATTGAACGCTCCAGCGCCGACCGTGAAGGGCGCGAACGTTTCTGTGTCGAAAAGGTTCCACTTCTCGGCGACCGAGGGCGGCGGAGGCGCGGATGGGCCGGCATCCTGAGCCCGCAATGCCGCCGCAAGGACCAACATCGGGAGCCACCGGTGCATTTGATTAATAACGTAGCAGGTTGCCCTCCAGCCTGTGAAGCACCTTGTCAGTCCTTCCATGAGAAGGCCCCATTTCCCCGACCCGCCGCGAGACTTGTTGATACTCATGCCGTTTTCTGCGGGCGACAAACTCGGGCCCTACGAAATCCTGGCGCCCATCGGCACGGGCGGCATGGGCGAGGTGTACCGCGCCAGAGACCCACGTTTGAATCGCGACGTTGCCATCAAACAACTGAAGAGGAGTCACAGCGCGCGGTTCCAGCAGGAAGCTCGCGCGATCGCCGCGCTCAATCACCCCCATATTTGCCAGATCTACGATGTCGGGACGGATTACCTGGTGATGGAGTACGTCGAAGGTAAGCCGCTATCCGGTCCTCTGCGAGTGGAAGAAGCCGTGAGACTCGCTCTCCAAATCGCCAGTGCGCTCGAAGAAGCCCACAATCGAGGCATTCTTCACCGCGACTTGAAACCCGGCAACATCCTGGTGACGGGCAAGGGCTCGGCTAAGCTGCTCGATTTTGGGCTGGCCAAGCTGATGACGGATTCCGATCCCGACGCCACTCAGACCATCGAGGGCGCCATTCTGGGGACGGCGGCTTACATGGCGCCGGAACAGGCCGAGGGAAAGCCGCTCGATGAGCGTTCGGATGTGTTCAGTTTCGGCGCGGTGCTGTACGAGATGCTATCGGGGAACCGCGCCTTCGGTGGAAACTCAACCGCGCGGGTACTGAGCGCGGTGCTGCGGGACGATCCTTCGCCGCTCCAGGCGCCGGCGGAGCTCCAACGCATCGTCGGCGGGTGCCCGGCAAAGCAGCCACGGGACCGCTTTCCAAGCATGCGGGATGTGAGGGTAGCGCTCGAACAGGTCTCCGCCAAACCGGCGGACCAGAAGCCCTCGATAGCCGTACTGCCCTTCATCAACATGAACCACGACGAAGACGGCGAGTTTTTCGCCGACGGCGTGGCCGAAGACATCATCAGCGCGCTCGCCAAGCTGCCCGGCCTGCGCGTGGTGGCCCGAAGCGCGGCGTTCCAGTTTAAGGGCAGGCCGGTCACTTACGAAGAGGTGCGCGACAAACTGAAAGTGAGCGTGATTGTCGAGGGCAGCGTGCGGCGGGCCGGCCAACGTATCCGGGTGACGGCGGAGCTTATCAATGCGGCCGACGGCTATCAGATGTGGTCGGAACGTTATGACCGGGTAATGGAGGATGTCTTCGCCATCCAGGACGAAATCTCCCGCGCTATCGCCGGCAAGCTGGAGGTCAAGCTCAGCGCCGGGCAAAAGGTGGTGGCGAATTGGACGCGGAACATCGAAGCCTACAACTTCTACCTGCGCGGCCGCCAGCAATGGTACAAGCCACGCCTGCCGGCTATCGCCATGCCGAGGAATACTTCCGGCGTGCGGTGGCCGAAGATTCCGCGTTCGCCCCGGCGTTGGTGGGACTGCGGATTGTCTCAGCAGCGGAGTGTTCTATGGTTCGCCGCGATTCGGCCAGCGCGGTTTCCGAAGCGCGGAAGCTGGCGGAACGCGCCTTGGCAATGGACCCTGGGTCCGCGGAAGCACACACATCGCTTGGTTTCCTCGAACTCGTGCTGCTGAATCTCGCGGAGTCGGAAAAACATTCCCTGACAGCGCACCAACTGAAGCCGGACCAGGGGCTCACGATCTTCTGGCACGCCTGTCTGCTCATTGCGGAAGGCCGTCTGGACGAAGCCCTGGGCATGACCAGCCGGGCTGTGGAACCTGGAACCAGACCGTGCCTGTGTACGGCGCCGGGGAGAGTCTTTTGAGGCTATTCAACGGTCAAACCGAGATTGCCATCGCGGGCGCGCGCAAGGTCCTCGAAATGGAACCGGGCTTTCCGCTGGCGCAAACGATCCTCGGGCAGAGCCTGGGCGAAGCCGGGCGCTGTGAGGAAGCGATTGAGCTGCTGCGCGCCGCCGCGCCCCTTATGGCGCCTGGAGGGCTGTGGGCGCGGGGACATCTGGGCAACTGCCTGGGCAGGAAGGGCGATGTCGCTGGCGCGCGGCAGACGCTCGACGAGTTGATCGCGCTGCGCCGAAACGGCCTCGTACAAGCCACTGCGATCGCCGCCGTGTATATAGGTCTGGGAGAATACGACCGGGCTGTGGAATGGCTCGAACAAGGCGCCAAGGAACCGGGCGGCCTGCACTTCTGGATGCCGGTGGATCCGGTGTGGAAGCCGCTCGCGGCGCATCCACGCTTTCAGACGATCTTGTCGCGGTGGAAGCGGACAACCGCCAGATCGGAAGGGCTGAGCGGACAACCTGCATGGTCCGGCCCAGACACGTGATGTTCAACTGGAGCGGAGGCGCCCGCAGGCCGTCACGCCCCGGTGCGCGGCGTGTCACCGCAAAGCGCGGAACCGCGCACAGGGGCATTTTGGCAAATTGGTAGGTTATCTTGATCTAGGCCCCGAAGATGAATTTGACCACGCCCGCGGAATCCGCGATTATGGTTTTGCCCAGCGGGAAGCCCCTGGGGGCGGAGATTCGCCGAGTCGATCTGCGTAGCCGTCACCGGCGCCGATTTCGCCGCGATTCAGAAAGCCTGGAACGATCACTCGGTGCTGTCGTTCCGGGGCCAGCAGCTTACCGACGACGATCTGATCGCTTCAGCCGGCGCTTTGGCGATCTCGACTGGGCGCCCATTCAGGAAACCGGACGCCGCTTCGTGGAAGGATACCCGGAGATCTACGTGGTTTCGAACGTGATCGTGAATGGCGAGCCGATCGGGAGCCTGGGTGCGGGTGAAGCAACGTGGCACACGGACATGTCGTATCTGGAAGATCCGCCCAAGGCGAGCATGCTGTATGCGCTGGAAGTTCCTCCATCGGGCGGCAACACGTATTTCTGCGGATGTACCACGCCTATGACTCGCTGCCGGACTCGCTGAAACGCCGCATCGAAGGGCGGCTGTGAAGCACGACGGCACTGGCCACAATAGTGGTGGATCGTGCGCCAGGGCGTCACGCCCGGCGACGACCCGCTGACGTCGCCGGTGCCCGCCTGTCATCCACTGGTTTGCACGCATCCGGAAACGAAACGCCGCGGGCGCTGTATCTCGGACGAAGGCGGAATGCCTACATTCAGGGTCTGCCGCTGGCGGAGTCCGAGACGCTGCTCGACGAGCTGTGGTTGATCGCCACCGGGAGGAATTCCATCAACGCCTGGCACAACCAGTGGCAAGTGGCCGACCTCGTGCTCTGGGACAATCGGTGCACGATGCACCGCCGCGACCCGTTCGACCCCCACTCCCGCCGCATCCTGCATCGAACGCAGGTCAAGGGCGAAACGCGTCCCACGGCGTGAATGACGGCCTGACGAATATGCCTAGCGGCCCCGCCTCCAGCATGGAGGCTCCTCTATGCGGCTGAGCAAGCCCGACGCCGCGGCCGTTGTTCTGGCA
>CAWEZD010000002.1:0-57261 GCA_963813465.1 Bryobacterales bacterium | reverse complement strand
CGCAACGGGCAAACAAAAGCACGGCGAGCATCGACTCCCGGCGAAGCGCGGTCCGTTGCCGAAAGACGCGACGAAAGTGGATCGGATGAAGCGAAAGCTACAGACCAAGGTGGGCAGAGCCGTCTACGCGGCGCGCAAATGTGTGGTGGAACCGGTGTTCGGGCAGATCAAACAGGCGCGCGGGTTTCGCCAATTCTTGCTCCGCGGAAAAAAGAAAGTAAAAGGGGAGTGGGCACTGCTGTGCCTGACGCATAATGTTCTACGGCTCTTCACCGCCATGCAGTACTGCTGAGAGGCATTCGGGAATGATTTTCGGTCAAAATCGCGGTCCGAACGCTCCCAGAACAAAATCGGCCGCCACGACCTTCAATAATGGCTGACTCGGGGAACGTCGTGCCACACGAGCACACGCCGTTCGAACCCTCCCCGTCGCTATACTCGGACAGGCTCCTAGGTACGGTTTATCGAGAGGGTGTCGATTGAGGCTCCCGTTTGGGCATCGGTGGTGCTTTGATGACCTGCTGAAGAAGCTCTTTGAATTGAATCGGCGATACTCTCGCGTCTTCTTGATGTCTGCCGGTTTTTCTTACCGTTGGGCCATTTTACAGAAGGGCTCCCAGTTCCTCGACTAGTTGTTAGAAGACGTGAATGGCGGTTGGGCCGAGCCGTGCCCGGAGTACCATGCCTGCCTCCAGCAGAGACACCGAAGAGATGACTCGCTCGTGCGCGGCCTCAATCCGATCCAGCAGTACTTGGCTCGACGGTTCGCCCAGCGCGATCGCAATCTGCGCGGAGGTGTCGATGACCATTTGATGACTGTTTAATGCGGAATGCCGAAGGCGTCGTAGCCCAGAATCTCTCAGCGGTACGCGAATCGCGCACAGGCAACCGGCCTATTCTGGCGCAAAGAGCATCCACTTTCGTGCGGTTGACCGGCCGTCCAGTCTTTCGAATCTTGTCTTGAAGCGCGGAGACCACGGCATCGCTGAGCGTCACGCCCATCCGCTTGCTGACCTGCTCAGCCAGATGGTGCGCGGCAGGATTCTTGACGTATAGGGTGCTCCCCCTCGGGCTCGCGGCTTTTTTCCTGCCCACATTGTTAATTATGGGCAATCCCAAAGGATATACCGCGGAGATGCGTTGCCGGGTTACTTCTTCAGCCCCGCCTGCCAATTCAGCACCACTGTAATCGGCGGCACCGCGCCTTCCGCCCGTTGTTGCGCCACCAAGAACCGTTGTCCATCCGCCGAAGACGCGTAGACTGTACCGCCGAAGTTTTCCAGAATCTGCCGCGGCACTCCTGCCTCGAACTTGGTGCCCGTCTTCACTGCGACGCCCATCAGTTTTAGATCCGGCGTGACGTAATAAAGCTCCTTCCCGTCTCGCCGCCAGCGCGGTATAGCGCCTCCTCCGGCTGAAATCGTCACTTTTTCACTGGAGGCAGGCACGGCTTGAACGTACACTTCGAATTTGCCCGACTCGTCGGACTCGTAGGCCATCCACAACCCATCCGGCGAGAACTGCGCATTTTGTCTCCGGAAGGAAGTCTTCGGTAAATACGTGACCGGCTTGTGATCGCCCTCCACAGGGAGCAGCGAAAGGTCACCGGGCGCGACGCCGATGTTCAGGTACACGATCCACTTTCCGTCCAGGGACCAGTCATACAACCTCGCGTTTTGTCCCGCCGACCCCAGAAGGAGCTCCGGTTTGGCTGCGCCGGTGGCTGGGATCAAGTAGAAATCTGTGCGAGCAAGCGTCCGGCTGGCGTAGGCGATCCGCTTGCCGTCGGGCGACCAGATCGCGTTGAAGGCGCCCGAGAGCGTCAGCCGCACTGTCCCCCCTCGGGTCAGGTCTTGGACCCACAGGTCGGGATCGGATGAGGCGGATCGCGGATCATAGCGAAAGAAGGCCACTTTCGTTCCGTCCAGAGAAAGCTCATGACGCCCATTGACCGCTTGAAGTAGACTGGAACGCTTTCCGGCGCGGTCCACCCAAACCAAATCCTCGGAATTTTGGGCCGCGATGCCGGAGACATACGCCAGGACGCCGGGCACCGTCGCGAAATCTCCCCACAGAATATTGTTGAACCCGTTGGCGATCTGATCGGCTACCGAAAGCACCCCGCCGCTGGTACGCAGACCGGTGGGATCAAAGGGCTGTGCCATCAACGAGCCTTCGCGGCGAAAGAAAATGTAGCCGCCTTTGCCCGTTTCGGCCGGAACGTAGGCTACGTTACTGCTGTCCGGCAAAACCCGAACCGGCTGCATCCCGTCCAACGAACCGACATACGCGCCCACTGCCTCCGGCGCATCCGTCGCGCGAAAAAAGAGAAAGTGCTGGCCGTCAGGCAGGATTTCGGGATAACGGTGGCCTTCGCCTTCGGGGGGGATTTTGGTGGCGGCAACCGGCGTCCCGCCAGTGTCCGGAATGCGATAGAGGGGGCCGCTTGGACCGGAGGCGAAGAGAATCACGCCCGATGGGCTCCACGCGCCTCCGCGATGGTCCGCCGAAGGCGCCAGGGTCTGAGGCAGCTTCCCGCCGAGGCCCACCCGCTTCAGCTTCCCGTCCGCGAAAAATCCAATGTTTTCGCTGTCGGGCGACCAGAAGAGGTCGCTCGGATTCTCGGTGCCCGGAAGCGCCCGCGCCTCCAGTGAATCGAGCGGACGCACATGGATCCGGCGCGCGCCTTCCGTGGTGGCGGTGAAGGCGATCAGGCGGCCGTTGGGAGAGAGTCTGAATCCGTCGTTAATTCCCGCCGCTCGCGGAAAGGGAACCTGAAAGCGCACCTCCGCCGGTCTCGCCGGGACTTCCCGAAAATGCACCCAGGCCAGCGCCGCAAGCGCCGCCGCAAACACTCCCGCAACTCCCCACGCAACCCAGTGGCGCAGGGCCCCGCCCTGCGATGGCAGGTCGGAGACCTGCCCCACGTCCAGCAACTCCCAAACATCCCCGATATCCCGCAGCCGTTTCTTCGGATCCTTCTCCAGGCACTTGCGGAGCAGCCGCCGCACCTTCACGGGCGCGCGCTGCAAATCCGGCTGCTCCTTCACCACCGACGCGAGTATCTCCGTGACATCCTCGCCGGTGAACAACCGCTTGCCCGTCAGCAGCTCATACAGCACCACCCCGAAGGCCCAGATGTCGGCGCGCTTATCGACGTTCTCTTTGCCGCGAGCCTGCTCCGGCGCCATGTACGCCGCCGTGCCAAGAATCATCCCGACTTGCGTCATGCCCATTGTCAACGTGGGCGAGTTCTCTCCCGACACAGCCGGCGCAGCCGTCACCTTCGCCAAACCAAAATCCAGCACCTTCACCGTGCCATCCGGCTTGATCTTGATGTTGCCCGGTTTCAGATCGCGATGCGTGATGCCCTTGTCGTGCGCGGCCCCCAGAGCATCGCCGATCTGGCGCGCGATCCGCAGAGCCTCCTCGAGCGGCAACGGCCCCTTCGGCGATTCCCCCTCGATATACTCCATCACCAGGTAGTTCGGACCGACGTCGTAGACCTGGCAGATGTTGGAGTGGTTCAGCGCCGCGATGGCTTTGGCTTCGCGCTCGAAGCGCTCACTGAACCGCGCGGCTGAAACCTTGATGGCAACGTCGCGGCGGAGCCGTGTGTCGTGGGCCCGGTACACCTCGCCCATGCCGCCGGCGCCGATGGGCGCAAGGATCTCATAGGGTCCCAGGCGGTCGCCTATCGAGAGGGTCATAAGGTCGATCAGCTAAGTTTACCCGATCGCGACGCGTAGCGCGGCGGGCTTCCCTCGGTGGCTACCCACGTAACGCACCCCCGCCGCGCTAACCTCGTCCCCCTGCATCATTGAACGCGCCGCGCGGCCAGTTCGTTTCAATGAGTCCGTTTCCTCCAGTTAGAATAGGGGGAGCATGGTTCCCGAGAACTTCAGCATCGGAGGCGTCAACATCAGCCCGGCCACCGTGTTGGCGCCGATGGCCGGCGTCACCGACACGGTCTTCCGCCGCCTGATCCGATCCCAGGGGGGCTGCGGCCTCATCATGACCGAGTTCACCAGCTCTCACGGAGTGGTTGCCTCGATCCATGCCACCAAGCCGACCCGCGCCTTCCGCTATCTTTACTTCGATCCGGACGAGCATCCGATCTCCGCGCAGCTTTTCGGAGCCGACCCGGAAGTGATGGCCGGCGCCGCCCGCCATTGCCAGGACCTGGGCTTCGATATCGTCGATATCAACTTCGGCTGCCCGGTCAAGAAAGTGGTGACCTGCAACGGCGGCTCGGGATTACTGCGCGATCTCCCGCTGGTGGAGCGCATCCTGCGCTCCGTGCGCGCGGCCATCACCATTCCGCTGACGATGAAGTTCCGCGCGGGCTGGAACGACCACGACCTGGTGGCGGTGAAGATGGCTCGCCTGGCCGAGGATTGCGGGTTGCAGGCCGTGGCTCTGCATCCGCGCACGCGCGAGCAGGGCTATAGCGGCAACGCCGATTGGTCCCGCATCGCGGAAATCAAAGCCGCGGTGAAGATTCCGGTGATGGGCAACGGCGATATCGTGCGCCCGGAGGACGCCGTGCGCATGGTCCGCGAAACCCATTGCGACGCGGTCATGATTGGACGCGCCGCGTCGTCCAATCCCTGGATCTTTCGCCAGATCGACGACTACGCGCGCACGGGTCACTACGAGACGCCCCCCGAGCACGCCCGCTATGAGCTGATGAAGCGCTACTACACCATGCTGGTGGACCACGCGGCCACGGACATTGTCGGCAAGATGAAGCAGTTCGCGACGTATTTTACCCACGGCGTGCGCAACGGCTCCAAGCTGCGCGCTGACATTTACCACGCGCACCAGCCCGCGGAAATCCTCGACCTGGTGGACGCGTTCTTCGAGAGCGAGCTCTCCGTCGCCGCCGACTAAACTGTCCGCCGATTTCGCGAGCATTTTCCTCTTGACCCTCTTACTATACGGTAGTAAGATAAGCTACAGCATCGTGAGCGCATATGAAGCGGCCTAAACTCGGCAAACTCGAACTTCGGATTCTGGAAGCCCTGTGGGCCAAGGGAAGGGCCTCCATGCGAGAAATTCAGGAGGCGTTTCCTGAACCGCGCCCTGCCTACACAACCATTACGACCACCGTGTACCGGATGGAAGCCAAACACGCCGTGCGCCGCGTTCGGAAGATCGGAAACGCGCATATTTTCGAGCCTCTGATTGCAAAGGACGCGGCTAGGGATGGGCTGCTCGATGAGATTCTGAGCTTTTTCGGGGGCCGGCCGCAGCCCATGATGGCGCAACTGGTCGAATCCGGCAGGCTCACACTTGATGACATTCGCGAGCTGGAGAAAGCCGTTGCGGAAACGGAACGCCAACGAAAGACGGAGAGCCAAAAAGCGGAAGGGACGAAACCAAAATGACTACCGGGTTCATCGTCAACCATCTGTGGCAATCATCATGCTTCGTGCTCCTGGCGGCATTGCTAGCGCTCGCGCTCCGCAAGAATTCGCCCAAGGTGCACTACTGGGTATGGCTGAGCGCATCGCTGAAGTTTCTCGCGCCGTTGGCACTGCTGGTGAGCCTGGGGAATATGGTTCCGTGGCCAGCTCGACACGCCGTATCGGTTGCGGCTCCCGTCTTCCCGAACACCCTCGTTCAAATCGCAGAGCCGTTTTCGCCGACTTCTTATTCGAATGCTCCAGCACACGGCCCGATACACTGGGTGCCAATCGTCATCGGCATCCTGTGGGCCCTCGGGTTTTTTGCAATCATGTTGGTGCGATGCCGCAGTTGGGTCCGCATTCGTGCAAACCTGCGAGCCAGCACGCCCGTGGAACTCCCGATTCCTATACCGGCGTTCATCGCACCAGGTGCGGAGGAGCCGGGCATCGTCGGCTTTCTGCGGCCGGCCTTGGTTCTACCGGCCCAGCTCCTGGAGCATCTGAACCCTCGACAGCTCGACTCTGTGCTCGCGCACGAGATGTGCCACGTCCGCCGCCGCGACAATCTCTTCGCCGCGATTCATATGCTTGTAGAGGCGATCTTCTGGTTCCATCCTCTGGTGTGGTGGATCGGCTCTCGTTTAGTGGAAGAGCGCGAACTGGCATGCGACGAAGAAGTCCTCCGCATGGGCTGCGAGCCGACAGACTACATCGAAGGCATCCTGAAAGTTTGCCGGCTCTACACGGAATCCCCGCTGCCATGTGTTTCGGGAGTGACAGGCGCGGATGTCAAGGAGCGTCTGCGGGCTATCCTGACGGGAAAGGTTGCGCCCGAGTTGACCGCCGGAAAGAAACTCGTCTTGATGACTCTCGGACTGGCGACCCTCGCGGCGCCTATCGTTATCGGGACGCTAAACGCGCCCGCGATCCGGGCTCAATCCACAGCCACCGCGCCACAATTTGAGGTTGCCTCTATCAGGGTCAGCAAGAACCCTGAACCAGGCGGAAATGTCGATATCACGCCGGGTAGGTTCAGAGGGAAGGATCTTGCCTTGCAATGGTTGATCCTTGTTGCGTACAGAATCAACTCTGGCAATCTTTCCGGCGATCTCCCGAGCTGGACTCTCTCGGAACGCTACGACATTGACGCAAAGACAGACGATGCGAGCGGCGAGGATCGGATACTTCTGGCGCTGCAGGCTCTTCTCAAAGAGAGGTTTCAGTTGAGGGAGCATCGCGAGATCAAGGAAGAATCTGTGTACTTCCTGACGATTGGAAAGAATGGCATTAAGATGTCGCAGGGGAGCTGCGTGCCGGTTAAAAAGGACCTCCCGAATGAATGTTATAGCTCGAAGAGCAACGGGCTGGTTCAGACCATGGACTGGAGAGGGGTGAGGATATCTGATCCCACTGGCGTCGCTTATCGGACTCTTGCAGGACACCTATCCATCAACAAGCGGCCTGTGATCGACAAGACCGGGCTCGCGGGAACATTTGATGTGCATCTGCGGTGGACTCGGGAACCGGATCCGGCTGCCGTTGGGTCGCCCGGCGATACCGTCACACCCGCGCCATCACCCGAACCGAGCGCGCCTTCCATCTTCGACGCTATGGAGGAGCAGCTCGGGCTCAAACTGGAATCGGGCCGAGGCCCCGTGGAATACCTGGTTGTCGATCACGTGGAGAACCCCTCTGAGAATTGAGGGATCAAGCTGGCGTGTCGCTTACTCGCGCCAATAGCCCGGAAGGCCCGGCTTGGTTTCGCGCATGATCGCCAGAATCGCCTGCCGGTCGTCGGCGCTCAGGCGCGCGAACTTCTTGTCCGGGTCGTGTCCGGTCAGCACGTCATAAATCCGCCGGTACACCTTCTCGCGAACTGCATCCGGCAGAGCGTCGAAGGCGGCACTGTAGAGCATAAAGCTCAGCGGATAACGGAACATGCGTTTGTGCAGATCGAAGTCGCGCAGCGACCGGCCCTGATGGTCGCGAGGCCCTCGCTCGGCGAAAGTCTTGGCGAACGTCGAAACTCCCTCCACCGGATCGTACAGAGTGGCTTCATCGGCGAACAGCATATAGCGCACCAGCGCCTCGACATCGGCGTCGATCGCGGCCGGCGTAGCCTTCACGCGCTCATCCCAGCCCGCGCGAATCAGCAGGTTCACCATGCGGGTTTGATGCTCCAGCGTCATCAGCGCCACGATATCGCTGGTCTGCGCGATATAGCCGTTACTGAAGTCGAACTTCCCGGCGAGGCTGGTCAGATTCTGCGACCCACGCCGGTCCAGCACATCCGGAGCGCGAGGATCGCGAGCCACCGCGTTGCCCATATGGCTCATGCCGCCGGTAGTTCCGGTCACATACCACCCGCCCCAGCGCTTCTCGATCGGTGTATTGTCGTCGGTAACGGGATTGTTTGATCGCGACGCCGGCATGCCCGTGGCATCCGGAAACACGGAGCCCACCAGAAGCCCCGGAATGCCCAGCGTCGCCGGTCCTTGATGACATTGCAAGCAAGCATCGCGGCGCACAAATTGCGGCTTGTCCGACTTCTGAATGTCGAGAGTATAGAAAACCATCCCCTGTTTGGGGTCGAGCGCGGCCAGCTCCAGCACGTCCCCGCCCCGCACCGAGCCAACCACCACGTCATCGTTGAAGAACAGCGCGCGCGGATTGCTGGGCGAAATCTTGGCCGCCTGAAAGCTGGTCTTCGAAAACACCAGCGATTGCGAATCCGGGTTGACGCCGAGCGTCGCCAGCAGGCTCGGCAGGTAGCCCAGCCCCGGGCGATACTCCAGTTTCGCCTTTCCGTTGGCGATTTGTTGATCCAGACGCGTTACCGCGTCTGCGGCCGGCCCGGCATACCCAATGGCGGGGTGGTCGAGAGGTAGAATCGTGAGATCCTGGGCGGAAACAATGAAAGCGCAGATGAGAGCGATAAGAAATCTTGCGGACATGGCAAGCCTCTCTTATATGCATAGCACGTTACTGGCCAGCAAAAAGCCGTTTAATCCCAACATATGCGGCCGGCGGAAAATGAGTGTACTGTCCCGGCTCTTGCGCCCTTGCGTCAAATAACCCTACCGCGCCGGCGCATCGCGCCAAAACGCTGGCAGATTCGGCTTCGTCTCACGGACGATCTCCAGCACGTCGGCACGTTTTTCGGCGGAGAGCCGCGCATACAGCCGCTGATACACCAGATCCCGAGCTCTGTCCGGCAGGTTGTCGAACGCCGCCGAATAAATCATGTACGACAGCGGATAGCGGAACAGCCGCGTCTTCAAATCGAAGTCGCGCAGCGAGCGGCCCTGGCGGTCGCGCTGCCCTCGCGCGGCGAAGGTTTTGGTAAACGTCGAAACGCCGGTCACTGGCGCCTTGAGCGGAGCCTCATCCGCGAACAGCATATACGTCACCATCTGCTCGATCTCGGAGTTCATCTGCGCCTCGTCCCACTTCTTGTCGTAGAGCGCTATGCGCGCGTCCCAGCCGATGCGCACCAGCAGATTGGTCATGCGCGCCTGGTGCTCCAGCGTCATCAGCGCCACGATGTCGCTGGTGGACGCCAGATAGCGCGAGGTGTCGAAAAACGCCGCCAGGCTGGTCTGATTCTGGGTCA
The DNA here is from genome assembly GCA_963813465.1 of Bryobacterales bacterium. Lineage (GTDB taxonomy): Bacteria > Acidobacteriota > Terriglobia > Bryobacterales > Bryobacteraceae > Palsa-187. The sequence goes on along the minus strand of CAWEZD010000002.1, from coordinate 48,237 downwards.
CCTCATTCGGCGACGCATCGCCTGGATGCAGTGGATCGATCAGCGCCACGTTGTTTCCGTAGTGCGTCTGCGCGCCGGTTGTGCCCGTCACGTACCAACCGCCCCAACGTTCCGCGATGGGAACGCGATCGTCAGTGATGAACGAGCTTCCGTGGCCCTCGCGCGCATCCGTGCGCGGATGCACCGAGCTCACCATCAGCCCGGGCACAGCCAGTGTCGGCGGCCCTTCGTGGCAGCGCAGGCAATCGGAGCGCCGGCCGAATTCGACCTTGGCCGACTTCGGCGTATCCAGTGTGTAAAGATACACGCCGCGCACCGGATCGAGCCCGGTCAGCTCCAGCGCGTCGCCGTTCTGCACGTAACCGACGGCCACATCGTCGTTGAAATAAATCGCGCGCGGCGTGCGCGGAGAGATGTGCTCGGCCTGGATACTGCCTTTCGAGAACACCAGCACCTGCGAATCCACCGGCACATCGAGCTGTTTGAGCAGAGCCGGAAGATAGCCCAAACCTCCCGCCGCGTAGTCCAGCTTCACTTGCCCGCTCTCGATCTTCTTGGCTAGCCGCGCCACCGGATCGTTGGCCGGCTGCTTGGCGTACTGGATCGCGGGATGATCCGGCGGAACGTAGAGAGCCTCCTCCAGACTCTCCACAAAGGCCCACGCCGCCGCCGCGGAAGCCACCAGCAAGACGCCAACTAGAACTCCTCGCTGCATACCTCCACTATATTCGAGACCGTCCTTGTGGAGCAGGCCTTCGGCCTGCATCGGTGTAGAGCAGGCCTTCGGCCTGCATCGGCGTTCATCCGCGTTTATCTGTGGCCAGTTTCGGTTTTGAGACTAACGGCCGTCCAAATACCTGGCGTACCCGTGATCCTTCTTGGCTTGCTCCATTTCGCCCACGGCGCGCTCGGATTCGGCGCGGGCGAAGTAGGTCTGCGGCTTGTCTGGGTTCCTGGCAATGGCTTCCGTGAAATCCAGAATGGCGCGCTTGTGGTCTCCCACGATCTGATAGGTTGCCCCGCGCTGGTAGAAATTGTCCGAGTTCGGCTCCAATTCCGCGGCGCGGGTAAACTCCTCGATCGCCTTCTGCGCTTGCCCCAGAGCCCGCAGGGCTGTGCCGCGAAGATTATAGGCGCGCGCAAGCTTAGGGTCCAGCGCGATGGCGGATGCGGCGTCGGTGATCGCCGCCGCATAATTCTTTTGGTCGATGTAAGCGAAGGCGCGCTCGATCGGCGCCTGCGGATCGCGCGGCCGGAGCTCGATGGCTGCGCTGAAATCGGCGACGGCGTGCTCCGGATCGTCCAGAGCCATGTGCGCTTTGCCTCGCAGGATATAGGCATCCGCGAAATCCGATTTCAGCGCGACGGCCCGGCCGCAGGCGACGATGACCTGATCGTAGCGCGCCACCGCGAACAGCCTCTGGCCCGCGTCGAAGGACTCCCGCGCGCGAATCGGGTCCGTGGAGCGCTTGTAGATCCATCCCGAGACGGCCAGGACAGTCAGGATGCACGCCACCCACGTCAGCACCTTGCGGCGCTTCAGCCGGGCCACGTCCTCGGCCATGACCGGAATCAGTACCAGTGGGCTCTCGCTCGCGGTGTCTCCCTCGTTCGCAGCTTCAGGACGCTGGGGGACCTCCGGCTCAAGCGGTTCGGACACGATTCTATGATAGAGGAAGACCATTGATGAAACGAGTCCAGTTGATCACCGACGGAGCCTGCGTCGGCAACCCCGGCCCCGGCGGTTGGGCCTACATTCTCCGCTATAACGGCCACACCCGCGAGTTTTCGGGATCCGAGCCCGCCACCACCAACAACCGCATGGAGCTCCGCGCCGCCATCGAAGGTCTCCGCGCCCTCCGCGAGCCCTGTGAGGTCGAGGTGGTCACCGATTCCGAGTACGTGAAGAACGGCATCACCACCTGGATCCATGCCTGGAAACGAAACGGATGGAAGACCGCGTCCAAGAAACCGGTGGTCAACCAGGATCTGTGGACCGAGCTGGACCAGCTCGCCTCCCGGCACCGCGTTCAGTGGACCTGGACCAAGGGCCACGCCGATCACGACGACAACAACCGCTGCGACGAACTAGCCACGCGCGCCGCCCGCGGCGTAAAGTAGAAGTAGGATGCAGAAAACATTTTGGACATTGCCTGTTTGCGTGGCCCTGGGTTGTTTTATGAGTTGCGCCCCCCGAGCCGCGGCTCAGCCCTTCGGAGCGGGGGTCAAGCTCGGTGCGACGCTGACCAGCGCCGTCTCTTCCGTCGAAACCGCTTCCGTTCCCAACAGCACCACTTTTATCGTTGGGCCGTATCTCGAGGTGCGCCTGCCTCTGGGCCTCTCCGTCGAGGGCGATGCGCTCTATTTCCCCGGCCTCTATAAAAACGCCGCCGGCGGCGGCTCCGTGTGGCAGTTTCCGATCCTGCTCAAGCTCGGGCTCCAACTGGGTCCGGTGCGCCCCTACCTTGAAGGCGGCCCGTCCTATAGCCACCTCTCGGACGTCAAGACCTTGCCGGATCTGCTCCACAGCTCCAACTACGGCGTCACGCTGGGAGCCGGAATCGAAATCAAAATAAAGGCCCTGCGCATCGCCCCCGAGGTCCGCTACAACGGAGTTGTCTTGACCAGCGTCAAGAGCCCCCTGGGATTGTTCACCGCCAACCACAACCAGGCGGTCATCCTGTTGGGCATCGGATTCTGATTTCGCTTGACCCGCGCCTGGAAGACACAGGTTAGAAATTCGGGTAGTGGCGGGAGCCGTGCCAAAAATGAAGAACCTCCACGAAGTTGGGAGTCTCACTGACTCGATAGTAAATGAGGATGGGAGTGTGCACGAGCTGGCGGACGCCCGTCCGTCCACTAGGCTGCCGATGTACGGGAAGCCTTTTAGCAACTCGAGGTGGTTCAAGATGGCGTCGCCGAACCGTTCGGCAGACGCTGGAAAATGAGCCCACGATTAGGCCAAGATCGCTTCCAAATCCACTACTGCGGCTTCTGTGATTCGAACTTGGAAATCCACTTGGGGATCATCGTACGGACTTCATCAATGGAGACCGTGCGGCCGTCGTCGGCATCTTTGATGCCGCGGTCGATCGCCACTAGAGTTTCGGTGTCTACCTCGACTTTATCCGTGGCGGGAACCTGTAGCTTCAGGTCAATCATACCCTTACGGTAGTCCGAATCGGCCCGCGATGCAAACGCGATTCGGCCCGAAAGCCAGGACTTCCTCAAAATCCGTTAGCGCTTTAGCGCGACAGGGTTTTGATTTCAGGTAGTGGGGTCATAGAGAGGATACGTCATTCTGCGGCGCGGTCAATGAGCGGATTTCGATAGGAAGGCGCAGGAAGCGTAGGCGGCGCGGGAGGCGCGGAGCCTCCCGCTGTTGGTCTTAAATGTATCTCTATCTGGTTAAGTAGGCGTAGGACACCACCCAACGCAAACCACATAGTAAGGAACCAATCAGAGACACCAGAAAAATCGGAAAACTCTCAGGACTGTTCGCGTTCGATCCCGCTATTGCTAATCCTGCTATTGGAGTGAGCACGCCTACGATGCGCAACCAAACGACTATAGGCGGTAACGGAATATCAGACTTGACGGATTTGCTCATATTGTCAGACCTTTAAAAAGCGATCAGTTCTTCCAGTTTCCAAACGTGGTCGGCAATGCCAGCCGCCATTGCCGGAGTAATCCTGAGGGAACCGTGAATCCGGCAAAGGTTGTGTGCGCGAAATGCAGCGCGAGCGGCGCTTTCAGATTGTCCCACTTTTTCGAGAACGCATACGTTAGCCGCGTGAGCCGTTTGCGCCACTGGCGCAGCGTTCCGTTTTTGCGCTCGACATGCGACGTGCTGGCGCGATCTAGATCGGGATTGCCGCTGACTACATCCTTGGCCACGGATACGAGCCTGGCAGGCTTGTAGCTCTCTGGAACCGGCTGGATACTGTTCGAGAAGAGCTTCACCACCCGCCCAGCGGATCTTGGAAACGAAGTCTTCGGTATTGACCCGATCCCGTCGGCCCAAATGCCAAGCGACCACGAGCTTGCTGGTGCGCTCCAGGCCGATGAAGGTGTGGGCGTCGCCCCTCATGCCTTTCTCGAACCGTTCCGGCGTCAGGCGATTTTCCTTGCATCCTACGAACGTCCAGACCGCATTAAGTTCCAAGTCCTTTACCTGGACGTTGCGAACCCGCTCCTCGGAGAGTAGCTCGCAGGTTTCGCAAGCCAGTGTGAGCACGTTGAGCACGGTCCGTGGCTCCACGTCGCACAGGCGGGCGGTCCCGCGCACGCTGTTGCCTTCCACAAGGCAATGGAGGATTCGGCACACCGTCTCTTTCGGGAGCCGCACATCGGCGCCGAAGGGCTTCTTGTTGCGGTTCAGAGAACCGCTTGCCGCACTGCTGGCACTTGAACCGCTGAACATCGTTCCGGCCCTTTCCGGCCTTCACCGCTTCGATTTTGCAACTGTGGCAGGTCACTGCAAATCTCCTTGAGACTTACAGCCAGAAGCCGGATAATGGGGTTAAGGACGTGCGGCTTCGGCTGTGCGACAATCCCCTGGTGAAGGTTCCAGCCTTCACTAGGGAAGTAGGTTGATATTGGTGGCCCCTGCCGGATTTGGACCGGCGACCTCCCGTTTAGTAGACAGGCGCTCTATCCACTGAGCTAAGGAGCCGCAAAAAGCACCACGGCCCGATCCGCCGACTTTTCCACGGCTAGCGGATCGGGCCTTCTTGCCTGCGCCCACATCGCCGGTGCTGCAAGGAGCGGTATGGGCCGTAACCCTTCTCACAGCCACAGTATACTTTAAATGATCCAGTAGCGCAATAGGTTTTACTTGTAAATTTACTTTGTCATATTGCATTAGGAAAGCTTTTAGGGTACTATCCTAATTGGAGGTCGCAATGACGCCAGAGAACGAAAAGCCGGGTGCGCAGAAAGCACCTCGACACCGAAGCCCGAACTATCCTGGTATTAGCCTGAAAGCGGCAGCGGAAAAAATCACCGTTTGGTACAAGGCGGATGGCCTTGTGGCGTCGCCCACGGAAGCCGCGATGAAGCACATGAAGGGAGACTATGGACGCGTGGTATCTGCATTGAAGAGCTTTGGGCTTATTACCGAAGACAACGAGCGAATCAAACTGACCCAACGAGGTGTAGACATCGTCGCTAGGCCAGCCGACGATCCAAAACATAAACAAGCACTCAAAGACGCCGCCCTTAGTCCGACGATCTACCGTGAATTGCTGAAAGAATATCCCGGTGGCCTGCCATCAGATACAACCCTTCAGTCCGAACTGATCGCTGGTAAGAAATTCAATCCGAAGTTCGTACATGACTTTATCGTCGACTTTAGAGTCACATTAGAGTTCTCTGGAATATCGCAATCGACTGTAGTAGAATCAAGCCAGAAGGGCGAGAAGCCGGATGAAAACACCAAGATTCAAGTGGGCGACTACGTTCAATGGGAATCGCAGGGAGTGCTCCAGTTCCCCGTCCCACGGATCATTCTGGGGTTCTCAGACGACGGGGAATGGGCTTTCGTTGAGGGTAGCGGCACGGGGGTTCCAGTGGCCGAATTGACCGTTGTTGACCATCCCGCTGAGGTGAAGCTGCCATACCAGCCGGGAGAAAAGCTCAAAGCCTTAGGAAAGGTGCCGCCGCTAGCGCCTCCGCCGGATCGGGTGCCACCCGACACTCGGCAGGATATATTCTCCATTGGGGAGGGTTCGGTGACCATCCAGTGGCCAGCGTCTCTCAGTCCGGAGAGTTTTGAGGATGTATCGGCATGGCTGGACATTCTAAAGCGAAAGATCGGACGGTCGGTTAAGGTTGAATCTGGCAGTTCGGGGAGTCCAGAATAATCTGCAGCCGTCAAGCGGCCATCTCCCCCGCCAAAGCACCACTACCTGATTTCACGCCGCCCCGCGGCGCAAAGTTGATACACTAAGTAGTTGCTTCCGGATCATTCCATCGCCCGGCCGCGAGTGTGCGCGGTCAGCTACCTCAATACCGTGCCGCTGGTTTGGGGCATGCTGCATTCCCCCGACCCCCAGCTCCGCGAGGCTTTCGATCTCCGCTTCGCCCTGCCCTCGGATTGCGCCGCCCAGCTCGCCTCCGGCGCGGCCGATATCGGCATTGTCCCGGTGATCGAGATGGCGCGCCAGAAGCTGGACTATTTTCGCGGCACGGGAATCGCCTGCCACGGCCCCGTGCGCAGCATTCTGCTGATATCCAAGGTTCCAATATCCCGCATCAAGACGCTCGCGGTCGACGCGGCCTCCCGCACCTCGGTGATGCTGGCGCGAGTGATTCTGGCGGAGAAATTCGGCGTCGAGGCGCGCTTGATCGCCCGTCCCGCGGATCTGGCGGCCATGCTGGGCGAAGCCGACGGCGCGCTGATCATCGGCGATCCGGCCCTGCGCCTGGACCCCGCCACGCTTCCCTTTGAAACCCTCGACCTGGGCGGCGAATGGACTTCCATGACCGGCCTGCCCATGGTTTTCGCGGTTTGGGGTCACACCAAGGAATTTCGACGCAAGGAAACGATTCAGGACCGCTACGCGCAGGTGTTTCTCGAATCCTGCCGCTACGGCCTCGACCACGCCGCCGATATCGCGCGCCTCGAAGGCCCGGCCCGCGGCTTCGCCGAAGATCTGGCGCTACGCTACATCACTCATCACATCGTCTATGAGCTCGGGGAGAAGGATTATCAAGGGCTGGATCTGTACGTGAAAATGGCCTTGGCAGTAGGAGTGTCTGCATGACCGGAGAGGTATCCTAATGATGACCCGCGCCGAAGCTATCGACCTGTACAACAGCGGCGACCTCATCGCCATGGGCATGGCCGCCGACCAGGTGCGCCGCAAACTGCATCCCGATAACGTGGTCAGCTACATCATCGACCGCAACATCAACTACACCAATTTCTGCACCGAGTATTGCAGCTTCTGCGCCTTCTATCGCCCCATGGGCCACGCCGAGGGCTACCTGCATCCACACCAAGTCATCTTTGAGAAAATCCAGGAGACCGTCGACCTCGGCGGCACCGGCATTCTGATGCAGGGCGGCCTGCATCCGGAGCTGCGCATCGAGTGGTATGAGGAATTGCTGCGCTCCATCAAGCAGCGTTTCGATATCTGGTGCCACTGCTTCTCCGCGCCGGAGATCGTCAACATTGCCAAGGTCAGCGGCCTGACCCTTTACGACACACTGTGCCGTTTGCGCGACGCCGGTCTCGATTCCCTGCCCGGCGGCGGCGCGGAAATTCTCGACGACGAGGTGCGCCATCGCATCAGCCGCTTGAAGAGCTCCGTGCAGGATTGGGTGGACGTGCATCGCGCCTGCGCCCAGGCCGGACTGCGTTCCACCGCCACCATGATGTTCGGAACCGGAGAGACCATCGAGCAGCGCATGAATCACTTCGATCTGGTGCGCAACTTGCAAGAAGAAACCGGCGGGAACTTTACGGCCTTCATCCCCTGGAGCTTTCAGCGCGAGAATACTTCGCTCGGGCGCTTCGTAAAGGAAGAAGCAACCGCCGCGGAGTATTTGAAGATGCTGGCGCTCTCGCGGCTGTATCTGGATAATATTTTGAACATTCAATCGTCCTGGGTCACGCCGGGACTCAAGACCTGCCAGCTCGGCCTGCGTTTCGGAGGCAACGACGTCGGCAGCATTATGATCGAGGAGAACGTGGTGAGCGCCGCTGGCGCGCATCATCGCGCCACCGAGGAGGAACTGCGGCGCTTGATTCGCGGCGCGGGCTTCGTCCCCAAACAGCGCGATTCGCTCTACCGCACGTATTTTTTGAACTGATGCAACTTCACAACCCGTCGCCGCGTCACACACGCATGCGCTTTGCCGTGGGCTCGCTTGTGCTCTGTTCGTGCGCCCTCATTCCAGCACTGGGTGTGCCTGCGCCGGGAACCCCAGCAAAGCAAGCCCCTCCGAAATCGGACGCGCTGCCGCTGCTCCAATCTCTTCCGCTGCGCATTGAGCAGGACGCCAAGGGACGCTGGGCCGCTCGCGGCGCCGGCTACGCGCTGGCCTTCGAGGATTCCGCGGTGACCTTGCGCCTGCCCGATGGCCTGGCGCGCCTTTCCTTTGAAGGCTCCACTGCTCCCTCCAAAGGCGTCAAGTGGGAGCCTTCGGAGAAGATGCTTGCCCCCACCAATTACTTTCGCGGCGCTACCTTTCGCTCCGCCGACGCCTTCTCGCGCTTGCGCCGGCCCAACCTGTATCCGGGCATCGACCTGGTTTACTACGGCAAGGGCCAAGAGCTGGAATACGATTTCAATCTCGCTCCCGGCGCCGATCCCTCGCGCATTCGCATGCGCTTCACAGTTCCCGGCCGGCTTGATGCCCAGGTCAGCGTCAACTCGATCGGAGACCTGGTGCTGAAATTCGGTTCCGGCGAAATCACGCAGCGGCTCCCCGTGGTTTATCAGAAGCGCGCCTCGGGCGAAGTGGTTGCGGTCCCGGCTTCCTACCTTCTAGCCGCCGACGGCAGCATCGGCGTAAGACTGGGCGGCTATGACCGCGCGCAGGCGCTGGTGATCGATCCCACGATTCTCTACGACTTCTGGCTCACGGGCAGCAACGCCCAGGTCCCGATTGCCCTGTCCCACGATAGCCAGGGTTTCGAGTATATGGCCGGCTACACCTACTCTCCGGATTTCTCTCTCGGCTCCAACGGCTATAATCCGAACTACTCCAGCGACGAGGATTGCTGGCTCATGAAGTTCAACCCCTTCGCTAAGGACCCCGGCTCGGTGATCGTGTACTCCACCTATTTCGGCGGCGAACTGGACGATGACATGCGCAGCATGGTGGTGGATGCCAACGGCGTCATGTATTTCGGCGGGACCAGTTTGTCGCCCGATCTTCCGGTGACCTCGAATGCAGCCCAGGGCACGCTTCCCAACACCAATGCGAACCTGAACGGCTTCGTGGCCATCATTGACCCTAGCCAGGCCGGCGCGGCCGGGCTGATCTATTCAAGCTTCTATGGCGGCAGCCTTGACACGGTCGTTAACGGAGTCGCGGCGTTTGAAGGACAGATCTACGCCACCGGCTGGACGGCCACCCAAGACTTGCCTTCGGCCGGGAACCTTTTCCAGGCCTCCAACGCCGGTTCCTACGATTCCTTCCTGGCCGTTTTCAATCCGGCGCTCTCCAACAACTCCTGCAACGCCGCCGAGACGCTGGTGTTCAGCTCCTATCTGGGCGGGTACGCGGACGACGTCGGACGCTCCATCGACGTGGACGCGAACGGCATCGCATACATCGCCGGCTATACTTTCTCGTCCAACTTTCCGGTGACCGGAAATGGCTTTCAGCAGATTTACAACGACGGCGGCGGCGACGCCTTCGTCACCCAGATCGATCCGGTGGCGGGCGCGATTCTGTATTCAAGCTTTCTAGGCGGCACCGGAATCGATGTGGCCACCAGGGTTCAGGTCGAGCCGTCCGGCCATATCGCGGTCGCGGGCTTCACCTTTTCGACGGATTTCCCGCTTACGCCCACCGCCGCGCAGCCAGTCTATGGGGGCAACGGGGATGCGTTTGTCGCGGTGCTGGACCCGAGTGCCGCCAATCAAGCCGCGGGGCTGGTTTACGGCACATATTACGGCGGCAGCGACGTGGAGGTCGCCTACGATCTCCGCCGCGATTCCCAGGGATTCTACTATATTGCCGGCTATACCCTCTCGAAAGACCTTCCCGTCAGCAATACCGCCCTCTATCCAGCTTCGGCCAACGGAGGTATCGACTCCTTTAGCGCGGTGATCGATCCGAACTCATCGCTGGTTTACGCAAGCTATATCACCGGCCCTGGCAATCAGGTCGCCTACGCCGTGGATTATGACGCATCCGGCAATATCTACACCGCCGGCTACGCCACCGGCAACATTTTCCCCAACGATACGCCCCCACACACCACCCCTGGCGAGTACGACGTGTTCTTCCTGCTGCTTTCGCCTCATTAAAGACACTCCCTCCGGTCGTGGCCAGAAACCCTGACCGAGCCGCGACCAGAGGGAGCGGTTGCAGCCTTCTTAAGCCGCCGCGCTTTCCTTACTCTTATTCTTGCTACCCGGCGGCCGGCCGCGACGCTTTAGCGCCGACATCCAGGCCGGCGGCCTGCCCCGACGCTTTCCGCGCCCCCTCGCCAGACGCTCCAACGTCACGATCGCCTCTTCCACCTGTTCTCGCTCTTGCCGCAAGTCCGCGAGCATTTTCAAAACATCCATATTATTTAGTCTCGCCTTTCGTTTGAAGGTCGTCAGCCCGCCGGTTCTGAAAAACGAACACCAGACCGTATGGAGAACCGCACTGACTGTAAGAGTTTATATCTATTTTGAACGGATTTCAAGAGAGTCTGTTCTGAAAACAGAACATAATTCGTTCCGATGCCCGCTATTCATCGGCTCAATCCCCGGATGGGCTCGATGGGCTCAGGTCCGCGCGCCGTTTCCAGACGAAATAGAAGGGCAACCCGGCCACAATCACCGCCAATCCGATCCCCGATTCGCGCGGTGAGCTGAGCAGTGTCGAATACAAAAGCATTCCGGCAACCAACACAAACAAAAGGGGTACGACCGGATATCCGGGTACCCGGTAGGGGCGCTCCGCCGCCGGGAGTTTCCGCCGCAATACAATTACAGACGCGGCGGTCATGGCGTAAAGAATCCAGCTTGGGAAGATCACCATCGTGTACAGTTCGTCGTAATGGCCGCTCAGCAGCAGCAACGACGCCCACGCCCCCAATAATCCTATTCCAACCGACGGCGTCCGGAATCTCGGATGTACCCGAGCCGCCGCATGGAAGAAATAGCCGTTGCGAGCCATGGCAAAGGGCACACGCGAGCCCGAAAGGAGCGATCCGTTGAGCGCCGCGAAGATCGAAATCATCACCGCCGCGCTCACCGCTCCCGCGCCGTTAGAGCCCAGAATCTTGCGCATCATATCCGCTGCCACACGCTCGCTTCCGGCCACCTCCGCGCCGCTAAGCACCGCGAAATACGCCACATTAGCAGCCAGGTAAACCCCGATGATGCAAAGAGTTCCGCCGATGAGCGCGCGCGGCAGGTTCTTTTGAGGCCGCTCGATCTCGGAGCCCAGCATGCCCGCGTTATTCCATCCGTCGTAGGCCCACAAAGCCGCGACGAGAGCTTTAAAGAAGCCCGCGAATCCACCCGGCAAGGCCGGCACGGCGCTGTGTAAATTCGCCATGCCGGCCTGGCGCGAAAGCAGTCCCACGGCGATTAACCCTCCGATCAGCGCCAGTTTCAGCCCCGTCAGAGCCACCTGGGCGTTGCCTCCCAACCGGACGCCGCGATAATTCCCGGCGGCAATCGCCAGAATCACACCGATCGCCGCCAGTTGGCCCCAGCGGATATCCAGCGGTTTCCAGTCTGGTCCGATCGGCAAGGGAATCGTGACCACCACTTCTTTTAATCCCGGGAAGAAATCCGCCAGATAGACGGCGAACAGGGTGGCCATCGCGGCAATCGAGGCGCTTTTGGCCACCCAGGTCTGGGTCCATCCATAGACGAATCCGAAAAATGGCCCGTAGGCGGCGTTGAGATAGACGTATTCGCCTCCGGCTTCCGGCATCATGGAGGAAAGCTCGGCGTAGGTGAGCGCTCCGAACAGCGAGAGAATGCCCCCGAATATCCACACTCCAAACACCCGCCCGGGCGATCCCACCGCCCGGATCATTTCGGAAGGAACGCGGAATATGCCGCTGCCGATGGTGGTGCCGACAACAATGGAAATAGCGGCCCAAAAACCGAGCGCGCGCCGCAACTCAAGCTTTTGCATGGGCCTCTTTCCAAATCAGCGAAGCGGCCAGCCCGGCGACAAACGTGACCGAGGTCCCGATCAGCACGTACCAGGTAAACGCGATGGGAGTGCGGAGGCTTACGTAGAGCATCGTCGCGAGGCCGGCAGCCATCCCGAAAATCGCGGCCGCTTCTCCCACCCTGCGCGTCAGTACTCCCAGCAGAAACACTCCCAGCAGTGAGCCGTACAACACAGAGGCGATCGATAGACCGGCCTGAAGAACGCTGCCCCAATGCCGCGCCAGCATTGCGACTCCAAACAGGACCGCGCCCCAAACCAGAGTCGCCATCCGCGCCAACGCGACATCTTCGGCGGCAGGTCGGGGACCTGCCCCACCGCGCAAAAAGTCCATCACGGTGGTGGAGGCCAGCGCATTCAGCGCGGCCGAGAGATTGGACATGGCCGCCGCCAGAATCGCCGCCATCACCAGGCCCGCGACGCCGCGAGGCAGGTAGGTCCAGACAAAGAGCGGGTAAATGCGATCCAGCACGGCGGGGGCTTGCATGTGACGCAGGTTATAAAAGGCGAACAGGCACGCGCCGATCGCCAGAAACAGGGTGAACTGCGCGGCCACCAGAACCCAGCTCGAAAGCAGCGCGGTTCGGCTATCGCGCTGGCTTCGTGCGGCAAGCAGCCGCTGGACCATCAACTGCTCCGTTCCGTGGCTCGCCGTGGCGAGGAAGCATCCGCCCAGCACGCCCGCCCAGAAACTGTAATTCCGGGCAAAGAACACCGCCGGCGGCCCCAGGCGAAAATCGAATACGCGGAGCTTGCCCAGCGGCTCGACGATGGCCACCACTTGCCCCCACCCGCCGGGAATCTCGCGCAGTATCGCCGCCAGGCTCAGCACCGCTCCGGCGACGTAGAGGCACATTTGAACCACGTCGGTCCAGATCACCGCCTGCATCCCGCCCTCATAGGTGTAGAACAGCGTCAGGCACAGGATGGCCGCGATGGACGCCGTTTCGCCGAAGCCCAGGATGATGGAAAGCACGATGGAGATGGCGAACACGCGCACGCCTTCGGCCAAGGCCCGCAGCACCAGAAAGGTGGCCGCGGAGAGCTTGCGGACGCGCTCCCCGAAGCGGCGCCGCATCAGCTCATAGGCGGTAAACAGCTCTCCGCGAAAGTACGCCGGCAGGAACAGCACGGAGATGGCGATGCGAGCCAGCAGATAACCCAGCACCAACTGAAGGAATCCGAAATCGCCCTGAAAGGAGAGCGGCGGCGTTCCGATCACCGTGAGTGTGCTGGTTTCCGCCGCCACGATGGACAAAGCGATGGCCCACCAGGGCGCGGTCCGGCCGCCCAAAAAATAATCCTTGAGCGTTTTCTGGGACCCGCGAAAGTGGGCTCCGAACCAGGTGACCCCGGCCAGATATGCGGCGATGACAGCCAGGTCAACCCAACGCATGCGGTTATAGCCAGCATACGCGACTCCCCCTATACGCCGGAAGGGAGGCCAAGACGTGGGGAACTATTCTGTGCCATATGGCATCTAAAAGACGCAAGGGGATGGACGGGTGCAAAGGTCTGCCTCGTGTCTTCTCGTGTTTGAATGGGCTTGCGATTCGACGCCGGGTTTGGTTATACTCCTTTAGATTCGTTCGATACGATGGACGGGCTGACTGATTCTGCGCGCGAGGAGGTTTTCTGTGTTGTCTAACAAGAACTTGGGCATTGCCGTCACCGCGATAGCGGTGATTGCTGGAATGATGATCGGAGTCGCGGGACCCGGCCGGGCGCAGGATAAGCAGCCCGCGGCGGCGAAGCCGGCGGGGCCGCAGTTTAAGGATATGGCCGAGTTCGATCTAGCGGTCGCAGCCCAGAAGGAGGCGGCTGACCCGGCGAAGAGGCTGGCCCTGCTCCAACAATGGAAAGACAAGTATCCGGCAACGGAATGGGTCAACACCCGTCAGGACATGTTTCTGGTCACCTATCAGCAGTTGGCCCAGAGCGACGCCGCGAATCCGAAGTGGGCCCGCCAAACCTTCGACCAAGCCCTGGATATTCTCAAGGACCGTCCGAATCATGTCCGCGCCCTCTATGCCACGGTGCAGATGGCGTTAGCGATTAAGCCCGCGCCCACGCCCGCGGATCTGGGTACCGCGGAGAAGAACGCCAACCTGATACTCGATAGTCCGGATACGGTTTTTGCCGCCGCCAACAAGCCGGAGGACGTGACGGATGCGGGGTGGGCGCAAACCAAGACCGCAAGCAAGCCTTTGGCGGAAGCGGTTCTGGTCAACATCTACCTGGCCCGGAAAGACGACAAACGCGCTGTTGACGATCTCAGAAAGCTCATCCAAAAAGACCCGACGAATGCGGTGGCATCCTACCGGCTTGGCGAAGCGATGATGAGAATCCTTGCGGCGGAAAAGAGGCCGCAAGACCAGCCGCCCGCTCTCTATCAAATCGCCCGCGCCGCCGCCTATGACGGCCCCGGCGCTCTTCCGGCCAACCAAAAGCCGGCGATCCAGACCTACCTGACGAACGCCTATAAGTTATTCCACGGCTCGACCGATGGCCTCAATGACGTGCTGGCAACTGCCAAGACCAACCCCTTCCCGCCGGCCAACTTCAGCATCAAGAGCACGGTCGACATCGCCAATGACCAAGCAGCGGCCCAGAAGGCGGAGCAGGACAAGGACCCCATCATGTACACGTGGATCCACACGATTAAGGACGGGCTGGCCACCAAAGGCGACGCCTTCTTTGACATGTACATCAAAGATGCGGGTTTACCTGCCGCGGACGACACGACCACACCTCCAACTCCTAGATACTACAAAGCGAAGATTATTTCGATTTCGCCCAATCCCCGGCCTAAGGAGATTCTGGTCGGCATCGAGAAGCCCGATGTCGCCGACGCCAAACTTACATTCGAAACCGCCCTGCCCGGCAAGATGGATATAGGCGAACAGATTGAGTTCACAGGCAGAGCCGCGGACTGGAGCCATGATCAACAGAACGTGGTCATCACCTTCGACGTGGATCCAAAGGAAGGACTACATGGGACCTGGACCGGCAAGAACGCGCCCGCAGGGAGGGGCGGCCCCAAGGGCGGCGGCGCCAACAAGGGCACCGGAAAAGCGGCGGCTCCGAAGCAGTAGCGGGTAAAGACACTAAGGGCAGGTCGAAGACCTGCCCCACATCAACTGAGAAAGATCGAAGAGGTACCTCTTGCCCAAGTGGTATCGAACCGGAGCGAGCGGAAACGCGAAACTGAAGAACCGGCGGCGAATAAAGTCTTACTCGGTGCCGTAATTGATTTCCAGGCGACGCACGCGCGCCGCGGCGACGCCTAAAACCACCAGCATTACAGCCGTCAGGCCAGTGATCGCGAGCCAAGCCGGCGGAAACTCGGCCGAGGAGATCAGCAGCTTCAGCAAGACCGGCGTGTCGGCCTCCGGCGCAGCCACCACGGGGCAAAGCGCCTGGAGGTAAAAGATCACGCTGATTTTCTTAAGGACGGCGGGGAGAAAGAGATTGATGCTCTCCCACAGCATGACGATCGTGGCGGGAAGGATGGGGTTGCGGAACAGCAGCCCGGCGGCGAGAAAGATGCTGCCGTAGCCGGCGCAGGCCAGCGCGGTCACGCCCATATACGCCGCGATGTCGTGCCAGCCGGTTCCGTGAAGATAGGCGGCGACCTGGCCCGGCTCGAAGTGCCAGCTCAGCGCCGCGATCTGTAAGGCCGTGCCGACGGTGAAGATGAACACGGCAGCGGACAGCCCCGCGAGATATTTTCCGGCCAGCAGAATCTCCCGGCGCATGGGCGCAAGCAGATAAAAGTGCAGGCTCTTATCCAACATCTCTCCGCGGAACAGGTTGGTGAAGATGCCGACGCAGCCGAAGAACACGGCCAGGCGCAGATAAAAGAATTGGAAGACGGTGGCGAAGATGGCAGAATCCTTGGTCACGTTGCAGCGGTCCTGCTCATTGACGTTGGCCACTTCGCCATCGACGATGAAAAAGGTGAAATCGCTTTCGCCGTCGGTGTAGTGATAGATGGAGAAATCCTGTCCGCGGCGGCGGCGCCCGTTTTGGAGGAACTCATTCTTGAGATACGGTTCGCCGAGAATATCCAGCACCTGCTTTTGGGTCATGCCCTGGCGGATGAGCTGGATCGCGGGGCCGGACACGGGGTGCGAGGCGAGCAGCGCCTGGCGATGCTCATGGTCGCGCGTGACGTCGATGGCGTGAATCAAATACAGCAGCGCCGGGCCGAACGCCAGAAGATAGATCCACAAGCCGCGCCGCGAAAAGAACGACTTCCTCAGCTCCAGGCGCATGACGGCCGCGATCTGCGATGCCCAGTTCTCACTCATCTCTTTACTTCACTCACCGAGAGCCCTCCCCGCCAATCAAGTATTCGTAAACCGAGTTGACGTTGTCGTCGGCGGGCATGACGCCCTCGATATCGATGCCGTCCAGAGCCAGGACGTTCAGCGCGCGGTAAAAGCGGTCCGCGTCGCGGGTCTTGATCAGCACCGCGCCGCCGTCCTCGGCCAGCCGCGCTTCGACGACATGATCCTGCTCAAACATCTTCGAAGCCAGCAGCGACGGGCGGCTGGAGCGGATCAGCACCTGCATCGGATGCTCCTGAATCTCGCCGCGCACGCCCTGGATCTGGCCTTCGGCGACGACGTATCCGTTGCTCAACAGAATCACCTGGTCGGAAATCTGATCCACTTCATGCAGCACGTGGCTGGAGACGATCACGTGCCGGCCGGCCGCGGCGCACTCGCGGAACAAGGCGATGGTTTCGGAACGCACCAGCGGGTCCAGGCCGTTCAAGGGCTCATCCAGCACCAGCACGCGTGGATCGTGAGCGATGGCCATGGCCAGCTTGATCCTCTGGCGCATGCCTTTGCTATAGGCGGCCACTTTGCGGTGGGCGGCGTCGCCCATGCGCAGACGCTCAATCGCGGCGGTTGCCAAACGGTCGCACTTGGGCTGGTCGAAGCCGAACAGGCGCAGGAAGGAGGCGACCAGTTGATACCCGGTGAGGCCGCGCGGAAACGAATCGAACTGGGTGGAGTAGCCGACAGTGCGGCACAGCCGCTGGGGATCGTCAGGGGCAATGCCCAGCACGCGGATCTGCCCGCGAGTGGGGCGCACCAGGCCGGCCATCAGATTCATCAGCGTGGTTTTGCCGGAGCCGTTGGGACCCACCAGGCTGGTGATACCGGGGGGAATCGACAGCGTGACGCGATTGACGCCGAGGACCTCGCCGTAGAAGCGCGAGACGTTATCGAAGGTGACGCGATCTTCAGTCATTTGGCCCCATTTAACGCCCGAAAGGCAGGCGACAAAAAGCGATCGCCTGCCCCACTCATTTCACCACCTCGAAGGGTTTGACGCGCTTGGAGAGCAGCCGCAGGCAAATCAGGCAGGTCACGGCGAGCACGATCCAGGCGTCGCCGGCGGACACCGCGGGGGGCGAGGTGTCGCGAAACATTTGCGCGAAGACAATCGAGATCACCTGCCGCAGATCCACCAGCGCTCCGTACTGCGTGCGCACGATGGCGTTGATGGCGGTGCCGAAACCGGCTCCGGCGAAGAACACCGCCAGAATCGCGCCGCCGGCGGCGATCCTCCACTTGATCCACGCCGATAGCGCCAGCGCGATCAGGCAGAGAACAACGTCCCAGACCAGCAGACCCTCGAGAATAGAGCTTCCGATCCAGGAGTTTTCGCGGGCCCAACTCGCGCCCGCGAGGCTGGACTGGATCAGAAAGAGCAGCAATCCGGGCACCCAAGTGATGGCCGAGAGCAACGCCAGCAACAGGCTCATTTTGCCGAACACATATTCGGCGCGCGAGAAGGGCCGGCAAAAGTACAAGGGCAGCGCGTTGTTGGCCAGGTCCGGCGCGACCAATCCAGGCCCCACGAAAGCGGTGAGCAGAACCGCCATGCCTCCCTGGAATCCGCAAAAGAACTGGAAGAAGGCGCCGTTGACCTTAAGCAACGGCCCGGTGGGGATGTTCATGGCCGTCAGAAACGAAAGGTTGTGAGAGGCATAGATAAACGCGGCGCACCCCAGCGGAAAGAAGAAACACGCCACCAGATACATCACCAGAAACTTGGATTGCATCAGGCGTCCGTAAGCCGACCGGGGCAGGATCAGGAATCGCGACCAGCCCGGCGTCAGAGCGCCTTCGTAGGCTTTGTATGTGCGCTTGTAAACGGCCATCGTTAGCTCTCCATCGCCTTGAGGAAAATCTCTTCCAGCGTATCGCGGCGATAATTCAGGCGGCGGAGCTGAAGATCGCGCGCGGCGGCCAGACGGTAGATTTCGCGAACTTCAAGCCCAAGCGGCAGCGTCATCTTGATGCGGACACTTCCATTGGCGCCGCCGGCCCCGCCCGTCGATTCGCACTGGCAGCCGAGCTCGGTGAGGGCTTCGGCAAAACCGTCATGCGGCCCGTAGGCTTCCAGCTCCACGAAGCGCTGGTTGGCTCGCCGCTCCTCTTCGAGATTGGAGCAATGCACGATGCGGCCCTGCTTGAGAATCAGCACCTGCTCGCAGGTTTCCTCGACGTCGCGCAGCAAATGCGAGCAGATCAGAAGGTGCATCTCCCCGGATTCGCGCATTTCCCGAATCAGCCGGATCATGCGGGTTCGCGCGGGAGGGTCGAGACCGTTGGTGGGCTCATCGAGGATGAGCAGGCGCGGCCCGTGCACGATGGCCTGGGCCAGTTTGGCCAGTTGCTTCATTCCCAGCGAATAGGTGCCCAAGGTGCGGTAGCGCGCTTCGCCCAGTCCGACATAGAACAGAGCCTCGTGCGCACGCTCGAGCGCGGCGTCGCGAGGGAGGCCGGAAAGCTCGCCCATCATGCGCGTGAAGGCGACGGCGGTCATATCCGCAACGAACGAATCGTTCTCCGGCATGTAGCCTACAGCCGAGCGAATCGGCCCCAAGTCGCGGCGGATGTCGTGCCCGAACACGCGAGCGGTGCCCGAATTGGGGCGGACGAAGCCTACCAGCGTTTGAATCAGGGTGGATTTGCCCGCTCCGTTGGGCCCCAGCAGTCCGATGGTGCGGCCGGAAAGGGAAACGCGCAAATCCTTGAGGATGTCGCGCTTGCCGAAGCGGACACCGAGGCCGTCGAGTTCTACGACAGGAGTCATCGTATTTTGGGCCACAGATGAACACGGATGAACACAGATAGCCAATTTGTTTTCAAGTCTCTGTTACGCTTCAAGTTAGCCATCTGTTCCAGCCGATCACCACTACATCTAGGGGCCAAGGATAAAATACCACAATAACGAGGGGTGAACTCGCTTTACTTTCGCAGAACTTCGGTTTAGGATAGGAGACGCTACTCCCCCGAGCGCACGTCTCTTTGAAAGGGGACATCACTTGCTCAAACTGCGACGCGTCGACATACAGGGCTTCAAATCATTTTACGACCGAACCGAGTTGCGCTTCCACGGCTCCGGCGTGACGGCCATCGTCGGCCCCAACGGATGCGGGAAGTCCAATATCAGCGACGCCATCAGTTGGGTGCTGGGGGAACAGAGCGCCAAGAGCCTGCGCGGGAGCCGCATGGAAGACGTAATCTTCGCAGGCACGCGGGAGCGGAAGCCTCTGGGAATGGCGCAGGTGACGCTGACGATGATCGATCCGCAAGCGGGGATCGCGGAGGCGCCCGTTCACGAGAATGGGAACGGGAATGGGAACGGCCATCATGCCCATAAGCCGGAAGCGCACAAGCCCGAGGAGATCACAATCACGCGGCGGCTGTACCGGTCGGGAGAGAGCGACTATCTGATCGACGGCCACACGGCCCGCTTGCGCGATATTCAGGATCTGTTCAGCGGCACCGGCCTCGGTCCGGAGAGCTACGCCATCATCGAGCAGGGCCGCATCGGGCAGATTCTTTCGAATAAGCCGGCCGACCGGCGGGCCATCATCGAGGAAGCTGCGGGGATCGGAAAGTACAAGACCAAGAAGCGCCTGGCGGAGGCGAAGCTGGAGAGTGCGCGGCAAAATCTTTCGCGCGTGTTCGACATTCTGGAAGAAGTCGGGCGGCAGGTAAATTCGCTGAAGCGGCAGGCGTCGAAAGCCAAACGCTATGAGGAATTACGCACGGAGATGGTGGCGCATCTGCGCAGGGCCGTGGCGGGGCGCTTTCAGACGCTGGAGCGTGAAGCAGCCAAGCTGGCCCTGGATCTGAACCAGGCGCAGGCGGCTTTCCACGGGTTCTCCGGCCAAGTGCAGGAGCAGGAGCGGCAGCACACGGCGACGCAGGAATCCTGCTATCGGACGGAGGCGGCCCTGACGGCGGCGCGCGGGCGAGTGGCCGAATTGAATCTGGAATCGGAGCGCACTCGCGGACGGCTGGAATTGCAGGCTAAGCAGATCGGGTCACTGGAGGAGCGGCTGACGGCGGGCGAGACGGAGACGCAGGATCTGGAATCGCACCAGCAACGGGAGCAGGCGGAGCTGGAAATTCACGCGCAGGCGATGGCGCAGCTCGAATCGGAAAGCGTCGCGGCTCGCGAGCAGTTGCAGGCCAAGACGACGGAGCGCGACGGCTTGCAAAACGATCTGCGCGAGCGGGAGCGCGGCATCGAGATGGCTCGGCAGCAGGTGTTGAAGCTGCTGGGCGAGGCATCCACGCTTCGGAATCAACTGGCGCAGATCGACGAATACCTGGCGGCGATGGAGCGGGACTCGGCGCGATCACGCAAGGAAGAAGAATCGGCCTCGGTGGATTTGACGCGCCTGGAGCAGGTGAAGACGGAGCTCTCGGCGAAGCTGGGGGCCCGGCAGATGGAGCTGGAATCCCTGGGGGAGCAGCGCCGGCGCGTGGAAGAGGAATTGAAGGAGCGGAGGGCGCGCACGGTGGCGGCTCGACTGAGGCTGGAAGAGGCTCGCGCGGGGCTGTCGAGGCAGAAGGCGCGCAAGGATTCGCTCGAGGAAATCCTTTCTCATCGGGCTTATACGACCGAAAGCGTCAAGCGTTTGTTTACGGCGATCGAGCACGGGCAGATCGAGGATTTCAAACCGGCGGGAGTGCTGGCGGATTTCGTCGAAGTGACGGATCCGGCGTGGGAAAAAGCGTGCGAGACGTTCCTACACGACGAGCTGGAGTACGTGGTGGTGGGCGGCTGGAACGATGCGGAGCGCGGCGTGGAATTGATGCGCGCGGAATCGGACGGGCGGGCGACGTTTTTAGTTCACCCCGAGGGCCTGGTGCATTCGGAAGGCGGGGCTGCTGCTGCGGATGTTCAAGTGATGGATCCATCTATTGCTGGGGCCATCACCGGGCGGTTGCGCGATACATTGCGGCTTACCAATGGTTTAGCGGCGGCGCCGGAAGGATTACTTCCACGGCTCGCGCACTGCTTCCTGGTGAGTGATCGGGCTGCGGCGCAGAATTTGGCTCCGCAGCATCCGGATTGCTATTTCCTGCTGCCGGACGGCGTGAGCTACCACGGCTACGCAGTCAGCGGCGGGCGCAAGACGGGCGGCGGTCCGCTGGCTCTGAAGCGCGAGCTGCGCGAGCTGAGCGTGACGGTGGAGGCTAGGCAGCGGGAGACCGATGGGCTCATTGGAGAGATAGAAGAGCTCGAACAGGGCGCGGCGGCCCTGGCTGAGGATCTGGAACGCGTGCGGCTTCAGCAGCAGGCTCAGGAGAAAGACGCGCTGGCTCTGGACCATGAACAGCGCAAGCTGGCGGAAGAGTTCGCGCGGACAGGCTCGAGGCTGTCGGTGGCGCGGCTGGAGTTGGAGCGGTTGGCTCGCGAGGATCAGCGGGCGCGGGCGCAGCGCGAGGACAATCAGAGGCTAGTGGGCGAAAAAGAGCAGGCGCGCTTCGATCAGGAAAAGGCGCTGGAGACGGCTCGCGGGGAGTTTCTGGGGTTGCAGGCGCGAGCGCACGCGGTGGGCGAGGAACACGCGGCGTTACGCGCCGATTTAGCGGGCCGGGAGGAACGCCTGCGGTCGGAGAAGGCGGCCGCGGCGAGACTGGAAACGCAGATTCGTCAACTGGCTTCGCGGCGGGAGGAGCTGGCTCGCGAGCTGGAGCGCATGGGCGTGGATCGGGCGCGGCTGCTGGCTGACAATATCGAGCTGGATCAACGCGCCGGGGTGCTGGCCGAGGAAACGGGCGCGGCGATCGCCACGGTGGAGCAGTTGACGGCGGAGGCGGCCAACAGCCGGGCGGCGCTGGCGGCTCTGGAGGATTCGCTGAGGGCTCTGCGCATTGAGGCGCAGGCGGCGCAGGAGCGTCGCGCGGAGATCGAGCTGGAGCTGGTCAAGAAACAGGGCGATCTGAAGTACCTGGACGAGACCAGCCGCAAGGAGCTGAATGCGGCGGCGGCGGAAATCGCGGGGGGCGAGGATACTCCGCTCGACGAGGCCGGTGTGTCGGAAGCCGAGCAGCGCTACCAGGAAGTTCGGGCGCGGATTGAGGCTCTGGGGCCGGTGAATCCGCAGGCGCTGGAAGAATTCCAGGAGGCGCAGCAGCGCTACGACTTCCTGAACGCGCAGCGGCAGGATCTGCTCGATTCCATCCGCGATACGGAGAAGGCGATTCAGGAGCTGGACGTTGAATCGCAGCGGCGCTTCAAGGAAGCTTTCGACGCGGTCAACGACCACTTCCGCAATATGTTCCGCGTGCTGTTCGGCGGAGGCCTGGGCGAGATGCGCCTGACCGACGAGACCAACCTGGCCGAAAGCGGCATCGACATCATGGCTTCGCCTCCGGGCAAGAAATTGCAGAATGTCGCGCTGCTTTCGGGCGGTGAGAAATCGCTGACGGCGATGGCTCTGCTGATGGCGATTTTCCGCTACACTCCGAGTCCGTTCTGCATCCTGGACGAAGTCGACGCGCCGCTGGACGAGCCCAACATCCAGCGCCTCACGCGGCTGATCAAGGAGATGTCGCGGGAAACGCAGTTCATCGTCATCACCCACGCCAAGCGGACGATGGAAGCCGCGCAGGCTCTGTATGGCGTGACTATGGAGGAGCCGGGGCTATCGAAGCTGGTCAGCGTGCGGTTCGATCCGGTGCCGCATGAGACGCCGGAGGCTCCGGTGGCGGTGGGGGCCATGTAAGGGGCGATTCTTATTCCATAGGCGCCGGCAGCCCCTCGAGCATTCTAGATTTGGAGGTGGCAAAGAAATGACGTATAAACAAGCGGAGATTTACTACGAACTGCGCGCGCTACCAAACGGCAAGTACTGTTTTGAGTGGACCGAGGTAAGCAATCCGCAAGCCCTTAGGATGGATTATCCTGACATGACCGAGTCCGAGGTGCGGAAGTTCTTCCGCGGGCAGTCCTACCCCTCTGAAGTGATTGATGAACGACTGCGCGCCGCCCAACGGAGACTTGAGGAGAGAAACAGCCGAGGCCGACAAAAGTCGCAGCCAAAATAAAATAACTTCCGCGCGGCGCATCGCCGGCGGCCTCCTGAGGCAACTGAAAAAGGTGGAAAGGGAGGCCACCCGAAAGAGTTCTTGTCCGATTTGGAACAGTTCCCCCGAGCGCCGTCAGGGCCTTCTCTCCAGTGCACTGCAGGCCGCCGCGTGATATCGTATTTTTCATGCAGAAGTGGGAATATCAAACACTTGAGGTTCTCAGCGGTCCTGATGGACAGGCTTTCCCAACCACCGAAAAATGCAACGAGCTAGGGAATGAAGGTTGGGAACTGGCATCCGCTCTATGCGAAACCGAAGACAAGTACGCGGTGCTCATCTTCAAGCGCCCGAAGGGGTAGCTGCCTACCGGAAACCGTTGTCTACAAGCGCTCGACGCGAGCGTCCATCTCCTCTTCTTCAATGAAGTCGCCGCGCTCTGCCGCGGCGATTCCCTTTTCGACAGCGGCGAAAAACCGGGCTTCGTCATCCAGATAGTGGACCAGAACCTCCTTCACCAAGCGCTCAGGGTTGGTCCCGGCTTGGGTGGCGATCTGCACAAGCTGCGCTTCGCGCTCGGGGGTGAGATTGACTTCCATCGCTTTCAGGCTATCAGAGATATTCTTGGCGTCTAGCGCTCGATTCATATTTGATCTGTGGCGCGAGGGAAGCATTCATGCACTTGACTGCATAGTTATTATGGTGCATACTTCACAAGTGAAGTGGGGGGTTGATCTGCATGACGATTTCGTCCCGGAGTACGGCTACTTGCACACAGAACTTCAGGACGAGTTGCTGGCGCACATCGAACTGCTTGAACAGTTCGGGCCGCAGCTAGGGCGCCCCCACGCGGACAGCCTCAAAGGCTCACGTCGCCCAAATATGAAGGAACTGAGGTTTGACGCAGCCGACGGCGTCTGGCGTGTGGCCTTCGCTTTCGATTCGAGGCGCAAGGCCATACTTCTTGTAGCCGGAGACAAGTCGGGCGGCGGCGAAAAGCGATTTTACCGTCAACTGATAGACAAGGCCGGCGGGCGTTTTGACGCTCATGCGGCCAAGATCAGACAGCATAATGAAAAGGAAAGGAAGTAACGACCATGACCAACCTCGAGCGGATCAGGAAGGAACTGAGCCCGGCTCGCCGCAAGAAGGTGGAAGCCACCGCGGTTCAGCTCATCGCAGAGGAAATGACCTTGCAGGAACTCCGGCGCGCCCGCAAGCTCACGCAGGTGCGCATGGCCAAGGAACTCGGCATAGGCCAGGATGGCGTTTCCAAGCTCGAAAAACGCGCCGACCTAATGATTTCCACTCTGCGGAAGACCGTCGAGGCGATGGGCGGAAGCCTGTCTCTGGTGGCGGAATTCCCCGACCGCGAGCCGGTCGTGCTGTCCGGTATTGCCGACGCCGAACCAGCCCCCAGGCCCACGGGCCGGAAGAACGGCTCGCCCAGTCACCAGAGATAATCCTCGGCCTCGGTGCGCCGTTCGTAGCTATCGAGAACGTGGACCACACGCAGCTTTTTGAGCTTGGCCGGAGAGAGGGCGCCGATGGGCACATACAAAATCTTGCGGCCGACGTGCGAGGCGATGGAGCGAAAGATGGACCGCGGAGGGCGGGCGGCAACGTAGACCACGAAGCGCTCGACGGAGTAGTCGAGAGCGGCCATTAGCAGCCGCGGCGGTGTGTCATTCCGGAGGATCAGCTAAAGCTTTCCCGTCTTCTTAAATTCTGCAATGGCCGATTCGGTGGCCTTGTCCTCCGAGCTTTTATCTTTCTCCGGCACGTAAGACAACCCGCTCAGATTGAAGCCGCCGGCCTGATCCTTCTTGAAGTATTGAACCGTATAATAATCAACGCCGGAGACAGTGAACTTTACGAACGACACAACACTTCCGTTGTTCTTCGCATTCCCGGAGTTGGACAGCTCAATGGACTTCAGAACGGTGATTTTCGCATCACTCGAAAGAAACAGGTTCGTCTCAGGGTCGGCGTCGCGCTGTAGCATGATCTTCAATAGCTGC
This sequence comes from Bryobacterales bacterium, assembly GCA_963813465.1. GTDB lineage: Bacteria > Acidobacteriota > Terriglobia > Bryobacterales > Bryobacteraceae > Palsa-187. The sequence continues at coordinate 22,994 of CAWEZD010000002.1, read as the reverse complement.
AAGGCCGCCCTAAGATCCTCTCGCGCCACTATAGTGTTAACGGAACGCAGCGCGCTCTCCGGACTTGAGAGGTTGTACGTTCAACAAATCTGCGCCGAGCGGATCTCGTCTGAAGACCAAAAGTGAAACGATTATCGCGAATGCCGACAGTACCACTGACAGCAGAGCCAACAACCTATCGAGCTTCATCGCGCCTCCGTTTAATTGACACGGCTCTCAGGGTCCCATCCGCGTTCGCACCATAATTCGACCCATTCCGTCATAAGTCGATTCTACGTCGAAAAAATCGCTGGCGGTCTCGCCGAACGGTTTTGACCGCCCTGCATTCGCGGGAACGCCCAGTCACCAGAGATAATCCTTGGCCTCGGTCCGCCGCTCGTAGCTATCGAGCACGTGGACGACGCGGAGCTTTTTGAGCTTGGCGGGAGAGAGAGCACCGATGGGCACATACAGAATCTTGCGGCCGACGTGCGAAGCGATGGAGCGGAAGATCGAGCGCGGAGGGCGCGCGGCGACGTAGACGACGAAGCGCTCGACGGAGTAGTCGAGTGCGGCCATCAGCAGCCGCTCGGGTTTCGATTCGGCGAAATCGTAATCCGTATCCGACCATACATCGAACAGCCGCCGCGGCGGAAGGGTCATCAGAATTCCGCCGTATTCGGCTCGACCGATTCCGGGCCCCACCAGGTTGTCGAAGGGAAACGTGGAGTAGAACGCCATGTCGGATTCATTCTGATGCTCGCCGAGCCAGGTTGTCAGATATTGATAGCGGTCCTCGCGGTCCTCGTCGAAGATCACCACCACCGCGCCGGCCTCCCCGGCGAGACGATCGGCCTGCCGCACGTAGATCTTGCGCTGGCTCCAGTTGCGAATGGTCTCGCGAAGGTCGATGCCGTCGAGGATTGACGTCGTGAAGGGCTCCACGCGTACGCGTTCCTCGGACAGCATCGCCTTGGCTTTTTTCTTCAAAAAGCGGCCGTATTCCTCGATGACCAGGTCTTCGGGAGGATAGGAGCAGATGGCATTGCCGGTGGTCTGGCGCGCCCATTCGCCCGGTTCGGTTTCCTTTTTCCGGGCTTTGAGACCGGCCGGTTTCAGACGCTGCTTGGGACGGGGAAGGCGGCGGCGGATGCGCAGGCGCTTGGTGTTGATCCAGATCTCGCCGGCCGAGAGGCGCGCGGTTTCCAGATTCGAGGTCTCCTGCTGCGCCAGATAGCGGTTGGCCATCTGCCACACTTCCCAGCCGTAGTTGTCATCGACGATGGAGCGCGCGGCCACCGTCAGATCGTACACGTTGGCCGTGAGATCGTTGCTGGTGTTGGCCAAGTTGCGAGTGTAGCGGGCGATCATGCGGCGCTGCCAGTGCGCCAGCTTGTCTCCGGTGGACTGAGTGTACTTGGCCTCGGCCTCGCGCAACAGGTCCATTTGAACGCGGGGGCGATCCAGAGTTTCGGGATCTTTCAAGTCGAGTCTGAAGAATTCGTAACGCTCCTGCAAATACGGGAACTCGATGGTAATTTCGGCGAGGCAATCGGGATGCGGATTGAGCAGGCGAACGTCGTGCTGACGGCGCTTGGTTGCGGGCGCCTCCTGCGGCATCTCCATGGCGTCCAGCAAGGGGTCGAGCAGGTTGAGCGAGACCACCGCCACGATGCGGGCGTCCGGGTCCGCGCCTTGCAGCTTCCAGGCCATGGCGGCGGCGTGGGCGGTAACTTCCTCGGTTCGCGGCTGCGGCCAGACGCGATAGGCCTCGACGTATTTGTCCATGCCGATGCGCGTGATCGCGTAGGTGTCGGGATAGATGTCGGGAAGATGCGGGCGCTCATTCGAATCCGGCTCCAGAAAGAGGATCTGCGCGCCGATCTCCTCGGCCGTGCGCAGGGCTTCGGTGAAGGGATCGGCCGGCTCGACGGGCACGTAGATGGCCCGGTCGTCATCGTCTTTTTCCCCTGGGCCGCTCTCTTCCGTGTAGAGAATCACCGACATCTCGGGCAGGCGCGCCAGCGCGCGGCGATACGTTTCTTCCAGGAAACTGGGCAACTCTATCGCGACCACCTGCGGGCGCCGATCCAGAAGCAAGCGGCGCAGGGCGACCGTGAACTCCACACGTCCCGGCGCTACCGGGAAGTAGAGGTAACGGCCGCGGTCCAGACCTCCGCGCTTGATCTCAGCTTCGAGGGACATAGCGCAGGGCCTCTTCGCCGAGCGTCTGTGTGATTGCGATGTGGATAATCTCAGCAGACACGCCGCGAGACGCTTCGCTAGCCAGCTTCATGGCGAAGCGGGCGATGTTGATGCCGTCGCGGGCGGTATAGCGCTCATCGGCCGCGTGCGCGTGCTGGAGAAAATCGGTGACGTAGTTGAGGATGTGGTCGTCGCCGAAGGGCAGGTTTTCGCGCAGAATGGCGAATTCTTCGTGCCGCTCCGGAAAGTCGATGAGGATTTGCGGCTGGAGGCGGGAGTGGATGTATTCGGGCAGATCGAAGGTGCTGGCGTCGTCGTTCATGGTGGCGACGACGCGGCACAGCGGATGGGCCTTGATCTTGATTCCGGCGACGATGGATTCCACATAGCGGCGGTTGTCGAGCAGAGGCGCGAGACTGGCCCAGCTCTTCTCGCTCATGCGGTTGCCCTCGTCCAGAATGACGATGCCTCCGCGCAGCATGGCAGTGACCAGCGGAGATGCGACGTAGCGCAGGCGCGCCTCGCCCTCGATCACGGGGGTTATCAGTAGATCTTCGGGGCGCGTATCGACCGTAGCTTGGAGGATGTACACCTCGCGCCCGAGGCGCTTGGCGGCGGCGTAGGCCAGGGTCGTTTTTCCCACTCCGGGCTTGCCCAGCAGGCGCGGATTCATGGGCAGATCCTGCGGGTCGATCACCAGCCAGGCGGCCAGAAGCTGGCGCATGACTTCCTCCTGGCCCACCCAGTTGACGGAAAGCTCGTCCGGATGCGCCAGATGCAGCGGAATCCCCTCAATTTCAACAACCATGTCTCTTTACTGTAACATCGGGATGTTGAGGCAGCCTGGAAGAAAGGGCATCATGGGAGAGTGGAAGGTGTCGAAAGCCAAGTGAAGCAGCTCACTGCCGAGGAGCTAAGAGCGTTCCGCAATTGGTTCGCCGAATTTGATGCCGACGCCTGCGACCAACAGATCGAGTCTGACGTCAAGAGCGGCAAGCTGGATTGAATTCGCCGAGCGAGCTTCGCGGGACTACCGGGCCGGACGAGCTACGAACTTGTAATGCGGGCAATTGCCGATCGAGCATTCGCCGCTGACAGATGGCGCGCACGCAAACTCCTTGCGGTATCTTTTTACCAAGGAATGGTGAACGGTCACGCAACTCCCTCCTCCAGCCAGATGTTACCGCTCCTTAGTAGTCGCGGTTCAGTTCGAGGTGTCGTAGATCGAGGCTCGTTCGCCTCGCGCGTGACCTCCTGATATACTGGTGACTTAACCGACCCGGAGTATGCAGGCCGGGCGGAGGTGTGTGCGCCGTGTTCTTTAACATACGAGACCTGGAGATTCGCGCCGCACCGTTCGATGTGGAGTTGGCCGCGGGTGCGATCGAGTTTCCCGATCTGAAGCTTCACCAAATCGGCCCCTTGAAGGCCGTGGGGAAAGCGGAGTTGGTCAGCGATCTCCTGGAGGAGGTCCGGGTAAAGGGGCATCTTTCGGTGCGCATGCAAACCGACTGCGACCGTTGCCTGGAGCCGGCCGATTGCCCCGTCGACGCGGATTTTGAGCTGTACTACAGGCCGGTGACGGAAGGGCTCGGCGAGGAAAAGGCGCTCGATCCGGGCGAAGCGGAGATGGGATTTTACGAAGGCGACGGCGTGGAGTTGAACGACGTATTGCGCGAGTTTGTGCTGCTCTCTCTGCCGATCAAAAGGCTATGCCGAGCCGGGTGCAAGGGGATCTGCCCGGTGTGCGGGCAGAACCGGAATTTGAACGAGTGCCGGTGCCAGGCGGAAGGCGCGGACGACCGCTGGGCGGCGCTCAAAAGTATTCGAAACTAGAGGAAAAACGAGACAGACAGTATGCCGAATCCAAAACGCAGACATTCCAAGGAGCGCACCTCGACGCGCCGGGCGCACGACGCTTTGAAACGCAGCGGGTTGTCGGAATGCCCCAACTGCCACGAACCCAAACTGCCTCACCGGGTGTGCGGTCATTGCGGCAAATACAAGGGCCGCGAAGTGATCGAGGTCGTCGAAGAGTAACCGCCCGCTGTCTCCCATGCTGACCATAGCGGTCGATGCCATGGGGGGCGATCACGCCCCCAAATCCGAGGTCGAAGGCGCGATTCTCGCGTCCAGGGATCTTGCCGTCAAGGTGATCCTGGTGGGCGTGGAGGATGTGGTGCGCAAAGAATTAGCGCGGCAGCGCGGAGCCTCGGAACTGCCCATCGAAGTGGTTCACGCCAGCGAGTTCATCACCATGGAGGATTCCGCGGCCAAGGCGGTGAGGACCAAGAAGGATTCCTCCATCAAGGTGGCTTCGCGGCTAATGCGCGAAGGCATTGCGCAGGGAGTGGTATCGGCGGGCAACACCGGCGCGGTCATGGCCACCGCAAAAATCGTGCAGGGCATGATCCGCGGCGTGGATCGTCCGGCTCTGGCCTCCGCGCTGCCGACGCAAACAGGCTCGCCGGTGGTGGTGCTGGACGTCGGCGCCAACGTCGATTCCACGCCCGAAATGCTGGCGCAATTCGCGGTGATGGGCGAGATCTATTCGCGCACCATCTTCCGCAAGCGCAGCCCGCGCGTGGGCCTGCTCTCGATCGGCGAGGAGGAGCACAAGGGCAACGACCTGACCCGCGCGGTTCTGCCCCTGCTGAAGGCGCTGCCCATCAATTTCATCGGCAACGTGGAAGGCCGCGACGTCTTCACCGGAGTGGCCGACGTGATCGTGTGCGACGGCTTTATCGGCAACGTGCTGCTCAAAGTCAGCGAAGGCGTGAGCAAGATGATCGTCAACATGCTCAAGGAGTCGCTGGAGGCCACGGTGACGCGCAAGCTGGGCGCGGTTCTTTCCCGCCAGGCCTATCGCGAGCTGCGCAAACGCGTTGACGATTCCGAGTATGGCGGAGTGCCGCTGTTGGGCGTAAAGGGCGTGAGCATTATCTGTCATGGGCGGTCCAATTCCAACGCCATCAAGAACGCCATCCGGGTAGCGGCCGAGTCGGCCGAAGGGCGCATCAGCGAGAAGATTGAAGCGGAGATCGAGACCAGCGCGTCTTCTAAGGCGGCGGCTCAATGAGACTCGGGATCATCGCATCGGTGTTTGCTTCGTGCCTGCTGGCGTCAGACACGGATCCGGTTCAGTGGACGCTTTCCTCCGAGGCGGCCAAGGCCGCGCCGGGCGCGATTGTTCCGCTGCATCTGACCGCCAAGCTCGATGCGGGATGGCACCTGTATTCGTTGAGCCCGACGCCGAACAACATCCCTATTGCGACGACGGTCTCTTTCGCGGAGGCTCCCGCGGTTGAGTCGTTCGCGCTGTATCAGCCCAAGCCCGAGAAAAAACTTGACCCGAACTTCGGCTACGAGATCGAAATGTATGCCGGCGAGGCGGTGCTGCTGGTCAACGCGCAGTTGAGGAAGGACGCGTCTGGTGGAGAGTTGCCGCTAACGGCGAAGGTTCGTTATCAAACCTGCAACGACAAAACTTGCAAGCTGCCGAAGACGAAAACGGCGACGTACATTTTGACGGTGGCCCAGAGTGCGCCCCCGCTGGCGGCGGCGGCGATTCCAGCGGGATATTCGCCAGCGAAATTGGGCGCCGCAGCACCGGCTCCTGCTCCTAGCGAGGCCCCTGCCGCGAGTGCGGCGCCTGTTGCCCCGGCTGTACAATCGGCGGATGCTCTGGGACCGTTCCTGCTGACCGCGTTTGGCGGCGGGTTAATCTCGGTCTTCACGCCCTGCGTCTTTCCGATGATCCCCATCATCGTCTCCTTCTTCCTGGGCCAGCGCGGAGGGATTTTGCAAGCAGTGGTGTTTTCGCTCGGCATCATCATGTTGTTCTGCGCGCTGGGATTGGGCGTGACGGCGGCTGTGGGACCCTTCGGAGCCGCGCAGCTTGCCTCCAACCCATGGGTTAACGGATTCATCGGGGCGGTGTTCGGAGCGTTCGCCCTGAGCTTGCTGGGCGCGTTCGAGATCACTCTGCCTTCCGGGTTGCTCACCAAGCTCGACCACACTTCGCGCCGTGGAGGCTATTTGGGCACGCTGCTGATGGGACTGACGTTCTCGCTGAGTTCGTTTGCGTGCGTGGGACCGATCATGGGATCGCTGCTGGTTTCCTCGGCGCAATCCAAAGGCCCGCAGACAGTGTTGGGGATGGTCGCCTTCGCCACCGGCCTGGCGTCGCCATTCTTCTTTCTCGCGGCGTTCCCGTCGTACCTGAAGAAGCTGCCCAAGAGCGGCGGATGGCTGGTGCGGGTGAAGGTCGTGATGGGATTCGTGCTGCTGGCGATAATGCTCAAGTACCTCAGCAATATCGACCAGGTGCTGCAATCCGGCGTGCTCACCCGGGAGCGGATTCTGGCGGCCTGGTTCGTGCTGATGGCGATGCCGGGCCTGTATTTGCTGGGGCTGCTGCGATTGGAGGGCATCGACGCGAGTGAATCGCTGGGCATCGGACGATTACTCACGGCCTGCGGGTTCCTGATTCTCGCCTTTACGCTGCTGCCCGGGATGTTCGGCGGGAGGCTTGGTTTACTGGACGCGTATCTGCCGGCGCCTTCGGCGGAGAACGGAGGTTCAGCCGCCTCGGGCCGCGTTGTCTGGATGAAGAATCAATACCGCGAAGGTCTGGATCGCGCTCGCGCCGAAAACAAGCTGGTGCTGGTGAACTTCAGCGGCTACGCCTGCACCAACTGCAAATGGATGGACGCGAACATGTTTCCCCGGCCGGAGATCATGGACGCCATGAAGGACCTGGTGCCGGTGGAGCTTTTCATCGATGGAACCGACGCGGCTTCGGAGGCGAATACGAAGTTAGAAGAAGACCGCTTCAAGGTCGCGGCCATGCCGTATTACGCGCTGCTCGACGCGAATGAGAACCTGGTGGCGACCTTCGCCGATCGAGCCACCGACCCTCGGGAGTTCCTCGCATTTTTGAAAAAGCGGCCGGGAGCATAGTGTGGCATTCCGCTCCCTCACGGTCGCGGTTCAGAAGTTGCTCGCAGGCCGGAGGCCTGCGCCACTTGCTTTGGTTTTCGCCGCTCTCGTTGTCCCTCTTTTAAGCCAGCAGGCTTATGCGCCCATCCGCGGATTCCCGGCCGAAGATTGGAAGGCGCAGCACGATCTCGAGGAAAGGGCCAAAGCCATCCCGGAGCCCGCGCGCATCCGCATCTACATGGGGCGGATTGCGTCCAAGCCGCATCAAGCAGGCTCGCCGGCATCGAAGGCCGTCGCCGATTATCTGGCCGCGCAACTCAAGGACTGGGGACTGGACGTACACACGGAGGAGTTCGAGGCGCTGATGCCGTATCCCACCTCGCGCGTACTCGAGATGACGGCGCCGGTGAAGTTTCGTGCGGAGCTGAAGGAGCCGGCAATCGCCGAAGACCCCGGCACCAGCGAGCCCGGCCAGCTTCCCACCTATAACGCCTACTCGGCTTCGGGCGACGTCACCGCTCCGCTGGTGTACGTGAACTACGGCATCGCGGAGGATTACCGGGAGCTGCGGCGCGAAGGCGTCGACGTCAAAGGCAAGATCGCGATCGCGCGCTACGGCCGGAGCTGGCGCGGCGTCAAAGCCAAGCTGGCGCAGGAAAACGGCGCGGTGGGCTGCCTGATCTATTCCGATCCGCGCGAGGACGGCTACTTCCAGGGCGACGTGTATCCCAAGGGTCCCATGCGGCCGGAAGCGGGCGTGCAGCGGGGCAGCGTGCTGGACATGGCCTTGTATCCGGGCGATCCTCTGTCGCCGGGATGGGCGGCGGAGCCGGGGGCCAAGCGCCTGCCGCTGGCGGAAGCCAAGTCGCTGCTGAAGATTCCCGTGCTCCCGATTTCCTATGGCGACGCCAAGCCGCTGCTGGAACAGCTCGGCGGCCCATTGGTTCCGGAAGCCTGGCGCGGCGCGCTGCCCATCACGTATCACAACGGTCCCGGACCGGCGATGGTGCATCTCAAGGTGGATTTCGACTGGTCAACGAAGCCGCTTCATGACGTGATCGCGACGATTCCCGGCCCGGCATCCAAAGACCAGACGGGCAAGGACCAATGGATCGTCTACGGCAATCACCACGACGCTTGGGTCAACGGGGCGTCGGATCCGGCGAGCGGCGCCGCGGTGCTGCTCGAAACCGCGCGAACGCTGTCGGTTCTGCGCCGGCAAGGCTGGCAGCCCAAGCGGACCATTGTGCTGGCGCTGTGGGACGGCGAGGAGTTCGGGCTGATGGGCTCGACCGAGTGGACCGAAAAACATTTGAAGGATCTCGAAGCCAAAGCCGCCGTGTACATCAACTCGGACAATACCGGCCGGGGGGCGTTGAACGCCGGAGGGTCGCACAGCCTGGAGACGTTCCTCACGGAGGTGCTGCGCGACATTAACGAACCGGCCGGGCCGCGCACGCTGCTGGAGGCGTCCAAACTTAATGCCAGCAGGCTCGATGCAACCCGAACGCTTCGCGCAAGAGGGGGGCAGGAAACCGGACCGCCCGAGTTTCACTTGGCGCCGCTCGGCTCGGGCTCGGACTACGTGGCGTTTCTGGATCACGCCGGGGTCGCCAGCATGAACCTGGGTTTCGCCGCAGGCGACGCCGGAGTGTATCATTCCATCTACGACACGCTGGCGTGGTTCGACCGCTTCTCCGACGGCGACCTGGCGTATGGGAAGGTTTTGTCGCAGGTGATGACCACGTCGATCCTGCGGCTGGCCGACGCTCCCGTGCTGCCCTTCGAATTCGGCGCTCTGGAGCGCACGGTTCGCGGATACGCCGAGGACATCCAGAAGCAAGCTCTACAAATACAAGCCCAGCAGAAGCGGCCTGGTTCTCTGGACCTGCGCGGGGTGCAGTTTCAATTGACGCGCCTGGACGCGGCCTCGAAGGCGTATGAGGAGCAACTCGCGCAGGCGATGAAGCGCACTCCGCCGCTTCCGTTGGATCGCCTGGCCAAAGCCAACCAAGCCTTGCAGAAGGCCGAGGGCGCGTTGCTGTCCGCGGGCGGTTTGCCGGGCCGGGAATGGTACCAGCACCAGCTCTACGCTCCTGGGCTCTATACGGGCTACGACGCCAAGACTCTGCCGGGGGTTCGCGAGGCGGTCGAAGCGCAGCATTGGGAAGAAGCCAACCAGCAGGCCGGGCGTGTGGCGCAGGCTCTGCGCGCGCTCACGGCACGGGTGGAAGAAGCGACGATGCTGCTGAAATAGGCGCATCGCGGGCTGGTGTTTTTTCCAGCTTGCGGTATCGCGATTTCCTTGATAGGATCGCTGAGGAAGCCAGGGCAGCGGCTCCCGGATGCGTCGGGGGATGCCGTGTCAGCGAGTATCTTATCGGTCCGAGTTCGCGCTGCTCCGGTTCCCTCTTCCCCGCATTCAAGTGAGGTGTCCGGCGCGACACTTTACAAGCGCTCCCTAACCCGGCATTGCCGGACCAAAGAGGCTTTCTGGAACATCGGTAGGCCGCTCCGCTGAAGACGCGGTCCAAATTATTGATTTCACGCGACCGGTCCACCGCGTCTTCATCGCCTTTGGTGGGCCGCAGGCCCATGGGCACTCCATGACTGTCGCGGTTCGGTTTGGTTTTGCGAAAGTTGGAGGGGTTCACCAACCCGCGCCGGAAACGGCGGGAATCCTACTGCGTAAAATACCGGGCGCACAAAAAAGGCCGGGCGCTCGGAGAGAGCACCCGGCAAAGAGCACCCGCAAGCGGCTCGGAGGTTACCGCTTGCGGCAGTGGAGGAATCCTAGAGGTGTGGAAAGTTAAGCCAACAGCCCGCCGTGACCAAGACAGGCAATTTCCCACCCCGAGATCCTATACCGCGCCAACATCGGGGGCAGGACCAAGTCTACAACATTTGGTTTGGCGGAGCGAAAACATCCTGGGGCGGAAATGATTGGAATATCGTCTTTATAGCCCAGCAGCAGGAGATTTCCCGGCTCGACCGGGGCGAGAAACCGTTCCAGGTGGCAGCCGACGCGGATCATGGCGCGGCCGACGGTGTCGTCAGGGCCCGCCGGAGCCGTGGTGGATGCGACCAGAAGGGCGGTGGGGCGGGCGCGGAGCAAATGCTGAAGCGAGCGAGCTACGGCGTCTTCCTCTTCGGTGGCCGGCAAGGCGAAATGGACGCAGGTCCCGAACTTTTCAAGCCGCTGGCGCATGACGCCCTCAAAAAGCTGCCGCGCACGGTCGCCATTAGCAGGGTCGCTGTAAAGCACAGCCACGGAGGGCGAGCGGATGGGCCGAGCTTGTAGGATTGGCCCGCGTTCCCGCAGAATCCCGATGACAGCCTCCAAATGGGACTGGGCGACCGCGAACGGCACGGTCTTGACGGTGGCGATCCTCTGCCCGGCCGCGGCGAAGCTGAAATTCACGTTGGTGGCGATGACGATGCTGGAGGCGCAGTTGACGGCCCGCAGCAGATCGTCGTCCACCAACACGCAGCAAGCTTCGGTGGCAAAGACGTTCGCGCGTCCGCCCGCCGCCAAGCGGATCTCCAGGCTTCCGCAGCCCATTTCCACGGCCACCTGGCTGACCGCATCATCCTCGCCGACTTCACCCTCTTCGAGCTCGGTCACCCAGACCCGGCCCATCCCTTCGGTCTCGAGCAGGCGGACATCTTCCTCGCTCATCAGATGGCCCTTCGAGAGCAACTTCCTGCCCCCGGGCCGAAAAACCGTACTGGAAAGAATCCTCCCCGTGGACTCCTTTACATCGATTGTCTGGGCTCTCATTGGTTACCTCCCGGCCAAGCCCGCTGGGCTACGCAACGAGGCCACAATGCTTAGTTCATGGTGCAACAATCACCGGATTATTCTCATCCTGTTTTTGGACTAGGCATCGATTTATTGTCGCATTATTTTCCACATATGCAATGGGAAGATTCCGCTAGAGATCACGATAACGCCGCTATACCCGCAAGAAGGGGGAAGTTTGAGGCTTATTTTGGTACTACGGCACCAGGCGCGTGCCAATCCGGGAACCGCTTAATAGCAGATCTAGGACCCCAGGCTTCGCCCCAGGCGCGACCACCACCTCCTCCACTCCTGCATGCAGCGCGAGCATAGCCGCCTCCAACTTGGCCTGCATTCCCCCGGTGGCTACACCCTCGTCGATGAGGCTTCTGGCTTGGGCCTCGGTCAGAACTTCGCGGATAACGCCCGATCCATCCCGCACACCATCTACGTCGGTCATAAACAATAGTGTATTCACGCGAAATGACGAGGCTAATGCGACCGCCATTTGGTCCGCATTCATGTTAAAGATCCGGCCCTGCGCATCCCCCGCCACGCAGGCGACCACGGGGACATAGTACTTACGTACTAGAAGTTCTAGAAGGCTGGCATCGCTGCATACAGGCCTGCCGACTTGTCCCAAAGCAGGATCGAAGATTTCGGCGTCTACCAATCCGGCATCCAGACCGGTAAGTCCAACCGGACTGGCCCCAGCGGCCCGCAAGGCGGATACCAATTGAGTGTTGACGCTGCCCGCGAAAACCTTGACCACTGCATCGATAATTTCTGGGGTGGTCACGCGCAGGCCGTTTATGAAGCGGCTTTCGATACCGCTTCCGGCGAGAAACCGGGTCATTTGCTTGCCGCCGCCATGCACGACTACGGTCTCATTCCCCGGAGCTGAAGCAACCGCGGCGATCTCCCGGGCGAGGCGGGAGCGGGAATCGGGGTCGTCGAGGAGGGTTCCTCCCAGCTTGATCAGAATGCGCATGCTGTTCAGATCAACCCGGATGTCTCGGGGAAGCCCAGCACCAGGTTGAGATTCTGGACGGCCTGCCCGGCTGCGCCTTTGACCAGGTTGTCGATGGCCGAGACCACCACCGCGCGGCGGGTCGCGGGATCGTATTTAAAGCCGATATCGCAAAAATTGGTGTGATTCACCTGGGCGAGATCGGGGACCTGGCCGGGGGCATACATGCGCACGAAGGGCTCGTGGGCGTAGCGCTTCTGGTAGATGGCGAGCAAATCGTCCACGGAGGCAATGGACTCGGCGGCGCGAAAATAGATGGTCTCCAGGATGCCGCGGTGAATGGGGATGAGCTGCGCGGTGAAGCTGAATTCGGCTTCATCCAGGCCGGAAATGCGCAGGACTTCGGGGACATGGCGATGATCCAGGATGGAATAGGCGGAGAAGTTTTCGGTGACCTCGCAGAAGCTGGTTTTGAGTGAGGGCTTGCGGCCGGCTCCGCTGACGCCGCTCTTACCGTCGCAGACGATGCCGGATTCCCGGGCGATGGCTCCGGCCTCGATCAGAGGCTTGATGGCCAGGTTGGCGGCGGTCGGGTAGCAGCCGGGGTTGGAGATGAGCTGGGCGGAAGGGATGCGGGCCCGGCAAAACTCGGGAAGACCGTAGACAGCCTGCGCAAGCAGAGCGGGCTGCGTGTGCGGCTCCTTATACCAATGTTGATAATTTTCCGGCGTGCCGAGACGGAACGCCCCGCTCAGGTCGATGACCTTGATTCCGGCGTCGAGCAACCCGGCGGCCAGATTCATAGACACCTCGGGCGGCGTGGCCAGGAAGACGGCGGCGAGCCCGGCGGCTTTGACCTCGTCGACGGTAAAGTTCAGGCGGCGAGGTCCGGCATGGCCCAGCGGGCGCGGACGATCTTCGGTCTCGCGATGCTCCAGCAGGACCGGCTCGACGTGAGGGTGCCGGGAAAGGATTTGAACCAGCTCGGCTCCGCTGTAGCCGCGGAAGCCGACAATACCGACGGGCATCGCCATATTTCTACTGTAAACGGAAATCTACTGGAAACTGGCGCAGGCCGACGCGAGGTCCGGGTCGATCGGGAGGATGCGCTCCATGTGAACCATTTCGAACACCTTGGAGACGGAGGCCTGCGCGCCCGCCAGCCGCATCCGGCCTCCCACTTGCTCCATCTGCCCGCCGCAGCTTATCAGCATCCCGATGCCCGAGCTGTCGATCGAGCTCAGCGCGGTGAGGTCGATCACCAGCTTACGCGCGCCGCCGTCGATAAGGCCTCGAATCGCACTCTCGACCGATTGCAGCAGGTTGCCCAGGTTCAGGCGCCCGGAGATCTCGAAAACCGTGATATCCGGATCGACGCGGTGAGTTTTGGTTTCGGTGATCAAGATGAAGTGATTGTATCAGGACGGCGCTGGGTGGAAAGGATCACCCACAGCGCCCACGCGGCGACCGCGGTGACGATCGCGAGTTCCACCAGCGCCCGGCTCGCATACCAGGATGAGAGCGTCAGAGGGATTTCCACGAACCCGACAGTCGCCACCAGCACCCATGTCGCCAGCAGTCCGAAGCGGCGCAGCGTCCAGACCAGGGTGTAATATGCGAGTGCGCTGGTCGCGACGCGGTGAACATCTCGTGCAGCGTGAGCCCCAGCGAATAGAGATCGCTGCGCGTGGTGACTTCCTTGCCCGCCTTCTGCTCCGGCGACATATAGGCGGGCGTGCCGCTGCGGATGTCTCCCAGCGCGACTTCCTGCGCCAGCGCGGCCAAACCGAAATCGGTGATGCGTACCTGCCCCCGGCCGTCGATCATGATGTTGGCGGGCTTCAGGTCGCGGTGCAGCACTCCATGTTCGTGCGCGGCGGCGAGACCGGCGCAGACCTTGCGCGCGAACTCGATGGCTTTGTCTTGCGGCAGGCGGCCGATGCGGCGGATCAGCGAGGCCAGATCCTCGCCGTCCAGATATTCCATCGAGAGGAGGTGAAATCCTTCGATGAAGCCGATGTCGTAGACGCGGCAGACATTGGGATGCGAAACCTGGCGCGCGATGCGGACTTCATTGCGGAACCGAGCCAGAGCGGGTTCGCTCATGTTGGCTCGGCCAAGGAACTTCAGCGCGACGGCTTGATTCAGGATCAGGTCGTAGGCGCGGTAGACCTCACCCATGCCGCCTTGGCCGTCAGGCCCAGCACTCGATAGCGTCCGGCCAGCACGGTGCCGGCGGGGAAGCGCCCTTCTTCGACCGAGCTGACCGAGGAGGATTCGTGGAAGATGGTCCTGGTCTCGGCGTCTTGCCCATGAAGCGGCGTTGCGCAGGCGGGACAGACGCGCCAGCCCTCGCGCACCTCGGCCGCGCACTTGGGGCAGAGGCGCGTCGGGGACGGCGACATAAAGAATCCCCCGATTGTATCAGCCTGTTATTCGAAGAATTCGGCGACGGGAACGGAGAATCCCGGCAGCAGCTCCGGGGCTTCCATCAAATCGCCCTCGCGCAGGATGCGGTCCCCCCCAGAGGCCTCCAGCACGTGATTCTCGCGTGAGTCCGGGTAGACGATCCAAACGGTGTGACATCCGGCCGCGAAGTACTGCTTCACTTTTCGCATCAATTGCGGCACGGAATCGGAGGGCGAGAAGATCTCCACCGCCAGGTCCGGCGCGCCCTTGGCGAAGCCCTTGCTCTTTAGCGCTTCGAGGCGTTCCTGGCGAACGAAGGCGACATCGGGAGCACGCACCGTGCCGGGGCTGAGGCGGAATCCCGGTTCACCGGTGTAAACCCGTCCAAGCCGGTTACGCTTCACGTACTCGCGCAGGATCGATCCGATCTCGTTCTCATAATAAGCGTGATCCAATCCCGTGGGAGGCATGCTGATCAGTTCCCCTTCGTCGAGCTCGGTTCGCACCGAATCGTCGTCGGGCATCTGCTCCAGCTCATCCGCTGTGAGGAGGGTCTTGGTGCTCATATCCAGATTCTATACCTGAGCCGGTTTCGTCGCGGGAAGCGCTATACTGATATGTGGCATAAGAGCGAGTGGTGTGGAAGGAGCTCCCCCGTATGAATCGCTACTTCAAGTTCGGACTTCCTATCGCGGCGATCCTAGGAACGCTAGGGTGGCTGGCGTTCAGCTCGACCAAAGAGACGGCAGGCTATTTCAAGACCATTCCCGAAGTGAAGCAGATGGGCGATCAAGCCCGTGTGAAGCATCTGCGGGTGAATGGGTACGTCAAGGAAGGCTCGATTACCCATGAGGGATCGGCCACCACGTTCCTGCTGGTGGAGAACGAAGGAACCAAGGACGTGGGCGACAGCATGAAGGTGGTTTATAACGGCGACGATCCGCTGCCCGACACCTTCAAGGAGCATGCTCAGGCGCTGGCGGATGGGAAGCTGGGCGCGGACGGAGTGTTCCACGCTAATCAGATCCAGGCCAAGTGCGCGTCCAAGTACGAAGCTGCGCCACCTCCGGCCGCAGGCTCCAAGCCTTCGACAATTTAGGTTTCTACATTGGCTTTTAACCACTAGGTCTCAACCATTATGGAAAACGTCGGCGCGCTGGCAATCCTGCTGGCTTTTTGTTTTGCGATCTACGCCATTGTTGCGTCCCTGATCGGCAAGTGGACCAAGAGGCCGCTGCTCATCCTGAGCGCGGAGCGCGCGGTCTACTGCGTATGGGCCCTGATCACTACGGCGGTGGGCTTCCTGGTCTACTCCCTTTTCACGGGCGATTACCGCCTGTCCTACGTGTACGAAACCAGCAACACGGCCATGCAACCCATCTACAAGTTCACAGCCTGGTGGGGCGGCATGGAAGGGTCGCTGCTGCTGTGGTCGTGGCTGCTCTCGACCTATTCGGCCGTGGTGGTGTTTCAGAATCGCAAGAAGTTCCGTAACCTGATGCCGTATGTGACCGGCATCCTGATGTCGGTACAGACCTTTTTCCTGACGATGAACGCGTTCGTGGAGAGCCCCTTTAAAGTGTGGTGGGCGGGGCGCGGCGTCGTCCCCCTGTCCGATATCGGCGACGGCCAAGGGCTGAATCCTCTGCTTCAATATTGGACCATGGTGATCCATCCGCCCATGCTGTACCTGGGCTACGTGGGTTTCATCGTGCCGTTTGCGTTCGCGATGGCGTCGCTGGCGACCAAGCAGCCGGGTGAGGAGTGGATCAACACCACGCGCCGCTGGACCCTGGTGACCTGGTTATTCCAGAGCACGGGCGTGCTGCTGGGCATGAATTGGGCGTATTCGATTTTAGGCTGGGGCGGCTACTGGGAATGGGACCCGGTGGAGAACGCCTCGCTGCTGCCGTGGATCACCGCGACGGCGTTTCTGCACTCGGTGATGATGCAGGAAAAGAAGGGCATGATGAAGGTCTGGAACATGGTGCTGGTGAGCACCACGTTCTGGCTGTGCATCTTCGGAACGGCGCTTACGCGGACGGGCATGGCGCAATCCGTGCATGCCTTCGGGCAGTCGCCGCTGGGGCCGTATTTTTACACCTTCCTGGCGCTGGGAATCGCGGGTACGGTGTGGCTGATCCTGAGCCGCCTGGACTATCTGAAAAGCGAAGCGCAACTGGAGAGCGTGCTGTCGCGCGAATCCAGCTTCATGTTCAATAACCTGATCCTGCTGGCCGCCTGCTTCGCGATCCTGTGGGGCACTCTATTCCCGGTGATCACGGAAGCGGTGACGAACCAGAAAATCAGCGTGGGCATTCCCTTCTTCAACCGCATCAACGTGCCCATCGCGCTGTTCCTGCTGCTGCTGACGGGAGTGGGGCCGTTGATCGCCTGGAGGCGTAGCTCGCTCGAGAGCCTGAAGCGGGCGTTCCTGTGGCCGGCGGTCGCGGGCGTCGCCGTGGCGGCGGGGTTGGCGGCTGCCGGGATGCGGCAATTCTACCCGCTGGTCTCCTTCATGTTGTGCACGTTCGTGCTGGCGACGGTGGGGATCGAATTCGTCAAGGGCGCGAGCGCGATCCGCGCCAAGAGCGGAACGAATCTCCTGATGTCCATGATGGAGCTGACGCACCGCAACACGCGGCGCTATGGCGGCTACATCGTACACATTGGGATCGTGATCATCTTTACCGGGATCACCGGCTCGGCGTTCAAGGTCGAACAAAAAGGTAAGGAGCTGGGGCTGGGCCAGTCCACGCAGATCGGGCGCTATACCCTGAAAGCGGACGCCCTGACCGCGGGCGCCAACTCCAACTACCGCTGGTGGAAGCTGGATCTGGCGGTGTCGAAGAACGGCGAGAGTTTGGGCGAGATGCATCCGGAGCGGCGCTTCTACATCGCCAAGCAACAGACCGATACGGAGGTGGCGATCCGGCACCGGCTCAACGAGGATCTGTACGTCAATTTCCGCGTGGACGAGGACAACGATCAGCGCGTGATTCTGGACAGTTTCGTGAATCCGCTGACGACGTGGGTGTGGATGGGGTATTGGGTGGTGCTTCTGGGCACGCTCATCTGCCTGACGCCGGCCAAGACGCGGATGGTGTGGCCACGCACGGAAGTGGTCGGAATCGCAGGGAAACATGCAAAGGTGGAAGAGTAGTTTTCTGGTGGCGTTGCTGGCCGCGGTGGCGCTGGCGCAAAGTGCGTCGGAGTGGGATAGCCAGGCGGTCAACGGCATCGCCGCCAAACTGAAGTGCAGTTGCGGCTGCAAGCAGGATATCGCCTGCACCATGCCGCCCTATCCTTGCCCGGTGTGCAAGATGAACAAGGTCAGGATCTTCAACATGCTCAGCCAGGGCATGACCGAAAGCCAGATCCTGGATACGTACGTGAAGGAAAGCGGCAAGGACGTGCTGGTAGTGGGGCCGGGAGTTGCAGCCCTGATCGGCCCGTGGGCGGGACTCGCCGCGGGTCTGGCGCTGGTGATCCTGGTGATCCGCCGGATGCGGCGTCAAAACGCCGCCGTTCCCGCGGGAGCTCCGGTTGACCCGGCCGTGCTTGCGCAAATCGAAAAGGATCTAGAGAAGCTCGACTAATGTTTCTCGCTTCGTCGGTTATCGTGGTGGTGGCCGCCACGGTTTTCTTCACTCTGTTCGTGCGCCTGAAGGATATTCCTTCGCCCGAGCCGGTATCGCCCACCAGGCACCTGGAAGAGCGCAAGGCCGCGATTTACGAAAACCTGCGCGACTTGCAGTTCGAGTATCGCGTGGGCAAGCTTTCCGACGCGGATTATCAACAAACCAAAGTGGGCTTGCAGAAGGAGCTGGCAGGGGTGATCGGGGAGATCGAGAAGCTGTCGACCGCGGCGGCAAACCCGGCGGCAAAACCCGCGGCAAAAGCGAAGACGCCTCCAGCAGCCCCAGTAAAAGCGCCAGAGGCGCCGACATGTCCGCATTGCGGAGCGAAGTTCCCAAAACCGATGAAATTCTGCGGCGAGTGCGGAAAGGCCATGGCATGAGAAACGTGTTGATGTTGTGGCTGCTGGCGCCGTCGGCCTACCTGCTGGGTCAGATCAGTGGCGTCGTGACCAACGCCACCACGGACAGGCCGCAGGCCGGCGTGGTGATCAACCTGGTGCATCCGGGCGAAAACGGAATGCAGACGCTGGCGACTGTGAAATCGGACGCGGATGGAAAATTCAGGATCGACAAAGAAGTGCCGCCTCCGCCGGCGCTGCTCGAAGCGTTGTATCAGGATGTGCAATATAACCAGGTGCTGCCGCCGGGCGCGCCGACGCAAGGGGTCCGGCTGAGGGTATTCAACGCCACCAGCCAGATGTCACAAGTCTCGGTAAAGCAGCAGCACGCGCTGGTGCTCGAACCTGGGCAAGACGGGATCCGAGTGAACGAAACCTTCCTCATCGAGAACTCGGGCAAGACCACGCTGCTCGATCCGGTGAAAGGATCGGTGCAGTTTTTCCTGCCGAAAGCGGTCCAAGGCAGCACGAAGGTATCGATTCAAGCGCCCGGCGGCATGCCCATCGCCAGGGCTCCCGAGAAGACGTCGCAGACCGACGTTTTCAAAGTAGGTTACCCGATCAAGCCGGGCGAGACGGATTACGAGGTCGGCTACAATCTGCCTCCATCGAAGACCTTCGCAGGGAAGGTGCTGGGCCAAAATCCTCTGGTGGTGGTGACGCCCGAAGCAGTCCAGCTTTCCGGAAGCGGCATCAAGGAAGACGGGATCAGGGAACTGGGGCAGAACGGGCCACAGGCCCGCGTCTACGAAATCTCCGCGGCTGCAGGATCGTCGTATGAGTTGAGCATCGAGGGAATCGGTACGCTCCAGACCGGCGACGGGGAGACGGCGCACAACGAAGACGACGGCTCGCCCAAACCCACCGCCGGAAACGCGCGCCTGTATCAGCGTCTGCCCTGGGTGCTGGGGCTGACCTTCTCGATTCTGGGGCTGGGAGGCGTGCTTCTGTACCGGAGAAGCGAGGCTTGAGCTCGGCCGCGCTCGATGTCGCATTGGAAGTCAGGGGCGTCTGGAAGTATTACGGCGACTTCCCCGCCCTGCGCGACATCGCATTTAACGTGATGCCGGGCTCAACCTTGGCGCTGTTGGGGCGCAACGGCGCCGGCAAAACCACACTGCTGCGGATTCTGGCCGGCTTGTCGAAGCCCTCGCGCGGATCGGTGACCATTCACGGAGCCAATGTGCGCGAGGAGTCGACGCGCCGGCGCATCGGGGTCCTGGGCCACGGCATCTCGCTTTACGACGAGCTTTCGGCGTTCGAGAATCTGCGGCTGTTCGCAAAGTTGTACGGCATCGCGAACCCCACACAAAGGATCACGGAGATGCTGGAGCGCACGGATCTCAATCGAGTTCGCGAGGGGCTGGTGCGCGAATTTTCGCGCGGCATGCGGCAGCGTCTCGCGGTGGCTCGAGTGTTCCTCCACGATCCAGAGGTGCTGCTGCTGGATGAGCCGTTCACCGCGCTCGACGACCGCGCCATCGCCGTGCTGCAAGCGCTGCTCGACGACATGCACCAGCGCGGGCGGACCATCGTCATGTCCACGCACCAGCTTCGGGAGGCTCTGGAGGCGGCCACGCACGTCGCCATGATCCAGCGCGGCCAGATCGTGTATGCGGGCGAGCGGCGGCAGGAGATGCTCGACGACACCGGGTGGTTATATCGCACGTACGGGGAGAATTAGCGTCACGTGTATCTGCGCCAGGTGCTGACCATCGCGGCGAAGGATCTGCGCGCGGAACTGCGCACGCGCGAGGCCGTCAATGCTTCGCTTGCGTTCATGCTGATGATCCTGGTACTGTTCAGCTTCGCCTTCGATCCCGGCAATAACGAAGTTAGCATCCCGGCCATCGCTGGAGGCCTGCTGTGGATTGCGTATGCCTTCGCGGCAGCGCTGGCGTTGAACCGCAGCTTCGCGAGGGAGTTGCAAAACGACTGCTTGGACGCGCTATTGGCCGCGCCCATTCCGGCGAGCGCTCTATTCTTCGGCAAGGCGCTCTCGAATTTCACGCTGTTGCTGGCGATGGAAATCGTTTCGCTGGGCGCGTTCAGCGTGCTCTACAACGTCAAGATCCGGGTGCAAATCTGGGCTTTGCTGCTGGTGATCGTGCTGGGAACCTGGGCCATGACAGTCATCGGCACGCTGTTCAGCGCGCTGACAGTGAACCTGCGACTGCGCGAGCTGATGCTGCCGGTAATGCTCTACCCATTCCTGATCGTGCCTTTGACCGCTGCAATCACACTGACCTCGGATCTGCTCAACGGAACCCCCTTGGGGGGCGACAACATCTTGTGGCTTAAGGTGCTGGCGGCCTTCGATATCATCTTCACGTCGCTGGCCGTGCTATTGATAGATACTGTTCTAGTGGGGTAAAAATATGCGAGAACGAATCCAATACCTGTTACTCACCATTTCGGCTGGACTGCTCTTCTGGAGCCTGTACAAGATCGCCTTTGTGCTGCCGCTGGAGGCCATCAACGTGGGGGCGTACCAAATCCTCTATCTTCACGTGCCCAGCTTTTTCTCCGCCTTCACGGGGTTTTTCCTGGGCCTGGCCGCCAGCGTAATGTATCTGAAGACCGGTAATTTTAAATACGATTCCTTTGCCGCAGGCGTGAACGAAGTCGCGCTGATGTTCGCCACAGCCGGTCTTGCCAGCGGCAGTATCTGGGCGCGCTATGCATGGGGCGTCTGGTGGGCCTGGGATCACCGGCTCACGTCCATGCTGGTGTGCTGGCTGGTCTATGTCGGCTACTTGACCCTCCGGCGTTCGGTGGAGGAGCCTACCCAACGGGCGCAGTTCTCCGCCGTGCTTTCCATCTTCGGATGCATCAACGTGGCCTTTGTGTACAAGTCCATCGAGTGGTATCGCAATCTGCATCCCGCCCCGGTGTTGAGTTTCCGCGGCGGCGGCGGCATGGGTCCCGGCATGCAAGCGCCCCTCATGTGGAACTGGCTGGCGTTCGTGTGCCTCGGAATCGTGATCGCGATGGTGCGGATGCAGGAAGGCGAGACATCGCGGGAAATCGACGCTCTTCGCCGCCAGGCGCATTCGTATTAACGGGAGAGATCTTTTTGGAACGACGTGAACTCCAGTTCGTGGCTTTCGGCCTCGCGGCCATTCTGACCGTGATTTTCTTGTACGTCCTGATGCTGGACAGGCGCGGGCGGCGGCTGCGCAAGGAACTCGACCGGGTGCGGAAGATGGTCGGCGGCGCGGAAAAGCAGCCCTAAGGAGCCAGAATCACTCGCGCGGCGACCGGATGTTGCGCGTCGCGAGTGAACTCAAACCGCAGCAGCCACTGGCGCGCATCCGCGCCGGGGACGAATTTCCATTGGTGCGCGGCTTTTAACGCGAGGTCGGCAAAATACTTGCTAGATGCGCCGGATTCGATGGTCGCGCTGGTGACTGCGCCAGCCGCGTCGGCTTGAACCCGCACCACGATGGGCACCTTGCCGTGGATAGTTGCACGGGACTTCGCGGGCACCTCGGGCACGACCGGCTGAAGCACGTCGGGAGAGGTCACATCGGCAGCGGTCACGACAGGCGATGCGGCGGCGGGCGGCGGCTCGGGCTTAGGTTCCGCCGGCGGCTTTACGTCCGGCTTTGCTTCCTTGGGGAGCTTGGCTTCCCGCGGCGGGGTCGCGGGCGCGGATGCCGGCGCCGGTGCGGACGCCGGAGGCGGATTCACGGGTGCGGGTGAGGGCAAAACTTTGGTTGCAGGAGCGGGTTCGGGCGCGGCCGGTTGGGAACCCGCGAGGTACGGCCCGCCGTAAGTCCATACCACAGTGCCCAGCGCGATCACGCCCACGGCGGCGGCGGCGGGCAAAAGGTAGCGTCGCTCGGCTCGCTTTGGCGCAGGGACAGTGCCCCGGTCCAGCCACTGCGTGAGGTCGGCGACGGTCCAGCGCCGCTCTGGATCGCGCTCCAGGCAACCCGCCGCCACCTCGCGAAAGGAATCGGGCTTGAGCGCGGCCGGAAGCTGGAGGGATCCGCGCCCGAATGTCGGCAGTTCCTTCGTCATGGCCTCGACCAGCGACACGCCCAGCGACCAAACATCGCCCGCGGGCGTGGCTCCAGAAGCCACCAGCTCAGGCGGATCGTAAGGCTGCGGCGCCGGCGGGGAGGCGTGACGCTCTCCGCGGTGGAGCGGCGCGTCCCCCGAAATCTTCAATTCCTCCTGAACGGACAGAATATTCGAGGGCTTGATCCGGCCGTGCGCGAATCCTTTGCCGTGAAGGTAAGCCAGGGCTTTGGCCGCCGGGGTGAGCATTTCGCGAGCCTCTTTGGGCGTGAGCGGACGATCGACGCTCGCCAGCTCCTCCTCGGCGTACTCCATCGCCACGTAGACCATCGAAACGCCATCCAGCCGCGCGCGCCCCCATTGAAGAATCCGGGTGAGATGGGGATGCGAGAGCCTGGAGGCCTGCTCCCACCGGGACAAAGGAAGCTGCGCGACGACGTCTTCGGTGGGGACCAGTTTGACGGCGCACCGTTCGCCGGCACGCTCGGCAAGATAGACAGCGCTCGATTCGCCGCCGCCCAGGAGCCGGAGCAGAGCAATGCCGTTGACGGCCTGGCCCTCGTGCTGTTTCCAGGTCGCGATCATAAAACGCCCTACTATTCTACTGCGCCCCAGCGTGTTTGTCAGTGTGAACCCTCGCGGTG
>CAWEZD010000001.1:0-259580 GCA_963813465.1 Bryobacterales bacterium | reverse complement strand
TCGATCTTTTGGATAGCAGGCCAAGCCCAAGTCACTCACGCTTGTGAAATCCCGCCGCCAACCGTGCCTTGCAAATCGCGCCAGCCCTGGGCTATGTCCAATCGCTCCAACGTTACTCAACCGCGGCTTCAGCTAATTTGCACAGCAGTGGCCAAAAACCCTTTCCGATTTTGCCTTGTCAGAAGTCCGTTTTCCGGCCATTTTCGGATGACGCTCCCGCATGGCCAGAGACGATCCTTTCCGGCCATGCGGCATTCATCATACTCCAACGTGCGCGAGCGTCTCGCGGTAGTTCCACGGCATCCACTCCGCAGGTTTGGCCACCAGTTCCTGGGCGTGGCGCTGTAGCTCGGTCAGATAGTCGAACGAGTTGGCGCCGCACAACTGACAGGTGTGAATCAGGCTCATGAACAGGTCGCCCACCTGCGCTCCGTTCAGCGTCCGGTAGAACAATGCATTCTTCCTGTGAAGAACGGCCCTCTTCAATGCCCTTTCCACGATGTTGTTATCTAAGGGTGCCCCGGCGATTCGGAGAAACAGCGTCAAAGGCCGCCAGTGCCGGAGCAGATACGTGATCGCCTTGCCTAGCCCGGAGTTCGGTTCCGTCTTGCGCTCGGCAAACTGCGCCTCCAGCCAGCCGTGCAGTTGGTCCATCACCGGACCGCTGCGCTCCTGATGAAACCGCAATCGCTCTTCCGGCGTCAGACCACCTACGCCAGTTTGGGCATCGTGGCCGTACACCCGGCCCAGCTTCTCCAGTACGTAGCGGCATTGGTCGGGAAAGTTCGCCGCCACTTCGACGAACTGTCTTCTTCCATGGGCCAGACAGTTGGCCAACAGAATCTCCACTCCCGCGGGCAACTTCGGAACGTTGCGCGACAGAGCGTCGCACATCTGGATGGGCGCGGACAGTTCCGCCGCACGCTGCTTCAATATGTCGGCCATGTTCTCGCCGGCATGCTGGCGTCCGGTGAAGTACAGCGCGATCTTCCAGCCCTGGCCGGTGGACACGATGCCACTGGTGAACACACCCGTGCGTTGGTCCGACGGCTCGCGCGCGAGCCGTAACACTCGCATGCTGGTGTTGTCGTTGTGCACCACCTGGCCCTGCGCCGCCTGCCGGATCAACTCATCCCGCGCCGCTTTGATCAACTCCGCGGCCTCTTCCACAACCTCCCACTGGGTCGCCACCGGTAACGGAATCCCGAGCTGAACTTCCAGTTGTTCCAACCGGTAGAACGGAGTCCCGCTGCCGTACTTGAGTTGCGCGATCATCGCCGCGGCCGTCTCATCGTACTTTTCCGGACCCACTCCTTCCGGCTCCTGGGCCGTAAATACCTGCCCGCAGGCGCCGCATCGCAACCGCTCCAACGAGTAGACCGTGGCCGCCAGGGGCGCCTGTCCCACAATCCGCACCAGCGCCTTCGGCTCCTTCTGTCCGTATACGTTGCCTTTCCCGCACTCCGGGCAGCGATCTCCATGCGACAACTTCTGGTGCGCAATGTCGACCTTACGTGCGCCGTCAAACGCCTGTGCGCCGTTGCGGCCGTGTCCGTGCGGCGGGGCAGCGTTGGTGTCCGGCTGAGTTCCGGCGTCCGTTTCCGAGCCTTCCGATTCTCCCAGCACGGCGCTGGTCTTCTCCGTGTGGCGCGGTGGCGCGATCATCCCTGCAAGGGCATGCAAGGCGCTCTTGAGTTTGTCGTAATCGGCCTCGCTCAGCGGCGTTTGCCGCGCTCCGTCCAGCACCCGGTCCAGTTCGTCCAAGTTCACATCGACACGGCGCCTGGCGGACTTCATCCTGGTGCCCCCAGCAGTTCGCGGAACCGCTTGGTCAACGGATATCCTAGAACCTCTTTGATCGAACGGTTCGGCACGTAGCTGTTGGATTGCTTGCCTCGTCCCGTGGTCCGGCCCAGCAACACCCAGTTGGCCGCGCGGTAACAGGTGCCGCGGAATCGCGCTGGATCCACGAACGTTTCCAGATAGTAAATCGGATGTCTGTACATCCGCTGCCAGTCATCGGAAATCCGTGCTGCCATGCGGCCCAGGATATGCGACGCCAGATGCGCGACCCGCACCCACGGCAGGATCAGGAATCGCGTGTTGTAAGCGAGGAAGCGAATGTTGCGACGTTGCGCTTCGGCGCTCCAGCCGATGTAGAGGTCGCGGCTGCCCAGATGACGTGGAGCCGAAGACCATGCCAGGCACGCGACCGGCCGCCCTTGCGCCCAAACCAGGTACTTCAGGTGTTCTCCCACGGGCTGCTCGTAGCCGAGGTAATGATGCTCTTCCATCAAGCCGTTAAACAACGGCTCTTGGCAGGTGCGCCGAACCTGCTCGAACTCCAGCGGCTGGAGGGTTCGTAACGGATCTTCTATGGGCGTGGCATTGATTCCCGCCGGCTCCGGTCTGGCTCTGTTTGCCAACGGATTATGCCGCACGTAGCTCACCGGCGGCAATGCGATCTGGCCGGCCCGCTCCAGCATCAGAAGCAGGCCACGGCACACCATGTCGCGCAACGTGCCATTGGCCTGACGCCACTGCCAAGCTTCACAGAGCTGGGTCGATAGCGTGCGGCGGCTTTGGTGGGGAGATCGCTCGATCAGCGCGCGTATATAAAGGATGTCTTCCTGGCTGATCACCCGGCCCCGGTACTTGAACTCGACCGCCGCTGCTTCCATCATGCCCAGCAGTATGAGCCTGGTTTTCTTGGAACGCAAGGGGGGCCTGCTTCGCAGCATTTACTTCAGAACGCTGACCCTCCGCCACATCGGCGCCGCGCGGACACGAGACACATCGCCGGCCGCCAACAGCAACTGGGCCTCATATGCTTCCAGTGGCTTGGTCGATCCGGTGCCTTCCGGCCACCATACGAACCGCCCCTTGGAAAGCCGTTTCTGTGCAAGCCAGTATCCCTGGCCGTCATAGCTGAGGAGACGAATCGCCGTTCCACGGCGGCTCCGAAACACGAACACGCAACCCGAGAATGGATCTTCCGCGAGCTGGTCTTGGCAGAGCCGCGCCAAAGAGTCAATCCCCTTGCGTCCGTCCACCGGTTCGATCGCCACCAGCACCCGCATCTGCGCCGTGATCTGGATCATCTCTCGGCATCTCGCCAGAAGCGCAGCAGGTTTGTCCAGTCCGGCGGAACCGTGGTCTTCCACTGGATTCGCATCTTGCTCCCGCCAGCGGACTCCAACTCGATCACACATTCTTCCATCTGCCCGCGGTTTGGTGCTATCAGCTCGATGAATGCCGGCTTGGCTGCCTTCCGCCGGAAGCGCGGAACTCCACCCAGCCGTTTCTTCAGCCGCATGTAGTCCAGACGCAGAGGGTGTGCCACGGAATACACACCGTATTGCCGGGCCAGTTCAACCGCCGCCTGCCACAGCGATTCGGGCAGCTTCGTCCGCCCCGGCTGGGCACCGCGAAACTGATCCAACTGACGTTGCAGCTGCACGATTGGCTCGGGAATGGGCAGTGTTTTTCGGCGCGTCACGATTCGGCCGCCCCCTCGGCGACTGAATCAACTTAACAGTGCGAGCGAACGGGCGTCACGCACCCTTGCCGAAAACTCACAGTAGCTTGTGGTGCATCGCCCTTCATCGTAACTAGGCGTGTTGCGTCCAAGCTCCACTTTCACAGAACCGTGCAGCGGGACGTTGGCCTAACACGGTCGTTCGCAAGAGAAGAAATCGCTTAAGCTCTTAGACGTGAGCCGCACCTGCATCGTGAGCTTCCAGAGGCGGGGTGCGGAGTGGTACAACGTCACAGCCGCAAGCACAGTCTTTGAAGCTGTGCGGACGGCGATGAGGTTCTTTCTCGATCCGTTCTGGAAGGGACCAAAACCCGCACCCGAGACCGTCTTCATCGTCACCCTCGTAGGCGATAACCGGAAGTGGCGGGTGGTCGGAAGGAACGCTTTGAAATCGGAAGTGGATGGGCGCTCGCTGAACATGAAATTTCGCAAGAGCGGGATGAGGCTGACGGGGCGTGGTTGTAGACAGGCCGGAACGGGCGTTGGGCGGTGCTAGAGCCGCCGCTGGGCTTCTGATTGGATTGTGTGGGAACCGGGCGCTTGCGGAGGGCGCTGAATGCGTTTTCTTGCCTTCTCAGTCCATCAAAACACGTTCGGCTGGCAGGCTGATGCACCAAACTGCACCAAAGCCACGGGCTAACGGATTGAGAAAAAACAGTAGAGGGGAAGATTGGAAGGCTGTGACTCTACCATTGAGTTACTCCCGCGTTTTCAGGCGCTTACATCGCAGTGCCCGGAACTCCGAGGGGCCCGGCGCATCGCTTCCACCTGCATCTAAAGTAGCACAGGTTTTGCCGGTGGTCCCGCGCGGTCCGGTGCGTTATTTGCCAGCATTTGGTTCACCTGGGCCGAAGCAGGGTCCAGCCGATGCGCGGCCGGGGATGGAGGAGAGCAAGACGGCAAGATCGTAGTGCGCTTCCAGGCGCGGAAGCTAAAATCGTCGGGCGAAGTAAAACTGGCGAAGCCCGGCGGAGATAAAATCTGAAGAGTGAGAAGCGGAAGGTCGCGCAGGGATTGAGTAAATTAAGCGGAGCGCCTGAGGAACGTTATGGACCTTAAGACTTTGCGGGACACACCACCATGGGAATGGCCGAGAGATGCCGGGAAGCGATTTCAGGAGATTCTAACCGATCATCGGGCCAGCAAATCCGACCGGCTTATCGCCGCCGAGTTAGCGGGCGATCTCACCGTCATCAACGACCAGTTGGCCGATTCCTTGACGGCGATCATCGGCAGTCCGAACGAGCCAGAGCGATTGCGCAGCAGGGCGGCAATTGCGCTTGGGCCAGTCCTCGAACAGGCGGAGACGGATGGATTCGAGGATCCGGACGATGTACCCATTAGTCAACGCACGTTTCGCAGTATCCAGACCTCGCTCAGGAACCTTCATTTCGACAACGGCATTCCCAAGGAGGTCCGGCGGCGAATTCTGGAGGCGTCGGTGCGCGCTCCCGAGAGCTGGCACCGGAACGCGATCAGCCCTGCGTATTCCAGCGGGGACAAAGACTGGATGCTAACGGCTGTGTTTTCGATGCGCTGGGTTCGAGGCTTTGACGATCAGATACTGGAGGCCTTGAAAAGCGCCGACCCAGAGATTCACTACGAGGCCGTCGAAGCGGCCGGCAACTGGGGACTGGACGCTGCCTGGCCTCCTATCGTCGAATTCCTGCCGCAACCGGCATTGCCCAAAGTGCCAAACGGCTGCGCGCGATAAGTGGCTCGCCGCCCGGCAGCAAGAACTGTTGGCGGTGGGCTACTTCCACGTCGTGTTCACGCTGCCTCAGGAACTCTCGCTGCTGGCGCTGCAGAACAAAAAGGCCGTGTATGGTCTTCTGTTCCGCGCCAGTGCGGAGACGCTGCTCCAGGTCGCCGCCGATCCCAAACACCTGGGGGCGGAGATCGGCTTGTTGAGCGTCTTGCACACCTGGGGACAGAACCTACTGCATCATCCGCACGTTCACTGCGTTATCCCGGCTGGCGGTCTCTCGCCGGATCACTCGCGCTGGGTCCACTCGCGCTCCGGCTTCTTCCTGCCGGTCAGAGTACTGAGCCGCGTGTTTCGCGGCAAGTTCATCGCCGGCTTAAAGAGGTTGTTTCGGACCGGCAAGCTCGTCTGCGCCGGAAAACTCAAGCCGCTGGCGAACCGCTCCGCCTTCGACGCGTTCCTGCGGCCTCTCTTTCGCAAGGACTGGGCGGTTTACGCCAAGCCCCCCTTCGGCGGACCAGATCACGTGCTTCACTATCTGGCCCGATACACGCACCGAGTGGCCATCTCCAATCATCGGTTGATCGGCTTCGAGAACGACCAGGTCACTTTCCGATGGAAGGATTACGCGCACGGAAATAAAAGCGCAAGATGACCCTGGCGGCGGATGAGTTCCTGCGGCGGTTCCTGTTGCACGTCCTGCCGCGCGGCGTCGTCCGCATCCGCTTCTTCGGCTTTCTGGCCAACCGCTGCAGGGCCGGCCTGCTGCCGCTTTGCCAGCAGTTGCTTCTCCAGCAGCCTCACCGTGGTGGGCCTGCTGCGCCCAGCCCATCCGCTCCGCCGCTTTGGGGATCATGTCCAAAGTGCTCGACTCCGATGCTGCTCATCGAACGATTCTCAGCCGCCACCATATTTGCAACTTCGTGCAGTCAGGGAGCTCGACTTGATACGTCGTAAAACGAATCGCTTCCCGGTCGTCCATTCCCAAGCTTCCGCTCGCACAGCCGAAGTGTGCCTCGCTGTCCGAAAGCCCCTCCCCATTGCGGTCCGAAGCATGAATAATACGCGATTTCTCAGCCGGCGCCATTCCTCAAGGTGGTCCCAACTCATCCACCTTCACACGTCGGCCCTAGAAACTCCTCCGCCCCAAACCCAAAGCGCCATTCAAATCCCATAAGCTGCCGCATCCGCCGCAAACGCCAGCGCCTTCCTTCAAACGGCTCTATCGAAAATGTCCCGGACCGAAAATTCGGGTCATGCCCGAAACTCATCCCGCCGGGACATTTCCGATAGAGATCTAAACTAATCTAACGTATCTTGGGAATAGCTTCGTCATTGCAGTTTTTGTTCGCCGACACGAAATCTGCCTGTAAGAGACTTCCCTTGGTGCAGACTACCTCATATTTGAGCGGACAAGACGACTTATATCAACGGGCTGCGGAGGAGTATGGCCCGGCTCTTGGCCGTCTTGCGCGTGGGTACGAGGCGGACCCCGATAAACGGCGCGATCTTCTGCAGGAGGTCCACCTTGCGCTATGGCGAAGTCTTCAGGGATTCAATGCACAGTGTTCGCTTCGCACATGGGTGTATCGGGTAGCGCACAACACGGCGATTACCTGGGTCACCCGGCAAAAGCGGGGAAGGCCGCAGATGCTGGTCAGCCTAGAGGAGCTCGACGCGACGCCTGTGCCGCCAGATGCGGACCGGCGCCTGGCGTTGGATCGGCTCACCCAGCTTGTGCAAAGACTGGAGCCGCGCGATCGGGAAGTGATTTTGGCGTACCTCGAAGGTATGGACGCGGCGGCCATCGGCGAGTTAACGGGACTATCGGCAAGGAACGTGGCGACCAAGGTTCACCGGATCAAGAATCTTCTCGCGCGCAGCTTCAACGAAGGAGCGGGTCATGCCGAATGAGATCAACCCGAACGACCCGAGGAATCTCTGGCAGGGCCAGGAAGTGGAGAAAGTGATCCTGACCGCCGATGAAGTGCGGAGCCGGGCGGCTCGCTTCGAGCGGCGTATCCATAAGCGGAACGTGCGTGAATACCTAGTAGGAGCGTTGGTGATCGCTCTTTTTGCGCACCAGCTTTGGCGCACCCATGGGTGGCGCGCGACGCCGGCCGTGCTGATGATCGTAGGCATCATTTATGTGATGTTTCAGCTCCATCGGCGAGCCAGCGCCCGCCCTCTTCCCGCCGATGTGGGCATAAGAGGGTCTATCGAGTTCCACCGTGTGGAACTGGAACGGCAACGCGACGCAGCGCGTGCCGCGTGGCACTGGTACCTACTTCCGTTCGTGCCTGGACTTGCGGCCGGGCTGGTGGTGACGGGAATCGATCATGGAATCAATGCAACGTTGATCAGAGTGGGAGTCTTCTTCGTTCTGGTCTTCGTGGGCATTTGGGCTCTGAACCAAAGGGGCGCGCGAAGACTCGACCGCAGAATTCAAGAGTTGAAAGCAATGGAGACCGACCATGAATAGAAAAGGATTGATGAGTCGCTGCTGGATCTGCCTGGTGCTTACGGCAATGGGCGCCTTCGCCCAGACCAAGCCATCCTTCGAAGTGGCCACTATCAAACCGGCCCAGCCGGTGGACCAGGCCAAGTTTGTGGCCGCGTTGCAAAATGGTGGGAGGATGCCCATCGGGGCACGTATCTACTCCCATCGGGCGGAATACTTGAACATGGATTTGAAGGGTCTGCTGATGTACGCTTACGGCGTGAAGCTCTACCAGATCACCGGACCCGACTGGAGGGCTACCACCCGTTTCGACATCGTGGCGAAGATGCCGGAGGGATCGACGAACGAAGACGCGCCCAAAATGCTGCAATCGCTGCTTGAAGATCGATTCAAGCTGACAACGCATCGCACCGGCGTGGAACATCCGGTGCTGGCGCTGGTGGTGGGCAAGGGTCGCCCGAAACTAAAGGCTTCCGCCGAAAAGCCGGTGGCCATTGATGAGGACGCGCCTCTGAAGCCGGGAGAGCTGAATATGGACGGTCCCGACGGACCCGTGCGGGCGAAGGCTGATATGACCACCGGCAGCTCGGTAGTCGATATGGGACTCAAGGGCAAAATATCCCGCAGGGTGAACCAGGCTACACAGTCAATGCACATAGAATTCAGCATGACGACGATGGGCGGCGTTGCGTACGTGTTGACGCAACTGATGTCCCAACTGGGCGGTGGAGCACCGGGGCTGCAAGTCGTGGACATGACCGGTATTCAAGGCAACTACGATGCATCGCTTGAAGTCTCGCTGTCGGACCCGCCGCGAGGCGCCGCTGTGGATCCTGGCGGAGCTTCGTCGGTAATGGACGCGGTGCAATCGATGGGCTTGAAGTTGGAGTCCCGCAACGCGGTGATGGATCAACTCATCGTCAACCATGTGGAAAAGACGCCGACCGATAATTAAAGGACTTCTATCATGTCACTTACAGTTCTTAGCACCGACGAAATCCGCGAGATCCTCGTACGGCGCATCGATCAACAGAAGCAAGCGGTCGGCATTGTCGTGGGTGTCATCGAACCTAATGGCCGCCGCGTTGTCGCCTATGGCAACCTCGCCACTAGTGATCCACGCACGCTCGATGGCGATACGATCTTCGAAATTGGATCCGTGACCAAGGTCTTCACTTCGCTGCTATTGGCGGACATGCCGAACCGCAAAGAGGTCGCCCTCGACGATCCAGCGGCCAAATATCTTCCCGAAAATGTCAAGATGCCGGAGCGAAACGGCAAATCCATTACGCTGCTCGATCTTTCCACGCACACCTCCGGGCTCCCAGGCCTTCCCAGCAACCTGAAGCTGACGGACCCACACAATCCTTACGCCGACTACAGCGTGGACGATTTGTACCAGTTCCTTTCCGGCTATGACCTGCCGCGCGATCCCGGTTCCGAATTCGAATATTCAAACTTGGGCGCGGGACTCCTCGGCCACCTCCTCGCGAATCGCGCCGGAACGGATTATGAGAGCTTGATCGGAACCCGCATCACGCGACCGCTCAGCATGCCGGACACGGGTATTACGCTTTCTTCCTCCATGAAGCAGCGCATGGCTACCGGTCACACCGGGATGCTCGCGCCCACAGCCAATTGGGACCTTCCCACGCTTGCCGGTGCAGGCGCGCTGCGCTCCTCCGCCAATGACATGCTGACGTTCCTGGAAGCATTCCTCGGCTACAAGGAATCGCCTCTCGCCCCCGCCATGAAAGCCATGCTCGAAGTTCGCCGTCCCTTGGGCAAAGCAAGCATCGGTTTAGGGTGGTTTATTTTCCCAACTGACGGCCGGGAGATCGCAAATCACGACGGAGGCACCGGAGGCTTCTGCTCATGGGTCGGATACGATCCTAAAGAGCGTATCGGGGTCGTTGTACTGTCCAATGCTTTTACTCCCTCCGGTGTCGTTGACATCGGTCTTCATCTCCTGAACCCGAAGGTGCCACTCGCCAATCCCGAGCCCCCAAGGCCTCCAAAGCAGCACACGGAGATTCATATTGATCCCAAGCTCCTCGACAACTACACCGGGCGCTATCAAGTGACGCCGAACCTCATTTTCGAAATCACCCGCGACGGCGACCGCCTCTTCGCACAAGGCTTCGGACAGGTCAACGGCCAGGCCATGGTCCTGCCTAAGTTTGAACTGTTTGCCGAAGGCGAGAAGAACTTCTTCGCCAGGGTGGCCGACAACCAGATCACCTTTGAAACTGGCCCCGAGGGCCGAGCCACGAGCCTTATTCTGCACAGAGCCGGCCGCGACTTGCCCGCCGGCGCCCGATTGTCCTGATTCCCGCCTCCACTCGGTTTGGTAGTAGACGATAAAGTATCTCGACTACGAACCGAGCGCGGGCATCGATTGGTTTGCCGATCAGGTCTTAGCGACGGATCGGGCAAGCGGTCAACCCTACATCACCTCTTCGCTCCAGCCCTCGAGCACCGATTTCACCTTGGCGGTGAACTGGTCGGCGAGCGCGCCGTCGATCAGGCGGTGGTCGAAGGTCAGAGCCAGATAGCAGGTGGAGCGGATAGCGATGGCGTCGTCCACGACCACAGGCTCCTTGACCACGCTGCCGACGCCGAGGATAGCCACTTGCGGCTGGTTGATCACTGGGGTCGCGAAGATGCTGCCGAAGCTGCCGAAATTGGTGATGGAGAAGGTGCCCCCCTGCACCTCATCGGGTTTGAGCTGGCGCGAACGGGCGCGCGCGGCCAGGTCCACGATGTGCCGCTGCAACCCGACGATGTTCTTCTCGTCGGCGTTGCGGATCACGGGCACGATCAGGCCGTTTTCGAGCGCCACCGCCATACCGAGATTGATGTCGCGGTGATAGATGATGTTGGTTCCGTCGATGGACGCGTTGACGATGGGGAACTGGCGTATAGCCGCGCACGCCGCGCGCATCACGAACGGCAGGTACGTCAGGCTGAATCCGTACTGCGCCTGGAACTGAGCTTTGAGCTTGTCGCGCAGCTTGACGACCTTGGTCATATCGGCCTTGTGCACGGTGGTGACGTGCGCGGAGGTGCGCTTGCTGAAGATCATGTGCTCGGCGATCTTCTGGCGCATCATGCTCATGGGCTCGACGCGATAGGCGGCGGCCGCGCCCGGCATGGGCGCAGGCTCGCGAGTTTCCCGAGGCTGGGGCGGCTGAGGAACCTCGACCGGCGCTGGCACTGTGGCGATGGCCTGTGGCGGCGGGGCGGGAGCCGGGGTTGGAGCGGGCGCCGGTGTTGGAGCGGGAGCGGGCGCTGGAGGCGGCGCCGATTGACCGGCGAGATACGCTTCCAGATCGTGCTTGGTGACGCGGCCGCCCGCACCGGTGCCTCGAATCTTGCTCAAGTCGATATTGTTTTCGCGGGCCATCTTGCGGACCAGAGGCGATAAGGGGCCCGGGGTCTCCTCGGCCAAAGGCGCGGGAGCGGCATCCACGACGGCGGGGGCCTCGGCAGGGGCGGGGGCTGCGGCAACAGGCGCCGGAACTGGAGCAGGCACCGGCGCGGCAGGAGTTGGAGCCGGCGCTGGAGCCGGTGCAGGCGCGGACGCGGCAGAGGAAAGCGCCGGAGGCGCCCCGTCTTGAATACGACCGGCTTCGTTAATACGACCAACGATGACGTTGATCGCCACGGTCTTGCCTTCTTCCACCAGAACCTCGGCCAGAGTGCCGGCGGAGGGCGACGGAATCTCGGTATCGACTTTATCGGTCGAAATCTCGAACAGCGGCTCGTCGCGCTCGACATGCTCGCCCGCCTTCTTGAGCCATTTGGTCAAGGTTCCTTCGATAATGCTTTCGCCCATCTGGGGCATTACGACGTCGATCATAATCCTGTCTCCATCATCAATTCCCGTTCAAAAACCCGCGCAAAATTTCGCGCCAGCGCGTCCATTACTTCCGCCCGCTCCGTGTATCTCCGCACCGCCCTATAGCCGAGCGCCCGCATCGAGGTCACCGGCTGGGTTAGACCGCAGGGCACGATGTAGCGAAAATAAGTCAAGTCCGTGTCCACGTTCAGGGCGAAGCCGTGAGATGTCACCCAGCGGCTGATGTGCACGCCGATGGCGGCGATTTTAGCCACGCCTCCCGGCGTAGAAACCCACACGCCCGTGGCCCCTTCCAAGCGCCCGGCCTGGATGTCGAACTCGGACAGGGCTCCGATCAGCACTTCTTCAATGCCGCGGAGGTAGGCGGTCACGTCGCGCTTCCATTCTCGCAAATCGAGGATGGGGTAACCAACGATCTGTCCGGGGCCGTGGTAGGTGACGTCGCCGCCGCGGTCGGTATGGTGCAGCTCGATGCCCGCGCGATCCAGCAGCTCTGGATCGGCGAGCAGGTTTTCCTGGTGCGCGTTGCGGCCCATGGTGACCACCGGCGGATGCTCGACGAAGAGAAGCTGATCCGGAATCTCGCCGCGCTTGCGGCGCTCGACTAGTTCCTGCTGCATGGCGAAGGCTTCGGCGTAGCGGACGCGGCCGAGGTCGCGGATTTGGAACGGGTGGACCGCTCCCTGACGGTCGCGGTTCGGTAACGGGGTTTCTGAACCGCGCGCGTTAGCGAGCGGTGACAACACTTCAGGCATTGATGGCCAACCCGTACACGGCGTTGAACGCCTCGCCGACGGCCTCATAAATGGTAGGGTGCGCGTGGATGGTATGCATCACCGTCTCCACGGTGGCCTCGGCCTCCATCGCGAGCACGCATTCGCCGATCAGCTCATAGGCCTGCGGGCCGATGATGTGAACGCCCAGGACCTCGCCGTACTCCTCTTCGGCGACAACCTTGACGAAGCCGTCGTGCTGACCCAGGATCGAGGCCTTGCTATTGGCCATGAACGGGAACTTCCCGACCTTGACCTTGTATCCCTTGGCGCGCGCCTGCGCCTCGGTGAAACCGACGCTGGCGATGCCGGGTTCGGTGTAGGTGCAACTGGGAATGCGATTCCGGTTGATCGGGGTCACGGCTTTTCCAGCAATGTGCGCGATGGCCACCATCCCTTCGGCGGTGGCGACATGCGCCAACTGCGGCGTGCCGGCGACGATGTCGCCGATGGCGTACACGCCCGGCTCGCCCGTGCGCTGCATCTCGTCCACTTTGACGAAGCCGCGGTCCAGCTCCACGGGGGTGCCTTCGAGACCGATGTTCTCGGTATTGGGCTTGCGTCCCACGGCCACGAGCAGCGCCTCGGCCTCCACCGTTTCGGCCTTTCCATTTTCGAGCGTCACGTTAAAGCGCACGCCGGAATCGGTTCTCTGGACGCTGGCCGTATCTACGCGCGCGCCGATCTCGACGCGAATGCCGGTTTTCTTGAAGTAGCGGAGGAGCTCTTTCGAGACTTCCTCGTCTTCCACGGGGACAATGCGCGGCAGCATCTCAAACGCCGATACTTTGCTGCCAAAGCGATGGAAGCATGAGGCAAACTCGACTCCGACTGCGCCCGCGCCCAGAATCGCCAGCGACTGGGGCACGTGCGTCAGATCGAGAATCTCGATGTTGGTGAGGATGCGTTGGGCGTCGGGCTGAAGCCCCGGGAGCATGCGCGCTTCCGAGCCAGTAGCCAGCACGATGGCGCGGGTTTCGAGCGTCTGCGTGGGTCCGTTGCCGGTAACTTCGACTCTGCCCTGCCCCGCGAGGCGGCCGTAGCCCTTGATCCAATCGATCTTGTTCTTCTTCATCAGGAACTCGACGCCCTTGGCGTGCCTGGCGACGATGTTGTTCTTGCGGCCGAGGACCAGGGGGAAATCGAGGCGCGCGTTGTCGCAGTGGATGCCGTCTTCTTCGGGGTGCTGGAAGCGCTCCCAGACGTCGGCGGCGTGCAGGAAAGCCTTGGCGGGAATGCAGCCCACGTGCAGGCAGGTTCCGCCCAGCTTGGGGTCTTTCTCGATAATTGCGGTTTTCAGGCCGTACTGTCCCGCGCGAACAGCCGCAGAGTATCCACCGGGGCCGCTCCCGATGACGATCACGTCGTAGGTCATGAAGTATTTCTTTCAGTGTAGCTTTTCGATGAAGTCGCCCGCACACCGAGCTTGCGGCCCTGTGCGGGCTCTTCTCGCAATTCGTGGAACCAAAACGCGGTGATCCACGAACGGATATTAGATGCCGACGGCCGATCAGGAGTTGCTGGAACGGACGCTCCAGGGCGACGAAGACGCTTTCGCGGCCCTTCCGGCTGCGGCAGGGCGCGGTGTACCGGTTCGCGCTGCACATGTCGGGGAGCGCGGCCATCGCCGAGGATGTGACGCAGGAGACGTTCCTCGAACTGCTGACTGAGACCGGCGCCAAACCGCAGCCTCTCTCGCTGGTGCGTCCCGCACCGCACCGGACGCTACGCCCGCCAGCCGATTATAGGTTTCGACGCTGCCGGGCAGGTCTAGATCGATGGTCCTCGCAGGCCCGCCTTGGGTTTCGGCGCCAACGCATACCTGACAAACTTGTAGCTGCCTTCCGTAACTGCATCGACGGCTGCGATGAGTTTTTCGGGCTGCTGTTCCAGAATTCCGATGACCATGAGAAGCTCGCCGTTGACAAGGTGGTCCCAACCCTGTTCCGCTGCGGTTCGGACCTCATGAGCCTCTAGAAACGGCCGAAGCCGATATGGGCGTTCTTATCAAATAGAATACGCAACGCCAGAATGCGCAACGCGCTGGCCTTCGGCGAACTGTTTTACGGCCGTCACGAGACGCAAATCAATTTGGTACGCTTTTGCAACCGCCTCGGGCGTCATGCCATCGTCGAGGTTGTCCAACACCGCTTGGACCGGCATACGCGGCTCATCCCTGAAAACCGGAGCGCCGTGCAGATAGCGCGGGTCGGTCATTGCGAGATCGAATTTCGACCAGTCCATGCGTAGCCTCCAAACTCATTTTAGCCTTTGGTGCGGTGCCTTGCGGCAGATGCAATGTGACACACTGGAGGCGTGAAGCGCGTCCTGTCCATTTTCGCCGTGGGCGCGGCCATCGCGACCGCGCCGTTGGTCTTTGCTCAAACTCCTCCTGCTCCGGCTGCCGCCAAACCGCAACTCACTGCGCAACCCCCTTCGCTGCGCGAAATCAGCGCGTCCTTTGAAGCGCTGGCCTCGCGGGTGCGGCCGGCGGTGGTGCAGATTTTCTCAACCGGCTACGGGCGGGCCGAGGGCGACGAGGACACTTCCAACGCGGCCCTGCTCTCCAAGCAGACCAGCACGGGCTCCGGCGTCATCCTCACAGCGGACGGCTATATTGTCACCAACAATCACGTGGTGGAGAACGCGCGCAAGATCGAGGTGAAGCTGCCCACGCGCGGAACCACGCGCTCAGCGGGCATGACGCTTTCGGCCAAAGTGGTGGGAGTGGACCGCGAGACCGATCTGGCGGTGCTCAAGATCGACGGCAGGAATCTGGCGACGCTCCCGCTGGGCGATTCCAGGCAACTTCGTCAGGGTGAGCTGGTGATGGCTTTCGGCAATCCCTTCGGCCTGGAAGGCTCGGTGTCGACGGGGGTGGTCAGCTCCACTTCGCGGCAACTGAAGACGGACGACCCCATGACCTACATCCAGACCGACGCGCCCATCAACCCGGGCAACAGCGGCGGTCCGCTGGTGGACGCGGAGGGCCGGGTGGTTGGCATCAACACCATGATCTATACCCGCTCCGGCGGCAGCGAAGGCATCGGCTTCGCGGTGCCCAGCAACGTGGTGAAGAACGTCTACACCCAGATCCGCAAGGACGGGCATGTGCATCGCGGCCACATCGGCGTGGGCTTGCAGAGCGTCACGCCCACGCTGGCCAAGGGGCTCGGCCTGACACAGGACTGGGGCGTGGTGGTGAGCGATATCGAGCCGGATGGTCCAGCGAAGGCGGCTGGTGTGCAAATCGGCGATGTGATTCAAGCCTTGAACGGGAAGCCGGTGGAAAGCGCCAGCCAGCTCGAAAACGAGATCTACGGCCTGGCGCTCACCGAGAGCGTCAAGCTGTCTTTGCTCCGCGACGGCAAGACGGTCAACGTGATCGTGCCGGTGCATGAGCGCGAAGACGATCCGCAGCGCTTCGCCGACATGGTGACCCCCGAAAACAATCTGGTGACCAAGCTGGGCATCCTGGCCGTCGAGCTGAACGAGAAGGTCGCGGACATGCTGCCGGAGCTGCGCCACGATTACGGATTAGTGGTGGCGGCGCGGACGGCCAACTCGCCCTATTCGGGAGGGGAGCTGGAAACCGGCGACGTGATCTACGAAATCAATACCGCACCCGCGCTGAGCGTGAAGGGACTGCGCGAGGTTCTGGATCGGCTGAAATCCGGCGACGCCGTGGTGCTTCAGGTGGAGCGGAGCGGGCGCCTGATGTACCTCGCTCTTGAGTTAGAATGACGGCGCTAAGAATGGCAGGTCGAAGACCTGCCCCACTGTTTGTCGCTACGCTGGCGGCACTGGCGCTGGTATTAAGCGCGCAGGATGAAACGGCCCGTCCGCTCGAATCGCTGCGCATCGCCGGCAATCGCGCCATCCCGGCGGAGAAGATCCTCGCCGTGTGCGGCCTCAAGACCGGACAGATGGTGACCAGAGCGGATTTCGACGCGGCGCGCCAGCGTCTGGACGCGACCGGAGCGTTCGTCACGGTGGGCTATGAATACAAGCCCAGCATTTCTGGAACAGGCGCCGATGGCGCCGGCCCGGGCTACGATGCCGTGATCGAGGTGCACGAGATCGACAACATCTATCCGTACCGCTTCGAGGATCTGCCCAAACCGGACGACGTTCTGCGCGAGGCCCTGCGCGCGCAGGAGCCCTTGTGGGGCGACCAAATCCCGGTGGAGGCGATCGAGCGCTACGTGGACGCGATCGCGCAACTGGGGGTCGGCATCGCGGTGACGGCCAAGATGGAGGCGATTTCAGCAAAGACGGAGGCGACGCCCACGGTGGGTCTCACCATCGTGTTCCGGCCCGCCGCGACGCTCCCCAACATCGCCGAGGTTCGTTTCCAGGGCAACGACGCTCTGCCGGCGGCGATCCTGCTGCGGGCTATCAATGAAGCGGCCATCGGGATTCCCTACACGGAGAAGACTCTGCGGGAGCAACTGGACGCGGCCATCCGGCCCCTGTACGACGCGCGGGGCCGCATTCGCGTGGCCTTCCCGAAACTCGCCGTGGAACGCGCGGAGAAGCTGGACGGAGTGGCCGTGACCGTGACGGTGGAGGAAGGGCCCGTCTACACCCTGGGCGAGGTGAGCTTCACCGGGGTCGCTCCCTCCGAGGCAGCGGAGCTTCTAAGCTCGGCGGATTTGAAGAAGAAGGACACCGCCAACTTCGACGATGTGCGCGCGGCGGTGGAGCGCATCGAAAAGAAGTATCGCGACAGCGGGTATCTCCGTGTAAGTTCCAAGGTAGCCCGCGACGTGCATGACGCCGATCGCACGGTGAACGTCACGGTGGCGCTGGATCTGGGAGCGCAGTACCGCTTCGGCAAGCTGGAGATCAAGGGCCTCGACATTCTCACGGAGCCGGAGATTCGCAAGGCCTGGGGGCAGATGGAGGGGCGTCCTTACCAGCCCGCCTACGCCGATGCGTTCCTGGACCGGCTGCGCGCGGAGAAGGTGTTCGACAACTTGGGCAAGACGCTGGCGGAGCGGCGCATTGATGAAATCCTCAAGGCCGTGGACATCACTTTGACGTTCAGCGGCGCGGGCAAGGCGGATGCGGAGCCCGGGACGGGGCGCGGGACTCCGCAGCCGGGGAATCCGCGGCGGGGACGGTAAACACCGGCAGGTCGGTGACGTTGGTGACCTGCCCCACGGGACCAAAATCATGCGGGTTCGATCAACACTTCGGGCACCGTCTTCGTTCTATCTAACAGAAGGAATGCTGGAAGCGGCCCTCATGACCGAGCTCGCCTGCGCAGGCAGCGATTCCTTTGAGCAGGTTCTCCGCAAGTGGCAGGCGCAGGTATTGCGGACGGCGTACCGGATTCTGGGGAATTGGGCGGACGCCGAGGACGTGGCGCAGGAGGCGTTTATGCGGCTGCACCGGCACGGGCTCGGGTTCGCGAGCGATGCCGCGATGGGCGGATGGTTGTATCGCGTGACCGTGAATTTGTGTTTCGACCGGGCTCGGGCGGCGCGGCGGCGTTCGGGGGATCTGCGGGCGAAAGAGCTGCGGGCGGCCGAGCTGCCGGAGACCTTGAGACAAGATGCGGTGGCGGAATCGACCCTGATCCGCGAGCAGCGGAAGCAGCGGTTGATGGCGGCTCTGGCGGCGCTGCCGGTGAAGGAGCGCGCGGCGGTGGTGTTGCGCGAGATCGAGGGATTGACGACGGCGGAGGCCGCGGCGGCGCTGGGTTCCACCGAGGGCACGGTGCGCAGCCAGATCTTCCGGGCGATGGCCAAGCTGCGGGAGATGCTCGGACAGGAGCGGGTATGAACGATAACGAGCTGAGCGAACTGTTCAGCGAGATGCGCGACGATCCGGTTCCGGCGGAATCGCTGGCGCGGGTCCGCATGGCGGTGGCCGGGCGAGTGCAGGCGCGGCGGCGCGTGTTGGGCATGGGTTGGAAGATTGCGGTACCGCTGGCGGTGGCCGGATGTATAGCGGCGGTGATGTTGCGGCCGCGGCCAGTTGCGCCAGCGGCCGCGCCGGCGCCGTCGGCGATAATCGCCGTGGAGCAAAGCGCGCCGGTGGAAGCGCCACCGCCGAAGCCGGCCGTGCACATGCCGGTTCGGGCTGTGGCGAAGCCCGTGCGGCATGCTCAGGAAGCCCCGGCCTCGAATGTGGATGCCGGCGGCGCGCATGAGATTCGGATCGAGAATCCGTACGACCCCGATGTCGTGATTGTGCTGATTGGCGGTTGAATTCCAAGGAGTGAAGAAGATGCGTTTCCTACGAATCATGATGCCCGTTTTGTTGGCGGCCGGAGTTCTGTGCGGACAGGACAAAGCTCCAGACAAGCCTGCGGCTGCCGAGCCAACACCCGACTATGACGCCGTGATCATTCCCGTGAAAACGCTGACGGGCGATTCGTTCGATCGTCTGGTGAAGCTGCTGAGCGTATTCGATGCGCGGCTTCGGTCCGACGACAAGCTCCGCGTCATCGTGGTGTATGCGCCGAAGGACGTGGTCGATAAGATGCGCAAGGTGGTGGCCGCGCTGGATCAGCCCGGAAGCGAAGCGGCTATTGGGCGCAACATCGAAATGACGCTGACGTTTCTGAAATGTTCGACCAAGACTCCGGCGCAGGCATCCGTCCTGCCGGCCGACATGGAAGCCGTGGCCCGGCAACTGCGGGCGGCGACGCAATACAAGGACATCGAGATGCTGGACACCATCCCGCTCCACTTACAAGAAGGCAAGGACACGCAGGAGAGCCTGCGCCTGCCCAGCGGCAACCCGGGCAACCCTGCGACCGGACAGATCCACATTCATCCGGAGGGAGTGACGCGCAAGGATCAGGGGCGCTATGTGCGCTTCTCCAATCTCCAGCTTGGTTTCAGAATTCCGTACGGAACCGGGCCAGCCTTTCAGTACATGGACGTCGGCTTCACCACGTCCGGCGATTTCCTGGAAGGCCAAAAGACAGTGCTCGGGAAGGTTTCCGGAGTGGATGACGATTCGGCGATCTTCGTGGTGGTGGCGCTGAAGGTGCTCGATTAGGCAGGCCAGGGACCGGCCGGAGACCTGCCCCGCTTCCCTTTTCTTCTCCTA
This sequence comes from Bryobacterales bacterium, assembly GCA_963813465.1. Classification (GTDB taxonomy): domain Bacteria; phylum Acidobacteriota; class Terriglobia; order Bryobacterales; family Bryobacteraceae; genus Palsa-187. Next base: position 240,173 of record CAWEZD010000001.1, on the reverse strand, counting down.
TCTTTTTAGTTGACAAGTCCCCGGAGACGGGCGTACAATCGGGCTGTTTCTTAATTCGTTAAGTAAGGAGCTCGCCCGTTGCCCCGACCAAAATCCTTAAGCCTGACCGAAGCCGAACTGCGTTTGATGGACGTGGTCTGGGACAAAGGCCGCGCGACGGTGGCGGAGGTCGCCGAAGGGCTGCCCAAGGAACTGGATCTGGCTTACAACACGGTGTTGACCACGCTGCGGATTCTGGAGGACAAAGGCTATCTCAAGCACACCAAGTCCAAGGAAGGCCGCGCGTTTGTGTATCGCGCGGTAGTGAGCCGGGAGCAGGCCAGCCGCAGCGCGGTGCGGCATCTGCTGCGGCGGTTCTTCGGGAACTCGGCCGAGGCTCTGGTGCTGAATTTGCTGGAGGACGAAAAGCTGAGCGAAGAGGAATTGGCGCGGGTGCGGGAGCTGCTCGATGAGAAGCGTGATTGAGATTCTGGCCGCGGTGTTGAACAGCCTGTGGCAGGCGGCCCTGGTGGCGGGAGTGGTGTGGCTGGCGCTGCGGCTGCCGCGGCGGGGCGTCTTCCATAAAATCAATGCGGCCACGCGCTACGCGATCTGGTGGGCCGTGCTGGCAGTGACGCTGGCTCTGCCGGCCGCGCCCAGGGCGATGGCGTGGTGGCAGGCTCGGGCGCGCCCAACGCTGGAAGCCGGCCCCAGGGTGGCTACGCCGCCTTCCATCGCCGCGCCCGCGATCGGAGAGTTGGCCGCGATCGTGACTTTCAAAGAAGAGCGCGCCGCGCGGTGGCCGGTGTGGGTGCTGGCGGCGTGGGCGGCGTTGTGCCTGTACCGGCTATTCCAGATCGGGCGCAGCTACGTCTACCTGCGGGGCGTGAAGCGGCGGGCCATCGCTTCCCAGGCGGCGCTGCCGCCCATTGGAAGATCGACCCGGTTGCTGCTTTCAAACGACGTCGCTTCACCCATGGCAGTGGGATTTCTGCATCCGGCGGTGATTCTGCCGGAGTCACTGCCAGGCGAACTGGCGCAACCCGAAATGGAGCATGTGCTGTTGCACGAGGTGGCGCACATCGCACGCAAGGACGATTGGACCAATCTGCTGGCGCGGCTGCTGGGCGCGGCTCTGGCGCTGCATCCGGTGGCGTGGTGGATTCTGCGGCAGATCGAGCGCGAACGCGAAATCGCCTGCGACGATTGGGTGGTGGCACGGACCGGCTCGGCTCGGCCGTACGCGCAGAGCCTGGCGCGCATGTCCGAGCTGCGGTCGAGGAAAGGCGTCCCGGAGGGGGAAGCACTCGCCTCGGGGATTTTCGGCGGCGGTTCCCGTTTAAGCGAAAGGATTGAGATGCTGCTTGAGCGCGGGCGTGACTTCTCGCCCCGAGCATCCATGGGGCGCGTAGTGGCGAGTGGTATTGCCCTGCTCGGGTCGTGGTCGCCGGCGCGCTGGCGCCGCGAGTGATCGCGTTCGCGCAGGAGAGGCCGTCGTTCGAGGTCGCCTCGGTGAGGCCGCAGCCGTGGACGGGACAGGGCGCAGTTTTCGCCGTCACCGTTCACGGCGATACTCTAACCGGGGAGCACGTTACGCTCTACCATCTCGTCAAGTTCGCGTACGACCTAAGGGACATTCAACTCTCGGGAGGCCCGTCGTGGGCCGTTCCCGGCCGTCTCCTGGACGACTCCGATCTGTACCAGGTGACCGCCAAGGCCGCGGGTGACCCACCTCCTCAAATGGATCAATTCCGGCTGATGCTGCAAGGACTGTTGGCGGATCGATTTAAGTTGAAGATCCACCACGTCAACAAAGATCTACCTGTATACAACCTGGTGGTTGCGAAGAATGGGTCAAAGCTCAAGGAGAGCGCCGCGGACGCCAAGTTCTCGATGGTCACCAGATCCCTCGGAAGACAAGGCATCCGGACCACGGCCACGCATGTTCCGATGGCGACTTTGGTCAGCGCGATCATCGAGTTCTACTCGGGCCGTCCCGTGTTCGACAAGACCGGACTCACAGGAACCTACGACTTCGAGTTCGAGTGGGTTCAAGAGAGCCGCCCCGGCGCGGGGCCGGATGCTGCGGCGGCGGATTCGAACGGTCCGACTCTCTTCACCGCGCTCCAGGAACAACTCGGGCTGAAGTTGGAACCGGGCGTGGCGCCATTCGACACAGTGGTCATCGATCACGCGGAGAAGCCCGATGCGAACTGAAGAACTGCTTGCATTAGGGGTGTTCGGCCGCGGCTCGCGGCTGGGCGACCGGATCGAAATGCTGCTTGAGCGCGGGCGCGATTTCTCGCCGCGTGCGTCACTGAGCCGCGTGGCTGCCAGCGTCTTGGCACTGGTCGGCTTCGTCATCGCCGCACCGCTCGCGCCGCGGCTGATCGCTTTCGCGCAGGATAGGCCAGCGTTTGAGGTGGCATCGGTCAGGGCCGTGAAGCCGGGCGCGAATGCCGAGCCGAGCGTCGAACCCTCCCCTGGCGGTCTCACGATGCGGTCGAAGAATCTGATTGGTCTCCTGATGTGGGCCTATCGGATCGACGAAGCCAACCAAATTTCCGGGCCGGATTGGATCCTTACGCAAGACTTCGACATCACCGCCAAGGCCGCCGGACCGGTCTCGACCGACCAACTCAGGCTGATGCTTCAGACTCTGCTGGAGGAGCGGTTCAAGCTCGCGCTTCACCGCGAGCAGAAGATCGTTCCCCTGTATTCGCTCCTGGTGGACAAGGGCGGACCCAAAATTCACGAAGTGCGGAAAGAACCTCAAAATGGCGGAAGGATTGAATGGACCAACGGCGTGTTCACGTATCAGATGGTCAACCATATTTCGCAGTTGGCGGAGACACTGCCGATCTTCCTGGACAATCGCCCGGTGCAGGACAAGACCGGGCTAGCCGGAGTGTACGAATTTACGCTGAATGTGGAGCTGGATGCGGATCAAATGAAGCGGGTGCCGCAGGCGGGCATGGCCTTCAGGGGATTCGGATACACCTCCGCGGTTTTCGATGCCGTGGAGAAACTCGGGCTAAAGCTGGAAGCGGCCAAGGGCCCGGTGGATTTTCTGGTCATCGACCACGTGGAGAAACCGGATGCGAATTAAAGAGCCGCTGGCGCTGGGTGTATTCGGCCGCGGCTCGCGGGCTTACGCAGTGCGCAATAGCGTCGGGGCCGGCAGCAGGTCTCAGGCGAGCATTACGCGCCGGCACTTCGGTGTTGGAATCGGATCGCCGAATTCCCGGGCTGTGTCGATCCACAGGCCAATGGCGGCGTTAACATTCGCCAGTGCCTCTTCCTGCGTTGGACCGTGCGCCGCGCAGCCCGCAAGCTCAGGAACTTCAGCGATGTACGCCTGGTCCTCATCGCTCCAATAAATGATGATCTCGTACATGTCGATTCGCCAGACCGTATTTCAGGATCACAGCTCGCACCTGCCTCGCCTGATACGGCTTCGCATTGCTGCCGTCCTTCTGAAGATTGATTCTTTCCTCGACTCCAGGTTTGGCGCGGCTCAGGAGCCGTTCGAGGGTCCTTTCCGTACCCACGGCGCCATTGTACCCCGATATTTCCAATGGCTGGAGGAGCGATGAAAACCGACAGGGAGCCGCTGGCGCTGGGGATGGTCGGCCGAGGCTCGCGGCTGCGGGAGCGGGTCGAGATGCTGCTCCAAATTGAGACACAGCTCCAGCGCGGGCGCGATTTCTCGCCGCGGGTGTCGAGGACGCGACTCGCCGTCAGCGCGGTTGCGCTGCTCGGGTGCGTGATCGCCGGATCGCTTGCGCCTCGGCTGATCGCGTTCGCGCAGCAGCCGGCATTTGAGGTCACCTCGGTGCGGCCCAATCCATCGGGGGCTGGGAGCGCGACCGGGCCTTATCTCGCGGGCAGCAGAGTCGTCGCCACGAATGTCAGCCTGGAAATGCTTCTGGAGCGCGCCTATCGGGTTTTCCCGTTCCAGATTTCGGGCGGGCCGAGCTGGCTGAATGCCGACCGCTTCGATATTGAGGGCAAGGAGTCGGGCAATCCGAGCGAGGAACAGGCCTGGCCGATGCTCCAGTCGCTGCTGGCGGACCGCTTCAAACTATCCATTCACCGGGAGACGAAAGAGATGCCGGTCTATGAGCTGACCGTGGCGAAGGGCGGAGTGAAATTCAAGGAAGGGAAGTGCGTGGGGACACCGGGGCCGAGTAACCCGTGCGGGGGTGTTTCGGGCTCCCGCCGCGGCACGCTCATGGGGCGAGTGGCGTCCGTGTCCGACGTCGCAGAAAGCCTTTCGGCCACGCTCGGCCGGGTCGTGGTTGACAAGACCGGGTTGACCGGCAATTACGATTTCGATTTGCAGTGGACTCCGGATGAGAGCGTGCTTCGCGGCCTGCGCGATCCGGACGCGCCGCCGCCCGATCCCAACGGTCCTTCGATTTTCATGGCGTTGCAGGAGCAACTCGGGCTGGAGCTGAAATCGGCGAAGGGCGCGGTCGAGATCCTGGTCATCGATCGCGCGGAGAAGCCCGATGCGAACTAAGGAACCGCGAACTGAAGAACTGCTGGCGCTGGGCATGTTCGGCCGCGGCTCGCGGCTGCGGGAACGGATCGAGATGCTGCTTGTGCGTGGGCGCGATTTCTCGCCACCGGTGTCAAGAACGCGAGCGGCCGCGAGCGCCGTCGCGCTGCTTGCGTGCGCGATCGCAGGCGGGCTCGCGCCGCGGCTGATCGCGTTCGCGCAAGAGAAACTCTCGTTCGACGTGGCGTCGGTCAAACCGACGAGTCCGGAGCGGCGCGGCCTCCATCAACTTAATTGCGCAGGCGGCACAGGATTGGCGGCGATGGATCAACCGCTGCCGAGTCTCATCGAATGGGCGTATGACTTGCCCCACGGCAACAATCGCGTCTCGGGCGGGCCGAATTGGCTGGACTCGTCGGGGAGCACGTTCGATATCCAAAGCAAGGTGGCGCGCAAGGTGAGCTTTGACGAATGCCGGCTGATGGGGCAGTCGCTTCTGGCCGACCGCTTCAAACTGAAGGTCCACTGGCAGACCGAGGAACTTCCCGTGTATGTATTGTCGGTGGGAAGCAAGGGATCAAAGCTTCATGAGGCCGGCGACAACCCCAAGGTGCTGAGTAGCGTCACGCTCAACGGGGCGGAGATACAGGTGGGAGACGGATACCGCACGACAGCGTCGGGAAGGGGAATGTCCATGCCGGAGTTGGCGCGCTTTCTTATGACTCTCCCGGTGGTGGAACGCCCGGTGATCGATAAGACGGGGCTTCAGGGGTTTTATGGGTTCAGTCTGGACTTCGCCTGGGCGCCCGGAGACGACAATCGCCCCGACATCTTCACCGCCGTGCAGGGCTGAAGTTGGAATCGGCGAAGGGTCCAGTCGAAATCCTGGTCATCGACCACGCGGAGAAGCCAGATGCGAATTAGAGAGACGCGAACTGAAGAACTGCTGGCGCTGGGGATGTTCGGCCGCGGCTCGCGGCTGAGGGAACGAATCGAGATGCTGCTTGTGCGGGGGCGCGAGTTCTCACCCAGAGTGTCAACGGCGCGACTCGCCGTGAGCGCACTCGGACTACTCGGATGCGTAATCGCAGGCGCGCTCGTGCCGCGCGTGATCGCCTTCGCGCAGCGGCAGGAATTCGAGGTGGCGACGATCAAGCCGGGCGATCCTGAGATCCACGGCACGATGATTAACAACCCACCGGGGCGGCTCGTGATGAAAAACATCACGCTGCGGGAAGCCGTCCGGACGGCATATCACTTGAACGAGCCCGAGCTTTTCGGCGGGCCGAAATGGATCGACTCTGAGCATTTCGATATCGACGGCAAAGCCGCCAGCATTGTTCTGTGGGACCAGATCATGCAGATGCTTCAGTCATTGCTGGCGGACCGGTTCAAGCTCAAAGTGCACCGCGAGACCCGAACTCTTCCGGTGTACGCCCTGACGGTCGCAAAGAGCGGTCCCAAGATGCCCATCGCCACGCCAGGCGATCCTGCCAATGGGCGCACAAGCTGGGGTCCGCGCAACCTGACCGCGAAAGGCACCCCGATCGATATTCTTTCGCGGATGCTGGCGGATTTGTTGATGCGGCCGGTCTTGGACCGCACGGGCCTGGAGGGGATCTACGACATCAAGCTCGATTTCGCGCCGCTCGAAGGAAACAGCGATGACGCACCCGCGCCGGCGCTTGTCACCGCGATTCAGGAGCAGCTCGGGCTGAAGCTGGAAGCGACGAAGGGGCCGGTAGAGGTGCTGGTCATCGACAGTGCGGAGAAGCCGGACGCGAATTAGGGATCAGCGCGCTAGCTGGCCGGCGCGAGCTTCTCCAGCTTGCCCGCTTCGCTCCTGAGGCTCCTCGCATAAGTCTTGAACTTCGCGTCGGTGGTCTGAACTCCGGGCTTGTCCAGCAGCGTAAGGAGCTGATGGGTCCTGCTCTGGACTTCCGCAATCAGCGGCTTGGTTTGATCGAGCTCCGTGCGCTCGGCGGGAGAAAGCGCCGATTGCATCGTCTCCAGGCGGGCCAGCTTCGTCTGCATATTCTCGACAGACGGTTTGATTTCATTCCATTGCCGATCGTAATCCATCCACTTGGCGCCGGAACTTTCAGCCAAGCTGTCCCAACGCGCGGCGGCCGACCGGACCTGCGCGGCGTCGGTTTTGATATCCCGCAGGAGCCGTGCGGCTTGCTTGGATTGATCGCCAATGTTGGTGGATGTAGACGCCGCTTCGAGCGCGAGCGCCGATCCCGCCAGGATCGCCATGATGCGTATGCGTTTCATACACAACCTCCTTGCGATTTCAGTCTACGTCTAAGGCGGGGAAGGGCGGAATCCCTTCGGCGCAGTAGATTGGCGGGGGCCCCGCGTTATCGCCAATGTTATCCTGGTTCGTAGTGGCATCCCCGCTGAATTTTCACCTGGAACAATACGACGGCCCGCTGGATCTGCTGCTGGATCTGATCCGCAAGCAGGAGATCAACATCTACGACATCCCCATCGCGCGCATCACGGAGCAGTATCTGGAGTACATGCAGCGCGCCGCGGAGATGAACATCGAGCTGAGCGCGGAGTTCATCTATATGGCCGCGACGCTGATCCACATCAAGTCGAGGATGCTGCTGCCGCGCGATCCTGAGCTCGAAAAACTGCTGCCGGAGGAAGATCCGCGCCAGGAACTGGTGGAGAAGCTGCTGGAGCGCGAGCGCTTCAAGACCGCCGCCGAGATGCTGCAACAGAAGCGCGTGGTGGAGGACGCGGTCTGGAGCAACGCGCAGATCGAGCAGTTTCGCGCCGAGGCCGGCGATGCGGTGCTGGCCGTGACTCTGTTCGATCTGGCGAAGACGTTTCAGGCGGTGCTGGATCGCTCCAAGAACCGTCCGGTGTATGAGGTCGACCAGGAGGACGTGAGCGTTCCGGACATGCTCCGCTACCTGCACAGGGTGTTTGGCCACGAGAGCGAAATCGCGGCCGCCGACTTGTTCGAGCGGCAGCACAGCCGGCGCGCCATGATCTGCCTGTTTCTGGCGGTGCTGGAGCTGGTGAAGCTGCAAGCGCTGGGCCTGACGCAAACCGGCGCCTTTGGCGAGATCGGCCTGAGACGGCTGAAGGATTTCGAAGCGGCGTTTTCCACCGACGGAACAATCGCCGCGATCGAGGAAGGATATCACTAGAGTGGAAGGGTATCACTGAGCGTGGAAGAAACGGATCTAACGCAATTCGCGGAAGAGCGTCCGGAGGGCGATGACGACTCCCGCTTGAAAGCGATTCTGGAGGCCATCGTTTATATCACCGACGAGCCGCTTTCGGCGCAGCAAATGGCGGCCGCGCTGGCGCAGCCCCTGGACAAAGTCAAACGGCTGCTGGATGGGCTGGTGGCCGACTACGCGAAGCCGGAGCGCGGCCTGAGCGTTCGCGAGATCGCCGGCGGCTACAAGATGTCCACCAAGGCGGAGCATCACGAAGCCGTGCGCGCCTTTGTGAAGAAATTGACGCCGCCATTGAAACTGTCGCTGGCTGCGCTGGAGACGCTCGCGGTGGTGGTGTATAAGCAGCCGGTGACCGCGCCGGAGATCATGGACATCCGCGGCGTGCAAGGCGCGGGCGTGCTGAAGACGCTGCTCGACCGCAAGCTGATCGCGGAGGCCGGGCGCAAGAAAGTGGTTGGCCAGCCGATCCTTTACAAGACCACCAAGGAGTTCCTGGTGCAGTTCGGACTCAAGGATTTGAGCGAGCTGCCGACCATCAAGGAGTTCGAGGAGCTGGGGCGGATGGAACTGGTGGAAGAGGCGCCGGTGCAACAAACACTGATCGAAGACACGCCGGCGCAAGCGGCCCCGGCATTGATGGAGGAAATGGCGGCAGAGCCGCCCGAGAATGCCTGAGCGTCTTCAGAAAATCCTTTCGCAGGCCGGCGTAACCAGCCGCCGCAAAGCCGAGGAGTTGATCGTCGCGGGCCGCGTCACCGTGAACGGCGAGACGGTAACCGAGCTTGGCTCGAAGGCCGACTTGGAGCGCGACCACATCAAGGTGGACGGCCGGCTGCTGCGCGCGCCCACGCGGCATGTGTATCTCGCGCTCAACAAACCCAAGGGCTGCGTCACCACGGTTTCCGATCCGGAAGGGCGCGAGACCGTGATGCACATGCTCCGCGGCGTCAAGGAGCGCGTGTTTCCGGTGGGCCGCCTGGATTATCACAGCGAAGGGCTGCTGCTGTTCACCAATGACGGCGAATTCGCGCACCGCATCACAGCGCCCGAAAGCCACGTGAAGAAAACCTACGTGGTGAAGGTGACCGGACCGCTCACCGAGGAGCAGGAGCGCCAGTTTCGCGAAGGCATTCCCGTGCACGGCCGCAAGACCTCGCCCGCCGATTTGAAGCGCATCAAGCCGGGGGCGAATCCCTGGTATGAAGTGAAGATCACCGAAGGCCGCCAGAATCAGATCCGGGTGATGTTCAAACACTTCGGCAGGCTGGTGGAGAAGCTGCGGCGCGTGAAGATCGCGTTCCTGGAGCTGGACCAGGCTCCCGGACGATACCGCATGCTGACCCAGAAGGAAGTGGAGCGGTTCCGTAAATTGCTCAAGATTGAAGAGGACGCCGAGCCGCGGACGGATCACGAAATTCGCGCGGGTATTCCCGCGCGCGGGAGCCATAAACCGGTCGCCGCGAATTCCAGGCGAAAAGAGAAGCCTGCTGAAGCAAGGGAATCAGTCGTTCCTTAGCTCCTGAGACCTTGCTCGACTGCGTACAGTTGGCGATTGCAGCGGGATTAGCGGACGTTCAAAGCCCATGTGGGCCGAGGCGCCGGGTTGTGGGAATCGTCCCGGCGCTCGGAGGCGCGCAAAAGGAAGCCGATCACGGTTCCGATGCCGATGCCCATGATCAGGCCCAGGATTCGTTCTTCGATCTCGGATTGCTTCTGCATGCGGTCCTCAATTTAGCGGGTCAGAGAATAGGTGCGATCCCAGAACGGCAGCGTGCCGATGGGATCGCCGGAAATCACGATTTCCACTCGCGAGTTTTCCTCTTGCCCCGGAGGCCCGACGGGCCGCGCGTCGCCCAGGCCGCTGGCGGAGACCGCGGAGGCGGCCAGGCCGCTGTTGGTCAGCACGCGGCGCACGGCGGAGGCCCGGCTTTCCGATACCGCCTGTTTGGCCGCGCCCTCGCTGTAGCCTTCCACGCCGACGTGCAGCCCGGGCTGGCCGGCGACGATGGCGGTGACGCGCGCGATCTTTTCGGCCGCCGCTCCGCGCACGGAGTCGCCGCTGAAGTCGGCATCGGAGATTGTGACCACCAAGCCGCGCGGCGTGTCGGTGGCGGGCAGCACGCCGTTCAAATCCTCCAGAAGACGCACGCGCAGCGCCGCCATGCGGCTGCGCATCGCGAGCGGGATCGGGACGGGGCTGCGCCGCGGCGATTTCCGCCTGCTGCGCCCGAGCTCGAGCCGCCGCGACTTCGCTCTGAGCTTGAGCCAAGGCCGCGCGATCGCTCTCGGCCTGCTGCTCTAAAGCGTTGGCGCGCTGCACGGCCGCATCGGCTTCCTGCCTCGCCTGACGCACTTGCTCGTCGGCTTGCTCCCTGGTCTGTTCCGCGGTTTGTTCGGCGGAGCGCTGCGCGGCGGCGGCTTCCTGGCGGGCCTCGCTGGCGTCCGCCTGCGCCGCGTGCAGTTTGTCCTGCTGTTCCCGCTGCACCGCGATCAGGCGAGCGTCTTCCGCGGTCTGCGAAGCCTGGCGCGCGACCTCAATCACCCGGTGCGATTCCGCCTTGGCCGCGTGCATCTGTTGCGCCTCCTGCAACAACTTTTGCGCCTGTGCCAGCGTTTCCGGCGCATACTGCCGCGCGCCCGCGGACGCGGCCACGCCCACGGCGTTCTCGGCCTGATACAGTTCGGTCAGCGTTTCGAACTCGCGCTCGGAAACCTTCGGCGCGCCGGCCAGCTCCGCGTTCAGGTTGTCGCTGACGCGCCAGGTATACTGGCCGCGCGGCAGCAGCTCATACTTCGCGTTGACGGTTTCGGTGCTGCCCTCGGTATCGGGGCGGAGCTGGTTTTCCAGCACCACCACGTCGCCGGGCTGCCGCACCGCGGAATACGGCTCCGCTGTGACGATCATGGCGAAGGCTTGCAGGTCGGTGGTCACGCGAATGTGGCCCTTGTTGGAATGATCGGGCACGATCTCGCCGAGGTTGTGCGGGCGTCCCTCCGGAGTAATGGCCCACAGCACGTAAGTCAGATATTCCCGGCCGTACTGCTGGGACGGTTTGAAATGTTCCAGGGTGGCGTCGATCTCGGTGCGGCCCTGGCGGGACTCCACCGTCGCGCCGCCTTTGCCTTCGGGCATCAGGACCGTCCCGCGAAAGTCGATTTGCGTGGGTCCGGAGCGATAGAAGTAGTTGACCGCTTTGATCGTGCGTTCAACTACGGTCACGTGATAGATGGGTGCGGTTGCGTCCCTTTGATTTTGCGCAGGCTGATTTTGCGCAGGAGCAATCGATGCTCCTGCAAACACAGTTACGATTGCCGGCAACGTGAGCTTCATGTTCGCCCTCCGGGAATCCGGGTGCAACTCGCGTGCCACCACGGCTAACTGATTGCAGGCGCGGGGACGGCGGCCTCGGGCAGGCGGAAATTTTTTCCCCTGTGGCTGCAAGAACTACTTCTTTTGGACCAATGCCTGTCAGGGAACGAACAGCGCGGTGAGGGAGAGCCCCACTCCCACGACGGCCGCGATCATCGAGGTGTACCACACCATCGGACGCTTGGAAAGTATAGCCAGAGAGGCGAACACGATGCCGATTTCCAGGAACACTTCGCCGATTTCAAGGTGCAGCGCCTGGGCGCCCTTGTGGTCCCTCTCGGCTTCCAACTTCGCCGCCTCTCCCTGAATCCCCTTGCGGTCCGTATCGTATTTCTCCGCGTTCCCGCTGTAATGTTTGAGCCGTTCCTCAACTTCCGCGCCCTTGAGAGCCTTCAGCATATCCTGCGCGATTTCCGAATCGTACCGGCGGATGTCCTTAGCTTGATAGAAAGCCCACTGGTCGGAGGCCTTTTGCTGCGCCAGCAGCTCCTCGGTGGAAAGAATGTGGCCCAGCACGGAGACGATCGCCAGCAGCGCGGCGATGATCGCCATCGTGACGGCTACCTTTTTATCGAACGGCTCCCTGGCGTGTTCCGCGTGTTCTTGAAGTTCTTCTTCGGCAGACATACTCCTGCGAGTATCGCATAGCGCTGCGGAGTCCGCATGGCGTCAACGCAGTTGATCGTACATCACTCTGCCGTCGACTACGGTCAGCACGGACTTCAGACCCTTGATGGCCTCGTCTGGCACCTTCGCCGCATCGAAATAATCGCCGCTGAGCGCGACCAGGTCGCCGAGTTTGCCGGCTTCGATGGTGCCCAGGCTCGCCTCTTCGTGAAAGAACCAGCCGTTTTCGGCGGTGTAGAGCCGCAGCGCTTCCATGCGCGTGAGCTGTTGCTTATCGTTGATCAGCGCTCCCGATGAATTCTTGCCGGTGACCATGTAATAGATCATGGGCCAGGGATCGAGCGTCGAGATTTGCGCCGCGTCGGAACCCGCGCCCACGTGGATGCCGCTGTCGAGGATCATGCGCATGGGCGGACCGGCGTTGGGACCGCCGGCCAGGTACTCGAAAGGATGCACGGCGATGCCTGCGCCCAGCGCCTTGAAGCGGTTCACGGTCTCCTGGTCGATGTGCGGAACGTGTGCCACAGACCAACGCAGGTTGGCAATAGGACTCTCGCGATTGACCTCTTCAAACGTCGCCGCAGTCAGCTTGTCCTCGGCCAGCGAAAGGCTGTGCTGCTGGAACGGCCATCCGTGCTTGGCCACCAGCTTCAGAGCCGCGGCGTAGTTTGTGGGCGGAGTCACCTGGCCGAACAGAGGCCACTGTGTGGCGAATTCGCCGATGCCGGAAAGGCGCAGCATATCGTCGCCGAAATCGAGGAAGGCGTTGCGCACGCGCTCGCTGAGCAGGGGAACGTCGGGCCGCGTGTCCATGCTCAGAAAGAAAACGCGCAGCCGCGAGGTCATCTTGCCTTCGCGGTGCAGCGCCAGATACGCATCGTACATAGTGAAGGGGTTGGCGCTGGCGAGACCGTCGAAGGTGAAGGAGCTCTGGATATCGGGCGTGCCGGGGATGATGAAGGCTCCCATATCCACGCTGGTGGTGACGCCGACGCTGACGGCGTAGGCCATCGCATCCGCCGTGCCGCGCTTCTGATCCTCGAAGGTCTGCGCGGCGCGCAACGCGTTCAAGGCGGCGAGCGACGGAGCATTGGCCGCGATCGCGCCGGTGGCGCTGACCGCGACTCCCTTGGAAGTGAAAAATGCCCGACCCGCCGAGTTGGTCGCGGCCGGGCCGGTAAAGCCCTGATACACGATCACGGGATGATTGGAATCGGCGGCGTCCAGCTCCTCCAGCGTGGGCAGGCGCTTTTCGGCGAATTGCGCGGGATTCCAGCCGCCCATGCCGGTGATGAATTCGCCGGCGCGCACGCCCGCGGCACGCGCCTTGATCGCCGCCTGCACCTGGGCAATCGAGCTGGCGAGTTCCAGGCGAACGTCGTGACCCGGACGCAGACCCAGCAGCACGATGTGGTTGTGATTGTCGACCAGCCCCGGCACCACGGTGCGGCCGCCCAGGTTGATGGTCCGGGTGCACGGGCTTAGCTTCAGATCGCGCGCCAGACCCACCGCGGCGAAGCGGCCATCTTGAATCGTCACTTCGTTGACGATGGTGTTGCGCGCGTCCATGGTGACGATGCGGCCATTGGTCAGCCGCAAATCTCGCGCGCCGGCGCACCCGCCCGGTTGAGAACCCTGTTGAAACGCCGAAGCGGATGCCGCCAGCAACATCGCCGCAATCGTCAGGACACCTGTTCGCATAATGATCCTCCGAGCTATTCTAAACACAATGCGCACTAACCTCGCACAGCAGGCCGGCGTGGCGGAGCGCGCTCGGCGGCGAGTAGACCGCCGTCTGATGCCCTTCATTCTCCTGCTCTACATTGTGTCTTATCTGGACCGCGTCAACGTCAGCTCGGCGGGCCTTCAGATGACCCAGGAGCTGGGATTCTCCGATGCGGTCTTCGGCTTGGGCGGCGGCATCTTTTTCGTGGGCTATTTCCTGCTGGAAGTGCCGGGAGGTATTCTGGCGGAGCTGTGGAGTGCGCGCAAATGGATCGCGCGGATTCTCATTAGCTGGGGCGTGCTGGCCTCCCTCACGGGACTGATTCACACTGCTCCGCAGTTTTACACGATCCGCTTTTTCCTGGGCGTCGCCGAAGCCGGGTTCGTGCCCGGAGTGCTGGTGTATTTGAGCCACTGGTATCGTCCCGAGGATCGCGGCAAGGCGGTGGCTATGTTCTTCGCGGGGATTCCCGCCTCGCAGGTATTGGGCGGGCCTCTGGCCGCGGTACTGCTGAAGATGCACTGGCTGGGCCTGGGGGGCTGGCGCTGGTTGCTGCTGCTCGAGGGCCTTCCGGCCCTTTTAATGGGTATTGTGACGCTGTTTTACCTGACCGAGCGTCCACAAGACGCCAAGTGGCTGCCTCCGGACGAGCGCGATTGGCTGGTGGGCGAGCTCGAAAAGGAACAGGCGGCGAAGAACGAACACGCGCCCGGATGGATTCCGGCGCTGCGGGCGCTGGCCGATACGCGGGTGCTGCTGCTCTCCGCGGTCCTGTTCTTGGCGCTGAACGCGACCTACGGAGTCAGCCTGTGGCTGCCCAAGATGGTGCAGCGACTTTCGTCTCTAAATGTTTCAATGCCGGATGTTTCGAGCGTGAGCTTAATTGCGGCGATCCCGTCGTTATGCTCGCTTCCGGCGATGCTGCTGGTGGGCTGGCACTCCGATAAAACCGGGGAGCGTATCTGGCACACGGCGATTCCCAGACTGCTCTCGGCGGCCGCGTTGGCCGCGTGCTTCTTCACAACCTTGCGGGGCCAGATGGGAGCCAGCGTGGTGATGCTGTCCATTGCCACCATCGGGTTCTATTCCGCGCATGCCGGATTCTGGCCCTTGCCGAATGTCTTTCTGGGGCGGGTCGCCGCGGCCGCGAGCCTGGGCCTGATCAATTCGTTCGGGAATCTGGGAGGGTTCCTCGGCCCGTACCTGTTGGGACTGTTCAGCGACCGCACCGGGAGCTTCGGGCCCGGGCTGCTGTATCTGGCCGCCTGTTCGCTGGCTTCGGCCCTGCTGCTGCTGTGGGTCCGGAAGGCTCTGGGTGCAGAAAAGGCGTGATACCCTCAATCGTTACCCGGCTTCGCGCCTGAATAATCGTGAGCAAAACATTTGAAGGCAGGCCGTTCGAAGGCAAGGTGGTATTGATCACGGGCGGAAGCTCCGGGATCGGGCGCGCGACGGCTCTGGCCTTCGCGGCCGAGGGAGCGCGCGTGGCCTTGGGCGCCAGGCGCATCGCTGAAGGCCAGGAGACTGTGCGCCTGATCGAGCAGCAGGGCGGCGAAGCCCATTTTGTCGAGACCAACGTCTCCGTGCCGGAGCAGGTGCAAGCGCTGCTTCAAGCGGCGGTCGGCCGCTGGCAGCGGTTGGACTTCGCCATCAACAACGCCGGCATCGAGGGCACGCCTTTCGTGCCGGTCACCGATTACTCCATCGAACGTCTGGGACCAGGTCATCGACATCAACCTCAAGGGTGTGTTCCTGTCGATGAAGTACGAGGTCCCGCATCTTCTAAAACAACCCGGGAGCGCGATTGTCAATATTTCTTCTGTAGCGGGATTGATCGGCGGAGTCGGCGGCGTCGCTTATCACGCCAGCAAGCACGGCGTGATCGGGCTGACCAAGACCGTGGCGATGGAATACGCCGCCAAAGGACTGCGCGTAAACGCGGTCTGTCCCGCGGTGATCCGCACGGCCATGGCGGATCGATTCTTTAAAGGCATGGAGAGCGCCGCCGTCGACGGCTTCCATCCGATGGGCCGCATCGGAACTCCCGGGGAAGCGGCGGCGGCCGTGCTGTGGTTGTGTTCGCCGCAAGCGTCGTTCATCACGGGGCTCGCGCTGCCCGTCGATGGCGGCTTGACCGCGCGCTGATATTCGCACACACTTTTTTACACGTGGGCGAAAACTTTTTCCCCACTCGGGGTTTTGAGAAACAGGACCGGACGAAACAAACAATATCGTCCGGCGCAGTTAGAATTTCTCGCCCATAGGAGTGAAACCATGTTTCGATTCGCACAGAGGATTTGTGTCTTTACGATGGCCTCCGCGGCAGTTTTCGCGCAGTCCACCACAGCGCCGGCCCAAGTGCTGCGCACCACCGGCATGATCGGTCTGGCCGAAGGACAAACGGCCCGCTTGAATGTCCTGAATCCAGGCGTGCTTGCGCCCGCGGTAGGGATGATTTGCCCGGCCACGTTGGCGTTTATCGATGGCGCGGGCAAGGTTCTCAAAACCATCAGCGTCAACGTGAATCCGGGCCAATCTCAGCCCTTCGATCTCTTCTCCGATGCCGACCTGAACCTCGCTCTGGATGCGCGCACCGAGATCCGCGCGGTCATCGCCATTCCCGGAGTCGTCGCTGTGGGCTCGACCGCGATGCAACCCGCCGCCTGCACGCTGATTGGAACGCTCGAGATCTTCGATTCGCTGACCAGGAGAACCCAAGCCGTGTTAGGCGGAACGCACGACGTACCGGCCGCGCCGGTGGCGACGCCGGCAAGTTCGCAATAACTTACTCGCACAGAGGATGCTCGGCGATGGCCGACATCGTGAAGCGATCCGGCTGCCGCCACCGGACCAGATAGAAGGTTTCAGTGGACACACCGTGCAGCCGGATCCCGATCTGCCACAACTCCGGATCGCTCGCACACTGGAGCGGAGGGTCGGGGAAATCGCCTATGCCGTCGTCTCGATGCAACTTACGATGCCAGATTTCGAGGCTCGGTGATTCGGATGGGTTGGCGCTTTCTTTCGCGCTCTGCTTCCACGGCGCGCTGAGCCACTCCTCCACGAAATCGCGAGGCGTAGGCGCGATTGGATCCACCTGCTTCACGGCGTTCCCTCGCAGTTCAAAATGGCGCACGGCCTGATGACTCGATCCGTAGCCTGTGCCTCCGGCTGTGAATTCGATGCGCGCATCCCCAGCCGAGACGGTTCCCTTCACGGGCGGATAATCGCCCACATAGGCGGTTTCGGCGGCGTCCAGCAGCAGCTTTGGTGTAGAACCCGGCGCCTTTCCCAAAGTCCAGATCCTGTAATACAGCGGCTGGAAAGCCCCCGAGCAACCTGGCCGCGATCCCAAGGTCAGCGCCAATCGGTTGCCGCTCGCATCCGGCGAGGAAATCTGGACCGCGTAAATGGTCTGCGGACGATAGGCCGTCTTGGTATAAACATCCTGCTCGGTTTCAAAGATGCGGCGCCAGGCGTTGCCGATCCACTGATACACGTAAGCGGAATCGTCATAGCCGCACCGAATGCCGACGCTGGTTTGAACGGTCAGAAAGTCGCCTTTGCGGTGCAGGCGAACCGGATCGACGAAACCCAATGCGGTGCTGACGCAGCCGTCGGGGCAACGCAGGCTCGCGAGGGCGTCCTGAAATTCGCGGTTGATCGCGTCCTCATTGCCGGCTGCGTCGAATCTCACAAGCCGCTGCTCCACCCAATCGCGAAGTTGATGCTTGGCCAAGGTCAAATCGGCCGTGGCGCCGCGCGTCTCCGGATTCTCATTGCGATGCCGGTACAGGGTTTCGAGGGTCGCCTGCACCGCCGCCAGCGGATCATTTTGGGCGGGCGCGGCTAAATACAACAGCAATAAGGCGCACAGGGCTCGGGTCACCACCGTGTTTTCAGTGTATCGCCCAAGTCCCTGATACCTTTTGCCTGTCGATTACGTCGTAACACTCATGCCCAAAGCCAAGGCCGCGATTGCGGCGACGGCGCTGTTGGCGGCTCATGCGATTCTGCGCGCCGCGGACCTCCCGTTTTCGCGCGGCGAACTGTTGAACCCCTGGGAGATCCATCGCGAGCTCCGCGTGGCTGCGGAAGCCGCGCCCGCGGTCCAGGAATACTTCCTGTCTTTCCTCCAATATCAGGATCTGGTGCTGTTCCATCCCACTCTTGGCTACTATTCGAGCGGCCGGGTCAGCTTCACGCAGGACTACCGCACCTTCCCCGACGCTTTGGCGCCGTACTTCGGCCAAATGGTCGCCCAGCATATTTTTGACATGTGGGAAGGAATGCGGAAAGCCGGAACGCTCACCGCCAACGAGCCTTTCACGATCGCCGAATTCGGCGCGGGCGACGGAGCGCTTGCCGAGTCCATTCTGAACTATGCCGATCGCCGCGCCGGGGTGGGCCAGGTCTCCGACCTGCCGATTGAGGGCGGGATCGATGAATCCGGACGGAGCTGGCGCGAGTTCGCGCAACAGATCGTGTACGCCTGCTATGACCGTTCCGCGGCATTGAGCGCGCAGCAGAGCCAGCGCAACGCCCGTTTCGGCGCGCGCTTCCAAGCCCGATCCGGCGACGCCACCGACCCCACCGCCACCATCCCAGCCGGGAGCTTGAAGGGCATCGTTCTTTCGAACGAACTTCCCGACGCCTTCAGCGTCCACAAAGTGGTTCTGTCTCCCAGCGGTTCCGCGGAAGTGGCTTTCGTCGCGCCCGTGCTGCCGCGCACAAGCTGGACCAAGCTCGAAAAGGATCTGCCCCGGCCGTTGCAGGACCGTCTCAAGAGCGAAGACCGCACCATTCAAACCAGGCTCTTCGGCCGCAAGCGCGAGACCACCGTGTATCTGAGCCGCTCCGGATTCGTGGCGCTGCTGGAAGCGCTGAGCTCGGGCGCGGATTACGCAGGCAAGCTCAACTCCGTCGAATTCCGCGAAATCTATGTCCCCATCGAAGCGGTCCCGGAATTGGCCGAGCACGTCCGCAAATACATTCCCGCGTACGCCTACGAGCTGGCCCGGGGCGACAAGGGCTTCGCCGCCTACATCAACTTGGGCGAAGGCCGCTTCATTCAAGGGGCCGGCCGCATTCTGAAGGCCGGTTACGTCGTCACCATCGACTATGGCTCCAACTGGGATGGAGTCTCGCCCATCGAATTCGATCACCTCCGCACCTACGGTCCGGGAACCCGTCGCGAGCGGCCCGATCCGTATCATTCGCCCACGCTCAACGACATCACCACCGACGTGAACTTCAGCCATGTGGTGGAAGAAGGCCGGCTCGCCGGGCTGCGCCCTGTGTTCTTCGGGTCGCAGCACACTCTGCTGACGGGCACGCCCGTCGTTCTCGCAATGCCTCCGCCGGAGCGCGGCGATCTGATTGACGCCGATCTTCAGGATTATCAAGCCTGGGTGCAGAGCTTTTACACCTGGGACGTCTTCAAGGTTCTGGTGCAGCAGAAGGAGAATACCGACGCGGCCTACGTATTTCCGGATAACCGCGCCGAGCCGCTCAGCGTGCGGCTGGAGGACCTCACCCCGGCGCAGCAGGCAACCGAACAGGAGATTGAGCGGAAGTTGCGCGAACGCCTCACGGTTGCCTCGGGTGTCCGGTGACACGGGCGCCGCTCTCCCCTTGCACTTCGACAAGGTCCTGCTGTACACTGCTCTCTTGTAGAAGCTTTAGGGGAGACACGCATGAACCAACGGCTGGACTTGCCGCAGGGGACGCTGGACCTGCTCATTCTGAAAACCGTGGCGCTCGAACCGTTCCATGGCTGGGCCATCTCGGAGCGGCTTCACCAAATCTCCCGCGAAGCGGTACAGGTGCAGCAAGGATCGTTATATCCAGCCCTACACAGGCTGGAACGCCGCGGATGGATTAAGGCCCACTGGGCGGTAACGGGCAACAACCGGCGAGCGAAGTATTACGAGCTCACGCGGCTGGGCCGCAAGCAACTGGAAGCCGAGACCACCGCGTGGCGCAAACTCGCCGCGGCAGTGGGTCACGTGCTCGATCTGGGGTGACGGCATGGGAAGCGATATTCTCTACCGGCTCCGCGCGTTATTCCGCCGACGCTCCATCGAGGCCGAGCTCGACGACGAGTTGCGCTTTCATCAGGAGCAGCAGGCGGAAAAGTACCGGCAAGCGGGGATGCCTCCGGACGAAGTAAGCAGGAGTCTGAGGCTCGATTTCGGCGGCCCCGATCAGATTCGCGAGGAATCCCGCGACGCCTGGGGCATCCGACTATTACGGGACTGCGCGCAAGACCTCCGCTACGCGTTGCGGATGCTGCGGCGCAGCCCCGGATTCACGGCTGTGGCGGTGCTCTCGCTCGCGATCGGCATCGGCGCGAACACCGCGATCTTCACCCTGATCGAATCGACGCTGTTGCGGCCGATTTCGGTGAAGCATCCGGAGCGGCTGCGGCTCCTGATGTGGACCGCACCGGATGGCGGCTGGACCGCGCCTAACCTCGGTTATGTCTCACCCACGTTCGGAACCATCTACGAGCAGCGTCTGACGCCGGACAGAGCATACATGCACGCCGAATTCTCGCCTCCCTTGTACCAGGCATTCCGGCGCGACAACACTGTATTCGATGCTCTGTTCGCTTTTAAGGAGCTCGGCCGCGTCACGGCGGTAATGGATGGAAACGCCGAGCCGGTGAATTGTTTTCTGGTTTCGGGAGATTTCTATCGGGGCATGGAAGTTTCCCCGGTCATCGGCCGGGTGATCGGACCGGATAATGACGTGCGGACACCGGAAGGCCAAGTCGCGCTGATCAGCTACGAATATTGGACCCGAAGGTTTGCCCGCAGCCCTTCCGTGATCGGCAAGACCATCACGCTGAATGAGGTTCCCGTGACGATCATCGGCGTGAATCCCGAATACTTCACCGGAATCGAGCCTGGCGCGAATTTCGAAATTTGGGCGCCGCTGAATCTTGGCGTGGCGGTTTCGGGACGTTCGTATCTCGATGAGGAGAAAGTTTGGCAGATACCCATGCTGGGCCGCTTGAAGCCCGGCATTTCGGACGCGCGGGCGCAAAGCGAACTGGAGGCGCTCTTTCAGGCGGCAGTCGCATCGAACCCCGGTCCGCTGGACCCCATGCTGAAAGATCCCGCGAAACGCCCCCGCTTCATCCTTCAATCGGCGGCCCGAGGCGTGGATTATCTGACGGAGCGCTATGACCGGATGCTTCTGTCTGTGTTCTCGCTGGCCGGCTTGGTGCTGTTGATCGCGTGCGCGAACGTGGCGAATCTGCTGCTGGCGAAGTCCGCCGCGCGGCAGCGTGAGATCAGTTTGAGGCTGGCTTTGGGAGCGGGGCGCTGGCGCATCGTACGCCAATTCTTGACCGAAGGCCTGCTGCTGGCGTCGATGGCGGGTGTCGCCGGCGTGGTCTTTGGCTATTGGACTCGCAACGGCATTCCTGCATTGCTCGCGACACCGTGGCGGCCCAGCCCGTTTGATACCGCATTCGATCCAAGGGTGCTCATGGTTTCTATCGGGATCACGTTCCTGACGGGAGTTCTGTTCAGCCTGGCGCCCGTGTGGCAGTCCCGGCGAGTTGAAGTGAACGACGCGTTGAAAGAAGGCAGCCGGGGCACCGCGAGTCTTTCGAAGCTGCGTATCGGACGGCTGTTAGTGGCGCTTCAAGTCGCTTTATCCGTTTTGCTGTTGGCGGGCGCGGGGCTGTGCGTAAAGACTTTCGCGAATTTGAGGGGCACTCCCCTTGGCTTTAAACCCGAAGGCGTCTTATTGTTTACCCTCGACCCGCCGCGCCTGCGTTACCCGGTGGATCGAGTTGGCGCATTGCTCACACAGTTGCAGGAGCATCTCAGCGCGATACCGGGTGTCCAATCCGCCACATTCTCCGGCAGCCGCACGGGCACGGCTGTCGCGACCGGAAACCAGGAGCCGGTCCAGACTTTCGACTCCTACGCGCGTGCTACCGACGTCGGAACCCGCTTCTTTGAAACCATGGGCATTCCGATTTTGTACGGGCGTGCGATCGATGAACACGATCGATCCAGTGGTCCAAGCGCCTTGGTTGCCGTGGTGGTGAATCGGGAGTTCGCGCGGAATTTTTTCCAGCAGGAGAACGCCGTCGGCAGGACCTTCAAGGGCGCCGACAACGTGACGTATCAGATCGTGGGAGTGTGCGCGAACTGGCGTTTCGAGCGTTTGCGCGACCCGATCCACCCTACTTTGTACAACGCCCTGCTCCAATCGATGCCCCAAGCGCCGCGCGCCGGGCGCGTCAACTTCGAACTCAAGATCGCGGGTGATGAAGCGAGTGTGGCGAAACAGATTCGTCAGGTTGTGCGCTCGGTCGATTCGAACTTGGCCATTACCGACGTGCGCACGGAAGTGCAGCAGATCGAGGACGGGATGTCGCAGGAACGAGTGTTGGCCTCACTTGCGGCGGTCTTCGGCGGGCTGGCTCTGATCCTCGCCGCCATCGGCATCTACGGCGTGATGGCTTACGCGGTAGCGCGGCGGACCAATGAGATCGGTATCCGCGTGGCGTTGGGAGCGCGCCCTGGTGGCGTCGCATGGATGGTCCTGCGCGAGACGCTGCTGCTCGCGGCCGCGGGAGTTGCCATCGGAGTTCCCGCGGTGCTGAGCCTAAGCCGGGTCCTCGATCGTGTTCTCGCGCCAGCGTGGATGGACAGCTTCGCATACGGAACGAAGCCCAACGATCCGTTCACCATCGCCGTCGCGGTGCTGGTGCTGGCCGCAGCCGGGTTCATCGCCGGCTACTTTCCCGCTCGCCGGGCGGCCCGGGTCGATCCAATGAGCGCGCTGCGTCACGATTGAATCGGTCAAAGGCAACCGCTCCCTTTGGTCACGGCTCAGCGGGGCCTCCGGCATTGCCGGATTGAACGGTAAGAGACCGGATGCACCGGGGCGCTTGTTGGGGTAGGCTTCAAAAAGAACACGACTGCAGTTAAGGCCCTTTTTTCATTGGAGCGTGATGCCCCTTGCTCAGCTTGGCTCCAGGAAGGCGATTGAACATTGGCGAGGTCTTGATGACACTCCCCTGGAGTAGATTTTGCGATCAGCCAGCCTGGGCGTTCGTGTTCGGGAAGGCAGGAGACAAATGAAGCGAAACCGAGGTCAGGAGAAGGATTCGGATCGAGGGATGGAAGGCGACGGTTTCCCGGTGTTGCGACGAAACGTGGCGGGGATCGATCTGGGGAGCACAAGCCACTGGGTATGTGGGCCAACGATAGAGGGCTCGGAGCGGGAAGTAGAGGAAGTCGGAGCCACAACACCAGAGTTGGCCAAGCTGGCGCAATGGTTGAGGGAGCGGAAGGTGGAATCGGTGGCGATGGAGAGCACGGGTGTGTACTGGATTCCTGTGCACGAATTCCTGGAGCGCCAGGGATTCGAAGTGTTGTTGGTAAGCACGCGGGAATTCGCGCAGGTGCCGGGGCGAAAGAAGACGGACCGGGTAGACTGCAAGTGGATTCAGCGGCTGCACAGCTGTGGGCTGCTTCGAGGCTCGTTCCGGCCGGTTGAGCAGGTGTGCATGTTGCGGACTCTGGTACGCGACAGAAACACGCTTGCAGCGGAGCGGGCAGACTGGCTCCGACGAATGCAGAAGAGTCTGGACCAGATGAATGTAAGGGTGCACCGGGCGGTCTCCGACATCCAGGGCGCAACGGGTATGGCGATCATCCGGGCAATCGTAGTAGGAGAGCGGAACCCTGCCGTGTTGGCGAGGTTGCGGGAACCCGGTTGCCGCAAGAGCGTGGAAGAAATCGCCGAACAGTTAAGCGGGCATTGGCGAGAGGATCATCTGTTCAGCCTAAAGCAGAGTCTGAAGATGTACGATGCCATAGGCGAAACGATGCAGGAATACGACAAAGAGACTCTGCGGCGGCTGCGGGAGATGGAGCGAGCCGATTATGAGGGGAAGCAACCACCCCAGCTGAAAAACACCAATAAAGCAAAAATGATCCGCCAACGCGGCGAAGAACCGATGCGCGAGGCTTTCTACCGGATGAGCGGGGTCGATCTCACGGCCATCGACGCCGTAGGAGTTGGGGTGGTTCAGTGTGTGCTTACTGAATATGGTTCCGACCTGAGTTGCTTTCCGACGGAGAGCCATTTCGTCTCCCACGCGACGCTGGTTCCCAGGGGTGGCTTCAGCGGAGGCAAGGCGCTCAAAAAGAAGAAGCGCGGCAGCGCCAGCAGTCGTGTGTCGGCTGCACTTCGCTCGGCAGCGCTATCGTTGCGCCACAGTCAAACCGCCCTCGGAGCTTTTTTTCGCCAAACCGCCCGACGCCTGGGACCCGATGTCGCAGCCTTTGCCACGGCTAGAAAATTAGGCATACTGATTTATCGCCTGCTCCGTTGGGGGCAGGCCTACGTGGATGAAGGAGCCGAAGCCTACGAAAAGCGCTACCACGCCTCTCGCATTAATCGCCTTAAAATCACCGCCTCAGACCTCGGCTTTGAACTCGCTCTCAAACCAACAAACCCGTGAGTTCTTCCATTACATTACCGACCATTGGTCTCGGAGTAGAATCTACACTTACCGAGCCGCGACCAGAGGGAGCGGTTAACGCCTACGCTTCTACTCCCTCAATCGGCGTCGTCGAATCCAGAAACAGCCAGCACAGGATGCCGCAGGCGTACACGGCGGAGGCAACGTAGAACGTCAGGTTCCAGTTGCTGCCGGTCCACTGGAGCACGTAGCCGATCACCATCGGCGAAATCGCCCCGCCCAAATTCCCCCACGAGTTCATCGCTCCGGAAAGGGTCCCGGAGTATCGGCCGCCCATGTCCATGGTCGCCGCCCAGGCGTGCGGCATCGTCAGGTCGCCACAGAAGCTCGCCATGGCGATGGCCAGCACCGCCAGCACGGGATTCTCAACCATCGTGGAGCCAAACAGAGACAAGCACGCGCCCGCGAATCCGGAACAGGAGATGATGCGCCGCGTGCGTGCGACGTCGTGAGTCCACCTCGTCAGCCTTTCTCCCAGAAACACGCTGATGGGGTTCGCCAAGCCCCCCAGAAACAGAGGCAGCACACTCAGCATCGCCGAGGAAGCGATTTCCAGGTGCCGCCCGTTTCGCAGATACGTCGGCAGCCAGGTGACATAGAAGTACCAGCCGTAGGTCAGGCAAAAATATTGCCAGCACAGAAGCCACACGCGTCCTGACGTAAGAAACTTTAGCCATGGAACATCCGAGTGTCCGGGCGCCAGCTTGGAGCTGGAGCTGACCAGATCGCGCTCGGCCTGATTCAATCCGCGATGGTCCATGGGATTATCGCGGAACCACAGGTAAAACAGGATCGCCCACACCGGGCCGATCAGCCCGAACAACTCGAAGGCGTGACGCCAGCCGACGCGCAGGATCACGAAACTGACCAGAGGCGGAGTGAACGCGCCGCCCCATCGCGCGGCCATCCACACAATGCCCTGCCCGCGCACTTTTTCCTTGGCGGGCAGCCACACGGAAAATATTTTGGTGATGTTGGGAAAGCACCCGGCTTCTCCCGCGCCGAATAGGAATCGCGTAACGGTGAGCGTGGTTAGGCCGCGAGCCCAACCCGTCGCCGCCGTGAAGAAGGACCACCACAGCACCACGCGGATCAAGACCTTGCGCGGTCCGATCCAGTCTCCCAGAAACCCTCCCGGTATCTCGAAAATCGCATAGGCCCAGGTGAAGGCCGCGAACACCCATCCCATCTGCGCCGAGTCGAGATTGAGATCGTGCTGGATATACGGCGCCGCCCAGGAGATCGCCACGCGATCGATGTAGGTGATGACCGCCAGCGCGACCGCGAAAACCATTACCCAGTGGCGGACGCGAGTGGCTAGCTGGCCGGGCGGCGCCGGCGCGGGCGGAGATTGGACGGCGGGGTCCCGCATCGAATCTTGATGATACACTCTTGTGGGTGGAGGGAAGACTCAAATGAAGTTTGTGGTTCTATTCGCAACGCTGTTCGCCGCAGCGGTTATGATGACCGGAGCGGGCGACAAGCCCGTTAGCTACTTCGACTCGGGCAAGGTGGCCGCCGCGCTGGCCAAGGGCACCGTGATGGTGAAGCAATCGGATTTAGCGGTCCAGGGCGGACACCGCGAAGCGGCCGGCCAAGTGGAGGTGCACGAAAAGGAGACCGACATCTTCTACGTCACCGACGGCGAAGCCACCATCGTTACCGGAGGGACCATGGTCGGCGGAAAGCAGAAGGGTCCCGGCCAGATGCTGGGCACAAGTATTGAAGGCGGCGAAACCCACCACCTCGCCAAGGGCGATTCCATGGTGATCCCCGCGGGCACGCCTCACTGGTTCAAGGAAGTGCCCAAGTCGATCACCTACTTCGTGGTCAAGGTGATCGCGCCGTAAAGCCCATCACACAATTGGAAATTTATTTCGCCAGTCGTTCTCATGACTTGGCGCTTCCGCACTGTCTCGGCGCGGCACTCGCCCCTTATGCTCGAATCGTAAGGTTACTCCGTGCACGGAGCGTTGTGTTTTGAGGTGGTACTGAACTTTCGCTGGGCGGTCATTCGTCCGGCGGAAGAATTTAGGGATCGATCCTTATAAATCCGGCGGCTTGTGGCGTCGCCGGACATCAGAGAGTTGGTATTTGAAGCGGGCAGACGGAGCGCCATCCAGCGCTTCCAAGAAAGTCCGTCAGAGACGGCTCAAATCATTGGCGGTTGGCACGCACGGCGATAAGTCCGAAGCCCCAACCGCCGCAACGAATTTTCGACAACCCTTCCTTGGGATACGTGTGCCCATGTGGGGCGGGCCATCGTCTTTTGTGGCCTGCCTATGTCCATCCGATCAAAAATACGTCAGCGTCTCGATGCCCGTGCCCGCGGTAAACGTGTTCACCACCCGGCCCGCCTTCAAGTCGATCACCGAAACAGTGCCGTCGCCGTGATTGGCCACCAGCAGAGTTTTGCCGTCGGCGGAAGCCGCGAAACCCATGGGATCTTTGCCCACCATAAGCACAGTCTGTTTGGCGTGCAGGTTTTTGGCGTCGATGATGTTGACCATCGCCGGACTTTCGCTGCAAACCACCAGCTTCGATCCATCCGGCGTGAAGTACGGCTTGTAGGCCCCTCGCATTCCGCCTTCCAGCATGATCTTGTCCACCACCATATCCGTTTTGGTATCGATCACCAGCACTTGCGGCGCTCCATTATCGGCCACAATCACGTGCTTGCCGTCCAGCGACGCAACGATTCCCTGCGTTCCGCCGGGCGTGGGCACGCGGCTAACGATCTTGCGCGCCTTCAGATCGATCACGCTGACGAACAGCTTGTCGTTTTTGTTGGCGACGTACGCCTTGCTCGCGTCCGGGAGCACGGCCACCCAGTGCCCCGTGCCTTCGGTATCGATGGCGGCCTCGATCGATCTCTTTTGGGGATCGATCACCAGCAGCTTGCGGCTCAAGTCGCAAGTGACGTAAATCTTTCCCGAGGCGTCGATCTGGATGCCGTGCGGCGCCTGGTACGGCGAGACATCGATGCTGCCCGCGACCTTCTTGTTCACAAGGTCGATGATCGCGATCGTGTTCCCGGGGTTGGGATTCTTGCCGTAGATGCCATCGCCGTAGATCGGAACGTAGGCGGTTTTGTGGTCGGCCGAGATGGCGAAATCGTGCGGCGCGGTGCCGACTTCGAAATGGGCGATCTCCTTGAGCGTGGCCGGGTCGAAGAAGCGGATCTGGCGGCCCAGCTTGTCGATCATCATCAGGCCCTGCGAGCCGGTGGGATCGTTGAGGTTGGGCGGCGCGGCCAGGGCGGCCCCCGCCGTAAACAATGCGGTCAACAATAGCGCCGCGGTCATCAAGCGGGATTTCATGGTGAGCTCCAATTCTCTGCCGAGACTCTCATGTTCGGACAAGAGAGTCAAGTCGCACCAGCCGATTCTTGTACTCGCTATGATGGAATGCGCATGAGCAAACGGCGCAGCATCGAGGTTCCCGGCCTCGAACACACTCATCCCATCCCCAACGCCTGCCGCGTGGGTCCGGTGCTGATGACCGGCGGCGTATACGGCAAAGATCCGCGGACCGGCAAGCTGGCTCCCGATATCGCGGGCCAATGCGCGCTGATGTTCGCGAACATCCGGCGCGTGCTCGAGGCCGGCGGTGCGACGCCGGAAGACATCGTCAAGATCAACGTGTGGATGAAGAATAGGGACGACCGCGACCACCTGAACCGCGAATGGATCGCCATGTTCCCCGATCCGCACTCGCGACCCGCCCGCCACACCTTCAAGGACGAGGACCAGCCCTACGGGGCCCTGATCTCCTGCGAAGTCATCGCTGTGATTTCGGATTAGCGATTGCTCCACGCTACACTAGATCTTCATGCGTGAAATCGTTTCCCCGGCGAAAGCTATCCACGGGATAGTGACGCTGCCCGGCGACAAATCCATTTCCCATCGCTATGGCATGCTGGCGTCGATCGCGGAGGGCGTGAGCACGATCGCGAATTATTCCACCGGCGCGGACTGCCAGTCGACGCTCGATTGCATGGCGGCGCTGGGCGCGCGCATCGAAAGGGACGCCGAGAACCGCCTCGTGATCCACGGCGGCGCGCTGAGGGAACCTTCCGGCCAGCTCGACGCGGGAAATTCGGGATCGACCATCCGCATGCTGAGCGGCATTTTGGCGGCGCAGCCGTTCACCTCCTCGATCGGCGGCGACGAATCGCTTTCCCGCCGCCCCATGGCCCGCGTCATCAAACCGCTCACGCAGATGGGCGCCTTGATCGAAGGAAGTGGGGGCGACGCACGCGACGGAACCCACCCGCCGCTCACCATCCACGGCCGGCAGCTTCACGGCATCGACTACTTGCTGCCGGTGGCCAGCGCCCAGGTGAAGAGCTGCGTCCTGCTGGCGGGCTTGTTCGCCCAGGGCGACACCATTGTCCGCGAGCCGGTGCGCACGCGGGACCACACCGAAATCGCGTTGCGCGAGTTCGGCGCGGACATCTCCGCTGCAAAGCGCGTGATCACGCTGCGCTCCGGCGCGCGCCTTACGGGCCGCGAGCTGTTCGTTCCCGGCGATCTGTCTTCGGCCTGCTTCTTCCTGGCGGCCGCGCTGCTCATGAAGGACGCCGATCTGGTGATTCACGGCGTGGGGCTCAATCCCACGCGCTCGGCGCTGCTCGACTTCCTGGTGTCGATCGGAGCCTCCATTAAGGTGCTGGATCTGCGCCAGACCGCGGGCGAGCCGATCGGCGACCTGCGCGTACGCGCCTCGCGCCTGCACCGCGGCTCCATCGACGGCCCGCTGACCGCCGCGCTGATCGACGAGATTCCGGCGCTGGCCGTGCTGGGCGCGGCTACCGGGGGCTTGACCGTGCGCGACGCCTCCGAGCTGCGCGTCAAGGAGACCGACCGCATCGCCGCGCTCGAAGCCAATTTCAAGCGCATGGGCGTCGCCATCGAAACCACCGCCGACGGTTTTCACGTCGCCGGAGGCCAGAAATTCCACGCGGCCGAGCTCGATTCCGCGGGCGACCACCGCATCGCCATGGCCTTCGCCGTGGCCGCCTTGGCCGCCGATGGCCCGTGCCCGATTGAAGGCGCCGAATCGGCGGGCGTGTCTTTCCCCGAGTTTTTCGCTACGCTGCGCGAGATCGCCGAGTGAGGACCTCGGCCCGCTCACTTCACCGGATGGGCGGCGGGGTTGTCTCGGAGCTTTTGGGCGGCTCGGGAAGAAGAAAGGTCGTCTCGCCCGGCCGGAGCAGCTTTAACTGCTTGCGAATTTCCAGTTCCTGCTCGCTATCGCTCTGCTCCAGCCGCAGGATTCGGTCGCGCAGGGCCTGGTTCTGCCGGACGACGACCGCGTTCTGCTCCTCGAGCTCGCGGATTTCGCTGTGCTTTTCGATCAGGGACTGGATGCCTTGAGGCCCGCGGAAGGCCATCCACGCGTACGCCAAGGCCACGACCACGCCGGCGAGCCAGCCGGTTCGGCGTGCCACAACCCGAAAAACGTCACGCAGGGAACGCACCTTATTCCTTTATAGCTCGGAACTGTGGGAAATGCCAGTTTCAAGCCGTGCTATTCTCCAAATGATATAGGGACGATGAGCCAGCAACACGAACCAGACCCCCACAGTTTGTTTTGCCCCAAGTGCGGCTCGACAGATGTGCGCCGTTCACGGGGCGAGGGACTGACCGCGTTTTTCTTCGCTCTCTTCGGGCGGATGCCGTTTCGCTGCCGCAGTTGCCGGACCAAGTTCTACCGCCAGGCGGAGCCCCCCAAAGAAGAGCACGACGGCTAGTTTTTCTGCCTGGCCAGCAGAGCCTTGACCTCATCCGGCAACGCGAATTTCTCCGCCGGGATCTCCTGGTTGGCCTGCATGCTGTCGACGGTGATGGTGAACTCCTGCCCCGCCACTTTCTCTGTGATCTTGGCCGGCGCCAGAATATCCTCAAAGCGCCGGTATTCGGCGGAAATCGACTCGGCCGCGATGTCTCCCAACTGGCTGGCGGCAACCAACGCGGTCTTGCGCATCAGGCCGGACTTCTTTTCGAAATACATGGTCTCGGGCTTGCCCTCCGCCGGCGTCAGCACCACCTTGTAGCAGGGTTCCCCGTCCACCACCTCCTCGCCCGCGCTTTCGGCCTTGGGGTAAACCTCGCGCCAGTGCGAGAAATTGTTCATGTCCGCCTCGCGAACAGCCTGCGCTTTTTCCGCGCCGGTCTTGAGGCGCGGGCCCTGAAGCACGCTGTTCTCCCAGGCCACGCCGCCGGTCAGACCGGATTCGATCGTACCGATTCCCGCCAGATCCATGGCCATATAGAATTTGCCGGGCTCCTCGAAGTACTCCACCATGGTCCCCTTCAGACCCACGGCGGCGAACTCGACGGTTCCATGAACCACTTCGGTCTTCCGCTTCTCATAGGCGGCCTGGCCGCCGGTCACTTCGACGAAGCGATCGAGAATGGCCTCCGGCGTGGGCGCATCCGCGCTGAGCGCGGGCCCAGCCGGCAGGAAGATGGCGGCCACAGCGAGCGCGCCCAGCACCAGTCGTCTCTCCAGTCTTTCGCGATTCATTTTGCCGCCTTTCCGGTCCCGTCTTTTTCGATCCAACTCAGCGCCGCGTCCACAACCGCGTCGCGCCCGTCGAGCAGCGCGGCGCGCGTAAGCCTGACCTCGACATCGGGCTTGACGCCCTCGCCCTCCAGCGGCTTTCCGCCCTCGGACACGTAGTTGCCCACGGCGTACTGGAAGCCATCGCCGTTGGGCAGCCGCTCGATCACAGAGGGCAGCGCCGCCGCGGCGCTTCTGGTCCCGAAGATCCGCGCCCGATGCAAATCCTGCAACCCGCCCGCGAAAATCTCCGAGGTCGAGGCCGAGCAGGCGTCCAGCAAAATCGCCACCGGCCCCGCGAAGCTGGGGAAGCGCGGATTTACCGCGAAATTGAGTTGCGCATCGCGCATGTACATCGTACCCAGCCGCAACCCCGGCATGTCCAGGAAATAGCCGGCCATGCCCATGGCCATGGCGCCGATGCCGCCCGGATTGCCGCGCAGGTCGATGATCATGCCGGCACAATCCTGGCACGCCTTGACCGCGCCTCCGAAGCTCTCCATCACGCGCTGGAGATCTAGGAAATAGTTGAAGCGAACGTAGCCAGCCGCACCGATTCTCCCGGCGCCGGCGGCGTCGATAAGCTTGGACTCGAACCAGACCGGCGTCTCCGGCAGGTTGCCGAAGCTTGACATCCGGCCTCGCGGAGCGGCCAGATCGAGCTCCCGCTTCGCCTCCGCTCCCGCGCCGTCCAGAAACGTGATTTGCGCCTTTCCCCCAACCGGCCCGCCGATGCGCCCCAGCAACGCCCGCGTGGAGATAATCTCGGGAATGGAAGGGTCCGCCGCCAGCGCGCTCGCCGCCGCCTGGAGATTCACGCCATTGGCGAGTTCCACCGCCCAGCCCGGCTTCACTCCCGCGCGCTCCGCGGGAGATCCGGGATCGACCCGCGTAACCACCGCCTGCCCGTCCAGCACTCGAAGGTCGATGCCTGTCGAGCCGTCGCCCACCGCGTCCAAATCTCCCACAGCTCCTACTTCTTCATAAACCGTCGCCGGAAAAATTCCGAAGTGGGTCTGATGCAGCCGGCTGAGCATCTCCTTCAGCAGGCCGCGAACTTCATCGATGTTTTTCGCCTGCTCCACCTTGGGCCGGAATTCCGCATGAATCGCCTGCCAATCCAGGCCTCCCGGGTTTTTCTCCCAGTGCTTGTCGCGGATGGTGGTCCAGACCTTCTCGAAGGAATCGAGATTGAGCTGGCGGTCCTGGGGCGTCTGCGCCCACAGGGGAACGGCCAGAAGGACCAGCAGACGGTGCATAATCCTAAGCTACAGCACGGCGGGCGGCTTCGCAGTACTACGGGAAACTCGCCCGCACAACGGAGCCTGCGGCCCTGTGCGGGCTAACTCCGCCGCGTCTTCTTTTGGGGCTTTCGAGAGAGGCGTAACTCGCGGCGCGCCAATTCCGGGGAGTCTTCAATCGCGCGCGCCGCGAGCGTCCATTCCAGGGCCTTTTGACGGTCTTTGGCGCGATGCTCGTAATGCTTGGCCAACTCTTCGATCGCACGCACGCGGAAAGGGCTGGATGGAACTGCAAGCTGCTCCCAGATCTCGAGCGCCGCTTCCCTGGCGTCGAGTTTGCGCTCCAGTTGCCCGAGATCCCACATTGCGCGAAACAGAAGTTCCTCGGGCAGATGCGCGCCGCCTTGCGTGGAGATCGCCCGCCGCAGCAGCGCTCGCGCCCCCTCCGGATCGCCAGCCGCGCGCAACCAGCCGGCCAGGCCGGTCATCTCGCTCGCGTGGCGGAGCTTTTGCCTCGCGGGGTCGTGGAACGCCTCGGGCACTATGCCCGTCAGGCACGCCAGCGTCAGAATGTCGATGGCGTTGTGTTCGAATACCGGCAGCAATCGCCGCGCCAGGCCCGTGCGCAGGTATTCAAAATAGACGTAGGGAATCAGCGCGCCGGGAATGTCGCCTTCGCGCTCCACGCCCAGCACCTGGTTTTCCAAATCCACCAGCCGGCAGCTTTCAAAACGCAGCTTCCAGAGTCTCCGCGCTCCATACAGCAGATCCAGATGCTGCATCCGCGCAAACGGAGGACCAGCGCGGTTCCAGCGGTACCGGGCTTCGAGCAGGGGCTGGTCGAAAGCCCGTCCGTTGTAGGTGATCATCACGCGGAACGTCTGCAAATGCCGCGCCAGCGCATCCAGGAGGCTGGCTTCCTCGCTGTGATCGCGCATGAAGAACTGGCGCACCCGGAAGCCATCGGGGGTGATGCGCCCCACCCCCACCAGGAACGCGCACGTACCCAAGCCGGAGCCTGAGGGGCCTCCCGCCAGCCCCGTGGTCTCGGTGTCGAGAAAGGCCCACTGCTCCGGACCCGCCGCCGGAATCGTTCCGCCCGAGAGCGTGCCCAGCAGATCGGCGGGGAGATCGCTCAGCGCGCCGATGTCCGCGCTCCCGTGACGCCGGTGCGCCGGGTACAGCTTTTCTGTCTCGAAGTGCCGGCCAAACGCGGTTTCGACATCCTCTCCTGGGAGGGCTTCCGCCCCTTGCCTGCCTACGGGGCGTGGCGACGCATACTTCCGGTCGCAATCGGCGGCTACCTGCGCGACGCGCGCTCGCAGTGTCTCCAACTGTTGTTGCCACCCGGCCATTCGCCTTCTCTTTGCCCTTTGTTAGCAAGGTACCACACTCCGAGTTGGGCGCCGAACCGGTTGAATTGTATGGTCAAGCCATACAGTTGAGCCGAAAGGCTACACGGAAAAAACCCGCTAAAAATGGGGTTTCCGTGCAATTTTCCCTTTACATGGGGTCTTCCAATCCCTTATGATGCATTAGGTACAATGCGGTCCCGCCCAATACTGGCGCGGGTTTCGCTCAATCAACGTCAAGGGAGAAATCAGGTTTTTCACAGGAGAACCTCAAGGAGAATCATGGCAGCAGCAAAGATGACCCAATCGCAAATGGTAAAAGAGTTGGCCGCCGCAGTGGGCGTGCCGAACAAAGTCGCGAAGTCCTTCACGATCGCCTACGCCGAATTGTTGGTACGCGAGACCAAGAAGAGCGGCGTGAGCGTGTTGCCCGGCATCGGCCGGCTGGTGCGGGTGGACCGCAAGGCTCGCATGGGCCGCAATCCGGCTACCGGGGAAGCCATCAAGATTCCGGCCAAGAAAGTGGTAAAGTTCCGCGTGGCCAAGGCGGTGAAGGACGCCATCGTCCCGCCCAAGAAGAAGTAGCGGAGTCTCAAAACAGGAAAACCCCGCGCGGCTTATCTTGGCTGGCGCGGGGTTTTTGTTTCTGATTCCGAGTCAGGCGCCGGCTCAACCTGCGAGCCGCGCCAGGAAGCCTTACGCCTGCTTCTTGTCGTCGGGGGGATGTTCGTCGCCCTTCAAGGCGGACTTGAAGTTGCGAATGCCTTCACCCAAACCTTTGGCAACCTCGGGAATCTTCTTGCCTCCAAATAGAAGCACGGCGACAACCAGGATGACCACTAGCTCAGGCAGGCCGATCGACTTTAAACCCATACGGCCTCCTTGTACACTGAGTCTAACACATACGCGCGTATGAAACCGAAGGAAACCAAATTCGACCAGAAAAAGGAGGTTCGCGCCATCGCGCGGGAGCGGATTGGCGCGGTCAAACCGTCCCATGCCATCCTTCCCAAGACCAGCCGCAAGAAACCCAAGCACAAGCGGCCACTCGAAGAACAGGCGGAATGAGACAATGACTGCATGGCTCTTGTGAAAGTGGGTACGATTTCCGAGCTCCCGCCGGGGTCCGTCATGCAGGCCGATGTGGGTGAGAACTCCTACGCCATCTGCAATGTGGACGGCGACCTGTACGCGCTCGACGGCATCTGCCCGCACGCCGGCGGACCGCTGGGCGAGGGCGTCCTGCTCGGATCCACGCTGGTGTGTCCCTGGCACTCCTGGGAATACGATTGCCGCACCGGGGTCAACGATTTCGACCCCGACGTCATCGTCCCGACCTTCCCGGTCAAGATCGAGGGCGACGATATTCTGCTCGACGTTCCATAACGTGCCGGAATTGCCGGAAGTGGAAACCGTGGTGCGGACAGTCGCTCCGCATCTTATTGGACGACGTATCCTGTCGGCCGAGTTCACTTCGCGCCTGGTCACGCCGGGAAATCGCGCGACTCTTTCCCGACACTTGGCCGCGCGGCGCATAGAGAGCGTCCGCCGCCGCGGCAAGTTCATCCTGGTGACGCTGGACCGGGGCGTGCTTTCGATCCACCTGGGCATGACCGGCCGGCTTCTCGTGTCGGGAAAACGAGGCGAGCATACGCATGCCGTGTTCACCCTCGACGACGGACTGTTGCTCTACGACGATCCGCGCCAGTTCGGCAAGATCGAGTGGAACCCGCGGCGCGTGGAGCGCCTGGGTCCGGAGCCGCTCGAAATTCCGCTCAAAGAATTCCGGGCACGGCTGCGGCGCAAGGCGCGCATCAAGCCTCTGCTGCTCAATCAATCGTTCCTGGCCGGTCTGGGAAATATCTATGCCGATGAGAGCCTCTTCGCCGCGGGCATCCATCCGCTGGCGTCGGCCGCGAAGCTGAGCGGGCCGCGCGCGGCGAAGCTGCACCGGGCCATCCGCGAGATTCTGACCGCGGCCATCGAGGCCGGCGGCTCGTCAATCTCAGATTACGTCGATGCCGAGGGACGCAAGGGCTGGTTCCAGGTGAGCCACCGCGTCTACGGCCGGGAAGGCGAGCCGTGCGCGAACTGCGCCACGCCCATCCGCAGAATCGTGGTCGCGCAGCGCAGCTCGCACTTTTGCCCAAAGTGCCAGAAGCGGTGACGGGAGCGCTTTTGCGATTGACGTGTACCGCTCCATCACCGTCGCGGTTCGGAAGCTCTTTTCGGGGCCGCTCCACCACTGTCGCGGTTCGGAAGCTCCTTTCCGGGGCCGCTCCATCACTGTCGCGGTTCGGAAGCTCCGGAGCCGGCGCGTACGATTTCGTCGGCCACTTCCACCACGGCTTTCATGGCTTTGACGTCGTGAACGCGCACCATGTGCGCGCCGTGCAGGATGGCCGCGGTGACCGCGGCGGCGGTGGCGAACTCAGTCTCCCCGGCCGAATCGCGCGCCACGAAGTGCTTGCGCGAAGGGCCAATCATCAGGGGCAGATCCAGTTGCGCCAGCTCTTCCAGGCGCGCCAGGATGACGGCGTTCTGCTCCTTGCGCTTGCCGAAACCGAGGCCCGGATCGACGGCCAGTTGACGCCGGTCCACACCCGATCGAACGGCGCGGTGGATGCAAGCGTCCAGCTCCGCTCCAATGCTGCGGATCACGTCCTTGAGCGGAGGCAGCTTGAGCCAGGTCTCGGGCGTGCCGCGCATGTGATTCAGGATCAATCCCCCGCCGCCGTGCATGACCGCCCGCGCCAGGTCCGGATCGAAGGTGAGCCCGCTGGGATCGTTGACGATGTGCGCGCCCAGCTCAAAGGCCTTTTCCGCGACGGAGGCTTTGTAGGTATCGACGGAAATCGGCGTGGCCAGGCGCTGATGCAGCCGCTTGAGCACGGGAACCAGACGCCGCAGCTCCTCCGCTTCCGAGACGCGCGCCGCGCCGGGACGCGTCGATTCCGCGCCGATGTCGACGATGTCCGCCCCTTCTTCCTCCAGCTCAATGGCGCGAGCGAAGGCGCGGTCGGGATCGAGGAACTTGCCGCCGTCGGAGAACGAATCCGGCGTGACATTGAGGACGCCCACGATCAGCGTACGTTCCCCGAGCACGAGCGAGGTGTCGCGGATCTTCCATTCGAAGCGCTTACGCTGGGTGAGGCCGGCCATTGGGTCTCTCCAGCGTAGCAGCACCCAATTGGCAGGTCGAAGACCTGCCCCACAGCCTACATCGCTACCTCCAGATCGCGGTCTTCGCTCGCGGCGATGGTCTCTCGAATCTCCGGCGGCAGAACGATGCACCCGGTGGAGGCGTCATGCGTGAGATTGTCTCCATGAATCAGGAACCCGTCGCGGCCTAGCGCGTCGTGCCCCACCGGCGTCAACCGCATCACGCACGGACCCTGCACGACGGCATCGAACGGCGGACCGATGTTGTAGCGCCCCTGCGGAATCGGTCCGACATCGCGTACCGCTTGCTCGGCTGGGTTATTGCGGCCGATTCCGGCGCCAGAATATCCGGCGGCGATGAACTGGCCATCTCGGGTCAGCGTCCCTGTGCTTTGACTGTAATTCCACGGCATGCCCGGAGTTTATCCGGCGACATCCGCCGGAACGGTGCGCCGTAACCTCTAACTGCGGCGGTTGGACGACTTAACTAGTTTTCAGTCGGTGTTTTTTCCAAATGATCGACCACGATGGTCTCGACCGGAGCCTTGCGCGAATCGAGTTTCAGCCCGAGTTTCTCCATGGCCGCAAAGATCGCGGAGCCCCCAGGAGTCGAAGCCGCATCGGCCGGACTTGCGCCAGGAGGGGGACCGGGCATCTGCATACCGAGGGTGGCCATCTGCCTTTGAGCGAGGATTAACATATCCTCAATGGGAAGATCCAACGCGATTTGATAGCTCCCCTTCAGATCCGTCAAGTCCAAAACCGGACGATCCACCATGGGCGCGAGCGTATCCGCCAGCGCGGCGAGCGTTACCTTGGTCATTTCCAGGTGAACTCCGGCCGCCGATACTGACGTTTTTATGGTGCCGGTCTGCCCGCCGCCCTGCATCGCCACGCCGCCTTTGCCATCCTGAACGATCTTCATCTGGCCCTTTTCCGTGCCGAGCGTCATGGCGCCGGGGGAATCGGGAAGCGGAGCATCCGGCGCCGTCGAGGCGGCCGTCAGCTTCGGACCGTTCTTGCCCACGATCAGCGCGTAGACGGGCAACTCCTTTTTGTCGCGATGGATGGCCAGTTTGAATCGTTCCGCCAGCAGCGCCTGCAACATTTCCGGAACCTTGTCCTCAGATACACCTTCGGGAATCTTGGCCTGAATCTCGAATCGCTGTTGGACCATCCAGTCCGGACCTTGCACCTGGTAGGGCTTGACGCCATAGGCAATGCGGATCAAGTCCGCCAATGAGGAGAAACCCATATCGACCCTGGCTCCATCGACCGACATGCCGATCTTGGCTTTGCCGGACTGGATCTGCTGAGCGAGCTCCTGGATGGAGGGAGCGGCCCGGATGGTGGCGACCTCAAAGGCCGGCGCGGCATCCGGAGCTTGTCCGACCGGAGTTTGCCCGACCGGCGCTTGTCCGAACAGGGCGCCCGAAAGCGCGCCCGCGGCCAGCGCGGCGGTGACGGCGAAAGCGCGCACGAGATATTTTTGCAACATATATTTCAATCCTAACTCCGATTCACGACGCCGCTATAAAAGGGCGGCGGCCTTCACAGGCCAGATTCCCTCAACAAGTTCTTCCCGGTATACGTAAATGCGGTCGTAAAGGTTCACGGTGGGATCGCAATGCGGCGGGATGAACTCGATTTTGTCTCCTAACTTAGGTATGATTGCGCAGTCGAGGTAGCCGAACTCGTCGCCGCCCCAGCGGTATTTCGACCCGGGAACGTTCACCGCTTCAGGGCCATAGCCGCGGTCGGTGGAGAAGGCCTTGAATCCGCCGTCGACCGTCACGAAACCGTCGTGATTGGCGCTGACGACCGTGGCCAGCACGGTCAGGGCATGACGAAACGGCAGGCCGAGTTTGCCGTAGGCGAGATCCATCAGGACGTAGGACCCGGCCTGAAGCTCAGTGACGTTCCGGGAGATGCGTGTCGATATCCCAGGTGCCGGTGCTGCCGCCGGTGAGGATCTCCGCGTCCTTGTCCAATGCGCCCAGACCCAGACGCGAGAGAGCGTCGCGAGTTGCCATGGCGGAATGGAACGCAGTTTGGGAAACCTGTCTGCGCTCCTGGATGCCAGCCGTGTGCGAGCCGCCGACCGAATAGCCCTGAAGTCCGCGGAAGCGCAGATGGCCGGCCCCGGCTGCATTCATCGCTTTAATGGCCTTGGCGATCTCGATGGCTTGTTCGGTGGAGCGGGCTCCGGTGCGATGATCGCCGACATCCAGGTCGATCAGAACATCTACAATTCGATTCGAAGAGCGCGCCGCGGCGTTGTACCAAGCTACCTGATCGACGTGATCCACGACTACCATCGCGCCGGTGGCAACGACGCGGGCCATCTTAAGGGGATCGGCCAAGGGCGAGGTGAGCAACAAGCCGGGGATGCCGGCCTGCGACATGAGCTCGGCTTCGGCCACGGTGGCCACGCAGACGCCGATGGCTCCGGCGGCGATCTGACGGCGCGCGATCTCCACGCACTTATGCGCTTTCGCGTGCGGCCGCAGACGCTTGCCGGATTCCTTCACGCGATCGGCCATGAGCGAGAGGTTGCCTTCGAACGCGTCGAGATTCAGAAGCAGAGCGGGCGTGGGGATTTCAAGCTTCGAGAGCACTGTGGACACCATGGTATCGAGCTCCTATGATAATGTGGCCGCATGCGGATTTTGGTGTTACTGGCGGCCGTGCCGGCGGCGACGATGGCGCAATCCGGAGGCGACGTGGCATCGGGCGAGCGCCTGTTCTTCGAGAAGGCCCAGTGCTCGGCCTGCCATCAGGTGAACGCGAGGGGCGGAGTGGCGGGTCCGGACTTATCCAACGCTGGCCGGCTTTCCGCCGACGCACTGCGGCAGAAGATCGTCAGCCCCGATACGAATGTAAATCCCGGCGGGCGCGGCGGCCCCAGCAGCGTGGTGGTGAAGACCAAGGCGGGCGAGGAGATTCGCGGCGTCCGGCGGGCCGAGGATACGTTCACTCTGCTGATGATGGATGCATCGGGCAAACTGCTTAGTCTGGATAAGCGCACGCTGACGGATCAACGCACGGAGCAGAAGTCGCTGATGCCAGCCGACTATGCGCAGCGGCTGTCGGATGCGGAGATCGGTGACATCGTTGCATACCTCCGAACGCTCAACGGCCGCGACCCGGCCAAGACCGCGCAAGCCGAAATTCCCGGCGGCCTGACCTTCGATCGGCTCCGCAATGCGTCGGCCGAGCCGCAGAATTGGCTGACGTATTGGGGCGATTATCAAGGCCGGCATTTCTCGGGGCTGAACCAGATCGACGCGTCAAATGTTGGGCAGCTTCAAGCGCGCTGGGCTGTGCCGATGGGCGACGGGTTGCTGGAAGGGTCTCCGCTGGTGGTGGACGGAGTGATGTACGCGTCGGGAATGCCGGGGCAGGTGTTCGCGCTCGACGCGAGGTCCGGATTGCAGATCTGGCGATACCAGCGGCAGCAGAAGGTGGTGCCGCAGGGCCAGATCAACCGATTCAATCGCGGCGTGGCGATGCTCGGGAACAGGCTGTTCATGGGCACGCTGGACGCAGCGCTAGTGGCATTGGACGCGCGCACGGGACAGCTTTTGTGGGAAACGCAGATCGCCGATTCGCGGCAGGGCTACAGCATCACGTCGGCGCCGCTCGCGCTCAAGGACAAGATCGTCGTGGGTGTCTCCGGCGGCGAGTTCGGCGCGCGCGGTTTCGTCGAAGCCTACGATCCGGCCTCGGGCAAGCGGCTGTGGCGCTTCGATACGGTTCCCGCGCCGGGCGAATTCGGACATGAAACCTGGAAGGGCGAGAGTTGGCAGCACGGCGGCAGCCCCACGTGGCTCACCGGCAGCTACGATCCCGATCTCGATACGCTGTATTGGACCGTCGGCAACCCTGGCCCCGATATCGACGCGGAGGTTCGCAGCGGCGATAATCTGTTCAGTTGCTCGGTGCTGGCGCTGGACCCCGCGACGGGCCGGCGCAAATGGCACTATCAGTTCACGCCCGGCGACAGTCACGACTGGGACGCGACCGAAGACATGATGCTGGTGGATCGCATGTTCCACGGCCAGCCGCGCAAGCTGATGCTGCAAGCCGACCGCAACGGCATGTTCTACGTTCTGGACCGGACCAATGGAGCGTTACTCGCAGGGACTCCGTTCGTGCGCGTGACGTGGAACACAGGTTTCGACGCGAATGGGCGGCCGAAGCTGGTCCCCGGTTGGGATTCTCGGCCGGAGGGCAGCATCGCGGTGTATCCGTCGCTCGGCGGCGGCACGAATTTCCAAGCGCCCTCCTACAGTCCGGTAACAGGCTGGGTGTATCTGGAGACGTCGGATTCTGGCCAGCGCTTCACGCGCACTCCGCAGCAGTTCGAAGAGGGCCGGCAATACCAGGGCGGGCGCGGCGCGGGTCTGGGCGAGCCGGTGGCGGCCGGCATCAAGGCCATCGATCCGGAAACGGGCGAGACCAAGTGGGAGTACAAGATCAGCCGCGGCTCGCTGGCGGCGGGCGTGCTGGCGACGGCGGGCAACATCGTGTTTGCCGCGACCGGCGAAGGCAACCTGATCGCACTCGATGCGCGCACGGGCGCGGCGCTGTGGCATTACTCGACCGGCGCGACGATGGCGGCGTCGCCGATGAGTTATGCGGTGGACGGCAAGCAGTTCATCGCGATCTCGGCGGGCGGGGTGCTGTACAGTTTCGGACTGCCTGAGTAATCTTTCGCCACCGA
Source organism: Bryobacterales bacterium (assembly GCA_963813465.1). Lineage (GTDB taxonomy): Bacteria > Acidobacteriota > Terriglobia > Bryobacterales > Bryobacteraceae > Palsa-187. The sequence goes on along the minus strand of CAWEZD010000001.1, from coordinate 199,197 downwards.
TGTGGCGGATCGCCTCCGAAATGGGGTGCTCTTATTCGCAGACCGAAGGAAACACGCTCCCTACTTTGGTGTCCCACGTGATCACTGGCATGCGGAGGATCTTGCATATGCATCGGCAAGGAAGACGTTTGCTGTGGTATTCGGCGACGCTCCTTCTGGTCAGAGCGGTCTGCGGCCAGACCCCGGTAGCGCTCGATTCGGCCGGGAACATCTGGAAGGCCGACGCCACCGCGAACAACTTTACGTGCGCCTTCGCCTATTTTGTTGGGGGGCAGTACCCCGTTCGGTGTAACAGCGTCGTTGTGACCGAGCTCGACCCTACCGGAACACAGGTCCTCTTCAAGACAACGCTGGGAGGCAAAGGAAACTCGGTCGCCGTTGCGATCGCGGCGGACTCGACCGGTAACGTCTACATCACGGGATACACGAACGCCGCGGACTTCCCGGTGACGACCGGAGCCCTTCAAACTCTCAACACGATCACCTTTTCTGGCCAAACGCCGATTCAAAACTCCCCCATCCTCATGCCAGGTGGGGACACCTTCGTAACGAAATTCAAGCCGGACGGGTCGATGGGATACTCGACATTTCTGGGCGGTTCCAGCGGCGTGCTCCCGTTCGCAATTTCCGCGGACGCGACGGGTTCGGCATACGTCGCGGGGAGCTGCTGCGACTTTCCGCTGACGGAATCCCCGTTCAGCAGCCAGCCCGGTGATTTTCTGGCGAAAATCGACCCCGCGGGGCAAGCGCTGATCTTTGCCACCTCCTTCCCTGGCGCCATTACTGCCGTGACTGTGGACTCTAACGGTAGCGTTTATCTGGCCGGGTTTACGGACGCCACGTTGATCACTACTCCCGGCGCTGCGCAGCCGGTGTTTGGCGGGGGCGGTGGGGACGGATTTGTGGCGAAACTCAACGCCTCGGGGAATTCACTGATTTATTCCACATATCTGGGCGGCCCCGGAACTGACGAAGCCCACGCGCTGGCCATTGATTCCCAGGGCGCAGCCTGGGTCGGAGGGGTTACCGACACCGGGTTCCCTGGCATCTCCGGCGCCGGAGGCGCGTTCCTGCTTAAGGTTGCTCCTGATGGTAGCCGAATCGAAACGGGAAGCAGTTTCGGTCCACATGCGCCGAATGGCGGCAGCATCGCGGAATTTCTCGCCATCGACGCGCTGGATAACGTCTACGCTTCGGGATTTCTGGATCAGTACACGGGTCAGTTTTCCGCGTCTGGTTTTCAGCCCACTTCGAACGCCCAGCTCTCCGCCCCTTGTGCGGCCCTCCCCCTCGGCGATGGTTTCCTCATCGAAGCAGCCCTCAACGGAAGCTGGGTTTACGCGTCTTATGCGTGCCAGTACGGGCCGCTGTTCGTGACCGCACCCGGGCATCTGCTTACCTACTCTTCGACCGGTGCCCTGACCGTTTACCTGACCTCGCCGCCCGCGATGGACTTCGCATCGCCGGTAAACGCTGCGTCCTATACAACTGCGATAGCTCCTGGTGAAATCGTGACCCTGTTCGGATCTGGCCTTGGGCCGACGAGGGGCGTCGTGGGGCAGCCTGATGCAAGCGGGCGCTACACCACGTCGCTTGCGGGCGTGCAGGTGGCGTTCAGCGGCGTGGCTGCTCCGCTGCTCTATGTGCAGGCCGGGCAGATTAACACAGTGGTACCGAAAGAGGTGGGGAATAGCGCCACAATTCAGATCAGCTACCAGGGCCAGAACGCGCCTCCTCTGAATGTGCCTAGCCAGCCTGCTAATCCGGGAGTCTTCGCCATCGTGAATCAAGACGGGACGGTGAACTCGGCGGCGAATCCCGCGCAATCCGGCTCGACCATTTCGGTCTATGCGACCGGCGCGGGCGTGCCGGATCTGCCGGACGGCCAAATTGTTCCGCTCTCGCCGCTGTTTCCGTTCGATCCCCAGTCCGACGGCGACGCCGTGCTGTTTTCGGGCGTTGCGGGCACCATCGTGTGGGAGGGAGCGGCACCGGGCTTGATCCTCGGCGTCACGCAGATCAATGTCCAACTGCCCTCGATATTCGTCGCCGCGCCTTCCACCTCAGTGTCTGTGGTCGTGCAGTGGGCCGCCACCTTCAAATCAACGCCGTTCGCGGTGTTTGTCGCGCCCTAAAGCGATACACGGGGTTGAGGAATTGTCGCGGCCACGAAATCACGGGTCGGGCGAGACCTAGTGGGCTTCACTCCAAACCTTCGCGGCGCAACAGGGCTTGCAAATTTCGCGAGCCATGAACGACGCGAAGAATCTCCACACCGTCGAGCAACGGAAGATACAGGATGAGAATTCTCTCGAACCCCTTCACACGGAATACCCGCAGTTGTCTTAGCTCGGGGCGCCGGAGGCGGGAGCGCCATCCCATGTTGGGTTGCGTGGCGAGAAGGGCAAAAGTGTCGTGCGCGGACACCAAGAAGCGATGCCCTACCGCGGCGCTGGCAACCGTAGCGTAGTAGTAAGCTTGGTCATCGAGATCCTGGTCCGCTTTGGACCGGACCACGTAGCGGCTTTCGCTCACCGCGTGCCGGTCTTCTCCAGGCGTTCATCCAGGCGGCGGTGCTTCTCTTCCCAGTAACCAGGCCCCACTTCGATTGGTTCCCCGGAATTCAGACCTTCGAGGGCGAGTCCTTCTAGCTCTTCCTCCGCGGACCGGTCAGCGTTGACGAGACGCTCGATATAGGCGGTGACGGAAAGTCCCTCTGCTTCGGCTCGTTCGCGAAGTCGCGCCTCAACTTTTGGATCGATGGCGATCGTCATTATGTAGCGTCTACGGCCATTGTAGCGCTGCGCGCGCGCGGGAGGCATGCCGGAGGTTGACCGATCTTACCGCCCCGCTTCAAGTTTGCACCAGAACCCAACGGTGTGCTATTGCTGAATACGGTTCGCTCAGGAGGCTGAGATGGAAATGAATCGAAACCGTCTGGCGGGTCCCGCGTTAGTGCTGGCGGCTGCGCTTCTAAGCATCCCGGCGTTCGCCCAGGTCGATCTGACCGGGAGCTGGCAACCGGTGCCCGCCGAAGATTCCCTGGGGAACCCCGACCTGGTGGATTATACGGGGATTCCCATCAACGACGCCGCCCGCCAGTGGGCGCTAAGCTGGGATCCCGACCGCCTGGGACTGCAAGAGCACCAGTGCCAGGTGCATACCGCCGCCTACATCTACGGCGGCCCCCATCGCCTTCGGATCTGGGAGGAGAGAGATCCTCAAACGCAGAACCTCGTCGCCCTCCACAACTACATCAGCACCTATGAGCAAAACCGGACCATTTGGATGGACGGCCGCCCGCATCCGCCCGACTATGCCGCGCACACCTGGATGGGGTTCTCCACCGGCAAATGGGAGGGCGACACCCTCACCGTCTACACCACCCATATCAAACAGGGCTGGGACCGGCGCAACGGGGTTCCTTCGAGCGACAGCATCACCCTCACCGAGCACTTCATCCGTCACGGCAACCTTCTCACGCACGTCAGCGTCGTCACCGACCCGATTTATCTGACCGAGCCGCTGGTCAAGACCGTGAGCTACAATCTGGCCGTGAGCTCCGACGGAAACTGGCTGTGGCCCTGCGAGTACGTGGATGAGCTGCCTGGAACGCCGCAAGGCACGGTTCCCAACTACATGCCCGGCCAGAATCCTTTCGTAACGGAATTCGCCGCCAAGTACCAGATCCCGGTGGAGGCGGCGCTCGGCGGACCCGAGACCATGTATCCGGAATTTCGCGACAAGATCAAGAAACTGAAACCGCCGGCGAAAACCGTTCACACCGGAGGGGCCCGATGAGGGAACCTCTCATCCGGACTGAACCGCGCGGGACTGAACCGCGCGAGACTGAAACGCGCGCTCCCTCCATGGACTGATCTCGCGCAGGAAAGCGCCGAGGCCTCGCGGGAACCGATGAGCGGATCGCCGGTTCACGCGGCGCCAGGCCTCCCACACATTTCCCGCCAGTACGCCGGCCAGCAGATAATAGACCACGCCGGCCCATTCGAAGAATAGATAGCCGACCACCGCCACAATCACGCCGCAGACGATCTGATCGGGATACTTCGCGGGCGACGTCGGCGGATCGGTCAGGATGATGAACGCGAAGTACAACACGGCCTCGAGGTCGGGAGACCGGAATATCTCGGCGACCCACCGCGCGTCGCCCACAAACGCCGTGGCGGTAAACAGCAGGAAGTAGGTTCCCAGAAACACCAGCACCAGGGGCATCTTGTTGACCCTGTCGGCGATGAACACTCCCGCCGCGACCAGCACGATCGTCCCGATCGGCCCGAAATCGGTCAGCGCTCCCCACCAGCTCTGGCCCGTATGGAACACGTAAAAGCTGGCGATGATGGCCAGCGCCGCGGGATTGAACACGTTGGCCGAGCGGGAGCGGAAAATGTACTTGCTGAGAATCGCGGCCACCGAGGTAATTGCAGGGACGTACCACGGCTCCTGCGCCCGCAGCACCATGGTCACGATGATGGCGGTGAGCACCGCGCCGCTCGGAAACTCCCAGGCGCGCTTCATGGCTCGAAGGATCAACAGGTCCGCGAGGCCCGCCGCCAGTGCCGCACTCGCCAGGCCGGGCGCCACCGCGCGGAGACCTTCGCCCGGCGCGGCCATGACAGCGAATACCACAAGAACGATGGTCAGCAGGCCCTTGGGCGTCTTGAAGAAATTCCCGACCCTACGCGTCTTTGCGTTACGACCCATGGCACAGGCCTCCGGTTTCGTAGCGCTCCAGCTCCGGCGTCACGATCAGCCCGTCCACGCCCAGGCGATTCAGGAGCTGAATGCCGTCTTCCGGGCCAAGCACAAATACGGCCGTTGCCAGCGCATCCGCCAGCATCGCGCCCGAAGCGACCACGGTCGCGCTGGCCACAGCCTGCGCCGAAGCGCCGGTACGCGGATCCAGAATGTGATGCCCGGAGCCGCCGCGCCTTGCATCGTTGTGTCCGGCGTTATTGTGCCAAGCGGGGCCGCCGGGAATCCGGCGCTCGTAATCCCCCGACGTGCAGACGGCCTGGTTGGAAACGCGCAGGGAAGCGATCAGTTCGTCGTCGCGCCGGGGATGGCGAATCCCCACATACCAGGGATCACCGTCGGGGTTCGATCCGCCCAGATACAGGTCGCCGCCGGCATCGATGGCAAAATCCCGGAACCCAGCAAGCTCGCGCGCGGCCGTGTCCACGGCGAGACCCTTCGCCACCGCGCCGAGGTCGAGCGTCAAGGGGCGCAACAGCGTGATGGTTCTTCGATCCGGATCAAGGGCTACGTCCCGATAGCTGACATCGTCAGCGGGTGCGATCGCGGTGCGGACGATCTGGCCGGTGCGATGTTCCCGATTGAAGCCGCGCGCCTCCATGCGGTGTCCGACGGTCGGATCAAACGCGCCGCCGGTCTCCCGCGCCAAAAACAACGCGAACCGCACGGCCTCGTAGAGGATCGCGCTCGACGGCACCGGCGTGCCGGCTTGCGCCGTGAGCCGCATCAGCTCGCTGCCGTGGTCGAATCGCGTGCAGCGCTCTTCAATCTCGTGAAACCATCCGAACGCGCGCTCGATCGCAGCATCAATGCCGGCGGCATCGGACCCGCGGTGGACGACGTGGATGGTCACTAACGTTCCCATCACGATTTCGGTGCGGACCGGCACGCCCTCCGCTCACTTCGCCTTGCTCAGGGCGTCGACGACCGCGAAGTAGAAGGCGTTGGCGCTCTGAGTGGCGCGCGAGACATAGTCGACGTCCGGACTTTGCCGCTGGGCCACTTCAGGGGGTAATTGCTCGATCACCGAACACGGATAGCGCGTCCGGCATTGGGCGATGGTGGCCGACGCGATGCGCCCGCCTTCGACGATTACTTGAGCCTGTATATCGCCATGGCGGGAGGTGCCCCAGCCATAATAGGTTCCGTCCTTCCACGCCGGCGCAGCCGGCGCGGCGGCAGGGGCCTCCGCTTTATGTTCCACGGGCGGCGGCGCGGGCGTGAAGGTCTGAACTGCGACAGGTGCGACGGGCGGCGGTGCAGGCGTCTCAGTGGTCGAAGCCGCCGGAGCGCTGTCCGTAATGATGGCCACCGCTAATCCGCGTGCCGGTACAGGTTCCACGGAAGCAATCGAGCCGCGCGTGTTCGCCGTATCGCGCGCCGGATCGGGCGAGGCTGACGCCGCGAAGGAGGGCCCACTTGAGGGAGGCGCCGGCGCCGCCGGCCGGAACGTCACGATGGGAGATTCGAGTCGCCGCGGAACCGGATCGGCCGCCCGCCGCTCGGCAGCCTGCGCTTCGAACTGATCCACTGCGGCCCGAGTCCGGACATAGCCGGCGGTGTACACAGCGAGCACCGCACCGCAGCTCACGGCCACCAGACTGTTCGCGACCTTCTTGTTGGAGCCGCTTTCCTTATTGGGGCCGCTTTCCTTGTTGGAACCGCTTTGCGCCATTCTTAATGATTATACGCGCGGGCGGGCGAATCGGTAGTGGGTCAGTTTGGATTTTCTCAGTACTTACGGTAGCGGTCCAGAACGATGGACGCAGCTTAGACTGAGGCGGATTGCTGGTATGATGTACGCACAATGTCCCTCATCATCTTATTAAATGTGATTTTCTTTGGGGCGTCGATTTGGATTTCGCAAAGAGCAAAGCCGCTGGGGCACATGCCCTATCGTTGGGGTGTGTACCTGGGAATGTTTGCCGCGTGGATGTCCCTGATTTTGATCGTTTCTTCCGTTCAGGCACTCGGCGGCGGCCAAACGCTCGGGGGATCCGCGTTGTGTATCGTCGCTGTGCTGGCAGCAGTTTCAAGCGTGGGAATTTTGCGACGGAGGAAGTTCGGGGTCGTGACGTTTGCGCTCATGTACGTCTTGGCGATCTTAATCTTTCCTTTTGTGGAGCCGATGCGGGGCCAGGCATTTCTAGTGGCGATACGCGACAAGCCGGCTTCCCTGGCCGAACTGGCCGAAGAAGTAAAATCTTTCCCCTTGCTCGGCTCCCTCCTACTCGCTGTCGTCTATTTCGTGATCACTTCTATCTATTTCAAGGACAGGTGGGGCCTACTAGGGAAAGTAGCTGGTCCGTCCTGGGTGCTCTTGGAGCGGAAAACTTAAGACTGACCCACTACCGGCAAATCGTTAGAGCGCCGCGTTATAGCCCGCTGGTGCGCACCCAGAAGCTCTCGGTCCATGCGCCGCCCGGCGGGACGCTTTGGAGCTCCGGATATTTGCCGTCGTGATTCAGGTTCACGGCGTTGGTGATGCCGGCCATCGGCTCGAAGCAGATAAATTCCTGGGGCTGGCCCTTGCCGTCGTTGGGCTCCCAGACGACCGCGGCCTGCCACTTCGGCCCGAAGAGAACCTCCACAGTCTTGCCCGAGCTGGCGATGTAGAAGCGCGCGCGGCCATCCGGGTCGCGAACGAGATCGACGAAGCCGTCGTCCAAGGTGCGATTTTCGAGCAGGAACGGATCGGCAAGATCCATGGGCTTGTATTGGCCGGTGGGGATCAGGCGAGTGTCGGTGACGACGCGCCGGCCGGCCGGAATGCGCGCGACCCAATCGTTGCGGGGAACATCGGGAATCCGGAAATAGGGGTGGAATCCGACCGCCAGCGGCATGGGCTCCGAGCTCAAGTTGGTCACCGCGATGCGCACTTCCAATTCGCCGTTCGAAAGGATGTAGGTCATTTCGTATTCATGCGCGAAGGGCCATTGCCTCATCAGCTCCGGATACTTCCAGAATTCGAGCTTGCTGACGACACGAGCGGACTGCGCATCGGCCTTGACCTCGGTCACGCGCCAATACGGCGAGCTGGAGACCAAACCATGGATCGGATTCGCGCCGCGCACGTTGCCGAAAGTCATGTCGAAGGCGTATTTCTTCCCATTGGCCCAGAAAGCCTGCTGGTCCAGCCGGTTGCCCCAGGGCGCCAGAAACGGGATGCCGCTTAAGCCGGGCTGCTTCTGAAAGGCGGAGACATCGGCAAAAGGGAAGTGGAGAATGTTCTTGCCGTGCACCTTCATCTCGTAGGCTTCGTTGCCGACGGAAGGCACGATGGACACCTCGACCCCTTTGGCGGCGTCGGTGAGGCGAACGACGGGAACTCCATGATCCGAGGTTTGCTCGGCTTTATAATTTTGAGCAACCATCGTCAAGGAAAGCGCGAAGAGCGGGACCAGATATTTCATAAACCCCTCGCATCAGTATCGGGTACATTATATAAGGTATGTTGCCGAGCCGCCGCGATTTCGCGAACCTCGCACCCATCCGGAACATCGGAAGGTCCGACATGAAAAACTTTCTTTGGGTTGTCAATGTGACGCTTTGCTTGGCGGCGGGCTTGTACGCTCAGCCTCCGCAGCCGCCTGGGGCGGGTCGAGGCCGCGGTCCGGCGCAGGGCCCGGGTGCGCGCATGGCCGCGCAGGCTCCATTCAATAACAATTGCGCGAGCTGCCACAAGAACACCAAGTCCAGCGCCGATGAGGGACTGCTCAAGGAAAACAACGCTCCCAGCACCGACACGCTGGCGACCATGACTCCGGAAGCCATCTACGGGGCGCTCACCACGGGCGCAATGGTGCAGCAGGCGGCGAAGCTGAGCGATGACGAGAAGCGATTGATCGCCGAGTTCTTCGGCGGCCGGCCTCTGGGCGCGGCGGATCAGGGCGACGCCAAGAACATGACCGATCATTGCGCGGCGAATCCGCAGATGGGAAATATCTCACCCGATGCTTCGTGGACAGGCTGGAGCAACGATCTGACCAACACGCGGTTTCAATCCGCCAAAGCCGCGGGGCTTTCCGCCGATCAAACCGCGAGGCTGAAACTCAAATGGGCGTTCGGACTGCCCGCGGGCGTGGAGACATACGGACAGCCCACTATCGCCGCCGGACGCCTCTTCATCGGCGACGATAACAGCTTCGTGTATGCGCTGGACGCGGCCACGGGCTGCGTGTATTGGTCCTTCCAAGCCGAGGCGCAGGTGCGCACGGCCATCGCGATCGGCCCCGTCACCGGCCGAGGCACCACGAAATTCGGGGCGTATTTCGGAGATCGCAAAGGCAACGCCTACGCGGTCGATGCGCACAACGGCGAGCTGTTATGGAAGATCAACACCGAGCCGAGAGTGCTGTCGCACATGACCGGCTCGCCCGTGGTGCATGAAGGCCGCGTGTACGTGGGAATTGCGGGATCGGAGGAGGTTGCCTCGGGCGATCCGCATTATCCTTGCTGCACGTATCGCGGCAATCTTTCGGCCTTAGATGCGAACACCGGCAAGGTGATATGGAAGAGCTACACGATTCCAGAAGAGCCCAAGCCTACCAAGAAGAACTCGCTGGGCACGCAGCTTTGGGCGCCGGCGGGCGGTTCCATCTGGAGCGCGCCTACCATCGACACCAAGCTCAAGGCGATTTACGTCTCGACGGGCAACGCGTTCACCGAGCCAGCGGCGAAGACCTCGGACGCGATGGTGGCCTTCGATATGGCCACCGGCAAGATGCTGTGGTGGCACCAGGGCGTGGAGAACGACGCTTCGCCGCAGGGCTGTGGAGGCCGCGGACCGAAGGGCGAGCAGTGCCCCGAACACCCCGGTCCCGATTGGGATTTCGCCAATTCTCCGATCCTCAAAACGCTGGCCAACGGCAAGCGGGTGCTGGTGGCCGCGCATAAGGGCGGAACGGCGGTGGCCGTCGATCCCGACAACAAAGGCGCGCTGCTGTGGAAGGCCGATCTTACCGACGGCGCGACGGCGGGTGCGGGCGGGCAGATCATGTGGGGCGGTGCGGCGGACGATCAGAACGTGTACTATTCGCTGCAAACCGGCGCCGTCGCGGCACTGAAGCTCGCCGATGGCAGCACTGCGTGGCTCAAGCACATCGATCCGGCGGCGCCTGCCGCCGGAGGGCGTCCGCGGCGAGGATTGGTTGCGGCCGTGACGGTGATTCCCGGCGTCGTCTTCGCCGGCGGATGGGATGGAGTGCTGCACGCGCTTTCGACCGCCGACGGCCATGAGCTGTGGCAGTACGCGACCGCGCACGACTACACCACCGTCAACGGCGTCGCGGCCAAGGGCGGCTCGCTGGGCGATCCGGGCGCGGCGATTGTGGGCGGCATGCTGTACGTAGGCTCGGGCTACATCGGCACCGGAAACGGAATGCCGGGCAATGTGCTGCTGGCGTTTGGTCCGGAGTAGCCCGAGCGGAAATCGAAAACACCGCTTCCTTTGGTCGCGGCTCAGCGGGGCCTCCGGCATTGCCGGATTGAACGGTAAGAGACCGGATGCACCGGGGCGCTTGTTGGGGTAGGCTTCAAAAAGAACACGACTGCAGTTAAGGCCCTTTTTTCATTGGAGCGTGATGCCCCTTGCTCAGCTTGGCTCCAGGAAGGCGATTGAACATTGGCGAGGTCTTGATGACACTCCCCTGGAGTAGATTTTGCGATCAGCCAGCCTGGGCGTTCGTGTTCGGGAAGGCAGGAGACAAATGAAGCGAAACCGAGGTCAGGAGAAGGATTCGGATCGAGGGATGGAAGGCGACGGTTTCCCGGTGTTGCGACGAAACGTGGCGGGGATCGATCTGGGGAGCACAAGCCACTGGGTATGTGGGCCAACGATAGAGGGCTCGGAGCGGGAAGTAGAGGAAGTCGGAGCCACAACACCAGAGTTGGCCAAGCTGGCGCAATGGTTGAGGGAGCGGAAGGTGGAATCGGTGGCGATGGAGAGCACGGGTGTGTACTGGATTCCTGTGCATGAATTCCTGGAGCGCCAGGGATTCGAAGTGTTGTTGGTAAGCACGCGGGAATTCGCGCAGGTGCCGGGGCGAAAGAAGACGGACCGGGTAGACTGCAAGTGGATTCAGCGGCTGCACAGCTGTGGGCTGCTTCGAGGCTCGTTCCGGCCGGTTGAGCAGGTGTGCATGTTGCGGACTCTGGTACGCGACAGAAACACGCTTGCAGCGGAGCGGGCAGACTGGCTCCGACGAATGCAGAAGAGTCTGGACCAGATGAATGTAAGGGTGCACCGGGCGGTCTCCGACATCCAGGGCGCAACGGGTATGGCGATCATCCGGGCAATCGTAGTAGGAGAGCGGAACCCTGCCGTGTTGGCGAGGTTGCGGGAACCCGGTTGCCGCAAGAGCGTGGAAGAAATCGCCGAACAGTTAAGCGGGCATTGGCGAGAGGATCATCTGTTCAGCCTAAAGCAGAGTCTGAAGATGTACGATGCCATAGGCGAAACGATGCAGGAATACGACAAAGAGACTCTGCGGCGGCTGCGGGAGATGGAGCGAGCCGATTATGAGGGGAAGCAACCACCCCAGCTGAAAAACACCAATAAAGCAAAAATGATCCGCCAACGCGGCGAAGAACCGATGCGCGAGGCTTTCTACCGGATGAGCGGGGTCGATCTCACGGCCATCGACGCCGTAGGAGTTGGGGTGGTTCAGTGTGTGCTTACTGAATATGGTTCCGACCTGAGTTGCTTTCCGACGGAGAGCCATTTCGTCTCCCACGCGACGCTGGTTCCCAGGGGTGGCTTCAGCGGAGGCAAGGCGCTCAAAAAGAAGAAGCGCGGCAGCGCCAGCAGTCGTGTGTCGGCTGCACTTCGCTCGGCAGCGCTATCGTTGCGCCACAGTCAAACCGCCCTCGGAGCTTTTTTTCGCCAAACCGCCCGACGCCTGGGACCCGATGTCGCAGCCTTTGCCACGGCTAGAAAATTAGGCATACTGATTTATCGCCTGCTCCGTTGGGGGCAGGCCTACGTGGATGAAGGAGCCGAAGCCTACGAAAAGCGCTACCACGCCTCTCGCATTAATCGCCTTAAAATCACCGCCTCAGACCTCGGCTTTGAACTCGCTCTCAAACCAACAAACCCGTGAGTTCTTCCATTACATTACCGACCATTGGTCTCGGAGTAGAATCGGCACTCCTTGTCTAGTCGGTGGCGGGCTTCTTCAGCGGCCAGAACTCGAAGAACTCGGCGTAGAAGATCAGGAACGGGAAGGTGACTCCCAGAAGCGCGGAGGCCAGCCAGCGCTCGAAATCGTTGCCCGGAGGTCCGGGGGCGAGTTCGCCGCTGACCGCAGGCGCCAAGCCGCCATAAAGCAGCGCAAGAACCAGCCCAATGACCGCTGCGGCCGCCGCGCTCAGGATTCCTTTTAACGGCTGCGCCTGTTTCGCAAACAGCGACCCTTGCAGCATGTTCAGTACGATGATGGTCCCGAAGATGAACGGAATCGGGACGCGCACCATGAATTGGAGCGGGTCCATAGCCATCAAGATCATGCCGACGTAGAAAACAATCCCGCTGAGTATGAGACAGATTGCGGTCCAAACCAGGCCCAGCACCGGTTGCTTCATTACACTCGAGAAATTTGTCAGAGGCCACAGATCGAAGTGCAGCATCAGGAACATGATTCCGAGGGCGGTAACGTAAAACACCAGCGCAAGATTGGCGTTGAACAGTCCGTGCGGATCGAGCGACGGAACGTAGGCCGGCGCGCCGCGCATGAACTCATAGTTGAAGAACAAGCGGAACAGCAGGTAGTTCACGATGTAGCACGCAGCCAGCATCGCGAGGCCCGCCGCGATCGGGCTCTTGATGAGTGTGGTGAACGGCCAGCCGCCCCAGATTATCGCCGCCCAGAAGGTCACGATCACCGAGACGATGGTACACATCATCAGCATGGGCGAGATGGGGCGGACACCTCCGCCGACTGCAAGGAAGTACGCGCCAACCACGGCCACGCCGATAATCCCGGTCAGCAGCGCCAAAAGGACGCCTTTGACCGGCTGCGCGCGCTTCGCCGCGAAACCGGGCTGTTTGCATCCCCACGTGACACCGATCACGATTTCCATCGGGATGATGCACATAAGGCAATAAGTGACACTACCAAGGAATTTCGCAGCGGGAAAGATCGCGACAAAACCCAGTGAGGCCGCAATGACCAGGGCGGAGGCGGCGAGGCCGAGGGCTGGCTGTTTGAGCACCTATGGAGTCTACAACGGATGGCGTTCCACTGCCAGGGAGGGCGTTAACTCTGCCGCTGGCCGAGCATCGCGAACGCTTCCGTATCTCGCGCCCGTTTTGCGTGTGCGCCAATACACACACCCGACATACCGCATTCCGCGCAGCGGCCGGAAGGCATCGATTCGGGTGTCAAGCGCGGCTCGGCGCCGAGCCAGTAAAGCCCATTCGCCATCACACAAAAACCAGTTGCCGCAAACCACACCATTGCGCCACCGACGAAGCCCGTGAATGCAGTCGCCCAGGCGCTGTATTCGAGCACCAGTACGGACGCGACGGAGATGTTGATTCCAACCGCAAGATAGATCCGGCGCTCAAGGTACCAGCGGTCTGTCTGCATGAAGTATAGGTTCCAGCGCGTGGGTGTTTTCGATCCCAGCATGGGAGCGAAGCCGAACAAGCGGAGCACGTTGCCAACGGGGCAAAAGCCCGTAAACGCGACACTGATGGAAACCAGTCCCGTGGCGGTGACTCCCAAGATCCACAGCGGATTCATCAGCAATGCCATCGCTGTACTCGCCAACAGAACCACTCCGGCGATCAACCAGACGGTTCGTTCGATATACCACCGGTCGGTGGGGACGATGTAAACACCTGAGCGTAGTGTCATGGTTGGGACTATATCACAAAGCACCAAGGCAAGACTCATTATTTACCGCGGACCGCTTGCCGCCGGCGACGAAGACGGCGTTGGCAACCGCGGAATAATCGACGGCGCCGCCGCTTCACCGATGCCTCCGAAGACGAAAGCGAGGCCGCCGTGTTCGTTGGCGCATGATCGCGCGCTTCAAGACGATTATCGCCATCCCCAATCGGGGCAGGAAGAGGTTTTGGCGAGCGTTCCCGATCCTTCGTGATATCGAGGCGCGTCACGGTGCATCGGACTGGAGCGACGAGAAGGTTCCCAGCTCTCTGGATGACGGGGAGCCAGTCCTCTCAGCGGACCAAGTGCATCGTCCGGCGAATGCTCAAGAACGAGTTTCCGAATGAATTCCTGCATTATCTTAGGGAGGACGGGACAATCAGCGAATAGAGGACGACTTTCGCTATTCTTCGTTCCGCAAATCCTCACCGGCGATTAGGGAGCGGCAAGTCCCGTCAGTGAATGAGCCTAGCTAAGACGCCTCAGGTCCTCTTCCGTCCAGCGGGCTTGTAACTCAATCATCGACTTCAGGGTTTTGATGGTGAAGGCATCGCCGCCTCCGTGCGGCGCCACGGTCACGCGCCGGCCGTCCGGGTGGCGATAACGCTGATGAGATCCGCGTTGGCGGACAAAATAGAAACCGTCGCGCGTGAGGGCGGCGATAACCTCCCGGGCAGTAACCGACCGGAGGCCACGGTAGTCGATGGCCATGCTCTAGACGGTGATTGCGATGCGAGGCTCCTCTTGCGAAACATCCTCCACCTCGACGGAGTCTTCTGGACCCTCAGGCAGCGGCCTCCCCTCCTCAACGAACTCCTGAACGATCATGTGAACGACTTCGTTGATGTTGCTGAGCGCTTCTTCCCTTGTGCGACCGGAGGTTGCGCCGCCCAGACTCTCTAGCGCCGGGCAATAGGCGTGCCATGCGGAATTCCCTTGGGCGTCTTCGTCCGGCTCCACGACTACTTTGAAGCTGTAGATTTTCAGGAAATCTCCCTCAATCCCGGAGACTGGTGTCCAGGAAGGCGCGCAGGCGGTGGCTGCGGCTGGGGTGGCGCAGCTTGCGAAGAGCCTTGGCCTCGATCTGGCGGATGCGCTCGCGGGTCACGGCGAAATGCTGGCCCACCTCTTCGAGGGTATGCTCGCTGCCGTCCTGCAAGCCGAAGCGCATTTTGATGATCTTCTCCTCGCGAGGGCTCAGCGTCTTGAGCACCTCCGCGGTCTGCTCGCGCAGGTTTAAATTAATAACGGCTTCCGACGGCGAGACCACGCGCCGGTCGATGATGAAATCGCCCAGGTGCGATTCCTCTTCCTCGCCCACCGGAGTCTCCAATGAAATCGGCTCCTGCGCGATGCGCAGCACCTTGCGCACCTTGTTCACCGGCAGTTCCATCTTCACCGATAATTCCTCGGTAGTGGGCTCGCGTCCCAGATCCTGCTGCAACTGCCGCTGCATGCGCACCAGCTTATTGATGGTCTCGATCATGTGCACGGGGATGCGGATGGTGCGAGCCTGATCGGCGATGGCGCGCGTGATGGCTTGGCGCACCCACCAGGTGGCGTAGGTCGAAAACTTGTAGCCGCGCTGATAATCGAACTTGTCCACGGCCTTCATGAGGCCGATGTTGCCTTCCTGAATCAGATCCAGAAATTGCAGGCCGCGGTTGGTGTAGCGTTTGGCGATGGAGACCACCAGGCGGAGGTTGGCTTCCACCAGGTCCTTCTTGGCGACCTCGGCTTCGTACTCTCCGCGCTCGACGATCTGCAAGGTGCGCCGCAATTCGCTGGCGGTCGCGCCGGATTCCTCCTCCATTTGCTGCATGCGCTGGCTGTGGGTGCGCATCTCCTTGCGCACCGCGGCGGCCCCGCCGTGCGCGCCGTTGGAGGCGGTTTCCAGCTTGCGCTGGAGCCGGGCGATTTCCTTTTCGACGGGCCGCAGATCCTCCACCGCCGCGCGAAGCCGTCCGGCCAGCTCGCGGCGCATGACCGAGGTGAAGTGGATGCCGCGGATCAGCCGCGAGACGCACACCATGGTCCGCGCCAGGCTCCAGCGCAGCGTGCGATGCATCTTGGGCTTCATCCCGCGCGATACGGATTGCAGTTTCTGCCGGAACTGCTGCGCCTTCTTGTAATACTTCTCGATCTCGGCGACGGTGGCCAGCAGATCCACGCTCTGCTCCGCGATGGTCTCGTCGGTGACCAGCAGATCGGGCATCACCAGGATGTCGCGCACGCTGGCGGGGTCGGCCTGAATCGTCTCGGCCAGGGCCAGAACGTCGCGGACCACCAGCGAGGAGCGCGAGAGCGCTTTTCGCACGGCTCCCTGGCCGCGCTCCATGCGCTTGGCCAGCTCGATTTCGCCCTCTCGCGTGAGCAGCGGAACGGTGCCCATCTCGCGCAGGTACATGCGCACCGGATCGTTGGTCTTGTCGCTGAAATCCTGGGCGAGCTCCAGTTCGGCGAGCTCCTCGCCTTCCTCCAGCTTCTTGTCGAACTCGATCTTGGGTTCTTCCAGGATCTCGACGCCGGCGCTGTCCAGTTCGGTGAGAAGGTCGTCGAGCTGGCGGCCTCCGGAATAATCCTCGGTCAGCAGCTCGTTGACTTCGTCGTACAGGACGTAGCCCTTCTCTTTGCCGGTGTCCATCAGTTGCTTCAGCCGCCCGAATTTTTCTTCAGTCGCCACGTTACCCCACCGGCTCCCACCCACGCCCCCGACCCCGATCGCGACGCGTGTACATCAATTGCATTTCAGTTTACAACACTGGAGGCGGTCATCATGCGCCGGCTTCGGCCCCGGCCCCCGCTTCCGCCCGGGTCTCCCGTTCCAGTTGATGCAACTCGGCGATCCAGCGCAGAGCCTCCTCCATCCGGCCCTCGCGTTCGGCTGCCTTCACGCGGGCTCGGAGATCGTCCACCTGACGCTTCTTCATCCCGCTGTGGAGCCGCCGGAGACAGGCATGAGCCTGCTCCCAACTGGACACCTCGTCATTCATATCATCGGCAGCGGCTAGCTCATGCAATAGAGCCTGGGAGGCGGGATCCAGGCGCGCCTCCAGCGCTGCAAACGCCGCCGGGCCGGTCAATCCGTTGACCTGCCGCAGCGCATCGAAGATCTCGCGGGTCGAAAATTCCTCGGTCACGGCGGGCGCGAGCTGAGGCAGCACCTCGGCGCGGGCGCGGTCGCTGCCCAATAACGCGCCCAAAAGAATCCGCTCCATGGCTGGGACCGCCGAGCCGGCCTGGGAAGGTTTCGGTGCACCAGAATGGGGTGCGTGCGAATTTGGCGGCCGCCGCTCCATCGCGGCCCGCTTGAACTGATCCAGCACCAGCCCCTGATCCACGCCCAGGTACGCGGCGATCTCGCCCGCCACGCCGGCGCGCTCGATCTTATCCTGAATGTTCCGCACCACCGGCAGTAAAAACTTGAACGCGTCGGCGCGTCCCTCGGCGGTCTTGGGGAAGCGGACCCGCGCCCGATCGGCGAGCCAGTGAAAATATCCGCCGGCCGATTCCACCTTGGCGCGATAGACCTCGGCTCCGTTCCGCTTGACGTATTCGTCCGGATCGAGTCCGCCCTCCAGGGCCAGCACGCGCACGTGCAAGCCTTCGTCCAGCAGAAGCTGGATGGCCTTCTCGGTGGCGTTTGCCCCCGCCGCGTCGGGATCGAAATTCACCACCACGGTGTCTGCCAGGCGATGCAGCGTGCGTCCCTGGGACGAAGTCAGCGCGGTGCCGCAGCTTGCGGCCACTTCCTTGACACCCGCCGAGTACGCCCCGATCACATCCATGTAGCCCTCCACCAGCACCGCGCGGTTCAACTTGCGCATGCCATCGCGCGCGCGATTCAGGTTGTACAGAACAGATGTCTTCTTATAGATGGGCGTTTCAGGCGAGTTCAAATATTTCGGCTGATCCTCATCGCGCATGGCTCGCCCGCCGAAGGCGATCACTTTCCCGGACTCATTATGGATGGGAAACATCAGTCGCCCGCGAAAAACGTCGTAGAATCCGGGGCCTTCGTTACGGCGGCGCACCAGCCCCGAGGCTTCCATATGATCCGGCGGAATGCCCTGCTCGGTGAACCTCCGTGCCATATCCTCCCAAGCCGCGCTCGAATAACCGAGCCCGAAAGTCTCGATCATTTCCTGGGACACCCCGCGGCGCTCCAGATATGCGCGGGCCTCGGCGCCTTGCGGCCCCCGCAGGTTGGCCTGAAACACCTGCGCGGCGGCGGCGTGCATATCCAGCAGCGCTCCGCGCAGCCGCGATTCCCCGTCGGAGAAGTCGGCGCGCTTGGGCATGGGGATGCCGTTGCGTTCGGCGAGCTGCTTGAGGGCTTCCGGAAACGTGAGCCCGTCGATCTCCATCACGAACTTCAGCACGTCGCCGCCCACGCCGCAGCCGAAGCATTTGTACATCTGACGAGCCTGATTGACGTTGAACGAACCGGTCTTCTCCTGATGAAACGGGCACAGGCCCACGTAGCGGCCGGTGGAGCCCATGCGCTTCAGGCGCACATATTCGCCCACTACCTTGACGATGTCGATGGAGGATTTGAGTTGGTCGACGAATTCCACTGCGCTCTACCCTGAGGACCTATCTCAAGGGTATCTTAGCGCGGCATACCGTACGTGGCGCTAGTGGGACCTGCCAAGAACAGGCCGAAGGCCTGCTCCACATGGTTAGCGCTTCAGCGCCAGGGTTACGCCGTCGCCCAAGGGAATCATGCTCAGCGACACGCGCGAGTCGGCGTGCAGCTTCTTGTTGAAGGCGCGCAAGGCGACAGTGTCGGCGGTCTGATCCGAGGGGTCCAGCACGCGCCCGGACCACAACACGTTGTCCACCATGATCAGCCCGCCCGGCCGCAGCAGCTCCAGGGCGCATTCGTAATAGCTTTCGTAGCTGGATTTGTCGGCGTCGATGAAGACGAAATCGAAGCGGCCGCCCTGGCCCTGCGCAATCAGCCCTGTCAGCGTGTCAATGGCCGGCTTCAGGCGCAAGTCGATCATGTGATCGACGCCGGCCTCCCTCCAGTAGCGCCGGGCGACAGAAGTGAACTCCTCGCTGATATCGCAGGCCACGATGCTTCCATCCGCTGGCAGCGCCAGGGCCACGGCCAGGGAGCTGTAGCCGGTGAACACGCCGACCTCGATGGTGCGCCGCGCGCAGAGCAGTTGAATCATCAGGGCCATGAATTGCCCGTGCTCGGGAGCAATCTGAAAATTGGCTTTGGGGTGGCTGGCCGTTTCCTCGCGCAGCCGGCGAAGAATGGGAGGTTCGCGCAGCGAGACGGAGAGCAGGTAATCGGAGATCGCTTCGGGGAAAAACAGTCCGCGGGCCATAAAACAATTCTATGCTAGTATGATTTCGTGCTCCGGACAATTGCAACTCCAGCGGCGGAAGACGCCGTGCAGGAGTTTAAGGAGAGCACCGGGCGCAAGCTGCGGGGTTTGCGCTGCCCCAATCATGGCCAGCCGCCGCGCCTCCAGTTCCGCGGGGCCACCCTTCGCGACATCACCATCCAGATGAGCGGATGCTGCGGAAAGCTGATCGAGATGGCGAATAAGGCCATCGCGGAACGATAAGTAAGGAAAATCACCAAGCGGAAGGAAGAAGCGCCGCCAGCTCCGCGGCGCGATCCGTGAACCGTTCTTCCTGCGCGAATTTCCGGGCCGCCTCACCCATCTTCTTCCGGGCTGCGTCGTCGGCCAAGAGCTTCGCGAGGGCTCCGCGCAGATCCCCCGGCTGCACGATGGCGCCAAACTCCTCGCGCATGACGCTGCGCGCTCCGTGATGATCCAGGCACACCGCAGGAAGTCCGCGAGCCAGCGCTTCCAACAATGTCAAGCCATAACTCTCATAACGCGACGGGAACACAAATAGATCCGCGAGCGCGAAAAACGCGGCCTTGCGCTCGCCGGCGACATATCCAGGAAAGACCACGCGGGCCCGGCGCAGTCGCGAAGCCAGCCGCTTTAGCTTCTCCAAAAATCGCCGCCCCTGCATGAACGCTGCGTCGCCGCACACGAACAGCCACATGGGAGCCTTTGGGAAATCGTCGAGCCGCTCCCATTCGAGCAGAGCCCGG
The DNA here is from genome assembly GCA_963813465.1 of Bryobacterales bacterium. Taxonomy (GTDB): domain Bacteria; phylum Acidobacteriota; class Terriglobia; order Bryobacterales; family Bryobacteraceae; genus Palsa-187. The sequence goes on along the minus strand of CAWEZD010000001.1, from coordinate 179,445 downwards.
AGCAACAAGTCCTGGCCCTTTTCCGGAGAGATCCGGCTCAGCGTCAGCAACACGCGCGCGTCTTCGGGCACGCCGAACTCGCGGCGCAACGGCGCGGGATCGCCGCGTGGACCCGAGTCCCACGCGCCCCACGGCAGCACATGCACCCGCTCCGGCGGACAAAACGGATAGCAGCGCAGCAGCACCTCACGCATTCCTTCCGAGGGCATGATCAGCCCGCGCGAATAGCGCACGCTGGCCTCCTGCTTCTCCCAAACCAGGCGCGCCATATCGGGGAGCAGCGCGCGCAGCCGGGGATACCAGCGCACCGTGGTTTCCGGACGAATCCATCCGCGGAAATACATCGCGGCGACGTAGCCGACGACATCGACGTGATAGATGGTGAAAACGCGGTAGCCGCGCGCGGCGAGCGTCTCGAAATCCGGCCCCTCGGAGATATCGTTGGCGAGCACGACCGTCTCCGCCGGATCGTGACGCAGGACTTCTTCCGTGGCGGCTCGCTCAAAGCCGCGCGAGAAGCGGGCATAGGCGCGCTCGCCGAATCGAACCAGTTCGGCTCCCGACGGCGCCGACGCGCCGAGAACCGCGGGCGAGATCAGACGAAAAGGAAACGGCCGGGTGCGGCTCCACTCCTCGACTAGACGGTCGCACACAGCCGCGCCTCCGCCCAGGGGCACGCTAAGGCCGGCGAATCCTCCATGCGCCGCGATGTAGAGAACCTGGATGCTCACTTCCCCGGCGAGTGCTCTCGTAGGACGCTTGTCCGCTTCCTGACGGTCGCGGCTCGGTTAGGGCTCGCGGACATGGAAACCTTTCCGAGCCGCGCGCGCCGGCAAGCGGTTTTTGGATGTCTCCAACAGCATCATGCACCCTCCACGGGCGCGTACTCCAACACCAGGATGGTGACGTTGTCGCGCAGGGCTCCGCCATCGCTGAAGCGCTCCAGCGCCGCCAGCAGCGCGGAGTGCAGTCCCGCGGCGCTATCCCGGAAGTGCTCCCGGGCGCAGGCGCGCAGACCCTCGTTCCCGAAGAATTCGCCTTCGCCGTTCTCCGTCTCGGTCAGGCCGTCGCTATAGATCACGACCTTATCGCCCGGCGCGAGCTGGATCTCGACCACCTCGACCGTGGCTTCCTCGATCATGCCCACCGGCATGCCCGAGGTATGCAGCTTTCGCAGCCGTCCGTCGGCGCCCACCAAAAAAGGCGCGCAATGCCCGGCGTTGGCATAGCGCAGCAGCCCCGCGGCGTCCAGCGTGCAGTAAAACACCGTGGCGTATTTTTCGCCGCGCGTGCGATCCAGCAGAAACGCGTTGAGCAGCGCCAGCATGCCTTCCAGATCGTGCGGCTGCAACGACGCCATCAGGAACACGCCTTGCAGCAGCCCCGCCAGCAGCGCGGAGCTGACGCCTTTGCCGGACACGTCGGCGACCACGGCGGCCCATAGCCCTGGCGTGATCTGTTTCACGTCGAAGTAGTCGCCGCCCACCTGCGTGGAGGGCTGGCTGGATCCGGCCGCGCGGAACCAGCCTTCGACCGGCATCGCCACGGGAAGGAGTCCCTGTTGGATGTTGCGAGCCACTTGCAGCTCATTCTCGATGCGAGTCTTGGCGCGCTCTTCCTCCATCAGGCGGGCGTTTTCGAGAATGGTGGAGGCCTCGATCGCCAGGGTTTGCAGCAGCTCCCGGTTCCCCGCGGAAAGATCCGCGGGCAGGACGCGGGAATCCAGATACAGCAGCCCGACGGTGGCCTCCGCCGCTGTGCTCACCCGCGTTTCCTCCGACGATCCGCTGCGGATCTGCACCAGCGGCAGGCACACCACGCTGCGCAGCTCCAGCTCCGCGACGCTCATCTCCGGACGCACGCCTTGCTCGGCAAAAGGATCGAAGGTCATGGACAGCAGATCGCGGCGCGAATGCAGCGCGCGTTGGATCACCGACGCCGGCACGCGCAGATCCTCCGCCGGAAGCTGCTTGCCTTCCTTGTCGCGAGCCACCGCCACCTCCAGATCCCCGTCCTTGCGCGGCGTTTCCTTGCGTAACATCAGGAATCCGCGCTCGCAGCCGGTCACGGCCAGCGCCGCGTCCACCACCGCCGTGAGAATCTCCTGCGTCGAGAGCGAGTTCTGCAAGGCCCTGGCCACCTCCATCAGGCTGCGCAGCTTGCCCAGGTGATTGGCCCCCTCGGCGCCGGCGCGCGAGGAAGTCGAGAACTGGTCCAGGATGCGATGGATCTCCCCCGGCTCCAGCGTAAAGGTGAGCTGGTAGGACTCGCGCACGCCGAAGTCGATGCGGTCGGAATTGCGCAGCACGTGCCGGCCGATCTGCGCGCCGTTCACCCAGGTGCCGTGGCGGCTGCTGAGATCCTCGATCACATAGTGGCCGTCCTCCGCGAAAATGCGCGCGTGCGAGCGGGAAACGCGATTGTCGCGCAGCACCAGGTTGTTATCGGCATGGCGGCCCAGCACGAACGGCAGCGGCTTCAGAGCCACCCGCGAGCGCTGCCCGGAGGGATTCAGGATCAGCAGCGAAGCCGGCGGCAAGGCGTGCCGCGTCTCGGACTGTTGTGCGCCCGCGTCCATTGGGATGCGCGGCCAGCGGGATGCGCGGTCAGCCCGCCGCCGGCGCGGCCTCCTCTTGTGCGCGGAGCGCCCGGCAGTGGGAGCAGTAGCCGCCCACCTCGGTTCTTGCGAAGCGGATCTCGAAACCGAACTGCGACTCCACTTGCGAGCGCAGATGCTGCAACTCCTCGCCGAAAAACTCTTCCACCCGGCCGCAGCGCAGACAGATGATGTGCGCGTGTTCCTGCTTGAGCCGGGTCTCGTAGTAATGCTGGTCGCCCTGAAAATGCGCCAGGTCGAGCTCGTCCACCAAGCCGCCCTCTTTGAGCAGCTTCAAGGTGCGGTATACGGTGACGCGGTTGAGCTTGGGGTCGCGCTCGCGGGCCATGTGATACAGGCTTTCGGCGTCCAGGTGCATGCCGCTGCGGTCGATCAGCTCCAGCAGCAGCCGGCGTTGGCGCGTCAGCCGCACCCCGCGCTGCCGCAACGAATCCTGTATTCCGGCAGGCATCCTAACAGTGACTGTAGCAAATCCGGCGCGCAGTCTGATATCGTAGCCATTTCCACCTCAGGCAAGGAGAGGCGCATGCGTGAGCTTGATCTTCATCTTTATCCCATTCTCGGAGCGGCCGCGTCGCGGATGGCGCTGGGCGCTTTGTGGTATTCGCCCGTGCTCTTCCTCAAACCGTGGATGAAGATGACGGGCATCGGCGAACAAAAAATGAAGCAAGGCATGGGCGGCAAGATCGCCGCGGACATCGTAGGCAGCTTGCTCATGGCGTTCGTGATGGCGCACATGGTGGGCTGGGCCGGCGCCACCGAGGTGCTCGGGGGCTTGGCGGTGGGGTTTCTGTGCTGGATCGGGTTCGCCGCCGTCGTCAGCATCAGCACGGTGACTTACGAGAAGCGTCCGTTCAAGCTGTTCGCGCTGCACAACGGCTACAACCTGGCGTCGCTGCTGGCGATGGGCGTGATCCTCGCGGTTTGGCGCTGAGCCTGGTGAGTCCCGTACCCAATTACGCCTGCTTGGGGACCACGCAGTTGAAATTCCACTGGATGCCGAATCGATCCGTGAGGGCTCCGAATCGAGCGCCCCAGAACGTAGCCTGGAGCGGCATGCCGACTTTGCCTCCCTCGCCGAGCGCGGCGAACAGTCTCTCGTTTTCCTCGAGGCTGTCGCACTGGATCATAACCGCGAAATTGTTACCCGGCTGGTGAGGCGTTCCGGCCCACGTGTCCGCGGCCATAAGAATCTCAGATCCATTTCCATTCTTGAGCGTGGAATGCAGGATATGGTCTCTTGGTTCGGAGTGGGAAAAGCCGCCAGGGGCTTCCGAGAAGGGCATCAGGAACAGTTCCCCCTCGAAGCATTTTTGATAAAACGTCATCGCCTCGCGGCAATTTCCATCAAAGGCCAGGAATGTGACCGTTTCCGTCATGCTTTGGGGTGATCGAAGTTCAACATCCAATGGATGCCGAATTTATCCGTGAACATTCCAAACCGCGCGCCCCAGAACTGATCCGCCAAGGGCATGCCGATCTTGCCTCCCTCGCTGAGCGCGGCGAAGATCCGGTCGATTTCGTGAACACTCTCGCACATGACGGAAATCGAGAAGCCGGCGCTTGGGTGAAAGGGCATCCCCGGCATTGTGTCCGACCCCATTAACACAGGCGAGCCCCCGGCCCTGTTCACTCTTCCGTGCATGATCCGGTTCTTGGCCTCGGGCGGATGATTGCCGGGCGTTTCGGAGAGCGGCGTCAGCAACAACTCACCCCCGAGGCACTTGGCATAGAACGTCATAGCCTCGCGGCAGTTTCCGTCAAAATTCAAATAGGTGACGACTTCCTTCATGGGGCCCCTCCCTACGGAGCCTTGCACTTCCCGCCGGGGCAGCGGTTGTTCTCTTCGCAGATGTATTCGAACAGCCCGATCTTATCCCAATCCGGGCGAGCCTTCATCTCGAAGTCCTGGGTCCAGGCGCCTTCGAAGATCTTGGGATCGTCGATGGTGAGCTGGTAGGAAACGGTGGAGGCGTCCTTCCACTGGATGTGCTCGATGGTGCGCAGAGCCTCGCTATGCATGCGGTATTCTTTCGGCTCCGTGTAGTAGTAGTCGTCGAGCGACCAGCGCTTGAAATTAGTGGTTTCGACCACCAGCGTGTCGCCCTCCCAATGGCCCACCGGATCGCCGTAATACATCGGCTCCAGGCCCTCGCGATGCGGGCGCCCATCCATGGGGATTATGCGCGTCATGCGCTGGAACTCGTGCACGATCACCAGGTAGTTCTTGTTCTGGACCATCTGCACGGCGTTGGCCGAGAGCATTCCCGAAGGAAACCCGGCGGGCATGCAGAAGGATCGCGGCTCGTCATGCTGCGGGTCGCCCGTGCGAGGCTCGAAGAACGGCTCGCCTCCGGCTTTGAGGGGCGCGAACTTGCTCTTGTCGAAGATCGTCGCCGAGCATTTGCACTTCGGACCGCCGATGGACTTGGGCCACTCGAAGGTTCCGCTGAAATCGGGTTTGCCGTCGGAGGTGCGCGGAATCTTGGCGCCCTGCGCGTGAACGCTCGCGGGTACAAGAAGTCCTGTGAACGCGGACGCCGCGAGCACCGCCGCGCTTGCGCCGAGAAACCCTGCGAGGGATCTCATTTCTTCGTCTCCGGAAGTTTATCTTCCGCCGCCGCCGTGAAGACCATGCGGCCGTCGGGGAAGGTCACCGTCCCGCCCGAGCCGTTGTTGGATCCATCCTTGGCGCGAAACCCGCGCACCACGACGGTTGCTCCGAGCTGGAGCACATCTTTGGTAATCCCGCGCCGCATCAGTTGACCCGGAGCGCCGCCGGAGAAGGCCCAGTGCGTCACCGTCCCATCGCTGCCCTTGACGTCGAGGAAGAACCAGATGTGCGGATTCTGCCATTCCACCTTGGTCACCACGCCGGTCACGGTCACCGGCTTGGTGTCGTCATATTCGGCGTTGAAGGAATGATGCGCGGCTAACGGTAGTGCCAGCGGCGATGCCAGCGCCAGCGCGGCCAACAGGAACCATACGGGCTTCATGCGCACCTCAGTAACGGCAGAATAACGCGGCCATGGCAGTATGTCAATTCAAGACTAATTGTCCGTAGGGACCCGTTCCACGTGGTCGATCACTACGATTTCAAGGGGCGCCTTAGCCGGCTCCAATTTCAGTCCGAATTGCTCCTGGAGCGCGGTGAAGAAGGATGGAAGAGATGAATCCGTGTCGCCGTCACGCGCGTAACTGAGCGAGAAATCGTAATTCCCCGGTATCCCGGTCCTGTCGACCACGGGACGCCCAGCCGGACTCCTCAAGCTCGTGGCGAAGGCACTCAGCGGCAGGTTCATGAGCCGCAACCCTCTTCATGAGCCGCAACCCTCCAGGATAAATGGTGCCCCCTGAAGACCCCGTCGCCGGCTTCAGCTTCGTTCCGCCCTTCGCAACTACAAGCGCATAGCCGTCGAAATCCTTCGTCTCAGTGTGTACCGCCAGCTTGAACCGTTGTTCCAGCAACTGCCGCATCCGCGGCTGCAACTGTTCGGAGGTGAGGAGCACGCCGTCTTCCGCCTTCGCGCTGATGTCGTAGTGTTCGTCGCCGAGCTTCTCGAATTCCCGAGATTTGCTCGAAAGGCACTCCGTAGGCAACCTGCACGAGAATATACAAGCCTCGTTGGTTACCGAGTACCGATTGGTTCCGAACGGGCTGAAGGACGTGTAGCCGAAACGGTCCTTTGGCGTGAGCCGGATCGATGCCACCTCGAACGATTGTCCCCGGCATTGTTCCAATACGGGAGGCGCAATCGTCAGTGCGATCACGGCCACGGCGGTAACCAATCGGCTCCTGTTTGCCGCGTCTAATTTTGCGGTCTTTCGCATGCAAATCCCGTCGGCCGGCACGTACAGCCCACGCTGGTTATTATAAAATATAGGAGTCAAGTGCTCGGAACCTTCTGCGCAAGGCTTCCTTGCATACACTAGACTGGAGCGTCCTACAATGAATGGACCCGACAACAGAGCCAGGGCCGGAAGCCCTGAATTCGTCTCCCAAACCGGACGCACCCTTTTGAATGTAAGGGAGATGCTCCTGCGGGGCGACTTTCAGCCCGGGGAGCGAATCTCGGAGCTGCCCATGGTCGCGCGCCTGGGCGTGTCGCGGACTCCCATACGCCTGGCGCTGGACCGGTTGGCGCACGAGGGTCTGTTAGAGCCCTCGCCGTCGGGTGGATTCGTGGTCCGTTCCTTTAGCCTGTCGGATATCTGGGACGCCATCGAGATGCGCGGCGTGCTGGAAGGCACCGCGGCGCGGCTGGCGGCGGAGCGGCTCACCCACGACCGCGAGCTGATCGAAATCCGCCGCTGCATGAACGAAATGGACGCCTACCTGGGGCCCGTGCCCAACATCGACTCCTTCGCCCGCTACCTGGACCTGAACGACGCGTTTCACGCGGCCGTGGTGGATCTGGCCAAGAGCCCGATGCTGCGCAGGACCCTGGACCAGGTGGTGTTGCTGCCGTTCGCGCAACCCAGCGCCGTGGTCTTTGCCCGCTCCAAGCTCCCCGGCGCGGACGAATTGTTCGCCATCGGCCAGGAGCATCACCGTGTCATTCTGGACGCCATCGCGCACCGCCAGGGCACGCGCGCCGAAGCCGCGGCGCGCGAGCACTCGGGCTTGTCGCGGCGGATTCTCGAATCGGCTCTCGAAAACCGGGACATTCTCAGTTGCGTGCCGGGAGCTTCCTTGATCCGCCTGCCGGCTTGAAAGTGATTTAATATACGCAGCATGAGCACGCTGGTCACCGTGACGCATACCGGCGGCATCGCCGTAGTCACCATCGACAATCCGCCGGTCAACGCCCTCAGCCCGGGAGTGCCGGAAGGCATCTCGGCGGCGATTGACGGGATTGAGATCGACCCGTCCGTGATTGCGGCCGTTGTGATAGGAGCGGGACGAACCTTCATAGCGGGCGCCGACATCAAGGAACTGGAGCGCGCGGCGTCTGGTGGCGGCTCAGAGGGCCCCGATCTGCATGGGCTGCTCCAGCGCATCGAGGATTGCCCCAAGCCGGTGGTCATGGCCATCCACGGCACGGCTTTGGGCGGAGGCCTGGAAGTGGCCATGGCTGGGCATTTCCGCGTGGCCAGCTCCGACGCTCAGATGGGCCAGCCCGAAGTCAATCTGGGCATCATTCCCGGTGCCGAAGGCACGCAGCGGTTGCCGCGCCTGGTGGGCTCGGCGGCGGCGGTGGAGATGTGCGTTTCCGGCAAGTCCATCAAGGCTCCGGAAGCGTTCCGCCTGGGACTGATCGACCGCGTGATCGAAGGCGATTTACGGAGCGGAGCGGTCGAATTTGCGCGGGAGGCCGCGTCAGGCGCCATGCCCTTGCGGAAGACTCGCGAGCGCGACGAAAAGCTAGACGCGGATCCGAAGATTTTCGAGGCGGGGCGGGAGCTGGCGCGCAAGACACGGCGGAACATGATCGCGCCTTTGGCCGCCGTGGACGCTCTGGAAGCCGCGGCCACGCTGCCCTTCGAGGAGGGCTGCAAACGCGAGCGCGAGATTCTGCTGGAGCGTCTGGCTTCGGATGAATGCCGGGCATTGATTCACGCGTTCTTTGCCGAACGGGCGGTGTCCAAGATTGCGGACATTCCCAAGGACACACCCGTTCTGCCGATCCGCAAAGCCGCCATTGTCGGTGCGGGCACCATGGGTGCGGGCATCGCCATGGCCTGCGCGAATGTCGGCATCTCCGTTGTGCTCAAGGATGTCGATCAAGCCGCGCTCGACCGCGGCATGGCCACCATCCGCAAGAACTACGAAAGCTCAGTCGCGAAGGGGCGCTTCTCTCGTGAAGTAGCGGATCAGAGGATCGCCGCTATTCACCCGCAGACCTCCTACGACGGCTTCGAGGACGCGGATCTGATCGTCGAAGCGGCCTTCGAGAGCATGGAGCTGAAGAAGCGAATCTTCGCTGAGCTCGAAGGCGTCGCCAGGCTGGATTGTATTCTGGCGACCAACACCTCCACGCTCGATATCGACGCGATCGCCCGCGTCACCTCGCGTCCGGAGATGGTCGTCGGGCTGCACTTTTTCAGCCCCGCCAACGTGATGCGGCTGGTGGAAATCGTGCGCGGCACCCACACCGGAAAGGCCGTGGCCGCCACCGCGCTGGCGCTGGCCAAGAGGCTCGGCAAAGTCGGCGTGGTGGTCGGAAACTGCCGCGGATTCGTGGGCAATCGCATGATGCTTCCGTATATGAGCGAGGCCCAGTTCCTGGCCGAGGAGGGCGCGACGCCGGAACAGGTGGATGCCGCGCTGTACGATTTCGGCATGGCCATGGGCATCTTCGCGGTCGACGACATGGGCGGCATCGACGTGGGCTGGAGGGTTCGCCAGGAGTACAAGCATCTGGACAAGCCCGGCGTGCGCGTCCCGCTGGTGTTGGACAAGCTCTACCACATGCATCGCCTGGGCCAGAAGACCGGAGCCGGCTGGTACCGCTACGGCGGCGACCGCAAGCCCATCCCCGATCCTGAGGTTGACGCGCTGATCGAGAAGACCGCGACCGAGGCCGGCATTCCGCGGCGATCCATCTCTACGCAAGAGATCGTCGAGCGCTGCATCTACATTCTGGTCAACGAGGGCGCGCGCATCCTGGAAGAAGGCTATGCCCAGCGCGCCGCCGACATCGACGTCATTTACATGACCGGCTACGGCTTCCCCGCCTATCGCGGCGGACCCATGTGGTACGCGGACACGGTGGGCCTCAAGAACGTGTACACGCGTGTGCGCGAATTCCACGAGCGTTTCGGTGAACTCTGGGAACCGGCTCCGCTGCTCGCGCGTCTGGCGGAGAGCGGAGAAACGTTCGCGTCGTTCGATGCAGCCAGTTCCCTCAGCCATGCCGGTGCGTGACGTTCACTTTGGTCCGAACTCGGTAACGCAGAGAACATCGCCGGATGGATCGATTTATGTGGAGTCTATCTATCCGCTGGAAAGCTATCCGGACCGGCTCACCGATTCGCTGGATTACTGGGCCGAGCGCGCTCCCGAACGCGTGTTTCTCGGACAAAGAGATGAACGCGGCGCATGGCGAACGCGCACCTACGCCGAGACCCGCTCGGCCGCCCGCAATATCGCGCAAGCGCTGCTCGCTCGGCGGGTATCGATAGATCGGCCCATCGCGATTCTTTCCGGCAACGATATCGAACACGCGCTGCTCGGCCTGGGCGCAATGTACGCGGGCATCCCCTACTCGCCGATCTCCACCGCCTACTCGCTGATTTCTTCGGATTTCGGCAAGCTGCGGCATATTTTCGGGCTGCTGACGCCGGGGTTGGTTTACGCGTCGGATGCCCGCGCCTACCACAAAGCCATCGAGGCGGTTGTGACTCCGGACATGGAAGTGTTGACGCGAGAGACATTCGCGGAGCTGACGGCCGGAAATTGGCAGGCCGGGGACCTGCCCCACAGCGCTGGCGTGAGTCCCGACACCATCGCGAAGATCCTGTTCACGTCCGGCTCGACCGGCGTTCCCAAGGGCGTCATCAACACGCAGCGGATGCTGACCAGCAATCAGGAAATCGTGCGCTCCATTCTGGCCTTCGTCGCCGAGGAGCCTCCGGTGCTGTGTGACTGGATGCCCTGGAACCACACCTTCGGCGGCAATCACGACGTCGGATTCGTTCTGTACAACGGCGGCTCGCTGTACATCGACGAAGGCAAGCCTACGCCGGGCGGCATTGAAGCCACCATCCGCAACCTGGAAGACGTCGCGCCCACCGTGTATTTGAACGTCCCCAAGGGCTTCGAGGCGTTGCTGCCGTATCTCCGCGACCGGCCCGGCTTTCGCGAGCGCTTCTTCAGCCGGCTGAAGCTGCTGTACTACGCCGGGGCGGGTATCTCGCAACCGGTTTGGGATGAGCTCCAGCAGCACGCGGTCGCGGCCTGCGGCGAGCAGATCGTAATGTTCACGGGACTGGGGTCCACCGAAACCGGCCCCGCGGCGCTGTTCCCCGGCAAGGATCTGAGGCGCGCGGGCGATGTCGGCCTGCCCGCGCCCGGGGTCGAGTTGAAGCTGGTGCCTTTTGGCAGTAAGTTGGAGATGAGATTGCGCGGCCCCAGCGTTTTTCCGGGCTATTGGCGCGAACCGGAGCTGACACGAGCCGCCTTCGACGAAGAAGGCTTTTACCGCATCGGCGACGCGCTGCGTTTCGTCGATCCCGCGGATGTCTCTAAAGGCTTCGCTTTCGACGGGCGCCTGGCCGAGGATTTCAAGCTCTCCACCGGCACGTGGGTGAGCGCGGGACCGCTGCGCGCGCGGTTCCTGCATCACTGCTCGCCCTGGGCGCAGGACGTAGTCATCGCCGGCCACGATCGCGACGAGGTCGGCGCGCTGATCTTCCCCAGCGCCGGCGCGTGCGCGGGGCTTTCGCCCGAACAAATGCAGGCCAAATTCCAAAGCCTGTTGCAGGAGCTCGCCGAGACGAGCACCGGCAGCTCCAACCGCATCGCCCGCGCCATGCTCATGACCGAGCCGCCCTCCATCGACAAGCACGAAGCTACCGACAAGGGTTCGCTCAATCAGGGCGCGATCTTGCGCAATCGCGCCGAACTGGTGGAGGAGCTGTATTCCGCTCGGCCTTCGCCGCGGGTCATCCTAGTCGCGTGAATTCGCGAGAGCTCACGCCCTTTTCTCGGCAATCAGGAAAACGATATCGCGGAGGTTGAGATATACGTCGAAGTCCAGAACCCCTAGACGCTTTAGGGCGCAGTGGATTCCGGCTTGTTGGTGGCGCTTACATAAGACGATGTACGATATCATCTCAAGACTGCGGTACATTCCGTCGTAAGTCGCAAGGCGGACCTGAAATCCATATTTCTCTAGCAGAGCTGTCAGGCTCTTTCGAGAAAAATAATGGAGGTGAGTAGGCGGGTGAATCTGACGCCATTTTGCCCCTCTCCATCGCGCAACGCGACTTTCGATGTCGCCGGTGGTGACGGCGAGCACAGATCCTGGCCGCATCCGCCGCGATAACCACGCAAGGTAGAGATCCGGGCGGCGAAGGTGCTCGATGGTATCCCACATGCACGCCACATCAATGTCCTCTTCAAGCTCTACCGATAAGACGTCGCCACATAGCACTGGGAGTCCAAACTCGCTCCGGGCGAACTCGACCGCGGAACCGGAGATGTCAATACCGCTGACACTCCGAAACGACGGCCTCGCTAGATTGAGAAAAAAACCATATGCTGAGCCGATCTCGAAGAGATGTTTGGTATCGGGGCGTTTCACGAATGGCATCAACGTGCGCAGACGGCGGGAGAACGACCTCTCGATTGGCGATCGGTCGCGGATGTAGTCGGCATATTCGTCTCCACAAAAATACCGTTCTCCATATAGGGCAGTTAATTCTTCGTCCCCTAGATCGAGATCGGCAGTCACAAATCCGCAACTCGTGCAACGTGCCAACCCAGGGATTCCGGAAGGAGTCATTTTAGCTGAGCACACCAGACATGCTCGTGAACTCAAGACTGTTCCTCCCCAATCGTTTCATCCACTACATACAGCGGTCTGGCCTTGGCCTCATCGAAGATCCGGCCCACATACTCTCCGATCACGCCCAGGACACATAGCTGAAGCCCACCCAGCGCCAGCACGACCAAAATCAACGATGTATAACCCCGAGGCAACGAACCTAAAAAAAAGTAGGTCAGCAGCAGATACACACCATACGCAATGCTGACGAACGAAATCAGGAATCCCGTGAAGGCCGCGAGTCGGAGGGGGAGCTTGGAGAAGGAAAGAACGCCGTCCACGAAAAACAGCGCCAACCTGCGAATGTCGTACTTGGTTCCACCCGCCCCTCGCGGAGGGCTCACGAAGTCTACCCACGCGACGGAGTATCCCACCCATTGGAACAGGCCTCTGAGGAAAGGATCGTGCTCCCTGAAATGTTGCTGAAATACCTCAACCACTTTGCGCGAGATCAGACGGAAATCTGCGGCACCGTCGCGTAATGGAACCGGCGACATCAGATTCTGGAGAGCGTAAAAGGACCGGGAAGCAATTCGCTTGGGCAGGGACGCCCCTTCTCCGTAGGCACGGACAGTTTGGACGATGTCGTAGCCTTGCTCGAAGTGACGAAGCAAAACGGGAATCAGCGCGGGCGGATGCTGGAGGTCGCAGTCCATCATGATCGCTGCGTCCCCCCGGGACCGGTGAATCCCGGCAACCAGCGAGACTTGATGGCCAAAACGGCGCGAGAGGTGTAGAACCGTGACCTCGCGATAGTCTCTTGCCAACTCCTTCAGGATCTCAAACGAACCGTCCGGGGAGCGATCCAGCACGTAGATGACGCGGAACTGATAGGTGTTCGTCAACGCGGCAATCGCGTGGAAAAGGGATTGATTGAATTCCCGGAGCACCTCTTCTTCCTTATAGACGGGAAGGATGATGTCGATGCGTTTCTTCATGCGTCAGAAATTCACGGCAAGTCGCTGACGCTCAGATTCTCCCTGATCTGAAAGGGCCGGTCCGCCCGGCGGAAGGACCGGTTCGCGGGAATCCAAACGTAAACGTGGCGTGTTGTCGCCAGCGGGGGCAGGCCGCCGTAGGCCAGTTTATTCCCGTCCCAGATCATCGGCCCCCCAAACGGACTGTAGATCGTTACCGCACGATCCTTAAGCGTGGGGTACGTCAGTGGCAACGCGTGACCTATGTCCCAGGGCGCGGAGAAGATTGGTGCTCCTCTTACGTTGAGTGGATTGACCAACACGACGGCCGCATCCGTCTCTATAGCCTGCCACTGCTCCACGGGCACGTTCCACAGAATCTCTTGTTGCTGGGTCCATGCGCTCGCCCATTCCAGGGCCCTTACTGTGTGACCGGCGCCAATGATCACACCACACGCCAAGCCGAACCATCCCATCACCTTGCGTTCGCGTAACCCCGCCAACGGCAGCACCGCCAGCCCGGCAATCGCAATTAGCAGCACGAGCCAAAAACTCACCAGAACGAAGGTGCGATTCTCCACGCTAAGCCCGAAGATCGGCCGGCCACCGAGGGAGAAAGCAACGACAGATACCACTGCGCCGAGCACACACGCCAGCGCCGTGAGGGTCGAGCCTGCCGCCTGCCCATCGCCGCCGTGACCGCCAGAGTATCCATCCCGCGCATGCCAGCAGACCGAGAAGACCCGCACCCAACGCCCAAGCTGTCTCGGAAATGCTGACAATCATCTCGGGAACTATCCGCGAGAGATTGTTAAGCGCCAACTTCGTCCAGCCTGGATTAATCCCCTTTTGGGCAGTTGTCGCTGTCGCGGATCTGAAATACCAGCCGATGGCAAGCGCCTGCGCAGCCCCGAGGGACATCAGGTTGAAGATGACTGCTCTTGGCCGCATCCTTCCCAGCACTGCCAAGCCGATGCAGACGAGTACGATCGCCCCGAATTGTCCGTAGAACGCTTCGTAGCTGAGGCAGATGAACAAATAGATCACGGCATCGATAATCGAGCTCATGAATGTATTGGAGTCGCGGCCGAACACCCGAGTCATGAGATAGGCGAACAGCGCCGCCACCAACTCCACCGGCATCAGGACGGTCCAGAACTGAGAGGACGTGCTCCACGGCAGGAGGAGCCACAACAGGCCGACGCCAAGGGCTACGGGCTTAGAGGCCCGCCAGTTGAGCCCCATGATAGCCTGAGCCGCGCGGGCCAACCAGACAGCAACTAAACCATTCGAGAGCAGCATTGCAAGCTGCCATAGAAGCGGCCGGTCTCCGAGCAACGAGGACAGAGCGTACCTTGTAAGCGCCAAGGCCGGACGCGAGGGATCCACGGTGAGACTGTTTCTAAAACGCTCTGCGCTGAATGCGTCTCCGTGCTTTGCGCTCTCTGCCTGAACCGCCCAGTTGTCCTCGTAGAAACCGAGTTCGAGCGGTTGCCAACATACCAGCAGCAGGACGATCCAAAGCCAGTATCTTCGAGAGCGACGCCGAACCAGGCGCGCCGGCAGCGGGCTCAGCGGGGTCTTCCGCGGCTTGAGTATCGGGGACGTTGCTTGCCGTTGTCTCCAGAGGCATGGCCACCTGGATGTCTCCAGCGGGCGCCAACGCTGAGCCTTTGGTCGATCCCTTTACTCGATTAGCAGCTCGCCGCTTCATGTGACGCGAACGCCCAGACTGCATAAAATTCGAAGCCTTAATGATATCACAGTGGCGTCTTTTTAATGGAATCAGCGGTATGTCGCCCTCGATCATACAGATGGAGTTGGATTTAATACAGCCCCGTAAAAACGCTAATCGCGTAGATTCGGGAGGGCCAAGCACAGCGCCAAGGCTCGGGATGCGGAGAGGCATCGGCCGCCTGGCTGGCTCCAGCGGGTGTGGAGGCACCTGGCGGGTTACACTTGCGGTAGGCTGTGGCGCGTCATAATGAATCAACCTATGAACACAGCGGAACTGGTCGCCATCGACACTCACGTCCACATCGAATCGGAGGCTGTGGGCAACGCCGCCGACGAAGCGGCCAAGAAATATTTCGGCAATTCCGGCGCCGCACGCGGCCGCAAGGAGCTCGCCGAATACTATCGCTCGCGCAAGATCGGCTGCGTGGTCTTTTCCGTGGATGAGCGTCTCACCGGACGCCCTCCCGTGCCCAATGAAGAAGTCGCCGCGTTCGCGGCGGAAAACAGCGACATCGTCATGGCCTTCGCCAGCGTCGATCCCACTCGAGGCGGGGAAGCCGTGAGCGAGGCCCGCCGTCTGATCGCCGCCGGCGGTATTCGCGGATTCAAGCTGCATCCGCCCCTGCAACGCTTCCACGCCAACGATAAAATCGCTTATCCGTTCTATGAGGTGCTGGCCGAGGCGAAGCTGCCGGTGATTTTTCATACCGGACATAGCGGCATCGGCACCGGCATGCCCGGCGGCGGGGGAGTGCGCCTCAAATACGGCAACCCCATGGATATCGACGACGTGGCCGTGGATTTCCCGGACATGCCCATCATCCTGGCCCATCCTTCGTTTCCCTGGCAGGATGAGGCGATTTCCGTGTGCCTGCACAAGCCACAGGTGTTTATCGATCTCTCCGGCTGGTCGCCCAAGTATTTCTCACCGATTTTGATTCAGTACGCCAACACTCTGCTCAAGCGCAAGATGCTGTTCGGTTCCGATTATCCTCTGATCACGCCGGACCGCTGGCTGAAGGACTTCGCCGAGATCGCAATACGCGAGGAAGTGCGGCCCCTGATCTTGAAGGAAAACGCGATGCGGCTGTTTGGCCTGCAATAGGATGCCAATTTCGATCAAATGCTGATTGAGAACCCGCTCAATGAATCCAGCCTGGCCTTCCCGATCCTGGAGTGTCTTCACATTGTTGGATTTGTTTGCGGCGTAGGGACGATCGCGCTGGTAAACCTTCGTCTGCTCGGCGTGGGGCTGACCCAGAAAAGCGCCGCGCAGCTTTGGGCGGACACCATGCCATGGACGCTGAGTGGCCTTTCGCTTGCGATCTTTTCGGGATTACTGCTGTTTTCCATCGATCCCGA
Source organism: Bryobacterales bacterium (assembly GCA_963813465.1). Lineage (GTDB taxonomy): Bacteria > Acidobacteriota > Terriglobia > Bryobacterales > Bryobacteraceae > Palsa-187. Next base: position 163,321 of record CAWEZD010000001.1, on the reverse strand, counting down.
CATGTATTATCTCAACTACACGTTTCTTCTGAAGATGTTTTCCCTCGTACTGGCAATCCTTTTCTATTACACGGCAGTACGTAAGGCAGTGGCCTCGGGCGCTCCCGCGGGTAAGGGCCGAACGGCGGCATGCGTTTCGTTAGGACTGTGGGCGCTGGTGCTGTTTGGCGGGATCTTCATCGGATTCACCGACTCTAAGCTCCACATCGGCACAAGCTGACTATGCTGGTTTGGGTTTTCAAGACGCTACAGGAGACCGGCTTCTTTTCCTACATCCGGGGCTCGGCATACGCTTATCCGGTCATTTTGTCGTTGCATATGCTGGCGCTGGCGTTTTTTGGCGGCATGATCGTCGTGACGGATCTGCGTTTGCTCGGGCTCGGGATGCGGAGCTATTCGGTATCGGAAGTAGTGAACGGGCTTCGCGCTCCGAAGCGATTCGGGTTCATCTTCGCCGCGACCTGCGGCGCCCTGATGTTTGGTTCCAAGGCCGAACAATATTCGTACAATCCATGGTTCTGGGCGAAAATTGCGCTGCTGGTGCTGATCGCCGTGAACTATCTGATATTCCGCCAAGGAGTTTACAATAATGCGGCGGAGCTGGATCGCGCACCGCAGATCCCGGGCCGCGCGAAACTGGCGGGTGGTCTTTCCCTGCTGCTCTGGACAGGCGTGGCTTGCGCCGGCCGCGGACCGGCCACGATCAAAGACATCATGCATTCGATGGTAAATCCTAGTGGAGAGTTCGTGTTCCAATCGGTCCAGGAGATCGCGGACAAGAACGGGATCAGAGAAAAAGCGCCGGAGACCGATGCAGAATGGGAGGACGTCCGGTATCGCCTTGTCGTCCTGTTTGACGCTCCGGATCTCTTGACCACGGCGGGCCGCATGGCCGCGCGGCCCAAGGATCGATCCAGCAATCCTCAGGTTGAAAATGAGCCGGCGGAAGTCCAGAAGCTGCTGGACGCCGACCGTCCGGGCTTCATACGCCGAGCGCGGAGACTTCACGATGCGGCCGCCGCGGCGATGAAGGCAGTGAAGGCGAAAGACAAGGATGCTCTATTTCACGCCCTCGACGGTATCGACAAAGCCTGCGAGAATTGCCATCTGCATTATTGGTACCCGAACGACAAAAGGGCTCAGGAAGCCGCGAAGGAAGACGGGATCACCGAATAAGGTTCGTGAGATGCTCGAACGGAGCAGGTTCGTATCCGTTCACTTGTTCGGTGAGGGCGTGGTTGGGGTTCCGCCGCTGTCACTCGGCGTTCCCTTGAAGAAAATTATCGAAATTAACGCTAGCCGGTGGCGGCGCTGCCACGGCGGCCCGGCTGGTGGTGAAGCCGATTAAACGACCCATAAAAATGATGCCGATCCACATCGTGAGTGATAGGACTGCCACAGCTTTGCCCGCGCGAGGCGCTGACGGAGCCTTATCCCAGTTATGAATCGTACGGCCGGCGGTCACCTCAAAGACGAGCATGTTGATGCCAGTGAGCACAAGCAATAACATCTTCGTCCGGAAATAGAAATTGTGATAGTACACGTGCGCATTCGTAATGAACATCAGCGACCCGGTCAACGCCGTCAAGGCAAAAGCGCCCCACGTCCACTTCAGAATGTCCGACGCCATCCGGTGGAACGGCCGCTGGGTCGAAGCAAGTCCCAGCAACCGCAGGTCGATGATCGCAATCGTGCCGAAAACCAGAGCCAGACCAAAGACGTGAGCCGATTCGAGCAGGGGAAACAGAAGCAGCGAATCGCGAATTTTAGTGGCCAGCCCGGACGCTTCGAGCGTTTTTAGAAACGCGGCAATATCCATTCAGGCCTTCGTCGCCGGCGACCAGGAACCCCAGACGTGGTCGTAGGCGATCAGGCGTCCCAGGATAATGATGCATGCCCAGATCAGGAACGTCAGGATCGCCAGCCCCTGAATGGATCTGCGTTTGACGAGTATATCCTCCCACCGCAGTTCGCTTTTCCGGACCGACCTTTGGAAAATGACGGCGATCAGCGTGATGACGGCCACCAGAAACATTTTCAACCAAAACGAAAAGGTCACCAGCTCGCGGACGGGTTCCCCGATTACCATCAGGATTCCGGTTGCCAATTGCAGATACAAACCGCCCGTCAGCCAGGGACCGAACCGGCTCGTGGTTTGCCGCAGTGTCTGATCCATCCCCGCCCATCCCAGGATGCGGAGATAAATCATGAATACGGATCCCAGCACCACTCCAATGCCAACGATGTGAATGGATTGAATCGTTGGGATAACCCAAGCGTTATGGTTTTGGATGAAGACGCTCAGAAACGTTGTGGACAGCCACTCGGCAAATTGCTTCAAGTCGACATTCCTTAGAAAGGGGCGCCTCCGGGCTTAGAAAGTGGTCCCTCCGAGAATTTGACTGTCTTTGACGGTATCGCAGGTTTTACCCGGGGCGGGAGGCATTTTCCAGGGGCATTTTGCAATGGCGCCAACGCGGGATCCAAAATTACTGCCGTCGCGTAGAGGATTCATCTTGACGCTGAAGATTGTACCCACGGGGAACGCGGTCGCCGTAATGCCTTGCGCCGCCACGGCTGCGGCGCCCTGCATCTCGACGCCCCAATCGGCGTTCTTCCCGTCTTTGTCCTTGGCGAGTTTGCCGTCGGGCCCGATCAAATAGAAGTGGATCTCGGCATGGTTGGCCTGAGCGACAAATTGGTAGGCTACCCCTGTTAACGTTATGGTTTTGGTCTGATCGTACATGGCGAACGAGTGATGCGCGAAAGCCGGCCTGACGTACAGACCCGCGGATACAAGTGCGAGAAATCCCGCAATCATTAAGCCTTTATTTGATTGTGTGTTCATTATGTTCTCCTTCTTTACTTAAATAAGTCGAGTATGTCTTGGGGCAGAGCATTCTGCGGCCTATCCCAGCCGGCTTCGAAGTAATTTTCCCAGTCCTGGGCCCACGGCCGGCCATAGTAGTCGATATATCGAGGGTCGGCCTTGGTAAGTTGAGTGGGCCTGCCATCCGTATTCCGGAGGTTGCTCAAACACTCGATATAAGTGTATCGCCGCGTCGGATTGTCGGTGGTTGCTTGCCGCACGTAACGATAGGTGGCGTGCAGCGGCTGGACGAATGCTTCGGGATCGTAAAACACCGTGTCGTGATCGAGTCCTGTGAACTTTCCGCTCGCATCATATACCGGCTTGAACGTTTCCACCGTCTCCATTTTGGCGCTGAATTCGAACATGGAGTGCGACAGCGTCCAGGCTTGAACATTCGCGGTCCAGCTCACCAGAGTGGTTCCATCCCAGAATCCAACCGTCTCTCCGTACCATTGCGGAACCTTTTGAACATGCTCCTTTCCGATTAAGACCTGGCGCAGGAAGTTGGCTGCGACGCCCGACAGGAACTGGACCTGCCATGGCGTCACCGTGAGTTGGAAGTTTCCACCCTGCGAAGCCTGCGCCCACCAGCGCATGAATCCTTCCGGATAACAGAAGGAGGCTTCCCACTGCGGAGCATTGTCCACGGCCTCGTGATAGTTCATCTGAACCATGCGCTTTTGATATTCCGGAGTGAGTAAAGACAGTATGGTGGGGACTTGGTTGACGGTCCCCCAAATCCACTCGGCGCCGTGGTCCGCTCGTTGGTCCCGAGCATAGTAACCATCCCAGTCCGGCGTGGTTGCCTTGGTATAGACGGTAGGGCCGCCCTTTGCCTTCGCTGCCGCCAACAAGGCCTCATAATGTTCCTTGGCCGTCTTATAGGGGTAAGGGCTCACAATCTTTTCTCGCGGATAATCCGCGCTGCAGTCGCCCCATGAAGCCGATGTTGGCGGTTTCTCGCCGATGCGGCGCGAGGTCCAGATATCGGTTAGCTGGCGGGGCGTATTGCACCGGAAATAGCGCTGGTCCGACCAAAGCTTCTCGTCTTTATAGAAGTTCTTCGACGAAAACAAGTCCAGCGGCAACGCCTGCATTCCCGCCGGCGGCCCGGCGAATGTCGGCGTACCGCCTCGTCCGAAGCCGGCTCCTCCTACACCCCCGCCTCTTCCCTGCCCCTGCGCTCCCCGCCCCGCGGGCTGCGCGCCTTGCTGCTGAGCTGCCGGCTGCTGCGCGAACACCGTTGTCGAGATTGGCGCGGCCGGCGACATCCAGATGAGCGCGATCAGGACCAAGAAGACAAACAGAACGAATAGCCTGGCTCTCATTCGGTCTCACTCCCTTACAGTCGTTTTATGCCTAACCTCAGGTTACGGGGGGTCCCAAGAATGATACACCGGCTGACCAATGGGGGCAAGCGTGTGAGCATCGCCCGGAAATAGAAAAAGGGGCCAGGCGGCTTCGCTCAAAGCCGATCTGACCCCTTAGTCGGACGCGGGACTACTTACGAAATGGCAACGTAAGCGGTGTTGCCGCCCCGATTCACCAGCAGAAGAACCGGGTTATCCTTCTGCACCGAGCTCATGGCGCTATGAAAATCCTGCGCGCTCGTCACGGGTTGGTGATTGACCTCCTGAATCACGTCGCCCTGCTGCAAGCCGGCTTCCGCGGCATCGCTGGAGGGATTGACTTTGTCCACCACAACGCCCTTGGTCGCCGGCGAGAGCTTCAACTGCTGGGCGATCTCCGGCGTCAGGTTCTCGACGGTGACGCCCTCCAGAGAACTGTTCGATTCTCCAGGGCCGGTCGTCGAAGCCCGCTGCTCCTTCGAAGGAAACTCGCCTAGATGCATGGAGACATCCATTTGCTTGCCGTCGCGCAGCACCTTCATGGTGATCGTCCCGTTTGGCTCCATATTGCCGACTCTCAGCCGCAGGTCGTTGGCATTGGAAACGGGCTGGCCGTTGAGCTCCACCACGATGTCGCCTTTCTTAAGGCCGGCTTGAGCCGCGGGACTGCCGGGAGTCACGTCGCCCAACAGCGCACCCGCTGTCGCTGCATGGAAGGCCTTGGCCAGCGCTGGAGTTACATCCTCCGGAATGACACCCATGTATCCGCGCTCCACTTTGCCATGCGCCAGAATCGAGTCCAGGTCGTGCTTGGCCATGTTGATGGGCACGGCGAAGCCGATCCCCACGTTTCCGCCGGAGTTTCCGACGATGGCCGTGTTGATTCCGACCAGATGGCCTTCATCATCCACCAGAGCTCCGCCCGAATTGCCGGGGTTGATGGCTGCATCGGTCTGGATGAAATCCTCGACGTCTTCAATGCCCAATCCGCTGCGTCCAGTCGCGCTGACGATGCCCTGAGTAACCGTCTGCCCCACTCCAAACGGATCGCCGACGGCGAGCACGATGTCGCCGACTTCAACCTTGCTCGAATCCGCCAGCGTCAAGGTCGGGAAATTCGATCCCTCGATCTTGATCACCGCGATGTCCGTGCGCGAGTCGGTGCCGATGACGCGCGCCTTCATTTCGCGCTTGTCGTGCAGGGTGACCATGACTTCCGTGGCGCCATCCACCACGTGATTATTGGTCAGGATGTAGCCCTCGGGGCTGACAATCACGCCCGATCCGAGTCCCTTCTCGCGCCGGTCCTGAGGCACGTTGAATCCTCGCGAGGGTCCTTGGTCGCCGAAGAATTGGCGAAAGAAATCGTCCGGCAGGTTGCCGTCGCCGCCGGCCTGCGCCTTCACGATTTTCGTCGATGAAATATTAACCACCGCAGGCACTACCTGCTTGACCACGGCCGAATAGCCGTGCGCCGCGGCGGCTTCGGAGCGCTGCGTCACCTTGACGTTGGCGGGAGGATTGGCCCCCCCGCGCACCGCCTCGGCCGCCCGCAGCCCCATGAAACCTGTTACTGCCAGGACAGTCGCGATCGCTACTGCCCCCCACTTGATCTGCATTTCCTCTACCTCCATTAACAGATTAGGTTGCGCACCCGGCGCCGCCCATACCTTGGAAAGGGGAGTAAAGCTGGCTTTGACAGGCTATAACCGCCAACGGCTACAAGCTCCGGCGGGCGATAGAATAGAAGCTTGGATCGGGAATTGATCGTCGCCAGCGGTCTATTTGACGGTTCATTTTATCTGGACCAATACAGGGATGTTGCCGCCGCTGGCGTCGATCCTACGGATCATTACCTGCAATGGGGCGCGGCGGAAGGACGAAGGCCGCACCCGTTTTTCGATGGCGATTGGTACCGCCGGAACAATCCGGATGTCGATCGGAGCGGCCTCAATCCGCTGGTGCACTACCTGAAAATCGGGCGTGCCGAAGGCCGCCGCGCACACAAGCGCTGGGCGGTATACACGGCTATCGCCGGATGGTATGACGATTTGCGCGCTCCAGTCGCCGCCGATCCTTCACTGGACTACATCGTCTTTGCGGACGATCGGCTGCCCGAGGTACCCAAGCCCTGGATCCGTTGCAGGATCGATCAAGATCACGGAAGCCCAGTCCTCGCGTCCCGCTTCATCAAGACCCATCCCCATATTCTCTTGCCGGGATATGAGAATTCCGTGTGGGTTGACGCCGCCTTTCAGTTGAGGAAAATGCCGGAGGATTCGCTCCAGGCCGCGATGCGCTCCGCGCCGATCGCGTTTTTCCGCCATCCGGAACGGGACTGTGCTTACGACGAAGCCGAGGCCGTGAGCCGCCTGGAGCTGGATTCGCCGCGGCATGTTGCCCTGGCTCTGGAACAGCTTGCGTCCCACGGCTTTCCGCGTCACCTGGGGCTCGTGGAAACCGGCTTGATCCTTCGCCGGCACCACAATGAGGCGGTCGTGAGGGCCATGGAGGAATGGTGGAACCTGATCGTCGGCACCAGCCAGCGGGATCAGCTCTCCATCAATCTGGTCCTGTGGAAACAGGGCCTGCGCTGCGGGATTCTTCGCGGAAACTCCCGGCGGAATCCGTGGACGTTTTGGATGGGGCATCGCGCGGCCACCTTAGACCAAGCTCGGGGGCGCTTAGCGCGGCAGGAACAAGAGCTGCTCGACATGCAAACCGCTATCGAAAACATGGGAATTGAGGACAGTTCGCCGGATTAGCGCCTTTCCTCAGCAGGACGCTCGGCAGGTTTGGCCTTCGGCTGAGCCTTGGCCTGGGCCTTTGCCTGTGAGTTGGCCTGTGGTCTTGCCTGTGCATTGGCCTGCGGATGCGCGGCCTGAGGGTTCCGATTCGCGGAGGCGATGGGACGGCTCATCGCCGCATTGGCGGGGCGGCCGTGATTCACGGAAGCCAACTGCGTACGATCCATACTGGCGGCGTGCTCATGGGAAGTCTGCGCCTCCGTGGCATTAACGTGGGGTTCGTTCATTGCCGTCCGCTCCTGCGCGGTCGGTTGAGCTTGGACTCCGTTGGGACCGTTGAAGCTTGTACGATTTACCGTGGTGTTGTTGATGACGGTTCTATCGATGTAGGTGTTGTGGATCACGGTGGTGTTCACATTGGCGACTGCCGTGTTATAGGCGAAATGGCCGCCCTCCCACTGTCCCCCGAAGAATCCGACGCCCCCATATCCGAACCCGTAGTTCACGCCGCCATAGAAGCCGACGTGCGGGCCCCAGTATCCGCCATGCCAGCCGTAAAAGCCGCCGACGAATCCCCAATAACCGGGGGTCCACAGCAGACCGGGCCGGGGGGCGAGGACCCAAGTGCCGGGCACCCAATAGTAGCCCTCGAGGCCATAAGCCCAATAGCCTGGAGCCCAGATGTAGCCGTCGCCGGGAATCACCGGCTGGGTGTAAACGGGCAGCACGGGCGGCGCGATTGTAATCGAAACGCCGATGCCCGCAAATGACGGCGCAGCCACAGCGGCGAAGAGCGCCGCGACCAGAAACTTCCGCATGGAACTCATCTTGTTCATGTTCAGGCTCCTGTTTCTAGAAACCCGAAGGGTAGCAAATCGTTGCTGGGAATGCATCGGGGCTCGGCTTAAAATCGTTTCATTGAGGAAAGGCGCATGGCTTCCCCCCGAGAGGCAATTATGATACATTGTCGGCAGGCCCTTATTAGGAGAATGTGCGAGCTATGTTCATAACAAAGAAGCACCTTTCGCGTCGCTCCTTGCTGCGCGGAGTGGGTGTGACGATGGCGCTGCCGCTGCTCGATTCCATGGTCCCCGCGCAGACGCTGTTGCAGAAGACCGCCGCGAAGGCGTCGCCTCGCCTGGGCTTCGTGTACATCCCGCACGGCGCGATCATGGACCGGTGGACGCCCGCGACCGAAGGCAAGGGCTTTGATTTCACGCCCATCCTGAAGCCGCTGGAGCCGTTCAAGGACCACGTCAACGTGGTCAGCGGATTGGGCCATCGCGCCGCCGATACAACGGCCGTGCATTCGCTGAGCCCGACCACCTGGTTGAGCGGCGTTCGCCCCAAGCCGACGCAGGGCGTGGACGCATTCGCCGGCGTGACCGCGGATCAAATCGCGGCGCAGCGCATCGGGCAGGACACCATGCTGCCTTCGCTCGAACTGGCCACTGAGGATCATTCCGCGCTGATCGGCGCGTGCGATCGCGATTACGGCTGCATCTATATGAACACCCTCTCCTGGCGCACGCCCACCACGCCGCAGCCCATGGAGATCAATCCGCGCAAGGTTTTCGAGCGCATGTTCGGACAGGGCGGCAGCGCGGCGGACCGCGCGGCGCACAGCCAGGAAGAACGCAGTATTCTGGACGCCATCACCGAGCAGGCCACCGATTTGCAACGCACGCTGGGTCCGCAAGACCGCTCCGCCATGAACGATTATCTGGAGAACGTCCGCGAAATCGAGCGGCGGATTCAGAGGAGCGAGCAGGGCGGCACGCAGAGCAGCGCCGATCTGCCGCAGGCCCCTGCCGGCATTCCCTACAGTTTCGAGCAGCACATCAACCTGATGTACGATTTGCTGGCCGTGGCGTTTGAGACCAACGTGACGCGCGTGGCCACATTCATGGTGGCTCGCGAAATCAGCAACCGCACCTATCCGCAGATCGGCGTGCCGGACGGGCATCACGCCACCTCGCATCATCAGAACAAACCCGAAAAAATCGAGAAACTGGTGAAGATCCAGCATTATCATCTGACGCTGTTCGCCCGGTTTCTGGACAAGTTGCAATCCACCAAGGACGGCGAGGGCACGTTGCTCGATCATTCGATCCTGCTGTACGGCAGCAATATGAGCAACAGCAACGCCCACAACCATTTCCCGCTGCCCAACCTGGTGCTGGGCGGAGGCGCGGGCACGCTCGAAGGCCACCGCCACTTGAAATTCCCGGATCACACGCCGATGTCGAACCTGCTGCTGGCTCTGCTGGATAAGGCGGGCGTTCATCAGGACACTCTCGGCGACAGCACCGGGGCGTTGAGTATATGAGCCGCGTTGAACATATGAGGTCCGGAGTAATGTCGCGCGCTCTCCTGATTCTTACCCTCTGCATGACCGCGATCGCCGCCGACACTCGTTTGGTGGACGCCGTCAAGGGCGGGGACAAAGCCGCGGGAACCTCGCTGCTCCAGCAACGCGCCGATGTAAACGCACCGGAGCCGGACGGCACCACTGCGCTCGCATGGGCGGTTCGGCAGGACGACTCCGCGCTTGTAGACCAATTGCTGAAGGCGGGAGCGGACGTGAAGGCCGCCAATCGCTACGGCGTTACTCCTCTCTATGTAGCTTGCCAGAACGGCAGCGCCGCCATGATCGAAAAGCTGATTAAAGCCGGGGCGGACGCCAATGCGACGGTCACCGAAGGCGAGACCGCTCTGATGACTGCTTCGCGAACCGGCAATCCCGACGCGGTGAAGGTTCTGCTGGATCACGGCGCGACTGTGGACGCCAAGGAATCCTGGCACGGGGAAACCGCTCTGATGTGGGCCGCGGCGGAGGGTCATCCCGAGACCGTGCGCGTGTTGATCGAGCACGGAGCGCAAGTCAACCTGCGCTCCAATACGAACACGTGGGCGCGCCAGACCACCTCCGAGCCTCGCGAAAAATGGATGCCGCTGGGCAGCCTGAGTCCGCTGATGTTTGCCGCGCGCCAGGGCTGCCTGGAGTGCGCCAAGATCCTGGTGGACGCCAAGGCGCACATCGACGCGGTGGATCCGGAGGGCATCAGCGTCACGCTGCTGGCCATCATCAACGGGCATTACGATGTCGCCGCATTCCTGGTCGACAAGGGCGCGGACCCCAATCTGGCGGATCGCACGGGGCGAACCGCGCTGTATTCGGCGGTTGATTTTCATACGCCTCCGCAATCCAACCGGCCGGCTCCCAAGGAGCTCGATAGCAGCGTCGCCAGCCTGGATCTGATCAAGGATCTGCTGGCGCACGGGGCCAACATCAATGCGGCGCTGAAGACGGCGCAACCGTACCGCACCAAGACGGACCGCGGGGACGATACCATGCTGACCACCGGCACCACGCCTCTGCTGCGCGCGGCCAAGGCCGGCGACGCCGAAGTGGTTCGTCTGTTGCTCGAAAAGGGCGCCGATCCCAAGCTCGCGACGCGCAGCGGAATCAATTCCGTGATGGCCGCGGCGGGACTGGGGACCAAGGAAGAAGACACCGTCGGACGCTTCAAGACCCAGGCGGACATCATCGCCTCCATCGACCCGTGCCTGAAAGCCGGCGCGGACGTGAACGCCGTAGACAGCCGGGGCCAAACCGCTCTGCACGGCGCGGCCGCGAAAGGCTACGACCAGGTGGTGAAGTATCTGGCCGAGCATGGCGCCAATCTGAGTCTGAAAGACAAACAGGGCAAAACGGCTCTGGATGCGGCCATCGGCAACGCGGGCGGCGGCGCCGGCTTCGACGGCAGCCGCAAGGACGTGCATGAGAGCACAGCCAAACTGCTGCGGCAGTTGATGGCGGCCGACGCGGCGAAGAACGCGGCGCAGTAGTCTACTGCATCCTGACCTTGAGTCTTGCGAGTGACGCCGCGAGGGCACAATTAAGCAAGGTCAAGCATCATGCGCGCGGCGGGTGCGTGTGGAGCGGCGTTCGCTCAGGACGAGCAAAGCTTTCCGCACCAGGGCTCGTCGGGGCACATCCATGTCGAGATTCCAGACCCCATACGCAACAGCGGAGGACCCAATTATTATGCGAACAAAATTCCGAAATGATTCTTGTTGCAGGAGGTAAGAAGCGTGGCGCGCATCTTTTCGCGAGTCAAAACATTCGTATTCGTCGGCTTATGCGCCGCATTGTCATGGCGCGTCTCGGCGGAGCCCCAGAGCGCCGCCGACGCGTGCCCGGCGCCTGCCGTTCCAGCCTACGCCCTCGAGGACATCAAGCAACACTACCCAGGGTGGAAAATCAAGCAGCCATCCGACTTCCTCCCCGCGTCGGACCCTTACTCCAGATGGGCGGCCTATTTGTGGTTCACACACCGGCGCTGCCCCGGCGTCGCTATCGGCAAGTTCCAACCGGGTCCCGAGCTCGACTACGCCTTTTTGCTTATCCCAGCAACCAAAGCAAATACAGGATTCCGGCTAGTGGTGGTTACGCGGGATGCGAAGGTAGCGGTCCAGTCACAGGTCGCCGCCTCGCCCCGAGCCGAAGATGGAGGCTGGACCGACGACGACTGGCTGATTAGATCCGTGAAGCTAAACGCTTACTTCGAAGGGCCTCGCTGGGCAAAGGAAAAGCAGAGCGATGAAGGGATCCTCGTTCTTGGCGGTCGTGCGTACGTAGTGTACCGGCACCTCGGCAAATACATCGCGGAGTTTACGGACGAGGTTGACCGCGACCAGTAGCCACGCAATTTCTCCGCGTGTCCGCGAGCGCTCGGCCCGGCAGACTCAGTTCAGCTACGACGCGCGCAACCGGCTCACTCAGACAACTTACCCGGATGGGACCACAACCCAATCTACCTACGATGGTACCCGGCGCGTATTGACTTCGACCGACCAGGCCGGGAAGGTCACCACCAACAATTACGACGCCTCCGGCCAGCTCACGTCTGTCGTCGACGCCTTGAACGAAACGACCAGCTATACCTACGACCCCGACGGGAACCGGCTGACCAAGGCCGGCGCCAGTTCGCACACAACCACCTGCACCTATGACGCGATGAACCGCCTTAAGACGCGGCTGTTGCCGGCGGGAGAACCGGTAGCCAGTGTGACGTACAACCCCACCGGCACCATGGCAACATCGACGGATTTCAACGGCAAGACCACCACGTACAGCTATCTATGATTGAGTCAACTGAAAAGTTGACGTAGTTTGAAATTAATTGCGGGCGTAGCCCGCAGGTGGGTCTGTGGCGGGAAAACCTACGGAGTATCGAGAGAGTCGTTTCGCCTTGATCTAAGGAAGAGGGCGCACGGGGGCAAGCCGGGTCAAGGGCGCCCGGAGGGCGGCGAAGCGAACCCTTGACGCGGCTTGCCCCCGTGCGCGAGGGGGATGCTCGGCAAGGCGAAACGACGGTTGCCGGGGATTGGGGTTCCGGCTGTTCGGGATCTCTGCGCTTAAGCTTTCTTGGAGGCTCCCTTGGGAATGCGTTTGGGTACTCGGACCGCGGCGGCGAAGGCGGTCAGATTCCGGCTTTCAAGCATCGCCTCCTCACCGGGTTTCAACTGCTGCGATAACGGTGGCAGACCTTCTTTCGAGTACAGATCGTCGAGACTGGGAATGGCTTTGGTGCAGCCCTTTCCATACTGGGCCGGACGCGGCTGGCCTTTGGCGTTGCCGCCCTTGCGCTTCTGTTTCGTCGCCAGGATGCGCAGCCGGCTGAGCTTGGCCTGAAGAGTTTTCGGTTGGGCGTAGCGGTAGGGCTCGTTGTTGTTCAGCATGTGCCAGGCGAGAACGACGAGCTTATGAGCCACCGCGACGACGGCCACATTGCGGTTTTTCTTTTTGGCGATGCGGCGGAAGAAAGCGCCGATGGGTCCGGGATGCAGAGCCGCGTGCTGGGCGGCTTGCACCAGCAGCCAGCGGGCATGACGAGCGCCTTGTTTGGTGATGGGTCCGTGATAGCAGTGGTCTCCGGACTGGCGCGTGGAAGGGACCAGCCCGAGATAGGACGCGGCTCGATCCGGAGTCGGGAAGCGCGAGAAGTCGCCAAAGGCGGCGAGGATGGTTTCGGCGACCGTGAAGTCGACACCGGGCAGAGTCATGAGAAGTTTGACGGCCGGGTTTTGATGCGCGTGCCCGGCGATCTGGGAAGTCAGCGCGGCGAGCTCCTGTTCGACGCGGTCGAGCTGGCGCAGATGGCGGTCGAGCGAATCGCGGCCGAAGGGATCGAGTTCGAGAGCCTTGAGCCAGGCGATGTTGTTGAGCGAGAACAGATCGGCGGCAGGAGCTGCGATGAGCCGCTGATGGAGCACGGAGTGGATGCGGTTCTTGATTCTGGTGCGGTCGGCGGAGAGCATGGCTCGTTCGGTGGAGCGCTGGCGCATGAGGCGGGTGTGGGAATCGGGAATCCAGACCTCGGGCAGGTAATCGGTGCGGAGCAGTTGAGCGAGCACGAGAGCGTCGACCTTGTCGGTTTTGATTTTGGCGCTGGCGATGGCTTTGGTGCGGAGGGGATTGCTGACGACAACCTTGTGCACCAGCGGCTGAAGGGGATGGCGGCGACGGGCCAGGTGTTGGTGGTGGCTTCGACGGCGACGATGCTATGGAGAGGAGACAGGTGCGCGGCGGCGAAGGTTTCAAGGGCGGCTCGGGTGGCCGGGAAACGGGAGCGGAGAAGGAGGCGGCCGTCCTCGGCGAGCAGGACGGCTTCCACTTCTTTCTTGTGGAGATCCAGACCAGTGAATGTCATAATGTGATCACTCCTTTGTGAGTTAGCTTTCGCGGGGTTTTCCGGAACGTCGCGAAGGCGAGGGAAAGAGAGCGGACCGGGCATCCAATGAAACGGAAACCTCCTGGACAATCGCTTGGACAGCCGGGCGCGAGATTTGGGCAGAACGGCAACTATCTATCCGAGCTCGAAGCTCAACCGGGTGGACCGGAGGGGCGGCCACATACGACAGCGGGCTCTTGGCCCATAGCTATAACCGGCCGGCCCCAAGGTGTTCGGCCCCGCTCTCTGAACTCAGACCATGCTGTTTCGCCGGATCTTCCGGAGATCCGGCGAGAACACCCTGTCCCAAGCCCGGTGAGCTTTAGTAGAACCGATTCGTCGCCGGAGGCCCAGCGGTCCGGGGCCGCCGGGGTCCTCTTGGGTTACGAATCGTCCTGCTTCAATCATGCCCGGTACGACACGATGGACCGGCTGCTCTCGATTGCTGAATCATATCACCGGGCCCACGGGCGAGCGAGGGGCCGTGAGGGTGTCGCAGAAATCCATCTCCTGGTTGAGTATAAACTGACACAAGAGGCCGAATGACAAAGTACGAGATCACTCTCTATTGGAGTAACGAAGACCAGGCGTTTATCGCCGAGGTGCCTGAGCTCGCTGGCTGCGCGGCCGATGGCTCCACTCGTCAGGAAGCCCTTGCCAACGCCGAGACGGTGATCGCTGAATGGATCGAGACTGCTCGGGAGCTCGGACGCCCCGTTCCTGAGCCCAAGGGTCGGCTTCTCTTTGCTTGATGATTGGCTGCGTCTTCGCGTGAACACTCTACAACCGCTCCCTCACGGTCGCGGCTCAGAGCCGGGACTTCAGGCTTGGTCCAAGCCTCCCGGAGGCAGCGCCTAGGCGGCGACTTCCACGTAATCGACCGAAGTTTGCGGCTCGGGAATCGGCTCCCCGACTTCACGCATCGCCTCAAAATGTTCGGCCAACGCTTCCTGAAAGTTGCGGCGCGTTTCTTCCTGGGTATCGCCCACCGCCGCGCATCCATCAACGTCCGGCGAATAGGCTGAGTAGCCAGCTCCCGCCTGCTCGATAATGACGGAATAACGCCGCGTTTTCATTTCAGTCCTGCCTTCTTGGAGTATACTCCTCAACATAGCTAACTGGAGTTCCCTTCCTTGGTTGCCGGGAACGTTGTCGAATCCGAAAACCTGATTTACGCGGATTTCGCGGTGGCTCGCGCGGGCTCGGCCGCGGCGGGCGGCTTGCTCCCGGCCGGTACTTCGACCAAGCCCAGTTTCTGGCGCACTGTCGAGTCGATCTTCTGGCGTATATCGGTATGCTCCTTCAGGAACAGGCGGGCGTTCTCGCGTCCCTGCCCCAACCGCTCCCCTTCGAAGCTGAACCACGACCCGGATTTTTCGATTACTCCCTGCTCCGAGCCCAGGTCGATCAGGTCGCTCTCGCGGGAAAAACCTTCGCCGTAGAGAATGTCCACTTCAGCCTCGCGGAACGGGGAGGCGACCTTATTCTTCACGATTTTCACCTTGGTGCGATTGCCGATGACCGTGTCGCCGTCCTTGAGCGCGGAGATGCGGCGCACCTCGACGCGCACCGAGGAATAGAACTTCAGCGCGCGTCCGCCGGTGGTGGTTTCGGGATTACCGAACACCACGCCGATTTTTTCGCGCACCTGGTTGATGAAGATCATGCAGGCGTTGGCCTTCGCCACCGATCCGGTGATCTTGCGCAGCGCCTGCGACATCAGCCGCGCGTGCAGGCCCATGAAGCTGTCGCCCATCTCGCCCTCCAGCTCCGCCTTGGGCACCAGCGCTGCCACCGAATCCACCACCACCGTGTCGATCACCCCGGAGGAGATCAGCGCGCTGGTGATTTCAAGCGCCTGCTCCCCATAATCCGGCTGCGAAACCAGCAGATTGTCCACATCCACGCCGAGCTTGCGGGCGTAAGTGGGGTCGAGAGCGTGCTCGGCGTCGATGAACGCGGCCACGCCGCCCGCCGCCTGCGCTTCCGCGATCACCTGCAACGCCAGCGTAGTCTTGCCCGAAGCCTCCGGCCCGAAAATCTCGACCACCCGGCCACGGGGAAATCCGCCCACTCCCAGCGCCGCGTCCACCGAGATCGAGCCGGTGGAGATCACGGTGACCGCCTGCGCGTTGCGCGAGCCCAGTTGCAGCACCGCGCCCTTGCCGAACTGCTTGTCCATCTGAAGCAGCGTCTGCTGGATCATCTTTGCTCTATCGGTTTGGGCGGGGGCGCGGTCGTTGATTTCCATGGGGGCCTCGCCAATTGGTGTCCAGCGAGGCCCGAAATTCTCAGGGCTACTTCGCGGCGCCAGCGTGGGTCGTGAGCAACTGGCCGATGAGCCCGCGCAGGTACGATTCGTCCACCAGTTCCCGTGTGCCCGCCACGTCGGTCTGCGCCCGCACCTGGCCCGAGCGGTCGATGACCACTACCTGCGGCACCGTCAGCCGCTGATCCATCACCGAGACGCCGAGGTATTCGAGCACGGCGTCGCGAGGCGCGTAGCCCACGGGGATGCCGATGTGGTGATCCTCGATGTAGCTCTTGACCATGGCGGCGTTGGCCTCGTTGAACGCCACCCCGATAGCCTGGAAGCCCTTGGGACCATACTCGGCCTGAAGCTTCGTCAGCATCTGGGAGAGGGCCTGGCAATGCGAACAGGTAGTGATTAAGAACTGGACCACCACTACCTTGCCCTTGAAGCTCGAGAGGGCAATCTTATTCCCGTTCTGATCGGGACAAATGAACTCCTTGGCCGGCCGGGGAACCGGCGCCTTCGCAGGCAGCATCAAGGGGCCAGCGGACACAGCAATAGCCAGGACAGCAGCGTAACGCATGAATTTTCTCCTTAATTGAAGCTGAGTTGATTGGTCTTGCTTCAGCAGACGCCGGGAGCAGGGTGTTCGCAACGATTCGGTGGAAGAGTCCGAGCCGCGTGGTTCTCGGGCGCGACGGACTGGGCGGCCACACAGGGCGCCGGCGGCTCGATTGCGAACCTCCATACCGCGGCCGTCAGCAAGACCGCCATGGCGCACGCCACCGACACGGGCACGCGGATGTATCCGCTGAACAGGAAGCGCCAGGCTGATCTATATGGCTGCGATGACCGCGACCCGAGCACACGCCGCTCCAGCGACAGCGGCGTCTCGGGAGCCTTCCACTCCTTCAGCAAGTCGCGCAGCCGGGCGTCATCGTGCCGATCGTCATGGGGTTGCATTTGTGATCACCTTTCGATTGCAAATAACGGCTCCAGCATGCGCCGGAGATTCTGACGAGCGCGATGCAGCCGCGACTTCACGGCCGCGATCTCCGCGGCGGTTGCCTGCGCGATTTCCTCGAGCGACAGCTCCTCGTACTCGGCCAGGATCACGGCCTCGCGCTGAAGCGGCGGCAACAGCAGAATCGCCTTCTTTACGGCTTCCGCTCGCTCCTTTCCTTCGATATCAAACGGAGCGCCGAGGCCCGACTCGTCCTCCATCGCCTCGTTCAGCGCCTCATGCGGCCGTTCGCGCCGCCAGCGCTTCAGCACTAGATTTCGCGCGATGCCCAGAAGAAACGACCGCAGCGCGCCTCAGCCGGCATCGTAAGCATCGGGTTTTTGCCAGAAGGCCACGAAGCAATCCTGCACAACGTCCTCCGCGGTGGAACTCGACCCGCTCATCCGGTAAGCAAAGCGATACACGATATCCTTGTGCCGGTGGAACGCGTCCCGGAAGTCCGCATCGGTCATTTCTAGACTCTAGTTTCCATGAAGCGCCGAAAAGGATTCGCTCTGAGTTGGATTTCTTGCGGCCGCTGCCATCCTAATCCAGTAGAATACGGGAACCGGTCTGGAGAGGAAGCGGACCTCCTCATTGCGATGACAAAAGAGGCCGAGGCCACAGGCTTACAGCGGCAGGCGATGCGACTAACTCGAAGCTTGCCCGGAAGGGTGTTTGGCTATGGGCTTATCGCCGCCGGGCTTTTGGTAACGCTGCGGGTCAATCAACCTGTTCACGCTGGCTCAGATTACTCGGGCGCGGACCAGCGTGCCCTGGTGGGACCAGTGGGAGGTGGTGGAGGAGCTGGCGCGGCGCGCTCGTGGAGAACCGCTCTGGCCCATCCTGTGGTCGCCGTATTGGGGACACAGGATGGTGATCCCGCGCTTGCTGTTTCTAGCCGACGCCCGTTGGCTCTGGCTGACGTCGCTCACCTGGCTTACTCTGCTTCTCCAGTTCCAACATGTCGCATTTCTGATCGCACTCGCATGGCTTCTGCTGAAGCGAGGGCCGCCGGCGGTATTCATGATTGCCATTGCAGTGATTTTGAACCTGATGCTGTCGCCGTTTCAGATGCAGGACTTCGTGTGGAGCATGCAGACCATGTTTGCTCTCGTCTTTGTGGCCGCCCTGGGTTCCTTCCTGTGCCTGTCGCTGGCTGGCGATAAGCGCCGCCGTCTTTGGGTCGCGCTCGCGATCGCTCTCGCGGCGCTCGGCTCCCTTACGATGCCGAACGGCCTCCTGGCGTGGCCCGTTCTGGTTTTGCAGGCGCTGTATCTGAAGCTCGGCCGGCGCGTAATCCTCGCGCTGGCGCTGGCCGGGATCGTGGCCACCGGATCGTATCTCAGGAATTTCACAAGCCTCGATATGGGGATGGGCGTCGGCGGCATGCTAGGCCATCCGGTCCAGGCGATCCTGCTTACGGGGCTGGTTGTCGCGGGTCCCGTGGCCTTCATTTCAAACGCCGCGGCCGCGGCTTGCGGTGTACTCACTCTGGCTGTCACGGCATACGTCTCCGCCCGCGCCCTGCGGCTCAACGCGCTGGAGCGGCCCTGGTTGTCGGCGCTGGCTGCGGCGATTCTATTCCTGGTGCTGAGTTCGGCCAGTGTTGTCGCCGGCAGGCTGGACCCCCGCTATCTGGGCCGGGACCCGCTCTACTCCGTGCCCGTCCGCTATCCCACGATGGTCAGCGCGCTGTGGACGTGCATCGCGCTGCTGGTTCTCTACACCTGCTGGCGCCGGCAGGTGCGGCCCCTGCTGCTCGGCTTCTATGCGATTCCCCTGTTTTATTTCATGTTCGCAACGGTTCCATTGCAGTTCATCATGGCCGAAGATTGGGCGGATTTCTTTCGCGGGGCGGATGCGCTTGGCTCCGCATTTCTGATGGAGGCGCCCGACGAACAGATGCTCTCGCGCCTGTGGCCCAACCGGGCCGAGCGCGAGGAGCGGGCCGCGTTCCTGCGGCAGCGCGGCCTGGCGATGTTCCACGAGCCGCGCGCCACCTGGATGGGGAAAAATGTTGCCGAGCTGTTCGCTCCCGCGGAATCCGGCCGATGCATCGGCGCGATCGAGAAAACGACGGGCCTGGACGGCTTTGCGCGCGTTCAAGGTTGGGCCTGGGATCTCCGAAGCGGCGCCTCCCCTGACGATATTCTTCTGACGGACGCAACCGGCCGCGTTATCGGCTTGGCCCGGAGCGGCTTGCGGCACGGCTATGTCCCCGGCCTCCTCAGTGAGCCCGGGCCCGTTCCGCTTTCCCACGCGCGCTTCCGTCATAGTGAATGGCTTGGCTACCTTCGAAGGGACGGCGCCCAGTCAACTGAGCGGCTCGGCCTCTATGGCGTGCTTCGAGGACAGCGCAAGGTCTGTGCGATACGCTGACGCCCTCGCTCATCCGGCCACCCGTCGTTGACGATTTCGTCTATGGGTATGTAAAGTGCATAATTCCGAGCGTGCTGGACACTATCAACCGTAAAGTTCCCTTTACACCCGTCAAGCTGTTTGTGACTTCGTCGTCGCTTTCATACGTTTTCCGCGAGCGGTTCACGGTGCGTAGCCTATGCCGTCATCCCTTCGGCCTTTAGATCGGCGGCGAGTTCGGCTCCTGCGTTGCGGGGATAGCCGTAGTCCCAGAAGGGATTGCCGGGAGCGCTCTCCCACACGCGCCGCTTGGCCGGCGCCAGCAGGCTTCGCAATCGCTCGTCCAATGCCGTGACCTCTTCGTTAGCCGCGCCGGCCAGTTCCAGAATGCCGCGGACGTCCAGATCGTTGCGATAATCTTCGAGACCCAGCCGATAGCCGTGCTCCACCTGCTCCACGAACTCGCGCCAACGCCGCACCAGCCCGGCGCGGCCCTCGCGCACTAGATGCGGAGGATAACCGTTCTCTTGAAGATAGGCTAAGATTTCAGCGTCGTTCACGGGATCAATCTGGCCGTTTCGCCTGGCGGATAAAGTAGCGTTCGCCGTCGTTGGGGATGAAGAAGGTGCGGATGGTGCGGTCGCGATTGTAAGCGCCGAAGTAGCCCTTGCGTCGGTCGAAGCGCGAGATCACGCCGCCCGGTTTGATGGCTTCGAGAATCGGACCGCCCACGGGGGCGTCGCGAAGATCCTGCGCCAGACGCAAGTATTCGGCCTGGGTGATTGAGCCGAATTCGCCCCCGTGCTTCTGGTAGTGCTCGTTGAACTGCTGCGGGGAACGGAAACCCGGTCCGGCGGCGAATAGCGCCAACGCGGCCGGTAGCGCCAACGCGGCAACCAGCAAAAGCAGGGATTTCCTTACCGTCCGCATGACGCTTCTCATTGTACGGCTAGAATAAAGAGCGGGGTCGGCCGCGGTCTTCCGCTCCCCGCCGTTCGCGCATATGTCACTCACCCTCACGATCCCGGAACCCGCTCTCCAGCCGCCCGCGGCCAAGATTGTGCCGCATGAGACGACCGTTCACGGGGACACCCGCACGGATAATTATTTCTGGCTGAGAGACCGCACCGATCCGGACGCAATCGCCTATCTGGAGAACGAAAACAGCTACACGCGGGCCATCATGCGGCACACCGAGGAGCTGCAATCGAGTCTCTATGCGGAGATGCTTTCGCACATCCAGCAGACGGATTTGACGGTGCCCGTCAAGCGCGACGAATACTTCTATTACACGCGCACCGAGGAGGGCAAGCAGTATCGCATTTACTGCCGCAAACGCGGCTCGCTAAGTGGGCCCGATGAGGACGCCGCCGAAGAAATTCTTCTCGATGGTAACGCCCTGGCCGAGGGCCACAAGTATTTCCAGATCGGAGCGTTCGCTCCCAGCCCCAATCACAAGCTGCTGGCCTACTCAGTCGATTATACAGGCGACGAGGTCTTCACGGTTTCCGTTAAGAACCTCGAGACCGGAGCGGAGTCGGAAGGCGAGATTCGCAAGGCATCCTATTCTCTTGAATGGGCCGCCGATAACGCGACCTTGTTCTACACCGTGCTCGACAGCGCCAGGCGGCCATATAAGGTGTACCGCCACAGGCTGGGCGACAGAGAATCGGGTGTTACCGGAGACGTCGAGATTTATCACGAGACCGACCAGCGCTTCGACCTGGAAGTCTCGAAAACTTCGAGCCGCGCCTATCTTCTGATCGCCAGCACCAGCTCCCTCACCACCGAGATCCGCTGGCTTCGCTCAGATGAGCCGGAAGGCGAGTTCCGCGTGGCCCTGCCGCGCACGCAGGGCGTCGAGTACGATCTGACGCATCACGGCGATTCGTTCTTCATCCGCACCAACGACGGCGCAAAAACGTTTCGCGTGGTGGAAGCGCCGGTCGCGGATTGCTCCAAAGCCAATTGGAAGGAGATCCTGCCGGCGCGGCCGGAAGCCACCATCGAAGGCGTCAGCGCGCTCGCCGGATATCTGGTGTTCGAGGAGCGCGAGCGCGGCCTGGGCAAGATCCGCATCCGCAGCTTCCTTGGTGGGGCAGGTCTCCGACCTGCCGATTTAGGCCCCGAGACTCATTCCGTCGATTTTCCCGAGCCGGTCTACAGCGTCGCGCTCACCGGCAACGCCGAGTACGATACCAAACTGCTGCGGTTCACCTACACCTCGCTGGTCACGCCCGCGTCGGTGTTCGACTACAATCTGGAGACGCGCCAACGCGAGCTGAAGAAGCGGCAAGAGGTTCCCGGCGGCTACGATCCCGCTCAATATCAGTCCGAGCGCATCTACGCTAGTTCGCCGGACGGAGTCGAAGTCCCGATATCATTGGTCTACAAGAAGGGCATGCTGCGCGACGGCCGCGCGCCTCTGCTGCTGTACGGCTATGGATCCTACGGCATCAGCATGGATCCATCGTTCAGCTCGGACCGCCTCAGCCTGCTCGACCGCGGATTGATCTACGCCATCGCGCACGTTCGCGGCGGAGGCGATTTGGGCAAGCTGTGGCACGAAGACGGGCGCCTGCTGAAGAAGCGCAATACGTTCACCGATTTCATCGCCTGCGCCGAAGCGCTGGTGGCCGCACGCTATACTTCCTCGGACCGGCTGGCGATCGAGGGCCGCAGCGCGGGCGGGATGCTGGTGGGCGCGGTGGTCAACATGCGTCCCGAGCTTTTCTCCATCGTGCTGGCCGGCGTGCCTTTCGTCGACGTGCTGAATACCATCCTGGATGCGACGCTGCCGTTGACCGTCGGCGAGTACGAAGAATGGGGCGATCCCAACGAAAAGCAGTTCTACGACTGCATCAAGTCCTATGCGCCCTACGAGAACGTGCGCGCCGCGGCCTATCCGACGATGCTCATCACCGCCGGCCTGAACGATCCGAGGGTGTCTTACTGGGAGCCTGCGAAATGGGCCGCCAACCTGCGCGCGCTCAAAACCGGCGATCGCCTGCTGCTGCTCAAAACCAACATGGGCAGCGGCCACTTCGGCTCCTCCGGACGTTACGAGTATCTTAAAGAGACTGCCTTCAACTACGCGTTCCTACTGAACGCGCTGGGCATCGAACCGAAACATTCATGAATCCACAACAACCGCCAACCAAGATTCAATTAACCAACGCGCCCGATTATCGCGAGAGCTATGCCAATAGCGTGCAGGTCCGCGTCAGCCTGTGGGATTTTTTCCTGCTGTTTGGCACCATCAATCAGACCGCGCCCGACGCCGTCAACATCCTGAACCATCACGGCGTGTTCCTGAGCCCGCAGCAGGCCAAGGCTCTGGCCAATGTCCTGAGCCAGAACGTGACGCAATATGAGCAGACCTTCGGCGAAATCAAGCTGGAAGCGCAACCGCAGGCGGGAAAGGTGATCCAGTAATACCGCTCCCTCACGGTCGCGGCTCGGAAGCGGTCCGGACTAGTCAGCGTTTCCGAGCCGCGCGCGTTAGCAAGCGATCTAACCAATGAAGGATCGATTTCGCACGGGAGCCCCTCGAAAGCTGGTTTCGGCGGGAGTCTTTCTTGTGGTGTTCGCGGCCTTCCTGGCCGCCATACACCGGCCCTACCTCAAGCTGCCGTTTCATTGGGACGAGCTGGGCCAGTTCGTCCCCGCGGCACTGGATCTATATCACAGCGGCGATTGGGTCCCGCACTCCACCTTGCCGAACGTGCATCCTCCGGCGGTGATGGCGTTGGTGGCGCTGGCATGGGGGGTGTTCGGCTACTCGACACCGGAACACTCGATTCTGGTCGCGCGATCGGCCATGCTGGCGGTGGCGTCGCTGGGCGCGCTGTTCTCGTTCCTGCTGGCCATCCGGCTTGCGCGCGGAACGGTGGGAGCGCCGGCGTTCGCCTCGATCCTGTTCCTGCTGGCTTCGCCGCTGTTCTACACCCAGTCCATGATGGTGCAGTTGGACATGCCAGCGATGACGCTCACAGCGCTGGCTCTGCTTTTGTTTCTGGAGGACCGATGGGGCTGGTGCGCGGCGGTATGTACGCTCCTGGTTCTGACCAAGGAGACGGCCATCACGACGCCCCTGGTCTTCGCCGCATGGCTGTGCTTTCGCGACCGGCAGCGCCGTAAGCATGCCCTGTACTTTCTGGCGCCCGTGGCCGCGCTGGCCGCCTGGCTGATCGTCTTGCACCGCGCCACGGGCCACTGGCTGGGCAACGCCGGGTTCGCCCAATACAACGTCGCCGATGCTCTGAAGCCGTTGCAGATTCTCTATTCCATCGCGGAGCGAGCGTTTTATCTCTTCGTCAAGGAGGGCCGCTGGATCGGCGTCATCGCCCTCTATGTCGGCTGGCGGCTGCTGCGTGGAAGAGACTGGAGCATTGCGGCGCTGGTGGCGGGCGCGCAACTTCTTCTGGTCACTCTGCTGGGCGGAGCGGTGCTCGACCGCTACCTTCTGCCCGTTCTGCCGATCCTCTACGCCGCTTTCGCCACCGCCTCCTCCGCCTATCCGGCCGCGTGGCGCTGGACCTCCCACACGGCGCTGATCGCGGCTCTGCTGCTGAGCTGGGTGTGGAATCCCCCGTATCCGTTTCAATACGAAGACAACCTGGCGATGGTGGACTTTGTCGAGCTACAGCACTCCGCCGCGGATTTTCTCGAGGTCAACGCGCCCACCCGGCGCATCGCCAGCATGTGGCCCTTCACCGGCGCCATCGGCAACCCCGAGTTCGGCTACGTCGACCGGCCCCTGCGCTCGGTGAGCCTCCAGAGCTTCCAACTCGCCGATCTCGCCGCGCCCGATCTCGCCAATTTGGACCCCAGCTCCTTCGACCTCCTGGTGGTGTATTCGCGCCAGTACCCGATCGAAGGAAGCTGGCTGGATGTCGCGCCGCTCGACCGGCTGCTGCGCAAGCTGCCGAGCTATCATCCCCAGGCGACCGAGGATGAGCTCGAGGAGAGCGGCTTCTTCCCGCTGGCCCGCTGGGAACGGCACGGGCAGTGGATCGAGGTCTACGCGCCGAGGAGGTAGGGTGAACCTCCGGCGTCAATTTTCATCCGGCTTTTCGGCGCGCTCGATGACCAAACCATCCAACGGGGCCTTCGTGGTATCCAATCTAAGGCCGAGTTGCTCCTGAATCGCCGTGAAGAGGGAGGGAGCGCTGGAGTCTGCGGCCGCGTCGGAATCGAAGGGAGCGAAATCCAAATCAAAGTTGAACTGCCCAGTAAGTCCGGTTCGATCTATTACAGGTCGCTGCGTCGTCATCACCAGCAGGAAAGCGAGGTCACGCATCTCCATTTTTCTGCCGACCATCTTGTTAGCGATTTGTCCGCTTGGGTCCGCTTGGCGGCGCACTCCCATCGCGGGCTGGTCTTCCGCCGCGGAGGCCTTAAGCTTCGGTCCGCCCTTTGCGGGCACGAGCGCATAGCCCGGAACCTCTTTGGTTACGTGGCGGACCACCAGTTTGAAGCGCTCGGCAAGCAACGACTGGAGCATTTTCTCCAGCCCCGGGGCATCACCCTTCATGAACTCATCGAACGTATAGGTTGTGGCGCCCTCCGGCATAAGCGCCTGAATCTCGAATCTCTCCGACCTGACCCATGACGGTCCTCCAGTGATGAGATCACCCGAGCTCGTAAAGGCACAGCCCCAGACCTTGTTATAGCCGTAGGCCCACGTGATAAGCGCAAAAGGAGTTGTGGTGACCGCGAACCGGTTGCCCTCGACTTTGGGAAAGCCTCCATCGCATCCACTCATGCCGCCTGCGAAACCGCCCCCCACCTGCCCCATCGGCTTGACCGAGGCAACGTCGAAAGCCAGGCGAGCCGGAGCTTGCTGCGATTGAGCCTGGCCGCTGGGTGCGATAATGAGCGCAGTCGTCAGTCCGATGAAGCTGAGTATCGTCCGCATACGCGCCACGATTATAACAGCCGGAACGTGACTTCGATCTGAGCTTGCACTTTCACCGGCATGCCGTTCCGCATTCCCGGCTTGAAAGTCCACTTCGATACGGCTTGGATGGCCTGTTCGTCGAGCCCCAAGCCCAGCGGACGAATTACCTTGATGTCGGTCGGCTTTCCATTCTCATCCACCACCAGCGACAGCAGCACTGCGCCTTGCCATTTGGCCTTGCGGGCTTCTTCGGAGTATTGGGGTTCCGGATGGTTGATGGGCACGGGGTTGGTGACGCCGTTTCCGGGCCGGTAAACCCCGCCGCCCGCTCTTCCGCCAGTTCCAACGCCCACTCCATTCCCATTGCCGCCCCCGATCCCGCCATGCACTCCGTTGCCGAATCCGCCCCCGGCTCCGGTGCCGGCCATGAAATTCTGTCCCGTCTGGGCGCCGATGGCCGTAGGATCGATATCGGGAAGATCCGCGTTCACCGAAGCCGGCGCCGCGAGCTGAGTTTGAAAGTGCTCCGTTGGAGGAACGAATTGCCGGACCGGCCTGGGCAGCTCGGCGCGTTTCACGATCGGCTGCCGCGCGCCGCCGCCGCCTCCGCCCTTATTTTCCGCGACCTTCAGCGGGGCGGGAGGAGCAATCAGCGTGACAACATCTTTCATCGCCTTCCGCACCGGCTTGAGCGAACCCAGGAACAGCAGCAGAGCGATCATGGCCGCGTGGACCGCCAGCGAGCCGGCTCCCGCTCCGAGCCTCTGGTACCAGGGCAACTCGACCAGCGAGTCTGGCATCAGCAACCGGTCCAGATGCGCGCCAGCGCCGGTACGCATGACGACCGAGGTCTGGAAGTCGGTGCGGCACATCCGGCCGGTCCACTGCCGGACCGCGCCGCGAAATTCGGACAGAGCCGATTCGAACCGTGCCACCTCGGAGCGGCACGAGACGCACTCGCGGGCGTGCCGCTCGTATTGTGGCTCTGCGTCGTCGATCAGATAGTCCGAAATCTGTTCCCAAGTCAGGTGTTGATTCATTTTCGTTTCTCCAGGCCGGCGCGCACTGCCTGCAACGCGCGGAACAGGTGCGCCTTTACTGTTCCTTCCTTCATCCCCGTGACCGCGGCGATCTCCAGCAGATCCATGTCTTCCACGAAACGCAGCAGGAACACGGTCCGCTGCCGCTCGGAAAGACTGGCCGCGGCATTCCATACCGCCCGCACTTGCTCCTTGGCCGACGCGATGGCCTCGGGCGACCGCTGTTGATCCGGAACCCAATCGCTGACGTCGCTCAAATCCAGGTCCGAGCGAAGCGACCGCCGCCAGAATTTCAAGCGGCTGTTGCCCTGATGATCGCGTACCAGATTGGCGGCGATCTGCATCAGCCATGTGATCGAGCTGGCATCGCCCCGAAATTGCGCCCGGGCCTTATACGCCCGAATAAAGCAATCCTGTGTCAGATTCTCGGCCGCTTCGGTGTCCCTCAGGGACGCCAGCATGAAGCGGAAGATGCGCGGGCGATGCGACCGCACTAGGGAGTCGAAGTCGTCGATTCCTCCAGCGACTTCCGCGGCCATCCGCGCCAGTCCGAGTTCTTGTTCCATCCGCACGTATAGACCGATTCCGGGAGCCGGGGGTTTACAGTGGGGACGAAATCAGGCTTGCGCGGTCTTGGACGACGGCGGCTCCGAAAGAGCCGAAGGCATGATGACCACCGAGGCGGCCTGATCGAAAGCGGCTTCCTGGGACGGGCTCAAATGTTCTTTCCCAGCCCCGGTCTTGCCCTGGCGGATGAACCCCTCGCCGGTGAATCCCTGTTCCAGCATCACCTCCTGAAGAAAGCCGAACTTGTCTTCGTGCTGCTTCATGAACTGGAAGCTCGAACGCTCGGCGATGGAGGCGAACTTTTCCTTGGAAATAGGGCGGTCCAGAAACGCGGCGATTCGCGCGAGCGTGCGCTCAAAATCGCTCACCAGGTCCTCATAGCGCAGGAACAGGACGTTGGGATCGGCGGCGTGCGCGCTCCATTCCGCTACGTGCCGGAACCACGATCCCGGCGGAACGTTCCCCACCATGAATTTCTGGAAAAACTCGTCGAAGGAACCCTTGAAGGTGGAATGCGCGCGGAAAAAATAGTAACAGGAAACCAGCACGTCCTTGCCGTTGCGCGCGACATAGATGCGCTTGTAAGGACCCTTCGGCAGCTCGCGGTATCGCAGATGAGTTTTGAAGATGCGCGGCGAAGGCAGCCCGTTCAGATCGCGGCCCTGAATCAGGGCACGCTCAAAATAAGGAATCGGCTGGGTGATGTGCGCGAAATCCACGTTGCCGTCGGTGGTGAGCTGGTACAAAATCATTTGCAGCCAGGTGGTTCCGGAGCGCGCATAACTGGCCAGATACACGTCGTCGGGGCGCGGATCGAACGCCAATCGTCCGCTTCGCATGCTCAGCCAATTGGAGAATGTTCCGGACTTTTGAGAGGCTTTGCGCAGCCAGCCAGCTAGCTTTGGATGGGCGGGCACCCAACAATCATACCCGAAAGCGCGCGGTATTTCCGGCCGTAATCAGAGCCCAAATGCAGCCTTCACCACGCCCACCAGCGCGCTCAGCGTGAAGGGTTTCTGGAGGAACATCGAGCCCGGCGGGAACTGGCCCGCCCGGACGGATTCGTCATCGGTGAATCCCGAAATATAGACCACCTTGAGATCCGGCTGCGCGGCGACCAGCTCCTCCGCCAGTTCCCGGCCTCCGATTCCTGGCAGCATCACATCGGTCAGCAGCAGCCCGATCCCCGCTCCGTGGGCCGAGGCCGCCGCCAGAGCTTCCTCACCGCTTCCTGCTTCGAGCACCTCGAAGCGCTCGCGCTTCAGGATCTTGCGCACCAGCCCGCGAATGCCAGGCTCGTCCTCAACCACCAGAACCGTACCCAACGATGGTTCAACCGGCGGCGGTTCGGCCGGCGGCTCTGCTTGCGGCTCCTGCGGAGACTCCGGCGCGGGTTCGGCGATTTCCAGCGGCTCGGCCTCCTGTGCGACGGCGGGCGCAGCCTCCTCTTCAGGTGGTGCGTAGGGCAGATAAACCGCAAACGCCGAGCCCTGCTCCACGCCGCTTGAAAACGCTATGTCGCCGCCCCACTGGCGCACGTTCAGATATGCGCGCGCGACGGAAGGTCCCGCGGGTTTGTGCGGGTCCTTGCCGGGCAGAATCGACTCGAAGACTCCGCCGGCCGGCGGGACCATGCCAACGCCCGCGGCCTGAATGTCCAGCCGCGCATGCACGCCGGGCTGAAGCGTCGCGGTCCCCGCCCGCTCCGCGATGCGGACGGTATGACAGATCAGACTGAGCCGGAAAACTCCGCTGGTATTCTCGACGGCGAACGCGGCCAGCGCGGCAATCGCGTCGTCCAGTTGCTCGGGATCTGCGAAGGTCCACACCGCGCCAGCGGGCGAGGCGATTTCGAGATCGAAGACCTGGCCGGATGCACTGCCGCCGCCGATCTCGCGCAGTTTCGGCTCCAGGGCCGCGATCCGCTCGCTCAACTTGATCTTGGACGGGGCCTTGGCCTGCGAGCGCGTGAAGTTCAGCAGGTGCCCCGCCAGCTCCGTCAGACGGCCGCTGGCGGCCAGGACTTCGGCCAGATCGCCGCGCAGGGGATCGCCTTCGGGAAGAGCATTGAGCAGCTCCTCGCCGTAGCCGGTGAGGATCATCAGAGGATTGTTCAGATCGTGCGCCAGGCGGCTGGCGAGGCCGCGCAGCGCGTCAACGCGGGCTGCGGCAAGCGCTTGAGCCTCCAGTTGGCGGCGTTCCTCGATGACGCTCAGGACTCCCGTGATGTACCGCGGGCCTTCTCCCGGAACGGGCACGCGAATGCTTTCGCGGCACCATGTGGCCCCTCCAGTCGCGCTCAGGGCGCGATATTCGGCGCTGGCCTCGCCGCCGCTCGCGGCGACGGATCGATACAGCTCCATTACCTCGGTTCGATCTTCGGGATGAATGCGTTCGGAAAAAAACAGCGGCTCGGCCAGCCAGTGCTCCGCGGGATAGCCCAGGATTTCTTGCGCCGCTCCGCCCACGTGGGTGAAAGCGAAAGTGGTCGCGTCGGCCTGCCACACGGCGGCCGGCAGCGTGTCCCACTGGATGGCCGCGTCGACAGGCAGCTCGATGGGCAGCTCGATGGCCGGCTCGATGGGAGCTGGAACCGCGGGGGGAGCTTCCGCCGCCTCCACCAGCAACAGCGTCTCGAGTTCCAGGTCGTCTTCCCAACCGCGGATGGGGGCCGCGGCCATGCGGAACCGCTGCTCGCCGATGGTGATGGAAAACGGTGAGGTATCGCTCTGGACGTGCGCCGCGCGGAGGCGCTCGATCAGCTCATCGGAAGGCAGGATCTGCTCGATGGTCCTCTTGCGCAGCTCTTCGCCGCTCAACCCCGCCATGCGGCGAAACGCCAGGTTAGCCGACAAGATGGTCCGGTCGTGCGCCAGCACCACCAACGCCGCCGGAACCGCTTCCACCATTTCCTGGTAATAGCGCCTCTCGGTTTCGACCAGCGCGAGAAGACGCGCAACTTCACGGGGTTTCCACTGCTCGAAACCGGTGCGCTCCATCTCCCCTAAGTGTGGAGGCGCGGGGAAGGCGCTTCAAGGTACTGGAGTCCAAATGGCGATGGTACTTCGAGGCCGCGAAGGCTAGTACGAAGGCGGACCGCCTAGTACAACGCCGTCACCTAATACAAACGCACACCCTGGCGGCCGGGCTCCTGGAACATGTGTACAGTATCGATGAAGCGGCACTGGCGCGTGCCGTAGGTCATGGCCAGCGTGTGGGTGCGGCAGCCGTCGCCGAAGAAGCGCACGCCGTGGAGCAGAGCGCCGTCGGTGACGCCGCTGGAGGCGAAAATGATCTGCTCGCCCGGCGCCAGATCGCGCGCGGTGTAGATGCGCTTGGGGTCGCGGATGCCCATTTTTTCCACGCGAGCCTCCAACTCCGGCGTGTTGACCTGGAGGCGCGCCACCATTTCCCCCGACAAGCAGCGCAGGGCGGCGGCGGTGAGTACGCCCTCGGGCGCTCCGCCGGTGCCCATCACCGCGTCCACGCCCGCGCCCCGCACCGCGGCCGCGATGCCGGCCGAAAGATCGCCATCCGGAATCAGGCGGATGCGCGCGCCGGCCTGGCGGATCTGCGCGATCAGCTCGTGATGGCGGGGACGGTCCAGCACCATGATGACCAGGTCCTTGACCTGGCGGTCCAGGCAATGCGCGATGGCCTTGAGGTTGTACTTCACCGGAGCGTCGATATCCAGGGCGTCGCGGCAGGCCGGCCCGGCGATGATCTTCTCCATGTAGCAATCCGGCGCGTGCAGCAAGCCTCCCGGCTCGGATGCGGCCAGCACGACGATCGAATTGGGCGTGCCGGTGGCGCACAGATTGGTGCCCTCCAGCGGATCGACGGCGATATCCACGCGCGGAAATTCAACGCCCGCCGGCGCCGCCGAGCCCACCTGTTCGCCGATGTAGAGCATGGGAGCTTCGTCGCGCTCGCCTTCGCCGATGACGATGGTGCCGGCCATCTCCACGCTCTCGAAGGCGCGGCGCATGGCTTGCACCGCGGCCTGATCGGCTGCGTCGGGGTTGCCCTGCCCCATGGTGCGGGCCGAGGCGATGGCGGCTTCCTCCACCACGTGGACAAAATCGCCCAGAAGATCCCGCTCAATCCGGCTCTGGGGTTTGGCTTGCTTGGCTGCGCTCATGGCATTGCCAATCTTATCAGAGCCAGACGCTTTTCAACCGACAGGGTTGCCGAATCCGGGTGCAACTTTTTCGCCGATTCCGCGTATCACTATTCATGCATCGAGTCAGGGTCCAGGATCGGGCTCTTGCGGAACGTCGCGGGGCCGGCGGGTCTATAAGTCGAGGGGCGTTTTCACACGGCGGGCGATTTCATCCCCGAACCGCAGAGAGTGTTTCACGTTCCAGGTGAGAAGGACCTGAACAACGGCATTGATCGCGCAGCGGGCGATTAACGCGTCGTACACTGCGGCTCCAATGATGCCAGTCTCCGATAACGCTTGCAAGGTCGCGACGTATTCAGCGTCCGTCAGAGAGACGATGGTTAGTCGTTTCTGAACTTCCCGCACAGCGGTTATGGCTTCAGGTCCCGTAATGCGCGGCCGGAGTGGAAGTGCGGTGAGGGCGACATAAACCTCTCCGAGACTCCCGCAAGGCACAAAAAGATTCGCTTTCGCCGGCGGTAAGGAATGCCTTCGCGCTGGGCTCGTGGTGGAACCAGGACTGAGCTATCGAAGAGTACGCTCAACCGTGCTCACCGAAAACATGGGCGATTCGGTCCTCGCGCGAACGCTGAATCGCCTCGTCAATCACACTTGCGGGAAGAGGGTTGCCGGTACGATAGACCAGGATTCCATTTTCCATGACCGTGCCGGTTTTCGGCTCTACGTCACCCGGAGATGGCGGGTTTGCGGTGTGGCGCGGCAGCTCGTTGGAGACGAGGGTCTCGAGGAATTCTTCAATCGACACCCCCTGCGCCTCAGCCATCTGATAAAGGCTTGCTTCAATCTCCGGTCTCAAATTCAAGGTCATACTTTGCCTGCTCCTAGTTTATCTCTTTGTTCGAAACTCACCCCGAGTCAACGGCAGCGAAATACAGATTTGGCGCACCACCCAAAGCCGAGAGCTCTCAAAACCGAACCTCAGTCATTCAGCCGGAAGGTAATCTCCACGTGAACCGCCACGCGCACGGGGCGGCCGTCCTGCTGGCCGGGCTTGAAGCGCCAGCGGCGCACGGCCTTGATGGCCTCCTGATCCAGTCCCGGATCGATGGAATGCTCCACGCGAATCTCCTGCGCCTTGCCGCCCTCATCCACCACCGCCGAGAGCAGCACGATGCCCTGGATTCCGTTGCGCCGGGCTTCATCGGTGTACTTGGCCTGCTCCCTGGTCAGCACCAGCGGGGCCGAGGGATGCCCTCGCGTAACAAACGCGATGGCGAAATCGCGGGACTCCTCCACGACGCGGTAGTCGGGCGGAACCTGAAACAGGCTGGCGGCCTGCTCACCGGCGCGAATCTTGAGCAACTCGGTTGTGGACTCGCCCCAGCGCGGATCGTAGAGCTTTTCGCGCACGACGATCTGAAGATCGGGCGCGGTCCAGGTTTCCTCGACGATCACAAGCGCGCGATCGCTGTCCTCGCCCACGGCGACGGCGCCCGCCGGAATCTTACCCGCGGAAATGCGAATGGTCCGGCGGACTCCCTCGGCCCGGAATCCCTGGATCACCCAAGCGCCCAGATCTTCCACTTCGGTCTTGGAGCCGGCCGGGACTGGGAACGCGATGGAGGGCGGGGCGACGACGGTGGGGGCTTCGGGCGGGTCTGAAGACGGCAAGAGGGGAGGCAATCGAAAGCGATGCGCGATCTTGTGGAGCGGCTCCAGAATGTATTCGTCGCCGGAGGAGGGATCGTCGATCTCGACGATGCGCGGCACCTCCGGAGCGTCGGGCGAGGTGAGCAGCGGACGGTCCACGCGCGTGCGTCCCTGCGTGTCGCGGTACTTCCTTTGCACCGGCCAGTTTTCAGTGATGCGAGTGCCATCCTCGAGCATCCGCGTGCGTACATGGTGCTCTTCTCCGGAGTAGGGCGCGCCGGCCACCACGGGCGCAAGCGCTCCGGGCTTCGGTATGGTCTGGCTGGTGGAGGGCTGGCCTGAAGGGGCTGGCGATTGCACCGCGTTTTGCGCGGCGTCTTGGGCGACAGCGGCCGTGCCGAGTGAAGACGCAAGAGCGAAGACAATGCCAGCTTGCACGATTCACCCCTGACCGGAAGTGTACTCCTTCTTGACGCGCGGCGCACCCCGTTATTGAGGATTGTCCTTGAAGACGATCCTCACCAGGGAAAAATAGCTGGAAATCCTAATCCTGTCTCGTTTTTCGCTCGATCAGTGGTTTGCGGCACGCCCTTATGTCTATATCCATGAATTCCCCGATCGCGTCACCCCTGGCGCGCGACAAAGGAATCGGTGAAATGGAGGCAAGATGGCTCCGCACCATCCGTTATGCTGAGAGCCTTCTGAGCTCAACCCGCTTTTGGTGGGCCGTCTGCCTGTTCTGGGCAGCCGTCGGTTCATGGTGTTACCGGTATTCCATGAACGCCGACGGGATGAGCTATCTCGACATGGCGTCTGAATCGTTACGTACCGGGCCGCACAATCTCGTGAACGGCATCTGGAGCCCAGGATATCCGGCGCTGATCAGCCTGGCCCTTTTGATATTCCGCCCATCCCCGATGCTGGAAGTTCCTGTGATTCACCTGGTCAACTTCGCAGTCTTCGGTTTTGTGCTCTTGAGTTTCACGTTCTTTCTCAAATCCTGGCTGGCCTTGCACCGCGACGATTCGTCGATGAAGAAAAGGTCGCAAATTATCCCGTTTTGCTTTGGCGTGTTCCTCTGGTTCACAGTAGAGTTCATCGCTTTGAAGGCGGCCACCCCCGATCTCTGCGTGGCCGGGATTGTGTTTCTGGCTGCCGGGGCGTGTTGCCGCATTTCGCTTCCCGGCGCGAACTGGAAGTATGCGGGCGCTTTGGGTGGGATTCTCGGTCTCGGCTATTACGCAAAACAACCCATGTTCCCGCTGGGGCTGATCCTTCTTGCAATCCTCTTCGTGTGGCCGCCATTCGGCAACGGCGGCCGCCTTAAGGTTGCCTTGGCGGCGTCTGTGTTCCTGGCCGTCACGGCGCCGCTGGTGGCGCTGGTTAGCAGCCGGGTGGGCCACCTGAGTATTGGCGAGTCGGGACGGCTCAATTATGCGTGGCACGTAAACGAGCTTGATCCTTATGTATTTTGGACCCATCGGGACGGCGCCGCTTCCGGCACGCCCGAACACCCTCCCCGCACGATCCTCAGCCAGCCCACAATCCTGGAATTCGGCGATCCGGTAACGGCGACCTATCCTCTCTGGTACGATCCCTCCTACTGGTATGCAGGCGTGAAGGTTCGATTCGATCTGGCGCAGCAAATGACCGCGGTGAAGGCGAATGTGGATATCTACTGGCGGTATTTTCAGCAGATACCCAGCCTATTCGCCGGGGCCGTTGTGCTCTGCATCTTGGTTGTTCGACGGGGCAGGCTGCCTTCCGTGGATCGAGAATCCCGGTGGCTGCTGGCATGGCCGATTGCCGCTTGCGCTCTTTTCCTCATGGTGCATGCGGAACCCAGGTACCTGGTTGGGTTCTTTGTTCTCGCCTGGCTGGCTCTCTACCGCATCCTGTGGCAAAAGGTAACCCTGGTGGTGAGAGGAGCGGTCCTTGCCTCGGTGTTATGCACGCTGTTCGTACCGGTTGTCCCGGCCTGGTTGGCCGAAGGTGTTCGATCGGTGCGGGGCGTGATCCGAGCCGACAAACCCGACTACATCCTCGTCGGCGATGCCCTGAAAGCCGCCGGTGTGAATCCCGGCGACCGGTTGGCAACCGTTGGTCCCGGCTCCACTGCCTATTATGCCCGTTACACTGGAGCGCGCATCGCCGCCGAGATTGTCGACGCCAACGAGTTCCGGGCCTTGAGCGCGGAAGACCTGGGTAGAATCGGAGAACGTCTCACCGGTATTGGAGTGAAAGCCTTGGTGGCTACAGGCAGCCCCGTCCATGCCGACCCCGGCGTTTGGAAGGAAGTGATGGTGCCGGATTCTCCCCATTTTAGCATCATGCTGGTAACTTCTACCTCCGCAAAGAAGTGACGCCGCATCGTTTTTCCGCGCCCCTTTTCGTGCCGGCGAGTCAGGAGGCCGAGTTCGCCCAGAATTCGCGCAGCGCGGCCTCGATGCGCTCGCTCGCGTGACCGTCGCCATAGGGATTGTGGATACGCGACATGCGCCGATACTCCTCGGGATCATCGAGCAGACGGGCGGTCTCGGCCACGATGCGGGCCGTGTCGGAGCCCACCAGCTTTACGGTGCCGGCCTCGACGGCCTCGGGACGCTCGGTTTTCTCGCGCAGCACAAGAATCGGCTTGCCGAGCGACGGGCCTTCTTCCTGAATGCCGCCGGAGTCGGTGAGGATGATGTAGGCGCGGCGCATCACATTGACGAACCCCACGTAATCGAGAGGCTCCATTAGGGTGATGTTAGGGTGCGGGCGGAGATAGCGATTCACCGGCTCCTGGACGTTGGGATTGGGATGGACGGGATAAACCAGATGAACATCGGGGCGGTCCGCGATGGTCGCAAGAGCGTGGCAAATGCGCTCGAAGCCTTCGCCAAAACTTTCGCGTCTGTGAGCGGTGACCAGGATCATGCGCTTGCTGGGGAAATTCAGATGGTCCGGAGGAAAGGGCGGCATAGCCGCCTCGCGAACGCTCAGCACGGCGTCGATGCCGGTGTTGCCGGTGACCCAGACATTGCTCGCGATGCCTTCCTTGGCCAGGTTATCGGCGGCCTGTTGGGTCGCCGCGAAATGCAGCGTGGCCAGGCGCGAGGCGAGAACGCGATTCAGCTCCTCGGGGAAGGGCTGGCGCAGATCGCCGGTGCGCAATCCAGCTTCGACGTGGGCCACCGGAACGCCGCTATAGAAGGCGGCCAGCGCGCCGCAGAAAGTGGTCGTCGTGTCGCCCTGAACGATTGCTAAATCGGGCTTGGCCGACAGGAAGACCGGCTCCAGCGCGCTCATGATTCGCGCTGTAGACTGCAACAGCGATTGTCCCGGCTGCATGACATCGAGATCGTAGTCGGGCTGAATCCCGAACACCTCCAGCACCTGGTCGAGCATGCCGCGGTGCTGGGCGGTGACGCAAACCTCGACCAAGTAAGACTCGGGGAATCGCCGCAAGTGCAGAATCAGCGCGCTGAGTTTAATGGCCTCCGGCCGAGTCCCGAAGATGAAAAGGATGGTCCGTGTCATTGTGGTTCAGTACGGTCCGGTTCAGTACGATGATAGAATGACAGCTTCCACATGAAGGGGATTGTTCTGGCCGGGGGCACCGGCAGCCGTCTGTTTCCGCTTACCAAGATCACCAACAAACACCTGTTGCCGATCTTCGACAAGCCCATGATCTACTACCCGATCCAGACTCTGGTGGAGGCGGGGATCAAGGACATTCTGCTGGTCACGGGAGGACGCAACTCGGGCGATTTTCTGCGTCTGCTGGCCAACGGCAAGGAGTTCGGGCTGGCGCACCTGAACTACACGTATCAGGAAGGCGAGGGCGGAATTGCCGACGCGCTGGCGCTGGCCGAACATTTCGCCGACGGCGGGAAGGTTTGCGTGATCCTGGGCGACAACATTATCGAAGGATCGATCCGCGAGGCGGTAGAGGCGTTTGAGCGGCAGGAGCGCGGCGCGCGCATTCTGCTCAAACAGGTGCAGGACGCGGAGCGATTCGGCGTGGCCGAGATGCAAGGCGGCCGCATCGTGGGGATCGAGGAGAAACCGGCTCACCCCAAATCCAATCACGCCGTGATCGGCATTTACATGTACGACGGCACGGTGTTCGACAAGGTGCGGACGCTGGTGCCGAGCCGCCGCGGCGAACTGGAGATTACCGACGTCAACAATGCCTACATCCAGGAAGGCACGATGAGCTTTTCGCCCCTGGACGGCTGGTGGACCGACGCCGGAACGTTCGAATCGCTGCTGCGGGCCGCCAACCTGGTGGCCGGAACGTCGCACGGACACACTTCGAGTTAGGTCACGTCCCGCAGCTCTGAGAAAGATCGAAGAGGTACCTCTTGCCCAGGTGGTATCGCCCACCGGGAAGCGCCGTTCAACTTCAACGGCACAGCCCACCGTGTAACGCTCGCATCGGGGTTGCCTAGGTTGCTCTCCCACGCTTGCGCGATCCGGACGCGATGAGACATCCGAACACTTACGCCTACACCATAACGGACGTGATGCCGGAAGCCGAGCGAGCGAAAACGCCAAGTTGAGGAATCGGCGGCAAATAAAATTTGTGTCTGCGGCGCTTCGGACGTTAAAGGCGGGCTGGCTGCGCGACTGCGTGCCGCTGAACGTCCGACCGGGCTTAAAAGCTGGCGGCTGGGATAGACTGACCCAAGGGCCGGAAGGGAATGGCAATTCCGGATACCTGGGCTGGGAGGATAAAATGGAGCGAAGGAACGGCCATGGGAAAGACTGACGAAATAACCGCGCTAATGGAAGGCGCCAACCCGCCCTCCCCCACCCAGCACCAAAGCTGGCTCAACCGCAACCTCGACACTTCCGCTAGCTTCATGGGCGTACCCATT
Source organism: Bryobacterales bacterium (assembly GCA_963813465.1). Lineage (GTDB taxonomy): Bacteria > Acidobacteriota > Terriglobia > Bryobacterales > Bryobacteraceae > Palsa-187. The sequence continues at coordinate 125,848 of CAWEZD010000001.1, read as the reverse complement.
ACCGGGGGCGTCTGCCGTGCCATGCTGCCATCGCTGCGCTCCGCCGAGGGTGCGCTTCGCAAAATCGGCACCGCGGCAACGCTCGGCGTCCGTTCCGTCTCTGGTTTCCAGGGAAATGGGTTTCACGGGTATCATTCGTGGGGCCTCGCGGTGGATATCAACTACACCACAAATCCCTACATCATGAATGAGAACGGCGAAGGCGTGCTCGACCGCCAGTTGGGTCCCGTGTTCCATCGCATCTGCCATCTGATGATCGTCAACGACCCGAATCATCCCGACAGCGACTCCATCATCCCCCGGCTCGGCGAGCTGCGACGCAACCGCCAACTACAGCAGGCCTACGATTCCATCCATGCCGAGAGCGATGCCATGCAGCGCTACTTCAACCTTATGAAGGATGGCGACGCGCTGCAAAAGTACCTCAATACGCCGATCGGTTACCGAGGCTACCTGGCGGCCTTCGGTCCAGACTATTTCAATCCGGCCGGCGTCTCCGTTGTCCCCACGCAATCGGTCCCCCCCGACGCCCTTGGCGTACAACACCAGATGGAGGCCGATTGGACCGTGCTCACCTCGCGCTCCATTCCACCAGTGACGGAGCCGCCTTCGAACGCGACCGCCTGTTACCCCGATTTGCTATTCCAGGCCACGAAGCCCATCCCCAAAGGCGATCGGCCCTTTGACGGCCCGGGGGGGAAATCCCTCCTGGAAGGACGTAGCCCGCTTGCGGGCTACTTAGACCTTAGCTTTGAACTGGTCCGTGCGCTGGTCAACGCCAGCCTCCGGTGGGGCGCCACCGATTTCGGCACGGAATCCGGTGACATCATGCACTTCGACTGCGGCAATCAGGGCAATCTCCGCCTCCCTTCCGGGAATACAGTCGGCGATCTGAGAACGGCGATCGGGGTTTGGAATCGCGCTCACCAATAGTCGTCCGGATGGCGGCATCGAGGTCGATCGGCGGGAAATTCGGCGGGAAATAGAGTTGGTGGATTGCTGATAATGCACTATTTCAGGTTCATACGAGCTAGCAAATCCTGGAAGCGCGGGTCGGAGCGCAGGCTGTCGAGCTCCGGGTCGACTTTCAGAAAATCCAGGAAGAAGGACCGCTGCGCGTAAGCTTGCTCAAGTTGGGCGAAGGCCTGGTCCTTATCGCCGAGTGCGGCATACACTGTGGCGATTGTGTAGGGCGAAATGCGCATGCGTTGGGTACTCGCCAGCAAATCCCGAAGTGCTTGGCGAGCCTCCGGCAGCTTGCCAGCGAGCGCGTTATCGCGGGCCGTCTCTACCAGCGGCCAAGACACGATCCCGAAGATTTCCGCAGCCTTTCTTTCCTCCGCCCTGGCGTCGTCGAGCCTGCCTTGCTGCGCATACGCTTGGCCCAGAAGGTAGTATCCCCACCAGTAATTGGGATCGACTTCCAGACCCTTTTGAAATTCAAGAGCCGCCTGGTCGTAACGACGCGCGAAATACAACTCCCAACCCAGGTTCGAGTGGATTTCCGCCGAAAGCGGATCGAGTTCCACTGCTCGCCGGCCCTCCTGGATGGCCTGATCGGAACGACCCTGCGAAATCAAATACCAACCGTGATATTCATGCGCGGGCGCGGAATTGGGATTGAGGCCGAGCGCGCGCTGGAATTCACGCTCAGCGGCGGCCCAGTCGAAGTCGTACATCGTATAATTGCTGGCCATTTGCACGTGCGTGTCCACGAGCGAATCATCCAGCTCCAGTGCCTTGCGGGCGGCTTCTTCCGCCTTGGGCATGGCCTCGGAGGCAGGCATGAGTATTTCCTCGACCAACTCGTAGTAATAGGACATCCCGTCGTAAGCCAATGCGTAGTTGGGATCGAGGGTGATGGCCTGGCGGAAGTAATTCATCCCCTTGTCCAGCCCTTCCGGCGAAAACTGAGCCGCAAAATAGTGGCCTTTCAGATAGAGCTGATAGGCCTCGGGGTTCGCAGTCTGGCGCGTGGTCATGTGCGCCGCCTGGGTGCTGCTCAGGCGCAGCCGCAGCTTGTCCACGATCTGATGCGCAATATCGTTCTGTACCGCCAGCGCGTCGGCCAGTTTGCGATTGTATTGCTCGCCCCACAGACGGCTGTTGTCGGAGACATCCACTAATTCCGCGCTGACGATAAGGTTTTCGCCGCGCTGCGTAATCCGGCCCGTTAGTACGGCGCGTACGCCGAGATCCCGGCCCACCGAGGGGACATCCGGCTCCTTGCCCTTGTAACGCGACACCGCGCTGCGCGACATCACTTTCAAGTTGGGCAGTTCGGAGAGGCTGTCCATCAGGCTCTCCGTGATTCCATCGCTCAGGTAATCGGTGTCGGAGTTGCCGCTCATGTTGGCGAAGGGCAGTACGGCCAGAGAGTCAATGCTTTGGGCCCTGTGGCTACGCCAGTAAAACAGTCCTGCGCCGGCCAGAATGACGACCGCCGCAGCGATCGCCAGAGTCATACGAAGGCGTGAAGCACGCGGCTCCGCTGCCGCTTCGGGCTTCTCGCCGGCCGTGCCGAGCAACCCCCGCAGCGCGAACGCCAGATCGTGAGCGGAGTGAAATCGCTGAGCGGGATTCTTGGCCAGGCACCGGTCGATGACTCGCTCCAGTTCCACGGGCGCCTGTTTGCCGGTGTCGGCGATCGCAGGAGGATCTTCCTTGAGAATCGCCGCCATGGTGTCGGCGGCCGACTTGCCGGTAAACGGCTGCCGCCCGGTTAACGCTTCATAGAGGACGCAACCCAGCGAGAAAATGTCGCTGGGCGGGCCGGCCGTCTCGCCGCGCACTTGTTCGGGTGACATGTACCCGACGGTGCCCATCACCGTTCCCGGCTGGGTTTCGTCCATGGTCAGCGTTTCGTCTTGAGAAGAGATTTGTGGCTGGAACCGCGCCAAGCCAAAATCGAGAATCTTGACCTGGCCGTCAGCGGTCAGGAAAATATTGCCCGGCTTGACGTCGCGATGGACGATGTCCTTTCCGTGAGCGGCGGCGAGACCGTCGGCCAGCGCCACTCCCAGCTCGACGGTCTTGCGCCAGGAGATCGGCGAACGGCTGAACCGATCGCGTAGCGTCTCTCCTTCGAGCAGCTCGGTGACGGCGTAGTGGATCCCCTCGTGCGCGCCGACATCGAACAGCACAAGGATATTGGGGTGCGACAGCGCGGCCACGGTTTTGGCCTCGCGCTCGAAGCGCGCCAGTGCCTGTGCATTGTTGGCCAAGTGCTCCGGCAGGACCTTGATGGCGACTTCACGGCCAAGGCGGGAGTCCCGCGCGCGGTACACTTCGCCCATACCGCCCGCGCCAATGGGGGCGAGAATCTCGTAGGGGCCGAGGCGGTCACCTGGAGCGAGGGACATAGCAGCAATCCGATAAGTCTACCTGATCGGAAGCTGCTGGCAGGGAACGCGGAACGCATAGGTTTTCCGAAGAGGTTCGCTATACTGAATCGTTTGGCGGCGGACGTTAAGGGTGGACTGGCTGCGCGGCTGCTTGCCGCGGTCGCGATCTTCGCTGGCCTGGAAGGCCTGATCTTCCACAGCGGCCTGTACGCGCGCATCATCGAGCCGGATTCGACCACCGGATTCATGGAAGTGCAGATTCAGAATGAAATCCGCCGGCCGAAGCCCGACCGCAACCAGGTGCTGGCGGTGGGGCACTCGCGCCAAGCGCTATTGCCACGGATCGAGAACGAAAAGAAACCGGGGACGGGCTACACGTTCGCGACCATCGGGTTGGGCGGGACCACTCCGCGCACCTGGTATTACGCGCTGCGGGCGGTGGACCCTCACGCGCATAACTACGCCGCGATTCTGATTCCCGAGGACGACTACAACGAGCCGGATACGTGGGGGGATGAATCGGAGCGGGAATCCGACCTGCACTACCTGATTGCGCGGCTCCGACTCCGGGACCTGCGGGATTTTCCGTGGACCTATAAAAGCGCGAGACTTAGATGGACCGCCTTCGAGGGGATCGTACTCAAAGGCACCGTATACAGACAGGATTTCCAGGAGTTCCTGGACCATCCGCTGGCAAGAATTGCAAAGGCCGAATACTATCGCCACGACTCGGCCGGATGGAATTACGGATTCGGCGGCGACGCAAGAACTCTGGCCGGGTTGGAGATCGACTGGGCGCACCGGACTGCATCGCACTTTCCGGCCGCCGTACCGGAGGCTGAACAGAAGCGAATCACCGCGGAGTTGTTCCCGACCTTCCCCCCGGATGCGGGGCACGAGACGGCGTATCTGCGGTATTGGTACGGCAGGATTCTGGATTATTACCGCGGCTCCGGGACCAAGATTTTCTTGCTGCGCGTGCCGCGAGCGCCGGTTTCCCCGCCGGAGGTTCCTCCGAAACTCAATAGCGCGGCGCGGCAACTGGCGGGCCAGCCGGATGTGGTCGTGCTGGATGAGCATCTGCTCGATTCGCTGGAGCGGCCCGAGCTGTTTTGGGACTCGATGCACCTGAACCGGGAGGGGATGATACAGTTCACCGAAATTGTCGCGGGCGAGGTTCGAAAAGCGCTGGGGCCGCCGAAACCGTAGGCCATGCTGTTTCAAACACCGCAGTTCTTCGTTTTCCTTGGGGTGGTGCTGATCCTGTTTTACTCCGCTCCTCAGGGGTGGAGAAAGTTCATTCTGCTGGCCGCCAGCTACTACTTCTATATGAGCTGGATTCCGGTATTCATTCTGCTGCTGCTGGCGCTGACGGCGATCGATTACTGCGCGGCGCGCTGGATCGCGCACACCGCCTCGCCGCAGTTGCGGAAGACGGCGCTGGTGGTAAGTTTGAGCGCGAATCTGGGCCTGCTGGGATTCTTCAAGTACTACAATTTCTTTGCTGAAAATATCGCTCATGTGCTGGGACGGCCCTCGAACGCATTCGCGCTGAGCATCATCCTGCCGCTGGGCATCAGCTTTCACACGTTCCAGAGCATGTCCTATGTGATCGACGTGTACCGGAAGGAGCAGGAGCCGATCCGGAATCCCATCGACTACGCACTGTTTATTTCCTTCTTCCCCCAACTGGTGGCGGGTCCGATTGTGCGGGCGCGGGAGTTCTTCCGGGATCTATACGCGTGGCGGAGGCCATCCACAGCGGAGGCATCGCAGGGGATTCTGCTGGTGCTGTTGGGACTAGCGAAGAAAACCATCATGGCGGATCAATTCGCGCAGATCGCGAACGCCTACTTTCAAGACGTGGGCAAACACCCGGGCATGTTGTCGGCGTGGTCGGGGACGATCGCGTTCGGCATCCAGATCTACTTCGATTTCTCGGGCTATACCGACATGGCGATCGGGATGGCGAAGCTGCTGGGGTTCCATTTTCCGGTTAATTTCCGCCGCCCTTATCTGGCGTCCAGCATCACCGATTTCTGGCATCGCTGGCACATGTCGCTCTCGCGCTGGCTGCGCGATTATCTATACATCCCGCTGGGCGGGAATCGCGGCGGAACTCTCAAGACCTATCGGAATCTGATGCTGACGATGCTGCTGGGCGGCTTGTGGCACGGCGCGAACTGGAATTTCATCGTGTGGGGCGGGTATCACGGAGCGCTGCTGAGCATCGATCGGACGTTTCGCGGCGGTAAGCCGGAGGATGACCGTTGGACCGCGTTGTACCCGGTGCAGGCCGCGGCGACTTTCGCGCTGGCGATGGCCGGGTGGGTATTTTTTCGCGCCGCCACGTTCCGCGACAGCCTTTACGTGCTCGGCCAGATGCTCGCGGGATCGATGGGAGAGATGCTGATCCCGGAATGGCTGCTTTCCCTGGCGCTGCTGACGCTGGTTCTTGCGGTGATCGAAGAAAAGAAGGCGTGGTTTGAAAAAATCGCGGTGGGCCCGGCGTGGGCTTACGGAGCGGTGTGCGCGTTGCTGCTCCTCTCGGTGGAACTGATCGGATTCCCGGGACCGGCGGTGCCGTTTGTGTATTTTCAATTCTGACGGCGCGGTACGATTCTAAAGTGTGGCTGAAATTCGTTACCTCCCGTAGCGCGGCGCGCACGGCCGCGATTGGACTCGCCTGGTTCGCATTTGTCTGGGCTGTGGTCCGGGCTTGGGTGCAAGCGCTTACGGGCGACGAAGCGCAGAACTACATGTTCTACGGCGGGCGCCCCATCCCCACGCATTGGGACTGGGATGCGACGGCCGCCAATCACATGCTCAATTCGATGGGCGCGCGGTTGTTCACCTCGCTCCTGGGGCTTTCCGCGTTCAGCGTCCGGATTCCCACGCTGATCGGCGCGGCGATTTATATCTACACGATCTATCGGCTTTGCCAGACGATCAGCCAGGAGTGGAAAATCCGGATTCCGCTATTCGTCTGCCTGGTCTACAATCCGTTCATTTTCGATTTTTTCGTGGCGGCGCGAGGCTATGGGATCGGGAGCGCGTTTCTGATCGCAGCGATCGCCATATCGGCGGTGTGCCATCTGCGCGCCTTCGGATCGAGGGAGCTGATCACCGCCACAGCGATCTCGTCGGCGTTCCTGGCGCTGGCATTCACGGCGAATTTTTCGATGGCTTTCGTGGGCGCGACGGCCATGCTGGCAATCCTCGTGTGGGCGATGAAGGCAGAGCCAACACGGCGCCGGCAACTGCTGTTGGCGGGGGTCGTTCCCGGCCTGCTGGTGCTCTTGCTCATCCCCTCCTGGGCGCTGGTGCATGCGCGGACGGGGGGGATTGTCGCGGGCGTGAAGAGCCTGAAGGAAACCCTGCAATCGCTGGTGTACGCTTCAATGTTCCAGCCGAATCCGTACCTGATCAACCCATTGCTGATGCCGGTGTTCGAGATCCTGCGCAAGTGGGTTCTTCCGGTGACGGGCGCGCTGGCGTCGATTCAATTCGTATGGATCGTGCGAGACCGCGTGTGGCGGCGCAGCCTGCGGGAGGGGCCGGACCGGAATGCACATACGGTGTGGCTTTGCGCGCTGGGCAGCCTGGTCAGCGCCGTGGCGGTGCTGGCGGTGCTGGAGCATAGGCTGGCTTACAGATTGTTTCGCCTGCTGATGCCGGTGAGCCGCACGGGGCTTTACTTCCTTCCGCTGGTGACGCTGATGGTGGGGATCGCGGCCGCGATTCCAGCGCTCTCGCGAGGCGCAGCCGTGTGCCGGAAAGCCTTGATCGGCGCGTTGTGCGTTGTGGGCGTCCATTATTTGTTCTGCATGCGGTTGATGTACTTCGAAGAATGGGATTATCAGGCGGACCTCAATCAGGCTTACAAGACGGTGGCGTGCTACAACCACGAAAAGAACATTCAGGATGTGGAGGTGAGCTGGGAATATCACGCGGGCATGAATTTCCAGCGGCTGGCGTCGGGACGCGAAACATTCGGACCGTTTGGGGGCACAACTCCGCATACAACGGGCCACGAAATGTATATCCTCGAAGAGAACTTCGAGAGGGACTTTATCCAGTCGCAGGGCCTCAAGGTGGTCTTCAAGGGAGACATGACGGCGATGGTGGTCGCGGTACGGGCGGACTTGGCGGACGGGCCGGGCCAGGGGTGCTACGTGTGGCCGGCGTATCCGTAGCCGGGAAATTAGGAATTGAGTGTACTGTCCCGGGTTTTGATTTCACAGAATTCACTGTAATCGCGAATGTAATCCTCGGGCTTATAGACCTCCGAGGCCAGGACCAGCAACACGGCGTCGGCGGAGTAACGATACTGCGTGGCCCAAACCATGGGTGCGAGATGGACGCCGATGCTGGGCGAATCGAGGACGATTTCCTCGCGCTCCCGGCCGTCGTCGGCGATGATGTGGCATTCGCCATGCACGCACACCAGAAATTGATGGCACGTGCGATGGGCGTGCTCGCCGCGCACTTCGCGCGAAGGCACGTCGAATACCAGGAAAAAGCGCTTGACTTCGAAGGGAAGGTTCTCAGCGGCGGAGAGGAAACCGCGCAGGTCGGGAACCAGGGGCAGACGGTAGAGGGTGACGCCTTGAACTCGAGACGGATGGACGCCGGGCTGGGAAGGGACCGGAGCAGGCGAGCTGGGCTGCGCCGCCGCGCCGACATATCCGGCGATGCGGGCGGGGTTTCCGGTGACGATGGCCCAGGGCGGAACGTCGCGAGTGACTACGGCTCCGGCGCCAACCAGAGCTCGCGAGCCGATCGTAATTCCGGGCATGATGGTGGAATTGGCTCCGATGGAAGCGCCGGCTTTCACGGTGGTGACGAGCGCCTTTTTGTTGCGGACGCCGCTGCGCGGCAGCTTATCGTTGGTGAAGGTGGCATTGGGCCCGACAAACACGTCGTCCTCGAGCCGGACGCCGTCCCAAATATAGACGCCGCATTTTATGGTCACGCGGTCGCCAATCACCACGTCATTTTCGATAAAAGTGTGATCGCAGATATTACAATCCGCGCCGATTTGCGCGCCGGGAAGCACATGGGCAAAGGCCCAAATGCGCGTTCCAGGGCCCACGGCGGAGCTTTCGACGACGGCGAGCTCATGTTTGAAATAACCGAAGCCAGGGGCTGTATTTGCCGCAGTCACGCCGAGCCTCCTCTCAGTCTGACTTTCTCAGTCTAACAGCGCCAGTAAGAAACGTTTGACGCGCCGGACCTAAGGATGGGTTACACTAGCGCATCGAGTGACCCCAGAAACTCTATCCATTATTGTTCCGCTGTACAAGAGCGAGGCAAATCTGCCGCTCCTGTTTTCCGAGCTGGAGCGCATCGCGGGCCTGGCGCCGGTCGCCGTGGAGGCAGTGTTCGTCGACGACGGCAGCCCGGATGAATGCGGCGCGATGGTGGAACGAAAGCTGGCGGGATGGGCGGCGCCCGCGCAATTGATCCGGTTGAGCCGCAACTTCGGATCGTTCGCGGCCATCACGGCAGGCTTGGCGCACGCGACAGGCGACTATTGCGCGGTGCTTGCCGCCGATCTTCAGGAGCCTCCGGAGCTGGCGCTGGAATTTCTCGACCGGATGCGGCGGGGCGAGGCCGAGGTGGTGTTCGGGCAGCGCACGGGGCGCGACGATCCGGCGCTCTCGAGGCTGGCGTCGAGGGCCTTCTGGGCAGTGTACCGGCGGCTGGTGAATCCGGATATTCCGCCGGGAGGGGTGGACGTGTTCGGGTGCAGCCGCAAGGTGCGGGACCAGATCTGCTCCATGCAAGAGGTGGAAACCAGCCTGCCCGCGCTGCTGTTTTGGGTGGGGTACCGGCGCGCCTTCGTCCCCTACCAGCGGCGGCGGCGGGAGCACGGATCGAGCGCCTGGACCCTGCGCAAGAAGATACGGTATCTGGTCAACAGCGTTTTCAGTTTCACGGATCTGCCGATCCGGGCGTTGCTGGGGGTGGGCGTGCTGGGGATGGCGCTGGCGGCGCTGGGAGCCGTGACGGTGCTGATCGGGAAGGCTAGCGGAAGCATCGTGGTGCCGGGCTACACGGCCACGGTACTGACGATTTTCTTTTTTGGGGGACTGACTTCGGCGGGGTTGGGGATCGTGGGGCAGTATCTGTGGCTGTGCTTGCAGAATACGCGGGGGCGGCCGTTATTCATCGTTTCGTCGAAAACCGTCAGCCCCGCAACCATTGCGCCGTCAGACCCACAGCCGCCGCGCCCGCCATCAACCACGCCGAATCCAGGCGGGTGAAGCTCAAGATCAGGAAGGCGCCGATCATGATGACCAGCGACAACGGGCCGGTGTTGGCGTCGCGCGCGAGGGGCACGGAGGAGGCGAGCAGCAGACCGGCGCTGCCGAGCAGGATTCCTCGAATGGCGTCGCGGATGCGGGGATGGCCGGCGCGGCGGCCCAGCCAATGCATCATCGGCAGCACCAGAAACGCGGGAGTGATGAGCGAGAGAAACGCGGAAATCGCGCCGGGAACGCCCGCGACGGTGTAGCCGACGCACACCAGGTACAAGCCGAAGGGCCCCGGTCCAGCGCGCCCGGCGACGACGGCGGTGTTCAACTGGTGGTCTGTGAGGGCGTGACGCTCGACCACGAAATCGTTGCGGATCATGGGCAGCGACCCGAGGCCGCTAAAGGAGGCAAGCGAGGCCTTCAGCAGCAAGAAGTACAGCAAGAAGAGGTTCATTCCTGGACCGTGTCCTTTGCAAGGAAGCCCCACAGCAGGCTCGCGAGCGCGGCGGCGGCGAGAACCGGTACCGGCGTGACATTGAATTTCCAGGAGGCAAGGAAAGCGCCGCCGGCGATAATCGCGGCGCGAAGGATAGGCTCAAAACCGCGGGCGAACGGGCGGACGAGGATCCACACGATTGCCCACATCATGCCGGCCACGGCCGCCACGGTGGCGGCGACGGCGCCCATCACCAGCGGATATCCCGCGCCGGAATCGATCCCTTGCAGCAGCAGAACGGCGAAGACAGCGGTGGGAGCGGTGAGCGCGAACACCGCGGCCAGCGCTCCAGCCCAGCCCAGAATCAGCCATCCGGCGGCGGCGCAGAAGGCGATGATGCTGGTGCCGGGGGTGACGCGGGCCATGGCGAAGGCGAGCTCATAGTCTTCGGCCGAGATCCATTGCTTGCGCGTGACCAGCTCGCGGCCGAGAACGGTCATGGTCAAAAGGCCGCCGCCGAAGGTGGTGTTGCCGATGCGGAAGAAGACTCGGGCGAGTTGGTTGAGGGAGGGGCGAGACATCCTCAAACGATTCTAGCGGCTTAAAGACAGGCGACAAAAACCGATCGCCTGTCCCACCTTAGTGGACGCTTTCGGCGCGCTCCTTCGGCTCGACTACGACGTCCTCGCGAATGGAATCGGTGGGGTTAAGGACGACGGCATCGCCGGGCGCCAGACCCGCGGTGATCTCGACTTCGGGGCCGTAATCGCGGCCGAGGGTGAGCTTGTGCAGGTGGACCTTGCGATCGGGTCCGACCACGGCGGCAAACGTGCCTTCGGTGCGGAACAGGAGCGCTTCCGCGCGCAGGCGCAGAACGTTCACCGTGTGCGGCAGGTGGAAGCGCACCTTAGTGTACATGCCCGGCAGCAGCGCGCCGTCGGAATTGTCCACCTGCAGCACGGTCAGCATGGTGCGGGAGGTGGGATCGACGGAACTGGTAGTGCTGGTCACGCGTGCGGGAAAGACGCGGCCGGCAAACTCGTCGACAATCAGGTCGGCGGGCTGATCCACGCGGATTACAGGAGCGTAGCTCTGCGGAACGTCCACGAAAACGCGCAGGGTCTGGATCTGGGAAACGCGCAGAATCTCGGGGTTGGAGGTTCCGCTGCCGGAGCTGATGAGAGTGCCCGTGTCGGAGGCGCTCTGGTTGCGGTAAGTGATAACGCCGTCGAAGGGAGCTTCCATGCGGGCGTACTTCTTCTGCTCCAGCAGGCGATTCAGGTTGGCCTCGTTGGCGGCGATGGTGGATTGTTGGGCGCGCACCGTTTCCTCGGCGGCGTGGACATTGGCCTGGCCGGATTCGAGCGCGGCGGCGGAGGTGTCGTTATCCTGCTTGGACATCACGCCCTGATCGGCAAGGGTGTGATAACGCTCGGCGGTGACGCGGGCCAGCTTGAGATTGCTTTGCGAAGCTTGCAGGCTGGCCTGGACCTGCGCCAGCGCGGCGTTGGACTGAGCCAGGGTGGCGCGCGCCTGCACGATCTGCTGATCGAGATCGGGCGTGTCCAGCTCCATCAGGAGCTGGCCTTTCTTGACGTGGTCGCCGATCTCCACGTTGCGCTGGCGGATGTAGCCGTCGACGCGGGCGTAGACCGGGGTTTCGAGCAGCGCCATGGTTTGACCGGGAATCTCGACGGTGGCGCCGGACGGAGCGGTGCGAACGCGCGCGACCTCGACCACGGGAACGCCGCTGCTTACGGCATCGGCGGCGGCGGCGGTGGCGAGCGCCTGCGACTGTGTCTTTCGTTGCGCGAGCTCATAGGCGATGGCGCCGGCCAGAATGAGACCGGCCAGCAGAAGAAGCACCAGAAAACCGGCGTGCGACTTCTTGCGCGCGGGCGCTTGCGAGGCCACGGTGGTGAATTCGGGTTCGGTATGCGGGTTGGCCTCCATCAGACTTCTACTATCCTATCGAAGGTTTTGGGAGGAGCTTTCCGCAGCAGGCTATATACCACCGGGACCACGAACAGCGTGGCCACGGTGGCCACCATCAATCCGCCGATGACGGCGCGGCCGAGGGGCGCGTTCTGCTCGCCGCCCTGGCCCAAGCCGAGCGCCATGGGAACCATCCCGGCCAGCATGGCCATGGCGGTCATCACCACGGGCCGGAGACGCGTACGGCCGGCCTGGTAAGCGGCGGTCAGCACGTCGACGCCCTCCCGGCGGCGCAGATCGTTGGCGAAGGTCACCAGAAGAATGCTGTTGGCGGTGCCGACTCCGATGCTCATAATCGCGCCCATCAGGGCGGGAACGCTGATGGTGGTGTGGGTGAAGAACAGCATCAGGAGGATGCCGCTGAGCGCGCCGGGCACGGCCATCAAAATGATGAACGGATCGGTCCAGGATTGAAAATTGATCACCATGATGAAGTACACCAGGACGATGGCGAAGAGCAGGCCATAGGCCATCCCCAGGAACGAAGAGCGCATGGTTTCCACCTGGCCGCGCGTGTCGATGTAGGTGCCGGGAGGAAGCTTGGTGTTGTATTCGGCGATGATCTTGTCGACATCCCCGGCGACGCCGCCCAAATCGCGATCCTGCACGTTGGCATAGACGTCGAAGACAGGCTGGACGTCATAGTGGCTCACGACCGCCGAGGTGAGTCCGCGGGTGACGCTGGCGACATTGCTTAGCAGTTGCGTGGACTGGCCGGCGCCGCCGCTAATAGGCGTATTCATGAGCGCCTGGGACGAATCGACGCGATAGGTAGGCGTCTGCACGGCGACGTTGTAATCGACGCCGCTGGCGGGGTTGATCCAGTAATTCGCGCCCACCTGGAAGCTGGAGCTGAGCGAGATGAGCATGCCTTGGGCAATGTCCTTTTGCGAATAGCCCATCTGGCTGGCGCGGTCGCGGTCCACGTCCACGCGCATCATGGGCACGTCCTCCACCTGGTGGACGTGCACGTCGGCCGCGCCGGGAATGCGCCCGATGCGGCGGGCGATTTCGCCCGCGATCTGGAAATCCCGATTCCGGTTGCGCCGCGGACCGGCCACCTGCACGTCGATGGGCGCGGGCAGGCCGAAGTTCAGGATCTGCCCGACGATGTCGGCGGGCTGGAAGAAGAAGGTCAGATCGGGATATTCGAGGGGCAAGCGGCGGCGTAATTCGCGCACGTACTCCCAGGTGGAGCGGTGCCCTGGGCGGAGCGAAACCAGGATCTCGCCGTCGAAGGTTCCCAGCGTCACGTTATCGCCGAAGGCCAGGTTAAAGCCGCTGTTGGGGAGGCCAATGTCGTCGAGGATGTCGCTGAGCTCGTTGGCCGGAATGATTCGGCGCATGGTCCGCTCCACTTCGGCGAACTTCTGTTCGGTCTCCTCGATGCGGGTGCCGGAAGCGGCGCGGACGTGCAGACGAATCTGGCCGGCATCGACGCGCGGAAAGAAGTCCGTCCCGATGTAAGGATAGAGCGCCACGCATGCGCCCGAGAGGATGACGAAGCAGGCTACCACCAGCCCGCGGTGCTCCAGACCCGAGGCGAGGAAGCTGGAATAGGAGTCGCGGAGCTTCTCGAAGCCGTGGTGAAAGCCGCGATGCACGCGCCAAGGCAAGCTGGGGTTTTCCACTTCGGTCTCGCCGTCGGGGTCCTTATAAAGGTGCAGCTCGGCGGGGAGCAGGAAGCGGATCATGGTGGGAATCAGCGTGCGCGACAGCAAGTACGACGCGCCCATGGCCAGGGCCACGGCGATGGCCAGCGGAGTAAACAGATACCTCGCGGTTCCGGTGAGGAACGCCACCGGCACGAACACGATGCAGATGCACAACGTGGATACGAAGGCGGGCACGGCGATTTGCTGCGCACCGTCGAGAATGGCCTTGACAATGCCCTTGCCCATGCCCAGATTGCGATGGATGTTTTCAATTTCCACGGTGGCGTCGTCCACCAGGATGCCGACGGCCAGCGCCATCCCGCCCAGGGTCATAATATTGATGGTCTCGCCCAGCGCGTAGAGAATCGAGAGCGAAGTGAGAATCGAGAGCGGAATGGAGATGCAGACGATGATGGTGCTGCGCCAGCTCCCCAGGAACAGCAGGATCATCAGTCCGGTGAGCAGGGCGGCGGCGGCGGCTTCCTTAAGCACGTCCTGGATGGCGGCGCGCACGAAAATGGACTGGTCGAAGAGGGTGTCGACTCTCAATCCCGGCGGCAACGTGGACTCGATGCGCGGCAAGGCTTCCTTGATGCGGCGGACGATATCGATGGTGGATGCGCCGCCGTTTTTGAGGGCCGTCAGCAGCGCGCCTCGTTCGCCGTTGTGGCGCACGATATTGGTCTGCACCATGTAGCCGTCGCGAACCTGCGCGATGTCGCGCATGTAGATGGTGCTGCCTTTGACGGACTTAACCGGAAGGCGGTTGAACTGGTCCACCACGCTAGGGGTGTTGTTCATCTCCACGCGATAATCGCGGGAGCCGATCTTGGCGTCGCCGGTGGGTAGAATGACGCTTTGCGAGTTCAGCGCGGCCGAGACGTCGGTGGCGGAAAGGCCGCGCGAAAACAGCGCGTCGGGGTTGATGTCCACCATGACCATGCGCTGTTTCCCGCCATAGGGAGGCGGAACCGACGCGCCCTGAATGGTGGCGAGCTGGGTGCGGATAAAGTTAGAGCCGAGATCGAAGATCTCCTGCTCGCTCATGGTCGCGCTGGAGAGTCCCAATTGCAGGATGGGAACCGCGGCCGCGTTATAGCGAAGAATGCCGGGAGAACGCGCCCCCTCCGGAAGATAGCCGACGAGCTGGTTGGATTGTGCGGAGATCTGCGCGATGGCCGCCTCAATCTTGGCGCCGGGGTGGAAATACACGCGGATCACGGAGGCGCCGGCGTAGGACTGCGACTCCATGTGCTCGATATCGTTCACCGTAGTGGTCATGCTGCGCTCACTACGCGTGGCGATCATGTCGGCCATGTCGTCGGGAGTAAAGCCGCCGTAGGACCACACTACGCTGACGATGGGAATGTCGATTTCCGGGAAGATGTCGGCCGGCATGCGCGCGATGGCCAGGCCTCCGGCCAGCAGGATCGCCAGCGCCATCACTACAAAAGTGTAGGGACGGCGCAGCGCCAGTCGAACAATCCACATATAATTCTATTAAACAGTGCGGCGGCGAGCAGTGTCCAGTGCTGAGGGTCGCCGGAACGCTGTGCCATCCGGCATATGGTTTTACGAGGCCCACAATCAGCCCGACGGTCAAACAACCATCGCCTGAAAGGCGATGGCCTTGTGGGGTCGGCTGAAAGCCGACCGAGATGCGGGCCGAACCCCACCGAAAAAAGAAGAGCTGAAAGCTCACCGCCTAAAGGCGGTTAGACCTGGAGATGGATACTAAAGAGCGGGGAGCGTATAGGTGCGGTTCAAGCGTGCAAAATCACTGCGATTGGGTCCGGCGCCTCGACCAAGGTTAGGAAGATAGACTTGCTCGGCTCCTCCAGGCTTATGGAACAAGGAACTGGCCTGTCCAATCCAAGCGTAAACAGGCTCGGTTAACCTGATTTCAGTTACCTGAGTACGAACTCCCTTCGCCGCCTTAGGCATCGCCTGCTGGTGCTGCCATTGGCGGCGAAGATCCGCAGCTTCCGGACCAGCGCTCTGCAGAATCGCCTGGAGCGCCGCTGACTTCATCCACCAGACCTTCATGAATATGTCCAGGACGACCGGGAAATCCAAGCGGCTCAGCAGGGTCCCCGATTCCAGCCGAACTCGACGAGGGAGACCCACAAAGGAAGATTCGGTGTCATAACTGAGCCGCCGAGAAATCGCATAACGCACATCGTGGAACGAGTATTCTTCATTGAGTAACATCGTGACAACATTATGGCTGAGCTTTCGAAGAGCTGACAGGGGCGACTTCCCGCTCAGAAGCGAACACCTAACCCCAGGTCGGTACGTTTTCAGCCCGTTCGATCCCATCGATAGCGTGAACACGCCCGCGCGTGCATGGGAACCGGTCTGTAACATTCCGCTGCTACAATAGTTTATCGGAGCGCACGGGCGGTTAGCCTGTTGTGCGGGGATACCAATAACCAAATGTCCAACGTGATCGTTCTTGGCGCCCAATGGGGCGACGAGGGCAAGGGTAAGGTTGTCGATCTGTTCGCGGAGCGCTTTGATATCGTGGCGCGCTATCAGGGCGGCCACAACGCCGGGCACACCGTTTTTATCGGCGAGCGGAAATTCGTTTTGAAGTTGATTCCCAGCGGTATTCTGCGCGACGGAGTGATCGCGGTGATCGGCAACGGCGTGGTGGTGGACCTGGCGGCACTGCTCGATGAGATGGAATCGCTGCGGGCGGCGGGCATTGACGTGGCGAGCAGGCTGCGCATCAGCAATCGGGCGCATGTGATCTTTCCGTTCCACAGGCTGGTGGAGAAGATGTCGGAGGCTCGCGAGAACCGCATCCCCATCGGCACCACGCAACGGGGCATCGGCCCGTGTTACGAAGACAAAGTGGGGCGGCGCGGTATCCGCATGGCGGATCTGTTCGATCCGGAAGCGTTTCGCGCGCTCTACGACACGCTAGCGGAGGACAAGCGGACGCTGGCGGAAACTTTTCACCTTCAGGAGCCCATCGACTACGCGCTGATCCGGCGTCAGAGCGAGGAATACGCGGCGCGCATCCGGCCGCTGGTGTGCGATACGGCCAAGCTCCTGAACGAGGCCATCGCGCGGGGCCGGCGCATCCTGTTTGAGGGCGCGCAGGGGACCATGCTGGACATCGATCACGGGAGCTATCCGTTCGTTACGTCCTCCAGCGCGGCGGCGGGAGGGGCTTCGACAGGCACGGGGGTTCCGCCGACACGCATTCACGGAGTCGTCGGCGTTTCCAAGGCCTACATCACTCGGGTGGGTTCGGGGCCGTTTCCCACCGAAAGCGACGCCGCCGCCGGCGATTTACTGCGGCGCGAGGGCAACGAATTCGGCGCGGTGACGGGGCGTCCGCGGCGCTGCGGCTGGTTCGACGTGCCTCTGCTAGGCTACACGGCGATGGTGAACGGCTTCGACACGCTGATGATCACCAAGCTGGACGTGCTGGACCAGCTCGAGGAGATTCCGGTATGCGTGGGCTACAAGCTCAACGGCGCCGAGATTTGCGAAATGCCGGCCACCTACCGGGCAATGGAAGCCGTGGAACCGGTGTACGAGATGCTGCCGGGCTGGGTCTGCTCGACCCGCGGAATCGACCGCTACGAGAAGCTGCCGGAACGTGCCCGCGCCTATTTGCAGTTCCTGGAGGACCGCACGGGCGTGGAAATCGGCGGCGTCTCCACGGGACCCGAGCGCAACGAGACCATGATTCGGGCGGGATCGAAACTGGAAAAGCTGCTGGCATAGCAGGTCTGCGCGGTCGATGGGCGACGAGCAAGACATCTTGGACGAACTGCTGGCGCTGGAGCGCGCGGCGCTGGACCGCTGGGGCCAGAGCGATCCGGACGGCTACCTGGAGATCAATGCGGCCAGCCTCTCGTACTTCGATCCTTTCGTGGAAAGGCGGCTGGACGGTCTCCGGGCACTGTCGGACTGGTACGAGCAGATCGGTGGAAAAATCAAGATCGATCGCGACGAGATCGTCGACCCGCGCGTGCAGGCGATCGGCGACGCCGCGATTCTCACCTTCCAATTCGTAAGCCACGGCAGTGAAGGCTCGGTACGCTGGAACTGCACGGAGGTGTACCAGCGTTTTGTGGACGCCTGGAGGATCGTGCATTCGCACTGGTCGTTGTCCAAAGAGCCGGCCAAGGCGCCCGCCGCGCCGACAGACGGCGGCGATTGATAAGCCGGGCCGCGCCGCCGGCCGGAGAGTGGGGGTTCCTGCTCTGGTAAACGGGTTTCAGCCAAGTTTAACCGATGCGGCAGCGCCACCGGCCTTGTGGAGCATCCGGTTCCGACTGCCGCCAGAGCTTGAGCCGGTGGAGATCTTCTCCGGAGATCTTGCGCTCGGCCGCGCGTTCAAACAGATGGTCCCGGAGGGCCGGCGGCAGGCCCGTCCACTGGATCTGCGGCATCCACCTACGCGCCGAAGGTCAACCGGGCTAGTTCCTGCTTGAGCTGCTGACGTGCCGCGGGATCTGTAGCGCTCGCCAGCTTTTCGACCAAGCCTATAGTAGTGTTGCTTTTCGGCTTCCCTGGATTGCAGACCGGCCTCGATGAGGCCGACCAAGACCCGGTTCGCGCTGGTGTGCTCGGATTTCGCCAGTGCGCTTACACGCTTCGCCGTGCGCAGCGGAAGCGCGACGCTCTTCCGAACTGCCTTTTCGACCGTCGCCATGCTTAGAGAATACCGCCACTTCGCCCCCAGCGGCACTTTGCGCCGCAGCTCGTCGAAGAAGTTCAGCAGGAAGACGACGTGATTCTGAGCCACTTGCGCTCCCTTGGCCTCGGCGGCGGGCATCAGCGCCACGATGCGCCTGCCGTCGGACGCGAGATCAATGTTCTTCACGTTGCCGAGGGCGCCGCCGAGCTGCTTGTCGGACCACATCCAATTTTCCACCCGCCCTGGGATAAGTATGACCGCCCATGTCTTAGCCCGCCGGCGCGGTTTGGACCGGCAATTTTGCCGCCTCCCATCCAATAATCCCGCCGGCAATTTCACTGACGCGGTCGAATCCGGCGCGGTGCAACAAGCTCGCGGCCAGGGACGACCGGTAGCCGCCCGCGCAGAATACTAGCAGAGGCCGGTCCGCCGGGAGCTGTTCCAGATTCTCCAACAGGCGGTTGAGCGGGATGCTCATGCTGCCCGTAATGGACTTCTGTTCACGTTCTCGCGACGTGCGGACATCGATGGCCAGAGGGGGCTCGCTCGACGACAGAAGCTCCGCGGCAAACAGTGCGCTGAGGCGCTCGGTTGAGACGGTCAGATCCGGCCGCGATTCCAGGCTGTGCAATCCATCCTGCAAATATCCGGCCACGTGATCGAACCCGATCCGCCCGAGGCGGATGGCGGCCTCGCGCTCCCTGCCGGGATCGGCGATGATGACGATCGGATGCGTTCGATCCAGCACGGTTCCGACCCAGGTTGCGTACTGGCCGGCGAGGCCGATGTTGATGCTGCCGGCGAGGTGCGCCGCCGCGAAGTCGCCGGGATCGCGGGTATCCAGGACCTGTGCGCCTTCAGCTTGCAATTCCAGAACGCGGCCCAATGTCAGGGGGTTCATCATTTCGCCAGCCAGCGCCTGGTCCAGCGTGGGCCGCTCCTCGCTGTTCCGCACGGCGTCATAGTTGAAGTAGGCTGGAGCCTCCGGCTGATCCGCCGTCACCAGTTGGATGAAGGCCTCCTTGCTCATGGGTTGCAGCGCGTAGTTCAAGCGCCGCTGGTCTCCCAGAGTGGATACGGTCTCCTTGCCGATCGCCTTGCCGCAGAGCGACCCCGCGCCGTGCGCCGGGTAGACCAGACATTGATCCGGCAGCGCCAGCAGTTTATTATGCAGCGAATCGAACAGCAGACCGCCCAGATCCGTTGCCGACCAGCCCAGAGCCGCGCGCAGATCCGGCCGGCCCACGTCGCCGACGAATAACGTGTCTCCCGTCAGGACCGCGTGGGGCAGGTCCCCGGCCTGCCGATTTAGCTCGTAGACGGCTTCGTAGATAACTATGGAGATTGACTCCGGAGTATGGCCAGGAGTTTCCAGGACCTGGAGACGGACACGTCCCAATTCGAGGATGGCCCCGTCCGCGAGCGGCGTGAACGGATAGGCCGCTTTCGCCGCGGCTCCCAGGTAGATCGCCGCGCCCGCGCGATCGCGCAGTTCCAAATGACCGGCGATAAAATCGGCGTGGAGATGGGTCAGGATGACGTGCTTGATATCGAGCGCGTGTTCGGCGGCCAAGGCAACATATTGATCCGTGTCGCGCTGCGGATCCACCACGACTGCCGCGCCGGTTTCCTCGTCTCCAATGAGGTAGGAGGCGTGCGCCAGGCACGGCAGGTAGAACTGCTTCAGGATCATAGCGGAGGCCTTTGTTTGCGGACGGCTACTTCCAGGGTGAAGTCCTTGGGATGCGAGAACAAGATGGCCCAGCCGTCGCCGATCCATTCGTGGAAGTGAATCGTTCCCTGCGAAGTTTCGGCGGTGAAATTGGGGGCCTCGTCGTTTATGCGCAAGATTTAGGTTTCCGGGTTCTCCCTGCGTGAATCGGTTCGCCGGGAGTTCATTTGCCTTCCCGGCCTCTCGCGATTATACATCCAACCCGTCCTCTTCCCCGCCGCCCGGTTCCTTTCGACAGTTTGGGTGTCTAATAGAAACAGAGGCCTTCGATGAAACAATGGTTCGCAGTTGCCGCGGCGGCGACGGCTATGCTCCTGCCCGTGACGCTCCCCGCGGCCGAGACGCCGCCGAAAGCGGGACCCGTCGCGATTTTCCCGTTGAAAGACATCCGGCCGGGAATGCAGGCCACGGCCTGGACAGTATTTCAAGGGACGACCCCCGAGCCGATCCCGATCGAGATCATCGGCGTATGGAAGAAGGCCAACGGCCCCAACGACGTGATCCTCGCCAAGATGGGCGGGAAGGCCAAGGAAACCAACGTAGCCGGGGGCATGAGCGGCAGCCCGGTGTACATCGACGGCAAGCTGGTGGGCGCCGTGGCTTTGCGCATCAGCGTCTTTTCGCCGGATTCGATTTGCGGCATCACGCCCATCGAATCCATGCTGGAGGTGCGGGATTTCGATTCCTCGAAGCCCGCGGACGCGGCGAAACCCCTGGGCACAACCCCGGGGCGCAAGGTAGCGGAGCTCCCGCAAGACCTGTTGCAACGATTGGTGGCCGCGGGCGTGTCGGAGGCGTCGCTGCCGCATAACGCTCCGCTGATGACGCCGATTCAAACGCCCATGGTGTTTTCCGGACTCGATCCTTCGACGCTGCGGACCTTCGAGCCGTTGTTCGAGCAGATGGGCATCACGGCCGTGCAGAGCGGAGGCGGAGGGTCCTCGGCGAAGAGCTGGAAGCCGGCTAAGGGATGGGAAACCTCGTTGAATCCGGGCGATTCCGTCGCGGGCATCCTGATTTCGGGCGATCTTTCGGCGACGGGAACCGGCACGGTCACCTACAACGACGGCAAACGCGTGCTGGCGTTCGGGCACCCCTTCATGAACCTGGGTCCGATCGACATGCCCATGGCCAAGAGCGAAATCGTGATGACGCTTGCATCCTCCTACCAGCCCAACAAGCTGCCCAACACCACCGACGTGGTGGGCGCTCTGCATCAGGACCGCTTCAGCGGCATCATGGGCGAGCTGGGCGCGGAAGCTCCTATGGTTCCGGTACACCTGAAACTGCGGTCGCTGAACGAAAAGAACGCGGTGGTGAAGGAGAAGGATTTCAACTTCCAGGTCTTCGTGAATCAGAAGTACACGCCGACGCTGATGATGGTGACGCTGGCGAGCACGATCGAGCAGATCAACGAATTCGCGGACGAGATCACGTACCGGATGAGCGGCAGCGTGGAGCTGGCCGGCGGCGGCAGACTGAATGTGTCGACCATCCTGGCGGACAGCGGGGCGCCCGCGCCTCCGCCGCTGATATTGGCCAACTGGTGGGGCGAAAAGTTCAACCGCCTGTTTGCGAATCCGGTTTCGATGCCCAAGCTCACGAAGGTGGATTGCACCATCGACCTGCTTCCGGACCGGCGGGTGGCGGCCATCGACAGCGCCTGGACGCCCTCGACCGACGTGGAGGCGGGAACCGAGATTCCGGTGAAGGTGTTCCTGCGGCCGTACCGGGGCGAGCGCATGGAGCGTTCCGTCACGGTCAAGATCCCGGCGGGCCTGCCTCGCGGCGAGCATCGCATTCTGTTCAGCGACGCGGACACGCTGAATCGTCTGCAAAGCACGGCGGCGGCGGGCAGCCGCTTCATGGACATTCCCCAAACAGTGTCGCTTTTGAATCAGGAGCGCAGCAACAACCGCATGTACGTTTCCCTGGTGGAGACTCGCGCCACGTATTTC
This sequence comes from Bryobacterales bacterium, assembly GCA_963813465.1. Lineage (GTDB taxonomy): Bacteria > Acidobacteriota > Terriglobia > Bryobacterales > Bryobacteraceae > Palsa-187. The sequence continues at coordinate 103,808 of CAWEZD010000001.1, read as the reverse complement.
ACCGACGACAAGACGCTGCCTTCACTGCCGGCATCCATGCTCAATGTGCTGCAAGCCGATCGCACCGCCAGCCGGTCGCTGGCCGGGACGCCGGAGACGGCGCAGGAGCAGCTCTCGGTGCCGTTCGATGAAATGGTGAGCGGAAGTTATTCGCTGCGGATCACTGTAAAGTAACGTCCCGATGAAAACAACCGGCTTCGCTTTTCGCGCCCTTTTGGGCGCGGCTGTTTGCGCCCTGCTGTGCGGGTCCGCCTCGGCCGTCGATACCAGGACCTGGACACAGGCGGACCTGACCGGCTTCGACAAGGGCAGCCTCACGGGGTTGTCGATTTCGAGCGAGGGAAAGATGTCGCCGGCGCCGGCGGCGAAAGAGATCCTGGATGCGTCGACGGCGTTTTTGTGGGCGTTGGCGCGCGATTCCAAAGGGAACATTTACACCGGCGGCGGAGGGTTGGGGGCGACCAAGGCCAAGCTGTTCGCGGTGGACCCGAAGGGAACCGTGAAGACGCTGGCGGAGCTGGACGGCATCGCCATTCAGGCCATCGCCATCGACGCCATGGACCGGGTGTATGCGGCAACTTCTCCGGACGGAAAGGTGTATCGCGTGAACGCGGCCGGTCAAGTGGACGTATTCTACGATCCCAAGGCCAAGTACATCTGGGCGATGGCGTTCGATAAGACCGGGAATCTGTACGTCGCGACAGGCGATCAAGGGGAAATTCACCGGGTGACCCCGGCGGGCGCGGGATCGGTATTTTTCAAAACAGAGGAGACGCATGCGCGGTCGCTGGCAGTGGACGCGAGCGGCAATCTGATCGTGGGCACGGACCCCAGCGGGCTGATTCTGCGTGTGTCACTCATGGGTCAATCGGCGGGTCGGGGATTCGTCCTGTATCAAGCCCCCAAGCGTGAAATTACGGCGCTGGCTGTGGCCGAAGATGGGACGATTTACGCGGCGGGGGACGGCAACAAGCAGGCGGCCACTCCCGCGCCTGCCGCGCCGGCGGCTGCGCCTCCGGCTGCGTCGGTGGTCACGACGACGGCTGCGGCGAATGCGGCTGCCGCGGCGGCTCGGCCTGCGGGACTTCCACCGCCCGCCAATCCGGCGACTCCGGCGGTGCCCGGCGGCTCGGAGATCTACCGCATTCAGACCGACGGCTACGCCCGCAAAGTGTGGAGCGATGCGACCGACCTGGTCTACTCGCTGGCGTTTGACGCGCGAGGGAGGGTCATCGCCGGCACTGGCAATCGAGGCTATCTGTACCGCATCGACTCCGACCATTCCTTCACGCGGCTGCGCAGCCTGACATCCATGCAAGTGACGGGGCTGGTTTCGGCTCCGGACGGGACTCTGTACGCGGTGACGGGCAACATCGGGAAGCTGTTCTCGGTGGGGCCGGGCATGGAGACTTCAGGAACCTACGAGAGCGAGGTGCTGGATGCGGGCGCGTTTTCCTATTGGGGGCGCATCACGTCGGAGCCGGCGCAGGGCGGCGTTAGTTTCGAGACGCGCAGCGGCAACCTGGATCGCCCGCAGCAGAACTGGAGCCCCTGGGAGAAATTGAACTCGGGACGGATCGCGTCGCCTGCGGCGCGATTCCTGGAATACAAGGCGACGCTGACGGGCTCGGCCGAAATCGCCGAGGTGGAAACGGCGTACCAGATGAAGAACGTCGCGCCGGTAATTCAGGAAGTGGAGATGACGCGGGAAAACTACAGGTTCCCGACGCCTTCGGCGGCTCCGGTTACGAGCAACTCATTGAACAATCCGGCGAGCCTGAATCTACCTCCGATCGGGCGCAGATCGTTTGGGTTTACCCCAGGGACGAGCGCGACAGCTTCGGCCGGCTCCGCGAACACGCCTACGATGAGCTGGGCCAAGGGATTTATCGGCGCCCGCTGGCTGGCCAGCGACGACAACGGGGACGCGCTGATCTACACGGCCGAGATTCGCGGCGTAAACGAGACTGCGTGGAAGCCGCTGCGCGACAAGATCCAGGAAAATTACCTGAGTTGGGATTCGACGGCCTTCCCCGACGGGAAATACGTGGTGCGGATCACGGCGTCGGATTCGCCCTCGAACCCTCCCGGCCAGGCGCTGTCGTCTTCGCGCGAAACGGACCCGTTCCTGATCGACAACACTCCTCCGGCCATCACCGGCTTGAGCGGCACGGCGGCACCTGGAACAGCGGCAGGCGGCAAGATTGAGGTGCGCTTCCATGCTAAGGACGCGCTGAGCACGCTGGGCAAGGCCGAGTATTCGATCAACGGCGGCGACTGGACGGTGGTGGAGCCGACCACTCGCCTGACCGATTCGACCGAGCTCGATTACCGAGTGACCGTGGATCGCGGCGCAGGGGAGACGACCATCGCCGTGCGGGTTTCAGACGAGTTCGAAAACCAGGCGGTGGCAAAGACGGTGGTGCGATAGCGGCGTTACCTCGCCGAAGGAAGGGGCAGAAGCTTCAGTTCGACCTTCTGAGACGGGGCCTCCGTGAGCGTGAGCGGCTGGGCAATGGGCATAAGCGCGCGAAGCGAATCGACATCGCCGTAATCCTCCGGCAGACCCTGCTCCAGCGCAAAGGCGAGATATTCGCCGGGCGGGAGATCCTGCCAGTCGAACATGCCGTCGCTATCGGATTGATCGGAGCGATAGACGCCAATCTCCTCCCAAGTGTCCCGCTGAACCACCATGACCACGATCCCGGACTGTGGCGTATTGCCGCGCACAACGCGCCCGGCAACATCGACAGTGGAAGCGTTCGCCGTCGCTTCGATCCCAACGACCCCGATGTCGGGAACATCGAACACGAGCCGCGATTCTTGCGCGCCGTTGACCTTGACAGAAGTCACCGCCAGCGGCCTCCCCTGCGTGACAACAAGCGTGGAGAGACGGGACAGTGAAAGACCGCTGAAGAGGCCGAATCCATCCGGTCCAATCCGGGTCGTGTTCATCGCGAAAGAAAGGGGTAACGGGAACGACTGGATGGCCGCGGTAAGCGGCGAATTCGGAAACCGTTGGCTTCCACTTAGAGTGAGATGGAGGAACATGCGAAGCGGCATCTGCTCAGCCATCGAGACCGGCGTAGGGTTCACGTTGGCATCTACGTCCGCCACACCCACGATCTGGCCCCCGCCCGCCGCCTTGAATAGCTGGAAGTGGTACCTACCCGCCGCCAGGCTTGGAAACGCGAACCTTCCGCCGGTAACCTTCGCTGACTCGCCCGCCATGATGTTCGTTCCGAAGAGCGAAGGCACGCCTATTGTGACGCTCAAATTGGATGGAGTCGCTCCGGAAGGGGACAAAACCTGACCGTCGATGCTCACAACGGGGGTCGCCTGTAGCGTTACATCGACAGAAGCTTCTCCACCGGGCTTCACGGAAATAAATCCCGCCGCCGAAGGGTCGGTAGTGCCAGGATAAAAGGTCACGGGGTAGGCCATTGGCTGCACGCTATCGATTCCTCGAAGAGGATGACCGGAAACAACGACCGCGTAACTGCCTGCGGCGAGGGAGTGGATACGGTAGTAGCCGCGGTCGTCAGTCAGAGCGTTGGAACCATGGCCGAGGTAGCGCGTCTTTCCGGAGCCGAAAATGCGTTCGGCGTAAACAGTCATTCCGACCACAGGCTCGCCGTTCATACCCTTGACGTATCCCGCGATTACCGCGCTTCGGATCAGACGAAAGACGAGATTATCGGTCTGCTGGCTCCCGCCTGCGACAACCCCGGTGAAAACATTTGTGAACAGAGCGTGTTGCCCGAAGGACTGGCTTACGTAACCCAGCCGGTCCGCCCGGAGTTGATGCTTCCCCGCCTTGACACCATCGAAGCGGAATTTGCCGTCCGGGCCGGTAACAAACGGAGCGGCGACACCCGATAAATAGACCGACCCCTTGCCGATTGGCGATGCACTGACTGCGTCCACCAGCGTTCCCGCGACCGTGAAGGTGGGCGTAGGAGCCGCCTGGAAGAGAACGAGTTGCGCAACCACAGCCAGCGAGATCACGGGAGAGCTTCCTTCGGGATCGGCTTGAGGATCACGGCTTCGTTCTCCCCACTGGCCACCTTAACCGGAGCGGCGTACTGCGAAAACGTCGAGAGAACGGAGGGGTTGCGGAATTCAAGTGGGCGAGCCGTCGGCCACACGTAGACGGCGTACTCCCCCGGAGCAAAAGCCGCGATATTAAACATGTTTCCATAGACCTGCTCCGTCCGGTAGGTCCGGCCGTCTCCATTCCTTCCCACCAGGAGCAGAGTCCAGGTCTCGTCCTGTAGGCTGGCGCCGTCGATCTTTCCGGCAATCGTCCCAGCACCCGGCATAAGAGTGATCTTCAACTCAGGCGTGCCGCTGGGCAGCACAGTTAATCCATCGGCAAGCACATCGGTGGATCCCGCGACGACGCTCGAAACGTATTGCCTCCCGAGGTATCCGGAGACGGAGATTGAATATTTTCCAGGAATTAGGCCCTTCAACGAAATCGAGCCGTCCTGCTCGCGACTGCTCACGACCTCCAACGCCGCTGGTGGAGCAGCCAAGCCCAACCGGCGGGCGATGATGACCGGGAAGCCCTCAGGGTCGCCGGCGGATTCGATTGCTCCATGAACATCGACGCCCCGGTTCATCACCAGGGTGGCGCCAGTCAGGTCTCTGTCACCAACGTCGAGCGTCGTCTCCCCGAACCAGATCGGGCTGTCATCCGAAGTGTAAACTTGAAGCGTGTAAACTCCCGGCGTTACGTCCAGGACTTGAAACGTACGGGAGAAGAGGTCGATCAGGGTGCGATTCGCCGATGAATCTTCGCCGCGGATCAAACGAGTTCGAAGGGGCCCTGTCGGCGGACCGCTTAGGATCTTGCCTCGGATCTGGTACGCTTTGTGCGGCTCCAGACGGAAAGAAGCATTGATCGTCTTCCCCGGCTCAACACGCAAGACCTGTGCTGTTTCCTGCCTCGGCGACGATGGGAAGTAGATCGGGCCGTATGATTCTAAATTGGTGGTGTCGTTCAGGAACGTCGCCTCACGGCCGGCAACTCGCAGGTAATATGAGCCAGGGAGGATGTTCCAGAACCGAAACTCGCCTCTGTCATCGGTCGCCTTGGCCGCGTAGCTCTCTCTTAGCTGCTGCCGTCCGTTGACGATATCGATTCGCACAGCTTCAACGGTGATGCCGTCGAGAGCTTCCCCATCGCCGTTGACGACGCGTCCGGTGATGACGCTCTGCGGCACCAGGCCGACAGTGACGTTGGCGAGGCTGTCGCGCCGGGCCGTGATACGGGCGGTGTCGAGGTTGTCTTCCGAACGGAAACCCTGCCGTGAAACCTGGAACTGAGCCATGATCGCGCTCTCTGCATCAAAGGAGAGTCGCCCCGAGGCATCGGTGACGCCGCGCTGCGATTGCATTTGCCATCCAGGCTGGCCCGGCACAAAATCCGGGGTCACCTGCGCAATGACCAGCGCGCCTGAAATGGGTTGACCCGTCGCGGAATTCACAACTGTGACGGTGATTGTAGTTTTGGCGCTCTCCGGCGCTTGAGCGCGGAGAAGGACCCAACCGCATGTCACAAGAAAGACACAAAATCGGGGTGGCATCCACCATCAATATATCTGATTTCCGCGACGTTTACGGCACGGGCGTGAGCGAAACGCTGCGGCGGTCCCCGTCGGCGACCGAGACGGCGATTTTATAAGGCGAGAGATCCGACAGCACCTGGTGGTTGCGATATTCGATCTCGCGCGATTCGGGCCAGGCGAGCAAGGTGTAATCGCCGGGCGTGAGGCCGGCGATGTGGAAGTGTCCGTTGAGGGCGCGCACGATGGTGGGAATTTCCACGTCGCCATAGCGGGCGATCAGGGCCACGGTGAAGGATTGTACGGGTCCGTCGCCCTCGATATTCGCCGTGATTTCGGCTCCGCCCGAGCGCATCACGATGGCCAGCGGCGCCGGCTCCCGTGTGGACACGGTCAAACCCTGGTCCAGAATGTTCTTCGAGTCTGCGCTGGCCTCATTGGTGTGGATCTCAGCCAGATAGTTATCCGACAAGCCGCGCACCGTGATTTCGTACTTTCCTGGAAGCAGATTCTTGAGAACGAAATCCCCATTGGGGCGCATGGCGGCGATGATTTCGGAATAATCGACGGGCAAACGGCCCGGATAGAAAGGCGTGGCGTGCACCACGGCGTACTTCTCCAGACTGCCGGAGCCACGAAACTCGATGTGTCCGGAGACATCCACGCCCTCGCTCAAGCCGACCTTCAGGCCGGCGGCGTCGCCGTCGCCGACAGTGACCTCGACCTCGCCGAAATCGGGCGGGACGATGCCCGGGGTGTACGCCTGAAGCGTGTATGAACCAGGCTCGACGTCGGTCACCTGAAAGGTTCCGTTGGGGCTCACTTGAAAGGGACTTGCTAGGGGGTCGCCGACGCGAAGGAGGCGGATCGCCAGGGTCCGCCGCAAGGGCATGTTGGCGATGAGGCCGCGAATCCGGTAGACCTTGAGGGGTTCGACGAGATGGAAGTCGGCGGTGAGCGTTGTGCCGAATGCGACCTGGAACAGTTGCGCGCGGTCCTCGGTGACGGCAGAGGGATAGTAGAGTCCTGAGGCTCGAAGATAGTAAACGCCGGGGGGAAGGCCGTCGAAGCGGAACTCGCCACTGGGGCCGGCGACTGTGGGAAACTCTTCGCGAGGCCGGCGCAGGCCATTGTGGATGTCGATGCGGACGGCGCGCACATCGATTGCGGCGAGCGGCTCGCCGAGGCTATCGAGGACGCGCCCTTCGATCGTGCTTTGAGGAACCAGGCGAATAGCGATGGCCTGGGAGGGAGCCGCGGGCAACGACAGGTTGGCGGTCTCCCTGCCGTCCTGGGCGCGGTAACCCTGGCGCGATACGAACAGCCGGACGCCGGTTGCCGTGGGATCGGCGGAAAAGGTGAATTGTCCAGAGCTGCCGGTGACGATGCGCGCGGCGTTCGCGGCGGGGCCGGTGCTATCCGCCGGTCTGTCGCGGAAGCCCAACGCCGCAAACGACGGTTCCCAAAGCACCACTGCGTCTACGATGGGCTGACCGGTGATGGAGTCGAGAACGGTTCCGGTGACGGTCCAACCGGGCGTCTCGGGGTTCTGGCACAGCACATAGGAGCAACCGAATAGGAATGCCGCAAGCCGCCAGGCCATTTGCCACTACTATAGCGATACGCCGCAGCCGGCGGCCAGCTCGGATCGGTCCACGGAATCCATCTGTCGCGTATAATAGTCGGAGCACGGCTTTGGAGACAAAATGAAAAAGTTTGGTTGGATTCTGGCCGGCGGATCGTTTCTGCTGGCCTTCAACATGATGCTCGAGGGCGATGGCGCCAAGATCACCGGCCTGATCACGGGCAAAGCCGCATTCTCGGATGCGAAGGACATTAAAGTTGGCTCGTTCCGGAAGATCACCGTCGCCGACCTTCCCAACCCTGGGGAAACGCCGTCGGGCAGGAACATGAAGACCTCTCCGCAGCCGGCGGGCGCGATTCCTCAGGTCGCGGCGGGCTTCAAAGTGGAAGCTTACGCTCATGACAACCTGAAAGCCCCACGCCAGATTCGAAGAGCGCCCAATGGAGACCTGTTCTTCGCCGAAGAGGCCGCGGGCAATATCAAGGTCATTCACGACAACAATGGGAAGGCCGAGGTTTCGACGTTCGCCACCGGACTGCCGGCGCCGTTCGGCATCAACTTCTATCCGGCCGGGGCCAATCCCCAATGGGTCTACGTCGGCAACACTGGTTCCCTGATGCGGATTCCTTACAAGAATGGCGACCTTAAGGCAAGCGGCCCGCCAGAGACGCTCATCATGGACCTCCCGCCGGGGGGCAATCACAGAACCCGGGACGTAGTGTTCTCAAAGGACGGGAAGCGCATGCTCGTGGCCGTGGGATCGGCGGACAACGTGGGCGACGGAAGGGCGTCGAATGAACACCGCGCCAACATTCTGGAATACACGCCGGACGGGAAGTTTGTCCAGATTTATGCGTCGGGGATTCGAAACCCGGTAGGACTGGCCATCAATCCCACAACTGGAGAACTGTGGTGCTCAGTGAACGAGCGCGACGAACTTGGCGATAACCTGGTCCCGGACTACATCACCTCCGTCAAGGAGGGAGGCTTCTATGGCTGGCCCTGGTTCTACATCGGCAAACACGAGGATGCCAGGTCCAAGATGACACGGCCGGAGGACAAGACCATCGACAAGGTGATTGTTCCCGACGTTCTGATGCAACCGCACAACGCCTCGCTCGGTCTCACGTTCTACGACGGCACGCAATTCCCGGCGGAATACCGCGGCGATATCTTCGCCGCCGAGCACGGCTCCTGGAACCGCGCCAATCCGTCCGGCCACGAAGTGGTTCGCGTGCCATTGAGCAAGGGCAAATCCGACGGCGTCTACGAGGATTTCATGACCTTCCTGGGGCCAGACGGGCCGTGGGGCAGGGCTTCCGGCGTCGCCGTCGGCAAGGACGGTTCGCTGTACGTCACCGACGACGGCACCAGCACCATTTGGAAAGTCAGCTACACAGGAAAGTAAGTCTTAAAAACTCAAGGAGAGATACAGACTATGCGAATCGCGCGAGCGTTGGCGGTATCGACGATGGTTGTTGGCGTCAGCATCGGAATGATGTTGGCGCAAGGCCCTCCGGGCGGTGGAAAAGGCGGCGGTGGCGGCAGGGGCAAGGGCGGCGGTAAGGGTGGAATCCCCGCGCCCCTTACGATCACCGTTGCCGGGTATGCGGATGGCGGAATGATTCCGGATAGCATTGGGTGCGCCGCCGCAGGTCAACAGAAGGATTCCCCGAAGATCGATTGGGCCGGGGCTCCGGCGGGGACGATGTCGTTCGCGCTGATCATGCACGACACCGATGTGGCCATCCAAGGGAGCGACGTTCTGCACTGGGCGATCTTCGACATACCTGGAACGGCGGCGGGACTTCCGGCAGGCGTGCCCAAGATGGCGATGCTCGCCGACGGCAGCGTGCAGCCCAACAACATCGGCGGAATGCCGGGCTTTTATAGCCCCTGCCCTCCAGCGCCTACGACGCACCACTACATCATCGAGCTGTACGCTCTGGATGCAAAGCTGGGTCTGCCGGCGACCACCTCTCGCGCGGACCTGCTGGCGGCGCTCGCGATGCACACTCGCGCCAAGGGGACGTACGTGGGACTGTACCACGTGTAGCTCGTTTCACCATCTAAAGTCTGAAAGAGGCGCAGCCCAAAACACGGTTGCGCCTTTTTTTTCATTGTGGGGGATCGGTGTATAATGAACGGTGGCCGATGGGCCACAATCAGGAGCCACACATGACGAATTCCACCCGACGCACATTTCTGACCGCTGGGGCAGCCGCAGCAGTACCGTTCTTCATCAAGGCCGACGATAAGTCGGGCGCCAAGCTTCCGATCCTTGGCGAGGGCGAGCACAAGTATGAATGCATCCACGACTGGGGCGAATTGCCGTCCAACATCAAGTACGGCAACACGCACAGCATTAGCGAGGATGCCCAGGGACACATCTACGTTCACCACACGGTGTACGAGGACAGCCCGAGCCCAGACAGCATCGTGGTGTTCGACGAGAAGGGTAAGTTCGTGCGCTCTTTCGGGCCCATGTTCCGGGGCGGCGCGCACGGCATGCACTTGCGCAAGGAAGGCAACACGGAGTACTTGTACTTCTGCGACGACAAGCACGGCATCATCACCAAGCGGACGCTGAAGGGCGAAGAAATCTGGACCATAGGATATCCGCAGCAGTCGCCGGTTTACCAGAAGGGACCTGGTTCGTCTGGTCCGGGCGGCGCGAATGGCTTGAATTACCGGCCCACTAACATCGCGATTGCTCCCAATGGCGACTTTTGGGTCGGCGACGGCTACGGATCGTACTACATGTTCCACTACAAAGTTGCCAGCGCGACGGCGTATCCGGTCTTGGTTAACACCTTCGGCGGGCCTCCGGCACCCGCCCCTGGGGCCGCACCGGCTGGCGGAGCTAGAGGCGGTGGCGGCGCGGGCGGAGGCGGCGGTAGAGGCCGAGGGGCTGGCGGTGGAGCTCCGGGCGGCGGTGGAGCGCCGGGGGGCGGTGCGCCTGGCGGCGGTGCTGGAGCGCGTGGCGGCGGTGGACGAGCGGCAGCGGTCCGGCCTCTGAATCAAGTCGGCGTGCCTCAGGACCGGCCGATCGAGTCGATGAACAATCCTCACGGGAATTGGGTCGACCTGCGCGATTCCAGCAAACCGATTTTGATGGTCGCGGACCGAGGGAATCGGCGCATCGTGCGTTACACGCTGGACGACAAGCCGATCGATGTCATCGCCGGTACTTTACAGCCGTGTCACTTCTACCCGCACCCGAAGACCGCAGAGGTCCTGGTGCCCGATTTGTCCTCCCGCGTTTCAATCCTGGACAAGGACAACAAGATCGTTATCAATTTGGGCGAACCTACGGTGCCAAACCCGAATCGGGCCACCAAGGACCGGAGCGATTTCATCGCGGGCCAGTTCGTCGCACCGCACAGCGCGATCTTCGATCACGCCGGCAATATCTTCGTCGGCGAGTGGGTCGAGATCGGTCGCGTAACCAAGCTGCGGAAAGTATCCGCATAGTCCGGAGGCGGACCAAGAGTCCGCCTCCCTTCATTCCCCGTAGAAGAGCACATGCATACACCATACTTTGGAGAGTTCATGGGAACCCTGGTTCTCATCTTGCTGGGAAACGGAGTCGTGGCGAACGTCCTGCTGAAGAAGGCCTTAGGTGAGAACTCCGGCTGGATCGTGATCTGCACCGGCTGGGGTTTGGCCGTGATGGCGGGGGTTTTTACAGCCATTGCATGCGGGAGTCCGGGGGCGCACATAAACCCCGCGGTGACCCTCGGGATGGCGGTCAGAGACGGCGACTTCAGCAACGTGCTTCCCTTCATCGGGTGCCAGATGCTCGGGGCTATCGTGGGCGCGACGCTGGTGTGGCTGCACTATCTTCCGCACTGGGCCGTGACGCCGGACAAGGGCGCGAAGCTGGCCTGTTTCTGCACCGGCCCGGCGATCCCCTCCACTGGCGCGAACATCCTGGCCGAGGTGATCGGCACATTTTCACTGGTCATGATCATCGGCACGATCTTTTCGAAATCGGTGTCGCTCTCCGGGCCGGCGCCGGGTCTGGGACCATTCCTGGTGGGAGGCACGGTGTGGGTCATCGGATTGTGCCTCGGCGGTGCGACCGGATTCCCCATTAATCCCGCTCGCGACCTGGGCCCACGCATCGCGCACGCGATTCTTCCGATTGCCGGCAAGGGCGGATCGAACTGGGGCTACGCGGCCATTCCTCTTATCGGCGAAGTGATCGGCGGCGTGCTGGCCGGGGCCTTCATCAAAGCGGCGTTGTAGCGTGGCATCAAAACTTTACAGCCGCTCCCTCACGGTCGCGGTTCTGTTCATTCTGGTCTTCGCGGCGAAGGCGTTCCAGACCCCTGGAGTCCATCCGCTTACAGGACGCCAGATCGCGGGCGTTTGCGGATTCGGCGGGTGCGAAACCTGGCTGGAGCGGCCGGAACGCGAGCAGGAGGAGAATCCCGAAGGCGCGCTCGACGCCCTGAATCTCAAAGCGGGCATGACCGTCGCCGATGTCGGAGCGGGCACCGGCTACATGAGCCTGAAGCTCGCCAAGAGGGTGGGGACCACGGGGAAGGTCTACGCCGAGGATGTGCAGCCGGAGATGCTGCAGCAGGTCCGCGCGAACGCCGCGAAGGCCAAGGCGGCCAACGTCATCACGGTGCAGGGGAGCTACGCCGATCCGATGCTCCCCAAGGGGCAGATGGACCTGGTGCTTCTGGCCGACGTGTATCACGAATTCTCGGAGCCACAGAAGATGCTGCGGGGAATCCGCGACTCACTCAAACCGGACGGGCGGCTGGTGCTGCTCGAATACCGCAAGGAAGACCCCAAGATTCCCATCCGCGAAGAGCACAAGATGACGGTGGCGGAGGTCCGGACCGAGCTCCAAGCGGAAGGGTTCCATCTGGCCCAGGTGATTGAAACGCTGCCGCGCCAGCACATCCTGATTTTGACCAAAGCGGGGCAGTAGACGGTATAATGTCACTTATGAAAAGAATCGTTTTCCTTTCCCCGATCCTTGCCGGAGTTCTCTGCGTCGGGGGCCTATACGCACAGGATCTGCCGGTGGGACCGGGCAAGGAGACGGTGGAGAAGACCTGCACGGCTTGCCACGATCTGGGTCCGTTGACGCAGATGAACGGCGGCCCCGACATCTGGCAGTCCGTGGTCGACGATATGAAGAGCCGCGGCGCGGACGCCACGGACGCCGACTTCCGCATCATCGTGCAGTACCTGTCGAAATACCTCGGCCCTATCGTACACATCAACACGGACGAGGCCGCGAGCCTCCAGGCCAACCTGGGGCTCACCGACGCCGAGGCCGCCGCCATCGTCAAGTACCGGACCGACAAGGGCACCTTCAAGGAATGGGCCGACTTGGCCAAGGTTCCTGGGCTGGACATGTCGAAGCTCGCCGGGCTTCAGCAGCGCGTTAAGTATTGACCGGTCAGTCCGCCTCACCGGTTGGGGGATTCCAGGCCGGCTGCAGCGCGTTACGATGTGGAAGCGGCGCGCTTGGCCGCGGTCTTCCGAGCCGGGCGAAACATCTGGTGCAACTGTTGATTAACGGCCGCGACTGAAAACGATTCCGGATCGAAGCTGCCGATCCAATCCAGCATCTCCTCATGCTGGTCGTGGTCTGGATCGCTAAGGGCTTCCAAGAGGTTATAGAAGCCGCCGATTCCGCCGCAGTCCTCAGGCGGGCCGTGGAGTTTCCCGGCTGTACAGAGCGGATAGATCAGTCCGGCTTCCAGCGTCAGGATTTTCTCGAACGTTACGGCATGTTCCCAACTGTCGCCGAAATCGTAGGTGTACTCCGCTTTGGCACCGGGCCTGGTAAGCACATCGGCGAGGCGCGCCTTTCGTTCATGGATACAAGACGGCAGGCCCATGAGCCCGTCGTCCGGATCGGGAACGCCAAACCTCTGGCGGCCGATGCGGAACTCATGCAAGTGGCAGTCCTCCCATCCCATCGCGACTTGCAAGACGTCGTGCAACTGCTCCAGAGTGAACTCCGCAGGCACCAGCAAGCGCCGCCAGATGGGCGGCTTGGCGCCGAGCAGGGTGATCTTGATTTGATAGACGGCTTCCGGAGTCTCAATTTTCTTCATAGTCATTCACGCTCTCCCGGTTCTGGACGGCGGCGCCAGACCCCTCGACATGCAAAAAAAGCGGCCGGTTTCCCAGCCGCTCTTGGTAATTCAACCGCGAGCGAATTACGCTTTCACCAATCCGTGCGGATCTAAGCTTTTACCGATCCATGCGGATCGATGACGAACTTCTTAGCGGCCCCCTTGTCGAAGTCCTTGTAGCCCTGCGGCGCGTGGTCCAGATTGATCATGGTGACGTTGACGGCCTTGGCCGGATGCACTTTGTCATGCAGAATGGCCATCATGAGTTGGCGGTTATAGCGCAGCACCGGGCACTGGCCGGTATGGAACGAGCATGACTTGGCCCAACCCAGCCCGATGCGGATGCTGAGCGCGCCGATCTTGGCATTTTCGTCGATGCCGCCCGGATCGCCGGTAACGTACAGGCCGGGAATACCGACGGAGCCGCCCGCGCGCACCACCTCCTGGAGCGAATTCAGCACGGTGGCCGGACGCTCGACGGCGGCGTCTTTGCCGGTTCCGTGAGCTTCGAAGCCCACGCAATCGACGACGCAATCCACCAGCGGCTCGCCCAGGATGTGCTCGATCTGCTGGGCCAGCGTGGCGTCTTTCCGCAGGTCGATGGTCTCGCAGCCGAAGCTCTTGGCCTGCGCCAGACGCTCCGGAATCATGTCGCCGACAATGACCACCGCCGCGCCCAACAACTGGGCTCCCGCTGCGGCGCCCAGACCCACCGGGCCTGCGCCCGCAATGTAGACCGTGGTGCCCGGCCCGACGCCGGCTTGAATGCAGCCGTGATAGCCGGTGGGGAAGATGTCGGACAGCAGCGTGAGGTCCTTGATCTTGGCCATCGCCTTGGCCTTATTGGGGAACTTGATCAGGTTGAAATCGGCGTAGGGCACCATCACGTACTCGGCCTGCCCGCCGACCCAGCCGCCCATGTCCACATAACCGTAGGCCGCCCCCGGACGAGCCGGATTCACGGTGAGGCAGATGCCGGTCTTGCCTTCGCGGCAATTGCGGCAGCGCCCGCAGGCGATGTTAAACGGCACGGTCACCAGGTCGCCGATGTTGAGCATCTCGACGTCGCTGCCCTTCTCGATGATCTCGCCCGTGATTTCGTGGCCCAGAATGAGCCCTTGCGGAGCGGTGGTGCGTCCGCGGACCATGTGTTGGTCGGACCCGCAGATGTTGGTGGTGACAATCTTCAGAATGACACCGTGAGGGGCGTCCTTGCCGCCGAACGGGTCAGTTTCACTCTTGGGCATTTTCAGCTTGGGGTAGGGGATGGATTGAACCTCCACTACGCCCGGTTTGATATATGCAACTCCACGATTACTTGCCATGACTGTATCTCTCCTTTTACCTATCTATGGTCTGCTGGAACTAGAACGCCGCGGCGCCGGCTGTGGCCACCGCGTGGTCCTGATCTCCGGATCCGCCGCTGACGCCGATGGCGCCCACGACCTTCCCGTCTTTCTTGAGCGGAATCCCGCCGGCGAAGATCATGATCTTGCCGTCGTTGGACGCGTGGATTCCAAAAAACTGTTTGCCGGACTGAGAATGCTCCGCCAGGTCCTTGGTAGAAATGTCGAAGGCCCGCGAGGTGTAAGCCTTCTTCTGGGATATGTCAATGCTGCCGATCCAGGCGTTGTCCATGCGGACGTGAGCCACGATGTTACCGCCTCCATCCGCCACTGCTATGTTCATCGGTTGCCCGATCTCGGCTGCCTTCTTTTCCGCCGCTGAGATTACTCTGCGCGCATCCGCCAATGTAACCATCCGTCTCTCCTTGTGATCCTGATTGGTACTGCGTTGGTCTGTCTCGAAGCCTGTTGGGCCTCAGCAATTATACATCATCCACCCGTGCATGGAACCTCGCCTTGAAAGGGTAGATTGCGCGCACGGCCCACTCAAAAATGGAAGCGGTATCGAAGCTCCACGTACATCTGACGCGGGTTGATGTAATGGGTTCCACCAAAGGTGTTGCTGGTGTCGAGCAAATAGCGGGTATTGGCGATGTTCACGGCATTGGCCGATACCGCGAACCTCTCGCCGAAGCGCTTTCCGATGGACAAATCGAAGGTGGAATGCGGCGGAAGATGCGCCGGTCCGTTCAAGGTAACGAAGCCCGAGCCGAACTGGTAGGCCGGCGTCGCCCACATCCCCCCAGGCAGCGCCAGATTCAGCACCGAGGTCACGGTGTTGCGCTGGTCGTGATCCAGGAGGAAGTTGCCGGTCCGCGAAAATTCGAGCAATCCGCCGGTGATGGGGCCGATGCCTTGCGCGACCTGGTTGGAATAGGCGATGCGCAACTGCGCTGTGTGCCAGAGCCGCGGCGAGCGCACGCTCACCTCGGTGCCGCTGATAATCGCGCCAAGATCAGTGAGAGGAATGAAGATACCCGAGTTGCCGATGACATCGTGGTCCAGGAAATTGCGCGCGCTGGTATGAAAATTGTTGACGTTCGAGCGACCAGCCGCGCGCCGGGATCGTCAAGCCGATGTCATGTTGGATGTCGCGCTCACCCTGGAGCGGGATGAAGCCGTAGCCTTGCGCCACGGCAAAATCGAGCGACGGCCCCGCCAGACTGTCGAGCGGAGGTGGTTGGAAATAATACGCATAGTAGCCGTGCAGGACCCAATGCAATCGGGGAATGCGGAGAGAGCCTCCCACGCGCGGGTCGGCGGCGTTTTCCTGATTCAGGCCGCCGTAATGCGTCAGCCGCAAGCCCAGATCCAGTGTCAGCCACGACGAAACCTTGTACTGGTCCTCCAGAAAAAGAGTCTCCGAGTCCGCGCCGTGAACCTCCTGTTGATTTAAGACGGCCCCGCCTGGATTTTCCGTGAGCCCAAAGAAAGTATTGCCGTGCTGGCCCCAGACCTCCACACCCGCGTGCATGTTGTTGCGATGCTTCTCCACTTGCAGCACGGAGCGCGCGCCATAGTAGTTGGATCGGTTGTTGTCATCGAGGATGAACGGAGTATCCTGCGGTCCGCTGATGTAATGCGCGCTGTTGAAGTGATAGTAGGGGGATAGCGTCAGAACCGCGCCGCCGGAGAAAGTGTGGGTCCAATGAAAGCCGGCCAGATAATCTTTTTCCTGGTTCACATCGCGAATGCCGGCGCTTTGCTGATCCTGCGTGTTGGGAACCTGATAATGATCCTCGCGTAGCGAAACGATCCATCGGAGCTGATCGCGGGCGGAGCGGTTATACAGAAGAGAAAAGAACCCGCCTGTGCCGCTCTCCTGATCGTGAAGCACCTGCGAAACCGGCGTGCCCAAGCCCAGATCCGAACGGTTCCCGTCCACGCTGGCGAAATACGCCAGCCGTTGCGTGTGCCCGCCGATATTGAACTGATCGTCGGTGGAATGGAAGTTGCCGGCGGACGCGATGATCTCGGCCTGGTTGTCGCGATCGAAGCCCGACGGAGTGACCACGTTGAAGAACCCGTAGGTGCGGTCTCCGTACTCCGACGAATAGCCGCCACGCTCGATCTCCAGATCCTCCACGTTCTTGGGATTGATCAACGGCGCTACATTGGCCGCGATGTTGGTATTGATCAAGGGGATGCCGTCGAAGAACCAGTTCACCTGGTGCCCGCCGCGCATGTGCAGCATGTCGTGAACCATGTAAGCACCGGGGGTGAAATCCGTGATCATCGCCAGACTATTGGTCTGGTCCGCGCCGGCGGTCTCGAGGATCTCCTGGGGCGAGACGGCCGTCTGCACGGTCGAAGTCTGGGTGTTAAGTCTGCTGGCGGCTCCGGAGACCTCGACGGCCTGGTGGACCTCCGCCAGCTCGAGCTGGAAGTGCAGCACCGGTGTCTTTCCGGCTGTCACCGCCGCTTGCTGCTCCATGGCCGCGAAACCACTGGCCGAAACGGTGATGCGATAGGAGCCCTCGGGGACGCCGTCAAGTTGGAATTCGCCGCTGGCATCGGATTGCACGGTTCTGGTACCGAACGCCGCCGGCCCTTGGATCGCCACCTGCGCGCCCGGAAGCGGGCGGTGCTGGGGATCGTGAACCACGCCGCGAAGGGAAGTGTTATTTTGCGCAAATAAGACACAGTTAGATACAAATAGTATGAATAATAAACGATATTTTTGGACACACATATCCCCCCCCTCTTTGCGACACCCGTTGAAGTCGATTAGGAGTTGAGGCTGGGAGGCCCGCGCTTCTGGCGGGAACGGCTGAACGAAACCCGATACAGCGCCTGGCCCTGCTCGGCGGCGGCTCGGCGACTGGCGAGAGCGGCAAAAACCGTTCGTGAAGCCTTGTAAAAGACCGCTTTCGCGCATTCCGGCGGCGCCAGAGCGGCGGGGAAACGGCCGTACAGATCGCAGACTCCCTTGAGCGCAACGCCCGCGGGAAGCTGCATTGCCACTAGAGCGCAATGATGCCGCCCGAGACGGCGGCAGCAGGCGGGCAGGTTCGAGCCGTCGTCGGCTAACTCATGGGCAAACAGCGCTGGAGCTACGGGCGAAAGCCCGAAAATCGTTATCAGCAGATATGCCCAAACGCGATGCACGGAGCGATTTTACATCATTTATAATCACAATACAATGCCTGATGTTTTTCTTTGCCAAGGTGTCCGCACCCCCATCGGGCGCTACGGAGGCGCGCTGGCGATGGTCCGAACCGACGACCTTGCGGCGCATCCACTGGCGAGTTTGCGGCGCCGGTTCAACAAGCTCGACTGGGAACGCATCGGCGAAGTTCTGCTCGGCTGTGTAACGCAGGCGGGCGAGGATAATCGCAACGTGGCGCGCATGGCGCTGCTGCTGGCCGGATACCCGGCGAGCGTCCCGGGCGTCACCGTCAACCGCCTGTGCGCCTCGGGCATGGAAGCCGTGGCTTCGGCCGCGCGTTCGATCGCCGTGGGCGAGATTTCGCTGGCTGTCGCCGGCGGCGTCGAAAGCATGAGCCGCGCTCCCATGGTGATCCCCAAGGCGACCACGGCGTTTTCGCGCAACGCCGAGATTTACGACACCACGCTGGGCTGGCGCTTCGTCAATCCGCTGATGGAACAGATGTACGGAACGGACTCGATGCCGGAGACGGGGGAAAATGTCGCCGAGGCGCATGGCGTCAGCCGCGAATCGCAGGACCGGTTCGCGCTGGCATCGCAACAAAAGTGCGCCGCCGCGCAAGTTGCCGGAGTTTTCGCCGAAGAGATCGAGCCGGTGAACGTGCCCGGCCCCAAGGGTTCCTTCAAAGCAGTGGGCGTGGACGAACATCCTCGCGCCGATACGACCTACGAGGCTCTGGCAAAGCTGCCGACGCCGTTCCGCAAAGGCGGAACCGTCACCGCCGGCAACGCCTCCGGAGTCAACGACGGCGCGTGCGCCATGTTCGTCGCCTCGGAAGACGCCGCGGCGCGATTCGGGTTGACGCCCATCGCACGCGTCGTAGGCTCGGCAGCGGCGGGGGTGGAGCCTCGCGTCATGGGCCTCGGCCCGATTCCGGCGATCCAGACACTGCTCGACCGGTTCAAGATGACAATGGCCGATATCGACATCCTGGAGCTGAACGAAGCTTTCGCGGCGCAGGCTCTGGCCGTGACTCGCGCCTTCGGGCTTCCCGACGACAGCGAAAAGGTCAATCCCAACGGGGGCGCGATCGCGCTCGGCCACCCTCTCGGAATGTCCGGCGCGAGGCTGGCGCTGACCGCCGCGCTCCAGCTTCGGCGAACCAAAGCGCGATATGCGATCGCGTCCATGTGCGTCGGCGTGGGACAGGGGATGGCGATGCTACTGGAACGGGTTTAGTTTCAGCCCGAAATTGGCAGGTCGGAAACCTGCCCCACAGCCTGATACGCTTCATCGAGAATCTCGATGACGTGGGAGACGCGCTGTCCATGGCCGTGCTTCTCGACGCCGGCGCGGATTTGCAACATGCAGCCGGGATTGGCGGTGGCGATCCGGTCCGCTCCGGTGGCGTTCACATTCTCCATCTTCTTTTCCAAAAGCTGCATGGACATGTCCGTGTGAAGAATGTTGTAAATTCCGGCGCTCCCGCAGCATAAATCGGACAGGCGCATTTCCTTGACGGTCAATCCGGGCACGCGGGCCAGCAACTGGCGCGGGGCGGAGCGAATCTTTTGACCGTGCACGAGATGGCAAGAGTCCTGATAGGTGACGGTGGCGCGGACCTCGCCCATGCGCGGATTGAGCTCGATGGAGGCTAGAAATTCATTCACGTCCTTCATCAGCGCGACAAAGCGCCGGGCGCGCCCGGCGTAGGCCGAGTCATGCTCCAGCAGCTCGTCGTACTCCTTGAGCGTCGAGCCGCAACCGCCCGCGTTGGTGAGAATCGCGTCGTAGCCGCCATCCAGAACAGCGTCGATATTCCGGCGTGCGAGCTTGCGCGCGGGCTCGCGCATTCCGGCGTGGACGTGCAGCGCGCCGCAACAGGTTTGATCGACCGGCACCGAGACCTCGCACCCATTGGCTTGCAGAACGCGGACGGTGGCTTCGTTCAGCCGCGCAAACGACACGTTGGCGATGCAGCCGGAGAGAAACGCGACGCGGTACTTGCGCTCGCCTTGCGCCGGGAAAACGCGCCCCATGTTGCCGTAGAAGAACGGCCTCTCGATGGAAGGAGCAAGCGGCTCGACTTCCCCAAGCTTGCCCATCCACTTCAGAATTCCGGAAGCGCGAACCCACTTCTGAAGTCCCGAAGCCTGATATACGAACAGGTTCCAACCGGCAACACGAAGGAGCGTGCGACTCGGGAGCAGGCGCTCAAAGACGAACCACCGCAGCAGACGAGAGGGCCACGGACGGCGCACGCGCTGCTCGATATCGGCGCGAGCCGCTTCCACCAGGCGTCCGTATTCAACTCCCGAGGGACACGCCGTTTCGCAGGCCCGGCAGGCGAGACACAGGTCGATGTGCTCCCGATAAGACTCCGTGATGGGCGCGCCGTTCGATACCTGGACCATCTGATAAATGCGCCCGCGCGGCGAATCCATTTCCACGCGCAGCTCGCGGTAGGTGGGGCAGGCGTTCAGGCACAGACCGCAGTGGACGCAGCGAAGCAGGTCTTCCTGCTTAGGGGCGTCGTTGTTTGAAGCAATGCCCGATGGGAAATTAGAGGCGGCCATACAAGCGCCCCCGGTTGAGCAGATGCTCGGGATCGAACATCTCCTTCACGCGTGTCATCATCGCAGAGCCGCCGGCGGAGGGGTCGAATTCAGAAGGGATCTGCAAGCAATGAGCGTACACCACGCCGGAGCCGGCGCGCACGATCACCGGCACGTTAAGTTTTTCGACCAGAGCCGGCATCTCCGTGAGTTTTGTGGAAATGGCGATCGCACGGCCTTCGGGATTCTCTGCAAGGAACCTCGGAGTGAATTCGCGGATCTGCTCCCACACGGATTCCGGGCAGGGCTGAGCGGCGGGAAGCTCGCGCGCGTACCGCTCGAGCGCCTTCGCGTTACCTCCGGCGAGAACCAGCAGGCGCCAATTCAAGCGATCGCCGGAGGGCCAATTGACGATATCGATCGCGACGGGCTGGAGCGGGCCGCGCAGGATACGGTCGCGCTCGGCGAAGGCCGCTGCGGCAGTCGAAAATTCCATGAGGAAGGTGCGCGATTCGGCGGGTACCGGAAACACTTTGAAGTTGATTCGCGCGATGGCCGCCAGAGTCCCGAAGGAGCCGATCATCAGCTTGGCCATGTCCAGGCCGGCCACGTTCTTCACCACCATGCCGCCGCTCGAAACCAGTTTGCCTTCGAGCGTCGCGAAGGTCATGCCGATAACCATGTCGCGAGCGGTGCCGTAGAGCCGGCGCCGCGGGCCGCTCAAGTTCGCGGCGACGACTCCACCGACGGTTGACTCCGCGGCCCAACCGGGATCGAGCGGCAGCATCTGGCGATGCCCGGCGAGCGTCTGCTCCAGCTCGGCGAAGTGCATCCCGGCTTGAACGCTCACGGTGAGATCGCGCGGATCGTATTGCAGCAGCCGGTTGAGCCGCGACGTGGAGATGACGACATCGGCGGGCTGAGGAGCGCCGCCGATGCGGTCTTTCGAAAAATTTCCCCCCAGGCGGATGGTCCGGTGCGCCGAGGCAGTGGCGAGAAGAGATTCGGCAAGCTGCTCCGGTGTCTCCGGGAGGAGTGTGCTCATGGAACCTCCCATTATGCGGGAGACGGCGATGGGAACGTACAACCGGCGCGGAGCCGATCTCAATTTCGGGGTGGTGGAGGGATCTCCACTACGGTGAAGTTCACGATCCAACCGGTTTGCCCGCGCTCGTATGTCAGGCGAATATCGTTAAAGCGCTGCGTGTTCCAAAGCGCCCGCATGTCGCGATCGAGGGCGACTTTGTCGAACTTGTCGCCCGGATGGGTCTTGATCGTGTTGCGCAGCACGTCCTGCGCAACGCGCCGCGTGCCTCGGAAGACGATGTCCTCGATGACGGCGCCTTCGGGTGGCACCACGAGTGGCACGTCGGGTTTGGGCGCCTGAAGGTTTGCAAATTGCTCTAGGCGTGTGAATTGATCCAGGCCCGCGCCGGGCACGTAAAGCAATGCCTCCTTTTCCGCCGGGTCCATGGTCATGTGGAACTCGCCGTTCCGCGCGGTGTCGACAAACTCGATGTTGACGTCGTTGCCCAAGCCTTCGATGTAGCGATAGCGCCACTTCTCGAACGGGACCGTCGTGGTCTGGCCACCGCCTTCTTCGATAGGCCGCTGATAAACGCCGCCCGTTCGATGCTCATCGCGCTCATCCGGCGGGCCGTACTTGATATAGATCATGCCGCGGTCGGTCTTCCAGCCGGGGACGCCATTCGCGACGCCGAAGTTCTCGTTGGCGTAGGCGATGCGGCGGTAATGCTCCTCGCGATATTCATTCTTCTCCGTATCCGGTGTCGGGTCACGGCGTAGCCAGAACTGCTCGATGAACTTCTCGCGTTCTTCATCGGTCGTGAGCCGTCGGAACGCTTGCCTCTCGGCGTCCGAGACGATGTAGACGACTTCCTGATCCAGCCATTTCTTGTAAGGGGTCTCCGGCAGTGCTGCCGCCGGAGCGGGAGCGGCCTGCGGGGCGGGCGCAGGAACCGGCTGGGCTTGCGCCGCCAGCACGGGAGGCCGCGGCGCGGGCGCCGCCGGCAACAGCGGTGGAGGGGCGACGGACTGCGCATGCGATGCCGATGCGGCGATGGCCAAGATCACCGGCAGCAGGCTCGCGAAGAACACCGGCGCGGCACACGGAGCAAACCCCAACCGAGGGCGATCCCGCCCTTCCAGCAAACGTCGAACACGATTCATTAGACGACCTCCATTCGCTGCCAGCGCCGCCTCATGAGCGGTCCAGCGATTCTGTTCCAGCGCGGCGAGGGCCGCGGCGAACCCGCGCGCGTTGTGAGTCTCGGCGACCACGATATCGTCGCAGCAGTTTTCGCGCTCGGCGCGGACGACGCTCGAAACCCACCAAACCGCCGGATGGTAGAACAGCACGTCCTCGACGACGCTCTGCAAGAGATTGACCAGATAGTCGCGGCGGCGGATGTGCGCGAGCTCATGGATCAGGATGAGCTCCAGTTGATCCGGCGGGAACCCCGTGAACAGCGCCGCGGGAACCAGAATCGCCGGACGCAGGAAACCGACCACCACCGGAACATCCGTCAGGCAGGATTCCAGCAGCGTCACCGGCCGGGAAAGGCGGATGCGTTCGCCGAGCCGCGCCAGTTTCGTCCGCCAGACTTCGGCGGCGGCGCACACGCCGGAGCGTTTCAGCCGCATCGCTGCGACCCAGGCCATCAGGCTGCGCAGCGAGAACAGGCCCGCGCCTAGCATCCAGGCAAGTACGATCCAATTCAGATGGCTTGCCGCGCCCGCGGGCGCCGTCTCAGGCCAGGCGAATGGCACAGGCGGCGGCACCCTGAGGCGCGGAGCGTTCGATTGAATCGTCACCGAAGCCGAGTGCGGCCAGAACCCCGCCAGCGTCACAGCGAACGCCGCCACCATCGCGAGCATCGCCGTGCATGCCAGGCCATACCGGATCGCAGCCGAAGACGGTCGGAACACGTGAATCGCCACCGCGAGCGCCAGCGCGATCAGCGCCCCTTCCCACAGGAAATGGAACAGCGCGCGGCTCAACCCAGCGGCAATGGGACCAGAGAGGAAATTCGCGAAGCTCATCTGCCGGCTCCTTTTTCGTAGTCGTCGAGAAGTTTGCGGATCTCCGCCAATTCCGCCCTGGAGGTCTTGCGAGCGGAGAGCGCGCCGACCACCAGGCTCCTGGCCGAGCCGCCAAAGGCCCGCTCCAGCAGGTCGCCGGCGATCTGGCGCTGGGTCCATTCGCGAGGACGGCTGGCGCGGTAGACGTGCGCGCGCGCTTCCTCATTGCGCTCCACCAGCCGCTTTTCCCCCATGATCTGGAGCAGCTTCAAGACCGTGGTGTATTGCGTGGGTTTCCGCCGGGCTTTGGCTTCAATGGCCTCATGGACGTCGCGGACGGTGCTGGGGCCGCGGCTCCATAGAACGGTCAGGATTTCGAGCTCGGCCTCGGTGGGCCGGGGCGGATCTGGTGGTTTCGAAGCAGGCTTCGTCGGCGGCTTCAAGGTCATCTACGAAGAGGTTACTACGATCATCTTCGTATGTCAAGTGAGCCAATCGGCCTATCAATCGGATTAAAACGGATCAGCCGGTGTAAATAATCCCATCGCCTTCTTGACCTTGTTCACGGTGTCCTTGGCGAGCGGCGAGACCCTGCGCGCGCCGTCTTCGAGAACGCTGGCGATATAGCCGGCTTCGGACGCGATCTGGCGATAGCGCTGCTGGACCGGCTCCAGCGCCGCCACCACCGCTTCGGCCACTTGCTTCTTCAGATCGCCGTAGCGCATGCCGCTGAAGTGCTGGCGCAGCGCCGCGTCCGGCCACTCCGTGAAGGCCTGGAAGACGGTCAACAGATTCCGCACGCCGGCTCCCGGATTTTCGAAATCGACGCCGGGATTGGAATCCGTGGTGGATCGCATGATCTTCTTGCGAATAACGTCCGGCGGATCCAGCAGGCTGATGGCGTGGCCGCTGCCCACCGTCGACTTGCTCATCTTCTTTTCAGGATCGTCCAGACCCATGATGCGCGCGCCGACAGTGGGCAGGTGCGTCGCGGGCATGGTGAACATTTCTCCGTAGAGGGAATTGAAGCGCTGCGCGATGTCGCGAGCCAGCTCCAGATGCTGCTTCTGATCTTCACCCACCGGAACAATCGCGGCCTGATACAACAGAATG
This sequence comes from Bryobacterales bacterium, assembly GCA_963813465.1. GTDB lineage: Bacteria > Acidobacteriota > Terriglobia > Bryobacterales > Bryobacteraceae > Palsa-187. Next base: position 79,318 of record CAWEZD010000001.1, on the reverse strand, counting down.
TCGGCGGCCATCAGCACCGGATACTGCAACAGGCCGTCGCCGATGGTTTCCGCCGCTTCCGACTTGGCCTTGTACTGCGTCATGCGTTCGAGCCAGCCCACCGGCGTCACGCAGGTCAGCATCCACGCGAGTTCCGCATGCTCCGGCACCGAAGACTGCACCACCAGCGCGGAATGCTTGGGGTCGATGCCGATGGCCAGCAGCATCCCGGCCAGCTCCTCGATCTTGGTGCGCAGCTCTTGCGGCTCCTGGTAGGCCGTGATCGCGTGCAGATCGACGATGCAGTAGATGCTATCGTAGTCATACTGGATCTTGGCCCAGTTCTTCAAGGCGCCGAGATAATTCCCAATGTGCGGGCTGCCGGTTGGCTGGATGCCGGAGAGGACTCTAGCTTTCATGCGGTCTTTCGGAGAACTTCTATCCTAAACGAAATTTCAACCACCACGCCGAAGACATCCAAGACCAAGCCGGAGGCGATTGGCGTGGCGCCAGAGGCGACGGTCATTACGGCGCCGGAGGCGACGGTCATTACGGCGCCAGAGGCGACTGTCATTGTGGACAAGTGGGTCTATGGCGGCGAGGGCCTCGCGCGCGTGGACGGCCGGGTGGTCCTGACGCCCTTCGTGCTCCCTGGAGAGAAAGTCCGCGTCGAAATCGGCGAGGGCGTGAACGCGCGTCTGCTAGAAGTGATCGAACCCTCGCCGGACCGCGTCAAACCTCCCTGCCCCTTGTTCGCGCGCTGTGGCGGCTGCCACTATCAGCACGCGCCTTACGAATTTCAACTGGCGCGCAAGGTCGAGATCCTGCGCGAGCAGCTCCGCCGCGTGGGCAAGATCGAATACTCGGGCGAAATCGAGACCATCAGCGGTCCGCCGCTGGGCTATCGCAACCGCGTCCAAGTACACATTCTCTCATCGAGCAGGGCCGGGCGCAGGCTGGGCTACCTCGCGCGGCGCTCGCATAAGCTGGTTCCGCTCACCGAAGATTGCCCGGTTGCTTCGCCGCGCCTCAATCAGGCGCTGGCGGCGATGCGCGAGCGGCTCCACGACGCGCGCTTCCCGCGCTTTGTGCGGTCGCTGGAATTGTTCACCAATGAGACCGACGTTCAGGTGAACGTCATTGAAACGGCCCAGCCTCTGCGGCGCGACTTCTTCGATTGGTGCGAATCCGTCAACACGCTTGACTATCCGACGGCACTGGGAACCTTCCGCGTGGGACCAAAGTCGTTCTTCCAGGTGAACCGCTTCCTGGTGGAGAAATTGGTAACGGCCGCCCTCGACGGCAGCGAAGGTTCAACAGCGTTGGACCTGTACGCCGGAGTCGGCCTTTTCGCGATCCCCATGGCTCGCCGATTCGCCTCGGTCACGGCCGTCGAAGCGGGATCGAGCGCTGTCCGCGATCTCGAGTTCACGGCCGCGGGCGCCCTGCGCGTGGAACACTCGCGGGTGGAGGATTACGTTGCGCGTCTCGAAACTACGCCGGATTTCATTCTCGCCGACCCTCCCCGCGCCGGGCTCGGCAAAGAAGTCGTGGCGCATCTGAATCGCCTCGCGCCGCCGCGTCTCACCATCGTCTCCTGCGACCCTGCGACACTGGCCCGCGACCTCGCCGCCTTGCCGGGCTACACAATCGACCGCCTCACGCTGGTGGACCTGTTCCCGCAGACGTATCACATCGAGACGGTGGCTCGCCTGCGGCTCCAAGTATAAGATCACACTCTAGACAAGTCGAGACTGGCCGCCGAGGAGCGGCCCCCCGAGCCCGTCTTCGAAGCGTGGGTCGCAAAGACCCATTGCGAAACACGGCGGGGCATCTGTGGCAGGTTGTGTGTCCAATCGGCTTCGGCTTCCTTAAATTGATCGGACGGGCGCTTCTCATTTCGCACCTTTTCCATCTTCAGCGATTGGTTTGCTTTTATGGCGTGCCAAAATCAAGCCTGGCGTGTCGCTTTTGGATAGTCGTGCGCCCAGGGCCAATGTTGCCGCAGCGGTCTAAAGAAGGGGCACATGAAAGAATTCTTGCTAGAATCCCCTTATGCCCCCATCCGGGATGGTTGAAAGCCCCTCGCCTTCGGGCGAAGAGAGAATTTGCGAAATGGCTGCGGAGTTTGCAACCATGAGCGGAGTATGCGAATGCGTGGCCATGCAGCCATATTCCGGACGACACAGGCGCCACTCAGTAGTCGCACGGCGACCGGCGTCATTGACGCGGAATCTGCTCCGGGAACCCCTGGGCTTCAACCCGAGGCTTATTCAGCACCTTCTCGCGCCGTGACCGATGCACAGAGCTCCGCTCGAATGAACGAAGCGATGGCGCTCGAAGAAAAGATAAAGCATCTTCAGGGTCCCATCCTCGTTCTGGGAGGCAGCGGGTTCATCGGTGCGAACGTGGCGGGTACGCTTCTGCGCTATCGGGACGACGTTTGTGCCACCGCGACGCGGTTGCCGGCGTGGCGCCTGGAAGGCATTCCAGTCCATAACGTGAAGGTGGTGGACCTCCTGATCGATTCGAACCTGGATGAGTTGATCGCGACGGTACAACCGCGCACGGTCATCGACTGCGTTGCGTATGGAGCGTACTCCTTTGAGACGGATAGCCAGCTTATCTACCAGACAAATTTTAATCTGGTTTCGCGGCTGATCTCGCGGCTGGAGAAGCATAAAATCGCGGTCTACCTGCATGCGGGATCCTCCTCGGAATATGGGGACAACGCTTCTGGTCCGGATGAGGCGATGCTGCTCGCCCCGAACAGCCACTACGCGGTTTCCAAGGTCGCCTCGGCCAACCTTCTCTTCTATTACGGGAAGAAACGAGGATTTCCCTGCGCCAATCTGCGTTTGTACTCGGTGTACGGCCCACTGGAAGATTCTTCTCGCCTGATCCCCAATCTTGTCCGGTTTGGAATGGACGGTAAATATCCGGAGTTCGTCGACCCTAATGTGTCGCGCGACTTTTTGTATGTCGACGACGCGGTTGAGGCCTTTATAGACGTCGCCTTGAACCTGGCGAGCGAGGATTACGGCGAATCCTTCAATATCGGAACCGGCCGGAAGACGACCATCCGGGACTGCGCGATTCTCGCGAAAGACGTTCTTTTCGATTCCCGCGGAGCCGCAGTTTTCCATGCCAAGCCGGGATTGGGACGTCACCGACTGGTACGCGAACATCGGCAAAGTCCGGGCACACATCGGGTGGTCCCCCAGGACGGATTTCCGCGAAGGCCTGTTGAAGACATCCGCGTGGTTCCGCGAATTGAAGGATAAGGAAGCATATCTCCGGTCTTCCAAGCGGTTCGGACTGGACACCAAACACAGCGTATCGGCGGTAATCGCGTGTTACCAGGACGGGCAGGCGATCCCGTTCATGTACCAACGCCTGAAGCAAACCTTCGGGAAACTGAATATCGATCATGAAATCATCTTCGTCAACGACGGTAGTCCGGACAACTCCGAGGAGGTGATCCGGGCGATCTCGCGGAACGACAGAAGAGTCCACGGAATCTCTCACTCCCGCAATTTCGGATCGCAATCGGCGTTTCGAAGCGGCATGGAGATTGCGACCAAGAACTCGTGTGTGCTGCTCGACGGCGATTTGCAAGATCCCCCCGAATTGATCGAAGCCATGGTCGCGAAGTGGCGAGAGGGTTATGACGTGGTTTTCGGCCGCCGCGTTAAACGCGAGGCCACGTTTTTGATGCAACTCGCGTATAAGGCGTTCTACAAGATCTTCGACTATTTTTCCTACATCAGCATCCCGCGCGACGCGGGCGACTTCTCGCTGCTGGACCGGCGCGTGATGGAGGCGATGTTGCGATTCCCGGAGCGGGACTTGTTCCTGCGCGGAGTTCGCGCCTTTGCCGGGTTCAAGCAGACCGGCGTCGATTATGTCAGGCCCGAGCGGATGTTTGGCACAACCACCAACAGCTTCTTTAAGAACATTGGGTGGGCGAAGAAGGGAATTTTCTCCTTTAGCTACGTTCCTCTGAATGTCTTGAGCTCGGCCGGAGTGCTTTTGTTTGGCGTGAGCCTTCTTGTGATCCTTGGGCAACTGGCAGCTAAAATCTTGTTCCCGCAATTGGCGCCCCGAGGCGTGACGACGCTGTTGATCGTGGTCCTGTTTCTTGGTTCGCTGAACCTGGTGGCCATCGGCATTGTCGGAGAGTATCTGGCGAAGATCTTCGAAGAGGTAAAGCGGCGGCCCCATTTTATCCGGCGAAGCGTGATCCGGGATGGAGAGATCCGGCTAGCCACGCTGGACCGGGATCGAGGGGCGGATTTATAGCAGATGGCCGGCGCAAACGATCGCGAGTCCATTCTCCGAAGAAACATGGCCCATCGCGCCGGTGAGACGTGGCGTCCGCCTCTGTTCGCGCCGCCTGGGGGGCGAGTGGCCTTCCTGGCCGCCGCAGCGCGGCGATTCCTGGACCTCCAGGCCGGCTCGATCTGGCGCGATCTGAAACGCATCCTGCCGCAGGCGGAAGGAACCATTGTCGATGTGGGCTGCGGTGCGCAGCCGTATCGATCCATCATGCCGCGCGAGGCGCGTTACATTGGTATCGACACAACCGATGCCAAGGCGCATTTCGGATACGAAGTTCCCGATACCCGGTACTTTGAGGGGGATCGCTGGCCCATTGAGGATGCCTCGGCAAACCTGGTGCTCTGTACGGAAACGCTGGAACATGTGCCCGAGCCGGAACGCTTTCTGCGTGAAGCGTTCCGCTGCCTCGCGCCCGGGGGGACGCTGGCGCTCACCGTTCCGTTCGCGGCGCGCTGGCACTTCATTCCATACGACTATTGGCGGTTCACGCCGTCCGGCCTCGATCGTATCTTGCGCGATTCGGGCTTCGCGAACGTGCGGGTTTATGCGCGCGGAAACGCTCTTACCGTCGCTTGCTACAAGACGATGGCGCTGATCCTGCGGCTGGCCTTACCGGACACCGGAGGAATCTTGATCCGCCTGCTGCTGCAAATCCTCTCAATCCCCTTTCTTCCGCTGCTGCTCCTGCTTGCTGCACTTGCCAACCTTTCCCTGAACGGAGCCGGCGGAGACGATTGTCTTGGCTACACTGCCCTCGCCGACAAAAAGCCGCTGTGAGCTTTACCTGGGTGGACCGGCCGTGCCCGATGTGCGGGTCGGCGGATCAATCGCACGTGGCGGCTGAGTCCAATATCGACCTCGATAAATTAAATCGCTTCGCATTCGCGTCGCGAAAGATTCCCGAGTACATGCATCCGAGATTGATCGAGTGCCCGGTCTGCCTTCTTTTATATGTGAGCCCCGCCCTGTCTGTGGAAACGCTGGCGGCCGCCTATCGAAGCGCCGACTTCGACAGCGGCGCAGAGGCCCGCTACGCGAGCGCAACCTACGCGGCGGAGATCCGGAAAATCATCCCCCGCTTACCCGATCGGGACGGCGCGCTTGACATAGGAACCGGAGACGGCGCGTTCCTGGAGCAACTTATCGATCTCGGATTTCAAAACGCGGTTGGAGTGGAACCATCCGAGGCGCCCTATTCAGCGGCCAAGCCCGAAATCCGGGACAGTATCCGGCTGGGACTGTTCCGCGCCGAAGACTTTCCAGCCGCGGCGTTTTCACTAGTGACCTGCTTTCAAACCATGGAACATGTGCCGGAGCCGTTGGCACTGGTTCGAGCGGCGCGCTCCCTGCTGAAGCCCGGAGGCGCGTTCGTCATTGTGGTGCACAATCGCAAAGCCGCGTCGGCCCGAATCCTGGGTTTCCGGTCTCCCATTTTTGACCTTGAGCATTTGCAGCTCTTCTGTCCGGAAACCGCGCGAGACTTGCTGAAGCGCGCCGGATACCGCGACGTGCATGTCGCGCCCTTGTGGAATCGCTATCCGCTGCACTATTGGATGAAGCTTTTCCCGATGCCGGTTGGGATGAAGAGATCCGCCCTGCGCCTCGCGGAAAACTCCAGTCTGGGCCAGACGCCGGTTTCTCTGCCGGCTGGAAACCTGGTTTGCACCGGATACCAGGAGCGGGCTCGATAGAACCCGGCGCTAGCGATAGCTACTTTTCCCTCGCAGAATCGAATTTTCCGACCGCTCCCCTCCGGTCGCGGCTCCGTTAAGTAGCTATAGAGACCCAACGCCGATTCTACTCCGAGACCAATGGTCGGTAATGGAAGAACTCACGGGTTTGTTGGTTTGAGAGCGAGTTCAAAGCCGAGGTCTGAGGCGGTGATTTTAAGGCGATTAATGCGAGAGGCGTGGTAGCGCTTTTCGTAGGCTTCGGCTCCTTCATCCACGTAGGCCTGCCCCCAACGGAGCAGGCGATAAATCAGTATGCCTAATTTTCTAGCCGTGGCAAAGGCTGCGACATCGGGTCCCAGGCGTCGGGCGGTTTGGCGAAAAAAAGCTCCGAGGGCGGTTTGACTGTGGCGCAACGATAGCGCTGCCGAGCGAAGTGCAGCCGACACACGACTGCTGGCGCTGCCGCGCTTCTTCTTTTTGAGCGCCTTGCCTCCGCTGAAGCCACCCCTGGGAACCAGCGTCGCGTGGGAGACGAAATGGCTCTCCGTCGGAAAGCAACTCAGGTCGGAACCATATTCAGTAAGCACACACTGAACCACCCCAACTCCTACGGCGTCGATGGCCGTGAGATCGACCCCGCTCATCCGGTAGAAAGCCTCGCGCATCGGTTCTTCGCCGCGTTGGCGGATCATTTTTGCTTTATTGGTGTTTTTCAGCTGGGGTGGTTGCTTCCCCTCATAATCGGCTCGCTCCATCTCCCGCAGCCGCCGCAGAGTCTCTTTGTCGTATTCCTGCATCGTTTCGCCTATGGCATCGTACATCTTCAGACTCTGCTTTAGGCTGAACAGATGATCCTCTCGCCAATGCCCGCTTAACTGTTCGGCGATTTCTTCCACGCTCTTGCGGCAACCGGGTTCCCGCAACCTCGCCAACACGGCAGGGTTCCGCTCTCCTACTACGATTGCCCGGATGATCGCCATACCCGTTGCGCCCTGGATGTCGGAGACCGCCCGGTGCACCCTTACATTCATCTGGTCCAGACTCTTCTGCATTCGTCGGAGCCAGTCTGCCCGCTCCGCTGCAAGCGTGTTTCTGTCGCGTACCAGAGTCCGCAACATGCACACCTGCTCAACCGGCCGGAACGAGCCTCGAAGCAGCCCACAGCTGTGCAGCCGCTGAATCCACTTGCAGTCTACCCGGTCCGTCTTCTTTCGCCCCGGCACCTGCGCGAATTCCCGCGTGCTTACCAACAACACTTCGAATCCCTGGCGCTCCAGGAATTCGTGCACAGGAATCCAGTACACACCCGTGCTCTCCATCGCCACCGATTCCACCTTCCGCTCCCTCAACCATTGCGCCAGCTTGGCCAACTCTGGTGTTGTGGCTCCGACTTCCTCTACTTCCCGCTCCGAGCCCTCTATCGTTGGCCCACATACCCAGTGGCTTGTGCTCCCCAGATCGATCCCCGCCACGTTTCGTCGCAACACCGGGAAACCGTCGCCTTCCATCCCTCGATCCGAATCCTTCTCCTGACCTCGGTTTCGCTTCATTTGTCTCCTGCCTTCCCGAACACGAACGCCCAGGCTGGCTGATCGCAAAATCTACTCCAGGGGAGTGTCATCAAGACCTCGCCAATGTTCAATCGCCTTCCTGGAGCCAAGCTGAGCAAGGGGCATCACGCTCCAATGAAAAAAGGGCCTTAACTGCAGTCGTGTTCTTTTTGAAGCCTACCCCAACAAGCGCCCCGGTGCATCCGGTCTCTTACCGTTCAATCCGGCAATGCCGGAGGCCCCGCTGAGCCGCGACCACAGGGAGCGGTTGCAGGGCATTTTGCGACGGAAAGCAGCCAGACTAGCGCAGCGCCTGCCGGGCGGCCTCCGCGATGTGGGCACGGTCCAGACCGTACTTGCGCCACCGGCTCGGCTGAGATCCGCTGGTGCCGTCCGGCGAGGTCCGCACGCCCAGAGTCCAGAGACGGCAATCCAACCGGTGCGAGGCGATCACGGACGCGGTGAAAGCGCCCAATCCGCCGGAGAGAGTCTGCGCCTCCACGGTAATCGCGTGCGGGACCTTCCGAAGCAGATCAGCCACGTCCTCGACGGGGTCCGGATGAAAATTTGAAACCACTGCCACGGCGGCTCGGATGCCTTCCGCGGCAAGCTGGTCCGCCGCCGCGACCGCCTCGGCTGCGATCGAACCCATGGCCACGATCGCCAGGTCGGCGCCGTCGCGCACCACTTGCGCGCGCCCCAGCTCAAAGCGCCCGTCCAGATCGCGGGCGGAGACGCTGTCGTCTTTTCCCAAGCTGTAGTACACTGGCCCCGGCGTCGCGGCAGTGCTCCGGATAGCATTTGCCGCCTGCCCGGGATCTGCGGGCACGACAATGGTCAAACCGGGCAGGGCCCGCAGTACGCAGATGTCTTCGACGGCGTAATGGGTGGGCCCGGCGTGGCCGTACTCGAACCCCATTCCCATGCCGACGACGCGCACCGGAAGACGATGCAGAACCGGACCATTGCGAATGAACTCATATGGCCTCAGGGAGGCGAAGGTGGCAATGGAGTAGACATACGGAATCAAGCCCGCTTCCGCCATACCAGTAGCGACCCCGATCATATTCTGTTCCGCAACGCCGCAGTTGAAAAAGCGCTTCGGCAGGCGCTGCCGGTATCCTTCCATGACCATGTAACCGAGGTCGCCTGTCAACAGGAGGATTCGCTCATCGGAAGATGCCAGATCGCAAAGGGTGTCGATGAAGGCCTTCCGCACTAAGCATCCTCCAGCCCGCCCATCGCGATTTCGTATTCGGCATCGCTCATTGGCAGGTAGTGCCAATTGATGGCTTGCACGCCGAGGTGCTGCTGCGTGAGCGGGACGCCTTGTTCCATGAACCACACGCCCCGGCCGAAAATGGTTTGAGCGAGAAGGACGCGCGGCCGTCCGGCGCCAGGCTCGTTCAATGCCTCGACCAGTTCCTCGACCGAGTGCCCGTTCACTTCCCTTGCGTCCCAGCCAAACGCTTCCCAGCGTTGCGCGTAGTTTCCCGCCCTACAAACGTCGCGCGTCAGACCATATGCCTGTTGTCCATTGATGTCGGCGATCACGGTCAGATTGGAGAGGCTATGGTGCGCCGCGAACATGGCTGCTTCCCACACCGATCCCTCGTTGCATTCCCCGTCGCTGATGAGACAGAATACGCGCCTGCGGGAGCCCTGAAGCCGCGCCGCCAAGGCCGCGCCGGCCGCCATGCACGGACCCTGCCCCAACGATCCGGTGGAAAAATCGACGCCCGAAAGAGCGGACTCCGGGTGAACTCCAAGAATGCTGTCATCGCCGCAAAAGGTGTTCATTTGCTCTTCGGTGACCCAGGCCTTGATATTCAGAGCCGCGTACAGCGCCAGTGCGGCATGACCTTTTGAAAGAATGAAGCGATCTCTGTCCGGATCGTCCGGATGTTCGATCCGCAGAACGCTTCCATACAGCGCGCACAAGATCTCGACAATTGAAAGACAGGAGCCGATATGGCCGACGTTCGCCCGCTTGGATTGGCGCAAAATGATGCGCCGCACCTGCGTGGGATTCAGCGCTGCGGACTGGAATGACGGCGAGTCTTTGACAGATGGCATCGGCGAAAGCACAAAATTCACTCCAGGGTAACACGCCCGCTCGGCGGGTCACGGCCTCAGCCTTCGAAAGTAGTCGGACCGTAAGCCGTCAGTAAACCTGGAGTCTTGAGTATCACTCCGTTACCGTCGCGGCTTGGTGAGCAGCGCACTCGCTCGACGGCCCATTGCGAGCCGCGATGGCGACAGAGCGGTAACATTACGGACGGATTACGGTCGGAACAGCACGGCTGAAAACCGGCATGAAACCGGAGCGGGCAATCAGCTTGGAGGTATCACAGAGCGATTCGCCCATCACTCCGCCAGCCGGCTCCCTGAGGGGTGTGGCTTATCGGGTCAGCCCAATTCAGCGGCGGGCGTCGCTGCCATCAATGTGTCGCTCCCAAATCGCGAATTTGAAAAAACTGAATATTGCCCAAAAAGGGTCGCTGTTGCTTAGTCCAGGAACCGAGAGTAATGGTCCCCGAGGAGTCGGCCATTCGTTGGGGAAGCTGAATTTCGTCCTGCTTGGTTCCATCGACCGTCAGCGTGGCGCTATTCCCGTTGAATTCAACGGCGAGCGCGACCGGTTTTCTCAGCGGAAGCACCAGTGCTCGCGAGAGCCTCCACTCAGATCCAACGCCGATCACCAATCGGTAACTCTCTTGGCCAATGGCCTGGAATTGAAACCCGTGGTGTTCAGCCGGGAGCATGTCATCGTTACTGAACACGGTGGCATATTGATCCTGCCGCATTTCGGGCGTGAACGTAATTTCCACGATCGCATGCGCTGGAATCTGACTCGGCGTGAGCTCCACCGGCAGAGGCGCCCGTCCGTCATAACACCGGAGCGCTCGCGGATCGCACGCCCTCGGTTCGGCAATCCCGGCCACACCGCGCGCAAGATCGTTCCGGATGTAAAAGCTCTTGCCGTAGGCGGAAGTCACGTACCTGTAGTTGGATCGAATATAGAAATCGATCGAGGGAATCGATTGGAAGCTCCCGGTTTTCCTTTCCCCGTTGCTGGCATCCACGAACAAATCGGCCGGGTGACGGATCATATCTCTGAGATATCGTTCTCGAGAATAGTTGTCGATGAGGGCGTCACCCCGGAAGAAATTTGCCATATTGATATCTCGTGTGGCCGGTGTGCGGCCCGCACCGACATACAGGCGCGCGTCCCAACCCCAAACAGAAATCTCTCCGGTTGGCGGCACCAGGGACTCGATGAGTTCGCTCTCCGGCGCATGAATCGCGGGCGGCCACCAGAAGCCGACGTTGTTTGGAGTATCCGCCTCGACGATCTGGCAGGTCAACGTCAGAGTCAGGAAAGTCAGCATGAAGGGCAAAAGAGCGGTGGGGCGGCTCGCCGCGGTGTCGTGCGGCTCTCCGGCTCTCAAAAGCTCCGGCCTTGGGAAAGTCCTCACAATCGGCCATGACATGGCGACTGTGAGCGGAACGATAAGGAGCAGCAGGTAGTGCTCGAAGGGACGGTGAGGAGCGTACGCCGCCGCTCCCGCGATAAGCAAACTGGCCCAGGCCGTAAAGCCAAACCATCGTATCGCCGGACTGAGGGCGTCTCGCTCTTGCAACAACAGGAGAAACGCTCCGCCCAGGGTGAGTATCGCCAGTACACCGCCGTATTCTCCGATCACACTCCCCCCGGAACGCAATAGGGGTTCTGCCGCCATGGCGGCAATCCCGCACGTCACGCCCATCTGCACGAAAAGTGCAAGGCCCGCAGCCTTTGTGCCTCGTAGTACTTGAAAGACGTACGCCACCAGGATCGCCAGGAGGGTGACCGTCATCCAGTAAATCTCTGAAACGCGAAGCGCGAAATCGATGAATCGTGGCAGCTCGTCACTTAAAGCGCCGCCGATTGTCGCAGCGTACTGCATATTCATGACAACGTATCCCATCCAAAAGTCGTACAAGACCCCCGTCGCAAAGCACACGATAAGATTCAGCAGAAGCAGGGGAGCCAGTCCGTAGCCCAGCATCAGGTATGGCCGCCAGAAGGGGCGCGGCGCACTGTGTTTGTGCACCCATGCAAGCGTGATCGCGGTGATGCAAACAATGATTGGGACAGTTTGCAATTTGGCGAGGGACGTGGCCGCCAGCAAAAGCCCCAGTCCGCCCACGGTCACGGCATACGAGCCGGGTTCGCGGAAAGTTTTTACGGCCGCGTAGATGGCCAGCGCGATAAAGAGAAGGGAAGGATGCTCCGAACTGTAGTGCACAAAATCGGGGATTCTCATTAGAGCGAACGCTCCCGCCATGGGGAGGATGGCGATGCGGGCCACGGAATCCGTGGTCAGCAGGGAAAACACCCGATAGATCACGAAGGTGCTGGCCAGGATGATCAACAAGGCGATCACTCGTCCGGACGCGTAGTCCGGCGAGATGCCAAGCGCCGCGGGGAGCATCAGCGGAAAGACGTTGACTGGTCCGGTTGTGCCGCAATCGACCGAGCGGAAGAAAACGGGGTCTTTGAAAAGTTTGTGCGCCGCTGCGAGGAATTGTGTCTCATCCGGGTTCAGTTCGGGAGCAAGCAGGTCGGGAAACCGGAACGCGATGAGGCTGGCCGCCATACTGCAAAACAGAAGAGTCCGTGAAGCGACGATGCGCCCCACCCACCTCGGCGCCGGAAATATGCCAAAACTGCAAAGATAGTTTGCAAGCGCCAGTAACGCCGGAACCATCAATAAAAGGAAACAGTAAGACGCCCAGGCATGCTGCGCCTGCTCGACGCTCGCGTATTGTCCGACGAATATCGAGAACCAGGAGTACAAAATCGGCCGCAAGGTCTGTGGCGAATCCAGGGGCTGCGGAACAAACGTAAAAATGCGGTAGGCAGCGTAAAGGAGGGCAACCGCAAGAACGGCAGCGGTAGCAAGTCGCCTTCGGTCCGCCGATGAAGGCGATCCGATAGCGCTGGTTCGCTTTTTCGCACCAGCGACGCGGGTCTCTTTCATGCGGTTGGCTGGCATGGCGAAGACTTATTATCGGGTATCACACGGAAGTTGGCAATCTTCTCAATGCGCCGCCGACCACCACGCATGCGGCCTCCAGAGCCGCCCGCCGTCACTGAGAAGAGCCCCAATCACGCGACGCTCCGTCACATCGCGGCACGATCCAACTTACCGGCGTGTTTCACAATCTGCTGTAGGGGTGGACGCAGGTGCAACGGTAAACGTGGGAGGTTTGGCGGTTCATACTCAAATTACGCTAGTTCCCGCCAATTTGCGATGGGGCAGCGTCGCAAGACTCTAAGTAGTACGACGATGGAGGCAGGTTCACGCGCCCGGAGCGGGAACTTTCAGCTCGGCAAACCGGCTCTCCTGCGCTATGTTTTAGGTGAGGAGCCAAGCATGGTCACCCCGAACGATTCCATCCCGCTGTCGCTGGAAGATCTCAAATCCAGAGTGGCCCCCTTTTGCCGCCGCCATGGCGTTGCCCGGCTGGAAGTGTTCGGCTCCCTCGCGCGCGGCGAGCCGCACCCCGGAAGCGACATCGACCTTCTCGTCACCTTCCGGCCCGAGGTTCATCCCGGCTGGGACTTCTTCGACCTCAACAAGGAGCTCGAAGACATGCTCGGTTGCGAAGTCGATCTCCTGACCCGCCGGTCGGTCGAACAGGACGAGAACCCGATCCGCCGCCGGTCAATCCTCGAATCGACTCGTGAAATCTATGCCGCCTAGCAGGTCGCGAACCTGCTGGATATTCCATTCCGAGTTTCCCGACATCCCCTTCCACCAGATCGCCGGCAGCGTACAAGACTCTCCGGGATGAAGATCCCGGTGGCCCGTCCGATTGCCGCCAGCCGGCATACCGGTGTACCTTGAAGTCGTGAGCAGTCTCGAAGCCATCGTCGAGGATTTGAAATCGCTGCCTCCGGAAAAGCTGGAAGCCGCCGCCCATTTCACTCGCAACCTCAAACCTAACAGCCCGGAAGAGCGACAAGCGGCTCTTGACCGGACCTTTGGATGCCTGTCCAAGGAAGAAGCCGACGAGTTGGAGAGGGTCATCGAGGAAGGCTGCGAACAAGTCAACGAACATGGCTGGTAGTGTCCTGGGCGCGACGGTCGTGATTGCATACTTTCGCGGCGATGACTCCTTGCGTTCGCGATTTATCGAATTCGCTCCTCTCCAGTTGCCTTGGGTGGTGCTTGGGGAACTTCATTTTGGCGCCCGCCGGGCACGGCGGCGGCAGGAACAACTCGAAAACATCCGCAACCTCCTGACATACTCTGAGCCCCTGTTCCCCGATCAACACACGACCGAGCATTACGCTGAAATCAAAGCCGAGCTCGCTCAGATTGGTAAGCCCATCCCAGACAATGACCTCTGGATCGCCGCAGTGGCCAGGCAGCACGATCTGCCGATCGCAACCAGGGACGCCCACTTCGATGCGGTGCCCGGGCTGAAGACGGTGGCTTGGTAGGAGGCGAAGAAGGACACCAGGACGCAGGACGCCGTCCTTCGGCGCTTTCTGGTGGCCGGTGAAGCCGCCGCACGTCTCACGCCTTAGACATGCGCCGAGTTCCCCGCCTGTCAAGACGTCTCACTTGCGAGGATGGGGCCGCGAACTGGGCTTAAGGGGAAAAAATCTGGACTGTTTTTTGAATTTGCTCGACTACTTGAAAAAGGACGTCCCCGAGTTTTCATCATCGAGAACGTTCCAGGTCTCCTCTCTAGCCACGGAGGAAGAGATTTCGAAATCGTCTTACGAACGCTGGCCGGCCTCGGGTATGGCGTGGGATGGCGTGTGCTTAACAGCCGGTATTTCGGAGTCCCCCAGTCACGTCAACGAGTCTACATTGTCGGGTGTCATCGAGACTGGCGAGGCCCCGGACAGATACTTTTTGAGTCCGAATGCGGCCAAAGGGATACTGCGCCGAGCGGATCGCATGGGACGAAATCTGTTTCCCCCTTTAAGGAGAGCATTGGAGATCCTCGCAAAGGCCCAATGACCCCCAGCCTCGCGTACTGCCTGTACGCGTGCTCGGCACGACACACCGGGACGGACTGGAGCAGAAACTACGTCTCCTACCCTCACGGGAGGGTACGTCGCCTCCTGCCCATCGAATGCGAGCGACTCCAAGGATTCCCGGAAGGCTGGACGATACCCGAAAAACTCGACATCAACGATCCGGACACTGTCAACACGCTCCGATATCACGCTCTGGGCAACGCCGTTACCGTGCCGGTCGCCGCATGGCTCGCTGGAAGAATCAGAGCCTATCTGACGACCGCCGACAAGGCTGCGAAAGCCGCCCCTGCCGGTCAACGCAATGGCCACGCCGCGACCGAGTACGAGCTAGTGGCTGCTCTCGCGAAGTAAGTCCAGATAGCGCGCGTCCGGCCGGTCCTGCACGCGCCGCGGCAGCCGATTCTCGGGAATCATCCCCTCGAACGCCCGCAACGAGTCCAAACTACTAAACGCCGCATTCTCTGCCGTGATCTTCTCAGCAAGATCGGCCGGGACCTCCACGCGCAAGCCCGTCCCTTCAGGGCGGAACACGAGCAAGCCTTCATCGAACGCCCAGTGATGATGCTTGCAGAGGCAGATGCCGTTGCACACGTGATCGAGATCGTAGTCAGCCCAGGGAAGGATGTGCGCCGCGTCCACCCCCGCTGACGTATTGACCGATGTCGGTGGGAGGTGCAAGCCGCAGACCGAACACGTAGAATTCCACGCCTCCCGGACCGCGCGACGAAACCGAGCACTTGCGGCACCGCGAGACGCTGCCCACCGCCGCCACTCCTTAACCGTGCGACGACGAATCTCTGTCTCATCCGGATCCACATCACTGACTTTGATAGGTGGTTCAGCAGGCGGCTCGCTCAGACTCGCAACTAAGTCGTCCAGCGCATCCTGCCCGTCAGTACGAAACAAGATTCCAAGATCTGACGCGTTCACCGTTACTGCGTGCTGTATCTGTTCGACAATCGACTCAGCTTGCTCAGGTATAGGCGTGCCACGTCGAGTAATCCCCCGGTGCTCATCGATAAGCGTTGCGAGATACTCGGGAAATTCAGCCCGGTGCTCCCAGACGCGATCGAGCTTCATCATCCGCGCCTCGAAGCCGAGCTGCTCCGAGTGATGACTAATTAACGTTCCTCAGGATGATTTCGCCAATCGTAATCCTGACAGCATCCGTCCCGACAAGTTCCGCGACAGGCACCTCGATGTGCTCAATCGCGTAACGGTCCGCCTGCAAAACGGGCATACCGCGCCCCAACGGTGCGTCGGCGCGAACGGAGTGGGGCATCATCAGCGCAGCAGCAACCTGACGGTGCAGCTGCATCTCAGCGTCAAGAAGCCGAAGCCGGCGCTTCCCGCCCTGATTGGTGAACTGAACTCCCGAATCAAGAACCCACTCGGCACCAAACACCAAGAAGATGCGACGTCCGAACAAGTCCCTCGGCGTCAGGCCGTTCGGGGCAATCTCGCTGATCTCGTATTCCCCGCGACCGCCGCTCGTTCGGCGGGATATGCGCATGCACGTAAGAATATCGCACCGGCCATTGCCCTAGCCAGTGGAATCCCCATGGAACTGATCGCATCCCTGCAAGTACAGAAGGTGCCTCACCAGATTATCTTCGGCAACGCGGGGCGAGTTGCGGCGTTCAATCGCCCTCGGAGAGCACCAGGCACCGTCAAGGATGCTCTACAGAGCGGCTTTAGTTTGGGCAGTTTGGGCAATTATGCACCTGACCAATAGGCTGGATCACACAAGTACACAAGCGCCCTAAAGAGAGAACGTGAAGGCGCACTGATCCCCAACTTTCTCCTCGTATATCCCTTCGCCTTTCAACCACTTCCCATTTCCGCCTGCCTCGCACCCCGCCACACTCGCGCCATACTGGGGCGCAATGAGGACGACCACATCCCGCTCCGGCGACACCGCCGACTCTCATGGAAGGGCCATTCACCCCATCACACCACCCGCCCCTCCGAATTCTCGCGAAACAGAGCCCGCAGAAAAAAACTCCACTGCGAAACGAACCCAGGAGATTATTGAAAAAAAAGGACCGCCCTGGGGTACCATCCCAACGGTCCCGCAACCGCGATTTGTATTCCCCCTGGCGGAACCGTTATCCTGGAACGTTCTCCTCATGTCTTCCATTGATGTTCCGCTAAAGCAGGGCAGCTTCGGGCAAACCGCGCGTAGAGATGCCTGGTGGGTGCAGCCGCTGCTGGTTTTTCTGGGATTCGGCGCCTTCATCGTTTACTCCACCTGGGCCGCTCTCCAAAACGCTCATTACACCTTCGGACCGTATCTTTCCCCGATGTATTCGCCGCTGCTGACGACCAGCGCGCCTTCCTGGTGGCCGGCGTTTTTGCCTTTCTCCGCCGCGATGCTGATCCTGTGGGCGCCCGGCGGGTTTCGCGTCACCTGCTACTACTATCGCGGCGCTTATTACAAAGCCTTCTGGGCCGATCCGCCCAACTGCACCGTCGGCGAGCCGCGCAAGACGTATTGGGGCGAGCGCTCCCTTCCTCTCATCCTGCAAAACGTGCATCGCTACTTCCTGTATCTTGCGATCGTCTTCATCTTCATCCTGTCTTACGACGCCTGGAAAGCTCTGTGGTGGGATAGCCCCGGCGGCAAGACTTTCGGCGTCGGCGTCGGCACGCTGGTGATGATCGTCAATCCGATTCTGCTCGGCAGCTACACCTTCGGCTGCCACTCGCTGCGCCATCTGATCGGCGGAAGGCTGGATGAAATGTCGAAGAGCCCGATGCGCAAATCCTGTTACGACTGCGTGTCCTCGCTCAACCGCAGCCATATGAAGTGGGCCTGGTTCAGCTTGTTTTGGGTGGGCTTCACCGACGTTTACATTCGCCTCTGCTCCATGGGCATCTGGACGGACTGGAGAATCCTCTAACGATGGCGGATTATCCGGTTCATGAATACGACGTCCTGATCGTGGGCGCCGGCGGAGCAGGCTTGCGCGCCGCCATCGAATCCTCGGCCGGCGGAGCAAAGACGGGCGTGGTGACCAAGTCTTTGCTCGGCAAGGCGCACACCGTGATGGCCGAAGGCGGCATGGCCGCGGCCATGGGCAACGTGGACGACCGCGACAATTGGAAGGTCCACTTCGCCGACACCATGCGCGGCGGCCAGTATCTGAATCACTGCCGCATGGCGGAGCTGCACGCCAAGGAAGCGCCCGATCGGGTGCGCGAGCTGGAAGCCTGGGGTGCGATGTTCGACCGCACCAAGGACGGCCGTATCCTCCAGCGCAACTTCGGCGGCCACCGCTATCCGCGCCTGGCGCACGTGGGCGACCGCACCGGCCTGGAAATGATCCGCACGCTTCAGGATCACGGTATCCACCAGGGCATTGAGTTTCACGCGGAAACCACCATCCTCACGCTGCTGAAGGATGGCGACCGCTGCGTCGGTGCATTTGCCTATGATCGGGAGCGTGGACGCTTCCGAATCTTTCATGCCAAGGCGGTGGTGCTCGCCACCGGCGGGATCGGGCGCGCGTTCCGGGTGACCTCCAACAGTTGGGAGTACACCGCCGACGGCCATGCGCTGGCGTATCAGGCTGGCGCGGCTCTGCTCGACATGGAGTTTGTGCAGTTTCATCCCACCGGGATGGTATGGCCGCCCAGCGTCAAAGGCATCCTGGTGACCGAGGGCGTGCGCGGCGAAGGCGGAGTGCTGCGCAACAAGGAAGGCCGGCGTTTCATGTTCGACGATATTCCGGCCAATTACAAGAGCCAGACGGCCGATAGCGAAGAGGAAGGCTGGCGCTACGTTCTGGGCGATAAGAGCGCCCGCCGCCCGCCGGAGCTGCTGACGCGCGATCACGTGGCCCGCTGCATCAATCGCGAGGTCAAGGCCGGCCGCGGCAGCCCGCACGGAGGCGTGTTTCTGGATATCGCGTGGATCAAGGAAAAGCTGCCCAATGCCGCCGAGCACATCAAGAAAAAGCTGCCCAGCATGTATCACCAGTTCAAGCAGCTCGCCGATATCGACATCACTCAGGTGCCCGTGGAAGTCGGCCCCACCACGCACTACATGATGGGCGGAGTGCAAGTGGACGCGGAATCGCAGATGTCCTCGGTGGCGGGTCTGTTCGCCGCCGGAGAATGCGGCGCGGGCTTGCATGGAGCCAATCGTTTGGGAGGGAATTCGCTTTCCGATCTGCTGGTGTTCGGCAAACGCGCTGGGGAATACGCCGCCAGATTTGCCAAGGAGTCAGCCAAGGAGCGGAGCGCGGGCATTATTCCGATGGATCAAGTGGACGCCGCCGCCAAGAAAGCGCTGGAGCCGTTCGAGCGCGGCGCCGCGGGCGAGAATCCCTTCGCCATCCAATATGAGCTTCAGGCGTTCATGCAGGACCTGGTGGGCATCGTGCGCCGCGAAGACGAGATGCAGCAGGCTCTCGAAAAAATCGCCAAGCTGA
Source organism: Bryobacterales bacterium (assembly GCA_963813465.1). Lineage (GTDB taxonomy): Bacteria > Acidobacteriota > Terriglobia > Bryobacterales > Bryobacteraceae > Palsa-187. The sequence goes on along the minus strand of CAWEZD010000001.1, from coordinate 60,294 downwards.
AGCTGCGCGCTGCCAAGGCCGGAATCACCGGCAATCGCGAGTACAACAACGGCTGGCACACCGCCCTGGATCTGGACAACCTGCTGACGGTTTCGGAAATCGTCACGCGCGCGGCCCTGGAGCGCAAGGAAAGCCGCGGCGCGCAGTTCCGCGACGACTACCCCGAAAGGAGCGAGGAGTGGGGCAAATACAACCTGCGCATTACCAAGGCCGCCGGAGGCGATCCCACCGCCGGAGGCGGTCCCACCGCCGGAGGCGGTCCCAATGTCGGAGGCGGTCCCAATGTCGCCCGCGTGCCTGTGGTTCCGATCCCGGACGAGCTCAAGCAGGTGATTGAGGAACAAAAGTAATGGCCAGCGCTACTTTTCGCATCTGGCGAGGCGACGCTTCGCAAGCCGGGTTCAAGGACTACACCACCGAGATCTCGGACGGCATGGTGGTTCTCGACGCCGTACACAAGATCCAAGCCGAGCAGGCCAACGACATGGCCGTGCGCTGGAACTGCAAGGCCGGCAAGTGCGGATCGTGCTCGGCCGAGATCAACGGGAGCCCGCGCCTGATGTGCATGACGCGTCTGAATTCGCTGCCCATGGATCAGCCGGTGACGGTCGAGCCCATGCACACCTTTCCGCTGGTGAAGGATCTGGTCACCGACGTCTCCTGGAACTTTCGCGTCAAGGAGAAGATCAAGAAATTCCAGCCGCGCAAGCCCGATGCCGCCGACGGCACCTGGCGCATGCAGCAGGCCGACGTGGATCGCGTGCAGGAGTTCCGCAAGTGCATCGAGTGCTTCCTGTGCCAGGACGTTTGCCACGTGCTGCGCGACCACCATATGCACGACCAGTTCATCGGCCCGCGCTTCATGGTGTATGCGGCCGCGCTGGAGATGAATCCGCTGGATACCGCCGACCGTTTGGGCGATCTGCGCGAGACCGGCGGCATCGGCTACTGCAATATCACCAAGTGCTGTACCAAGGTGTGCCCGGAGGAGATCAAGATCACCGATAACGCCATCATCCCGCTCAAAGAGCGCGTGGTCGACGAGTTTTACGATCCCCTGCGGCGGCTGTTCAAGATTTTCAAATAGCTCAACATCGCCGCTAACTTATCGTCTCCGGCGTGCATCTATTTTTGAAGGAGCGCGCATCTCCATGAAATTCATCCATCTCACTCTCCGCCTAGCGATACTTGCGGCGGGGGTGGCCAGCGCGGCGTCCAGCTACAAGGTCACCCTGCCATCCGACCTATCCGCAGGGGATGTCCAATTAAAAGCCGGCGAATACACCTTGACTCTGGAGGCCAAACAGGTTGTCCTCAAGAAGGGCAAGGAGTCCTTCCAGATCCCAGCCGTCGTGGAGAAGAATGACCGCAAGTTCTCGGATACCAAGCTGGAGCTCATGGGAAGCAAGATTCAGGCCATCGACATCGGCGGAACCGACATGAAGATCTTGTTCCGGCGGTCTCGTTGATCCGCGCTAACGGCTTACTCCTTTACTCCCTTATATGCCCGGTTGTTGTCGCGCTAACCTTCTGTTATTATCGGTGAATCCGTGCGGGGAACTCCACGCTTTTGGAGAACTCCGGCGAGGATTTAGCGGCCTTTCGGGAGCATGGCACGCCGCCCATTGCGTCCCCTGAAACACGTCCAGGCGCCATCGTCTACGCTCGGTAGGCGATTTCTACGACTAGATCTGATTTCTACGACTAGATCCATCAAGGAGTAATGGAAATGATCGCCCAAAGACCTTTACATATGACCATACGAAAGGCGATGCGAGGCTTGACTTGTGTCCTGACCCTTTGCGCTTCCCAGCTTCTGTTACGGGGTTCCGCCCAGTGCTTTGATCGTATGGGACGGCGCCGCCGGCCTTGAGACCAACGTCCTCAACAATCTTACGACCCAACTGGTTGCCGCCACATTCACGGTTACACCGAATGTCGGGGTCCCGGCCGGCAGCCTCGCCGGCTCCGGGGAGATCTGGGACGTCCGCTGCAACAACACGACGCCGTTGACGGGCTCCGACATCACTGCGTACGTCGGATATCTGGCCAGCGGCGGGTCGCTGTTTGTGATGGGTGAGAACACGGGATTTATCGCGCGCGACAATTCCATCATCAGCCTGGTACAGTCGGCGGGCGGGGGCACGTTGAGTGTTGTATCCGCCAGTAATAATCAAATTGTGCAGCCGCCGGTTACGCTGCCCAATCCGGTTGCCGCAATCACCTACCTGGCCGCGGCCGGTGCGACGTCTCCGCCGGGGACCGGCGCGTTTCTCAGCAAGGATTCCAGCAATGTCGGCGAGGTGATCTTCGGACCCGGTGCGCTCGCCAACGCGCCCGCGGGATCTCTGCTCATTGTGTTCGACGTAAAGTTCCTCGATCCCAACAGCGGATATACGCAGCCCGGAGCGGCTCCGTTTGTAGCCAACCTGATCGCCTATCTCGCGGCGCCCCCCCGGATCGCCACAACGCCGGCGCCCACGTCCGTGATTCTCATGCTGATCGGGTTGGCGGGATTGGGGATACTCGAGACGCGCCGCCGCATGCGGCGCCGCGAGGCTTGAGCTGGCTGGCTCGCGCCGGATCGGCGCTGTACGGTATATACTAGCGTGAGCTGGGAACCAGGCCGGCATTCCCCGCAAGGAGAATCCTCGATGAAACGACTTTGCTTCGCTGTAATGCTTGGCGTCGCGCTTTTCGCGTTGGCCGGAGGAGCACAGCAAACCCAGAGCACGGGACCGTATAAGGTCCTCAAGACGGCGAAGACCGGCGGGGCCGGCGGCTTCGACTATCTCTATGCGGATGCGGACGGCCGCCGCTTGTACATTCCGCGCCGAGGCAATCCCGCGCGTGTCACCGTGTTCAATCTGGATACGCTCGAGTCGGCCGGCGAAATTCCCAACACCAGCGCGGCCGGCGCAGCCGTCTCCACCAAGTCCGGCCACGGATTCGCGACCAGCCGGCCCATCGCCATGTGGGACACCAAAATGATGACGCTTATCAAGACCATCGACGTGCAGGGCGGCCCGGACGGCATTCTCTACGACGCCTTTAACGATCGGGTCTACATCTTGAGCCACAGCGCGCCCAACGCGACAGTGATCAACGCCGCGGATGGATCGGTGCTCGGGACCATCGATCTGGGCGGAGCGCCGGAGCAGGCTGCCACCGACGGCAAAGGCCATATTTACGTCGATATCGAAGACAAAGCCAATATTGCGGTGGTGGACGCCAAGACCATGACCGTAACGGCGCATTACGATCTCGCGGGCAAGGGCGGGACCTGCGCCGGATTGGCCCTGGACGTGAAGAACAACATCCTCTTCGCGGCCTGCCGGAATCCTCAGACCATGGTGATCCTCAATGCGGGGGACGGCAAGATCCTCGAAACTCTCCCCATCGGCCAGGGCACCGATGGCGCGGTGTTCAACCCCAATACCATGGAAGCCTTCAGCTCCCACGGCGACGGCACGCTGACGATTATCAAGGAGAATAGCCCCACGAGTTTCGTCGTGGAACAAAACCTGCAAACGATGGTTGGAGCCAAGACTCTGACATTGGACAGCAAGACCAACCGGATCTTCCTGATGTCGGTCGAATACGCCGTCCCTGCGGCTACGCCGGAGCCTGCGCCCGCAGCCGCCCCGGGCGGACGCGGAGGGCGCGGCGGCGGTCGAGGCCAGCAGGTCCCGGACTCGTTCACGATTATCGAGGTCGGCAAGTAACGCGCCGCGCCGCTCCTCGTTCGCGAGCCGTCGTTCACAAGTATGGCTACGCGCCCCTGCGGCGCGCGACTTTGGGCTCCCGCTTGGTCTGCGCGAGCGAGCCGGCGTATTTCGTCATCTCGATTAAGAGTAGCGTCAGTTCCGTGAGAGCCTTCTCGTTCCGCGGCCCCCCGGGAATCCTGCGGGTCACCGCATGCGGCGCGAAGGTAACCGTCACCAGCAGATCGGAATCATCGTCCCGGATAGAAACGTGCGAAGCAAGGCCGAGACGCCTCGCCAACTCGACAATTAGGTCTTTCAGAGGCCCCCCTGTTTAAAGCTCGCTTACAGGGCCGCTGACTGGAGGGCGCGAGCGCTACGTTCACCATCTTATCGCACGCGGCCGGCGATGTCGCCGGTGTGCCAAACTATCCTCATGGACGCTTCGCCAACGGAGGTGCTTGAATGATGCGGCTTACACACTTGTGGATGCTTCCCCCAGCGATTGCTGTGCTCGCTCCTTTCGCCGGGGCTCATTTCCGGTTGCTGGAACCGCAGTCTTGGATTGTCGAAAACCAATTGGGCGATCCGCAAAAGCTGGGGCCTTGCGGAGGCACGTCCGCCGACGGTGGCATGCCCACCAACATGGTCAGCAAGGTCAAAGGCGGACAGAAGCTGCACGTAAAGGTGCAGGAGACCGTTTACCACCCCGGCCATTACCGCATCGCGCTGGCCGTGAATTCCCGCACCGAGCTTCCGCCCGACCCGGCAACCACCACCAGAGATTCGGACAAGGGACCCATGTCCGTCACAGCCACGATCCAGAATCCGCCCCGGATTCCCGTGCTCGCCGACGGCTTGTTTGTTCACACAGCTCGCCAGACCGATCCCTTCGAGACCGATGTGCAGCTCCCCAACATCTCCTGCGAAAAGTGCATGCTGCAAATCGTCGAGTTCATGGCCGAGCACGGGCTCAATAAGGACGGCGGCTATTTCTACCATCACTGCGCCGACCTGCAAATCACGGCCGATCCCGCCAAGCCGGTCGACGCCGGGTGGCCGGCCGCTAAGAGGCAGTAAAGCCACCAGATTTCTCCAATCCCAACGGCCACATGGGCCGGCGTCCGTAACTTTTTGAGCCTTTCGCAGGATTACCTTATAGAGAACGGCTGGAGAGGCGATGAGCCAGGACCATGATGACCGGCTGCTGGTGGATGCGGCGCAGCGCGATCCTGCCCGATTTGCCGATCTTTACGAGCAAAACTTCTACCCTGTGTATGCCTATATTGCTCGCCGTGTGGGCGACCGCCATCATGCCGAGGATCTGACAGCGGAAGTCTTTCGCGAAGCTCTGGCCGGAATTCGTAAGTTTGAGTGGCGTGGCGTCCCATTTGTCGCGTGGTTGTTGCGGATCGCTTCCGGCGCGATCGCAGATCACTTCAAGCGCACCGGTCGTGAGTCCGGGAATCCTTCGCCGGAACCCGAACGGCCGGGACCCGAGGAAATCGAGCGTAACGCCATGCTTTTCCAGTTAGTGAACCGGCTCCCGGAAGCGCAGTTTCGCGTGATTCAGATGCGCTTCGTGGAGCAGAAGAGCATCCGTGAGATCGCGCAGGAATTGGACCGCAGCGAAGGCGCTGTGAAGCAGTTGCAGCTCCGGGCCATCGAGAATCTCCGGGCTCAAATGGAGGGCGCTCATGCCTGACCGCGCGCTCGAAGAATTACTCGACCAAGCGATTGACGCCATCCTCGCCGGCGCCGCCTCCGAGACCGCCAGTCCTGAACTGGACTCTTTGGTTCGGATCGCCAGAGTGCTGCGCGAAATGCCGGCCGAAGATTTCCAGTCCCGCTTAAGAACCGAATTGCAAAGGAGAGCAAACATGACCCCAGCCGCGGCAGCACCTGTTCGTGAAGGCTTCCGCACCATCACGCCCTACATCGTCGTTCCCGATGGAGCCAAACTCATCGAATTCATAAAGCACACCTTCGAGGCCGAGGAATTGCACCACGTCACCTCGTCGGCCGGATTTCACGCCGAGGTTCGAATTGGGGATTCCATTCTCATGATCGGAGGCGGGGAGTCCGTCCGCGGCCATGAGAAGATCGGAGCGTTTCACGTCTACGTTCCCGACTGCGACGCCGTTTACAACCGTGCCATGGAAGCTGGAGCCACATCCATGGGTGCGCCCTCGGACCACCACTACGGCGAACGTGCCGGGTATGTGAAGGACGCCTCTGGGAACCACTGGTACATCGCGACCCATCTTGGCGCCACTCCCGCCCTGGAGAGTCTGTGGACCGTCACACCGTTTATTCATCCGGTCAGTGTGCCGAAGTACATCGATTTCCTGACGAGGGCTTTCGGCGCCACACAGCTGGCACTCTACGAAGATTCCGGCCGCGTAGCCTACGCGGCGGCCCGCATCGGGGATGCGGTCTTGGAAATGGGAGAGCCGCACGAACCGGAATCCATGCCGAGCAGATTCTTTCTATACGTGGACGACTGCGATGCCTGGTACCGGCGTGCAATCGCTGCGGGAGCCACGTCGATCGAGGAGCCCGCTGATCGGCCCTATGGCCACCGGACGGCCACCGTCCTGGATCCGTTCGGTTACGAGTGGGTCCCAGCGTCCATCCTGAAGAATCCGTAGCGCCGAAGCCGAGCAGATAGAGCGCGCTGATATTCAGAGACGCAGCGAAGCCCGGCGACGAACTCCCGGCTTCCTTCAGCCCACGCTCCAGACGAACAAGGGAGGAAATGGGTCACGGCCGCGTGCGGTACAGCATCCTCGGAAACGCGATGGTTTCGCGAATGTGCTCCAGGCCGCACATCCACGCCGTAAACCGCTCCACTCCCATGCCGAAGCCGGCGTGCGGGACCGAGCCGTACTTGCGCAAGTCGATGTACCACTCGAAAGCCTCGCGCGGCAGGTGATGCTGCTCCAGACGTTTCAACAGCAGGTCCAGATCGTGGATGCGCTGGCCCCCACCGATGATCTCGCCATAGCCTTCGGGCGCGATGAAATCGACTCCCAGCGCGACCTCGGCGCCCGTGGAGCTTGGTTCCGGCGCGGGTTGGAAGTAGAACGCCTTGATACTGGCCGGAAACCGGTCCACCAGCACCGGACGATCCAGATCGGCGGTCAGCAGGGTCTCGTCGGTGTTGCCGAAATCGCCGCCCCACTGGATCTCGCTGCCCAGGGATTGGAGTTTCTTCACGGCGTCGTCGTAGCTCATGCGAGGAAACGGCGTCCGCACAGCTTCGAGCTTAGAAACATCGCGCTCCAGCGCCTTGAGATCTTCCTTGCAATTCTCCAGCACGCGGCCGATCGCGAACACCACCATCTCTTCGCCCACGCGCTTGACGTCTTCCAGATCCGCATAGGCCATTTCCGGCTCCACCATCCAGAACTCGGTCAAATGGCGGCGCGTTTTGGATTTCTCGGCGCGGAAGGTGGGGCCGAAGCAATAGACCTTGCCGAAAGAGGCCGCCGTCGCCTCGCTATAAAGCTGGCCGGATTGCGCCAGATACACTTTTTCGTCCTCGGAGTAAGCCACCTCGAACAAAGTGGTGGTGCCTTCGCAAGCCGCGGGCGTGAAGATGGGCGTATCCACCAGCACGAAGCCGTTGGAATCGAAATAGTCGCGGAGCCCCTTGATCACCTGGTGCCGCACCTTTAGCGCCGCGTGCTGACGCCGGCTGCGCAGCCACAGATGCCGGTGATCCATCAGGAAATCGATGCCGTGATCTTTGGGAGTGATGGGGTATGGATCGGATTCGGGCACCCGCTGGACCACCTTGACGGACTCCAGGTCCAGCTCATATCCGCCCGGAGCGCGAGGCTCGGCGCGAATCTTGCCGCGAACAATCAACGAAGACTCCTGGGTCAGATCCTTGAGATCCTCGAACACATCCTCGGGCAGATTGCTCTTCACCGCGACGCACTGGATGGTGCCGGAGCCGTCGCGAACCTGCGGAAAGCAGATTTTGCCGCCGCGCCGCAGGTTGTAGAGCCACCCGGCGATCTCCACGGTCTCGCCGGCGTGGAGGCCGGCCGCGTCGATCGTGATGCGCGGACTTGTGCTGCGCGGGGTGTCAGGACTCATATTGGTTTGACCGGTTGGTTTGCATGGACGCTTTCCAGGTGCTCGAAGACGCGGCAGGCGCTCTCCACCGGCCGGGTCACGTCGGGGGCGCAACGCAGCTCCAGCAACAACGGATACTGCCGTGGAGCGGACTGCAACGCGCCCATGGCGCGCTCCCAGTCGATAGTGCCCCCGGGATCGACGAACGGAAACAGGTGCAGGTCCATCTGGGCGTCGTTGTCGTGAACGTGTGTGGAGCGGATGCGCGGCGCCAGCAGCCGGTACGCCGTTTCCACGCCTTCGTTCATGTTGGCGTGGCCCAGGTCGAAGCACACGTTCAGTTTCAGATGGGTGGCTTCGAAAAAATACAGCAGACGCTGGGCGCTGGAAAGGGCGTTGGGCGTGTTCTCCAGCAACACCTCCACGCCGCGCTGGCCGGCGAACAGGTTAATCTCCTCCAACGCCGAGAAGGCCGCCTCCACCTTGCGCTCGTCGAACTCCTCCCCAGCCACTCCCAGATGCTGAATCAGATAGCGGAACGGAATGGTCTCGGCGACTTCCAGCGCGCGCTTGATTTCCTCGACCATCTTCAGGCGCCTGCTCTTCACCGGCTCGGCGATATTGATCACCGAGTCCGGACCGGTGCGGCCCCACACATCGTCGGAGTACATGGGAGAATGCAGCGAAAACAGCTTCAGCTCCGCATCGCGAAACCAGTATCCGAGCTCGGTGACTTGCGCCTTATCGCGGTAATCCAGATGCTGGCGCGCGCAAAAGATTTCGACCAGCGGAATCCCGGCGTCCCAGATGCGATCCAGCCACACCGCGGTCAGATGATGATTCACCAACATGTGAGTGGAGAGCGCGCGCTGCATGCCTTGGTCCGACATAAAGGAGGCTCAGTAGCCCGCGGCCTTCCCGGGGCGGCGTCCGTCGACTGCGCCTTGCAGCCAGCCTCCATCGTTCACGATGGCTTCGACCACGGCGGCGACCGAGCCGCTGCCGCCGGCTTCGTCGATCTCATGGCCGCGAGCCTTGAGCAGCGCGATCGTATCCGGCGAAAAACCGCGTTCCAGAGACAGCCGGTCCGGCATCCACTGATGATGAAAGCGCGGAGCGTCCACGGCGTCCTGCGCGTTCATGCCGAAGTCGATCACGTTCAGGATCACCTGAAGCACCGCGGTGGGGATGCGCGATCCACCCGGCCCACCCGCCATCATAAACAGCTTCCCGCCGCGCGTCAGGATGGTGGGGCTCATCGAGGAAACCGGCCGCTTGCCCGGCTGGATGGCGTTCGATTCGCCCGTAAGCAATCCAAACATATTCGGGGCACTTGGTTTGGCCGAGAAGTCGTCCATTTCGTTGTTGAGCAGGAATCCGGCGCCTGGAACGGCGATCCCGTTGCCGAAGCCTCCGTTGAGCGTGTAGGTCACCGCCACGGCGTTGCCTTCCGCATCGACGACGTTGTAATGCGTGGTCTCCGCGCTCTCCGAGCCGGCCGGGCCGCCTGGGTGCACCTGCTGGCTGGGCGTCGCGTGCGCCGGATCGATCGTTGCCCGGCGCTTTTGGATGTAGGCGGGGTCGAGCAATCCCTGAATCGGGACTTTGAAGAAGTCGGGATCGCCCAGGTACTGGCTGCGGTCGGCGTAGAAGCGGCGCATCACCTCCGCCATGTAATGAATGGTAGCCGCCGATCCCGCGCCCGATTTCTCATACCCCGAGCCTTCCAGCATCCCCATCATTTGCAAAATCCCGACGCCGCCGGAGCTGGGAGGAGGCGTGGTGATCACGCCGTAGTCGCGGTACTTGCCGGTGAGCGCGGCCCGTTCCACCGCGGCGTAGTTCTTCAAATCTTCCAGCGTGATCAGGCCGCCATTTTTGGCCATTGCACCGGCGAGTAACTTAGCCGTCTCACCTTCGTAAAAGTCCGCGGAGCCGAGCTTGGCGATGCGCTCCAGCGTGCGCGCGAGATCCGGCTGCGAGAACGTCTCGCCCACGCCGTAATTGGCGCCGTTTTTAAGGAAAATCCGCTTGGATTCGGGATCGCGCGAAAGATTGCGCGAGCCTTGGAGCGATTCCGCGAACGCATAGGTGATCGGGAAGCCCTTGGAAGCGAGATCCACCGCGGGCTGAACCAGCGTTTCCCATTTCACCTTGCCGTACTTGTGCTGGACCATTTCGAAGCCGCGAACGGTTCCGGGAACTCCCGCCGAGCGCCAGCCTTCGATGCTGTCGCGCGTGGGGTTGCCTTGCGCGTCAAGATACATATCGTGCGAGGCTTTGCCGTGCGCGCGCTCGCGGAAGTCGATGAACGTGGAGCGGCCGTCGGCGAAACGCACCAGCATGAATCCGCCGCCGCCCAGGTTTCCTGCGTAGGGATAGGTGACCGCCATGGCGAAGCCGATGGCCACCGCCGCGTCCACGGCGTTCCCGCCGTTTTGAAGAATCTTCACGCCGATGTCGGCCGCCAGAGGATCTCCGGCAACAACCATTGCGTGCCGAGCGTGCTCAGGCTGGCTCGCGGCCAGTTTCCCGCATAAGCCCCCACACAGCCCGCCACACAGTCCAAGCGGTAGCAGAACCGCCAATCGCCGCGCCATTTATCGATTCTAGCAGTTCGGCTCTTTTTCGACTTAGCTTTTTTTCACCAACGCCGCGACAAACTCGGGATCGGAGGCTGCGAGAACACTCTTGGGAACGTAGCTGTAGCCCTTGTCGCCCCAGTTCTCGCCCCAGGAATTTTTGAGGATGTAGAAGTTCCCGGTGTAGCCGACGATGAGCATGGCGTGGCGGCCGTGCCGTCCGCTGGGAGGCTCCGCGGCGTTGAAGACGCCGTCGCGGCCGACATTGGAAAACGTGGGACCGGTGTTCATGTCCACCTGCACCGGGCAACCCGCGCTCAGCGCCGTGCGCACGTCTTCAAGCGCGATGGGAAGCGGCGCGGCGTCCAGGCGATGGCGCTCCGCATCGGCGATTAAGACCCGCTCCGAAGTCACCGGCGTCTCGCTTTCGTCCGGCCACAGCTCCTGCCGGCAGGTCCCCTCTTCGGCCAGAATACGGCCCGGGTCCGGCCCGTTGATGGTCCCGTCGCCGCCGGCGTGGGCATAGGCGTAGTCCTGCGCGTCGCCTTGCATGCGCTGGAACTCGAGCATGGTGAAGGATGGCGACAAGCGCGGCGTGCTGCCGTCCTTCATGTTCGCCACCAGCTCCGCCGCGTGGGTCCAGGCGTACGCAGCGCAGCGCGAGGTCTGCCCCTGGTCGCCCACCGGCGTGCAATATTTGCGCAGATCCACGGCATCCTGAATCGCGACCGAAGCGAATGCGGGAGGCAGCGGCTGCGGCGGCACCGGTTCGCCGCGCCGCGGCACCGATACATCCACGTTGCTGAAGTCGATGCCGGTGTACTGCATCATCAGGAATTCCAGCATCGCCTGCGTGAGGAAGCCGAAGGCGTGCAACTGACCGCCGCGTTCGAACAACTGCACCGTCTGGGAACTGCCCGGCGCGAGTTCTTCGAAGCGCTCCGTAAATCCGGGATCGGCGAAAGGGGTGTAGCCTTCGGCGGCGCGCTGCGTGGCCATGGTATCGCCGAAGAACTCGCCATCGCCGAAAAGATTCTGCGCGGATTGCTGATAGTCGTCCGCGGTCCAGCCTCCGCCGTCGTCTTCGAAATCGGCCGCCGTGGCGTTGGGAAAACTGTCCGCGGGGATGGCAGTGTCGTCGTCGAGGCCGATCAGATCGTCGGGATCGGAGAAGGAGTCGTTCAGATCGCCGTCGTCGTCATTGTTGTCGCCGCCGCCGTTAGCGCCATCGCCGCCATCGGGGCCGCCGCCGGCATCCTCATCATCGCCATCCTGATCGTCGCTGTCCTGATCATCGCTGTCCTGATCATTGCTGTCCTGATCGTCGGCGCCGTAGCCTCCGTCGCCGTCCCCGCTATCGAAGAAGCCGCCGTCATCGTCATCCATCAAGTAGGGCCAGACGCGTTCGTCAGACATACGGCCATCGTAGCAAGCGGTCATTGGAGAAGGCCGGACTCACCCGCTAAAAAAGTCGTGAAAAGCACGCGCCCCCGAAGGATGCGTATACTGTCAAGAACGCCAAGGAGCGTTCTTCGAAATGGGAAACCTGTCTGTTCCTGTTCGCCGCGCACTTTTCTGCGCGATCCCTCTTCTCTTTGCGGCGGCAGCGATGGCGCAAAACGCCGCGCCCGATTTGGAAAAGCGGCTCGCCGATTTGGACAAAGCCGCCAAGGCCGCCCAAATGGCCGGAGACAACGCCTGGATGCTGACCAGCTCGGCGCTGGTGCTGCTGATGACCGGCCCGGGCCTGGCTCTATTTTATAGCGGACTGGTGCGCCGCAAGAATGTGCTCGGCACCATGATGCACAGCTTCATTCTGATGGCCACCACGACGATGCTGTGGGCCGTGATCGGCTACAGCATCGCCTTTGCCGAGGGAACGCCGTTCTTCGGCGATCTGCGCTATTTGTTCCTGCACGGCGTGGGCGCGGCGCCCAATGACGCCTACGGTCCCACCATTCCGCAGCAAACATACATGATCTACCAGCTCATGTTCGCCATCATCACGCCGGCGCTGATCTCGGGCGCCTTCGCGGAGCGCATGAAGTTCTCCGCCATGCTGCTGTTCATGACGCTGTGGTCGCTGATCGTCTACTTCCCCATGGCGCACATGGTGTGGGGCAAGGGCGGATTCTTCAACGCCAGCCTGGGCGGCCAAATTCCGGCTTTCGATTTCGCCGGCGGCACCGTGGTCCACATCACCAGCGGCGTTTCGGCCCTGGTGTGCGCGCTGTATCTGGGCAAGCGCCTGGGCTATCCGAATGAAAGCATGCGGCCGCACAATCTGGTGCTAAGCGTAGTGGGCGCGTGCCTGCTGTGGGTGGGTTGGTTCGGATTCAACGCGGGCAGCGCGGTGAACGCCGGGTCCCTGGCGTCGAGCGCCTTCGTAGCCACGCACTTCGGCGCGGCCGCCGCCACGCTGGGCTGGATGTTCGCCGAATGGATCCATTCCGGCAAACCCAGCGTGCTGGGCGCGATCTCAGGCTGCGTCGCGGGACTGGTGGCCATCACGCCCGCCTCCGGCTTCGTGCAGCCGTTTCCGGCGATCGTGATCGGCGCGGCCGCCGGCGTCGTCTGCTTCCTGATGGTCACCGCGGTGAAGAAGCAATTCGGTTACGACGATTCGCTCGACGCCTTCGGCGTCCACGGCGTCGGCGGCACTCTGGGCGCACTGCTCACCGGAGTCTTCGCCACCAAGGAAGTCAACGACGTCTTCTCCGGCAAGCCCATGGGATGGATCGACGGCAACCCTGGTCAGGTGCTGAACCAGGCCGGGGCCGTCGCCATGGCCTGGGTCCTGGCCATCGTGGGCACCTTGATCATTCTCTGGATCTGCGACGCTGTAGTGGGCCTGCGCGTTCAGGAGCAGGACGAGGTGCAGGGTCTCGACCTGAGCATGCACGGCGAGGAAGGATATAATTTCGAATCGTGAGCGCCCCGTTCGCGTTCATCCATCAAAGGAAACTCCATGAAGAGAATCGAAGCCATCATTCAACCCCACAAGCTGGAAGACGTCAAGGAAGCGCTGAAAGCCATCGGCGTGGACGGCATGACCATCACCGAAGTGCGCGGGCACGGGCGCCAGAAGGGCCATAAGGAGGTCTACCGCGGCATGGAGTATCAGGTCGACCTCCTGCCCAAGGTGAAAGTTGAAATGGTCATCGCGGACGCGCGCCAGGAAGAAGTGATCCGCACCCTGGCCACCGCCGCCCGCACCGGCAAGATCGGCGACGGCAAGATCTTCGTCTACGAAGTCGCCGACGCCATCCGCATCCGCAACGACGATCGCGGAGACGCGGCGCTGTAGGAGGCGAACGCTAGCGCAGATTTGCTACGATTCGGCGGAACAGAGCGCGTCTCTCGGGAGTAACGCTGGTGGCGCGTCATAACGGGCGGTCGTGCCTAATGGTTATACATTTGCTTCCGCCTCAGGAAGGCATCAGAGCCGCCTTCCAGAATGTCAATAACGCATCGCCTCGTCGCGGCCGCGTCGATTGAGCCCCGGTCTTTTGTCTTCCCGCAGTCGTTCTCCCGGTGCATAGGAAGAATGAGCTCGGAGTCGCCGAGGACGGCGATGTTTGCGTTATGCGTTACGACGATGACCTGACGCTTCTCTTTTATGGCCCGGAGGGTCGTAACGATGCTCGAAAAAATGAACGCATTGTCAAGATCGTCTTCGGGCTGATCAATCACCAGCGGAACGTTAGAATCCGCCAGCATCGCGATAGTCAGAAGGATGGTATGGCGCTGCCCGTCCGAGAGCTGCAGGACAGGAATGTCTTTGGGCGGCGTTGATTTCGTCCGAACAGTGATGATCGGCTTCGGCGGCTTCGCAAGGGCTTGAAGTTCCAAAAGTATATTCCAATAGCACAGCTTGTCGATGATCTTTTCAGCCCAGTCCACTGAAATACGCGCAGCGGTAGAAATCTTTGGGGCACTCCTGTTTAGGACCAAGTCGGCCAGATCCGAGGGTGCGATGCAGTCGCAGATATTCCCAATCACGTTGTCCTGAAGGTAGGTCCCATGCATTTTTTCTTGTAGGAAGGTCCGGAACTCAGTCGTGATGCCGGCGTCGTCGTACCTCAGGAAGATGGTGTAGTCCTTGATTGTTGCGCCGAGATTCGCATTAATGCCCTTGAGCTGCGATTTTCGACGGGTTGTCATTTCGGCCCGTACTCTCGCCAGCTCCTTCCGAAGCTCCGCCCGTTCCTCGCGGCATTGCCGCAGCTCATTTGTGCGCTGCTCCACGGCGGCAATGTCCTTTCCTGCCGACGTTTTCTGCCGAAGCAGGATTTCCAAGCCCGGAATGTCAGTGGCGAGTCCCCTCGCCTTCAGATCGGCAATTTTGGCCGCGACCTCCCCGCCGATTCGCTGATGGCTTACCTTTAGCTCCGCAGCAAGCCTAGTAAGTTCCCTCGCACAGGCCTTCAGCAAGGTGTTGAGTTCGGTTTCCTTCTGCTTTACGGCGGCGTTGCTCCTCAAGAGCACGGCCTTGATCCCAGCGCGGGTCCTGTTGAGGGCTTCATCTTCGGTGCAGGTCCCGGCTGTAGCCACGATCTGATCGAGGTCCTTGTGAAGGCTGGATAGGCTCCAGTCTTTTGAGAACTCAGCCGCAATCGCCTCGACGGACTCCCGCACCGTTTTTTCAGATGCCAGCTTGCTCTGCCTCCCGACGACCTCACGGAGATTGCCTTCCTCGGCAAGCTTCAGCTTCTTCTCGATTTCCTCCAGAGACTTCTTCTTGCCGCCCAACTGCTGAAACGCGCTCTCAAGAGGGCTGAGTTTTCCAGCGTTTTCCCGGAGGCGGGTAGCCAGCGATTCTTCGGTTTCAATGAGGTCCCGCAGGTTCGTGTGGCGGTCCAAAAACTCTTGGAATAGTTCGGGATTTTTGAGCGGGTCTTCTGCTACCTTGGCAAGTTCGCCCTGCCCGAAATACTCGATGCGGAAGGCATCTATCGGCACATCGCTGATGGACCGATCTTCCTTTGCCTTTACCTCGATATCGCCGCCGCGCGACCGGACATAGCGGTACAGAATTCCGTTTTCGTCCTCGCAAAAGACCGTGACGGAATCGGGGCAGTTATCGAAATCGCCGAAGTCGTCATTGATCCCGAAAGCGTACGCCAATGCCCGTGTGGCTGCGGATTTGCCCGTTCCCCGGCCACCTATCAGGCAATTGAGGTTGTCGCTGAAGTGGATTTTCTCTTCGTGCAGAAAACCCCCGGTAATTGCCATCCCCCGAACACGGGGAATAGAGCCGGGAACCAGAGCACGGGCGCGGACACGAGCCGTCGGGTCAATGAGCGCAATGCGGAAGGCCTCAAAGCTGAGCTCCGCAAGCTTCATCCGTGTCCACGGCTTGTTTTGGTCCTGATGCTCGAATGCATCCATCGAGTGAGAATCGGAGCCCTGAACATGAGCCAGATGGTGCCGCGCGGCGAGATCGGGTACCGATTTGCGGCTCAACAGCGGACGTTTGCGCTCCACGCCTGCAGATCCAGGTTCGTCGTCCTCGGAGTACCAGATCAGCGCGTCAACGGCGTCGCATTCCAGCCCATAGAGTCCCGGACTCGTGATAACGTCTTTTTTCCAGTTCTGGAAACCCGGCGCGAACCGCTCGAAGCCCGTTTTTTCCCGATCAATATGGGCCGCGATGGCGATGCCGCCAAGCCTGTCAACTTCCGCTATGGTGTCGGCCATGGATTTGGCCGTTCGGGTGTTCTCCGCGCCTATCGGCCCGACCAGATCGAGTCGGGAAATCAGCTTTGCAAGTTCCCCCTGGCGATCCGGGGCAAAATACGCGAGCAGATGCCCATGCGCCGTCGTGATCTCGATGCCGGCCAAGACAAGAATCACGCCTGGATAGTTCTCTTCGGCATATTCAATCGCTTGTTGTGCATTTGCGTTTGAATTATGGTCCGTAATCGCGATCACGCTGAGGTCCTGCCCCACCGCGGAATCGACGATCGCCTCTGGGGTCATGTTCGGGTCTCTGACATCATGCGATCCGCCGTAGGAATGGATATGCAGATCGACGCTTTGAAAGTGCGCTCCGTTGTCGAGTACGCAGATGTCCTTTAGCTGAACCACTCTTGGCGCTCCCTACGTGACTTTGCCGATGATCCGAGAGATAACCATTATTTAATTTTACAGAAAGGATGGATGCCGGATTGCTCTCGAAAAGTCGGCTTGTGTCTGGAGGTCTGGCGGCGGGGCCAAGTCGAGACTGCTCCCGAGAGCGCCGCTCAAGGAAGCCACTCGGTTGATTTGTCGGCGGCCTGCCGAAGTGCTCGTCCGTGCGGACGAGCCGCTCCCCTGTAACCTTTCCCCAAACCGCCGATAGATTGTATATACTGTAGCCGGTGTCCTGGTGCGTACCAGGGCGCCGTTCTCCAAGGTGAGAAATATGCGCTGTGCCCGTGTGGGACGATTGACCGCTTTGCTCTTCGCCGCGCTGCCCGCTGTGTTCGCCAGCGGCGTAAAGTCCAGCAACCTCACCATTATTCTCGACTTCAAGGGCCCTCATTCCCCGCAATCGGACGCGGCCATGAAGCAGGAGACCCAGGGGATACTCAAGGACGCCGGAGTGCATCTGGATTGGAAATCCCGCGAGGAAGCGCAGAACGCTTCTTTCGCCGATCTGGTCGTCGTGCGCTTCAATGGAGCCTGCGAACTGCCGCCGGCGCCTCTCTATGACGAACTGGGACCGCTCGCCTCCACCTACGAAACCGACGGCCAGATTCAGCCCTTCAGCGAAGTCTCCTGCGACCGGGTGGGCGCCTTCGTGCGCTCCGGCCTCCACGGCGGCGATTTCAAGAAGGGCGATTTGCTTCTCGGCAGGGCGCTCGGCCGCGTACTCGCTCACGAACTCATGCACATGCTCACCGGAGCCAAGGACCACAGCCATGAGGGCGTGTTCAAACCCGGATTGACGGTGGAGCAGCTACTGGCGGAAGAGTTGCCCCTGAGCCCCGGCGACATCGAGCGCCTGCGCGCGAGACCCTAGCGCCACCGCGCGGTCCCCCAGCGCGCGTTCCCTTAGATACTGCAACAAGTACAGCGAGCATCCGATCAGCACCGCCGCCACGGCGTTTACCAACAGCACGCTCACCGCGGTCGCCAGAAACGCTCCGGCGTCGATCCGGCGCATTTTCGTGAGCCGGTGCCACGCGCTCCAATCGAGCAGGCAGAAACCCATCCACGCCGTCACTCCGCCCAGGGCCGCCAGCGGAATGCGAGCCAGATAGCCCGAGCCCAGCTTTACCAGCAAGAACAGAAACAACGCGTGCAGCAGGTTGGACAGGCGCGTGGTGCCGCCGCAGCGGACCGCCGCCAGACTGCGCGCCGGAATCCCCACGCTCATGGGCGCGCCGAAGATGCCGGCGCAAAGATTGGCGATGCCGTAAGCGCCCAGCTCCGCGTCGGCGTCGGAGCGCTTCATTTGCCGATGGCGGCCGCGGAAATGCTCCACCACGCGCGAGGTCATCAGCAGGTTCACCGCGGTCACGAACGCCAGCGCCAAGCCTGACGGAATCACTTGCAGCACGTCCTGCGGGTTCCAGGCGAAGCCGGCGAAGGGCGGCAGTTCGAGCTTTAGCGATCCCACCTCGGGCTCGTGAAAGCGGAACATCGCGGCCGCGACGCCCGCCAACGCGACGCCCACCAGCGGAGCGGGAATACGCGGCGCGAAGCGTCCGCACAGCGCCGCCGCTCCAATCACAAGTCCGCTCAGAACGAACGGAGCCAGCCGCGCGCCGCCGAGCTCCCTCAGCACCTCGACCAATTGCGAAACCGCGCTGCCGTTGCCCGCCGCGGCCACTCCGAAAATCACGTTCAGTTGCGAGATCACCATGATCCCGCCGATGCCGGCCGAAAATCCCGCCACCACCGCGTGCGGCACCTTGCTCACGTGCCGCCCCAGCCGCAGCACGCAGAACGCCATCATCAGCACCGACGCGACGATCGAAACCTTGGCCGCTCCGCCGATCCCCTGGCTCCGCACGGCCGCCGCGATAAACGGAACCGTGACGCTCCCGGTCCCCCCGATCAGCATCGGGTTTCGTCCCATCAGCGCGATCACGGGAGCCGTCAGCACCGACGTAAGGATCCCCAAAATGGGCGGCAGCCCCATCAGCGCGGCCATGGAAAGGCCATACGGCAGAGCGATCAAAGCCGCGATCGCTCCGCCGCCGCAGTCCCCGAAAAACAGCTTCCAGCTATACTTCCCCGTGCGACGAATCATGTGTTGTCAGGCCGGCTCTCCAGCGCGCTTGGCGCTCCAAGGGGACCGGCTCTGCGTCCTCGTGTTCCCGCAGAACCGCCCCCTCGCGTCAAGCCAGCAGCCTTACGCCTTCATCACCTTCAAGTACGCCGCCTTGAACTTGTTCATTTCCTCCTGCGTTCCGATGGAAACGCGGACGTGCGTGGGCCACACCGGCCAGGAACGTCCGATGTACACCTTCTCCATCCGCAGCGCCATGATGACGTCGTTGGCGGGACGGCCCGCATCGGCCATGAACTTGTTCGATACCGACGGCACGTACTTGAAGTTGTTCTTGTCCATGAACGCGAACACATCGTTGCGCACATCGGCGATGATCTTGCGCCGCTCCGGCACCAGGTTCTTCACCTTCAGGCTGGTGTTCGCGCCGATCATGCCGGTGATGGGCATCGCCCCCGAGCTCCACTGTCCGATCTTGGCGAGGATCTCCTGCTTGGCCAGCGCCGCGCCCGCGCGCAGACCGGCCATCCCGTAGATCTTCGAGAACGTGCGCAGGATGATGACGTCCTCGTCCTTGGCCACGAATTCCGTGCTGAAAGGCGCGCCCGAAATGTGCGTGTAGGCCTCGTCGATCATCAGGATGCAGCCGGCTGGCTTGTTTTTCACCAGCCACGCGATGTCTTCCTTCGGCGTCAGCGTCCCGGTAGGATTGTTGGGATTGCAGAGGTAAATCAGGCCCGTGTTGGAATCCGCCGCCGCCATCGCCTTCACGTCGTGCGCGTAGTTTTTGGTCAGCGGAACTTTGATCACCTTCGCGCCGACCACCTTCGCCGCATTCGCGCCGGCTTCATAGCCCGGGTCGGCCATCACATACGGCTTGGTCGGCGAGGTGAACGCCAGCACGGCCTGGTGCAGCGGCGCGCTCGATCCCGCAAACGCCTGGACGTAATTCGCCTTCAGTCCTTCCTGCTCGGCCAAGGTGGATTTGAAATCGTCGGTTTCGCCGTAGTTGTAGCGCCCGCCCTTGGCGATAATGTTGCGCATGGCCTCTGCGGCTTCCGCGCAAGGGCCCAGCGGATTCTCATTGGCGTTGATCATGACCGCGTCCGGCGGCGCTCCGCGAACCTGTGAGAGCTGGGCCATGGCGGCCTCGTTATAAAACGGCAGGGTCGAGCCGGCGGCGAGAAAGCTTGCCAAACGGCCAAAACTCCGCCGCGAGAAACCTCGCTTCAAGAGGTCTTCCTCTTGATGTGAGGTAAATTGACGTGGGGTAAATTGACGTGGGGTAAATTGATGTGGGGTAAACGTCACGCGGTTCTCCTTTGGTGCTGGTTGTGCGAAACGGACAGCGCACCGGCAAGCAGACACACGTATGGCTCGCGAAGGCCTACGCGTGCGCTCCCAACGGAGAGCGGGACAAACAGCTAGGGTGATGTACCCGACGGGGGATGATCGGAAATCGGCTTGAGCGGACGGGGCGTTCTGGCTACGTGTCAGAGCCGTGCTGCCGGAGCAGCCAGGATCAAGCTTTACTCTACGCCAAATCGGGCCTTGCTGTCAACCCATATGCGGCTAAATGCTGCGAAAAGCGGACTATAGTCTTTCCCGCCCCGATAAACCGGGTGTTGTCGCCCACCGTTCCGGGCGGGACAGGCTATCGTGTCCCCGCTTTCGCTCTTATCCCTCGACGAGACGGCGCCCGCGCTCGAACAATTCCGCGGCTTCATCCGCCACGCGCCGGCCCTTTTCAAAGAGGTCGCGGCCCTTGTCCAGGGCATCGCGTCCCACGTCGGCGATAGCTTCGCTTCCGCGCCGCGCCTTCTTTGTCAGCAGCCGGCGTGTGTCCTTGCCGGATTGAGGAGCGTATAACAGAGTGATCGTCGCGCCGATGGCCGCGCCCGCTACAAACCAAACCAAGCTTCCCGAGTTGTTCTGAGCCATGCCTTTATCGTAGCTCGGATTCCTTGCGTTGGCGCAACATTAATCCGCAGCCCGATTACGACGCCAGCGACTCCAGCACCTTCTCGGCGTGCCCGTCCACCCTCACCTTGGGAAAGATCTTCGCGACCTTGCCCTGCGGATCCACCACCACCGTCGTGCGCTCGATGCCCATGTACGTGCGCCCATAATTTTTCTTTTCCTTCCACACGCCGTAGGCTTCGGCGATGGCGTGATCGGGGTCCGGAACCAACGCAAAGGGCAGGCCGTACTTGGAAGCAAACCGCTCCTGCGCTTCGCTCTGGTCCGGCGAGATGCCCACGATCTCGGCGTTCAGCTTCGCGAATTTCTTCGAGAAATCGCGGAATTCGCAGGATTCCTTGGTGCACCCCGGCGTGTCCGCCTTGGGGAAGAAGAAGATCACCACGGTCTTGCCGCGGAGCTTGGAGAGCTGAAACGCGCCCGCGCGGATCTCCGGCGCGCGATCGCCGGTTTGGATACTCATATGCCGTGATTGTAAACTAAACGAGGGTGCCTATGATGAGGAACCACCGAAGTGTTTCGGCATGCGCCGGGCCGCTGCTCGCCGGCGCTGCGATGTTCAGCATGACCGTGTTCAGTGTGACAATGTCCGGCGCGGCCAAGCCGGGTGACGCGGCCAAGGGCAAGGATACGTTCTCCTCCAATTGCGATGTTTGCCACAACACCGACAGCGCCGAGACAAAAGTGGGCCCGGGCCTGAAAGGATTGTTCAAGAGGGCCAACCTGAACAATAAGAAAAAGGTCACCGACGCCAACGTGATGGAGTTGATCAACAAGGGCAGCCCCGCGGGCATGCCAGGATTTGAGGACCTGCTGTCCGATCAGGAACGCGCCGACGTATTGGCGTACCTGAAGACTTTATAGACTTTTCCCTGCGTCCCCATCGTCTAGCCCGGCCTAGGACATCGCCCTTTCACGGCGGTAACGGGGGTTCGAATCCCCCTGGGGACGCCAAATTTCAATTCAAACGGTTCGAACCGGTTCGTCCGCAACGCCCCTTCCTGCCAAGTGGCTTTTTCGACAACGAGCTGAAGGAAGCGGCGTTGCTCCGCGGCAGGTTGCCGCAGGAACAACTCGCTCGCCCGGCTCGTCAGCCGTATCAGATCAACGGCCTGATCTATGGGGACGGGCCTGGCCTTTGGGATGTCTTGGATCTTGTGCAGCAGGCCATCTTGCTCACAACGCAAATTTCCCGAGTTCCGGTCGAAGAATTTCTGCGTGATGCGCCCATCGAGTTTGTCCATGTATACGGATTCGATTCGCCCCTCGATCTGATCGTGCCGGGCCTGCAACCGCTTGATGGTCTCCTCGCGCGCCCCTTGCTCTGTCCGGTCCGACTCCAGCACTGCGTCGCCAAGCCATTCGAGAGACTGCACCGGGGACAGGGGCGGGGTTTATAAGACCCGCAACACGCGACCGGACCGCCTGTTCACATAGATCCCCCCTTGCTTGTTTTGACTTTCCACCTGTTGCAGAATGGGTTGGCCCATTGATGAATCCATTTCAGGAGGCTGTATGCGTGGTGCAATGCTTTTTGCGGCCGGGCTCTTCGCGGGGTTGGCAATACAGGTAGGGATGGCGCAGAACACCAATGGTGGTGTCGTAATGATGAATCACGTTGGAATCAGCGTGTCAAATATCGCTGAGGCGGTTACGTACTACACCCAGAAAATGGGGTACCGTGAAGCGTTCCGGGTCAACGACCAGAAGGGGCAGCCACGGCTGGTCTACATGCAGATCAGCAAGAACACATTTCTCGAGCTCAACCCGGCAACCGCTGAGCGGCCCGCCGGTTTTACTCATTATGGGCTCCAGGTCGAGAACGCGGCACAGGCTGTCGCGAGGTTCAGGAAGAGCGGTGTGATGGTCAGTGATACGAACACCAGTGATACGAAAGCGATCCTCGCCAACATCACCGACCCTTATATGGGCCGCATTGAGCTGACCGAACTCACTCCGGAGTCCCTGCACTACAAGGCCATTCAGAACTGGAAGTAAGTCGTCGATCGCGAAGGAGGGATCGAGATGTCCGTATCGGGTGTTGCGAGATTCGGGTTCACAGCGTTGATGATTGTCATCTGGGTCGCCATGCAAGGAACCGGCGTTCAGGCGCAGCAGCGGGGCGGCACCGTTCAGACGGACAAGGTGGAGCCCGTGAACAGCGGCGCCAACCCCTATCGCGTCATCAGGGATTGGGCACGTCTGAGTGTAGAGGGAAGGCCCTGGGGCGGTTCCAACGGCGTGGCCATCGACCGGGATGGCAAGTCCGTGTGGGCGACTGACCGATGCTCGCCCGGGACAACCCCAGGCTGCCTCGGCACAAAAGCGAACCCTGTCCACCATTTTGATGATTCAGGGAAGGAGATCAGGAGCTTTGGCGGCGGGATGTTCGTGTGGCCGCATGGCATCCATGTCGATCGAGAGGGTAATGTGTGGGTGACCGACGCGCGAGCCCCGAGCGCCGACGACCTCAAGAACTTTCCCGGAGAAGACAAGAAGGGAAGCGTTGTCGTCAAGTTCAGTCCCGAAGGCAAGGTCCTGATGACGCTGGGGAAGCCGGGCGTGAGGGGAAACCCTCCCGAAGCCCTGACCGACCCGACGGACGTGGTGACCGACCCGGCCAATGGTGACGTCTACGTTGCCGAGAGCCATACGGACGTGGCAGATCCCAATCTCGTCGGGCGAATCTCGGTGTTCGACAAGACCGGGAAGTTTCTCAGAGTCATCGGCAAAACAGGAACAGGGCCTGGTGAGTTCCGGACGCCGCACGCGCTGGAGTTCGATTCCAAGGGCCGGTTGGTCGTTGCCGATCGCCACAACCATCGCATTCAAGTCCTGACGAAGACGGGGAAGTTTATCCTTGAATACGACGACTTCGGCCGCACCAGCGGGCTGGCCATCGACAAGAGCGACGTGATCTACACGACCGACTCGGAGTCGACCGAAAGGGTTCACCCAGGCTGGCAGAGGGGAATCCGTATCGGGAGTCTGAAAGACGGGAAAGTGACGACGTTTATTCCGCCCCACATGACGCCAAATTCTCCGGACGGCGCCATGGGGGAAGGCATCGCCATCGACGCCGCAGGCAACATCTATACAGCGGAAGCACAACTGAGGGGCGTGACGAAATACGTCAGGAAGTAGAGCCGTCCGTCCTACCTCCGCACGATAGATTGGCGCCCTCCGGAGTAGGACGCCGCGTGAGTAACGTGTGCAAACGCCAGCACCCGTCCCGGATTCTTACTGCCCAGATTGCTTCTTGTTTGCCCGTCATCCGGCGCAATTGGCAAACACAATGGGACTGCCTGTGCCGCGCGCGTCTACCGCAGGACCGGCTGACGCATTCCGGGCGAATGGTGGCACAACCAGAAGGTAACTTTTTGGCGGCTTAAGGACCTGACACCTTCCACCGCGGCGATTCCAGCCAACCGCAGCTCTTGCGGCAGCCGCCCTTGTCAGGTCCCGAAGAATATGGTGGAAGAATATGGTGGTTGACATGGTTGAGCCGGGCGGGTACAGTGTGGACGGCTACGACGGAGCGATGCTATGGAGGGTCTATCCTGGGAGGTATCGCGATGAGGTCCAAGCGAGCTGTTTTGATTGCGGTCGTGAGTTTGCTGTTCGTGCCAACGGCGGTGCTCGCGCATCATGGGTTGGAGGGGCAGTTTGACTCGAAACAAACGATCACCCTAACAGGTACAGTCATAAAGCTGGAGTGGAGCAATCCCCATGTGCGGCTTTATATTGAAGTCAAAAACGAGAGCAACCCGGTGACTTGGGAGTTGTACATGGGCAGTCCGAACCGGCAAATGACGAACGGCTGGAAGATTGACACCTTCAAGCGCGGTGATTACGTGAGGGTAGAAGCCAATCCAGCCAGGGATGGCTCACACGTCGGATACGCAAGGAAAGTCACATCTGTTTACGGACGAACTTTCGATCGCTAGAGAAGCGCTCCGCGGCCGCCCCTGATCCGGGCCGGAAATTTCATGAAGCCTGACGTTTTAAGCCGGGGCAAATCGCCGAAGCCATTTGGGAGCAGAGACGCGACAACAGGTACGCAAATGTATTCATAGCCTACCGATCCGAGAGCCTGTTCATTTGGCGGCGATGTGCTTCGCGTCTTTTTCGTTATCGCACACGTCTTCGATCATCTCCGTGTCCGCCATGAGGGCAAGTGGAATCCGCACGGACCACGGCCTTGTATAAGCCTTTGGATCATCAATGGTGACTTCCAAATCCATGTGGCCGAAGCTCGTCGATCAGCGTCGGCCGCACACTGTCCGCTGCGATCAGGCCAGTTGGCAACAGCACGGCAAATGCCACAGGTACCCTCCGCATGATAGCGCTCTTCACGCCTTACTATACTTCGAGTGTTCTTGAAACTCAATGCACAGTAATCATGATCGGCGACTTTTATCGGAATTACTGGGATCCGTTCATGTCCAGACGGTATATCCGTTTTTCATCCAGGCCGCCATGCACGATGGCGCAGACGCGGGCGCATTGTGAAGTATTATCGTCGTTGACTCCGCCTCCGCTGCGACTCGGTCCGGGCCCAAAATAATTGGTACGGCCGGCCATAGTAGTCCACGTAACGAGGGTCGGCGTGGGGTGAGCTGCGTCGGCCTGCCATTGACGTTCTGGATATTGCTCAAACACTCGATGTAGCTGTACGGCGGCTGGGATCGCCGGCAGTTGCTCGCCGGACGAACCGATAGCTCGCGCGAACCGGCGCGACGAAGGCGACCGGATCGTAAAATATCGCCTCGTGATCAAGGCCCACGAACTCACCGCCGGCGTCGTAAGCGGGCTTGAAGGTTTCTACTGTCTCCATCTTGTCGCTGCTTTCGAACATGGAGTGGGTCAGCGTCCAGCCTTGAATATTTGCCGTCCAGGTGACCAACGTGGTTCCATCCCAGAATCCGATGGTCTCGCCATACCACTGAAGGACCTTCTGCACGTGCTGCTCCTTGCCCACCATCACCTGGCGCAGAAAGTTGTCCGCTATGCCGGAGATGAACTGAACATTCCACGTGGTCATCGTGAGCTGGAAGTTTCCCGCCTGCGAAGGCTGCGCCCACCACCGGATGAATCCTTCGGGATAGCAGAAAGACGCGTTCCACTGGGGAGCGTTGGTCACCGCTTCGTGATAGATCAACTGCACCATGCGCCTTTGATACTCCGGGGTGAGCAACGAGAGTACGGTCGGTGCTTGGCTGACTCATCAGATCCATTCGGAGCCGTGATCGGCTTGCGTGTCACGCTGATAATACACATCCCAGTCGGGCACCGTTGCTTTCGTGTAAACGGTCGGGCCTCCCTTGGCCTTTGCGGCCGCCAACAACGCTTCGTAATGTTCTTTCGCGGTCTTGTAAGGATACGGGCTCAGAATACTCTCGCGCTTAAGATCATCGCCGCAGTTGTCCCAGGAAGCCGACGCGGGCGGATTGTCGCCCATCCGTTGCTGGTTCCACATCTCCGATAGAAGGCGGGGCGTGTTGCAGCGGTAATAGCGCTTATCCATCCAAACCGCCTGATCCTTGTAGAAGTTCTTTGAGGTGAACAGATCGATTGGCAAAGGCTGCACTCCCGCGGGCGGCCCAAGGATCACGGGCCGACTGCCCTGTCCGCCTTGCCTTCCTTGGCCGGGTGGCTGGGCTTTGCCCTGTCCCCCTTTATCTTTGCGCCAAGCCCGGCTTCGATGCGGGCGCGAACGTTAGCGCCACCAGAGTGGCGATGGTGAACAGAGCAATAGAGAGTTTAGCTTTCATTTGGGCTGGACTCCTTACGATTCGTCGTTCCATCATACTTCGAGGGGATGCCACTCGGGAACGGGGGTTATCGAACATGACTCTCGCAAGCGCAAAGAGCCCTCCCGTTGGCGTTCCGGCTTGCCCTTGGCGTATCATGACACGGATGCGAATTATCAGGCTCGTCGTTTTCCTTGGGGTTCCCGTTGCTGCTCAGTGGCTCAACTTACCTACGCCTGGAATCCCCCGCCCGCGCGACGGTAAACCGGACTTCTCCGCCCCGGCGCCCAAGACTTCCGGCGGTAAACCCGACTTCTCCGGCATGTGGGTCCCGCACGATGTCCTGACCTGCGACCCCAAGGAGCGGGGTGTGCAGTGTACCGAGCTCCCCTTGACGCCCCAGTTGGTGAACTTCGCGGCGGGCCTCAAAAACGGCCTTCCCTACCAATCCTGGGCGGCGGATCTGGTCAAGAGCCGCACCAAGGACGTCGCCTACATCGACCCCCACACGCACTGCATGCCCCCCAACTTCCCGCGAGCTTGGGCCTTCCCTGAAACCGAAAAGATTTTCCAGACAGCCACCCAGCTCGTCATCCTTCACGAGTTCAACGCCAGCTACCGCCAGGTCTTTTTCGACGGTCGCAACTCCCCGAAGACATGCTGCCGACTTGGAACGGTTACTCGGTCGCCCACTGGGAAGGCGACACGCTGGTGGTTGAATCCGGGGGCTATCGCGACGATTCCTGGCTCGATACGGCCGGCAATTTCTTCTCGAGCGAAGCTCGCGTTACGGAGCGCATCCGCCGCCCCAACTTCGGCAGTCTTGACATCGATGTGACCGTCGATGATGCCAAGGTATTCACTCAGCCCTGGACCGTGGCCCTGCACATGAGGCCCCTACTCGACACAGAAATGATCGATTTCATGTGCCAGGACAATAACAAGGACATCGACCACTTCGTTCGATAGCCAGTAGGTTTATTCCTCAGTCCAGGCAAGCGAGCGTCCCGGTAACCATCATCACAGGCGGGTCGGACAGCACCGAGATGTGACGGGCGCTTTACGCCCTTGTCGATACTTTCCGCTTACGTCGTAATCCATTCCCTGTCCACTTGTTGATGGTGTAAGATCCTGTTGATAGTGTAAATGCAGGCACCGGCCATGACAAGGATCAAGGAGGGCTCCGATTACGGATTCGACCAGACGCACCATACTGGCAACGGGCGCCGTGGCGACGGCGATGGCCGCAGCGCAGCGCGTGTCTGCTCAGCAGACTGGGCCAGGAGGATCTGCCATGCCATTCTACGAAAAAGGCGCCGTTCACATCCATTTTGAGGAGGCTGGTTCCGGCTTTCCGTTGTTGCTCATCCCCGGCGGCGGATTGAATTCGACGATCTCCGGCTTGACCCAGCCCTTTAACCCGATCGAGGAGTTCAAGGGAGAGTACCGTTGCATCGCGTCGGACCTGCGCAACGCCAATGGCGGCCAGTCCTTCGGCCCGCTCGAGGCCGACCGGCCGTGGGACTCCTATACCGATGACCATCTCGGTTTGATGGACCACCTGGGCATCGAGAAGTTCATGGTGCTGGGCTTCTGCATTGGCGGCCCCTTCATCTGGAACCTCCTGCGGCGGGCGCCCGATCGAATTGTCGCAGCCGTGCTGGCGCAGCCCAGCGGGTCGCGTCCGGAGTTGCGGGATCTTTTCTACGAAAACAATATGACGGGCTGGGGTCCGGAATTGGTCAAGCGCCGGCCCGACATCACGATAGAGATGGTCGACAAGTTTCTGACCAGGATGTACCGCACCAACCCCGACTTTGTCTTCACCGTGACACGCGATTTCGTGCGCAAGTGCCAGACGCCCGTACTGATCCTGCCGGATGATATCCCCGCGCATCCGTACGCCGTCGCCATGGAGGCCGCGATGCTTGCGCCCAAGGCCGAAGTGAGCATATTCCCGTGGAAGGAGCCCAAGGAGCGGATTCCCCTGGCGGTGCGCCAGATACGTTCCTTCCTCCGGGCACATCGCCCTGCTTCCGCTTAGACGGCGGGGCCCATACGAAAGGGCGGCAGGCGCCAGTTCCGCCACGCTGCCGTCGGGCGCAAGAGGTTATCATTCGGCGCCCGATCCGCGGCAGCACTCTCCTCGCCAGCGAATGGGGAACGCCCAACACGGTGAAGAAGGGAGCCCTCCGGAAACCCTGCTGGGTGGCGGCTACGGCTACAAGCGGCAGGTCTGAGATCTGCCTAAAAG
Source organism: Bryobacterales bacterium (assembly GCA_963813465.1). Lineage (GTDB taxonomy): Bacteria > Acidobacteriota > Terriglobia > Bryobacterales > Bryobacteraceae > Palsa-187. The sequence goes on along the minus strand of CAWEZD010000001.1, from coordinate 31,714 downwards.
GCGTTATTTCCAGGAACTCGATTTATCTTCGGCGAGGATCATGTGACCGTCCGATCGTTTTCCATGTCCGGATTCGCTGACCGGCTCTCTGGACCCGTTTTCGAGCTGGGCCGGCCGGTCGTGGACATGACCGGAATCAAAGGCGTTTACGACTTCACGCTGAACTGGGCACCGGACGATGCGCCTGCCGATGGCCGTTCGAGCGCGTCAATCTTCACGGCTTTGCAGGAACAACTGGGGCTCAAGCTGGAGCCGCGAAAGATCGCGTTTCAGGATTCTTGTAGTCGACCACGCGGACAAGAATCCTGCCAGTAATTAGCGCGGTCGAAATATAGGCCGGGGTATGGAGCCGGGTCACTGCACGTGCAGTTCCTCGACGTGCTGACGCTGGACCTTGATCTTGCTCGCGCCCTTGCGGGCTTCTGCAAGGTCATAGGCAAGCTGCATGCGCAACCACGTCTCCTCTGTGCTGCCAAACGCCTTGGTGAGCCGGATCGCCATCTCCGGGCTGATGCCGGACTTGCCGGTGACGACGTTGTTGAGGGCTTGCCGGGAGACGCCGAGAATCTTCGCCCCTGCGGAAATCGACAACCCCAAAGCATCAAGGCAAGCGTGCTGCACGATACGTCCGGGATGCACAGGATCTTTCATGGACATTGGTGTGTTTTCCTCAATCGTTAGTGGTAATCGATTAGTTCAACTTCAAAGGTATCCGTTCCTTCAAAACGGAACATGATGCGCCAATTGGCCCGCACCGTCACAGACCAAAGACCTTTCAAGTCGCCCTTGAGCCGGTGGAGGCGGTAGCCGGAAGACCAAGAGCATATGGCGATCTCGCTGCATCGAGAACCGTCAGAATTTCCTGAACCGTGTCCGCGAGATCAGGGCGTATCCCGCTCCGGTCGCCGCGCTCATGGAGCCGTTTCAGGCCACGGTGCTTAAAGCTCCTAATCATCAGGCCATACCGTAAAGTACCACTTACATCTGTCAAGCGCTACTTTACAGCGTCACGCCCGCTATAATACGTCCTAAGTGCAGCTAAGCCCTGTCGATTGGGCCGTCGTCGCGCTGTACTTCGCGTTCAACCTGGGCGTGGACCTGTACTACCGTGCGCGCGTCGTAAAGGGCTCTTTGTGGCCGACGCCGGAACGCCGCTTGGCCCGACGGAGCAGGAAGGGGGGGCGTTTACGGAAACGGTATGTCCACCTCGGCATAGCTGCCAGGCGTGGCGGCGTTTACGGCGGCGGCAATTCTATCGAGATGCACCCGGACCAGCCGCCACGGTGATTTGCCGAGGACAACAAGTGCGATTTTGCGTCCTGAAAGGTTCTGTTGATAACGCATGTTCCGGTCCGCGGTAAGAAGCAGGTCGAAACCGGCCTCTTCAGCCGCGGCCAGCAAGTCGCCGTTCGTGAGCCTATCCCATCCACGCTCCTTGGCCTTGGCGACGGTATGCCCTGGGAGATGCTGGGCAATGCCGCGTGGTGTGTTGTGGTCAAAGAGGATGCGCATCAGCCATGCTTGCAGCCCCGGCAGGAACCGGCGGAGCGTCAAGGCTGCGGGCGGCAAATTCCAACACGGCCTGAATCTGCTCCCGAGTCACGTCGTACTGCTCTATGATTTCCTCGATGCTCGAACCACATTCGAGGTTTTCAAAAACCGAGGCAACGGGCATCCGGGTATTGCGAAACACCCATGCTCCGCTCAGTCTCCCCGGCACACTCTCTACGGCGGGGCATTGCGACCAATCGAGAGTAGCCATTGTACGAGCCTCCTTCTTCCAGACTAACCTTTCCAAAATCGCCGCGGGGGTTTCGCCGCGAGAAACACCGGCGGGGTATGGAACCGAGTCACTGCGCGTGCAGTTCTGCAACGTGCTGACGTTGGACCTTAAGGCTGCCAGCATAGTTCTCATCGCACCGTCCGATTGCGCGTGAGCGCTTCGTGCAACAACATTTTGATGTATGTCTGGTATTTCAGACCTTTGGCTTCAGCCTGGCGCCTCGCAAGTGCAAGCTCGTCGTTACCCAGGCGGATCGTGATCTGACGCGACCCGGATGCCAGAACCACGTGGGCTTTCCGGTTGATCGCGGCACGGTCCCGGTAGACCTCCGCGGCGAAAGCCTTTTCCGCGTCAATTGTGCTGCTGCTGTTTTTCTTCATTGCGTCTCCTCTGGTATGCGGCGCGAGTTTTGCGATTCGCGTCGAAAGCCGTCACCGGACGCTTGCGTTTTCCGCGAGGCGTCCACGCCCCGAACAAAATGCGACCGGTACTGGTATGCCCCAGTTCGAGAACCTCTCCTCGCCGCTTCGTGGGTCCGTTCTCGTTCCGATGCGGATGGGATCATTCTCAAAAACCTCCTCAACTTCGGCTGGCTCGACACGATGCGCGGCGACGTGTCCTTCGTTGTGCTCATCCCAGTCATGCCGGGGTTCCGGCCCCATGTAAATACATTATACCGACACTTCAAGGCGCGGCCTCCGGGTTGATCTACTTTACTTTGCGCGTCTCGGCGACGGCGCGTCACGCCCGCTATAATACGTCCTAAGTGCAGCTAACCCCTCTCGACTGGGCCGTCGTCGCGCTGTACTTCGCGTTCAACCTCGGCGTGGGCCTGTATTACCGCGCACGCGCCAAATCGAGCGTCGATGAATTCTTTCTTTCCGGCCGGAACGTGCCCTGGTGGCTGGCCGGGACGTCCATGGTCGCGGCCACGTTCGCCGCGGACACGCCGCTGGCGGTGACAGGCATGGTGGCGGTGGGAGGCATCGCGGGCAACTGGCTGTGGTGGTGCTTCGCCGCCAGCGGCATGCTGACGGTGTTCTTCTACGCGCGCCTGTGGCGGCGTTCCGGCGTCATGACGGATATCGAATTCGCCGAAATCCGCTACGCCGGCAAGCCCGCGGCGTTCCTGCGCGGCTTCCGCGCGTTGTATCTGGGCATCCCCATCAACTGCATTATTCTCGGATGGGTCAACAAGGCCATGGTGGACATCCTGACGCTGACGCTGGGCGTCACGGAACGGCAGGCGCTCCTCGTTGTCCTGGGCATGATCGCGCTGACGGCGTCCATCTCGACGCTCTCCGGACTATGGGGCGTGCTGGTCACCGACATGTTTCAATTCGTGATCAAAATGGGCATGGTTATCGTGCTGGCGGTGTACGCGGTGCGCGCGGTGGGCGGCATCGAGGCGATGAAACAGAAACTGGCATTGCTTGATGCAAGCCGGCTCGATGCCGCGCGAGGAGCCCAGGGGTCGGTTCTCAGCTTCGTTCCGGATTTGAACTCCGCCTGGATGCCGCTGATCGCCTTCCTGGTTTACATTTCGCTGAATTGGTGGGCCACGTGGTATCCCGGCGCCGAGCCGGGCGGCGGAGGCTACGTCGCGCAGCGCATGCTGTGCGCCCGCGATGAGAGGCACTCGCTGCTTGCGACATTATGGTTCAACGTGGCACACTACGCGGTACGGCCCTGGCCCTGGATTCTGGTGGCTCTGGCTTCGCTGATTTTGTTTCCGGGGCTGGCCAAGCCCGAGACGGGCTACGTTCGCGTCATGATTCTGGTTCTGCCGCCGTCGCTTCGCGGACTGATGATCGCCGCCTTCGCCGCAGCGTACATGTCCACCATCGCCACCCAGCTCAACTGGGGCGCAAGCTATCTGGTCAACGACTTTTACCGCCGTTTCGTCGTCCGCACCGCCCCGCAGAAGCATTACGTGCGAGCTTCGATGATCGCCACTGTGTTCCTAACGCTGGTGTCGGCCGTGGTGACCTCGTATCTCGATTCCATCGCCGGCGCTTGGAAGCTTCTGCTGGCGACCGGCGCCGGCACCGGAGGCGTGCTGCTGCTGCGCTGGTACTGGTGGCGCATCAACGCCTGGAGCGAAGTGTCGGCGATGCTCTCGGCGTTTGTTGTGTCCGTAGCGTTGCAAACGGTCTGGCATTTCGACACCGATAAGCCCGCCGACTTCGCCTGGCTCATGATCGTCACCGTGGCCATCACAACGGCGGTGTGGCTAGCCGTGACGTTCGCCACCGCGCCGGAGCCGCGGGAAACCCTGCTCGCGTTCTATCGCCGCACACGGCCGTCGGCGGCGGGCTGGCGACCCATCGCCAGGCTCGCGCCGGAGATTCAGCCGTCGCGCGACGGCGTCTCGAATCTCCTGGATTGGGCCGCTGGTTGTATGCTGATTTACGGAGCGCTTTTCGGGACAGGTAAACTTCTCTTGCACGAGATTCTCCCAGGTCTGGCTTTGTTAGCGATGGGTGCGGTGGGACTGGCAATTATCTATCGCGATCTTTCGAGAAGAGGTTGGCATGCGGTTGCCGATTAGCTTGCTGCTTGTAGTGGCCTGCTCCGCGCTCGCCGGTCCGGTGGACTTCGGCATGGCGGAGCTGAACGCCGCCATCGCCGCCCGCAACTTCAAGTACCCGCCCAAGATCATGGCGGAACTTGACATCGAAGCCCCGGAGACCTTCCACATTGCCCCTCTCGCGGCCGGCGGAGCCCACATCACCGGCGGCGATCTGCGCGGGCTTATGTACGGATTGCTGGAAGCGGCCGAGCAGATGCGCGCCACCGGCCGCTTGAAGCTGACTCATGGCGCGCCCGCGCTGGCGCTGCGGGGGATCCGCGTTGCGGCGGAGCCCGAAGCCCCATGGTTTGCCTCCACCGAGTTCTGGCAGCGCTACTTCGCTCAAATGGCTCGCGATAAATTCAACCGATTGGAAGTGACCTTCGCATCCACGCCTGAATTGGAGGCCTTCCCCGCGCTGCGGATCGTCGCGCAAACCGCCGCGCAATATGGCGTCGATGTCGCGATTGGGGTCGGCGTTTCCGACGTCCCGGCCATCGAGCGCCTGCTGGCAAATTGCCCGTCCGTGCGGGCGGTGGTCTTACACCACCCGGAGGCAATCTCGGATGCGGCGGCGCTGTTTCAAGTTCTGCGCAACGCCGGACGCAGGGTGGTGCTGGAGCTCCCCGACGACCGGGACACTGCCGGTTTTATCGAAGCCGCGGGCGAGCAAGGAACGCCGCTGCGTTTGTTTGCGGCGTTTACCGGAACGGCCGCGAACCCGCAGCCTCGCGATTGGTATTGGGAAATGGACCCGTCGCAAGGCTCCGATGCGGTGAACACGATCTCGGGCGCGGGCTTTGTGATCGCCGGACCTTTGGACGATCAGCAGAGACCCGATCTCGATTCGATCGCCGATTGGGGCCGAACCGGCTACAATCGCCCGCTACACTGAGGGTGTGAAGGCCGTCGCCGTTTTCCCTTCCGAACGCCGTTTCGGCGTGATCGACCATCCCGAGCCTCGGATCGCTGCACCCACTGAAGTCGCGTTGCGCATGCTCGACGTGGGCATCTGCGGAACGGACAAGGAGATTGTCGCGTTCGATTACGGCACTCCTCCGCCGGGCTCGCCGTATCTCATCATCGGCCATGAATCGCTGGGGGAAGTGATCGAGACCGGCGCAGCGGTGTCGCGCTTCAAACCCGGCGATCTGGCGGTGCCCAGCGTCCGGCGTCCCTGTTCCGATCCGCGCTGCATCGCCTGCCGGGCGGGCCGTCAGGATTTCTGCTACACCGGCGGCTTCACCGAGCGCGGCATCAACCAGCTTCACGGCTTCATGTCGGAATTCGTGGTGGAAGACGAGCGCTACTTGAACCCCGTCCCGCCGGCGCTGCGCGACGTGGCTGTGCTGGTGGAACCGCTGACCATCTCGGAAAAGGGCGTCACCCAGCTCTGGCAGGTGCAACAGCGGTTGCCCTGGGCCGAAGCGGGGCGGAATAGCCTCCGCGCCGTGGTGCTGGGCGGAGGTCCGGTGGGTTTGCTGGGCGCGATGAAGCTGGTGAAGGAAGGCTTCGATACCACTGTGTATTCCCGGACTCCCGCGGCCGGCGATCTCCAGGATCTGGTGGCCGGCTTCGGCGCCAGGTTCGTGCATGCGGAGACAGCCAGCCTGGCGCAGCTCGCCGAATCGGTGGGCAATATCGACGTGATCTACGAAGCCGTGGGCGCTTCCTCGCTGGCCTTCGAAACGATGGCCTACCTGGGAACCAACGGCGTATTCATCTTTACCGGAGTGCCGGGCCGCAAAGGGCCAATTAGCGTGGACACCGATACGCTCATGCGCGATTTCGTGCTGAAGAACCAGGTGATCTTCGGGACCGTCAACGCCAGCCTCCAGAGCTTTGCCGATTCCATCGCCGATCTGAGCGTGTTTCTGCAACGATGGCCCGCCGCCCTGCGCTCGCTCATCACGCGGCGATTCCCCATCGAGCAGGCGGCTGAACCTCTGAGCGGCAAAACCGGCGGCATCAAGAATGTAATTGCGATCCAGTGAACACTTTTCGTGTTTTTCCTCTCAACGATTCCGGTCCCGCAAGCGTATTGTCTTGTGAAGTGACAGCCGGAGAGTTAACACTGACGACCTTCGCGCAGGACGCTGACGGCAAAGCCGCGGGCAACGGGCAGACGTTTGAAGGGCTGGTGGCAGCCCACGAACGGATGGTGCTGCGGGTCGCCTATCGCCTGCTGGGACGCCTGGAAGACGCTCAGGACGCCGCGCAAGAGGTGTTTCTGCGGTTGTTCCGGAATCGGGACCGGATCGGCGCCGATCCCAAGTCGTGGCTGTACCGCGTGACCGTGAATGTGTGCAACGATCATCACCGCCGACGGAAGATGGTGGTTGAGCTGGGCTCGCGAACGCATTTCGCGGCCGATCCCGCCCCCGACCCCGAGCGAGCCCTGGCGCTCGAAGAACGCAAGCGGCTGGTGACGGAAGGCCTTCGGACAGTCCCGGAGCGTGAGCGCGCCGCTGTGGTTCTGCGCGACATCGAAGGGCTTTCGACAGCCGAGGTCGCGGGCATTCTGGGAGTGGAAGAAGCGACCGTGCGCAGCCAGGTGTTTAGCGCCCGGCTGAAGCTCGCCAAATATGTAAGGAGCCGGCAATGACCTGTCAGGATTGCGAAATCTACTTAGCTCAAGGCGAGATTTCCGGCGAGGTCGAAGAGCATTTGCACCAATGCGCCGAGTGCTGCGCGCTCAGCCAGGATCTGCGGGCGAACGCACTGGCTTTGGAATCGCTCCGGAATGAAGAACTGCCGAGGCTCGCGGTGAAGATTCCCCGGCGCAGGCAGGTATATCTGTGGCGGAGCTTGTATCCGTGGGCCGCCGCCGCCGCGCTGTTTGCATTGGCGCTGCTTGCGCCCCGGACGCCGCCGCTCAGACCTGCGCCGTCCCGGGTTGTGAACGAACCGGCGCCGCCGCCCCTGAAGATCAAGATGCTGACACCCGATCCGAATGTGGTGATTTATTGGTTGATCGACAATTACTGAGGTTCGCCAAATACAGTGACAGGCAAGAAGACCATGGCTGTGGGGTGGGCGATCTTGTCGCCCGCCTGCCCGTGCGTTGCCGAGGCAGGCGACATGATCGCCTGCCCCACCGGACGTGTCACCATATTCTGCGAACCTCAATAGGAAGAGGAATCCCGATGAAGCGCACGATTTGTCTGTTGGCGGCAGCGGCTGCCGGTTCGATGGCCTGGGGGCAGGCCCCGATCCCTCCGTCCGAGTCCGCCGTGAAGAATGTCGAGCTGACGGTTTACCTTGTCTCCGGCGTACAAACGCCCGGCGGCGACGACGTTCCCCAGGATCTCGCCGCCACCGTCAAGCAACTCCACAGCCTGTTCCCGTATAAGGGCTATAAGCTGGCCGAATCGTTTATCTTACGCGGGCGGAGCAGCGGAAACGTGCAAAACGCGCGCACAGAGGGCTATCTGCCGGGCTCGAGGTTGCTCACTACATCTTCAATTACACGCGCGTGCGTGTCTCCTCCGAGAAGCCCTACATGGTTCACCTCGATGGGCTCGGTATTGTCCTCAAAGGCCCCCCAGTGTACGGGCCGGACGGCAAAATGAGAAACGATGGCACGTTTGCCTCCATTAACACCGATCTTGACCTCGGCGACGGTCAGAAAACCGTCGTCGGCAAATCCAGCATCAACAGCACCGGCGACGCGCTGATTCTGGTGATCGTGCCCAAAGTAATCGAGTAAGCCGGGTATTTTCGGAGAACCTGCGCGAGTGCTACACTCTCCTAAGGAACTCTCGCGCAGCCATGCCTCTCGCACTGGACCGTAAGGATATTCAGCCGTCGACGGCGCTAATCACGCTGAACGGGAAACTGCTGCTGGGCCAGGAAAGCGCGAGCCTGGCCGCTCTGGTTCCTGAACTAATCGCCAGCGGCCGAAAGAACCTGGTGTTCGACCTGCGCGGAGTCACGCACATCGATTCCACCGGGATCGGGCGTTTTATCGACGTCTACACGCGCCTGGCCAAGATCGGCGGCAAAATGCGGCTGGCGGGCGCGACGGGAACGGTGCGCGATTCTTTTCATGTAACAAGACTGGACACAGTCTTCTCTTTTTATCCGACGGTGGAATCCGCTTGCCAGGGGCTGTCCTAGAGTCGTCCTTTGATGTCATTGGCCGAACGGCATAGCAACTCCTGACCACTAGACCGCATCGTTTGATCCAAGGATGCCGCAGAATGGAGGGCAGAGTCATGAGGATCTCAGTCTCCACGGAGAGCCAGGAAACGGTCAAGGTCGCGCTCGCGGGGATCATGAGCGGAGTCGGATTGGGCGAATTGCGCCGCGAAATCGACCGGGCGCGGCGGATGCGCAAAAGCATCGAGCTGGATTTGGGCGAAGTGACGCTGCTGGATCGCCATTGCGTGGCGTTTCTGGCCGAGTTGAGCCATGAAGACGTGAGCCTGATCAACTGCCCCGTGTACATTGAGCCCTGGATTGCCAAGGAGACGGGCAAAGTGGTCGTTGCCTAGTGGCCGGAGTGGAGCTGCTAGCGCGATAGGCCCAGTTCGGCCAGCAGCGCGGTGGCCTTATACGCCTGGCCCAACGCCTGGGCGATGCCCTGCACGCTCACATGCACGGCGCGGGCCTGTTCGTCGGAATACAAATACGTGTCCGGCATGCTCTCCAGGTTGCCGTCGAAGGTGACACCGACCAACTCACCCGCGCGATTCAGAGCGGGGCTGCCGTAGTCTCCGCCGCCGATATCGCAGGTGCTCACGAAATCCAGCGGCGTCTCCAGATTCAGCGTGGATTTCAGGTCGACCCAGTGTTGCGGAACCTGGTAGGGACCCTCATTGTTGGTGCGGAAGTACAGGCCTCCGAAGCTGGTGGCGAACGGAGCGGGCGTGCCGGCCCGGTCGGTGTAGCCCTTCACAACTCCAAATTCAACGCGAGGCGTGCCGGTGGCGTCGGGAGGGTCGGCGGCGCCGAAGAGCTTGAAGCGGAACCCCGCGATCTTGTCCTCCGCGGTGGCTTCGAGCGAGCCGATGATGTCCTCGTGCTTCTTGCGCAGCTTCTTGGCGGGATCGTCGATCAGCAGCGCCATCTTGAGCAGCGGATCGGTGGAGGCCTTCACGGCCGCCAGGTTGCCCTTCAGCTTACTCCGCTCGGCGGGATCTTTCAGCGTGGTGCCCATGATCGCGGCTACAGCGGCCTGCTGGGGGGTCTTTCCGTTGAGCACGGCCTTGACGGGCGCGTCCTTATCGCCCAGGGCCTTGATCTCTTCCAGATAACGCGTGAGCAGGATGATCTCCACCTGCTGGTTGACGGGCGCGGTGGCCAGCGCGGGGTCGAGCGATCCATCCCGCGCCAGCCCGCGCGCGATGTGAAACAGAATCGAGCCGGGCGCGGGCGAACCTTCCAGAATCTCGTAGGGCTTTTCAAACGGCGTCCAGAAGCGGTATGCCATGGAGATGTCGTCCCACACCTTGGTGGCGGAGAGCCCCAGTTTGGGGTCGTTTTCCACGGCCCGTTTGATTTTGTTTTCGAACGTGGTCTTGCGATTGACCATGCGATCGTCGCGCAGGCCGATGAGCCGGCCGGCGGCGGATTTATAGGCATTCAGCAACCCGCTCAGCACGGGTTCCGCGGCCTGCCGGTTGGCGTCGCTCTGGGCGGAAAAAGTGGCGAGCTGTTCAATCGCGGGCTTCAGGCGGGCGACGGTCAACGGAAGCACGGAATCGCGCAGGTACTTGAGCTCCGCGGCGGTGATGCTGCGCGAGGTGACTTCCGGGTTGCCGGCGGTGAAGATCAGGTCGCCGGACTTGACTCCTTGCGCGCTCCATCTGAAATAGTGCGGCGTGGAGGCCGGCTTGCCGCCTTCATAGGCGCGCAGGAATGCGACGTCCAAGCCGTAGCGCAGATAGGTGACGGCGTCGCGCTCCCGTCCGAACAGCGCCAGTTCGGTTTCGGGCGCGAAAACCAGGCGGATGTCGCTGTAGACCTTGTATTGATAGAGGTCGTAACGGCCGCCTGAAAATAGTTTGACCACCGAGCAGCGGGCTCCGGGCTTCTCAGCGCATTCCTTTTCAAGTTTCGCGATGGCCGCGTTGCGCAACTCCATCGCCTGCGCGGCCGGGGCGTTCACCTTGGCGGCGGCCTTCACCTTTGTCGTGACGTCTTCCAGGCCCAACAGGACACTGGCTTCGAGACCGTCGCACTTCAGCTCCGCGCTCTGGGAGGCGGCGTAAAAACCCTCCTTGCGATAATCGTGCGCCGGCGTGCTGAGTTTGGCCAGACATCCCGAAACCAAATGCTGGTTGGTGAGCAGCAGGCCCGTGGACGAGGCAAAAGACGCCGAGCCGCCCAGAATGCGCGCCGAGGCCAGCCGCAGGTTGTCCAAAAACTCGGGAGTTACCGCGAAATTGTACTTCTCCTGCACGGCGTCCTTGGGGAACTGGTTGAATAGCCACATCCCTTCGTCCGCGCCCGCGGGCGAAATCAGAGCAGGCGATAGCAGCGCACAAATCGCAAAAGCTCGTGGGAAGGTCGGGGACATCAGGCCCAGCATATCAGGACGCGGCTGTGGGCCCGCGGTTTACAATCCAGGCGCCCTATTTCTCAACCGCGTCCGAGGCGTGATAGGAGCTCCGCACCAGCGGACCGCTTTCCACGTGCCGAAAACCCATCTCGTAGCCCTGTCGTTTGAGCTCTGCGAATTCATCCAGGCTCACGTAACGCAAAATGGGCAGGTGCTTGGGCGACGGCCGCAGATACTGGCCCAGCGTCAGAATATCGACTTGCGCGGCGCGAAGATCGCGCATGACGTCCAGCACCTCGCGATGGTCTCGCCCAGGCCCAGCATCAGACCGCTCTTGGTGGGCGTGGAAGGCGACATGCGTTTCACGTGCGCCAGCATATCCAGCGATCGCTCATAGCGCGCGCCCAGGCGCACTTGGCGATACAGTCTCGGCACCGTTTCGGTGTTGTGATTCAGGATGTCGGGCGCGGCTTCGAGCACCATGTCCATGGCCGCGTGCGAGCCTTGAAAATCGGGCACCAGCACCTCCACGCCGCACCCCGGCAGCCTTTGGCGAATAGCCCGGATGGTCAGCGCGAACAATTCCGCGCCGCCGTCCTTGCGATCGTCGCGATTGACGCTGGTGACCACGGCGAACTTCAGCTCCAGTGCGGCGCAAGCCTCGGCCACGCGTCGCGGCTCGTCATAATCCACCGGCAGCGGCCCGCCTTTTTGGACCGCGCAAAAGCCGCAGCGGCGCGTACACACGTTGCCCAGGATCATGAAGGTCGCGGTACGCCGGTTCCAGCAATCGCCCACGTTGGGACAAGCCGCGCTTTCGCACACGGTGTGGAGCTTCAAGTCCCGAACCAGTTGCTTCAAGTTGTGGTAATTGTCGCCGGCGGGAGCGGGAGCCTTGAGCCACGCGGGCCGCGGCGTTGGAGATTCGATCGTGACCAGCACTCACTTCGAGTGTAGCAACTGGTGTTATAACTGCGATAGGCGCGTTTCGATGATCCGGGACTCATCGAAATTAGCGGCGCGGCGGAAGAACGCCGGCGCGTGCTCGAAGGCGCGCCGCGGAATAAAACCGATCAGTTCGCAGGAGCGCACGCGCGTCCCCAGCCGCGCGGCCTCTTGGTCAATGGCCGCCATAACCTGGTCGAGCGGCGTGGCGGCGAAATCGGTGAGATTCATCGAGACTTGCGCGCAGGCTCGCGAGGCCAAATATAGTCCGATGGATTTCACGCCGCGAAAGCCTCCAGACGATTCGCGAATGTGGCGGGCGATGGAGCGGGCAATTTCCACGTCACCCGTTTCCAGGTCGGCGTTGAAGGCGATCAGAAACCCGCGCGCGCCGCACATCACCGCCCCCGCGGTGGGATGGGCTGCAATGGTCCCGATATCCGGCAGCGAGCCGTCGAAACCCGGTCTGCGAACTTTTTCGAGACGCTTCCGCGCTGGGACTCGCGCCGCGGCTTCGTAGAAATATACGGGGACGCCGAAGCGGCGCCAGATCTCGGCGCCCGCGCGATGCGCCGCAACGGCGGCATCGTTCATGCTGGATCGATCTTGGGGCAACTCGTCCAAAGGCACGAACGGAATCACGTCCGCGGCCCCCACCCGCGGATGCTGGCCTTGGTGACGGCTCAGATCGATCAGCTCGGCGGCCTTCCCCGCCCCGCGCACGGCGGCCTCGACGACGGCATCCACGGGACCGGCGAAGGTCGCCACGCTGCGGTTGTGATCGGCGTCGGACTCCCAGCCGAGCAGCAGCACCCCCGGCGCACTCTCGATTGCGGCCACGATCTCGCGCACCACGGCCAAGTCTCTGCCTTCGGAAAAGTTCGGAACGCACTCCAGCATCGTTAAGATTGTAACTGCCACTTGAAGAAGATATTTGAGACGAAGACAATAGAGGCGAAGACGCTCGACCGGGTTCTCTCCCGAGCCGGATTGGGCTCGCGCACCGAAGCCCGCCGCTGGATCGCGGAAGGACGTGTGGCGGTGAATGGCCGGAAGGCCCTGACTCCCGACGCATGGGTGAACCCGGCCCGCGATCGAGTGACCTTCGACGGGAAACCTCTGCGCGCGGCGCGCAAGGTGTACCTGCTGCTGTACAAGCCCAAGGGCTACCTGACCACGTACAAGGACCCGGAGGACCGCGCGACAATCTACGACCTCTTGAAAGACGTCCGCGAATGGGTGTTTCCGGCGGGGCGCCTGGACCAGGACTCGAGCGGCTTGCTCCTGATCACCAATGACACTGCCTTCGGAGACTACGTTACCGACCCGCAATCGCACGTTCCCAAAACCTATCTGGTGAAGGCCTCCGAGCTTCTTACCGATGAGCGGCTCCAGCGCCTGCGCGAAGGCATCCAACTCTCCGACAGCCCCACGCGTCCCGCCGAAGTGAGGCGGGTGCGCGATTCCGCGCGGTTCACCTTCTTCGAGATCACGCTGACGGAAGGCCGCAACCGGCAGGTGCGAAGAATGGTGGAGGCTCTGGGCGCGAAGGTTTTGAAGCTGGTCCGGACACGGATCGGCGGGATCGGGATGGGTGGGCTGGAAATAGGTAAATTCCGCGAACTTACGCCGGAAGAAGTGCGGTCGCTTCAGGCACGGCGCAAGTCACCCCGCTCAATGACCGGCCCTTCGGCGGCAAATGCCGGCCCCTCCGCTGGAAATATAGACTCATCCTAAGCTAACCAACAGTACTATTTCAACAAACAGTACCATCAGGACTACTAGTCGGTTCTCCTGCAGCGACTCCGCGCACATGATGATGATGCATAGCGAAATCACACGAAGTATTTGGAATGGAAATCGGAGGATAAATGAGAGGTGCAAAATAGGGAGTTGCTTTTCTAGCTGCGGTTGCGCTGCTGGCGCTCGCGCCTCCAGCGCATGCTAGCTTGGCTTTCACCCTGAACCTGGATGGTTGTAGCGGAGGTTGTGGGATCTCGCCGTTTGGTGAAGTGACATTGACCCAAGACGGCGCGAATACGGATGTCCAAGTCGCCTTGTTCCACGGCGACGAATTTGTCAAAACAGGAGCCGGCGACTCTTTGGAGTTTGACATCTCCGGCGATCCTTCCATTACGATTACCGGCCTGACTTCTGGTTTTACGGCAGGCGGGGCCGACACAGCCTCGACCTTCGGGGGTTTCGATTACTCGATCGTCTGCACCGGCTGCGAGCACGGCGCTAGCCATCCTTTGCCGGGCCCCATCGACTTCACCGTCGAGAACACCCTTATCACCGCTTTCACCACCAACAGTCAAGGCATCTATTTCACGTCCGATATCGTCGGGACGAATGGCGGAACGGGAAATGTCGCGGGTAACGGCCTTGCAAGATCCGCTGTTCCGGAGCCGTTTTCGTTTTCGTTGGTCGGCGCGGGCCTGATTGGGTTAGGCCTCTTCCGTCGGAAATTCTCCGCCTAGAAAAGAGGGGCTTCAATTGGGCATCCGCACCGGAATAACTCTGTTGCCATGCCGCCGGTAGATGCGGAAATCGGAGTCCAACGTGAAGACTTCCCCATCGGCGTGGATTTCCGAGAGGTGAACCAGGCAGGCGTCCGCCAGCGACATAGGCCGGTTACGATAGCGGCGCATCAGCGACCGCAGATCCGCTTGTTCGTCCCGCACGGCGAGCGCGATACGAATCACTCCCCGCTCCAACAAGGCAAACAGCGCATCCGTGTCGCGGCCCTCCCGTTTCAGGAGGAAAGCCGCCTCGGTAAGGACCGGCTCGCATGTCAGCAGCGGCGGGCTCAGCCGTTTCCATTGCTCGACAGCCCACGCGTGATGCCTTAGCCCGGAGGCGAGGAAACTTACAGCGGCCCGGTGTCAAGCAGACCCGGACCCTTCGTCACTTGCCAAAACCTTCCATGTATTTCGGATTTTCGGCGAGATCCTTAGGCAGGCCCTTCATTGTACCGGCAAGGTCGCGGGCCAAGTCGTAACACGAGACTGGGTCGCCCGGCGATGGCTTGCGTAACGCCGCGTCCAGGCTCTCCCGCACGAACTGGGATTTTGTCACCCCCCCCCGCCTTCGCCTCACTATCGAGATGGGCCAGGAATCCTCGGGCAGCTTCAGTGAAATCGTCTGCATAGCCGTATCGTAATACGCGCCGCTTTTCCACGCAATACGGAACGCGAAGGTGTAATCGGCTACTGACCCTTGGCCCAGTTCGTCACCAGGTTATTAGCGTCAACGCTGCCGATTCCGGTCGCGAAGTTCCAGGATGCGCCGGCGGCGTAGGCGGGCGCGTAAGAAGTGTTCGAGACCGAGAGAGCGCCGCCCCAGGTAGTGTCAAAAATACGGCCGTTGCGGCCGTAGTCGACGGTTCCGAGAAAACCGTAGCAGTTGAAAGGTGCGGCGCAATCCACATCAATGTCTCCCTGGCTGATGCTGTGGAACACGCTGGGCACGCTCGCGGCCAATTTGTAATACACAGGATTCGGATTACCTTGCGGGCCGCCCGCACTCTGGTTCACCAGAGCCTGAATCCCGGCCATGACCGGCGCTGCCACGGAAGTCCCGCCGAAACCGGCCCAACCGCTGGGCGCCCCGGTGCACGGAGATCCGCTAAATGGGTCGGAAAAACAAACCACCGAATAGTGTCCCCACACGGGGTTGTTCGAAGCGAACATGGAAACGTCGGGGATGTCGCGCACTCCGTCGTTGGAGATGCCGGGGAGTCCGGTCTGCCACGAAGGCTTGGCGTATCCCTGACAGGTGCCGTTAGCGACCCCGTAGGCCGTGGGCGAAGAAGCTCCGGTGGCGCAGTTGCTGGGGCCTCCGCTTCCGGCTGCGACTAAGACCAAGCCATCCATCTGGGCTGTGACGCTATTGCAAAAACCGCTCGTGCCGTAGCCCGTGGAAAAACCCATATAGTTGGCGAGCAGAGTGCCGGCGCACGAGTCGTTCCACGGAATTTCGGGGATGTAAGATTTCGCCGAGCCGTAGGTTTTGGCGTCGTTGGTCGGGCTCCAATACGTGCCGGTGGTTCCTGAGTACACATCGGAAAAGTCCGTCCCGCCGACGGCGACGTTGTACGGCGTGGACGCGTAGGCGCTAACGCCGATACCATGTGTGGCGGTGAATCCTCCGGCGTCGCAACTGGCTGCGCCCTCATCTCCCGCCGCAACGAACACGGAGACGCCTTCCGCAACCGCCTGCTGATACAGCGCGTTGATGGAGGCGTTCGCGGAATCGCCGTTTTCCGCTTCACAGTTGCCGAAGCTCAGGCTTACGATCGCCGGAGGACTGCTCGCGTTCACCAGGTTCTGCATGGCCACCAACGGACCCTCGTTGCAAGCGGCCACGACAATGGTGGCGCCCGGAGCGGCGGCGCTGGCCCATTCCGCGTCCAGGGCGGCCTCCACATCATCCGGGTTGATCCCCGGGTCAGTGCAATTGCTGGGTCCTTTGGGGGGCTCGGGTTGCTCCGAGGTCAGCGATCCTGAAGTGTACTGCGAAAGCCCAAAGGCGCTGCGGAAGGTGACCCAGTCCGCCCGAGCGTAAACTTCGCTGTCTTCGAGCACAACCACCTTCTGCCCCGTGCCGGTAATCCCTTTGGCGAACAAAGGATTGAAGTCATAGATCGTCGCCAGATCGGCAGGGACCACAAGCTGTTGGGTCTGCCCGAAAGAGGTAACGGTATACTTCGGACGGCTCATCTTATGCGGCCGGAAATCGTGCAGCGCGACGATGCCTGCCACGGCCTGGGCCAGCGCCTCCGGAATCCGCGGGTCGCTGACGTTGGCGAAGTGACGCACGCCGGCTACAACCAGATAGTGAATGGAGGTGTGAAACGCGCGCCGCACTTGACCGGCATTGCCCGAAAAATCGATTACCGTGCCATTCGGGTAGACCGAGTTGACCGTCAGGCCGTGCGATTCGAGCCAACCGGTGATGGTCTGAACGTCGGACTCCGCGAGGCCGTAGTTCCGGCCAAATTCGGCGGCCGTCAGCCATTTGTGGAAGTTGGGGGATTGGGGATTATGAAGTTCCGCGATGAACCGCACCAGCGCCTGTTCCTGTTGCTGCGAGCGTTTGAGCTGGAGCGTCATGTGGTCCAGGCTAAAACTGTCGGAAACCGCGCCTAAGTCGTTCTCCGCGGTGGCCTCGGGGCGAGTGTTCCCCACCAGCGTCACCAGCTTGTTTTCATCCACTTTTTCGTGGATCAGAGCCTGGGTACGGCGGCCGCTCGTTTGCGACATCAGTCCAACGGAGCTGCCGATCAGCAGCAGTATCGCACACGAAAAAATGGCATAGAGCCGGCGGTTTCGAAACATGACTTTATGATAGCTATACGAAACAGCTTCCCGGTAAGCCGGACGCTGTAGCACTATGCCACACTGACGAACCCCAGGGCTCGTACGAGTACCGGAAAAAGCTGTGGAGCAGGCCTTCGGCCTGCTCATGGCAGGTCGCGGACCTGCCCCACCCGCCAGATTAGAAGGAACGTAAGTTACCGGCCCGCGCATCTCAAATGACGTAGCCTCCGTTTTCGAAAAAAACACGGACGGGCCTCATCGGGTAATCTAAATCTAGAGGGTTCATGCGTTTAAGACAAAATAAATCCCTGTTCCCAGCGGCGGCACTGGCGCTTTTGGGGCTGGCAGTTGCGGCCGGTCAGACTCAGGACACTAGCGGCAATGGTCTGCTCAATGGCAGTTTCCGGTTCCGGCATGTCGCCGTGGTGAATGTCGATGCAAACAGCGATCCGGCGGAGATCGCGGCCAGCTTCGGCACCATCGCGTTCAACGGCGGAGGACGTTATACGGTCACCGGGACCACCGTGGACAACACCATTTCGGGCGGCGCGCCACAGCCTCTGAGCGTGACCGGCACGTACGCGATCGGCTCCAACGGAGCCGGCTACGTCGCCAATCCGCTTTATCCGACCGATCCCAACGCTTACATTTACGGAGCTGTGGCGCAGGGCGTGTATACGGGGAGCTCGACAGAATCGGAACTGGAAGGCTTGATTATGAACGATATCTTTATCGCCATTCCGGTTATCGCCATTCCGGCCGGAACCCCGCCCACGAATGCGAGCTTCACCTCGCCCTATCAGACGGGCTTGATTGATTTCCAGGGGGCGGGCCCCAGTGCGATCATGAACGCACTGTTCGAGCTGAGCCCCAATGGGCAGGGCGGATTCGGCGCCATCACCCTGAACGGACAGGCGGCCAACCAGAGCGCCAACACCGTGACGCAGTCGGTCACGGGCGCGACCTATAACTTCAACAGCGATGGAAGTGCCACCCTGACGATTCCACTGCCGTCGCGGGTGAGCTCGGCGAACGCGCTATTCACCGTCGGGTCCAAGACCATATTCGAGTCCGCCGACGGCAACTTCATCCTGGGATGGACCGCGAGCGGCTACGATATTTTCTTTGGCATAAAAGCGCTGACCATTACAGGCACGAACAACATCAGCGGAGGATTGTATTTCACGGCTGCTTTGGAAGATATTCCGGGCTCCGGAACAGACTCATATTATGGAGGAACCAGCAACTTCGGCGACAGCGCCGGGGACGGAATCGTCCACCAACGGGTGAATTTTCCAGCCGGACTCTCTTACGACTACGGCATCCGACGATCAGATCGTTCTGAACTCGGATGGAACCACTGCGCCGGATTACTCCTTCGGGTATGAGTATATCTTCGGCGATGGGGGACAGGCATTCGTCGCCATCGGGACCAACGGGTACTTCTCGCTGGTGGTGGGTATGCACGCGCCGGCTTTCTCCGGGTCGGGCGTCTATCTGAACCCGATTGGAATCGTGAACGCCGCCAGTTACCAGCCCATTACCGCAAGTCTTGCGCCGGGCGAGCTGATCACGCTGTTCGGCGCCAATCTCTCTTCGGTGACCATGTTCATGCAGGGCGGACAGGCGTTCCCGGCGACTCTGGGCGGTGTCTCCGTGTCGATCGACGGTCTCCCTTGTCCTATTTACTATGTGAGTCCGACGCAGTTGTCGGTGATCGTGCCCTACGCCGTCGCTTCCAACCAGACCGGCTTGGCGAACATTCAGGTGACCAACAATCAGGTTCCGTCTAATGTAGTGCAGATGTACCTCACCGATGCAGCGCCGGGAGCGTTCTCGCTCGGAATACCGACTCTGCTGACGCAATCCGGGGAGCCGAGTGTCGACGGCATCGGGTACGCCGCCGCCCTGCATGCGGCAACCTACCAGGTGATTACTCCCACCAATCCAGCGCAACCCGGTGAATATATTTCGGTGTATCTGACAGGATTGGGCACGGTCACGCCCACGATTACGGATGGGGCGCTGGGGCCGTCGAGTCCCCCGCTGAGCGTGGCGGATCTGAACGGCGCCGGCATTCTGTCGGTTTACTTTAACGACTACACCAGCGGATCGATAGGCAACACCGGCACAATTCAGTTCGCGGGGCTGGCGCCGGGACTTGCCGGGTTGTACCAGATCAACGTGCAAGTTCCGACCAGCGGCCTCGTGGCGGGGGACAACGTCTATGTCCAATTTTTCACCGATGCCGCGGATGTGAACCAGATCCAGATTCCCTATGGAACCTCGTCGGGGGCCGGCTCGGCCGCGGCCGCGACATCGCTCGTCAAAGCGTCGCTCGTCCAAGCTTCGCGCGTCAAAGCCTCGCGTATCGCGGCCATGCGGTCGCAAAGGAGCAGGCCGGTGAGCCGCCGGGTAAGACGCGGCGCGAACATCCCCCTGAAGTAGGCGCGATACCCGGTCAGAGCTGAATCCGCGAGAACAGATACGCGCCCGCCGCAACCAGTACGGCTGCGATCACCGACAAAACGGCCACGTCCAGAGCCGGGCTGAAGTGGCCCACCCCGATCAGCGCTCCGCGGAGTCCGTCCACGCCGTAGGTCAGCGGGTCCAGGCCGGCGGTGATTTCCAGGGCCTTGGGCAGACCCGTAAGCGGGAACAGCGCGCCGGAAAGGAAGAAGATGGGCATCACCAGGAAGTTCATCACCAATTGAAAACCCTGGAAATCCGAGAGTACGCAAGCAATGGCGGTGCCCATCGCCGTGAACATCACCGCCACCAGCACCATGAACAGGAGCGCAAACGGCAGGCTCGTGAAGCTGGTGACGCGGAATCCGGCCAGCAGGCAAATGATTACCACAACCAGGCCCTGAAACAGAGCCACCGTGGCTCCGCCAAGGGTTCGTCCGGCCATGATCAGGATGCGCGGCACGGGCGCAACCAGAGTCTCCTTCAGGAACCCGAACTGGCGGTCCCAGATCAGCTCGATGCCGGAGAAGATCGCGGTGAACAGGATGCTCATGCCGATCACGCCGGGCGCGAGAAACTGGATATAATTGCCCTGCCCCGCCCTTTGAAAAATGGGTCCGAAACCGAATCCCAGAGCCAGCAGGAACAGGAGCGGCTGCCCCAGCGACGCGATGATGCGCGGCCGCGAGCGGAAATAGCGCTTGATCTGGCGCAGCCACAAAATATAGATCGCGCTCATTCGTTCAGCGCCGCTTCTGCCGGAACATGCGCGCCATATTGCGCATCTGGTCGATGGAGCCGGCTTCCTCCTCGCGGATGGTGGAGCCGGTCAGCTTCAGGAAGGCGTTCTCCAGCGTATCCGCGCCGGTCTGCTCTTTGAGCTCGGCCGCCGTTCCCTGGGCCACGATCTTGCCATGATCGATAATGGCGATGCGGTGCGCCACGCGCTCGGCTTCTTCCATGTAGTGGGTGGTCAGGAACACGGTCACGCGCTCCTCTTCGTTGAGCTTCTTTACGTGGCTCCAGAGCTGGTTGCGGGTCTGCGGATCCAGACCCAGCGTCGGTTCGTCCAAGAACACGATCTTGGGAGTGTGCAGCAGGCCTCGCGCAATTTCCAGGCGCCGCTTCATCCCGCCCGAAAACTGCTTGACAAAGTCGTTGCGGCGGTCCCACAACTCGAACAACTTCAGCAGCTTCTCGATGCGCTCGGCGCGGACCTTGCCGGGCACTTTGTAGAGCACGCCGTGAAAATCCATGTTCTCGAACGCGGTCAGCTCTTCATCCAGACTGGGGTCCTGGAACACGATTCCGAAACGCTTGCGCGCCTCGTTGTGCTGGACCGCTGGATTTAATCCGTCCAGCTCCACTTGCCCGCTGGTGGGCTTGAGCAGAGTGGTGAGGATCTTGATGGTGGTGGTCTTTCCCGCCCCGTTCGGCCCCAGGAATGCGAAAATCTCGCCCTGGGCCACGTCGAAGGAGATGCCCTTGACGGCCGCGAAATCCCCGTAGTTCTTCACCAGATTGCGGACGCTGATCATCGTTGCTTGTCCACGGGCGGAGCGGCGTCTTCCGACACCGGCTTGGCCAGACGGGTGATTTTGGACATCAGTTCCAGAAAGATCTCGCGCTCGCCGCTGCTTAACGGCTCCAGCCAACTGCACGCCATCAACTTCCGCTTGTCGCGAAAGGCTTCCTGGAGCTTGTGTCCATACTCGCTCATCTCCACCTGCACTACCCGGCGATCTTCCTCGGAGCGGTTGCGCAGCACCAGGCCCTTGGCCACCAGCCGGTCCACGGTGTGCGTGGCGGTCGACAACGGAACCGCCAGAGACTCCGCCAGACTGCTCATCATGACACGTTCCCCGGAATCGAGAATGACCAGCGCGCGAACTTCTTCTCGCGAAATTTCGAGAGCCCCTTCATCGCCGGTTCTGCGAGGCAGCATCAGGCGGCGAAAGAGCGTGTCAAGATAGCCCAGAAGTTGTGCGGATTGCAGATCCAGACCGGGAGAGCCTGCACTTTCCCCGCCGGGAGCGACTGTAGTTCGCTTTTGCAATATTTCAATTATCGAAGGGATTCCCCGCTTTGTCAAGCTTGCACGGCCTGGTTCTCTATTTCCGGCTCTCTATTTGCGGACAGACACGGTCTGATCGCCGTCGGTGTAGGCGAAGTACTCCGTGCCAACGCTCGCGGCCACTCCCGCCTTGGGCTTGGACTTGCCGGTGTCGACGTCGCGAACCGATCCTTCGGCGCGCCGTGTCGGGAGAGCGCGAATGTTGAGCTTGTGTCCATCGGCGGCATCCACAGCCGTGAGCCTGAGGGTCATCCTGCCTACACCCACACCGAGGAATTTCTTCTTCCCCGGATCGGCGATGGCGCCGGTGACGATGGCCCCCTTGGCGATGGCCACGCTCCCTTGCACCAGTACGTCCTCGCTCACGGTGAAGCGAACAGGCTGGTCTTTGTCGGCGTTGTCCGGGATGTCCTCCGCCAGCGCGATTTTGAATCCCGTGGCGTCCGGGATGGAGATCTTCGCCGTCGCAGCCGTTGGCGAAGCCTTGGAATTGCCGGGTGGGGACGCGCCGGGCTGGGAAGACGCCGGGGAAGCCTTCGGGGCCGCGGGGATGGCGGAGGAAGGCGTCGGCGGAGGAGGAGCCGGGGCCGGCTGCGGCGGTTGTTGCGCCACCACCGCCGGCTGCTGGGGCGGCGGCTCCTGCTTCGGCGTGGACTTCGGGGCCGCCGGCGCAGGCGCGCTCGCCGCAACTCGCTTGGGGTTGCGCATCGTTTCAATGACGTTGTCCGGCACCCCGGCCTTGGCAAGCCGAATCAATTCGGCGGGAGTCATGACGAATTGGGTAGTCTTGGAAGCCCGGATCTGCGCAATGATCTCATTGGCCGACACCTTGGCCTCGACCATTTGAACGACGTGGTCGTTGGTCATGGCCTCGTCGCCGGCTGGCGGAGGCTCAGGCGGGGCAGGCGCCGGAGCAGTTGTCGCATTGGATTCGGGAGCGGTTGCAACCGCCTGCTCCGCGGGCGGCGGTGTTTTATGGTGCTTCCACCACACCATTCCGCCAATCGCGCCCAGCGCGAGCAAACCACCCAGTACGCCCCCCAGAACGGGCCCTGGAATGCCCTTCCCTTTCCCTCCTCCGGCTTTGGCGCCCGGCGGATGCGAGGGCGACCGGTACAGCGTTCCGGAATCGGATTCGTGCTTCAGCGCGGCCAGCGCCATCTGCACGTCCTGCATGGTCTGCCAACGTTCGTCCGGAGTCTTGCGGAGGCACCGCCGGATCACCAGCTCGAGTTGCGGCGGAGCGTCGGGAGCCAATTCGGCCACCGGCCGCACGTCATCGCGCAGAATCGCCGACAGCGTCGTCAGGGTCGAGTCGCCTTCAAAAGCCCGCTTCCCCGTCACCATCTCGTACAGCACCACGCCGAACGAAAAAATGTCGCTGCGCGTGTCCACCTTCTTGCCCTGCGCCTGCTCCGGGGACATATAACTGACCGTCCCCATGATGGAGCCTTCCACCGTCAACGGAGCGTCCGGCATCGTCCGGGTCTCGTCATTGGGTCCGCTGAGCTTGTTCAGCGGACCGCGGTCGGTCAGCTTGGCCAGCCCGAAATCCAGAACCTTCACCAATCCCGAATCCGTCACCATGACGTTGGCCGGCTTCAGATCCCGGTGCACGATGCCGGCTTTGTGCGCGGCCTGCAGCGCGTCGGCCATCTGCACGGTGTAGTTGAGCACCTGCGACACCCGCAGGCCGCCCTTGGGAATCAGGTCCACCAGCGTCTTGCCGGACACGAACTCCATCACCATGAAATCCGTGCCGCTATCGCTGACGATGTCGTGAATGGTGATGATGTTGGGATGGTTCAACGCGGAGGCGGCCTGAGCCTCCTGGATGAATCGCCGCCGCCGGTCGGGATCGCCCACCGCCGCGCGGGTCAATACCTTGATCGCCACAAAGCGATTCAGCCTGGTGTCCTGGGCCTTGAAGATTTCGCCCATGCCGCCGGCTCCGAGTTTTTCCAGGAACACGTAATGGAGAACAGCTCGGCCGACCATAGGAAATCGCCACCGGGGGGACTTCCATTAGTGTGTCACAACTTGTATGCCCGGTGCGAGGTTCTCTTAGCGGAACACCCAGCGCACGCCGGCCAGTGGTCCCTTCAGCGTCTCCACCACATATAGGTCGGAGTTTTGCGAGGTCTTGAAGTGAAACAACTTGTATCCTCCAAAAATCTCCAGTTGCTTGAAGCGCACCACCGCGTTCACCTCCGCGTCCCCGATATCGGCATGATGCGGAATCCCGAAACCCCACCCGCGCGCCTCGAAAAAGAAGTGCTTGCTGGGAATGTACTCCGTTGCGATTCCGAACGCGGGGTAGAAAATGTTCTTGGTGCCGTGCGCTGCCGAGAAGTTGGGGTCGGGGTCAAACGGCGCGTCGATCACCGGGCTGACGCTGGTATAGTTGAAGGCCCAAAGGGTTCGAAAACGCCACTTCGAATCTTCGGGAGGGGCCGGCCAGGTCAGGTAGTTCCAAGCGATCTGGGCGTTGCGCACCCGGTAGCTGGTGGAGATGAAGTAGCCTTGCGGAATATTCTGGCCAAACAGGCTCAGAGGCAGCGGCGCGTATCCGGTCCCGTCCCCGTCCGCCTGAAAATACGATAGCTCCAGGTGATTGAATTTCCCCGCCGGCATCGAGAAAAAGATGCCCGGCGAACGCGGCCGCGCATTCGGCAAAACCAACTTCTCGTCCACCGGAACCGCGGCCTGGGTGCCCGGGAGCAGCTTGGACGGGCCGCCCGTGAGCCAATAAAACGCCCCCTGCGGCTCGCCGTAGTCCGGATCGTCCGGGCTGATCTCCGGCGGCGCGGTGGTGGCAGCCGGATTCTGTTGTTGGGCTGGGGGCTCCGTCGGGGCCGGCGGCTGCTGGCCGAAGGCCAGCGAAGTAAGCGCACACGTCAAACTTGCCGCGATAATCGGCTTCACGATTTCCTCATGTATAGGGATGGCCCGGCTTCAAGAAGCCCAATCTTTAAGCATAAGCTGGCGCTGGGGAATGGTTCAAGCAGCATCAGATGGTTTTCGTCGCGCCCCCGTCCATGTCGATCAGCGATCCGTGCAAAAAACGCCCCTCCACGCCGGCCACGAACGCAACCAGCGCGGCGATGTCGGCAGGCTCGCCAACACGGCTGATATTTTCTTCTTGGACGTAGATTCCCTCCGCCGCGGATACAGCGATTTTCCGCTCTGCTGCAAACGTAGCGAGTCGCGTTTCAAAGCGTCCCGTGCGGATCGTCCCCGGATTGATCGCGTTCACCTGCACGCCGTCGCGCAGCCCCGCTTCCGCCATCGCCTTAGTGAAAGAGAGCAGCGCGGCGTTGACTGAGCCGCCGATGCTGAATTCTCTCCCCGGCGTCCGGCCGCCGATGCCGGAGATGAAGATCAGCGAACCCGCGGACTTCTTCAAATGCGGCCACGCCGCGCGCGTCAACCGCACTGAGCCGAAAAACTTCAAAGCGAATCCGTCCGCCCAATCTTGCTCCGTCAGCGTCTCGAACTCGCCGCGCTTGGTCGCTCCCGCGTTGTTCACCACGATATCGATTCCCCCGAACCGGCTCACCGCGAATTCGGCGAGCAGCCCCGGATTCTCGGGCTGGCGCAGGTCCAGGGCGATCGCCGCGGCCGAGCCCTTTGTCCCTTCGATCTCCTGAACCGCCCGCTTCAGCGCCTCGCCGTCGCGCGCGCACAACGCCACTTGGGCGCCTTCCTGCGCCAGCCGCAACGCGATGGCCCGTCCGATTCCCCGGCTCGCGCCGGTCACAATGGCGGTCTTCCTCGCGAATCTCATGATCTTCCCCAGTGTAAGGGAGGAACGAGTAAGGGGGGCTTCGCGTGGCGGCGCCTCGTCGCCCTTCCCCCCGAGCCTGTCTTTCAACCCGGAAATCTGCGATAAAGAAGGAAGGAGTCCATCATGCCCGCCGCGCCCATGCCGATTCCCGAGATCGCCGAGGCCTCTCCCGCGCGTAAGCGCTTCACCCGGGAAGAAGTCGATCGTCTCGCCGAGACGGGAGTTTTCGCCGGACAACGGTACGAACTGATTGATGGAGACTTGATCGACAAGA
Organism: Bryobacterales bacterium; assembly: GCA_963813465.1. Classification (GTDB taxonomy): domain Bacteria; phylum Acidobacteriota; class Terriglobia; order Bryobacterales; family Bryobacteraceae; genus Palsa-187. The sequence goes on along the minus strand of CAWEZD010000001.1, from coordinate 5,984 downwards.
TGGGACAGAACCCTCCGCACGTGTCCGCCATTCAGCTTCTCTTGAAATGCCTGGCGGGGCTTTTTGAAGTGGACATGATCAGGGTGCAGCACCCCATGGAGGCCGCGCCTGGAGATCGCGAACGCAGTTTGCCGGAGCCTGATGTCGCCGTCCTCCGTGAACGGAAAATCGAGCACCAGAGCCGCCATCCCCGCGGCGATGAAATGCTGCTGGTGATCGAAGTCTCCGACACCACCGCGGCATTCGACCGGTCCCGCAAGGCCACGCTCTACGCGCGCGCCGGTGTCCCCGAATACTGGGTGCTCGACCTGAACCGCCGCATGCTTGTGGTTCATCGCGAACCGGACGGCACTCAATATCGGCAAACCTTCTTACATGCGCCCGAGGAGGCAGTCTCGTTCTCCGGCCGCTCCGAGAGCATCCGCGTCGCCGACATCCTGCCACCGGCCTGACGACAGGGTGGCGGAACGCCTCTCAACCGCCGCTGGCTGCGCGGCACGGGGGGCAGAGCGCTGCCTGCTACTTACTTTGTTGAGCGGCTGGGATCGCCGGTGGGGCGCGGCGCATGATCGTCTTTCTTGGGCGGTCCGAGTAGCTCGGTGAAGATGGGCTTCAACGCATCCGCCCAGATTTGGTAGCCCTTGACCGTGGGATGCAGCTTGTCGCCGGCGTTCATCATGCCGGCGAACAGTTTGCCGTCTTTATCCGCCAGTTTCGCATTGACGTTCAGATACCGGAGCTTTTTGCCGTCGCTAAGTCTGAACAGATTCTCATTGATCTTGTCGATCGTCGGCATCACCGCGATATTGTCATTGCGCGGAAAGATCCCCATCATGATGACGACGGCATTGGGAGCCCTGGTTTGCAGGCTGTGCAGGATCGCCTGAACGCCCCTCGTGATGTCCGCTACTTTATCCTCGTCTCCCCCGGCCGGAGTGGTATTGCCGACGTTATTCGTGCCGCCAAGCAGGACGATGATCTTCGGGTTGACGCCGTCGAGCTCCCCATGGTCGAGTCTCCAAAGGATGTTTTGAATCGTATCGGCGCCCCATCCAAAGTCCGCCGCATTCCAGCCGAAAAAGTTCTGTTTCCAATTCGCCAGCAACTCCGGGAAATCGCTCGCGCCCCAGCGCCGCGTGATGGAATCGCCCTCAAAGTAGATGTCGATGCCGCCCTGCTTGGCTTTTTCTAATAGCTGGGCATGGGCGATGACGGAGTTTGGGTCGGTTCGCGCGACCCCTGCGGCCGGGCTCTGCGCGGGCGCCGCTAGAGGCAGGACGATCCCGGCTGCAATCCAAAGAGAAAGCCTCCCGGCCGCCGTCATTGAGCCTGCGGCGTGTGCTTGAGAAACCTATCGGCCCACGGAATAAAGTACTTCCAATTCGGTGCATCGGTGTGGCCGCCATCATGCTGCCGCCATGCGAGCTGACCGTTCAGCAGACCCGCATTGACGTCCGGCATCTTCTCGGTGCGATAGTCGTCCGATCGGCCCAGGTCCTTCGCGCCCAACAACCGAAACACGGGCTGAGCCGCAATCGCGGCCATGAAGCTGCCCTGATGGTCGAGCCATTTCGCGTCGCCCTTCTTGGGCACGCCGTAGCTGATGAAGGCGAGGCGCGGCGCGCACAACGCGATCAGTTCATGCGCATCCACCGGAATATCGCCCGCATTCTTGCTGCCGAAGGTCGCATCCGCCGCCCCATACTTGAGGAAGTTGCCCGCCATCCAGTGGTATTCGCCGGATCCCGTAAGATTTTCTACCGCCTCGCCCCAATTGCGGCGGTGCAGCTTCGCTCCACCCTCACCGGAGGAGCCGACAAGCACCACCGCGAATCGCGTCTCGAATGCCATCGTAACCAGCGCGGCTTTGCCATATCGCGAAACACCTTCGATGCCGACCTGTTTCGCATTCACCGCTTTATCGGTCTCGAGATAATCCAGCCCGCGAGCCGCGCCCCAAGCCCAGGCGCGCAACGAACCCCAGTCGTCCGGCTTGCGAGCCTGTCCTTTGTTCACCAGTCCGATGATGCCCTTGGTTAATCCAGCGCCATTGTCGGCTTGGATGCTTGCCGGATTGATGGAGGCATAACCCCAGCCGTCCGCGATCAATTGCTCTGTTGACGGCGGGTCCGCGCCGGGAGCCGGAGCGCCGCGTCCGGCGCCGCCACGTCCTCCGGCCGCGCCCGGAAGCCCTCCGCCGCCGAACATCATCATCACCGGCACTGGACCGTTCGCATCCGCAGGAGTCACCAGCGTCATCTGGATGTCGACGGTAATCCCCGGGTATGACGAGTTGTCAACATGCCCCACTAGTTGCTTGCCGATCGCCGGATGAGATCCCACCATCGCGTTGACGGTGTTGGTGACCGTCCACGATACCTTCGAGACGTTCTTGGGAATCCGGCCGAGCACCTCGCGCTCGAAGTCCTCCACGATCTCCGGCCGGCGCTGCTTAAACCACATGTCGGCGGTGGTGACCTTGCTCCCGTTTTTCAGCGTCAGCGCCTCCGGAAGATTGGGGAAAGGATTCGCCGTCGCCTCATCGTAGTTGGCATGATTGGGCGCCGTCTCGGTGCCGCTGGGGCCGGGACGCAGCGCCTTGATGCCGAGTTGGTCCATCATATTCTGGTGATCTTCGGCGGCGGTCCAATTCTTGGGTTGAGGCAGGCCGCTTGCATCGGGAGATGCCGTGGCCGCCGGCGGCGCGGGAGCTTGCTGGCAGAGCAAATTCGTAGCGCACAAGACGGCCATGAGCCCGAACGTCAACTGGATGCGTGAAGCAACGGTTAAACGCGGTAGGAGGTTCATAAGCCTTCTTAGTCAGGGTAACCAGAGAGTGGGTCATTGACAAGCGGTGGCGTGGGCTCGCGTGGGCTCGCGTTGACTCACTCTCGGAGCCGCAAGTAAAATTGTAGCCGTCCAGAGGCAGGAGGCCAAAAAGCAGGAAGCATGACCAAGAAACCGGCTCCTCAATTGCGGGCGCTCTACTGGCTGTGGCAGGGCCTGTGCTGGCTCACCATTCCTTTTCGGCGGAGTACGACTCGAACGCCCGGATCACGCTGCACGGCGTGGTCACCAAAATGGATTGGATGAATCCGCATGGCTGGTTCTACCTTGATGTGAAGGACGACAAGGGCAACGTCACGCGCTGGCAGTGCGAAACCGGCGCTCCCAGTGAGCTGGATCGGAAAGGCTGGCGGAAGGATTCCTTAAAGGCAGGCCAGGAGGTCACCGTCAACGGCTTCCGCGCCAAGGACGGCACCAACACCGCCAACGCGCGCGAAGTGATCCTGCCCAGCGGCTTGCAAGTTTTCAGCGGCTCCTCCGACGACGGCGGACCACAGCCCCGGCAGCCAGGCCGCGGCGGCCAGTAACCTAACGGAACCTGCGGGTCATCGTCCGATGCCCAGGGGGCCCGATGAATTCCGATAAAATGCTGCGGACGATTCCCCGTATTGGTCTGGCTGCTTCCATCTCGCTGCTGGCGTTCGGACGGGCTCCGGCACAGGAGCCGCCGCCCGCGTTCCGCGCGGGCACTCGGGTGGTTCAGATCACCATCGCCGCGACCCGCCCCGCGAACAAGCTGGCAATTCATGACCTGGCAGAACCCCCAGTGAACGATCTTCGGGCATCGGATTTGCGGCTGTTCGACAACGGCGTGGAACAAACCATCGCCAGCTTTGAGAGATTAGGCCCAGGCGGCGCGCCCATTTCCGGCGGCCCGGAAGCGAAGCCTCCGGCAGACCTTCAACCGCAGCGGCTTTCGATCATCGTGTTGGACGCCCTCAATACTCCGTTCGACTACCAGAGCCCTGCGCGCGATGGTGTCTCCCAGATGTTGGGCAGGCTTCCGCCGGGTGACAGAATCGCCATCTTCGCTCTCGGCGACGATCTCCATCTGTTGCACGATTTTTCGACCGACTACGCGTCACTCTGGGCCGCTGTGGAGAAGTATGAGGGAGAACAGCCGCTGAACGGGGTGCCGGGGCGCCTGAGCACGAGCTTTCCGGCTGCGGCGGCATTTGATCGACGCAACCGGATTCTTGACACGCTGCGAGCCCTTACGCAAATCGCGCAGATCACGAAGAGCTATCCCGGTCAGAAGAGTCTGCTTTGGGTGACCACGCCGGTTCCCACGCAATTCGCGGCACGCGCTAACGGAGGCGCTTCGCTGGAATTGTTTCATAAGGAAGCGGCGGAGGCGATGCGCGAGTTGGGCGCAGCCAACGTTGTGCTCTATCCGGTTGACCCCGGGGGCGTGTTGACCATGCGCTCCGACAGCATGACCGAAATGGCGGAACAAACCGGGGGTAAGGAATTCTACGGCAGCAACGACGTAGCGGCCTTGGTTCGCGGCGCGATGGACGATGCGCGCGAAGGCTACCTGCTGACCTTCGCTCCCAAGGATTACCTGGAAGACGGATCGTTCCACAACCTGCGCCTGGCGACCTCGCGAAAGCACGTCGAGCTGCGCTATCGGCCGGGCTACGTCGCCGATCGGCACTAACATAGAATGGATACGGTCCATTCATGCCATCCCCCGCAAAGATCAACATCTCCGATCTCATCGACTCGCGAAAACTCAGCGGATTTCAGATCGGCCTGTTCATCCTCTGCGGCGTTTGCCTGATGCTGGACGGCTTTGATGTGCAGGCCATGGGCTATGCCGGCCCAGCCCTGAAGCCCGAGTGGCACATCTCCGACCCTGCCTTCGGACGCTTGCTCAGCGCCGCGCTGAAGGGCGTACTGGTCGGGTCCATTTTCCTGAGCATGCTGGCCGATAAGATCGGCCGCCGTCCCATCCTCATCGGCTCCTGCCTGTTCTTCTCGCTCACAACCATCGCCACGGCGCGGGCTGCGAATCTCGACCAACTCCTGATCATCCGCTTCATCGCGGGCATCGGCTTAGGCGCGATCATGCCGAATTCCATGGCGCTCGTGAGCGAATATACGCCGCGCCGCCTGCGAGTTGTGACCATGATGATCGTCTCCAACGGATTCACTTTGGGTGCGGCGCTGGGAGGCTTCCTGGCCAGTTGGATGATTCCGCATTTCGGCTGGCGATCCATCTTCTATTTCGGCGGAGCGCTGCCCCTGATCGGCGGCGTGGTCATGATTTTCATGCTTCCCGAGTCGCTCCAGTTTCTGGTGCTGAAGGGTAAGCGGCCCGAAAAGATCGCGGCCTGGCTCAAGCGCATCGACCCCGAGGCTGTCGCCGTCCAGCCCGGCGAGTTCCCCGTCGAGTTCGTTGTCCCCGAGCAGGGCAAACCCGGATTCGGCTTCTGGAAGCTGTTCCGCGAAGGCCGCGCCACCGGGACTCTGCTGATCTGGCTGGCCTACTTCATGAACCTGCTCAACCTGTATTTCCTGCAAGGGTGGCTGCCGACGATCGCCAAGACCGCCGGCTTTTCAACTTCGACTGCGGTGTTGATCGGCACCATGAACCAGGTGGGCGGCTTCGTGGGAGCGCTGGTGTTGGGATGGTTCGTGCGAAGATCCGGGTTCGCTCCCGTGCTGGCTACGTGTTTTGCGGTTGCCTCGGTGAGTATCATGATGATCGGGTTTCCGGGCTTGCCCGCGGCGCTGCTCTTCATGATGGTCTTTATCTCCGGCTTCGGCGTCACCGGAGGGCAGGCCGGCGTGAACGCTCTCACCGGAACCTACTATCCTACGGAGCTGCGCTCCACCGGTCTCGGCGCAGGCTTGGGTGTCGGACGCATCGGCTCCATCGTCGGGCCGGAGCTGGCCGGCGATCTGCTCGGCCGGCATTGGTCGAATCAACAGCTATTCTTGGGCGCCGCGGTGCCCGCGCTGACCGCCTCCGGAGTTATGATCGCCATGCGCTGGGTGCTTCAGGGAAGCAAACGGGGTTCAGTCCAGGACTCGGCGCCGGACCTGCGCCCCGGCGAAGCAGTTACGTAAACGCAGCGCATGAGGGCCCACGTTATGCTTTCCGCTAAACTCGTTGGGGTGCTGCTTTTCGC